>CAWCNU010000001.1:0-652387 GCA_963797025.1 uncultured Actinomycetes bacterium
GTGATGCCGCCGGGCGCGCAATCCCCCGGGTCCATCCCGCCGTCGACGGTGGGATCGAGGAACTCGATGCGGGACCCGTTCGGGCGCACGGTGAGCGTGTTGAGGGACGTCGCGTCCGCCGAGACGTACCCGACGAGGCCGGCAGCCAGGCGCACGAGCGAGTGCGCGCCGGCCGCCGGCACGCCCAGCGCCGCGACGGCGGCGGCGGCGGCGACGACGGCGGCGAGGGCGGCGGTCATGCGGCTCGTCATGGCCTGAACACCGCAACCCAGCGCCGCGCGCCGTCGGTCGTGTGCATGATCGTCCCGTCGCTCAGCGCGAGGTACAGCTCGTCGGGGCCGACGGCGTGGAACTTGTACGGCTCGCCGTCAACGCCGGCCGCGTCGTCCCAGCTGTCGCCTCCGTCCGACGAGCGCTGAACCGTGCCGTCGCGCAGCGCGCGGTAGAAGGCATCCGGCGCGGGCCAGGCCAGGCGGATCCCCTCTTGAAGGTCGACGGGGCGCCACGAGTGGCCGGCATCGAGCGAGCGAAACAGCTGCCCGGCGGTCGACGCGAAGACCCGCCGCGCGTTCGCGGGGTCGACCTCGAAGTCGATGACGAGCTCGCGCGGCGTGAAGTTCTCCGCGAACGTCCGGCCGCCGTCGTCGGAGATCAGCAGCGCGCCGAGGACGGCGTCGAACGCGTACATGCGACCGTGCGCGAGCACGATCTTGTGCAGGTCGGCGTCGCCGAGCCGCGAGACGGCGCGCCACGTCCTGCCGCCGTCGTCCGAGCGGATGACGCCGAGAAACGACGGCAGCGAGCCCGCCTGGTCAGGGTGGCCCGAGCCGAGGAACCGGTCGGGTCCGGCGACGCTGATCTCGAGGAACGTCCCGATCGGAGCGCTGCGACCGCCGTCGGTCATCGTCGCGCGCATCCGGCGCACCCGGCCCGAGCGCGGCGCGATGCGGAAGAAGCCGCGGTTCGTCGTCAGCAGGAACTCGTGCGTTCGCGGGTCGATGTCGAGCGAGTTGACGAACGGCGGATCCTTCCCGAAGTCGACGAGCCGGCTCGAGCGGCTCGCATCGCCGGCGCCGTCCGTCGCCTCCGAGCTGCACCCGCCCGCCGCAAGCGCAACCGCGAGCACGGCAAGCCCCGCCATGGCGCGACGGTCGCTCACCGGCGGATGGCGAAGAAGACCTGGATGCCGCGCGAGCAGCGGAACTTCAGCTTCGTCTCCGCGCCGAAGTCGCGGCAGCGAAAGCCCTTGGGCTTGCGGTGCGCAGAGAGGTAGCGCGTCGCGTACGTCCGCGCGGTGCGGCAGCGCAGCTGATCGGCCTTGACGTTGTAGCGCTTGGACTTCACGGTCAGCGACCCGCAGTCGCTCGGCGGCACGATCGCGTCGCCGCGCGGCGCCAGCGCGCCGATCGTCGCGCACGCGAGGACGAGCGCCAGGCCTCCGGCGCGCGCCCGCGGGATGAGCTGGCTCTGCATCACGGCTCCCTCCTCAGACTCGGCCTGCAGAGTAGCGACGCGGCGCCCTCCTCAGAGCACGTCGCCGAAGTCCTCATGGCCGACCGGGCTCGTGACGAACTCGCGCAGCGCCCTCCTGCCGCCGCCGGCGAGCGGCTCGCCGTGCGCGAAGAGCAGGACGTCGAAGTCGCGCAGGAGCAGCCCTTCGAAGGCCTGCTTGAGCCCGGCCTTCACCGTGCCGGCGTCGTCGCCGAGCAGGTCGTCGGAGAAGAACGACAGCGCCTCGCCGTAGCGGTGCAGCCCGTCGGCGAAGGCGATCGCGCCGGGGCCGGCGGCGATGTGCAGCGCGTACTCGTCGGGGCAGAGCTTGCCGATCTCGATCGCCCTCACGCCCGGCGCGATCTCGTCGCCGTCGGCGAAGGCGTCGAAGTCGAGCGCATCGCCGATCCGCTCGCGCGCCTGCTTCGGCGCGCGGATCGGGATGTCGAACGCGCTCGCGATCTCCTGCGCGTGGCGCGTGTGCAGCCCGCTCGTGAGCACGACCTGCTCGGGCCTGCCGGGCAGGGCGTCGATGCCGTCTTCGGGGATCTTCGGGTCGACGACGATGCCGGCGCTCGCCACGAAGTGCGAGCTGACGCGCACGCCGATCGGGTCGTGGAACGTCGTCCAGTGCCAGATGCCCTCGACGATCTCGTTCATCGTCAGTGCTCGTAGGTGCCGACGAGGCGCGCCTGCTCGAGCACGTGGTCCTCGATGCGGTCCCCCTCCGGCGCGCCGGACCACTCCAGCGCCGGAGCGACGTTCTCGCCGTCGCTCGTGTGCTTGGACGGGATCGGGCCGTGGTTGTCGAACGCCGCGCTGCGAATCTGCAGATCGCCGAGATGAAACCGCTGCGCCATCTGCTGCCCGGTACCCCGGCGACCGCGCGCACTACCTCGTTTCCTGTGCGGGCGCACGGGTAGGCGGACGCGCATGAGCGAGCACGAGACCGTCGCCGTCCTCGGCGCCGGCGGCACGATGGGCCGTCCGATGGCGCACAACCTGGCCGCGGCCGGGTTCTCCGTCCGCGCCTGGAACCGCACGACCGAGAAGGCGCAGCCGCTCGCCGACGACGGCGTCGTGATCTGCGAGTCGGCGCCCGATGCGGTGCGCGGCGCGAGCATCGTCCTGACGATCCTCAGCGACGCCGAGACCGTGCTCGAGGTCATGCAGGACGCCGTGGAGGCCGTCGGCGACGGCGCGATCTGGCTGCAGATGAGCACGATCGGCATCGAGGGCACCGAACGCTGCATCGCGCTGGCCGAGCACCACGGCCTGACGTTCGCCGACGCGCCGGTGCTCGGGACGAAGGCACCCGCCGAGCAGGGTGAGCTCGTCGTGCTCGCGTCGGGCCCCGACGGTCTGCGCGACCGCCTGCAGCCGCTCTTCGACGCCGTCGGCAGGCGCACGCTGTGGCTCGGCGACGCCGGTGCCGGCACGCGGATGAAGCTCGTCCTCAACGCGTGGGTCGTGTCGCTCGTCGAGGGCGCGGCGGAGACGCTCGCGCTCGCCGAGGGACTCGGCGTCGACCCGCGGACCGTGCTCGACGCGGTATCCGGTGGTCCGCTCGACCTCCCCTACCTGCAGCTCAAGGGCGCGATGATGATCGAGCGCAGCTTCGAGCCGTCGTTCCGGCTCGCGCTCGCCGCCAAGGACGCCGCGCTCGTCCTCGAGGCCGCCGAGCGCGCCGGCGTCGAGCTGCCGATGCTGGGCGCGATCGCAGAGCAGCTCGCGAGGGGCGCGCAGGAGCACGGCGGCGAGGACCTGTCGGCGACGTTCCTCACGGCGGCGCCGTGAACGAGGGGCTCGGCGGGGCCTGATCGGGAAGCGGTCCGGCTCCCGGCTAGACTTGTCGCAGGACCCAGAGCAGCGCTCGATCGTCATTCCCCCAACGTGGCCGCGAGCGCTCCGCTGCACGGGACAGCTCGATGCTGTCGCGGCCGGTCAGATCCCACCCGACCAGGGAGCACCGCATGGCATCAGGCGGCAAGAAGAAGACGACGATGGCAAAGCTCGACCGCGAGCGCAGGATGCGCGAGAAGCGCATGGACAAGCAGGCGCGCAAGGACGCCCGCAAGTACGCCGCCGCACATCCCGGCGAGGCCGATGCGGCCGCGACGGATGACGGCGAGCCGGCGCTCGTCGGGTCGCAGCAGGCCGACTGACCCGCGGCTCGGTCAGCCCCGCCGAGCGCAGATCGGCCGACGAGGAGATGCCTCACGCGGCGTAGGTGCGCCATGCCTATAGACTGCCCGGCGGTGCATCGCACCCGGCGGGAGCTTCGAGCTCGGCCGTCCGAATCGTCAGGAGACCTGTGGCAGGCCTGTCGCCCGGCGATCGTCCCGTGGACTCCACGGGTGGGGAGATCGAGGATCCGCAGCGCGATGCCTCCGGCGCGGGCAACCACGAGGCGCTGTCCGCTGCGGGGACCGAGCGCGACCACGCCGGCGATCGGCAATTTCACGCGGGAGAACGACGCGACCACGCCGCCGACGAGCGCGACGACGCCGCCGACCTGCGAGATCACGCCGGCGGGCAGCGCGATGACGCCGGTGGTGCGCGCGACCACGCCGGGCGGCGCCGAGACCAGGCCAGCCAGGAACGCGACCGGACCGCCGCCCGGCGCGACGCCGCGGGCGCGGCGCGCGACCACGCGGGTGCCGAGCGCGACCAGGTGGCCGCCGAACGCGATCGCGCAGGCACGGCGCGCGATGACGTCGGCGCCGGCCGTGATGATGCCGGCGCCGCGCGTGACCTCGCGGCCGCCGCGCGCGATGACGCCGCTGACGAGCGTGACCGGGCGTCCGAGGCGCTGGAGTACTGGCTGACGGAGACCGTCGCCGGCCCGTCCGCGATCGCCCGGCGCGAAGCCGCTGCCGACCGTCGGAGGGCATCGCAGGACCGCGCTGCGGGGGCCGGCGAGAGGACGGATGCCGAGCTCGATCGCCGATCCGCCATGGCCGATCGTGGCGCCGGGGCCAGCGAGCGAAGCGAGGCCGAGCTCGACCGCGACATCGCCCAGGCCGACCGGGGCGCGGGCGCGACAGAACGATCGGAGGCCGAGCTGGACCGCGACACCGCGCAGGCCGATCGCGGGGCGTCGGCGAGAGACCGGGAGCACTCGTCACAGGACGACCTCACCGGCGTCTATCTCCGTGGCGCGGGGCTCGTCGAGCTTGACCGCGAGATCGCGCGAGCGCGACGGACGACACAGCCGCTCGCGCTCGCATTCATCGACGTCGACGGCCTGAAGGCCGTCAACGACTCGCGCGGACACGCCGCAGGCGATGAGACGCTCGTCGCGGTCGCCGGCGCCCTACGTGCCCATCTTCGGGCACACGACCTCGTGATCCGGTACGGAGGAGACGAGTTCCTCTTCGTGGCGGCGGGGCTCAACCTCGCGGAAGCTGCCGCGCGTCTTGCTCTCGTCAACGCCGACCTCGCCGAAGGACCCGTCCGCGGAGCCGTCTCCGCGGGGCTGGCCGAGTTGCGGGCGGACGATTCACCGGAGGACCTGGTGGCGCGCGCGGATGCGCAGCTCTACCGCGCGCGGCGTTCGCAGCGACATCCCCGCGTCTGACGCGGCGGGGCCCGGAGCCTGACCGGGTACCTCGCAACCGGATGCCGTGGCGCGTCTTTCTGTTCTGGAACGCCCTCGGGGGGATCGTGTGGGCGACGTCGGTCGGCCTGCTCGCGTACTTCCTCGGGCCCACGGTCGAGCGGGTGTTCAAGGTCGCCGGCGTCGCGGGCGTCGTCGCGGCGGTGCTGCTGCTGGCCGCGTTCCTCGTGTGGCGGCGCCGTCGCCGGGAGGCGTGAGCGAGTCGTCTGTGGCGGGTGAGCGGCGCTCAACGAGCACGGCGCATCTGCCGATGACGTTCTCAGGATGCCCGTCTGCTCCCCCACCGCGCCCGCACAGCACGCGCTGTGGCGCGTCCCCGGCGAGCACGCCAAGGGGATCCTGTACGAATCCGGCCGCGTGCACACGTGGCCAGAGGCCGAGGCCTCCCACGGCGCCGTCGCGCGCGACCGCGTTCGTGAGACCGGCGACCATCCGATCGTCTGCTTTCTCATCCGCCCGGACGGCACCGTCACGTACGGCAGCCGCTACGCGGCACGCACGGGAACGCTTCGCAGCGCCCTGCGCGACGCCGACCCCGCCCTGACCCTCGCCGCGCCGCTCCGACCGGCCGCTCCCGCCCCTGCAGAGGACGCCATGTCCGCAGTGTGCCGGTGGCTGGAGTTCGGAACGCTCGCCGCATAGGTCCCCGGCCCGCCTCCGGCGACTCAAGTCGGCGCTTCGCGAGGCCGATGTACCACGCAGCGCGTACCTCGTCCGTCGCCGACGGTCGGCTCGCGCGACCGATGCGCGGGAAGGACCCATGGCCTCCAAGCAGTCCGGCAGCATCAAGACCCTCAAGGCGGAGGTTCTCCTCGATGTCCTGGCCGATGCACGAGCCGGGGATTTCGGCGCCCGCATGCCACTGCACTGGACGGGCACCGCGGGCAAGGTCGCCGACAGTCTCAACGAGCTTCTCGCGGCCAACCAGGCGCTCGGCGCCGAGCTCGAGCGCGTCGGCCGTGTCGTCGGCAAGGAGGGCAGGCTCTCCCAGCGCGTCTCGTTTCGCGGCAACGACACGATGTGGGCCGGCTGCCTGGACTCGGTGAACAGCCTCATCGAGGATCTCGTTCGCCCGGGCAACGAGATGCAGCGCGTCATCGGCGCGGTCGCCGACGGCGACCTCAGCAAGAAGGTCTCGGTCGACGTCCAGGGCGAGATGCTCGAGCTCAAGAACACGATCAACGGGATGGTCGACCAGCTCAACGGCTTCGTCTCGGAGGTGACGCGCGTCGCGCGGGAGGTCGGCACGGAGGGCAAGCTCGGCCAGGCAGCCGCCTACACGATCGAGGTCGGCGGCGTCTGGAAGGACCTGACCGACAACGTCAACCTCATGGCCGGCAACCTCACCGACCAGGTGCGGGACATCGCCGAGGTCACGACCGCCGTCGCCAACGGCGACCTCAGCAAGAAGATCACCGCTGACGTCCGGGGCGAGTTCCTCGAGCTCAAGAACACCGTCAACGCGATGGTCGACCAGCTCAACCGGTTCGCCGGCGAGGTCACCCGCGTCGCACGCGAGGTCGGCGTCGAGGGCAAGCTCGGCGGCCAGGCCCAGTCGCAGGAGGTCGCGGGCGTGTGGAAGGACCTCACCGACGACGTCAACCAGCTCGCGGCCAACCTCACCGATCAGGTGCGCGCGATCGCCGAGGTCGCCACGGCGGTGACCGAGGGCGACCTGACGCGGCAGGTCAGCGTCGCGGCCAGCGGCGAGGTCGCCGTCCTGAAGGACAAGCTCAACATGATGATCGGCAACCTGCGCGAGACCATGCGTCAGAACACCGAGCAGGACTGGCTCAAGACGAACCTCGAGCGCTTCACGCGCATGCTGCAGGGCCAGCGCAACCTCGCGACCGTCTCGAACCTCATCCTGTCCGAGCTCGCGCCGCTCGTCTGCGCGCAGCACGGCGTGCTCTACGCGCTGACGGACCCCGCCGACGGCGCCGGGCCGCTCCTGAGCTTCCAAGCCGGCTACGGGTTGAACGAGCGCAAGTTCCTGGCGAGCTCCTTCCGGCTCGGCGAGGGCCTCGTCGGGCAGTGCGCCCTCGAGAAGAAGAGCATCCTGCTGACGGGCGTCCCGGGTGACTACGTCCGGATCAACTCCGGGCTCGGCGAGGCGCCCGCCCTGAACATCATCGTGCTGCCGATCCTCTTCGAGGGCTCGGTGCGCGCGGTCATCGAGCTCGCGTCCTTCTCGCCGTTCAGCCCGACCCACCAGTCGCTCCTCGAGCAGCTGGCGAAGAACATCGGCCTCGTGCTCAACACGGTCGCCGCGACGTCGGTGACCGACCGGCTGCTGGAGCAGGCGCAGTCCCAGGCCCAGGAGCTGCAGTCACGTCAGGAGCAGCTCGCGCAGTCCAACCAGGATCTCGCCGCGCAGGCGACGCTCATGGCCGAGAAGAACGACGAGGTCGAGCGCAAGTTCCAGGAGGTCGAGGCCGCCAAGCGCACCGTCGAGCAGTCCGCGCACGAGCTGGCGGTCTCCTCGAGATACAAGTCGGAGTTCATCGCGAACATGTCCCACGAGCTGCGCACGCCGCTCAACAGCCTGCTCGTCCTCGCCGAGCAGCTCGAGGACAACCCCGACGGCAACCTCACCGAGCGCCAGGTCCAGTACGCCCATGTCATCCGCGCCTCCGGCGACGACCTGCTGCAACTGCTCAACGACATCCTCGACCTCGCGAAGGTCGAGTCCAACACGGTGCACCTCGAGCTGGGCGAGCTCTCCGTCGGCGCACTGGGCAAGAGCATGCTCGATCAGTTCGGGCCGATCGCCGAGGCGCACGGGCTCGGGTTCTCCGTCGTTCTCGACGACGCCCTGCCGGACAGCATCGTCACCGATCCCCTCCGCCTGCGGCAGGTCCTGAAGAACCTGCTGTCCAACGCGGTGAAGTTCACCGAGCAGGGAGCGGTGACCCTGCGACTCGGGCTCGCGAGCGACGGCTGGAGCCCGGGCGCCAGGGCCCTCGCCGAGGCTGACGGCGTGATCGCCATGAGCGTCGAGGACACGGGCATCGGCATCGCCCCCGATCTGCACCACTCGATCTTCGAGGCCTTCGCCCAGGCCGACGGCACGACCGCGCGACGCTTCGGCGGAACCGGCCTCGGGCTGTCGATCAGCCGCGACCTCGTCCGCCTGCTCGGCGGCGAGATCACGCTGACCAGCGCGCTCGGTGCCGGCAGCACCTTCACGGTCCTGCTCCCCGTCGGCGCCCGCCCGAGCACGGCGCCGGTTCCGGCCGCGCCGCTCCCGGCCGGCGGCAACCTCGTCTACCCGGCGCCCGCCATCCTGCCGGGGCAGTCCGTCGAGCGCGAGCAGGAGCGGCTGCGCCGCAGCAGGGGGCCGGCTTACGCCGGGGTCTTCGACGGCGCCACCGCGCTCATCGTCGACGACGACTTTCGCAACATCTTCGCGCTCACCGCCCTCCTGGAACGCGGCGGGCTGACCGTCGTCCCGGCACAGAGCGGGCAGGAGGCGCTGGCGATACTGGAGGGGCGCGACGACATCGACATCGTGCTCATGGACATCATGATGCCCGTCATGAACGGCTACGAGGCGATGACCGCGATCCGGTCGCGGCCTCGTTTCGCGGACCTGCCGATCCTCGCCGTGACCGGCAAGGTCGTGGGCGGCGAGCGCGAGCGCTGCCTCGCGGCGGGCGCGTCGGACTACATCCCGAAACCGGTCGACACCGCGGAGCTGCTCGCAGCCCTTGCCGCGTGGTTCCCCGGTGCGGTGGCCCGCGATGCAGAACTGGCGCCCGGCTGATGCCGGTCGCGCCCACGGACGACGCCGCCTCCCTGGGCCAGCCGGCCGCGCCGATCCTCGTCGTCGACGACAACGCCGGCAAGCGCCTGGCGATCCAGGCGATCCTGGAGCCCCAGCGCCACGAGATCGTCGAGGCGTCCTCGGGCGAGGAGGCGTTGCGGGCCGTGATGGCCAGGAAGTTCGCGGTCATCCTCATGGACGTCCAGATGCCCGTCCTGGACGGCTACGAGACCGCGCGGCTCATCCGGATGCGGCGCGAGTGCGAGCACACCCCGATCATCTTCATCACCGCCCACAGCGACGGTGGATCGGGCCCGATCGCCTACGCCAGCGGCGCCGTCGACTTCATGGTCGGCGCGATCGTGCCGGCCGTGCTGCGCGCGAAGGTCTCGATCTTCGTCGAGCTCTTCAAGAAGTCGCTCGAGCTCGAGCAGTCGCTGTGCGAGGTCACGAGCCTCAGCGAGCGGTTTCGCGACAGCGAGGCGCATTCGCGCGCCGTGCTCCACAACGTCGCGGACGGCATCGTGACGCTGAGCGACGACGGGGTCATCGAGTCCTTCAACCGCGCTGCAGAGAGCTTGTTCGGCTACGACGAAGCAGAGGCGATCGGCCGCTCCTTCAGCATCATGGTCTCCCCCGCCTCGCCCTCGGGCGACGCTGAGAGCGGTACGGCGGGACGGCGCAAGGACGGCTCTGCGTTTCCGGTCGAGCAGAGCCTGAGCCACGTGCAGCTCGGGACCAGGACGGTGCACATCGCCTGCCTGCGCGACGTCTCCGAGCGCAAGGCCCACACCGACGCGCTCCAGCACCAGGCGCTGCACGATGCCCTGACGGGGCTTCCGAACCGCGTCCTCTTCCGCGAGCGGCTGGGCCACGCGCTGCGCCGCTCGGCCAGGACGAAGGACCCGGTGGCGCTGCTCCTCGTCGACCTCGACGACTTCAAGCGCGTCAACGACACGCTCGGACACCAGAACGGCGACATCCTCCTGCGCCTCGTCGGAGCTCGGATCGGCGACTGCATGCGCAGCGGGGACACGGTCGCGCGGCTCGGCGGCGACGAGTTCGCGATCCTCCCGCTCGCCGCGACCGAGCTCTCCGGCGCTGCGACCATCGCGTGGAAGGTGCTGGCCGCGCTCGAGGCGCCCTTCGTGGTCGGGGATCACACGATGCAGCTGCGGGCCAGCATCGGGATCGCGCTCGTGCCCGAGCACGGGCACGACATCGACGACCTCATGCGCCGAGTCGATCTCGCGATGTACGACGCCAAGCGCAACCGCAGCGGTTGCGCCCTCTTCGCCGAGGAGCAGGAGGAGGAGCCCGCACGCAAGCTCGCGTTGCTGAGCTCTCTGCGTCACTGCGTCGAGCGCAAGGAGCTCGAGCTGCACTACCAGCCGAAGATCGACCTCGTGACCGGCGAGACCGTCGGTCTCGAGGCGCTCCTGCGCTGGAACCACCCCTCCGGGCGGCTGTTCGGGCCTGGCGAGTTCATCCCTGCGATCGAGGGCAACGACCTCATGATCTCGATCACGGGCTGGGTCATCAACGAGGCGCTGTGCAAGCTGAGATCCCTCCGCGACGAGGGCTTCGACCTCGCGATGGCAGTCAACCTCGGCGCCCGCTGCCTGGCGCCCGACGCCGGCATCCTGGAATCGGTCGAGCACATGACGGACGCCTGGGGCATCCCGCCGGAGAAGCTGACGTTCGAGCTCACGGAGAGTGCGTTCATCGACACGGCGCTGCCGGAACTGCTGGCGCGGTTGCAGAGCGTCGAGCAGCACCTGTCGATCGATGACTTCGGCACGGGCTACTCGTCGCTGGTCTATCTCCAGCGCCTGCCGGTGGTCGAGATCAAGGCCGACCGCTCGTTCGTCATGACGATGGCCACCGTCAAGAGCGATGCGGTCATCGTGCGGTCGATCGTCGACCTCGCGCACAACCTCAGCGTCCGGGTGGTCGCCGAGGGCGTGGAGGACGCCGCGACGATGGACATGCTCATCGATTACGGCTGCGACGAGGCGCAGGGCTACCACATCGCCCGGCCCATGCCGGGCTCAGAGGTCGCCGGCTGGCTGGAGAGCTCCCCCTTCGGCCTGCCGCGCCGGCTCGCGCCGGCCACTGCGCGTTAGACCGCTCCCCGCGAGGCATGGCGTGGCGTGCGCGCGATCTCCGCGATCATCACGTCGCCATGAGCCCGACCGACGCCGGCCTCGTACGTCTCGTCACGCCGGATCTGGCGTTGCTCGACGCCGCCATCACAGGGCGCCAGGCACTCGAGCAGGCGCTCGGCTGTGACGTCGCCGAGGGCTGGGTCGTGTTCGAGCCGTCCCTCGCGCGAATGCGCGATGCCGTCGCCGCGGACCCGGCGGGCACGCGCTGGGGGACGCGGCTGTTCGTCCTCGGTGCGCCGGGCGTGCTCGTCGGCTGGGGCGGGTTCAAGGGCCCGCCGCGAGACGGCGTCGTCGAGCTCGGCTACGCGGTCTCCCCGAGCTGGGAGGGCCGCGGGATCGCGACGGCCGCGGTCGGCGAGATGCTGCGCGAGGCCTATGCCGCGCCCGAGGTCCGCAGCGTCATCGCCCACACGCTGCCCGAGACCGGCCCGTCCGTGCGCGTGCTCGGGAAGTCCGGCTTCGTCTACGAGAGCGACGTTCTGACCGACGGAGTCGGCACGACGTGGCGGTTTCGCCACGAGCGCGCCGTCCCTGGCTGACGAGCGGGGCGCGCGTGTGTCACCAGGCGTTGCCCTGCCGGCGCGTTGCAGCGATCCAGGCGTGATCGGTATCGGCGTGCGCGAGGCTCGAGGGGT
The DNA here is from genome assembly GCA_963797025.1 of uncultured Actinomycetes bacterium. Lineage (GTDB taxonomy): Bacteria > Actinomycetota > Thermoleophilia > Solirubrobacterales > Solirubrobacteraceae > CADCVQ01. The sequence continues at coordinate 11,680 of CAWCNU010000001.1, forward strand.
ACGGCGGGCGCTTCCAGACATGCGTGCCGATCGTGCCGAAATGCTCGCGCAGGTGGGCCACGAGGTCGCCGCGGTGCTCCGCGCAGGCGTAGCGCGCCGAGCCGTACAACCCGCGCCCGTGGAAGACGAGCCAGTTCTCGGGCAGCGCGTTCTGATAGGCGCCCCAGGTGTTCTCGCGCATCGCCTTCTCGAGGTTGAGCTGGGTCAGCGGATCGGGCTGCGCGTCGCAGAACTGACAGCGGAAGATGAGGCGAACCGACATCCCCGGTGAGTATCGACGATCGCACCCTCACCCGTTGATGAAGGACACGAGCCGACGGCGAAGCCGAGGGATGGCTCCAGAACTTCGAGTCGGGGAGACAGGATTTGAACCTGCGACCGCCCGGCCCCCAGCCGGGTGCGCTACCAGACTGCGCCACTCCCCGTGGCCAAGCGGGCGACGGGAATCGAACCCGCCCTAGAAGCTTGGAAGGCTTCTGTGCAGCCACAACACTTCGCCCGCACGCCCAGCCGCGGAGGATACCGCGACCGCGCGGGGCGGCGAGCGGGGGACCCAGGAATCGAACCTGGCGTTGCGGTTTTGGAGACCGCCGTGTTACCGATACACCAGTCCCCCGGGGCGGGCAGGCATTGTAGATGCGGCCCGCCCGGGTGGCGCGGCGCGACGTCCGAGGCCGGCGCGAATTGGCCGCGTCAGAAGTCCATGCATCGGGCACGTCCTCCCATACCGCGAAGCCAGCGCGTGCGAGATCATTGCATGCACAACTACTTGGCCCCCGGCGAAGAACGATAGGGAGACTGACATGAGCACCACCACGCAGATCACCGCCATCCCCACCGGCACCTGGAACGTCGATCCGGCCCACTCTGCCGTCGAGTTCCGCGTCAAGCATCTCGGGATCTCGACCGTGACCGGCCAGTTCCGCGAGTTCGAGGGCCGGCTCGAGGTCGGCGACGACATCGCCTCCTCGAAGGCCTACGGCAAGATCCAGGCCGCGTCGATCGACACGGGCGAGCCCCAGCGCGACGACCACCTGCGTTCCCCGGACTTCTTCGACGCCGAGACCTACCCCGAGATCACCTTCGAGTCCACGAGGATCGAGGTCATCGACGAGGACGAGCTGCACGTCACCGGCAACCTCACGATGCACGGCATCACGGGCGAGATCACGCTCCACGTCGAGGTCACCGGCACCGAGCAGGACCCGTGGGGCAACACCCGCGTGGGCCTCGAGGCGCAGGGCGAGCTCAGCCGCGGCGAGTGGGGCATGAAGTTCAACCAGGCCCTCGGCAGCGGCAACATGATGGTCAGCGACAAGGTCCGCATCAGCGCCGAGATCTCGGCCGTCAAGGCCGACTAGCGGCCAGGCGCGCGGGACCCGCCCTCCCCCCGGGTCGATCCACGATGATCCGACCTGTGAGCGTCCCGCGCGCCGAGCCCGCCCGGTCAGAGCCGCCCCCATCCGACGGGGGCGGCGAGCTGACCGTCGACCGGCTCGCCGCGAGCACGACCGATCCCCTCCAGGTCGTGCTCTTCGACGCCTTCGAGGTCGGCGGCGACGGCGACCCGGTACGCGAGCCGCACCGCCACGACTACCACGAGCTCATCTGGCTCAGGCAGGGCTCGGGGCGCCACCTGCTCGACGGCCGCGAGGTCGCCAGCGTCCCCGGCTCGATCACCGTCATCGGCCAGGGCCAGGTCCACGTCTTCGAGCGCTCCGAGGCGGCCAGCGGCGCGGTCGTGCGCTTCGGCGAGGAGCTCGTCAACGAGGGCGGCCTCGCACGCGCCGAGCCCTCGTTCCTGCTGGCCGGCTGCGGCGGCTGGACGGTCACCGTGCCGCGCGGGCACTACGACGCCGTCGACCAGACGATCGCCCTGCTCGCCGCCGAGGCCGCCGGCCCTCAGGACGCGCACAGCTCCGACCTGCAGCGCCACCTGCTCTCCGTCCTGCTCGGCTGGATCGAGCGCTGGTACGACGACGAGCGCACCGAGCGCCACGATCCCGACGACGCGGGCGTCCAGCTCTTCCGGCGCTTCGTCCGCGTCCTCGAGCGCGACTTCGCCTCCCATCACGAGGCGGCCCACTACGCCGACGCGCTCGGGGTGCCGCCCGCGGCGCTGTCGCAGGCGCTCAACCGCGTGACCGGCCGCACGACGAAGGAGCTCATCCTCGACCGCGTCATGCTCGAGGCCGCGCGGCTGCTGCGCTTCACCGATCGCACGATCGGCGAGATCGCCTGGGCCACCGGCTTCGGCGATCAGCTCTACTTCTCGCGCGCGTTCAAGCGCCACGAGGGCATGGCGCCGTCGGCTTACCGCGACAGCGTGCGGGGCCGCCTGCCGGCCGGCTGACGGAAGTCCATGCATCGGCGCGGTCTCTCCATTGGAAACGCGCGCCGACGGGCCTAAGCTCGTTGTCATGAGCACGATTGAGAACCCCACCGGCACGACGACGGCCACTCCGCGGCTGCCCGACACGCTGCGCCTCGGGCCCGTGCAGCTCGACGTCTCGAACCTCGACAACTCGATCGACTTCTACGAGCGGGTCGTCGGGCTGCAGACCCACCGCCGCGAGGACGGCAGCGCGGCGCTCGGCGCCGGCGGCGAGGACCTCGTCGTGCTGCACGAGCAGCCGGGCGCGGGCCAGAGCGGCCGCCACGCCGGCCTCTACCACTTCGCGCTGCTGTTCCCGACGCGCGAGGCGCTCGCCCGCGCGATCCGGCGGATCGCAGACACGCGCACCCGCATCGAGGGCGCCTCCGACCACGGCGTCTCGGAGGCCATCTACCTCCGCGACCCCGATTTCAACGGCGTCGAGCTCGCCGCCGACCGCCCGCGCGACGCCTGGCCCCCCACCGACGTCCCCGGGCAGCGCTACGACATCTACACGGTCGCGCTCGACATCAGGTCGCTCATGGACACGATCGCCGGCGAGGCGCCCGAGGAGCACGCGGACCCGGGCCTCGTCACGGGCCACGTGCACCTCCACGTCGCCGACATCGAGCGCGGCCTGGGCTTCTATCGCGACGTCCTCGGCTTCGAGGTCATGGCGAGCATCAGCAGCGCCGCGTTCGTCTCCGCCGGTGGCTACCACCACCACGTGAGCTTCAACTCCTGGCTCGGCCCCGACGTGCGCCCGCGGCCGGACGGCACGGCGGGCCTGCGCCAGTGGGTCGTCGTCCTCGAGCGGCCCGAGGACGTCGAGGCCGTCCGCGAGCGCGTCCGGGCTGCGGGGCTCGACTCCGAGGACCGCGACGGCGGCTTCCTCGTCCGCGACCCCTGGGGCACCGCGGTCGTCATCAGCACCTCGCCGGACGCCTAGCTCGAGCCCGGGCAGCACCAGGTGACGGCCCGCGGGAAGGCGGGCCGTCCGGCGCCGGGCGCGAACTGCTCGGCGATGTTCGCGACCGCGCCGACCCGCCGCGCGCCCTCGGGTCGCAGGAAGAGCCACTGGTCGGCGTCGGGCCAGGGCAGCAGCAGGCGTCGTCCGTCCGGCGACCAGGCCGGCGCGCCGAAGCGCCCCGGGCCGGCGGGCAGCAGCCGCTCGCGCAGCCCGTCGGACCCGTCGACGACGACGACCTCGCTGCGGCCCGTCGCGCGGCTCGTGCGCACGACCGCAAGCCGCGTGCCGCGCGGCGCCCACGCGGCGTGCTCGGCGGCGAAGCCCGCCGGGACGTCGCGCCCGCCGACGATCCGCCCGCGCGCGTCGTAGAGGGAGATGAGCCGCGGCGTCAGGGCGAGCAGGCGCTCGCCGTCCGCCGACCACAGCAGCGCCACCGGCCCGCGAACGGGCTCGCTGACCCACGCGCGCCTGCCGCTGTCGGCGGCGACGACCGCGATCCGGCCGCGGCGGTCGACGTAGGCGACGACGTTTCCCGCACCCGGCTGCCACGCGGGCGCGACGTCCTGGCGCGCGCCGGCCACGCGCCGGTCGTTCGTCCCGTCGCCCCAGACGACCCGCAGCGAGCGGCCCGAGAGGTACGCAACGCGGACGCCGTCGCCCGGCGCCCAGCGCGCAGCGGTGACGTCGCGCGGCAGCGTCCAGCGCACCTCGCCCTGCGGGTCGACCGCCGTCAGCTCGCCGCGGCCCCACGCGATCGCGAAGCGCCCGTGCGGCGACCACGACGCGCCGTCGTAGGCGCCGAGGCGCCGGCGCGCGCCGTCCTCGGAGACGATCCAGGCGTTCGGCCCCGCGGTGACGAGCAGCCGGCCGCCGCCGGGGACGCGGACGAGCGCCCGCTCGGCGGCCGGCTCGCCGACTCCGAGCACATCGCGCACGAGCCGCCCGACGTCGCTGCGCGGCGCGCTGGCGGCGGCCACGCCGGCGGCGCCCGCGAGGATCGCGAGCCCGACGGCGACGAGCGCGGCCCAGGGGCGGCGCCGCGGCCGCGGCTCGTGTTCGGCGTAGGCCGCCTGCACGACGCGCCACGAGCGCTCGCGCGCGGCCGGATCCACGGGCGCGGCGCGCTCGAGATCGCGGCGCAGCGTCCGGCGGCTCATGCCCCGTCCTCCGCTTCGACGTGCTCGCCGAGCGCGTCGAGGCCGCGGCGCAGCCGCGAGTTCACGGTGCCGCGCGGAAGGTCCAGCGCGGCGGCGATCTCGCCGGGCGTGAACTCCAGGACGTAGCGCAGGACGATGACCGCCCGCTGCTCGGGCGCCAGGCGCAGCAGCGCGGCGGCGACGTCGTCGCGCAGCGGGCGCGGATCGGCGCAATCGAGGCTCTGCGCCTCGGGCGCGACCTCCGCCCCGACCTCCCGGCGGTGCGCGCGCGCCCGCGACCAGTCGATCGCGCGGTTGACGACGATCCGGTGCAGCCACGGGCGCAGCGGCCGGCGGACGTCGAAGCGCGGCAGCGCGCGCAGCGCGGCGAGAAACGCCTCCTGCGCGATGTCCTCGGCGGCCGCGCGGTCGCCGGTGACGAGCAGCGCGGCGCGGTAGGCCGCGCCCCAGTGGCGGGCGAACAGCTCCTCGACGGCCGCCTCGGAGCCGCGCTGCGCCGCTCGCACGAGCGCCGCCTCGCCGAGCTGGCCCCGGCGCGTCAGCGCCCGGCTCCGGCCGGCGCGATCGCGGCCCAGGATGTCCGGCAGCACCGGCATGACCGCGACACTACGCCCGCGCACGCTCCACGAGTGCAGGTCGTCTGCGGCCTCGGCAGCTCCAGGGTCATCGCGGCCCACAGATGGGGGTACGGGCGCGACGCGCCGAGAGGTCCCGTGTCATGCGGGCGGAGGGACTTGAACCCCCATGGCTTGCGCCACCGGCACCTAAAGCCGGCGTGTCTACCGATTCCACCACGCCCGCGGGTGGGTACGGCGAAACGGTCACGCGTCGCCGCGGCGAATCGTATATTGCTTCGGATGGCACAAGGTTCGGTGATCGAGCACCCCAACCGCGAGAAGACCGAGTCACGGGCGACGAAGTCGATCGTCGTCGCGCTGCTCATCGTCAGCGCGGCGCTCATGGCGATCGTCACGGTCGGCGGCTGGGACGCGCTGCAAGGCGCGAAGTCCCTGCAGATCGCCTACATCCTCATCTACGCCGTGCTCGCCTTCCAGATCGCCCGCTGGCGCAGCGGCCTGCTGCCGGTCGCGGCGGCGCTGGCGATCGTGCTGCTGATCTTCGCGGCGATCAGCGGGCCGCAGTGGTTCGCGCGCGACAAGGACGGCTTCGCCGACCCGGCGCTCGACGAGAGCATCCTCGGGCTCCTGACGATCCTCATCGTCCCGTTGCAGCTCATCCTCATCCTCTTCGCCGCGCGCGGGTTCTCACAGAAGTGGAGCGTCGAGGTCGAGCGCGGCGGCAGCGCAGGGCCGCACGCGCCCCAACCCGCCTAGGCACTCGACCTACAATCCCACCCGCGCGCCCGGGTGCTGGAACTGGAATACAGGATCGGCTCAAAACCGATTGCCCGTGAGGGATTGTGGGTTCGAATCCCACCCCGGGTATCGCGCGGTTAGGCGCTTGGCACCCGGGTAGATGAACGCCAACGAGTCGGCGCGCCGGACCCGAGGGAGGTGGGGACATGCCGCCCGGGATCGGCGATTCGCCGGACACCCCGAACCAGGAGGGCCACTTGGTCTCTTCAATCCGCGCGCTTCGCACCGTCGTCTGTGCGAGCGCCGCAGCCATGCTCCTGTCCGTCCCGGCCGCCGAGGCCGCGAAGGATCCCAACCACGTCTCGCGCGAGCTGCGCGCGGCGGTGTCCGCACAGGGCATCACCCAGCACCTGCAGGCGCTGCAGAACATCGCGACCGCCAACGGCGGCACGCGCGCCTCCGGCACGCCGGGCTTCGCCGCCTCGCGCGACTACGTCGTCGATCGCCTCGAGGCCGCCGGCCTCGACGTCACCGTCCAGCAGTTCGACTTCGACTTCTTCCGCAAGACCGGCCCCGCGTCGTTCTCGCGGACGTCGGATCCGGCGACGACGTTCGTCGAGGGCGAGACGTTCAACGTCCTGGACTACTCGGGCAGCGGCACGGCGACGGGAGCCGTCGAGCCCGTCGACGTGAACTTCGCCGATCCGAGCGTCATCACGTCGGGCTGCGAGCCGGAGGACTTCGCCGGCTTCACCGCCGGGAACATCGCGCTGCTGCAGCGCGGGACGTGCACCTTCGGGACGAAGGTCACCAACGCGCAGACGGCGGGTGCGACGGGCGCGATCGTCTTCAACCAGGGCAACGAGCCCGGGCCGCGCACCGATCTCTTCAGCGGCACGCTCGGCGCGCCGGTGCAGATCCCGGCGATCAGCGTGAGCTTCCCGCTGGGCCAGGAGCTCGCGCAGCCGGGCACGACGGTCTCGATCACGACGCAGACCGAGTCCGAGACCCGGCCGACGTGGAACGTCATCGGCGACCTTGCGCCCAAGAGCGCGAAGAAGGCCGGCAAGACGGTCGTCGTCGGCGCGCACCTCGACTCGGTCGTCGAGGGGCCCGGCATCAACGACAACGGGTCGGGTTCCGGGACGATCCTCGAGATCGCCGAGGAGATGGCCGACGGCAAGGAGCCGAACAACCCCGTGCGGTTCGCGTTCTGGGGCGCCGAGGAGTCCGGCCTGCTGGGCTCCGAGCACTACGTCGCGTCGCTCAGCGAGGCCGAGATCGCGAAGATCGGGCTGAACCTGAACTTCGACATGCTCGCGTCGCCGAACTACGTGCGCTTCGTCTATGACGGCGACGGCTCGGACACCGGGACGGCCGGACCGGCCGGCTCGGATGCGATCGAGCAGGTGTTCAACAGCTACTTCGCGGCCAAGGGCCTGGCGACCGTGCCGACCGCCTTCGACGGTCGCTCGGACTACGGCCCGTTCATCGCCGTCGGCATCCCGGCGGGCGGCCTGTTCAGCGGCGCCGAGGGGCTGAAGTCGCCCGAGGAGGCCGCCGTGTTCGGCGGCGTCGCGGGTGAGCCGTACGACGCCTGCTACCACCAGGCCTGCGACACGATCGCGAACATCAACCAGACCGGCCTCGAGGAGCTCGCCGACGGCGCAGCGCACGCGACGGCCGTCTTCGCCTACGCCCGCGAAGGCAGGGGCGAGGGCAAGCACCAGAACGAAGGCCCGCGCAAGGGCGACGCCTTCCAGCGTTAGACCTGGACGACGAGCGCCTCGAGCGCTTCGATGAGCCCCGGCGGTGCGACGAGGATGCCCGCCGGGGCCACGCCCTGCGCCTGCAACGGGCGGATCTCCAGGCCCGAGCACGCGCACAGCACCTCGCCGGCCGCGGTGTCCCAGGCCTGCACCCCGCGCTCATAGAACGCGTCGTAGCGCCCGGCGGCCGTCCAGGCCAGATCGAGCGCCGCGCTGCCCATCCGCCGCACGTCGCGCACCCGCGGCAGCACGCCCGCGAGCACCTGCGCCTGCAGCTCGCGGACCTCCGAGGAGTAGGCGAATCCCGTGCCGACGAGCGACGTCGCCAGCTCGCTCGAGTCCGATCCGGCGATCGGCTCGCCGTTGAGCGTCGCGCGCGAGCCGCGCTCGCCGGCGAACAGCTCGTCGCGCAGCGGGTCGAACACGACGCCCGCCAGGCCGCCGTCATCGTCGCCGACGGCGACGCTCACGCACCACTGCGGGATGCCGAAGAGGAAGTTCACCGTCCCGTCGAGCGGATCGACGACCCAGCGCAGCCCCTCCCCCTCCTGCGTCTCGCCGCCCTCCTCACCGAGGATCGCGTCCCCTGGCCGGCGGGCGGCGATGAGCTCGCGGATCGCGCGCTCGGCCGCGAGGTCGGCCTCGGACACGAGGTCGGTGGGCGTCGACTTCGACCCGGTCGCCCGCTCGCCGCCGGCGACGAAGCGCTCGCGCAGCAGCTCGCCCGCGGCGCGCGCGGCCTCGGCGGCGATGACGCGCAGCTCCGTGGCGCTGATCGGCGGGGTCAAGAGACCGGCGGGCGCTGGTCGGCCCAGGGGCGGGCTTCCTCGAGCTGCGCCGAGAGCGCGAGCAGCGTCGCCTCGCCGTCGGGGCGCCCGACGAGCTGGACCGACAGCGGCATCCCCTCGGCGTCGAAGCCCGCGGGCACGGCCGCGGCGGGGTTGCCGAGGTGGTTCCACAGGCCGTTGAACGGGACCCACCGCAGCATCCCGTTGAGCGTCGGGATCGCGCCGCGCCCCTCGTAGGCGCCGGTCGGCAGCGGCGCACGCGCGAGCGTCGGGCCGAGCAGGACGTCGACGTCGTCGAAGATCGCGTTGACCTGCGCGGCGTCGCGCGCCTCGGCCGCCGCCATCGACCGCATCCGGCGGCTCGCCGCCGCGCCCATCCGCGCGAGGCTCCGCGTCCGGCGCTCCAGGCGCTCCGGGTGCTCCGCCGCCCGGACCTCCTCATACGCGCCGTTGAGGTAGCGCGTCAGCGTGTTGATGCCGGCCCGGCCGATCGCCGGGTCGCGCTCGACGACCTCGTGGCCGAGCGTCCGCAGCAGCTCCGCGGTGTCCTGCGCCGCGCGGCGCCAGTCCGGGTGCAGGCGAGCTGTGCTGCCCGGCGGGATCTTCAGCGACAGCGCGATGCGCAGCTTCGGCGGCGGGCTCTGGGTCGCGGCGACGTACGGCTTGCCCGTGACCGACTCGTAGAGCAGCGCGGTGTCGCCGACCGTCCGCGCGAGGAAGCCGTAGCCCGACAGGCCGCCCCAGATGTCGCCGAGCGGTGCCGTCGAGATCCGGCCGCGCTGGGCCTTGAGCCCGAAGATGCCGGTGCAGGCGGCCGGGATGCGGATCGAGCCGGCGCCGTCGGAGGCCGTCGAGGCCGGGACGAGCCCCGCCGCCACCGCGCTCGCCGGCCCGCCGCTGGAGCCGCCCGGCGTGCGCTGGAGGTTCCAGGGATTGCGCGTGATGCCGCCCTGCGCGCTCTCGGTGATCCCCCACACGCCGAGCTCCGGCATGCGGGTGAGGCCGATGAGGATCGCGCCGGCGGCGCGGAGGTCGCGGATGAACTCGAAGTCCTCCGCCACGGGCGTGTCGTAGGCGTCCGAGCCGATCGAGCGCACGCAGCCGCCGACGCCGGTGTCCTCCTTGACGGCGATCGGCACGCCGAGCAGCGGGCGCCGGTCGCCGGCGCCGGCGCGCGCGGTGGCCTGGTCGGCCTCGGTCAGCGCGCGCTCGGCGAAGACCGTGCGGAAGGCGTTGAGCTCGGGATCGAGCCGGGCGATGCGCTCCAGGGCGTTTTCGACGAGCTCGCGCGGGGAGATCTCGCCGCTGCGCACGAGCTCGGCCTGGCGCGCCACGCCGGCGAAGGCGAGGTCGCGGCGCTCGGTGGTCTTGGCGGTGGCCATCCGCCGCAAGACTATCCTCAGCCTCCCATGTCCCTCGTCGTCTCCGAGGACCGCGGCGCGGTCCGCCACGTCGTCATCAACCGTCCCGAGAAGCGCAACGCGCTGAGCCGTGCGGTCATCGAGGAGCTCGGCGAGCACTTCGGTGCCGCGGCCGCCGATCCCGGCGTCCGCTGCCTCGTGCTGCGCGGCGAGGGGACGATGTTCTCCAGCGGCATGGACATCGCCGATCTCGGCGCGCTGAGCGCCGATCCGGGCAACCTGCGCGAGTGGCGCGGCGGGATCCTCGCGATCTGGAACCTCCTCGAGGACATGGCGAAGCCGACGATCGCCCAGATCCACGGCGCCTGCCTCGGCGGCGCCGCCGAGCTCGTGCTGGCCTGCGACATGCGCGTCATGGCGCGCGAGGCGGTCATCGGCCTCGTCGAGACGCGCATCGGCCTCCTTCCCGACGTCGGCGGCTGCTCGCGCCTGCCGGCACTCGTCGGCCTCGGGCGCGCGAAGGAGCTCATCCTCGCGTCGAAGCTCATCGATGGTACGGAGGCGGAGCGCATCGGCCTCGTCAACCGCGTCGCCCCCGCCGACGAGCTCGACGCCGCGACCGAGGCGCTCGCCGGAGAGCTGCTGGCCTGCGCGCCGGTCGCGATCGGCCTCGCGAAGGGCATCCTCAACGCCGCCGCGCGCCCCGCTCTGGCGCAGACGCTCGAGCAGGAGGTCGCCGCGCAGGAGCTCTGCGCCGCCAGCGAGGACTTCCGCGAGGGCACCCGCGCGGTCGCCGAGAAGCGCACGCCGAACTTCGCCGGCCACTGACGGCGGGCGCTGTCGCACCCGGGCAGCCGGATATGCTCGCGGCGCCCTTGCCCGAGCCGATTTCCATCATCGGCGCCTCCGGCGCGCTCGGCTTCGGCCTGGCGGTGCGATTGGCCAGCGCCGGCAGCGCCGTCACGATCGGCTCGCGCGACGCAGCGCGCGCCGAGGAGACCGTCCAGCGTGCGCGCGCCGCGGTCCCGGGCGCGACGTTCGCCGGCGCCACCAACGCCGACGCCGCCGCGGCCAACGAGCTGCTCATCCTCTCCGTCCCGTTTCGCAACCAGTCAGAGACGCTGCACAACCTCCGCGACGTCCTGCGCCCCGGCCAGCTCGTCATCGACGCGACCGTGCCGCTCGCCGCGGCGGTCGGCGGGCGCGCGACCCGCACGCTCGGCGTCTGGCAGGGGTCGGCGGCCCAGCAGGCGCAGGAGATGGTCCCCGAGGGTGTGACGGTCGTCAGCGCCCTGCACACCGTCAGCGCCGCGGCGCTGCGCGACCTCGGCCACGAGCTCGACGAGGACGTGCTGATCGCCGGCGACGAGCGGGCCGACAAGCGCCGCGCCGCCGCGCTCATCGACGCCATCGACGGCCTGCGCTGCGTGGACTGCGGGCGCCTGGAGATGGCCCGTCTCACCGAGCAGCTGACCGCGCTCATGATCTCGATCAACGTCCGCTACAGGACGCGGGCGGGCATCAAGGTCACGAGCCTGCCCGACGAGCTGTGGCCGGCGGCCTGATGGGCTCCGTCGTCGTCCTCGCGGGTGGCACCGGCGGCGCGAAGCTCGCTCGCGGGATGCTCGACGTCGCCGGCGACGAGCTCGTCGTCGTCGCGAACACCGGCGACGACATCGAGATCTACGGCGCCTACGTCAGCCCCGACCCCGACCTCTGCACGTTCTGGCTCACCGACCGCATCGACGACCGCGGCTGGGGCCTGCGCGACGACACGTTCGCGGTCATGGACGGGCTGCGCGAGCTCGGCGCCGACGTCTGGTTCGCGCTCGGCGACCGTGACCTCGCGATCGGCATCGAGCGCGCGCGGCGGCTGGCCGACGGGGCGCGGCTGACCGAGGCGCTGGCCGAGCTCGGCGCGGCGCTGGGCATGCGCGGGCGCGTCCTGCCGATGGCCGACGAGCCGGTCCGCACCTGGGTGCGCAAGGACGGGCACTGGATGGCGTTTCAGGAGTTCATGATCCGCGGCGGGGGCGAGGGGCCGATCCAGGACACGAAGCTGCGCGGCGTCGCGGACGCGCGGCCGACGTCCGAGGTGCTCGCAGCGCTCGCCGATGCCCGCGCGATCGTCATCGGCCCGTCCAACCCGGTCATCTCGATCGGGCCGATCCTCGCGGTGCCGGGCATGCGCGACGCCCTGCTCGAAAGCCCGGCGCCGGTCGTCGCCGTCTCCCCGATCGTCGGCGGGCAGGTCCTGAAAGGGCCGACCGCGGGGTTCATGCGCTCTGCCGGCTTCGCCGTGACGACCGACGGGATCGCCGACTTCTACGGCGGGCTGCTCGACGGGCTCGTCGCCGACGAGGACGTCGAGGGCCTGCCGCTGCTGCGCACCGACACGCTCCTGGACGACCCCGACGCCCGCCGGCGGGTGGCCGGCGAGACGCTGCGCTTCGCCGAGGCCCTGGCCTGATGCCCCGCACGCCCGAGCGGACGGTGGCGATCCTGCCCGTCAAGCGCTTCGTCAGCGCCAAGGCGCGCCTCGGCGACGAGCTCTCCGGCGGCACGCGCCGCGCGCTCACCGAGGCGATGGTCACCGACGTCCTCATGGCGCTGCGGCGCACCGAGGACGTCCACGAGGTCCTGCTCGTGACCTCCGAGCCGGCCGCCGAGGCGATCGGCCGCGGCTACGGCGCGAACGTCCTGCACGACGACGTCGAGGAGGGCCAGAGCGCGGCCGCGCTCATCGGCATCGCGCGGGCGATCGAGGAGGGCGCGACGCGCGTCCTGCTCGTGCCGGGCGACTGCCCGGCGCTGGATCCCGCCGAGGTCATGGCGCTGCTGGACCGCCCGGCGCTCGCGCGGTCGGTGACGATCGTGCCCGACCGCCACGGGACCGGGACCAACGCGCTGCTGCTCTCGCCGCCGGACGTCATCGAGCCCGCCTTCGGCCCCGACAGCCGCGCGCGCCACGAGGAGGCCGCGGCGGCCGCCGGAGTGCCGTGCTCCGTCGAGGACGTCCCGACGCTCGCGCTCGACGTCGACACCTCCGACGACCTCGTCGCGCTGCGCCAGGCGCTCGCCGAGCGCCGCGGCGGCGCGGCGCACACGCGCGGGATGCTCAGCCGCCTGGCGGGCTGGGGTCGCCCGCCGGCGCAGTGATCGTCGCCGCGGCGCTGCCCGGGCTTCCGGAGATCCGCGCCGGAGACGACCTCGCCGCGCTGCTGGCGGGCGCCGCCCGGCGCCTGTCGGACGGCGACGTGCTCGTCGTCGCGCACAAGGTCGTCTCGAAGGCCGAGGGGCGGACCGTGGAGCTCGCCGGCGTCGAGGCCGGCGAGCGCGCCCGGGCGCTCGGCGCCGAGCACGGAAAGGACCCGCGGGTCGTCGAGGTCATCCTCGGCGAGAGCCTCGAGATCGTGCGGTCGCGCCCGGGCGTGCTGATCTGCCGCACGCGCCACGGGTTCGTCTGCGCGAACGCCGGCGTCGACGCCTCGAACGCCGGGGCGCCCGGCCGGCTCGTCCTGCTGCCGGTCGATCCCGACGCGTCGGCGCGCGCGCTGCGCGCGCGCCTGCGCGAGATCACGGGCGTCGCGCCGGCGGTCGTCGTCACGGACTCCTTCGGGCGCGCCTGGCGCATCGGCCAGGCCGATGTCGCGATCGGGGCGGCGGGGCTGGCGGTCTTCGACGACTGGCGCGGGCGCGGCGACGCCGGCGAGCGCGAGCTGTCGGCGACGATCGTCGCGGTCGCCGACGAGGCGGCCGGCGCCGCCGACCTCGTGCGCCGCAAGGACAGCCGCGAGCCGGCGGTGCTCGTGCGCGGGCTCGAGGAGCACGTCACCGAACGCGACGGGCCCGGCGCCGCGGCGCTCGTGCGCGCCCGCAGCGAGGATCTCTTTCTCGGGGACTAGACGACGCGCGTCACGCGGTAGCTGCGCGCGCCGCCGGGCGTCTCGACCGACACCGTGTCGCCGGCGCGCGCGCCGACGAGCGCCCGGGCGACGGGCGACTCCGCGGACAGGCGGCCGAGCTTGAGGTCGGCCTCGGTCGGGCCCACGAGCGTGAACTCCAGCTCGCGCCCGGAGGCCTCGTCGACGACGCCGACCGTCGAGCCGAACGCCACGACGTCGGCGGCCTCGTGGCGCTCGACGACGCGTGCGGCGCGCAGGCGCTGGTTCAGGCGCTGGATCTTCGTCTCCAGATGCGCCTGATCGTCCTTGGCGATGTGGTACTCGGCGTTCTCCTTGAGGTCACCGAGCTCGCGCGCCGCCTTGATGCGCTCGGCCATCTCGTTGCGCCCGCGCGACTCGAGGTCGTCGATCTCCGCACGCAGCGCGGCGAGCCCCTCGGAGGTGATCAGCTCGGGTTCGGGCATCGAGGCAGCCTAGCGACACGCTTGCACGGCGCTCACGGCAGGCGCCGTGTGCCGCGTCACTTGCAGACGACGCTCGAGAAGTCCTGGTGACCGCGGCCCTCGCGGCAGCGCTGCGTGTCGAGATCGCGCACGACGACCCAGCGGGCCTTCTTGCGCTCGAGCGTGAGCTCGTGGCGCTGGTCGCGGATCGAGTCGTCGGGGATGCCGCGCACGGTGACGACCGCGGTCGCGTCCTCGTCGGACGTCCGGCAGGGCTCGACGTCCACGCTGTCGGCCTCGCTGTCGAGCGCCTTCGTGCCGACGACGATGACGTTCGCGTGGCGCTTCGCCGCGGCCTCGAGCGCGGCGGTGGACTTCAGGCAGTCCTTCGCCTGGTCGGACTCGTCGTCGTCGCCGCCGCAGCCCGCGGCCGCGAGGCAGGCGAGCAGGCAACCGGTGAGCAGGATCCGCCTCATCGCCGACATCGTTTCACGCCGCGGCCACATCGTGCTCGTAGCGGCGGCGCAGCTCGTAGAGCGTCGTGCGCTCGGCGGCCGGCCGGCCGGCGCGATGGGCGGCCGCGACGAGGTCCGCGGGGTCGAGGCGGACGCCGTGGTAGCTGCCCGCCAGGCGGCTGATGTTCTCCTCCATGAGCGTCCCGCCGAGGTCGTTGACGCCCCAGCGCAGCGCCTCGGTGGCGGCGTCGAGGCCCATCTTCACCCAGCTCGCCTGGAGGTTTGAGACGCTGCGCCCGAGCGCGAGGCGAAACGCCGCGGTGTGCTTGAGGTTCTCCGCGCGCGAGATCTCCTCGACGCCGTGCGTGCGGCCGAGCAGCGTGTGAAACGGGATGAAGCTCAGGGGGACGAACTCGGTGAAGCCGCCGGTGCGCGACTGCAGGGCGCGGATGACGCGCATGTGCTCGGCGAGCTCCCACGGCTCCTCGATGTGGCCGAACATCACGGTCGCGGTGGACCGCAGGCCGGCGCGGTGCGAGGCCTCGATGATCTGCACCCAGCGCCGCACGGGCAGCTTGTTCGGGCTGATGCGCTCGCGCACGCCGTCGTGCAGGACCTCGGCGGCGGTGCCGGGCGTCGAGTCCAGGCCCGCGTCGCGCAGGTGCGCGAAGACCTCGCCGGGCGCCAGGCCGCTGACGTCGCACATGTGCGCGACCTCCATCGGCGAGTAGGCGTGCAGGTGCATGCCGGGGGCGGTCGCGCGCGCCAGGCGCAGCCAGCCCGCGTAGTCCTCGAGGCCCCAGTCGGGGTGGATGCCCGACTGCATGCAGATCTCGCTGGCGCCGAACGCGACCGCCTCGCGGACGCGGCGGACGAACTCCTCGCGGCCGAGCTCGTAGGCGTCGGGGGAGCGCTTGCCCTGCCCGAAGCCGCAGAAGGCGCAGCCGACGACGCAGATGTTCGAGACGTTGACGTTGCGGTTGACGACGAACGTCACGGTGTCCCCCGCGAGCTCGCGGCGCAGGTCGTCGGCGGCCTGGCGCATGTCCTCGATCGCCTCCGGGCGGGTCTCGGCGAAGAGCGCGGTGAGCTCGTCGCAGGAGAGCTCGCGCCCGTTGCGGGCGCGCGTGATCGCGGCGGCGACGAGGTCGGGGCGCAGCGGGCGCGGGGGCTGCGCGCGGCCGCTGCCGCGGCGCGGGATGAAGCTCCAGTAGCGGGCCCTGATGACGTCGAGGACGCCCTGCGAGAGCCACTCGGGGTCGATGTACGCGGGGTGGACGCAGAGGCGCTCGGTGAGCGCGACGCCGTCGGCGGCGAGGCGCTTTCGCACCTGGTGCGGCGACGGGAACGGGTGCTCGGGCGAGATGTGGTCGCCGTTGGCGCTCAGCCCGCCGAGGTCGGTTGCGCCCGCGGCGACGAGCTCGGGCCACCAGTCGGCGAGGTTCGGCGGCACCTGCACGGCGACGTCGGGCATGAGGCGCCGGCTCTCCTGCACGAGGCGGCGCATGTCGTCGATCGTCACCGGCGTCGCCCACGCCGGGAGGTCATGGCGCGGGCCGTGTCCGATCCCGGTGCGCCAGAGCTCGCGGGCCGCGTCGCCGGCGATCTGCGCCGGCTCGCGGCCATAGTAGCTCGCGTGCGGGACGAAGTTCTGCAGGATGACCTCCTGCAGGTGGCCGTGCTCGGCGTGGACGGCGGCGAGCGCCTCGAGCGCGCCGATGCGGTCCTCCTCGCGTTCGCCGATGCCGACGAGGATCCCGCTCGTGAACGGGATCCGCAGCTCGCCCGCCGCGCGAATCGTCGCCAGCCGGCGCTCGGGGTGCTTCGTCGGCGATCCCTGATGGGCGACGAGGCCGGGGTCGATCGACTCGAGCATGAGGCCCTGCGAGGCCGTCACCTCGCGCAGCCGCGCGAGCTCGGCGCCGTCGAGCACGCCGAGGTTCGTGTGCGCCAGCAGCCCGCGCTCGAGCGCGCGCTCGCAGGCCCAGGCGACGTAGGCGACGAAGTCCTCGTGGCCGTACTGCGCCAGCAGCTCCCGGACGCCCGCGTCGACCTCCGGGCGCTCGCCCGTCAGCACGAGCAGCTCCTTGACGTTGCGCCTCGCGGCGCGGTCGAGCAGCGCGATGACCTCGTCGGGCGCGTGCAGGTGCGTGCGGTGCGTCGCGAACGCGCAGTACTTGCAGTAGCAGCGGCACGTCCGCGACAGCGAGAGCGTGAGGTTGCGGCTGAAGGTGACCCGCCGGCGCACCTCGGTCAGGTGAGATCGAAGCGATCGAGGTTCATGACCTTGTCCCACGCGGCCACGAAGTCGCGCACGAACTTCTCCTGCGAGTCATCGCTGGCGTAGACCTCCGAGAGCGCCCGCAGCTGCGAGTTGGAGCCGAAGACGAGGTCCACGGCGGTCGCGGTCCAGCGGACCTCGCCGGTCCCGCGATCGCGGCCCTCGTACACGTGCTCCTCCGCGCCGGCCGGCGACCACTCCGTGCTCATGTCCAGGAGGTTCACGAAGAAGTCGTTCGTCAGCGCCCCGGGGCGGTCGGTGAAGACGCCGTGCGCCGCCTGGCCGTGGTTGGCGTTCAGCGCCCGCATGCCGCCGACGAGCACCGTCATCTGCGGCGCGGTCAGCGTCAGGACGTTGGCGCGATCGAGCAGCAGCTGCTCGGGCGGCAGCTCCGCGCCGGCGCCGAGGTAGTTGCGAAAGCCGTCGGCGCTCGGTTCGAGCGCGGCGAAGGCGTCTTCGTCGGTCTGCTCCTGGGAGGCGTCCGTGCGCCCCGGCGCGAACGGCACGGTGACGTCGTGGCCGGCGTCCCTCGCCGCCTGCTCGACGGCCGCGCAGCCGCCCAGGACGACGAGGTCGGCCAGCGAGATCCTCGTGGCGCCCGCCTGCGAGCCGTTGAAGTCCTCCTGGATCGCCTCGAGCGTCTCCAGCACCTTCGACAGGTCGGAAGGGTCGTTGAGCCCCCAGTCGCGCTGTGGCGCAAGGCGGATCCGCCCGCCGTTGGCCCCGCCGCGCTTGTCCGTGCCGCGGAAGCTCGCCGCGGCCCCCCAGGCGGCACGGACGAGCTGCGAGATCGACAGGCCCGAGGCGAGGATCTTCTCCTTGAGGGCGGCGACGTCCTGCTCCCCGACCAGCTCGTGGTCGACGTCCGGGACCGGGTCCTGCCACAGCTGCGGCTCCGGCACCCAGGGGCCGAGATAGCGCGACAGCGGCCCCATGTCGCGGTGCAGCAGCTTGTACCAGGCCTTCGCGAACGCCTCGGCGAACTCGTCGGGGTTCTCGCGAAAGCGCTTGGCGATCGGCGCGTAGACCGGGTCCTCCTTCAGCGAGAGGTCGGTCGTCAGCATCATCGGGGCGTGGCGCTTGGACGGGTCGTGAGCGTCCGGCACGGCCTCCTGCGCCGCCGGGTCCTTCGGCGTCCACTGGTGCGCGCCGGCCGGGCTCTTCGTGAGCTCCCAGTCGTGCTCGAGCAGGTTCTCGAGGAAGCCGTGGTCCCAGGTCGTCGGCTCGTTGGTCCACGCGCCCTCGAGGCCGCTGGTGATCGCGTCCGCGCCCTTGCCGCTGCCGGCGGCGTTGCGCCAGCCCAGGCCCTGCTCCTCGAGCGGGGCGGCCTCGGGCTCGGGGCCGACGTTGTCGGGATCGTGCGCGCCATGGGTCTTGCCGAACGTGTGGCCGCCGGCGATGAGCGCGAACGTCTCCTCGTCGTTCATCGCCATGCGGGCGAAGGTCTCGCGGATGTCACGGGCCGCGGCGATCGGATCCGGGTTGCCGTTGGGCCCCTCCGGATTGACGTAGATGAGGCCCATCTGCACGGCGCCGAACGGCTTGGCGAGCTCCCTGTCGCCGCTGTAGCGCTCGTCTCCGAGCCACGTGTCCTCGGACCCCCAGATGATCTCGTCGGGCTCCCAGATGTCCTCGCGCCCGAAGCCGAAGCCGAACGTCTGAAAGCCCATCGACTCCATCGCGACGTTGCCGGTGTAGACGAGCAGGTCGGCCCACGAGATCTTGCGACCGTACTTCTGCTTGATCGGCCACAGCAGCCGGCGCGCCTTGTCGAGGTTCGCGTTGTCGGGCCAGCTGTTGAGGGGCGCGAAGCGCTGCGAGCCGCTGCCGCCGCCGCCGCGGCCGTCGGCGATGCGGTACGTGCCGGCGGCGTGCCAGGTCATCCGGATGAAGAGCGGCCCGTAGTGGCCGTAGTCCGCCGGCCACCAGTCCTGCGACGTCGTCATGACGTCGACGAGGTCCTGCTTCAGCGCGTCGAGATCGAGGCTCTCGAACTCCGCGGCGTAGTCGAAGTCCTCCCCCATCGGATTCGAGAGGGGAGAGTGCTGGTGCAGGATCGTGAGGTCCAGCTGGTTCGGCCACCAGTCCTGGTTCGTCCGCGGCTTCGCCCGCGCGGGACTCGGGGAGGCGATCGCCGGGTTCTCGCTCTCGCTGGCGTTGTCAGACACGTCGGACCTTCTCCTCTGGTCGCAGTTGGACGCCGATTCTCGGAGTCGTCTCGGGCATGCCCCGTATTCTCGCAGTCCGATGCCTCGCCGACGCCTCGCCGCGCTCGCCCTGGCAGCCGCGATCGCGCTTGGCGGATGCGGGGCGGACGCTGCCGACAAGGCTCCGAACCTCGCCGCGACCCTGCTGCTGGACTTTCAGCCCAACGCCGTCCACACGGGCATCTACATGGCCGTCTCGCGCGGCTACGACGACGCGCTCGGCGTCCAGCTGAGCATCCGCGCCCCGGCCGCCTCGACCGACGCGGTGAAGCTCCTCGTCTCCCGTCGCAGCCAGTTCGCGATCCTCGACATCCACGACCTCGCGATCGCCCGTGAGCGCGGCCGCGATCTCGTCGGCGTCATGGCGATCGTCCAGACCCCGCTGGCGGCGATCCTCGCCCAGCCCTCGATCCGCAGGCCGCGCGACCTCGAGGGGCGACGCGTCGGCGTCACGGGCCTGCCGAGCGACGACGCGGTCCTGCGCTCGATCGTCGCCGGCGACGGCGGCGACCCGGAGCGGATCCGCACGACGACGATCGGATTCGGCGCCGTCCAGAGCCTGCTGAGCGGGCGCGTCGCCGGCGCGACCGCGTTCTGGAACGCGGAGGGCGTGGCGCTGCGCGCGAGGCGGCCGGACATCCGCGAGTTCCGCGTCGACGACTTCGGCGCGCCGCAGTACCCGGAGCTCGTCCTCGCGGTCACGCGCGAGACATTGCAGGACGAGCCGGGGCTCGTGCGGGCGACCGTCGCGGCGATCGCGCGCGGCTACGAGGAGGTGCTCGCCGATCCGGAGAACGGCGTCGCCGCGCTCGTGACGCAGGCGACCGGCCTGCGGCCGGCGGCGGTGCAGGACGAGCTCGACGCCGTCATGCCGTCGTTCACGGCGGGCGCCCGCGGTTTCGGCGAGCTCGGCCTCGGGCGGCTGCGGGCGTGGGCGAGCTGGGAGCAGCGGCTCGGGATCGTGGAGCGCCGGCCCGACGTCGGGCTCGCCTTCGACGGTCGCTACGTGCCCGCGCCCGGCCGCGACTGATCGGCGCCGGCGTCCGCGAGCAGGCGGGCCATGATCACCGACGAGCGCAGCGTGCCGTCGCGGCGGCGGTAGTGGTCGCGCCGCACGCCCTCGACCTCGAACCCGTAGGCCTCGTAGAGCGCGATCGCGCGGGCGTTGTCGGGCCAGACCTCGAGCTCGATCTTGTGCAGGTCGTCGTCGAGCGCGTGGACGAGCGCCGTGTCCATGAGCAGGTGCCCGCCGCCGCGGCCGCGCGCCTCCGCGACGATGCACATGCCAAGCCCGGCGACGCCGCGCGCGGTCGCGCTCAGCGCCATCGTGCCGACGACGCGGCCGTCGTCGTCCTCGAGCACCCAGCGCGGATCGCGGCCGGCCTCGATCTCCCCGCGCATGCGCTCGGCGAACGCCTCGACGTCGACCGGCGGCTCGGTCCCGATCCAGCGGTCCTCCGCCGCGACCGCGGCGACGACCGCGGCGAACGCCTCGGCATCGTCGGAAGTTGCGCGGCGAACCTGCATCTCGACGCAGTCAACCATCGCAACGTCCGTGCCCGCGCGCACATACGAGCGAACGCGGGTACATTGGTGGATGGGAGTGACGGACCTCATGACTCACGGCGTACTGACGAGCACCGAGGGGCCGCCGCAGGGCGCCGTTCTGACCGCCCGCGCGCTGAACCGCGCGCTGCTGCATCGCCAGATGCTGCTCGAGCGCCAGGAGCTCGGAGCCGCCGAGGCGCTCGACCATCTCGTCGGCCTGCAGGCGCAGAACCCGAACGCGCCGTACGTCGCGCTGTGGTCGCGGCTCGTCGACTTCGACCCCGACCATCTCGCCTCGCTCATCGGCGCGCGCAAGGTCGTGCGCATCGCGCTCATGCGCTGGACGCTGCACCTCGTCACCGCGCGTGACTGCGTCGCGCTGCGCCCGGTCGTGCAGCCGGTCATGGACCGCCGGATGCAGGCCTGCTTCGGGCGCCACCTCGGCGACGTCGAGCTCGCCCGGCTCGTCGCGCTCGGGCGCAAGCTGCTCGAGGAGGAGCCGCGGACGCTCGGCGACGTCGGGCGCACGCTCGCCATCCAGTGGCCGGGACACGAGCCGCGCGTCCTGGGCCACGCGCTGTCGGCGCTCGCGCCGCTCGTCCACGTCCCGCCGCGCGGCATGTGGGGCTGCAACGGCCGCGCGCTGCAGACGACCGCCGAGCGCTGGCTCGGGCGCCCGCTGTCGCGCGACGGCGAGCCCGACGAGCTCGTCCTGCGCTACCTCGGCGCGTTCGGCCCGGCGACGATCGCCGATATCAAGGCCTGGTCGGGGCTCACCGGGCTGAGCGCCGTCGTCGACCGGCTGCGCCCGGTCCTGCGGAGCTTCCGCGACGAGCGCGGGCGCGAGCTGCTCGACGTCCCCGACGGCGCGCTGCCCGACCCCGACACCCCGGCGCCGCCGCGCTTCCTGCCCGAGTACGACAACGCCGTGCTCGCCCACGCCGACCGCTCGCGGATCGCGGCGGAGGCCGACAGCCGGCGCGTCACGACCCCGAAGACCTTCCTCGTCGACGGCTTCGTCGGCGGGACGTGGCGGCTCATCCGCGGTCGCGACATCCTTGCGATCGAGGCGTCGCCGTTCTCCCCGCTGGCCCGCGACGACCGCATCGCGCTGGCCGAGGAGGGCATGCGCCTGCTCGGCTTCCTCGCCGCCGACGCCGACGACAAGCTCCGCGTCAGCGTCCGCTTCCGCTAGAACCCGGGCGGCTACTGCGCGCGGCTGCGCTTGAACTCGTCGCGGACCGACTGCGGCCGGCCCCACATCTGCGTGACCTCGACGCGCCCGGAGCGCAGCTCGCGCAGCACGAGCTCGCCCTCGATGCCGGCCTCGTCGAGGAGCTTCAGCGTGCCGTGGACCGTCGGCGCCGCGGCGGCGTGGCCGAAGCGGTGGGCGACGAGGAGCCGCCAGTGCCAGTCGTGGCGCGAGTACGGCTGGGCGTTGCAGGTCACGAGGTACGTCGCGGCGTCGATGTAGCGGCGCTCGTCGGCGATGCGCAGGTCGAGCTCGAGATCGGTCCAGTCGTCGGGCAGCGAGTCGACGATCTGCGAGAACTCCTGCGCGAGGGCCATAGGCGCAGGCTAGTCGATGCACCACGGCTATCCTCGGCTCCATGGTCACGCTCACCGACGATCTCGCGACGGAGTACGAGGTGCTGACGCGCGGCTGCGGCCTCCTCGACCGCTCCGAGCGCGGCAAGCTCGCCCTCACGGGGCCCGGCGCGAAGGAGTTCCTCGCGGGCCAGGTCACGAACGACATCGTCGGCCTCGAGCAGGGGCGCGGCTGCTACGCGGCGTTCCTGACTCCGAAGGGCAAGATGCTCGGCGACCTGCGCGTCCTCGACGCGGGCGACGAGCTGCTGCTCGACACCGACCGCCCGACCCTGCAGGCGCTCTTCGACATGATCCGGCGCTTCAAGATCGGCTACGACGTCGAGCTGCACAAGCGCACGCTGGAGTCCGGGCTGCTGTCGCTCGTCGGGCCGGGCGCGCGGCAGGTCGCGGGCGCCGAGGACCTTCCGGGTGACGAGCACACGCACCGGCCGGGCACGATCGGCGGGCGCGACGTCCGGCTCGTCGCGACCGACACGGGCGTCGACGTCCTCTGCGCCGGCGCCGACACCGAGACGGTGCGCGCGGCGCTGCTGCAGGCCGGCGCCGAGCCGGTCTCCGAGGAGGCCGCCGAGATCCTGCGCGTCGAGCGCGGGCGCCCGCGCTACGGCGCCGAGCTCGACGACTCCACGATCCCCCAGGAGGCCGGCCTCAACGAGCGCGCCGTGAGCTTCACGAAGGGCTGCTACGTCGGTCAGGAGACCGTCGCGCGGCTGTTCTACCGCGGCAAGCCCAACCGCCACCTGCGCGGGCTGCGCCTCTCCGAGCCCGCGCCGGCCGGCGCCGAGCTGCGCCTCGGCGAGCGCGTCGTGGGCAGCCTCGCGAGCTCGCTGGTCTCCCCCGCCTACGGGCCGATCGCGCTGGCGCTCGTGCGCCGCGAGGCCGCGATCGGCGACACGCTCGACGTCGAGGGCGGCGCGAGCGCCGAGGTCGTCGAGCTGCCGTTCGCGGCGGCCTGAGCGACGAACGCGTCGATCCCGCGCTGCGACGGGGGCGGATCGAGCGCGAGCGCGGGCGCGTCGTGCGCGGCCAGCCAGGTCTGCGCGATCCGCGCCTCGGCGACGGCATCGGGCGTGAGCTCCGGGGCGCCGGCGCTGCGCAGGGCGGCGAGCGTCCGCGCGTGCAGGTCGCCGGCCTCCTCGAGCACGCTCCAGTCGGCGACGCGCCCGCCGACGAGCCAGAAGGCGTCGAAGCGCGGCGCGCGCGGGTGCGGGGCGAGCACGAGCCGGGGTCGGACGTGGGTCGCGGCGAGGCGCCCGTCCAGCGCGCGTACGAGCGCGGCGATGCGGTCGCGCCGGCGGCGCAGCCAGGCGGCGCGCTCGTAGCGGCGGTCGGCGGCCGCGGCGCGCATCTGGGACTCGAGGTGCTCGATGAGCGACGCCCCACCGTCGCCCTCCCCGCAGAAGAGCCCGAGCGCCTCGTCCAGGCGCCGGCGATAGACGTTGGGATCGAGGTCGTTGAGGCACGGCGACATGCAGCGCCCCATCTGCCCGTAGGCCGACGGCCACGGCCGCAGGCGCAGCTTGCGGCCGCAGTGGCGCAGGCCGAAGAGCGAGTCCAGCTGCTCCTTGAGCTCGACCGCCGCCGCCCGGCTGCGCAGCGGGCCGATCGTCACGGCGCGCCCGGCGGCGGGCTCGCGCGCGACCTCGATGACGGGGTAGGCGATGTCCAGGCGGCAGCGCAGGTAGACGAAGGCGTCGTCGCGCTTGTGGATGACGTTGCCCGGCGGGCGCAGCTCGCGGATGAGCCGGTGCTCGAGCACGAGCGCGCCGAGCTCGGAGTTCGTCGTGCGGTGGTCGACGATCGCCGCCTGCTCGGTCCAGCCCTCGTACGCCGCCGACGGCGCGAAGTGCGAGCGTGCCCGCGTACGCAGCGAGACCGACTTGCCGACGTACAGCACCTGGCCGGCGGCGTTTCGCATGATGTAGACGCCGGGCTCGTCGGGCACGCCCGCGACCGACGGGGCGGGGCGCTTCGTCGTGGCGCCGGCGAGCGTGCGGCCCGCGCGGGGGCGGGCGCGGCGGCGCGGGGGGCTCAGGGCCGCGAGCGCGTCCGCGACGGTCCCGGCGTGGGCGCAGAGGCGCCCGAAGAGCGCGCAGAAGACGCGCGCGCAGGTCTCGGCGTCGGCGAGCGCGCGGTGGGTCGTCTCGACCTCGATGCCCAGCGAGTCGGCGAGCGATGCGAGGCGGCGCTGGCGCACGAGCGGCGCGAACCGGCGGGCGAGCGCGACGGTGCAGAGCGTCGGCGGGTCGGGCCAGGACAGGTCCGCGCGCGCGAAGGCCTGCGCGAGGACGCGGCGGTCGAACGCGGCGTTGTGGGCGACGAGCACGCGCCCTTCGATGAGCTCGGCGAGATCGGGCAGCGTCGCCTCGGCGGGCGGTGCGGCATCGACCATCGCCTGGGTGATCTGCGTGAAGCGCTGGATCGAGCGCGACAGCGGCGCGGCGCCCGCGACGAGCGTCTCCCAGCGGTCGTGCAGCTCGCCGCCGCCGACGAGCACGGCGCCGACCTCCGTGAGCTCGCAGGCCTCGCCGGCGAGGCCGTTGGTCTCCGTGTCGACCGCGAGGAACTCGGTCGTGGCCAGCGGCTGGGCGAGGAGGTCCATCGAGTTGGAGCTTGGCGGTCGCAGATGACGTCATGCACGCCGCGTTGCAGGAGTACGTCATACGCCGACCGGGTGCGTGGGTAGCCTCCAGCTCGTGCAGTCCGTGGTCGAATGAGGAGTGTGATGACGACCTTCGCCGCCCAGCCCGACACGCAGCGCCGCCTGACGGAGCTCGACGCGAGCATCCGCAGCGCCTGGTCCTCCTACAGCGAGGAGCTTCGCGAGCTGCAGGGCGCCGACTACGACGACGCCGAGGCGGCGGCCTGGGATCAGCTTCAGGCGCGGCTGCGCGAGCTGGAATCCGAGCGCGCCGCGCTCGTCACGACCGCGCCGACAGCCTGACTGGTCTGCCGCATAGTCCCGTTCTCGCCGCTCTGGGATAGGTTTCCCCGGGGTGTCACGAGGATGGTGATTGTGGTCGACGTCCAGCGCCGGATGCCCCGGGCCGCCCTCGCGGTCGTCGTTGCGATGGGCTTTGGGCTCGCCGGCTGCGGCGACGACGACGATTTCGCCAACGAGCGCCGTCCCGGAGCGGCGATCACGATCAGCGCCGCGATTCTCCCGGCGCGGGTCACCGTCTCGCCGGCACGGCTCGGGGCCGGCACGATCGAGCTCATCGCGAGCAACCAGACGGCGAAGTCCCAGCGCGTCACGCTGCGCAGCCGCGGTGGCTCGGACGATCTCGAGCAGACGACGGGGCCGATCAACCCGGGCGGCACCGCGTCGTTGAAGGCCGAGCTCAGCGAGGGCAGCTACGTCGTCTCGGCGCTCTCCCCGGCGATCGACCCGGCGCAGCTCGTCGTCGGCGCCACGCGCGACGGCGCGGACCGCCTCTTGCAGCCGTAGCGCCGCGCGGGGGTCCTTGCGACAATGGGCGCAATGCGCCGGCACCGGTTCCTCCCCGCCGCGCTCGCGACGCTCGCGCTGACCGCCGGCGCCGTCCTGGTGTCGAGCACCGGCTCCCCCGCCGAGCCGACGAAGGCGCAGGAGTTCTTCACGAAGACGCTGCTCGGCGACGAGCGGACGACGGCGGCGGTGAAGCGACTGCTCGAGGAGGGGGGCGGCTTCGTCGCGCCCGACACGGTCTTCGCCGACATCACCGGCGACGGGCGCTCGGACGCCATGGTCCTCGTCGAGACGGGCGGCGCCGCCGGAGCCGTCGCGTTCTACGTCTTCAGCACCGACGGCGAGTCCGCCGAGAGCGACCTGCGCGCCGTCTACCGCTCCCAGCGCCTGTACCGGGCGACCGTCGAGCCGGCGGGCACGACCGTGAAGCTCCGCACGCCGAAGTACGCCGCGGGCGACGACATCTGCTGCCCGGCGAAGATCGTGCAGCGCGAGTACACGTGGAGCGCGAGCGCCAAGGCGCTGCAGCACGAGGACACGATCGAGTTCGACGGGCCGCGCTGACCAGGCGCGTCGCGGTGCGTCAGGCGCCGCCGGCCGGGGAGGTCGCTGCGCCGACCCGCTCGAGGTAGCGCGGGCGCACGGCGACGAGGTGGATGATCGCCGCGAGGGCGGCGAGGAAGTACACGATGAGCGCCACGTCGAGCGCCGGGTCGTCCTCGGAGACGGCGAAGGCGGCGATCAGCGGGAGCAGGTACACGCCGCCGGCGATGAGCCACCGGCGCTCGTTCGCCTTGACGCCGAAGTACAGGAACGTCAACCACCCGAACGAGACGAGCGCGGGGACGATCCACAGGTACTTCGACACGAACGACGCCGGCGCCGCGACGGCCGTCCGGGGCGCGGGTGCGGCCGGCTTCGATGCTGCGGGCGGGCCCGGCGCTGGGGCCGGCGGCGGCGCTGCACTGATGGCGCTGCCGATCGCGTCGATGAGGACGCTCGTGTCCGAGCGCCAGCGCGTGTCGGTCAGCGAGATGCCGTTGCGCCTCGCGAGCGGCACGAGCGGCTCCGGGAGCTCCGCGGGGCTCGGCATCTCCGCGCCCTCGACGAGCACCGGGATGACGCGGACGTCGTCGCGCGCGAGCGCCTCCGCGAGCTCGATGCGCACGAAGTCGTCCGGCTTGTCGATGCGACGCCTGCCCTGCTCGTCGGTGACGGTCAGCCACTCGTCGCCGATCATCGCCAGGACGACGTCGCAGTCGCCGATCGCCCGCTCGATCTGCTGCACGAAGTCGACGCCGAGGTCGATCGAGCCGACGTCCATGAAGACCGTGTCGGAGCCGAAGCGCACGCCGAGCGTGTCGGCCAGCCGCCCGGCATACGGTGCGCAGTCCTCACGCCGGTAGCTGATGAAGATGCGGGCCACGCCGAGACCACCGTATGGCCGAGACCTGACCGCGCGCAAGGTCCCGACGGGCAGCACGACGTGCAAGGCGGTCCGGCGCGTAGGATTGCGGCCGGTCAGCCAACCGAACCGAGGGGTACCAGCAACCGATGGCCGTCGATCACAGCCAAGTCTCCAGCGTCGAAACCGAGCCGGGCGAGCTGCCCACGACGATGACCGCGTGGGTCATCCGCCAGGAGCGCGAGGGCGAGCCCAAGGACGCCTTCCAGATCGAGGAGATCGAGGTTCCCGAGCCCCAGGCCTTCGAGGTCATCGTCCGCGTCATGGCGGCGGGGGTGAACTTCAACAACGTCTGGGCGTCGCTCGGCAAGCCGGTCTCGGTCTTCCGCTCGCACCCCAACGAGGATCACCACATCGGCGGCTCGGACGCCTCCGGCGTCATCTGGAAGGTCGGGCCGGGAGTGACGCGCTGGAAGGTCGGCGACGAGGTCGTCATCCACTGCAACCAGGCCTCCTACGAGGACGTCGAGGTCCACGGCCTCGACCCGCTCGCCGCGCCGAGCCAGCAGATCTGGGGCTATGAGACGAGCTGGGGCTCGTTCGCGCAGTTCTGCAAGGTCCAGGCCCAGCAGCTGCTCGCCAAGCCCGAGCACCTCAGCTGGGAGGAGGCGGCCTCCTACGGCCTGACGTACTTCACCGCCTACCGGATGCTCATGGACCAGTGCGAGCTGCAGGCCGGCCACAAGGTCCTCATCTGGGGCGCCGCCGGCGGCCTCGGTGTCTTCGCGACGCAGCTCTGCGCGCTGACCGGCGCGGACTGCGTCGGCGTCGTCTCCAGCGAGGAGAAGGGCGCGCTCGTCGAGCAGCTCGGCGCCAAGGGCTACATCAACCGTGGCGAGTTCGCCGGCATGATGCGCAAGGGCGGCGAGTCCCCCGACGAGGAGAAGGCGCGCTTCAAGGAGATGCGCAGGTTCGACAAGCGCGTCCGCGAGCTGCTCGGCGGCGACAAGCCCGACATCGTCTTCGAGCACGTCGGCAAGGCGACGTTCCCGACGAGCGTCTTCGTCGTCAAGCCGTTCGGCAAGGTCGTCATCTGCGGCGCGACATCGGGCTTCGACCTCGACTTCGACGTGCGCTACCTCTGGATGCGCCAGAAGCAGATCATCGGGTCGCACTTCGCCAACGCGTGGGAGTGCACGAAGGCCAACGACCTCATCCGCGAGTCGAAGATCCGCCCCGTGCTGTGGAAGACCATGCCGTTCGAGGGCGTCGCGGAGGCCCATCAGCTCATGTACGAGAACAAGCACTCCGGCAAGATCGCGATCCTCGTCGGCGCCACGGAGACCGGCCAGGGCAAGACCGCCGAGGGCCCAGGCGCGATCCGGGCGGAGGTCGGCGCCTGATGACGAACGTCGTCCACCTCCCGGTCTACGCCACGGGATTTCGCGGCGACGACATCGAGGCCTCGCTGCAGCAGCTCGCGCCGATGTCGCTGCGCTACGGCGCCTCGCGCTACGAGGTCGTGCGCTCGCGCGACGACCGCTACAAGTTCCTGCTCTCGATCGAGTTCGAGGACAAGTCCGGCTGGGATCGCTTCTGGTTCGGCGAGGAGTTCACCGACTGGCGGATGGCGTGCTCGTCGTGGTACACGGTGCCGCTGCTCTACGTCTGGCAGGACCTCGTCGCCTACGGCGAGGTTCGCGACCCCGTCGCCGCCGGCGAGCACGAGGGATAGGGAAGGTCACCGCCCCGGTGCACGCGGCAGAGCACCGCGGGCTGCGCGAGCTGTACGTCATGTCGCGCCAGCTGCGCGACCACTGGCGCGCGCTCGCGGCGCGCCTCGAGCAGGCCGCACCCGCCGAGGCGGAGCTCCTGCGCGCGGGCTCCGACGAGGCGCGCGCGCTCATCGGCGAGCTCACCGACGTCACCGCCGCCCGCGGGCTGCACGGCCGGCCCGCCGCGCAGGGGCTCGGCGCGCGGCTGGCCTCGATGCACAACCTCCTGCTCGACACGTCGCTGGAGGTCAACCAGGCGCTGCGCTTCGCGGTCCTCGACGTCGTCCACGTCGTGACGCTGCTGGACTACCTCGCGGCGCTGGCGCGCGCGGACGCCGACGGCGAGCTCGAGGGCTTCCTCGCGGGCTGGGCGCCGCGGATGCGCGTCCACGAGGACGCCGTCCGCGCAGCCGCCACGACGCTCGGCGAGCGGCCCGACACCGCCGTCGGCGCTGCTGCCGGTGGCGTGGCGGGACGGCTGCTCCACGGCGCCGCGACGGCGATCGGCACGCTCGGCGAGTGGGTCGACGGGCGCGCCGCGCGGTCCTGACGGCGGCCGCGAGGTCTCAGCGACAGAGCGCGTACGCGGTGCCGGTGGCGGCCTCTCCCCTGGCGACCTGCGACGAGGCGCTGACGAGCACGAGCACCGACCGCTTGCCCGTGACGCGGCGGTCCAGGACGCTGACGCCGATCTCGCCGGCGGCGCCTCCGGTGCGCCATGACCTGCCCGCCGGGCAGGTCATGCGCATCGCGGCGAAGGCGGTCTCGGCGCCGCGCGTGATGCGGACGTCGCGCGCGACGGCGACGTAGCCCTTCGGCAGCGGCCGGCCCTGACGGGCGCCGGCGACGCCCGGAAACGAGATCGGGCTCTTCGCGGGCGCTGCGATCAGCGTCCGCGGTGAGACGGCGATCGTCGTGTCAGACGGCGCTTCGGCGACGGCCGGGCCGGCGACCGCGAGCGCGGCCGCGCCGGCCGCGACAACTGCCCTGGTGAGACGTGATGACGACGACATGCATGGCTCCTTGCGGTAGCTCCCCACGCACATCCTGCGCCATCCGGCGCCGGGCGGCGGCGCACCTGGGTGTCGGCCGCGCACACCTCAGGGCGCGGGCGCGGCGGGCACGGTCACGACGGGCCGCGGTTCGGCCGGGAGGCCGGGTGCCGCAGGCTTGACCGGTCTGGCCGGCACGCCGGATGGCGCAGGCGTGACCGGTCTGGCCGGCACGCCGGGTGGCGCAGGCTTGACCGGCACCGCGCTCGGCGGCTGCGCCGGCAGCGCGCGCGGAGGAGCAGGCCGCGCCGGAACGGGCGCGACGGGCGGTCCGGGCGCCGGCCTCGGCCGCCGGAGTCGATCGGCTCCGACGAGCACGATGACATCGGCCCGCGGCGAGGCCGGCGGCGACGTCGTGTCCGGCGTCACCCGCCGGACACCGAGCACCCCCGCGACGCGCCGGGCCTCGGCGCTCGCGCCGCGCCTGTAGCGGACCTCGGTGCGGACGCCACCGGGACCGGCGGCGTTCGAGATCGACTCGATGCGCGCGCCCAGGGCGGCGAGATCCTCCGCCGTCGCCCGCCCGCCGCCGCGCGCGGCCGTGGCGTTGAGCACCGCCACCCGGACGCCCTCCAGATCGCCGCGCACGGCGGGCGCCGGCAGCGCCCGCCCGCCTGGTGCGGCGGGGGTGCCGATGCCGGTGGTCGAGCCGTTCGAGCCGATGACGGCCACGGCGATGGCGCCGATCGCCGCCGACACGACGCAGGCGAGCGCGAGCACGCGGCCGCGCCCGCTCAGCGCGCGCCGCGCGGGGCCCTGCGCGCTGCGGTGCCTCCCGGCGACGAGGAGCTGCTCTTCGAGCTGGGCGTAGAAGTCGGTCATGGTCCTGTCCTCTCCAGGCGCTCGCGCAGCGCCGACAGCCCGCGCGAGACGCGCTTTCGCACGACGAGCTCGGACGCGCCGGACGCGACGGCGATCTGCGCGTAGTCGAGCTCCTGCAGCACGCGCGCCTCGACGGCGGCGCGCTGGTCGGCCGGCAGCCCGGCGAGCTCCTCGAGCACCCGCGTGTGCGGGCCCTCGCGCAGCGCGTCGGACTCGATGCGCTCGAGCGCCTCGTCGTCGAGTGCCAGCCGCGCCATCCCGAGCTTGCGCCGGTAGCGCGTCTCGACGGCGCCGCGGCGCGCGAGGCGGCTGAGCTGGCGGTTGGCGATGCCGTAGAGCCAGCCGATCGCCGGCCCGCGGTCGGGGTCGAAGCGCAGGCAGCCGTCGAGCGCGGCGGCGAACGTCTCGGCGGTGAGGTCGGCGGTCGCCTCGGCGTCGCGGCTGCGGCGCCAGAAGTACGCCGCCAGCGCGCGCACGTGGCGGCGGTAGAAGACCGCGAACGCCTCGGGCTCCGCGCGCGCGGCGAGCAGCAGCGCCTCGTCGCTGCGGTCATCGGGTCTGGGGTCCATGACCGTACTTAGCCGACCCGCCCGATCCTGTGACCGGCGACCGCCTACGCGGCGTCGATGCGCTCGTCGTTGCGCTCGATGTCGGCGCGCAGGCTGCGCAACGCCTGGCGGATGATCCGCGAGACCTGCATCTGCGACACGCCGACGAGCTTGGAGATCTCCGTCTGGGTCAGGTCCTCGGCGAAGCGCAGGCGCAGCACCTCGCGATCGCGGTCGGAGAGCACGTCGAAGGCGTCGTCGAGCAGGACGCGGATCTCGGCACGGCCGATCTCCGGGTCGCGGGCGCCGATCGAGTCGGCGAGCGTCACGTCCTCGCCCGTCGGCTCGTCGAGCGACCGCGTGCGCCGTGCCTCCTGGCTCTGGATCGTGATGAGGACCTCCTCGAAGGGCTGATCGACGTCGTCGGCGAGCTCCTGCACCGTCGGGGAGCGCCCGAGCTCGGTCGTGAGCTTGTCGCGGGCCTTCGCGAGCTCGATCTGCAGCTCCTGCATCCCGCGCGGCACGCGCATCGCCCACGTCTTGTCACGAAAGTGGCGCTTGATCTCGCCGAGGACGGTCGGCGTCGCGTAGGACGAGAAGCGGACCTCGCGCTCGAGGTCGAAGCCCTCGATCGCCTTCATGATCCCCACGCAGGCGACCTGGACGAGGTCGTCGAGCGGCTCGCCGCGGCCCGAATAGCGGCCGGCGAGGGCCCGCGCGAGCGGCACCATCTCCTCCGCGAGCGCGTCACGCGCCCGCGTGTCGCCGTGCATGTGGTAGCGCCGCAGGAGCTGTCGCTCCCATGCCGCCTTGTCGGCGTTGGTGGTGGCTCCCCCGGACTCGCTCACGACGCGCACAGCGTCCCACAACGGGGACCCCGCGCGGACGCTCGGCGGAGCCTAGCCCTGCTCAAGCGGTGCCATCGTCAGCCCCGCGCCGTTGAGCTGCTCCCAGTACAGCTCGGCGAGCTCCTTGTGGCCGCTCCAGACGATCGCCTGGCCGCTGCGGTGGATCGCGTCGGCGATCCGAAAGCCGCGATCGACGGTGATGCCGGGGATGTAGCGCGCGAGCGCATGAGCGACGCCGTCGAATGTGTTGTGGTCGTCGTTGCGGACGATCACGCGCCAGTGCCCGCCCAGCCCACCCCCCGGCGGGCCGGTCTTCGGCTTCTCGATCGTCTGCGTCATCGAGCCTGCAGGATAAGCGTGCTCAGCCCGTCGTGCCAGCCTCTCCGAGCGCGGAGAAGTAGCGGTCGAGGCCGAGCCATTGGTCCTCCGGCGGCATCGCCTGCTCGAACGCGCGCGCGCCCTCCTCGTCGAGCGCCGCGCGGTAGGCGGCGCGCAGCGCCCGCGCGTAGGTCTCGCGGTCGGAGCGCTGCGCGAGCTCGCCCCAGTGCGCGAGCGCGTCACGCAGCCGCGCGAGGTGCGCGGCGACGTCGCCGTGCTCGCCGAAATGCGTGATCGCGAGGCGCTCGGGCTCCCACGCCTCGATGGCGTCCAGCGACGCGCGCCAGGCCGCGAGGTCGATGTCCGGCGGTGGTGTCGGGGGCAGGAGCAGGTCGCTCGTCGGCATCCGCACGCCGCACGTGTCGCCGGGAAAGACCCAGCCGCTGGACGCGTGGCGGTAGGAGACGTGGTGGGAGGCGTGACCGGGCGTGTAGGCGACCTCCCAGCCGTCGACCCGCTCGCCGCCGCGCAGGACCCGCATCGAATGCTCCGGGACCGCGACGACCTCGCCCCAGAGGCGGTCGAAGTCGTCGCCGTACAGCCGCTTCGCCGACGCGACGAGCCGCGCCGGGTCGGCGAGGTGGCGTGCTCCGCGCTCGTGGACCCACACCTCGAGGTCGGGCCATTCGCGCACGAGCGCGCCCGCCGCGCCGGCGTGGTCGAAGTGGATGTGCGTCAGCAGCAGCGCGCGAGGCTGCTCGCCGTCGAGGGCGTCCAGCAGCGTTTCGATGCTCGACTCCGGGCCGGGGTCGACGAGCACGTCGTCGACCTGCCAGCAGCAGATGACGTGCTCGATGCCGAGATGCCGGACGTCGATGGGGCGCACGCCCGGGACGCTACCCGGTCACCGACTGGGCACCCGCGAAGCGGCCGTCGGGGTCGTAGCGGCGCTTGACGGCCCGCAGGCGCGCGAGGTTCTCGCCGAAGTACGCCTGCTCCCAGCCGGCGAGCTCGGGATCGATGTAGTTCTGGTAGGCCGAGCCGGACGCGTAGGGCGCCAGGACGCGCTGGGTCGTGCGGACCCATTCGGCGCAGGCCTGCGCCTGTGACGGAGGATCAGCGGAGCCCCAGAAGCTGAGGTACGCGCAGTGGAAGCGCTGCTCGCGGTGGACGAACGCCGTCGCACCGGGTCGCGGCCGGTTGACCGCCGCGCCGAGCGCGTCGAGCTGCACGCCGCCCTCGTGCCCGCCGCCGCCGTGCCCGGGCCAGCGCTCGATCTCGGCGAGCAGCGCCGCGATCGCGGCGGCCGGCAGGTCGCGTGGAAAGAAGTCCGAGCGCTGGTAGTTCGGGAAATGCTGCACCTTCGCGGTCACCGCGTCGCCGTCGCGGCGGGCGTTGTCGGGCAATGCGGCGTCCGCGAAGGCGAGGCGGCGCCGGGTGCGGCGCGACGGACCGGCGGCGGCGAGCGGCTCCAGCAACGCGCCGAGCTCGGCCTCGGAGCCGTACCAGTGCCCGGACGCGGTGGCGGTGAGCTTGCCGCTGGGCAGCCGCAGCGCGCGGAAGCGGCCGTAGGAGAGGGCGCTGCCGGCCCGCGGCAGCGTGCGCTGCCAGGCGGCGAGCGCGGCGGGCGCGCGGGCCCAGGGGTAGGAGAACGTGAACGCGATCGGGTCGCGCGGGCGGCGCACCGCGAAGCGCAGGCCGGTGACGACGCCGAAGCCCGCGCCGCCACCGCGCAGGGCCCAGAACAGGTCGGGCCGGCGGTCCTTCGAGCAGCCGACGACGCGCCCGTCGGCGAGCACGACGGTCGCCGCGCGCAGGCTGTCGGCGGTGATGCCGTAGCGGCGCATGAGGCGCCCGAAGCCGCCGCCGATCGTCAGGCCTCCGACGCCGACGGTCGGGCACGTGCCGACGGGTACGGCGCGGCCGTGGGCGAGGACGAGGCCGCGGTAGACGTCGAGGACGTTCGCGCCGCCGCCGATCGTCGCCGTCTTCCCACCGCGGTCGAGGCGCACGCGATCGATCCGCGAGACGTCGGCGACGATCCCGCCGGCGACGTTCCCGTAGCCGCCGAAGGAGTGCCGGCCGCCGCGGGCGGCGACGAGCCGGCCGTGGCGCGCCGCGAAGCGGAGGACCTCCGAGACGTCGGCGGAGGTCTCACAGAACGCGATCGCGCTCGGGATGACCGTCAGGCGCGGGTTCCACAGCGCGCGGGCCTCCGACCAGCCGTGGTCGGAGGGCTCCAGCAGCGTGCCCGTCAGGCGGCGGCGCAGCTCCGCCGTCGTGGCGGCCGGCGGCTGTGCCGCGAGCGCCGGCCGGCCGAGCAGCGCAGGTGCGCCGGCGGCGACGACGAGCGCGCCGCCGCGGCGCAGGAGCTGACGCCGCGTGTGTCGTTGGTCCATGTGGGCGGCAACGATCGCACGGGCGCGAGGGTGCGCGGGTC
Source organism: uncultured Actinomycetes bacterium (assembly GCA_963797025.1). Lineage (GTDB taxonomy): Bacteria > Actinomycetota > Thermoleophilia > Solirubrobacterales > Solirubrobacteraceae > CADCVQ01. The sequence goes on from CAWCNU010000001.1 coordinate 46,521, forward strand.
CTAGATGCGCTTGTCGCGATCGGCGAGCGTGCCGGGATCCAGCCCCGACGGGATGCCGGGCGGGGTCCGGAACTCGGTCGGGACCGCGCCGGCCTCCTCGGCCGCCGACATCTCGCCGGCCCCGGCGACGGCGATGTCGCCTCCGCCGCTGAACTTGTCGGGGTCGCCGACCGGCTCGTCCTCGTCGTCGTCGCCCGCCGCGCCGGCGGGCTCCGCCGACGCCTCGGCGGTCTCGTCCGCCGCAGCGCCTGCCTCGTCGGTGCCGGCGTCGGTCTCGGTCTCGGCCTCGGCGCTGTCGTCAGCGGTCGACTCGACCGCGGCCGACACGTCGACCGCTTCGGCCTCGCCCGCCGGCTCGTCGCCATCGCCGTCGTCGCCGGTGTCGAGGTTCGCGAGATCGACCGGCGCGTTGTCGCCGTCGTCGGCGGCACCCTCGACCGGCTCGATCGCGTCGACGCCGACCGGGATCTCGCTCTCGCCGCTGTCGCCGGCGCCGGTGTCGGGGGCTGCGTAGCCGGTGCCCTCGGGCTGATTGCCCTCGCCGCCCCACGCCTCCGAGCCCTGCTCGCGAGCGCTCTCCTCGTGGGCCTCGGCGGCCTCGGTCATCTGCTCGGACACCTCTGGCGTCACGTTCTCGTCCTGCATGAGCACCTCCCACATGGTTGCCTGCCCTGGCGCTACCCGTTGGCACACCCCTCTATCCACCGTCGCGAACCGTCCCCCGCCAGTACGATCACATCCATGAGCGAGCCTCCCTCGCATCGCCTCCCCGAGCGCGACCGGCCGTGGATGATGCGCACGTACGCAGGCCATTCCACGGCCGCGAAGTCCAACGAGCTGTACCGCAACAACCTCGCGAAGGGGCAGACCGGCCTGTCGGTCGCCTTCGACCTGCCGACGCAGACCGGCTACGACGCCGACCACGTGCTCGCACGCGGCGAGGTCGGCAAGGTCGGCGTCCCGATCGCCCATCGCGGCGACATGAGCGCGCTCATGGACGGCATCCCGCTGGACACGATGAACACGTCGATGACGATCAACGCGACGGCGGCCTGGCTGCTGGCGCTCTACATCGTCGCCGCCGAGGAGCAGGGCCACGACGCCTCCAAGCTCTCGGGCACGACCCAGAACGACATCATCAAGGAGTTCCTCGCCCGCGGGACCTACGCGTTCCCGCCCGGGCCCTCGATGCGGCTCATCGCCGACATGGTTGCCTACACCGTGACCGAGGTCCCGAAGTGGAACCCCATCAACATCTGCTCCTACCACCTGCAGGAGGCCGGCGCGACGCCGGTCCAGGAGATCGCCTACGCGCTGTCCAACGCGATCGCCGTCCTCGACGCCGTGCGAGCGCGCGTCGACGAGGAGCTCATGGGCAAGGTCTTCAGCCGCATCTCGTTCTTCGTCAACGCCGGCGTCCGCTTCGTCGAGGAGCACGCGAAGATGCGCGCGATGTCCGCCCTCTGGGAGGAGATCGGGCGCGAACGCTACGGCGTGCAGGACCCGCGCCAGCTGCGCTTCCGCTACGGCGTGCAGGTCAACTCGCTCGGGCTCACGGAGTCCCAGCCCGAGAACAACGTCCAGCGCATCGTGCTCGAGGCGCTCGGGGTGACGCTCGGGCGCAACGCACGGGCGCGCGCGATCCAGCTGCCGGCGTGGAACGAGGCGCTCGGCCTCCCGCGGCCGTGGGACCAGCAGTGGTCGCTGCGCATCCAGCAGGTGCTCGCCTACGAGACCGACCTGCTCGAGTACCCGGACATCTTCGAGGGTTCGAAGGTCATGGACGGGCTCGTGGCCGAGCTCGTCGCCGGCGCCCGCGCGGAGATCGCGGTCGTCGACGAGCACGGCGGCGCGGTCGAGGCCGTCGGCTACATGAAGGCGGCGCTCGTCGACTCCCACCGCGACCGCATCCGCCGCATCGAGTCCGGCGATCTCGTCGTCGTCGGCCAGAACCGCTTCGAGACGACGGCGCCGTCGCCGCTGGCCACCGGCGAGGACGGCGGGATCCTGACCGTCGATCCCGGCGTCGAGGCCGAGCAGGTCGCCGCCCTGCAGGAGTGGCGCTCGGCGCGCGACGCCGCGGCCGTCGAGACCGCGCTGGACGAGCTGCGGCGCGTCGCGGTCGCCACCGAGGAGAACATCATGGCCGCGACGATCGCCGCCGCCCGCGCGGGCGCCACGACCGGCGAGTGGGCGCAGGCGCTGCGCGACGCCTTCGGCGAGTACCGCGCGCCCACGGGCGTCGGCGAGGCGAGCGCGGGCCCGGTGGCCACCGGCGCCGAGCTCGAGGAGCTGCGCGACGAGGTCGCTCGCGTCGGCGACGTGCTCGGGCGGCGCATCAAGATCCTCGTCGGAAAGCCCGGCCTCGACGGGCACTCCAACGGCGCCGAGCAGATCGCCGTCCGCGCCCGCGACGTCGGCATGGAGGTCGTCTACGAGGGCATCCGCCTGACGCCGGCGCAGATCGTCACGTCGGCGCTGCAGGAGGGGGTCCACGTCATCGGCCTGTCGATCCTGTCGGGCTCGCATCGCGAGCTCATCCCGACGGTCATGGCGGGGCTCGAGGAGGCCGGCGTGCAGGCGCCCGTCGTCGTCGGCGGGATCATCCCCGAGGCGGACGTCGGGCCCCTGAAGGAGTCCGGCGTGGCCGCCGTCTACACGCCGAAGGACTTCGACCTCACGCGCATCATGCGCGACATCGTCGCGCTCGTCGCCGAGCGCAACGGCGTCGCGGCCAGCGCCTGAGCTACCCGCCGGGGGCGGATCGACGGTCTCTGGCAGCTCATCCCCTATATGCGGGGAGCAGCTGACAACGTCGCGTGGATCGCTGGTCGCCAGCACGGCCGCATCACCCGCGACCAGCTCGTCGAGGCGGGAGTGGACCGCAAGCGCATCGACCGCTGGCTCGCGGATGGGCGGCTGCGCCGGGTCCATACCAGCGTCTACGCCGTCGGCCATACCGCACCATCGACACGCGGTGACTACATGGCCGCGGTTCTCGCCGCGGGCTCGACCGCCGTCCTGAGTCACCGCGCCGCGGCGCACCTGCTGCGGCTGATCCGCGGAGGCGCACCCCCGCCCGAAGTCACCATCTCCCTCAGCGCCGGCCGTCAGCGCCCGGGCATCGCGATCCATCGAAGTCACCTGGATCCCAGCGACACCGCGACGCTCGACGGCATCCCGATCGCGACGGCACCCCGAACGTTGCTCGACCTCGCGCCGCACCTCGCACGCGAGGACCTCACCCGCGCCTGCCACGAAGCCTGGATTCGCCTCCACACCAGCCCCGACCTCATCGAGGCCTGCATCGCCCGCAATCCCCGCAAGCCCGGCGTCGCGAAGCTCAGACGCGCCCTGGGGACCGACGTGACTCTCAGCGTCCTCGAGGACCAGTTCCTCCTCGTCATGGACACGTACGACCTCCCCCGCCCGCGGACCAACATCGACCACCACGGCGACAGGGTCGACTGCCACTGGCCCGACCACGCGCTCACCGTCGAGCTCCTGAGCTACCGCTTCCACGGCACGCGACGAGCCTTCGAAGCCGACGTCGCCCGCCGCCGGCGCTCCAACCACCTCGCGTTCACGTACGGCGACGTCTTCGAACGACCGGATGAGACGGCGCGGGAGCTCGCACCGAGGCTCCGCTAGCGTCCGCGCGCGATGGCCGACAGCGGCGAAGACCTCGGGAGGCGGTTGCGCGAGCGCGATGTCGGCGCCGCTCCGGCCGTGCTGAACCTCGTCGAGAGCCGCGCGCCTGGGCACCGCGACGAGATCGCGGCGCTGCTGCAGGCCGTCTCCCCCGCCGCGCTCGGCGGCGAGGCGCCGGCGCACATCGTCGGCGTGACGGGCCCGCCCGGCGCGGGCAAGTCGTCGCTGCTCTCCGAGCTCGTGCGCGCCTGGCGGGCCGGCGGGCGCAGCGTCGCCGTGCTCGCGGTCGACCCGTCCTCCAAGCGCTCGGGCGGCGCGCTGCTCGGCGACCGCGCCCGGATCGTCGTCGACCCCGAGGACCGCGAGATCTTCATCCGCTCGACCGCCGCGGGCGGACGGCTCGGCGGTCTCGCGCCCGCGACACGAGCGGCGGCCCACGCGCTCGCCGCCGCGTTCGACGTCGTCGTCATCGAGACCGTCGGCGTCGGGCAGTCGGAGACCGAGGTCGCCGAGGTGGCCGATACCGTCGCCGTCGTGGTGCAGCCCGGCGGCGGCGACGTCCTGCAGTTCCTGAAGTCGGGGATCATGGAGATCCCCGACGTCCTCGTCGTCACGAAGGCCGACCTCGGGACCGTCGCCATGCGCTCCCGCCGCGATCTCAACGCCGCGCTGCGCTCGCTCGGCGCGCGCGAGACGAAGGTCGTGGCCGTGAGCTCGGTCGCCCCGGCGACGGGCTTCGACGACCTCGTCGCGGCGCTCGACGAGCATCGCGAGGGCCTCGACGTCGCGCGCCGGCGACTCGGAGCACGGCGCGCCAGCGCCCTGGCGGACTTCGTCGCCGAGCACGGCGAGCGCGGGCTGCGCGCGCTCGGCGGCCGGCGCGCCGCCTCGGGGCTGCTCGCCGAGCAGGACGAGGCGCTCGACGTCCCGGCGCTGACGCGCGCGCTCGAGCAGGCCGCCGCCGCATGAGCCGCTGGGCCGTCGATCTCGCGCTCATGGTCGCCGCGTTCGCCGTCGCGACGCTCGCCGCAGAGCTCGCCGGCGCGGCGAACCTCGGCACCGCGCTGTCGTTCGGCCAGATCGCCTTCGTGCTGGCGGCGGTCTTCGTCCTGCTGCGCCGCTAGACCTCTAGGGGACGATGTCGCCGGAGAAGTCCGACCCCGGCTGCGACAGCGACGACACGCGCCAGTCGCCGTCCTGCTTCACGAGCCGGATCGTGTCCTGCGACGCGACCTCTCCGACGGCCGTCGTGCGCGCCCGCGCGAGCGCCTGGTCGCCGTTGACCTCGACCCCGAGCACGGTGAGCTGCGGATTCTGGACCTTGTCGAGCGCGGTGCGAAGCGCGACCTCGCAGGGCAGGTTGACGCTCTGCAGCCGGTCGATGAGCTCCTTGGCGTAGAGCTCGTCGCAGAGCGTCTGGTAGTCCTTGTCGCGCGTCGCGGTCGCGTAGCGGTCGAGCGTCGCGCGGACGTCCTTCTCGGCGTCCGGCCCCGGCCGCAGGACGAGCACGGCGACGACGAGCAGCACGCCCAGCACCCCGAAGGCGATGATCCGCTGGCGGCCGTGGAGGCTGCCGAGCTTCCGCAACCCGGCCCGGAACGGGCGCGCGAGGAACCGCAGGAAGCCGAAGATCCGGCGCAGGAGACGTAACGGCAGCTTCAGGATGGAGACGACCTTCTTGCGCATGGGCGCGCAGACTAACCAAGAACCCCGCCGCACCCGTCATGCATCCGGCAGCACCGGATGAGCGAACACCACAGACACGGATGATCGTCCTCCTCCTCTTCGCCTTCCTCGCCGGCGCCGCCACGGCGGTCACGCCGTGCGTGCTGCCGGTGCTCCCGGCGCTGCTGTCGGCGAGCGGCACCGGCGGCCGGCGGCGGCCGCTGGGGATCGTCACCGGCCTGACGCTGACGCACACGATCACGATCATCGGCGTCGCCTCGGTCGTGGACGGCGTCGGCTTCGCGGACGGCACGCTGCGGACCGTCTCGATCGTCGTCCTGCTGCTCTTCGGAGCGACGTTGCTCGTCCCGCGCGCCGGGCACTGGATCGCCGAGCGGATGTCCGGCCTCTCGCGCCTGGCGCCGCGCAGCGACGCCGAGGGCTTCTGGTCGGGGCTGCCGGTCGGCGGCGCGCTGGGGTTCGTCTACGCCCCCTGCGCAGGACCGATCCTCGCCGCCGTCATCTCCGTCAGCGCCTCGCAGGGGACGACGGCGCGCCTCGCGCTCGTCGGGGTCGCCTACGGCCTGGGCTCGGCCGTCGTGCTGCTCGTCCTCGCGCTCGGGGGCCGGCGCGTCATCGACCGCGTCCGGCGCGGCGGCCGCGGCCCCGCGCTGCAGCGCGGCTTCGGGGCGGTCATGGTGCTCACCGCCGTCCTCATGCTCACGAGCGTCGACCTGCGCTTTCAGACCGCGCTCGCCAGCCACTTCCCGAGCTTCCTCACGAACCCGACCGGCGGCCTCGAGCGCTCCGGCGCGATCGAGGACCGCCTCGCCGACCTGCGCGGCAAGGCGAAGTTCGACGCCGCCAAGGCGCCGCGGCGCAGGGCGCCCGTCGCCGCCTCCGACGCCGCGCTGCCGGGCGTGCAGACGCCCGACCTGCCGCCGCTCGGCCGCGCGCCCGAGTTCGCCGGCACCGGGCGCTGGTTCAACACCCGGCCGCTGACGATGGCGGGCCTGCGCGGCCGCGTCGTGCTCGTCGACTTCTGGACCTACACGTGCATCAACTGCCTGCGGACGCTGCCCTACGTCAAGGCCTGGGACAGCCGCTACCGCCGGGCCGGCCTGACGATCGTCGGCGTCCACACGCCGGAGTTCGGCTTCGAGAAGCAGGCCGGCAACGTCGCCGCGGCGATCCGGCGCAGCAGCGTGCGCTACCCCGTCGTCCAGGACAACGAGTTCGGCACCTGGAACGCCTACGGCAACAACGCCTGGCCGGCGAAGTACCTCATCGACGCCGACGGCCAGGTCCGCTACACGCACATCGGCGAGGGCGACTACGAGGAGACCGAGGCGGCGATCCGCACGCTGCTCGCCGAGGCCGGGACGAAGCGCCTCGGCGCCGCCGCGCGGCCGGAGGGCAGGATCGAGACGGTCGGCGCGAAGGCGACGCCCGAGACCTACCTCGGCAGCGCGCGCGCCCAGAGCTTCTCGCCCGTCGGGCCGACCGACGGGACCCGCGACTACACGGCGCGGAGCGCCGGGCGCCTGCCGCGCAGCGTCTTCAGCCTCGGCGGGCGCTGGAGCGTCAACCCCGAGTCCGCGCGCGCGGTCCGCGGCGCGACGATCACCGCGCGGGTCGTGGGGAGCGCCGTCTACCTCGTGCTGTCGTCGCCCGGCGCTCGCCCGCGGCGCGTCGAGGTCCTCCTCGACGGCAGGGCGATCTCCCCGGCCGACGCCGGCGAGGACGTCCGGAACGGCGCCGTCACCGTGCGCCGCCAGCGGCTGTACCGGCTCGTGAAGCTCGACGCGCTCGAGGAGCACGTCCTGACGCTGCGCGTCGCGCCGGGCGTCACGGGCTACGCCTTCACGTTCGGCTAGCACGGGCGGCCCGACTGGGCCCCGCCCTAAGATGGCCCCATGGAAGCCTCCGAAGCACGCTCCTGGCTGCGCTGCTACCGCTGCTGGTCGACGGACCTCGAGGTCCAGGTCCACTACGAGGGGATCCACAAGATCGACCCCGAGACCGGCGAGCGCGCCGAGCCCGTCGACGAGCTGCAGGAGGCGGTGGTGCAGTGCCTGGAGTGCATGCACGACCAGCCGCACCTCGGCTTCCACAACGGCCGCGTCGAGCCGATCGAGGACCGCTGGGAGCGGATGATCGCCGGCACGCCGTGGGTCGCCTCGTGCACCGTCACCGTCGATTCCGACGATGTCGACACGTGCTCGGGACCGGAGGCCGGCGACGCGCTCTCCTACGCCGCCTTCGGCGACCACGGGACGCGCGAGTTCTTCACCCACGTGCGCTTCCACAAGCACGACAACGACTCGATCGTCGTGCACCTGCTCGTCGAGCTCTACGCCCGCTCCGCCGAGGAGGCCACGACCGTCCTCGAGGAGGCCGCCCGCGGCCAGCTCGCGATCACGTCGCTGGCCGAGGAGTCGCGCCCGCCGGCGGCCACCGGCGACGACCGCCACTAGGCCGGCGTCAGCTCCGCCGTCGCGATGACCTGCGAGAACGGCGCGCAGTAGAGCACGAGCGTGTCGTAGACCGACAGCGGCACGTCCTCGGGCACGTCGTACTGCTGGTTGCCCTTGCTGCCCTTCAGGTCGCCGAGCTCCTTGTAGCGCGCGCCGTCCTCGCTCGTGGCCAGGCGGAGCTTCGTGCCCGGCGCCGGTGAGACGTCGAAGCCGCTGGAGAGCGTCAGGACGAGGTCGTCGTTGGCGAGTTGCACGACGCGGGCGGTGCCCTTCGCCTTGGGCGCGACGGCCTTCAGGGGCCCGAGCAGCTGCGTCGTGCTGTCTGGCGGCGCGATGAGCTTGTTGTTCTCGTCCGCCGCGGCGATGCCCGACAGCGCACGGCTGGCCGGCGGCGCCGTCGCGATCTTCTCGTCGACCTCCGACGCGCGGATGCAGGTCCAGTAGAAGGCGGCGAGCAGGATGACCGCGCAGGCGAGGTACGTCCCGCCGACCACGCGGGTGACCGACGGGTTGACGGTCGTGATGCGCCCGACGAAGATCCCGACGATCAGCAGCCAGGCGAGCGCCAGCAGGATCGCGCTGACGTAGCCGGGCGCGACGACGGCCGACAGCAGCCAGATCCCGACGACGAGCCCGACGGCGACGAGGATCGCCAGGCGCCGGGCGCTCACGGATAGATCCCGCGCATCCGAGCGGCCTCCGCGACGCGCTCGATGGCGACCGACAGCGCGGCCATCCGCCAGTCGGCGCCGAGGCGGTCGGCGGCTTCGGTGACGCGGCCGAACGCGGCCCGCAGCTGGCGGCGCAGGCGCTCCTGGATGTCGAGCTCGTCCCACGTGTAGCGCTGGTGGTCCTGCACCCATTCGAAGTAGGAGACCGTCACGCCGCCCGCGTTGGCGAGGACGTCGGGAACGACGAGGATGCCGCGCTCGCGCAGGATCGCCTCACCCTCGGGGGTCGTCGGGCCGTTGGCGGCCTCGACGACGAGCGTGCACTGCAGGCGGTCGGCGTTGTCCTCGGTGATCTGGCGCTCGAGCGCGGCCGGGATGACGATGTCGCAGGGCACCTCGAGGACGTCTGCGGGCCCGACCTCGTCAGCCTCCGGGTAGCCGGCCAGGACGCCGTGGACCTCCATCCAGCGCTCGACGGCGGCGATGTCGAGGCCGTCGGGATGGACGAGCCCCGCGCTGTGGTCGGAGACCGCGACGACCTTCGCCCCGATCGCGTAGAGCTCGCGCGCGGCCACCGAGCCGACGTTGCCGAAGCCCTGGATCGCCACGCGCGAGTCGCGCACCGGCATCCCGATGCGCTCGCAGACGGCCTCGAGGACGTAGACGACGCCGAGGCCCGTGGCCTCGCGACGGCCCTGCGTGCCGCCGAGCGCGACCGGCTTGCCCGTGACGATCTCGAAGACCGAGTGGCCCATCATCTGCGAGTACGTGTCCATGAACCACGCCATCTCGCGCTCGCCCGTCGCCATGTCGGGCGCCGGGATGTCGCGATCGGGTCCGATGATCGGGATGAGCTCGGCGGCGTAGCGGCGGGTGAGGCGCTCGAGCTCGCCGACGCTGTGCGCGCCCGGCACGCAGCGCACGCCGCCCTTCGCGCCGCCGTAGGGCAGCCCGAGCAGCGCGCACTTCCACGTCATCCACATCGCCAGCGCGGCGCACTCGCCCATCGAGACGTCGGGGCCGTAGCGGAAGCCGCCCTTCGTCGGGCCCATCGTCAGCGTGTGCTGGACGCGGTAGCCGGTGAGCCCGAGCACCCGCCCGTTGTCGAGGCGGACCGGGAAGTTCACGACGAGCGAGCGCCGCGGCTCGGCCAGCCGGGTGCGGAACTCCGGATCGAGGTCGAGCAGCGCCGAGGCGCGCTGAAACTGGTCGGTCGCGATCCGGTAGAGCTCTGAGCCCCACTCCTTGCCGGCATGAATGTCGTCGAGCTCGTCGACGCCGGTGACGTCGTGCATGGGCATGCGCGGACCGTACCGGCCCGCGCGCGGGCGGTCACCTCCCGGTGCCGTTGCGCGGACCGATGATCGAGTCGACGAGCCCGTACTCGACGGCCTCCTCCGGTGTCATGTAGCGGTCGCGGTCGGAGTCGTCGTGGATCTGCCGCGGCGTGCGGCCGGTGTGGCGCGCGTAGAGCTCGTCGAGCTGGGCGCGCAGGGCGAGCGTCTCGCGGGCGTGGATCTCGATGTCGCTCGACTGGCCTTGGTAGCCGCCGGTCGGCTGGTGGATGAGCATCCGGCCGTTGGGCAGCGTCTGGCGCTTGCCCGGCGCGCCGGCGGTGAGGATGAGCGCCGCCATCGACATCGCGACGCCGCAGCAGATCGTCTGCACGTCGCAGGCGATCGACTGCATCGTGTCGTAGATCGCCAGGCCCGCGTAGACCTCCCCGCCGGGCGAGTTGACGTAGAGGGCGATGTCGCGCTCGGGATCGGCGGCCTCGAGATGCAGCAGCTGCGCGACGACGAGGTTGGAGATCTCGCCGTCGATCGGCTGGCCGAGGAAGAGGATGCGCTCGTCGAGCAGGCGGCTGTAGATGTCGAACGAGCGCTCGCCGCGCGGATCCTGCTGGACGACCATCGGGACGAGGGGCATGGACGGTTTCCTTTCGCGGAAGGTCATGCAACCTTTTGGTTGCGCATGTACTTGGCGGCACGCTAGCATGTGCGCAACCGTTCAGTTGCACGACACAGGAGCCGCCAGCGATGGACGTCACCCGCGAGATCACCCTCCCCATCGACCCCGATGCCGCCTGGGACACGGTGGTCGACCTCGAGCGCTGGCTCACCGACGCCGGCTCGCTGGACCTCGAGCCCGGCGCCGAGGGCGAGCTCGTCCTGCGCGACGGCGAGACGCGCTGGGCCACGGTCGCGGACGTGCGCCCCGGCGAGCGCCTGTCGTGGTGGTGGCATTCGTATGACGAGCTCGCGACGCTCGTCGAGGTCTCGCTCGTCGCCGTCGACAGCGGCACGCGCGTCGTCGTCGTCGAATCCGGCTACGCCGGGACGCCGATCTGCGGCTCGCCGTGGGCGGGCGGCGCCTGGGGCGGGCCGCGCGCGCTCAGCGCCGCCGCCGCGACGGCGTCCCCGAGCTTCGCGATCGGCCACGCGTACGTTCTGACCGTCCGCGAGTGGGAGCCCGCGCTCGAGCGCCTGCGCCGCGCCGGAGACCTCGTCGCGGCGTGAGCGGCGCGGGCGAACACGGGCAGGCGGTCTTCGCGGCGCTCGCCGACCCCACGCGCCGCGCGCTGCTGTCCTTCATCGCCAGCGGCGAGGCGAGCACGCCGACCGAGCTCGCCGCCCGGCTGCCCGTCAGCCGGCAGGCGGTGCGCAAGCACCTCGCGCTGCTCGAGCAGGCCGAGCTCGTCGACGCCGAGCGCAGCGGCCGCGAGGTGCGCTTCCAGGCGACGCCGGCGCCGCTGAGCGACGCGATCGCGTGGATGACGGCCGTCGGCACGCGCTGGGACGACCGCCTCGCGGCCCTCGGCGAGGCGGCGGCCGGACCGCAGGCGCGCGACCCCCGCGAACGCTGAATTCCTGCGGGTTCGTGGTTTGGCGGCGGCGGGAGTGGATAGTGACGCTCCATGGCCGCAGCACGCGCAGACCTCGTGCGGCGCTTCTACTCCGCGTTCAGCGCCGGTGACCTGAGCGCGGTGCTCGACACCGTCGATCCCGACGTCGAGTTCGAGCCGGTGCTCGGGATCCTCTACAGCCGCCACGTGTTCCACGGCCGCGAGGGGATCGCCGACTGGTACGGGGAGCTGCGCTCGGACTGGGACGCGTTCGAGATCACCGTCGAGAACACGTTCGACAAGACCGACCACCTCGTCGCGATGCTGCACCTCGTCGCCCACCGCGGCGAGGAGCGCCTCGACGCCGACATCGCCATCGAGGCCCGCTTCAGCGGCGACCGGATCAAGGCCGTGCTCGGACGCGACGCCGGCGAGGTCGCCGACGAGCTCGCGAGCGGTGCGTAGGGCCGCGGTCGTCCTCGTCGTCATCGCCGCCGCGGTGGCGGCGACGTTCGCCATCGCGAAGGAGCGCGGCGACGACACGCGGGCACGGGACGCGCAGGCCCGCGCGCTGCCGGCGCCCGACGCGCCGCTCGCCCGCCGGCCCGCGCAGCTCGCGGCCGACCTCGCGAACACGACGCGGCGCCTGCGCACCGCCGTCGGCGGCTGGACCGGCGCGGGCCGGGTGCCGCGCGACGTCACGTACCTCGCGCTGCACCACCAGCGGATCCTGCGCACGATCGCCGCGCACCGGCAGCGCGGCGACGCGACGCTGCGGCGCCTGCCGCGCGACGTCCGCGGCGAGGCGCGCGACCTCGCGCTCGGCCTGCGCCTCCTGCGGTCGATCCCGCGCGACCCCGACCGCCTGCCGCGCGTCCGCGTCGCGGCCGCCGAGCCGGCGGCCGAGTTGCGCCGCCACTACGACGCCGCGCAGCGGCGCTTCGGCGTGCACTGGTCGATCCTCGCGTCGGTGAACTTCGTCGAGTCGGCATTCGGACGCGTGCGCAGCGCGAGCGAGGCGGGCGCCCGCGGGCCGATGCAGTTCCTGCCCTCGACGTGGCGGGCGTACGGCATGGGCGGCGACATCGACGACCCGCGCGACGCGATCCTCGGCGCCGCGAACTACCTGCGCCGGTCGGGCGCCCGCAACGACATGAACAGCGCGCTCTTCGCCTACAACCACTCGCGCGCGTACGTCCGGGCGATCCGGCGCTTCGCGCACCGCATGCGCACCGACCCGCGTGCGTTTCGCTCGTTGTACGCCTGGCAGGTCTACCTGCGCACGAAGAACGGCTCGGAGCGGTTCACCGGGCCGGGCCGGGAGCGTAATCTCCGGCGCGACGTCACGACCTGAAAGGAACGAGTCATGGCCACCACCGAGTCGCGTCGCGCGGGGGTCGCGGGCGCAACCGAGACCGTCTACGTCGATCGCTTCTGCGACGGGATCATCGGGCCCAACGCCGAGGTCCTGGGAACCGTGCGCGACGGCGGCACGATCGTCGCGAACACCGCCCCGGGCTGCTGGGGCCCGATGATCACGCCGGCGATCCAGGGCGGCCACGAGGTGACGCTGCCGGTGAACGTCGCGGGCGCCGAGGTCGGCGACGCGATCGCGATCCGGATCCGCTCGATCGACGTGACGAGCGTGGCCACGTCGTCGGGCAACGACCGGATGATCGAGGGGCGCTTCAACGGCGATCCGTACTGCGCGAAGGTCTGTGCGAACTGCGGCGCCGAGGACGAGGCGACCGTCGTCGAGGGCATCGGCGAGGACTCCGTGCGCTGCGCCGAGTGCGGCGCCCCGGCGGCGCCGTTCGCCTTCACCAACGGCTACACGATGGCCTTCGACGACGCCCGCCGGCTCGGCGTGACCGTCGGCTCCGAGCAGGCGCAGGCGTTCGCCGGCGATGCCGCGCACGCGGCCGCGCTGCCGGCCAACTCGGTGCAGAACCCGATCCTGCTCTTCGCCCCGTCCGACCTCGTCGGCGTCGTCGCGCGGATGCGGCCGTTCATGGGCCAGCTCGGCACGATGCCGGCGATCGACCTGCCCGACTCCCACAACGCGGGCGACTTCGGCGCGTTCCTCATCGGCGCCCCGCACCGTCACGCCGTCACCGCGGAGGAGCTCGCCGCGCGCACCGACGGCCATCTCGACATCGACGCCGTGCGCGCCGGCGCGATCCTCGTGTGCCCCGTGAAGGTGCCCGGCGGCGGCGTCTACCTCGGCGACATGCACGCGATGCAGGGCGACGGCGAGATCGCCGGCCACACCGCCGACGTCGCCGGCACGGTGACGCTGCAGGTCTCGGTGCTCAAGGGGCTGGACATCGACGGGCCGGTGCTGTTCCCGGTCGCCGAGGACCTCCCCTTCCTCGCGCGGCCGCTCACCGACAAGGAGCGCGCGGACGCCGCGGCGCTCGCGGCACGCTACGGCGACGGGTCGATCGAGGACAGCCTGCCGGTCTCGTTCGTCGGCACCGGGCCCGACCTCAACAGCGCGGTCGAGAACGGCCTCGGCCGGGCGGCCGCGGTGCTCGGGATGGAGGTCCCGGAGGTCATGAACCGTGCGACGATCAGCGGCGCGATCGAGATCGGCCGCGCACCGGGGGTCGTCCAGGTGACCTTCCGGGCGCCCGTCGAGGCGCTCGCCGCGCGCGGACTCGACGAGCTGGCGGCCGAGCAGTACGGCTGAGTCACCCGCCCGCCAGCGGCAGCACGAGCGCGACGGACTCCCCGTCGCGCAGCGCCCGCCCCTGGCCGACGACCTCGCCGCCCACCGCGACCGCCACGCCCGCCAGCTCGGTGGGCGTGCGCCCGAGCTCGGGCGCGATCGCCGCGACGAGGTCGGCCACCGTCGCGCCCGCGGGCAGCCGGACGCTGCGACGGCCGGGTCCCAGGCGAGCGCCCAGGCGAACCTCGACCGTCACAGCGGCTCCGGTCACTACCGGCGCATCGCCTTCTTGCGCTTGCGCTGGCGCAACCAGCGCTTGAGCAGCTGGAGCATCAGGCGGCCGCCGCGTCGAGGCGCTTCTCGAACGCCTCGAGCTGCGAGTTGATCTCGGCCGGGAGGTCGTCGCCGAACTTCGCGAGGAACTCGCGCACCTGCGGCAGCTGGGCCTTGAAGGCCTCGGGATCCACCGTCACGACCTGGGCGAGGTCCTCGTCGGAGATGTCGAGGCCGCTGACATCGAGCTCGTCCGGCGCCGGGACGATCCCGACAGCCGTCTCGACGCCCTCGGCGGTGCCCGCGCAGCGCTCGAAGATCCACTTCAGCACGCGGCTGTTCTCGCCGAACCCGGGCCAGAGGAAGCGCCCGGACTCCGGATCCTTGCGGAACCAGTTGACGTAGAAGAGCTTCGGCAGCTGCGCGCCCTCCTTCGCCCCGATGTCGAGCCAGTTCTGAAAGTACTCGGCCATGTTGTAGCCGCAGAACGGGAGCATCGCGAACGGGTCGAAGCGCAGCTGGCCGATTCCGCCGGCCGCCGCAGCGGTCATCTCCGAGCTCATCGTGGCGCCCATGAAGACGCCGTTGTTCCAGTCGAACGCCTCGGTGACGAGCGGCACGACCGTCGCGCGGCGGCCGCCGAAGATCATCGCGTCGACCGCGACGCCCTTCGGGTCCTCCCACTCCGGCGCGATCGCCGGATCCTGCGCGGCCGGCGTCGTGAAGCGGCCGTTGGGATGCGCGGCGGGCGTCTCGGAGTCGGGCGTCCAGTCGTTGCCCTTCCAGTCGACCAGATGCGCCGGCGGCTCGTCGGTCATGCCCTCCCACCACACGTCGCCGTCGTCGGTGAGCCCACAGTTCGCGAACAGCGTGTTCTCGGCGATCGTCTTCATCGCGTTGGGGTTCGTCTTGTCCGACGTGCCGGGCGCCACGCCGAAGAAGCCCGACTCCGGGTTGATGGCGTAGAGCTTGCCGTCGTCGCCGAACTTCATCCAGGCGATGTCGTCGCCGATCGTCTCGACCGTCCAGCCCTCGAGCGTCGGGATGAGCATCGCGAGGTTCGTCTTGCCGCACGCGCTCGGGAAGGCGCCGGTGACGACCTTCGTCTCGCCCTCGGGCGAGGTGAGCTTGAGGATCAGCATGTGCTCGGCCATCCAGCCCTCGTCGCGCGCCATCTTGGAGGCGATCCGCAGGGCGAAGCACTTCTTGCCGAGCAGCGCGTTGCCGCCGTAGCCCGATCCGTAGGACCAGATCTCGCGCGTCTCGGGGAAGTGGACGATGTACTTGTTCTCGGCGTTGCACGGCCAGGCGACGTCCTCCTCGCCCTCGGCCAGCGGCGCGCCCACGGAGTGCACGCACGGGACGAACTCGCCGTCCTCGCCGAGCACGTCGAGCGTCTTGGCGCCGACGCGGGTCATGATCATCATGTTCACGGCGACGACGGGCGAGTCGGTGAGCTCGACGCCGATGTGCGCGATCGGTGACCCCAGCGGGCCCATCGAGAACGGCAGGACGTACATCGTCCGCCCCTCCATGGCCCCGTCGAAGAGGCCGGCGAGCTTCTCGCGCATCTCGGCCGGATCGGTCCAGTTGTTCGTCGGGCCGGCGCCGTCCTGGGTCTGCGTGCAGATGTACGTCCGGTCCTCGACACGCGCGACGTCACCCGGATCGGAGCGCGCGAGGTAGGAGTTGGGGCGCTTGGCGTCGGCGAGCTTCGTGAACGTGCCGGAGTCGACAAGCTGCTGCGTCAGGCGGTCGTATTCCTCCGCGGAGCCATCGCACCAATGGACGTCCTTCGGCTTCGCGAGGGCGGCAATCTCGTCCACCCACTCAATCAGCTTCTCATTCTTCGTCGGCACGGTCGTCGTGTCGCTCACGCTGTCTCCTCCGTCATTCGTTATGCGTCAACCGCCATTGTCGCGCAACTTCGAAGCTTCTGCGGGTTCCTACGTGAAGATCGCGTGACCAGCAGGGGCGACGACCGTCACGCAGCTGTACGGACCGGCCAATGAGGCCGGCCGCCGGGACACGACGGACGTCCGCTCGGGCGCCCGCGCGAGTCCCTGCCCCGAAGGCCAAGACAGGAGGAATCACCCCATGAAGCATCGCTCCCCCCGCACGCGCTCCGTCGTGCTCGCCACCGGCCTGCTCGTCATCGGCATCTCGCCGTTCGCCGCCGCGCGCACCGGCGACAATCTCCGCGAGGGTGTGCGCAACGGCACGACCGTGCGCGAGACGCAGATCATCTCGAACGTCGGCGCGACCAACACGCCGACCGGTGGCTACTCGACGCGGCAGTCCAACCTCTCGTCCTCCGGCGGCGGCGCGGTCTACGGCTGTCGCTCGGGCGCCGGCGGCTCGGCCGCGACGCCGACCCCGCAGAACCCCTGCATCCGCGCGAACAACCTGTCGCGCGGCTTCGCGTTCGAGTTCAACGCCTCCAACGGCGACTCCGCCGGCCTCATCACCGTCGGCACCGGCGGCGACACGAAGCGCCCGTTCACGACGAACGCCACCGGCGTCGCGACCGGCCTGAACGCCGACCGCGTCGACGGTCAGGACGCCGCGGACATCATCCGCGCCGCCACGGCGGCGTCCGTCGCGACGGGCCAGGCGCTGCAGCCGTTCGCCCAGGTGTCGGTCGGCGGTACGGCCGGGGAGACGCGCGGTGTCGTGACAAACGGCGTCAGCGACCCGGCAGGCGCGGGAACATACGAGGTCATCTTCGCGGGCGACCTCAGCAAGTGCGCGCTGCAGGCGACGATCACCGGCGGCGACTTCGGTGAGATCACGGCGACTCCCACGGTCGTCAACGGCAACACGTCGGTCGCGGTGCGTACCGCGAACTCGGCAGGCGTCCCGACCGACCGCGCCTTCCACCTCTCGGCGAACTGCTGATCGAGAGCACACCGCAGTGAAACGCGAGGGGCGCCATCAAGGCGCCCCTCGTCGTCGTGAGGCTCGCTACTCGACGTCGCCCTCCGGCGGCGGGGTGCCGTGGTCCTTGCGCGGCACGAGCACGAGCCGCTTGAACTCGGCGACGAGCACGCCGTCCTGGTTGAGCACGCGCGTTTGGACGCGCACGGTGCCGCGGTCGAGCTTCGTCTTGGACTCGCGCTTCTCGAGCACCTCGGACTCGCAGAACAGCGTGTCGCCGTGGAAGACCGGCGCCGGGTGCTTGAGCTCCTCGGTCGCGAGGTTCGCGATCGCCTTGCCGCTGACGTCCGAGACGCTCATGCCGAGCGCGAGCGAGTAGACCATCGGCCCCACGACGACGTTGCGCCCCTGCTGCGACGCCTTCGCATAGACGTCGTTGAGGTGCAGCGGGTGGTGGTTCATCGTCAGCAGGCAGAAGAGGTGATCCTCGCTCTCGGTCACCGTCTTCGCCGGCCAGTGCTTGTACACGGCTCCAACCTCGAACTCCTCGAGGTAGCGCCCGTACGGGTGGGCGCCTGACGCCTCGCGCTCGGCTTGGTCGGTCGTGAAGTCGTCGCTCATCCAGGTCTCCTTGAGAGGGGCTCGGCGACCCGGATCATGCACGAAAGCGCGTCAGGCCCGCTGGACCTCGCGCAAGCGGCCGCGCAGTTGCTCGCGCTTGGCCGCGAGCTCGGCCTCCAGCGCGTCGAGCTTGTCGCGCCGGCGCTGCACGAGCTCGAGCTGGTGTGCGATGTGCTCGAGCGCCTCGCTGAGGATCTCCGTGCGGCGCGCGCGCGAGGGCGCTCCGTGCTGCCACTCGGCGCGCAGCGCGCCGCGCGCCTCCTCGGCCTCGACGACGTCGCGCAGCTCCTCGAGCGTCAGGCCGAGCAGGTCCTTGAGGCGCAGGAGCTGCTCGACGCGCTCGACATCGCTCTCGGAGTACAGCCGGTGGCGGCCGGCGTCGCGCTCGGCCGCGGCCGGCAGGAGGCCGAGCTCCTCGTAGTAGCGGATCGTGCGCGGCGTCGTGCCCGCGCGCCGCGCGAGGTCGCCGATCCGAAGCCCTGCCGGAGCGGTGGTGCTCACGCCCGCGCGCCCTCCAGCGCGGACCCGGCCACGGCCTGCTCGTCGCCGCGCGGGCGCATGAGCGACACGATCGCGCCTGCGACGGACGTCGCGGCGAGCACCCACAGCGCGACGTGCATGTTCGAGATGAACGGATCGAGCTGCGCGTCCGACAGGCCGGTGGTCAGCCCCGAGAAGATCTTGAAGAGCACCTCGCGCGGCACGGCGGCGGTGATGATCGCCAGCACGAACGCGATCGACAGGACGGCGCCGGTGTTCTGCAGCATCGTCCGCGCGCCGGCGGCGATCCCGCGGCGGTGCGCCGGCACCGTCCCCATCATCGCCGCGGTGTTCGGCGAGTTGAACATCCCCGAGCCGATGCCGACGATGAGCAGCCACAGCCCGCTCTGCCAGTACGGCGTGTGGACCTCGAGCGTCGTCATGAGCGCGAGGCCGGCGGCGCTGACGAGCATCCCGGCGGCCGCGAGCGCGCGCGAGCCGTGGCGGTCGGCCCACATGCCGGCCGGCGGCGAGGCGATGAGCATCCCGAGCGCCAGCGGCGCGAGCTTGATGCCGGCGGTGATCGGGTCGTCGCCCTGCGGACCCTGGAAGTAGAAGACGAAGACGAACATCAGCGCGAAGCGCGAGAGGCCGTTGATGAACGCGGCGCCCGTCGCCGCCGCGAAGAGGCGGTTGCGGAAGATCGAGAGGTCGAGCATCGGCGCCTGCACGCGGCTCTCGATGACGACGAAGATCGGCAGCAGCACGAGCCCGAGCGCGATCCCGCCGAGGACGACCGGATCCACCCAGCCCTCGATGCCGCCGCGCGAGATCCCGAGCACGAGGCCGGTGAGGCCGACGACGAACGTCACGGTCCCGAGCACGTCGAGGCCGCGGACGGCGTCCGGGCGCGCGAGCTCGCGCAGGATCACCGCGCCCCAGGCGGCGCCGAGCAGGCCGAGCGGGACGTTGAACCAGAAGACCCACTGCCACCCGAGCGAGACGAGCGCGCCGCCGAGCACGGGGCCGATGACGAGCCCGACCGCCGCGACCATCGTGTTCGTCCCCATCGCCAGGCCGAGCTGCCGGCGCGGGAAGGCGTCGGTCACGAGCGCGGCGGCGTTCGCGAAGAGGAACGCGCCGCCGATGCCCTGGACGATCCGCCAGCCGATGAGCTGCGTCGCGTCGGTCGCGAAGCCGGCGCCCAGCGACGCGAGCGCGAAGGCGAGAAAGCCCCCGACGTAGGCCTTCTTGCGCCCGAAGAGATCCGACAGCCGCCCGGCCGTGAGGACGAGCACCGTCGAGGCGATCATGTAGGCGAGGATGACCCAGACGAGCGTCAGCAGCCCGGTGTGCAGCGCGCGCTCGAGCTCGGGCAGGGCGATGATGAGCGTGCCCGAGTTGATCGTCGCGAGCAGCATCCCGAGGCTCGTGCACGACAGCGCCCACCACTTGTAGGTCGCGTGGTCGGCGCTGACGCCGAGGCGTCCGATCGTGCGTGTCAGGGTCTCATTCAGCATCTTACGTCAACGTCAGGTTAGCAAGCCGGGCCCGCGAGCCTGACGGGCTCGCGGCGGCGGCGATAGGTTGCGGCCGAACGTTCTCCGTGCCCCGACGATCAGGAGCCCCGCCCGTGCGCAACCCCCGTGCCTTCCTCAAGCCGCTCGCGATGGGCGCGCCCGACCCCATGCGCGAGGTCCCCGTCACGCCCTCGCGGATGATCCACTTCCTCGATTTCTCCAACGAGAAGATGGTCGCCAAGGCGCCCGACATCGCCAAGAAGGTCGACATCCTCCTCGGCAATCTCGAGGACGCGGTGCCGGTCGAGCGCAAGGAGGCCGCACGCGAGGGGCTCATCACCGTCGGCCGCGACATGGACCTCGGCACGACCGCGCTGTGGACCCGGATCAACTCGCTCGAGTCGCCGTGGGTGCTCGACGACATCACGCGGATCGTCGGCGAGATCGGCCACAAGCTCGACGTCATCATGGTCCCGAAGGTCGAAGGCCCGTGGGACATCCACTACATGGACCGCCTGCTCGCCCAGCTCGAGGCGAAGGCCGGCATCGACCGCCCGATCCAGCTGCACGCGCTGCTGGAGACCGCGCTCGGCGTCAACAACCTCGAGGACATCGCGACGGCGAGCCCGCGCATGCAGGGCATGAGCCTCGGCCCCGCCGACCTCGCCGCCAGCCGCCGGATGAAGACGACGCGCGTCGGCGGCGGGCACCCGGGCTACCGCGTGCTCTCCGACCCCGACCCGGAGAACCTCGAAGCGGAGCGCGAGAGCGCCCAGCAGGACCTCTGGCACTACTCCTTCGGGCGCATGGTCGACGCCTGCACGTCGGCTGACCTGCTGCCGTTCTACGGGCCGTTCGGCGACATCAAGGACGTCGCCGGCTGCGAGACGCAGTTCCGCGCCGCCTTCATCATGGGCTGCGTCGGCGCCTGGTCGCTGCACCCGGTGCAGATCGACATCGCCAAGCGCGTCTTCTCGCCCGACCCGGCCGAGGTGCTGTTCGCCAAGAAGGTCATCGAGGCGATCCCCGACGGCCGCGGCGTCCACATGATCGACGGCAAGATGCAGGACGACGCGACGTGGAAGCAGTGCCGCGTCATGGTCGACCTCGCCGAGATGCTGGCGCAGAAGGACCCCGAGCTCGCCGAGGCCTACGAGCTCGAGCCCGCGACAGCCTGATCGCGAGGCGTCTTATAGGCTGCCGCCCCTCCGAAGGCCCAGGACGTCAGTCAGGAGCACATGCGTTTCTTCGAGTACGAGTCGCGCGAGATCGTCAAGCGCGCCGGGATCCCGGTAACGGACTTCGGCTTCACGACCGACGCCGCCGAGGCGCGCGCGATCGCCGAGCGCATCGGCGGCCCGACGGTCATCAAGTCGCAGGTCCTCACCGGCGGGCGGATGAAGGCCGGCGGGGTGAAGTTCGCCGATACGCCCGAGGAGGCCGAGCAGTACGCGGCCGACATCCTGAAGCTCGAGATCAGCGGGCACATGCCGCGCGGCGTGCTCGTCGACACGAAGGCCGACGTCAAGCAGGAGTACTACGCGGGCGTCGTCTGGGACGGCACGGCGAAGAAGCCGGTGATCCTCTTCAGCGACATGGGCGGCATCGACATCGAGGAGGTCGCCGAGCAGCATCCCGACCACGTCGGGCGGGTGCACATCTCCAACCTCCTGCCGATCAGCGACTACGTCGCGAAGGAGTGCATCGCGCAGACCGGCGTCACCGGCCGCGCGCTGCAGCGCCTGACGCCGATCGTGCGCCGCCTCGCGCAGCTCTTCGTCGACAACGACATGGTGCTCGCCGAGATCAACCCGCTCTGCGAGATGAGCGACGGCAGCTTCGTCGCGCTCGACGCGCACATGGACATGGAGAGCGAGGCGCGCGGGCGCCACAAGGCGCTGCTGCAGGACCTCGGCGTCGGCGACGACGAGACCCGCCTGGCCCGCGAGCCCACGCCGTTCGAGCTCGCCGGCGAGGAGGTCGACAGCGCCGACCACCGCGGCGTCGCCGGCAACGTCACGGAGTTCGACGGCAACATCGGCCTCGTCATCGGCGCCGGCGGCGGCTCGCTGACGCTCTTCGACGCCGTCCGCGCGCACGGCGGCGAGCCGGCGAACTACTGCGAGATCGGCGGCAACCCGTCGGTCTCGAAGACCTGCGGCCTCGCGAAGCTCGTGCTCTGCAAGCCCGGCGTCGACAAGATCGCGGTCATGATGTCGATCGTCTCCAACACGCGGGTCGACATCGTCGCCCGCGGCGTCATCAAGGCCTGCCTCGAGCTCGGCCACGACCCGGCGGAGAAGATCGCGATCTTCCGCATCCCCGGGGCGTGGGAGGAGGAGGGCTTCAAGATCCTCGAGAAGTACGGCATCGAGTACGCCGACCGCTCGGTCTCGATGCACGAGGCGGCGCGCCGCGCGGTCGCGAAGATCGCCGGGCCCGAGGGCGTGGCGGCACGATGAGCATCCTCGTCGACAGCGACACGACGTTCATCGTCCAGGGGATCACCGGCCGCGAGGCCGTGAACCTCACGCGCGAGTGCCTCGACTACGGCACCGGTGCGAAGATCGTCGGCGGCGTCACCCCCGGTCGCAAGGGCCGCGAGGTCCACGGCGTGCCGGTCTACGACACCGTCGCGCAGGCCGTCGAGGCGCACGGCGGGCCGATCGACGGCTCGGTCGTCACCGTGCCGCCGGCCTTCACGAAGGACGCGGTCTTCGAGGCGATCGAGAACGGCATCAAGATCGTCGTCATCGTCACGGAGCGCATCCCGCGCCGCGACGTCGCGCAGATGGTCGAGCTCGCGACGATGCACGGCGCGCGCATCATCGGCCCGAACTGCCTCGGGATCATCGTCCCGGACGTCATCAAGATGGGCGGCATCGGCGGCCCCGCGAAGAACGCGGCGCAGGCCTACACGCCGGGCCCGATCGGCGTCATCAGCCGCTCGGGCGGCATGACGACCGAGATGTCCTCGACGCTGTCGGCCGCGGGCCTCGGCCAGTCCACGGCGGTCTCGATCGGCGGCGACGCGATCATCGGCTCGAGCTATGCCGAGCTCATGCCGCTCTTCCACGCCGACAAGGAGACCGAGGGCATCGTCATCTACACCGAGCCGGGCGGGCGCATGGAGGCCGAGCTGGCGGCATGGGTCATCGGCACGGACTGCAAGATGCCGATCGTCGCCTTCATGGCCGGCCGCTTCATGGACGAGATGCCGGGGATGAGCTTCGGCCACGCCGGCACGATCGTCGAGGGCAAGGAGGACACGGCCGCCGAGAAGATCGCCCGCCTCGCCGACGCCGGCATCACGGTCGCCGAGGAGATCTCCCAGATCCCCGAGATCATGAAGGAGAAGCTCGCCGCCCACGCGCCGCACCTCAAGCCGCCGGGCCTCTCGGTTCCCGAGTGGGTCAGGGGAGGCGTCTGATGCGCACGGACGGCGTCTTCATCGGCATCGCGGTCGACGACGAGGCGCTCGCCGCCGAGCCGAAGCTCGCGGCGCACCTCGACCAGGTCTGCCCGGTCGACATCTACCGCCACCACGAGGACGGCAGCCTCGAGATCGTCGAGAAGAACGTCGACGAGTGCGTGCTGTGCCGGCTGTGCCTCGACATCGCGGAGTTCGACGTCGACGACGGCGCGGTGCGCGTCATCAAGCTCTACGACGGCGGCGCCGAGCTCTAGAGAGCGAGCCGAGCGACGAGCTCGGCCGCGGTGCCCCCCGCGCGCTCGAAGACGTCACCGTAGGTGTAGGCGATGTGGTTCGAGCGGCGGCGGCGGGCGACATCGGCCTCGAACGCCTGCCGGGTGGCGTGGAAGCGGTAGCCGAGCAGCTCGACGGTGAGACCGTGGCCCGGCCAGTGGCAGTCGACCTTGTCGCCCATCGGGATGCCGAGATGGCGCGTGACGTCGCGCGGGTCCAGGTCGCCGACACGGTGGATCCTGATGCCGTTTGTCGAGCCCTGCGGTGGTCGGCACCGTGACCTCCGGACGTGTCGGACGAGCCGGCACGACTGCGAGCGCGTGACCGGCCGAGAGATGACTTGCGGCCGTTCTGCCGCCGCAGGCAAGCACCACCGCCAAGAGCTCGGCGTGTTGCAACGGCGCCTCGTGACCGACGGCGTAGACGCCGACATGGACCGGTCGCAAGATGCCCCTTGCCCTGTAGCTCTTGATCTGGTCGCGGCTCAGCCCACACGCCCGCAGCTGCGCATGCGTGATCCGCCCGTGCTGACTGCCGGCGACGACAGCGATCGTGTCGAACGGAGTGCCCATACCACCCCCTCAGTCGACAGAACCGCGAAACTCGCCCCTCACACCGTGGTCGTGTCGAACGAGGTGGCCATACGACCCCTGGGTCGACAGGACCGCCCGGGTTCACCCCTCAAAGCCGCCGATCCCCGAGGCTCAGTCCGGGCGCGGGCCCTGCGGCAGCCCGGCGCCCTTGCGCTGGAAGACCTCCAGCAGCTCGTTCTCGTGCGCGACGCGGCCCTGCGCGCCGTCGAGCTCGCGAAAGGCCGCCTTGAGGATTCGCACGCCCTCCGGATCGTGGGCGGCGATGTGCGCGGCGAGCCGCAGCGCGGCGGCCTCCGCCTCCTCCGCCGGGACCGTGTCGTGCACGAGCCCGATCGCGGTCGCCTCCTCGGCGCCGATCGTGCGCCCGGTGAAGATGAGCTCCTTCGCGCGCGCGACGCCGACGAGCGGCGTCAGCCGCGCCGGTCCGACCGGCACGCCCAACCGTGCCCCCGCCCACCCGAGCTTGAGGTTGTCGCCGGCGATGCGCAGGTCACAACCGGCCACGAGCTCGGCCCCGCCACCGACGCAGTTGCCGACGCACACGGCGATCGTCGGCAGCGGAAAGCGCTCGAGCGCGGCGAGGAACTGCGAGAAGACCTTCATCCGCGCGATGCCGGCGACGTAGTCGAGCTCCTCGGTGACGTCGACGCCCGAGCACAGGGCGCGCGCCGACGTCGTCGAGAAGACGAGGACGCGCAGCTCTTCGTCGATGAGCAGGCGCTCGAGCGCCGCGACGAGCTCGCTCAGCAGGCCGGTGTCCAGCGCGTTGCGGCGCTCGGGGCGATCGAGGCGCAGGACGATGATGCCGGTTGACGGCGTCACGAACTGGAGCGAGGGCATGCGAGATCTTCGCCGATCGCGCGGCGAGGACGCCGCTGCTCCTAGGGCGTCGGGTCGGGCTGACGCCCGGGCGGGTTCGGCCGGGTCTCGCCGGGGATCTCGGGCTTGGCGGAGGTCGCGGGCGTCGCAGGAGTCGCGGGCGTCGCAGGAGTGGCAGGAGTCGCCGGCGTCGCGGGAGTGCCGTCAGCACCGGGTGTCGCCGGCGTGGCCGGCTTCGCCGGCGTGGCCGGCGCCGCGGGCGTGCCCGCCGCCGGCCCGATGCCCGGCTGGGAATGGGTCCCCGGCGCGGGCCGCGTGTCCGGCGCTCCGGGCGTGGTGTCGGGACGAGCGCTCACGTTGTTCTTGTCGGCGGCCGGTGCGCCCAGCGCTGCCGGCTTCTCGCCGGTGACCGGCTTGGGGTCCTTCGTGAGCGCGGAGACGCCCGCGGGCAACGTCCCGGGCTGTGAGCAGCCCGCGGGCGCGGCGCATCGCTCCAGATCCAGGGCTGCGCCCGGTGTTTCGCCTGCGATGCCGGTGGCCGGCGGAGTGGTGCAAGGATCCACGCAGGGGAGCGCGTCCTCGGACGTCGAAGCGCCGGTGCTGTCGGCGGACGTCGGCGCCGGCACGGCGCAGGCGGCGCCCTGCGGGCAGGAGTTGACGGTTGACGGCAGCCCCGCCTGCGGCACCGGCAGCATGCTCTTGTGCGACGCGATGGGCAGCCTCTCGGCGGATCCGTTGTCAGGAGCCGACCCGACGAGCGGCGGCGACCGCAACCACCCGGGGAAGCCGCGCTCGGCGGCGACATAGCCTCCGCCGACGCCGACCGCCGCGAGGCTGATCAGCACCTTCGCGCTGACGGCGTTCGCGCCGAGGATCGAGCCTCCGCCGGCGAACGCCGACGCGCCCCCCGCTGCGACCGCGCCGCCGGTGCCGGCGCCGGGACCGGCGGCGAACGCCGCGGTCAGCGAGCCGTGCTTGAGCGCGATCGTCGGTGCGACCGGCAGCAGCGCGCCCATCGCCGCGCGCTGGCGGCGGACCTCGACGGCGAACGCGCGGCAGCCGTCGCACTGCGCGACGTGGTTGCGCAGCAGCCGCGGGCGCGCCCCGCCGCGCCGGTTGGCGAGCTCCTCGCGAATCGACGCGCAGGCGGCGTCGCGGGCGGTCCGGCGGCTCATGAGCGTCTCGCGAGCCTGGAAGACGAGTGCCTTGACCTTCTGTGCCGGCACGCTGAGGATCAACGCGATCTCCTCATGCGTGTGCGCGCCGAGCTCGGCCAGGATGAGGGCGACGCGCTGCTCCTCGGGCAAGAGCTGCAGATCGGCGAGCAGCGCGCGCAGGTCGTCGCGGCGCTCGACCTCGGCGGCCAGACCCGCGGTCGACGCGACGGCCGCTCCGGCGTCCTCGAGGCAGACGTGCTCGCGCCGCGTGCGCAGGATCGAGAGGCAGCGGTTGCGCGCGATCGTGTAGAGCCAGGCCTTGAGGATGATCTCGCGGTCGCTCGCCAGCATCGACTGATAGGCGGAGACGAAGGTGCGCTGGACCGCATCCTCGGCTTCTTCACGACTGCCGAGCATGTGCCTGCAGAACGACAGCAGCCCCGGGCTGTGGCGGTCGTAGATCGCCTCGAACGCGCTCGTGCTGCCACCCCGGACACGCGCGACCAGCCGCTCGTCGCTTGCGACGCGGCGCGGAATGCGCGGCGGGAGAGCAAGCTGCGGCCTCGGAACGCTGAACACGTCCATGTGGGCACTATGACCGCACCCCGCGCCGTAAGCCACATGATCGTTTCAACGTCCTTCGGCGCGCGAGGTTGGCAGGTTGCCGGTCGGGGATTCGACGGAAGCGAGATCGACAACTTTTTGACGACCGACCAACCAACGGCCCGGCGCGGCGTTTGAGTGAGCACAGGATGCAGCAGGCCACGTGGTCACGGATGACCTTCGAGTTCCACATGCGATCGGAGCCGTAACCGTGCGATGGCGTCGTGCCCATGCCCGTCTGGAGGACCCACCTGCAGCGCCGCCGCGCCTCACGATCCGCTCTGAGCGCGACGGAGCCGCGCACATCCTCCAGCCGGTGGGCGAGCTCGACCTCGACACGGTCGCCGAGTTCGAGCACGAGCTCAGACGCGTCGAGGCGACGGCGCCGGCCGAGATCCGCGTGGACCTCAGCGGGGTGAACTTCATCGACAACGACGGCCTCAAGCTCCTCCTGAATGCCAACGCCCGCAGCCGCGAGCGCCACGGCCGCTTCCTGCTCCTGCGCGGTCCCGAGGCCGTCCAACGGGCGCTTCAGATGAGCGGGCTCGAGACCCACATGCCGTTCGCCGACTGACGCGGCGTCGCCCGGGCGGTCGGTACTAGATCCCCGGCGGCGTCAGCGCCGCCACGGCCTCCTGCACCGACGCATCGATCGCGACCGTGTTGCCGAGGTCGATGAACTCCAGCACCCGCGCGACGGGCGCGCCGGGCGCGACGACGACGCGCAGGCGCTGCCCGACCTCCTCCAGGCGGCGCACGAGCGCGTGCAGCAGGTGCACGCCCGTGCTGTCGAGGTACTCCACGGCGCCGAGGTCGAGCACGAGCCCGCGGTCGCGCGGGCCCGGGGCCGCGATGAGCTGGACGCTGAGCTCCCCGACCCGCGCGAGGTCGATCTCGCCCGTCACCCGTGCGACGGGGACGTCCTCGAGGCGGTCGATGGCGAGCCCGGGCGCCTCGGGCAGCGGCGGGCGGTCGGCGCGCGCGGCGCCGGCGTCGCCGAGGGCGAAGCGCAGCTCGATGATCGTGCCGACGTGCGTCGCGGAGATCCGCACGTCGTCCATGAGCATCCGCATGAGCCGCAGCCCGTGGCCGCGGTCGGCGGGTGCGCGCGCCGCGCGCCACGTGCCGCGGTCGGCGATCGTGACGAGCAGCTCGCCGTCGCTGACGCGCGCCCTGATGCGGATCGTGGCATCGGCGGACGCGCCCGAGTGCTCGATCGCGTTCGAGCAGGCCTCCCCCACCCCCACGAGCACGTCGCCGATCTCGCGATCGGTCGCGCCGGCTCCGGCGAGCCACGCGCGCAGCTCGTCGCGCAGCGCGCCGAGCTCCGAGGCGGCGGCGCGCATCTCCGTCGTGAACGACCCTGGCGGCGGACCGTGCGCGCGGAGGGCCAGCAGCGCGATGTCGTCGCTGCGCATGTCGCTGTCCGCCAGCGTCGTCGTGAGCTGCACGAGCTGATCGCCGAGGTCTGCCGACACGTCCTCCATCGCCGCGCGCAGCGCCTCCAGGCGGCTGTCGATGCCGGCGTCCCGGCGCTCGACGAGGCCGTCGGTGTAGAGCAGCAACCCGTCTCCCGGGGCGAGCACGAGGCGCTCCTGCGGCACCGCGACGCGGCCGGCGGCGGCTCCCAGCGGCGTCGAGCGGGCGCCCTCGAGGAAGCGCGGGCTGCCGACGGCGGGCGCGAGCAGGATCGGGAGATGGCCCGCGCTGACATAGCGGACCTCGAGCGTGAACGGGTCGAGGTCGAGGTACGTCAGCGTCGTGCTGAGGCCGATGCGCAGGTGGTCGACGAGGCGGTGCAGCTTGGCGACGACCTGCGCCGGCTCCAGGCCCTCGACGGCGTAGGCGCGCAGCGCGGTTCGCAGCTGGCTCATCGTCGCCGCGGCGTCGACGCCGCGGCCGACGACGTCGCCGATGACGACGCCGACGCGCCCGTCGGGCAGCGGGATGACGTCGTACCAGTCGCCGCTGACCTCCGCGTCCGAGCTCGAGGGCAGGTAGCGCACGGCGAGCTCGACGGACTCGATCTCCGGCAGCTGCGTCGTGAGCATGCTGCGCTGCAGCGTGCTGGCGACACGCCGGTCGCCGATGTCCATGAGCATCCCGACGAGGAACTGCGGGCGGCCCTGGGAGTCGCGGATGACCGTGCCGCTGAGCTCGGCCCAGATGATGTCGCCATCGGGCGCGAGGTAGCGCTTCTCGAAGCGCAGGAGCGGGACCTCGCCGATGAGCAGCGAGCGCATCGCATAGCGGGTGTACGCGACGTCGTCGGGATGCGTGATCGCCGCGGGCCCGATCGACATGAGCTCCTCGCGCGAGCGGCGCACCGTGCGGCAGAAGGCGTCGTTGACCTGGACGAAGTCGCCGTCGAGGTCGAGCAGCGAGACGCCGACCGGCCCCTGCTCGAAGGTGATCCGGAAGCGCTCCTCGCTCGCGCGCAGCGCCTCCTCGGCCGCGCGCTCGCGCGTCATGTCACGGGCGATCGTCGCGTAGAACTCGATCTCGCCGTGGCCGTCGCGGCCGGCGACGATGACCTGCGACACGGGGATCTCGTGGCCGTCGCGGTGCAGGCGCGCGAGGTCGCCGCGCCACACGCCCTCGCGCCGGGCCACCGGCAGCGCCTCGGCGAGGACGCGCTCGCGCGCCCAGGCCGGCGAGAACTGGCCGACGCGCGTCCCCTCGATGCTCTCGTCGGGGCCGATCCCGACCATCCGCCGCCCGCCGGAGTTCACGAAGACGAGCCGCTCGTCGGCGTCGGCGATCGAGACCCAGTCCGAGGTCGCCTCGATGACCGCGCCGAAGCGCGCCTCGGCGGCCGCGGCGCGGTCGCGCGCGGTGATGTCCTCGTAGACGACGAGCACGCGCTCGGCGATCCGCGACGCGGAGACCTCGAAGCGCGCGCCGCGGAAGCCGAGCCGGGTGCGCAGCGGCTCGGAATCCTCGAGCACGGCGACGAACCCGTCGAAGAGCTGGGCCGGGAAGTCCGGCAGCGACTCGAGGACGCTGCGGCCGGTCATCTCCTCCGGATCGGCTCCCAGCGCCTCGGCGGCGACGACGTTGACGTAGGCCACGACGAAGTCGACGACCTCGCCGGCCTCGTCGTGCACGGGATCGAGCACCGCGGCCGCCTCGGGGAGCTCTCGGAGCGCCGCGAACGCCAGCCCGACCGCACCGGGCGCGCGCCACAGGTCCGGCCCCCTCGCATCGGCGGGCTGCATGGCCTCGATTATGGCCTGCCGGGTTCGGCCGGCCTCAAGCGCGTCCCGGCCGCTCCTCCGCGCTGAGTGCCCGCTCGAGCTGCTCCTCGAGGATCTTGTCGATGTCGGGCACGATCTTCAGCGACGGCGGCTCGGGATATGCGGTGCGCGCGAAGAACTCCTCCGGCGTCGCGGGCGCCGGCCGGTCGAGCACGGCGACGAGCGCCTCGACGACCTCGGGATCGAACTGCGCTCCGGCGCACTGGCGCAGCTCCTTGACGGCGGCCTCGGGCGACTGCGCGCGGCGGTAGGGGCGCGTCGTCGTGATCGCGCTGAAGGCGTCGGCGACCGACACGATCCTCGCGGGCAGCGGGACGTCCTCGCCGAGGCGCCCGTCGGGGTAGCCGGCGCCGTCCCAGCGCTCGTGCGAGGCGCGGACGATCTCGCCGACCTCGGTCATCCCGCCGCCGATCTTGTCGAGCATGCGCTGGCCGGCGATCGTGTGCTGGCGCATGACCATCCACTCGTCGTCGGTCAGCGGCCCGGCCTTGTTGACGATGGCCTTCGGCACGGCGATCTTGCCGACGTCGTGCAGCAGCGCGCCGAACTCGACGAGCCGGCGGTCGTCCTCGTCGAGACCGAGCTCGTCGGCGATCTCCAGCGACAGCGCGATGACGCCGTAGCTGTGCTCGCCGGTGTACTCGTCGTCGTGGGCGATGACCTCGCCGAGCAGCAGCGCCGTGCCGCGGTAGGCGGCGCTGAGCTCGATCGCCTGGTCGATGCGCGCGGCGCGCTCGCGCGCGAAGACGCGCAGCAGCGCGACGAGCGGCAGGACGAGCAGGAACGCCAGCGGCTCGTCCTGGGCGACGAGCGCG
Organism: uncultured Actinomycetes bacterium; assembly: GCA_963797025.1. Lineage (GTDB taxonomy): Bacteria > Actinomycetota > Thermoleophilia > Solirubrobacterales > Solirubrobacteraceae > CADCVQ01. The sequence goes on from CAWCNU010000001.1 coordinate 77,222, forward strand.
GCCAGGAGCCCGATCGGCGTCAGGAGGATGTCGACGAGGAACACGAGGCCGGTCATGCGCAGCTGCAGGCGTGGCGGGACCCCGAGCACGAGCCGCTCGCGCGTGACGCCGACGGCGGTGTCGGTGACGAACTGGCTCAGCAGCGCGAGGAGGTACAGCGGCCAGTGCTCCCAGGCGACCTCGTGGACGCCGCCGGCGACGAGCACGAGCGCGGGCCCGACCGCGTACCAGGCGTTGCCGACCGCGACGAGCACCTGGCGGGCCGGGTTGCGGTCGCGCGCGATGTCGCGCATGCGCCCCAGGACGAGGCCGGCTGCCACGACGAGCGGCGCCCACGCCGGATCGAGGACGAAGAGGACCGGGACGAAGACGAGCTGGGTCGGGACCGTGAAGCCCGCGCCGACGTCGAACTCGACGCGCGAGACGAGCGCGAGGGCCGCGACGAGCGCGATCGCCGTCAGGACGTCCGGCGCCGGCGCGTCGGAGAGCAGCGGCAGCGCCACTGCGATGAGCAGCAGCGCGAGCGTGAAGGACAGCTCGACGAGCGCCTCGCGGCGCGCGGCGCTCGCGCGCTGGCGCTCGTGGCGGTCGGCCATGAGGCGCTCGGCGGCACCGGTGAGGTGGGGCTTGGCGCTCCCGCGCAGCCGCGAGAGAGCGGGCATGTAGTCGCGCACGGTCAACCCGGCCTTCCTATCGGCGCAGCCTAATGACTCCTCGACCCGCTCGACACATGTCGTACGTAGTTCGGGGCCGGTTCTGGCGATGAGATGGGCGAGCGCCGACGCTGCCGGGGAGCGGGCAGGCGACAGTCCCCGATTCCCAAGGAGCTCGTCTCGTGCCGATTCCTCGCCGCCTCTCCCTCCGCACCGGCGCGACGGCTGCCGTCGCCGTCGCCGCACTCGCCGCCGGAGCGGCCACCGCGAACGCCGGCGTCCTCGTCGCTTCAGCTTCGTCGTGCGACGACCAGGCGCTCTCCAAGACGTTCGCGCCGTGGCTCGACCCCGCCGACTACACGGCGCTGGCGGGCGGCGACTTCGAGGGCGACGGCGCCGGCTGGTCCACGACCGGCAACGCCGCGATCGCCACCGGCAACGAGACCTTCAAGGTCGGCGGCGCCGGCGACGCCAGGTCGCTGGCGATGGGCGCCGGCAGCTCGGCGACGAGCCCGTCGATCTGCGTCGGCATCGAGCATCCGACGATCCGCCTCTTCGCCAAGCGCCGTTCGACCGGCCTGCTGTCCTCGCTGTCGACGCTGCGCGTCGAGGCGCTGACCGAGACCGCCACGGGCGCGATCCTCACGACGCCGGTCGGCGTCGTCGCGAGCCCGAACGGCTGGCAGCCGACCCTGCCGCTGCCGATCGTCACGAACCTCCTGCCGCTGTTGCCCGGCGAGCACACCGCCGTGGCCTTCCGCTTCACCGCCGTCGGCGGCGACTGGTCGGTCGACGACGTCTGGGTCGACCCCTACAACCGCCGCTAGGCTCCTAGAGCGGCTTGAGCGGACCGCCCCGGACGCTCTCGGGGCGGTAGTCGACCTTCTCGCAGTTGCGGAAGCGATAGCTCTTGCGGCGCGAGCGGGCGACGTGGTAGATGTCGTTGCCGGGCCCGCAGTCGACGAGGCCCCGGCCGTAGTGGACGGAGATCGCGTCGTTGCCGGCGCCGCCGTAGATCGTGTTGCTGCCGTGCGAGCCGTAGATGAAGTCCTCGCCGGCGCCGCCGTACATGACGTCCTTCTGCGTCGCGGGCTGCCCGCTCGGGTCCCAGTCGCCCCAGAGGATGTCCGACGCCTCGCCGCCGCGCAGCGTGTCCGAGCCGTGGTGTCCGAGCAGCTCGTCGGAGCGGCTCGTCCCCCTGTAGGTCACGCCACCACCCTGCGCGCGCTTGATGATGCCGTCGATCTTCGGCCAGTACTTGTGCGACGCGCAGTCCTGGCAGCCGTTGGGGGTGTGGGTGGCACCGGCAGCCGTCGCGAGGCCGAGCGTGACCGGAAGGGCGACGAGAACGGTGCGAAGGCGGGTTGCGCGCACCGCTGAAGCCTACGTCAGCTGCGCGCCCTGCGCGTACGTTGGCGCTCCTCCTGCTTCTCCACGACGTGGACGATGAGCTTGAGGATCTGCTCGACGCCCGTCGCCTTCGCCTTGCCGTACATGAAGGCCTCGCGCCAGTCGGCGATGTGCGCCTCCTGGGCCATGACGTTGAAGAACGCCCGCGGCATCTCGACGCGCACGCGCGCGTCCTCGGCGATGCCCTTGGTGATGTTGACGTCGTCCTTGCCGCCGAGCTCGACGCGGTACATCTGGACGTCGCCGCGGCCGCGCAGCTCGACGGCGAAGATGAGCTTCAGCGGCGCAAGCGCGGGAACCTCGTCGCGAAACCGCGTGATCGCGGTGTGGATGAGGCTCTTGGCATCGTCGGTGGACATCGGCTGCGCACCCTACCGTCCTTGACCCGGGCCCCCGCTCGCGACTAGCCTCAGCGTCCCGGCATGGACGAGAACTCACTTCAGGAGCTGCCGCTCTTCTCGGGGCTCAACAAGCGCGAGCGCAAGCGCCTCGCGCCGCTCGTCGACGAGGTCGAGGTCAAGGACGGCCGCGAGCTCGCGCACGAGGGCGACCTCGCCTTCGAGCTCTTCGTGATCGTCGAGGGCACGGCGTCGGTGCGCCACGAGGGCGAGCACATCGCCGGGCTGGGCCCCGGCGACTTCTTCGGCGAGATCGCGCTGCTCGACGACCAGCGGCGCCGCACGTCGACGGTCATCGCGACGTCGCCGATGCGCCTGGCGGTCATGCAGGGCCACGACGTCCGCATCGTCGAGCGCGAGTTCCCCGCCGTCGCAAGCCAGATCCGCGCGGCGATCGAGTCGCGCCTGTCGAGCGACAAGCAGCGCTGAGACTCCTGTTCTAGATCTTGTTGCGCTGGAGGAGCTTGCGCCCGATGACCATCTTCTGGATCTCGGACGTGCCCTCGCCGATGAGCAGCAGCGGCGCGTCGCGGTAGAGGCGCTCGATCTCGTACTCCTTGGAGTAGCCGTAGCCGCCGTGGATGCGGAAGCACTCCTCGACGCAGAAGCGCCCGGCCTCTGAGGCGAAGAGCTTCGCCATGCCGGCCTCGAGCTCGGAGCTCTCCCCGGCGTCCTTCAGCCGCGCGGCCTTGCGCGTGAGCAGGCGGGCGGCCTCGATCTGGGTCGCCATGTCGGCGAGCTTGAACTGGATGACCTGGTGCTGGGCGATCGGCTTGCCGAACGCCTTTCGCTGCTGCGAGTACCGCAACGCAAGCTCGAGCGCGCGCTGGGCGATGCCGACGCCGCGGGCGGCGACGTTCGCGCGGCCGACCTCGAGCGCGTCCATCATCTGCTGGAAGCCGCGGTTGAGGCCCGCGTCCTCGCCGCCGAGGATGTTCTCCGCCGGACACTTGTAGCCGTCGAAGACGAGCTCGGTGGACTCGACGCCCTTGTAGCCCATCTTCTTCAGCGGCGGCGGGACCGTGAAGCCCGCGTACTCGCCGGTGTTCTCCGAGACGCCCGGCTCCTTCTCGCAGATGAAGCACGACATCCCCTTGTAGGGCGGGTCGGCCTTCGGATCGGTGCGGACGAGCGTGAAGACGATCGTCGAGCGCAGGCCGTTGGTGACCCACATCTTCTGGCCGTTGATCTCGTAGTTGCCGTCGTCGAGCTTCTTGGCGGTCGACTTCAGCGCCTGGACGTCGGAGCCCATCTCGGGCTCGGAGAGGCTGAAGGCCGCGCGGCACTCGCCGGTCGCCATCTCGGGAAGGAACTTCTGCTTCTGCTCCTCGGTGCCGAACTTCATGAGCAGGTAGGAGCCGATGAAGTGCGTGTTGATGATCCCGGAGATCGAGATCCAGCCGCGCGAGAGCTCCTCGACGATCATGCAGTAGGTCGTGAGGTCCAGGCCCATCCCCCCGTACTCCTCGGGGATCGTGACGCCGAAGAGACCGAGCTCCTTCATCTGGTCGACGATCGGCTGCGGGAACTCGTCCTCGTGGTCGTAATGCTCGGCGTTCGGGAGGATCTGCTCGTCGGCGAACTGGCGGACCATCGCGATGATGTCCTTCTGCTCGTCGGTGTACTCGCTGTAGGCGGCGGCAACGGCCATGGCTGTGACGTTCTCCCAGGGTCAGGATCTGGCGGGCTTTCGTGGGCGGCAGCTTACCGGGGGCGGGTCCGCCCGCGCTTGGCTGCGAGACTGCCCGCCGCGATGAGCAACTTCGCCGTCGACGTCGTGCAAGCCGCTCCCGCCGGCCGCCTGGCGCTCGTCGAGCTCGCCCGCGACGGCGCGCGCCGCGAGTGGTCCTTCGGCGAGATCGCACAGGCCGCGCGGACGTTCGCGGCGCTCATGCACGCGCGCGGCGTGCGCCGCGGCGACACGGTGCTGACGCTCGTCGGCAACCAGCCCGACTGGGTGGCGGCGATGGTCGCCTGCTTTCGCCAGGGCTATGTCGTGCTGCCCTGCAACGAGCAGCTGCGCGCCAAGGACCTGCGCGTGCGCCTGAAGGTCTGCCCGCCGGCGCTCGTCGTCGCCGACGGCCGCAACGCGTCCGTGCTCGAGGCCGCGGGCTGGGACGGGGCGACGATCCTCGTGCCGGGGGTCGCCGGGTGGCCGGCATCCGAGCCGCCCGCGCCCGCGTCGCTCTCGCCGCTGGACCCGTGCCTCATCACGTTCACGAGCGGGACCGCGGGCGAGCCGAAGGCCGTCGTCCACGGCCAGCGCTACCTGTCGGGGCAGCGCGTGCAGGCCGAGCACTGGCTCGCGCCGCGGCCCGGCGACCTCGTCTGGTGCACGGCGGCGTCGGGCTGGAGCAAGTCGGCGCGCAACGCGTTCATCGCGCCGTGGATCCGCGGCGCGGCGGCGCTGCTGCACGACGCGCGCTTCGACCCCGCCGAGCGCCTGGACCTCCTCGAGCGCGAGAACGTCAACGTCCTGTGCATGGCGCCGACGGAGTACCGCGTCATCGCCAAGCGCGCGACGCTGCGGCCGGTGGCGTCGCTGCGCGGGCTCGTCGCCGCGGGCGAGGCGCTGAACCCGGAGGTCCTGCGCGCGTGGGAGGAGGCGACCGGGCTGCAGATCCGCGACGGCTACGGGCAGACGGAGACCGGCCAGCTCACGGGCATGCCGCCGGGCGAGGAGGTGCGGCCGGGCTCGATGGGGCGCCCGCTGCCGGGCGTGAAGCTCGCGGTCGACGACGGCGAGCTCGTCGCGGACCCGGCGACCGTGCCGACGTTCTTCCTGCGGTACGCGGGGTTCGAGCCGCCGGAGGGCGTCTGGCGCACCGGCGACCGCGTGAGCGTCGACGACGACGGCTTCCTCTTCTTCGAAGGCCGCACCGACGACGTCATCATCTCGGCCGGCTATCGGATCGGGCCGTTCGAGGTCGAGTCCGCGCTCGTCGCCCACGACGCGGTCGCCGAGGCCGCGGTCGTCGCGGCGCCCGACGACGAGCGCGGCTCGGTCGTGCGCGCCGTCGTCGTCCTGCGCGACGGGTTCGCCGCCTCCGACACGCTGGCGCGCGCGCTGCAGGACCACGTCAAGGAGCAGACCGCGCCCTACAAGTACCCGCGGATCGTCGAGTTCGCCGAGGAGCTGCCGAAGACCGCGAGCGGCAAGGTCCGACGGGCGCTGCTGCGCGGCGAGTGACGAGCCCCCGGGTCAGGCGGCGAGCGCGACGATCGCGTCGATCTCGACCTGCGCGCCCTTGGGCAGCGCCGCGACGCCGATCGCCACGCGCGCGGGAGGATCGCCTTCGAAGAACTCGCCGTAGACCTCGTTGACCTCGCCGAAGGCGTCCATGTCGGTGAGGTAGACCGTGCAGCGGACCGCGTCGGCGAGCGCGGCGCCGGCGGCGGCGCAGACGGCCTGGAGGTTCTCGAGGCAGCGGCGGGCCTGCTCGGCGGGCGACGCTCCCACGAGCTCGCCGGTGTCGGGGTCGATCGCGATCTGGCCGGAGCAGAACAGCAGCGAGCCCGCACAGACGGCGTGGCTGTAGGGGCCGAGGGCCGCGGGTGCGCCGAGGGCGGTCACGGGCTCGCGATGCTTGGACACGGTTCGCTTCAGCTCCTCGATCGTGGGGGGGACACACCGGCGGGAGGCACGCTACCGCGCTGCTACCGTGAACCGCCGGATGCGCCTTCCGGCCTTGCACGGACTGCTCCTCGCCGTCGGCCTCTCGCTCCTCGCGGCTGTACCCGCCGGCGCCGCCGTCGCATTCCTGCCCTGCCCGCAGGCCGCGGCGCTGCAGTGCGGGACGCTCGAGGTGCCGCTGGACCGCAGCGGCGTCGTACCCGGCACGGTGCGCCTGGCCGCGATCCGCCGGGTCGCGACGGCGAACCCGGCGACGAGCGCCGTCGTCGCGCTCGCCGGCGGCCCGGGGCAGGCGGCGACGCCGCTGATCGCCGACTTCGCCGGGATCATGGCCCCCGCCCTCGCGACGCGTGACCTGCTCGTCTTCGATCAGCGCGGCACCGGCGCCTCGAGCCCGCTGTCGTGCACGTTCACCGGCCGGACGCTCACCGACGCCGGCGCGCGCTGCGCCGGCAGCCTCGGCGCGCGGCGCGGGCACTTCACGACCTCCGCGAGCGTCGACGACCTCGAGGCGCTGCGCGCCGAGAGCGGCTACGAGAAGCTCGTCCTCTACGGCGTCTCCTACGGCACGAAGGTCGCGCTGGACTACGCCGCGCGCTACCCGACGCGCGTCGAGGCGCTCGTGCTGGATTCCGTCGTGCTGCCGCCCGGCCCCGACACGCTGCAGCGCTCGACCTTCGCCGCGATGCGCCGCGTCCTGACCGAGCTCTGCGCGGCCGGCGAGTGCGCGGGCATCTCCAGCAACCCGGTCGCGCAGCTCAACGGGCAGGTCAAGCGCCTCGGGCGCAAGTCGCTGCGCGGGCGCCTCACGAACGGCCTCGGGCGCCGCCAGCGGGTCGCGATGACGCGCGACGACCTCTACGACATCCTCATCACCGGCGACCTGAACCCGACCCTGCGCGCCGAGCTGCCGGGCGCCCTGACCTCCGCCCGCCGCGGCGACACCGCGCCGCTGATCCGGCTCGCGGCGCGCTCGGCGGGCATCATCGATCTCGGCCGCCAGGCGGCGGGACCGGGCTTCAGCGACCCGGTCTTCGCGGCGACGCTCTGCGAGGAGGGCGCGTTTCCCTGGAACCGGACGGCGGCGCGCGGCGTGCGCGCCCAGCAGGCGCGGGGCCTCGTGAAGGTCCTCGGCGACGCGCCGTTCTATCCGTTCGACGCCGCGAGCGCGCTGGACACCGAGATGCTCGACCTCTGCCTCGGCTGGCCGGCGGTGTCCCCGGCGCCGGTCCCCGCGGGGCCGCTGCCGAACGTCCCGACGCTCGTCGTCAACGGCGCCGCCGACCTGCGCACGCCGCTGGAGGACGCCGCGACGGTCGCAGCGCTCATCCCCGCGACGCAGGTGCTCGCGATCCCGTTCACCGGACACTCCGCGCTCGCCAGCGACCAGACGCCCGACCGCTGCGGGCTGCGCGGCGTGGCGGAGTTCTTCGCAGGGCAGGTCGTCACGCCGTGCGCCGCGACCGACAACCCCTTCTCGCCGACGCCGCTGGCCCCGACGCGCCTGCAGCGCCTCCCCGGCACCGGCGGCCGGGGAAAGACCGCACGGACGATCACGGCCGCGCTGCGCACCGCGGCCGACATGCGCCGCCAGGTCATCGGCGACCTGCTCGAGGCCGGCCGCCTGCCGCGGCGCGTCGGCGGCCTGCGCGGTGGGCGGGCGACGATCGCGCCGTCGGGCGTGCTGACGCTCAGCAAGGTCGTCTACGTCCCGGGTGTGACGATCTCCGGAAAGGTGCCGCTGAGCGTCGGCGCTGCGCAGGTGCTGACGGTCGGCGGCGCGAAGGCGGCGCGCGGGAACCTCACGATCACGCCCACGACGATCACCGGGCGCCTCGGCGGGCGCAGCGTGAGCCTCGTCGCCGCGGCGGCCGGCGTCCGGGGGTTCGACGATCCCCCGCTCGACGCGCTCGTGCGCCGCTTCCGGCTGCGCCACGCGGGGTAGCGCGGGCCTCATGGCCAACGCGCTCGCCCGCGAGACCTCGCCCTACCTCCTGCAGCACCGCGACAACCCGGTCGACTGGCTGCCGTGGGGCGAGGAGGCGCTGGCGCGCGCGCGCGAGCTCGACCGCCCGCTGCTCGTCTCGATCGGCTACTCCGCATGTCACTGGTGTCATGTCATGGAGCGCGAGTCCTTCGAGAACGAACAGATCGCGGCGCTCATGAACGAGCACTTCGTCTGCGTGAAGGTCGACCGCGAGGAGCGCCCGGACCTCGACGCGATCTACATGGAGGCCGTCCAGGCGATGACCGGCAGCGGCGGCTGGCCGCTGAACGTCTTCATCACGCCCGAGCAGGTGCCGTTCTACGCCGGCACCTACTACCCGCCCGAGCCGCGTCAGGGGATGCCGAGCTGGCCGGTCGTGCTGACGGCGGTCGCCGAGGCCTGGAACACGAAGCGCGACGAGATCCGCGCGCAGACCGGGGCGTTCGTCCAGCGGTTGTCGGGCGGGGCGCGGCTGAAGCCCGCCGCGGGGCCGGTCGACGCCGGCGTGCTCGACGACGCCGTCGAGCAGCTGCGCGCGCAGTTCGACTCCGTCAACGGCGGCTGGGGCGGCGCGCCGAAGTTCCCCTCCTCCTCGACGATCATGTTCCTCCTGCGCCGCGGCGAGACGTCGATGTCGCTGCAGACGCTGCGCGCGATGGCGTCGGGCGGCATCAACGACCAGATCGGCGGCGGCTTCGCGCGCTACGCGACCGACGAGACCTGGACGGTCCCCCACTTCGAGAAGATGCTCTACGACAACGCGCTGCTCGCGCGGGCCTTCCTGCACGGCTGGCAGGTCAGCGGGGATCGGCTGCTGCGCCGCACCGCGGAGGAGACGCTGGACTGGGCGCTGCGCGAGATGCGCGGGCCCGAGGGGGCGTTCCATTCGGCGCTGGATGCCGACTCCGAGGGCGTCGAGGGGAGGTTCTACGTCTGGTCGCTCGACGAGCTGCGCGCCGTCCTGGGCGAGGACGCCGACGTCGCGATCGCGTGGTTCGGCGCGAGCGAGCGCGGCAACTTCGAGGGGTCGAACATCCTCGAGTCGCGGGGGCCCGAGCCCGCGGAGGACGTGCGGGCGCGGATCCGCTCGGAGCTGCTGCAGGCACGGTCGGCGCGCGTGCGGCCGGGCCTCGACGACAAGCGGCTCGTCGCCTGGAACGCGCTGATGATCAGCGCGCTGGCCGAGGCCGGCGCGGTGCTCGAGCGCGAGGACTACGTCGACGCGGCCCGGCGCGCGGCGGCGTTCATCCTCGACTCGATGCGCTCGCCCGACGGTCGCCTGCTGCGGACGTACAACGCCGGCGAGGCGAAGCTCAACGCCTACCTCGAGGACCACGCGTTCCTGCTCGAGGCGCTGCTGGCGCTCTACGAGGCGACGTTCGAGCCGCGCTGGTTTCATGCCGCGCGGGAGCTGGCGGACGACATCGTCGAGCGCTTCGGCGATGGCGAGAACGGCGGCTTCTTTCAAACCTCCTCCGATCACGAGCAGCTCGTCACGCGGCGCAAGGAGGTCGACGACGCGCCGATCCCCTCGGGCCAGTCCAGCGCGGCGTTCGGGCTTCTGTGGCTTGCTGCGCTCACGGGCGAGGCCCGCTACGAGGAGCAGGCGGCAGGCGTCCTGCGGCTCTTCGCCGACCTGCTGCGGCGCGCGCCGTTGGCCTTCGGGCATCTGCTCGAGGCGCTCGACCTCTACCTGGCGGCGGTCCGCGAGGTGGCGCTCGTCGGGGCGGACGTCTCCGAGCTCGCACGGGTCGTGCGGTCTGAGTTGCGGCCGCATCTCGTGCTGGCGGGCGGGAACGGCGAGGACGCGGCGGGCGTGCCGCTGCTCGAGGGGCGCACGCCGATCGACGGGCGCCCGGCCGCGTATGTCTGCGAGCGCTTCGCATGCCGGACGCCGGTGACCGATCCCGAGCAGTTGCGGGCGCTTCTCGCCGAGGTCACCTGAAGCGCCGGGCCGTCCTGTAGAACCTCGCGATCGGATCGCTGCTCGCCATCGCCGCCGGACGCCGCGCCAAATGGGTCGTCGCAACGATCTGGCTGCTGGCGATCTTCGGCTCCTTCGCGGCCAACCTGCCGGGCAAGTTCGCGGACGCCGAGGAGAACGAGTCGACGTCGTTTCTCCCGGGCGACGCGGAGTCGACGAAGGCGCTGCAGATCAGCGAGAACCTCCAGGGCGGCGAGCTCGCGGCCGTCGTCGTCGTCTACCGGCGCGACCGCGGGCTGACGCCGGCGGACCGCTCGCGCATCCGCTCCGACGTCCGCGAGCTCAACGCCCAGGGCTACCGCGCGACCTCGGAGTTCCGCCGGCTGCCCGGCTCGCGCGACGGCAGGGCGGTCATCGTCCAGGCGCAGATCACGAGCGACGGCGAGGCCGACACGATCCTCGATCCCGTCGAGGACATCCGGGAGCGGGTGAGCGATCCGGGTGGCGGCCTGGAGGTCAAGGTCACCGGGCCGGCAGGCTTCTCCGCCGACGCGATCAAGGTCTTCGAGGGCATCAACGGCACGCTGCTCTTCGCCGCGTTCCTGCTCGTCCTCGTCCTGCTCGGGATCATCTACCGCAGCCCGATCTTCCTCTGGATCCCGCTGCTCACGGTCGGCTTCGCGGAGATCGCGACGCGCTCGATCGGCTACGGGCTGACCGAGGTCGGCGTGACCGTCAACGGCCAGTCCTCGTCGATCCTGTCGATCCTCGTCCTCGGCGCGGGCACGGACTACGCGCTGCTGCTCGTCGCCCGCTACCGCGAGGAGCTGCGCCGCAGCACCGACCGCCACGCGGCGATGGCGCTCGCCCTGCGCACGGCCGGTCCGGCAATCGTCGCGTCGGGCATGACGGTCATCGCCGCGCTGCTGTGCCTCATGCTCGCCGACGTCAACGGGACGTCGGGCCTCGGGCCGATCGGCGCGCTCGGCATCGCCGTGGCGATGCTCGCGATGCTCACGCTGCTGCCGGCGCTGCTTCTGATCTTCGGGCGGCGGGCGTTCTGGCCGTTCATCCCGCGCGTGGGCGACACGGGCGCCGACGAGACGCGCGGCCGCTGGCGGCGCCTCGGCGAGGCGATCGCCCGCCGGCCGCGGCGCGTCTGGATCGGCGTGACCGTCGTGCTGCTCGTCATGGCGCTCGGCCTGCTGAACTTCGACAACGGCCTGACGCAGGGCAACTCGTTCCGCGACGACGTCGAGGCGGTGCAGGGTCAGGAGCTGCTCTCGCAGTCCTTCCCGAGCGGCTCCAACGCGCCGACCGAGGTCATCATCCGCGATCGGTCGCGGGTCCCCGCGGTGCGGCGCGCGGTAGCGGGGGTCGAGGGCGTCGCGGCCGTCACGCCGCCGGTCGCGCGCGGCGCCGAGGGCGTGCTGCTGAACGCCGTGCTCGAGCCCGCGCCGTTCTCGACCGACGCGTTCGAGCTCATCCCGGAGATCCGCGACGCGGCGAAGGCCGCGGGCGGCCCGGACACGCTCGTCGGCGGCGGCACGGCCGTCGAGCGCGACCTGCGCGTCGCCGCCGCGCGCGACACGCGGGTCATCGTGCCGGTGGCGCTCGTCGTCGTCTTCCTCATCCTCGTGCTGCTCCTGCGCGCGCTCGTCGCGCCGCTCATGCTCATGGGGACCGTGATCCTGTCGTTCGCCGCCTCGCTGGGGATCGGCGCGATCGTCTTCGACGTCATCTTCGGCTTCCCCGGCAGCGATCCGTCCCTGCCGCTGTTCGCCTTCATCTTCCTCGTGGCGCTCGGGATCGACTACAACATCTTCCTCATGGCGCGCGTCCGCGAGGAGACGATCCGCCACGGCACGCGCGAGGGCATGCTGCGCGGCCTCGCGGTCACCGGCGGCGTCATCACCTCCGCCGGAATCGTCCTCGCCGGCACGTTCTCCGTCCTCGGCGTCCTGCCGCTCGTCTTCCTGACCCAGATCGGCTTCGTCGTCGCCTTCGGCGTCCTGCTCGACACCTTCATCGTGCGCTCGATCCTCGTGCCCGCCCTGTCGTTCGAGCTCGGCCCGAAGATCTGGGCGCCGTCGAAGCTCGCGTCAAAGCCCTGATTCAGGCAGAGACCCGCCGGCTCTCGCGGTCCGGGACTAGTCTTCGCCGAAAGCCGACGGGAGGGCCGCGTGGAGATCAACGGCGTCGCGCACGTGGTGTTGCGAGTTCAGCGCTTCGAGGAGTGCATCCGCTTCTACGACCGGCTCATGCCGCAGCTCGGCCTGCGGGCCGTCCATCGCGACCCGGGCTTCGTGTACTACATCGGGGGACGGACGGCCGTGGCGATCCGGGCGGTCGATCCGGCTGCCGGCGACCGCCCGCACTCCGAAGGCGCCTCCGGGCTGGAGCACCTCTGCTTCCGCGCCCGCAGCCGCGACGACATCGACGAGCTTCACGCCTTCCTCGCCGAGATCGGCGCAGACGTCGTGCGCGCTCCGGAGGAGGGCCCGTGGGCGCCGGGCTACTACTCGGTCTCCGTCCGCGACCCCGAGGGCATCCGCCTGGAGGTCAACCACGTTCCCGGCAAGGGCGTCTTCGCGCAGGACGCGTCCTTCGATCCGGCGCCGGACTATCCGCTCGGCGGAAAGCCGGATCCGTCGGGCTAGTCTGCGCACGATGTTGCGGATCGCAGGTGACGGCGTCACGCTGGCGGTGCAGGACGAGGGCGAGGGCCACCCGGTGCTGCTGGTGCACGGGTTCCCCGACACGTCGTACCTGTGGCGCCATCAGGTCCGGGCGCTCGCCGGCGCCGGGATGCGGGCGATCGTCCCCGACATGCGCGGCCGCGGCGAGTCCGACAAGCCGCAGGACGTCGACGACTACAAGATCATCCGCAGCGTCCTCGACATGGTCGCCGTGCTCGACGAGCTCGGCGTGCAGCGGGCGCACGTGGTCGGCCACGACTTCGGCGCCGTCGTCGCGTGGGCGCTCGCGAGCGCGGTGCCCGACCGCGTCGACCGGCTCGTGGCGATGTCGGTCGGGCACCCGAACACCCGCAAGGTCCGGTCGCTCGAGCAGCGCGAGAAGGCGTGGTATCAGCTGCTCTTCCAGTTCGAGGGCGTCGCCGAGGAGCTGCTCCGGCGCGACGACTGGAAGCTCACGCGCGAGTGGTTGCGCGGCGACGGCGACACGCAGCGCTACCTCGTGGATCTCGCGCGTCCGGGAGCGCTGACCGCCGGCCTGAGCTGGTACCGGGCGAACCTCGCTCCCCACCTGGACCTTCAGGACCGCCCGCCGCTGCCGTCCGTCCAGGCACCGACGCTCGGCCTGTGGAGCACGGGCGACCACTACCTCACCGAAGCCGCCATGCTCCGGTCGTCGGCGTTCGTGGACGGTCCGTGGCGCTACGAGCGCATCGAGGACGCGAGCCACTGGATGCAGCTCGACAGGCCCGACGAGATCAACGAGCTGCTGCTGGAGTTCCTCGCGCAGCGGGCCTGAGGCTAGGCCGCGTCCTCCAGGCGCTCGAGCTCGTGGTCGTACAGGTCGAGCTCGGCCGCGGCCATGTTCTCCTCGAGGTGCTCGATCGAGCCGGTCCCGGGGATCGGCAGCATCACGGGCGAGCGGGCGAGCAGCCAGGCGAGCGCGACCTGGCCGGGCGTCGCGTCGTGGTTCTCGGCGATCTCGACGATGACGCCGTGGGGCTTCGTGAGGTTTCCGGCCCCGAGCGGGAACCAGGGAAAGAAGCCGATCCCGTCGCGCTCGCAGACCTCCAGCACACCCAGCGCGGCGCGGTCGCCGAGGTTGAAGCGGTTCTGGACGGTGACGACCTCGACCATCGTCCGCGCCTCCTCCAGGCGCTCGACGGTGACGTTCGAGACGCCGATGTGACGGATCTTGCCCTCCTCCTGCAGCTCGCGCAGCGCGCCGATGGACTCGGAGTACGGGACGTCGGGATCGACGGCGTGCAGCTGATAGACGTCGATGCGGTCGACCTGGAGGTCGAGCAGCGAGCGCTCGCAGGCCGCGCGCAGGTGCTCGGGTCGCCCGTTGCGCGACCACTCGCCGGGCCCGGACCGCTCCAGGCCGCCCTTCGTCGCGATGAGCAGGCCGTCGCCGTAGGGGTGCAGCGCCTCCGCGAGGATCTGCTCGCTGACGTGCGGGCCATAGCTGTCGGCGGTGTCGATGAGGTCGACGCCGAGCTCGACCGCGCGCCGCACGACCTGCAGCGCATCGTCACGATCGGGCGGCGGGCCCCAGATGCCCTCGCCGGTGATCCGCATCGCGCCGAAGCCGAGGCGATGGACCTCGATGTCGCCGCCGATCGTGAACGTCGGTGCATGGCTCATGGCGCGCACTTCAGCAGGCTCGGCGCCTCGGCCTCCTGCGCAGCGCGAGGTGGACTACGCGGCGTCGCGCTCGTCGCGCGTCGAGGTGCCCGCGAAGTCCAGCGCGAGGTCGGCCACGAGGCCCTCGAGGCCCAGGCGCGAGGCGAGCTTGCGCTGGCGCGCCGGCCCCGGGTCGGCGACGAGCGCGTCGAGCGCGGCGAGCTCCTCCGAGCAGCCGAGCTCGGCTGCGTGCGGCGCGCAGGCGGACACGAGCTCTGCGGCGATCTCGCGCACCGGCACGGCCATGCCCCGCACCGGGTCGACGAGCTCGGCGTCGACGCCGTCACGCGCGGCGAGGAAGCGGTTCTCGTCGAGCACCTCGGGCGCGTGCACGAGCGCCGCGTCGGCGTAGCCCTCGACGACCTCCAGCCGCGTCAGGCACTGGACGAGCGCCACGAGCGACGCGGTCGCGGCGAGCGTCGACTGCGAGTCCATGATCCGCACCTCGACGGTGCCGAGCTTCGGCTGCGGCCGCACGTCCCACCAGAGATACGTCGGATCGGGGAACGCGTCGCAGTCCAGCAGGAGGTCGACGGCACGGACGTACTCGCCGTAGGAGCCGAACGCGCGCGGGATGCCGACGCGCGGAAACGCCTGGAAGAGCGGCGTGCGCGCCGAGGCGAGGCCCGTGTCGCGACCCTGCCAGTACGGCGAGTTCGCCGACAGCGCCAGCAGCACCGGGACGTGCGCGCGCAGGCGGTTGAACGCCGCGATGCCGGCCTCCCCCGTCGGCAGGCCGACGTGGACGTGCAGCGCGAACGTCGGCTCGCGGCGCGCGAGCTCGCGCATCGAGCCGTAGACGTCCTGGTGGCGCTCACGCGAGGAGACCGCCATCTCGTGCCAGACCGCCGACGGATGCGTCCCCGACCCGGCCGCAGCGAGGCCGACGCCCTCGAGGACCCTCCGCAGCTCGGCGCGCAGCTCCGCCATCTGGGTCACCGCCTCGGCGACGGTTGCGTGCACGCCGGTGCGCAGCTCGACCGCGCTGGAGTGCGTCTCGGAGCTCGCGTGCTCGCCGACGTGCGCGGGCCACGCGTCGAGCACCTCGTCGATCGCCGGCGAGAGCGCCCAGCCACGCTCGGGATCGACGAGCATGACCTCCTCCTCGACGCCGAGGTCGTACTCCGCGCCCTGGTCGTGCGACCACTTCGACCACGGCCGCACGCTGCGCGATTCAGGCGGCACGCGCGGCCCCCGCCCCGTAGGAGATCGCGGCCTCGGTGAACGCCGCGAGCAGGCGGTCCTGCTCGGGGGAGCGCACCATGCTCTCGGCGTGCCACTGCACGGCGACGGTGAACTGCCGGTCGGTGGCCTCGATCGCCTCGACGACGCCGTCGGGCGCGCGGCCGACGACCCGCAGCCCGCCGCCGAGGCGGTCGACGGCCTGGTGATGGAAGGAGTTCACGCGGAGCTCCCGCGTGCCGAGGCAGGCCGCGGTGAGGCTGCCGGGCTCGAGGACGACCTCGTGCGTCGGCGTCGAGCCGGCGAGCTGCTGGCGGTGCTCGATCTCCGACGGCAGCTCGGTCGGCAGATCCTGGACGAGCGTCCCGCCGCGCGCGACGTTCATCACCTGCAGGCCGCGGCAGATCGCGAGCACCGGCATGTCGCGCGCCTCGGCGGCGCGGACGAGCGCGATCTCGAACGTGTCGAGCTCGGGCTCCGTGGGCCCGAGGGCGAGGTGCGGCGCGGCGCCGTAGGTCGCGGGGCTCAGGTCGGGGCCGCCGGACAGGCACAGCCCCCAGAGGCCGTCGAGCAGCGCCTCGATCGCGCCTTCGCCCATCGGCGGGATGACGACCGGCACGCCGCCGGCGCGTAGGAGCGCGTTCGGATACGTGAGCCCGAGGGCGAGCTCGCGGCCGGCCGGCTCGCTGTTGGGATCGTGCAGGATGCGCTCGGGCTCGCGCATCTCGGACGTGCTCAGTCCGACCATCGGACACGGCGAGGAGGAGGGCGGCACGAGCATAGTGTGGCGGCGGGCGGGCATCGATCGATCTTCTGTCCGTTGTACCTACCCCGGGGGGCCCGGTGAACCGCCATCCGGTACACGCCTGGCGGCCGGACCTGGCCCATCTGGCGGGCCGATCGGGGGCAGGGACTGGTAGAAGTGTCGGGCCCCCATGGCCTCGCTTCTCGCCACATGCGCCGGCCGGCGGGCCAAGTGGATCATCCTCGCCCTCTGGGTGCTGGTGATCGGCGGGGCGTCGTCGGCGCAGCTGCCCGCGAGATTCGACGACGCCCAGGAGAACCGCGCGTCGTCGTTCCTCCCCGGCGACGCCGAGTCGACGAAGGCGCAGGGGCTCGTCGAGCGCCTGCGCGGCGAGCAGACGCCGATCGTCGTCGTCTACCGGCGCGAGGGCGGGCTGACGGACGCCGACCGCGGCAAGATCGCCGCCGACCGCCTGCTGCTCAACACGTTCAAGCTGCGCCGCACCGGGCGTTTCGGGGTGCCGCAGTTCTCCGCGGACGGGACGGCCGCGCTGTACCGGGCGCAGATCAAGCGCGACCGGGACAGCGACACGGTCGTGGACGCCGTCGAGGCCGTGCGCGACCAGGTCAGCGACCCGGGCGGCGGGCTGGAGGTCAAGGTCACCGGCGACGCGAGCTTCTCCGCCGACGCGATCAACGTCTTCCGCGACATCAACGGATCGCTGCTCGGCGCGGCGTTCCTGCTCGTGATCGTGCTGCTCGCGATCATCTACCGCAGCCCGTTCTTCCTCTGGATCCCGCTGGCGACCGTCGGCTTCGCCGAGCAGGCCACGCGCTCGATCGGCTACGGGCTCACCGAGGCCGGGGTCACCGTCAACGGCCAGTCGGCCTCGATCCTCTCGATCATCGTCCTCGGCGCGGGAACGGACTACGCGCTGCTGCTCGTCGCCCGCTACCGCGAGGAGCTGCGCCGCCACGAGGACCGCCACGAGGCGATGGCGATGGCGCTGCGAACCGCCGGGCCGGCGATCGTCGCCTCGGGCATGACCGTCATCGCCGCGCTGCTGTGCCTGACGCTCGCGGAGGTCAACGGGACGTCGGGCCTCGGGCCGGTCGGCGCGATGGGCGTCTTCGTCGCGGTCGTCGCGATGCTGACGCTGCTGCCGGCGCTGCTGCTGATCTTCGGGCGCCGGGCGTTCTGGCCGTCGGTGCCGCGCGTCGGCGACGAGGGCTCCGACGAGACGCACGGGCGCTGGCGCTCGGTCGGCGAGTTCGTCGCGCGCCGTCCGCGGCACGTCGCGGTCGGCGTCGTCGCGGCGCTCGGCATCATGGCGCTCGGCCTCCTGAACTTCGACAACGGCCTGACGCGCGGCAACCAGTTCCGCGACGACGTCGAGGCGGTGGCGGGGCAGGACGTGCTCGACAAGTCCTTCCCCGGCGGGACGAGCGCGGCGACGGCGGTCGTCGTCCCGCATCCCGAGCGCGTCGGCGAGGTCGGGCCCGTCGTGTCGCTCTCGCGCGCGCCGGGCGTCGCGTCGGTGAAGGTCGACGAGCGCGCGACGGGCTTCGCGTTCCCCGGCGCCGCCGGCAACATCCTGCTGCTCGAGGTCGTGCTCGAGCCCAAGCCGTTCTCCCACGAGGCGTTCGCGCTCATCCCCGAGATTCGGCGGGCGGCGAAGGAGGGCGGCGGCGCCGACACCGTCGTCGGCGGCGCGACGGCGGTCGAGTCCGACCTGCGCCAGGCGGCGGTGCGCGACAACCTGAAGATCGTCCCGCTGACGCTGCTCGTCGTCTTCCTCGTCCTCGTCGCGCTGCTGCGCGCGATCGTCGCGCCGCTGCTGCTCATGGGGACGGTGATCCTGTCCTTCGCCGCCGCGCTCGGTGTCGGCGCGGTGGTCTTCGACGTCCTCTTCGGCTTCCCCGGCAGCGACCCGAGCCTGCCGCTCTACACGTTCATCTTCCTCGTCGCGCTGGGCATCGACTACAACATCTTCCTCATGGCGCGCGTCCGCGAGGAGGCGATCCGCCACGGCACGCACGACGGCATGCTGCGCGGGCTCGCGGTCACCGGCGGCGTCATCACGTCGGCCGGGATCGTCCTCGCCGGCGTCTTCGCGGTCCTCGGCGTGCTGCCGCTCGTGTTCCTCACCGAGATCGGCTTCGTCGTCGCGTTCGGCGTCCTGCTGGACACGTTCATCGTGCGCTCGCTGCTCGTGCCGGCCCTGACGTTCGAGCTCGGCTCGAAGATCTGGTGGCCGTGGCGGCTGTCGCCGGAGGAGGGCGAGCCGTCGAGCCCGGCGCCGCCGCGGCGGCGCCGGCGCTCAGCTACAGCACCGGCAGATAGCGATCCAGCTCCCACTGGCTGACCTGGACGCGGTAGTCCTCCCACTCGCGGCGCTTGATCTCGACGAAGCGGTTGAACGTGTGCTCGCCGAGCGCGCGCAGCACGAGCTCGGACTCCGAGGTCAGCTCGATCGCCTCGCCGAGCGTCTCGGGCAGCTGCTCGATGCCGAGGCGGCGACGGTCGTCGGGCGACAGGTGGTAGAGGTTCTTCTCCATCGGCTCGGGCAGCTCGTAGCCCTTCTCGACACCTTCGAGGCCCGCCTGCAGCAGCGCCGCGAACGTCAGGTACGGGTTGCACGCCGGGTCCGGGCAGCGCAGCTCCATCCGCGTCGCGTGCTCCTTGCCGGGGTGGTAGAGCGGCACGCGGACGAGCGCTGAGCGGTTGCGGCGGCTCCAGGCGACGTAGACCGGCGCCTCGAAGCCCGGCACGAGGCGCTTGTAGGAGTTCACCCACTGGGCGAAGATCGACGAGATCTCGCGCGCGTGCTTGAGCTGGCCGGCGATGAACGCCTTGCCGCTCTCCGAGAGGAAGTAGGGGTCGTCGGCGTCGAAGAACGCGTTGCGGCCGTCCTTGAAGAGGCTCATGTGGGTGTGCATCCCGGAGCCGTTCTCGCCGAACAGCGGCTTGGGCATGAACGTCGCGTGCCAGCCGTACTTCATCGCGTACTCCTTGACCGTGATGCGGTACGTCATGCAGTCGTCGGCCATCTTCATGGCGTCGGAGTAGCGCATGTCGATCTCGTGCTGGCTCGGCCCGACCTCGTGATGGGTGTACTCGACGTGGATGCCGAGCTGCTCGAGCGCGAGCACCGTCTCGCGGCGCACGTCGGAGCCGGCGTCGAGCGTCGTGAGGTCGAAGTAGCCGCCGTTGTCGAGGACCTCGGTGCCCGTGGAGTCGCGGAAGAGGTAGTACTCGAGCTCGGGGCCGACGTTGAACGTGTCGAAGCCCATCGCGGCGGCGCGCTGCAGCGCGCGGCGCAGCACGTGGCGCGGATCGCCCTCGTAGGGGGTGCGCTCGGGGGTGAGGATGTCGCAGAACAGCCGGGCGACGCCCTGCTCCTCCGGGCGCCACGGGAGCACGCTGAACGTCGTCGCATCCGGCATCGCGAGCATGTCCGATTCCTCGATCGCGTTGAAGCCCGTGATCGACGAGCCGTCGAAGCCCATGCCGCCCTCGAAGGCGTCGTCGAGCTCGGCGCGGTTGATCGAGAACGACTTCAGCTGGCCGAGGATGTCGGTGAACCAGAGGCGGATGAAGCGGATGTCGCGCTCGGCGACGAGCGCCTTGACGTCGTCGGGCGTCTGCGGGCGGTCGGCTGGCATCGCCGGGGAGCCTAGATGGTCCATCTCGCGGGCGCGGCCGCCGCGCGGTCGCCGCGGCTCAGATTCCTACGTGAGCCAGCGACGCGCCCAGCGCTCGAGCTCGTAGACCGCGGGGGCGAGCTCGCGGCCCATCTCGGTCAGCGTGTACTCGACGCGCACCGGGCGGCCGGGGCGCACGCTGCGCTGGACGACGCCGCGCGCCTCGAGCTCCTTCATGCGCTCTGACAGCAGCCGGTCCGACAGCTCCGGCACGGCCTCTGCGATCTCGCCGAAGCGCAGTGTCGTGCGATGGATGAGGACGCTGACGATCGCACCGGTCCAGCGGCGGCCGATGAGCTCGACCGCCTCGTGGTAGTACGGGCAGCAGGGCGGCCGGCCGTCCTCCGGGGAGCTGCACCGCGAGGGTGGCGGGGCCGGAGCGCTTGCGCGCCCCGGTCGCCGGCCATCCTCGACCTCCGCCATGAGCCCTACGCTGCCCGCAGGGTTCGCGTGTCCTCGACGGAGCCGTCCACCGGCACGTCGCCTGCGACGTTCACCATCGCGGTGAAGCGCTCGAGGGCGACGTAGGCGATCGCCTCGAGGATCTGCTCGTCCGACCAGCCCGCCTCGCGGGCCTCCTCGTGGAGGTGCATCGGCGGGCGCCCGGGGGTCTCGACGACGGCCTTGAGGTAGTGCAGCAGCGCGGCTGCGCGCGCGTCGCGCGAGTCGAACTCGCGGGCGAGCGCGACCTCGTCGAGCGCGAGCCCCGACTGGCGCGCGGTGCGGCTGTGCAGCGCGATGCCCGGCTGGGAGCCGTGGTGCTCGGCGACGGCGAGGGAGATGCGCTCGAGCATCGGGACGTCGAGCTCGCCGCGGCGCAGCTCGGAGCGGAAGCGCGCGTAGCCGCGCAGGGCGGCGGGCGAGCCTGCGAGCGCGCCGAGGAAGTTCGGCAGCTGCCCGCCGGTCGCCAGGGCGCCGCGCAGGACCGGCACCGAGCCTTCGGGGGCGGTGAGGTCGTCGTGGATCTGGAACCTGCTCATCGGTGTCTTCATGGGGGTGGCCTTCTGGGAGGGCGGTGGGAAAGTGGCTTCGATGCCAGTGCTTTACTTGTAGCTCGTTGCTTACGGGATGTAAGTCTATGCCGCGAGCGGTGCGTACACAAGTTCGCATCTGCACCGATTACTACGCGCGCAGGCCGGATCAGGCTCAGTCGTGGCCGTACTCGCAGCGCAGGATGCCCGGAGCGGGTGCCCGTCAATCGGCTGAGCAGCCTGTCACGCGCGCCGGCGCGCGGATGTTCGGGCAGCCTCGCGGCGCGTCAGTGACCGGCGACGGACGCCACCGAGGCGGCGTCGGCGGTCGTCACGGCGACGAGGATGAGCACGATGCCCATCAGCAGCGCCCACATCGCGAGCCGATCGGGGCGCGGCCCGACGCGCTCGACGGCGCGGCGCGGCGGACGCCGCCGGTCGAGCTCCAGCGTCGTGCGCGGGATCGCGGGCGCGGGAACGGTCCGCCCGCGGATCTCGACCGTGCGCCGGCCGGCGACCCCGCCGGGAGCGCCCGTCACGACGGGCCGCGGGGCGTCGGCGGCGACCGCCGTGGCGGCGGCGGCGCGCCGTTGCGGGCTGTTGACGTCATAGCCCGAGCGGCGCGGGGCGATCGGCGCCTCGTAGGAGGAACGGCGGGGAGCGCCGGCACCGCGCTCGCGGCTTGCGCGGCGGGCGGCGAGATCGGCGAGATCAGCGCGGCGGCGCGCCTCGTCGGTGCGCTCGGCCGCGTCGCGGAGGTGCTGGACATCTGCCCACCAAGCCTCGGTCCCCGTCTGTGACATGCGTATCCGGTCCTCTTTCTGTGGAGGCCTACGGGGTTAGCTGACGGGCTCGCGCTGAAAGAGTGCTGCGCTACGTCCTGACCCAGGACGATTCGCCCCAACGTGTGGTTCCCCCGCTCCCAAGGCTCTGCAGCCCCAGGACTCGGCGATCTGACGGCGCCATCGTAACACTGTTGGATTTCCCTGCATATACGCAGTGTTATGGAACCTGCGGACGGAAAGCGCGCAGTTTGCGGGGTCACGGCGGGCCCCGCCCATCCGGGCGCCGCGGGGCCCGCTGCGAATCAGCTGCCTGCGACCCGCTCGATGTACCGCGCGACGTTGCGGGCGTCGTTGCCGTCCAGCAGCTGGGCGGGCATCTGGCCGGCGCCCCGCGCGCGGCCCTCGCGGATCGCGCTCACCGTCAGCCCGGCGGTCGGCGCGAGCTGGTCGAGGTTCGGGCCGACGCGACCGACGGAGTTGGCATCGTCGAGCGTGTGGCACGTCGCGCATTTCGCGTTGAAGAGCTTGCGGCCGTCGGCGAGGTCGGCGCTGAGCTTCGAGCCACCGGGCCCGGCCGAGGCCTGATCGCCGAGCAGCACGATCGCCGGCACGGCGAGGCCGAAGAGCGCGATGACGCCCGCCACGACGAACTCGGCGACGTGCAGCGGCCGCTTGCGGCCGGCCTCGAGCGTGTCGCGCAGGCCGCGGGGCCCGCCGCGCATCGCGACGAACACGACGCCGAGGCCGAGGATGAGGAAGAAGGCAAGGAAGAGCGCTGCTGCCATGCGGCGCGCAATCTACTCCACGACGTGGTCGGGGGGCTCACCCGATCGGCCGCCGTCCGCGCGCCCGCTATCGCGACCTCCCCGCACCGAAGTTCATGACCGGCGGCGCGACCGCGCGGAAGTCGTCGGTCCCCGTGGCCGCCAGCTCGCGCCCCGCCTCCCCCCTCGCCTGCTCCTCGGCCTGGGCCTGTGCCAGCGCGATCGCATCGAGCAGCGAGAAGTCCTTGACGGCCGCAGCGAGCCGGTCGCTGACCTCCAGGCGCAGCACGCGGCGCGCCACGACGTTGATCGCGCCGCCCGCCGCGGCATGACGCTCGAGCCGGCCCTCGACGATGACGAGCGGCTCCGTTCGCACCTCGAGCCGGTGGCGCTCGTAGAGCTGCGGGGAGACGATGACGTTCACCGTGCCGTGCTCGTCCTCGAGCAGCATGAACGTGATGCCCTTCGCCGTCCCCGGCCGCTGGCGCGCGATGACAAGGCCGCCGATGCGCACCGGCGCCTCGTGCGGCAGACGGGCGAGGTCGCCGACGTCGACGCAGGCCTCGGCGCGCAGGCGGTCGCGCAGCAGCGCCATCGGGTGGCCCTTGGCCGTCAGCCCGGTCGTCGCGTAGTCGGCCACCATCGCGTCCCACGGCGACAGCGCCTTCAGCGCGGGCGCCGCCGCCAGGTCGAGCGCGAGCGAGAGCTGGGTCCCCTCCCTCACGCGCTGGCCGGGCGCCGTCACCCCGAGCTGCCACAGCGCCACGCGGCGGTCGCCGCCGGCGAGCTCGTCGCAGGCGCCCGACCACGCCAGGCGCTCGAGCGCAGGCCGGCCGGCGCCCGCGCGGGATGCGAGATCCTGCAGCGAGCGAAACGGGCCGCCGGCATGCCGCGCCGCGACGAGCGCGGCGACCTCGTCGGCGCGCACGCCGAGCACGTAGCCCAGCCCGATCTGCACCGCGCCGTCAGCCGTCACCGTGCAGCCCACATCGCTGCGGTTCACGTCCGGCGCGAAGACCTCGATCCCGCGCCGCTGCGCCTCGTGGACGAGCGCGTCGGACGGATAGAAGCCCATCGGCTGCTCGTCGAGCAGCGCGCAGAGAAACTCCGGCCCGTAGTGGACTCGCAGCCACGTCGACTGGTAGGCGAGCAGCCCGAACGCCGCCCCGTGCGCCTTGGGAAAGCCGAAGCCCGAGAAGCCGGAGACCATCGCGAAGACCTCCTCGGCGAGCGCCTCGGTGACATCCGGATGCGTCGCCATCGCGCCCTCGACGAAGCGCCGGTGATGGGATTCGATCGCCTCCGCCGAGCGCTTGCGGCTCATCGCCCGGCGCAGGCCCTCGGCCTCCCCGACGCTGAAGCCTGCAAACGCCTGGGCGACCTCCAGCACCTGGTCCTGGAAGATGATCGTGCCGAGCGTGTCGCGCAGCGGAGACTCGAGCGACGGGTGCAGGAAGGGGACCTCGAAGGACGGGTCGGCGCGCAGCCGCTGGCGGCGCTCGATGTACGGGTTGACCGCGCCGCCGACGATCGGCCCCGGCCGCACGATCGCGACCTGGATCGTGATGTCGTCGAGGTTCTCCGGCCGCGTGCGCCGCAGCGAGCCCATCTGCGCGCGCGACTCGATCTGAAAGACGCCTGTCGTGTCGGCGTTCTGGATGCACTCGTACGTCGCCGGGTCGTCGAACGGGATCCGCGAGAGGTCGATCCGCTCGCCGCGCCGCCGGGCGATCATCTCGACCGTGCGCTCGACGGCGCTGAGCATTCCGAGGCCGAGCAGGTCGATCTTCAGGAAGCCGGCGTCGGCACAGGAGTCCTTGTCCCACTGGGCGAGCTGCCGGCCCTCCATCGCCGCGGGGACGAGCGGGACGCAGTCCACGAGCGGCCGCGTCGCGACGATCATGCCGCCCGAATGCTGCGAGAGGTGGCGCGGCAGGCCCTGCGCCTCCTCGGCCAGCGTCGCCAGCCACGCCCAGCGGCCGGTCAGCCGGCCGGGACCGAGCGCCGTCGCGACGTCGCGGTCGACATCGCGCGTCGACCAGCCCTCGCTGCCGCGCGCGACGCGCTCGATCTCGCCCGGCGGCAGGCCGAGCGCCTTGCCGAGCTCGCGGATCGCGCCGCGCGCGCGGTACGTCGGGAAGGCGGCGACGAGCGCCGACCGCTCGCGGCCGTAGCGCTCGTGCACGCGCGGGATCAGGACCTCGCGGATGTCGCGCGGGAAGTCGAGGTCGATGTCGGGCAGCGCTGTGAGCTCCTCGTTGAGGAAGCGCCCGAGCAGGAGCTTGTTGGCGATCGGGTCGACGTGGCTGAGGCCGGTGAGGTGGCAGACGATCGAGGAGACGCTCGACCCGCGCCCGCGCCCGGGCGGCAGCAGCGCGCGCGCCGCCGACGCGCCGCGAACCTCGACGGCCACCTCCCGCGCGAGCTCGAGCAGGTCGCGGTGCAGGACGAAGAAGCCGGCGAGGCCGAGCTCGTCGATGACCCGCAGCTCCTCCTCCAGGCGCCCCGCCGCCTCTGCGCGGTGGATGCTGCCGTGCGGGTAGCGCTCGTCGAAGCGCGCCTGGCAGATCTCGGCGAGCGTGCGGCCGGCGCCCGCGTCCTCGGCACCCGGGTAGCGGTAGCCCAGGTCGTTGGTGAGGTCGAACGTCAGCGTCTCGGCGAGGCGGTGCGTCTCGGCGACGGCCTCCGGATGGTCGGCGAAGCGGGCCGCCATCGCCTGCGGAGTCGCCAGCACGTGCGCGTGGTTGCCGCGCCGCTGCGGCTCGGAGGCGTCGAGCGTCGTGTGCTCGCGGATCGCCACGAACGCGTCCTGCAGCCGCGCGCGCTCGGGCGTGTGCGCGTGGACGTTGCCGGTGGCGACGGTCGCGACCCCGAGCCGCTCGGCGAGCCCCGCCAGGCCGCGGTTCAGCGCGCGGTCGTGGCGAGCGAGCGGGCGCTGGAGCTCGACGCGGAAGGCATCTCGGCCGAAGGTCGCCAGCAGGCGGCGCATCGTGGGCTCGTCGCGCACGCCGTTGCGCGCGCAGCCGCTGAGGCAGACGAGGCCGGCATGGTGCTCCTCGACGTCCTCGAGGCCGACCTCCGGCTCCGTGCGATCGCGCTGCGGGCCGTCGCGCGTGTGCTCGTGAGCGCGGGTGAGCAGATGGCAGAGGCTGCGCCAGCCCGTCTCGTCGCGGACGAGCAGCGTCAGGTGACGGCTCGGCTCGGCAGAGCCCCGCCTTGCGAGCGTGACCTCCGCCCCGTGGATCGCCCGCAGCCCGAGTGCCTTCGCCGCCTGAGCGAACTCCATCGACCCCGACAGCGAGTCGTGATCGGTCAGCGCAAGCGCCGTGTGCCCGCGCGCCACCGCAGCCGCGACGAGCTCCTCGGGCTGCGAGGAGCCGTCCAGGAAGGAGTAGGCGGAGTGGCAGTGCAGCTCGACGTACTGGGGCATACGAACACATGTTCGCAGGTGGTGCGGATGTGTTTGATGCTCCTTGTCGCCGGGGGTGGGGAGGCGCTTGTGACCTGCATCTGTGAGGAAACGCGTGTGCCGTGGCGCCCGACTGCCGCGTATGCGGCTCCCGGCGGTCGTGAGTCGCCTTTCCCCCCGAATACCAGGGTCAACGCGACTCAAAGCGCTTGCCTGTCGAGTTCGCCGCCACATGGCGAACTCGCCCGCGAACCGCCAAGGGACGAACCGCCGCAGCCACAGGCGCACCTTCCTTCCATCAGAGATGCCGGACACCGGCGTTCCGAACCGCACCCGCCGACCGCGTCACAGCAAACCAACGCAGTCCACCCGCGCCTCCCACAACCCGAACGGCGGCCGCGTCGCCGCCGACACGAGCTGGGCGCGGTCGACCGTGTGCTCGATCTCGCCGCCGAGCTTCAGGCCGGCGAACGCGACCCCCGCCGACGCGCCGTCGGCCGTCGAGCGCACCCGGTAGGCGCGCACGTCCAGGCGCGCGTGATCGCGCAGCGCCTCGCCGAGCGCGCGGATCGCGCGCGGGCTCGCGGGCGCGCGCCGGAACGCCTGCCATGCCGCCGCGACCGCGGGCACGCGGAGGTCCACGCGCGCGCCGACCTCCCATCGATGCCCACGCGCGTTCAGCGCCGAGCCGGGATCGGCGGACGGGTCCAGCGCCCGCGCCAGGCCGCCCGGCAGCGTGCTGCCCGCCCCGACGCTGCCGGTGGCCGACAGCGACAGCTCGACCGGCCGGCGCCGACGGTCCAGCGTGAGGCCCAGCACGGCCTGCCCGTCCAGCGCGCCCGCCGCGCCGCCGACCGCGATCGAGACGAGCCCCGCACCCGCGCCGCCCGCGCCCAGCGAGACCGTCAGCTCGCCGTTGCGCCGGTCGCGGCGCGCGCCGACCATCGCGTCGGCGAGACCGTCGAGCTCCCCGCTCAGCCCGCGGGCGGCCACGAAGCCGAGGCTTCCCAGCCCGCGCACGCCGCCCTCGACGAAGACCTCGAGCGGCGGTCCGCCGCGACCGTCGCGGATCGCGCGCAGCAGCACATCCGCCTCGCGCCGGCTGCGCGCATAGAAGACCTCCCCGCGCGCGAGCACGCCCTGCACGCCCGCGCGCGCCTCGCGGTCGCGGCCCACCGACCGCCCCCGGACCTCGACCTCCACTCCCCCGCCGGCGCCGGTCTCGACGCCCGCCGCGCCGCGATGCACGAGCGTCAGCCGGAACGTCCCGTCCGACAGGCGCTCGCGCAGGACCACCCGGCCGTCGTCGACGCGGACGAGCGCGACGTTGACCGCGACATGCCGCGAGTCGCGGACGCTCGTGACGGTGCACGGGCGTGACGGCGTCGCCGGGCAGCGCCCGCCGCCCACGAGGCACAGCGCATGCCGCACCTGCCCGAGGACCGCGTTGGCGATCCCCGGCGAGGCCACGGCGGCCAGCGCACCGCCGACCGCGACGACCGCCGCGACCAGCGCGACGAGCGCCACGTAGTCGACCGTCGCCTGTCCGCTCTGCGCCCGCAGGGATCGCATGCCCCCAGGCTCCCGGCGAACGGGTGACGAAACACCACGCTCGTGTCAAGAATCAGCGCTGGCTGAACCACCGTCCCGCGTCGAGATCGCGGAAGACGACGACGTTGCGCCCGCAGGTCGTCACGACCTCCCAGTAGCGCCGCCGCAGCGGGCGGTCGGTCCACCAGCGGTCCTCGACGAGCCAGGACTCGCGGACGGCGTCGACCGCGCGACCGTCGACGGCGAGCGGGGTCCCCGCACCATCGGCGCGCACGACCGCAGCGCGCGGCTCGGCGACACGACGCGGCCCCGGGCTCACGGGCTCATGGGTCGATCGGCGTCAGCATCACGCGGCGCTCGGGCACCCGCGAGTCGGGATCGATCTCCAGGATGCGCAGCGCCGCGTCCGGACCGGCGGCCGCCCGGGCCTGTCGCACGGCCTCGCGCAGGCGCTCGTCGCGGTGCGCCGAGCCGTCGTCGAACAGCGCCCGCGCGTCCGGCGCGGGCGGCCCGAAGCGCTCGACGGTCAGCAGCAGCGTCTCGGCCGGCGCGGGCAGCAGCGCAAGCCGCCCGCCCAGCGCGAGGCGCATCCGCTCGGCGTCCGCGAGCGCCTCGCGGAAGACGACGCGCTCGCGCCACGTCCCGCCCTCGACGAGCCGCGCCGACAGGACGACCGCGCGCAGCGTGCGCCCGCGCCGCTCGCTGCGCGCCAGCAGGCGATCGACGAGCAGGCCCAGCGCCCGGCCGAGCTGCTCGCCGGAGCCCGCCTCGGGCAGCTCGAGCGACTCGCGCAGCAGCTCGCCCGGCCGCCGCGGCCGCAGCGGGGTGTCGCGCCCGCGCGCGAGGTCGTGCGCGAGCAGGCCCGGGCGCCCGAAGCGATCGGCGACCGCCGCGCACGGCAGCGCAGCGAGCTCGCCGAGGGTCGCGATCCCGAGGCGCTCGAGCGGCTCCACGAGCGCGGCCGTCTCGGCACGGCGGCGCAGGAGGTCCACCGGGCGCGTCGCGAGA
Source organism: uncultured Actinomycetes bacterium (assembly GCA_963797025.1). GTDB lineage: Bacteria > Actinomycetota > Thermoleophilia > Solirubrobacterales > Solirubrobacteraceae > CADCVQ01. Next base: position 105,729 of record CAWCNU010000001.1, read on the forward strand.
TCCGCCGCGCCGTCCACGCGCGCCGGCCGCCGGACCCGCGCGCCATGCGCGGCGACCATCGCGCAGAAGCGCGTCGGCCCCTGCCCGACGCGCACGCCCGCGAGCAGGCGGCGCATGCGTTCGGGCCCGCTCGCCGCGAGATGGCCCTCGGCGAGCATCCGGACGATCCGGCCGGAGTGCAGCCGCTGCAGGCCGGTCGCGTCGAAGCACGCCTCGCCCGGGCGCAGCGACTCGACCGCCGCGCCGAGCCCCTCGAGCCGGCCGAGCGCGTGCTCCCACGCCTCGGCGACGCCCATCGGGTCCGGTGGCACGAGCGCGAGGGCCGGGCAGCGGGCCAGCGCCTCGCCCATCCGCATCCCGGCGTGGATCCCGAAGGCCTCCGCGGCCCGCGAGGCCTCGCCGACGAAGAGCTCGCGCCCGGGCTCGGGCGCCAGCGCGGCAGGCTCCTTGAGCAACACCGCGCGACCGCCCGCGGCGACGGTCAGCTCGAATCGATCCAGCAGGACGCAGACGATCATCTACGAACACATGTTCGCATCGATCGACCATCCGTGCAACCGCTGGAATGTCGTCGGGTGCGCTCGTAAGCTAGGGCATCGCGATGCGCGGTTCCTCGATGTTCGACAGCCGGACGAAGGCGCGCTCACTGGCCTTCCTCTTTGCAGCAGGCGCGCTCGTGAGCGTGCTGACGATCGCGCTGCCCCAGGGCGAGAAGGCCACCGCCTCCTCCGTGCTCGTCACCGCCGCGTTCTCGCTCGGCCTCGCCGGGGTCTTCCTGCGCTGGTCGGGGCGGATCACCGACCGCCTCCTGCACGCGGCGCTCGCCCTCGTGACGGTGATCCTCAGCCTCGTCATCCACTACACGCAGCACACCGGGCTGTACCCGCTCATCTACATGTGGCCGGCGCTCTACGCGTTCTTCTTCTTCTCGACGCCGAAGGCGGTCGCCCACCTGGCCTTCATCGGCGTCGCCTACGCGACGGTCCTCGTCGTCGACGACACGATGGACATGACGATCCGGCTCGTCCTCGTCGTCGGGACGCCGCTCGTCGTCGGCCTGCTCGTCTCGCGACTGCTCGGCTTCGTGAAGGCCGGGATCGAGCGCAGCGCGCGCCAGGAGCGGGCGCTGCGCAGCAGCGAGCGGCGCACGCGCCTCATCGTCGACAGCGCGCGCGACGGCTTCATCTCGACCGACGCCGAGGGCCGCGTCCTCGACATCAACGCCTCCGCCGAGCGGCTGCTGGGCCGGCCCCGCGCCGAGGTCCTCGGGCGGCCCTTTCAGGACCTGGGGATCCCGAAGCAGGTCCACGCGAAGTTCGACGAGCGCCGCCGCGCGCTGCTGGACGGCACGCGCGAGGACGGGATGCGCCACCTCGCGATGCGCGTGACGATCGACCGCCCCGACGGGACGCGGCTGCACGGCGAGACGATGATCTGGGTCGTCGAGCGCGACGGCGAGTGGATGTTCAACGCGCGCCTGACGGACATCGGCGACCGCCTCCGCGACGAGGAGGAGCGCGAGCGGCGGGTGCGCGCGGAGGCCGAGCGCGCCGAGGCCGAGCGCGCGACCGCGACGATCGGCCGCCTGCAGGCGGTCGCCGACGCGGCCCTCGAGCACCGCAACCTCGACGAGCTGCTGCCCGCGATCCTCGCCCGCACGCGCGAGGTCATGGACGCGGACGCGGCGGCGCTGCTGCTCGTCCAGGACGACGGGACGCTCTCGCTCGTCACGTCGGATTCGGCGACGACCGCGGACCGACCCGATCGCGTGCCGGGCGATGCCGGCATCGCCGGGCGCGTGCTCGCGACGCGCGCGCCGGTGATCGTCGACGACCCGCCACCCGAGGAGCTCGCCGACCCCTCGATCCTCGACGCGGGCATCTCCTCGATGGCCGGGGTCCCGCTCTTCGCGCACGACGAGATCATCGGCGTCATCGAGATCGGGACCGCGAAGCCGCGGCGGCTCGGGCCCGAGGACGTCGACCTGCTGCGGCTGACCGCCGACCGCGTCGCCCTCGCGATCGACCATGCGCGGGCATTCGGGCGCGAGCACCGGATCGCCGAGACGCTGCAGCGCAGCCTGCTGCCCCAGACGCTGCCGTCGCTGCCGGGGATCGAGCTCGGCGCGCGCTACCTGCCGGCCGCGGCGGAGGCCGAGGTCGGCGGCGACTGGTACGACGCCATGGCGCTGACCGGCGGGCGGGCGCTGCTCGTCCTCGGCGACGTGTCGGGCAAGGGGCTGGCCGCGGCGTCGACGCTCGGCGCCCTGCGCAACGCGATCCGCGCCTACGCGCTGGAGGGCCACGGGCCGGCCGAGATCGCCGAGCGCCTCAACGAGTTCGTGCTCGCCGATCCGGGCCGCGAGCACATGGCGACCCTCGTCCTCGCGGTCTTCGACCCGGTCGACGGCGTGCTCGAGTGGGTCAACGCCGGCCATCCGTCGCCGCTCGTGCTGACCGCGGACGGCGCGGCGACGCTGCTGGAGGGCGGGCGCTCGGTCCCGCTGGGGGTGCTGCCGTTCCCGGGCTACAACTCGGCCACGACGACGCTCGAGCCCGGCGGCGCGCTCGTGCTCTACACCGACGGCCTCATCGAGCGCCGCGGCGAGCACCTCGACGCCGGCATGGAAATCCTGCTCGTCGCGGCGGCGGACGGGGCGCTGGACGCCGAGTCGCTCTGCGATCGCCTCATCGCGGCCGGCGCGCCGGGCGGCGCGACGAGCGACGACATCGCCCTGCTCGCGCTCTCGCACGTGCCGCTGGGCGACCGGCTCTCGCTCGACATGCCCAGCGAGCCGAGCTCGCTACGGTCGCTGCGCTCGCTCCTGCGCCGCTGGCTCGAGCAGGCCGACGCGACCGACGTCGACGTCCACGCGATCGTCATGGCGTGCAGCGAGGCCTGCACGAACGCGATCGAGCATGCCGGCGCCGGGCCGGAGGAGACGATCACGTTCGAGGCGCTGCTGCACGACGGCGAGGTCGACGTCACCGTGCGCGACCGCGGGCAGTGGCGCGACCAGCGCCCGCCCAGCGACCAGGGCCGCGGCCTGGATCTCATCGACGCGCTCATGGACGACGTCCAGCTCGAGCGCACGGCCGAGGGCACGGTCGTGCGGCTGCGGCGGCGGTTGAGCGAGCCGGTGCGCGCGTGACGGCACCCGCGACCCTGCGCGCCGAGCGCCGCGGCGACAACGTCGTCGTCTTCGTCAGCGGCGAGCTCGACGTCTTCAACGCGTCGGAGATCGCCGCCGGGATCGAGGCCGAGGTGCCCTCGGACGCGCACGCGGCTGTCGTCGACCTCACCGGCGTCGGCTTCCTGGACTCGACGGCGATCCGCAAGCTCTTCGCCCTGACGGGCCGGCTGCGCGAGCGCCGCCAGCGGGTGCTGATCGTCACGCCGGTCGGCAGCACGGTGCTGCGCACGCTCGAGCTCGTGGAGTTCTCGCGCGCGGCGCCGCTGCACGACTCGCTCGACGGCGCGCTCTCCGATCTCGGCGCGCCCGCGGCCGAGCCCGGCTGATCGCGCGGCGGCCGTGCCGCTGCGGCGGCTCGCAGGCGTGGAGCGGCGGCCGCCGCGGCGGCCCGCGGGCGGCGAGCGTCGATCGCGCAGATGTCGCTGCAGAAAACGGACGTTCAAACCCGACCATAGGCGAGTCCTGTTTTGCGACCTATGGCCCATAGTGATCGTAGGACGGGTGCCGCGGCAGGGGCTTCGGACCCACGACATGGAGGTCTTGACATGAGCAGCCCTGAGGTGCGCCCGGCGCCCCTTCGTCGCCATCGCCGTCTTCGACGCGCGACACGGCTCACCATCACGTTGCTCGCGGGCCTGCTCGTGGCACCCGCGTTCGCCGCGGCCGCAGATCCCGTGCAGGTCTCGTTCACGCTCGAAGGCTGCCGGCCGGGGTCGCCCGTGACGTTCCCGGCCACCGGGCCGTTCATCTGCCCGGACGCCGACTACACGACCGGCAACCTCGGCAAGTCCTGGAACGAGGGCGATTACGTCCCGTTCCGGGTCACCGCCGACAACCGCAACGGCGCCCAGACCTACGACCTCGTCATCGCCGCCGACTATCGCCTCGGCGACACGCTCGGCTACGACTCGATCACGGTGCCGACGCTCAACGACGCGCTGTCGGACGACGCCTGCACCGCGCTGAACGCGAGCAACCTCTCCTACGCCAGCGGAGCGGCGGCGGTCGGCGGCATCGACGAGACGATCTACCGGACGCTGACGATCACGCAGGCGGCCGGCGCGACGTGCGTCTACGACTACGCACAGCGGCTCGCCATCTCCTTCCCGGGCCGCACCGCCGAGCCCGACCACACCGTGCCCGCCCCGCTGGGCGCGTCGTTCTTCAGCGGGGCCTCGCTGCACGGCTACCTGCTCAACGCCGATCTCGGCTCGGCCGGCATCGGACAGCGGCGGGTCCCGATCCCCGTCAACGAGATCGAGCCCCAGGGCTTCGGCAAGAGCGTCGACGGCACGCGCGGCACCGGCTCGGTCTGGGGTGTCACGAAGAGCTCCGGCCCCGCCGGCTTCCCGAACACGTGCACCGGCGCGACGACCTCTGACCCCGTCCAGATCCGCGTGGAGTGGACGAAGACGACGATCGCCGCCGGCCAGGTGGCCGTGACGACGACCTTCATCTTCGACAACCCGGCCCATCGCCCGCTCGACGTGTCCGTGGAGGACGCGCTGCGCGAGACCGACGGCGGCGCCGTGATCGACAACTTCACCGAGAGCTTCCAGGTGAACCCGGGCCACCGCGAGTTCTCCGTCACCCGGCAGGTCACCACGGCGTCCGACACGCTGTTCAACACCGCGACGGCGACCTACACCGACCCCGCCTCGGGCGACGAGTTCGGCAGCATCACGGCGACCGACGACGGCGCGGTCACGACCGCCGGCGCGGGCGGCAACGCGACCGCGACGATCACCGACGTCGAGCAGATCACCGGCACCGGCCTGACGTTCTCCGTGGAGTCGGTCACGACCGCTCCGGCGCTCCCGGCCGACGGCTTCGACCCGGCTCTCGCGCTGGGCACGCAGACCACCGGCCCCGTCACGTGGAACTCCGGCACGGTCAGCGGCTCCGGCTCGGTGACCTTCGTCAAGCGGGTCCACGTCACGCCTGGCCTCACGACGTCCGGATCGCTGTCGGACGTCGCCGTGCTCAAGCCGGCTGATTCGCCGGAGATCACCGCGAACGCCGCCACGCCGATCCAGGCGATCGGGTGCGGGACGGTCAGCGGCACGAAGTTCGCCGACGCCGACCGCGACGGCCGGCGCGGCCAGAACGAGCCGGGCCTCGGCGGCTGGACCTTCTACGTCGACTACGACGCCGACGGCACGCTCGACCAAGGCGAGCCGTCGGCCGTGAGCGCCGCCGACGGCACGTTCACGATCACCGGCGTCAAGCCCGGCACGTATCCCGTGCGCGAGCTGTCGCAGCCCGGCTGGGTCTGCACGACGCCCGCCCCGTGCGAGTACAGCGTGACGCTCAACGGCGACGCATCCGTCGGCAACGTGTTCGGCAACTACCACCTGACGCCCAGCATCCTGCTCGACAAGACCGGCCCGGCGACCGCCGCGGCCGGCAGCCTCGTGGCCTACACGATCAACGTCACGAACAACGGCGACCTGCCGCTGACGTCGGTCGTCGTGACCGACCCGCTGTGCACGGCCGCGCCGGAGCTCGTCAGCAAGAACGGCGACCTCACGGGCGACACGCTGGACCCGATCGTCGACCGGTGGACGTACACCTGCAGCGTGCAGACGACGGTCGGCCAGACGTCGGTCGACAACGTCGCGAACGTCACCGCCAACGCCGGCGACGCACAGGTTTCCGCGACGGACAACGCGGTCACGACGCTGAGCCAGCCCGGTCAGCCGCAGCCGCCGGCGCCGGCGGCTTCCGAGCCCGCTCCGGTCGCGGCGAGCGCCGTGCTGAGCGAAACGTCGCCGCCGGTCGTCGGCCAGTCCGCTGCGGCCGTCGCCGGCACCGCGAAGCTCCTGCGCCCGACGCGCTGCGTCGCGCGCAGCTTCACGGGGACCGTCACCGGCAAGCGGATCGCTCGCGTCCGGTTCTACGTCGACGGCAAGCTCATCGCGACGGTGCGGCGGGCCAACGGCTCGGGCGGGCGCTGGGGCACGCGGATCAACACCGCGCGCTTCCGCGCCGGCAGCAGCCACCGCCTCGTCGCGCGGATCCAGTTCGCCTCGTCCTCGAACACGCGGCCGAGCGTCCAGAGCTCCTCGTTCAGCCGCTGCGGCTTCGTGGCGCTGGCGCCGGCCTTTACCGGCTGACGCCGGCGCCGGATCGCAGCGCATTGGAGACATAGGACGGGCCCCCGGATGGGGGCCCGTCCCGTAGCACGCCGGTAAGCCGGATTCTGTCGTTGAGCAACCATCCATCTGAGCGGCCGACCTGGACCTTGGCGGGCAGCCTGCAAACGGTCCTGCTTGGCCTTGCATCGGGTGGGGTTTGCCTGGCCGCCGTGTCGCCACGACGCCGGTGCGCTCTTACCGCACCTTTTCACCCTTGCCTGTGCGCGCCGCACGTGCTGACGCGCCATCGGCGGTGTGTTTCTGTGGCACTTTCCCGCGGGTTTCCCCGGGTCGGGTTCCCGACCACCCTGCCCTGTGATGTCCGGACTTTCCTCGAAGGGCGAACCTCCGCGGCTGCTTGGCGTGCGTCTTCAGCTTAGCCGGGAACCGGCGCTGCTCGCGAGCCCTGCAGGCTGCAAGTCATCGCCCCGCCCCACGAGAGCCCGGCGCGAGATAGGGTCCGGGCGGTGGACGGGGGGCAGATCATCGGCCGGCGCATCGCAGCGGCGCTCATCGATTCCGCGATCGTGCTCATCCTGCTCGTCCTCGTCGCAAAGACGCTGGGCGAGGGCGACAGCAACCGCTCGATCTGGGCCGAGACCGAGGGCGGCAGCGCGCGCCCGGTCTTCTTCGCGCTGACGTTCGCCTACTACCTCGCCACCGAGCTCGTCTGGGCGCAGACGATCGGCAAGCGCGTCATGAAGCTGCGCGTCGTCGGCGAGGACGGCTCGCGGCTCACCCCGACGGCGGCGCTCATCCGCAACGTCGTTCGCGTCGTCGACTGGCTTCCAGGGCTCTACATCGTCGGCGCCATCACGCTGTTCGCCACCGGCGAGCGCCGGCTGCGCCTCGGCGACCTCGCCGCGAAGACGAAGGTCGTCGCCGACGCGGGCCGGGCGGATGGTCCGGATTCCCCGCCGCCGCCACCGGAGCGGCCCGACGACGACGACGTCCTCGCGCAGATCCTGCGCTGAGCCCGGATCCGGCCCGAGCAGGCCCAAGCTCCGGCTACGAGAGCGCCGTGCGGCAGTCGCGACAGCGGCCACCGACCGCGGACGGCCCGGATCCGTAGCGAGGCTCCATCGCCCCGGAACAGATCGGGCACGTCGCGGTGCGGTGCACGCTCAGGTCCTCCCAGGCGCCGGAGAGCAGATCCTCCAGCGTCCGGCCCTCGCGCGGCACGGGTGCGAACAAGGTCGATTCCACTGCGAGGGTCGCCATCACGTCACGCTCCGGAACAGCCCGACGACCCTCCCGAGCACGCGCACGTCACGCGAGCGGATCGGCTCCATCGTCGCGTTCTCGGGCTGCAGGCGGATGTGGTCGGCCTCGCGGAAGAAGCGCTTGACCGTCGCCTCCTCGCCCACGAGCGCGACGACGATCTCGCCGTCCTCCGCCGTCTCCTGCGGGCGCACCACGACGTAGTCGTCGGGCAGGATGCCGGCGTCGATCATCGACTCGCCGCGGACGCGCAGGACGTACTCGCCCTCGTCGCCGCCGGCCAGCGACGGCACCGGCACGTACTCCTCGATGTTCTCCTCGGCGAGCACCGGCGAGCCGGCCGCGACCTGGCCGACGAGCGGCAGCCCGTCCGGGCGGACGATCGACTTCACCTGCTCGACGGCGCGGTCGAGCATCTCGATTGCGCGCGGCTTCGTCGGGTCGCGCCGCAGCAGCCCGAGCTTCTCGAGGTTCGAGAGGTGGGCGTGCACGGTCGAGGAGGACGCGAGGCCGACGGCCTTGCCGATGTCGCGCACCGTCGGCGGGTAGCCGTACTTCTTCGAGTAGTGCTTGATGAAGTCGAAGATCTCCTGCTGGCGCTTGGTGAGGTCCAGGTCCATCAGGCAGGCTCCTTGGCGCGGAAGTGTGTAGCTGCGAAAGCGAACATCTGTTCGCACAAGCTAGCGGGGCCTGCGGACGGAATCAAGCGTCCTATACTGCGAAGCCGCGCGCCGGTGGCGGAATTGGTAGACGCGCAAGGTTGAGGGCCTTGTGGGGGGATTCCCCCGTGGAGGTTCGAGTCCTCTTCGGCGCATGACAGAAAGGCCCGCAAATGCGGGCCTTTCGTCGCTCTGGCGCCGCCGCGCGGCTACGGCTCCAGGCCCTCGCCCCGGGCGGCGAGTCGGGACGTTCGATCTCGTTGTCGATCCAGACGGTCTCGCAGTCGTCGGCGACCGTGTCGGAGGAGTCGGCGTAGACGAGGTCGTCAGCACCGGGGGCCGCATCCGATCTCGTCGGCCGCGCGGAGATCGCCCGCCGAGACGATCGTGTCGTCGCCGGCGCCTCCGTCGATGCGGTCGGCCTCGCCGTCGTCGTCGACGATCATGTCCGCGCCGGGCCCGCCGCCGGCCCGGTCGTGGCCCGCGCCGAGCAGGATGTGGTCGCCGCCGCCGCGGCCATCGACGGCGTCGTCACCGCCCTTGGCGAAGAGCAGGCTCCCGCGGGCGCCGCCGTCGATGCTGTCCTCGGCGTTCGTGGCGTACACCACGCGGCGGCCCGCGAACCGGCGCGGGTTGATCGTCTCGCAGCCGCGCACGCGGTCGGCGGCGTCGCGGAATGCGACGTCGTGGCCGCGGCCGCAGCTCAGCGTGTCGGTGGCGCCGTCGGCGGAGAACGGCACGTCGTCCTCGTCACCGCCGAACATCGCGTCGGCGCCGGTGCCGTCGTCGTCGAAGAGCCGGTCGCCGCCCTCGACGCCGCCCAGCTCGTCGCTTCCGGGCCGCCGAACAGGACGTCGTCGCCGACGCTGCCCCTGACGAGGTCCGGGCCGCCGCGGCCGGCCGCCCAGGAGCCGCCGCCGCCGAGCACGATGTCACGATCGTCGGTGCCGGCGAGGATCCCCGGCTGCGGGCCGTAGTTCATCGTGACGGCGGCGGCGGCAGGAGCGAGCGCGAGAGCCGCGACGCCGCCCAGCCCGGCGCCGGCGGCGCCCGGGTGCCGTCGTGGACTGGGGTCCGGCGATGGGCTCGGCGATGGACATGAGCGGCCCCCTGCGGCCGTCGTGGTCGTCTGCGACGGACCGTGCTCGACCCACGCCTGTCTCGCACCCCGGCGCCACCCTGATCTTCGGGTGCGCCGGGAGCATCACCGAGCGACACGCCGCCGCAGCGCTCAGGAAGCCAGCGCCAGCGACCGGTTGTTCGCCTCGAACTCGGCCCCGACCTCGCCGAGGATCTCGAGCATCGCCGCGGCGGCCGGTGACACGAACCCGCCCGCGAGCGTCGCCGCGAGGATGTGGCGCGAGGGCGGGCGGCCGTGCAGCGGGCGGATGACGACGTCGTCGCGGATCGCCACGAGCGCGAGATCCGGGATGAGGCAGACGCCGACGCAGGCCGCGACGAAGCCCTGGATCGCGGTGTAGTCGTCGGACTCGAAGGCGACGCGCGGCTCGAAGCCGGCCGCCTGGCACGAGCGCTGGAGGATGAGCGCGTCGGGGCACGTGCCGGGCACGCCCGTGATCCACGTCTCCTCGGAGAGGTCGGAGAACCGCAGCACGCGCTTGGCGGCGAGCGGATGGCAGGACGCGAGGCAGATGTACATCGGGTCGTCGAGCAGGTGGTGGTGGACGATCGCCTTGTCCTGCAGCGGCTCGAAGCGCGCCTCGAGCGTCAGCGCGATGTCGCACTCGCCGCACTTCAGGCACTCGATGCCCTCTGGCGGCTCGCGCGGCTCGAGCGTCACCTCGACGCCCGGGTAGCGCTCGCGGAAGCGCCCGATCGCGCGCGGCGCGATGGTCGCGCCCGCCGTCGGGAACGACACGAGCCGGACGCGGCCGCCGCGGACTCCGGCGATCGCCTCGAGCTCGGCCTCCGCGTCGGCGAGCCGGGCGAGGATGACGTCGGCGTGGCGCACGAGCGCGCGCCCGGCCTCCGTGAGCCGCACCCCGCGCGCGTTGCGGTCGACGAGCACCGTCCCCGCCTCGCGCTCCAGCGCGGCGATCTGCTGTGAGATGGCCGATTGCGTGTACGCCAGCGACTCCGCCGCGGCCGAGAACGAGCCCCGGGCGGCGACCTCCCGCAGCACCTTCAACCGCTTCACGTCGAGCATTAGCGCACCTTATCGCTTCCCCGCAGGAATGTCATTTGTGCTCATGGACTCACGCTGGGACGCTGGACATCGTTCATCACACAGGAGGCCACACCATGATCCCCTCGCCCACCATCGTCATCCGCCTCGCCAACCACGGCGACGCCCGCACGCTCGTCGACCTCGCCGCGCTCGACAGCCGCAGGAGCCTCACCGGCCCCGCGATGCTCGCCGAGGTCGACGGCGTCGTCCGCGCCGCGCTCGACCTCGACGACGGCAGCGTCGCGGCCGACCCGTTCGTCCGCACCGCCGAGGTCGTCGAGCTCCTGCGGATGCGCGCCCGCCGCCTCGAGGGCGCCGCGCCGTCCGAGCCGAGGCTCGCACGCCTGCGTCGTCCGTGGCGGGCGCTGTCGCTGCGGACCTGAGCGCGCGGCGAGCCTCAGTCCAGCGGCGAAGCCAGCAAGGACGGCCCGAAGAGCATCGCCCGGCCGCCGCCGGACCGCGAAGCCGCGTGCATCGCGGTCGTGGCGCGCTGCCAGACGGTGTCGGCCTCGGTCGCGCCGGCGCCGAAGATCGCGCCGCCGATGCTCGCCGTCACGGGCGCGCCGATGCGGCCCGCGGAGTCCGCCTGCGCGCTCTCCAGGCGCTCGAGCAGGTCCTCGGCGAGCCTCATGAGGCTGCCGGCGTCGCAGTGGGGCACGAGCACGGCGAACTCGTCCTCGCCCACGCGCGCGGCGAAGTCGCTGCGGCGCACGCGCGACTCGAGCGCGGCCGCGAAGCGCCGCAGGACGTCGTCGCCGCCGCCGCGGCCGAGCGCCTCGTTGATCGCCTTCAGGCCGTCGACGTCGAGCATCAGGACGCCGCCGTCGGTGCCGTAGCGATCCACGCGGGCCGCATGGCGGCGCAGCTCGCGCTCGAAGCCCGTGCGGTTGAGCAGGAGCGTCAGCTCGTCGCGGTCGGACAGCGTCCGCAGGCGCGCCTCCTCGCGACGGGTCTCGGTGAGGTCCTGCAGCTGGACGAGCAGGTGCTGCGGGCGCCCCGCGGTGTCGCGGATGACCGCGACATGCACGGCCGCCGGGACCTCGTGGCCGTCGGCGTGCAGCAGCCGCTTCTCGGTGACGTGCACCGTCGTCGCACCCTGCGCGAGCGCCTGCAGCCCGGCGGCGCTGGACTCGACCTCGTCGGGATGCAGGAGCGAGGCGAGCGTCGCGCGGCGCAACTGCTCCAGGCGCCAGCCGGTGAGCTCGGCGAGCGCGAGGTTCGCCGACCAGAAGCGCCCGTCGAGTCCGGCGATCCCCATCCCCACCGGCGCGTGGTCGAACGCCACTCGGAAGCGCTCCTCGGCCTCCTGCGAGGCGCGCTGGGCGAGGCGCTGCTCGGTGACGTCGCGGATCGTCATGATCGCCCCGCGGGCGCCGTTGGACGCCGCGATCGGCTGGCCGGCGAGCACGAGCCAGCGGAAGGTGCCGTCGGGATCGCCGGCGAGGTACTCCTCGTCGGCGACGGCCTCCCCGCGCAGCGCGCGCTGCAGCGGCAGCGCCTCGCGCGCGACCGTCTCGCCGGAGGCCACGAGCCGCAGCAGGCCCTGGTCGGCGAGGTCGCCGAGCGCCAGCGGCTCGTCCTCGCCGTAGGTGCGCGCCACCGCGTTGACGATCCGCAGCTCGCCGCGGTCGTCCGACGCGATGACGCCCTCGCCGAGGTTCTCCAGGACCGCCGCGATGAAGCGCCGCTCGGTCTCGACGTCGTCGCCGCCGCGGCGCGCGGCCCGCTCGGCCCACAGCAGCTCCTGACGGGCGACGCCGGCGAGCTCGTGGAGGATCTCGAGCTGCTCCTCCGTCCATGCCCGCGATCTTCGGTCGGCGACGGCGATCGCGCCGATCGCATGTCCGGAGGCGGCCTTCAGCGGGACGGCCGCGTAGGCGAAGAACCCGAGCTCGGAGATCGCCGGGTTGTCGCGCAGCACGTCGTCGGTGCGGGCGTCGGAGACCACGAGCGGCGCTTTGTTCGCGACGGCGAAGCGGCCGAGCGAGTGCGACAGCGGCCACTCCCGGCGGCTGGCGAACGGCTCCGGGACGCCGACCTGCGCGGCGAGGAACTCGCGCTCGGCGTCGACGAGCGAGATGAGCGCGACCGGCGCGTCGAGCAGCCGCGCCGCGAGCCGCGCGAGGGCGTCGAAGCTCTCGCCGGGCGGCGCGTCGAGCAGGCCGGTCGCCCGCAGCTCGCGCAGCCGCGCCGGATCGTCGGCCTCGGCGGCGACCGCGGCGCGCTCGACGACGCGCGCCGGAACCGTGACGAGCACCGTCGTGCCCTCGCCGGGAGCCGAGACCACGTCGAGCTGCCCGCCGGCGGCGTTGACCCGCTGGCGCGTGGACGCCAGGCCGACGTGTCCTGCGGCGAAGGCCTCGTCGGGGCGCTCGTCGGCGACCATCCCCAGGCCGTCGTCGGCGATCGTCAGCACGATCGCCTCGGCGGTGCGCTCGAGGCGGACGTCGAGATGCGAGGCCGCCGCGTGCTTGACCGCGTTCGTGACGAGCTCGCGCGCCGCCGCGTAGAGCAGCGCGTCGTGCGGGCCGACCGCGTCGGGGTCGACGTGCAGCTCCGCGTCGAGGCTCGTGCGCCGCGTGACCCGCTCGAGCTCGACCTCCAGCGCGACCGCGAGCCCGCGGTCGGCAAGCGACGTCGGGTGCAGGCCGAGGACCGTCTCGCGCAGCGCCCGCACCGCGTCGGTCAGCGCCTCGTCGGCGTACTCGAGCGACTGCAGGTAGCCGGCGCGCGCCTCGCGGACGTCCTGCTGGGCGGCGAGCAGCGACTGCAGCGTGTCGTCGTGCAGCCGCTCGCCGATCCGCGCCCGCTCGCGCTCCTCGGCGTCCAGCGCCTCGTGCAGGAGCGCGGCGCGGTCGACGCCGAGCTCCTTGACCTCGCGCGTCCGGCGCTGGACGGCCAGCGCGAGCGCGACGCCGATCGTCCCGACGACGACGAGCGCCGCGAGCGTCTCGGCGAAGGCGGTCTCCTCGGCGCCGCTGTCCAGTCCCGGCGCGCAGACCGCGACGAAGCCCGCGCCGGCGAGCGCGGAGACGAGCGCGATCGCGCGCGGCCGGTGGGCGAGCCCCATCGCGATCGGATAGACGACGAGCGCCAGCCGCGCCTCGGAGGTCGCGCCACCGCTGAAGGCGACGAGCGCGACGATGAGCGCGACGTCGGCAAGCGCGATCCAGAGCAGCGGCGGGCGCAGGCGCCCCCGCGAGGCGAGGACCGCCAGGGCCGCGGCGTAGGCGATCGCGACCGCGAGCGTCGCGAAGAAGCCCGTGCCGGCATCGGGCGCGCCGATCAGCACGGCGATCGCGACGAGGACGACGGCCGCCATCCGCAGCGCGGCGAACGCCTGCGCCGAGCTCAATCGTTCCCCCGTCTCAGCCGTTCCATGGCTTCAGGCTCCAGGTTCGTCCGCTTCTCCGATGGATGCAGGGTAGACGCTGGCGCGGCGCGCGTGGTCCGCCGGGCGCCGGCCGCCGCGCATCATCCGATCGGATGATGCCGACCTCGTCTTTTTTTCGTGCGTCCGCAGGATGGATTAACGAACGCGGCGCGGTCATTGTTGTCAGCGTGAACCTCGGCGGCACATCCCGAGCCGATTCGGACCTCGCCCGCGGGCGAGCGATCACCGTCGTGCTCGCCGACGACAGCGACGTGTACCGGCGCGGGATGAAGCGTGCGATCGAGGCCGACGAGCGCCTCGCGCTCGTCGCCGAGGCGACCGACGGCGCGGAGGCGCTCGCGATGATCCTCCAGCACCAGCCCGACGTCGCGCTGCTCGATCTCCAGATGCCGGCGCTCGACGGCGTCGAGGTCTGCTGCCGTGTCCACGAGGACCCGCCGGAGCACCCCACCCGCTTCGTGCTCGTCAGCGCGTTCCTCAGCGACGACGTCATCGATCGCGCCCGCGCCTGCGGGATGGATCACCAGGTCGACAAGACCACGCCGCGCCGCGAGATCTGCGACATCCTCGCGCAGGCCACGCCGCCCGCTCCGGGCGCCGGCACCGACGTCGCCTGAGCCTGCCGGGCGCATTGCGCGCACGCGGGGGCGCGCGCATCGCGTACCTTTGGCGCTGGCATGACACCCCGAGTTTCGGTCTATGTCGGCGAGGACCACCCGATCTACCTCGAGGGTCTCGTCCGCGCGCTGCGCCAGCGCCCGGAGTTCGAGGTCGTGGGCTCCTCCGACGACGGTCGCCGCGCGCTCGAGGAGATCCGCCGGCTCGCACCCGACGTCGCCGTCCTCGACGAGAACATGCCCGGCCTGCTCGGCAACGAGGTGCTCCAGGCGATCAGCCGCGACAACCTCGCGACCCGCGTCGTGATGCTCTCGGCCTCCGTCGACAGCGCGGTCGTGTTCCGCGCGGTCGCCAACGGCGTCGCGGCGTACCTCACGAAGGACTCCGATCGCGCGACGATCTGCGACGCGGTCGCGGCGGTGTCACGCGGCCAGACGGTCCTCGCGCCGCAGGTGCAGGCGGGGCTCGCCGACGAGGTGCGCCTGCGCGAGGTCGAGAACCGCCCGGCGTTGTCACCGCGCGAGCACGAGATCCTCGCGCTGACGGCGAACGGGCGCAGCGCGCCCGACATCGGCAAGGACCTGCAGATCAGCACCGCGACGGTGAAGACGCACCTGCGCAACATCTACGAGAAGCTCGGCGTCTCCGAGCGCGCGGCCGCGGTCGCCGAGGCCATGCGCCGCGGGCTGCTCGAGTAGCCCGCTCATCCGATCGGGTGAGGTCCGCGGCGCCGGTCGGTGGACGCGCGGCCCCTCCGCACAATGGCGTGGTCGGGCGATAGGCGCGGCGGGCGAGATGGCGGATGCTCTGCGGACAGGGATGTCGAGGATGCTTTTTCCGCAGCAGCCAGGGGTGGCACCGCGGGGGCAGGACACGCCGCGCCGGTCGGGCAAGGACGCCTCGACCAGCGCGGCGTCGTCGTTGCCGTAGTCGTGATGAGATGCCGGGCATCGACCCGCATCGATTCACCTGGCAGGACGGCGAGCGCACGATCCATTTCGGCCGCGGCGCACTCCAGGACGCAGCCGCCGCGCTCGGCACGGGCTTCACGCTGCTGACGACGGAGCGCGCGGTGGCGATGGCGCCGCAGCTCGCCGCCGCCGCCGCGGCGACGCACGCCGTCGCACCCGGCCGCGTCGACGAGCTCGCCGGCGCGCTGCTGGACGACGTCGATCCCGGCGAGCTCGTCGTGGCGCTCGGCGGCGGCCGCGTCATCGACGTCGCGAAGGCCATCGCGGCCGCGCGCGAGCCCGGCGCGCGACCGCGCGTCGCGGCGATCCCGACGACGCTGAGCGCCGCGGAGATGACCGCCATCCACCGCCGCGCGGCCGGCGCCGACGGCTCACTGCCGGGCGTGCGGCCGGCGATCGTCGTCAACGACCCCGCGCTGAGCGCCTCCCAGCCCGGCGCCGCCCTGGCAGCGAGCGCCGCGAACGCGCTCGGCCATGCGGCCGAAGGGCCGGCGACGACCCGCGCGAGCCCGGTCCCGGCGCTCGCCGGGCGCGAGGCGGCCCGCCGCATCGCCGCCGCCTACGCCACCGGCGACGGAGAACCGGACCGCGACGAGCTGGCGCTCGGCGCGCTGCTGTCGGGCTACGCGATCGACGGCTGCGGGTACGGGCTGCACCACGTCCTCTCGCAGACGCTCGCGCGCTTCGGCGGCGTCGCCCACGGCGCCGCGAACGCCGCCATGCTCCCCCACACGCTGCCGGCGCTCGAGCGCCGCGGGGCCCCCGGCGCGGGCGAGCTCGTCGGGCTCGCGACCGCCCTCGCCCGCCGCGCGCACACCGTCCGCCTGCGCGATCTCGGCGTCGACGCCGCGGTGCTCGACGCCTGCGGGGACGCCGCCGCGGGCCGCGCGGAGCTCGATCTCATCCCCCCGCGGCCGGACCGCGAGGAGCTCCGCGAGCTGTACGAGTCGGCGTTCTGACCTGCCACACTCGAAGCATGGGGGAAGGCAACACCTTGCTCGACCGTGCCCTCTTCGACGAGTTCGCGGAGCTCTTCGATCCAGACGAGATGCGCGACGTCATCGCCGAGTGGCACGCGGACCTTCAGACCGCCTTACGGGCCATCGGCGAGGCGCTCGAGCGCGACGATCCCGCGGAGGTCGCGCGCGTCGCGCATCGCACGGCCGGCGGCGGGCTGGCGCTCGGGGCGACGAGCCTCGCGGCGGTCTGCGAGGGCCTGCGCGCCCAGGCGGAGTCGGGAGCGGAGGTGACCGAGGACGACGTCGAGCGCGTCCGCGAGTCCGCCGAGGCCACGCATCGCGCACTCGAGGACGCCGTCGGCGGGTAGGAGCGCCGGGTGCTGGATCTGCTCACCGAGCTCATGGCGCGTGCGCCGCAGCGGTGCAGCTACGCGGAGGCGCGCCACGTCGCGGGCGACCGCGAGGACGTGCTCGTGCGAAACGGCCACGTCGAGCAGATCGACAGCGCGACGTCGAGCGGCATCGGCGTCCGCGTCCGGGTCGGCGGGGGCTGGGGCTTCGCCGCCACGCGCGACGCGACGCTCGCGGGCGCCGAGCGGGCGATGGCGCGCGCGCTGGCGATCGCCGAGAGCCAGCCGGCGGGGGCGGCGACGGCGCTCGCGGCCGTGCAGCCCGCGCGCGGGCACTGGAGCTGCGAGCACGAGATCGACCCCTTCGAGGTGTCGCTGGAGGACAAGCTCGAGCTCCTGTTCGCCGCCGAGGCCGTGCTGCGCGGCGACCCGCGGATCGTGCGCGCCGAGGCGGAGTGCGCGAGCCGGCGCGTGCACAGCGCGTTCGCGTCGACCGACGGGGCCGCGTGCACCCAGGAGCGCGTCGAGTGTGGGGCCTCGGTCGCGGCGATCGCCCTCGCGGGCGACGAGCTGCAGGTGCGCTCCCATCCCGGCTCACACGGCGGGTCGGCCGCCTGTGCGGGCTGGGAGCACGTGCTCGCCTTCGACCTCGTGGGCAACGCGCCGCGCGTCGCGGCCGAGGCGATCGAGCTGCTGACGGCGCCGCCGTGCCCGCCCGGGCGGGCGACGGTCATCCTCGGCGGCGAGCAGCTCGCGCTGCAGATCCACGAGTCGATCGGCCACGCGCTCGAGCTCGACCGGATGCTGCTCGGGGAGGCGTCCTACGCCGGCACGAGCTGGGTCTCGGCGGGTGATCTCGGGGCCCTGCGCTACGGCTCGGAGCTCCTGGACATCACCGCCGACGCGACGCTCCCGGGCGGGCTGGGCTCGTTCGGGTGGGACGACGAGGGCGTCGCCGGCGCCCGCGCGGCGCTCATCGAGGGCGGCGTGCTGCGCAGCGCGCTGTCCGACCGCCAGTCGGCGGCGGCGATCGGCCTGGAGCGCTCCGGCGGCTGCGCCCGCGCCGACGGCTTCGCCCGCCAGCCGATCGTCCGGATGACGAACGTCTCGATCGAGCCGGGCGCGGCGGGCACGCTCGCCGACCTCGTCGCCGACACCGGCGACGGCCTGTACCTCGAGACCAACCGCTCGTGGTCGATCGACGACCGCCGCCTGCACTTCCAGTTCGGCACCGAGACCGCCCGCGAGATCCGCGGCGGCGAGCTCGGCCGGCTGCTGCGCAACGCGAGCTACGCGGGCGTGACGCCGCGCTTCTGGAGCAGCATGGACGCCGTCTGCTCGCGGTCGGAGTGGCGGCTGTGGGGGCTCGGCGACTGCGGCAAGGGCGAGCCCGGCCAGGTCATGCGCGTGTCGCACGGCACGGCGCCGGCGCGCTTTCGCGACGTCGAGGTCGGCGTCGCCTGATGGCGCCGGCCGAGCGCGACGACCTCCCGGCGATCGCCGAGCGGGCGCTGGGGCTCGCCGGACCCGAGGCGCAGGTCATCGTCACCCGCGAGCGGTCGCTGCTGTCGCGCTACGCGCGCTCGCTGCCGACGCAGGCGACGGAGGTCGACGACACGACGGTCGAGGTCCTCGTCGTCCGCGACGGTCATCCCGCGGTCGCGACGACGAACGGGCTCGACGACGAGTCGCTGCGCGCCGCGGGCGCGCGAGCGACCGCCGCGGCGCTTGCGAGCGCGCGCTCGGGGCCGGGTCCCCATCCGGGCCTGGCGCCGCCCGCGCCGGTGGTCGCAGTCGGCGGCTGCGATCGCGAGACGGCGGCGCTGGACGCGGGCGGCGCAGGCGCGGCGCTGCACGAGGCGTTCGCCGTCACTGCCGAGCACGGGCTCGAGGCCTTCGGGGTCTGGACGGTCGGCGACGTGCGCACGGCGCTCGCGTCGACGACGGGAATCGCGCTGGAGGAGGAGGTCACCGACGCGTTCATGAAGGTCGTCTGCCGCGACGACGCCGGGCGCAGCGGGTACGCGACCGCCACCGCGGTCGCGGCTTCGGCGCTGGATCCGGCGCAGCTCGCGCAGCGGGCCGCGTCGAAGGTGACCGCAGCGGCGCCGGCCGAGCTCGGGCCCGGCAGCTATCCGGTCGTCCTGGAGCCCGAGGCGGTCGGGCTGCTGCTCGAGTTCCTCTCCTCGCTGGCGTTCAACGGCCTCGCCCATGTCGAGGAGCGCGGCGCCTTCAGCGGGCGCATCGGCAGCGCCGTGGCGGCGCCGGCGGTGTCGATCTCCGACGCGCCGCGCGCGGCCGGGACGCTGCCGCGGTCCTTCGACGCCGAGGGCGTGCCGAAGCAGGAGGTCGCGCTCGTCGACGGCGGCGTGGCGCGCGGCGTCGTGCACGACCGTCGCTCGGCGGCGCTCGCGGGCGGCGGCGCGCGCTCGACCGGTCATGCGCTCGCGCCGGGCGGGTCGCCGGCGGGTCCGGGCGCCGCGAACCTCGTCATGGCCGCGGGCGACGCTGCCGGCGTCGAGGCGCTCGCCGCGCCGATCGAGCGCGGGATCTACGTCACGCGCCTGTGGTACGTCAACACCGTCCGCGAGAAGGAGACGTTGCTGACCGGCATGACCCGCGACGGCACGTTCCTCATCGAAGACGGGAAGATCTCGCGGCCGCTGCGCGACGTGCGCTTCACGGACTCCGTGCTGCGCCTGCTCGCCGAGACCGAGGCGCTGACGAGCGAGCGCCGCCTCGTCAGCGAGGGCGAGTTCTACGGGCGCCGGTTCGCGTCGGGCGTGCTGTGCCCGGGGCTGCGCGCGGGCGGGTTGCGCCTCACCGGCGTCTCGGCCTGACGCCCGTGCTGTCGGCCACGCAGACGCTTCCGAACAGCATCGATGAGAGAGGTCGCGCTGCCGGCGGGGCGATGTGCCCGGCGGTCGTCGAGCGGCGAGTTGTCCAACCTGCGTTTGCGGCGATCGTCGTCGGGTGCGGACGTGCGTGGGTTCCGGGTCGCGACGCGATGCAGCGCGTGAAGCCGTGGCTCTTGTAGCAGGGCCCGTTGTCTGAGACGACGATCACCGGTGTGACCTCGCCGGTGCTCGTGCAGGTGACGTCGTCCAGCAACGCGCGACCGAGCAGATCGTGGACCTGGCTGCGTGCGTCTTCGATCGCGCTGATCGCGTCGCGCGTGGTCTGGGTCGCGGTGACCAGTCCGGCCAGGCCGAGCATGCGCCTCCCCGAGCGCCCGCGTGAGGTCGTCGATCTTCTCGGCGAGCCGTGCCTCCTGACCGGTCGGCTTGCCGGCGCGGTCACCGTGCTCAAGGCCCTGGCGGCTTCACCGCAGCGGCATCGGAATCCGACACTCGCTTGCTCATCGTCTGCCAGGTCGCGAAGTCCAGACCCGCGGCCGGCGCTGCTCGCGGCACGGCTATCAGCGGCTCAGACGGGCGACCACTTCTCCAGCGCGGCGGCGATCTTGGGCGTCCACCAGTCGAGCTCGGCCTTCGCCGCGGCTACCGCCTCCTCCCCCCGGCCGAGCGCGATCGGCAGCGTGAAGTTGCACCCGAGCTGGACGAAGCCGCCGATCAGCGCGAGCTCCATGGCCTTCTCGTCGAAGCGCTCGCCGTAGAGGGCGGCGAAGTCAGAGATCACGTCATCGCGCGAGACGTCGAAGCGTCTGGCGTCGAAGACCAAGAACGACGCGAGCTCGACGGCCGCCGGCGCGCCTCCGGTCCGCTCCCCCCAGTCGACCAGGACGACCCGGTCCTCGGAGAGCCCCAGGTTGTTCAGCCGCACATCACCATGGACGAGAGTTGGCTCACAGGTGTCGAGCAGCTCCGCCAGCAGCACGGGCTGCTCGGCCATCGCGTGGACCGCGGTGGCGATCTCTCCGGGGACGAGCTCGTCGAAATGCTCCCAGGAGCGAAGGATCAGCTCTCCCGCCCGTTCGCCGCGCTCCTGCTCGCGCCGGCCGGTCGACGGGGAGAGCAGGTTGTAGCGATCCTCGAGCGTGCAGAGGTCGTCGAAGCGCTCACCCCAGAACTCGAGGTGCAGGTCGGCCATCGCCGCCAGCACGCGCCGCACCTCGGCTCGACCCAGCCGGCGGTCGCCTCCTACCAGATGCGCCGAGACGTCGCGCATGAAGACGCTCCAGCGGTCCCCCGCGTGCTCGGCGGCGACCGTCGCATGGTCGATCGTCGCGGGGAAGCGATCGAAGAGCCCCCGCGCCGACATCTTCACGACGCGGCCGTCGTCGCCCGTCGCCCGCGAGATCCAGTCCCACTCCGGGGAGACCTCCTTGCGGATCAGCTGCCGCCCGTCGCGCAGGGTCACGCGCTCAAGGGTGTTGCCGGATGCGCCGGCCGACCCCAGCGGCTCGCGAGCGACGATCTCATCGGACAGGAGAGCCACCACGGACCTCACGGCCGAGCTTCGAGGACGAGGTTGAACGGGGTCTCGGTCGCGCGCCGGAAGCGCGTGAAGCCGGCCTCGGTGACGACGGCGCGCAGCCG
Organism: uncultured Actinomycetes bacterium; assembly: GCA_963797025.1. GTDB lineage: Bacteria > Actinomycetota > Thermoleophilia > Solirubrobacterales > Solirubrobacteraceae > CADCVQ01. The sequence goes on from CAWCNU010000001.1 coordinate 126,918, forward strand.
CGCCTCGCCGGCCTGGGCGCCGAGCGCCAGGCCGACTTCCTGCGCGCGCGAGGCCGGGGTGCAGATCATGGTCGAGGCCGAGTAGAAGATCCGGCCGACGGGGTTGAGGTTCTCCTCGGTGCGATCGCCCGCCATCGGCTCGACGATCAGCCAGCTGCCGTCCGGCGCCAGCGAGCCCAGGACGTGCGCCGCCGCCCCGACGGGATCGCCCATGTCATGCAGCGCGTCGAAGACGCACACGAGGTCGTAGCCCTCGCCGGGGAAGTCCTTGGCGCTGGCGACCTCGAAGCGCACGCGGTCGTCGACCCCGGCGCGCTCGGCGGCGCGTCGCGCCGCCCCGACGGAAGCGTCGTGGTAGTCGTAGCCGACGAACTCCGAGCTCGGGTAGGCCTTGGCCATCACGATCGTCGAGGCGCCGTGCCCGCAGCCGATGTCGGCGACGCGCGCGCCGGCCCGCAGTTTCTCCTGCACGCCGTCGAGCGCGGGCAGCCATGAGGGCACGAGGTTCGCGACGTAGCCGGGCCGAAAGAACAGCTCGGTCCCGCAGAACAGGTCGCCGTCGTGCTCGTGCCACCCGAGGCCCGCGCCGGTTCGGAAGCGCTCGGTGATCTTGGGCTCGTCGCGCACGCACGACGCTGCGATGTAGAAGGCCCCGGGAAGGAACGTCGGGCTGTCGGGATCGGCGAGGCAGGCGGCCTGCTCGGGGGTCAGGTAGAAGCGCTCGCCGTCGGCGTCGTACTCGGCGTAGCCACTGGCCGCCTGGGCGCACAGCCACTCGCGCACGTAGCGCTCGTCGGTGCCCGTCCGCGCGGCGAGCTCCGCGGGGGTGACCGGCTCGCCGTCGCTCATCGCGGCGTACAGCCCGAGCTTGTCGCCGATCAGGACGGTCGTCTGGTGCAGCGCGGCGCCGAGATCTGCGGCGAAGCGCCCGACGAACTCCTGCAGTCGCCCTTCGTCGACGGCGGTGGCAGACGTGGTCATGTGTGCTCCCTCGGGACGGTTGTGGTTGGAGACTCCGATTCGGAGTCTCCCTGCGCCTAGTAGACTCCGAACCGGAGGCTTTGTCAAGTCCGTCCGAATATGTCTGAGCTCACGACCGTTTCCTACGTAGTTCTCGGGCTCGTCGGCGAGCAGGGCGAGGGTGCGCACGACCTCGTCCAGATCCTGCGCCGTGGTGCCGTGTACTACGCCGTCGCCCCGAGCCAGGTGTACGCCGAGCCCAAGCGCCTCGCCGGCCTCGGGTACCTGACCGTCCACGAGCAGCCGGGCCGCACCACGCCGCGCAAGGTCTATTCGCTCACTGCCGAGGGCCGCAGGGCGCTGCGCGAGTGGATGTCACAGCCGGCGGCGTTCCCCCGCATGCAGAACGAGGCCGCCGTGCGGATCATGTGCGCCGACATCGCACAGCCCCAGCGGGTGCTCGAGAGCCTGCGCGGCATGCGGCCCGAGATCGAGCGCGTGCTCGAGAACGTCGCAGCGATGGAACGGCGCGCCGAGGCCCTGCCGCATCGGCGCGCCAACCTCGCGCTCAACAACTGGCTCGGACGCCGCTGGTGCGAGCTGCTGCTCGAGTGGCTCGACGAGGCCGACCGCGTGCTGGGCGAAGACGCCGAGGCATGAGGCGGCCGGGCACAGGTGTCGTCGCGCGGAAAGCACGCTGATCGATCCCCTCCGGCCCCTGCGCAGCCGCGGGCGAACGAGCTCATTCCTCGCAGATGCCGGAAGTGCCGGCGCCCGGCAGGCCCGCCGAAGGAGCGAAACGCGCTAGAGCTTCAGCAGCACGATCGTGTTCGCGACCCACACGATCGCGAACGCGACGGTCCAGCGGTTGAGGTTGCGCTCGACGAGCGAGCCGCCGCCGAAGGGGCCGGCGCCGGAGCCGACGCCGAAGGCGCCCGACAGGCCCGCGTCCTTGCCCGAGTGCATGAGCACGAGGAAGATCAGCGTGATCGACAGCGCGACCTGAACCACGGAGAGAATCGTTTCCACGACCGTGGATCCTAGCGGCCCGCGGCCTCGTCGAGCTCATGCAGGACGTCGATCGCCTCGGCACGCAGCTGGCGGTCCAGGACGCGGTGGTCCTCCTCGGAGAGCTTGCCGGTGCGCAGGTCCATCTCCGCGTCGCGGATCTCGCGGTACTTCGCCTCCTTACGGGCCTCGAGCTCGGCGACCCGGTCGTCGGACTCGTCGCGGCTGTCGACCGGGCCGCGCCCGCGCAGCGGCGCCGAGACGTAGGCCACGACCGCGGCGAGCACGGCGACGATGACGAGCAGCGCGCCGACGTCCATCGCCGTCTACGCCAGGACCGGGCGCTTCTCGTCGCCCGCGCCCGCCCCGCCGAGCTCCTCGGCCACGCGCGCCGCGTAGCGCGCCCGCACGCGGCCGCGGGCCGCGTCGCCGCCCGGCCACATCGCGATGAGCGCGCCGCCGAAGACGATGAGCGCACCGAGCCAGATCCACGTCACGAGCGGCGAGGTGATGATCCGGAACGTCGCGGGCGGCGGGTCGTCGGCGTAGCGGCGGACGAGGCCGCGCAGCGCGGCGCCGAGGGCGGCCGCCTCGGCCTCCGGCGTGAGCTTGCCCGCCGCCTGCGCGAAGACCCTGTCGCCCTGCTCGATGACCGGCAGCAGCGCGCGGATGTCGGGCGTCATCGCCGTCCACACGTCGCGGCGCATGCCCGCCTTCAGTCCGACCTCGCTCGTCGCCTCGCCCTCGAAGAAGCGGCCGACCGCGCCGAGGCCGGCCGCGTCGCGCGACGGGAAGTAGCCGCGCTCCGGGCGCAGCGTCGTGACGAGCCTGCCGTCGCGGCGGACCTCGACGACCGACCCGAAGGAGAGCTTCTCGAGCTTGCCGTCCGCCGTCGCCGAGATCCGCGAGGTCGGCCGGACGTAGTCGAAGTCATAGCCGCCGACGCGCGCGGACTGCCCGACGTCGAGGCGGATGTCGCGCGCGTCGTTGAACGCCGTCGAGGCGGCGACGCCGATGAAGAGCACCGCCATCCCGACGTGGACGAGGTAGCCGCCGTAGCGACGGCGGTTGCGGGCCACGAGCGAGCCGAGCGCCATGACCGGCCCCTGGCCCGTCATCGTCCGCCGCACGCCGACGCCGCGCCAGAACTCCTGCCCGACGCTCGCGACGACGAACGCACCGCAGACGAACATCGCCAGGGCGAGCGGCCGCGAGGCGGCGCCGAAGGCCGCCAGGACGACGCCGGTCGCGAGCGCGAGGCAGACCGGGACGAGGAAGTTGCGCCGCGCGTTGGACGCCGTCGCGCGGCGCCACGCGATGACCGGGCCGATGCCGCTCAGCAGCACGAGGACGATCGCCAGCGGCACGGTGTAGCGGTCGAACCACGGCGGGCCGAGCGAGCGCCGCGTGCCGGTCAGCGCCTCGGCGATCAGCGGCCAGAACGTGCCCCAGAAGACGACGAACGCCAGCGCGACGAGCACGAGGTTGTTCGCGAGGAAGATCGCCTCGCGCGAGAGCATCGAGTCGAGGCGATTCTCCGAGCGCAGGACCTCGCGGCGCCACACGACGAGCCCGATCGAGCTCGCGATGAGCACGCCGATGAGGACCACGAACGGCACGCCGAGCGTCGAGGCGCCGAAGGCGTGGATCGAGTCGAGGATCCCCGAGCGCACGAGGAACGTCCCCATGATCGACAGGATCCCGGTCGCCAGGACGAGCGAGACGTTCCAGATCTTCAGCATCCCGCGCTTCTCCTGCAGCATGATCGAGTGCAGGAACGCCGTGCCCGTCAGCCAGGGCAGCAGCGAGGCGTTCTCGACCGGGTCCCAGGCCCAGTAGCCGCCCCAGCCGAGCTCGGCGTAGGACCAGCGGGCGCCGAGCAGGATCCCGACACCGAGGAAGAACCACGCGGCGAGCGCGAAGCGCCGCGTCGAGCGGATCCAGTCGGCGGCGCCGACCTGGCGCGTGACGAGGGCGCCGACCGCGAATGCGAACGGGATCGCGAACAGCGTGTAGCCCGAGTAGAGCATCGGCGGGTGGATCATCATGCTCGGGTGGCGCAGCAGCGGGTTGAGGCCGTTGCCCTCCGCCGGCACCGCCGCGAGCACGCCGAACGGCGTCTCGAGGAAGACGAGCAGCCCGGCGAAGAACGCCGCGAAGCCGAGCAGCACCGCGGTCGCGTAGGGCGCCACGCGCCGCAGGCTGCGGCGCGTGAGGAACAGCACGAGGCTCGACCACAGCGACAGCAGCCAGAGCCAGAGCAGCAGCGACCCCTCTTGCGAGGACCACGCCGCGGCGCCCTTGTAGAACGTCGGCGTCGTCGTCGAGGAGTGGCTCGCGACCGTCGCGAAGCTGAAGTCCGAGCGCAGGAATGCGATCTCGAGGATCGCGAACGCGCCCGTGCACAGCGCGGCCACCGTGTAGACCGACCGCCGTCCCGACACGACCCACTCCGGCCGGCCGCGGCGCGCGCCGGCGATCGAGGCCACGATGCCGTACGCCGCGACGACGAGGGCGAGGATGAGCAGGGCGCGGCCGACGGTCGCCATGCTCAAGAGGCTAGCTACGGGTCGTCTTGTCTTCGGTGAACTTCGACGGGCACTTCGTGATGAGCGTGTCGCGCTCGCCGACGAACGTTCCGCCCTGCTTGCGCACGGTGATGATGACCTCGCGGCCCTCGCGGAACGGATCGGGCACCGCGCCGCTGTAGGTCACGGGCACCGACGCCGAGCCGTTGCGGTCGCGGACGCGGAAGTCGACGCCGTCCGAGGTCGTCTTCACGGAGCCGTCCTCGACCTTGCCCGTGAGCTGGTAGGGCACTCCCACCTGCGCGCTCGAGAGCTCGCTCGGCGACACCGCCTCGCTGGACGCGCTGAAGCTCGTGACCACGAGCGCCGTGGCCAGCAGGACGGCCGCCGAGAGGGCGACGACGAGGCGGATCTTGCGCTTGCGAGCGGGGTTCATGCACGCTCGAGTATCGCATTCGGATCTCGAAACCACGCTGGTGAGCGCCGGGGCGCGATGAGGCCGCAGCGAGGAAAAGTCGGGTAAACACAGAAACCTTTGCGGTGTTCGCGAGTCTTGGCCGATAGACCCATGAAGCCGATGTCCATCCGACAGCCCTCAGCCGCGCCGAGCGTTCCCAAGCGCCGGCGCCTTCATATCGTCCCGACCCCCGCGCCCCGTCCGGAGCCGATGCACCGCGACGAGCGGCGCCTGCGCGACGCCGGCGGCCCGCACGACCGCGCGTGCTATTCCTGCGGCTGCGGCTACCTCTTCGAGGCCCCCGTCTCGGCCTCGGTGCACTGCCCGCACTGCAAGACCGAGCAGGCCTGGTAGCGGTGCCCTACAGCAGAGCCGGGGACTCGGCGGCGCGGAACTCGATGAGCTTGGCGAGCCCGTCGAACTCCATCGGCTCGGTCGTAAGCTCGGCGCCCGGCGCGTCGCGGATGCTGCGCCGGCGGGTGGCGTGGATGCCGACCGTGCGGAAGCTCAGCTCGCTGCTGTCCTGCAACTCGACGTCGGGCACGAAGACCGTCAGCGTGATCGTCCGCAGGTGCGAGACGCCGTCGAGCGTGACGCTCACCTCGCGCCCGCGCGCGCTGTTCTCGGTCCTGATCGCATCGCCTTCGAAGCTGTGGCGGCCCATCGGCCCGGTGTACTCGAAACGGGGAGAGCCGCTGGTCTCATCGACCGCGTAGACGATCTTCGTGTCCTCGTAGGACAACTCGAACAGGTTGGGACCCTGGGTCTGTACAGCCATGAGTGCCCTCGCAGTCGGACGGTCGGCGCGTTGGCGCTACATGGTGGGCCACGCTGGTCCCTGTGTCCAGCAAATTGCGCCAAGGTTTAGCCGGCCCTTACCCCGGCTCGGCAAACCTCAGTCGAACGCGACGAGCTCTGCTCCGAGTTGCGTAGCAAGACCGTGCGCGCCCTGGCGCATGACGTAGTCGTGGTTCCACGCGAACGCCGGGCGCGCGAGCGGCGCGAGGCGGTTCATCCACGCGCGCGTCGTCGAGACGTCCCAGCTGTAGACGATCGCGGTGCCGTTGGCGCCCTCGTACAGCCGCCAGATGCCGACGCCCTCGAGCTCACCGCTCGCGTGCCCCTCGAGCAGGAACGGCCGCTCGGCGCGCGTCACCCGGACGTCGAACTCCAGCGTGTACGGCAGCTTGCTGCGCCACGCCAGGCGCGACAGCGTGCCGACGCCGTTCTCGCCGCCGGGCTCGAGCTCGGTGACCGACCTCACGCCCTTCCACCACTCCGGGTAGCGCTCGCTGGAGGAGATGAGATCCCAGACGGGATCTATGGGAGCGTCGACACACCAGGTGGTGAGGAAGCTGTACGCGGCCACCGCGGCGCGAGGATAACGCGCTCCGCGGCGGCCGTGCAGCAGCACTGAACGTCAGGGCGCCACCTGGTAGCGGGTCATCATCCCGGCGGCGATGTGGTCGTTGACGTGGCAGTGAAACAGCCAGATCCCGCGGTTGTCGGCGACCATGTCACCGGTCTTCATGCTTGCGGGAAGGAGGTCGACGACGTCCGTCCGCATCCCCATGCTCGTGACGGTCGTGCCGTGCCAGTGCGGGGTGTGCAGGTCGACCTCGGTTCCCATCGCCATGACGTACCAGCGCACGTGCTCGCCCGGCTTGGCCTTCATCATCGGGCCGTTGCCGAAGACGTATCCGTTGATCGAGTGCATGAGGTTGCTCTCCTCGAACCCCTCGTCGTCGAGGTTCGTCCCCGAGGGGTCGCCGGCGAACCGCTGGACGTTGTCCTCGAGGTACCAGCTCTCGTTCTCGTTGGAGACGCTGAAGTTCGCGATGAACTCGCGGTCCACGCCGAGCGGCCGGCCGTCCGGCTGTGCCTGGCCGGCGGCGGTGATGATCATCGGGCCCATGAGGCCGCTGTTGGTGTCCTTGATCTCGTCGACGTGCGAGTGGTACATCCACATGACGGAGTTCTCGTCGTGCGGACCGGGCCCAGCGCGCTCCGGCACCTCCCAGACATACGTGAACGTGTCGCCGGGGGCGACGGCGTCGTCGGCCTTGTCGTCGCCCGCCGTGCCGTCGCTGTAGGGCGCGCCCTCGGCGCTCTTGGCGTACTTCACGCCGTGCGCATGGATGCTGTAGGGCCGGCTTGCGTTGTTGCGAAAGACGACGCGGATCGTGTCGCCGACCGATGCCCGGATGACGGGTCCGAGCGTGCCGAGGTGCCGCCACTCGGGCGCGACCGGCTTCAGGCGCCTGAACGTCGCGTCGATGTACTCGCGATACAGCGCCTTGCGGTAGGTCGCGCCGATCAGGTGCTCGCCCTGGCCCACGAAGACGTTCGCGACGTCGTCGAAGGGCTCGCCGGTGATCATGTTGCGCCCCTCGGGTGCGTAGCTCCAGTCGACCTCGTCGGCGGCGATGAAGTACGTGCGGGTCGTGGCGCTGGCCGCAGCCGCCTGCAGGTGATGGTGGTGCGGGCTGGCCGGGGCCGCGCCGGTGCCCGTGACGATCGCCGTGATCGTCGCGAGCGCGATGACGCCGACCATCCAGAATCGCTGCAACATGTGCGTCCTCCCTGACCTCGTCGTGGTTGTCCTGGGAGGAGCTTTGCGCCGCGCGCGCTGCTCCGGCGCGAGAATGACGACGCCGTCACACGGCTGTCACGGCACGGTCATGCGCAGCCGCAGACGACTCGGGCGCGAAGCCCGGCAGCGCGAGCGTGAACGCCGTGCCCGAGCCGACGGCGCTCGTCACGGCGACCTCGCCGCCGTGCGCCTCGACGATCGTCCTGACGATCGCGAGCCCGAGCCCGGTCCCCTCGGCCGCCGCCGCGTCCGCCGGGACGACGCGCGCGAAGCGCTCGAAGACCCGCGTCAAGTCCTCCGGCGCGATGCCGCGCCCGTCGTCGCGGATCTCGATCCGCAGCGTCGTGTCGGCGGCGCGGCAGCCGACGCTGATCGCGTCGCCTGCGACCGTCGCCGCGATGGCGTTCTCGACGAGGGCGTCGATCGCGCACGTCAGGCGGCTCGCGTCCGCGTGCAGCAGCCCGTCGGCTGCGATCTCGCAGCTCCATGCACGCGGCGCGGCGGCGCGCCAGCGGGCGACGGTCTCCTCGAGCACCTCGCGGATCTCGACCGGCGCGCATGCGAGCGCGTGCCCCTGCTCGACCGCGGCGATCGCAAGCAGCCGGGCGGTGATCCGCGCGAGTCGGTCGAGCTCGTCGAGCACGACGTCGATGTCGTGCGCCTCGTCGAAGCCCGCGACCCCCTCGCGGACGAGCTCGGCATGGCCGCGGGCGATCGTGATCGGCGTGCGCAGCTCGTGCGAGGCGTCGCGGGCAAACTCGCGTTCACGGGCGGCGGCGCGCGCGAGCGCGTCCACGGCGACCTGCCGGCGCCGGGCGTGCCAGACCATCGCGAGGAACATCGCCGCCATGAGCGGCACCTCGCTGAGCTCGTCGACGCCGCCGCCGTGCGAGACCGCCGCGTGCGTGAGCGCGATGGCCGTCGTGGCGACGACGGCGAGCAGCACGAGCGCTGTCGGCCACGGTGGCCAGAGGCGGAAGCCGTAGAGGATCGTGAGGCTGACCCAGATGAAGTGAAACGGGACCGTCTGCCAGTGGTCCAGCATGAACATCACCTCGACGTTCGCGGTCGCGAACAGCGCCCAGGCGATCTCCGGGCGGAGCCTACGCAGCTTCGAGCGCATAGCCGACGTTGCGGATCGTCGCGACGATGTCCGAGCCCAGCTTGCAGCGCAGCCGGCGGATGCCGACGTCCACGACGTTCGTCCCGGGGTCGAACTCGCAGCCCCAGACCTCTTTGAGCAGCTCCTCTCGCGTGCAGACCTCACCGCGACGGGTCATGAGGTGGCGCAGGAGCTCGAACTCGCGGCCCGACAGCCGGACCGGCCCGCCGCCCGCGTCGGCGGTGCGACGGTCGAGATCGAGCTCGATGCCGGCGAGGCGCTCGACGCGCGCGGTCGTGCGGCCGGGGGCGACCGCGGCACGCCGCAGCTGCGCACCGATCCGGGCGAGCAGCTCCGCGGTCGCGAAGGGCTTCGTGAGGTAGTCGCAGGCGCCGAGTTCCAGCGCGCGCACCTTCGTCTCGACGTCGGCCAGCGCCGAGAGGACGAGCACGCGCTGCGCCGGGCGCACGGCGAGCGTTGCCCGGAGGACGGCAAACCCGTCGACGTGCGGCATGCGGAGATCGAGCACGACGAGGTCGAAGGGCTCGGCCGCCGCCCGTGCCAGTCCCTCCGCTCCACCGTGGGCGCGCTCGACGATGAACCCGTGCGCGCTCAGCGCGCGGGCGAGGAAGTCGACGATCCGCGGCTCGTCGTCGATGACCAGCATCCGTGCCATCCACGCTGCAGTCTCGACCTCGGGCGACCCGCGCGCCAGAGCACGTCGGGCAGGTCGAGCTGCCTGTTCTCGAACGCGGTTGCGAGGTCCGGCAGCTCGGCGAGAATGATCGGAGGATCCGCTTGCAGCCGCGAGGCGCGAAGGACGGCTCCCAACGTCGCGATCCGCCGCGACTGACGGGTATCCTGGCGCACGTGCTCCGTGCGCTGACCGTGGCCGGACTCGCTGGGCTGGTCGCGCTGTCGGTGGCGGCGGGTGCGCGCGGGCAGGCGGCGCCGGCCCCCACGCCGGCGGACTCCTCGTGGGTCGCGCGTCACGCCGGCTGGACGGTCTGGAGCCAGACGATCGACGGCCGCTACACGCTCTTCGCGCGCAACGCCGGCCGCACGAAGCGGCTGCCGGGGCCCGCGGGCCCGATCACCCACGATCCCGGCGCAGGCCCCGGCCCGACCGGCCGTCCGACCGCCGTCTACCAGCGCTGCTCCAAGGCGAGCTGCTCGATCTGGGCCGTCGACCTCGCCGCCGGCACGCAGCGCAAGGTCGCAGGGCTCGGGACGATCCGCCGGGGCGTGTCGACCGAGACGCTCGAGGGCAACGACGGCGTCGAGACCCATCCGCGGATCTGGCGCGGCCAGGTGGCGTTCCAGACCGGTCCCGCTTCGAGCTCGCGATTGCGCATCGGCCCCTCCGCCGCCGGGCGCGGTGGCGTGAGGACCCTTCCCGGCCGGCCGCGCAGCGAAGGGCTGCTGACACAGCTCGCCCTGGGCCCCAAGCACGTCGTCGGGCTGTGGGAGGACGACTTCTGCTTCGGCGGCTGCGTCGGCCTGTACATCGTCGGCATCGCGTCCGGGCGCCAGCAGCAACTCGACGAGGGCGCCGCGGGCGAGGTCTGCAACACGGTCCTCGACGAGGTCCGCTTCGACGGCAGGGCCTTTCGCTGGACGAGCGAGCTCACGGCCGAGGATTCGTCGGACACGAGCTGTCCGCCGAAGATCACGCGCCTGCGCTACGACCCGATCACGGGTCGCAAGACCTCCACCTGAGCCGCGCCGCGCTCAGCGAACCGCCGGCAGGAGCGCACTGTCGCGCTTGCGCGGGCTCTCCGAGACGTCGGTGAAGCTCAGGCGCATCGTCCGCGCCCTGCGCAGCAGGCGCGCTCGGCGCGGGGTCAGTCGCAGGCGCAGCATCCGCGTCGCTGCGACGTGGACGGTCCCGCGAGCGCGAGCGAGCGGACGCCCGGCGACGAGCAGCACGACGCTGACGCGCGCCTCGTCGCCGCCGCGGATCGGCAGCGTCAGGACACGGCCTCGCAGGCGCAGGTTGACGGGGACGAGCTTGTCCTCCAGGACCGAGGCGCGCTCGCAGTTGCGCGGCGCGAGGGCCTCGCCGTCGAAGACGTCGCGCCCGGCCGCGCAGCTCAGGAACGCCGGGCGACCGACGCTCTCGAGCACGTCGTTCCCGGGCCCGGCGTCGGCGCTGTCGCCGGCACCGACGCGCAGCGAGTCGGCTCCCGCCGCGCCGGTGACCCGGTCGGGAGAGGCGTCGGCCTCGAACGTCGTGAGGAAGTGCCGCGGGGCGTCGACGATCGCGGTCCCGGCGAGCAGCTCGTCGTTGCCGCCTGCGCCGTCGAGGGTGTCGGCGCCCGCCCCGCCGACGATGAGGTCGTTGCCCTCGGCCCCGAGCAGCACGTCGTCGTCGAGGCCCCCGTCGAGGACGTCGCGACCGCCGCGGCCGGAGAGCCGGTCTCGCCCGGGGCCGCCGATGAGGAAACTGTCGTCCGCGCCGCCGAGCAGCTCGTCGTCGCCGGCCCCGCCCTCGGCGTGCTCGACCCCGGTCATGGCGTCGCCCTCGCCGGTGGGATCGATCGGGCCCGCGACCGCGAGGTCGGCGCGCACCGGCGCGCTCGCGTAGGCGAACGAGACGCTGTCGGCCTGCGGACCGCCGTCGATGACGTCCGCCCCGGGGCCCGGCAGGAGACGGTCGGATCCGCCACCTCCCCGCAGCACGTCGTCGCCCTCGCCCCCGTCGAGCACGTCGACGTCCTCGTCGAAGCCCAGGCCGGAGTCGCCGCCGGTCAGCATGTCGTTGCCCGCGCCGCCGCTGAGCTTCGTCGTGCCAGGCGCCGTGAAGGCTCCGAGGACGTCGTCGCCGTCCCCGCCGTCGCCCCGGCGCGCCGAGATGACGTCATCGCCGTCGCCGCCCTCCGCGACCGACGCGACGAGCCGGTCGTTGCCCGGACCTCCGACGGCGCGCGCGGCCCCGACGACGACGTCCGCGCCGCTTCCGGCATCGACCTCCGCGCGCTCGCCGAGCAGCGAGTCCGAGAGGTCCTGGAAGCTGTCGTCGCCGTCGCCGAGGGACACGCTGCCGACCTGCTGCTCGACCAGCGCGCCCGGACTCGCCGGCGTCGCGCAGCGCGCGGTGGTGGCGTCCAGAAGCTCGCATCCCGCTCCCGGCGTGATCGCCGCTGCGTCGCGGACGATCATCGCGCCCGGTGCCCGTTCGATGACGAGTGCGTTCGTCTCGCCGTCCCCCGCCGCGACCGACAGGACGTAGCGCGTGCGCGGCGGCGAACTGCTCGGCGCCTTCGGGTTGTTGTCGACGAAGCCGGCGATCTCCGTGCGCGCGGTGCTGACGACGGCGCCGCTCGCCGCGTCGGTCGCCGCGAAGCCCGCGAGCAGCCCGAGGACGAGGCTCGCGACGGCGGGCGCAGGACGCGGCACGCCGGTCATCGTAGTCGCGGCGACGGCCGTCGCGGGACTCAAGCGGACGACGGGCTTCGAACCCGCGACCTCGAGCTTGGGAAGCTCGCGCTCTACCAACTGAGCTACGTCCGCAGCGGCGCTGATTGTAGTGCCGGAGCGGCTCGCCGACAGGCGGCTCTACGCTGCAGGGGATGAAGCGCGTCCTCGTTCCCGTCCTCGCCGCCATCGTCGCCGTCGGCCTCGTCGGGCTGCTCGTCTACGGGCTGACGGCGCGCTCGGACGACACCTCGCTCGACGAGGCGGTCGCCAGCGGCCAGCGGCCCGTCGCGCCGAGCAGCGCGCTGCCGGTGCTCGGCGCGAGCGGCACGATGTCGCCCGCCGCGCTGCGCGGCAAGGTCGTCGTCCTGAACTTCTGGGCGTCGTGGTGCGGGCCATGCGTGGCGGAGGCGCCGGTCCTCGCGGAGGCGCAGAAGCGCCTGGCGAAGAACGGGACGGGAACGGTCCTCGGCGTGACGTACGACGACTCGACGCCCGACTCGCTGACGTTCGTCCGCAAGCACGGCCTCGACTACCCGAACATCCGCGACGTCGGGACGAAGCTCGCCCGCCGCTACGGCACGAAGAACGTCCCCGAGACGTTCGTCATCGGCAAGGACGGCCGGATCGTCGACCTCTTCCGCGGCCAGATCGACCAGGCCTTCATCGACCGCGCGCTGGCGCGGGCGCGGGCATGAGGCGCGCGCTCGTCACGCTCGCGCTCGCGCTGCTGCTGCTCGCGCCCGCGGGCGCGCGGGCGCAGGCGCCGAGGGCGTCGCTCGTCGACATCGAGGACGAGGTCATGTGCGTCACGTGCAAGATCCCGCTGAACATCGCCGAGGGACCGCAGCCCGACCGCCAGCGCGAGTTCATCCGCGGCCTCATCGCGCAGGGCCGGACGAAGGAGCAGATCAAGACCGCGCTCGTCGCGGAGTACGGCGAGAACGTCCTCGCGCTGCCCGACGGCGAGGGCGTCGGGCTCACGGCCTACCTCGTCCCGCTCGCGCTGCTCGCGCTGCTCGTGGCCGGGCTCGCGCTCCTGCTGCCGCGATGGCGCGCTCGCGAGCGCGACGGCGCAGCGGTCGCAGCCGACGAACCGGCGCTCAGCGGCGCCGAGGCGCGTCGACTCGACGAGGACCTGGCCCGCTACTAGTGGTCTCCGCCGTAGGTCGGCGCGTACTCATGGCGGCGACCACTGGCTACATCTTCTGCGGCGCGCTGACGCCGAGGAGGTCGAGCGACCGCGCGATCGTCCGCTGCGCCGCGATGCTCAGCCCCAGCCGGAAGGACTCGACGCCTTCTCCGTCGGCCCCGACGACCTGGCAGTCGCGGTAGAAGGCCGTGAACGTCTGCGCGAGCTCCAGCGCGTAGGCCGCGATCCGGTGCGGCGCGCGCCGCTCGGTGGCCTCGGCGACCTCCTCGGCGAAGGCGAGCAGCTTCTTGACGAGCATCCGCTCGGAAGGATGCAGCTCGCCGGCGTAGGCGGGCGCCTCCGCGAGGGCCGCCTCGACGGTCTTCCAGCCGGCCTTCTTGAGGATCGACGCGATCCGCGCGTGGGCGTACTGGACGTAGTAGACCGGGTTCTCGCTGGACTGCTCGCGCGCGAGGTCGAGGTCGAGGTCGACCATCGTGTCGTGCGAGCGCTGCAGCATGAAGAACCGCGCGGCGTCGACGCCGATGAGCCCGATGAGCTCGTCGAGCGTCACGAAGTCGCCACGGCGCTTGGACATCGAGGCGCGCTCGCCGTGCTCGACGAGGTTGACGAACTGCATGATGATGAGCTCGAGCTCACCGTGGCCGGCGACGTTGCCGAGTGCCTCGAAGGCCGCGTGCATCCGGCCGGTGTAGCCGTGATGGTCGGCGCCCCAGACGTCGATGAGCCGGTCGTAGCCGCGCTCGAGCTTGTCGAGGTGGTAGGCGATGTCCGAGGCGAAGTACGTGTGCTCGCCGGTCGAGCGTTCGAGCACGCGGGGCTTGTCGTCGCCGTGGTCGTTCGTGCGCATCCACAGCGCGCCCTCGCTGCGGTACGTCTCGCCGCGCTGCTCGAGCTCGCCGAACGCGTGCGCGACCTGTGTCGGCTCGCCCTCGTGCAGCGTGCGCTCGGAGAACCAGACGTCGAAGTCGACGCGCATCGCGTGCATCGACGCGCGGATCCGCTCGAGCAGCATGTGGATGCCGCGCTCGGCGACGATGTCCACGTCGTCGCTCGCCGCCCCCGGGATCCGCCGCGCGAGCTCCATGACGTACTCGCCCTCGTAGCCGCCCTCGGGGGGCTCCTGCCCGCGGGCGCGCGCCTGGATCGACTCGCCGAGGCGCCGGACCTGGCTTCCGAAGTCGTTGATGTAGTACTCCCGGGTGACGTCGTGGCCGGCGAACTCCAGCAGCCGGGCCAGCGAGTCGCCGTACGCCGCGTGCCGCCCCCCGGCGGCGGTCATCGGGCCCGTCGGGTTGGCCGAGACGAACTCGACGTCGATGCGCTCGCGCGTGACCGCCGAGCCGAAGCCGAACTCGCCGCCGGCGGCGAGCACGTGCGCGAGCGCGCCGACGTACCAGCCGTCGGAGAGGAAGAGGTTCAAAAATCCGGGGCCGGCGACCTCGACGCGGTCCAGCGCGCTGCCCAGGCGCGACTGGAGCTCGGTCGCCAGGCGCCCGGCGACCTCGCGCGGCGGCGCGCCCGCCGCGGGCGCGAGCAGCATCGCGGCGTTCGTCGCGTAGTCGCCGAAGCCCGCCTGCTTCGGGCGCTCGAGGGTCGCGCGCGGCCGCGAGCCGCCGTTGGTCCCGGCGACCGCGCCGGAGGCGGCATCGACGGCGTCGCGCAGCTCTGCGAGAGGATTCGGCGGCACGCGTGCCAGCGTAACGGTCAGTAGTGGTACGGCTCGCCCGCGAGGATCTTGTGGCCGCGGTAGAGCTGCTCGAGCAGGACGACGCGCGCGAGCTGATGGGGCAGCGTCAGCGGGCCGAGCGAGAAGCGGTGGTCGACGTCCTCGAGCTGGAGGCCGAGCGGCCCGCCGACGACGAAGCAGACATCGCGCCCGGCCTGGCGGCGATCCTCGAGGAAGCGCGCGAAGGACAGCGAGTCGAACTGCTCCCCGCCGCGGTCGAGCAGCGTCACGAACGCGCGATCGGGGATGCGGCCGGTCACGCGCTCCTGCTGGCGCACCTCGATCATCTCGACGCGGGCGTGGCGGGCGAGGAGCTTGAGGTAGTGCTGCACGTCGTCGGCGTACGGCGGGCGCAGGCGGCCGACCGCGAGGACGATGATCCGCACGCTGCGATACTAGTTCTGCGATGGCAGCCGAAGAGCAACCCGAGCGCCACATCAACATCCACTTCTCGCCCGAGGACATGGGCGGGGTGTACGCGAACTTCGCAAACGTCTCCTTCTCGGACTACGAGTTCACGATCACGTTCGCGCGCGTCGACCACGAGATCGACGCCGACGAGATCCCGGGCATCGTCGTCTCGCGCGTCAACCTCTCGCCGAAGTTCCTCCGCGAGCTCGCCGACGCGCTCGAGGACTCCTGGTCGAAGTACCGCACGCGCGAGGGCATCAAGAACCTGCCCGAGTTCGGCGGGGGCGCTGCCGGCCCCGCCGACGACTCGTAGACGGTTCGTTATCCCACCTTGCGCATCCTCGATCGGTGCGCGAGCATCGAGGCCATGAACGGAATCCCGCCCCAGCTCCGCACGCTCATCGAGGCCGCCGTCGCCGACGGCCTCGGCATGGACGACATCGAGCACGAGCTCATCGATCCGGCGAACCTCCACCCGGAGGACCACGACGCCGTCTGGCTCTACGCCCTCGCGCGCAGCGACCACCCGCACCGCCGCGAGATCACGATCATCAACGGCTAGCGTTCGCGCTCGTACGCGACGCCGATCCCGATGCGCTGCACCGTCGGCGGGTGCGTGGCGAGCAGGAACGTCTGCCAGGCCGGCGGGTCGGGGTCGGAGAGGTTGCGCAGCGCGATGTTCTTCTCGAAGGAGATGAACGGCTCCGGCTGACCGGTGAGGCCGAGCGCATAGGAGTCCGCGCGCGCCTCGATCTCGCGGCTGAGCTGGTTTGAGATCGTCGTGATCGTCGTCGTCATGACGACGATGCTCAACGCCAGCGCGGGCAGGACGACCGGGCCGGGGCGGCCGTCCTGCGGCGTGAGGCGGCTCGTGAGCCGCGCGACGGCCAAGAGCCCGAAGGGCGCGACGATCGCGAGGTACAGCAGCCCGTTGGGGACGTCGCGGTGGTGGACGTGCGCGAGCTCGTGGGCGACGACGAGGCGCAGCTCGTCGCGCTCGAAGTTCTCCAGCAGCGTGTCGTAGAGCACGACGCGCTTCGTCTTGCCGAGGCCCGTGACGTAGGCGTTGGCGGCGGTCGTCCGGCGGCTGGCGTCGACGGAGTAGACCTGCCCGACGTCGACGCCCGCGCGCTCGGCCAGCTCGAGCACGTCCGAGCGCGCCTGCCCCGCGGGCAGAGGCTTGAACGTGTTGAACAGCGGGTCGAGCACGACCGGCCCGGCATAGATGCTCGCGACGCCGAACGCGACGACGAGCGCCGAGCCCGGAACCCACCAGCCGCGCGGGTAGCGGCGGATGAGCCCGAGGCCGGCCGCGGCCCCGGCGCCCGCGATGACGGCCCCGATCCCCCAGGACACCGCCGTGTCGCGGGCATAGCCGGTCCAGGACTGCGTCACGAGGCCGACGTCCTTCGCGCGCTCGCGGGAGATGATCTTCAGCGGCAGGACCGCGCCCGAGACGCCGACCGACAGCGCGGCTCCGGCCACCGCGCCGGCGAGCACCGGGCGGCGAAACGGCCCGCGCAGGCGGCTCGGCGGGCGGGCCACGAGCAGCGCGAGCAGCCCGAGCTCGACGACGAGCACGCCACCGTAGAGCGCGAGCTGCGGGCCGCGGTAATCGCGCGCTCGCTCGATCTGCGAGTCGCTGAAGTACGATTGCGCCTGCACCGGAGCGGGCTCGATGACGCCGTCGCGGGGGCGCAGGAGCAGCACGGCGAGCTCAGCAACGACGACGGCTGCCCCGACGGCCACGGCCCAGCGGAGGCGTACCCGGTCCACGATCTCACTGTACGAGATGCAGGTCGCGATCCTCTCCGACATCCACGGCAACCGGCACGCCTTCGAGGCGGTGCTCTCCGACGCCGAGGACGCCGGCGCCGAGGAGATGTGGTGCCTCGGCGACCTCGTCGGCTACGGCGCCGAGCCCGACGCCTGCGTCGAGCTCGCGCGCCGCCATGCCGCCATCTGCCTCGCCGGCAACCACGACCTCGGGGTCACGGGCGAGATCGGCCTGGACGAGTTCTCGACCGGCGCCGCAATCGCCGCGCGCTGGACGCAGGAGACGATCGGCGACGCGAACATGGAGTTCCTGCGCGCGCTGCGCCCGCTGGGCGACGAGGACGGGATCGGGCTCTACCACGCGAGCCCGCGCGATCCCGTCTGGGAGTACGTGCTGAGCGCTCTGCTCGCCGAGCTGTGCTTCGACGTCCAGCGCCAGCGCGTCGCGCTCATCGGCCACTCCCACGTCGCGCTCTCCTTCGTGCGCCCGGAGGGCGAGGTCGCGACCGGCGAGCCGCGCCGCAGCGGCGACGAGCTGGACATCTCCAGCGGCGAGTGGCTGCTGAACCCGGGCTCGGTCGGCCAGCCGCGGGACGGCGATCCGCGCGCCGCCTGGCTCATGCTCGACATCGGCGCCGGGAGGGCGAGCTGGCGGCGGGTCGAATACGACGTCGCGGGCGCCGCAGCGGCGATCCGCGCCGCCCGGCTACCGGATTCGCTCGCCGAACGCCTTGGGTACGGTCAGTGATGACGATGCGACGCACCCTCCCCTACCTCATCGCCGCCGTTCTCGGCGTGGCCGCCGCGCTCCTCGCCGCCTGCGGTGAGAGCAGCACCCGCGGCGGCATCCCGTCCGCCTCCGCCGGCGACCTCAAGAGCCAGCTCGAGGATGTCCGCCAGCGCGTCGACGACGGCAACTGCGACGAGCTCCCCGGCCAGCTTCGCCAAGTCGACAACCGCATCGACGACCTCCCCGACAGCGTCGACAACCGCCTCGTCGAGTCGCTGCGCGACGGCGCCCAGCGGCTGCAGGACACGGCGCTGCAGGACTGCGAGCGCAACCGTCCGAAGACCGTCACCGAGCAGGCCCCGGCCGAGACCGAGCCGGTTGAGACGACCCCGACGCAGACGCAGACGCAGACCGCGCCGCGCACGACGACCGCCCCGACGGAGACCTTCACGGCGCCGCCGCCGGAACCGACCCCCGAGCCGACACCCGAGCCGACGCCCGAGCCCGCGCCACCCCCGCCCGTCGTGAATCCCGGCGGCGGCGTGCCACCAGAGGTGCAGCCGTGACGCCGGCGGAGCTCATCGCGGGCCGCTACGAGCTCGGCGAGCGGCTCGGCCACGGCGGGATGTCGACGGTGCAGGTCGCGCTGGACCGACGCCTGGAGCGCGACGTGGCGGTCAAGCTCCTCGCCGAGCACCTCGCCGACGACAGCCAGTTCATCTCGCGCTTCCGCCGCGAGGCGCTCGCCGCGGCACGGCTCGTGCACCCGAACATCGTGCAGGTCTTCGACTTCGGCCTCGACGAGGCCAGCGGACGCCACTACATCGTCATGGAGTACATCCGCGGCCGCTCGGGCGCCGAGATCCTGCGCGAGGAGACGCGGCTCGGCGTCGCGGACACGCTCGAGCTCGTCGACGGCGCCTGCCGCGGGCTCGCGCACGCGCATCGCATGGGCGTCGTGCACCGCGACGTCAAGCCGGGCAACATCCTGCGCTCCGACGACGGCGCGGTGAAGCTCGCCGACTTCGGGATCGCGAAGGCGATGGTCGGCCAGACCTCGCAGATCACGCAGGCCGGCTCGGTGCTCGGCACCGCGGCCTACCTCGCGCCCGAGCAGGCGACCGGCGGCGACGTCGGCCCGCCGGCCGACCTCTACGGCCTCGGCGTCGTGAGCTACCAGCTGCTCGCCGGGCGGCTGCCCTACGACGCCAACTCGCTGACCGAGCTCGCACTCATGCAGCAGCGCGCGCGCCCGCCGCGCCTGGACGAGCTCACGCGCGACGTCCCGCCCGCCCTCGCGCTGGCGATCGACCGCGCGCTCGCGATCGAGCCCGCCGACCGCTACGCGAGCGCCGACGAGATGCGCGTCGCGCTGCACGACGGGGCGCGCGGCATCGCGCCGGAGGGCGCCGATCCGACGGCGGCGACGGCGATGCTCTCCAGTCGCCGCACGGCGGCCCCGCGGGCGGCCGCGGCGCCGCCGCCGCCCGCCCCGCGCGCGCGGCGCCTGGAGCCACAGGCCGCGCCCGCGCCGGTCTACGAGCCCGAGCCGGTCGTGCCGCGGTCCTACTCGCGCGACGCCGCGGTCGCGCCGCGCCGCCGCGGCGCCGGGAGCATCATCGCCCTGCTGCTCGTCGCCGCGCTCATCGCCGCGGCGCTGGCCTACGCCATCGGCAGCTCGCAGGGCGGCTCGACGGCGGTGGACGCGCGGCCGGTCAGCGGCAGCTCGGCGCAGGAGATCGTCGACAGCATGACGTCGCTGATCGACGACAACACGCGCTGAGTTCGCCGAGGGACGACAACACGCGCTGAGTTCGACTCCCGCGGTTCGCGGGTGCTCTCACGCGTGGGAACTGCATCTCTCAGGGATCGTGTTCGGCTGCGGCGTGCCCGCGAGGCGCTTCTGGCTCACGGGCGGACGTGAGTCGCCTTTTCCCGGTAATACGGGGGCAAAGGCGACTCAGGTTCGAGTTTGCCGCCCCATCGGCGCCGATTCGAGCGGCGTCGGGCGGCAACGACCGCACCGGGCGCCGCAGCGATCCGCGTTCCTTCGATGCGGCCGTTCGCAAGCGCAGCACGACCCCCAGACCGACGAGCAGCGCGCACGCTACGAAGCCAGGACCCGCGGCGCCTCCCCCGCACGGAGCGCCGCGGCCCGCGCCGCCAGCGTGCCCGCCGCGATCGACTCGCGCAGGTCGGCCATGAGCCGTGAGATGTACGAGAGGTTGTGGAGCGTCAGCAGCCGCGCGCCCGTGAGCTCGCGGTTTCGCAGGAGATAGCGCAGATATCCCCGCGAGTGCCCGCCGCTGCAGGCCGGGCACGGGCAGCCGTCCATGATCGGCTCCTCGCTCTCGCGCCAGCGCGCGCCGGTGAGGTCGACGCGCCAGCGATGCTCGGGATCGGGGACGATCGCGACGCCGTGGCGGCCCAGGCGCGTCGGCATCGCGCAGTCGAACGTGTCGACGCCGAGCTCGACGCCGCGGATGAGGTCGTCGACGTCGCCGATGCCGAGCAGGTGGCGCGGGCGGGCGTCGTCGATGCCGGAGATCGCCCACGCGACGACCTCGTACATCTGCGGCTTGTCGGCGCCGAGCGAGCCGCCGATCGCGATCCCGCCGACCGGGCGCGCGGCGACCTCCTGCGCCGACGCGATCCGCAGGTCCTCGTGGACGCCGCCCTGGACGATCCCGTAGACGAGCTGGCCCTCCGGACCGTGCTCGCCGTGCCAGGCCAGGCAGCGGTCCAGCCAGCGGTGCGAGCGATCCGTCGAGCGCGCGGTGTACTCGCGGTCGACGTTGAACGGCGTGCACTCGTCGAAGACGAGCGCGATGTCCGAGCGCAGCGCCGCCTGCACCTCCATCGACGTCTCGGGACCGATGAAGCGCTCGCCGCCGTCGATGTAGGAGCGAAAGCGCACGCCCTCCTCGGCGATCGACAGGACCTTGCCCATCCGGTCGGGGCCCGCCGGCGCGCGGCCCTTGATCTCGTCGGCCACCGTCCCGTGCCCCATCGAGAAGACCTGGAAGCCGCCGGAGTCCGTGATGATCGGGTGCGGCCAGCCCATGAACTCGTGCAGCCCGCCGAAGTGCGCGACGAGCTCGGCGCCCGGGTCGAGGAAGAGGTGGAACGTGTTGCCGAGGACCATGTCGTAGCCGAGCGCCGCGACCTCGCGCGGCTCGAGGCCCTTGACCGTCCCCTTCGTCGCCAGCGGCACGAACGCCGGCGTGCGCACGGAGCCGTGCACAAGCGAGAGGACCCCGGCCCGCGCGTGCGAACCGGGGTCCCGGTGAAGGATCTGCAGGGCGCTCATGCGCCCGCAGCGTATGGACCCGAGCTACTCGGCGGCGGGCTCGATCGTCTGCGGCTCATTGCCGTTGACGCCGATCTGGACGCGGTGCGGCTGCGCCTGCGCGGGCTTCGGGATGCGGACCTCGAGCACGCCGTTGTCGAAGTTCGCGGTCACGGCGGCGGCGTCGATGCCCTCGGGCAGCGTCAGCGCGCGCGAGAACGAGCCGTACGAGCGCTCGATGCGGTAGTAGCCGTCCTTCTTGGCCTCCTGCTCGGTCTTGCGCTCACCCGAGATCGTCAGGACGTTGCGCTCGAGCTCGATGTTGACGTCGGACTCGGTCATGCCCGGGAGATCGGCCTTCAGGACGAAGTGCTCGTCGGTCTCGACGAGGTCCATCGCCGGCATCCAGCGACGGGCGGCGCCGCCGTTGCGGGCGGTCGGGGTGTCGAAGAAGCTCGAGAAGAGACGGTTCATCTCGCCCTGCAGCGTGTCGAGCTCACGAGCGGGGTCCCAGCGAACGACTGCCATGGTTCGTATACCTCCTGCGGTTCCTCGGTACGGACTTGCAGGATTATATAAAACCTCAGTCGCGGCTTGTCAAGTTTCTAAGTCCTTGACACTTAGATCCTGCAGCAGCCCCAGCCCGTCCGCTCGAGGACTCGATCCCAGGACTCGCCGAGCATCTCGAGCTCGTCGGGCGTGAAGAGGTCGAGGAACATCGCGCGCACGCCGGCCAGGTGGGTGATGCGCGCGGCGGCCAGGCGCTCGCGGCCGAGCGGGGTGAGCTTCGCGAAGGCTCCGCGGGCGTCGTCGCGGCAGGCCACGCGCTCGAGCAGGCCCTCGCGCTGGAGGCGGTCGACGAGGCGCGTCAGGCCGCTACGGCTCAGGAGGATCGAGGACGCGAGGTCGCACATGCGCATCCGCTCGTCCTCGGCGTCGGCGAGGTACATCAGGACCTCGTAGGAGCTGAGCTGGAGTCCGTGCTCGGCCTCCAGCTGCGCGTCGAGCGCCTTCGCGAGCGCGGCGTGGGCACGCAGCATGCCGCGCCAGGCGCGAAGCTCCGGGGGCGTCAGCAGCCGCGCCGTCGGGCTGTGGGAGGTCGTCGCCATGCCCATAACCATAGAGCCTTCTGATTGCATACACAACGACCTGACCGGCAGGCTAACGTTGGGCTCGCATGGAGCTCGTCCATCTCGTCCGCGAAGCCGCCGGGGGGCCCGAGGGCGCGCTCGTGCTCCTGCACGGCCGCGGCGCCGACGAGCATGATCTCGTGCCCGTGCTCGACGTGCTCGACCCCGAGCGCCGGCTCGTCGGCCTGACGCCCGGCGCGCCGCTGACGCCGCCGCAGGGCGGGCGCTGGTGGTACCACGTGCCGCGCGTCGGCTACCCCGATCCGCAGTCCTTCCACGCCGCCTACTCCGCCCTCACCGAGCTCCTCGACGGCTGGCTGGCGCAGCGCGACATCCCGTGGTCGCGCACGATCGTCGGCGGCTTCTCGATGGGCTGCGTCATGTCCTACGCGACCGCGCTCGGCCCAGAACGCCCCTCCCCCGCCGGCATCCTCGCGATGAGCGGCTTCATCCCGACCGTCGAGGGCTGGGAGCCCGAGCTCGACACGCGCGCCGGCCTGCCGGTGTTCATCACGCACGGCTCGCGCGATCCCGTCATCTCCGTCGACTTCGCCCGTGATGCCCGCGCACGCCTGGAGTCGGCCGGGCTGACGGTCGAGTACCACGAGCATCAGGGCGGCCACCACCTCGATCCCCGGACGCTCCCGCTCATGGTCGAGTGGGTCGCGCAGCGCGCTGCGCAGTTCGCGACGTAGTCTCTCTGCATGGCCGACGCCGACGCCGCCCAGGATCCGTACCGCCTGCTGCTCGACCGTCAGCTGGAGATGAACCCGCGGACGTGGGCGGCGCTCGAGCAGCGCGGCGTCACCTCCAAGACGCTCATCGTCATCGACTTCTACTTCACGGCTCCGAGCAAGGACGCCGCGAAGTACCTCGTGCGGATCCTGCGCCAGCGCACGAGCTTCGCCTGCGAGGTGCACCCCGAGGGGCCGCGCCTGAAGCGCACATGGCGGGTCATGGGCCAGACGAAGCCCTCGACGGCCTCCGTCGAGATGCTCAACGACTGGGTGACGTTCATGGTCACGCTCGGCGCGAAGAACGGCGAGTGCCGCTTCGACGGCTGGGGCGTGAAGGTCCCGGAGGCGCAGGCCGGCGCGACGCCGACCGCCGCCGAGGAGCTCGGTCAGAGCTTCACCGTCCAGCAGGGCCAGAACGGCCACTCGGCCAACGGCGCGCACTGAGCAGCGAGCGCCCCGTCATCTCCGGCGGCTGCTGCATCCCCAGCAGCTCGAGGGCAGTCGGCGCGACGTCCGCGAGGATCCCGCCGGCCTCGTCGAGCGCCGCCCCGTCGACGGTCACGACGATCGGCACGGGGTTCAGCGAGTGCGCGGTGTTCGGGGAGCCGTCGGGCTCGAGCATGTGGTCGGCGTTGCCGTGGTCGGCGGTGACGATGCACGCGCCGCCGGCGCCCTGAACCGCTTCGACGATGCGCCCGAGGCAGCCGTCCACGGTCTCGATCGCCTGCACCGCCGCCGGGATGACGCCGGTGTGCCCGACCATGTCGGGGTTCGCGAAGTTGATGATCGCGAAGCGGAAGTCCTCCTGCTGCCATGCCTGCACGAACGCGTCGGTGGCGGCCGGGGCGCTCATCTCCGGCTTCTGGTCGTAGGTCGCGACGTCCCGCGGCGACGGGACGAGCTCGCGCCGCTCGCCGGGCTCGGCCTCCTCCTTGCCGCCACCGAAGAAGTACGTCACATGCGGGTACTTCTCGGTCTCCGCGACGTGCAGCTGATGACCGCCGGAGGCGCTGATGATCCTCGGCAGCGTCACCGCGGGACGGGCGGCCACGAACGCGATCGGATGGTCGCGGACCATCCCGCCGTAGTCGGTCATCGTTGTGTAGCGGGCGACCGGCCGCGCGCCGTGGCGGTCGATCTGCGGGCATTCGCGCGCCGCGAGCGCGCAGCTGAGCTCGCGCATGCGATCGGGCCGGAAGTTCAGCGTGATGACCGAGTCGGCTTCGCGGATCCTGCCCTCGGGGCCGACGCGCGTCGGCGCGACGAACTCGTCGGTCTCGCCGCGCTCGTAGGCCGCCCGGACGGCGTAGGCGGCGGTCGGCGCCTCGTGCTCGGCCAGCCCGTGGGCGAGCAGGTCGTAGGCGGCCTGGACGCGCTCCCAGCGGTTGTCGCGATCCATCGCGTAGAAGCGCCCGACGACGCTCGCGATCCGTCCCGCGCCCGCCTCCGCGCACCAGCTCTCGACGGTCTCGAGGTAGTCGGCGCCGGCCGTCGGTAGCGTGTCGCGGCCGTCGGTGAACGCGTGGATGACGAGATCCTCGACGCCGTGGTTCGCCGCCATCCCGATGAGCGCGTGGAGGTGCTTCATGCTCGAGTGCACGCCGCCGTCGGAGACGAGCCCGGCGATGTGCACGCGCCGCGACGCCTGCATCGCGGTCAGCAGCGCCTCGTTGCCGCCGAAGTCCGGCTGCTCGGCGGCCTCGTCGATGAGCGTCAGATCCTGCTTGACGACGGCGCCCGCACCGAGGTTCAGGTGGCCGACCTCGGAGTTGCCCATCTGCCCGTCGGGCAGCCCGACGGCGCGGCCGCAGGCGATGAGCGTCGTGTGCGGGTAGCGCGCCCACAGCCCGTCGAAGACCGGCGTGTCGGCGAGCGAGACGGCGTTGCCCGGCCCGTCGGGGGCCAGCCCCCAGCCGTCGAGGACGACGATGCAGACCGAGGGCAGCCCGGTCACGCCACGAGCGCGACCGCGGCGTCCACGATCTGCGCGAAGGTGTCCGCCTCCAGCGACGCCCCGCCGACGAGCGCTCCGTCGACGTCGGGTAGCGCGAGCAGGTCGGCCGCGTTGTCGGAGTTCACCGAGCCGCCGTAGAGCACGCGCACGAGCGGCGCCGCCGCGGCGGCCTTGTCGCCGACGAGCGCGCGCACGAAGGCGATCGCCTCCTGGGCCTGGTCGGGCGTCGCGACCTTGCCGGTGCCGATCGCCCAGATCGGCTCGTAGGCGATCGCGACCTCGGCGATCTGCTCGGGCGTCAGGCGCTCGAGCCCCTCCTGGACCTGGTGGCGCAGCTTGCGCTCGGTGTCGCCGCGCTCGCGCTCCTCCTCGGTCTCGCCGACGCAGAGGATCGGCTTGAGCCCGTGCTCGAGCGCCGCGAGGACCTTGTGCGACAGCGCCTTGTCGGTCTCGTTGTAGTACTGGCGGCGCTCGGAGTGGCCGAGCACGACGCCGTGGACGTCGATCTCGGTCAGCATGGGTGCGGAGACCTCGCCGGTGAACGGGCCGTGCGTCGCCTCGTGCATGGTCTGCGCGAAGACCTCGACGCGCGAGCCGCGCGTGGAGTCCACCATCGCCTGCAGGTCGGTGAACGGCACGCAGATCGCGACGTCGACGCCATCCGACGACGACACCCGCGGCAGCAGGGCCTGGATGTAGTCCTCGGCCTCCGCGACGGTCTTGTGCATCTTCCAGTTTCCGGCGATCCAGGGCGTGCGGCTCATCCGGCTGCGACCCTACTCCGACAGGGCGTCGACGCCCGGTAGCGGCTCGCCCTCGATGAGCTGCAGCGCCGCGCCGCCGCCCGTCGACAGGTGGGTCATGCTGTTGCCGAGGCCGAACTCCGCCACCGCGGCGCCCGAGTCGCCGCCGCCGACGACGGTCACCGCGTCGGTCTGCGCCATCGCCTGGGCGATCGCCAGCGAGCCGGCCGCGAACGACTTGTGCTCGTAGGCGCCGATCGGGCCGTTCCAGAAGATCGTCCGCGCGTTGCGGATCTCGGCCACGTAGGAGGTGCGCGTGCGCGACCCGATGTCGAGCTGCATCCAGCCTTTGGGGACGTCGAGGCCCTGGGGGACCTGCACCTCGGCACGGCGGGCGAACTGGTCTGCGACGACGAGGTCGATCGGCAGGCGCAGCTTGCCGTCGGGGAAGCCGTCCTGCTCGAGCGCGGCACGCGCGGGCTCGAGGCCCGCCTCCTCGCAGAGCGATTCGCCGACGTCGTGGCCGAGCACCTTGAGAAACGGGGTCGCCATCGCACCGCCGAGCAGGACGACATCGGCCCGCGAGAGGAACTTGTCGATGACGCCGATCTTGTCGGTGACCTTCGCGCCGCCGATGATCGCCAGGAACGGGCGGTGCGGGCGCGCGATGACGCGCTGGATCGTCTCGACCTCGGTCTGGAAGAGCAGGCCGGCGGCCGAGTGCTTGACGTGCTTGACGATGCCCTCGGTCGACGCGTGCGCGCGGTGCGACGTGCCGAAGGCGTCGTTGACGTAGTGGTCGGCGAGCCCGGCGAGCTGCTGCGCGAGCGCGTCGTCGTTCGTCGTCTCGCCCGGCTGGAAGCGGATGTTCTCGAGCATCACGACGTCGCCGTCGGGGACGTCGTCGATGTCCTCGGCGAACACGACCTCGGTCTCCAGCAGCGTCTCGGCGTGCTTGGCGATCGGCCGCAGCGAGAACTCCGGCTCGTGGTCCTTCGGCCGGCCGAAGTGCGAGACCAGCAGGAGCTTGGCCCCGCGCTCACGCAGCTGCTCGAGCGTCGGGAGCGCCCGCTGCATGCGCATGTCGTCGCGCACCTTGCCTTCGTCGACCGGGACGTTGAAGTCGACCCGGACGAGCACCCGCTTTCCCTCGATGTCCCCCAGATCGTCCAGCGTCCGCACCCAGGCCCCCTACACGACCTTCTGGAGGACGTCGACGCAGCGATTGGAGTAGCCCCACTCGTTGTCGTACCAGCTGACGACCTTCACGAGCGTCCCCTGCATGACGGCCGTGAGCTGGCCGTCGACGATCGACGAGTGCGGGTTGCCGACGATGTCGCTCGAGACGATCGGGTCCTCGGTGTACTGGAGGATGCCCTGCAGCGGGCCCTCGGCGGCGGCGGCGAAGGCGGCGTTGACCTCCTCGATCGTCGTCTCCTTGCCGGCGACGAACGTCAGGTCGACGACCGAGCCGGTGGGGACGGGGGCGCGGATGGCGAAGCCGTGCAGGCGGCCGTTGAGCTCGGGGAGCACGAGGCCGACGGCCTTCGCGGCGCCGGTCGACGTCGGCACGAGGTTGATCGCGGCCGCGCGGGCGCGGCGGAGGTCCTTGTGCGGCCCGTCCTGGAGGTTCTGATCGGCGGTGTAGGCGTGGATCGTCGTCATGAGCCCGTGCTCGATGCCGACCGCCTCGTGGACGACCTTCGCGAACGGCGCCAGGCAGTTCGTCGTGCACGAGGCGTTGGAGATGACGTCGTGGGAGTCGCGGTTGTACTTGTCGAAGTTCACGCCGAGCACGACGGTGATGTCCTCGTCGGTCGCGGGCGCGGAGACGATGACCTTCTTCGCGCCGGCGTCGAGGTGCTTCGCCGCGCCCTCGCGCTTCGTGAAGAAGCCCGTCGACTCGAGGACGACGTCGACGCCGAGGTCACCCCACGGCAGCGCCGCGGGGTCGCGCTCCTCGAAGACCTTGATCTGCTTGCCGTCGACGACGAGGCCCTCGTCGGACAGCTCGACGGTGCCGGGGTACGGGCCGAGGATCGAGTCGTAGCGCAGCAGGTGCGCCAGCGTGTCGTTGTCCGTCAGGTCGTTGACCGCCACCCAATCGATGTCGGCTTCCGCCGCCTGCGCGGCGCGAAAGACATTTCGTCCGATACGGCCGAAGCCGTTGATGCCAACTCGTACTGACATGCGGGGTTTCTGGCTCCTCAGGTGGGTCTGAACGCGGAGGTCGCTCGGGAGGGCGAGGGTCCTCCTTCCCTGCCCGGCGGGACCGGCAACCCTATATGGCCGGGTGCGATCACCCCGGCCCGGGTACATCCACGGTCGCCCATGCCTCCCGAGCACGTCGTCTCCGTCCGGCCGCGCACGGTCTTCATGGTCGCGGCGACCCTGCTCGGGGTCGTCGCCTTCGTGTGGCTCGTGCTGAAGGCCGAGCGGGTGCTCGTCTGGGCGTTCGTCTCGCTGCTGCTCGCGCTCGCGCTGAATCCGGCCGTCGAGCTCGTCATGCGCCGCGGCGTGCGCCGTCGCGGCGCCGCCGCCGCGATCGTCTACCTGCTCGTGACGATCTTCATCGGCGGCATCGGGGCGCTCATCATCCCGACGCTCGTCCAGCAGATCGGCGACTTCATCGATGCCGTGCCCGGCTATGTCCGGGAGCTCACCGCGGGCCGCGGGCCGCTGGGCTGGCTCGAGCGCGACTACCACGTCGTCGAGCGCGTCCAGGACGCGGTGGCGGGCAACGGCAGCGCGGAGGGCCCATCGTCGCTGGCCGGCGGCGCGAGCGCGGCGCTCGACGTCACCCGCAGCGTCCTGACATTCGTCGCCGCCGTCGTGACGATCACGTTCATGACGCTCTTCATGCTGCTCGAGGGCCCGAGCTGGATCCGCAGCTCGATCGAGCTGCTGCCCGAGGGACGGCAGGCGCGCTGGAGCGCGATCGCCGACGACGTCTACCGGATGGTCGGCCGCTACGTCACGGGCAACCTCACGATCAGCTTCATCGCGGGCGTCGTGACGACGATCGTGCTGCTCGTGCTCGGGGTGCCGTTCGCGCTCGCGCTCGGGCTGCTCGTCGCGATCCTCGACCTCATCCCGCTCGCCGGCGCGACGCTCGCGGCGATCGTCGTGACGCTCGTCGCGTTCACCGACTCCTCGACGTCGGGCATCGTCCTGCTGATCTTCTTCGTCGTCTACCAGCAGATCGAGAACCACCTGCTGCAGCCGCTGATCTACGGGCGCACCGTCCGGCTGTCGCCGCTGGCGATCCTCCTGTCGGTGTTGATCGGCGCCGAGGTCGCCGGGGTCATCGGCGCGCTGGCCGCGATCCCCGTCGGCGGGACGGTCCAGATCCTGCTCGACCACTGGCGCGACAGCCGCCGGCCGCCCGGCGAGGAGCCGCTGCCGGCGCCCGAACCCGCCGGGAAGATCAAGGACCGGCCGCGGCAGGAACGCGCCGCCGTGCAGACCTGACTACCGTCCGTGCGATGCCAGCCACCGTACGCAGCGTCGGCGCCCTCGCGTCGCTGAGCCCCGAGGTCCCGGCGGATGCCGACATGACCGTCGTCGACCTGCGCCTCTTCGCCCTCACCGACGCCGGCGAGCAGGTCGCAGATCCGCAGCCCGCGTCGACGAGCGTGCGCATCGAGCGCACGAAGCTCGCGGCGCTCGAGCTGTCGGTGCAGATGTCGCTGCGGCTGCGCGCCGCGCCGACCGGCGCGCGCCTGGAGGCGTGGGAGCGGATCGTGGGCGAGCTCGCCGAGCGCGGCATCGAGACCGACCCGGAGACGCTGCACGCGATGGCGTTTCAGTTCCAGCCCGACGCCGAGCTGCGCGCCGCGCAGCAGCGGGTCTGGCCGCAGCCGCACTGAGTCAGGAAGGCTCGAGGAGGCTCGCGCCGATCGCGCCGCCGAGGTCGCCGAGCTCGGCGACGACGAGCGGCGGCGGGCGCTGGTCGTGGAAGAGGTGCGGGAGCATCGCCGCGGCGATCCGGTCGGCGTAGGGCTGCCCGAGGCGGACGCCGAGGCCGCCGCCGAGGATGATGATCTCGACGTCGAGGACGTTGTCGACCGATGCCACGCCGGCACCGAGGGCCTCGATCGCGCGGTCGACGAGCTTCGTCGCCAGCGGGTCCCCGCGCTCGAGCGCACGCGCCCAGATCCCGCTCGTGAGACGCTCGCGGTGACGCTCGCGCGCGATCTTGAAGAGGTCGGTGTGCTCGCCCTTGTCGTGGAGCTCGCGCGCGCGGCGCTCCATCGCGTTGCGCCCCGCGTAGGCCTCCATACAGCCCTCGCGCCCGCACGGGCAGCGCGCCCCGCCGACCTTCACGACGACGTGGCCGATCTCGCCCGCGCCGCCCTGGCCGAGCCACGGCCTGCCGTCGAGGACGATCCCGCCGCCGACCCCGGTACCCCAGAAGACGCCGAGCATCGAGCGGTGGTCGCGGCCCGCGCCGAGCGACGCCTCGGCGTCCGTCGCGACCTGGACGTCGTTGCCCAGCGCGACCTGCGTCCCGAGCCGATCGGAGAGCTCGTCGCGCAGGGGATAGACGCCCGCCCAGCCGGGCAGGTTCCTCGCGCTCGTCACCGTCCCGGCGGCCGCGTCGACGCCGCCGGGCGAGCCGACCCCGACGTGCGCGAGCTCCGCGGTCTTCACGCCCGCCTGCCCGGCGGCCGCGCGCATGGCCTCGGCCATCGCCGCCGCGACGTCCTCGGGCCCGCCGGTCGTGGGCGTCGGCAGGCGCTGCTGCCCGGCGACGGCGTGGTCGGCAGCGACGACGACCGCCTGGATCTTCGTCCCGCCGAGGTCGATCCCGCCGCACAGGCGAGCCTCGGTCATCGTCGTTGCTCGGGTCGCTCGCCGTGCCGCATGCCTTCCGAGGGTATCGCCGTGTTCGGGCGCCGTCCCGGCCGGGTACCCGCAGGATGCCCGGGACGAGCAACGCAAGGGGATTCGATGCCGATCACAGGACCGCACACCACGACCGCCGGCGATCCGCGCAACCTCGAGGCAGGCCTGCTGCTCCTCGCGGCGGGCGCGATCGTCCTGCTCATCAGCCTGTTTCTCGAGTGGTATGAGCCGGGCATCGAGGCCTGGGACGTCTTCGAGGTCTGGGACATCGTCCTCGCCGCGGTCGCGATCGCCGCGCTCGTCGCCGTCGCCGGCCGCATGGGCTTCGGGCCGCCACGGCCCGCGAGCTGGCTCATCGGCTCGGCGGCCGTCGCATTCGTCGTCGTCGTCATGGCGCTCATCGACCACCCGCCGGCGGCCAACGGCACCGGCAACGACCCGACGACCGGCATCTGGCTCGCCCTCATCGGCTCGGCGCTCATGCTCGCGGGCGCGATCCTGTCGGTCGCGCGCATCTCGGTCGCGCTGAACGTCGGCGATGCGCGACCTGCGGGTCCGCGGCGCGGGCGCTTCGGGCGCGGCGGCGGCGTCGTGGATCCCGATCCCGCCGTCCCGCCCGTGGTTCCAGGGACGCCGCCGACGGAGCCGACTCGGCGCCTCTAGTACGTCCCGGTAGCGAGCTCCACGCGCAGGCCGTCCGGGTCGAGCAGATACGCGGCGTAGTAGCGCGCGCCGTAGCGCGGGCGCGGCCCGGGCGCGCCGTCGTCGCGGCCGCCGTTCGCGAGCCCGGCCGCGTGTGCTCCGTCGACGGCCGCGCGGCCGGAGCCCGCCAGCGCGACGTGGCCGTAGCCCGGCGCCGGCGTGCGCCCGCGGGCGACGATCCAGAACTGCTCGTGGTCGTGGCCGTAGGCGACGGCGCCGTCGCTCTCGAACATCCGCCGCGCGCCGAGCGCGTAGAAGACGGCGTCGTAGAACCGCGCCGAGCGCTCGAGGTCGGAGACCTCGAAGGCGACGTGGACGATCATCGCGAGGACCTGCGGCGCGCAGTCAACCGATCACCGCGCCAGCCGCCCGACGTCGCGGTGCGCGACCTCGACCTCGACGTCGTCGCGGCCGCGGTAGCGCGCCGCGAGCGCTTCGACGATCGCCACTGACCGGTGGCGGCCGCCGGTGCAGCCGATCGCAACCGCGAGATGCGCCTTGCCCTCGGCGATGTACTCCGGGACGAGGAAGTCCATGAGCGGCTCGAGGTGGTCGTAGAAGGCCTGGAGCTTGCCCTCGCGTGCGATGTAGTCGACGACCTGCGGGTCGAAGCCCGTCAGCGAGCGCAGCTCGGGCTCCCAGTGCGGGTTGGGCAGGAAGCGGACGTCGAAGACGATGTCGGCGTCGCGCGGGGCGCCGTGCTTGTGGCCGAAGGAGGAGAACGTCACGGCGAGCTTCGAGCGCGTCTTGCGCGGGAGGAAGTCCTCGCCGATGCGCCGGCGCAGCGTCGCGGCGCTGATGCCGCTCGTGTCGAGCACGAGGTCCGCCGCCGCCTTGAAGGGGGCGAGCGCCTCGCGCTCGGCCGCCACGCCCTTGGCCACCGACCCCGTCGGGCTCAGCGGATGGCGCCGGCGGGTCTCCTTGTAGCGCCCGAGCAGGGTCTCCTCGTCGGCCTCGAGGAACAGGACGCGGTGCGGCACGCCGAGCATGCGGAGGTCGTCGAGCACGGCGCTGAGCGCGTCGAAGAGCTGCCCGCCGCGGACGTCGGAGACGACCGCCGCGCGCCGGACCTTCGAGCCGCCGTGCACGAAGAGGTCGACGAGCCCGCGGATCATCTCCGGCGGCAGGTTGTCGACGCAGAAGTAGCCGTCGTCCTCGAAGACGTTCATCGCCGTCGACTTCCCGGCCCCCGAGAAGCCGGTGATGATGACGAGGTCCTCGAGGCTCGAGGCGACGGGCGGATCGGCGGCGACGGTCACGTCGGCCATTGTGCCGGGAGGGTCGGTCATCCGCTGGTCCGATTCAGATACGCGTAGAGGTCGCCGGCGACCTTCGACGGGAGCCCGGGCACGGCCTCGAGCTGCTCGCGCGACGCGTCGAGCACCGCCTCGGGCGAGCCGAAGTGCGTCAGCAGCGCGCGCTTGCGCTTCGGCCCGACGCCCGGCAGCCCGTCGAGGACCGAGGTCGTCATCTGCCGGTCGCGGCGCGCGCGGTGGTGGGTGATCGCGAAGCGGTGGGCCTCGTCGCGCACGCGCTGCAGCAGCTGGAGCTCGGGCGTGTCGTGGGAGAGCACGATCGGCGTGCGCCGGCCGGGGACGAAGATCTCCTCGATGCGCTTCGCGAGGCCGATGACCGCGACGCCGCGGTCGCGGAAGCCCTGCAGCGCGCGCATCCCGGCGGCGAGCTGGCCGGGCCCGCCGTCGATGACGACGAGGCTCGGGAGCGTCGCGAAGGACTCGTTGCGCTTCGGGTCGTTCGGGCTGATCTCCTGCTCGGCCTCCCAGCGCGCGAGCCGGCGCGAGAGCACCTCCTCCATCGCCGCGACGTCGTCGGGCACGCCCTCGGTGGTCGAGCGGATGTTGAAGCGCCGGTAGTCGCTCTTCTTCGGCGCGCCGCCCTCGAAGACGACCATCGACGCCGTCGTGTTCGTGCCCATGAGGTTCGAGATGTCGAAGCACTCGATGCGCAGCGGCAGCGCGTCGAGGCCGAGCAGCTCCTGGAGGCCGTCGAGCGCCTCGACGCGCTGCTGGCGGCGGCGCTCGTCGCGCAGCCGCTCCTGGTCGAGCGCGAGCGCGGCGTTGCGCTCGGCGAGCTCGAGGATGCGGCGCTTGTCCCCGCGCTCGGCCGCGCGGACCTCGACGCGCGTCCCGCGCAGCGATCCGAGCAGCTCGCCGATCGTCTCGCGATCGGGCACGTGCGGCTGGACGATGATCTGCCCCGGGATCGCCATCGTGTCGCTGTAGTACTGCAGGAGGAACTCCTCGGCGACCTCGCCGACGTCGAGCCCCGCCTCGTTGGAGAGGTAGAAGGACTGGCGGTCGGAGAGCACCCCGTCGCGGACCTGGAAGACCTGCGCATTGGCGTCGGTGCCGTCGACGGCGATCGCGACGGCGTCGAGCGTGCCGACCGCCTCGTTGGAGACGCGCTGGCGCTCGAGCAGGCTGCGGACCGCGCGCAGCCGGTTGCGCTCGAGCGCGGCCTGCTCGAACTCCTGCGCCCGCGCGGCCGCCTTCATCTTCTGCTCGAGGTCGCGCTCGATGCGGCGGTAGCGGCCGGAGAGGAAGTCCACGACGCCGTCGATCGCCGTCCGGTACACCTCCGCGGATTGAAATCCGACGCAGGGCGCGCCGCAGCGCTTGATGTAGAAGTCGAGGCACGGCGAGCCGCTGCGGCGGCCGGGATCGGAGCCCGGGCAGGAGCGGAACGCGAAGACCTTCTGGAGCAGGTCGAGCGTCCCGCGCACCTTCTTGGCGTTCGAGTACGGGCCGAAGTACAGGCGGTCCTTGCGGTGGCGCTCGCGCGTGAAGTACACGCGCGGGAACTCCTCGTCCATCGAGATCGCGAGGAACGGATAGGACTTGTCGTCGCGCAGCCGGATGTTGAAGCGCGGCTTGTACTGCTTGATGAAGCTCTGCTCGGTGAGCAGCGCCTCCGCCTCGGAGGCGACGAGCAGGAAGTCGATGTGGTGGATGAGGTCGACCATCTCGACGGCCCCGCGGGTGACCGAGTTCGAGAAATGGCTCGCGACGCGCTTGCGGATCGACTTCGCCTTGCCGACGTAGATGACCTTGCCGCGCTCGTCGCGGAAGAGGTAGACGCCCGGCCCGTCGGGCAGGCTGCGGCGCTGCTCGCGCATGCGCGTGGAGGCTCGTGTCGGCGTTGCGGCCACCTTTCGAGGATAGATCGCGCCTGAACGGCGCCCTGCGCGGGCATCAGGGCGCCATGCGCTCTCCCGTCGCCGTCCTCGCCGCTCTCGCCTTGCTCGCCGCCGCCACCGCGCCGTCGGCCCACGCCGCCGGTCCGAACACGTCGATCGGCCGCGATGGCGCGGCCGCCACCGTCGACCGCCTCGCGACGAAGGCCGCGATCGACACCCTGCGCCGCGGCGGCAACGCGACCGACGCGGCCGTCACCGCGGCGGCGGTCCTCGGCGTCACCGAGCCCTTCTCCTGCGGGATCGGCGGCGGCGGCTTCATGGTCTCCTACTCCTCGCGCGGGCGGACCGTGACGACGCTCGACCACCGCGAGCGCGCGCCGCTGGCGATGGCGCCCGACTCGTTCATCGAGAACGGCGCGCCGCTGGCGTTCGATCCCGCCCGCTACAGCGGCCTGTCGGTCGGCGTACCCGGGACGGTGCGCGCGTGGGAGAGCGCCCTGCGCCGCCACGGGACGATCTCGCTCGCGCAGGCGCTCGCGCCGGCGATCCGCGTCGCCCGCGAGGGCTTCGTCGTCGACGCGACGTTCGCGTCCCAGATCGCGGAGAACCTCGCCTTCTTCGACGACGTTCCCGCCACCGCGGCGCTCTACCTCGACGCCGACGGCACCCCGCGCGACGTCGGGACGGTGTTCCGCAACCCCGACCTCGCGCGCACGTATCGCCTGCTCGCGCGCCGCGGCGCGCGCGGCTTCTATCGCGGTCCGCTCGCGCAGGCGATCATGCGGACGGTCCGCAACCCGCCGGTGAGCGCGAGCGCCGACCACCGCTGGCGGTCCGGCGTCATGGATGCGGCCGACCTGCGCAACTACTACGCCGTCGAGCGTCCGCCGGTCGCCACGACGTACCGCGGGCTGAACGTCTTCGGCATGGGCCCGCCCTCCAGCGGCGGCTCGACCGTCGCCGAGGCGCTGAACATCCTCGAGGCCTATCCGCTGCGCACGATGCCGCGCGCCGACGCGCTGCACCTCGAGCTCGAGGCCGCGCGCCTGGCGTTCGCGGACCGCGGCGCCTACCTCGCCGACCCCGACTACGTCCGCGACCTGCCGCTGTCCGGCCTGCTGTCGAAGGACTTCGCGGCGACGCGGCGCGCGCTCATCGGCGACACCGCCGCCCGCAGCCCGGTCGCCCCCGGCGATCCGGCGCCGTTCACCGCGGCCGCGCCTCGTGGCGAGCCGTCGGCCACGACGACGCGCGCCGGCAGCACGACGCACATCACCGTCGCCGACCGCCGCGGCAGCGTCGTCGCCTACACGTTCACGATCGAGTCCACCGGCGGCTCGGGCCTCGTCGTGCCCGGCTACGGGTTCCTGCTCAACAACGAGCTCACCGACTTCAACTTCGACTCCACGACGCATCCCAACCGCGTCGAGGGCGGCAAGCGCCCGCGCAGCTCGATCGCGCCGACGATCGTCCTGCGCGGCGGGCGGCCCTACCTCGCCGTCGGGTCGCCGGGCGGCTCGACGATCATCACGACGGTCCTCGGGCTGCTCGTCGACCGCATCGACCTCGGGCGGACGCTGCCGGCCGCGATCGCGGCGCCGCGCGCGAGCCAGCGCAACACCGCCGCGACGGCGGCCGAACCGGCGTTCATCGCCTCCCCCGAGGCGGTCGCGCTCGGCGACCGCGGGCACACGTTCACCACGATGGCGGAGATCGGTGCGGCGACGGGAATCGAGTTCCTCGCGGGCGGCCGGCTGCAGGCCGCTGCCGAGCCCGTGCGGCGCGGCGGGGGCAGCGCGCTCGTCGTCCGTCGCACGCGCTGATAAGGTGGTTGCATACGCAACCATTTCGGTATACTGACGGCAGCACAGACGCCCGCGCCAAAGGAACTCCCAATGAACCTCGACGGCATCCACCACATCACGGCGATCACCGGTGACGCCCCCGGCAACGTCGACTTCTACACGCGCGTCCTCGGCCTGCGGATGACCGCCAAGACCGTCAACCAGGACGACCCGAGCGTCTACCACCTCTTCTACGGCGACGAGGAGGCCCGGCCCGGCGCCGACCTCACGTTCTTCGAGTATCCGGGCGCGATGCCCGGCCGCGCGGGCGCGGGGATGGTGCACCGCATCGTCTGGCGCGTCGCGTCGCCGGAGGCGATCGACTTCTGGGCTGCGCGCCTCGCAGACGAGGGCGTCGAGACCGAGCGCGGCGAGGACGGCAGCCTGCGCTTCGCGGACTTCGAGGGCCTCGCGCACGAGCTCGTCGTCAACACGACGGACGACCCGCCGCTCATCGCCGAGCACCCCGAGGTCCCGGCCGAGAACGCGTTGCAGGGCTTCGAGGGCGTCCGCGCGTACAGCGCCGACACGAGCGCCAGCGCGCTCGTTCTCGAGCAGCTCATGGGCGCGACCGCCCGCGAGGACGAGCCGGACGCCTGGGAGCTGCGCGGCGACGCCCGCGGCGGCTGGATCGCCTGGGACCCGCCGCCGCCCGGCCGCGGCCGCACGAGCGCGGGGACGGTCCACCACATCGCGTGGGGCACGAAGGATGCCGACATGCAGGCCTGGATCGACCGCGTGTCGAGCGCCGGGATCCCGAACTCGGGCTACGTCGACCGCCACTACTTCCACTCGCTGTACTTCCGCGAGCCCAGCGGCGTGCTCTACGAGCTCGCCACGCGCGAGCCCGGCTTCACCGTCGACGGCCCCGTCGAGGAGCTCGGCACGAAGCTCATCCTGCCGCCGTTCCTCGAGCCGCGGCGCGAGGACATCGCGGCGCGCCTGACGCCGTTGCCCGATCCCCGCGCCGGCTGGCGCCGGGAGGGCGCGACACAGTCGCCGTAGACAGCGGCGCCGGCGGCGCGAGCCGTCGGCGCGGCGACGTGTCGTGGACAGGAACGGCGGCGGCGCGAGCCGTCAGCGCGGCGACGTCGCCCACTGGCGGAACGCGCCGATCGCCACCGCATACGGCGTGGCGTGGTCGGTCTCCAGCAGGATGTCCTCGGGCGACTGGCCGTCCAGGCGCGGCGCCATCTCGCGGGTCATGGCCTGGAGGTGCAGCGCCTGGAAGGACTCCTGCTCGGCGGCGATGCGGCCCATGAGCTCCTCGGTCTCCGCGCGCAGCCGGCAGACGGTGATCGCCGCCCACGGCAGCGACGCCCGGAAGCGGACGAGCTTCTCGCGGGAGTCGATCCGCCAGGCGACGACGAGGCGCTGCGCGCCGGAGGCGATGCGGGACTCGAGCATCTCGCGCAGGTCGTCGAGCGGGTCGGCGTGCAGGAGGCCGTCGACGCCGAACTCGTCGCGGTCGGCGTAGGCGTAGCGGATCCCCGCGTCCTCGAGCAGCCGGCAGACCTGCCGGGCGGCGGAGCTCTTGCCGACGCTCGGCGGCCCGATGATGAGCAGCAGCGGAATCGGCCCGGCCGGGACGGCGGGCTCGGCCTGCCCGGTGGACCCGGGGCGGATGTCGGCGGCGGGGGCCATGTGCATGAGCAATCCTGCAGTCCCGCGGAACCCGATACCAGCGTGGACATGCCCGCTCGGGTCGCAGGCCGCTGCACATCCGATGGCAGGAACTCGCAAGCGTCGTTCCTTTCTACGCCCGACAACCGGCGGGACGATCGTCGCAGGCGGCGCCGCCGGTCCACAGCGCCCACATCGCCGGATCGAGCATCAGGCGACAAGCCGCACCTCGAGCCCTCCGCCGGCGACCGTCTCCCCCGCACCGCCGAGCAGCCCGAGGATCCGGGCGACGTAGCCGCGCGTCTCGGGATACGGCGGCACGCATCCGCAGGCCGCGACCGGTCCGGGTCCGGCGTTGTAGGCGGCGAGCGCCAGTGGCACCGCTCCGAAACGGCGCAGGAGGTCGCGCATGAGGTGCGCCTGGGCGTCGATCGCCTCGGATGCGTCGAACGGATCGCGCAGGCCGAGCTCGCGCGCGGTGGCCGGAATGAACTGCGCGATCCCGAGCGCGCCATCCCCCGAGCGCGCGAACGGGTTGAAGTTCGATTCCGCGTAGAGCTGGGCGCCGAGCAGCGCCGCCGAGACGTTCCAGCGCTGCGCGGCGCGCGCGAGCGGCGCGGCGAAACGGGCGGGCACGAACGCCGGAAGCGCGGCGCCGGCCTCGCCGTCCCCGGTTCCCGCGCGCTGGTGCGTGAACCCGACAGACGAGCTTCCCGCGTTGAGCGCAAAGCCCCAGTGCCAGGGCTCCCAGGAATAGCGCTGGACGAAATGGAACCCCGGTGCGTTGCGCGCAAGCCAGCCGTAGGCGTCGGGCGGGCCGAGGTCGAGCTCGGTCCCCAGCCGGTGCAGCGAGCGACCCGGCGGCGCGACCCACTTCGGATCCGGATGCCTCTGGAACAGCACCGCCTGCTCGGCGTTGGAGCGAAAGCCGCTGACGACGACGAGGTCGACGCCATCGCGGCTCGCCGCGGCCGCCAGCCGGTCGAACGCCGCCGCGACGTCGGGCCGCATCGGCTTGCCCTGCCGGAAGGCGAGCGGCCCGCGGTACTCCCCAGCGCCGCGGTCATCGATCGCGAGGCCGCCCGGCGGCGCGAGCTCCGCCTCCGCGCGCGCGACCACCGGCGCCGTTGCGCCGGCCGCGATCTCGACGTCGTCGCGGACCTCGACGAGGACCCGCACCGGCGCGAACGTCGCCTCGTCCGGGAA
This sequence comes from uncultured Actinomycetes bacterium, assembly GCA_963797025.1. GTDB lineage: Bacteria > Actinomycetota > Thermoleophilia > Solirubrobacterales > Solirubrobacteraceae > CADCVQ01. The sequence continues at coordinate 166,015 of CAWCNU010000001.1, forward strand.
GCGCACCGCCACGCGGGCGGCGCCGTTGCGGCGGGCCGTCTCGACGGCGGCCCTGCGGCCCCGTTCGACGTAGGTGCTGCGCTCGACGTGCGCGGAGGCCGCGCCCCCGCTCGATGGCGGTGCCTCGAACAGCCCGGCATAGGACTCGTGCATCGCGCGTGCGGCCGCGAGCGCCGCGAGGTCGGCCGCGCGCTGCCGGCTGCCCTGGACGTCGACGCCGCGCGCCACGGAGCCCAGGACGAGGGCGCCGAGCACGAGCGCCATCGCAAGTCCGAGGACGAGCACCGTCGCCTGACCGGTCGCGTCGCGCAGGGCGCCGGCGCTCACGACAGCTCTCCGGCGGCGGGCGCGACCGCGCGGCGCACCGACGGCAGCAGCGCGATGCCGGCGGCGGCGAGCGTCCGGCCCGGATGGGCGCCGGGGACCTCGCACGCGCACGCGCGCGCGGGATCGGAGAGACCCGCGAGCGCGAGCGCCGCCAGCGCTGCTCCCGATCCGCTGCGCGTCCCGATGACGACGAGGTCCTGCTCGCCCAGCAGCTCGTCGAGCACCGGGGTGCGTGGGCCGCCGAGCGCCAGCACGGTTGGTGCCGGACCCGCGGCAGCGAGGACCTGACGCGCCTGGGCGTCGTCCTGCGCCGCGAGCCGCACGATCGCCAGGCGGCCCGTGGCGCGCGCATCGTGCCCGCGCGCGGCGAGGCGCGCGGCGAGCCGGCTCGCCGCCGGGAACGCGGGCGCCCGCCATCCAGCCCACGCAGCGGGCCGCGCGCTCCAGACGCAGAGCACGACGACGGAGGCTCGCCGGCTGCGCGCGACCGCGAGGCCGAGCGCACCGCCGAGCGCGAGCGCGTCGTGCGGGGTCGTCAGGACGGCGACGCTCGTGGCGCCCGGCGCCCGCGCCGACGCCCGTGCAGCGAGATCCGCGCCCGGCGAGGACCCGGCGACGCGGTCGCTGCTCGCGGGCGCACCCGGCGGCCGGACGAAGTGCCCGGCGAGCTGCGCGAGCACGCTCATGGCGCCGGCCCCGCGTCCGCCTCGGCGGTGCTCTCGAGCACGACGGCCAGCGCGGGAAACGGCGCCGGCGGGCGCAGCCGGACGCGGACGTGGCGCCCGTCGATCCGAACGGCGACCCGCGCGCGCGACCAGCCGGGAACGGCGGCGCGCGCCGCGGTGGCGGGATCGGCTCCCTGCAGCAGCGCGACGGCGGCGGCCTCGGCGGCGTGATCGGCCAGCGAGGCGGCGAGCCCGGCGGCGAGCAGCTGGGCCGCTGCGCAGACGACGAGGACGAGCAGGGGCGCGAGCGCGACGAGCTCCACTGACGCCTGGCCAGATTCGGGCGCACGGGCCCTCACGACGTCTGGTCCTGCAGCCGCGCGCGCGCCGAGACGCGCGAGAGGCTGCCGCCGACGATCGCGGGGATCGCGATCGTGACCCGCACGCCGCCGTCGGAACCGGGCAGCCGGTGGACCGCGAGCCCGCGCTCCAGCCGCGAGGGCAGGACGCGGCGGGCGGCGCTGCGGGCGTCAGCGCCGACGGCGCTCGCGCGGGCAGCCGCGCGGGCGGCGGACCCCGCGAGCCACACGGCCTGTCCCGCGATCGTCGCCTGCCACAGGATCGCGGCCAGCACGGCCATGAGCGGCAGCAGCGCGACGAGCTCGACGGAGGCCTGGCCGCGTTCGGCGTGCATTCGGGGCATGCTGTGAGCCTGGCGCGGAGCGCGTCACGGAACTACGCGCGTTCGTGACAAATCTGCGCAGGGGACGCACCGAACGTCCGCGTTCGCCTGCCGCGAGGGCGCCCGATCGGCCGATCGCCCGGGATCAGGTGTAGGAGCGGTACCGCTGCCAGACGAGGAACAGCGTGTACGACGCTCCCCCGATGAGCGCGAACCACACGAGCGCACCCACGCCGCCGGCGTCGAACAGCCGCCGTGAGGCCGCCATCGTCACGATCGCGACGCCGACCGCGGCGTAGAGGGCGAACCGCCACGTGTCGCCGAGGGAGAAGATCTCGCCGCGGTACTGCCGGTAGAGCGCCCCGACGATGAGCGCCATGACGACGATGAAGATCGCGTTCAGCAGCTGCTGGACGAACGCGGCACCCTCGCCCCCGCCCGGCGCGAGCCAGACGACGAGCGCCAGGACGACGACGATCCCGATGTTGCGTGCGACCTCGGCGGACATGCCGACAAGGCTAGCGTCAGCGGCGGGCTGGGCCGGGAGGGCCCTGAGAGCGTCCGCGACACCGGCGTCGCATGTCTCGGATGTCCTAGGTGTAGTTCCCGAGCACGTTGTTCCCCGGGCCTGCTGCAGCCGGAGTCGTGTGACCCTGCTTCGGCTGGGGTGCTGCCGACGCCGGCGACCAGCATCTCTGAGGGCATGAGTCCGGTTCGCCTGCTGTGCGCGTGGGGGGTTTGGCCTGAAACGACGCACTATGCGTCGTTTGCGGCCATGCCCCCTGCGCTGGGAGGGGGTGGGGCCCCAAACGACGCAAGACGGGACGTTCTGAGCCCAACCCCCCGTGGCGACCCGCGCGGCGCGCCCCCGCGCCTCGTCTGTTCCTCAAAGCCGCTGGTACATCCCTCCGTGGCCGCGTCGCGGCACGGGCGCCACCCCCGGACACGGTCCATCGGCCACAGGCCGCCGTCGCTCGCCTGCACGAGCAGAACAACGTCCTCGGGTTTTGCGACTAGACGACCGCGTGCAACTCGCCGACCGGCGCGGCGGGCGCAGGCTCAGGAGCTGCAGCCGCAGCCGCAGCGACAGGCGCGTCATCGGCGACCGGCACGCCTTCCACCGGCTCGGCTGAGAAGCGATACCCCACGCCGAAGTGCGTGTGGATGTAGTGCCAGTCCGGCGACGCCTGCTGGAGCTTGGAGCGCAGCTTGCGCACGAAGACGTCCACCGACCGGTCGCCGTGGGCCATCGTGTAGCCCCACACGCGCTGGTAGATCTCCTCGCGCTCGAGGACCCGGCCCTCCGCGGCGGCCAGCAGCTGGATGAGCTCGAACTCGCGCCGCGTGAGGTCGATCGAGCTTCCGTGCGCGAACGCCTGGAACTGGTCGGGCCGCACCTCGATCTCGCCTGCCAGCACCGACGTCGCGCCGGCGAGCCCGTCGGCCTGGCGCCGGCGGCGCGCGACCGCCTCGATGCGAGCGATGAGCTCCTCGGGGTGGCAGGGCTTCGTCACCCAGTCGTCAGCGCCCATGCGCAGCCCGCGGACGCGCTGGGAGACCGTCGACTGGCCGGTGCAGACGATCACCGGCAGCGCCGGCAGGTCGCCGGTCACGCGTTCGAGGTAGTCCCAGGCACCGGGCCCCAGCAGCGCGAGGTCGAGGACCAGCGCCCCGAGGCGCATGGCGACCAGCTGCTCGATCGGTGCCGCCCCCGCCAGCACGCGGTGTTCCCAGCCCAGCCGGTCCAACCGCTTCGTCAGCACCTGGACGAAGCCCGAGTCGCCGTCACAGATCGCGACCCGCAAAGTGCCGCCGGCGGCGGCAACGCTGTTCGTATCGGTCATGTCGGTCGGAGTGTAGGGGCCCAAGCCGATGCACCCACAGCCTCGATCACAACCTTTTTACAGCGCAAACTCCGCAACGTGCGGGAGATCAGCGAGCGAGGGGCGCCGAGGAATCCGTGAACTCGCGGAACAGCCCCGTGACGACGAACGCCGTCTGCTCGCCGATGTCGACCGCGTTGTCGCCGATCCGCTCGAACGCGCGCGCCACGAGCGTCATGATCATCGCCCACTCGCGCACGTCGTGATCGTCGCCGGCCTCGAGCGCGAGGCGGAAGATCTCGCGGTTCAGCCGGTTCGTCGTCGCGTCGCGCTCGAGCAGGTCCTCGGCCATCGACATGTCGCGCTCGGCGAAGGCGCGCTTGCACTGCACGACCTCGGCGCGCGCGAAGCGGCCCATCTGGATGGCCTTGGAGAGGATCTCCTCCTGGATCGGCGGCTCGTGCCCGGACAGCGGGATGAGCTTCGCGACGTTCACGCACTGGTCGCCCATCCGCTCGACGTGCTTGATGACGTGCAGCAGCGCGGCGACGAGCCGCAGGTCGCCCGCCACCGGCGCCTGGAGCGCGAGCAGCGACAGGATCCCCTGATGGACCTCGAGATAGCGGCCGTCGAGGCGGTCGTCGTCGGCGACGACGATCGACGCGAGCTCGACGTCCTGGTGCTCGAGCGCCTCGAGCACCCGGTCGAGCTGCTCACAGACGAGATCCAGGCCGCCGAGGGCGCTGCGCTCGAGCTCTGCGAGCTGGCGCTGGAAGTGCAGGCGACGTTCGGGCATCGTCAGTGACCCCTAGCCGAACTTCCCGGTGACGTACTCCTCCGTCCGGATGTCGTCGGGCTTCGTGAAGATCTTCTCGGTCGCGTCGAACTCGACGAGCTTGCCGACGCGCTTGCCCTCCTCGAGCTTGTCGACGTTGAAGAACGCCGTCATGTCCGAGACTCGCGCGGCCTGCTGCATGTTGTGCGTCACGATGACGATCGAGTAGTTGCGCTTGAGCTCGAGCATGAGCTCCTCGATCGCTCCGGTCGAGATCGGGTCCAGGGCCGAGCACGGCTCGTCCATGAGGATGACGTCGGGCTCGACGGCCATCGTCCGCGCGATGCACAGGCGCTGCTGCTGGCCGCCGGACATCCCGAACGCGTTCGTCTTCAGGCGGTCCTTGACCTCCTCCCACAGCGCGCCCCTGCGCAGGGCGGTCTCGACGATCTCGTCCATGTCGCCCTTCATGCCCAGCACGCGCGGGCCGAAGGCGATGTTCTCGTAGATCGACTTCGGGAACGGGTTGGGCTTCTGGAAGACCATGCCGATCCGCTTGCGCACCTGCACGGGGTCGACGCTCGCCGCGTAGAGGTTCTGTCCGTGGTAGAGCACCTCGCCCGTGACGCGGGCGCTGGGGATGAGGTCGTTCATCCGGTTCAGGCAGCGGATGAGCGTCGACTTGCCGCAGCCCGACGGCCCGATGAACGCCGTGATCTGGTGCTCGGCCAGCTCGAACGTCACGTCCTCGACAGCCGTGACGCCGCCGTAGGAGACGCGGACGTCGTCGAGCTTGAAGATCGGCTTGCAGGCGCGCCCGGCCTCAGCGTCGGCGCGCGGCTTCGGTACGACCTTCGGCAGTCCGGCGGAGGCGCTCACAGCTGTCGATTCCATGTCATCACCACTTGGTTTCGTAACGGTTGCGTAGGTAGATCGCGACGGAGTTCATGAGCAGCAGCAGGAAGAGCAGGACGAGGATCGTCGCCGCCGCGAGATCGCGGAAGATCGCATCCGGCTCGCCGACGTTGTTGAAGATCTGGATGGGAAGCGCCGAGAACTGGCCGTCGATCGTCGGGTCGAAGCGCTGGAAGGCCGCGGCGCCGACGAGGATCAGCGGCGCCGTCTCTCCGATCGCGCGCGAGAGCGCGAGGATGACGCCGGTCGCGATGCCGGCGATCGCGCCGGGCAGGACCTGCTTCCAGATCGTCTGCCACTTCGTCGCGCCGAGCGCGAGCGAGCCCTCGCGGATCGACGATGGCACGGCTCGGATCGCCTCGCGCGAGACGATGATGACGACCGGCAGGACGAGCAGGCCGAGCGTCAGGGCGCCGGCGAGCAGCGTCGGCTGGCCCTTGCCGAGCCCGAAGACGTCGATCGGGCCGCGGACGATGAACGCGAGCCCGAGGATCCCGTAGACGACCGACGGGACCGACGCGAGGTTCTGGATGTTGACCTCGATGAGGCGGTTCCACCAGCGGTCCGGATTGGCGTACTCCTCGAGATAGACGGCGGCCGCGACGCCGATCGGCACGATGAACAGCGTGCAGAGCACCATGAGGTAGAGCGTCCCGATGAGCGCCGAGCGGATGCCGGAGATCTCGGGCGTCAGGCGCGACGGGTAGGACGTCACGAAGTCCGGGCTCACGAGCGGCGCGCCGTCGATCGCGACATCGATGATGAGCGCGGCGAGGAAGACGACCGCGATGAAGAGGCACAGCAGCAGCGAGAAGCGGAAGACGACATCGCGCGTGCGCTCCCCGCGCGAAGCGCGCTCGACGACCTTGCGCGTCAGCAGGACCTCGGCGACGCTCATCTACTCGTACACCTGCCGGTACCTGCGCACGAAGCGGATCGCGACGAGGTTCAGCCCGAGCGTCAGGACGAAGAGCGTCAGGCCGACCGCGAAGATCGTGTTGTAGGCGATGCTGCCGGCGGAGACGTCGGCGCGCGCGACGTTCGCGATGAACGCCGCCATGTTCTGATGGGCGACCGAGAGATCGGTCGTGAGGTTCGGGTTGTTGCCGGCCGCGACGAGGATGACGACGGTCTCGCCGATCGCCCGCGAGGCGCCGAGCACGAGGCCCGCGACGATGCCCGACAGCGCAGCCGGGAAGACGACGCGCAGGACGACCTGCCACTTCGCCGCGCCGAGCCCGAAGGCCCCCTCGCGCAGCGACTGCGGGACCGCCGACATCGCGTCCTCGCTGACCGACGCGATCGTCGGCACGACGAGGATGCCGAGGATGACGCCCGCCGACAGCCCGTTGAAGACCTGCAGCTCGATCCCGAGCTGGTCCTGCAGCAGCGGGGTGAAGAACGTCAGCGCGAAGTAGCCGAAGACGATCGTCGGGATGCCGGCGAGCACCTCGATGACCGGCTTGAAGATCCGGCGCACGCGCCGGGACGCGTACTCGGCGAGGTAGATGCCGACCCCGAGGCCGAGCGGGATCGCGACGACGAGCGCGATGAGCGTGAGGTACAGCGTGCTCCAGATCAGCGGCAGCACGCCGAAGGACTGCGAGTCGCCGCCCGCCAGCGGCGCCCAGTCCTTGCCGAGGAAGAAGTCCCCGAACGGAACCTTCTGAAAGAAGGGGATCGACTCGATGACGAGCGTCAGGACGATCCCGGTCGTCGTGAGGACCGACAGGATCGCGGCAGCGGCGAGCAGGCCCTTGATGGCCTGCTCGCCGACGGAGCGGCGCGTCCGGGTCCGGTTCAGCCCTGCCGAACCGGCCCCCGGGCGCGCGATGATCTCCTGGCCGCCGTCCACGTGCGTCAGGCCGGGGCCGCGACGTTGCCCTTGCCGGCCGCGAGGTTCGACTCCGCCTCGGTGAGGAGGTCCGCGGTCAGCGGCACGTAGCCGCCGGCCTCGTTGACCTTCTGGTTGTTGTCGAGGATGAACTGGATGAAGCCCTTGACCTCGGGTTGCGCGACGGTCTTCTCGTTCGGGTACATGAACAGCGGTCGCGAGAGCGGGGCGTACGTGCCGTCGGCGATCGTGTCCACCGCCGGCGCGATGCAGCCCTTGCCGCCGTCGACGGCGAGGATCTTCAGCTTGTCCTTCTGGGACTCCGCGAACGCGAAGCCGACGTAGCCGAGCGACCCCTTCGTGCCCTCGATGCCGGTGATGATCTGGTTGTCGTCAGCCGACGTCTGGACGTCCTTCGTGCGCTGCTCGGCGTCGGTCTCCAGGACGGCCTCGGTGAAGTAGTCGTACGTGCCCGACTCGGTGCCCGGGGTGAAGAACGAGACCTTCTGATCGGGGAACCCGGCGCCGAGCTCCCTGTAGTTCGCAACCTTCGACTTCGGATCGAGGAGCTGGTCGAGCTGCTTCGTCGTGATGCAGTCGTTCGGGATCGCGAGGTCCTTGTTGGCGATGACGGAGAGGCCGTCGATGCCGACCTGCACCTCGACGGGGACGATGCCGGCCTTCTGGCAGGCCGCGATCTCGTCCTTCTCGATGCCACGGGACGCGTCGGAGATCGCGGTCTCGCCGCGGCAGAAGCGCTCGAACCCGTCGCCGGTCCCGGCGCCGCCGACGGTGATCTTCACGTTCGGGGCCTCGGACTGGAAGAGCTCCGACGCGGCTTCGGCGATCGGCTGCACCGTCGACGAGCCGTCGATGCGGATCGAGCCGCTGAGGTTCGCGTCGACGGCCGATGCCGCGGTCGTCTCGCTGCCGCCGGTGCCGGCGCTGTCTGACTCGTCGTCGTCCCCGCAGGCTGCCAGGCCGAAGGCGAGGGCGCTGCAGGCGACCGCCACCGCGGTGACGCGCTGGAGCTTCAAGGTGGTGTCCTTTGGTGAGAGTGGCATAGGCGACGACCGTCGCAGTGCCTGCCGGCGATCCTGTTACCGACCGGTCGCCGCCGTGTGAAAAGGGTGTGAAGGCGCCGGATCGAGGCGATAGCCGAATCCCACGTGCGTGTGGATGAAGCGCGTGCCCGGCAGCGCACCCTCAAGCTTTGATCGAACCTTATGGACGTAGACGTCGCACGAGCGGTCGCCGCTTCGCAGCGTCCCGCCCCACGCCAGCCGGTAGAGCTCCTCACGCGAGACGATGCGCCCGGCGTTGCGGGCCAGCGCCACGAGCAGGTCGAACTCGCGGACCGAGAGCGTCAGCGCGCGGCCGCCGGCGAGCACGAGCCCCTCGCGCGCGCGGATCTCGAGATCGCCGATCCTGACCAGCTCCGCGTGCGCTGCCTCCATGGCACGCCACACTGGCGCCGCTGCGAGCGGGCGCCGTTACCCGGGCGTGAAGCCGCCGTGAAGATCGCGTGAAACGCGGCGGTTCCCGTGCGCAACCTTGCAACCACCCGGCGCGAATTGGCGCAGACATCCCCCGCGGGCGTCCAGACGTGGCTAGCCTCTGCGCGGACGGTCAGACGATATCGGCGCCCCCGACGTCAGGGATGAGCGAAGGTGCGCCGATAGCAGGCCCGTCGCCCTTGCCGGGGCGACACCGGAAATCATGGCGAGCAATCCACACGACACGACGTCGCAGAGGTCCAAGGGGGCGACAAGGCGCACGAGCCGCAAGCGGTTCGCGGTTGCCCTGTGCTCGGCCGGCCTCCTCGCCGGCGCGCTCGGCGGCAACCTCCTGCAGGCCGGCGCCCAGGAGATCCTGCCGGTTCCCGGCGAGACGGTCTCCCCCCCGCCGACGCAGGTCACCTCCGAGGCGCCCACCGGCGCTGAGGAGAGTGAGGCGCAGACGTCCGCGCCGACCACGACGACCGAGACGACGCCGAAGAGCGACCCGGCCCCGACGACGACCGAGTCGACGCCTTCCGAGACGACGGCGCAGCCCGCGCCCGGCCCTGAGCCCGAGACTCCCGCCACCGAGCAGCCCGCGGCCCAGACGCCCGCGCCGGCCGCCGCCGAGCAGGCCCCCGCCGCCCCGCCGGCCGAGCAGCCCGCCGCGCCGGCCGAGACGCCCGCGGCACCGGCAGCCGAGAAGCCGTTGCCGCTCGCCGGCTTCGCAGGACCGGCCGTCCCGCGCACGACCGAGGAGTGCGCCGCCGACGCGAAGCCCGCGAAGCAGCCGAAGTCCTCGCAGCGCGGCAGCGCGATCGCGACCTTCACGGGCGGCGGCTCGACCGCCGGCCAGGCGTCCGAGGACTGCAAGAAGCCGGCCTCGAAGTCCACCGACACGATGTCCCCCGAGCGCCACCAGCCGCCCGTCGTCGACGAGGCGCCGGTCAAGCCGCTGCGCAACGACGAGGGCCTTCCGACGGTCACGAACCCGACGACGTCGCTCGCCCTCCCGGGGCCCGTCGCCGTCGGCGTCCCGAACTTCTTCATCGACAAGTTCCGCATCCCGCCGTTCCTGCTGCCGATCTACCAGGCGGCCGGCATCCAGTACGGCGTGCGCTGGGAGGTCCTCGCGGCGATCAACGAGATCGAGACCGACTACGGCCGCAACCTCAACATCTCCTCAGCGGGCGCGCTCGGCTGGATGCAGTTCATGCCGGCGACGTGGGCCACCTACGGCACCGACGCCAACCGCGACGGCCGCAAGGACCCCTTCAACCCCGTCGACGCGATCTTCGCCGCCGCGCGCTACCTCAAGGCCGCCGGCGCCGAGCAGGACCTGCGCCGCGCGATCTTCGCCTACAACCACGCCGACTGGTACGTCGAGTCCGTGCTCATGCGCGCGCGGCTCATCGGCGGGCTGCCGACCGACCTCGTCGGCTCGCTCACCGGCCTGACCCAGGGCCACTTCCCGGTCTTCGCCCGCGCCCGCTACGCCGACGACATCGCCGAGCGCCGCGCGATGCAGCGCATCGCCGTCCGCACGAACGCCGCGATGCCGGTCGAGCCCGACACGACCCGCCGCGGCATCGACATCTTCGCCGAGCCCGGCTCCCCCGTCATCGCCGTCCAGGACGGCCGGATCACCGCGATGGGCGAGAACGAGCGGCTCGGCCGCTACGTGCAGCTCCGCGACGCGTTCGGCAACACCTACACGTACGCGCACCTCAAGAAGCTCGCCGAGCGCGTGCCGGTGCCGAAGGCCAAGACGCAGAGCAAGGCGTCGATCGCCAAGGAGCTCGAGCTCCCCGGCCGCGACCCGGAGCCGACGGCGGCCGCGTCCGCCGGCAGGCAGTCCGCCAAGCCCCCGGCCGGCGCGACGGACATCGTCGATGCCGAGCAGGCGCCCGCGCCGATCGCCAAGCAGCGCCTCTTCGCCCACCCGTCGCGCCCGAACGCCCTCGCCAACGGCGGCGCGCAGCAGATCTTCGACCTCGAGTCCTCGTTCGCCGCGGGCGAGACGCTGAAGTCCTACTTCACCGGCGTCTACGGGCTCGACAAGGAGGACGTCGTCCTCAAGAAGCTCGCGATCGGGCGCCGCGTCATCGCCGGCACGATCCTCGGGCGCATCGGCAGGACCTCCGAGAAGATCTCGCCGCGGCTGCACTTCGAGATCCGCCCGGCCGGCCGCGGCGCCCCGCGGATCGACCCGAAGCCGATCCTCGACGGCTGGAAGCTGCTGGAGTCCACCGCGATCTACCGCGCGCAGGGCAAGAACGCCCTGCTCGGCAGCGACGCGTTCAGCGCCTCGATCGGCCAGATCATGCTCATGAGCAAGGAGTCGCTCGCCCAGCGCGTGCTCTCCAACCCGCGCATCGACGTCTACTCCTGCGGCCGCCGCGACATCGAGGCCGGCCAGGTCGACCGCCGCGTGCTCGCGACGCTCGAGTTCCTCGCGGCCAGCGGCCTGAAGCCGACGGTCACCTCGCTGACCTGCGGCCACGGCTACTACACGGCGAGCGGCAACGTCTCCGAGCACTCCTCCGGCAGCGCCGTCGACATCGCGATGATCAACGGGATCCCGGTCCTCGGCCACCAGGGCGAGGGCTCGATCACCGACATCACGATCCGCCGCCTGCTGACGCTGCAGGGCGCGGCGAAGCCCCACCAGATCATCAGCCTCATGACGTACGAGGGCACGGACAACACGCTGGCCCTCGGCGACCACGCCGACCACATCCACGTCGGCTTCCATCCGGAGTACGCGCCGGGCTCGGCCGACTCGCGCCAGCTCGACGCGGTCCTGAAGCCGACGCAGTGGATCAAGCTCATCGACCGCCTCGGCCGGATCGACAACCCGACCGTCAGCCTCAAGCCGTCGAAGTACGCGATCCGCGTGCCGGTGCCGCGCGCGTCGGTCGAGCACCAGGGCGAGTAGCCCGGCTACTCGGCGAGGCCCAGCCCGCCGAGATCCGTCGGCACGTCCACGGCGTGCTCGCGCAGGACCTCCAGCGGCACGATGTCCAGCGCCCGCTCGTGCGTCGCGGCCAGCACGACGTACGCCGCCGACCCGTCCTCGTGCGCGCGCAGCCAGTTGCGGGCCGTGACGCACCAGCGGTCGCCCGGGACCAGACCCGGGAAGTGGTACTGCGGCATCGGCGTGCCGAGGTCGTTGCCGATCGCGCTCTGGTGCTCGAGGAACTCGGCGGTGACGACCGCGCAGATCGTGTGACTGCCGTGGTCCTCCCGGCCGGTGCTGCAGCACCCGTCGCGGTAGAAGCCCGTCAGCGGGTCGGTGCCGCAGACCTCCAGCGGCTCGCCCAGGACGTTTCGCTCGGCCATGGGCACGAACGTACCGCTGCGGGCGGTCACACGCGCGACTGGCCGGCCGGCGGCGGGGGTACCCGCCGACGTCATGGAGACCCCACGAGCACGATCCGACGAGGTGGGCTTCGGCGAGGCGAGCCTCGGCGAGGCGCAGTCCTCGAACCCGCCCGACGACCCCGACATGATCAACCCGGACGCCGACCCGGTGGACACCGACGTCGAGGACGCCGACCTCTTCCTCGGCGCGTCCGACGACGACTGACGCGCCGCGGCCCGGCTCCCGGCTCCCGGCTCAGACGGGCGCGATGAGCTCGCGCAGCTCCTCCCAGAGCCGCGCGTAGGCCTGCCCCGCGCGCCCGTTGGGCGCGAAGTCGGCGAGCACGCGACGGTGGACGGCCATCCGCTCGACGTCGCTCGCCGACGGGATCGCCGTGCGCAGGACGCCGCTGCGCGTCGCGAGCTCGGCGATGAGCTCCTGGTGCAGGCGCCGCCGGCCGTCGGTCATCGAGAGGAACGCGAGGATCCGCGGCGCGCTGGGCACCTCGTCGGCGACGAACGCGCGCAGCTGGTCGTACGTGCGCAGCGACAGCGGCGACGGGATGAGCGGGACGAGCAGGACGTCGGCGGCCTCGAAGACGCTCTCGGAGGCCAGCGAGATCGCGGGCGGGCAGTCGAGGAAGACGTAGTCATAGCCGGCGGCGAGCGGGGCGAGCACCCGCGCGAGGCCGCGCGTCGGGCGCTTCGTCGCATCGAGCGCGAGGTCCATGTTGCGGTAGGAGAAGTCGGCCGGCAGGAGGTCGAGGCGCTCGTGGTCGGTGCCCCTCAGCAGCGCCGCGGGATCGCTCTTGCCGGTCACGAGCCTGCGCCCGCCGCCCTTGACCTTCGGCTTGACGCGCAGCATGAACGTCGCCGCCCCCTGCGGGTCGAGGTCCCAGAGCAGCACGCGCGCACCGCCCTGCGCGGCGAGCCACGCGAGGTTCAGCGTGGCGGAGGTCTTGCCGACGCCGCCCTTGATGTTGTAGGCGGCGACGACGACGGTCATGCGAACGTCGCTTTGACGAGCGCCCGCTGCTCCTTCGCCGAGAACGCCGCGAAGCTCTCCTGGAACTCGGTCCGCGCCGCCGCCTGATCGGCCAGGAGCCCCTGCACGAGCACGCCCATCGCCATGAGCGCGGGCGCTCCGCCGTCGAGCTCTGCGACGTCGCCGCCGAGCGAGCGCAGGTACTCGGCCTGGACCTCGCGGTCCTGGAAGCGGCCGAGCACGTCCTGCAGCCCCTTCAGCGATGCGACCATCGGCTTGACGACCGCGGGCGGATACAGCGAGGAGAAGAACTCGAGCAGGTAGCGCAGCTCCTTGCCCTTCTTGCGCAGGTCGTGCAGCGCCTCGGCCGGGCTGTCGGCGTCGATCCGGCTGCCCATCTTCACCATCCGCGTGTAGACCGCCGCGATCCGCTCGGCCGCGACGTCGCTCACCGGGCGCGCCGCGTCGGGGCGGTCGCGCTCGTCGGACTGCACGAGCGCGTCGAGGAACGCGCCCCAGTTGTCGAGCAGCGCCCGCGTCCGCGGCGCACCGAGCTCGGCGACCATCGCCGCACGCGCCGCGCGCAGGTGGTCCTCGAGCAGCCGGCGCAGCGGCGCGACGTCGGCGGCCTCGGCCTCGGGCAGGCCCGCGGCGAGGTCGTCGAACTCCAGCAGCTGGACGTCGAGGTCGCGGGTCGGGCCGGTGATCGCCTGCAGCTCCCTGAACCCCGCGCGGAACACGCGCAGCGGCTCGCTCGGGAACACCCCCGCGAGCTCGCGCTGCAGCGCCCGCGAGCGGCGGACGGCGACGCGCAGGTCGTGGAGGAACTCGCTGTCGACGTCGGCCAGCGTGCCGGGGAGGTTCGTCTCGACGACGTCGAGCAGCCGGCGCCCGATGACGGCGGCGGCGGCGTCGGCGCGGTCCTCGGCGCGCAGCCGGACCTTGAGCTTCGACGACACGCCGCCCGCGACGCCGCCGCCGGCGCGCACGGCGTCGTCCTGCACCGGCCGCTTGGCGACGCCCATGCCCAGCTCGCCACAGAGCACGTCGCGGACACGCTCGAACTCGCGGTCGTAGCCGAGGACGCAGGTGACGTGCAGCCGCGGCGCCAGCGGCGTCTTCGCCGCGCCGGCGCGCGCGACGGGCTCCTCGACGCGCAGGCGCACGACGATCTTGCCGACGTCGTCGAGGACGTTCACCGGCAGGAAGCGGCTGCGCACCCGCGCCACCGGCGCGAAGGCGCGCATCTCGACGAGCGGCGCGATGCGGTCGCGCAGGGCGCCGGCCGGAAGATCGCCGGCGAAGAGGCGCCCGGCACCGCGCGGCAGCTCCGAGGACGCCACCTCGGCGCCCGACGCCGCGTCGCCGAGCACGAGCCGGCCGCCGGCGGCGGCGAGCGCGAGCCCGGCGCCGTGCAGGCGGCCGTCGAACGTGTCCCAGAACTCGCGGTCGATCGTGTGCGCGCGCTGCGTGACGACGGCCAGCCGGTCGGCGAGCGCGTCCGCGACGGCCGCGGCGGTCAGGCCGTCCGGCAGCAGCAGCTGTATCGCCGGCGGCGCCATCGGCGCACAGTGTGCCAGCGCGCGCCGCGCGGCGGCCGATGCTCGCCGGCCGCCGCCGGCTGTGTCAGGTGTCGCCCTGCGTCGTGCCTCCCGGATCGCCGGCCTGGCGCTCGGCCTCGGCGCGTCCGGGGTGGTCGGGCGGCAGGTCGTGCGGGTTGATCTCGTCGTGCGCCTCGGGCGTGTCGCCGAGATCGGTCTCGTCGTCCGGCGTCATCGGGCCGAGCGGCTCATCCGCGTCCTTGTCGTGCGGAGGCGCCTCGTGTCGGTCGTCGTCGTGCATCCCTAGAGGCGCGAGCGCAGCATCTGCTTGCCCTGCTCGGCGCCCTTGCGGCTGTCGGCCTGGGCCTTGCGGAAGAACGTTGCGAGCTCGTCGTCGCCGTCGCGCTCGGCGTCCTGGACGTAGGTCTCCAGGCGCAGCGCGTTGTCGAGGCACGCCTCGGTGAACCAGATGATGTTGTAGTCCTTGTCCTTCGTACCGGTGACGTCGCCGGTTTCGGTCTGGGTGCTCATGTGCCCTCCTCAGACAGAGATTGGTCGGGGGAGTCCCTCGGTTACCCACCGCGGGCGCTGTCATGCCGCCGATCGCGAATCGTCCATGGCGCGTTGTGCAGGGGTATGCGGCCGCTATGCCCGTGCGGAGCAGGGATGCGCCAACCAGCCAGAGCGCCCCTGCGCCAAGCGGCGGCGCGGGGGCGCCGTTCTCACCGCAATTTCATGTTCGGCCCCGAAATAGGGCGGGTAATTCAGCGGTCGTGATCACCGCGAGAGACATCGGCCCCACCCCGAGCGGGCGCCGCAACGACCTCGACACGCTCCCGTCGCGCGCCGCAGCCGCGCAACGTCGCGCCATGCAGGCAGCGATGACAGCGGCCGTCATGGCGATGCGCTCGACGGGGCGCCGCCCGAGCTCCCGCGAAGGCCGCGCGGCGCCGCCGGCGCGGCCGCTCTGAGCCCGCGCGATGCGCGTCGTCGTCACCGGAGCGACCGGCAACGTCGGGACGAGCGTCCTGCACGCGCTCTCCCAGGACCCCTCCGTCGAGGAGATCGTCGGGCTCGCGCGGCGGCGTCCGCAGTTGAGCTTCCCGCGCACGACCTGGGTGACGGCCGACGTCACGCGCGACGACCTGCAGCCGCACTTCGCCGGCGCCGACGTCGTCGTGCACCTCGCCTGGCTCATCCAGCCCTCGCGTGATCGCGACACGACGCGGGCCGTCAACGTCGACGGCAGCCGGCGGGTCTTTCAGGCCGTCGCGGCCGCGGGGGTGCCGAGCCTCGTCTACGCGTCGTCGGTCGGCGCCTACTCCCCCGGGCCGAAGGACCGCCGCGTCGACGAGAGCTGGCCCACCGGCGGCGTACCGAACTCCTTCTACTCGCGCGACAAGTCCGACGTCGAGCGCATCCTCGACGCGTTCGAGGCCGATTTCCCCGCCGTACGCGTCGTCCGCCTGCGCCCGGGCCTGATCTTCAAGGGCGACGCCGCGTCGGGCATCCGGCGGCTGTTCGCCGGGCCGCTGCTGCCGACGACGCTGCTGCGGCGCAAGCTCATCCCGATCGTCCCGGCGCTGCCGCGCCTCGTCTTCCAGGCCGTCCACTCGCTCGACATCGGCGAGGCCTACCACCTGGCGATCACGAGCGACGTCCGCGGCGCGTTCAACGTCGCGGCCGAGCCGGTGCTCGACCCGGCCGAGCTCGGGCGCCTGCTCGGCGCGCGGCCGGTCCCGGTGCCCGAGAAGGTGCTGCGCGTCGCCGTCGACGCCTCGTGGAAGCTGCGCCTGCAGCCGACGCCGACGGGCTGGCTGGACCTCGCGCTCGGCGTCCCGGTCATGGACATCGGTCGCGCCCGCGGCGAGCTCGGCTGGACCCCGAAGCGCACCTCCGGCGAGGCGCTGCTCGAGCTCATCGAGGGCATGCGGCGCGGCGAGGGCCTGCAGACGGCGCCGCTGGAGCCCGGCGGAGCCGGGCCGCTGCGCATCCGCGAGCTGCTGACCGGCGTCGGCGCCCGCTCGCGCGGCTAGCGTCGCTCGGTGCGGCGTCAGCCGCGGGCGAGATACTTCTTGATGCAGTGCGCGGCGCCGAGATTGCTCGCGAACGGGTGGAAGTCGGCGAGCCCGACGACGTCGTAGCCGAGCTCGGTCCAGATCTCCGCGTGACGCTCGTCGGTCGCGCGCAGGGCCTCGAACGGGCCGTGGCCGTAGGTCGGCAGCAGGACGACCGGGCGCTCCCCCGCCGGCGCGTGGACGAGCGCGTTGTTCGACGTCGCGAAGTACCACGAGCGCAGCCGCTGCTCGGGATCGTCCTGGTGGACGAGCGGCAGCGGCGAGCGGCCGACGTCGTATCCGCGCGCCGCGAGGCTGCGCGCGATGTCGTCGAAGACCGCCGGCATCGCGTGGCGCTGCAGGGGCTCGCCGGTCAGCCGCGCGGCCTCACGCGGGTCGCCGACGAGCAGCCGGTAGCGCCCGTCCTCCCCGCGCCCGGCGAGGCTCACGAACATGTCGATGTGGAAGATCGGCTGGCGCGTGCCGGGCTCGTTGCCGGCGTAGAGCTCCTCCTCCCAGAGCTCGCCCTGCAGGCGCAGCTCGCGGCGCGCCGCGGGCGGCACGGGCAGGGTCGTGCCGACCGGGACGAACTCGCGCTCCGAGTCGAGATAGCGGCTGTAGACGGTGCGGATGAGCGCGTCCTGGTCGTCGCCCGGCGGGGCGTTGAGGATCCCGTCGGCGAACGTCAACAGCGGGTAGTCGACGCCGACGAAGAAGAAGTCGTCGCCGACGAGGACGTTGCCGCCCTGGAGGTGCAGCGGCGCCTGGAAGAGCCCCATCGACGCGGCCTCGGCGACGCGGTCGGCGACGAGCGCGTCGCCGTAGCGCGGGAATGCCGCCGGCTCGACGAACGCCGTTTGGCCGTCGCCGTCTGAGATCACGACGTAGCCGTCCTCCGCCCAGACGGAGAAGTTCAAAAAGTCGTCGGTGGCGACGACCGTCGTGCGGTCGGCGCGGCCGGCGCCCTGCACCCACTCGCCGACCTTCGCCGCGACCTCGTCGTGCGTGAGGATCACGAGCGCGATCCCCGCCGGGAGCTTGACGAGCAGGTCGCGGTAGACGACCGCGTAGGGGTTGGCCGCGCCGCCGACCGCGTAGCTCGGGATCGTCAGGAGCATCCGCGCGATCGCGCCGTCGGCGGTTGGAACGAGCGATGGCTTGCGCGGCTGCCCGCGCAGGAGCGCCGTCGCCGTCGCCGCCGTGCGCGCCCGCAGCCCGCGGACGTTCGCGGGGACATCGGCGTCGGTGCGCTTGATCTCCCCCGGGACGGCCGGGTAGTGGCGCGGGCGCAGCGGCGGGACCGCCATGCGCCGATCCTAGCCCCGCGACGCGCGCGTCAGGCCGCGCGCCGCGCCTGCGCCGGTAGTAGACCTGCGCCGGCGAGTCGAGCTCCCGCGCGCGGGAGCCGTTGCGCGTCTCCCAGATCGGGAAGAGCTGCGCCAGGCGGCGGCGGTGGCGCGGCGCCAGGGGCGCCTCGACCGCATAGAACGGGTGGGCGAGCGCGCACGCGATCCCGCGCTGCGAAAGCTCTTCGGCGACGGCCTCGACGTCGCCGGCGAGCGCCTGCAGGCGCTCGTGATCGGCCGGGGTGATCCCCCAGACAAGGATGTGCACGGCCTGCTCCTCGCCGCGAAACCAGGCTGTCAGCTCCTCGGAGACGCACGCGTCCTCGTAGCGCCCGGCGAGCTCGAGCGCGCCGTCGATCGTGTCGTGATCGGTGATCGTCACGAAGTCCATGCCGCGCCGCTTGGCGGGCTCGTAGACGTCTTCGGGCGGCGTCGCGCACTCCGGAGTCCGAGCGCGCGCTGGACGCCGAGCTCGGAGACCACCGATGCGGTGGAGTGGCAGTGCAGGTCGACCCGGCTGGTCGATGAGGGGGTCATCGTCGCTCCCTGGTGGATATCGGCTGTAGCCGAGCTGCACTTTCCGCTGCAAAGAGACCTGTTTCGTGAACGACCTGGATCCGCGCTGTGACCTTCCTGTGATGTCGGCGCTCCTGGCCGCCGTCGTTCATCTGGTTTTCCGCGCGCGCACGACCGGGTAGGCGGAGCCGTGATGGAGATGACGTCGCGTCCCGTACCGCTCGTGAGGCGCGCGCTGGCGATCGCCGCCGCCTCGCTGGCGGGCCTCGTCGCCGCCGCGCCCGGTGCCGCTGCCGCCCCGGCCTTCCCGCCCGCTTCCTCGGCGAGCGTGCGCCCCGGCGTCATGACCCACACCGGCGGCGGCCAGTGCACGGCGAACTTCGTGTTCTACGACGCGGCCGGCGCGATCTATCTCGGTCAGGCCGCGCATTGCTCGGGCACCGACGGCAACACGGCGACGAACGGCTGTACGGCGGGATCGCTGCCGCTCGGCACCCCGGTCCAGGTCGAGGGCGCCACCCGGCCGGGGACGATGATCTACAACAGCTGGCTGCAGATGCGCGCGGTCGGCGAGCGCGACCCGGACACCTGCCAGTACAACGACCTCGCGCTCGTGAAGCTCGACCCCGCCGATTACGGGCGCGTCAACCCGACGATCCCGTTCTGGGGCGGCCCGACCGCGATGACGCCCACGGTCGCGACCGGCGCGACGGTCCTGAGCTACGGAAACTCTTCGCTGCGTGCGGGCATCGAGCTGCTGAAGCCCAAGCAGGGCAAGAGCCTGGGCCAGGCCAACGGCGGTTGGAACCACACCGTCCTCACCGTCACCCCCGGCATTCCCGGCGACTCCGGCAGCGCGTTCATCGACGCCCAAGGCCGCGCCTTCGGCGTGCTGAGCACGCTGCAGCTCCTGCCCATTCCCGCCGGCAACGGCGTCGGCGACCTCAGCCGCGAGCTCGCCTACGCCAACCAGCACGCCGGCCTCGGCGTGCAGCTCGCGCTCGGCACCGACCCGTTCCGCGGGCCGCTGCTGCCGCTGTAGCCGTGTGAAGCTGCCGTGATCGGGCGGTGACGTTCATGTGAACCGCTGGCGGGGCGGCCCGCCGGCGAAGAACCTGGACGCATGCCGGTCCAGACCGCGACGCTGCCCGGCGCCCTCGTCCTCGAACGCGAGGCGCTGCAGGTTGAGGTCACGCAGCTGCCGTGCGCCATCCACGTGCGCCGCGGGGGGCGCAGGCTCGTCCGCGCGCTCGGGCTCTGGGGCGCCGACGGCGAGATCTGCGACCAGTTCGTCCAGTTCACGGAGGGCGTCATCGCGGCCGAGGAGCTCGAGATCCCCGAGCGCGTGGTGGCGGCGAGCGTCGTGGCGCATCCTGCCGACGGCATCGAGCTCGCCGTCCGCTGCGGCGGCGCCGGCGGCCGGCGCGGGCGGCTGCGGATCACGCTGCCGGCCGCCGAGACCGTGCTGCTCGAGTTCGAGCTCGAGGGCGAGCCGCTGCGCCTCGCCGCCGACTGGGACGGGCGCGCCGGCGAGCACTTCGCCGGGCTCGGCGCCCGCCACGCCCTGCGCGTCGATCATGCCGGCCGCAAGATCCAGCTCGGCGCCGACCGCGCCTACACCGGCCCCGGCTGCCCCGCCGAGATGCTCGCCGTCGGCGGCATCCCGCAGGGCGACTACGCGCCCGCGCCGTGGCTGCAGTCCTCGCGCGGCTACGCGGTCTGGGCGCAGGGGCATCGCAACGGGATGCGCTTCGAGCTCGGCGACGGCCGCACCGTCGTCTCCGCGCGCGCTCGCGCGGGCGCGCTGCGGCTCTGGCTCTTCACCGATCGCTCGCCGGCCGCGCGGCTGCGCCGCTACCTGCGCGCCACCGGCCTGCCGCCCGTGCTGCCCGAATGGGGCTACGGGTTCTGGAAGTCGCGCGACGTCCACAACCATCAGGACGAGGTCTCAGACGACGTCCACGCGCGCGCTGCACCGCGCGCCGGCTTCGAACTACGAGGCCGGGGCGCGGGGCGGCCATTACGTCCGCGACGCCGAGGGCCAGCCGTTCGTCGCGCGCTGGTGGATGGGCACCGGATCGCCGGTCGACCTCACGTCTCCTGCCGCCGAGGAGTGGTGGCGCGAGCAGGCGAAGACCGCGCTCGCGCTCGGCGTCGAGGGCATCAAGGCCGACGACGGCGAGGGCTACTACTTCCCCGACGACGTGCGCTTCGCGGACGGGAGCACGGGCGCGGACGCCGCCTGGCGCGTGGGCGGCCTGTACCGGCGCTCGATGCAGCGGGCGCTGGACGAGGTCCATCCCGGCCGCGGCGTCGTGTTCGGGCGCAGCGGCTGGAGCGGCCAACAGGCCACGGGGATGCTCTGGGGCGGCGACCAGGTCTCGGACTCGTGGTCCGGCGACCGCGTCCGCGGCGGCGGCGAGGTGCTCGCGCCCGCGCCCCGCGACAGGATCCCGGTCTGGGTGCGCTCGGGCTCGATCGTCGTGACCTATCCCGCGGCGCACGTCGCGAGCGGGCTCGGCGACACGCCGGAGCGCGAGCGCCCGCTGGAGGCGACGCTCTGGGGCGAGCCGCGGCTCGGCCACGCGGCGGTGCGGCTGGCGGACGGGACGCGCGTGTCATGGCGGCGCGGGCGCTGGTCGGTCGACCGGGAACGCGACGTCGTGTTCGCCGAGCGCTGAGGGTGGCGCTGCGTCGTGCGTCGGGTCGGGTGGTCGGCGCTGACAGCCGCATTGAGGGAAGGGTTCAGATCGCCCGCGGCGCCTCACGCGGGGCGTTGTCGAGATCGAGATCGGAGTCAGGCCCCGTGAGGGGGCCTCAGTCCCATCTCGGTGCTCATACCCCACCGGCGAGGATGCGAAAGGACATCCTCAGCTCGGTACCGCCGCCCTCGGTCGACCCGATGTCGAGCGTGTCGGCGGTGTCGGCGATGAAGGGCAGCCCGACGCCGAGGCCGGGGCTGTCGAGCCGCGGCATCATCCCCATCCCGTCGTCGCTGACGGTCACGAAGACCGTCTGGTCGCGAAAGCACGTCTTCACGCGCACGTCTCCCGGCTCGTCGTCGTCGAGGTAGGCGTGCATGACGGCGTTCGTCACGGCTTCGGAGACGGCGAGCTTCACGGCCGCGAGCTGCGGCTCGCGCACGCCGGCGGCGCTCACGAACTCGGCGACCGCGGCGCGAAGCATCGGCACCGAGGCCGGGATGGCGGGAAGCGAACGGCGCAGCGGTGGCGACATGGGCGGTTCGCCACTGGGGTTTGCGCAACCGGAGCCCACTTCAAACTGAAGATTCTGTGGATGCAACCGGCATCTGCGACACCCGCTTCTCTATCGGTCGAGCGCGTCAGCGCCGCCGCAGCGTCGCCGTCACCGGCGTGCGCTGCCTGTTGCCCGCGGTATCGACGGCGCGCACCGTCACGACATAGGCGCCCTTGCGGAAGCGGCCGCGCAGGTCCAGCCGCCAGGGGCTCGTGCCGCGCGCGGTGACGAAGCGCGGCGAGCGGCAGCTGCGCGCGCCGCCGAGCTTGCCGGAGCGGCTGAGGAAGCGACAGCGCGTGCCCGCCCTCAGCGCCACGGCGACGCTCACCCGGCGCAGCGCCCCCGGCCGCGCGCGGGTCGCGGGCGTCGCCGCGCACCCGCGGTCGCTCGCCGTGCCGCGGACGACGATCCGCGTGCTGCGCAGCGTCGTGCGCGCGCGGCTGAGGACGGCGCGCGGCGCCTTGGCGTCGGCGCACAGCGCCAGCGGGCTGTCGTCGTAGCGCAGCGCGTAGAAGCCGCCGGTCATGTCGGAGGCGAGGACGTGGCCCTTGTAGGCGACCATGTCCCAGATCTCCGGGCGGCCGAGCGGGAAGTCGGTGAAGAAGCGGCCCAGCAGCCCGGTCAGCGGCGCCTGGCCGAGCAGCGGGCGGGTGCGCTCGTCGTGCGGGACGATGAAGCCGAGCTCCTTCGGGCGCTCGTGCCTGCCGGCGAAGGCCGCCGACGCGTCGAGCACGTAGACGCCGCCGTGGTAGTGCGACAGGTAGATCCTGTCGCCGACGATCTGCTGGTTGTGCGGCGAGAACGTCAGCGACCCGCCGGCGCGCCCGGCCGGATTCGACCACGTCGCGACGAGCGCGTCCTGCGAGGCCTTCTTCAGCGCAGCGTCGGTCGCCGCCGCCTGCGCCGGGCTCTTCTTGTCGTTCGCCGGGCCGAGCTTCGAGAAGTCCGTCGCGTCGACGATCCACAGCGGCCCGGGCTTGTCGCCGTTGCCGACGAACGTCCCGCAGCCCGCGGCCTTGTCGTCGTCGGTCATCTCGACGAGGCCGCTCGGCGACGACGAGTCGACCATGAGCAGCATCTCGGCCGGCATCGTCACGTAGCGGCGGCCGTTGCGGTGCGTGACGTCGATCGTGTGCGCGTACCAGTCCTCCTCGCACTCGGGCGTGAGGTCCCACTCGGCGACCTGGCGGGCGCGCCCCGGATCGGTGATGTCGTAGACGTTGAAGCCGGTCGAGAAGCCGGCGGCGTTGTAGAGATACGTCCGGCCGTCGAGCGGGTCGTTCTGGATGAACGTGTCGTGGACCTCGTTGTTCTGGATCGTCGCCAGCGAGTTGGCGGCGTCGATGATCGTCCGCACCGTCGTCAGCACGCGCTTGCCCGCGACCTTCGTGACCTTCGCGATGTCGATGCCGACGCCGTTCTGGTTGGAGATGACGTACTCGCCCGGCGCGCGCGGGCGGTCGGGGGTCGACGGCCCCTCCGGGATCGTGTGCGAGCGCACGGTGTGCACGCCGCCGAGGCCGGCGACGGGATAGAACTGCAGGCGCACCGGCTTGCGCGGGTTCGCGAGGTCGATGACGTCGACGCCCGGCCCGCTCTGGTTGATCGCGTTGAGGTTCAGCGGCAGCGTCGGCAGGACGGTGAGCTTCTGGATCGAGAGGTACGCCGTCTTGCCGTCGGCCGAGAGGTCGACGAACGCGCCGCAGTTGATGTCCTGCAGCAGCTGGTCGCACTCCGTCGCGTCGTAGCGCGAGAGGAACCGCGGCCTGGCGGGATCGGAGACGTCGAAGAACAGGACGCCGCCCTGCGGATAGGTCATCGCGACGGCCGCGATGTCGGCCTTGACGTCCATCTCGCCGAGGATGACGTTCGGCCGGTCGGAGAGCTCCTCGGTGAGCGACGCGAACGCCACCTGCTCCATGCGGCAGCTGAACGCGTGCTGGCCGACGACGTCGTGGCGGTGGCCCTCGCCGACCGGCATCGACGCTGCCGCCGCAGCGGTGCACGGGCCCGCGGGCACCGGCGCCTGGCGCGTCGACGAGAAGCTGCTGATCGCGGCGGCGGCCTCGGCGGCAGCCGGGCTCGCGAGCGAGCCGAAGACGCCCTTGGGCTCGAGCGCGCCGGCGATCGCGTGCGCCTCGCCGGGGTGCGCATGCGCGCCCGGCGCCGTCAGCGCCGCGGCGAACGCCGCGACGAGCACCGATCGCAGGACCACGTGCCTCCCGATCATCGAGGGCAAGGTAGCGCCTGCGGTGGTCGTCTGACGTCAGTCGCGCGCGATGAGCCGGCTCAGGACGATGATCGTCTTCGTCCGCGCGATCTCGGGGTTGGCGCGGATGCGCTCGACCGTGACCTCGAGGTGGCTGACGTCCGTCGCGCGCAGGTGGACGAGCGCGTCGGCCTCGCCGGTCACGGTGTAGGCCGCGACGACCTCGGGCTCGCCGGCGAGCGTCTCGCGCAGCGCGGTGACGCTCATGTTCGCGACGCAGTAGATCTCGACGAAGGCCTCGGTGTGCTGGCCGAGCGCGGCGGGCTCGACGCGCGCCGTGAAGCCGGTGATGACGCCCGTCTCGCGCAGGCGGTCGACGCGCCGCTTGACGGCCGGCGAGGAGAGGTTCACGCGCTCGGCGAGCACGGCGAGGCTCAGGCGCCCGTCCTCGAGCAGCTCGGCAACGATGCGGCGGTCGATCTCGTCTATGCCGCGAAGGATGCCGGTCCGGTCGGCGGCGGCACGAGCCGCAGCCGGTCGGAGGCGTCGAGCACGGCGACGAGGCGCTCGAGCATCCAGTCCGCCTCGGCGGCCGTGATCGTCAGCGGCGGCGCGAGGCGGATCGTGCGCTCGTGCGTGTCCTTCGCGAGGACGCCGGCCTCCAGCAGGCCCTCGCAGACGTCGCGCGCGCTGCGCGGGTCGCGCGGGTGCACGTCGAGGCCGAACCACAGCCCGAGCGACCGCACCTCCGACAGCGCCGCGGGCGCCGCCGTGTCGAGGGCCGTGCGCAGCCGCATCCCGAGCCGGGCGGCGTTCGCCTGCGGCTCGCCGGTCGCGAGGAGGTCGAGCACGGCGCGGCCGACGGCGCACGCCAGCGGGTTGCCGCCGAACGTCGAGCCGTGCGAGCCGGGACCGAAGACGCCGAGGATCTCGTCGTCGGCCGCGATCGCCGACAGCGCGAGGATGCCGCCGCCGAGCGCCTTGCCGAGGACGTAGATGTCGGGGACGACGCCCTCGTGGTCGCAGGCGAACGTCCGGCCGGTGCGCCCGAGGCCGGACTGGATCTCGTCGGCGATGAGCAGGACGCCGTGCTCGCTGCACAGCCGCCGCGCGTCGCGCAGGTAGCCCGCGGGCGGCACGACGACCCCCGCCTCGCCCTGCACGGGCTCGACGAGGAAGCCGACGATGTCGGGATCGGCGGCAAGCGCCGCGGCGAGCGCGTCCGCGTCGCCGAACGGCACGCGCCGGAAGCCCGGCGTGAAGGGGCCGAAGCCCTCCTGCGCGAGCGGGTCGTCGGAGAACGAGACGATCGTCGTCGTGCGCCCGTGGAAGTTGCCGTCGCAGACGAGGACCGTCGCGCGGCCCGGCGCGACGCCCTTGATGTCATAGCCCCACTTGCGCGCGGTCTTGATCGCGGTCTCGACCGCCTCGGCGCCGGTGTTCATCGGCAGCACGCGGTCCTTGCCGCAGAGCGCGGCGAGATCGCGGGCGAACGGACCGAGCTGGTCGTTGGAGAACGCGCGGCTCGTGAGCGTCACGCGGCCGAGCTGGTTGCGCGCGGCGGCGACGAGCCGCGGGTGGCGGTGGCCGAAGTTCAGCGCGGAGTAGGCCGACAGCGCGTCGAGGTAGCGGCGGCCGCGGTCGTCGTGGACCCAGACGCCCTCGGCGTGGGTGACCGTGACCGGCAGCGGGTGGTAGTTGTGCGCCGTGTGGCGCTCGGCGACCGCCGCCGTGTCCTCGTGCCCGAGCCGCGTGTCGAGCGCGAGCGTCAGGCAGCGCGGGCCGCCGCCGGCCTTGAGGAACTCCGAGACGTCGACGACGACGGGCTGCAAGCCGCGCTCGCGCAGCTCGAGCTCCAGGCGCGGCGAGCAGGCGGGCATGACGACGGTGCGCCCGACGACGACGGCGTTCGCGCAGAACGCGCGCGCCTCGTCCTCGGTGAGGAGGATCGGGTCGGGGACGAGCCGCTCGATCGCCCGCAGGCCTTCGGCGTCCAGGGCGGCCGGCGCCACGAGCGCGCTCTCGC
This sequence comes from uncultured Actinomycetes bacterium, assembly GCA_963797025.1. Classification (GTDB taxonomy): domain Bacteria; phylum Actinomycetota; class Thermoleophilia; order Solirubrobacterales; family Solirubrobacteraceae; genus CADCVQ01. Next base: position 191,836 of record CAWCNU010000001.1, read on the forward strand.
TGTCGAGCGGGCAGAAGGCGATGTCGACGTGGTAGAAGCGCTCGTCGGCGAGCTCGAGCGGCAGGATCGCGCCGTCGACGAGGCGGGCGAGCTCGACGTAGGCCGAAGCCGAGGAGCGTGTCCGGTGGCCGGCGACGAGCGTCGCTCCGAATGCCAGCGCGTCGCCGGCGCCCTCCTGGACGACGTCGTCGCCGAGGCGCCGGATGCCGTGGCCGCGCGCGCGAAACCAGGCCTCGGCGTGGGCGGCCTCCGGGCGCCGCTCGGGGTGGCGCATGCGCGCGGGGATGAAGGTCTCGCCGTCGACGAGGCCGAGGTTCGCCGTGAAGACGAGGTCCGGGAGCGCCGGCTGCCCGTCGAGCACCTCGATCGTTGCGCCGGCCTCGCGCAGCGTCTGCACGAGCACGTCCCACTGGCGCTGGGCGCGCTCGCGATCGACGACGACCGCGAGATCCATCCACGGGTTGATCGCGTAGGTGACGTCGAAATGCGTGGGCGGGCACATGAGGTAGTGCCGGCCCCAGGAGAGCTCGTGGCGCATAGACAGACGGTGGCAGCGCGGAGGGCGCTTTCCAAGGGCGCGAGCTTGCAACTTTACGCAAGATTCCGTCGTCTAATGGTTCTGGATGGCTGAATCTTGCGTTTATGAGCGTGCGATCGGCACTTTCTGAGATTTCTCGCCGGCGACGAATGTCCCATGGGAGTTGCGACCGCGCGTAACGCACAATTCGTGCACCCCCGAACCCGTCTGAAAGCAGAGCTCCCCATGTCCCTCACCCCCACCCCGTCGCTCGGCCGCCGGCTGCGCGTCGGCTCGATCGCGCTGCTCGCCTGCGCCGCCGGCGCGACCACCGCCGTCACGACCGCATCCGCGAGGAACGGCGCCGACGACAGCACGACGACCACCGGCACGACGACCACCGGCACCCCGCGCGCGCCGTTCATCTCCGACATCGAGGTCGACGCGCTCTCCGGCGGCAGGCTGCGCCTGCGCACGGAGGTCGCCGCGCGCGGTGCCTCCGCGACGTCGGTGAAGATCCGCTACCGCGGCGTGAGCTACAAGGCCGCGCGGACCACCGGCAAGACGTGGGCGCGCACCGTCGACGCCCGCGGCGGCGACCGCAACGACTCGGTCATCACGCTGAAGGTCACCGCCTGCGCCGGCTCGCGCTGCGCGACGAAGACCGGCAGCGACGACGCCTAGGCGGACCGCGCCGTCAGGAGGCCGCCGCTTCCCAGCGGGCGAAGGCCTCCTCCACGGCGCGCCGGGCGCTCGCATGGCGCTCGCTGGACGCCGCGCTGCGGTCCGGCGTCGCCCACGCCTCCGGTAGCGCGAGCTCGGCCTCGACCGCCTTCAGCCGCTCCTCGGCCTCCTCGATCTCGCGCTCGAGGTTCTTGACATGGCGGCGGGCGTTCTTGGAGAGCGTCGTCCCCGCGCCGTTGCCGTTGATCGTCGCCGTGGCCATGCGGTCGCTCGCGCAGCCGGGCTCGGCGGCCTTCTTCCGGGGCTTCTTCGGCTTCGGCTTCGGCTTCGCCTTCGCCGCGGGCGCGGGCTCGGGCGCCTTCGCCGCCCCCGGCCGCTTCGGGGCGCGCCCGGCCTGCTTCTCCTCCTCGCGCACGCGCAGGTACTCCTGCCAGCCGCCGACGTAGGAGCGCAGCGTCCCGTCCTGGACGGCGACGGTGCGCGTGCCGACGGCCTCGAGCAGCGCGCGGTCGTGGGAGACGAGCAGCAGCGTTCCCTCGTAGGCCAGCAGCGCGTCCTCGAGCGCCTCGCGGCTCTCGAGGTCGAGGTGGTTCGTCGGCTCGTCGAGGATGAGGACGTTCGACCCCGAGGCGACGAGGATCGCCAGCGACAGGCGGCGGCGCTCGCCGCCGCTGAGGCCCTCCAGCGGCTTCTCGGCCTCCTCGCCGCTGAAGAGGAAGCGGCCGAGCAGCGCGCGTGCCTTGTTCGGCGTCAGGCCGGTGTGGACGACGCAGGCCTCGATGACGGTCCGAGCACGGAAACCGTCCCCACCCACCCCCTTGCCGAGCTCGTCGGCGTGCTGTGAGAGGTGGCCGAGCTTGACGTTGTGGCCGGTGCTGAGCTTGCCGGCCGCGGGCGGGCGCAGCCCGGCGAGCGTGTCGATGAGCGTCGTCTTGCCGGAGCCGTTGGCGCCGACGAGCGAGACGTGCTCGCCGCGCTCGAGCCAGATCTCGGCGTCGTCGAGCAGGATTCGGCCCCGCCCGCCCTCGCCGACCTCGATCCGCCCGCCGGTCATCTCGAAGACGACGCGCCCCGACCGCTCGGGTGCCTTGAAGTCGAACTTCAGCGCCTCGCGGTCGCGCGGGTCTCGTTCGATGCGCTCGATCTTGTCCAGGCGCTTGACGCGCGACTGCGCCTGCTTGGCCTTCGTCGCCTTCGCGCGGAAGCGCTCGACGAAGCGCTCGAGGCGCGCGATCTCCGCCTGCTGGCGGTCGATCGCGCGGCCGAGGGCGATCTCGCGCGCCGCCTGCTCCGTGCGCCACTGCGTCCACGTGCCGGGGAAGAAGCGCGAGCGCCCGGCCTCGAGCTCGAGCACGGCGGTGCCGACGGCCTCGAGGAACCAGCGGTCGTGGGCGACGAGGACGACGGCGGCGTCGAGTGAGACGAGCGTCTTCTCGAGCCATTCCAGCGACTCGATGTCGAGGTGGTTCGTCGGCTCGTCGAGCAGGAGGAGATCGGGATCGCTCGCGAGCGCCCGCGCGAGCGACGCGCGCGTGAGCTCTCCGCCGGAGAACGTCTCGAGGCTGCGATCGAGGTCGGCGTCGTCGTCGAATCCGAGGCCGCGCACCATCGCCGTCGCGCGCTCGCGCCAGTTCCAGCCGCCGGCGTGCTCGAGGCGGGCCTCCGCGCGCGAGTAGGCGTCGAAGGCGGCCGGCCTGCCGTCGGCCATCTCCTGTGCCAGGCGCGTGAGGTCGGACTCCAGTTGTACGAGCTCCGCGCAGCCGCCCAGGACGTAGTCGCGCAGCGTGAGGCCGCGCTCGCGCGGCGGGCGCTGGTCGTGCAGCGCGACGCGGCAGCCCTTCTGGAAGGACAGCTCGCCGCCGTCGACGGACGTCTCCCCCGCGAGCATCCGCAGCAGCGTCGTCTTGCCGGCGCCGTTGCGGCCGGCGACGGTCAGCCGCTCGCGGCGCTCGAGCTTGAACGAGACGCCGCGCAGCAGCGGCGAGCCGGCGATGTCCTTGGAGAGGTCGGAGGCGATGAGAACGGCCACGCGTCCATGGTAGGAGGCGCTGGCGGGAAGCCCCGCCCGGGGGTAGTCTCGGCGCGGCTATTTCAGAAAGGAGGAGCCCCATGCTCTTCCATGTGTTGTGGGAGTTCGTCGACACGACCGAGGACGGGGAGCGACGCTCCCTGGAGGTCTTCTCGCAGTGGCAGCCACCGGAGGGCGCCGAGTTCCGCGGCTTCTACGGCTTCACCGACGGCACGGGCGGCGTCGCGATCATCGAGGCCGACTCGGCGGCGACCCTTGCGCGGACGGCGTTCCCGTGGACGCCGTGGCTGCGGTTCACCTCCACGCCGATCCTGCCGATCGAGGAGTCCACGCAGATCGCGGGAGAGGCCGTCGCGTTCCGCGACTCCGTGGGCTGAGCCTCAGAGCTCCGCCGGCAGGTCCTCCACGCGGCGCGACGACAGCGCGCGGGTCATCCGTCGGGCAGCGGCGCGCGGATGAGCTCGTAGGCGCCGGCGCCGAGCGCGGCGCCGGCGACGGGGCCGACGACGTAGATCCAGAAGTCCGTCCACTCGCCCGCGGCGAGCGCCGGGGCGAACGAGCGCGCCGGGTTCATCGAGGCGCCGGTCAGCGGCCCGCCGAAGAGCGCGTCGAGCGCGACGGTCCCGCCGATCGCGATCGCGGCGGCCGCGCCGACCGCCCGCGTGTCGGTCGCCACGGCGACGATGACGAACATGAGAAACGCGGTCAGCACGGTCTCGTAGAGCAGCGCCTGCCCGGTCCCGATGCTCGGCACGGTCGCCCCGAGGGCCGCCGGCTCGTCGCTCCAGACCGCGAGCAGCAGCAGCGCCCCCGCGGTCGCGCCCGCGAGCTGCGCGGCGACGTAGGCCAACGCGTCGCGGGCCGGGAAGTGGCGCGCGAGCGTGAACGCGATCGTCACCGCGGGGTTGATGTGCGCGCCCGAGAGGTGGCCGGTCGCGTAGATCATGACCATGATCACGAGGCCGAAGACCGCGGCCACGCCGGTCGCCCCGAGCACGCCGTCGCGCGTGGCGTCGGTGACGATCGCGCCGCAGCCGGCGAACACGAGCGCGAACGCCGCGAGGCCCTCGGCGGCGGACCGGCGCAGCAGGCCCGGCGGGTTCATGGCGCGACCCTACTCCATTGACGTTCGTCACTTCAATCGATATATCTACATCGATGCCCGTCGATCTGCCACTCGCCCCGAAGCGCAAGCGTGCCGCGGGCGAGCGCTGCTGCGAGCCCGTCGTCTACCCGGAGGTCGACCGCGCCGAGGCGCTGCGCATGGCCGGCGTCGCCAAGGCGCTCGGAGATCCGATCCGCCTGCAGCTCGTCGACGTCCTGCGCCGCCATGCGGGCGAGGTCTGCGTCTGCGAGCTCGTGCCGCTCTTCGACGTCTCCCAGCCGACGCTCTCCCACCACCTGTCCAAACTGCGCGCCGCGGGGATCGTCGACTCGCACCGCCGCGGCCTGTGGGCCTACTACTACGTCCGACCCGACGCCCTGAAGGAGCTGTCCGCATGGCTGAGCTGACCGACAACGAGATCCGCGAGGTCGTCCGCGAGCGCTATGCCGCAGCGGCGAACGTCATCGCCGGCGACGGTCCGGCGGGCTGCGGCACCGGATCCGCCGGCTCGTCCTGCTGCGGGCCCGTCAGCACGACCGATGCCGCCGGCGAGGAGGTCTTCGGCGGGGCGCTCTACGAGACGGCGGCCGGCGACGAAGGCACCCGGAGCGCGCTGGCCGCCTCGCTCGGCTGCGGCGTCCCCACCGCGGTCGCCGACCTCCGGGATGGCGACGTCGTGCTCGACCTCGGCTCCGGCGCCGGCGCCGACGTCCTCATCAGCGCCCGCCGCGTCGCCCCCTCGGGCCGAGCGATCGGCGTCGACATGACCGACGAGATGCTCTCGCTCGCGCGCGCCAACGCCGCGGCGGCGGGCGTCGAGAACGTCGCGTTCCTCAAGGGCTACCTCGAGGCGCTCCCGCTCGAGGACGAGAGCGTCGACGTCGTGCTCTCCAACTGCGTCGTGAACCTCTCGGCCGACAAGGCGCAGACGCTGCGCGAGGCCGCCCGCGTCCTGCGGCCCGGCGGGCGGTTCGCGATCTCCGACGTCATCGCCGATCCGAGCATGGACGCCGCCACGCGCGCGGACATGGCGCAGTGGACCGGGTGCGTCGCGGGGGCGCTCACGCGCGAGGAGTTCGAGCGCGCGCTGGCGGCGGCGGGACTCGTCGATGTGGAGATCCGCGAGACCCACCGCGTCCACGCGTGCGCGGCGGCCGCGATCGTGCGCGCCCGCAAGCCGATGAGCTAGGGCCGCTGGTCGCGGGGCTCCTTCTCGTCGGCCTCGGCGTACTCGGCGGGCGACAGGTCCGATTCGACCTCGGGCGTGAACGCGTCGCGCTCGGGAAAGCCGCCGCCGTCGTCGTGGCTGGCGTTGCGCTGCAGGTCGTGCTCGGCGAGCTCGAAGCCCTCCTGCTCGCCGCCGCCGGCCTCGTAGACGGGGCGCAGCGCCTCGTCGATCGGCTCGTCGAGGCCGGCCGGGCCGAGATCGCTGTCCGGCGGCCCGCCGATGGCGCGCGCCTCGGCGGCGGCCGCCCATTCCTCGCGGGTCTCGAAGTCCGGCCCGTCGTCGCTCTCGTCGGCGCGTTCCATGAGGTCTCCAGTCCGTCGATTTTGCCCTCGCGGGTACCGGTTACCGCACCGGGCGGATCGGTACACTGGCCGCCGTGCTCAGCCGTCTGCCCGCGACCCTCGTCCTGGCCGTCACGACGCTCCTCGTGGTCGCCGCGCCGGTGCTCGCCGCGTCCGGCCACGACGGCGGCGAGGGCTGGTACGGCGAGACGAACGACAAGGTCGTCACGAACGCCGGCTTCATCCTCATCATCTTCTTCCCGCTGTTCGTGCTCTTCGCCTCGCTGCTGCAGTGGAAGCTCGAGAAGCGCAAGGACCGTCGCAAGGCCGCCGCGAAGGTGCGCGCGCAGGCCGAAGGCGGCTGGTAGGGCCCGGCGGCGCGGGGCACTCCGGGCGATAGTCTGGCGGGCTATCGCGGGGCACCACCGAGAAGGAGAGCAATGACGTACTTCGTGACGGGCGCGACCGGCTTCATCGGGCGCCATCTCGTCGAGCGGCTGCTCGAGCGCGACGGCGACATCCACGTGCTCGTCCGCGAAGGCTCGCAGGGGCGCCTCGACGAGCTCATCGCCCGCTGGGGGCAGCCCGAGCGCATCAAGACGGTCATCGGCGATCTCAACGAGCCGCGCCTCGGTGTCTCCGAGGAGCAGATCGCCGCGCTGAAGGGCTCGATCGAGCACTTCTTCCACCTCGCGGCGATCTACGACATGACGGCCCCCGCGGAGGCCAACGAGCAGCTCAACGTCCAGGGGACCGCCAACGCCGTCGACCTCGCCAACGCGCTGAGCGTCGGGCAGCTGCATCACGTCTCCTCCGTCGCGGCCGCCGGCGAGTTCAAGGGCTTCTTCCGCGAGGACATGTTCGACGAGGGCCAGAAGCTCCCGTCGTCGTATCACCGCACGAAGTTCGAGTCCGAGAAGCTCGTCCGCGAGCAGTCGAGCGTGCCGTGGCGCGTCTACCGCCCGGCGATCGTCGTCGGCCACTCGAAGACCGGCGAGATGGACAAGATCGACGGGCCCTACTACTTCTTCAAGGCGATCAAGAAGGCACGCTTCGCGCTGCCCGAGTGGTTCCCGCTCATCGGCCCGGAGCTCGGCTACACGAACATCGTGCCGGTCGACTTCGTCGCGGCGGCGATGGACCACATCGCCCACCAGCCGGGGCTGAACTTCCAGGCCTTCCACCTCACGAACCCCAAGCCGCTGCGCGTCGGCGAGTCGCTCAACGCCTTCGCCGAGGCCGCGCACGCGCCGAAGCTCGCGATCCGCGTCGACAAGCGCCTGACCGACGCGCTGCCCAAGGGCACGCTGTCGATGCTCATGAAGCTCCCCCAGGCGCGCGACATCCGCCGCACGCTGCTGGCCGACTTCGGGATCCCCGAGGAGGTCATCGACCACATGGCGCTGCGCCCGCAGTTCGACACGCGCGACACCGAGAAGGTGCTGCAGGGCTCCGGCATCGAGGTCCCCGAGCTGCACACGTACGCCGACAAGCTCTGGGACTACTGGGAGCGCACGCTGGATCCCGACCTCTACAAGGACCGCTCCTTCGGGCACTTCATCAACGGGCGCACGGTCGTCATCACCGGCGCGTCGAGCGGGATCGGCCGGGCGACGGCGCTGAAGGTCGCGGCGGCCGGCGGCGTGCCGCTGCTCGTCGCGCGCGGGATCGAGAAGCTCGAGGCGCTGCGCGACGAGATCGTCGCCGCGGGCGGGAGCGCGCACGTCTACAGCGCCGACCTCTCGGACATGGAGGCGATCGACGACGTCGTCGCGCGGATGCTCGCAGACCAGCCCTCGATCGACATCCTCGTCAACAACGCCGGCCGCTCGATCCGCCGCTCGATCGAGCTCTCCGAGGACCGCTTCCACGACTTCGAGCGCACGATGCAGCTGAACTACTTCGGCGCGATCCGGATGATCATGGCGCTGCTGCCGCACTGGCGCGAGCGGCGCTTCGGCCACGTCGTGAACGTCTCGTCGATCGGCGTGCAGACCAACCCGCCGCGCTTCAGCGCGTACGTCGCCTCCAAGGGCGCGCTGGACGCCTGGACGCGCGTCGTGTCATCGGAGACCGTCGGCCACGGGGTGACGTTCACGACGATCCACATGCCGCTCGTCCGGACGCCGATGATCGCCCCGACGAAGCTCTACGACCACTTCCCGACGATCAGCCCCGACGAGGCCGCCGACCTCATCTGCGAGGCGATGCGCTCGCGGCCCAAGGAGATCAACACGCGCCTGGGCACGACCGGCGAGGTCCTCCACGCCCTCGCGCCGAAGGTCATGGACCAGATCCTGCACATGGCCTACAAGGTCTTCCCCGACTCCGCCGCATCCAAGGGCGAGAAGGACCCCGCCCAGGCGGAGAAGGCGAACATGGAGCAGATCGCGATGGCGACGATCATGAAGGGCGTTCACTGGTAGCGACCGCCGCCCCGCAGCGGCTCGCCCGCCTTGAGGACGTCGCGCCGATCGCCGTCCTCATGCGGTCCTCGATCCGCTCGCTGTTCCCGCGCCACTACGACGCGGCCCAGACCGAGAGCGCCGCCGTCCACATCGGCGATCCGGACATCACGCTCATCGAGGACGGGACGTACTTCGTCCACGAGCACGGCGGCGAGATCGTCGCCTGCGGCGGCTGGAGCCGGCGCGACAAGCTCTACACCGGGTCCGGCGCGGCGGCGGGCGACGCCCGGCTGCTCGACCCGCGGACCGAGCCGGCGCGCGTGCGCGCGATGTTCGTGCGCGGCGACTGGACGCGCCGCGGTCTGGGTCGCGCGATCATCGAGTCCTGCGAGGACGCGGCACGGGCGGAGGGGTTCTCGTTGCTCGTGCTCATGGCGACGCTGCCCGGCGAGCCGCTCTACCGCGCGTGCGGCTTTCGCGAAGTCGGCCGCGGGCCGATCACGCTGCCCGACGGCGTGCAGCTGGAGGGCGTGTCGATGGAGCGCGCCGTGCGGGGCGGATGACTACGACGCCGGGCGGCGCGCCCCGACGAGCCGCGCGCCGGTCGCGGGCAGCTCGCCGGCCGCGATGAGCTGCTCCTCCTCGGCGCGCAGCTCGGGCCCGAGGTTCCAGCGGTAGAGGTACGGCCCGGGCGCGGCCTCGCGAAGCGTGAAGTGGGGTCGCAGGGCCTCGCGCATCGCGCTCAGCGCGTGGACGTGGTGGCGCATGAAGGCGATGATCTCGTCGGCGTCACGCTCCTCGGCCGCGCCGCGCTCGCGCCGCCGATCCAGCCACCACGCGGCGGCGCGCTCGTCCAGCAGCGCGACGTCGAACTCGTCGAGGACGAGCATGCCGCCGTCGCGCAGGAGCGTCGCGAGGTGCGCGCAGGACGCCTCGAGCGGCTCGACGTGGTGCAGGGCGACGACCGCGACCGCGGCGTCGAACGTCCCGGCCGCATCGAGCAGCCCGGCCCGCTGCACGCCGCTGCCGTCCGCGGCCGCGGGATCGATCGCGCGGACGTCATAGCCGGCGCTGCGCAGCTCGGCGGCGAGCTCGCCGTCACCCGCGCCGATCTCGAGCACGTCCGCCGGCGGCGCCGGCAGCGCGGCGCTGACGAAGGCGAGAACGTCGGGGTCGAGCACACGGCGATTGTCGCGGTTGCGAGCGTTCCGCGTCCCAGCACGCCCTCCTGGCCGATGCGGCCGGAGCCTGACCGCTCAGCGGGCGAGGTCGGCGACCGCAGCGGCGATCGTCTGCGGGTTCGCCGGGACCGCGACGCCGGCGACGAGCACCGTCGGCGTGCCGCCGACCCCACCCTCGACGGCGAGCTCGGTCACGAAGCGCACCCACGGCTGGTAGGTCCCGCTGAAGATCGCGTCGGCGAAGCGCGGGTCATCGATGCCGACCGAGCGGCCGAGCTCGACGAGCTCCTCGTCGTCGAGGCCGGGGCCGGCCTCCTCCGGCTGGTTGGCGAACAGCGCGTCCTTGTAGGGCAGGAACATGTCCGCGTCCGATGCCGCCGCCGAGGCGGCCGCAGCGCGCGTCGAGTAGTCACCGGGCACCGACAGCCGGTCCAGGCCGAGCGGGGGATAGACGAGCGTCGCCACGTGCTCGTCGACGAAGCGCTCGAGCAGGCTCCGGGAGCGCTCCTCGAACTGCCTGCAGAACGGGCACGAGAAGTCGATGAACGCGTCGATCTGGACGGGGCCGCTGCCGGCGACGATCCCGTCGCCGCTGCGCGTCGCGTGTCCCGGGACCGCGACGTTGTCGGGGATGGCTGGATGGGTTCGCGTGCTCATGGCCCTGCCCATACGCCGAGCCCTTGCATGTCACGGGAGCCTCCGACGGGACACCCATCAGCCGAGCTTCTGCGCCAGCTCGACGATGATCCCCGCCGGGCCGCGCACGTAGCACAGCCAGTAGCTGTTCTCGTAGTTCTCCAGCTCGCCGACCAGCTCGCCGCCATGCGCTCGCAGGCCGGCGAGGGAAGCCTCGACGTCGTCGACGACGAAGAGGATGTGGCGGATGCCGGGGGCGTTGGCCGGCGCCGGCCCGTCGTCGCCCTCGTATGAGGGCGAGCGGTACTTGGCCAGCTCGAGCTTGGCATCGCCATCCGGGGTCCGCAGGATCGCGATGTCCGCGCGCACGCCCTCGAGCCCGTTGATGCGGTCCACCGAGGCGCCCTCGACCGACACCTCGCCCTGCAATTCGAGCCCGAGCGCGACGAAGAACGCGGTCGCCGCCGCGAGATCGTCGACGACGATGCCGACATGCTCCAGCCGCTTGACGGTCATGAACGGCCTCCGGCCCGCTCGTGCGGGGCGGACTCGTCGTACAGCAGATTCTTCGGCATCGTGGTCTCCTCGTGTCGTCGGCCGCGCCGCTCGCGGCCCTTCACCGGATGAGCGGAGCCGGTCAGTGCTTCTCGACAGTCAACTACGGTCATGAGGATGAACGCACCCAGCCCGAGGAACCTGCATCCCGAGACTCTCGCGATCAGCGCGGGCAGGCCGCCGGTCGTTCCGGACGGCCCGTTGAACCTCCCGATCACCGCCGCATCCGCGCTGCACCCAGGCGGCTCATCCGGCTATGCGCGCGACGGTCATCCACCGTGGGAAGCGCTCGAGGATGCAATCGGTGCGCTCGAAGGCGGGCAGGCCGTGATCTTCTCGTCGGGCATGGCCGCCTGCACCGCGATCATGGGCCTCTTCGCGCCCGCGCCGGTCGTCGTCGCCCCGACGGTGGCCTACATGGACGTCCGCGAGGGCCTCGGGCGACTGGGCGGCGAGGTCCGATCGGTCGACGTGACCGACACCGAGGCGGTGATCGCCGCTTGCGAGAACGCCGACGTCCTCTGGCTCGAGTCGCCGACCAATCCCTTGCTGGGAATCGCCGACCTCCCTCGCCTGTGCGCCTTCGCACGCGAGCGCGACATCCTCTGCGTCGTCGACAGCACGCTCTGCACGCCGCTCCTGCAGCGCCCGCTCTCGCTGGGTGCCGACGTCGTCGTCCACAGCGCCACGAAGGCGATCGGCGGCCACTCGGACCTGCTGCTCGGGGCAGCAGTCGTCGCCGACGAGAGCCGGCACGCGCAGCTACACGAGATCCGCACCGTCACCGGTGCGACGCCCGGTGCGCTGGAGGTCTTCCTGTGCCTGCGCGGCCTGCGTACCCTGCCGCTCCGTCTGGACCGCGCACAGCACAACGCGACGGTCCTCGCTCAGCGCCTGAGCGCGCACCCCGCCGTGTACGACGTCCGCCATCCGAGTCTCGCCTCGCACCCCCAGCACGACCGCGCGTCTGCGATGGCCGGCCCCGGCTTCATGCTGACCTTCCGCGTGCATGGCGGGGCGGATGCCGCCGACGCGGTCCTCGGCCACCTCGCCCTCCTCGTTCACACCACGAGCCTCGGCGGCGTCGAGACCACGATCGAGCGGCGCGCCAAGTACCCGGGCGAGCGCCACATCCCGGCCGACCTGCTCCGCGTCAGCGTCGGGTGCGAACACGTCGAGGACCTCTGGAACGACGTGAAGCAAGCACTTGACGGTGGGACGGATTCCCAGGAGAGCCGATGAGCGGCCCTCGCCGTTTTCCCGAGCGGTCTGATCGGGAACCGGCGTCGTGCTCGACGGATCGGCGCTCAGCCGGGACTGAGCCGGCGACTCAGGCGGCCGAGAAGCCGATGAGCACGGCGACCACCGCGACGATGAGCCCCATGCAGAACCCGATGAGCAAAAGCTCGAGCCGGACCCAGACGTTGACCTCCATGATCTCCGCGAGCCAGCGGGGAATCGGGATCTCGAGGGCGCCGGCGCTCCAGACGTAGGAGTAGTCGTCGTCGTCGTCGACGTGCGGGCTGTACTGGGCCGGTGAGGACACTGTCGGCATGGCGCGGGCCTCTCAGACGAAACGGCGGCGGGGGCTGCTCGTACCAACCCTAATGGCGGTCGATCATCCTCGCCAACCCGCCGCCGTGCCGTCTACCCGCGTCAGGCCGCGATGAACGGCTTGACCGCCGCGAGCACCATGTCCATCTCGGAGGCCTTGTCGAACGCCAGCGGCGCCGGCGGCTTGTTGCGGGCCAGGCGGATGAGCGCCGCGTGGCGCGCCTCGACCTGGACGATGCCGCCGGCCGCGGCCAGCACGTCGACGGACTCGATCTGCGTCGCCGCGCCGTTGTAGGCGCTGACGCCGGTGTCCTCCAGGACGTTCGCGGTCTTCAGGAACGCCGCGCGGTTGGCGAACGCGCCGCCGAAGTCGAACTTCGGTGACGCGACGGGCTTGCCGCCGAGCGACTTGATCGTCGCGGTGAGCGCGTCGACGTGCTCGGCCTCGTTGTCGCGCAGCTCCTTGGCGAGCTTGCTCTCGTCGCTCGACAGGCCCTTCACCTGCTTGACGGCGACGGTGTAGAACTCGGTCTCGAGGTACTCGAGCGTGAGCGCGTAGTTCAGGACCGCGACGTCGCCGCCGCCGGAATCGGCCAAGGCGCGGGAGATGAGCCCCGTCGCCGAGATGCTCGTGTAGGCGGCGCCCGCCGCCAGGGTGGAGCGCAGGAGAAAGGACTCCCGCGTCATGCCGTGGACCTTGATCGGGGACAGCTCTGCAGCCGCCACGGGTCGCGATGAAGCCATGTGGATGTCTCGTTTCGTCATCGAAGGTCAGAATCAGGCGAGGAACGGCTGGACGGCCTTCAGCACGGCGTCCATGTCCATCGGCTTGCCGAAGGCGCCGTCGGGGAGCGACCCCTCGAGGCCGCCCTTGCCGCCGAAGCCGCGCCCGACGAGCTGGTTGAGTGCCGCCGCGTGCCGCGCCTCGACGGAGTGGATCGACAGCGCCGCGGCGAGGATGTCCTTGCTCTTGATGTTGCCGGCCTGCCCGAGGTAGGCGGCGGCGCCGAGGTTCTCGACGGTCGCGGCCGTCATGAGGATCGTCTCCGGGCCCTGCTCGATCGTCGGGCCGAACTTCGTCTTCGGCTTCGATGCGGGCGTGCCGCCGAGCGACTTGGCCGTCGCGATGAGCGCGTCGACGTGCTCCTGCTCGGCCTGCGCGAGCTCCTTGGCGAGGTCGCCGATCTTCTTGTCCTTGATGACGCCGCTGTCGAGGACCTCCTGGTAGAAGGTCGCCTCGAGGTACTCGAGCGTCAGCGCGTAGTTGACGATCTTCAGGTCGCCGGCGTTGTCGGCGTCCGAAGACGTGGCGGCGGCAGCGCCGGAGGGGGCGGCTGCCTTCTTGTCGTCGTCGCCGCAGGCGGCGATGAGGACGGCGGCGGCGGATACGGCGCCCGCCCCGCCGAGCATCTTGAAGAAGCGCTTGCGCGAGGACGGGTCGTCCGCGAGCTCGCGCAGTGCAGAGTCGGTCACGAGAGAAGGCCTTCCGGGATCGGAGTTGGTGGGCATTGCAGGCGGTTGCGTGCCAACCCTCGTCCCAGATCACGCCATGGCGCGCCCCCGCTCTCGCCGCTCAGAGACGGAAGATCGGCACGAGCCGCTGCTCGTGCTCGGCCTCGATGCGCGCGACGACCTCGATGTGCGGCTCCAGCGGCGTCCCGCGCAGCTTCGAGCCCAGCCCCTCGTCGACCTGGAAGATCCCGGCCGAGTTGGACATCTCGATCTCGACGCGCACGGCCTTGTCCTCGCCGGGCCCGATCGAGACCTGCTCGATCGCGTACGCCGACAGCGAGTGGATGTTCGTGTGGCCGGCCTCGAACGGCACGCGCGACCGGCCGCGAGCCATGTCCAGCGCGTCGGCGACGCGCAGGATCGCGCCCTCGATCGTGAACGGGTCGCCCGTCGTGCGGTGCGAGATGATCGCGTGCATCGTCTCGGCGACGACGATCGAGCGCGTCGGCTCGCGGTAGACGTCCTCGAGCAGCCCGCCGAGCTTGTCGGCCGTGAGAAACAGCGAGTAGGCCTCGTGATCGGTGCGGTGGATCGACATCCCGACGCAGTGCAGGAGCGCCGCGCCCGCGATGACGACCTCCGCGTCGCGGACCTCGAGGCCGTGGTCGGCGACGACGCTCGGCGTCACGCCGCGGCCGAACAGCAGCCGCGAGAGGCGCAGCGCCATGTTCAGCACGATCTGGATGTGGACCCACGAGTGGTCGGACATGTGCAGCCGCTCGGCGTTGACGCCCGCGGCGTGCCACCACGCCTTGATCTGCAGGTCGGCGTCGACGGCGTCCAGCAGGCTCTGCAGGCGCCGGTTGCCGCGCGCCGGCGCGTGCACGCGGGCGTCCTCGGGCGCCGTCCGCGCGACGCGCACCTGCTCGGGCGGGTCGGTCACTCCTCGGCCTGGCCGGACTCGCTGGCCCGTGCGGCGTGCTGGATCATGAGCTCGCGCTGCACCGACCGCGGCGGGTCGCCCGGCGTGCGCGCCGACCAGCTGCCGTCGGCCTGCAGCTCCCACGCGCCGACATCGGTCGCCAGCGAGCGCTCGAGCGTGTCGACGAGCTCCTCGCAGAGCGCCGGGTCCTCGACCGGCGCGAGGAGCTCGACGCGCGTGTCGAGGTTGCGCGGCATGAGGTCGGCCGAGCCGATGAGGACGCGCTTCTCGCCGTCGCGCTCGAACATGTAGACGCGCGAGTGCTCGAGGAAACGGCCGAGGACGCTGACGACGCGGATGTGCTCCGAGACGCCCTCGACGCCCGGCCGCAGGCAGCAGATGCCGCGGACGTTGAGCTCCACCTGCACGCCCGCCCGCGAGGCGCGGTACAGCGCGCGGATGATCCGCCGGTCCACGAGCGAGTTCATCTTGAGCTTGATCGCGGCCTGCTCGCCGCGCTCGTGCGCGTCGATCGTCCGGTCGATCTCGGCCATGATCCCCTCGCGCATGCCGTTGGGCGCGATGAGGACCTTGCGATAGCCCTCGGGACGGGCGAGCCCCGTCAGGAAGTTGAACATGTCCGCGACATCGGCGCCGATCTTCTCGTCGCAGGTGAAGAGGCCGAAGTCGGTGTAGAGGCGGGCCGTCTTGGGGTGGTAGTTGCCGGTCCCGATGTGGACGTAGTGGCGCACGCCGTCGCCCTCGCGGCGCACGACGAGGATGCACTTCGCGTGGGTCTTCAGCCCCGGCTGGCCGTAGACGACGTGGACGCCCGCCTCCTCGAGCGCTCGCGCCCAGGTGATGTTCGCGCGCTCGTCGAAGCGCGCCTTGAGCTCGACCATGCAGACCGCCTGCTTGCCGCGCTCGGTCGCGCGGATGAGCGCCGGGACCAGCGGCGAGTCGTCGGAGGTCCGGTACACCGTCTGCTTGATCGCCAGGACGTCGGGGTCGGCGACGGCCTGCTCGACGAAGCGCTCCACCGACGTCGCGAAGGAGTCGTAGGGATGGTGGACGAGGATGTCGCCCCGGCGCATCTCGGCCATGACGTTGACGTGCTCGGACTCCTTGCCCTGCAGGCGCGGCTGGGTCACCGGCGTCCACGGTGGATCGCGCAGCTCGCCGAAGCCGCGCACCCCGTGGATCTGCCACAGATCGCCGGTGTCCAGCAGCCCGTCGACCTCGTAGATCTGGCGCTCCTCGAGATCGAGCGCCTCCTTGAGCTGCTCGCGGACGCTCGGGTCGATGTTCACGCCGACCTCCAGGCGCACCGCCTCGCCGAAGCGCCGGCGGCGCAGCTCGGCCTCGACGGCCTGCAGGAGGTCGTCGGCCTCGTCGGAGACCTCGAAGTCGGCGTCGCGGGTGACGCGGAAGAAGCCGTGGTCGACGATCTCCATGCCCGGGAAGAGCGCCTCGAGGTTCGCGGCGATGACGTCCTCGAGCGCGACGAACGTCAGCGGATGGCGCTCGAGCTCGACGAAGCGCGGCAGCATCTCGGTCGGCACCTTCACGCGCGCGAAGGCCTGCTCGTCCTTCACGGGGTCGCGGACGAGCACCGCGAGCGACAGCGAGAGGCTCGAGATGTAGGGGAACGGCCGTCCCTGGCCGACCGCCAGCGGCGTGAGGACCGGGAAGATCTGGCGCCGGAAGCGCTCGCCGAGCTCCTCGCGGTCCTCCGCGGAGAGGTCGTCGATGCCGACGACCCGGATGCCGTGCTCGGCGAGGGCCGGGAAGAGCGTGCCGAGGACGACGTCCTCCAGGCGCTGCTGCTGGGCCAGCACGCCCTGGCGGATCGCGTCGATCGTCTGCGACGGCGTCAGCCCGTCGGGCCCGGTCTCGACGAGCCCCGCGTCGATCTGGTCGTGGACGCCGGCGACGCGGATCTGGAAGAACTCGTCGAGGTTCGAGCTCCAGATCGCGGCGAGCTTCACGCGCTCGAGCAGCGGCTGCGCGGGATCCTCGACGAGCTGCAGGACGCGGTCGTTGAAGTCCAGCCACGAGAGCTCGCGGCCGAAGTACAGCGACGTGTCGTGGAGATCGAGATCCTCGGGCTGCGGCCGCGGCGGCGGCGGCGTCCGGGTGCCGATCGCTTCCTGCAGCGGGGTGTCGGTTTCGGGTGCGGTCATCTCGTCGCCATCACGGACATACCCGCCAGGATATGGACCCACGACCGGCGCGACGTGAACATCGTGTTCACGCGAGGTCACCGCGCAGGAGGGCGAGCTGCTCGAGCACGACGCCCTCGCGCAGCCCGCCGCCGGCGAGCTGCAGCGGCGCGTGCAGCGCCCGAGAGGCGGCGTCGAGCAGCAGGATGCCGGCCGGCAGCAGCCGCGCGCGCTCGGGATGCAGGCCCAGGCGCAGCGCGATCTCGGCGGCGGGTCGCGTCACGAGCGCCTGCAGCCCGCGGGCGAGCTCGTCGCGCTCGAGCACGCCGCCGACGAGGCGCTGCAGCGACGTCGCGCTGCCGCCGACCGCGTAGGCGGCCGCCGGCCGGGGCGCCTGGACGCGGGCGAAGGTCCGCGCGAGCTTGCGCCGCAACGCGGCGAGCTCGGCCGGCGAGGGCGGATCGGTCGGCAGGTCGGCCTCGGTGACGACGCTCGATCCGACGGGCAGCGACACCGACCACGTCACGCCGCCCGCCGCCGTGCCGGCGACGAGCTCGGTCGAGCCGCCGCCGACGTCGACGACGCCGAGCAGGCCGCCGGGCGGGTCGGCGAGCATGCCGACGGCGCCTGCGAACGCGAGGCGCGCCTCGTCCTCGCTCGTGAGGATGTCGATCTCGGTCCCGCACGCCGCGGCGACCGCCGCCGCGAGCGCCGGGGCGTTGACGGCCTGGCGGACCGCGGCCGTCGCGACGACGCGCACGCTCTGCGCCCGCAGGTCGTGGGCGATCGCACACTGGCGCGCGACG
The DNA here is from genome assembly GCA_963797025.1 of uncultured Actinomycetes bacterium. Taxonomy (GTDB): domain Bacteria; phylum Actinomycetota; class Thermoleophilia; order Solirubrobacterales; family Solirubrobacteraceae; genus CADCVQ01. The sequence continues at coordinate 209,356 of CAWCNU010000001.1, forward strand.
ACCGCCGCGACCTCGCGAACCTTCGCCTCGGCGATCCGGCCGTCGCCGTCGCAGGCGGCGCCGAGCCGCGTGAAGGCGCGCTCGGCGAAGAGCTCGCGCAGGCGCGGACCCTCGTCGTCCGCCACGAGGAGCCGCGTCGTGTTGGAGCCGATGTCGATGCAGGCGGCACGGGCCACGGGGTGGCCGCCGATCTTGTCATGATTGCCGCAATGGACCTCGCCGCTCCGGCCATCCTCGTGCGCGATCTGCACAAGTCCTACGGCGACGTCGAGGCCGTCCGCGGCATCGACTTCGAGGTCGCGCGGGGCGAGGTCTTCGGGCTGCTCGGCCCCAACGGCGCCGGCAAGACGACGACCGTCGAGATCCTCGAGGGCTACCGCATCCGCACGAGCGGGATCGTCTCGGTCCTCGGCCACGATCCCGGCGGCCGCCCGCGGGCGCTGCGCGAGCGCGTCGGGATCGTCCTGCAGGACAGCGGGATCTACCGGCACGTGACGGTCCGCGAGCTCGTCACGCACTGGGCCGGCTTCTATCCGGCGCCGCGCGACGTCGACGAGGTCATCGACCTCACCGGGCTGCGCGAGTCCGTCGACGTGCGCTCGCGGCGGCTGTCGGGCGGCCAGGCGCGCCGGCTGGACCTCGCGCTCGCGCTCGTCGGCGACCCCGAGCTCGTCTTCCTCGACGAGCCGACGACCGGCTTCGACCCCGCCGCCCGGCGCGCGGCGTGGGAGACGATCCGCGCGCTCGCGGACCTCGGCAAGACCGTGCTGATCACGACGCACTACCTCGACGAGGCGCAGGCGCTCTGCGATCGCGTCGCGATCGTCAAGGACGGCCGCATCCTCGCCGTCGGCGCCCCGGCGGCGCTCGGCGTCGGCGCCGCATCGCGCTATCGCGTGAGCTGGCGCGACGAGCACGGCGAGCTCGTCAGCCGCGAGACCGACGACCCGACGGCGCTCCTGCACAAGCTCACGAGCGCCGCGCTGGCCCGCGGCGTCGGCCTCACCGACCTCAGCGTCACGCGCCCGTCGCTGGAGGACGTCTACCTCGAGCTCACGGCGCAGGCGGAGGAGCCGGCCCGATGAACGAGTCGCTCGCGCTGACCTGGCGCCAGTACCGCCTCGAGCGCAAGATGTTCTGGCGCAACCCGAGCGCCGCGTTCTTCAACTTCCTGCTGCCGCTGCTCTTCCTCGCGTTCTTCGGGGCGATCCTCTCCGGCAACCAGGACGACCTCGACGTCATCGTCCCCGGGATCGCGGGCATGAGCGTCATGTCGACGACCTTCACCGCGCTCGCGATGAACATGGTCTTCCTGCGCGAGCAGGGCGTCCTGAAGCGCCTGCGCGGCACGCCGCTGCCGTCGGGCTCCTACCTCGCGGGCGTCGCGGCCAACGCCGTGACGAACACCGCCGTCCAGATCGGCCTCGTCGTCGCCGCGGGCGCGGCGGTCTTCGGCATCGGGATGCCGAAGGACTGGCTCGAGCTGCTCGTCTTCACGGCCGCGGGCGTCGTGTGCTTCGCGAGCCTCGGCGTCGCGCTGTCGCACGCGATCCCGAACTTCGATTCCGCGCCGGCCTACGTCAACGCGATCTTCCTGCCGGTGATCTTCATCAGCGGCGTGTTCTACGACGCCGAGAACGCGCCGGCGTTCCTGCGCGACATCGCGGAGGTGCTGCCGCTGACGCACCTCATCGACGGCCTCTCGGCCGCGCTCGTCAACGGCGCACCGCTCGCCGATCACCTCTCCGACCTCGCGGTCGTCGCGGCGTGGGCCGTGCTCGGCACGGTCCTCGCGATCCGGGGCTTCAGCTGGGAGGCGCGGCGGGGCTGAACGCGCCCGCGGCGCGGCTCGGCGCCCAGAAGGTCGGACAAAAGTCGGTAATGCACCGCTGTGGAGCGCACGGCGGCGACCGGCGGCATGATCGGCCGCCGCTGCGGCGAAACGTCTTGCGCCATGCGCGCGCGGCCTCCGATCGCCGGTCTTGCCGCGGCGCTGCTGCTGGCCGTGAGCGCTCCGGCGTTCGGGTCGGCGCGGTCGGACGTCGCGGCGCTGCAGGTCGCGCTGCGCGCAACCGGGACGTACGCCGGCTCCGTCGACGGCGTCGCCGGCCCGGCGACCGCCGCCGCGCTGCGGCTCGTCCAGGGGGCGGCCGGCCTGCCGGTCGACGGCGTCCTCGGGCCGCGCACCCGGGCCGCGCTCGGCCGCCGGGGGAGCCACGCCTACGGCAGCCGCGCGATGAGCAGCGGATCCGCCGGCTGGGACGTCGCGGCGCTGCAGTTCGAGCTCGCGCGCCACGGCTTTCCGTCGGGAGCGATGGACGGCGGCTTCGGGCCCCGTCTCGATCGGGCGCTGCGGGCGTTCCAGCTCTGGGCCGGCCTGCCCGGCGACGGGGTCGCCGGCCCGGCGACGCTGCGGGCGCTGGGCGCCCCGCCGCCGGTCTCCCCCGTGCGCCTGCTGGCGCCGCTGCCGGTGGCCCACACCGACGGCTTCGGCGCGCGCGGCGCGGGCTTTCATGCCGGCCTGGACTTCCCCGCGCGCGCGGGCACGCCGGTCACGACCGCCGGCTTCGGGACCGTCTCGTTCACCGGCTACAGCGCGTCGGGCTGGGGCAACCTCGTCGTCGTCCGCCACCGCTTCGGCCTGCGCACGCTCTACGCGCACCTCTCCTCGATCGACGTCAGCCCGGGCCAGTACGTCGCCGCGGGCGCGCGCGTCGGCCGCGTCGGCGCGACGGGTCGCGCCACCGGGCCGCACCTGCACTTCGAGGTGCTCCTGCGCGGCGCGAACGTCAACCCGATGAGCGCGCTGGGTTAGTTGGGACTCGAGCAGGTTCTTCTGCTCGTGCAGGCGAGCGACGGCGGCTTGTGGCACCGTGTTGGGGGTAGCGCTCGTGCCGCGGCGCGCTTGCGGTGGGATGTACCTGCGGCTTTGAGGAACGGACGAGGCGCGGGGGCGCGCCGCGCGGTCGCCCCGGGGGGGATGGGCCCAGAACGTCCCATATCGCGTCATTTGGGGCCCAACCCCCGTCCGAGCGGCGGGTTTGGCACCAGACGGACGCATGTGGTCTCGTTCAGGCCAAACCCCCCACGCGCACAGCAGACGAACCGGACTCATCCTCGGTGATGCTGGTCGCCGGCGTCGGCAGCACCGCAGCCCAAGCAGCGGTGACACGAGCGCCGGCTACGTTCCTCCCGTGTCCTCTTCCCGGACTGGGCGGCTGCGACACCGACAAGCCTCCGCGCAGGCCCGGGCAGAACAACGTGCTTGAAACGACGGCGTAGCCTGGATCCACGCTTAGAGGCCGACGACGAACGCGGCCGGCGCGGAGCCCGCGGTCGCGACCGGCACCTCGCGCAGCGGGCCGCCGATCCACTCCTCGCGCAGGAGGCTGAAGATCGCGACGTCGAGCGAGCGCCCGCCGTGGCGGTGAAAGCCGCGCAGGTTGCCCTCGCGCGCAAAGCCGATGCGCTCGAGCGCGCGCTGTGAGCGGCCGTGGTCGACGTTGGCGTAGGCGCCCAGCCGCTCGAGGCCCAGCACCTCGAAGGCGACATGGCACATGAGCGCCTTGCACTCGCGGTTGGCGCCCGTTCCCCACCACTCGCGGCCGAGCCAGGTGCCGAGCGTCGCGCGGCGGTCGCGGGGCGCGAACTCCGACAGGCCGCTGACGCCGATCGGGCCCGCATCGAGGTGCTCGACGACGAGGTCGAGCTGCTCGCCCCGCGCGCGCTGCGCGGGCAGCCGCGCGAGGTACGCGCGCGCCTCGCTCTCGGAGTTGTACGGCCCCCACGAGAACCACTTCGTGACCTCCGGATCGGAGGCGTGGCGGTAGAGGCCGGCGGCGTCGTCCTCGCGCGGGATCCGCACGCGCAGCGTCGGCCCGGTGACGGCGAGGTCGCTCACGGCGGGTAAGACTACGAGGATGCTGGCGCTCGTCTACGACGTCCACGGCAACCTGCCGGCGCTCGAGGCGGTGCTGGCCGACGCGCGCGAGCAGGGCGCCGCCGGCTATCTCGTCGGTGGCGACGTCGCGCTCTTCGGACCGTGGCCGGAGGCGACGGTGGCGCGGCTGCGTGAGCTTCCGGACGCGATCTGGATCCGCGGCAACGGCGAGCGCTGGACGGCCGATCCCGGCTCGGCGCCCGAGCCCGTCCGCGGCGCGACCGCTGCCGTTCGCGAGGCGCTCGGCGACGAGCTCGTCGCCGAGCTCGCGGCGCTGCCCGAGAGCGTCGACCTCGGCGACGGCACGCGCGCGTGGCACGGCTCGCCGGTCAGCGACGTGCGGTCCTTCACCCCGGAGCCCGGCGAGGACGAGAGCGAGCTGCTGCGCGGGGTCACCGAGCGGCGCCTGATCTTCGGTCATACGCATCTGCCGTTCGCGCGCCGGTCCGCGGCCGGCGGCGTGGACCTCGTCAACCCGGGGAGCGTCGGCATGCCGTTCGACGGCGACCATCGGGCCGCGTACGCGCTGCTCGCCGGGGACGGGAGCATCGCCCACCGCCGCGTCGCCTACGACCACGGGTCCGTGCCCGCGGCGCTGCGCGAGCGCTACGGGGACGCGCCCTGGGTCGCGACACCCGCCGATCGCTTCACGCGCGCACAGTTCTGAGGGGTAGGAGCGGCTCGCACCCGGTGTTAGCCTCCCCAACGCCAGGGGGCATGCACGCCGATGAGCAAGAGGGAGGTAGCGCATGAATCGCACCCGCACGACGATCGCGTTCTGTACCGCGATCGCAGCCGTGGCAGGCCTGACGAGCGTCTCGTTCGGTGCCGCCAGCAGCACGAAGCTCTACGCCACGATGACCGGCAAGGCCGAGAAGCCGGCCGGCGACCCGGACGGCCGCGGCGTGGCGACGCTGACGCTGACGTCCAAGCGCGTCTGCTATTCGATCACCGTCAAGAAGGCCGGGCTGACGTTCGGAGCCGGGCACATCCACACCGGCGCCAGGGGCAAGACCGGCGACCCGATCATCGTGCTGTTCTCGACCGCGAAGAAGGTCACGGGCGGCAAGCTCACCGGCTGCGCGAGCGCGAAGGCCGCCGACATCACCAAGGTCAAGGCGAAGCCGGCGAACTTCTACGTCAACATCCATAACGCGAAGTACGCCCCCGGCGCGATCCGCGGGCAGCTGACGAAGAACAAGCCGAGCTGACGACGGGACGGCAACCGCCCGAGATCCACGAGGAGCTCGCGCTCGCGATAGGGCTCGCGCGCGAGCTGCTCCACGGCTCGGGCGCCCTGTCGGTCAGCGTGGCGCTCGACGGCGACCATCCGGCCGTCGTCGAGTGCCCGCGGCTGCGCGCGATCGTCGTCCACGACGACGCCGGCCGGCGCGAGCTCGATCACGACGCGGCCGCGGCCGTCGCCCTGCCCGACCTGCCCGAGATGCACCGCGTCGGGCGCTTCGAGGTCGATCCCGGGGAGGGCCGCGTCGCCGGCGCGCTCGGCGGCCTCGAGCTCCTCGGCCGCGCCGTCCGCGACATCGCGGGCCTGCTGCCGGGAAACAGCGTCGTCGCCGCCGACTACGAGACGACCGACCCGCGCACGCCGCTGGGCATCGCGGGCCGGGCGGGCGAGCCGCTCGTCGTGCTCATCGGCGACGAGGAGTACGCCCTGGACTGCTGAGCGGCCTCGCCTGCGCTCAGGCCACCGGCAGCTCCGCCGGGCTGGCGCCGACGATCGAGCGCGAGTCCTCGCTGCGGACGAGGACGAGCGTCGCGATGATCCCGAGGATCGCGAACCCCGCGCCCGCGAGGAACGCGAGCTGGAACCCCTCGGTCAGCGCCGCCGCCGGGTTGCTGTCGCCGGAGGTCACGAGGTCGCTGGTCTTCGAGCTCGCGATCGTCCCGAGGATCGCCAGGCCCAGCGCCCCGCCCACCTGCTGGGAGGTGTTGATGAGCCCGGACGCAAGCCCCGAATCGTCGTTGGAGATCCCGCTGACGGCCGCGATCGTCACGGGGACGAACGCGAAGCCGAGCCCGACCGCCGCGAGGATCATCGGCCCCAGCAGGTCGCCGGCGTACGTGCCGTCGACGGGCACGCGCGAGAACCACAGCAGCGCGATCGTCACGAGGACGAGCCCCGCGACGAGCACCGGCTTGAAGCCGAGCTTCGTCACGAGCACCGACGCGCCGCCGGCCGACACGATGATGAAGAGCGCCAGCGGCAGGTAGGAGAGCCCCGCCTTCAGCGCGTCGTAGCCGAGCACCTCCTGCATGTAGCGCGAGAGGAAGAAGAACATCGCGAACAGCGACGCGCCGACGAGCAGGCCGACGATGTTCGCGCCGGTGAGCGTCGGCAGCCGGAAGATCCGGAAGGGCATGAGCGGCGCTCGCGAGCGCAGCTCGGTGACGACGAAGACCGCGATGAACGCGGCGGAGACGGCGAGCAGCAGCAGCGTCTGCGTCGACTCCCAGCCGGCGTTCACGGCGTCGACGAGCGCGTAGACGAGCAGCGACAGGCCGACCGTGACGGTGACCGCGCCGAGCGCGTCGAAGGTCCGTGTCTCGGCCTCCTTGCGGCTCTCGACGAGCAGTCGCGGCGCGAGGACCGCGGCGATGATCCCGATCGGGACGTTGACCCACAGCACCCACTCCCAGCCGAGGTACTCGGTCAGCACGCCGCCGAGCAGGACGCCCGCGGCGCCGCCGGAGCCCGAGACCGCGCCCCACACCCCGAGCGCCTTGTTGCGCTCCGCGCCCTCGGCGAACATCGTCGTGACCATCGACAGCGCGGCCGGGGCCAGCAGCGCCGCGCCGAGCCCCTGCAGCGCACGAGCGGCGATGAGCTGCGTCTCGCTCGTCGAGAGGCCGCCGAGCAGCGACGCGACCGAGAAGAGGATGAGCCCGACCATGAACAGCCGCCGGCGTCCGAGGAGGTCGGCCATCCGGCCGCCGAGCAGCAGGAAGCCGCCGAACGTCAGCGCGTAGGCGTTCGGGATCCAGGTCAGGTGCTCGGAGGAGAAGTCGAGATCGCGGCCGATCGACGGGATCGCGACGTTGACGATCGCGGCGTCGAGCACGATGACGAACTGGGTGCTGGCCAGGAGGGCGAGCGCGAACCACTTGCGCCGCTGGGCGGCGTCGGCGTCGGTCATGGGTGGTGCTCCCGGGTTGAGCGCGTTAACATGAGGGGCGGTTCCGTTTCTGCGGCGCCAGCATATGGAAGGATCATTCCGCTTGTCAACCATCGCCGACCGGCCGCTCCGAGCAGACGCCCGCCGCAACCGGGCGAAGGTCCTCGCCGCGGCGGCGGCCGTCTTCGGCGAGAGCGGCCTGGAGAGCCAGGTCGAGGACATCGCGCGCCGCGCGGGGGTCGGCGTCGGCACCGTGTACCGCCATTTCCCGACGAAGGACGCGCTCGTGACCGCGCTCGCCGAGGCGCACTTCGACCGCCTCGCCGACACGATGGAGGCCGCGATGGCGCAGGACGGCGATGCCTGGGAGATCTTTTCGGGCGCCATCTGGCGCGCCGCCGAGCCGGCGGCGCAGGACGCCGGCTGGTGCGAGCTCGTCGCCGGGCACCCGACCGCCATCGCCCTCGCCGCGCGCGGCCAGCAGCGCCTCGCGGCGGCCACCGAGGCCCTCATCGCGCGCGCGCAGGCCGCGGGCGCCATGCGCGCGGACGCGACGATCCAGGACATCAGGGCGATGATGTGCGGCCTCGGGCACGTGGCCACCGCCCAGCGGGCGGGCGCCGCGATGGACTGGCGGCGCTACCTCGAGGTCGCGCTCGACGGCCTTCGCGCCCGATGACGCCGTCCCAGCGCCTGCTCGGCGCGTTCTTCCTCGCCTCGGGCACGCTGCACTTCGCCCGCCCCGAGATCTACGAGCAGATCATGCCCGACTACCTGCCCGCCCACCGCGAGCTCGTGCTCGCCAGCGGCGCGGCCGAGCTCGCCGGCGCGGCCGCGGTCGCGTGCGCGCCGATCCGCCGCGCGGGAGGCTGGTGGCTCGTGGCGGTGCTCGTCGCGATCTTCCCGGCGAACGTCCACATGACGCTGCACCCCGACCGCTATCCGGCCATTCCGCGCTGGCTGCTGTGGGCGCGGCTGCCGCTGCAGCCGATGCTCGCCGTGTGGGCGCTGCGCGCGACGCGCCGCGAAAGTTAAAGCAAACCTCATCCGCCCCTTACCCGGGGTTGATGAACGGGGTCCAGAATGCGCCGCAGGTTCCTCTTCGTCGGTCTGGAGACCCCTCCCCCATCCAGCCCGATCGCCTACGTCCCGGTGTCCAAGTCGGGATGGTGAGCAAGGAGCCGCGGATCGCGCTCCCGATATCTGACGCGACCGCAGACCGCGCGGGTGGGGGCGGTGGACCGATGCCACCGCCCCACACCCCGCGAGTCATGCCCCGCTCCTCGCGCGTCAGCCGCTCCCCCGGCGCCGGCGCGCGGCGGGGCCCCTTTCAGCGCTTGACGTACAGCCACGCGGGCGTCGCGCCGAGCGGGCTCCACGGCTCGTGGCGCGTCACCCAGCGCCACCAGCCGCCGACGCTCAGGCGCCGGTAGTCGCGCCCCCAGAACGCGCGGAGGGCGAAGCGCCGGCCACGGTAGCCCGCCAGGCCGCGGCCGATCGCGCGGCGGGACCTCTCGCTGACGATCACGACGTCGGCGTCGGGCCGGTAGCCCGGGGCGTCCATGTCGATGAAGCCGCCCTGCAGCCCGCGCAGGTACCAGGCCCACGGGAACGCGAGGCTGTCGTTCGTGTCGACGTCGACGCGCAGCCGGCGGCCGAGGTCGCGCTCGATCCGCGCATCGAGCGCGAGGATCTCGTCGCGGACGCCGAGCGCCGCCGCGGTCGTCTGCGGGGCGACGAGCAGCGAGCGCGGGTCCACGCGCTCGGCGTCGTTGGCGATCCACGAGGAGGCGCCGAGGTACGCGCCGCCGGCGATCGTCAGCGCGATGCCGAGAGCTCGCAGCGCCGGCGGCCGGGCGGTGCAGGCCGCGCAGACGCCGATCCCGGCGAGCGGGATGAGCGCGACGAGCGGGTGCAGCGTCAGCCAGGCGAAGCGCTCCGACGCCCACGAGTAGACGAGCAGCGAGCCGAGGAACGTCCAGGCCAGCAGCGCCCGGGTCGGCGTCGGGCGGCGGACGACGACGGCGAGGCCGAGGAGGCCGAAGAGCAGCACCGGCCACTCGAGCGATCCGAGCAGCAGGAGGTGAAACGGCCAGCGCTCGCCGCCGCGGTTGACGGGCTGCTGGTCCAGCCAGTACCGCGGACCCGCGTAGACCGCGTCCCAGAGCCCGCCCGGGTTCGTCCCGAAGGTCGTGAAGAGCGCCGCGAAGACGAGCGCGAACAGGCCCGCCGCCAGCAGCCAGCCGCGGCGGCCCGGCGCCGCCAGCGCGCGGGCCAGCGGCGTGTCGCGCAGGCGCCCGTGCCGGCGCCGTTGCAGCGCGCCGAGCCCCACGAGAAAGCTCCCGAGCACCGCGACCGTGATGAAGGCGGTCTCCTTGATCGTGAACGAGACCGCCAGCAGGACGCCGATGACCGGCGCGAGCGCGGGCTGCGGGCGCTCGAGCAGCCGCCCCACCGCGACGAGCAGCGCGAGCGACACCGCGGCGACCATGATGTCCTCGCGCGCGAAGCGGCTGTAGTAGAGGAACGTCGGGCCGAACGCGAACAGCAGGCCGGCGACGAACGCCGGGCCGCGGCCGATCGCGCCGCGCAGGCCGATCGCCAGCGCGACGACCGCGACGCCGGAGAGCGCCATCGGCAGCCTCGCGGCGAAGTCGCCGTTGCCGAGGACGCGGAAGGTCGCCGCCAGCGCGTGGTACATGAACGGCCCGTGCAGCACGGGCTCGTACGCGTAGTCGCCGGACTCGGCGAAGAGCCACGAGAAGTAGGAGATCTGCGCCTCGTCGTGCTGAAACGGCCGGTCGCCGAGATCGACGAGGCGGACCGCGAGCGCGGCGAGCAGCAGGACCGCCCAGCCGGCCCGTTCGGCGGTGCGCGCCGTCGTCACGCCGCGATCTTGGCAGTCCGGGCGCGGGCGGCTACTGTCGGACCGATGCAGCGCACGCTCCTGACGAAGTGGGCGGTTGCCGGCGCCACCGTGCTGGCGCTCGCGGCGCTCGCCCTGCCGGCGCTGCTGCCGCCGGCATCGGGCGCGGGCGACGGCGTGCGCGTCGGCGCCACCGCGCTCGTGAGCTCGGCGCGCGGGGCGGTGCTCCTGGCGTCCGTCACGGGGGCGCGGAGCGCGACGAAGGTGAGCTTCACCTGCCGCCCGCGCGGGTCGGCCTCGACGCGAACGCTCGGCGGCGTCAGCACCGACACCGTCGCTTCGCGCGTCGTCGGCCTCGCCGCGAGCCGCGTGACGAGATGCACGGCGAAGGCCGGCGAATCGTCGCGCGCGGTCCGGCCGCTGCGCGGCGGCGCGCGCGCCGGCGGTGCCCGCCTCGTCGCCATCCTCGGCGCCGTGCGCGCGCTCGGCGGCGGCGTCGCGCGGATCGACGTCGCGATCTCCGGCGCCGGCAGGATCACCGTCGAGACCGCCGGCGGGCGGCGGCTTCAGCGGACCGGGCGCCGCGACGCGGGCCTGCACCGCCTGCGCGTGCCGGGGGCGCCGCGCGGCAGCATCGTCGTCGTGAACGCCGTCGGGCGCACCGACGCCGCCGTCGTGGGCGGCACGTTGACGGCCGCGCCGACCGCGACGCCGGCACCGTCGTCATCCCCGACGCCGACCCCGACCCCCGCGCCGACCGCGACGCCCACCCCCGCCCCCGGCTCGACGCTGACGATCGCGTGCCCGGCGCGCGCGCAGGCCGGCGCGCCGATCGACGTCTCCGGCACCCTGGCTCCGGCGGGCGCGGGCAACACGATCGTCGTCCGCTTCACCCAGCCCACCGGGGCCTTCACGCAGCAGAGCGTCCTGACCGACGCAGCCGGCAACTACGCCGCGCAGGCGACGCCGGGCGCCAACTCGCCGGGGCCGTGGAGCAGCCAGGCGACGTTCGCCGGCAGCGGCGCCGTGCCGGCGGTGCAGTCGCCCGCCTGCTCGACGACCGTCGGGTAGCCGGGACGACGACGGGGGCGCCGAAGCGCCCCCGCCGGTACTGCTCCTGGAGTTGTCGGACTACGCGCTGAGCGCCTCGGCGCGCGCGGGCTCGAGCGCGATCTCGAGCACCTCGTCGATCGTCATGACGGGGTGGAACGTCATCGCCTCGCGCACGTCCGCGGGCACGTCGTCGAGGTCGGCGCGGTTGCGCTCGGGCAGGACGACATCCGTCAGCCCGGCCGCGTGCGCCGCGAGCACCTTCTGCTTCAGGCCGCCGATCGGCAGGACGCGGCCCTGGAGCGTCACCTCGCCGGTCATGCCGACGGTGTGGCGCACGGGGCGCCCGCTGAGCAACGAGGCCAGAGCGGTCGTCATCGTGACGCCCGCGCTCGGCCCGTCCTTCGGGATCGCGCCGGCCGGGACGTGGACGTGGAACTCCCGCTCCTCGAAGGCGTCCTCGCCGATGCCGAGCTGCGCCGCGTGGGCGCGGACGTACGTCAGGGCGATCTTCGCGGACTCCTTCATGACGTCGCCGAGCTGGCCGGTGAGCGTCAGGCCGCCCTTGCCCTTCATCGCGTTGGCCTCGATGAAGAGCACGTCGCCGCCGACGCCGGTCACCGCCAGGCCGGTCGCCACGCCCGGCACCGCCGTGCGCGCAGCCGCCTCCTGGAAGACCTTCTGGCGCCCGAGCGCGTCGCGCACCGCGTCGAGGTCGACCGTCACGGGCGCGATCGACGCGTCCTTGGCGATCTTCGTCGCGGTCTTGCGCAGCAGCGTCCCGAGCTCGCGCTCGAGCTGGCGCACGCCCGCCTCGCGGGTGTACTCGCTGACGACGAGCTTCAGCGTGTCGTCGGCGACGACCACCTCGTCCTCGCGCAGCCCGTTGCGCTCGCGCTGGCGCGGCCACAGGTAGTCGCGGGCGATGGCGGTCTTCTCGGCGACGGTGTAGCCGTCGAAGCGGATGACCTCCATGCGGTCCAGCAGCGGGCCCGGGATCGTCTCGGCCTGGTTGGCCGTCGCGATGAACATGACCTGGCTGAGGTCGATCTCGATGTCGAGGTAGTGATCGCGGAACGCGTGGTTCTGCGCGGGGTCGAGGACCTCGAGCAGCGCCGCCGACGGATCGCCGCGCCAGTCGGCGCCGACCTTGTCGACCTCGTCGAGCATGATCACCGGGTTCATCGTGCCGGCGTCGCGCAGGGCACGGACGAGCCGTCCCGGCAGGGCGCCGATGTACGTCCGCCGGTGGCCGCGGATCTCGGCCTCGTCGCGGACGCCGCCGAGCGACATGCGGACGAACTCGCGTCCGGTCGCGCGGGCGATCGACTCGCCGATCGAGGTCTTGCCGGTGCCGGGAGGGCCGATGAGCGTCAGGATCGCACCGGCTTTGCGGTCCATCTCCACGCCGCGGTCCTCGCGCAGCTTGCGCACGGCGATGTATTCCGTGATGCGGTCCTTGACGTCCTCGAGGCCGGCGTGGTCGGCGTCGAGCACCTCACGCGCGTGGACGGGGTCGAGGACCTCGTCGGAGCGCTTGCTCCACGGCACGGACACGAGCCAGTCGAGGTACGTGCGGATCATCGAGGACTCGCCGCTCTGCTCGCCCATGCGCTCGAAGCGGTCGAGCTCGCGCTCGGCCTGCTCGCGCACGGCGTCGGGCATGCCGGCCTCGGCGATCTTCGTGCGGTAGTCGTCGGCGACCGAGCCCTCGTCCTCGCCGAGCTCCTTGCGGATCGACTCCAGCTGCTGGCGCAGGAAGTACTCGCGCTGCTGCTTCTGGGCGCCGGACTCGACGTCGTTGCGGATGCGGTTGCGGACCTGCAGCTCGGTCAGGCGCTCGCGCTGGAGCTCGACGGCGAGCGCCAGGCGCTCGGTGACGTCGACGGTCTCCAGGAGACGGACCTTCTGCTCGAACGTCAGGTCGGGGCTGTAGCCGGCCGTATCGGCCAGCGGGCCCGGGTCGGACACCGAACGCAGGAACGCGGCGATGCGCTCGTCGGCGCCGCGCTCGGCGAGGATCTCCTCGACGACCGCGCGGTACTCGCGCTCGAGCTCGCGGGTGCGCCCGTCGACCGGCTTGGTCTCGGGCTGCTCGACGACCTCGGCGCGCAGGCGGCCCTCGGCGTCGGCCTCGGCCGCGCCGACGATGACGCCGCGCGAGAGGCTCTCCAGCGAGACGCCGCGGGCGCCGCCGGGCAGGCGGATGGAGTCGGTGACACGGGCGATCGTGCCGACCTTGGCGTACTGACCGTCGTGCCGCGGCACGAGGAGCACGCGATCCTCACCGGTCGCGTCGACCGGAAGGTTGATGTCCATCGTGGGAAAGACGACGATGTCGTCAAGAGGAATCAGCAACAGCTTGGACATGGTTTTCTGCGGCTCCTTTCGTTGCATGGACAACGATAGCGAAGTCGCTTACCGTACATAAGTTGCTACGCGCCGACTTAGATCCTAGCGCCGTCGGCAGCGCCTGAGCGCGTCTGTCAGGCGTCGAGGAAGAGGTCCGGCAGGAGGTCGGCCTCCTCGACGTAGGCGTAGCCGCTGAGGTCGGTGACACCCGCGTCGGCGAGCACCTCGTCGTCGATGAAGAAGTTGCCGGTCGTCTCGTACGCCGGCTGCATGAAGATGTGGTGCGCGGCGTCGGCCACGATCTCCGGGCGCCGCGAGCGCGCCATCGCGGCGTCGCCGCCGAGGATGTTCTGCACCGCGGCGGTCGCGATGATCGTCCGCGGCCAGAGCGAGTTGAAGGCGATGCCGTCGTCGGCGAACTCGGCCGCCATGCCGAGCGTGCACATGCTCATCCCGAACTTCGAGAGCGTGTAGGCGAGGTGCGGGCCGAACCAGCGCGGGTCGAGGCTCAACGGCGGGCTGAGCGTCAGCACGTGCGGGTTGGCGGCCTCGCGCAGGTACGGCACGCACATCCGCGAGAGCAGAAACGTCCCGCGCGCGTTGATGTCCTGCATGAGGTCGTAGCGCTTCATCGAGATCGTCGCGCTCGGGCTCACGTCGATCGCGCTGGCGTTGTTGACGAGGATGTCGATCCCGCCGAAGCGCGCCACGCACCGCTCGACGGCATCGTCGACGACGCGGTCGTCGCGCACGTCGCCGACGATCGGCAGCGCCTGTCCCCCGGCGGCCTCGATCTCCTCGGCGGCGCTGTAGACCGTCCCGCTGAGGCGCGGATGCGGCTCGGCGGTCTTCGCGAGCAGCGCGACGTTCGCGCCGTCGCGGGCGGCGCGCAGCGCGATCGCGAGGCCGATGCCGCGGCTGCCGCCGGACATCATGATCGTCTTGCCGCGCAGGTCGCTCACGCGGGCCGGCCCCCGCGACGGGTGAGCAGGTCGGCGTAGCCCACGGGCACGAGGTGCTCGTCGCCGATCCCGAGCGCCGCCCGCAGCTCCTCGACGCGGTCGCGCTCGACCTCCAGCCCGCCGGGCGCGGCGGCGACAGCCTCGATCTCGACGAAGTCGCCGAGCCCGGCGACACGGTCGAGGTGGATGCGGACGTTGCGCCACAGCAGCAGCCGGCGGACCTTCTCGACGACGACGCGGACCCCGAGCGAGTCGCCGAGCGCGTCGACGAGCCCGACGTGATCGGCGACCGGCACGATCCGGTAGAGGCTGACCTTCGGGCCGTTGAGCTCGGCGCGGTCGTAGGCGATGAGCTCGGCCGGCCGGGGCGGCGCCTCGCGGAGCTTCAGCCGCCCCTGGACGGCGTGGAAGTACGTGTCGCGCTGGCGCAGCATGCCCTGATCCTGCGCGCCGAGCTCCAGCGCGGCCGCGAACGTGGCCTGCGGATCGGGATCGATCGCCTTGATCTCGAGGTTGCGCTGCTTCCCCGGCACGCACGCAGGCTATCCGCCCGGTGAAGGAGGGCCGCCCGCTTCGGTCGGTAGCCGAGGCGCGCGAGAGGTCCGCGGTCCGGCCTCCCGCTCGGTCAGTAGCCGAGGCGCGCGAGACGCTCGCGCTCGGCGCGGCGCTTGGCCTCGCGCTGTTCCTTGCGGATGCGCTCGCGCTCGCGGCGCTCCTGGTCCTCGTCGTGCCCGGTCACGATGCGGATGCTCTTGCGCAGCGTGCCGTCCTGCGCGTGCGAGGCGAACTCCTGGCGGCTCGGCCGGTCGTCGCGCCGCGGGCGGTCGCCGCGGCCGCCGGACGGGCGCTGGCCGCCGGGACGGCGCGCGCCGGGCTCGCCGGGGCGTCCGCCGCGCTCGGGCTCGGCGGGACGCGGAAGCTGGGCCTTGACCTCGCGCACGGGCGTGGCGGCGAGCCGGACCCAGGCGTTGAAGACGGGATCGCCGGGCTTCAGGCCCTCCGCGGACTGCGCGCAGACGGCGGCCCACTTCAGCGGCTGGCCCTTCTCGTCCTGCTTGGGCTTCAGCGCCTCCTTGATGACCTCGGCGCCGCCGACGCGCTCGATCGCGGCGGTCACGCGGGCGGGCGAGGAGGGCGAGCGATCGGCCTGCGCCTGCGGTGCCTCCTCGGGGGCGGCGTCCGGCGGAGCCTCGACGGCGGGGCTGGGCTCGGGCGCGGCCTCCGCGACGGGCGCCTCGGGCGGCGCCTCTGCGGCGGCCGCCTCCGCGCCAGGTGCCTCGGCGACAGGCGCCTCGACGGCGGGCGCCTCGGGCGGCGCCGCCGCGACAGCTGCCTCGGCGACGGGCGCCTCGGGCGCGGCCTCGGCGACGGGCTGCTCGTCGGTCGCGGGCCGCGGCTCGTCGCCGGCCGGGGCGTCGGCGGTGGCCGCGGGGGCTGCGCCGCCGCGGCGTAGATCGGTGAGCGCCGAGAAGAACGCGCGGCGATGGCGCTCGGCGGCCGACGGGCGGCGGCGGCGCGGCTTGCGCTCCTTGGGCAGCGTCGCCTTGACGGTCGGCAGCGGCTTGGGGTCCTGGGCGACGCCGAGGATCTTCGGCCCGACGGCCGGACGCTCGGTGTCGGGCGTGATGACGGGCGCGGGCGGCGCCTCGGCGGCCGGCTCCTCGGCGGCTACCGGCGCCTCGGCGACGGCGGCGGGCTCCTCGGCGGCTACCGGCTCCCCAGCCGCAGCGGCGGGCTCCTCGGCAGCAGCAGCGGGCTGCTCGGCGGTGGCGGGCGCCTCGGGAGCAGCGGGCTCGGTGACGGCCTCGGATGCCGCGGGCTGCTCGGCGGCGGGCTCGGGAGCGGCGGGAGGCTCCTCGGCGACGGGCTCCTGCGCGACCGGCTCCTCGGCGACGGGCTCCTGCGCGACCGGCTCCTCGGCGACGGGCTCCTGCGCGACCGGCTCCTCGGCGACGTCCTGCGCGACCGGCTCCTCGGCGACGGGCTCCTGGGCTACGGGCTGCTGGCCGGCCGGCTCGGCGGGCTCGGCGCCGCCGTTGGAGGCAGCGTGCTCGGGCGCCTCGGCGGGCTGCGGGGCGTCGACGCGCGGAGCGGCGTCCGCATGCGCGGCCTCGCTCTCCCCCGTGGGTTGGATCGCCGTCTGGCCGTCAGGTTCGGCCGTCATCTCGGCTGACGAGTCGCCAGTCACCGACACCAGCCTACCGAGCAACGGCAGAAGACCGCGCTGCCGTTGCGTCATTCGTTCTCTCCACGCCCGTCGGTGGCCCGCCGAAGGACGTCTCCGGCGCTCACCGGGACGTCCGGCGTCGCCGCGATCGCGGCCGCCGTCACGACGACGTGGATGTGCGCGAAGCGCTCGTGCAGGTCCTCTCCCAGCGGCTGCGCGAGCGCGAGGTCGATGAGCTCGACGATCGCGTCGCAGTGCGCCGCGCGCGCCTCGTCGTCGCCGACCTTGCAGGCCAGGCGCGCGAGATCGAGGAACTCCAGCGGCGAGCCACCGGCCAGCGCGGTCGAGAACGCGCACGTCAAAAAGTAGCCGGCGCGGTTGAGCACCGGGTCGTGCCGCGTGCCCTCGGGCGCGGCCGCCGGGCCGAGGTCGATCGTGTCCTCGCGCGCGAGGATCCGCTCGAGCTGCCTGCAGGCCACGGACTCGAGCTGCTCGGGGCTCAGGCCGGCCTGCAGCGCGCAGCGAAACGTCGAGACGACGCCCTGCTGCGGGGTGCCGAACGGGATGTCCGTCGCCCACAGGATCTGCCCCGGCGGCACGAGCGAGAAGAGCGCGAGCTGATCGGGGGCGCTCCACCAGGCGGTGTCGAAGAAGACGTTCGGGTGCTCGCGGGCGCAGCGCCAGATCCACGCGAGGTCGCAGACTCCGGCGTGCGCGAGGATGAACCGCGCCTGCGGGAACTGCGTCGCGTACCCCAGGACGTGCGCGCCGAGCGCAGGGATGCCGCGGCCGGCGTGGACGAGGATCGGCAGCCGCAGCTCGTCGGCGACCTCGACGATCTCGCGGACGCCCGGGTCGAGCATCCCGAAGTTCTCCGCCCGCGGGTGCAGCTTGATCCCGCGCGCCCCCGCGTCGACGCAGCGGCGGATCTCCGCCGCGGGGCCGACCTTCGGGTCCACCCGGCAGAACGCGACGAGGACGCCGTCGCTGTCGTGGGCGGCCGCGAGGACGTGATCGTTGGCGGCCGGGTAGCCGGCCGGCTCGTGCATCGGGAAGACGACCGCCCGCGACCCCATCGGCGCGAGCGTCGCGAGGAGCTCCTCGGTCGTGCACTTGAAGCCGTCGGGGTCCTCGACGCCGATGTGGGTGTGGGCGTCGAAGAGCGTCACCGGCGGCAGCAGGCTCATGGTCTGCTCCGACCATGGAGCCAGCAGATCGTCGGCGTACACGGCGGGCAGTCTAAGCCAGCTACGCCTTCCGCTTGCGGGCCGAGCGCGGAGCGACGACGCGCTCGCAGCCGATGACGCGGTCGCGCCGATCGACGATGGCGACGTCGTTGCCGGCGCCGCAGTCGACGACGTCGGCGGAGTTGTCGAACGCGTTGAGCTCGTCGTCGCCGTCGCCGCCGCGGAGGCGGTCGCGGCCGAACCCGCCGAAGAGCTGGTCGGCGCCGGCGCCGCCGTCGAGCGCGTCGTCGCCGCGGCCGCCCTCGACGTAGTCGTCGCCGTCCTCGCCCCACATCCGGTCGGCGCCGGTGCGGCCGAAGACGACGTCGTCGCCCGGTCCGCCCCAGATGAGGTCGTCGCCGTTCTCGCCCTCGAGGCTCACGTCGTCGCCGTCGCCGCCGCGGATCGTGTCGTCGCCGTCGCCGCCGAGGACCGTGTCGCCGCCGGGCGAGCCGGCCACGACGTCGTCGCCGGCGCCCGCGTTGAAGACGCTCGAGCCGTCGGGGCTGCCGGCGGGCACGAGCGTGCGCGGGTTCGCGGCCTGCCCGGCCGGCACCGCGACGAGCTCGTCTGCGCCGTCGGAGCCGCGGACGTTGGGCCGCAGGTCGTCGGTCGGGTCGAGGAGGTAGCGGACGCTGTACTCCGCGCAGGACGCCATCGCCGCCTCGTCGGTCGGCAGCGCCGGCTTCTCGGCGAACGGCGAGGCGTTCGCCAGCACGCGGTTGGCGTTCGGGGCGAACTGCTCGCCGCCGAGCAGCTGTCCGGACTTCACCGGGCCGCCGTTGAGCCAGCGCGAGACCTGCGCGCAGGAGGACGCCTGCGAGCGCAGGACGACGACCCGCTCGCAGCCGCTGATGAGCCCGCGGTCGTCGGCGAGGTCGATGACGGCCATGTCGTTGCCGTCGCCGCAGTCCAGGACGTTGTCGCCCGGCGCGGTGAAGTACGAGGGGTCGATGACGGTCGTCGAGTTGCGCTCGAAGTCCGTCGCCCACAGCAGGTCGTCACCGGGGCCGCCGACGAGCGTGTCGGCGCCGCTGCCGCCGACGAGCACGTCGTCGCCCGCGCCGGCCCGGATCTCGTCGCCGCCCTTCCCACCGAGCAGGAGGTCGTTGCCGTCGCCGCCGTCGATCTCGTCGCCGCCGCCACCGCCGAGGACGACGTCGTCGCCGGCCGGTCCAGCGCCGGTGCCGTCGCCGGAGAGGCGGTCGTCGCCGCCGTCGCCGGTCACGAGGTCGGCGCCGGGCCCGCCGAAGAGGCCGCCGGAGTCGTCGAGCGTCGAGCCGTCGTTGCCGTTGCCGCCGTCGACGCGATCGTTGCCGGCGCCGCCGAGGCCGAGGTGGTCGTCGCCGTAGCCGAGCAGGACGACGTCGTCGCCGTCGCCGCCGTCGGCGGCGTCGTCGCCCTGGCCCGCGTTCAATGCGTCGTTGCCGGAGCCGCCGTCGAGCGTGTCGTCGCCGCGCTCGGCGCCGAAGTCCGTGCCGTGGCCGACCTCGTCGTCGCCGACGCCGCCGATCAGCACGTCGTCGCCGCTGCCGCCGCGCAGGCGGTCGTTGCCCGAGCCGCCGTTGAGCCGGTCGTTGCCGGCCTCGCCGAAGAGCAGGTCGTTGCCACCGAGCGCGCAGATGCGGTCGCCGAGCCAGCCGCCGGTGATGCGGTTGGCGCCGGCGGTGCCGCGCTTGGAGCACTTCGCGGCCTCCGCCGAGGCGGGCAGCACCACGACCGCCAGCGCAAAGGCGACGAGGATCCAGCGAAGGCTGCACGAGATGACCCGCATGGCCGGAGGTATCGGCCGGTTGCACGAATGACGTGACGCGAGCGCCCGATGCGCATACACTCGGCCAGTCGTGAGCTACTCGAACGGCAGGGTCGGAACGTGCGCGTGCGGCGCGATGGCGACATCGAGCTGCGTGCGCTGCAACCAGGCGGTCTGCGAGCGCCATGCCACCGAGCTGCCGGCCACGCCCGGCGGCATCTCGGCCGACGCGCAGGGTCAGTACGCCGTCGCCATCCGCTCGGTCAGCGGGCCGATGTGCCAGAGCTGCCGCGCCGAGATCGGCCGGCACGCGCTCTCCGACGCGATCGGCGCGCCGCGCACCGCGCTTCCCGGCCACTGGCTGGACCGCGCGATCGCGCTCAGCGGCGACGGCAGCCGCAGCGAGCTCGAGAAGCAGGAGGACGCGCAGCTGCCCACGTCACTGACGCCGAAGGACGTCGCGCAGGAGTTCCTGCGCCGCATGGAGCGCGCGCCGCAGGAGCGCGTGCCGATCAGCGCGAGCACGATCATGCGGGCGCCCGAGTACGTCGAGGGCTGGACCGTCGACTGCCGGCGCACGCAGTACACCTCGCGCGGATCGGGCGGCGGGCGCTACACGCTGCCCTGCCTCATCTCGGTCCACGGCGAGCTGCTCGGCCCGATCCTCGAGGACGACGGCCAGCAGGCCAGCCAGACGTGGTGGATCGTCCCCGACGCCGACATCGAGCTCCCGCGGCTCGTCGCCGGCGTCGCGAACATCCTCATGCTCAGCGCGTTCGTCCGCCGGTCCTGAGCACCGCGCCGACCGATCTGCTCGCCGCGCTCGTCGCGATCGACTCGGTGAACCCGTCGCTCGTCCCGGGGGCGGCCGGCGAGGCCGAGATCGCCGCGTTCGTGGCGGGCTGGATGGCCGAGCACGGGCTCGAGGTGACGATCGACGACGGCGTGCCGGGGCGCCCGAGCGTCGTCGGGATCGCCCGCGGCACCGGCGGCGGCGCGAGCCTCATGCTCAACGGCCACATCGACACCGTCGGCGTCGCGGGGATGCAGCGCCCGCACGAGCCGGTCATCGCCGACGGGCGCCTGCACGGGCGCGGCGCCTACGACATGAAGGCCGGCGTCGCGGCGATCATGCTCGCCGGCGCGGCCTGTGCCGGCGCCGGCCTGCGCGGCGACGTCGTCGTGACGGCCGTCGCCGACGAGGAGCACTCCAGCGAGGGCACGCAGTCGGTGCTGCGGCGCTGGAGCGCGGACGCCTGCGTCGTCACCGAGCCGACGTCGCTGCGCGCGTGCGTCGCGCACAAGGGCTTCGTGTGGGCCGAGCTCGAGCTGCGCGGCCGCGCGGCGCACGGCTCGCGGCCGGACCTCGGCGTGGATGCGATCACCGCGATGGCGCCGGTGCTCGCGGGCGTGCGCGCGCTGCAGTCCGAGCTCGAGACCCGCCCGCACCCGCTGCTCGGTCCGGGCAGCGTGCACGCGTCGCTCATCGACGGCGGCCAGGAGATGTCGAGCTACCCGGCGCGCTGCGTGCTGTCGCTCGAGCGCCGCACGCTGCCGGGTGAGACGGTCGCGGACGTCGAACGCGAGCTTGCGGGGCTCGCGGCGCTCGCGGCCCGGGCGGATCCGCGCGTGGAGACCGAGCTGCGCGTCACGCTGTCGCGCGAGCCGTTCGAGGTCGATCCGCGGGCGCCGGTCGTCACGGAGCTGCTGGCGGCGGCGGCCGAGACGCTCGGCGAGCCGCCGGCGGTCGTCGGCGACCACCCGTGGATGGATGCCGCGCTGACGGCGGCGGCCGGCATCCCGACGGTCGTCTACGGGCCGGGCGGGGCCGGCGCGCACGCGATCGAGGAATACGCCGAGCTCGAGAGCGTCGGGCGCTGCGCCGACGTCCTCACCGCGCTGGCGCGCCGGATCTGCGCCTAGCGGCGCTCGGTCGCCGGTTGTGGCGGCGACAGGCGCAGGACCTTGCGGATGCCGTCGGGCAGGTACCAGTTCCAGTCGCCGAGGAGCTTCATGAGCGCCGGGACGAGCAGCGCGCGCACGATCGTCGCATCGAGCGCGATCGCGACCGACAGCCCGAGCCCGAACTCCTGCAGCCCGACGAACGACCCCGCGGTGAAGCCCGCGAAGGCCGCGATCATGATGAGCGCCGCGGCGGTGATGATCCGGCCGGTGTGCTCGAGGCCGCTGGAGACCGCGAGCTCGTTGTCGTGGCTGCGGTCCCACTCCTCGCGCATGCGCGACAGCAGGAAGACCTCGTAGTCCATCGAGAGGCCGAAGAGCATCGCGAAGAGGAAGATCGGGATCCACGCCTCGATCTGCTCTGAGCCCTGCAGGCCGATCGAGTCGTGCAGGCCCTGCTGGAAGACGAGCACGAGCACGCCGTAGGTCGCGGCGACCGACAGGAGGTTCATGACGACCGCCTTGGCCGGCAGCACGACCGACCGGAACGCCCGCAGCAGCAGGAGGTAGGACAGGACGAGGACCGCGAGGATGAGCCACGGGAACGCGCCGTAGGCCGCGTCGATGAAGTCGACGCCGAAGGCGGGCGCGCCGGTGACGATGACGTCGTCGGAGCTCGGGAAGCGAGCGGCGGGCACGTAGCGGTCGCGCATGCGCTCGACGAGGTCCATCGCGTCGGGGGTCCCGGCGTCGCCCTTGCCGGCGACGCGGATCTGCAGCACCCGGCGCTCGGCGTCGACGAGGTTCGCCCGCTGCGCCGCGCGCAGGTCGCCGACCAGGACCGGCGCCTGAAGCGTGCGCGGCAGGACCTGCGGGTCGGAGCGCAGCTCGGCGACGAGCCGCCGCTGCGCGGCGATCGTCTCGGGCGCCAGCGCGCCGCCGGGCCGGCCCGTGTCGACCGCGATCTGGTGCGGCGCCAGCGCGCCGGGGCCGAGCGTGCGCTGCAGCAGCGCGAGCCCCTGCGTGGACTCCGTCGTCAGCGGGATCCCGCGGTTGTCGCCGCCGGTGAGCTCGAGGTCGAGCGCCGGGAACGCCAGGCCGAGCATGAGCGCGCTCGATGCCACGAGGTAGAGCACCGGCCGGCGCATGATCGAGCGCGACAGCCGCGTCCAGAAGCCGGGCCGGCCGTCGGCGCGGGCGGCCAGCACGCGCCGGGGGACGACGCGCAGCCGGTTGATCCGGTGGCCGGTGACCCGCAGCAGCGCCGGCAGGAACGTCGCGGCCGCCGCGATCGAGAACAGCGGCACGAGCAGCCCTCCGACGCCCATCGACTGCATGAACGGCAGCGGCATGAAGACGAGCAGCGCCAGGCCGATCGCGACGACCGCGCCCGAGAACATCGTC
Organism: uncultured Actinomycetes bacterium; assembly: GCA_963797025.1. Classification (GTDB taxonomy): domain Bacteria; phylum Actinomycetota; class Thermoleophilia; order Solirubrobacterales; family Solirubrobacteraceae; genus CADCVQ01. The sequence continues at coordinate 232,112 of CAWCNU010000001.1, forward strand.
GCGCGGCCGGCGGTGCGCATCGTCGTGACGAGCGCGTCGTCGACGTCGTCCTGCTTGGCCAGCTCCTCGCGGAAGCGGAAGACGACGAGCATCGAGTAGTCCACCGCGATCGCGAAGCCGATGAGCGTCACGATGTTCGTGACGTAGATCGCCATGTCCATGAAGTGGGCGACGATCCAGACGGCGCCGAGCGTCGAGGGGATCGTCACGAGCGCGAAGGCGAGCGGGATGCCGATCGCGACGAGCGTCCCGAACATGAACGCGAGGACGAGCAGCGCGATCGGGATGGCGATCGACTCGCCGCGGGCGAGGTCCTCGTTGTAGAGCTTCTGCGTGTCGTTGTTGATCGCCGGAAAGCCGGTGAGGTACGTCTTCGCGCCGGGCACCGCGGGCAGCGCCGCGCGCATGTCCGGCGTCTTCTTCGCGGCGTCGGCGTTCTCGAACGGCGTGTTGATCTGGACGTACGCGACGTCCGGCGCGGAGACGAGCACCGGCCCCGGCCGGGCGCCGGGGACCGCCCGCGCGGCGCGCGCCGCGGCGGCAGCGACCTGCGCGCGGACGGCGGCGGTGCGCGCGACGGGCCTGTCGGTCTGCACGACGAGCGTGAAGGCGCCGTCGCCGCGCTCGTCGAAGCGGTCCTTCAGGAGGTCGAGCCCGCGCTCGGCGTCGGAGCCCGGGACGCTGAAGCGGTTGCTGAGGAGGTCACCGAGGTTCGACGCGGCGAACCCGCCGGCGAGGAAGAGCACGAGCCAGACGGCCAGCACCTTCCTGCGGTGGCGGACGATGAGCCTCGTCCAGGCCGACATCGGCGCTGACCCTACCTCTGGCCCACGGCGACGACGCTGCTGACCGGCGGCAGGCTCGCGGCGACGGTGAACCACGTCGCGCCGGCGTCGCCGGTCCCGTAGACGTCGCCGGACGTCGCGCCGAAGTACAGCTCGAGCGTCTCGCCCTCGGAGGCCTGGTCGAAGGCCTGGCGCAGCACCGTGAGGTAGGCGTTGCGCTGCGGCAGGCCATCGCCGCGGGCGGTCCAGCTCGCGCCCGCGTCCCGGGTCTCGTAGACCCGGACGCGACCCTCGGGGGTGACGCGATCGGTGTCGGCGACGAGGGGGATGACGAACGCGCTGTCGGGGTCGGCCGGGTCGATCGCCAGCGGGAAGCCGAAGTCGGCCGGGAGGCCCCCGCCGATGTTCTCCCACGTGTCGCCGGCGTCCTCGGAGCGGTAGACGCCCCCGTGGAACTGCATGAAGAGCCGATCGGGCTGCTTCGGCGGGCGCTCCATGTGGTGGATGCAGAGATCGACCGCGCCCTCGCGCGCGTCGTCGGGGATGTAGCCGGCGACGATGCCGGCGCCGCTGCCGCGGTGCCAGCTCTGACCGCGATCCTCGGTGAGCCAGACGCCCGCGGCCGACACCGCGATCGCGAGGCGGTCGGGGTCGCCGGGCCACGGCACGATCGAGTGCAGGCACAGCCCGCCGCCGCCGGGCTGCCACTTCGGGCGTGACGGCTCCTCCCACAGCGCGCGGTTGAGCGCCCAGCTCGCGCCGCCGTCGGTGCTCTCGAAGAGCACGCCCGGATCGCCGCCGGCGTAGAGCGTCGGGTCCTCGCCCTCTCCTGCCTCGATGACCCAGATGCGCACGAGCGCCTGGTCGCTGCCCTCCGGAAGCTCGACGCCCTTGGCCTGCTCCCACTCCCCGCTGGGGTCGTCGGCCGTGAAGATCTTCGGGCCGTGCCAGGCCGACGTGACCGCCGCGATGTAGCGGCCGCTGCGCGGGTGGCGCATCGCGTATTCGACCGGCTCGCCCGCGAACGCCCGCGCGCTGAGCTCGAACTCCTCGCCGGCGGCGGGATCTCCCTCCAGGACGAACAGCCCCTTCTTCGTTCCGACGAGCACCTCGGTCATGGGCGTGAGTCCTCCTGGAAGCGTGGGGCGGGTGCGCCACATCGTAGGACCTGACGGCCGCGGCGGGATACGATCGCCGGCATGCCCGAGCAGCTGCACTTCACCGCGTCAGAGGAGGCCAACGCGCTCATCGCCACCGACCCGATGGCGCTGCTCGTCGGCTTCGTCCTCGACCAGCAGGTCACCGTCCAGAAGGCGTTCGCCGGGCCGCTCGCCCTGCGCGAGCGCCTCGGCGCGCTCGACGCCGCGACGATCGCCGGCGCCGACCTCGAGCCGGTCTTCCGCGAGCGCCCCGCGATCCATCGCTTTCCCGGCGCGATGGCCCAGCGCGTCCACGACCTCGCCGTCCACATCCAGGAGCGCTACGACGGCGACGCCGCGCGCGTCTGGACCGATGCCGCCGACGCCGGCGAGCTGCGCGCGAACCTCGCCGCGCTGCCCGGCTTCGGCGAGATGAAGATCAAGGCGCTGGGCGGCGTCCTGGCGAAGCGCTTCGGGGTCCAGGCCGCGCAGGAGCTCGTGCCGTGGCATCCGACGCTCGGCGACGTCGACTCGCCGCAGGCGCTGGCCGACTACCAGGCCGCCAAGCGCGTGCACAAGCAGGAGTGGTCGAAGGCGCGAGCCGGCTAGAGGAACTCGGCGACGAGCGCCGCGATCCGGTCCGGGCTGTCGACCTGCGCGAAGTGCGAGCTGTCCTGCAGCCAGCGGAAGCCGGCGCCCGGGATGAGCTCGTGGAGCTTGGGCCCGACCGACGGCGGCACCGTGGGGTCCTCGCGCGCGTAGACGAGCATGAGGGCGACGGGAAACGGCTCGCCGGCGTCGCGGCGTCGCGCGAGCGCGCGGTCGAAGCGGTGCAGCGCTCCCGGGTCCAGCGCGTCCTTCAGCGTCCGGACGAACGCGCGGGCGCCGGCCGCGGTCGCGAGCGGGTCGCCGTACTCATGGGCCTCCTCCAGCGACTTCAGGCTCTCGTCGCGGTAGTGGACGTTGTGGTGCGCCCAGCGCAGCGGGTCGTGGCGGATGACGCGCTGCAACACGGCGCCCACCCCCGGCACCTTCAGCGCGGCATGCAGCGCGACGAGGCGCGGCTCGACGACGCCGGGCGGATGGATCGCGAGCAGGCGCTCGAAGCTCGCCGGCGCGTCGAGCGCGCGGCGCAGGCAGACGAGGCCGCCGAGCGAGTTGCCGACGGTGCGACAGCCGGCGATCCCGAGGGCCTCCTGCAACTCGCCGACGAAGGTCGCGAGCGCCGCGATCGTCTGCGGGCGGTCGGGCACCGGGTCGCTGCGCCCGCTGCCCGGCAGGTCGGGCGCGATGAGCCGGAAGCGGTCGCCGAGGGCGGAGAACAGGTAGCGCCACGAGTAGCTCGTCGTCATGAGCCCGTGGACGAGCAGCAGCGGCGGCGCGTCGGCGCGCCCGTAGGAGGCGACGTGGACGCGAACGCTCCCGAACGGCCGCGACGCGACGAGGACGTCCTCGGTGTCGGCCTCGTAGTAGGGGTGCGGGACGCGCGGGCGCGCCGGAAGGTCCTCGAAGCGTCCCTGCTCGAACGGCTCGGGCATCCGGGCGGCCTACCCGCAAGCGCGCGCTAGTGGTTCCTCCGGTAAGTCCTTGTGCGGTTGGGCGGTTGCTGGCGCCGGCTGGCAAGGACGCGGTGAGGGAGGTGGCCCTCCGGGCCATGCCCGATCGAGGACGCCGCCAGCCGGTGATCAGCGACCGATCCACGCGTGCGAGGATGTACCGGAGGGACCACTAAAACATCCCGTTGTCGTTCGCCGACTCGCCCGGCACGACCTGCAGGACGTCCCAGTGCTCGACGACCTTGCCGTGCTCGTCGCAGCGGAAGATGTCGATGCCGGCGTAGTCCGCGTCGCCCGGCCACGTCTGATGGCAGTGCAGGACGACGAGGTCGCCCTCGGCGATCGCGCGCTTGAACTCGACGCGCTTGCCGGGGTACTCGGCGGCCATCCGCTCGAAGTAGTCGACGAACGCCTCCTTGCCGTCGGCGACCTCCGGGTTGTGCTGGCGGTACTCGGCGCCGGCGTAGCGCTCGATGGCCTCGCGCGGCCTGCAGTCGTTGAACATCAGGTCGTAGAACGCCATGGCGCTCTGCTTGTTGTCGTCGGGGTTGCTCACGGTGCCCTCCTACGGTGGAGTGGAGACGTGGTCAGCAGCCCATGGCGTTTCGCAGGGTGCGGCACGCCTGAGCCATCCGCGGTGGCGAGAGGCCGGCGACGCGCCGCCGGAAGGTGTCTCGCGGAAGCGCGTGGACGTTGTCGAAGTTGACGACGCAATCCGACGGCACCCCGTCCTCAGCCGCCGTCAACACGAGCTCCGAGACGAGTCCGCGTCGGGTCCGCGTGAGCGCGGCCACGACGACTGACCCGACTCGATCGGCGACCGGATCGCGCGTCAGGACGAGCACCGGGCGGTCGCCTCCGGGCGTCGCTGCGAACCAGATCTCACCGCGCTGCATGTTCCCAATCCGCCCATTCCTCGGCAGGACCCCAGTCGGCCACCTCGGACAACGACCGCTCACGCGAGTCCAGCGGCACTCTCGCCCAAGCGTCGGCATCGTGCTCGCCTCCGAGAGCAACGAGGTGACGGTGCAGGGCGTCGCGCAGGAGCTCCGAGCGATCGACACCGAGTGCGTCGGCCCAACGCTGGACCTCGGCGGCCTCATCGTCGGGCACACGAAAGCTCAACATTGTCATACATGGAACGTACCATGTATGACAGCCGCTGTTCGTCCAGGAAGGACGAGGACGGAAGCGAACGCCGGGAATGCTCTTGCCCGGGTTCGGCTCACGTTCGAATAGTGGAGACGGCGGGAATCGAACCCGCGTCCGCGATCGCGTGGCGGTGGTGTCTACGAGCGTATCCGGCGCTCTGATCTCGCTCTCAGGTCGCCTCGCCGGCGGGGTTCCTGAGGGCCAGCTCCCTGAAATTTCTCCGGTTCGGCGGGAGCGGACCTCCCCGGATGAGCCGACATCTGATTCCGGCGATCCCCACGGTCGGCAGGCGGGGGCCAGAACCTCACTCGCCTAGTTTGAGCTAGGCAGCGAGGGCGAGCTCGTGAGAGTCCGCACGTATGGTTTTGTCAGGTGTTTTACGAGGCCTCCTGACACCTCGGCTCGCAACCACCGGCACGAATTCGACCACGTCGAAGCCATGTCGTCCCCGTGTCGGTGCCGCTTCAGTCTACCCAGGATCATCCGGGGGGCTGGACGACCGGCGGCTCGGTGACCGTCGGCGGCTGCGTCGTCGCCGGCGGCGGCGCCGTGACGGTCTGGGTCACCGCCGGGACCGTCGTCGTCCTGGCCGGCGGGACGAGGACCGTGCGCGACTGCACGGTGACCGTGTGCTGCTCGATCGTCGTCGTCTGCGTCTGCGTCCCGTTCTGGTTGCGCTCCTTGTCGCCGCCGAAGAGCGTCGTGCTGCGCCCGCCGCCGGAGGCCGACTGGCCGGCGACGAGCTCGGGGACGGTCAGGACGCAGACGGCCAGGACGAAGCCGAGCAGGCCGGTGACGATCGCGAGCTTCCAGCGCCGGGCATCGGCGGCGGCGGAGCTGCCGCCGACCTCGCCCTGTCGCGGGACGCGCTCGAGCGCCGGCTCCGCGGGCGCGGGCTCCCCGCCGGGCGGCGGCGCGCTGCGGACGACGCCGCGCACCGGGACCGCGCGCGTCACGGCCTCCGTCGGGCGCATGATCGCCTCCTTGAGGATCGCCACGAGTACGGGCGTGAACGCGGCCGACGCGAGCGTGCCCGGCGGCCAGAGCTTCGAGCACGCGTAGGCCGCGCCGGCGGACGCGGCGGCGGTCGCCAGCAGTGTCGGGAGGTCCACGCCGCTGCCGCGCGGGGCGCGCTTGGAGGACCGTGAAGAGGAGCCGGGATAGGCAGACATCCCGAGGGCGGCTGCCCGCCTCCGGCGCGAGCTAATCCCGCGACCGGCCGGGATTAACAAGTGCGACGCGGTTCCGAGGCCGCTTGAGGAACCCTCTGCTGGGTCGCACTCCGAAGAGGCGCCCCTGCGTCTGGGTGGCGCGGCCTCACACCTCGGTGGCCTCGCTCTTTGCGGCTTCAGTTCCGCGTCGCACGACGACCGTAATCCACGCCCCCGATCGCACGCAAGCGGCATTCCGCACGAACCCCGCATTCTGCGTGAATTAGTCTTGGAGCATGACCGTGCAAGACGTTTCCTGGGACCTCTCACCGCTCGTCCACGGCGAGGACGACGCCGGCGCCGACCGCCTCCTCGCAGAGGCCTCGCAGCGCGCGCAGGCCTTCGCCGACAGCTACGCCGGGCGCATCGCCGAGCTCGACCCGCCGAGCTTCGCCGCCGCCGTCGCCGAGCTGCAGGAGATCTCCGAGCTCGCCTCGCGCGCAGGCAACTACGCGATGCTGCGCTTCAGCATCGACACCGCCGACCCCGCGCTCGGCGCACTGCTCGCCCGCGTGCAGGAGGCCGGCACGCAGATCGAGACGAAGCTCATCTTCTTCGAGCTCGAGTGGGCGGCGCTGGAGGACGACCGCGCCGAGGAGCTGCTCGCCGCCGAGGGCCTGGACACCGCGCGCCACTTCCTGCGCGCCGCGCGCCGCTACCGCCCGCACCTGCTCTCAGAGCCCGAGGAGAAGATCCTCGCCGAGAAGACCGTCAGCGGCAGCGCGGCCTGGTCGCGGCTCTTCAGCGAGCAGGTCTCGGCGATCACCGTCGCGCTGCCCGGCGGCGAGGAGCCGGTCTCGCTCGACAGCGCGCTCGCCCAGCTCATGTCGCCCGACCGCGACGTGCGCCGCGGCACGGCGGAGGCCGTGACGGCCGCGCTGACGCCCGGCCTGCGCACGCGCGGCTACATCTTCAACACGCTGCTCGCCGACAAGGCGACCGACGACCGGCTGCGCAACTACCCCAACTGGCTGGCCGCCCGCAACCTCTCCAACGAGGCCTCCGACGAGTCCGTCCAGGCGCTGCTGACGGCCGTGCGCAACCGCTACGAGCTCGCCCGCCGCTGGTACCGCCTCAAGGCGCAGCTGCTCGGCCTCGACAAGCTCGCCGACTACGACCGCATCGCCGCCGTCACCCACGACGACGTCCCGGTGGACTGGGAGGACGCCAAGGAGCTCGTCCTCGCGTCGTACTCCGAGTTCACGCCCGAGCTCGGCGATCCCGCGCGGGCGTTCTTCGACGACAACCGCATCGACGCCCCGCCGCGGCCGGCCAAGCGCGGCGGCGCCTTCGCGGCCTACACGGTGCCCTCCGAGCACCCCTACCTCATGCTGAACTACACGGCCAAGCGCCGCGACGTGCTGATCCTCGCCCACGAGATGGGCCACGGCCTGCATGCCGAGCTCGCCCGCCCGCGCGGGGTGCTCGAGCAGCACACGCCGCTGACGCTCGCCGAGACCGCCTCGGTGTTCGGCGAGACGCTCGTCTTCCGCCGCCTGCTCGACGAGGCCGCGACGCCGGAGTCGCGGCTGTCGCTGCTGGCCGAGTCGATCGAGGGCTCGATCGCGACGGTCTTCCGCCAGACGGCGATGAACCGCTTCGAGGAGCTCGTCCACACGGCGCGCCGCGAGGAGGGCGAGCTCGCGGTCGAGCGCTTCAACGAGCTGTGGGCGCAATCCCAGGAGGAGATGCTCGGCGACAGCGTCGAGCTCACCGACGGCTATCGCTCGTGGTGGTCCTACGTGCCGCACTTCATCTCGACGCCCGGCTACGTCTACGCGTACGCCTACGGGCAGCTGCTCGCGCTGTCGATCTACAAGCGCTACGTCGACGAAGGCGAGGCGTTCGTTCCGGCGTATCTCGAGCTCCTGCGCGCGGGCGGCTCGAAGAGCCCCGAGGAGCTCGGCGCGATCGTCGGGATCGATCTCGCCGACCCCGGCTTCTGGGACAGCGGCCTGGACCTCGTCGAGACGCAGCTCGAGGAGGCCGAGGCGGCGGCGAACGACGCGCTGGCCCGCGCCTCGTAGACCTGTCCGCCTGTTTAGCGTTTCCCCAGCCAGCGTTGTCACAATGTGGCGATGAGCCAGCACTGGCCCACGCCTCCGATCCCTGCCGAGGGACCCCCGCCCGCCGAGCCGGAGCCGTCCACGGCGCCCGCGCCGGCGATCGCGGCGCCGCCCGAGGAGGAGCGCCCCTGGTGGCGGCGCAGCCTGAGCCTCCTGCTCGTCGCCGGCGCGCTGCTGCTGAAGTTCGGCAAGGCGGCGCTCCTGCTGCTGCCGAAGGCGAAGGTCCTGACGACCTCCGGCACGATGCTCGTCTCGATCGCGGCCTACAGCCTCATCTGGGGCTGGAAGTTCGCGGTCGGCTTCGTCCTGCTGCTGCTCGTCCACGAGATGGGCCACGTCATCCAGCTGCGCCGCGAGGGGATCGAGGCCAGCGCGCCGATGTTCATCCCCTTCCTCGGCGCCGCGGTCATGGCGAAATCGCTCGGCGACGACGCGACGGCGGAGGCGCGCGTCGGGCTCGCCGGCCCCGTGCTCGGCACGATCGGGGCGCTGGCGCTGCTGCCGCTCGCGATCTCGACGGGCGACGACTTCTGGTACGCCCTGATCTTCACGGGCCTCTTCCTCAACCTCTTCAACCTCCTGCCCGTCGTGCCGCTCGACGGCGGCCGCGCGATGGCCGCGCTGTCGCCGTGGATGTGGTTCGTCGGGCTCTTCGCGATGGCGCTGCTGACGTTCGCGTTCCCGAACCCGATCATCGTCCTCATCCTCCTGCTGGCGGTCTATGAGACCTACAAGCGCTGGAAGGCGCGCAAGGCGGGCGGCGACGAGGTCGCCGCGTACTACCGCGTGAAGCCGTCGCACCGCCTGGCGATCCTCGGCGTCTACATCGGGCTCATCGTCGTCTGCGCCGTGGGCATGGGGCTGACCCACGTCGAGCGCAGCATCCCCTCGTGAGCGATGGCTGAGATCACGGTCGAGCGCCTGGTCAAGCGCTACGGGGAGACGCTGGCGGTCGACGATCTCTCGTTCACCGTCGAGGCCGGCCGCGTCACCGGCTTCCTCGGGCCCAATGGCTCGGGCAAGTCAACGACGCTGCGGGCGCTGCTGGGCCTCATCAGGCCGACGAGCGGCAGGGCGCTCGTCATGGGCAAGCCGTTCGGCGAGCTGCGCAACCCGGTGCGGGCGGTCGGGGCGTCGCTGGATGCCAAGGACGTCCACCCCGGGCGCTCGGGCCGCGGGCACCTGCGGACGCTCGCCGCCGCCGCGGGCCTGCCCAACAGCCGCGTCGACGAGGTCCTCGACATGACCGAGCTGACGCCCGCGCGCGACCGCCGCGTCAAGGGCTACTCGATGGGCATGCGCCAGCGCCTGGCGCTCGCCGCGGCGCTGCTCGGGGACCCGAAGATCCTCATGCTCGACGAGCCCGCCAACGGCCTCGACCCGCAGGGCATGCGCTGGCTGCGCGACATCCTCGTCTCGCTGGCGGCAGAGGGGCGCGCGGTGCTGATCTCCAGCCACGTCCTGTCCGAGGTCGAGCAGACGGTCGACAGCGTCGTCGTCATCGGCGCCGGCCGGCTCGTCATGCAGGGCACGCTGGCCGACCTCATCCGCGGCGACCGCCGGCCGGCGCTCGTGCGCTCGCCGCGCGTCGACGAGCTGCGCGAGCTGCTCGAGGAGCACGGCGCGTCGGTCGCGATCGACGGGCGGCCGGACGCGATGCTCGTGCAGCACGCCTCGCTCGAGCAGATCGGGACGATCGCGGCCGAGCACGGCATCCCGATCTTCGAGCTCACGCACGAGCTCTCGACGCTCGAGGATCGCTTCCTCGAGCTCACGGGCGAGAGCGGGAACGTCCGTTGAACGTCCTGAAGTCCGAGTGGCTGAAGCTCGTCTCCGTGCGCACGACGTGGGCGCTGCTCGGCGCGATGATCCTCATCGAGGGGCTCGCGGCGGGGCTGCTGACCTCGCTCGGCGACGTCGACGACCTGCGCAAGCGCGACGTCGCGACGCTCATCATCGGCACGCACCTGGCGATCGTCTTCATGTTCACGCTCGGCGCGCTGCTGTCGACGAACGAGTTCCGCCACGGGACGGCGAACTCGACGTTCGTCGTGACGCCCAAGCGCGAGCGCGTCATCGCGGCGAAGCTCCTCGTCGGCCTCGTCGTCGGCGTCGTCGGCGCGCTGCTGTACATCGCCGTCAACGCCGGCCTCGGTCTCTCGATCCTCTCCAACCGCGGGGTCGAGGTCGATTCCGACAAGGCGGTGAACGTCTACATCGGCGTCGGCGTCGGCCTCGTGCTCGGGTGCCTCTTCGGGGTCGCGCTGGGAGCGCTGCTGCGCAACCAGATCCTCACCGTCGTCACCGGGATGGTGATCTTCCTGCTCGCCGGCACGGCCGCGCTGTTCATCGGCAGCGACGTCGGCCAGTACTTCCCCGGCGAGTCGCTGCTCGCGCTCAACGGCACGCCGGGAGCGGACACGACGCTGCTGAGCCAGACCGACGGCGGGCTCGTCCTCGGCGCCTACGTCGTGGTGCTCGGCATCGCCGGGATGCTGGCGACGCGCCAGCGCGAGATCACGTAGCGAGCGTTCGCGCGAGCACCTCGCGCTGGTCGGCAGCGCCCGCTCGAAGCGCTCGCGGCCGGCGACGGTGAGGCTGGCGTAGATCCCGCGGCGGTCGAGCTCGCACATGCAGCGCTCGACGAGGCCTTCCTTCTCCAACCGGGCGACGAGCCGCGACAGCGCGCTCTGGCTCAGCGACACGGCCCAGCTCCCCGCATCTCCGCACATCACCGGCGAGCGCTGGGACACCCGCGCCTGGTCGCTGCTCATCGTCCTCTGCGGCGTCGTGCTGCTCGACGGCCTCGACATCTCGATGATCGGCGTCGCGCTGCCGTCGATCGGCGAGGACCTCGGCATCTCGACCTCGTCGCTGGGCGTCGGCGGCTCGCCGACCTACGCCGTGGCGATCCTGCCGCCCGTGCTGCTCGCGGGCGTCGGCTTCGCGATCGGGTTCCCGGCCCTGAACATCCAGGCGACGGCAGGCGTGGCCGACCACGAGCAGGGCCTCGCCTCCGGGCTCGTCAACATGTCGTTTCAGGTCGGCGGCGCGGTCGTGACGGCGGTCGTGTCGGCGGTCATCACGAGCGGCGGCTGCGTGCAGCCGTCGCTGTCGGCGCTGGACAACGGCGTCGTCGTGATCATCGCGTCGGCGAGCCTCGGGCTGCTGGCGACGTTCGCCGGCGGCCTCGCCTGGTGGCGCGCCCGGCCCGCGGCGGCCGTGCGCTGAGCCTCCTCCCCGGTCACGAGCCCGCGGCGCGGCACCCCCGCGCGCCGCGGGCGACCGGGCCGGCGCGGCTCAGCGGTTGACGTCGCGCAGCGCGCGATCCATGTCGCGCTTGGTCTCGCGCTCCTTGATCGACTCGCGCTTGTCGAAGCGGTCCTTGCCCTTCGCGAGCGCGATCTCGACCTTCGCGCGGCCGTCGTTGAAGTACACGCGCGTCGGGACGAGCGTCAGCCCCTTCTCCTTGATCTGCGAGGCCAGCCTGTCGATCTGGCGGCGATGGGCGAGCAGCCGGCGGTCGCGCTCGGGCTCGTGGTTCTCGCGCGCCGCCGGGCCGTAGGGCGGGATGTGGACGTTGTGCAGCCACAGCTCGCCGTCGCGGACGAGGGCGTAGCCGTCCTTGAGCTGCGCCCCGCCGTCGCGCAGCGCCTTGACCTCGGTCCCCTGCAGCGCGATGCCGCACTCCAGCCGCTCGAGCAGCTCGAAGCGGTAGCTCGCGTAGCGGTTGGACGCGACGTCGCCGGGGGCGACCTTGCGCTTCTTGGACTTCGCCATGGCAGCACGGAGCGTAGATGGTCGCTGCCGGCCGCCGAGCGGGACGACGCGATCGGCGAGCCGGTTCATGAGGCGCCGCGGGAGCGCGAGCCAGTGGTGCAGGCGGCTGAGCAGGATGAGGAAGGTGAGCTCGACCATGCTCTCTTGGCGTCCGCGAGGGACGCGGTGTTACGCCGGCGCGTCGGAGGCGGCGACGAACTCGAGCAGGCTCGCGTGGTCGTCGCTGCATGCCGGGCAGCCGGCGAGGTGCGCGCGCATCCCGGGGACCGCGGCGTCGGCATCCGCCCGCGCGACCTCGAGGTCGACGTAGCGGTCGAGCTGCTCGAAGCACTGCTCGCAGGTGATCTCCGGGCCGGCGGGCCCGAGCAGGGACGCGATGAGCCGGCGGCGATCGGCGGCGGACTCGCTCATGTGCCGTCACCTTCCATGTCGGAGACGTCGAGACCATCTGTGGCGAGGCGCGCGCGCAGCTTGCGGCGCGCGTCGTGCAGCGTCTTGTAGAGCGCGCCGCGCGTCGTGTTCAGCCGCTCGGCGAGCACGTCGATCGGCACGCCGTTGAGCGTGATCGCGACGAGCACCTCGCGCTGGTGCGCGGTCAGCGCATCGGCGATCGCGACCTGCAGCGCGCCGAGCAGCTCGCTCTCGGCGGCATGGTCGGACGGCGAGTCCAGGCGTGAGGCGATGACCGACCAGCCGTCGGGCTCCAGCGGCAGCTCGCGGTCCTGCCAGGCGCGGCGGCGGAGCTTCACCGCCGCCTCGTAGAGCGCGAACTTGTACGCCCAGGTCGTGAAGCGGCTGTCGCCGCGAAAGCCGTCGAGCTTGGCGAGGACCGCCACGAGCGCGTCGTCGGCGGCCTGGTTGGCGAGGTCGTCGTGGTCTCCGCCGCGCAGGTAGGACAGCCCGAGCCGCCGCCGCGAGACCTCGTAGCGCGCGGCGCGCAGGAGCAGCTCGTGCAGCCGCGCGATGGCGGCGTCGCGGGTGTGGCCGTCGCTCGTGAGGTCGTCGATCCAGCGCCGCGACGCGGCATCCATCGTGTCCGCGCCTGCGGTGGTCGGCACGGGGTCGCGCGTCACGGCGGGGACGGTATCGCCGGAGGCCCCGCCGAGGATCACGCCGCGCCCCGATCCAGCGGTGCGACGATGCGCGCGGCAAGCTCGGGCGCGCAACCGCGGTCGAGCAGCACGAGCAGCTCGTGCAGGTCGACCGCGGGCTCGCTCGCCAGCTCGGCCGCGAGGCGCATCTCGAAGCCGGCGGCCTCCAGGCGCCGGCGCCGCCACACCGCAAAGCGGGGCGCAGGATCTGCAGGGGGCGACGGAGGTTGTCCCATCACGGTGGTCTGCGTCGCGAGGCGCCGGGTTCTTACGTCGTCGCGACGGGACGGTCGGTGGTCCTTCGACGCCGTCAGCTCAGCGGACGGCGACCGGCAGCTCCTCACGCTCCTCGGCGACGGCGCGAAGCTGCTCGAGCGCCTGGCGGATGATCCGCGAGACCTGCATCTGGCTGACGCCGAGCCGCAGGCCGATCTCCGCCTGCGTGAGGTCGTGCTCGAAGCGCAGTCGCAGCACCGTGCGCGCGCGCGGCGTGATGCCGGTCAGCAATGAGTCGAGCTCGGCGCGCAGCTCCGCGAGCTCGTAGCCGGTCTCGCTGATCCCGAACGTGTCGCCGAGCTCGAAGTCCTCGTCGCGACCGCCGGCCGGCGCCTGCAGCGACAGCGCGCCGCGGGCACCGCGGGCCTGCATCGCCTCCATGACCTCCTCGTCGCGGCAGCCGAGCGCCTCGGCGATCTCCGCCACCGTCGGCGCCCGGTCGAGCTGCTGCCACAGCCGTGACGCCGCGCCCTCGACGCGCAGCGCGAGCTCCTGCACCGCGCGCGGCGGTCGCACGGTCCACGTCCGGTCGCGGAAATGGCGCTTGAGCTCCCCGACGATCGTCGGCACGGCGAAGCTCGAGAACGCGAAGCCACGCTTCGGGTCGTAGCGGTCGACGGCCTTGACGAGCGCGATCGACGCGACCTGCATGAGGTCCTCGAACGGCTCCCCGGAGTGCTCGTAGCGCCGCGCCAGCGAGCGCGCGAGCGGCAGGAATCGCGCCACGAGCTCGTCGCGGGCGCGCGGGTCACCGGCGTCGCGCCGCGCGAAAAGCATGCGATCGGTCCTGCCGCGCCGGTTCAGGACCTCCTCGGCGCAATCCTCCTCGGGCAGGTCCGCCCGCTGCGGTGTTACTGAAAGCTGGCTCATCTGCCGCCCCGTCCCTCGGTTAACACGTCCCATGTTCCGACGGCCGCGCGACGTGGGGATCACCCCCGTCGCGCTTCTCGCGGGTGCGGCGGAGCCGGGGCTGGTCGTCTGCCCATCCTCGACTCCCCCGTAGAACTACCCGGAAGCGAAATGGATGAACATCGCCCGCGCGCCGGGTGTCATCCCGGCGCGTCGGCGGCAGGCACGAGGTCCACTCGCCCGCGCGCGGTCTCCACGCGCTCGACCCTCACGCGCATCGGCTGGCCGAGCGAGATCGTCTCGCCCGTGCGCTCGCCGACGAGCATCGTGCCGAACTCGTTGAGCTCCCACCAGTCGCCGCGCAGGCGCCGCACCGGCAGCAGCCCCTCGTGCCCATCGCCGAAGCGCACGAACGCGCCGGCGCCGATGAGCCCGGTGACCTCGCCGTCGAACTCGCGGTTCCAGCCCTCCTCGAAGAGCTCGCGCTCGAGCAGGAACGCGCGCGTGACGCGGTCGGCGAGGCGCTCGATCGACATCGCGTCGCGCTCGCGGGCGCTGGACCACGACCCGAGCTCCTCGAGGTCGGAGCCCCGCGGCTGCTGTTCGCCGGCGTTGATCGCGCCGAGCAGCGAGCGGTGGGCGACGAGGTCCGGATAGCGGCGGATCGGCGACGTGAAGTGCGAGTAGTGCGTGAGGTCCAGGCCCGCGTGGCCGAGGTTCTTCGGGCTGTAGTACGCCTGCTTGAGCGAGCGCAGGACGAGGAACGTCAGCGCGTCGCGGCCGTGGCCCGTGCGCAGCACGTGGCGCGCGACCGATCGCGAGCAGGCGGCGATCGTCTCGGCGGCCTGCATGGGCGTCATGTGCTCGCGCACCGGCGGCGTCGGCACGCCGAGCGAGTGCAGCTGCTCGACGAGCCGCAGCGCGCTCTCGCCGTCGGGTCGCTCGTGGACGCGGTAGAGCGTCGGGACCTTACGGCCGTCCAGCAGCCGCGCGACCTGCTCGTTGCAGGCGATCATGAGGTGCTCGATGAGGCGGTGGGACTCGGTCTGGGCGCTCGGGCGCGACTCGGCGACGTGCCCGCCGACGTCGAAGCTGAACTCCGGCTCGCTCGTCTCGAGCTCGAGCGCGTCCTGGCGCAGGCGGCGCTCGTGCAGCGCGGTGGCGACCGCTCGCGCGTGCCGCAGCGGCTCGCCCCACGGCTCGCGCGCGGGCTCCTCCTCCGCGAACACCCGGTCGACCTCGTCGTAGTCCAGCCGCGCGTCCGAGCGGATCGTCGAGCGGAAGAACGCCGCGCGCACGACCTCGTCGCCGTCGAAGTCCATCTGCGCGGTGACCGCCGCGCGCGCCTCGCCGGGGACGAGCGAGCAGGCGTCGTTGGACAGCGCCTCGGGCAGCATCGGCTCGACGCGGCCGGGGACGTAGACGCTCGTGCCGCGGCGCGCGGCCTCGCGGTCGACGAGCGAGCCGGGCGCGACGTAGGCGCTGACGTCGGCGATGTGCACCCAGACGCGCGTCGTGCCGTCGTCGCGGCGGGCCGCGGAGATCGCGTCGTCGAAGTCGCGCGCGGTGGCGGGGTCGATCGTGAACGTCGGCAGGTCGGTGAGGTCCTGGCGCGCGATCTCGGGATCGGGACCGGCGTCGCGTGCCTTGCGCGCGGCGCGCTCGACGGCCGGATCGAAGCGCCTGCGCAGACCGCGGTCGAGCATGAGCGCCTCGAGGACATCGGAGGCGACGTCGGGCCGCCCGAGCGGGCGGACGAGCCGTGCGTGCCCGCCGCTGCGGCTCGAAGGTCGCACGAGCACGAGGTCGCCGGGCTTCGCTCGTGCGTCGCGATCGAGCACCATCCGCCCGCCGCGCTCGAAGAACGGCTCGGCGACGAGGAAGCGCCCGCGCGTGGCGACCACCGCGACGATGCCCTCGCCCGCCGCCGGCACGCCCCCGCGCTGCTCGCGAGGCTTGCGCTGCTCGCGAGGCTTGCGCGGGGCCGGCTTGCCGCCGCGCCCGGCGGGCGGGCGTGCCATCGGGCTACAGCTTTCCGGCGAGCACGGCCAGCGCCCGCTTCAGCGCCTCGTCGACCTTCGTGTCCGGGTCGTCGCGCGCCTGCACGTCGGGCCTGATCCCGCTGCCGGGGCTCGTGCCGGGCCCGCCGAGGTTGCGCCCGCTGGGCAGGAAGTACTGGCCGACGGTGATGTCCAGCGCACCGCCGTTGTCGAGCGGCAGGATCTCCTGGAAGACGCCCTTGCCGAAGGTCCGTGTCCCGACGAGCGTCGCGCGCTTGCGGTCCTGCAGGGCGCCGGCGACGATCTCCGACGCCGATGCGGTGCCGCGGTCGACGAGGACGACGGTCGGCAGCTCGCCCGCGATCGGCGACCCGAGGGCGCGCAGCGTCTGCTCCTTCACCGCGCGGCCGCGCGTCGTGACGATGACGCCGTCCTTCAGGAACATGCTCGCCACCTCCTGGGCCTCGGTGACGAGGCCGCCGCCGTTGGCGCGCAGGTCGAGAACGACCCCCTTCGCCCCGCGGCGCTTCAGGCGCCGGATCGCGTCTGCGACCTGCACGTGCGCCGTCCGGGGCCCGAACGTCGACAGCGCGACGTACGCCGCGCGCTGCCCGCCGGCGTTGGCGATCCGCGACCGCACGACGGGGATCGAGATCTTCTCGCGCGTGACGGTCTTCGTGAACGTCGCGTCGTCGCGCCGGATCCCGAGCTTGACCTTCGTCCCCGCGCGGCCCTTGATGAGCGCGGTCGCGGCCGCCTCCGAGCGGCCGGCGAGGCGGCGGCCGTCGGCGCTGACGATGATGTCGCCGGCCCGCAGCCCGGCCTTCTCGGCCGGCGAGCCCTCGTAGACCGTCTCGATCCGCAGGCCCCGCGCGACGCCGCGGATCGCGGTGCCGATGCCCTCGAAGGCGTTGTCGAGCGACTCCTGGAACACGTGGTAGTCCCGCGCCGACAGATACGCCGAGAAGCGATCGTTCAAGTGCCTGACGGCGCCGGAGAGCGCCGCGTCGGACAGCTCGCCGACCGGGATCCTGCGGTAGTAACGGTCCTCGAGGATGTCCAGGGCGTCCAGCGTCACGCGGCGGCCCTCATTGCCGACGATCGCGTCGGCGATCGGCTCGGGCAACCAGCGCGGGTGGCCGCCGAGCCAGATCCCGAGCACGAGCAGGAGCGGCATGACGACGACCAGGAGGATCGTCAGCGAGGGCAGGCGGCGGGGCACGCTGCCTACACGGTATTGATCGCCCGCCGGCTGCGACTCAGCGCCAGAAGCGCGGGCGGCGCTCCTCGCGGCGCAGCGTGTCGCCGATGAGCCAGATCGTCGGGGGCCACAGGCCGACGAACAGCGCCCGCCGCTCGGCGTTGCCGCGCTCGTCCTGATCGACGGTCTTGGCGCGGATCCACAGCGTGATGCACAGCCCGATGGTGCCGAGCGACATCGCGTAGAGGTGCTCGCTGCGAAGCCCGGTCGACTGGATCGTCCTGGTGACCATTGTCGTGCCCTCCTTCCCCGGGGTGTCGATGCCCAACCAGCGGGTAAGCACCGCTCGATGCCCAAGCTCCCGCTCTCCCGCCGCGTCACGACCGCCGCCCGCTGGCCGCTCGGCGTCTTCAAGACGGGCTGGGACTACCTCTGGCGCACGACGCCGATGCAGCGCGTCGAGGAGCCCGGGTCCGTGCCCGACGACGTCCCGCCGCCGCTGCCGCCCGGCACCGATCGCACCGAGCACCAGGGCATCGAGGACGGCTATGGGCCGCTGATGCACCGCAGCTACGTCGCGCGCGTGCGCGACGCCGAGCGCAGCGCCGAGGGGCTCATCACGGCCTTCGCATGCGAGCCCAACAGCGCCTCGCCGTCGGCGCTGGCGAGCTTCGTGAAGCTCGAGGGCGAGGAGGGCGCGCTGCGCGTCGGCGACGAGTTCACCATCCGGATGCCGGGCCCCTGGGATGGGCCGGTGCGCACGGTGGAGGTCGAACCGACGCGCTTTGGCTTCGTGACCCTCGAGGGCCATCTCGAGGCCGGGCGCATCCGCTTCGAGGCCGTCGATCTCGCGCCGGGCCGGCTCGAGATCCGGATCGAGGCGTGGGCCCGCGGCGGCGACCGCGTGTCGAACCTCCTCTTCGATCGCCTGCCGATCAACAAGGAGGTTCAGCTGCACATGTGGACGTCGGTCCTCGAGGAGCTCATCGAGATGTCCGGCGGGCGCCGCGACGGCCGCGTCGCGATCACGACGAAGCGCGTGGACGAGGCGGAGCTCGCGCGTGCTGGATGAGCGCCTGGCGGCGACGCCGCGCGCGCGGCGCGCCCTCGCGCAGCTCGCCGGCCGGTCGCTGAACTTCGATCCTCGCGAGCTTGCGGCCGCGACCCCCGAGCGCGGCTGGAACATCGACGACTACCGCGAGCCGCTGCCCGGCGAGCCGCCCGGCGAGCCGGCCGCCGGCGGGAGCTTCGAGATCGCACGGGGGCTCATGTCCGAGTACGCCTTCGCCGACCCGTCGATCGTGCGCGCGGTCTTCGATCCGGCGGGCGGGCTGGCGAACCGCAACATGCTGCTGCAGGTGCGATTCGGCCCGCTGCGCCTGCACTTCGGCTGCCGGGTCGGGACGGTCACCGACGAGACGCGCACCGTCGACGGCCGCCGCGTGCGCGTCTGGGGCTGGAGCTACGGCACGCTCGAGGGGCACGTCGAGCGCGGGCAGATGGACTGGCTCGTGTGGAAATGGCTCGATGACGGCGCCGTGGAGTTCCGCGTCCACGTCGTCTCGCGCCGGGCGCGGGTGCGGAACCCGATCCTCCGGTTCGGGTTTCGCCTCGTCGGGCGCCGCCGGCAGCAGCGCTTCGCACGGCGCGCGTGCGAGCGGATGCGCGAGCTCGTCGCGCGAGAGCTAGCGCGCGCGGACGAGGGCGGCGCGCCGCAGCTGGGTGCGAAGCGCCTTGCGGTTGCGCAGCAGCGCGGTGTCGGCGATGGCGACGAAGTTGACCTTCCCGCCCCGCACGCCGAACAGCAGCTGCCGTGACGAGCCGCTCGAGACGCGCCTGACGCCGGCGATCCCGCTGCGGCGCAGGCGCTTGCCGAACCGCTTGGAGAGCGCCTTGGCGCTGCTGCCGCGGCCGATCTTCAGGCGCCGGTGGCCCTTCGCGGTCGTCGCGACGAAGCTCAGCCGCCCGCGCGCGTTGAACGCCGCGAGGACGCTTCCTCCGCCCCTGACGCAGTAGCGCAGCACGCCGCGCGCCGTGCGCGCCGGCGCTCCGAAGCGACGGCCGACGAGCTCGCGCGTCGAGCGCACCGACAGGCCGCCGATCGAGCGCGTGCCGATGTTCAGCTTGCGCCCGAAGCAGCTCGTCTTCGCGGCCGGGGTCTCGACCTCGCCCTGCGGCACGCGAGCGGAGAAGACCTCCTGGTAGGGCGAGAACTCCTTGTCGGTCGGCGGAAGGTTGTTGAGCTGCGTGTCGTTCCAGAACGGGATCGCGACCTCGTCGTCGGCGACGAGCCCCTGGTAGTCGCCGATGAACTTGCCCGACACCGAGGTCGGCGCGTTGACCGCGGGGTCCCACATCCGCTGCGACACGCGGCGATCGGTGAACGTCCGCCCGCCGTCCTCCGAGCGCGCGAGCCACGTGTCGATGAAGTAGTTGGACGGGTCGTTGCGGCGGTCGAAGAACATGACGTTGACCTGGCCGGAGGGCGTCACCGCCATCCAGGGCTGGAACTGGTCGGCGTCGCCGTTGCGCGGGTCCTGGTTGACGCGCACGGGTCCCGTGTACGTGCGCCCGCCGTTCGTCGACTTGAAGAGCACGATGTCGGCTCCCGACATCGGGCCGAGCCCGTCGCCGCCGGCCTTGTAGTCCTTGCCCGAGATGTTGTTGGCGTCCTTGGACGTCAGGAGCTCCGCAAGCTCCGGGATCCCGATCCCCTCCTGCTTGATCGCCTGGCCGAGGGCGAAGACGTTCGGCAGCAGCGGGTTGCCGGCCGCGTTCAGCGAGGAGGCGACGACGTAGACGGTGCCCTGCGCGTCGACGGCGGTGGTCGGCAGCGAGAGGTTGCGGAAGGACTCGCCCGCGAACGCGGAGTTCACGCCCGCGATGCCGGCGATCGGCGCGGCCGGGGTCCACAGCGCGCCGCGGTTGGTGGACTTCGCCTGCATGAGCGCGTTGAGCTGGTTGTCGTACCAGGTCGCGTAGACCTCGCCCTTGGGGCCGACCGAGATGTGGCACCCGATGCCGGAGATCAGCGTCTTCTGGCTCAGCGGGAAGGGGATGTTGTCGCCCGGCGTGAGCCCGCCCCACGTCTTGCCGCCGTCCAGCGAGCGCATGACGACGATCTGCTGCAGCGGCACCGCGCCGGTGCCGTCGAAGCTCCAGCAGATGTACATCGTCCCGATCTTGCCGTCGCGCGGGTTGTTCGGCCCGCCGTCGACATCGGTGTGGTTGTCGACGGCGATCCAGTTCTTGTCGTCGAGGAACAGCCGCGTCGTGAGGGCATTGACGCGGTTGTCGTGCACGACGGTCGGCTGGCTCCACGGCTGACCGGGCTTCTTCGTGTGCAGCGTCATGTTGAAGCCCTGGAAGGCGGCGGTGCCGCCCGGCGCGTCGAGGACGTTGGCGTACGCGTTGCCCTCGTCGTCGAAGTCGATCGTGACGTCCGACGTCGTGCGGTAGGCGGCCTCGTTGCCCGGATCGCACTGGCCCGGCGCCTGGCAGTAGCCGGGCAGCTGGCCCTGGTCCTCCCACGTGCGCCCGCCGTCGCGGGACTCGTAGGTTCCGATCTTGAAGAGGTACTTGTCGTTGTTCTCGTACATCTTCGAGCCGGCCATGAGGTGGTCGTGGTCCAGCGGGTCCATCGCGATCGTCGGCTCGGAGTGCGACGTGAAGCGGTCGCGCGAGGCACGGACGTTCGGCACGCCCTTGGGAGCGTTGCGCTCGGCCTCTGCGAGGTTCGGCCCCTGGCGCGTGATGAGCGTCGCGCTCGCGCCGTAGTTCTGCGGGCCGACGGTCGTGTACGGGGTCAGCACGACGTAGTACAGCCCGCTGGCCTTGTCGATCGAGGCGTTCTCCTCGGAGCCGAGGATCTGGCCGTCGCCGATGACGAAGTCGCCGCGCGTGCCGTCGGCGTTGCGCCGGTAGACGTAGAGGTCGAGGTCGGCGATCCCGAAGCCGTTGGCGTTGATCGAGACGGCGCCCGGATGGTCCTTGTAGAAGGCCTCGGTCGTGTTGACGTCGAGCGCGAAGACGTCGCAGCCGGAGGCCGGGTTCGGCTTGCGGTCGGCGCCGAAGCAGTTGGCGCCCTCGTCGGCGAGCAGCGTCTCGGAGCCGACGTTCACCGTGCCCGTCCAGCTCACCGAGCCGGTGAAGTTCGCGTCCGGCGTGATCGTCGCTCCGGGCGGGGTCGCGGCCGAGGCGGGCGCGGCGAGCACTCCGCCCGCGATCGCGCACGCGATCGCAACGATCCACACCCGCCCTCCGCGACTTGCCGACGACACGCCGGGCAGTCTGCCACGAAGGCGCGTCAGACGCGAAGGAAGCGGCGCAGCGAGAGCCCGGAGCCGGCCGCCGAGACCGCGACGCTCGCGAGCAGCAGCACGATGATGAGCACGCCGAAGTTGATCGTCTCGGGAGCGGCGATGAGCGAGAAGTCGTGCTTGAGCG
The DNA here is from genome assembly GCA_963797025.1 of uncultured Actinomycetes bacterium. Lineage (GTDB taxonomy): Bacteria > Actinomycetota > Thermoleophilia > Solirubrobacterales > Solirubrobacteraceae > CADCVQ01. The sequence continues at coordinate 253,664 of CAWCNU010000001.1, forward strand.
GGTCGATGAAGGCGATCTTGCCGACGAGCAGCAGGAGGATCGCCATCGCGCCGCCGAGCGCGCCGACGATGATCCCCTCGATGACGAACGGCCAGCGGATGAACCAGTCCGTCGCGCCGACGAGCTTCATGACCTCGACCTCGCGCCGGCGGGCGAAGAGCGAGAGCCGCACGGTGTTGGAGATCAGCAGGATCGAGGCGAGGATGAGCAGCGCGGCCAGCAGCGCCATGCTGAGCTTCACGACGCGCGTCGCGGAGAGGATCTTCGTCGTCTCGTCGCGGCGGTTCTTGACCTCGTCGATCGCCGGATCGGCGACCGTGCGCTCGCCGCTGGGCGTCACGGGCGCGAGCGCGTCACGGAGCTTGCCGACGTTGCCCGGCTTGTCGGGCGCGACGCGGAAGGTGTCGGGCAGCGGGTTGGAGCCCAGGAGCTCGTAGGCCTCGGGGTTCTGGCGCTTCTCCTTCGCGTAGGCCTCGGCCTTGGAGACGTATGTGACGTTGCCGACGTGTGAGGTGTCCTGCGTCAGGACGCGGCGGACGCGCTCGACGTCGGCGTCGGTCGCGCTCGTCTTGAGGAAGACGTCGACGAGGACCTTGCCGCGCACCTCGTTGGCGGCGCCGGTCGTCGCCTGGACCATCGGGATGAACACGCCGAGCACGAGCATCGTCACGAGCACCGACGCCATCGCCGCGAACGACGGGACGGCGTTGCGCTTCAGCGAGCGGGTGGCCTCGCGCAGGAAGAAGGAGACCCGCATCAGGGGATGCGCCAGCCGCCGGGCGACGGGTCGTGGCGGGGCGGCTGAGGCTCGTGGCGTCGCGGCGGCGGCTGGGCGTCGAAGCGGCGGCCGTCGTCGTAGTAGGCGTCGCCGAGCATGTCGGAGAACTCGTCGGTCGTCTGCTCGCGCTGGGCGTAGAGGCCGCTGGCCTCGTCGCGGACGATGAGGCCGCCCTGCAGCTCGATGACGCGGCGGCGCATGCGGTCGACCATGTGGCTGTCGTGCGTCGCGACGAGCACCGTCGTCCCCGCGCGGTAGATCCGGTAGAGCAGCTGCATGATCCCCAGCGAGGTGTGCGGGTCGAGGTTACCGGTCGGCTCGTCGGCCAGCAGCAGCGGCGGGTGGTTGACGAACGCGCGGGCGACCGAGACGCGCTGCTGCTCGCCGCCGGAGAGCTGGTCGGGGAAGTTGTGGAGCTTCGTCGACAGCCCGGTGAGCCGCAGGACGTCGGGGACCTTGGAGCGGATCTCCTTGCGCGACGCGCCCGTGGCCGACAGCGCGTAGGCGACGTTGTCGTAGACCGTCCGGTTGGGCAGGAGCTTGAAGTCCTGGAAGACGACGCCGATGTTGCGGCGGTAGTACGGGACCTTGCCGCGGTCGATCTCCTTGAGGTCGCGCCCGGCGACGCGGATCGAGCCGGACGTCGCCTCGCGCTCCTTGATGAGCAGGCGCATGATCGTCGACTTGCCCGACCCGGTGGAGCCGACGACGAAGACGAACTCGCCGCGGCGAACGTTGAACGTCGCGCCGTCGAGGCCGATGTCGCCGGCGGGGTAGTGCATGCAGACGTTGCGGAACTCGATGACGTTGCGAGCGTCGGGCGGGAGGTCCGCCGAACGGGCCGGCGGAGCCACCGGCTGGCCCTGCGCGCGACGGCGCGCGGCGGGCAGATGGCGCGGACGAGTATGTCGCTCAGGAGCGGGCATCTGTTCCGGAACCTAGCGTGCGGGAAGCGCTGCGGCGCCCATCGCACGCGGTCTTGCAAACCGTCGGGGTCTGGCCCGATATCCCTGCAACAGGCGATGGAGTCAAGGGTTGCGGTGGGCTTCGCGGCGCTCGTGGCGGGCTGCAACTGCATCACTGAAGAGGAAGTCGCGCCGGCGGCGAAGTCGGGGCGCCGGGGGCGGTTCGGGTGGATCGCTTCGTCGACCCGCCTCGAACATCCGCGCCGGCGCCTCCCCCACGCGCGCACCGGACGACCAGCGCGCTGCGCTCCACGTGCGCGCGCATGAACGCCGCCGAGGCATCCGCGTCGCGCGCCGGCCTGAGCGAGCCGGCGGCCTCGTATCATCTGCGACGTGACGACGTCCCCGGCGGACAGGCGCAGGTTGCCTGTGGGCAGCACGCGCGCGCTCGCAATCGTCCCCGGACTGGCGATCGTCGCGGTGCTGACCACGATCGACCTGTGGGCGCAGCCGGCCACCGCGGTCGTCGGGTTCGTCCTCGTCGCCCCGCTGCTGACGACGCTCTTCGGCACGCCGCGGGAGGTCGCGATCGTCGGTGCGGTCTCCGTCTTCGTCGTCCTGCTGAGCGCGACCTGGCACGACAACTTCGGCGACGCGATCTACATCTACCGGGTCGTGCTCGTCTCGTCGGTCAGCCTCCTCGCGCTGCTGGCGACCCGCGACCGCATGCGCGCCGGCCGCGACCGCGAGCGCTTCGCGATCCTCGCGGCCGTCGCCGAGATCGCGGACGGGACGCTGAGCCTCACGGACACCGTCGAGGCGCTCAACGAGATCGTCGTGCCGGCGATCGCCGACATCTGCATCGTCGACGCGATGCGCCAGGGCGAACTGCAGCGGCTCGCCGTCCGCGTCGACGACTGGCTCGGTGACGAGGCGGCGGAGCTGATCGCCGCGCGCCCGCCCTCGACGCTTGACCGGCTGGGCGATCCCGAGGAGCCGCGGCTGCTGGCGCGGATCGACGCCTCGGTCCTGCGGCAGATCTCGACCGACGAGGTCGATCTCGCGGGGCTGCGCGCGCTCGGCGTGACCTCGGCCGTCATCGTCCCGCTGCGCGCGCGGGGGCGCCGCCTCGGCTCGCTGACGCTCATCACGGCGACGCGCTCGGGGCGCGTGTACGACGCCCAGGACCTCGAGTTCGCGAGGGTCCTCGCCGGCCGCGCGGCGCTCGCGCTCGACAACGCGGGGCTGTACTCCGAGCTCGAGACGATCGAGGCGCAGCTCACCGCCGCGCTGTCGACGCTCGCCGAGGCGGTGACCGTCCAGCACACCGAGGGGGCGCTGATCTACGCCAACGAGGCGGCTGCCGAGATGCTCGGCTTCGAGTCCCCGCAGGAGCTGCTGGCGACGCCCGTCGAGGAGGTCGTGGCTCGCTTCGACACGACGACCGAGGACGGCTCGCCGCTGCGCCTGGAGGACATCCCCGGCCGCAAGGTCCTCGCCGGCGAGGTTCCCGAGCCGCTCGTCGTGCGCGCGATCGACCGCAGGACCGGCGTGGAGTCGTGGCGCATGACGAAGGCGTCGGGCGTCCATGACCACGACGGCATCGTCAAGCTCGTCGTCAACGTCATCGAGGACATCACCGAGGTCAAGCGCGCGGAGATGACCCAGCGCCTGCTCGCCCGCGCCGGCGAGATGCTGACGTCCTCGCTGAACTACGAGCACACGCTCCAGCAGGTCGCCGAGATGGCGGTCCCGCAGCTCGCGGACTGGTGCGCGGTGAGCCTGCCCGACGGCCACGGCTACCTGCGGTCCGTCGCCGTCGCGCACGTGGATCCCGACAAGGTCGCCGTCGCCCGCCGCATCGGCGAGCGCTACCCGACGCGCGCCGACGCCCTGAGCGGCAGCGCACAGGTCATGCGCGACGGCGTCCCGCAGGTCGTCAACGAGGTCACCGACGAGACGATCGACGCGGTCGCCGTGGACGAGGAGCACGCCGCGCTCCTGCGCAGCGTCGGGCTGCGTGCGGGGATCCTCGTCCCGATGGTCGCCGCCGGCACGAACGTCGGCGTCCTGACGCTCGCGAGCGCCGAGACGCCGCGCCGCTTCAGCGACGCCGACGTCGAGCTCGCCCAGGAGCTCGCGCGCCGCGCCGGCGCCGCGGTGGCGAACACGCGCCTCTACAAGGAGCGCTCGCACATCGCCCGCACGCTGCAGGCGGCGCTGCTGCCGGGCCGCCTGCCCCACATGCCCGGCTGGCAGCTCGCGACGCTCTATCGCCCGGCCGGCGACGAGAACTGGGTCGGCGGCGACTTCTACGACGCCTTCGCCGTCCGCGAGGGCTGGCTGACGATCGTCGGCGACGTCGCCGGCCGCGGCGCCGAGGCCGCCTCGCTCACGGGCCTCGCCCGCTACACGCTGCGCACCGCCGCACAGCTGCTCGACGACCCCCTGGCCGCGGTCGCGCGGCTCAACGCCGAGCTGCGCGCCCAGGAGCAGATGTCGCTGTGCTCGGTCGCCGCGATGCTCCTGCGCGAGGACGAGGACGGTCGAGCGACGGCCGACATCATCTGCGCCGGCCATCCCCTGCCGCTGCTCGTCCGCGGCGGGCAGGCACGGATGGTCGGCGGCTTCTCGCCGATGCTCGGCGCCCACGACATCGACGACTGGAGCCGCACGACCGTCGAGCTCGAGCCCGGCGACGTCCTCGTCCTCTATACCGACGGCGTCTTCGACGCCGTCGGCGCCGACGGCCGCTTCGGCGAGGACCGCCTGCAGCGCACGGTCGCGGGCGTCACCGACGCGCAGTCCGCGGTGGACGTCATCGACGACGCGCTGACGGACTTCGAGGTCGGTCCGCAGGCCGACGACACGGCGGTCCTCGCGGTGCAGCGCGCCGCGGTCACGGTCGCGACCATCCCCGCCCCGGGTGGCGTTCGCGGCGAAGGCGGTACGAGCCGGTGACGGGACGTCCCGAGCCGGCCGGGCTGCTCATGCACGACGCGTGGCGCGCGGACATCGTGCTGACCCACCGCATCGAGATCGCCGGCGGCCGGGACGCCCCGGGCCGGGTGCGCAACGAGGTCGCCGAGCTGCTCGCCGAGCGGCTCGACGAGCTCACGCTGCTCGACGTCAACGTGCTCGTCTCCGAGCTCGTGACGAACGCCGTGCGCCACGGCGGCGCCGGCGAGCGGGAGACGATCACGATCCATGTGGCGATCGCGCCCGATGTCCTGCGCGTCGAGGTCTGCGACCAGGGGCCCGGCTTCACGCCGCCGGACGTGCCGCTCCCGCGCGCGGAGGGCGGCGGCAACGGCCTCGTCCTGCTGTCGCGGATGAGCAGCAGCTGGGGCGTCGCCGGCGACGACGGCACGTGCGTGTGGTTCGAGCGCGTGCTCGCGCCGAAGCCCTGAAGCGGCCTGTCGCTACCGTTCAGCGATGCCCACGATCGCCTCCACCACGCTGGCCAATGGCCTGCCACTGCACCGCATCGCCCTCGGCGGAACGCGCGCGGTGACGATCCTCGTCGCCTTCGATGCCGGCGCGCGCACCGAGCGCCCGGAGGAGAACGGCATGGCCCACTTCCTCGAGCACCTCGTCTTCAAGGGCGGCGAGAAGTACCCGCACTACCGCGACGTCAACGACACCGCCGAGCGGCTCGGGGGCGTGCTCAACGCGTACACCTCGCACGACCTCGTCGCCTTCCACATCACCGTGCGCGCCGAGGCGGTCATGGAGGCGATCGACCTCCTGAGCGACTTCGCGGGGCGCCCGCACATCGATCAGGACGAGCTCGACCGCGAGCGCGGCGTCGTCATCCAGGAGATCCAGCGCTACAAGGACGAGCCGTCGTCGGTCGCCGAGCAGCTCATCGACCGCGCGGCGTTCGGCGAGCATCCGCTCGGCCGCCCGGTCCTCGGCCCCGAGGAGCACCTGCGGACGTTCACGCGCGACGCGATCGTCGCCTTCCGCGAGCGCCGCTGGTCCGGGGCGCGCGGCGGGGCGTTCGTCGTCGGCAACATCGATCACCTCGCCGCCAACGGCCTGACCGCCGAGCTCTTCGAGCGCTTCCCGACGCTCCCCGAGCCCGAGCCGTTCGAGCCAGCGCCGGAGTTCGCGCCGGAGATCATCGTCGAGGAGCGCGATACCAACCAATCGCACCTGCGGATGTCCTACCGCCCGCAGGTCGACGTCTCCAGCCCCTCGCAGCGTGCCGCGATGACGATCTACGCGACGCTGCTCGGCGGCTCGATGAGCTCGCGCCTCTTCGACGAGATCCGCGAGCAGCGCGGCCTCGCCTACTCGGTCTACGGCGTCTCGCACGCCCACGCCGACGTGCCGCTGCTGCAGCTCGGCGCGGGACTGGACTCGACGAAGTGCATCGAGGCCTACCGGCGCATGCGCGAGATCGTCGCCGAGCTGCGCGACGACGGCCCGACGGTCGCCGAGGTCGAGCGCGCCCGCGCCTACGCCGCCGGCCGACGCGTCCTGGCGTTCGAGAACACGAACGCCGTCGCACGGTATGCCGCCGCGCAGTCGATCGTCTTCGGCGAGCAGATCGACCCCGACGGCGCGATCGCGGCCCTCGACGCGGTGACGATCGAAGAGGTCACCGAGGTCGCGAGGGACGTCGCCGATACGCTCGCGGTCGCCTGCGTCGGCCCGCACAGCGCCGACGACTTCGAGTGATCGGCCCCTCACGACCCTCAACCGCAGAGAGCTCGAGCGCTATGTCAGCCGCGTGAGCGGCCGCTGGCCGCTGGACCGCGCGCTGCTCGGCGGGGCGCGCGTCGCCGATCTGCGCGGGCTCGGGCCGCAGCGCGAGCGCGGTCAGGAGTTCGTGGTCGTGCTCGTCTCCGACGCCTTCGACGGCGTGCCGTGGCTCGAGCGCGTCTACCAGGCGGGCAGCCTCTGGGACGCCGACGAGATGGGCGCCCGCGCCGACGTGCACTGCTACACCCCGGCCGAGCTCGAGCGCCGGGTGCAGCGGATGCGGATCGTGCGCGAGGCCGTCGACGACGGCGTCGACATGCTCGCCGCCGGGTAGCGGCGACGACTAGTTCAGGCCGCTGCAGACGTCGAAGCCGTACTCCAGGGCGAGGCGGTCGGTCGCGGCCTGCTCGGCGCGGAAGGCGTCCAGCGCGGTGCGCACGGCGTTGCCGGCCGCGGTGAGCTCGCGCGCGTCCTGGCCGTTGGAGGCGTCGACGAAGCGCTGGGCGGACGCCTGCAGGTCGTCGAGCAGCCCGTCCGTGCGCCGCACGCCGGCGAGGAAGGCCGCCGCGCCGCGCCGCGGCTCCGCGGCGGCGGGCGGCCGGACGTCCTGCAGGCCGCCGAGCAGGTCGCCGTAGAGGTCCGCCAGCACGTCGGCGGACTGGGCGATCTGCTCCGGCGTCTGCGGATCGGTCTCGCCCGCGTCCTGGAAGCGCTGAGCGAGCTTCGCGCAGACGTCGTCGGCCTGCGCGATGTAGCTGTCCTTCGTCTGGACGTCGGGCCCGTCGTCGCCGCCCCCGCAGCCGCCGAGCAGGGCGGCCGCGATTGCCGCGGCCGCGATGAGGCGGGTCATCGCGAGCGGCTGCTCATGAGCCTGCCCCGCCGATCGTCGAGCAATGGCTCGATGTCACGAGATGGCGACCATCCGCTCGATCGGCACGCGCGCGCGCTCGGCGATCCCGGCCGGGACCTTGACCTCGTGGACGAGGTCGCGCAGGCTGTCGCGGAGCTTCGGCAGCGTGATCATCTTCATGTACGTGCACGCCGCGCGCTCGTTGGCGGCGATGAACTCGGTGTCGGGCGCGGCCTCGCGCAACGGGTGCAGCATCCCGATCTCGGTCGCGACGATCGCCGTCGCGCCGGGCTTCGCCGCCCCGGCGTAGCGCAGCATCCCGCCGGTGGAGAGCATATGGACGCCCTCGCCGTCGATGTCGCCGGCGGCGGCGTACTCCATGACCGAGGTCGAGCAGCCGCACTCGGGGTGGATGAGGAAGTCGGCGCCCGGATGCTCGGCGCGGACCTGCTCGATGTCGCGCGGGCGGATCCCGGCGTGGACGTGGCACTCGCCGTCCCAGACGTGCAGCGGCCGGCCGATGCTGCGCTCGACGTAGGCGCCGAGGAACATGTCGGGGCCGAAGAGGATCTCGGTGTCCTGACCGTGCTCGCGCAGGATGTGCTCGACGACGGCGACGGCGTTGGCGGACGTCACGCAGTAGTCCGTGAGCGCCTTGATCTCGGCGGTCGTGTTGACGTACATGACGGTGATCGCGCCGGGGTGCTCGGCCTGCCAGGCGCGCAGCTGGTCCGGGGTGATCGCGTCGGCGAGCGAGCAGCCGGCGTCGAGGTCGGGGATGAGGACGGTCTTCTCCGGGCACAGGACCGAGGCCGTCTCGGCCATGAAGTGCACGCCGCAGAAGGCGATGACGGCGGCGTCGGAGGCGGCCGCCTGCTGGGAGAGGCCGAGCGAGTCGCCGACGTAGTCGGCGACGTCCTGGATCTCGGGCAGCTGGTAGTTGTGGGCGAGGATGACCGCGTCGCGCTGCTTGGCGAGGGCGCGGACCTCGGCCTGCAGTTCGCGGACGTCGTAGAGCTGAAGCAGCGTCATGGCAGCGGTTCCAGGGTGAGGGACAGGTCGAGGGCGGGTGCCGAGTGCGTCAGCGCGCCCACCGAGATCCAGTCTACGCCGGTCTCCGCGTAGCTCCTGAGGGTGTCGAACGTCACCCCGCCGCTGGCCTCCAGGCGCGCCCTGCCGCCGACCTGCGCGACGATCGCGCGCAGCTCCTCGGGGCTCATGTTGTCGAGCAGCAGGCGCGTCGCGCCGGCCTCCAGCGCCTCGCCGACCTCCTCCGCGCTGCGGCATTCGACCTCGAGCTCGAAGTCGGCGTGCGTCTCGCGGACGGCGGCGACCGCGGCCGCGATCCCGCCCGCCAGCGCGGCGTGGTTCTCCTTGACGAGGACCATGTCGTAGAGCCCCGCGCGGTGGTTCGTGCCCCCGCCGGCGGCGACGGCCGCCTTCTCGAGGGCGCGCAGGCCGGGCGTCGTCTTGCGCGTGTCGAGGATCGCGGCGCCGGTGCCGTCGATCTCCCGGACGCAGCGCGCGGTGAGCGTCGCGACGCCGGAGAGGTGCCCGAGGAAGTTCAGCGCCGTCCGCTCGCCCGCCAGCAGGGCGCGGGCGTCGCCGGTCACGCGCAGGACCGGCGCGGGGGGCTCGGCCCACTCGCCCTCGGCGGCGAGGCGCTCGAGGCGGGCATCGGGGTCCAGCGCGAGGAACGTCGCCTCGGCGGCGTCGAGGCCGAAGACGACGCCCGGGGCCTTCTGGGTGATCGTCGCCGTCGCGCGCGCGCCGGCGGGAACGGTCGCCTGGCTTGTCACGTCGGCTTCGCCGACGTCCTCGGCGAGTGCTCGCAGGACGAGCTGGTCGAGCGTCTGCGCGTCAGGCGTCACGTGCGCCGGAGGATACGCGTCGTGCCGTCGTCAAGATGCGGCGGGTGGCCATGACGTCCGCCGACCTCGACCGCTGGGTGCCCGACCCGCAGATCCGCACGTGCCACGAGCGCACGTCGCGAGCCGATCCGGAGGCGCTGTGGGCCGCCGCCAAGGCCGTCCGCCTCGACGAGACGCGGACGATCGGGCGCCTCGTGCGCTGGCGCATCCCGGGCGTGCGCCCCGACCAGACGTTCGCCGGGATGCTCGCGGAGGAGCCGTTCACCGTGCTCGACGCCGGCGAGCGCCACGTCGTCTCGGGGCTCGTCGGGCGCATCTGGACGGTCGCCCGCGACTACCCGCGCCTCGAGGGGCCCGAGGCGTTCCTCGCGTGGAACGAGCCGCGCACGGTGCGGGTGCTGTTCGCCCACTGGGTGCAGGTCGAGGACGACGGCTCGAGCACGATCGTCAGCGAGGCCCGCGTCGCGCCGACCGACCGCGTCGCCGCGATGCGCCTGAAGTCGCTGTGGCTCGTCGTCGGGCCGTTCGAGCGGCTCATCGGCGCCGAGCCGCTGGCGCTCGCCGCCGCCGGCGCCGAGCGCGGCTGATCGGCGGTCGAGCCTGTCGCCGTCTGCGGGCCCCGAGCGGGCGAACGGCATGATGACCCAATGCCGTGCCGTCCGCGCGAACGCGCGGGGCGACTTGCGCACGACAGTCGCGCGCAAGTCGCCCCAGCCGAGGAACTACCAGCCGCAGCGCCGTGGCGCTCATGCGAGCCGCAACTCGCGGCTGGCGCGCAGGAGAGCTGAGCACTCGCCGCCGGCAATCTCGTAACGCCTCGTCGCGGTGAGGATCGCGATGCGCATCGGTCCCGTGGAGTGGCGGCAGCCGTAGCGAATCCCGAGGTTCGCCGGGACGCCCGCGCCGAGCGATCGCTGCAGCCGCCGGCGGGTTTGAGGCCGCCGCGGCGCGGTCGTCACCGTCAGCGCGAAGTGCCACGTATCGCCGCTCCCGGGATCGGGCGGGGTCGGTTCGCCGTAGTTCACGCGGACCAGCGGTCGCACATGCCGATCGACGCTGTGAAAGCGGAGATCGCCATGACGCCGGCCAAGCCACGCGATCTTCTGTGCGTCATGCGCGGGTGGCCGGGTCCGCGCCGGCTTCTGCGGATCGTCGAAGATCGGATCGCTGTCGCCACAAGCGGCGACGGCGAGGACCAGGAGCACGACGATCACCGCGGTCGGGAGCGCCCGCCCGGCATGCCGGCCCGCGTCTCGCATCGCGATCGAACGGTACCTGACGGCTGCCGGGGCCCGAATCGATCACGATGGCGTGATGGACGACGATCCCGTCCGCCTTGCCGCGCTCTTCGCCGGCGGCGCGCGCCCGCGCGCCTACATCGCCAGCCCGCTCGGCTTCACGGAGCCCGGGCGCGAGTACTACGCGCGGCGCTACCTGCCGGCGCTGGCCGCGCACGTCGAGCCGGTCGACCCGTGGGCGCTGACGCTGCCCGAGGAGTTCGCCGCCGCCCGCACGGACGGCCGCGAGCACGAGCTCGGGATCGCGGTCGGTGCGCGCAACGCCGAGGCGATCCGCGGCTCGCAGCTCGTCATCGCCCAGCTCGACGGGCAGGAGGTCGACGCGGGCACGGCGTCGGAGGTCGGCTTCGCGGCGGGCCTCGGGCTGCCGTGCATCGCGGTGCGCTCGGACCTGCGTGCCAGCGGCGAGCCCGGGATGACGGTCAACCTCCAGCTCGAGGCGTTCGTCGTGCTCTCGGGCGGCTTCGTCGTCCGCTCGCTGGATGAGCTGCTGGCGCGGCTGGCGGCGCTGCGCACGTGACGTCCGAAGCCTCTATTCCCACCAGCCGGCGATGATCTCGCCGTCGCGCTTGGCCTGCGGCGCGCCGACGATGAGCATCTCGACGCCGTTGGGCCCGGCCTCGTGGCAGCGGATGACGTGCGGCGCGACGCGGATCGCGTCCCAGGTCTGGAGCTCGACGACGTCGTCGTCGAGCTTCATCCGCATGCTGCCGCTGACGACGACGTAGACCTCCTCCTGCGTCGCGTGACGGTGGCCGTAGGGCTCGCGGTAGCCCGGCGCCAGGCGGAAGTACGAGAGCCCGGACTGCTCGAGCCCGAGCGGCTTGCGCGCGAAGCGGCCCTCGAGGTTCGGCGACAGGCCGACCTTCGGGCCGATGTCCTCGACCTCCTTGACGTTCACGATCGTGTACGGGGCGCCGGTCATCGGGAGGCGCTCTTGAGCAGGTAGGCGCGGACGAAGCCGTCGAGGTCGCCCTCGAGCACGCGGTTGGCGTCGCCGACCTCGTGGTCGGTGCGGTGGTCCTTGACCATCGTGTACGGGTGCAGGACGTAGGAGCGGATCTGCGAGCCGAAGTTCACGTCCTGCGCCTCGCCCTTCTCGCGTGCCAGCTCCTCCTGGCGCTTGCGCTCCTCGAGCTCGACGAGCTTGCCGCGCAGGACCTTCATCGCGGTCTCGCGGTTCTGCGTCTGCGAGCGCTCGTTCTGGCACTGCACGACGATCCCGCTCGGGCGGTGGGTGATGCGCACCGCGGAGTCGGTCTTGTTGACGTGCTGGCCGCCGGCGCCGGAGGCGCGATAGGTGTCGACCTGCAGGTCGTCGGCGTCGATCTCGACCTCGGCGGCGTCCTCGATGACCGGCGCGACCTCGACGCCGGCGAACGACGTCTGGCGGCGGTTGGCGGAGTCGAACGGGCTGAGGCGCACGAGCCGGTGCACGCCCTTCTCGGCGCCGTACAGGCCGTAGGCGTTGTCGCCCGCGACACGGAAGGTCGCCGACTTGATCCCCGCCTCCTCCCCCGCCGTGGCCTCGAGCAGCTCGACTCCGAAGCCGCGCTTCTCGGCCCAGCGCATCTCCATCCGCAGGACCATCTCGGCCCAGTCCTGCGCGTCGGTGCCGCCGGCGCCGGCGTTGACGGTGACGAGCGCGTCGCCGGCGTCGTAGCGCCCGGAGAACAGGCGCTGCTCCTCGAGCGCGGCCAGTCGCTGCTCGACGGGCGCGAGCTGGCCCTCGAGCTCGGCGGCGATCTCGTCGTCGTCCTCGGCCATCTCGGCGAGGCTCTCGAGGTCCTCGGCGTCGCGCTCGAGCGCGCGGAACTCCTCGAGGCGGCGGTTCGCGCGCGCATGCTCGGCGCTGACCCGCGCCGCGGCCTCCTGGTCATCCCAGAAGCCCGGCGCCGACATCTGCTCCTCGAGGGAGGCGAGCCGTTCGCTCAGCGCGACCGGGTCAAAGGTAGTCCGCGAGCAGGGACATCTGCGCGCGGATCGCCGCGAGGCGCTGCGGGGTGCTCTCGGGCGTCGGCGTGGCGGCCATGACGGCCAGCATAGAGCGCCGGGCTCGGCACAATGGTGGGGATGGATCCGCACGCGGTGCTCGGCCTCGATCACAGCGCCTCGATCGATGAGGCGACGCGGGCCTACCGCGAGCTCGCCAAGCAGTGGCACCCCGATCGGGCCGGCGAGCAGGGCGCGGCGCGGATGATCGAGCTCAACGTCGCGCTGGAGCTGCTGCGGTCCACGCAGCGGCCGGGCTCGCGGCTGACGGTCCGTCCTGCGGGTGCGCCGGGGCCGGGGTCCGCCGCTGCCGGCGGCTGGCTGCCCGATGCGATCCGGCGCGCGCTCGGGCGCGAGCTGCTCGACGCGCTCGAGCGCGACGAGGCCGTGAAGCTCGTGACGCCGACCGCGACCTGGGCGAGCCCGAGCACGCTGCTGGCCGTCACCGACCGCCGCCTGCTGTGGCTGCTCGACGACGCCGTCGGCAACCGCGTGCGCTCGCTGCGGTTTCGCGACGTCGAGCAGGCGGAACACGGGCCGGCGTGGCCGCGGCGGTCGCGGGCACGGTTGCGCGTGCAGCCGCGCTACGGGGGTCGGCGCTGGACGTTCACGGACCTGCGGCCCGCGACGGCGGAGGCGATCGCGGGGCACGTGCGCGCGGGGCTGCCCGCGCGCTCGGGTTCTGCCGGCGCCGGCGAACGGCGTCTCTGAGGAAACCGCGTCGAAGTGCGTGACCGGCACCCGCCCCGGGAGTAGCCTTCGCCCATGGCCACGACCGCCTCCCCGCCCAAGGGCGCGACGAACGGCGACCTCGTCCGCTGGGCGTTCGAAGTGCTCAACGGCCACGACGTCACGCCGCTGCGCTCCTTCTGGACCGACGCCACCGTCGAGCGCTTTCCGCAGGGCACGCTCACCGGCGAGGACGCGATCGCCACGTACTTCGAGGAGACCTTCGCCGCGGTGCCCGACTTCCACATGGAGATCGTCGCGCTCGTCGAGCAGGGCGACGACGTCTTCGTGCACTGGCATCTCACCGGCACCCACAGCAGCGCGCCGCTCTTCGGGATCGCCGCGAGCGGCAGGCAGGTCGCCGTCGACGGCATGGACCATTTCGTCGTGCGCGACGGCACCGTCGTCTCGAACTTCGTCGTCTTCGACCAGATGCAGTTCGCCCGCCAGATCGGCTTCCTGCCCGAGGACGGGACGCGGGGCGATCGCGCGGCGAAGGCCGCGTTCGGCGCGAAGACGCGCCTGGCCGCTCGCCTGCGGCGCATCTGAGCGCCGCCCGCGCGGACATGCCCTGGATCGTCGACGGCATGAACGTCATCGGCTCGCGCCCGGACGGCTGGTGGCGCGACCGGCACGCGGCGATGGTCCGGCTCGTCGACCAGCTCGAGCGCTGGGCCGCCGCCGAGGGCGAGGACGTGACCGTCATGTTCGAGGGCCCGCCGCGCCCGCCGATCCGCTCGTCGGTCATCGACGTCGCGCACGCCACCCGGCGCGGCGCGAACGCCGCCGACCACGAGATCGTCCGCCGGATCGATGCCACCGAGAACCCGGGCGCGCTGCGCGTCGTGACGTCAGACCGCGTGCTCGCCGATCAGGCCCGCGCGCGCGGCGCGGCCGTCCACCCGGCCGAGTCCTTCCGAAACGAGATCGACCCGCCGCGGCGCGGCTAGTGGTCTGCGCCGGGAGTACGGGGCGTCATGGCTGCGTCCACTAGTCGACGGCGTCGATCCACGTCAGCACGCGCCCGCCCTCGCCGAGGGTCAGCGGCACGGCGCGCGTGCGACGGCGCGGCACGGCATGGCTGCGCAGCGCGAAGCGCACGACCTCGGTGATCGTCCCGAGCTCCGATCGCCCGGGACGCTCCTGAACGCGCACGACGATCCCCGACGACACGAGATGCACCGACGTGTCGAACATCGAGCTCGGCGACGGCTCGCGCATCTGCACGGTGAAGCCGCGCTCGCGCAGGCCCTGCGCGAGGCTCTCGGCGAGCTGCTCGTCCCCGCCGGTGCTGTTGTCCACGACGAGCTGCATCCCCACAGGATGATGGCCCGCCCGCGCAGATGCCAAACCCGGCCCGGACGGGTCCACTACACGGACGGGCGACCTCGAGGTCCTGCGCCGCTCAGGCGCCGTGGCAGCGCTTGAACTTCTTGCCCGAGCCGCACCAGCAGGGGTCGTTGCGTCCGACCTGCTGCTCGGAGTCGAGGACGCGCTGCTGGACCGGCGCCGGCTCCTCGACGAACTCCCCGCCGTCCTCGTAGCCGCCGTCGCCGGCGGCCGCCATCGCGAGGGCGCTGGGGGTCGCCTGCGAGCCGCTGGAGTACGACACCTTGCCCGCGCGCGTGGAGCTGCCGCCCGGCTCGTAGCGCGGCGGCGGCGCCTCCTCCTCCTCGACGAACGGCGCGACGTTGAAGACCAGCAGCGTCACCTCCTCCCAGATGCGATGCAGCAGCTCGGTGAAGAGGTCGAAGGCCTCGTTCTTGTAGGCGACGATCGGCTCGATCTGGGCGAAGCCGCGCAGGTGGATGCCCTCGCGCAGGTACTCCATGTCGTAGAGGTGCTCGCGCCAGTGCTTGTCGATCGCCTGCAGGAGGACGGCGCCCTCCATCCAGCGCGTCCATTCCGTGCCGAACTCCTCCTCGCGCTCGTCGTAGAGCTTCAGGGCGTCGTCGGCGAGCGTGCGGACGAGCTCCTCGCGGTCGGTGTGGCGCGCCGAGAGGTCCTCGGCGACGAGCTCGACCGGGAAGATGTCGTTGAGCGCCGTGAAGAGGCCGTCGAGGTCCCAGTCCTCGATGAAGTCCGTCGGCGTGTAGGTCGCGACGATGCGCTCGATGACGCCGAGGATCTCGTCGCGGACCTGCGCCTTCATGTCCTTGCCGTCGAGGACCTCCTCGCGGATCTTGTAGATGATCCGGCGCTGCTCGTTCATGACGTCGTCGTACTCGAGCACGCGCTTGCGCTGCAGGAAGTTCTGCTCCTCGACCTTCTTCTGCGCCTTCTCGATCTGCTTGGAGAGCATGCTGGCCTCGATCGGCTCCTCGTTGCCCTCCTCGTCGACCGTGCCCAGGCGATCGAGGATCTTGTAGATCCGGTCGCCCGCGAAGAGGCGCACGAGGTCGTCCTCGGCGGAGAGGAAGAAGCGCGACTCGCCGGGGTCGCCCTGGCGGCCGGCGCGACCGCGCAGCTGGTTGTCGATCCGCCGCGACTCGTGGCGCTCGGTCCCCACGATGTACAGGCCGCCGGCATCGAGGACCTTCTCGCGGTCGGCCGCGATGCGCTCCTCGATCGAGGGCAGGACGTCCTTGAAGCGCTCGTCGTAGTCGGGGTCGCCGGGGCGCAGGCCGAGCTTGGCGAGCTCGAGCTGCGTGAGGTGCTCGGGGTTGCCGCCGAGCTTGATGTCGACGCCGCGGCCGGCCATGTTCGTCGCGATCGTGACGGCGCCCGGCTGCCCCGCCTCAGCGACGATCTCGCCCTCGCGCTCGGCGTACTCGGGCTTGGCGTTCAGGACGGTGTGCTTGATGCCGCGCTTCGTCAGCTCGCCCGACAGCAGCTCGGAGACCTCGACGGAGACGGTGCCGACGAGCACCGGCTGGCCGGCCGCGTGGCGCTCGGCGATCTCGCGCGCGACGGCGCTCCACTTGCCGGCCTTCGTCTTGTAGACCTGATCGTTGTTGTCCTGGCGGACCATCGCGCGGTTCGTCGGGATCTCGACGACCGACAGCTTGTAGATCTTCATGAACTCGGTGGCCTCGGTGAGGGCCGTGCCGGTCATGCCGCCGAGCTTGCGGTAGAGGCGGAAGTAGTTCTGCAGCGTGATCGTCGCGAGCGTCTGGCTCTCCTCCTGCACGCGCACGCCCTCCTTGGCCTCGATCGCCTGGTGCAGCCCCTCCGACCAGCGGCGCCCCTCGAGGATGCGGCCCGTGAACTCGTCGATGATCATGACCTGGTCGTCGATGACGGCGTAGTCGACGTCGCGCTTGTAGAGCGACTCGGCCTTCAGGGCCTGCTGGAGGTGGTTGACGAGCGGCCCGTTCTCGGCGCGGTACAGGTGCGAGATGCCGAGGAACTTCTCGGCCTTCGCGACGCCCTGCTCGGTGACCGAGACGGTCTTGTGCTTCTCCTCGAACTCGTAGTCGAAGTCGGCGACGTAGTCCTTCTTCATCCGCGGGTCCATGCCCTCGGGCTTCTTGCCGGGGACCATCTTCGGAGCGAGCTTCGCGAACTGGACGTAGAGGTCGGCGGCCGCCTCGGGCTGGCCGGAGATGATCAGCGGCGTGCGCGCCTCGTCGATGAGGATGTTGTCGACCTCGTCGACGATCGCGAACTGGTGGCCGCGCTGGACCTTCTCCTCGCGCGAGGTCGCCATGTTGTCGCGCAGATAGTCGAAGCCGAACTCCGAGTTCGTCCCGTAGGTCACGTCGGCGGCGTAGGCGATCTGCTTGTCGTCGTAGTTCTGCATGTTCTGCAGGACGCCGACCTTCATGCCGAGCGCGTGGTAGATCGGGCTCATCCAGTCGGCGTCGCGGCGGGCGAGGTAGTCGTTGACGGTCACGACGTGCAGGCCGTTGCCCGGCAGCGAGTTCAGGACGACGGCGAGCGTCGCGGTGAGCGTCTTGCCCTCGCCGGTCTTCATCTCGGCGATGGCGCCCGAGTGCAGGACCATGCCGCCGATCATCTGGACGTCGAAATGGCGCATGCCCATCTCGCGCTTGGAGGTCTCGCGCACGATCGCGAACGTCTCGGGCAGCAGGTCGTCGAGCTTCGCGCCGTTGCGCGCCTGCTCGCGCAGGGAGTCCATGCGCGCCCGCAGCTCGTCGGAGGACTCGAGCTCGAGCTCGGGCTCGAAATCGTTGATGCGGGCGACGCGCTTCTCGAACTGCTTGAACTGCTTTGCTTCGCCCATGCGCAGGGCGCGGTCGAGGATCGCCATGCGTCGAGACTAGCAACGCGGCGGGGGCCGCCCGCCGCGTCGGAAGCCGGTTTTACACGGCCGGCTGGGGGCCGGCGCTGCGCGCCTCGCGCCGGCGGCGGCGCTTGTCGCGGTCGCGCTTGACCTGGCGGGCGAGCTCCTCGGAGCACAGCCGGATCGCGTGTGGCAACTCACGCGATTCGCACTCCGCGCGCAGCGTCACGCCCTTGAGGTAGAGGGTGACCTCCGCGACCTGGTTCTCGGCGATCGCGGGGTTGCGCTCCTCGCGCAACTCGACCTCCAGGCGGGCCAGGTCGGAGACCTGGGCTGCGACCTTGCGGAACTTGCGCTCCACGAGCTCTCGCAGCTCGTCGTTGATCGGGACATTGCGGCCCTTGACCTCGATCTGCATGTCGGGGTCCTCTCTGTAATGAGAACGACGTACGTGTCCCGATGGTACGCCGGGCGCCGGTCGTGTCAACAGAACGATCGTCCGCTCGTCGCGTCAGAGCGTGCGGGCCCAGGTGACGGCCGCGATGCGCTGCGCGCCGGCCCCGCGCAGCGCGGTCGCGGCGGCCTGCAGCGTCGCGCCCGTCGTGTGGACGTCGTCGACGAGCACGACCTGGCGCGGGGCCGCGCGCGTCGCCCGGATCGCGAGGCGACCGGGCGCGCGGCGCACGTCGCGGGTGGCCCCGAGCTGGCGCGTCGCGCCGCCGGCTCGGCGCAGGCCGCGGTGCAGCGGCAGCCCGGTCGCGCGCGCGAGCGCGCGGGCGAGCAACTCGGCCGGGTCATAGCCGCGGGCGCGGCGGCGGCCGGGGTGGGCGGGCACGGCGACGATCGCGCCCGTCAGCAGGGCCGGCGGCGCGGTCGCGGCGATCTGGGCGGCCATGACGGTCGCCAGGCCGCGCGCGCGGGCGAACTTCAGGGCGTGCAGCGCGTCGCGCGCGACGCCCTCGTAGGCGACGGGCGCCCACGCGCGATCGAAGGACGCGCGGGCCGCGGGGCAGCGGCCGCAGGGCAGCGGCAGCGCGCAGCGCTCGCAGCAGCCGGGACCGAGCCACGGCAGCGCGCGCCGGCAGGCGCCGCACAGCAGCGCGCCCGCGCGGCCGGCGGGGGCGCGGCACGCGACGCAGCGTGGCGGGACGGCGAGCGCGATGAGCTCTTCGAGCATCGGATCACAGCGTGGCGCGACAGCCGTCACGGCGGGCACGCCGAATGCGACAATCGCGCGCATCCTGCCGCTGGCCGCCTCTCCCGACGCCGCGTGGACGCTGCAGCCCGGCGCGCTCGTGCTCGTCGCGGCGATCACGGTGATCTACGTGCGCCGCTGGCGCGAGGTCGGGGCGAGCCCCGGCCGGCTCGTGAGCTTCCTCGGCGGCATGGCGCTCGTCCTCGTCGCGCTCGTCTCGCCGGTCGACCGCCTCGCCGAGCAGCTCTTCTTCATGCACATGGTCCAGCACCTGCTGCTGCTCGACCTCGCGCCGATCCTCGTCCTGCTCGGCCTCACGCGCGTGATCCTGCGCCCGCTCACGCGCCGGCTCATGCGCCTCGAGCAGGCGGCCGGCCCGCTCGCGCACCCGGTCTTCGCGATCGTCCTGTACGTCGCGTTCATGGCGTTCTGGCACGTGCCGGCGCTCTACGACGCGGCGCTCGAGCACCCCGTCGTCCACGTCGTCGAGCACCTGACGTTCGGCTTGGCCGGCGGCCTGTACTGGTGGTATCTGCTGTCGCCGATCCGGTCGCGCAGGCGGCTGGGCGGGATGGGCCCGGTCGTCTACATGCTCGCGACGAAGGCGCTCGTCGGCCTGCTCGGCATCCTGCTGGCCTTCGCGCCCGACGCGCTCTATGACTTCTACGATCGCCAGCCCGGATACTGGGGCCTCTCCCCCGGCACCGACCAGGCCGTCGGGGGCCTCATCATGGCGCTCGAGCAGTCGATCGTCATGGGCGTCGCGCTCGTGTTCCTCTTCGTCGGCGCGCTGACCGAGAGCGAGCGCGAGCAGCAGCGCGCCGAGCGCTTCGAGGACGGCTGAATCACTCGTCCATCCGGGGGGTCGGCGGATGTGGACGTTCGTAGGATGTGCCGATTGACACGACATGCGTGCGCGGCGCGAGCGAGAGCGACTGGCTGCGGAGGCCGACGCCCTGCGCCGGCGGGTCGCCGAGCTCGAGCGCGAGCTGCGGCGGCGCACCGACCCCCTGACGGGGCTGCTCGCCCTCGAGCCCTTCCACGAGCAGCTCGTCACGGAGGTCCGCCGTGCGACGCGCCACGACCGCCCGCTGGCGCTCGTGCTCCTGCGCCCCGACCGGCTCGCCGACATCCAGGCCGAGTCCGGCTTCACGAGCGCCGACCGCGTCCTCGCGCGCTGCGCGCGGCTCGTCCGCGGCGCAAGCCGGCGCGAGGACGTCGTCGCGCGCACGGGTCCCGACGAGTTCGCGCTGCTGCTGCCCGACGCCGACGAGCGGGCGGCGCTCGCATGCGCCGAGCGGATGCTGCTCGAGCTCGAGGTCCTCGAGGTGGGGACGATCCACTGCGTCT
Source organism: uncultured Actinomycetes bacterium (assembly GCA_963797025.1). Taxonomy (GTDB): domain Bacteria; phylum Actinomycetota; class Thermoleophilia; order Solirubrobacterales; family Solirubrobacteraceae; genus CADCVQ01. Next base: position 273,528 of record CAWCNU010000001.1, read on the forward strand.
CGGCCTCGGCGGGGATCGCCGTGCTCGGGCGCGGGCGCGATGCCTTCCTCCTGCTCGCCCAGGCGGGGCGGGCGCTCGCCGAGGCCCGCGCGGCGGGCGGCGGGCGGATGGTCGTCTTCACCCCGGACGACGGGCAGGACGCCGGCGCGGCCGCGAGGCTCGGGCGGGCGGACACCGTCGACGCGCTCGCGCACGCGCTGCTCGCCCGCGACCACTACACCGGCGAGCACTCGAAGTCCGTCGTCGACATGACCTCCGCCGTCGCCCGCGCGCTCGGGCTTGGCCGCGAGGAGTCAGAGCACGTCCGCGCGGCGGCGCTGCTGCACGACATCGGCAAGATCGGGATCCCGGACGCGATCCTCAACAAGCCCGGGGCGCTGACCGACGAGGAGCGCGCGGTCATGGCCGAGCATCCGGTCATCGGCGAGCGCATCCTGCGCGTCATCCCGGGGATGGGCCCGGTCGCGCGGATCGTGCGCCACGAGCACGAGAGCTGGGACGGCTCCGGCTACCCGGACCGCCTGGCCGGCGAGGAGATCCCGATCGGCAGCCGCATCATCCTCGCCTGCGACGCCTACCACGCGATGACGAGCGACCGCCCCTACCGCGCCGCGATGTCACACGCCGACGCGATCGCGGAGCTGCGCCGCTGCGCGGGGACGCAGTTCGACGGGAACGTCACCGAGGCGCTGCTCGGCTACCTCTACGGGTGGCGGCAGATGCACGGGGCGCTGCCGGCCGGGTCTCCCGTCGTGCGCTGAGCGGCTGGGGATCGAGAGCTAGATCCCGGTGAGGAAATCGAGCCCGACGTTGCGCAGGAGCTTCTGGGCCTCGATGTTCAGCTGTGTGAGCTCGCCCGTGAGGATGAGGACCCCCATGACGATGAGGATCGCGCCGCCGGCGGCCATGATGAGCCCGTAGTGGCGCTTGACGGCGTCGAAGACCGTCGACATGCGGTTGAACGCGACGGCCGTGAGGAGGAACGGGATCGCGAGCCCGGCCGAGTACCAGGCGAGCAGGTAGGCGCCGCGGCCGGTCGTCTCCGACAGCGCGGCGGCCGTGAGGATCGCGCCGAGCGTCGGGCCGATGCACGGCGTCCAGGCGATCGCGAACGCCGCGCCCGCGAGGACCGGGCCGCCCTTGCCGGCGCGCGACATGAGCCCCTCGACGTGCCATTCGCGGCTCAGCCGCGCGACGAACGGCGTCGCGAGGAAGAAGAGCCCGAGCGCGATGATGATGATCCCGGAGATCGTCTCGAGCGTGTCGATGTGATCGTTGAGCGTCGAGCCGAGCTTCGTCGCACCGAGCCCGAGGACGATGAAGATCGCCGAGAAGCTCGCGACGAACAGCAGGCTCGGCCCGAGCACCTTCCACAGCGGCGTGCGCTCGAGCTCGGACGGCCGGATGCCCGACACCGCCGACAGGTAGCCAGGCACGAGCGGCAGCACGCACGGGCTGAGAAACGACACGACGCCCGCCGCGAGCGCGACGAAGACGCTGACGCCGGCCGACGGGTCGGCGACGGCCGCCGCGATCACGACGCCTCCAGCGCGTAGCGGCGGATGTCCTCGAAGAGCGCGTCGGCGTCCGGGTAGCCGCCGATCTTCGTGTGGACCCGGCGGCCGTCGGGGCCGAGGTAGAACGTCGTCGGCGCGCCGCGCCCGCCGCCGAGCGAGCGCGTGGCGGCGCCGTCGGGATCGAAGACGCTCGCAAACCCCGGTGGCCGGTCGGCGAGGAACTCCTCGGCGGCGCCGCGGCTGTCGAGCAGGTCGATCCCGACGAACGCGACGCGGTCGCCGTAGCGCTCGACCGCGCGGGCGAAGAACGGCAGCTCCTCGCGGCAGGGCCCGCACCACGACGCCCACTGGTTGACGACCACCGGGTGGCCGCGGAGCTTCGCCAGCCGCTCGCGCAGGGCATCGGTGCCCGAGCCGGCGATCGTGTTGGCATCGGCGCTGTTGGCGCGCAGCACCGCGGGCGTCCCCTCGGGCAGCTTCGGCGCGCGCGGCGCGGCCTGCACCGATGCCGGGCCGTCGTCGGTCGCGACGACGCTCTGCCCGGAGTCGCCGCAGGCGGCGAGCCCGAAGCCGGCGAGGGCGCAGACGGCGAGCGGCAGCAGCGGGCGGTACACCACGATCAGGATGCCCCATCGCGCGGGTCCGCGCGCGAGTTCGCTCACCCCGTCAGGACCGCGCCGTCCTCGACGCGCAGCGGCCCGTCGTCGCCCGCCCGCACGGTCACGCTCCCGCGCACGACGACGCCCGCGCCGAAGCGGACGTCGCCCTCGACCGTCAGCTGCTCGCAGGCGACGAGCGACGGCGCGCCGGCGGCGAACCGCTCCTCGAAGTCGCCCACGAGCTTGAAGTGGCTCGGATCGAGCTCGACGAGCGGCGCACCGTCGCCCTCGCGCGCGGGCGCGAGCGCGACGCGCCCGTCGTCGTGCAGGACGTAGGCGTCCGAGCGCAGCGCCAGCAGGTCGTTCGTCGTCTTGACGGGCGCGAAGCGCGTGCGCGGGACGCGGATCGCGCGGGCGCCGTCGAAGACGTCGATCGCCGCGCCCATCGCCGTCTCGAGCTGGATGACGGCGGGCGAGCCCGGGTCGGACGGGTCGACGGTCTTGCGGTTGACGATCATCGGCAGCCCGAGCACGCCGTCGCGCTCCTCGAGGACCGCGGCCAGCGCGCGCAGGTCGACCCACAGGGTGTTCGTGTTGAAGAAGCGGTGGCGGCCGATGTCCTGGAAGGCGCTCATGTCCGCGCCCGGCGTCTGGGCGACCTCGCGCAGGACGAGGCCGCCGTCCGAGCGCTGCGCGAGATGGCCGCCCTTGCGGTCGGCGGCCGTGCGGTCGGCGACCTCCATGAGAAACGGGATCCGCTCGCGCGCGAACCACGCGAGGATCCGCGGCTCCATGACCGCGCCGAGGTTGTCGACGTTCGCGACGAACGCGTACTCATAGCCGGCGTCCAGCAGCGCCTCGAGCATCCCCGAGCTCTGCAGCGAGGGGTAGAGGTCGCCGTGGCCGGGCGGCGCCCATTCCAGGTCCGGATCGGCGGGCCAGCTCACGGGCTCCAGCGACCCCGCATCGAGCTTCGGGACCTTGCTCTGCACGAAGTCGGCCGGCACGCCCTCGACCGGCAGGTCGGGATACGGCACGAGTGCCTTCAGCGACGCCTCCCGCGTGGCGAAGGAGTTCATGAGCACGAGCGGCAGCTCGGCGCCCGTGTCCTCGCGCAGGGCGAGGATCTGGCGGACGGTGATGTCGAGGAACGTCAGCCCGTCCTTGACCTCGAGCAGCGACTTCGGCGCGGTCATCCCCATGCTCGTCCCGAGGCCGCCGTTGAGCTTGATGACGACCGTGCGGTCGAGCGCCGCGCGCGCCCCCTCCTCGTCCTCGGGCAGCTCGCCGGCGTCGGGCAGCTCGGCGACCGGCTCGATGTCGGCCTCGGCCAGGGCACCCGCGTCGCCGGCGCGCAGGCGCTCGAGGTAGTGCGCGAACGTCGCGACGGCGACGTCCGCGACGCCGTCGGCGCGCATCTTCTCCAGGGCGTCGCTCATGGGCGGCGGATGGTAGTCAGCGCTCGCCGGCAAGCGCCGCGCGCAGCGTCGTCCGCGCGCGGCTGTACGTCGACTTCACCGTCCCGACCTCCATGCCCAGCGCCGTGGCGACCTCGGCGTAGCCCATGTCGCCGACCGCGACGAGCAGCACGACCGAGCGCGCGCGCTCGGGCAGCGCGAGCAGCGAATCGCGCATCCCGCTCGACAGGCCCGCGGGATCGGGGTCCTCGCGCCCGGAGGCGTGGTACTCGGGCTCGTCGGTGAGGAAGCTGCGCTCGCGCTCGGTGCGGCCGCGCCGCGTCGAGGAGATCATCGCTCGGACGCCGACGGCGAGCAGGTAGCCGTCCAGCGGCCCCTCGCCGCGGTAGCGCCCGAGGATGTCCGTGCTCGTGATCCGCAGCAGCGCCTCCTGGACGAGGTCCTGCGGATCGTGGCCGCCCCCGGAGAGGTTCCAGGCGGCCCCGCGGAGCTTCGGCGTCAGCCGCCCGAGCAGCTCGCGCAGGACCTTGTGGTCGCGGGCGGCGGCGGCGCGGGCGACGCGAAGATCGCGGTCCGGCGAGAAGGTCTCGGGGCCATCCATGGTCATCCGGACATCAAGGGCACACTACCTGCGATGACGACCGTCGCCGACACCGCGCGATCGCGCTGCAGCGCGCTGCTGATCGACCCCGCCCTCGAGGCGTTGGCCCCCGCGATCGAGCGCGCGCTCGATCGCCTCGACCGCCCGCTCGTCGTCGCCGTCACCGGGCACGTCAGCGCCGGCAAGTCGACGCTCGTCAACGCGCTCGCGGGGCGTCCGGTGACCGCGACCGGCGCGACGGAGACGACGCTCGTGAGCTGGTGGCTGCGCCGCGGCACCGACGAGCGCGTCGTCGTCAAGCGCCGCGCCGGCATCCCGCTCGTGCTCGAGCTCGGCGCGGAGCTCACCGCCGCCGAGCACGAGCTCGACCTCGATGCCGTCGAGCCGATCACCGTCTGGCTGAACTCGCACCTGCTCGACGACCTCGTCCTCGTCGACACGCCCGGCCTCTTCTCGCCCAACGACGAGCGCAGCGCCCGGGCCCGCGAGCTCGTGCACGCGCAGACCGGTCGCGCGGCCGCCGGCGCCGACGCCGTCGTCCACGTCACCGCCGAGGCGCCGGGCGCCAAGCGCGAGGCCGCCGAGCTCGACGCGTTCGCCGCCGGCTTCCCCGACCTCGGCCACGCGCCGACGAACGCGCTCATCGTCATGACGAAGGCCGACCGCTACTGGCCCGCCGCCGCCGACCCGCGGGCGACCGCGGCCGCCGCGCTGGACTCGGCGCGCGCCGCGTGGCGCAGCCGCGCGTGGCAGGCGATCCCGGTCGCCGCGCTGCTGGCCGACGTGCGACTCGACGACGACGACCGCGCGGTCCTCGCCCGGCTCGCCGAGCACGACCCGCTGGACTCGGCGATCCGCGTGCTCGCCGCGCGCGCGCGCTCCGGGCGCGGCGACCCCGCCGAGGCCGCGCTGCTGCGGCGCCTGGGGCCCTACGGCGTGACGGTCGCGGCGCGCGCGATCGCCCGCGGCGAGGACCCCGCCGGAGCGCTGCACGACGCGTCCGGTGTCGACGAGGTGCGCCGCGCGATCGACGAGATGTTCCGCGCCCGCGCGCAGACGATGCGCACCGACCGGATGCTGCGCGAGCTCGAGGCGCTGGCCTTCGGCCGCGACGTCGCGCCGGCGGCGAGCGCGCGCCTGCGCTCCGCGGTCGACGACGTGCGCGCCGGCCAGGACGGCGGCGGCCTGCGCGCGCTGCTCGCGCTGCGGCTCGCGGCCGACCCGCGCGTGCGGCTGCCCGACGAGGCCCGCGACGAGGTGCGCACGGTCTTCGCGACGCCGACCGCCGGCGAGCGCCTCGCGGTCCCGCCGGGCGCGCCCGCGCCGGCCCTTTCGCGAGCCGCCGCCCGCGAGCGCGCCCGCTGGTGGCGGGCCCTGGAGATGGTGCGCCCCTCCGCCCCCGACCGGCGCTGGCTGGCGGCCCAGGTCGCCGCCGCGCTCGAGCGGATCGCGCGCGATTCGGACGCCGCGGAGACGGCCGCCGACGCCTCGGGGCGCTGATAGCTTCACCCGCGTGTCCGCGCAGGCTCCTGTCACGTTGCCGGCCGCCCGTCGCCTCGCGGCCGCCAAGCAGCTGGCCAAGGAGGCCTACGCGCTGAGCCGCGCGCGCGGCTCGGTGGCCGTCCCGGCCCGGTTGCAGCGCGCCGCCGCACACACGACCGCGATGGCGCGCGTGGCGGTCGTCGGCGAGCGCAAGCGGGGCAAGAGCACGCTCGTCAACGCGCTCATCGGGCACAGCAACCTCCTGCCACGCGACGTCGATGTCGCGACGAACACGTACATCGAGGTCGTCTCGCCGCTGCGCCTCGGGCTCTCGCCGGAGCCGCGGGCGCGCGTGCACCTGCAGTCCGGCGCGGTCGTCGAGTCCGACCTCGCCGACCTCGGCCGCTGGGCCTCCGAGCAGTCCAACCCGCACAACGCCCGCCGCGTCGCCTACGTCCAGGTCCTCCTGAGCCACCCGCTGCTGGATGCGGGGCTCGTCCTGCTCGACACGCCCGGCCTCGGCGGGCTGCTGGGCGCCCACGGCACGATGACGCTCAACGCGCTGGACGAGAGCACCGCGCTCGTGCTCGTCCTCAGCGCCGCCGCGCCGGCCACCGCCGACGAGCTCGCCTTCCTCAGCCGCGCGCGCCGCCACGTCAAGGACATGCTCATCGTCGAGTCCGCGGGACCGGAGGCGACCGACGCCGACGCAGTGGCGGCCGCCGACCGCGCCGCGCTGCGCGACCGCGACCCGGCCCTCGGCGCGCTGCCGGTCATCGTCGTCTCGCCGCTGGACGCCCACGACGCGATGACCGAGCCCGACCCCTCCGTCGCGGCCGAGCTGCGCGAGCTCAGCGGCCTGGACCTCCTGACGCAGCGGCTGCTGCACGACGTGCTCGACCCCGAGATCCGGCGTCAGTCCGAGCTGCTCGAAAGCGAGATCTCCTCCTGCCTCGACGAGCTCGCCGGCCCCGACCGGGCGCTCGTCGCGTCGCTCGGCGGCGTGGCGCCGGGGGTCGCGCTGGACCGCGCCCGCGTCGAGCTCGAGCAGTGCGAGAAGTCCTCGCCGGTGGCGGCCTTCGACGGCCGCTTCAGCGAGCTGCGCCGCGAGGTCGACGCCTCGATGCAGGCGCAGCTCACCGCCGAGCGCGACGAGCTGCTGGACCGCATCGAGGACGACTGGTCCGGCGCGCTCGCCGCCGCGCTGCCCGACCGCTGCCGGGCGATGCTCGCGACCTCGGCGACCGACGCGGGCGGCAAGCTCGCCGACCTCGCCGGGCCGATCGCGGCGACGATCGCCGAGCGCCACACCCTCGGGACGGTCTCGACGACGCTCGAGACGGGCACCGGCGAGTTCGAGGTCGAGCTCCCCGGCCGCCCGCGGGCCTCGCGCCAGCTCGACCAGGAGCGGATGCTCGGCTGGCTGACGCGCGGCGGGCCCATGCTCATGATCGGCGTCGTGACGGCGAACCCGATCCTCGTCGGCATCGGCGTGGCGGTCGTCGCCGCCAGCGAGCACATCCAGGGCTCGAGCTCGGACCGCAGGCGCGCGCGCGAGTACGTCCAGCGGGCCGTGGCGCGCGGCCAGCTCGAGCTGCGAACCGCGATCGACGAGCGCGCGGCGGGCGTGCGCGCCGCGTACGCCGAGGACCTCAACACGCGCCACAACGCGCGCCTGGAGCGGCTGCGCGCGACGGTGCGGGCGCTGGAGTCCGGCGCCGGTGCCGACGGGGCGCGCGAGCGCGTCGACGAGGTCGACCGCCTCCAGTCCGCGTTGCGCGCGCTCGCCGGCGCAGGCGCCTGAGCGCCGGGATGGAGGGCCGCCTCGCCGTCGACGTCGGCACCACGACCATCGTCGCCGTCATCCAGCGCGAGGGCGACGAGGCCGCGCGTCCGCTGCGCTTCGACGGCGAGGACGGGCCGCCGGGAACGCTCGCGGCGTCGCTGACGTGGTCGTCGTCGGGCGCGGGGCGCGCGGGCATCGAGGCCGACCGCGTGCTCGACCTCGAGCCGTTGCGCGGCGTGCGCGGGCCGCTCGCCCACCTGGAGTCGGGCAGCTCGACGTTCGAGACCGAGCACGGGCCGGTGCCGGTCGTCGCGCTCGTCGCCGAGCTGCTCGCCCGGCCGCTGCGCCTGACGACGATCGAGCTCGGCGCGCCGCCCGCCGCCGTCGTCCTCACGATCCCGGCGGGCTGGCCGCCGGACGGGCGGCGCGCGCGGGCGCTGCGCGCGGCCGCGGCGCTCGCCGGGATGCCGCGGGTGACGCTCGTCCCCGCGGCGATCGCCGCCGCCGAGCACCTGCGCGGCGACGACGGGGCGACGATCGTCCTCGTCTGCGACGTCGGCGGGCGCAGCTGCCAGATCTCGCTCGTCGATCTGCGCGACGCCCCCGGGCGGCTGCTCGCCACGACGGAGCTCGTCGCCGGCGCCGACCTCTTCGACGAGCTGCTGTACCTCGACGTCCTGCGCGAGCTCGTCGACCGCGACGAGGACGCTGCGCAGCGACTGGAGGACGTCCACCTGCACGCCGGGGCGCCGTCGGCCGGCTCCGCCGACGCCGAGTGGGCGGCCTGCCAGGCGGATCTCGCCCGCGCGATCAGGCACGCGCGCGAGGATCTCACCACCGCCGCGACGCACGAGCTCGTCATCGGCGATCCCGTCGGGATCACGATCGAGCTCGAGCAGCACCGCATCCGCGACCTCGTCCTCACGGAGTCGCTCGTCGTCGCCGCGGCGGCGCGCGAGCAGCTCGCGCAGGCCGACCTCGCGTCGACGCGATCGGAGGACGTCCGCGTCCTGCTCGCCGGCGGCGGGGCGCTGACGCCCGGGCTGCGTGAGGTGATCGCGGCCGAGCTCGACGTGCCGGTGCTGCTCGCCGACGACCCCGTGACCGCCGTTGCCCGCGGCGCGCTGGCGGCGACGCGCCCGCTCGCCGCCGAGCGCCCGGCGCAGCCGCCCGCGCGCGTCAGGGCGACGCCGCGGCCGGCGCCGATCCGCCAGACGCTGCGCACCGTCCTGGAGGACGTCGTCGCGGCGACGATGATCGGCGACGAGGTCGTGGCGATCGTGCGCCATGACTCCCACCACCGCGTCGTGCGCATCGACCTGCGAGGGCGCGTCGCCGCCGCGCACGGCGTCGACGGCGATCACATCGGCGCGATCAGCGCGACGCCCGGCGCGATCGTCGTCTCGGGGCCATCGGGCGCGGCGATCTTCAGTGCCGGGCTGCACCCGCTGACGCGAATCGCGCGGCCGCTGCTGGCGGCCGCGAGCTGGGCGATCGTCTGGGTCGTCGCGGCCGGCGACGAGCAGGCGCCCGTCCTGAACCTCACGACGCTCGCGGTCGAGGGGCGCAAGGCCGAGGTCGTGGCGGTCGACCGGCTCGGCCTCGCGTCATCGGCGGGCGTTGTGCGCCTGCCGCGCCGTGGGTCGCGCCCCGCCCCGCCGGCCGCCCACGGCACGGTCGCCGGGGTCCGCCTGCACTTCGCGAGCCCGGCCCGGGGCCGCGGCGGCCAGCCGGCGCAGGTCGTCGGCGCGGCGACGCCCTCCGGGCTCGCGGACAGCGAGCTGCGCGGCGGGCCGGGCTGGACGGCGGCGGTCGCGCCGAGTGCCGGCGGCGTCGTGACGGTCGCCGGCCCGGGCACGGCGCGGGTCCTGCTCGGCGACGAGGAGCTGGCGGCCTGGCCCGCCGGCGTGCGGGTGCGGCTGGCCGCGCACGGGTCCGGGGCGCCGTGGGTCGTCGCCGGGCGGCAGACGCGCTGGGAGGCGCTGCGCGTCGACGGACCGCAACTCGCGAAGGTCCGGGCGGGCGACGGCACCGTCGAGCGCGCGAGCGCCGATGCCGACGGTCTCTGGCTCGTCTGCGAGAGCGGCGGGGAGCGGCGGCTCGTCCGGGTGTCGGCGGCCGGCGAGCTCGATCGCGTCGCGGCGATCGGCGCGCCGATGGAGCCGCTCGGCCGGGCGGGCGACGAGACGCTCGTGCTCGCCGGGGCGCCGGCGGCGCCGCGGACGCTCGTCGCGATCGCTGCGGGCTAGCCGTAGTTCCCGCGGACGTTGTTCATCCGGACCTCGTTGGAGGCTTGTCGGAGCCGCCCCCGTCCGGAAGAGGCACACGGGATGAGTCCAGTTGGCGCTTGTGTGACCCTGCTTGGGCTGAGGTGCTGCCGACGCCCGCGACCAGCATCTTTGAGGGCATGGGTCCGGGTCGCTTGCTGTTCGCCCGGGGGTTTGGCCGGAAGCGACGCACTATGCGTCGTTTGCGGCCAGACCCCCCGCGCTGAGGGGGTTGGGCCCGAAACGACGCGATATGGGACGTTCTGAGCCCAACCCCCCGGGCGACCGCGCGGCGCGCCCCCGCGCCTCGTCTGTTCCTCAAAGCCGCAGGTACATCCCACCGCAAGCGTCGCTTCCAGCGCGCCGCGGGACGAGTGGGGCCCTTGTCGCTCTCAGACCGACAAAGGCCCCACTCGACGAAGTCCTGGGCGGTCGTGTCGAACGAGGGAGTCGTAGAGCCACCTCGTGCGACATGACCGCTCGCTACGAGCCGTCCTCGAGCCGGCGCAGCGTCCAGTCGACGAGGTCGTCGGAGGACGGAAGCTGCTCGGACGGCGCCGCGAACTGCTCGCGAAGCTGCGCGTCGGCTGCCGGGTCGTCGGCGTCGCCGGCCGGATCGGGCGCCGCCAGCCACTGGGCGAAGTGCTCGTCGTCGGGCCAGGGCGCGGACGGGTCCAGGCCGGCGGCCGGGTCGTCGAGGCCGCCGTCGTCGCCGGGGAAGTGCAGCTCCTCGGGCGGCGTCGCATCGGCGGGACCGAGGTCGTCGAGCGGTGGCATCGCGGGCGGGTCGAAGCGATCGTCCTCCGCGTGGTGCTCGGGCACGTCGACGGGCTGGGAGAGATCGTCGTGCTCGTCGTGGTGCGGGTCGTACTCGGTCATGGGATTCACGATGTCAGATCGGTGGCGGGTGGTCGGGTCGTTTCGGGGGCGATCGCCGGGGCGCCGCGTGTGCGGCGCCCCGGAAGCGTCACTAGTAGGGCTGTCCGCCGCTGCCGTCGTCGACGGGCATCGGGTCGGGCGCGGGCGGCTCCGGCGCGGGCGGCTCCGGCGCGGGGGGCGGCGGAGGCGGCGGGGGCGGCGGGGGCGGGGGCGGCGGCGCCACGTCGACCGGATCGGGCGGCGGGGGCGGCGGAGGCGGCGGCGCCACGTCGACGGGCTCCGGGTCCGGCGGGGGCGGAACGTCGACGGGCGGCGGCGCGGGCGGCTCCTCGTGCGCCACGGGCGGGGGCGGCGGCGGCTCGTCGCTCGAGCTGCTGCCGGGCGGGGGCGGCGGGGGGCCGTCATCGCCGGCGGCCTCGTGCGGCGCGCCCATGGGCGGCGGCGCGGGGACGTCGTCCTCCTGCGGAGGCAGGTGCGTCGGCGCGTTCTCGCCCGAGGGCGGCGCGTCGTCGGGGAACGCGAGCTCGTCGCCGGCGGGCATGCCGGGGCCGTCGGGGCCGACGCCGAGCACCGAGCCGGGCGTCGAGTCCGGATCGGACACCGGCGGCGGAGGCGCGTCGGTCTCGTCGCCCATCCCGGGACCGCCGGGGCCCACGCCGAGCACCGAGCCGGGCGTCGAGTCCGGATCGGACACCGGCGGCGGAGGCGCGTCGGTCTCGTCGCCCATCCCGGGACCGCCGGGGCCCACGCCGAGCACCGAGCCGGGCGTCGAGTCCGGATCGGACACCGGCGGCGGAGGCGCGTCGGTCTCGTCGCTCATCCCGGGACCGCCGGGGCCCACGCCGAGCACCGAGCCGGGCGTCGAGTCCGGATCGGACACCGGCGGCGGAGGCGCGTCGGTCTCGTCGGACATCCCGGGACCGCCGGGGCCCACGCCGAGCACCGAGCCGGGCGTCGAGTCCGGATCGGACACGGGCGGCGGAGCGGCACCGAGGCCGAGGTCGTCGATGCCGGGGCCCGAGACGCCGCCCACGGCGGTGGGGAACTCCTCGGGCAGCGAGGCGACGGCGGGCAGGCCGCCGGGCGCATCGCCGCGCGGATCGTCGCCGAGCGGCGCGCCCGTGGGGTCCTCGCCGCCGGGGATGACGCCGTCGTCGGCCGGAGTGTCGGGCTGATCGCCGACGGGCGCCGGCGTCTCGCCGCCGGGCGTGACGTCGCCGGCCGTGGCCGGGAGCTCGACGATGCCGGCGGTGCCGTCGGCCTCCTGGGTGATGCCGAAGCTGCCGTCGTGCAGCGGCACGGCGTCGCCGTTGGGGAGCACGACGCGGCCGCCGTTGGCGGGGTCGTAGACGAGGCCGATGCCCTTGCCGTCGACCTCGATCTCGCCGCCGGCCGGGTTGACCTTGCCGACGGCCTCGCCCTGCTCGGTCACGACGCCCGTGACGGGATCGATGTGGATCGTGTGCGGCTCGGGCTGCTTGGGTTGCTCGGGCTGCGCCGGCTCGGTGGGAGCCACGGGCTGGGCCGGATCGGCGGGTGGCGTCACCGGCGGCTGCGCGTCGGTGGGCGGGACGACCGGTGGAGTCGCTGGGACGGCGGGCGTCTCGGCGACGACAGGTGTCGCGGGCACGGGGGGCTCTTCGACGATCGCGCCCTTGACCTCCTGGACGGGGGCGAACTCGCCGCGCTCGGCGTGAGCGACGGCGCCGCCGGCCTGCGGGGCCGGATCGCCGATCGGGGCGACCGCGGGAGCGGGAGCGCTCGCGACGCCGTGGTCGACCGGCGCGTCGCGCTCGGGTTCGTCGGCGTCGGCGATCGCCTTGTCGATGGCCTTGTCGCTGGCCTCGTCGGGGAACGACAGCTCGTCGTCGCCCTTCAGGGCGCCGGCGGCGACGGCGGCGCCGCCGACGACGGCGACTGCTCCGCCACCGACCAGCAGCTTCTTGAGCCGCTGCTCGCGTTCATCCTGCTCGTGCTGCTCGAAGACGTTGTCGGACATGGGTGACATCATGGGCTCCCGGACGAGGATGGGCGTTTCGCTCTCTGACGCACGCGGCGTCGCGAAAGGTTCCATGCCTTCGCAGGAACCAATCCGCTCGCAGGTCGCGTCATTGCCGCCATGCGGACGCACTCATACCTGGACGCGCACGCGCGTGGAGCGCGAACTGGACGGACGACCAGTGCGACCGCCGCTGAGCACGGCGGAGCGCAGATCGGCCCGGACGCTCACGCGCGTCCCGCGCGCGACGCCCGCGAGCGCGCGGCAGACGTCGCCGGCGTCGTCGACCCGCCGGCCGTTGACGGCGAAGATCGTCGCCCCGAGCAGCGGCGCGGACGGGCGCCGGGCGCGCCGGCGGTCGGCCGCCCTGACCTGAGCCCGCTGCGCTCCCCCGCCCGGATCGACGCCGGTGACGAGCAGGCCCCGGCTGCCGGAGCCGCGGATCTCCGACCACGGCTCGAGGCGCCAGCCGGCGTCGCCCGCAGTGCGAGCCGTCGCGAGATCGCCGTACAGCCCCTGGACGCGCTCGATCGGCAGCGCGCCGGAGACCCGCGCGCGGTCGGGCGCGACGAGGTTCACGCCGATGACGTCGCCGCCGCCCTCGACGAGCGGCCCGCCCGCGCCGCCGGCGCCCGGCCGCGCCGTGTGCAGGATGAGGCCGCGCAGGCGCGGGTCGGCGGGGTCGAGCGTCGCGCGGGCGCGGCCGCCGGCGATCGCGCCGTCCGCCGCGCGCAGCCCGCCGCCGCGCGCGCCGCCCTGCCCGACGCGCGAGCCGGGGTAGCTCAGCGCGAAGACCCGATCGCCGCGACCGACGTCGGAGGCCGCGCCGAGATCGGCCGCGCGCGCGCTCCCGGGCAGTCCGGGAACGCGGACGAGTGCGATCCCGTCGCACGGCGCGCGCGCGACGAGCGTCGCGCGGCGCGCGCGACCGTCGCCGAGACGGCCGCTGATCCGCGCGGCCCCGGCGACGAGCCTGTCGGCCGTCAGGACGAGGCCGCGGCGGGCGTCGACGACGATGCCGCTGCCCGAGCGCGGCGGCGCGGTGGCCGGTGCGATCGACGCCAGGCGCCGCACGATCCCCGACGGCTGGACGACGAGCTGCACCGTCGAGTCGCGGCCCTTGCCCACGACCTTCGCCTCGTCGCTCTCACCGCCGCCGGCGAGCAGCCAGATCGCGAGGCCGACGGCGACGACCGCCGCGAGCGCGCCAGCACGGACCGCGGGCTGCTCGGCGAGGCGCGCGAGGTCGGCCAAGCCGGGTGTCGCGCGGACCGGGCGCGGCGGGCGATCGGGGATGACGGGCGCGTCGGCGAACACGGTCTCGCGCGAGCGCGCCGCGGGCGCGCGTACCGGCGGGTCACCCGGATGGGCCACGGCGAGCACCGTCTGGCCGAGCGTGATCTCGTCGCCGCGCCGCAGGACGGTCGCCGCCGTGATGGCCGTGCCGTTGACGCGCGTGCCGTTCAGCGAGCCGAGATCCTCGATCGTCAGCGCGCCGTCCGCGCTGCGGGTCACGCGCGCGTGCCGGCGCGAGAGCGCGGGCTCGCCGTCGAGGCGCCCGTCGCCCGCCGCCTCGCGGCCGATGACGAGCTCGCTCGCGACCGCGATGTCGCGCCCCTCACCGGCACCCCGGATGACGCGAAGGACGGGCCCCGACACCGGCGGGATCCTAGACCGAAAACCAGGTCACAACCCTTGGCGGCACACATAGGATCCCGCTCGGCCTTTTTACGAACTTCTGACGGCCCGAGGGAGGACTCATGACGGTGAGCACAGTCGCGGGCGCCCGAGCGCCGCGGAACGGATGGTCCGGTGTTCGCCCGGCGCGCCGCCTGGCGCTCCTGGCGCTGGCCGCAAGCATGCTCGTCTCGGTTGCCGCCGCCCCCTCGGCCTTCGCGATTACGCCGAGCAACGACCGCTGGGAGTCGCCGTTCAACGTCGATCTCGCCGGCGGCGACGTGACCGTCGACAGCCGCGAGGCGTTCGCCCAGACCGGTGAGCCGCTGACGGAGTTCGGCACCGGCGTCTGCAACGAGCACCAGATGGTCGCCACGACGTGGTACCGGATCCTCGGCAACGGCGGGACGGTCTCGGTCGACACGTTCGGCTCGAACTTCGACACGATCATCGCCGTCTACCCGGCGCCGACGCCGACCCTCGAGAACTCGATCGCCTGCAACGACGACGCGGGCGGCACGATCCAGTCGGCCGCGAGCTTCGCCTCAGTCGCGGGCAGCGCGTACCTCGTCCAGGTCGGCGGCTGCCGGCTCTGCGGCACCAACGACGCCGGCGACATGGTGATGCACGTCAGCGCGACGGCGCCCGAGCAGCCGAATCCGGTGGTCGTCACGCCACCGCCCGTGCAGCAGACCGTCGTCGTCCCGCCGCCGGACAGCGACGGCGACGGCATTACGGACGCCAAGGACACGTGCCCGACGCAGAAGCCGAGCGTCGACGCGAACAACGACGGCTGCCAGGACCCGCCGAAGCGGATCCTGTCCGAGCTGAAGTACAAGTTCAACCCGTACCGCCGGCTCGGCCGTGTCCGCGGGCAGGCGCTGACACGCGTCCGGCTGACCTTGGTGCCCGCGGGCGCCCGCATCAGGGTCACGTGCGCGCGCTGCCAGAAGGCGGACTCGCGCGGACGGACGCGGAAGTTCCGCACGTTCACGCAGACGGCGAAGCGCGACGGCTCGCAGTCGATGCCGCGGCTGAACCGCGTCCTGCTCCCGCGCGGAGGCCGGCTCGTCGTCGTCGTGACGCGGCCCACCCAGCTCGGTCGCCGGATCATCGTGCGCGTCAACCGCGGCGATCCGACCGACTCGCGGGCGTGCCTGGCGGTCGGCAGCACGACGCGACGCGTCGCGTGCAGCAGCGGGGGCTGAGGACGTGGGGACGGTGCGACTCGCTGCGCTCGCATGCGCCGGCGCGCTCGCGATCGGCCTCCTCCTCGGGCTCGTCACCGCGCCCGGCGGCAGCGACGCGGCATCCGCGCCGCGCACGGAGAACGTCTCACTCCAGCGCGTGTCGGCGCCCGCCGTCGGCAACATCGACGTCCCGGCGCTGAAGCTCCGCCGAGCGGGGCGCGTCGTCGTTCCCCCGCCGCCCCCGCCGGTCGGCCCCACGCCACCGCCGCCGGTGACGCCGCCGCCGCCCGTCGCGCCGCCGCCGGTCGTCACGCCGCCACCGCCGCCGCCGCCCGGCATCACGATCGATCCAGGCGGAGGCGTGAACTGATGCTCGACACCGGCACGAAGATCGCCGGCTATCGCGTCGAGCGCCTGCTCGGCTCGGGCGGGATGGGCACGGTCTACCTCGCGACGCAGGAGTCGCTGAACCGGCCGGTCGCGCTGAAGCTCCTGAGTCAGCAGCTCACCGCCGACGAGACGTTCCGCGCGCGCTTCCGGCGCGAGGGCGAGGTCCAGGCGGCCCTCGACCATCCGCACATCGTCCCGGTCTACGAGGCCGGCGAGGCGGAGAGCGGGTTGTTCCTCGCGATGCGCTACGTCCGCGGCAGCACGCTGAAGGACCTCGTCGACACCGGCGACCTCGACCCCGCGCGCACGCTGCGGCTGCTGACGCCGGTCGCCGGCGCGCTCGACGCCGCGCACGCCGCCGGGCTCATCCACCGCGACGTCAAGCCCCAGAACATCCTCGTCGACCAGACGGACTGGCCCTACCTCGCCGACTTCGGTCTCACGCGCGGCGGTGCCGGCGGGCCGACGAAGACCGGCCAGCTCGTCGGCACGTTCGCCTACATCGCGCCCGAGCAGGTCAAGGGCCAGCGGGCATCGGCGCGCAGCGACCAGTACGCGCTCGCCGCCGTCCTGTTCGAGTGCCTCGCCGGCGACGTGCCGCACAACTTCGAGTCCGACGCCGCGCTGCTGTACGCGAAGGTCCACGAGGAGCCGCCCCGCCTCAGCAGCAGGATCCGCAACCTCCCGGCCGGCTTCGACGAGGTCCTCGCGCGCGGGATGGCGCTGGACCCGCAGGACCGCTATCCGAGCGCGACCGCGCTGCTGGCCGCCGCCACCGAGGCCCTCGAGCGCGCCGATGCGGGCGAGCCGGCCGCGGCGCCGGTCGCCGCCCCGCCGCCGCGCGCAGCCCAGCCGGCGGTCGTCGCCTCGCCGCCGCCGCCACCGCCGCCGGTCGCACCGCGCGCGCCCGGCAGCCCGGCTCAGAACACCGTCCTCGTCGACGCCCCCGCGCCCGCGACCGCAGCCCCGAAGCCGCCGCGCGAGCCCAGGCCGCCACGCACCGCGCCGGCGATCGGCATGCCCACGGGGCCATGGGTCATCCCGGCGGCCGCGCTCGTCGCCGCCGCGATCGGCTTCGGGCTCGGCGGCGTCCTGGCAGGCGACCCGGCGAAGCCGCCCGCGCGCGTCGCGGCAGGCGAGCTCGGCACGATCGCGATCCCCAGCGCCCTGCGGTCGACCCGCGGCCCGGCCGGCCTCGGCCTGCAGTCGCTGCGCGCGTACGGCGGCACGGAGGGATCGGCGAAGCGCACCGCGGTCGTCGGCTCCGGCGACGCCACCGGCCCGAACCTCCTCCCGGCGGGCGCGCTCGCCGACGCCGCGCGCGAGGCGGACATCCCCGCGGTCGTGCGCGTCGGCGCGGCGCAGGCGCTGCGCTTCGACGGCCTGACCGTCGCGGGCATGGCCGGGCGCACGCAGATGCTCGCGCTGCCGACGGACGACGGCGTGCTCGTCGCCGCCTGCTCCGCGCCCGCCGCGCGCGACGCGACCTGCGGGTCGGTCCTCGGCTCGCTCGCCCCGCGCGGCGGCGCCAAGCCGGCGCCCGTCGCCGCCTCGCCCGAGTACGCCGGCGCCATCCGGCGGCGCCTGGCCGCCTACGACTCCGCGCGCGCGAGCGCGACGCGCCTGCTGCGCTCGGCGGGCCGCTCGGCCACGCAGGCACAGGCCGCGCGCCGGCTCGCGACCGCCGCCGGCACGCTCGTCACCGGGATGAACACGCTCGACACCGCGCCCGGCGCGCGTCCCGCGCACGGCGCGCTCGTGTCCGCCGCCCGCCGGCTGCGGTCGGCCTCGCGCCGGCTCGCGTCGGCCGCGTCCGCGCGCTCGCGGACGGGCTATCGCAGGGCCGCGGCCGACGTCGAGCGCGCCGACAGCGCGCTGCGCGCGGCGGTCGCCCGCCTGCGCGACGTCTACCGCCGCGGCTGAGGGAACCAATCGGGCACCGGGGTGCGTCAGAGGTGGTGACACGCCGTTACGCACCTGACCCGGAGGCCCACCATGACCGCTCGCCGCTCGATCGCCCGCTCTTCCGCCAAGCTCCTCACCGTCGTGGGCGTCGCATCGGCCGCGCTCGCGCCCGCCGCCGACGCCGCCGTCTCGGAGATCATCGCCGGCGCGCCCGCCGCCCCGGCCAGCTGGCCGTCGATCGCCCACATCGACACCCAGTACGTCGAGGGAGGCCTGCAGAAGGGCTTCACCTGCGGCGCCACCGTCATCGCACCCCACTGGGTCGTCACCGCCGCCCACTGCACGCTCGGCGACACGCACGTCCTGACCGCGAACGAGATGCAGGTCAGCACCGGACGCACCGACCTCACGGCGACGGGCACCGGCCAGACCATCCAGGTCGCCGAGATCATCCGCCACCCCGGCTACAAGAACGTCACGGGCGAGTTCGGCATGGACATCGCGCTCCTGCGCCTGCAGACCGCGACGTCCGCGCCGCGGATGGAGGTCGCCACGCAGGCCAACGTCTCCTCCTACACCTCACCGGCGAACGTCCCGAACGCCGCCGGCTGGGGCCTGACGAACGGCCTGGACCGCAACAGCGACCCCAGCGCGCTGCGCGAGGCCTACCTCCCCCTGCGCTCGACGACCGACTGCGCCGCCCTCGTCGGCGCGACGTGGGAGCCCTCGAACATGGTCTGCACCGGCGCGCCGGTGGCCTCGACCTGCAGCGGCGACAGCGGCGGCCCGCTCGTCGTCTTCAACAGCGGCCGTCCCGTCCTCTGGGGCATCACGAGCTTCGGCGCGACGACGTGCAACGACGGCGTCTCGGTCTTCGCCCGCGTCGCGGCGTTCACGTCCTTCCTCGCACCGGCGCTCGCCGAGATCGCCCCCGCCGCGACCCCCGCGCCGGCCCCCGCTCCGGCCCCGGCGCCCGCGCCTGCGCCCGCCCCGGCGCCCGCGCCCGTCCGTCCTGCCGCCCCGGGCACGCCGGCCGCGCCGGGCACAGGCGACCACGTCGCTCCGAACCTCAGCCGCGTCAAGGTCCCCGGGAGCATCCGCGTCCGCCGCAACCGCACCGTCCGGCCGATCCCGGTCCAGGTTCGCTCGAGCGAGCGCGCGACGATCCAGATCTCCCTGCTGCGCAAGGTCTCCGGCTCGACCTACCGCCGCCAGAGCCGCAGCTTCCGCGCGACGGTCGGCACGGGCATGAGCCGGATGACGCTCCCGCGCAGCCTCTGGACGATGAAGCCCGGCACGTACGCCCTGAAGATCAGCGCAACCGACGCCGCCGGCAACAGCCGCACCTGGATGGCGTCGATGCGGGCGCGCAGCGCCCGTTAGTGGTCTCCGCCGTAGGTACGGCCCTGTCCAGGTGGTCGCTGGCGCCGCCTGGCAAGGACGCAGGGAGGAAGGTGTGCCTCTGGCACATCGACGACCGAGGACGCCGCCAGGCGGTGATCAGCGGCTGCCTGGCAGGGTGCGTACCTATGGCGGCGACCACTTAGCCACCCCAGCTCGTGAGGTACGCGCGCTGAGCGTCGGTCAGCTCGTCGATGCGGACCCCGAGCGAGGCGAGCTTCAGGCGCGCGACCTCCCGGTCGATCTCCGGCGGCACGGGGAGCACGCGCGCCGGGAGCCCGCCACCCTCCCGGGCGAGATGCTCGACGCACAGCGCCTGGTTGGCAAACGACATGTCCATCACCGCCGCCGGGTGCCCCTCGGCGGCGGCGAGGTTCACGACCCGGCCCCGGGCGAGGAGGTTCAGCCGGGTGGGCGGCGTCGAGGTTCCGACCTCGAACTGCTCGACGAGCGGCAGGACCTGGCGGCGGCGGCCGGCGAGGGCGGCGAGCTGATCGACGGCGATCTCGACGTCGAAGTGGCCGGCGTTGGCGAGCATCGCGCCGTCCTTCATCCGCTCGAAGTGCTCGGCTGCGAGCACGTCGCGGCCGCCGGTGACGGTGATGAAGACGTCGCCGCGCGCTGCCGCGTCGAGCGCGGGCATGACCTCGCAGCCGTCCATCCTGGCCTCGAGCGCGCGCATCGGGTCGATCTCGCAGACGATCACCGACGCGCCCATGCCCTGGGCGCGCAGCGCGACGCCCTTGCCCGTCCAGCCGTAGCCGAGCACGACGATCGTCCGCCCGGCGAGGAGCATGTTCGTCGCCCGCAGGATCCCGTCGAGCGTCGACTGGCCGGTGCCGTAGCGGTCGTTGAAGGTCCGCTCGGCGAGCGACTCGTTGACGGCGAGCACCGGGCAGCGCAGGCGCCCCTCGTCCTCCAGCGCGCGCAGGCGCACGAGCCCGGTCGTCGTCTCCTCGGTGCCGCCGATGAGCGACGTGCGCCAGGCCTCGTCGCCGGCGTGCAGGGCGCTGAGGAGGTCGGCGCCGTCGTCGAGCGTCACGTGCGGCGCGCCCGCCGCGAGCTCGATGACGTGCGCGGCATAGGCGTCGGCGTCCTCCCCCCGGACGGCGTGGACGCCGACGTCGTGTCCGGCGACGAGCGCCGCTGCGACGTCGTCCTGGGTCGTCAGCGGGTTGGAGGCGCAGAGCTGCGCCTGCGCGCCGCCGGCGGTGAGGGCGCGCAGGAGGTTCGCGGTCTCCGACGTGACGTGCAGGCAGGCCGCGACGCGCAGCCCCTCCAGCGGCCGCTCGCGCGCGAAGCGCTCGCGGATCGAGCGCAGGACGGGCATCTGCCCGTCCGCCCAGGCGATGCGGACCTGCCCCTGGTCCGCCAGGGACAGGTCGGCAACGGAATGCTCCTGCCTAGTAGCGATACTCGTGCGACTTGTAGGGGCCCTCGACCGGACGGCCGATGTACTCCGACTGCTCGGGCGTCATGACCGTGAGCTTCGCGCCGACGGCGGCGAGGTGCAGGCGCGCGACCTTCTCGTCGAGCTCCTTGGAGAGCACGTACACCTGCTTGTCGTAGGCGTCGTTGTTCGTGAACAGCTCGATCTGCGCGAGCGTCTGGTTCGTGAACGAGTTGGACATCACGAACGACGGGTGGCCGGTCGCGTTGCCGAGGTTCAGCAGGCGCCCCTCGGACAGCAGGATGATCGCGTGGCCGTCCGGGAAGACCCACTTGTCGACCTGCGGCTTGATGTTCACGCGCTCGATGCCGGCGATCTTCTCGAGGCCCGCGACGTCGATCTCGTTGTCGAAGTGGCCGATGTTGCCGACGATCGCGTGGTGCTTCATCCGCGCCATGTGATCGGCGGTGATGATGTCCCGGTTGCCCGTCGTCGTGACGAAGACGTCGGCGGTCTCGACGACGTCCTCGAGCGTCTTGACGTCGTAGCCCTCCATCGAGGCCTGCAGCGCGCAGATCGGGTCGATCTCGGTGACGACGACGCGGCAGCCCTGGGCGCGCAGCGAGGCGGCCGAGCCCTTGCCGACGTCGCCGTAGCCGCAGACGACGCCGACCTTGCCGGCGAGCATGACGTCCGTCGCGCGGAAGATCCCGTCGACGAGCGAGTGGCGGCAGCCGTAGAGGTTGTCGAACTTCGACTTCGTCACGGAGTCGTTGACGTTGATCGCCGGGAACAGGAGCGTGCCCGCCTTGGCCATCTGGTAGAGGCGGCCGACGCCCGTCGTCGTCTCCTCCGAGACGCCGATGATGGCGTCGGCGATCTTCGTCCAGCGCTGGGAGTCCTCGGCGAGCGATGCGTTCAGCAGCGTCAGGAAGTGGACGAACTCCTCGGACTCGCCGGTCGAGGGATCGGGCGCGGCGCCCGCGGCCTCGTACTCGACGCCCTTGTGGACGAGCATCGTGGCGTCGCCGCCGTCGTCGAGGATGAGGTTCGGGCCCGTGAACCCGCCGTCGCCGTCGGGCCACAGCAGCGCCTGCTGCGTGCACCACCAGTACTCCGCGAGCGTCTCGCCCTTCCATGCGAAGATCGGCACGCCCTTGGGGTCCTCGGGGGTGCCGTCCTTGCCGACGACGCTCGCCGCGGCGGCGTGGTCCTGGGTCGAGAAGATGTTGCAGCTGCACCAGCGGACCTCGGCGCCGAGCGCCGTGAGCGTCTCGATGAGCACGGCCGTCTGGATCGTCATGTGCAGGGAGCCCGTGATGCGGGCGCCCTTCAGGGGCTGGGCGTCGGCGTACTCGGCGCGGGTCTGCATGAGCCCGGGCATCTCGTGCTCGGCCAGCTCGATCTCCTTGCGGCCGTAGTCGGCGAGGCTCAGGTCGGCGACCTTGAAGTCCTGGGCGGTATCGACGGCGGTGGGGTTCATGTGCGGGGGGTCTCCTTGTTCAGGCGTGTGCTGCGGCCAGCGCCAGCAGCTTGGAGTGCTTGTCCTGCTCCCAGCGCAGCCACTCGGCCGGCGGGACGTCGTCGGGGCGGCGCGGCTGCGCCTCGAACCACGCGCCGATCGCCGCCGCGAGCTCGGGCTCGTTGCGCAGGCGCTTCGCGAAGCCGATCTCGCCCAGGCCGACTTCGAAGCGCGACGTGAGCTCGCGCAGGGTGCGCAGGCGCTGCAGCTCACCCGGCCCGTACAGCCGGTAGCCGGCCTCCGAGCGCTGGGGCTCGATGAGGCCTGCTTGCTCGATGTAGCGCAGCATCCGCGGCGACCAGTCCGTGGTCTGCGCAGCCTCCTGGATCGTGAGGGCGTCCATCTCCCGACAACCTTACCACGGCTGTGTGAAGGTTGCGGCGGCTCGGGCGGCTCGCATGGGTGCGAACGCTTTGCGAACGGCGGCATTGAGGGAAGCGGGTCGGGTCGCCTGGGCGCTCCTGCGAGCGGTCGTGTCGAACGAGGTGGCTCTACGACCCCCTGAGTCGACACGACCGCCCGCACGAACCGCACGGGCAATCCGGCCGAGCCGCGAGCGCGGCTCCTTCTTCAGTGATGCGGTTGGCTCACGCCCGCGCGGCCTCCAGCACGGTCTTGCGCTTGCGATGGCCGCTCTCGTACATGAGCACCACGGCCTTCGTCGCGTCGTCGGCCACCCGCAGCCGGTCGATGATCTCCGGCGCCTTCATCTTCTTGTAGCCCGGCCAGGGCTCGTCGACGCGGACGACCGCCCCCGGGCTGTCCTCGGTGGCCTCGGCCTCGCGCCGCTGCTCGCGGATGCGGGCCGCCTGCCCGCGCGTCGGCTCCGGGACGGCGGCGATCGGCGGCGGGTCGGGATCGGGGTCGGGCGGCGGCACCGGGCCCGGTGCCGGGGGCGGGGCCGGGGCGGGCTCCGACCGGGCGGCCGGCGGGCGCGGGGGCATCGGCGCCGGCCTGGTCGCGTGGCCGTTGCGGCCCCCGCGAACACGCTCGATCGCGGCCTCGGCAACCGCCTCGGCGAGCGCCTTGGAGGCGAGTGCGACCTCGGCGGCGACGCCGAGCAGCTTCTTGGGGAGACGCAGGAGCGGTGTCATGGGTTGCCGATGCCCCGATCGCACCGCTGCCATGCACCCGCTTTCAGCTCATGTCCGCCAGGCGGCGCTTGAGATCCTCGATGACGTCCACCGGCGACGGGTCGGTCCCGCGCAGGACCGCGACGTACAGCGAGACGAGGTCGCCGAGCAGAACGAGCGAGAAGACCCGCTCGACGGCGGTGTGACCGCGCGACTGCACGACGAACGTCCCGGTCGCCTTGTCGGCGATGAGCTCGCGCGTCAGCGCGATGCGCTCCTTCACGCGCAGCGGCGTGTCGCTGTCGTCGAGGAAGATCGCCGCGAAGCGCCCGAGCGACGGCGCGTCCTGCCAGCCGACGAGCTCGTTGTGGTCGAGCTCGGGCAGCTCGTGCGTGAACGCCGGCACCTTCGCGTTCTCGTTGAGCTGCGCCTTCCAGCGGTAGGCGACCGGCTGCGTGATGCCCGACCCCGCGATGACCGCGACGCTGTCGCACAGCGCGCGCGCGAGCACCTTGGGCTCGGAGTCCGCCGGCCCGTCGGCGCCCCACTCCACGACGAGGTGCTCGAGGTGGTCGGCGGCGACGTCGATCTCCGAGCCCACGCGCGGCCCGGCGCCGCAGAGCCCGGCGACCTCCAGCGCGGCCACGGTCATGTACGCCACGGCCGCGCGCGGCTGAAAGCCGCCCGCCACCGGGATGACCGGCACGCCGTCGGCGCGCGCGAGCTCGGCGAGCTTGCCGCCGCTCGTCACCGCGACGCGCCGCGCCCCGAGCGCCCCGGCGGCCTCGTAACAGGCGAGCGTCTCCTCGGTGTTGCCCGAGTACGAGGCGCAGAGCACCGTCGTGTCCGGCGTCGTCCACGCCGGCAGGCCGTAGGTGCGGGCGGTGAGGATCGGGCGCGAGGCGTGGTCGCCGAGGATCGCGCGCGCGAGCACGCCGCCGACCCCGGAGCCGCCCATCCCGGCGACGATGAGCCCGCCGGGCGAGTCCCATGGCTGCAGCTGCGCTGACTGCACCTTCCACAGCGCGTCGCGCAGGTGCTCGGGCAGGCCGACGATGTCGGCGTGCAGATCGGAGCGATCCACCGCCGCGATCGCCTCTGGGGTCAGCGCTGCCGTCTCAGAAGGCGAGGCCGCCATCGGGTACCTCCATGCCGGGGAACACGCGCACGCCGTGCGCCAGGACGTTGTCGGCGCCGATGCTGACGCCCTCGCCGACGATCGCGCCGCCGAGGACCTGCGTGCGGTCGCCGATCCGCGCGCCGGGGCCGACGATGCAGTCGCGCAGGATGCAGTCCGCGCCGATCGCCGCGCGCTCGAGCACGACGCTGCGCTCGACCGTCGAGCCCGTGCCGACGGTCACGCCGTCGGCGATGACCGCGAGGCTGCCGACGTGCGCCCCGCTGTCGATGCGCGCGCCGGCACCGACGATCGCCGGCGGGATCGCGCGCCCGTGGACCGTCGCGGACGGGTCGACGGAGAGGAAGCTCGTACCGAGGCGCTCGCTGACGCCACTGCGCACGTTGCCCTCGAGGACGTCGAACGTCGCCTGCAGGTAGCGCTCCGGCGTGCCGACGTCGAGCCAGTAGGCGCCGTCGTCGACGTAGCCGAAGAGCCCGTCGTCGACGAGCGCCGGCCAGACCTCGCGCTCGATCGAGACGTTGCGGTCGGGCGGGATGAGGTCGAGCACCCTGCGCTCGAGCACGTAGGCGCCCGCGGAGATGAGGTTCGTGTCGAGGACCGCGTCGGGCGACGGCTTCTCGAGGAACTCCTGCACCGAGCAGTCCTCGCGCAGGCGCACGAGGCCGTAGCTCGTGGGATCGGGCACCGGCACGAGCGCGAGGGTGCCCGTCGCGCCGGTGCGCTCGTGCTGGGCGATCTGGGTCGTGAGGTCGAGGTCGGTGAGGACGTCGCCGTTGAGCATGAGGAAGCGCTCGTCGAGGAGCTCCTCGGCGAACTTCAGCGCGCCCCCCGTGCCCCGCGGGTCGGGCTCCTCGACGAAGCGCAGGCTGATGCCGAGCTGCGAGCCGTCGCCGAGCACCGAGCGGACGTTCGTCGCCTTGAAGCCGCAGGACATGATCACGTCGTCGATGCCATGCCCGCGCAGCCATTCGAGCATGTAGACCATCATCGGGCGGTCGACGAGCGGGACGACGGGCTTGGGCACCGTCGACGTCAGCGGCCGCAGCCGCGTCCCCTCGCCACCGACGAGGATCACGGCCTGCATGGCTGACTCGGCGGGCGCATCACGGAGAGAATGTCACCCTTGCGCGCCCGATGCCCTCATAGGTGAGGCCCGCGGACATCACCGCGGAGGCGTCGAGCGCGTTGCGACCGTCGAGCACGAGCGTGCCGGCCATCCGCTGCGCCACCTGCGCCCAGTCGAGTTTCAGGAACTCGTCCCATTCGGTGACAAGCACGACGGCGTCGGCGCCGTCGACGGCATCGAGGGCGTCGGAGGCGAAATGCACGCCGCGGATGAGCGTGCGCGCCTCGTCCTCGGCAACCGGGTCGAAGACGCGGATCTTCGCGCCGTCGGCCTGCAGACGGGCGCTGAGGACGAGCGACGACGCCTCGCGCATGTCGTCGGTGTTCGGCTTGAAGGCGAGGCCGAGCAGGCAGATCGTCTTCCCGACGAGCGATCCGAGGTGCTTCTGCAGCTTGCCGATGACGCGGCGCTTCTGCAACTCGTTGACCTCGATCACGGCGTTGAGCAACTGAAAGTGGTACCCCGAATTACCGGCAAGTTGTTTCAGTGCATTCACATCTTTTGGAAAGCAGGAGCCACCGAAACCGATGCCGGCCTGCAGGAACTTCTGACCGATGCGGTCGTCGAGGCCCATCCCCCTGGCGACCTCGATGACGTCGGCGCCGGTTTCCTCGCAGACGTTCGCGATCTCGTTGATGAACGAGATCTTCGTGGCGAGGAAGGCGTTGGAGGCGAGCTTGACCATCTCGGCCGACGCGATGTCGGTGCGCACGAGCGGCGCCTCCAGCGGCGCGTAGAGCTCGACGACCGCGTCGCCGGCCCAGTCGCCGTCGTCGCCGATGACGACGCGGTCGGGCGCGAGGAAGTCCTTGACGGCCGAGCCCTCCTTGAGGAACTCGGGGCAGGAGACGTAGCGCAGATCGTCCTTGCCGCGCTCGGCGAGCACCCGCTTGATCGAGGCGCCGGTGCCCGCCGGGACGGTCGACTTCATGACGAGCGCGTGGTCGGCGGAGGCCGGGATCGCGTCGACGACGGCGTGCACGGCGCTGAGGTCGGCGTCGCCGGAGTACGTCGGCGGCGTGCCGACGGCGACGAACAGCAGGCGGGCGTGCTCGAGCGCGTCGGCGATGTCCGTCGAGAAGTGCATCCGGTCGCGGTTGGCGGCCACCATCTCGGCCAGCCCGGGCTCGTAGATCGGGATCTCACCCGCCTGCAGGCGCGCGATCTTGTCCGCATCGATGTCGATGCAGTGGACCTCGCTGCCGAGGTGTGCGAACCCTGCGGCGGTGACGAGGCCGACGTAGCCGGTGCCGATGACACCGATGGGCTCGCGGCCGTCTGGCATGCGGCGCAGCAGGTTACTGGTCGCTACTGGCCGATCCGTTGCAGCGAGCGGGCGATGTCCATCATCTGCCGGTTCGACAGGCGCCGCGAGAGCGTGTTGGAGACCCAGTAGACGGCCTTCGGCGTCTTCCACGCGATGAGCCGGATGCGGCGGCCGTCGAAGAAGCGCTGGTAGGTGCGCTTGCGCATGCGCACCTCGTCGGTCGGGTTGTCGAGGATCGGCGGCGCCTTCCAGGTCATCCCCTGCACGCCGTAGTACTGGCCGTCCTCCCCCTGGGAGAGCACGATCCGGTAGGCGCGGTACTTGTTCTTGTTGCGGTCGAAGATGTCGTAGGAGCGCGGGCTGTCCTTGACGTAGCTGCCGAGGATCGCCTTCGGGAAGTAGACCGGTAGGTTCGTGAGCTTCGTCGTGATGTCGAGGACGTGGTTCTCGCCCGCCTCCTTGCGCTCGACGAGCCCCGGAGCAAGGCGCTTGCGGGCCTTGATCTTCTTGGGCTTGGGCTGCGTCTCGTTCTCGTCGGGCAGCGGCGCCGCCGCGCCGCCGAGGCCGACGTCGATGAACTCGTCGATCATCTTCTGCAGCTCGAGCGGCGAGATCTCGACGAAGTTGCCGTCGAGCGACTGGCCGCCGCGGAACTTGATCTCGCGGATCGGGTGCTTGGAGGACTCGTAGGCGAGCTTCAGCAGGCGCAGGATCGCGGCGTCGTTGTTGCGCGCGATGTCCGTCTGCGTGTACTTGCCGAAGATCCGCAGCAGCTCGTTGCGGTCGCCGAAGACCTTGCCGAGGCCGATCTGGTCCTTCGCCTGGCGCAGGAACTCCTGCTGGCGCGCGGCGCGGACGAAGTCGTTGTCGGTGTGGCGGAAGCGGACGAAGTCCAGCGAGTCCGAGCCGCAGAGCTTCTGGTAGCCGGGCTTGAGGTCGATCGTCGCGAAGCCGTCGGGGCCCCCGTTGTCGTTGAAGTAGCGGCGGTCGATGTCGACGTAGACGCAGCCGAGGCGGTTGACGGCGCGCATGAAGCCGCCGAAGTTCACGTTGACGACGTGGCTGATCGGCAGGCCGATGAGCTGCTTGACCGTGCGCACCGCGAGCTTCGGCCCGCCGAGCTGGTAGGCCTCGTTGATCTTCCGGGTGCCGAACCCCGGAACCGGGACTCGCAGGTCGCGCGGCAGCGAGAGCACCGCGGTCGCCTCCCTGTCGGGGTCCAGCCGCACGATGATGATCGTGTCCGAGCGGGCCGGGAGCCCGAGCTTCGTGTCGCCGAACCGGCGATCGGAGCCGAGCACGAGGATCGTCTGGGGCTGGCCCGGCTCGACCTCGTCGAGCTCGTTCTTGATGTTCGGGATCGGGATCGAGTTCTCCTGGAAGATCTCGATGCTCTTGTCGACCTCGAGCAGCACGGCGCTGGCGACCGCGGTCGCCGAGAGCAGCACGATGAGCACGGCGCCGATGGCGAAGTTCTTCGCCATCGCGAGGCCGAGGCGCGGAGGCAGGTCGGGGCTCATGCCAGGCGCCCGCCTTCGACGGCGTGCAGGGGCGGCTTGCCCTCGGCCGCGGCGGTGGCGGCCAGCCAGGCGGGCAGGTTCGTCACGAAGTCACCCAGCGCCCGCCGGTAGCGGTGCAGCGAGTCGATCGAGACCCACTCCCCCGGCCCGTGGTGCCCGCCGCCGACGGGCCCGAACTCGACCGCCGGAACGCCGGCCTCGAGGAAGGAGATCGCATCCGAGGCGCCGTCGCGGCCGACCGACAGGGCCTCCCCCTCCAGGGAGTTGGAGACCGCCTCGCGCAACGCGCGCACGTAGGGGTTGGCGCGCGAGACCCGCGCCGGGGCGCGCTGGAAGGTCTTGACGATCCGGACGTCGTCGAGCGCGCGGATCTCCGCGAGGATCTCGCCTGGGTCCTGGTTGGGCAGGAAGCGGATGTCGACGTCCATCGTGCAGCGGTCGGGCACCTTGTTGAACGCGTCGCCGCCGACGATCCGCGAGACGTTGATCGACGGCCGGTCGAAGAGGTCCGACGACTCGCGGCTGAAGCGTAGGGTCTCGATGCGGCGGAACACGTCATAGGCCTTGAGGATCGCGTTGTCGCCGGCCCACGGCGTCGAGCCGTGTGCGGCGATCCCGCTGACTTCGACGCGGACGGCGAGAACCCCCTTCGCCTGGACGCCGATGTGCAGGTCCGTCGGCTCGCCCGTGATCGCGAAGTCGGCCCGCAGCCCCTCCTGCACGAGCGCGTCCGTGCAGCGGTGCTCGACGTCCTCGGACTCCTCGTCCGGGACGCAGATGAAGCGCACGCGCACGCCGCCGTTGTCGGCGACGTCGCGAACGGCGCACATCATCGCCGCGAGCGCGCCCTTCATGTCGTAGGCGCCGCGGCCGATGAGCCGGTCGCCCTCGATGCGCGGCGCGAACTGCTCGTCGTGCGCCGGCACGACGTCGACGTGGCCGTGGAAGACCACGCTCGGGCCATCCGCCGGCCCCACGTCGGCCAGCACCACCGGCAGTCCGCCGAACTCGCGGCCCGACACCGGGATGTCGCGGGCCTCGAGCCAGCCCTTCACGAACCCGACCGCTGCGCGCAGGCCGTCGCCGGTGGACGTGTCATAGGTGATCAGCCGCTCGGCCAGGACCCGTTCGTCCATCGGCTGTCAGCCTAGTCGAACACCGGCGACACGAGCAGATCTAACCCTTGAGTCGAGCGTTAGATCGCGGAGCCTGGGGGCCCAAATGGCGGACATCCCGGTCGGACGAAAGGTCGGAGAAAAGTTGCAGTTTCCTGCACCCCGAAGTCGCAAGGACTGCGCTACTGCACGGCTTTGGACGCCTGCAAGATGCAACTTCTGTCTGAGGGCGAACGCCCAGGGGGCCACGAATGGCACCGCTCCGCACCGATCCAAGGGATTCACTCAACATGTCCGCACCTGCTCGCACCGTGCTGCTGCCGCGGTCACGCACGTTCATCGCCGGAACAGTCACGTCCCTGCTGCTCGCGCTCGGCGCCGCCGGCTCGGCCTCGGCCGCGGCCGGCCCCTCGCTGTTCGCCGACGGCCTGCACGTGCCGACCGGCGGTCTCGTCGACCCCGACAACCGCCTCTGGGTCTCCGACCACAACGGCGGCTTCTGCCGCGTCACGAACCCCGACGACCTCGGTCCCGGGACGATCGACCATCCCTCGACGCCGGGCGCTCCGTCCACCGACGCGCGCACGTGCCTCGGCGGCCTGCTCCCGGATGCCGCCCCCGGCCCCGATGCCGCCGGCACCCCCGCCTTCTATGACCCCACGCCCGAGCTCGCCGGCAGCGGCGACGAGATCGCGCTCGTTCCCGACGGCGCCGCCCCGAGCATGGACGTCTGGCGCGCGCACTGGAACCCGCACACCAAGCTCTTCGAGGCCGACCCCTCGACCGACGTCATCGCGATGGACGCCGACACCGGCGAGACCCGCCCGCGGCCGACCGCGGTGAGCGTCGCTCCCGACGGCAACGCCTACGTCGTGTTCCAGCGCTCGTCCTCGATCCAGCGCATCGTCGAGCCCGACGGCCCCGCGCGCGTCGAGCTCGTCGGCACGACGTCCGACGACGTCGGCACGCAGGCGATCGCGGCGGGCTACGGCCCGTTCGGCCCGATGGGCCCGCCGACCGTCTACGTCGCCGAGAGCACCGGCGCGATCCGCCAGATCGCCGGCGCCCGCGGCACCGCGACCACGACGACGAGCGCGTCGCCGTTCAGCGTCGACGGCGCGAGCATCGTCGGCACCCTCGCCTACAAGGTCACCGACACGATCGCGGGCCGCGGCACGCTCTACGCCGGGACGGCCGACGCCGTCGTCGGCGGGCCCGTCGCGCCGGACCGCCTGCTGCAGCTCAACGCCGACGCGCTGCCGACGTTCGTCGCCGGCGGCTTCAGCACCGTCGGCGGCGTCGCGATCCGTCCCAGCGACGGCGCGCTGTTCGTCCTCGACGATCCCGCCATCGCGATCGACGGCGAGCCGCTCGGCCGCGGCCGCCTGTTCGTCATCGGCGACCCCTTCACCCAGCTCGTCAGCGGCCCCTCGCAGAAGGCCGGCCAGCCGGCGCTCGACGCCGAGTACACGGCCAGCCCGACGCCGACCTTCACGTACGCGGGTGAGTTCGACCGCCAGTGCTCGCTGACGCCGGCCTCCGCGGCCGCCAACCAGTGGCAGGCGTGCGACAGCACGACGTACACGGCGGCGAGCCTCGCCGACGGCCGCTACCGCTTCGCGGTGCGCTCGGTCAACGGCACCCGCATCGGCCGGGCGGCGTCGCGGTACTTCACCGTCGACACGACCGCGCCGGCGGCCAGGCCCGTCATCGTCAACCCGGCGCAGAACAGCAACCACCTGCGCTCGCCGCGGTTCGTCTTCGACAGCGACGACGCCAACGAGCCGGAGTTCGGCTACCAGTGCAAGATCGACGGCGGCGCCTACGCCGCCTGCGACGAGGGCCTGGGCGACTCCCGCCTCGCCGACGGCGAGCACACGCTGCAGATCAAGCTCGTCGACGGCGCCGGAAACGTCGGCACCGCCGAGTCCGACAGCACCCCGACCCGCGACGACGACCCCGAGACCACCGAGGTCGACGAGCACGCGCTGAGCGTCGGCGATCAGCCGACGACGTTCACCGTCGGCGCCGACCCCGCGACGGGCGACACCGACCCGACCCCGTACGCGACGATGACCCATCCGGACTCGTCGGCCGTCTACGCCGAGGGTCTGCACGTCTCGACGGGCGCCCTCGAGGATCCGGCCGGCCGCGTCTGGGTCGCCGACCACAACGCCGGCTTCTGCCGCGTCACCGATCCGACGATCGACGGCGCCGGCCAGATCGAGCATCCGTCGCTGCCCGGCCGCCCGCGCACCGAGCCGCGGACGTGCCTCGGCGGCCTGCTGCCGGACGCCGGCGCAGGCGCCGACGCCGCCGGCCCGCCGACGTTCGTCGATCCGACCCCGAAGCGCCCGGGCAACGGCGACGAGGTCGTCCTCATCGCCGACGGCTTCGCGCAGAGCGACTTCATCGTCCGCTTCCGCTGGGATCCGGGCACGAAGCTCTTCGAGCACCTCGACGAGATCCACGTGCCCGCGGTGGAGCGCCCGAACCAGGTCCGTCCGCGGCCGGTCACGACGCAGATCGGGCCCGATCCCGACGGCGTGAACGGACCGAAGCAGCCGTCGGTGTTCTTCACGAACAAGCGCGACGTCTACATCGGCCGCATCGACCAGCCGGCGAGCGACGACCCGTCCGTCCACGTCGCGGGCTTCGTCGCCGACGGCAACGACCGTGCCGAGGTGCTGGCCGTCGGCCAGCGCACGCAGGTCGTCCAGGAGGCGACCGACGAGGCCCCGGAGGTCACCGAGAAGCGTCCCGTGATCTACATCGTCGGCGCCGCCGGCATCGACCGGCTCGAGAACCCGCGGGTCGAGGGCGAGCCCGACGCGCCCGCGACGCTGCAGGCGACGGCGGCCGCCGTCCCCGGCGTCCTCAACGCCGGCGCGCTGGCCTACGACCTGCAGCGCGACGTGCTGTACGTCGGCACGGCGGAGGCGCTCGTCACGAACGCCGACGGCACGACGACGGCCAACCCCGGGACCGACCGCTTCCTGCGCGTCGACCCGGCGACGATGCAGCCGGTCGGCACCGCGATCAGCGGCTTCAGCATGATCGGCGGCATCGGCATCCGCAACGACGGCCGCATCCTGGTCGTCGACGACAAGGCGCTGCTCGAGGAGGCCGAGCCGCCCGGCCAGGGCCTCATGTACCAGATCGGGACGCCGTCGGCGCGCATCACGAGCGGTCCGAGCGACCCCGAGAACAACGCGCTCGACCCGTCCTACACGTCGAGCGCCACGCCGTCCTTCGGCCTTGCCGGCGACACACCGCGCGAGTGCTGGGTGCGCCCGGCCGGCTCGACGGCGACGCCGAGCTGGCAGGCCTGCAGCGGCGCGACGTACACGACCCCGACCCTCGGCGACGGTGCGTACAAGCTCACGGTGCGGGCGACCGGCGACCCGGTTCCCGCCGACATCGCCGACAGCACGCGGTACATCCCGCAGACGATGCGCTTCACGGTCGACCGGCTCGCACCGCAGGTCCCGCGCGTCGCGAGCGTCAAGCCGCTGGCAGCCGACAACGTCACGAACGCCGAGCCGTTCTTCACCTTCGAGGGTGAGGCCGGCGTGCAGTACGACTGCCGCCTGAACTCCACCACCTACAACAAGGCGCCGTGCCGTCCGGGCCGGACGTTCCCGCGGACGGGCACGCCGCGCGTGCAGAACGGCTCGAACACGCTGCGCATCCGGGCGACCGACAAGGCGGGCAACACGAGCGCCGAGTCGCAGGCGTTCACGTTCCAGGCCGACACGACGATCCCGACGGTGACGATCTCGTCGCCGGCGGAGAACCAGGTGACCGGGACCGAGGCGCGCTTCGTGTTCCGGGCGTCGCAGACGGCCAACACCACCTACGGCTGCCGGATCGACGGCGGGTCGTTCACGCGCTGCGATCGCCCCTCGGACGCCGGCGGACCCGGTAGGCCGTACGCGATCGAGAACCTGTCCGACAACAGCGTCGCCGTGACGTACCGCGGGCTGAGCAAGGGCGAGCACCACTTCCAGGTGCACGCCTCCGACACGCACAACAACGTCAGCCCCAACGCGTCGCGCAACATCCGCGTCGACGTCGACTCCCCCGTCGCGCTCATCGACGCTCCCGCGCCGAACGAGACGACAGGACGCTCGACGACGCTCGTGTCGCACATCGACCCGACGACGATCGGCGCGGGCGAGACCAACGCGCTCGCGTGCACGCTCGACGGGCAGGCGATGGCCGAGTGCGACGAGAGCATCCCGGTCAGCGGCCTGAACGACGGGCTGCACACGTTCACGATCCAGGCGACCGACAGCGCCGGCAACGCCGGTCCCGTCGCCAGCCGGACGTGGCGCGTGGACGGTGTCGGGCCGGTCATCACGATCCGCCAGCAGGGCACCGGCACGATCAACCCGCCGACGTTCACGATCACGACGGACGAGCCGGCGACGATGCTGTGCCGCTACGACAACCGCCCATGGCAGGACTGCGCGGTGGTCAACGGCACCGGCCTGCAGCGCTTCAGCTCGCACACGCTGTTCGTGACGGGCACCGACATGTGGGGCAACGTCTCGACGGCGTCGGACTCGTTCAACCTCGGCCTGCCGAGCTCCGCCAACACGGTCGTCAACGTGCCGAGCGCGATCGCGCAGAGCGCGCTGCGTGCCGGCGGGCTGCCGGTGACGTTCACCGCCGACGAGCAGACGGCGCTCGCGCGCTTCCGGATCTTCCGGGTCGTCGACGCGCCCGCCGGGACGACCGCCACGGCGGCCGGGGCGGCGCGGGCGGCGGCGGTGAAGCCGTCGGCCAAGAAGGCGACGAAGCGCACCTACAAGCTCGCCGTCCAGGTCAAGCGCGACACGCCGAAGGCCGGCGTCTACCGCCGCCGCCTCACCGAGCGGCCGGTCCGCCTCCTGAAGCCGGGCCTCTACCGCATCGAGACGCGCCTGAAGGACAAGGCCGGCAAGTACGCCGAGGCCACGTACTCGATGGTCCGCGTGAAGAAGTCCGCCAAGAAGAAGAAGTAGTCCGACCCCCTTCCGGGCACGAACGAGCGGCGCGGTCCTCCGGGGCTGCGCCGCTCGTCGTTTAAGTTGTGCGGATGGCGGGCCGGATCGTGCTCTTCGGAGCCACGGGCTACACGGGCGAGCTCACGGCGCGCGAGCTCGTCGCGCGCGGGGCGCGGCCGGTGCTGGTCGCGCGCAGCGCCGACCGCCTGCGGGGCCTGGCGCAACAACTCGGCGGCGACCTCGAGACCGCGGTCGTCGATGCGACGGCGCCGGGGGCGGTTTCCGAGCTTGCCGCGCTGGCGGGACCCGGCGACGTGCTCGTCTGCACCGTCGGGCCGTTCATGCGCTGGGGCGAGACGGGCGTGCGGGCGGCGCTCGAGTCCGGCGCGCACTACATCGACTCGACCGGCGAGCCGCCGTTCATCCGCTCGGTCTTCGAGCGTCATGGGCCGGCCGCCGAGGCGGCGGGCTGCGGCCTGCTGACGGCGCTGGGCTACGACTACGTTCCCGGCAACCTCGCGGGTGCCCAGGCGCTGCGCGCCGCGGGCGAGCGCGCGGTGAGCGTCGACGTCGGCTACTTCGTCAGCGCCGGCGGCAGCGCCCAGGCCAGCGGCGGCACGCGGGCCTCGGCGGCCGGGATGCTGACCGAGCCCGGCTACGAGTTTCGCGACGGGCGCCTGCAGACCGTGCGCGCGGCGCGGCACGTGCGCGACCTCGACGGGCGGCCCGCGATCTCGGGCGGCGCGACCGAGCAGTTCTCGCTGCCGCGGGTGCACCCGGGGCTGCGCGACGTCAGGGTCTGGCTCGGCTGGTTCGGCCCAGCCTCGCGGCCGCTGCAGGCGATGTCGGCGGCGACGGCGGTCGCGACCCGTGTGCCCGGCGTGCGCGGAGCGCTCGGGGCCGTCGCGGAGCGGTTGGTCAAAGGCTCCACCGGCGGCCCCTCCGCCGAGGCGCGTGCGAAGGCCAGGTCGCACATCCTCGCCGTGGCGAGCGACGCCGGCGGCCGCGAGCTCGCGACGGTCCGCCTGCGGGGCGTCAACCCCTACGACTTCACGGCCGGCATGCTCGCCTGGGGCGCGATGCGCGCGGCCTCCGGCGGTCTGCTTGCCACCGGCGCGCTCGGCCCGGTGGACGGCTTCGGCCTCGACGAGCTCGAGGCCGGCGTGGCCGGCGCCGGGATCTCGCAGGTGCGCCCTACTGCGCGGTGAGGCCGCTTTCGCGATCGACGTTCCACCGGCCATCGACGAAGCGGAACTGCACGACGTTGCGCAGCGGGCCGGCCTCGGTCGGGAGCGTGACGTGGATCGTGGCACGGTCGTCCGTCGTCGAGAACCTCGAGTAGCGCGGCGTGGCGCCGGCGGGCGATGCGTCGCCGAGCAGCCTGGCCGTCTTGCGGGCGGCCTCGGCGCAGGTCTCGCCACCCGCCGCAGCGATGAGCTCTCGCGCGTACCTCGGCGTCGTGTGGCGGCAGATCCGCTCGCCGTCGGCCGCGCCCAACGCGTCGAGCACGTCATTCCACACGCGCTCGATCTCGGCCCTGATCTGCTCGGGATCGGCCGTCCCGGGCGCGGCGCTCGTGCTGGGCTGTTCGTCACCGCACCCCGAGACGATCAGCGCCACGAGCGCGGCGAGGACGGCGAGACGCATCCGCCAACGCTAACCGGCTGCGGTCTGGCTGTCGACCGCCTCTGCGGAGCGAGCGGCCTGACGGACGCCGGCACACTGCGGCGCGTGACGTCGAGCCCGCGCGGATGAGCCGCTCCTACGACGTCGCGGTGGTCGGTCTCGCGGCGATGGGCAGCGCGGTCGTCTACCAGCTCGCCAAGGCGGGCGCCCGGGTGCTCGGGATCGATCGCTTCCAGCCGCCCCACGTCCACGGCTCGACGCACGGGGACTCCAGGATCACCCGGCTGGCCGTCGGCGAGGGCGCACAGTACGTCCCGCTCGCGCTCCGCTCACACGAGCTGTGGCGCGAGATCGAGGCCCTCACGGGCGAAGACCTCCTGACGGTCACCGGCGGCGTCGTGATCTCCGTCCCCGGCGGTCGCGGGCAGCACGGCGCCGATGACTTCCTCGCGACGACGATCGCCACGGCGCGAGCGCACGGCATCGCGCACGAGGTGCTCGACGGCGCCGCGCTGGCCGAGCGCTTCGCGCCGTTCGCCCTGCGCGGCGACGAGCGCGGCATGTTCGAGCCGAGCGCCGGGTTCGTGAGGCCCGAACCCGCCGTCGCCGCGCAGTTGCGGCTGGCGCGCGAGCACGGCGCCGACCTCCGAACCGGCGAGCGGGTCATCTCGGCCGGCGAGCGCCGCGTCGTGACCGACGCCGGGTCCTACAGCGCCGAGACGATCGTGCTCGCGGCAGGTCCCTGGCTTCCCGAGCTGCGACCCGAGCTCGCTTCGGCGTTCACCGTCTCGCGGCAGGTCATGCACTGGTTCGCGCTCGAGCCCGGCGCCCACGAGGCCCACCGGGATCTGCCGGTGTTCATCTGGATCACCGGAGACGGGCCCGAGGAGTTCTTCTACGGCTTCCCGGCGATCGACGGGCCCGCTGGCGGGCTCAAGGTCGCATCCGAGGGGTTTCAGGCCACGACGACCCCGGAAGCATGCCGCCGGGAGG
This sequence comes from uncultured Actinomycetes bacterium, assembly GCA_963797025.1. Taxonomy (GTDB): domain Bacteria; phylum Actinomycetota; class Thermoleophilia; order Solirubrobacterales; family Solirubrobacteraceae; genus CADCVQ01. The sequence continues at coordinate 310,403 of CAWCNU010000001.1, forward strand.
TCGCGCCCGAGCACTCGCGCCGGATGCACTCCCGGTTCGTCGCCGGCCGGCTTCCCGGCCTGCGCGCTCAGACGATGAAGACCGCGACCTGTCTCTACACGAGCACCGCCGACAGCAGCTTCGCGATCGGCGCACATCCCGGCGACGCCGGCCTGCTGATCGTCTCGGCGTGCTCCGGCCACGGCTTCAAGCACTCAGCGGCCATCGGCGAGGCCGTCGCGCAGCTCGCGCTCACCGGGGAGAGCGCGATCGACCTGAAGCCGTTCGCGCTCTCCCGGCAGCTCTGAACGCCGGCGATCAGGACGTCTTGCAGAGCGCGTAGACGCTGGCCTTCGCGCCGTCGGCGTCGACCTTCGGAGCGGCGTAGAAGCGCACCTTGATCCCGCGGTGGCCGTAGTCGCTGCCCTTCGCGACGGCGAAGGACACCTTCGCGCCCTCCTGCTGGCCGAGGCCGACGTGCCTCGCGCCCGGGCCGCAGTTCAGCGCGATGCTGCTGTTGCTCGCGCCGTGCATCGTCACGAGCCAGCGGCGCAGCTCGGTGCCCTTGCGGATCGTCGCGCCCTGGTGCAGGTCGTTGCCGCCGACGTCGATGGGCGTCTTCTGGCCGGCCTTGATGATCGACACAGGACCGAGCGTCGGGGCCTGCGCGGCGCTGGCGGTTCCGGCCGCGGCGAGCGAGGCGACGGCGGTGGCGAAAGCAATCTTGCGGAACATGGTGGGCCTCCTGGGGTGGTGAACGGCGGAGCCCGATCCTCCGTCAGCCCGGTCTCGCGCGGGGCTCACCCAGGTGTAGACGAGGCACACCCACGTGGAGAGGTCCTACACGAACGCGAGCGCGTACAGCGACATGCCCAGCAGCGCCACCGCCGCGAGCCGCAGCGCGTCGTCGTGCTCGCCCTCCGAGTAGCGGATGACCGCGATGATGACGCCCGCCAGCGGCAGCGCGAGCGCGACGATGTAGGGGAAGAGCATCCGCAGGCGGTCGAGCATGCGCGGAGGCTCGCAGATGCGCGATCCGGGCGACGCGGCGGCGAGTTATCCTCGCCGAATGGGCGACCTCGAGGTCACGCGCGACGGCGCGTTCTACGGCGTCAGCATCCGCGGCGTCCTGGAATCGGGCGCCGGCGAGCCGGTGTACGTGTCGCTGCGCGCCGAGCGCGTCGAGTGGTGCGACCCGTCTGATCCCGACGCCGGCCCTGGCGGCTGGATCCGGACCGAGGCGCCGGGCGCGATCGAGGCCGAGCTCGAGCTGCGGTTCACCCGTGAGAAGGTCCACGAGCGCGCGATGGCGCAGCTCGAGACCTGGCGCGCCGACCCGCCGGCGAACCTCGTCGGCGTGAGCTCGGTCGGCGAGCAGTACGTCGGGCTCATCAACCAGGACGACGGGCAGGGCGTCGGGATCCAGCACACCGAGGAGCGCCAGGACCGGTCCGCCGCGCGGGCCTACGCCACCTGGTCGAGCGGGAAGCTCAAGGCTCCCCCGCCCGCGGACGAGCCCGGCTAGCGGGCCTGGCCGCAGTCGACTACGAGGAGCCGCCGTCGGCGATGCGGAGGAACGTCTCCCAGCGGCGCTGGTCGCGCGCGATGCGGCGCGCCTCCTCGCTGCCCTCCTCGGCGGATCCCGCGGCGTTCTCGCACTGGCTGAGCTTCTCGCGCAGGTCGGCGACGTCGAGGTCGCCCGGCTCGGAGGCCTCTTCCACGAGGATCAGCACGCCCTCGGGCGAGACCTGGATGTAGCCCTCGCCCTGGACGAGCGTCACGATGTCCGACTCGCTGCGATACAGCCGCAGCTCGCTCGGCACGAGCATCGCGAGCATCGGCTGATGGCGCGCCAGGATGCCGATCGAGCCGACCTCCGTGCGCGTCGAGACCATCTCGACGTCCTCGTCGAAGGTCGAGCCCTCGGGCGTGAGGACCTCGACGTGGAACTGTGTGTGGGCCATCAGTGGTCCCCCACTAGTCGTCGTCCTTCTTGCCGCTCGCGGCCTTCACGACGTCGTCGATCGTGCCCTTGAGGAAGAACGCCGACTCCGGCACGTCGTCGTGCTGGCCGTCGATGATCTCCTTGAAGCCGCGGATCGTCTCGGCGATCGGGACGTACTGCCCCGGCGTGCCGGTGAACTGCTCGGCGACGAAGAACGGCTGCGAGAGGAAGCGCTCGACGCGCCGCGCGCGGCCGACGATGAGCTTGTCCTCGTCGGAGAGCTCGTCGATGCCGAGGATCGCGATGATGTCCTGCAGCTCCTTGTAGCGCTGGAGGATCTCCTTGACGCGGTTGGCCGTCCTGAAATGCTCCTCGCCGAGGATGTCGGGCTTGAGGATCGTCGAGGTCGAGTCCAGCGGGTCGACGGCCGGGTAGATCCCCTTCTCGGAGATCGCCCGCGAGAGCACCGTGGTCGCGTTGAGGTGCGCGAACACGGAGGCGGGCGCCGGATCGGTGAGGTCGTCGGCCGGGACGTAGATCGCCTGCACCGAGGTCACCGAGCCGTCGCGCGTCGAGGTGATGCGCTCCTGCAGCTGGCCCATCTCGGTCTCGAGCGTCGGCTGGTAGCCGACCTGCGACGGCATCCGGCCGAGCAGCGCCGAGACCTCGGAGCCCGCCTGGACGAAGCGGAAGATGTTGTCGATGAAGAGCAGCACGTCCTGGCCGCCCTGCTCGCGGAAGTACTCGGCCATCGTCAGCCCCGAGAGCGCGACGCGCATGCGGGCTCCGGGAGGCTCGTTCATCTGCCCGAAGACGAGGATCGTCTTGTCGATGACCCCCGACTCCTTCATCTCGAGCCAGAGGTCGTTGCCCTCGCGCGAGCGCTCGCCGACGCCGCAGAAGGCCGACAGGCCGCCGTGCTCCTGGGCGAGGTTGTTGATGAGCTCCTGGATGAGCACGGTCTTGCCGACGCCGGCGCCACCGAAGAGCCCGACCTTGCCGCCCTTGGCGTAGGGCGCGAGGAGGTCGACGACCTTGATGCCGGTCTCGAACATCTCGGTCGTCGGCATGAGGTTCTCGACGGTCGGCGCGGGCCGGTGGATCGGCCAGCGCTCCTCGTACTCGACGTCGCCGGCGAGGTCGATCGGCTCGCCGAGGAGGTTGAAGATCCGCCCGAGCGTCCCGTTGCCGACCGGCACCGTGATCGGGCCGCCGGTGTCGACGACCTCCATGCCGCGCGCGAGGCCGTCGGTGGAGTCCATCGCGACGCAGCGCACGCGGTCGTCGCCGAGGTGCTGCTGGACCTCGAGCGTCAGGACGCTGTCGTCGTCGTCGCCGCGCGCGATCGTCAGCGCGTTGTAGATCTCGGGAAGGTCGCCGTTGGGGAACGTCGCCTCGATGACGACGCCCTGGATCTCCTCGATCCGGCCGGTGAGGGTCTCGGCCTCGGTCTCGGTCTCGGTCTTGTCTTCAGTGGTGGCCATGGTTCCTTCGGGATTAAGTGGTTTCGGCCTTCGGTCCTCGCAAGCTCGGACCTTCGGACGACGGTACTAGGTGAGCGACTCAGCGCCCGCGACGACTTCCATGATTTCCTGGGTGATCTCGGCCTGCCGGGCTCGGTTCATCTCAAGCGTCAGGTCCTCGATGAGCTCGCCGGCGTTCTCCGACGCGTTGCGCATGGCGGTCATGCGCGCGCCGTGCTCGGACGCCGTGGACTCCAGCAGCGCGCGGTACACGGAGATCTCGACGTAGTCGGGGACGAGGCGGGCGAGGATCTCCTTCGGGTCGGGCTCGTACTCGACGGTCGCGCGGCGCCTGTGCTCGCCGTCGCCGTCGTCGTCGTCCTCGCCGTCGCGACCCTCGAGGATCGTCGCCTGTTGCAGCGGAAGCAGCGTCTCGCGCCGGACCTCCTGGGTCAGCGGCGAGATGTAGCCGTTGTAGAAGATCTCGACGCGGTCGGCCTTGCCGTCGATGTACGCGGCCATGAGGTCCTCGGCGATCGCGCGCGCGTCGGCGTACGCGGGACGGTCGGTGAAGCCGACGTAGCGCCCCACCGGGTCCTTGCCGCGGAACGTCAGCGTCGAGACGCCGCGGCGACCTGCGGCGCTGTAGAGCACCTTGCGCCCGTCGGACTCGTGCTCGCGCCCGGCGCGCAACCCGGCGCGGACGATCTGCGAGTTGAACGCGCCCGCCAGGCCGCGGTCGCCGGTGACGAGCAGCAGCGCGACGGCGTTCTCGCTGTCGTGCTCGGCGAGGATCGGCAGGTTGGAGACCTCCGAAGAGCCCGCGGCCTCGGCGGCCTGGCGCGTCATGCGCCGGATCGCGCCGGCGTACGGGCGCAGCGCGGCGATGCGCTGCTCGGCCCGGCGCAGCCGGGCCGCCGCGACCATCTCCATCGCTCGGGTGATCTTCTGGATGTTCTTGACCGACCCGATCCGGGCCTTGACGTCGCGCTGCGTGGCGCTCAAGCCGGAGTCGCCTCCTTCTCGGACTCCTCAGCGGTCTCCTCGTCGTCACCGGAGTCGTCGTCGTCGCCCGAGGCCTGCGCGGGCTTCTCGTCGGCGTCGGCCTCGATCGGGACGCCGTCCTCGTCGATGTCGGCGCCGAAGTCCTCGGCGAACTCCTTCACCGCGCCGTCGACGGCCTCGACGATGTCGTCGTCCCAGTTGCCGCCGGCGATCTTCTCGAGCACGTCGGCGTGCTCGGCGCGCATCCGCGCGACGAGGTCCTCGTGGAACGCCGGCACGCGATCGACCGAGACGCGGTCGATGTAGCCGTTGGTCGCCGCGTAGATGACGATGACCTGCTCCTCGACGGCCATCGGCGAGCGCTCGTTCTGGTTCAGCGTCTTGACGAGCCGCTCGCCGCGGGCGAGCGTCGCCTGCGTGTCGGCGTCGAGGTCGGAGCCGAACTGCGCGAACGCCTCGAGGTCGCGGTACTGCGAGAGCTCGAGCTTCAGGCGTCCGGCGACCTTCTTCATCGGCTTGATCTGCGCGTTGCCGCCGACGCGCGACACCGAGATGCCGACGTTGATGGCCGGCCGCACGCCCGAGAAGAAGAGCTTGGGCTCGAGGAAGATCTGGCCGTCGGTGATCGAGATGACGTTCGTCGGGATGTAGGCCGACACGTCGCCGGCCTGCGTCTCGATGATCGGCAGCGCGGTCATCGAGCCGCCGCCGAGGTCGTCGTTGAGCTTGACCGCGCGCTCGAGCAGGCGGCTGTGGAGGTAGAAGACGTCGCCCGGGTAGGCCTCGCGACCCGGCGGGCGGCGCAGCAGCAGCGACATCTGGCGGTACGCGAAGGCGTGCTTCGTGAGGTCGTCGTAGACGCAGAGCGCCGCGCCGCCGTTGTAGAGGAAGTACTCGGCCATCGCGGCGCCCGCGTAGGGCGCGAGGAACTTCACCGGCGCGGCCTCGTTGGCGGCCGCGGCGACGATGATCGTGTTCTCCATCGCGCCGGCCTCGGAGAGCGTCTCGGCGAGCGCGACGACCGTCGCCATGCGCTGCCCGATCGCGACGTAGACCGAGATGACGCCGCTCTTGCGGTTGTTGATGATCGTGTCGATCGCGATCGTCGTCTTGCCGGTCTGGCGGTCGCCGATGATGAGCTCGCGCTGGCCGCGGCCGATCGGGATCATCGCGTCGATCGCCTTGATGCCGGTCTGCAGCGGCTCGATGACGGGCTGGCGCTGGACGACGCCGGGAGCCTTGAACTCCGCCGGGCGCTTCTCGGACGTGTTGATGTCGCCCTTGCCGTCGAGCGGGTTGCCGAGCGGGTCGACGATCCGGCCGAGCAGTTCGTCGCCGACGGGGATCTCGAGCAGCGAGCCGGTCCGCTTGACGGTGTCGCCCTCGACGATCTTGTCCCACTCGCCGAAGAGCACGACGCCGACGTTGTCGGACTCGAGGTTCAGCGCGAGGCCGGTGACGCCGTGCGGCAGCTCGAGCATCTCGAACGACATGGCGTTCTCGAGGCCGTGGACGCGCGCGATGCCGTCGCCGACCGACAGCACGGTGCCGACCTCGGTCAGCTCGGCCGAGTCGGCGTCCAGCCCCTCGATGCGGCTCTTGAGGATTGAGGTGATCTCATCTGGCTTGATCTTCATGGAGGTCGTGTCAGCTCCTTACGTTGTCCGCGGAACGCGTCAGCCGCCGCGGGCGACGTGCTTTCTCAGGTTGTCGAGACGGTTGCGGATCGAGGCGTCGAGGATCGAGTTGCCCACCCGCAGGACGATGCCGCCGAGGATGTCGGGATCGACCTCCGCGGTGAGCTCGATCTTCTGGCCGGTGTCCTTGGAGATGCGGTCGCCGATCTGCTTGACGATCGCGTCGTCGAGCTTCGTGGCGGTCGAGATCTGGACCGGCAGGACCTTGTTCTCCTGCTCCCACAGACCGTCGTAGTAGCGCCGGATGCGGAACACCGCCGGCATGCGGTGCTTCTCGATCAGCAGCTCGAGGAAGTTGACGAGCGTCACGTCGGCGCCCTCGAGGGACTTCTCCAGCCCCTCCTTCTTCTCCGGCGTCGAGAAGTAGGGCGAGAAGAAGAAGACCTGGAGGTCGCGGTTGCCCTGCACGGCGTCGGCGAACTGCCCGAGCTGCTCGCGGATCTCGTCGAGCTTGTCGTGCTCCTGGGCGACCGCGAACAGCGACCGGCCGTAGACCTCGGCGATCTCCTCCATCAGCGGACCACCGCCCTCAGCTCTCCCGCTCGCCGGCGAGCGCGGAGAAGTCCAGCTCGCCGAGCGCCTCCTCGACGAGGCGGCGCTGGTCGTCCTCGGTCAGCGTCTTGCGCGTGACCTTCTCGGTCGCGAGGATCGTGAGGTCGGCGACCTCGTTGCGGATCTCCTGGATCGCGCGCCGCGTCTCGGCCGCGATGTCGCGCTTGGTCTGCTCGAGCAGCTCCTCGCGCTTGGCCTTGGCGTCCGACAGCGCCGAAGCCTCGACGGCCTCGCCCGCCTTGCGCGCACGGGACACGATCTCCTCGGCCTGCTCGCGCGCCTGCGCGAGGCGCTCGCGGTACTCCGCCAGGATCTTGTCGGCCTCGACGCGCGTGTGCTCGGCCGCGTCGATCGAGTCGTCGATCGCCCGCTGGCGCTTGTCGAGGGCCTCCTGGACCTTCGGGAACACGGCCTTCTTGAGGATGTAGAGGGAGACCGTGAAGACGATGAGCGTCCAGATCATCAGCCCGACGTCGGGCGAGACGAGGAACGACCCGCCCTCCTCCTCCGCGGCGGCGCCTCCGCTCTCGGCGGCCGCGAGCGGCAGTGCGGTGATGAGGCTGACGACGTCCATCGGTGCCTAGAGGAAGAAGGCGATGAGGCCGCCGACGAGGCCGTAGAAGAAGCACGCCTCGGTGAGCGCGAAGCCGAGCCACTGGATCGAGGCGATCTCGTCCTTCATCTCGGGCTGGCGGGTCACGGACTCGATGACCTTGCCGAAGAGCATGCCGATGCCTGCGCCGGCACCGGCGGCTCCGCCGCCTGCACCCACGCCGAGCGCGATCGCGCGACCGGCCTTCTGGCCGTAGATGGATGGGTCCTGCGCCGCCTGTGCGATGACGGTGCTGAGGACGTCGAGGTCAAGCATGTGGGTCAGGCTCCTTCTAGTGGTGGGCGGAGACGGCGCTACCCAGGTAGATGCTCGTCAGGATGGCGAAGATGAATGCCTGCAATCCGGCGATCAGCGTTGCCTCGAAGAGGAAGATCGCGATGCCGGCGGGCAGCGTGAACCACGCCAGGACCTCCAGGCCGAGCAGGACGGCGAGGCCGCCGGACATGAACTGGATGAGCATGTGCCCGGCGAGCAGGTTGGCGAAGAGTCGGACGGTCAGCGAGATCAGGCGCAGGAAATGCGACAGGACCTCGAGCGGGAAGATCATGATGAGGATCGGGCCGGTGACGCCGGGTGGCGCCATGCTCTTCGTGTAGCCCCACAGGCCCTTGGCGCGCAGCCCCTCGACGTTGTAGGAGATGAAGACGATGAGCGAGAGGACCAGCGGGATCGAGACGTTGGCGGTCGCGGCGTAGATCTGGAACGACGGGACCTCGAGCCCGAAGATGTGCACCGGCTCGCCGGAGTTCACCGGCAGCGGCAGGTAGCCGATGAGGTTCGAGATCCAGATGAAGACGAAGAGCGTGCAGATGAGCGGAAACCACTTGCGCGCCATGTCGTCGTCCATGTTGTCGCGGACGATCTTGTCCTTCATACCGCTGTAGAGCCACTCCACCGCGGTCTGGATCCGGTTCGGGCGCGCCTGCATCCGGTTGGCGACGTACGTCATGACGCCGACGGTCAGCAGCGTCGTGATGACGAGGTACAGGACGCCCTTGTTGAGGTCCATCGGCCCCGGCAGCTCGACCCAGGGCAGGAGCTTGAACTCGTTCTGCGGCTTGAACTCGGCGTTGTCGGTGCGCGTCGCGCCGAAGATCGCGACGATCGCGATCATCCCGAAGATGTAGACCCCGACGATGCCGAGCGTCAGCTTGCGGCGCAGGCTCACGAGCCGTCCTGTCTCTTACGCGAGGCGTGCTCGATCGCGGAATGGACGAAGTAGACGGAGAAGGCGGTGAAGATCACGAGCGCCGCGGTGAGCCCGTCGGCCCGCTCGCCCGCCACCCCGACGACGATGATCGTCACGGCCAGCAGCCAGACGCGGAGCATCGACGACGTGACGCCGAGGCCGAGGCGCCGGCGCAGCTCGGTGACCTGCTCCAGGCGCCGGTCGACGAGGACGGAGGCGCCGCGCTGCAGGATCCAGGCGGCGGCGCCGACGGTGTAGCCCAGCGCCGGAGCGCCCAGCGCCAGCGCGGGAACCGCGACCAGCAGGACGAGGACGACGTCGAGGTAGGTCAGCGCCACGGATCCGCGTTGCATGCCCGCGGCCGCACTTACCGACAAGGGCCCATCCAAGCCGGTCGGGGGCACGCGTGCGCTGTGTTCTCGGAAAAGGGCATGACGACGGGGCGCGAACCCTACACGCGCGTCCATCGGGGAGGCGCGGGCGAAGGGTCCGGGCGACGCGGTGAGCATAGCGAGATTCCGAACTTTGTAACAACTTTGTGACAGGCGGCACGACGCGCTGATCTTCGGCGGCGTAACGTCCTGCCGGATGGGTCATGACCACCAGCATTCCCACGCCGGCCATGCACATACCCCGTCCTCGAGCGCCGATCGCCGCTGGCTCACGGTGGCGCTGGCGCTCATCGCGGGCTTCATGGGCGTCGAGGTCGCCGCGGGCCTGCTCGCCGGCTCGCTGGCGCTGCTCTCCGACGCCGCGCACATGCTCACCGACGCCGCCTCGATCGCGCTCGCGCTCGTGGCCGCGCGGCTCGCGGCGCGGCCGGCGGCGGGCGCCTTCACGTTCGGGCTCGGGCGCGCGGAGATCCTCTCGGCGCAGATCAACGGCGCGGTGCTCTTCCTGCTGGCGGGCGCGATCGCGATCGAGGGCGCTCGGCGGCTGGGGTCGCCGCCGGACGTCGAGGGCGGGGTCGTCGTCGTGGTGGGCGTCGCCGGCGCGCTCGTGAACGTCGGCGCGTTCTGGGCGCTGTCGCGCTCCGAGCGCCAGAGCCTGAACGTCGCGGGTGCGCGCGCCCACGTGCTCGCAGACCTCTACGGGTCGGCGGCGGCGATCGTGGCCGGCGCGGTCATCGCCCTCGGCGGCCCGGCGTGGGTCGACGCGCTCGCCGCCCTGACCGTCGCGGCGTTGATGCTGCGATCCGGCTGGACGCTGCTGCTGGGCTCGACGCGCGTCCTGCTCGAGGCCGCCCCGCGCGACATGGACCCGCAGGAGATCGGCCAGGCGCTCGCCGCGATGCCCGGCATCATCGAGGTCCACGACCTCCACGTCTGGGAGGTCACGTCGGGCTTCGTCGCCGTCGCAGCCCACGTCACCGTCGCGCCCGACGACGACTGTCACGGGCGCCGCCGCGAGCTGCAGTCCGTGCTGCACGAGCGCTTCGGGATCCGCCACACGACGCTGCAGGTCGACCACGAGTCCTGGCAGCCGCTCGTGCAGATCGACCCGGGGCCGAAGCGCTAGACGTTCCGCGCTCGCGGCGGGACGAACGGCGTCACTGAGGGAGACGTCACGCCTGCGGCTTCGTCGCGTCGCCGTGGCGGTTCGGGCGGGGGGTTTGGCCCCATCGAGAACCATATGCGTCTCGTTCAGGCCAGACCCCCGATCGCCCCCGCGCGGAGCGCCAGAGCGCCCGTTCACCTCTCCCTCATTGCCGCCGTTGCGCCGGCGCGTGCACCCGCCACCGCGACACGAGCGCAGCGCCAGCGCCACCGCCACTACAGCGCCGAAGCCCCGATGACCTCCTGCCACCACGCCCGCTCGGCGTCGGTCTTCGCCGTCCGCAGCCGCCGGCGCGCGTGCCACTGCAGCTGCTCGCGGCTGCCGACGAGCACGTGCGGGCCGGTGACCGCGTAACGGCCGTCTTCCAGGACGACGAGCGCGCCCGGCACGTCCCAGCGCGTGTTCAGGCGCTCGACGACCTCGAGGCCGAGCACGATCGCCGGCGCGTCGGGGTCGCCGTCGCCTTCGAGCCACGGGCGCGTCGTGAAGATCGGCGCGCGCGTCGCGGGCACGCGCTCGGGTCGCGGTGCCGGCCCCACCGGGCCGGTGCGCCAGCGCTCGCGCGCGTGCTCGAGCGCGGCCAGCGCGGTCTGCCGCGCGACGATGTGCAGGCGGTCGCCGGCCTCCAGCCGCGTCGACCCGCGCGGGGGCAGCGCCTCGTCGCCGCGCACGAGGACGTTGACGAGCGCGTCGCGGGGCAGGCCGAGGTCGCGGACGCGGACGCCGATCGCGGCGTCGCCCTCGGAGATCGGGACCTCGACGACGTCGGCGCCCAGCTGGCGGATCGAGCCGACCTCGACGAGCGGGCGCGGCAGCGCCGGCTCGGTCGTCGTGGCGTTCAGCCAGCGCGCGAGCGGCTCGAACGTCGAGCCCTGCAGAAGCGTCGACAGCAGGACGGCGAAGAACGCGATGTTGAAGAAGTCCAGGCTGTTGGGGATGCCCTCGATGAGCGGGAACAGCGCGAGCACGACCGGCACCGCGCCGCGCAGGCCCGCCCAGCCCAGGACGAGGCGGTCGCCGCCGGTCAGGGGCGCGAACGCCGTCGCGACCGCCACCGCGACCGGCCGCGCGACGAAGACGAGCACGAGCGCCAGCAGCGTCCCTTCGAAGGCGATCTCGCCGAGCTGGCTCGGGAAGACGAGCAGGCCGAGCGTCAGGAACATCGCCAGCTGCGCCACCCATGCGAGGCCGTCGTGGAACGCGCCGACGGTCTGGCGGGCGGGCAGCGGCTGCGAGCCCATCGCCAGGCCGGCGAGGTAGACGGCGAGAAAGCCCGACCCGTGCAGGACGTCCGCCGCGCCGAACGCGATCGCGACGACCGCCACCGACGCGACCGGGTACAGCCCGCCCGTCGCCAGGCGCGCGCGCCGGAACGCCTGCACCGCCAGCCAGCCGACCGCCCCGCCCGCGAGTGCGCCGATCCCGAGCTGCTGGACGAAGAGCAGTGCCATGTCGGCCACGCCGTAGTCCGGGCGCTGGATCCACTCGATGAAGCCGAGCACGAGCAGGACCGCGACGGGGTCGTTCATCCCCGCCTCGCCCTCGAGCGTCCGCGCGAGGCGGCGCTTGAGCGTCGAGCCGCGCAGCAGGGCGAAGATCGCGGCGCCGTCTGTGGCCGACACGATCGACCCGACGAGCATCCCCTCGAGCAGCGTGAGGTCCAGCAGCCAGGCGGCCGCCATGCCGGTGATGACCGCCGTCGTCAGCGTGCCGAGCAGCGCGAGGCTCAGCGCCGAGCCGAACACCGGACGGATCTCCGGCAGGCCGGCGGCGAGGCCGCCCTCGAAGAGGATGAGGGCCAGCGCGATGACGCCGATCGTCCGCGCGAGCTCGTAGTCGTCGAAGGCGATGAGCCCGAGGCCGTCGGTGCCGAGCGCCATCCCGAGGCCGAGGAACAGGACGAGGCCGGGGATCCGCAGGCGGCCTGCGAGCAGGGAAGCCCCGAGGCCGAGCGCCAGCAGCGCGCCCGCCACCAGGATGAAGCTCCCCTCGTGTCCCATCGCGGGATCTTGCTACAGCCAGTCGGCCCGGCGCAGTACGCGGTGCAGCACGAAGCCGACGAGCAACATCACGGCGAGCGCCGCGGGGTAGCCGAAGCGCCACCCGAGCTCGGGCATGTGCTCGAAGTTCATCCCGTAGATGCTGGCGATGAGCGTCGGCACGGTGATGATCGCCGCCCACCCGGAGATCTTCTTGACGACGTCGTTCTGCTGCACGGAGATCACCGCGAGGTTCGCCTGCAGGATGCTCGTCAGCAGCTCGCGCTGCGTCGCGATCGCGTCCTCGATGCGCTTGACGTGGTCGGCGACGTCGCGCATGTGCTCACGCAGGCGCGGCGAGATGTTCGGGTGCTCGGTGGAGACGAGCACCTCGAGCGGCTGCAGGAGCGGGTGGACGGCGCGGTAGAACTCGGCGAGCTCGCGGCGCAGGAAGTAGATGCGGCGGGTCTGGTCGCTGTTCTCGCGGAAGACCTGCACCTCGACCTCCTCGACGTCGTTCTCGAGGCCGGCCATGACCGGCTCGTAGTCGTCGACGATCTTGTCGAGCACCGCCCACACGGCTGCCGCGGTGCCCTCGGAGAGCAGGTCCGAGCGCTCCTCGAGGCGCTCGCGCGCGGCATGCAGGTCGCTCGCGGGGCCGTGGCGGACGACGATGACGAAGCTCGGGCCGGTGAAGACATGGACCTCCCCGAACTCGACCTCCTCGCGCTCGTCGAGGTACAGCGCGGTGTGCAGCACGAGGAAGTAGCCGTTCTCGTACTCCTCGAGCTTCGGGCGCTGATGGGCCTTCATCGCGTCCTCGACGGCGAGCTCGGGCAGCTCGAAGCGCTCGGCGACCGCGCGCAGCTCGTCGGCGCCCGGGTCGTGCATGCCGAGCCAGACGAACCCGTCGTCGGCGCGCCGCTGGGCGGCCTCCTCGACCGGGAGCGGCTCCTCGTTCTGCCGACTGCCGTCCTTGTAGTGCGCGCAGTCGACGATCATGGGGCCGGTGTCAGGCCGCCGGGGGCGGGATGTCAGCCGGGGGCGGTTCTTCAGCGGGGGGCGGAGCCGCCAGCTCGGGGGGCACCACCGGCCCGAACGGTGGCTTCTCGACGGGCGGCAGCACCGCGGGGGCGGCCGGCTCGACGGGCTGGTTGACGCGCATGAAGCGGGCGAGGACGAACAGCGCCGAGCGCGCGCCGCCCTTGCGGTTGACGAGCCCCGAGTCCCAGGTCGCGCTCAGCGGCCCGGCGTTCCAGTGGTAGAGGTAGACGCGCTTGATCCGCGGGTTCGCGGGCAGGAGCTTGTCGAAGATGAAGCGCGTGACGTCGCCGGCGTGGCGGACGCCCTCCGGGATGTCGGTCGTGCTGTTGTTGCGCCGGCGCACGAGCCCGCCGACCTCCGTCAGCCAGACCTGCGAGGTCACGGTGACGCTCAGCAGCTGGCGCAGGCGGGTCATCTTGAAGCGGTTGGCCTCGACGTAGTTGTGCAGCCCCCAGATCCGCGGGCTGTAGCCGAGCGCCTTGCGGAAGTCGCGCGCCCACGACCGCATGTTCGGCATGTCGAGCATCTCCGGCGCGAGGACGGTGCAGCGCGGGCACTCCTGGCGCAGCGCGCGGTAATAGCCGGCGACGAGCGCCGGACGCCGGCAGGTGCGCTCGCCGCAGTGGTTGGCCTCGTTCCAGGTCGCGAACGTCGTCACCCACGGGTAGCGCGCGCGGAACTTGCGCAGCTCCTGCTTGAGACGCTGCGGAGACGGCAGCGGCCGCGACTTCTTCGTGCGCGAGTGCATGAAGGAGATGAGCGGCTCGACGCCGTTGCGCTCGGCGCCCTCGAGCCACTCGTCGAGCTCGGCGACCTCCCACGGGACGTTCATCGCGTCCCAGCTGATCGCCAGGCGGGCGTACTTGATGCCCATCGTCGAGACGCGCGGGTCGGCGAACATGTCGGGCTTCTGATCGGCTACGCCGACCGCGATGCCGGAGAGCTTCGCGGGGGCCGCGGCGCTCGCGGGCGCGGCCGCCGCCGCGGCGCCGCAGCAGGCGAGCACGAGCACGAGCAGGGCGGCGCGTATGAGGGTTCTGGGCACACGAGCCTTATCGGCACTTCGCCGGTGTTGATGAGCCATGACCCAGAGAAAGGTAGTGGGAGACCCGGCCGCGCAGGGCCGGGTGCGGGTTTGGCGTTAACCTGGCGCGCTCATGGAGGCCCTCTCGCGCAGGCCGGAGATCCCGACCGACAAGCGCCGCGCAGTCGAAGCCGACGTGCTGCGGGCGGCCGAGGGCCTGCTCGGCGAGGGCGTGAGCTACGCGAACCTCGGCATCGAGCGCATCGCGACACGCGCTGGGATCTCGCGGACGGCGTTCTACTTCTACTTCGCCGACAAGCGCGAGCTGCTCATGCGGCTGGCCACCGGCGTCGCCGACGAGCTCTACGCCGAGGCGAACACCTGGTGGTCGGACAGCGGTGACGGGCGCGGGCAGGTCACCGACGCGCTCGGGAAGATCGCCGCGATCTACCGCGCCCACGCCCCGCTCGTCTGCGCGATCGTCGAGGTCTCGACCTACGACCCGCCGGTCGGCACGTTCTGGCGCGGGCTCGTCGGCCGCTTCGCCGCGGCCAGCGCGAAGCGCATCGGGGCCGAGCAGGCGGCGGGGCGCGCGGACGCCGCGCTGGACGCCGATGCCACGGCGTTCGCGCTCGTCTGGATGACCGAGCGCAGCTTCCACCAGATGCTCGTGCAGGACGGCGCGCCCGCCGACGACGCGATCGTCGCGGCGCTCGCGCGCGTCTGGATCGCGACGGTCTACGGGCCGCCCGCGGCCCCGTAGCTACGACCCCAGGCGCTCGAACTCCTCGGTCTCGCGCCGCACCGCGTCGAACTCCCCGGTCTCCAGGTGCGCCGCGACGTCCTCGTCGATCTCCGCCTCGGTCGCGGCCGGCCGGACCCGGCGCAGGCGGATCGAGTCCAGCCGCTTGAACTTCAGGATCTCCAGGACGTAGACGAGGTACACCGACGCGACGACGACGCCGAGGCCGAGCGCCACCATGACCGTCGTCCATCCGAGGTCGAGCGTGCCGCCGTTGTCGGAGTAGGGCACGAACCGCAGCGCGAGCGCGAGCCCCGCGAGGGCCAGCGTCCAGGCGTAGAGGTAGAGCACCGTGCGCCGGGTCGAGAAGCCGATCCGGTCGAGGCGATGGTGGAAGTGCTCGCGGTCGGCTTCGTAGACGGGCCGGCGGTACTTCATGCGCTTGAGCACGACGAACGTCGTGTCGAGGAACGGCACGGCGAGCACGAGCAGCGGCAGGACGAGCGCGAGGACGGCCTGCGTCTTGACCGTGCCCTCGACCGCGACGCAGGCGAGCAGCAGGCCGAGCAGGTTCGAGCCGCAGTCGCCCATGAAGACCGTGGCTGGGTGGAAGTTGTGGACGAGGAACCCGAGCGCCGAGCCCGCGATGATCGCCGCGAGCACCGCCGCGTTCGCGCGCTCGAGGTCGAAGGCGATGACGACGAAGGCCGCGGCCGCGATCGCGCAGACGCCCGCCGCGAGCCCGTCCACGCCGTCGGAGAAGTTCACGACGTTCATGATCAGCACGATCCCCAGCACCGTCAGCGGGATGCCGAGATCGCCGAGCTCGACGCGGTGCACGAACGGCAGCGTGAAGTCCGTCACCCGCACGCCGTCGAGCACCGGCACGAGCGCGGCGGCCGTCTGGCCGAGGAGCTTGACCGGCGCGCTGAGCTCATAGACGTCGTCGAGCGCGCCGACGAGCGTGATGATCGCCGCCCCGAGCAGGATCGAGCCGAAGCGCCCGTCCAGCGGGAGGAAGACGACCGCGCTGCCGAGCACGGCGAAGAAGATCGCGACGCCGCCGAGGCGCGGCATCGCGCGGTCCGACAGGCCGCGCGCCCGCGGTTCGTCGACCGCCCCGATCCGGTGGGCGAGCCGCACCGCCAGCGGCGTCAGGCAGACGGCCAGCACGGCGGCCAGCGCGCCGGCGGCGAGCGCGTCCCACGGCGAGGGCGGCATCGCCACAGCATCCCATCCCGGGCGGCGTGCAGCCGCGGCGGCTGCGAGCATGAGCCCCGTGCGAATCTGGGTCGACCTCACAGCGCCGGCGCATCCGGTCGTCTTCCGGCCGGTCCTCGCGCGCCTGCGCGCGCGCGGGCACGACGTCTTCGTGACGGCGCGCGACTACGCCCAGACGCTCGACCTCTGCCGGCTGCACGGCATCGAGCCGGCGGTCGTCGGCGCCCACGGCGGCGCGTCGATGACGAGCAAGGCGGCCAACCTCGCGGGCCGCACCGCGCGGCTGCGGCGCAAGGTCGGCCGCTTTCGCCCCGACCTCGCGATCGCCCACGGCTCCAACGACCTCGCGCTCGTCGCGCGGATGCTGAAGGTGCCGGCCTGCAACACGTTCGACTACGAGTGGGCGACGGTCCAGCACAACGTCGGCTGCCGCCTCGCGCGCCGCGTCCTCGTCCCGGAGGCGATCCCGCTCGCGCGCCTGAGCCGCTACGGCGTCACCGACGAGACGCTGCGCCACTACCCCGGGATCAAGGAGGAGTACTACCTCGCCGACTTCGAGCCCGACCGCGCGCTGCTCGGCCGCCTCGGCATCGATCCCGCGCGGATGGTCGTCGTCGTCCGCCCGCCGCCGGACGTCTCGCTGTATCACCGGCGCTCCAACCCGCTCTACATGCAGGTTCTCGAGCACATCGGGCATGACAGCGGCGTGCACGCCGTCGTCGTCCCCAGGACCCAGGCGCAGCGCGACGCGCTGCGCGTCATGGCGCTGCCGAGCGTCATCGTGCCCGAGGGCGCGATCGACGGCCAGAGCCTCATCGCGCTCGCCGACCTCGTGATCTCCGCCGGCGGCACGATGAACCGCGAGGCCGTCGCGCTCGGCACCCCCGTCTACACGACGTACGGCGGCCGTCTCGGGGCCGTCGACGAGGCGCTCATCCGCGAGGGCCGGCTGCGCCCGGCGACCGACGTGCGCGCGATCGAGATCGTCAAGCACGAGCGCCGCGGCCTCACGACGCGCCGCGACCCCGACCTGCTCGTCGACCTCATGCTGGAGGCCGCGTGACGCCGAAGCTCCTGCGCTCCGCGCTGGGACCGCCGGAGCACGCCGCCGAGCAGCGCGCGGCGGAGCTCGAGTCCGGCGACGTCCTCGCCGAGCGCTACGCCGCGATCGCGCGCGACATGCTGCGGCCGCGACCCGTCGACCGCCTGATCCGCGTGCTCGACGTCCTGCTCGCGCTCGCGCTGCTCGTCCCGGGGCTGCCGCTGCTGGCGCTCGCGGCGATCGCGATCAGGCTCACCGCCGGGCGACCGGTCCTCTACCGCGGCGCGCGCGTCGGCCGCGCCGGCCAGACGTTCGAGATGTACAAGCTGCGCACGCTGCGCCCCGGCGCCGAGCAGCGGCTCGCGGGCCTGCAGGACCGCGCGCTGGACGAGCTGACGGCGAGCGAGCTCACCCCGGTGGGGCGCGTCCTGCGCGCGACGCAGCTCGACGAGCTGCCCCAGCTCGTCAACGTCCTGCGCGGCGACATGTCGATCGTCGGGCCGCGCCCGATCCGGCCGGTGTTCTTCGAGGAGCTCGTCATCGACATCCCGCAGTACTGGCAGCGGCTCGTCGTCCGCCCCGGCATCACCGGCTTCGCGCAGCTGCGGATGCGGCGCGACACGACGTGGGCCGAGAAGCTCGCGCACGACCTCGAGTACCTCGCCGACCGCTCGGCGCGCCTCTACGTGCGGATCGTCGTCGCCACCGCGCGGCGGATCCTCGGCCGCATGCGCGCGGTGCTGACCCGCAGCGCCCATCCGGAGAGCTGACGGTGTGCGGGATCTGCGGGCTGGCCGCGCTGGACGGCGGGCCGGTCGACACCGCGCCGCTGCAGGCCATGAGCGCCGCGCTCGTGCACCGCGGGCCCGACGACGCGTCGTCGGTCACCGACGGGCCCGTCGCGCTCGCGGCGCGGCGGCTGGCGATCATCGACCTCGAGGGCGGCCGCCAGCCGATCGCCTCCGAGGACGGCCGCGTCCACGCGGCGCTCAACGGCGAGATCCTCAACCACGCCGCGCTGCGCGACGACCTGCGGCGTCGCGGTCACCGCTTCGCCACGCGCTGTGACACCGAGGTCCTCGTGCACCTCTACGAGGAGCACGGCGAGCGGATGCTCGAGGAGCTGCGGGGGATGTTCGCGCTTGCGATCTGGGACGCGCGCGAGCGCCGGCTGCTGCTCGCGCGCGACCGCTTCGGCATCAAGCCGCTGTACTGGGCGGCGAAGGACGGCGTCCTGAGCTTCGCCTCCGAGCTCAAGGCGCTGCGCGGGCTGCCGGGCTTCGGCGGCGACCTGGACCGCGACGCCGTCGAGGCGTACTTCACGTTCAACAGCATCCCCTCCCCCATGACGATCTACCGCGACGTGCGCAAGCTCGAGCCGGGCACGCTGCTGGCGTGGAGCCCCGGCCGCGAGCCCGAGCTCCGCCGCTGGTGCCGGCCGGCGCCGGTCGCCGCCGGCGAGGTGCGCGGCGAGGACGAGCGCGAGCTCGCCGCCGAGCTCGCGGGGCGCCTGCGCGACAGCGTCCGCGCGCACCTCGTCAGCGACGTGCCCGTCGGCGTCTGGCTCAGCGGCGGCGTCGACTCCGGGCTGCTCGCGGCGCTCGCCGCCGAGGCGTCGGGCGAACGCCTGCGGACGTTCTCGATCGGCTTCGAGGAGCGCAGCTTCGACGAGCTCGACCGCGCGCGGCTCGTCGCCGGCCGGCTCGGGGCCGACCATCACGAGGCGGTCATCGGCCCGCGCGACGCCGAGTCGCTGCCGACGATCGCGGCGGCCTTCGACGAGCCCTACGCCGACAGCTCGTCGCTGCCGACGTGGGCGGTCGCACAGCTCACCCGCCGGCACGTGAAGGTCGCGCTCAGCGGCGAGGGCGGCGACGAGCTCTTCGGCGGCTACCACACGTACGCCGCCGATCTGCTGGCGCCGCGCCTGGCGCCCGTCGCGCGCCTGGCGCGGCCGCTCGTCGAGCGCGTGCCGAGCTCGTCGCGGCGCGTGAGCCTCGACTACCGCGCCCGCCGGTTCGTCCGCGCGGCGGGGCTGCCGGCGCTCGAGCGCCACCACGGCTGGAAGGAGATCCTCGCGCCCGAGGTCCGCGCGCAGCTGCTCGCGCCGCTGCACGACGGCCGGCCGGCGGCCGATCCCGTCGACCTGCTGCGCGCGCGCTACGCCGAGACGGCCGGCGCGCAGCCGCTGGCGCGGCTGCAGGACGTCGACGTCGCACCGTACCTCGCCGACGACCTGCTGACGAAGACCGACCGGATGAGCATGGCGCACTCCGTCGAGGTCCGCGTGCCGTTCCTGGACCCGGTCGTCGCCGAGCTCGCGCTCGCGCTGCCGACGTCGGCGAAGGTCCGCGGCATGGCCAAGAAGCGGCTGCTGCGCCAGGTGGCGGCGACGCTGCTGCCGCGCGAGATCGCCCGCGGCGCGAAGAAGGGCTTCTCGATCCCGATGGCGGCGTGGCTGCGCGGGGCGCTGCTGCCGATGGCGCGCGACGTGCTCGACCCGGTGTCGCTGCGGCGCGGCGGGGTGCTCGACGCTGCGCCCGTGACGCGCCTGCTCGACGAGCACGTCGCCCGCCGCGACGACCACTCGCGCGCGCTGTGGGGCCTCATGTGCTTCGTGTTGTGGCAGGAGCAGGCGCGGCGATGAGGATCCTGGTCGTCACGCAGATGTGGCCGGGGCCGGGCGATCCCGACCTCGGCGCGTTCGTCGCGCAGGTCGCGGGCGAGCTCGGCCGGCTCGGCCACGAGGTCGACGTCGCGGCGATCGACCACCGCGGCGGCAGCCCCGTGAAGTACGCCGGGCTCACCGTGCGCTCGGTGCGCGAGGCGCGGCGCCGGCGCCCGGACGTCGTCTTCGCCCACTTCCTCTTCCCGGCCGGCGCGGCGGGGCTCGCGGCGGCGGCGGCCGCCCGCGCGCCGCTCGTCGTCATGGCCCACGGGACCGACGTGGAGAACGCGCGCCGCTCGCGCGCGCTGGCCGCCGCCACGCGCGTCGTCACGTCGCGCGCGGCGGCCGTCATCTGCAACTCGCGCTGGCTCGCAGAGCGGCTCGGGCCGGTGCGCGCGCCGGTGGAGATCATCGACTGCGGCGTCGACCTCGGCGTCTTCGCCCCGCGCCCGGCGGCGCCGGCGCGCGGGGCGCTGCACTGGGGCGACGAGCGCCCGGCGTTCCTCGCCGTCGGGTCGCTCATCGAGCGCAAGGGCGTGCTCGAGCTCGCCGGCGCGTTCGAGCGTCTCGGGCGCGGCAGCCTCGCGTTCGTCGGCGACGGCCCGCTGCGCGAGCGGCTCGAGGGCCGCCCGGGCATCCGCCTCGCCGGCCGCGTCCCGCACGGCGAGGTCGCGACGTGGATCGCGGCCTGCGACGTGCTCTGTCAGCCCTCGCGGATGGAGCCCTTCGGGCAGGCCGCGCTGGAGGCGATGGCGATGGAGCGCTCCGTCGTCGCGACGACGGCCGGCGGGCCGCCGGAGTTCGTCACGGCGCAGGCGGGCGTGCTCGTCGCGCCCGGCGACGCCGCGTCGCTCGCCGATGCGCTGGAGCGCGCCGCGGCCCTGCCGTCGCCGAACCCGGCCGCGCGCGAGGCGGCCGCCGAGCACGACGTGCGCCGGCAGGCCGCGCGGATGGCCGCCGTGCTCGAGGCGGCGTCGGTCAGCCGCCGTCCTCGATCGCCGCGACCCGGCGGGCGTGGCGGCCGCCCTCGAAGTCGCCGTCGAGAAAGGCGCTGACGATCGCGTCGGCGGCCGCGCCGTCGAGGCGCCGGCCGGAGAGCGTCACGACGTTGACGTCGTTGTGCGCGCGCGCCATCGCGGCCTCCTCGGCGTCGTGCGCGTTGACGGCGCGGATGCCCGGGACCTTGTTGGCGACGATCGAGACGCCGACGCCCGAGCCGCAGACGAGCACCCCGCGCTCGGCGTCGCCCTCGGCCACGAGCTGGGCGGCCGGACGGGCGTAGCGCGGGTAGTCGGTGGACTCGTCGGTCTCGGGGCCGACGTCGACGACGTCGTGGCCGGAGGCGGTGAGCTGCGCCTTGACGTGCTCCTTGAGCTCGAAGCCGGCGTGGTCTGATGCGATCGCGATCCTCATGGGTCTGACAGTACCCCGGCGAGGCGCTCGCGGAGAGTCGCCTCGGCGAGGGCGCCGCGACGCAGGACGGCCCACGTCGCGTCGCGCTCGAAGTCGCGCAGGTCGACGACCGTCGACGGCGTCCCGGGCAGCGCCCCGCCGTTCACGACGAGGTCGGCGCCATCGCGGATCGCCGGGTCGATCTCCTCCACCGTCCGCGGATCGGCGCCGCCGGAGCGATTGGCGCTGGACTGCAGCACCGGCAGCGCGACGTCCGCCAGCGGGCCCGGCGCGGGGACGCGCAGGCCCAGCGTCCACGGGTCCGGGCCGCAGGCCAGCGGCCAGCGCGCCAGCGGGTTGGCGAGCAGCAGCGTGGCCGGCCCGGGCAGCAGGGCCTCGACGGCGGCGCGCGTACGCGCCGCGAGCTCCGGGAGCGCGTCGAGCGCGCGCTCCAGCGAGAAGAACATGACGGCCGCCGGCTTGTCGGCGGGGCGGCCCTTCAGCGCGTAGAGGCGATCGACCGCCCCCGCCGAGGCGGGATCGCACGCGAGCCCGTAGACCGTGTCGGCCGGGAAGACCGCCACGCCGCCGGTCGCGATGCAGCGCTCGAACTCGCTCATCGCGGCAGGCGGCCGACGACCACGCGCTCGATCCCGGCGAGATCGCGGCAGGCGCCCGCGTCGACGTAGCCGACGGCGCGCATGATCTCGGCGACCTCGGGAGCCTGCCCCGCTCCGACCTCGATCGCCAGCAGCGCGGCGCCGGCATCGGCCGCCGCGGGGACGAGTCGGCGGATGACGTCCAGGCCGTCGGCGCCCGCGAACAGCGCGCCCGGCGGCTCGTGGCGCGTGATCTCGGGCGCGAGCGTCGCGCGCTGGGCCTCGGCGACGTAGGGCGGGTTGGAGAGCGCCGCATCGACCGGCCCCGCGCCATCGAGCAGGTCGCCCTCCACGAACTCGACGTCGAGCCCGAGGCGGGCGGCGTTCGCGCGCGCGACCGCGAGCGCGCCGGGACTGACGTCGGTGGCGACGATGTCGAGGTCCGGGCGCTCGTCCTTCAGCGCCAGCGCGACCGCCCCGCTGCCGGTCCCGACGTCGGCGACGCGCGCGCCCTGGGGCAGCTCGAGGCCGACCTCGACGAGCAGCTCGGTCTCCGGGCGCGGGACGAGCACGCGGGCGTCGACGGCGAGGTCGATGTGGCGAAAGCCGCGGCGCCCGAGGATGTAGGCCACCGGCTCGCGGCCTGCCGAGCGGCGGTGCACGGCGTCCTGGAACGCGCGCACGGCGGCGCCCGCGACCTCCCGCCGGGAGTCGGCGAGCAGCGTGAGGCGGTCGATCCCGAGCGCGCCGGCGAGCAGGAGCTCGGCGTCCAGGCGCGCGGTGTCCGAGCCGGCGGCCGCGATGGCGATGACGGCCGAGTCCAGCGCCTCGCGAACCGACGCGCCGCCGAATCCCGCGGCGCTCACGCGGTCGCCTGGAGCTCCAGCGCGCGGCGCTTCTCGTCGGACTGCAGCGCCTGCGTGAACTCGTCCAGCGCCCCCTCGAGCACGTCGTCGAGGTTGTGCGCCGTGTGCTTGATGCGGTGGTCGGTGACGCGCCGCTCGCCGTAGTTGTATGTGCGGATCTTCTCGGCGCGCTCGCCGGTGCCCACCTGCGAGCGGCGGTCGGCGGCGAGCGTCGCCTGCTGCTCGGCGAGCGCCTGGTCGTAGAGGCGCGCGCGCAGCACGCGCATCGCGCGCTCGCGGTTCTGCAGCTGGGACTTCTCGTCCTGCATCGAGACGACGATGCCGCTGGGCTTGTGCGTGATGCGGACGGCGGAGTCGGTCGTGTTCACCGACTGCCCGCCGGGGCCCGAGGAGCGGTAGACGTCGATCTGCAGGTCGCCCGCGTCGATCTGGACGTCGACCTCCTCGGCCTCGGGCAACACCGCGACGGTCGCCGTCGACGTGTGGATGCGTCCCTGGGACTCGGTTGCGGGCACGCGCTGGACGCGGTGCGTCCCGCCCTCGAACTTGAAGATCGAGTAGGCCCCGTCGCCCTTGATCGCGAACGTGTAGGCGCCGTCGGAGATCTCGAGCGGCTCGACCGTCAGGCCCTTGCGCTCGGCGTACTTGGCGAGCATCCGGTAGACGTCGGCCGCCCACAGCCCGGCCTCGTCGCCGCCGGCGCCCGCGCGGATCTCGACGATGACGCTCTTCTCGTCGTTGGGGTCGCGCTGGACCATCGCCAGGCGGATCTCCTCCTCGAGGCGCTCGATCTCCGCGCGCGCGGCGACGAGCATCTCGCGCGCCTCGGGGTCCTCGGCCTCGTCGAGCAGCTCGCGCGCGCCGGCCTCGTCGTCGACCGCGCGCCGCCACTGCTCGGCGAGCTTCGCGGCGGGCTCGAGCTGGCGGTAGCTGCGCCCGGCCGCGGCCGCGCGGTTGCGATCCCCGAAGATCTCGGGGTCGGACATCTCGCGCTGCGCGTCGGCGAAGCGCGCCTCGATCTGCTCGACGAGCTGCTCGATCACCCCATCGAGGGTAGTGGCTAGGCGACGACCTCCATGCCGACGCGGTCCTCCTCGCCCGCCTCGCGCGGGTTCTCGATGGCGAGCACGGCGTTCAGGGCGGCGATCGCGACCGCGAGCTGGGCGGCGTCGGGCTCGCGCGTCGTCAGCAACTGGAGCTTCAGTCCCGGCAGCATGAGCGCGCGCACCCAGCGCTTGGAGCGGTTGCGCCCGAACCACTTGATGACCTCGAAGGCCAGGCCGGCGACGATCGGGATGCCGAGGATCCGCGACGCGAAGAGCCAGTACCACTCGGGCGTGCCGAGCGGCGCGAAGACGACGATCGCGACGATCATGACGATGAGCAGAAAGCTCGTCCCGCAGCGCGGGTGCAGGCGGCTGAAGCGCTGCGCGTTCTCCGGCGTGAGCTCGAGGCCCGCCTCGTAGCAGGAGATCGTCTTGTGCTCGGCGCCGTGGTACTGAAAGACGCGCTGCAGGTCGCGCATCCGCGAGATCGCCCAGAGGTAGCCGAGGAAGATCGCGATGCGGATGACCTTCTCGACGACGACGAAGGCGACGGAGTTCGGCAGCGCGTCCCTGAAGAAGAGGTTCGTCAACCCGACCGGCAGCAGGAAGAACAGGCCGACGGCGAGCGAGAGCGCGAGAACGACCGTGCCGGCCCACGTGCCCCTGGAGATCGGCTCCTCGCCTTCGGACAGCTGCGCGTTGGCGGAGATGTTCAGCGCGTCGAAGCCGATCTTCAGCGACTCGGCGAGCGCGACGACGCCGCGGATGATCGGCCAGCGCAGCCAGCGGTGGCGCTTGAGCACCGAGACGAGCGGGAAGCTCTGGACCTCGATGCCGCCCTCGGAGGCCTCGTCGGACTCCAGGCGGCGGCCGCCGCGAAGCTGGTCGGCGGTCGGGACGCGGACGGCGACGGCCCAGGTGCAGACGCCGCGCATCATCACGCCCTCGAGCACGGCCTGGCCGCCCACGGGGGCGTCCTGACCGGCTGCGAGCGTGTCGTCGTGCAGCCGCTCAGATCCTTCGGCGGCTGCCATTGTGGATGAGGTCTAGCTTGCGCCGGCCTGGCGCTTGGCGGCGCGGCGCTTGAAGCGGTCCACGCGGCCACCGGTGTCGACGAGCTTCTGGCGACCGGTGTAGAACGGATGGCAGTTCGAGCAGATCTCGACGTGGATGTCGGACTGCGTGGAGCGCGTCTCGAACTCGTTGCCGCACGTGCAGCGGACGTGGGCCTGGACGTACTCGGGATGGATGTCGGTCTTCATGGTGCACCCAGTCTATCGACACCTGCGCGGGCGCCCTGGACCCTCAGCCACCCCAGAGTGGACACCTTCGCGGGGCGCCGTTGCCGCGCTCGTGGGACTCGTCGACGCGGCGATCGGCGTCGACGAGCGCGAGCGTCGTCGTGCCGGCGAGGCAGATCGGCGCGACGACCACGACCGTGCGCTCGCCCTGCGCCGGCAGGCCCGGGACCTCGGCGGTCCCGCTCCCGACACGCACGCTGAAGGCGCCCGCCGCCGTACGGCCGGTGTTGCGCACGACGAGCTTGTAGACCGCGAGCCCGGGACGCGCGTCGAGGACGCCGGTGAGCACGCCGGGGATGAGATTGGGCCGCATGTCCGGCTGCGCGCAGCCACCGGTCCGGCGCCGCGCCCGCCTGACGACGTCGCCGCCGGCGCTCACCCAGCGGAAGCGCACGACCGCGCGGTAGCTCGCGGGCACCTCGAGGCCGTCGACGCGCTTGTGGAAGACGAAGCCGGCGCGATCGGGCTCCGAGCGCTCCCAGGCGCCGAAGCCGGGAACGCCGCGCAGGCGCCGCCACTGGTCGCCGCGGCGGCGGCGCTCGAGGTCGAAGCGCATCTGCATCCGCTCGGCGCTCGCGATCGCGGGCATCGAGCCGAGGAACGACACGACGCGCTGCGCGGGCAGCGGGCTCGTCGTGCACGTCTCGACCGCGGCGGTCAGCGGCGGCGCGTCCTGCGCCACGGCTGAACCGGTCGCGGCATGCAGCGCGACGGCGAATACGAACGCAAGTGACGACAGGCGACGCACGCGGTGGCTAAGACAGCTTCCGGGAGCGCAAGTTGCGGCAATGGACGGCTGTTCGCCGCCGCGCCCGGTTCCCCGGCTCGACGACTTCGGGTCACGCCGCGCTGCAAGCACCGGCCGGCCGGAAGATGATCGATCCATGGACGACTCCACGCAGGCGGCGCGGGCAACGCCCGCGCCGACGCAGGTCATGACGGTCGCCATGCCGCTCATCGGCATGACCGAGGCGCTCTCCGCGCTCGGCGCCGCGCTCCGGCTGCGGCGCGGCGACGCCGAGATCACCCCGGAGATGGGCGCCTGCCTCGACGGGGTCCTCGACGCGATCGGCGTGCGCGGGGCGGTGGACGCGCTCGACGACCAGCAGGCCGAGGGGCTCCTCGGGATCGTGCACGGCCTCATCGCACAGGCGGCCGACTTCGTCATGCGCCCCGATCGCAGCGGCTGGGATCACACCGACCCCAGCGTCCTGGTCTCGCAGGGCAACTCGAGCGTCATGTGCGCGATCGCGCTGAAGCGCCATGTCGTGCCGGCGCTGGGCGGCGATCTCGCCGGGCGCCTCGACGAGCCCGGCGCGTCGTTCCTCGATGTCGGCGCGGGCGTCGCGGCGCTCTCGATCGCGGCGTGCGGGCTGTGGCCGTCGCTGCGCGTCGTCGGCGTCGACCCGTGGGAGCCGGCGCTCGAGCTCGCCCGCGAGAGCATCGCCACCGCGGGCCTCGGCGAGCGCATCGAGCTGCGCCCGACGGTCGCCGAGGCCATCGAGGACGCCGACGACTTCGACCTCGCATGGGTCCCGACGTTCTTCATGCCTCCCGCGGCGCTGGAAGGCGTGGTGCAGCGCACGCTCGCCGCGCTGCGACCGGGAGGCTGGGTGACGCTCGGCCTCTACGCGCGGCCCGGCGATCCGTTCAGAGACGCGCTCGCCGACCTGCGCACCGTCCGCCAGGGCGGAACGCTGCTGACGCTCCCCGACGCCGCGGCGATCCTCGAGCGCGCGGGCTTCTGCGACGTCGGCGTCCACTTCGACGCCGAGTGGGGACTGCCGGTCGTCTTCGTCGCCGGGCAGCGAGCCGCGTCGTAGCCCGACGGGTCGTGCGAGTCTTCGCACCATGCGCAAGATCCAGACACAGGGCGTTCACCACATCACGATCGTCGGCGCCGATCGGCAGACCTCGATCGACTTCTGGGAGGGCGTGCTCGGGATGCCGTTCGTCTTCGAGCAGCCCAACCTCGACCGGCCCTCCGAGAGCCACCTCTACTTCGATCCGGGCGACGGGCGCCTCATCACGATCTTCACGAACGACGAGCGCGAGATCGACGCGACGCGCACGGCGACGGACCCGGGCTGCGTGCACCACGTCGCGTTCGCGGTGTCCGAGGCGACGTTCGCGCAGGCCGTCGAGCGCCTCGACGAGCGCGGGATCTCGCACAGCGGCGTGAAGGACCGCGGCTTCATGGACTCGATCTACTTCGAGGACCCGCTCGGGCTGCTCATCGAGCTCGCCTCCTACCGCTTCGTGCCCCCGGCAGGTCACACGCACACCGACGTCCTCCTGGAGGCGCACCGCATCCGCGTCGCGCGCGACGACTACAACATCGACCGCGAGCACCTCGCCGACGCGATCGAGGCGCTCGTCACGCGCTCGCAGGACTCGCTGTCCGACGACCGCGACCCGAAGGCCGCCTACCCCTCCTGAGCCTCACGCGGGCGGTCGGCGCAACTCCGCGCGCCAGCGCGCCGGCAGGCCCGGATCGCGCACGTCCTCGATCCCGGCGAGCTCGAGGTCGCCGGCGGCGAACGCCTCGACCTCGGCGCGCGTCAGCGGCCACGGCGGCCCGCCGCCCGGACCGCCCGCGTCGTGGTTGGCGGTCGCGATGACGAGCAGCGTCCCGCCCGGCGCGACCGTGCGCGCGATGTTCGCGGTCGCCGGCGCGTGGAATGCCGGCGGCAGCGACTGGACCGTGAGGATCTCGAGCACGAAATCGAATGCGCCGGCCCACGCCTGCGGCGGGTCGAGCAGGTCGGCGACGAGGTACTCCACGGGCGAATCCGGGAAGCGCTCGCGCGCGAGCGCGACCGCGGAGGGCGCGAAGTCGAACGCGACGACGTCGAAGCCGCGCGCGGCCAGCAGCTCGGCGTCGCTGCCGGGCCCGCTGCCGATCACGAGCGCGCGCCGGCCCGCCCCGTCGAGGTCCCCCGCCCAGGACGCGAGCAGCGGGTGCGGCCCGCCGCGGTCCCACGGCACGCTGCCGTCGGACTCCGCGGCGTCGACGTACATGCGCTCGAAGAACACGGCGGGGTCGTCCTCTGCCATCACGCGCGGAAGCCTACGCGCGCGCAGGGAGTGCGGTTTCCCGCACCCCGATCGGCGGGCTTACCTCACACAACGCCGCTGGGCCGAGTGGGAGGCTCGCATCATGGCCGAAGAACTGACGATCGAGCAGATGCGGGAGATCGTCAGCCTGCGCCGCCGTCATCCGCGGGCAGAGGTCGTCGTCCACCCGAAGCCCTGGGGAATCATCGTCGAGGCCCGCCGCTCGGGCCACGCGATCGAGCTCGAGCGCTTCGACTGGACCGGCGCCGTGACGCCCGATCGTCAGATCGCCCTCGCGGCCTAGCCACCGGCCGCTGGTCGGACGCGCCGAAGTCGCAGTTCGGCGTGTGGACGTTCAGGACGCGCGCGGCCCCGGTCGAGGGCGCGAGCACCGCGTGCGGCAGACCGGGCGCGAGCTGCACCCACGTCCCGGCTCCGGCCCGCAGCTCGCGCTCGCCGAGCATGAGGGCGAGCTCGCCGTCGAGGACGTAGAAGGACTCGACGTGTCGGTCGTGGACGTGGAAGCCCGGCTGCGGCACGCCGGCCTCGATCCGCAGCTCGCAGATCCCGGCGTCCTCGACGTCCGCGCGCCCGTCCGCGGCGATCACGGCCTCCGCCGCGGGTCGTCCGCCATCGGGAGGCGGCGGCTCCTGGTCCGGCTCGCCCGCCATGCCGAGCCTCATGGTCAGCTCGCCTTCGAGCACGTAGAACAGGTCGGTGTGGCGGCGGTGGATGTGGAGGTCGGCGCCGTCGCGGCCGGGACCGAAGCGCGACCACGTGGCTGCGAGCGTCTCGTCGTCGGAGAGGATCTCGACACGGCGGTCCGGGGCGTCGCCGATGACCTCGCCCGCGCGCGGCGGGATGACGATCGGCCCGGTCAGGGGCGCAGGCGGTAGAAGCGGTAGAAGTCGTGCTCGACCGGCAGGACCTCGAACCGGCCGAAGCCGGCCTGCTCGGCGTAGCGCCGCGCGGTCCCGGAGCGCATGACGGTGCCCGTCCCGGCCGCGTCCTCGCCGATCATCCCGACGGGCAGGCAGTGCAGGATGCTGAAGCCGTAGTAGAAGCGCTCGACCTCGTCGCCGGGCGGATCGAACTCGTCGGGCACGCGCTCGTCACCGACGATCACCGAGCCGCCGTCGGCGAGCAGCGCGCGGCAGGCCTGCAGGACCTTGACCGGATAGGACATGTCGTGCAGCGCCTCGTGGATGTAGACGAGGTCGTAGCGCCCGGCCAGCTCCTCGTCGGCGGCGTCGCGCAGATGAAAGGCGACCCGCTCCTCCAGGCCGCTTCCGGCGAGATGGCGCTGCGCCGCATCGATCGAGGCCGCGTCCGAGTCGATGCCGTCGACGAGAACCTTCTCGTAGCCGCGCGCGATCGCGAGGCTCGAGCGTCCCTCGCCGCAGGCGACGTCCGCGACGCGCGCGGGCGGATCGGCCTGCAGCCGCGCGTGGACGTCCGGCGCCGCGGCGAGCCACTCGCCCGCCAGCAGCGCGTCGAACATCGGGGCGGTGAACCGTGCCTGGCCCTCGTGCAGATCGGTGCCGTAGTCGGCGTACGGGATGCCGTCACCGCTGCGAAAGGCGGCCAGCACCGCGTCCATCGGCCTCGCGCACGCCACGACGAGCTGGCCGATCGGCGCGATGCAGTTCAGGCTCGCGTCATCGACGAGCGCCTCGTCATGACCCGGCGGGAGCGAATACCTGCGGGCGTCGATGGCAGCGCGCGCGTCATCGACCTCGAGGATCGCGCTCGACGCCTGCTGCTCGAGCCACTCGCGGACGTAGCGCTCGCTGAGCCCGCCCGCCTCGGCGAGCTGCGCCGAGGTCATCGGGCCGCGCTCGGCGAGGAGGCGGTAGAGCCCCAGCCGGTCGCCGATGTAGACCGCGAGGACGTCCCAGGTGCCGACGGTCGCGAGGAACAGCCGCTCCACCAGGGCGTCGCGCCGGCCGGCGGCGTCGTCTGCGGAAGCCGGGGCGGACATGGCGCGATGCTCTCACGCGCGACGGCGTCTCGCCACCCCATCGCAGGCGCGACGAAACGCGAGCGTGCAGCGCACCACGACGCGGGCCACCGCGGCGAGCTCGGCGATCGACACGTGCTCGTCCTTGGCGTGGGCGAGTTGGATGCCGCTCGGCCCGAAGAGGACGGTCGGGATGCCGCGCGCGCAGTACAGGCGCATGTCGGCGGCGTAGCCCACGCCGACGAGCGGCGCCGGCGCGCCGAGCTCCGCCGCCGCCGCCTCCTCGACGAGGCGCACCCACGGCGCGTCGGTCGCGGTCTCGCCCGATGCGAACTGCCCGCCGTCCCAGACGATCTCCACCGGCGGCCCGCGGTCGTCGGTCGCCGCCTCGACGGCGGCTTCGAGCTCCGCGCGGGCCTGCGTCAGCGACGCGCCGACGGGCACGCCGAGGCGGCCCTCGAAGCGCAGCTCGTCGGGCACCTGGCTGGACCAGCGACCGGCGTGCAGCCGGCCGACGAGCAGCGGATAGGGCAGTGGGTGGCCGGCGAGCAGCGGGTGGCGCGGCCGCGCGTTGATCTCCGCCTCGTGGGCGTGCAGCGCGGCGTGGATCGGGATGTAGCGATCGATCGCCGAGACGCCCTCCAGGCGCATCGCGGCGTGGGCCGCCCGGCCGCGGACGATGCCGGTGAACGTCAGCGCACCACCGTGCGCGCACACGATCCGCAGCTCCGTCGGCTCCGGGATGAGGCAGGCGGCGAAGCGGTCGTCGCGCGCGAGCGCGGCGAACGTCCCGAGGCCGCCGTCCTCCTCGGAGGGCACGGCCTGCAGGACGACGTCGCCTGCGAGCTCGTCGCCTGCCGCCCGCAGCGCGACGAGCGCGTGCAGCGCCGCGACGACGCCGCCCTTCATGTCGACCGAGCCGCGGCCGTGCACCGCGCCGCCGGCGATGTCGCCCGACCACGGGTCGCGCCGCCAGCGCTCGCTGCCCGCGCTCACGACGTCGATGTGGCCGTTGAGGCACAGCCGCGGAGCATGCGGGTCGGAGCCGCGCAGGACGACCTCTGCGCTGACGAGCTCGGTCCGCGCCGCCTCCTCGCCCGGATACCCGGCACTCGCGCGCAGCGCGGCGAGATCATGCTCGACGACCTGCGCCTCCAGGCCGCGCTCGCGCGCGATCGCGACAAGCTCCTGCGCCGCGGCGCGCTCGGTGCCGGTGATGCTCGGGATGCGCACGAGCCTGCTGAGGTCGCGCGCGATCGCGACGGCGTCCACGTTGTCGGACGGTCTGGCTATGGCGCGATGATCGCACGGCCGAGGACGGCGAGCGCGCGCCCCATCCATCCGCCGTAGGAGGCTGTCGGCTACAGGTTCTGGTACAGCGGGCCGTCGCCGCCCTCGGGCGTCGTCAGCCGCCCGCCCTTGGCCGTGATCGCGCCGCACTGCACGCAGTTCGTGTAGTTCACGATGACGTCGACGTCGCCTGACTTCGGCGCGTCGTCGGGGATCTCGTAGACGCCGGCCGGGCACATCCACGCCCAGGTCTCGGCGACCTCGCGCGGCACGCGCTTGCGCACCCGGATGTGGTTCGGGGCGTCGTCGCGGGTCGCATTGCCGGTGATGTAGACCGACGAGAGCTTGTCGAAGGTGTACTTGCCGTCGGGCTTGGGATAGCCGTCCTTCGTGTCCCCGATGAACATCGGGCGCTCGTCGTTGCGGTGCCACTTCCAGCGCCCGCCCGGGAACCTGCCCTTGCTCATGATCATGAGGTTCACGAGCGGCCCGCCCTGGAGGAAGCCCTTCTGGAACGGCTGGCGCGTGTTGCGCACCGTGTAGAGCTCCTTGCCGATGGACGAGTTGTCGACGGCGTCCTCGTAGGAGGTCAGGTCGCTGTCGCCGCGCTTCAGCGCCGCGAAGATCGCCTCGGCCGCGAGCTTGCCGCTGCGGATCGAGTGGTGCACGCCCTTCAGGGCGACGGTGTCGACCATCCCGCCGGAGTCGCCGACGAGGACCGCCCCGGGCATCGAGAGCTTCGGCATCGACCAGTAGCCGCCGGCCGGCAGCGCCTTGGCGCCCCAGCTCACGCGCTCGCCGCCCTCGAGGATCTCGCGCACGAGCGGGTGGAGCTTGAACTGCTGCAGCAGGTCGTGGGCCGAGGTCGTCGCGTCGGCGTACTCGAGGTCGACGACGAAGCCGATCGACACGAGGTCGTCGCCGGTCTTCTCGTCCTTCATCGGGTACAGCCACGTGCCGCCGATCTGCCCGTACTTCGACTTGAGCTTCAGCGGCCAGGGCCCGATCGTGTGGATGAGCCGGTCCAGCGGCTTGGGAACCTTCCAGACCTCCTTGACGCCGAGCTCCCACACCTGCGGCTCGCGGCCGTCGGCGAGGTGAAACTCGCGGATCGCGGCGCCGGTGAGATGGCCCCAACAGCCCTCCGCCAGCACGGTCGCCCTGGCCTTCACGTCGGTGCCGGGCTCGAAGTTGCGCAGCGGCTGGCCGTCCTTGCCGCGGCCCTTGTCGCCGGAACGCACGCCCACGACGGCGCCGTCCTGCACGATGAGCTGCGTCGCCGCCGTCTCCGTGAGGATGTAGGCGCCGGCCTCCTCGGCGATGCGCTGCTGGTAGCGCGCCAGCGCGGCCACCGACACGACCTCGTTGCCATGGTTCTTGAAGGGCGGCGGCGTCGGGATCTTCACCGCCTTCGTGGCCGAGGGCATCATGTAGACGGCCTCCTTGCTCACCGACCCGAAGCCGAAGCCCTCCTTGCGCCAGTCCTCGCGCGACAGGTCGGGAAAGAGCTCCTCCAGCGCCGCCGGGCGCATGACCGCGCCCGACAGGTTGTGGCCGCCGCAGGTCTTGGCCTTCTCGATGACGGCGACCGGCACCTCGCCGAGCGACTCGAGCAGCTCCTCGTCGTCGGCGAGCAGCGCCAGCAGGCGGTTCGCGCAGGCCAGGCCCGCCGTCCCGCCGCCGACGATCGCGACGCCGACCTCGATGAGCTCGTCCTCGTCGTCGAGGCCGTGCTTGATGAACTCGCCCTGCGGGTCGACCGGGGGCGGGAACTGGGCGGGCGACGGCTTGCCGCCGTTGCTGCGGACCACTGTCAGCCCTTCTTGGCCTTCACGGCCTCGGTGAGCTTCGGGAGGATCTTGTTGAGATCCCCGACGATGCCGAGGTCGGAGTACTCGAAGATCGGGGCGTTCGAGTCCTTGTTGATCGCGATGATGTTCTCCGAGGACTGAAAGCCGACCTTGTGCTGGATCGCGCCCGAGATGCCGGCCGCGAGGTAGAGCTTCGGCGACACCGTCTTGCCCGTCTGGCCGATCTGCGTCGAGTACGGATACCAGCCGGCATCGACGACCGCGCGGGTCGCGGCGACGGCGCCGCCGAGCGCCTCGGCGAGCGCCTCGCAGAGCTCGAAGCCCTCCGGCTTGCCGAGACCGCGGCCGCCGGCGACGAGGATGTCGGCGCCCTCGATGTCGATGTCGGCGCCGCGCTGCTCGCCGCGCTGGACCATCGTCATCCGCGAGGAGAAGTCCGACAGCTCGACGTCGACGTCGACGACCTCGGCATCGGAATCGGTCGGCTCGGCGGTCTCGAACGCGTTGAGTCGCCCGATGATGATCCCGCGGTCCTTGTAGCGCGAGGTCGAGATCGACGAGTCGCCGTGGATCGGGCGCTCGGCTGCCAGCTTGCCGTCCTCGACGACGACGCTCGTGACCTCCATCGTCACGCCCGCGTTCAGGCGCGCGGCGAGGCCGGCGCCGATCTCGAAGCCGAGCAGGCCGCCGCCGAAGAGCGCGTACTGGTGGCCCTCGTCGTCCATGACCTTCGCCATGACGTCGACGACCGGCTGCGCGAGGCCCTCGGGGACGTCCTTGGCGCGGAAGACCTTCGTCACGCCGTAGTTGCCGAGCGAGGCGGCGAAGTCGTCGGGCACGTCGCCGATGACGACGGCGTGCGCCTCGAAGCCGGCCTCGGACGCCAGGCGGGCCGCCTCGGAGACGCCGCCGAGCGAGTTCTTGTTGAAGGTGCCCTCGTAGTGGAGGGCGTAGACCAGGATCCCGCTCATGCGAGGAGCTTCCTTTCATCCAGCCAGGCGATGATCTTCTCGACCGTCTCGTTGGTGTCCTCGTCCTCGATGATCTCGCCGGCGGCCTTTTGCGGCGGCGCCTTGAAATCACCGCAGACGACCTTCGAGCCGGCCTCGCCGACGCTCTCGGCCTCGATGCCGACGTCGCCGATCGCGAGGGCGTCCAGCGGCTTCTTCTTCGCGCCCATGATCGCCTTCAGCGACGGGTAGCGCGGCTCGTTGATGGCGTCGCCGACGGAGATGACCGCGGGCAGGGTGATCTCGACCGTGTCGTAGCCGTACTCGGCCTGGCGCTCGCAGCGCAGCTTGCCCTCGGTGACGTCCATCTTGATGACCTGCGTCAGCGATGGCATCCGCAGGTGGTCGGCCACGACCGCGCCGATCGTGTAGCACTCGCCGTCGTCGGACTGCTGGCCGAGCAGCACGAGGTCGGGGCTCTCGCGCTCGAGCACCTTGGCAAGCGCGTAGCCGGTGGCGGCGACGTCGGAGCCGGCGAGCGCGTCGTCGCTGAGGTGGACGGAGCGGTCGGCGCCCAGCGAGACGGCCTTGTGCAGCGCGCGGACGGCGGTGCTCGGGCCCATCGTCACCGCGACGATCTCCTCGACCTCGACCTCCCCGCCCTCCTTGACCTGCATCGCGGCCTCGATGGCGTGCGTGTCATACGGGTTGAGGTTGCGCTCGCCGCCGCGGTCCATGCGTCCGGTCTGCGGATTGATCCGCTTCTCGACCGCGGCGTCGGGCACCTCCTTCACCAGCACGCAGATCTTCAACGGGAGCCTCCTTGGACGGAACGGGACATGGGCGGCAGGATAACCGATTGACTGACCAGTCAATCGCCTGTGTGACGGGCGCCTCGCTCGCTGTTACGAGGCCGCGGCCGCGGCAACGGCGCCGCGGATGAACTCGACGATGGCCTCCGTGCTCGACCCGGGCGTGAAGACCTCGGCGACGCCGAGGCGCTTGAGCTCGGGGATGTCGTCGCTGGGGATCGTGCCTCCGACCGTCACCACGACGTCGTCGATCCCCTGCTCGCCGAGCAGCGTGACGATCCTGGGCACGAGCGTCATGTGCGCGCCCGAGAGGATCGAGAGGCCGACGGCGTGGGCGTCCTCCTGGATGACGGTCTCGACGATCTGCTCCGGCGTCTGGTGCAGGCCGGTGTAGATGACCTCCATGCCGGCGTCGCGCAGCGCGCGGGCGATGATCTTCGCGCCGCGGTCGTGCCCGTCGAGGCCGGGCTTGGCCACGACGACGCGGATCTTCTTGCTCGAGGGGATGGACTCAGGCATAGATGCCCAGGGGCGCGGCGCATCATAGTCCGCGGACCCCGCCCCGCGGGCTGCGCTTGCTCAGCCCCGGCGGCGCGTCGCCGCGACGGGCTTGCCGGTCGGCGACAGGCAGAGCCCCTGGGCGTTCTCGCCGAACTGGCAGAAGTGCTTG
This sequence comes from uncultured Actinomycetes bacterium, assembly GCA_963797025.1. GTDB lineage: Bacteria > Actinomycetota > Thermoleophilia > Solirubrobacterales > Solirubrobacteraceae > CADCVQ01. The sequence goes on from CAWCNU010000001.1 coordinate 345,877, forward strand.
ATGTGCTCGCAGCCCTTCGTCTTGAAGGCGCCGTTGGTCCGGATGCGCGCGGTGTCGTCGCCGGCTCCGCAGTCGATCGTGCCCTTGCCGTAATAGGCCCAGACGTAGTCCGAGCCCGCGCCGCCCCTGACGACGGACTTGCCGTGGCTCGGATAGAGCCAGTCGTTGCCCTGGCCGCCCGAGAGGACGTCGCGCTGGGCGGTGGTGTTGCCCGACGGGTCCCAGTCGCCCCAGAGGATGTCGTGCCCGCCGGCCCCCGTCAGCGTGTCGTTGCCGTGGTGGCCGTTGAGCTCGTCGTTGTCCGCGCCGCCGGTGAAGCGGTACGGCGTGCGGCTGTCGTCGGTGACCTGCCAGAGGACGCCGCTGAGCTTCGGCCACACGCGCGTCGCGCGCTGGCCCTTCTTGCTGTTCAGGCCGTTGTCGTGCGGGACCTTGTCGCCGCCGCCGGGCGACTGGCGATCGTTGCCCGCGCCGCAGCTGACGAGCGAGCGGTCGACGCCCGCGCAGAGCGGATGCTGGGAGCCCTGGGCGAAGCCGGACACCGGGACGAGGACGGCGCCGCTGAGGACGAGCGCGAATCCCAGGATGATTGATCTGATCGAGCGCACGGTCGCGGCAGGCTAGCGGAGTCGGCCACGGTGCAACGAGCTTCTGGCCGTTTCTACGACGGTGTGTTCTTCCTAGAAGACGGGCGTCTCGCGGTAGGTCCCGAAGACGTCCTGCAGCGCGCGGACGATCTCGCCCTCGGTCGCGTGGGCGCGGGCGCAGTCCAGCAGCGCGGGCATGAGGTTCGTCCGGTCGCGGGCGGCATCGGCGCGCAGCGCGGTGAGGGCGCGCTCGACCGCGGCGCCGTCGCGGCGGGCGCGGACGGCCTGCAGGCGGCCCATCTGCTTGCGCTCGAGCTCGGGGTCGATGCGCAGGATCGGGATCTCGTCCTCGCCCGCGTCGACGTAGTCGTTGACGCCGACGAGGATCCGCTCCCGGCTGTCGTACTCGGTCTGCAGCGTGTACGCCGCGTCGGCGATCTCGCGCTGGGGGAAGTTCGCCTTCACGGCCTCGACCATCCCGCCCAGCTCGTCGATGCGGCTGAAGTAGTCGTAGGCCTCGCGCTCGAGGCGGTCGGTGAGCGCCTCGACGAAGTACGCGCCGCCGAGCGGGTCGATCGTGTTCGTCACGCCGGTCTCGTGGGCGATGATCTGCTGGGTGCGCAGCGCGATCCGGGCGGCCTCCTCGGTCGGCAGCGCGAGCGCCTCGTCGTAGGAGTTCGTGTGCAGCGACTGCGTGCCGCCGAGGACGCCGGCGAGCGCCTCGATCGCCGTGCGCACGATGTTGTTCAGCGGCTGCTGGGCGGTGAGGCTCACGCCCGCGGTCTGCGTGTGGAAGCGCATGCGCCAGGAGCGCGGGTCCCGCGCGCCGAAGCGCTCGCGCAACTCGCGCGCCCAGATGCGGCGGGCGGCGCGGTACTTGGCGACCTCTTCGAAGAAGTCGATCTGCGCGTTGAAGAAGAAGCTCAGCCGCGGCGCGAAGTCGTCGACATGCAGGCCGCGGGCGACGGCCTCCTCGACGTAGGTCAGGCCGTCCTTGATCGTGAAGGCGAGCTCCTGGCCGGCGGTCGCCCCGGCCTCGCGGATGTGGTAGCCCGAGACGGAGATCGGATGCCAGCGGGGCATCTGCTGCGAGCACCATTCGATCATGTCGCCGCAGAGGCGCATCGCCGGATCGACGGGGAAGCACCACTCCTTCTGGGCGATGTACTCCTTGAGGATGTCCGCCTGGATCGTGCCGCGCAGCCGATCGGCCGGGATCCCGCGCTGCTCGGCGGCGGCGACGTAGAAGGCGAGCATGACGACGGCCGGCGCGTTGATCGTCATCGAGACCGAGATCTCGGAGAGGTCGATGTCCGCGAAGAGCGTCGTCATGTCGTCGAGCGTGTCGACGGCGACGCCCTCGCGCCCGACCTCGCCGAGGCTCAGGGGGTGATCGCTGTCATAGCCCATGAGGCTCGGCATGTCGAAGGCGGTGCTCAGCCCGTCCTGGCCGTGGGCGAGCAGGTAGCGGAAGCGCTCGTTGGTCTCCTCGGCCGTCCCGAAGCCGGCGAACTGGCGCATCGTCCAGAGGCGCCCGCGGTACATCGACGGGTAGACGCCCCGCGTGTACGGATAGACGCCCGGGTGGCCGGGATCGCCCGGCGCGTCCTCGGCGGTGTAGAGCGGCTCGACGCGCGTGCCGCTCAGCGTCGTGAACGACGTGTCGCGCTCGGGCTGCAGCCCGTAGGCGGCGCGCCACTGCTCGGCGGTCGTCGGGGCGTGATGGGTGGTGGCCATAGTGTCGGGCGCCAGATAGTCGGAAGTCCGCGCTTCTCGACAGCATAGTACCCGGGACGGCGAGCGTCCATCCACCGTTCGTTTGCGGCCGCGGGGCCGCGCGGGGCTCGGCGCCGTCAGCCGAAGGCGACGAAGCGCAGCGACCGCGAGGCCCGGCGGTCGGTGCGCGCTGCTGCCGCGTAGCCCCGGATCGCCGGGGGCGCGGGCGGCGGCGCGCCGAGACCGAAGCGCTGCACGAGGCGCGCGGCGCGGTCGGCAGCCGCGGCCGCCTCGTGCTCGGTGGCGCCGCGCGCGACGGTCACGGCCTGGAGCTTGCGCACGCGGTCGATGGCCTGGTCGCGGGTCACCCCCGGATCGTCCGCCACCTCCGGGCGCGCGTCGTCACCCGCGACGGGTGAACTTCGGGTGAGATCGCTCAGGGCAGGTCGACGTGCGCGATCTCGATGACCGGCTCGAGCTCCTGCCCGGCCCCGATCTGCTGCGCGGTCACCTCGATGGCGCCGAATTCGATCCCGCGCGTGAACGTCGCGCTGATGAGGTCGACGAGGAACTGCATGTCCTCCTCGTCCTCGATGCCGAAGCGCTCGACGATCCGTTGCATCCGGTCGTGCGGGAACAGGCGCGCGAGCTCCTTGGTGATGTCCTCGCGGACGTCACCGGGCTCGGGCTCCTCGCCCCCGGGTTCGAGCTCCTCGTCAGGTGGAATCGACATCGTCCTGCCGTAGCATCCCACCCGGTTCAATGGGCGACATCGGCAAGCCGCTACGCGAGACCGAACGCCCCGCTCCGGTGCGGGCGCCACCGGCCGAGCCGGCACGCGCACCGGCGCCCGCGCCGGTCAAGGCGCCACCCGAGCGCGAGCCCGTGCGGTCGCCGTGAGCGACGCCGAGCCCGTCGCGCTGCCGATCGTCGGCTTCCGCCGCTGGGGCGCGCGCCGCGGCGGGCTGTACTCGGGGATCTTCGTCGCGGGCCACTTCGTGCCCAATCCCGCTCTCGGCATGGTCGCGCCGCGCATCGCCCAGCACCCGTGGCCCAACGACCACGACCGGCCCGCCCACTGCTACGCGCTGCGCGGCCACGACGCGCCCCACCGCGACTGCAACTGCGGCTTCGCCGCCTACTACGAGCTGCCCGAGGAGCCGGGGCTGTTTCCCGCCGAGGAGGCCGTCTGGGGGGCGGTCGTCGCGTGGGGCCGCGTCATCGAGTGCGAGAGCGGCTTTCGCGCACGGCACGCCCGCCCGATCGCGCTGCTCGACGCCGGCCATCCCGGCGACATCCGCGAGCGCGGCCGCCGCCGCATGAACGCCGCCGAGCACTACGCCATCCCGCTGCTGTCGCGCGACGAGCTCGTCGCCTACGCGGGCTGGCACGGCGAGGTCGTCGCGCGCGAGCCGTCCTAGGCGAAGTCGCCGGCCTCGAGGCGCAGCGTGCGCAGCAGGTCGGTCAGGCGCTCCTGCTCGTCCTCGGCGAGGGCGGCGAGGCCGAAGGCGTCGGCGTTGAGCAGCGTCGTCGCCTCGGCCGCGACGTCGCGGCCGGCGTCGGTGATCTCGGCGAGCGTCGTGCGGCGGTCGGCCTCGTGCGGCACGCGGCGCACGAGCCCGTCGGCCTCGAGCTTGTCGATGATGTTCGTGACGCTCGTGCGGTGGACCTGGAGGCGTTCGCCGACCTTGCCCATCGGCAGCGTGCCGGTCTTCGTGAACGACAGGAGCATGAGCGCCTCGTAGCGCGGGAACGTCAGCCCGAGCGGGCCGAGCAGCTCGTTCAGCCGCGCGAGCAGGATCTGCTGGGCGCGCATGATCGAGGTGATCGCCTCCATCGGGCGCGCCGGCTCCTCGCCCCACCGCTCGCTCCAGTGGCGGCGAGCCTCGGCGATCGGGTCGATCCGCAGCGGCTGCTTCGTGGACATCGAGGCGACAGCCTATTCCCGTGCGGCTTCGCCGAGGAGCGCGCGGGCGATGACGAGGCGCTGGATCTCCGACGTCCCCTCGTAGATCTCGGTGATCTTCGCGTCGCGGTAGTAGCGCTCGGCCGGCAGGTCGCGGGTGTAGCCGTAGCCGCCGAGCACCTGGATCGCCTCGCCCGTGACGCGCCGCGCGACCGCCGACGCGAAGAGCTTGGCCTGCGCGCCCTCGACGGTGTGCGGGCGCCCGGCGTCCTTCAGCCGCGCGGCGCGCCACGTCAGGGCGCGCGCCGCCTCGATCTCGGTCTGCATGTCGGCGAGCTTCTGCTGGATCGCCTGGTGGGCGCCGATGGGCTTGCCGAACGTCCGGCGCTCCTTGGCGTGCGCGACCGCGAGGTCGAGCGCCGCCTGCGCGATCCCGGTCGCCTGCGCGGCGATCCCGATGCGCCCGCCGTCGAGCGTCGCCAGCGCGATCCGCAGTCCCGCGCCGGGCAGCCCGAGGCGCTCGGCGGGCGTGTCCTCGAACACGAGGTCGGCGGTGCTCGAGGAGTTCAGCCCGAGCTTGTCCTCCTCGCGGACGGGCTTGAAGCCGTGCGCGCCGCGGCGCACGATGAACGCGCTCGGACGGTCGGGGTCCTTCGCGAAGACGATGAAGACGTGCGCGTGCGAGCCGTTGGTGACCCACTGCTTGGTCCCCGTGAGGCAGCCGTTCTCCGAGCGCGTGAGCAGCGCGGCCGCATCCGAGCCGGCGTTGGACTCCGTCAGCGCGAACGCCGCGAGCTCGTGGCCCTGCGCCAGCGGCGGGACGAGGCGGTCGATCTGCTGGCGCGTGCCGCGGGCGATGATCGGCAGCGTGCCGGCGCCGGTGTGGACGGCGATCGTCACGCCGAGCCCCGCGTCGCCGCGCGAGAGCTCCTCGATGACGAGGACGTAGGTCAGGTAGTCGGCGCCGGCGCCGCCGAGATCCTGCGGGACGCAGATGCCCATGAGGCCGAGCTCGCCGAGCTGGGCGATGACCTCCTTGGGGAAGCGGTGCTCCTTGTCCCAGCGCGACGCCTGCGGCGCGACGACCTCGTCGGCGAAGCGGGCCGCGAGCGCGCGGATGTCGCGCTGCTCGTCGGTGAGGCCGTGGACGCCGATCATCGCCTGGGACCGTACGACATGCGCTGCGACGTCAACGGCGCTGCACGCGCGCTGGCGCGCGGACGACCGCGCGGCCCGCGCTGCCGGCCGCCAGCGCGGCGACGGCGGCCGCCGCGATCTTCAGGCGCCGGTGCAGGCGATCGAAGCGCAGGATCTCCCAGCCCTCGTCGCGCGCGATCCTCGCCAGCGTGGCGTCGGGGTTGACGGCGACGGGGTGGCCGACGGCGCGCAGCATCGGCAGGTCGGACTCGGAGTCCGAGTAGGCGTAGCACTCGGCGAGGTCGTGGCCCTTGGTTGCGGCGAGTTCGCGGATCGCCTGCGCCTTGCCCTCGCGGTAGGTGAAGAGGCCGCCCTCGCGGCCGGTGTAGACGCCGTCGAGCACCTCCGAGCGCGAGCCGATGGCGCCGTCGAAGCTCAGCACCATCGAGAGGAGGCTCGCCATCTCGTGCGACGCCGCCGTGCAGATGTAGATCGGGCGCCCGGCGTCCTGGTGGGCGTAGGCGACGGCGAGCATCTGCGGGTACAGCCGCGGCAGGACGCCGGAAAGCACCCGCGGCGCCAGGCGCCGCAGGTCGCGCTCGGCGACGCCCTCGAGGTACGCGCCCAGCCGTGCGCGCACCTTCGCGGTCGTCGCGTCGGTCGAGCCCCAGAGCCGGAACTTCAGGCCGTCGACGAGGTCGCCGGCGAGGCGCCGGCGGTCGATCATCCCCACCTCGTAGGCCGCACGCACGAAGTGCAGGCCCGACGAGCCGGCCATGAGCGTGCGGTCGAGATCGAAGAAGGCTGCGCTGCTCAGGCGCTCAGGCCTCGACCCGCAGGATGATCGCGTCGCCCTGACCGCCACCGGAGCAGATCGCCGCGCAGCCGAGGCCGCCGCCGCGCAGGCGCAGCTCGTGCACGAGCGTCCCGATGATCCGCGCGCCCGACGCGCCGATCGGGTGCCCGAGCGCCACCGCGCCGCCGTTGACGTTGACCTTCTCCTCGTCGATGCCGAGCATCCGCATCGAGTTCAGCGTCACGGAGGCGAAGGCCTCGTTGATCTCCCAGAGGTCGATCTCGTCCGCGCTCAGGCCGGCCTTCTCGAGGGCGGCCATCGCGGCGTTCGCGGGCGTGCGGGCGAGGTAGGCGAAGTCCTCGGCGGTCTGCGCCTGGGCGAGGATCGTGGCGAGGATCTCCTTGCCGTTGGCCGTCGCCCACTCCTCGGAGGCGACGACGATCGCGCCGGCGCCGTCGTTGACGCCCGGCGAGTTGCCGGCGGTGTGCGAGCCCTCCCTGCTGACGAGGCCCGGGAGCTTGGCGAGCGACTCGAGCGTGCTGCCGCGGCGCGGCGCCTCGTCGACCTCGACGACGGTGTCGCCCTTGCGGCCCTTGACCGTCACGGTGACGATCTCCTCGGACATGCGGCCGTTGTCGGTCGCCTCGATCGCGCGGTCGTGGCTGCGCAGCGCCCAGCGGTCGAGGTCCGGGCGCGAGATCTCGAGCTCGTCGCCGATCTCGGTCGCCTCGTCGAACATCTGGCGGCCGCTGAAGGGGTTGGTGAGGCCGTCGTGGACCATGGCATCCAGTGCCTTGGCGTCGCCCATGCGGAAGCCGAAGCGGGCCTTGGGCAGCATGTACGGCGCGCAGGACATCGACTCCATGCCGCCCGCGACGCCGACCTCGACGTCACCTGCGCGGATCTGCGCGTCGAGGATGCCGACCGCCCGGACGCTGGAGGCGCAGACCTTGTTGATGGTCTCCGAGCTGACCTCCTTGGGGATGCCGCCCTTGATCTGCGCCTGGCGCGAGGGGATCTGGCCCTGGCCGGCCTGCAGCACCTGGCCCATGATGACGTGCTGGACCTCGTCGCCGCCGACGTCCGCGCGCTCCAGCGCAGCCTTGATCGCGATCCCGCCGAGCTCCGTGGCGTCGAGGGTGGAGAGCCCCCCGCCCATCTTCCCGATGGGGGTACGAGCAGAGCCGAGGATGACGGTCTTTGGCATGGAGCGTTCTCTCCGATCTTGCGGTGACACAGGGGCGGGCAGTCTATGAGTTCGCGCGCGCCTTCGGGAGTTTCGGCGCTCGCGCCCGCGGCCGATCGCGCCGTGACGTAGATTCTCGGGCGCGTGCTCGTCGAGGCCATCACCGCGCTGCCGCAGGACGCCGACGCCGACACCGTCGTCATCGGGGTCCTCGCGGACGAGAAGATCCACCACGACGTCGACGGCGTGCTCAACGGCCTCGTCTCGGCCGGGGAGGCGAAGCCCAAGCACCGCCATCTCGCGGTCGGGCACGCGGGCGCGAAGCGCTGGATCCTCGTCGGGCTCGGCGCCCGCGAGGAGCTCGACGGCGAGCGCGTCCGCGTCGCGGCGGCCTCAGCGCTCGGGCGTGCGCGCGAGCTCGGGGCGCGGCGGCTGTGCTGGGAGGTCCCGCACAAGGTCGGCCCGGAGATCGCCGCGGCGATCGTCGAGGGGACGCTGCTGACGGCCTACCGCTTCGATCGCCACAAGAGCCGGCCGCCGGACGACGACGGCGGGCTCGAGGCGCTCGTGATCTCCGCCCACGACGACCTGACGACGGTCGTGGGCGAGGCCGAGATCGTCGCGCGGGCGGTCAACGCGACGCGCAACCTCCAGAACGCGCCGGCCAACGATATGACGCCGACCGCGCTCGCCGACGCGGCGCTCGTGCTCGGCGAGCTCGACGGCGTGACCGTCGAGGTCGAGGGCCGCGACGGCATCGAGCGTCTCGGCATGGGCTCCTTCGGCGCCGTCGCGAAGGGCTCCGACGAGGAGCCGGCGCTCATCACGCTGCGCTATGACGGGGTGGACGCGGCCGGGCCGGTGCTCGGGCTCGTCGGCAAGGCCGTGACGTTCGACACCGGCGGCATCTCGATCAAGGGCGCGAACAAGATGTTCGAGATGAAGTTCGACATGTCCGGTGGCGCCGCCGTCCTCGGCGCGATCGAGGCGATCGCCGAGCTGCGGCTGCCGGTCCGCGTCATCGGCGTCGTCGGGGCGACGGAGAACATGCCGTCAGGGCACGCGATGAAGCCCGGCGACGTCGTGCGCGCATGCAACGGCACGACGATCGAGGTCATCAACACCGACGCCGAGGGCCGGCTCGTGCTCGCCGACTGCCTGACGCACGCCGTGAACCTCGGCGCCGAGCGGCTCGTCGACATCGCGACGCTCACCGGCGCGATCATCACCGCGCTCGGCAACACGCACGCCGGCCTCATGGCGTCCGACGACGGCTGGGCCGAGCAGGTGGCAGACGCCGGCAGGCGCACCGGCGAGCTCGTCTGGCGCCTGCCGCTGCACCCCGATTACGCGAAGGCGCTCGAGAGCGAGACGGCCGACCTCATGAACGTCAACGAGACGCGCAAGGCCGGGTCGATCGTGGCGGCGCAGTTCCTCGAGCGCTTCACGGCCGGCGTGCCGTGGGCGCACCTGGACATCGCGGGCACCGCGTGGGGCGCCGGGAAGCCGTACACGCCGAAGGGCGGGTCGGGCTTCGGGGTCCGGCTGTTCGTGGCGCTCGCCCGCTCGCTGTCGGACTGACGCCCCCCGCCGGGCGCTCGGCGATCAGTCGTCGTCCCTGCCGCTGCCCTTGCCCGAGCTGTCGCCGACGCGGTTCTTGCCGGAGCCGCTGCCGTCGTGGTCGGGGACGGTGAGCGTCGGCGTCGTGAGCACCGGCGCCTTGACGGTCGGGCGGCGGGCGGTCGTCGTCGTCGTCGCGCGCGGCTTCGTCGTGACGGTGGCCTTCGGCGTGGTCCTGGTGCGCCGGCGCGCGACCGGAGCGGGGGCCGGCCTGCGAACGGCCGCGGTCGTCGGGACGCTCGGGGTCGCGGCCGCCCGCCGAACCGCCGCGGCGCTCGTTGCGGGCCTGCGCCTCGGCTTGCTCGCGGCGCGCTCGACCGGGCGCTTCGTCGCGCGCGGCAGCGGCGTCGCGGCGGGCTGCGGCGTCGCGGCGACGGCCGGCGGGGCGAGCGCCTCGCCGGCGGAGACCGGCTCGCCCGCGAGCCCGACGTCGGTCGAGGTGACGCGGCTCGTGGCCGATGCGAGGGCCGCGGCGATGACGAGGCCGAGGACGGCGGCGGAGATCCAGATCAGACGTTCTCTCATGCTCGAAAAAGGGTTTCAGACAGGCGGCAAAGAGCCAGTAAAGGGTGGCAGCGTCAGCGTAGCTCGCGCGCCGCCCTCGGGCCGGTTGTGCAGCTGGGCGTCGCCGTGCCAGCAGCGCATGAGCTCGCGCGCGATCGCCAGGCCGAGGCCGGTGCCCTCCGGTCCGCCGCGACCGGCGGTGCCGCGCTGGAAGCGCTCGAAGATCTCGTCCTCCTCGCCGTAGGCCAGGCCGATCCCCTCGTCGAGCACCTCGATCCGGCTGTCGACGGCGCGGATCGTCACGGTGCCGCCGGCGGAGCCGTAGCGGATGGCGTTCTCGACGACCGCGTCGAGCGCGCGCTCGACGTCGGCCCGCGCGGCCCAGACCGAGCGCGTGCCGCCGTTGGCCTCGACGTGGAGCTCGAGGCCGGCGCTGCCGGCGGTCGCGCGCCAGCGCTGCCCGGCGGTCTCGGCGAGCTCGGCGGGATCGAGCAGCTCGCCGGGGGTGTCGCGCTCTCCGGTGCGGCTGAGGACCAGCAGCTCGTCGACGGTCGCCGCGATGCGGTCGACTTCGCGCAGCCCGGCGTCGAGCTCGTGCTCGAGCGCCTCGCGGTCCTCCGCCAAGCGCGCCTCCTCGAGGCGCAGGCGCAGCCCGGTCAGCGGGGTGCGCAGCTCGTGCGAGGCGTCGGCGGCGAACTCGCGCTGCGCGCGGACGGTCCGCCCGAGGCGCTCGGTCATCGCGTTGAAGGAGCGCGCCAGCGAGCGCTGCTCGTTCGTCCCCTCCACGGCCGCGCGGGCGTCGAGATCGCCGCCCGCCACGCGCTCGGCGGCCTCCTCCAGGCGCGTGATCGGGTTGGCGATCCCGCGCGCGAGCAGGTAGGCGACCCCGAGCGCGGCGAGCAGGACGGCGACGCCGACCGCGAGGATCCCGAGCATCGTCTCGTTGACGGCGTCGTTGACGCTCTTCACGCTCTGCGAGAGGCGCACGCCGCCGACGACCTCACCGCGGCGGAAGATCGGCTCGGCGCTGACGAGCAGCTCCTCGCCCAGCGTCTGGCTGTTGCGCTCGATCTGCACGCGGCGCCCGCGCAGCGCGGCGAGCAGCTCGGGGCGCCGCTGCGTCGCATAGAGCGCGCCGGCCTGCGCGGCGCCCTCGCTGTCGGAGAGCACGCGCCCGCCGCTGTCGACGATGACGACGCGCCCGCGCGCCGAGCGGCCGGCGCTACGGGTGAGGACGTCGAGGTCGCCGAGATTCTTGCCCGCGACCGCCTCCGAGGATCCGGCCGCGAGGACGCCGATCTGGCTGCGGGCCTCCGAGCGCACCTCCTCGCGCGTGCGGTCGCGGAGGTTCAGCGCCAGCGGCACGGCGAAGGCGATCGTCACGAGCACGACGAGGTAGCCCAGGGCGAGCAGCAACCGCGTGCGCAGGCTCACGTCTCACGCGTCCTCGGGGGCGGCGAGCCGGAAGCCGACGCCGCGGACGGTGCGCAGGTAGCGCGGGGCCGCGGCGTCGTCGCGAAGCTTGCGGCGCAGAAAGCCGATGTGGACGTCGAGCGTCTTCGTGGAGCCGAACCAGTTCTCGTCCCAGACGTCGGTCATGAGGTCCTCGCGCGAGACGACCATGCCCGGCTCGCGCGCGAGCCGGGCGAGGAGGTCGAACTCCTTGCGCGTCAGCGCGAGATCCTCCCCGTCGAGCGTCACGTTGCGGGTCGCCGGGTCGATCGCCAGGCCGCCGATCGCGACGCGCTCCTGCTGGACCGCCCGGTCGGGCACCGCCCGGCGCAGGACGGCGCGGATGCGGGCGGCGACCTCGGCCGAGCTGAAGGGCTTGACGACGTAGTCGTCGGCGCCGAGCTCGAGGCCGACGACGCGGTCGGTCTCCGTGCCGCGGGCGGTGAGCATGATGATCGGCACCTGCGAGTCGCGCCGCCACTCCCGGCAGAGCTCGCGACCGTCGCCGTCGGGCAGCGTGAGGTCGAGCAGGACGATGTTCGGGCGCCGGCTGGCGAACAGCTCGCGCGCGGCCGCGGCCGTCGGGGCGAGCACGGGGTCAAAGCCCTCGCGCTGCAGGGCGCGGGCGAAGGGCTCGGCGATCGAGGCCTCGTCCTCGACGAGCAGCACGACGGGATGGTCCGGGGACGTGGACATCGTGCATGAACCGTAGCCGTGCCGGCGGGCGCGTCGCGGTGCTTGTCAGAAGCTTTACCGGCGCTTGGGGGCTCCTTGCCGATGGCCTGCCCATATTGGGCGGGCAGCACGACCCCAAGGAGACCTTCATGCGCAGCATCCGAACCACGATCGCAACCGGCCTCGCGCTCCTCGCGCTCGGCGGCGCGACCGCCGTCGCGGTCAGCACGACCGGCAGCGGCAGCGACGACGCGACGACGACGCAGGCCACCGAGGCCGAGACGGCGACGACCGAGACCGCGACGACCGAGACCGCGACGACCGAGACCACGACCACGGCGCCGGCGACCGCGACGTCGACCACGGACCATCGTGGCCGCCGCGGCGACGACAACAGCGGCCCGGGCAACGCCGAGGACCGCGCCGCCGCGCCCACGCCGGTCACGGCTGCGGCCGACGACGACAACGACGACAACGACGACCGCGGCGACGACGACGCCGACAACTCCGGGCCCGGCAACGCCCGCGACCGCGGCGGCGACGACGCCGACAACAGCGGGCCCGGCAACGCCCGCGACCGCGGCGGCGACGACGCCGACAACAGCGGACCCGGCAACGCCCGCGACCGCGCCGCGACTCCCACCCCCGTCGCGGCTCCCGACGACGACGCCGGCGACGCCGGCGACGACAACGGCGGCGAGGACCGCGGCGGCGAGGACAACAGCGGCCACGGCGGCAGCGACGACTGACCGATCTGTGCGCGCTCGAGCGCGCACCGGCCGGCGGCAGTAGGCCCCTGCTGCCGCCGGCCACCCCCGCCGTGCAGGTGACGCCGTTCGTGCGCTTCGGCGCCCGCAACCTGCGCAGCGACGCGGGGAGCTTCCCTTTGTCCGCCGCGCTCACTACGTTGCGGCGGTGCCGCTCTCGGACCGCCTCCGCAGCAGGACGCCGCGGGAGCTGCGCGAGGAGCGCGAGGAGCTGGGCTTCGTCCGCCGGCCCGCGGTCCGCTGGCTGAGCCCGGGCCTGCTGGCGCGCTCGGGCGTCGAGGTCGTCGTCTCCGGGACGTTCGGCAAGTTCGCCGACAAGCGCGAGATCCAGCGCGAGGGGCAGGAGAACCTGGACTACTCGGCGGCCGGCGAGCTCTGGGTGGACTACCTCTCCGACACCGGCGACGGCTTCGACGCGACCTACACGATGGCCTGGCTGCTCGCCCAGGAGAGCCTCGACGCCGGCGGCGAGCCCCTGCCGCGCGCGAAGGTCCTGCTGCTCGGCGGCGATCAGGTCTATCCGACGGCCGATCCGGTCGCCTACGAGGACCGCTTCATCGGGCCGTTCGCAGCCGCGATGCCGAAGAGCGACGCGCCCGACAAGCCCGATCTCTACGCGCTGCCCGGAAACCACGACTGGTACGACGGCCTCGTGAGCTTCCTGCGGGTGTTCTGCGCCCGCGACGGGCGGATCGGCGACTGGCGCACGCGCCAGCGGCGCAGCTACTTCGCGCTGAAGATGCCCGACGACTGGTGGGTCTGGGGCATCGACATCCAGCTCGACACGTACATCGACGACGTGCAGCTGGACTACTTCCGCGCGCTGACCGTCAAGCCCGGCGACAAGGTCGTCCTGCTGACGGCCAAGCCGGCCTGGGTCAAGGCGCTGCCGGGGCGCATCGACCCGGCGTCGTGGCGCTACCTCTCCTACTTCGAGGAGCGTGTCGTGCGCGCCGCCGGCGCACGCCTCGTCATGACGCTCACCGGCGACCTGCACCACTACGCGCGCTACGAGCCGCGCGACGATCCCGCCGCGCCGACGCGCGTGACGGCCGGCGGCGGCGGCGCCTACCTCTCGGGCACGCACACGCTGTATCCGACGCTCAGCGTCCGCTCGCTGGACCACACCGAGGCCGAGTCGGTCGCCTACGATCGCGCGCAGGTCTATCCACGGCCCGCCGACTCCAGCCGCCTCGCCAACGGCATCCTGAAGCTCGCGCGCCTGAACCCGTCGTTCGCGCGGCTGCTCGGCGGGCTCTACGTCCTGCTCGGCCTCGCGATGCTCGGCGCGCTGAACAGCGGGATCGGCGACCTGTACCCGACGGCCGCCGCCGGCGGCTTCGACGGCTTTCTCTCGGCGGCGGTCGGCGGCATGACGCTCGTCGTCGTCGCCCTGATGTTCGTCGGGCTCTTCGGCGGGACCGACATCGTCGCGCGCCCGCTGGAGCCGAGCGCGAACGTCGTGCGCCTGACGAAGCTCGCGCGACTGGCCGTCGGGCTGCTGCACACGGCGCTGCACCTCGCGGTCGCGGCGCTCGTGCTCTGGGCGGCGGTGAAGATCGCCGGCGACCGTCCGCTGTTGATCTGGGCGCTCGGGCTCGGCGGGCTCTTCCTCGCGGGCACGGTCATCGGGGCGACGCTCTTCGGCGCGGTGCTGCTGGCCGTCCACCGCGCGCGCGGGGAGAAGGCCTGGGAGGCCGCCAACCAGGTCTTCACCGGGCAGTCGATCCCCGACTACAAGAACCTCCTGCGGATGCGCTTCGGCGCCGACGGCAGCCTCACGGTCTTCGCGCTCGGCGTCGATCGCGTCGGGCGCGACTGGCGCTTTCAGGGCTGGGACGGCGCCGGGCCGCGCTTTGAGCCGGGCGGATCGCCGCCGGCCGTGCACCCGATCGACGAGCCGCTGCGCTTCGACGCCACCGGCCGGCGCCTGCACTGAGCTGCGGCCGCGATCATTGACGGGGTGCGCCGGGCCGCCGCCCTCTGGATCGTCCTGTTCGCGGCCTACGCGGCGACGATCGGCCTGCCCGCGTTCGGCAGCTCGCAGTACGGCGGCGACGAGCCGCACTACCTGCTGACCGCCGAGTCGATCGTCTCAGACCACGACATCGACCTGCGCGACGAGTACGCCGCGCGCGACTACCGCGACTGGTACCCGTACGTCCTCGAGCGCCACGGACGGCTGACCAACGGGCAGGCCAACGAGCCGCACGGCGCGGGCTTTCCGCTGCTCATCGCGCCCGCCTACGCGCTCGCCGGGCCGACGGCGGTGCAGCTGCTGATGGCGGCGATCGCCGCGCTGGCGTTCACGCTCGGGGCGCTGCTGGCGCGCCACGTCGTGCGCGAGCCGTGGGCGAGCGGCGCCGCGCTCGTCTGCGGCCTCTCGCCGCCGGCGCTCGCCTACGGAACGACCATCACGCCGGAGCTCACCGCCGCCGCGCTGCTGACGGGCGCCGCGCTGCTCGCGCTGCAGGCACGCGAGCTACCGCGCATCCGCCGCGTCGCCGGGGCGGCGGTCATGCTCGGGGCGCTGCCGTGGCTCGGCCTCGTCTTCGCGATCCCGGGCTTCGTCGTGGCGGTCTCGCTGCTGCGCTGGCTGCGCCGCCGGGCACGTGGCTTCGCGATGCTCGTCGTCGCGGAGGTCGTGCTCTTCTCGGGCGTCATGTACGTCACGATCAACGATCAGCTCTTCGGCGGCTTCACGCCGACGGCGGCCGACGTCGCGGGCCGGCGTCTCGGCGATCTGGACCTCGCCGACTACGCCGACCGCGCGCCGCGCCTCGCCGCGCTGTGGATCGACCGCTCCTACGGCGTGCTGCGCTGGGCGCCCGTCGTCGCGCTCGCGTTCCTCGCGATCTGGCTGCTGTGGCGCTCGCGCCGCGACCGCGTCGCCGATGCGCTGCCCGAGCGCCAGGAGGCCGAGATCGCAGCGGCGCTGTGCCTCGCGGTCTGTGCCGCGCAGGTGCTCGTCGCGGCGTTCGTCGCGCCGACGATGTTCGGCTTCTGGTTTCCGGGCCGCTACCTGCTCGTCGCGTTCCCGATCGCCGTCGGCCTCGTCGCCTGGGGGCTGCGCTACGCGCCGCGGGCCGGCGCGGTGCTGTCGGCGCTGACGCTCGTGACGAGCATCTGGTGGTACCTCGAGCTGCGCATCGACGGCCGCGGGATCATCGGCCCGACCTCACGCGCGCCGCTCGGCCCGCTGGACGGGGCGCTGCCGCTGTTCGGCGCCCCGGGCGCGGGAGTCAGCGCCGCGGTGGCGCTGCTGGGCGTGCTGCTCGCGGCGCTCGTCGTCGTCGAATGGCGCAGCTGGCGACGGCGATTGCGTCTGTGAGCCGACCCACGTGCGAGGCGGGCGCTATGCGGTTGCCGAGGCGAGCAGCACCACGTTCGAGAACCTCAGCGGCTTCGAGCCACCCGCCGCATCCGCTGCGGCCTGCGTGATCGCGTCCCAGGCTTCTTCCTGGGCCTCGCCTGCGTGCTGCTCGATCATCGCCCGTATCGGGGCGGAGACCGCCCTGATGTAGGCGGTGAAGTGCTCCGCGGAGCCGAACTCGAAGGTCACGTCGGCCTGCTCCACGGCAACGTCGGAGAACCCGCCACCTTCGAGCAACCCGCCGATCGAAGCGGGGGTGGGCCGCGAGAAGATCCCGGGCGTTCCGGCGGGCGGCGGGGGCACGTCCAGCCGCTGCATCACCGTCCTCATCGGAATCGAGAGGAGGGGAACCTGTTCGGGCTCGCCCCACGAGCTGATCGCCATCCGCGCGCCCGGCTCGAGGAAGCCTCGGATGCGCCCCGCGGCGGCCTCCGCGTCAGGCTCGAAGATGATTCCCCAGCGCGAGACGGCGGCGTCGAAGCTCGCCTGCGGAACATCGAGGCTGCAGGCATCCGACTGCATGAACTCGACGTTGCCCAAGCCGGCGGCCGCCGCGCGCTCACGGCCGAACGCGAGCATCTCGGCGGAGATGTCCGTGGCCACGACGCGGCCCTCGGTGCCGGCCTTGCGTGCGGCGGTGAGCGCCGGCTCGCCATAGCCGGCGGCGATGTCCAGGACCCGGCTTCCCGACCGCACCTCAGCGAGCTCCACCAGTCGCTCGCTGATGTGCCCCCACGCGCTCTCACTGAACTCGCTGCACTCCTTCCAGCCCACCGCAGCAGAGTCCCACTGCTTGTGCTGCGCCTCGCGGAACTCGGCCGGGTCGATTGCGCTGGATTCCATGCTCGCTCTCCCTCCCTACCACCACGTTGCGGTCCAGACAAACGCTAACGAACTCCGGGTCACCGGCGGACCCGTCGACTGCCGCTCAGGCGGACGCGGCCGCAACGGCTGGAGCGCGTACGGGATCTTCGACGTCTTTCCCGACGACGACGGCCGTGACGCCCACCACGGCGGCGAAAACCTCCCGCGCCCGGTCGGTCAGGCGCTCGAAGTTCACAGGTCCGTCGTCTCCTCCAGGATCGTCGTCGCCGCGCTGGCCGGGTCGATCCGCCGCGCGACGACGTCGTCGACGAGCGCCTGGAAGCTCTCGTCGGCCGCGAGCCGCGCCTCGAGCTTGCGGCGCATCCGGCCCGTCGCGATCGCGAGGACCTCGCTGCGGAGGTTGCGCCGGCGGCGCTCGGACAGCGTGCCCTGCTCCTCGATGAACGCGCGGTGGGCGACGAGCTTCTCCATGAGCTCGTCGACGCCTTTGCCGTCGACGGCCTCGGTCTGCACGATCGGCACCTTCCACGGCCCCTGCGGCGCGAGCGACAGGACGCCGCGGATCTCGCGCACCATCGTCTGCGTCAGCGGGTGGTCGGACTTGTTGACGACGATGATGTCCGGGATCTCCATGATCCCGGCCTTCAGCGCCTGGACGGAGTCGCCGCCGCCCGGCATGAGCACGAGGACGATCGTGTCGGCGTGGTCGATGATGTCGACCTCCGCCTGGCCGACGCCGACGGTCTCGAGGAAGACGTCGTCGCGGCCGGCCGCGTCCATGAGCAGCGCCGCCTGCAGCGACGCCTCGCTCAGGCCGCCCAGCGCGCCGCGGTTGGCCATCGACCGGATGAAGACGCCGGGGTCGAGGAAGTGCTCGGTCAGGCGGATCCGGTCGCCGAGCAGCGCGCCCTGGGTGAACGGCGAGGAGGGGTCGATCGACAGCACGGCGACCGTCCGCCCCGCATCCCGCCGGTTCTTGACGAGTGCCCCGATGAGCGTCGACTTGCCCGCCCCCGGCGCGCCGGTGACGCCGATGATCGTCGCCTTGCCGGTGTGCGGATAGACCTCGCGGACGAGCTCCCAGCCGGCCGGATCGTCGTCCTCGACGAGCGAGATGGCGCGCGCGAGCGCACGGCGATCGCCGTCGAGCAGGCGCTGCGCGATGGTCGTGTCGACCGGCACGGCGCTCGATCATGCCAGGGGCGGATGCGAGGCGGCCTCTACCCGTAGCCTTAGCGGCATGTCCGCGCGCTACAACGCCGGCTCGCGCGAGCTACAGGACCGCTTCGACACGCGCCGGCTCGCCGACCGGCTCGACGAGCGCACGGCGCGCGACCACATCCGCCCCGAGGACGCCGGCTTCATCGAGCGGATGGACATGTTCTTCCTCGCGACGGCCGATCCCGAGGGGCAGCCGCAGTGCTCCTACAAGGGCGGCGACCCGGGCTTCGTCCGCGTGCTCGACGAGCACACGCTCGCGTTCCCGAACTACGACGGCAACGGGATGTTCCTGTCCTGGGGCAACGCGATCGTCAACCCCCACGTCGGGCTGCTGTTCATCGACTTCGTCGCCGAGCGCCCGTCGCGCCTGCGCGTGGAGGGGACCGCATCCGTGACGCTCGACGACGAGCTGCTGCCGACGTGGCCGGAGGCGCAGTTCGTCGTCCGCGTGCACGCGACGCGGGTGTTTCCGAACTGCCCGCGCTACATCCACCGCATGGCGCTCGTCGAGCGCTCGGCCTACGTCCCGCGCGCCGGCGTCGCGACCCCCGTGCCGGGCTGGAAGCGCGGGCCGCTGGCCGAGGGCGTGCTGCCCGCCGGCGACCCGGCAGATGCTTGAGGTTAAATGGCCGCGGTGCAGCCCGACACGCTGACGATCGCAGAGGCGCCCCCCGTCCCGGCCGTGCCCGTCCGCGGAGCGCCGGCGCCGCTGCACGGTGGGCCGCTCGAGCTCTTCCGCTTCATGCGCTCGCACGCGATGCTCAACTCGAACTACGCGCGGCTCATCGCCCGCTGGCTGTGGCTCAAGCTCCGCTGGCGCGGGCGGCTGAAGACCGACGGGCTGTGCTTCGTCTGCCCGAACGTCACGATCGAGATCGGCAAGGACGCGACGCTGCACCTCGGGCGCTGGTCCTGGATCGGGCACGGCTCGAAGATCCGCGTCCACGAGGGCGAGGCCCGGATCGGCGCGAAGTCCGTGCTCGGCCAGGAGTGCACGATCTCCGCCTTCCAGCACGTGTCGATCGGGCGCGAGTGCATCATCGCCGACCGGGTCATGCTCATCGACTTCGACCACGGCGTCGTCGAGGTCGACCGCCCGATCCGCGACCAGGGCATCTACAAGCGCGACGTCCGCGTCGGCCACAACGTCTGGATCGGCTACGGCGTCGCGATCCTCCGGGGCGTCACGGTCGGCGACAACTGCGTGCTGGGGACCTCGACGATCGTGTCCAAGGACGTGCCGGCCAACGCCGTCGCCGCGGGCGTCCCCGTTCGCGTGCTGCGCATGCGCAAGGAGCCACGCACGCTGCGCTGGGAGTAATGGCCGCTTGAGACGCGACAGGCCCGGGGACGATTCCCGGATGCACGAGTTCGACGACGAGCAGCGGTCGTCGGTGGAGCGGATCGTCGGCCGCGACGTCGACGAGGAGTCCGGCAAGGGCAAGCCGCTGTCGAGCCGCGCAAGCCAGTACCAGCGCACGATGGAGGCCTACCTCAAGGCCGGGATGCGCCCGCGCTGGATGGAGCGCGTGTCCGACATCGACGCCGGAATCATCCGCGAGCGCCGCCGCCTCGCCGACGCCTACCGCGAGATCCGCGCGGAGACCGGCGCCGACGAGGAGCTCTTCGCGCGGCGCTGGCGCGCGCTCGCCGAGCAGTGGCCGTTCGAGCCCGAGCTCAACGAGCTCATCGAACAGCACAACGAGTGGTATCCGATCGAGCGCCAGCTGCCGCTGAACCCGCGCACCGGCGACTACGTCCGCGTGGGCGGGCGCTCGTACCGCCGGCCGGTCCTCGGGCCGGCGTGGATCCTCGAGCAGTTCCCGGTGTAGGTCGTCGCGGGCCTCGAGCGCTGGTCGCCGCTGGTCTTGCGAACTGCATCTCAGAAGGAACCGCGGATGTTCGTGGCGCCCGCGCGATCGCCTGCGGCTCACGCGGCCGCCCTGAGTCGCTTTTCCCCTGCCATAGGGGGGCGAAAGCGACTCAGGCGCCGCGCGTATAAATTGCCGCGGCGTGGGCGGTCAACTCGACAGGCGCTCGCCGCGCCCTCCGAGCACGCGCGGACCCTTGTCCTCAGAGATGCCGTTTCCAAGCGCCGGCGTCACCGCAAGAACCGAGTCGAACGTTCATTGGCGACCGCGCGCTCAACGCGCCGTCGGCCCGAGCAGCTGGGCGATCGCGGTCTCCGCGAACCATTGCTCGAACTCGTCGGCCGACCAGCCACGCTCGCCGTGCAGCAGCAGCCAGACGTCCGGGTGGTTGAGGGTCCAGAGGATGTCGCTCGCGCGCTCGGCGTCGAGGCCGGGCGCCAGCGCCTTGCTGCCGGCGAGGCTCGCGACGATCCGGCTCTGGTTCTCGTAGAAGTCCGTCTGGATCCGGTCCCACAGCGCGCCGATGTCCGGATCGCCGGGCGCGGCGTTGCGGATGACGCCCATGAGCGCGCCCGCGCGCTCCTTCACGGCGCGTGAGTTGCTCGCCACGAGGCGCAGCTTGCGCTGCGGGTCGCGCTCTTCGAGCAGCTCCTGATACCAGCGCCGGGCATCGATGGCGACGTCGTCCTGGTCGCCGCGCAGGAGCAGGTGCCAGAGCGCTCGCAACAGCCCGCTCTTGGATTCGAAGGCGAGGTAGACCGTCTTGGCGGCGACGCCCGCCTCGGCTGCGATCGCGGCCACCGTCGTCGCGGCGTAGCCCTGGCGCTCGAAGAGCCGCTGCGCCGCGGCGAGGATCTCCCGCCGCGTCGCGGCGGCCTGCTCGCGGCGCCGTGGGGATTCGTAGCGGCGCGTGCCCTTGACAGTCTCAGCCATTTGGGTACTCTCGCACTAACTTCATTTCTGACGACGCGTAATCAATTCTAGGAGGGTGTCATGGAAGCTGCGGGAGTCGAGGATCGCACGCTCGCAGGACGGCTGCACGGGATGTGGAGCGCGGTCGCGCCCGCC
The DNA here is from genome assembly GCA_963797025.1 of uncultured Actinomycetes bacterium. Classification (GTDB taxonomy): domain Bacteria; phylum Actinomycetota; class Thermoleophilia; order Solirubrobacterales; family Solirubrobacteraceae; genus CADCVQ01. Next base: position 366,581 of record CAWCNU010000001.1, read on the forward strand.
TGGGAGCGGCACGCCGACTTCCTCGACGCGCGCCACGCGCACGTCACCGCGCGGATGCTCGACGTCACACGACCGCTGCCGGGCGAGCGCGTGCTCGAGCTCGCCTGCGGGCCGGGCGGCGCCGGTCTCGCGGCGGCGCCGCTCGTGGCGCCCGGCGGCGAGGTCGTGCTCTCCGACGTCACGGCGGAGATGACGGCGATCGCCGCGGCACGGGCCGCGGCGCGCGGCCTGCGCAACGTCAGCACGCTGGAGCTCGACCTCGAGCGCATCGACCAGCCCGACGACTCCTACGACGTCGTCCTGTGCCGCGACGGCCTGATGTTCGCGCCCGACCCCGCGCGCGCCGCGGGCGAGATCGCGCGCGTGCTGGGACCCGGCGGCCGGATCGCGATCGTCTGCTGGGGTCCGCGCGAGCGCAACCCATGGCTCCGCATCGCGATCGACGCGGTCTCCGCGCAGCTCGGCCGCCCGGTGCCGCCCCCGGGGGTCCCCAGCCCGTTCTCGCTCGACGACGCCGGCCGGCTGCGCGCGCTGCTCTCCGGCGCCGGGCTCGCGGACGTCGCGATCGACGAGATCGAGACGCCCCTGCACGCCGACTCGGCGGACGACTGGTGGGCGCGCACGACGACGCTCGCGGGGCCGCTGGCGACGATCCTCGCGTCGCTGCCCGAGGAGGCCGCACGCGCGATCGGGACGCGCGCTCGTGACGCCGCGGCCGCCTACGAGACGGCGGCCGGCGGCCTGGAGCTCCCGGGCGTCGCGCTGCTGGCGACGGGCGTCAGCCCAGCGCCCGCAGACCGGCCGTGACGAGCACCGCGACGGCGACGACGGCGACGACCGACCCGCCCCGCAGCGACACGAGCCCGCCCGCCGCGACGCCCGCGGTGTCGGCACCGATCGCGATCTGATCGCCGTCGGCCAGCGCCTGCGTCACGACGAGCGCCGCGAGCAGCGCCGGCGCCATGAGGGCGATGACCCCCGCGAGGCCCGCCGGCAGCTCGCGCCCGCCGAAGGCGATCGGCCCGGCGGCCTTGATGACGGCCGTGATGACCGCGCAGCCCGCGATCAGCAGCCACAGCTCGGTCGTCATGCGCCCGCCGTCCGCCGCCGCAGGCCGGCGAGCGCCGCCGCGCTCGCCACGAGCACGGGCACCCCGGGCGGGGCGACCGGCACGAGCGCGAGCGCGATGAGGCCACCGCCGAGCGCCACCGCGCGCGACCGCGCGTCGCGCAGCTCGGCGAGCAGCAACGCGAGGAAGAACGCCGGGAAGATCGCGTCGAGGCCGAGCGCCTTGGGGTCCCCGAGCGCGCTGCCGCCGAGCGCCCCGACCGCGGTGCCGAGGGTCCACGTCACGTACTGCGGCGCGGTCGCCCCGAAGAGGAAGTGCCGGTCGAAGCGCCCGTCGCCGAGGTTCGCCATCGCCCACGAGGCGTCGACGATGGTCTGGCCCTGCGCGGCGCGCTTCAGCGCACGGCCCGGCAGCGACGCCGCGAGCGCGACCCCCATCGGCAGGAAGCGCGAGTTCATGAGCGCCGCCGCCGCCAGCGCCGCGCCGATCCCGCCGCCCGCGCCGACGATCGCGACCGACGCGAACTGCGCGGACCCGGCGAACACGACGGCGGACATGATGATCGCGCCGACGGCCGTCATCCCCGAATCTCGCGCCAGGACCCCGAACGAGAGGGCGACGACGCCACCGGCGATCGCGTAGGGGAGGCCCGCCCTGACGCCGGCGCGGAACGACGCGCGCGCGGAGACCGCAGGCACGCTCAGGGTCGGTGCGCGACGGTGAGCAGGTACTGCGCCGGGATGACGGTCTCCCCCTCGCCGACGTCCGCCTCCTCGACGAGCGCGCGGATGTCGGCGAGCAGCGCCGCGTAGGCGCTCTCGTCGAGGATCTGGCGCGCCATCCGGAAGGGCCCGAAGGCGCGGTCGTAGATCGCGATCGCGTCGTCGACGGAGTCGAAGCGCAGGTCCACGACATGCACCTCCTGGTCGAGCAGGAGCTGCCCGCCCAGCAGCGTTCGCGCGTAGCGCTCGTCGCCCCACATCGCGGGCGCCAGCGTGCCCGGCGGCGATGGCGGCAGGTGCTTGCCGGCGGTCTGCAGCAGGCGTCCGGAGAAGCCGTCGGGCGTCCAGTTGGCGAGGACGACGCGCCCGCCCGAGCGGCAGACCCGCGCGAGCTCGCCCGCGGCGACCTTGTGGCGCGGCGCGAACATGACGCCGAAGCTCGACAGGACGCGATCGAAGCTCTCGTCCTCGTAGGGCAGCGCCTCCGCATCGCCCTCGACCCACTGCACCGTGACGCCGGCCGCGTCGGCGCGCTCGCGCGCGAGCTCGAGGAGCGCCGGCGCGAGGTCGAGGCCGATGACGTCGCCGCCGGCCTGCGCGGCCGGGATCGCGGCGTTCCCGGAGCCCGCGGCCACGTCGAGGACCTTCATCCCCGGTTCGATCGCCGCCGTCTGCGCGACGAGCTCACCGACCGGCGCGATCCACGCGCCGACCGTCGCGTAGTCGCCGGCGCTCCAGATCGCGCGCTGGCGCTGCTTCACCGCATCGTGCTCGAGTTCGGTCACGAACGGGACCCTATGACACGGCGCGGCTCGGCCCGACACCCGGGGAGGGACGCGGAGCGGTGAGAGCGCTCCCCCCGCTGGTGGATGTCCACGGCGGCGCCGGGGCGCGAGGGTCGGGCTCCCACGAGTCCCAGGAGGACAGACCGATGGCCCCGACCTTCGCAGCGCGCGACAGCCTGGAGCCCCGCCCGTCGAGCGACCCCGGCGTGCACCGCCCGCTCGTCGTCGTCGACCCGCCGATGGAGGGCCGCGACGTGGCCGAGCTGCAGCGCGCGACGCGCGAGCACCTGCAGCGCCGCGACGCCGGCGACTACGAGGTGCCCGTCTGCGACCACGGCCGTTTCACGCCCGCGACCGCCCTGGCGTGCATCGAGGCGCAGTACCTCCTCGGCGTGCGCGCGGACGCCTACCTCCTGCGCGACAGGCACGGCAACCGCGTCCTCACCGCCGCCGCGCAGCGCGTCATCCGCGACCCCGAGGCGCGTGACGGCGAGCAGCTCGCCCGCGCCGAGGCGCGCGACGCCCAGCTCGACCGCGGCCCGCGCCCCTACGCGCAGCTTGCCGCCGCGATGGGCATGACCGGCTCCGGCCCGATGGACGCGCTCGCCTACGCGGCGACGCACGTCGGGATCAGGGAGCGCCCGCCGGGGTCGTGCTCCGGGCCGGCGATCGACGAGTGGATCCGGCTGGCCGGCTACCGCGGCCCCGTCCCCTGGGCGGGATGCTTCGTCAACGCCTGCCTCGTGGCCGGCGGCGTTCCGTCCGGCGCCGCGTGGGGCATCGGCTTCGCGCCCTCGATCGTCGGCCGCGCGCGGGCCGGCGCCGGCGGCTGGTCGTGGCGGAGCGCCGACGGGCGCCCGGGCGATCTCGTGCTGTTCGCCGGCGAGCCCGGCGACGCCGACGCGCTCCACGTCGAGATCGTGCGCGCGCAGCTCGCATCGGACTGCTACTCGACCTACGGCGCCGACCGCAGAGCCACGGTCGGCCGCCACGACCGGCCGCTGACGGGCGCCCTGCGCATCATCGGCTTCGCCCGCCCGCCGTGGCGGCGCTGACCTTGCCCGTGGGTCCCGGGCGCGGCGCTACGCTGCGGGCCGGGGAGCCACGGAATGGACGACGTCACAGGCGATTCGCCCACGGTCGCATCGGCGGCGCTCCGTAACGTGCACGGGGTCGTCGCGGGGCGCTATCAGGTGCGGGCGCGCCTCGGCCGCGGCGCGACGAAGGAGGTCTACCTCGCCTACGACGAGCGCCTGGACCGCGAGGTCGCGCTGGCGATCGTCGTCGCGGCGGGCGGCAGCGACGGCGCCGCGCTGCGGGTCGTGCGCGAGGCGCAGGTGACCGGCCGCCTCGGCGATCACCCGAACATCATCACCGTCTACGACACCGGCGACCACCAGGGCCTGCCCTACCTCGTCCTGCGCGCGATGCGCGGCGGCTCGCTCGCCGAGCTGCTGGACCGCGAGCGCCCGAGCTTCGCCGACGCGATCCGCCTCGGCGGCGAGATCGCCGCGGGGCTCGCCCACGCCCACGCGCACGACGTCGTGCACCGCGACGTCAAGCCCGACAACGTCTGGCTCAGCGAGGACGGGGCGGCGGCGCTCGGCGACTTCGGCATCGCCCACCTGCTCGGCTCCGAGCGCCTGACGGCCGAGGGCGTCGTCGTGGGCACCGTCCGCTACCTCTCCCCCGAGCTCATCCGCGGCGAGGACGTCGGGCCGCCCGGCGACCTCTACGCCCTCGGCGTCACGCTCTACGAGATCGTCACCGGCCACCCGCCGTTCACCGCCGGCGACGCGACGCAGATCCTGACGCAGCACCTCACCTCGCCGCCGCGCCCGCCCTCGCAGGACGCGCCCGACATGCCGCCGGCGCTCGAGTCGCTGATCCTCGACCTGCTCGCCAAGGAGCCCGCGCTCCGGCCCGCCTCGGCGGCCGAGGTCGTCGCAGCGCTCGCCGAGATGCGAGCGCCCGCCGTCGACCGGCCGCCGGCTGCGCGCCCGCCCGATGCCCGCCGGCTCGTGTCGGTCCTCGCGGCGCGCTCGGACATCGCCGATCCCGAGGCCCTGCACTCGATGTTCGACCGCTGCGCCGCCGTCATCGAGCAGCACGGCGGAACCGTCGAGCGCTACCTCGGCGACGCGCTCGTCGGCGTCTTCGGGCTCACGGATTCCCAGGGCGACGAGGCGCTGCGCGCCGCCCGGGCGGCGATCGAGCTCAGCACGACGACGACCGAGCTGCGTCTGGGGATCGAGTCCGGCGAGGTCTTCTTCGGCGCCGGGCCGCGCGGCGCGCCGGTGGCGACCGGCGCGGCGATCACCGCCGCCGGGCGCCTGGCCGAGCATGCCGCCGAGGGCGAGATCCTGCTCGGCGAGGACGTCCGCCGCGCCGTGGGCGCTGACGCGAGCATCGATCCCTCCAGCGGCCGGCTGCTCGCGCTGCACATCGAGCAGCCCGCGCTGCTGCGCGCGCCCGCGACGCCGTTCGTGGGCCGCGAGCGCGAGCTCGCCGCGCTGCGCGCCGCGCTGGACGAGGTCCGGCAGGCGGGCGCCTGCCGGCTCGTCACGGTCGCCGGCCCGCCCGGGATCGGCAAGTCCCGGCTGGCCGGAGAGTTCGTCGCCGCCGTCGGGGAGGACGTCACGGTGCTCGCCGGGCGCTGCCTCGCCTATGGCGAGGGCACGACGTATCGTGCGATCGCCGACATCGTGCACGGCCTCGGCGGCGAGCCGCGCGAGCGCGTCGAGGAGCTGCTGGCCGGCGACGAGCAGGCGATGCGCGGGATCCTGTCGGCGATCGGGCTGTCCGGCGAGCCCGCGCAGCCGGAGGAGACGGCGTGGGCGCTGCGGCGGCTGCTCGAGCGCCTCGCGCGCGACCGCCCGCTCGTCGTGGCCGTCGAGGACATCCACTGGGCCGAGCCGGCGCTGCTCGACCTGCTCGACCATGTCGTCGCGCTGTCGAGCCACTCTCCGATCCTGCTCGTCTGCCTCACGCGCCCGGAGCTCCTGGACGAGCTGCCGGCGTGGGGCGCGCCGCACCCCAACCGCTCCGTGCTCGTCCTCGACGCGCTCGGCGCCGGCGACGCGCGCGAGCTCGCCGAGCGCCTCGGCGCCGGCGGGGTCGCCGACCGCATCGCCGCGCGCGCGGAGGGCAACCCGCTGTTCGTCGAGCAGCTCGTGGCCGTCGACGAGGGCGGCGACGGCGGCGAGCTGCCGGCGAGCATCCAGGCGGTGCTTGCCGCGCGCATCGACCGCCTGGCGCCCGGCGAGCGCGTGCTGCTGCAGCGCGCGGCCGTCGAGGGGCGGACGTTCCACGCCAGCGCGGTCGCCGCGCTGCTGGGAGACCACGAGCGCCGCGCGCTCGGCGCGCGCCTCGTCGCGCTCGCGCGCAAGGGGCTCATCGGATCCGACCGGCCGGAGTACCCCGGCGAGGACGCGTTTCGCTTCACGCACGCGCTCATCCGCGAGGCCGCCTACGCGAGCGTCACGAAGCTCGCCCGGGCGGACCTGCACGCGAAGCTCGCGGCGTGGCTCGAGCAGCGGCCCGGGTCCGAGGACGAGATCGTCGGCTACCACCTCGAGCAGGGGGTGCGGCTGCGCGCGGAGCTCGGTCGCAGCGGCGACGACGAGCGCAGGCTCGCGACGCGCGCCGCCGATCGCTTCAGGCGCGCGTCGAACGTCGCGATGGGCCGCGGCGATCCGGCCGGCGCGAGCGCGCTGCTCGCACGCGCGGTGACGCTCGTCGAGTCCGATCAGGCCGCCCGCGGAGCGCTGCTGCCGTCGCTCGGGGCGTCGCTGTTCGAGGCCGGGCGGATGACCGAGGCGACGCGGGTGCTCGACGAGGCGATCCTCGAGGCGCCCGAAGAGCGCCTCTCGGCGCGCGCGCAGGTCGAGCGCGAGCTCGTGCGGCTGGCGACGGAGACCGGCGTCGGCACCGGGCGGGCGCGGGCGGTCGCCGACGCGGCGCTGCCGGTGCTCGAGCGCGTGGGTGACAGCTACGGACAGGCACGGGCGTGGTCGCTGCGCGCGCACATCGACTGGGCGGGCGGGCTCGTCGCGCGCGCCGACGACGCGTGGGTCGAGGCGCAGGCCTGCGCGGAGCGAGCCGGCGACCGGCGCGAGCTCTTCGACGTGCTCGGCTGGCGCGCGACCGCCGCGGTGTTCGGCCCGACGCCCGTCGACGAGGCCATCGGCCGCTGCGAGGAGTTCCGGGCGATCGTCGCCACGAGCCCCGCGGCCGTCGCGTGGACGATCAACCCGCTCGCCGTCCTGCACGCGATGCGCGGCGAGTTCGACGTCGCCGGCAGGCTGCTCGACGAGGGCCGCGAGATCCTCGACCAGCTCGGCGGCATGGCCTCCAACGCGTCGCACCTCGAGGCGTCGGTTCGGCTGCTGGCAGGACAGCCCGAGCTCGCCGAGACCGCGCTGCGCGCGGACGTCGAGACGCTGACGTCGATGCACGCGACGACCGCGCTCGCGACGACGACCGCCCTGCTCGCCCAGGCGGTCTACGCGCAGGATCGGATCGAGGAAGCCGACGAGCTCTGCGAGTTGACGGCCGAGTCGACGGCCGCCGCCGACATCTTCCCCCAGGCCATCTGGCGCAGCGTGCAGGCGAAGGTCCGTGCGCGGCAGGGGCGCGCGGCGGAGGCCGAGGCGCTCGCGAACGAGGCGATCGCGTTCGTCGAGCCGACCGACCTGCTCTCGCTGCACGGCGACGCGCTGCTTGACCTCGCCGCCGTCCTGCGGCTAGGTTCGAGCGATCGCCTGGGGGAATCGGACGACGCGATCCGAGCGGGCATCGTGATGTATGAGCGCAAGGGCGACGCGCCCGGGATCGCACGCGCGAAGTCGCTGATGAGCACACGAGCCGGAGGTAGCTAGATGCCACCCAGCAGAGCGTTCGAGGAAGACGTGCTCCTCGACGGGGACGTCCTGATCGTCCTCGGCCAGTCCGACATCCTCGACGGCTGCGAGCTCGTCTCGCGCCACGTCATCATCGGCCAGAACGCGCAGATCGGCGAGAACGTGCCCCCGGCGCCCCCGGCGCCCCCGGCGCCCGACGAAGAAGGTCCCGCGCCGCCGCCCCCGGGAAAGGGCTGGAGGGCGGAGGTGCCGTCTGACGGGTTCGTCACCGGCGCCGCGACGGCCCTCGGCATCGAGACGCACTCGATGGCCGACGGCGTCTCCCCCGGGCTTCCGCTGCTCATGACGTTCAGCTGGACCCAGCACCTCACGATCAAGACGGCGTAGTGCCCGACCGCGCGTCGGGTCACGGCGCGAACATCCCGCGCGGACTCGACGCCCCCGACTCCGGGCGCGCGGCGCACGGGCGCTTCGGGCGCATGTTCCCGTCGCTGCCGGCGCGCGAGCTCAGCCGGACGGCGATGCATACCCTCGACGAGCTCATCGCGACGACGAGCGAGGACATCCCGCCGTCCAACCCACGGATCCCCGCGGGCTACACCTACCTCGGGCAGTTCGTCGACCACGACCTGACCTTCGACCCGACGTCGCGCCTGGAGAAGGACAACGACCCGCTCGCGCTCGAGAACTTCCGCACGCCGCGCTTCGATCTCGACGCGCTCTACGGCTCGGGCCCGAGGGACGAGCCGTTCCTCTACGAGTCCGGGACGACGTTCGGCGGCGTGAAGCTGCTCGTCGGGCGCAGCCCGGCGGAAAAGAGCGGCGAGACGATCGACGACCTGCCGCGCAACTGGCAGGGCCGCGCGCTCATCGGCGACGCGCGCAACGACGAGCACCTCGTCATCTCCCAGTTGCACCTGCTGTTCATCCGGTTTCACAACACGGTCGTCGACGTCGTCGCGCCGGGCGGGCTGAAGGGCCCCGAGCTGCTGCGCGAGGCCCAGCGCATCGTGCGCTGGCACTACCAGTGGATCGTCGTCCACGACTTCCTGCGCAAGGTCGCCGGCGACGGCATGGCGTGGCGCGTGCTCTCCGGCGGTGACGGCGCGCCGGCCGTGAACCGCAGGTTCTTCCACTGGGACCGCGAGCCCTCGATCCCGGTGGAGTTCTCGGGCGCGGCCTACCGCTTCGGGCACAGCATGGTCCGCGCGAACTACGAGATGAACGCGCGCGTCGACCTTCCGCTCTTCAAGCACCCCAATCACCCCGAGCATCTCGGCGGCTTCCGCTTCCTGCCGCCCGCGAGCGTCGTGGACTGGTCGTTCTTCTTCGCGATCCCGGGACGCCCGCGCCCGCAGCTGAGCCACAAGATCGATCCGCTCATCTCGGCGCGGCTCTTCGAGCTGCCCGTGGGCATGGGCGCCGACGGCATCCGCCAGCTGCCGCGGCTGAACCTCCGGCGGGCGCGGGCGCTCGGGCTGCCGGCGGGCCCCGACGTCGCGCGCGCGATGGGCGAGACGCCGCTGACCGACGCACAGCTCGGGATCGAGGGCGTGCAGGCCGACGGCGTCCGCCAGGAGCTCAGCCGCGGCTGCCCGCTCTGGTACTACGTGCTCTGCGAGGCGCAGGCGCTCGCCGACGGCAAGCACCTCGGGCCCGTCGGCGGGACGATCGTCGCCGAGGTGCTCGTCGGGCTGCTCGAGGCCGACCCGAGCTCCTACCTTCGACAGTGGCCCTCCTGGACGCCGCACCTCGGGCCGGGGGCGGACTTCACGATGAGCGATCTCGTGCAATTCGCGCACCCGCCGCACGACGCTTGAGGCGGGTGTCGGCGCCCGCCTACAGTGCGGGGCGATGGACTTCCCGAACGCGCTGCACCGCGCGACGCCCGCAGAGCTCAAGGAGCGCATCGAGGCCGAGCGCGCGCAGCGGCCCTTCCTGCTCTACCGCGACGGCGACGGCGCCCAGCGGATCCTCGATCTCGGCGACGCCGGCGAGCATCTGACGATCGGGCGCAGCGCGACCAGCGACGTCGCGCTGCCGTGGGACGACGAGGTCTCGCGGCTGCACGCGAGCCTCGAGCGCGTCGGCGGCGAGTGGACCCTCGTCGACGACGGCCTGTCGCACAACGGCTCGTTCATCGACGGCGCGCGCGTGCACGGCCGCTCGCGCCTGCGCGACGGCGACGCGATCGAGGTCGGCCGGACGGTCCTCGTCTTCCGCAGCCCGTCCGCGCGGGAGTCGCTGCGCACCGCGACGTCGCTGCAGCGCTCCGGGCCGGCGATCACCGACGCGCAGCGCCGCGTCCTCGTGGCGCTCTGCCGGCCGTACGTCGCGAGCTCGTTCGCCGTCCCGCCGTCCAACCGCCAGATCGCCGAGGAGCTCGTCATCGGCGTCGAGACCGTCAAGACGCACATGCGCGCGCTCTTCGACGCGTTCGCGCTCGGCGACCTGCCCCAGCACCAGAAGCGCGCGGCGCTCGCGCAGCGCGCGCTGGAGTCGGGGCTCATCTCGCCGCAGGACTTCGTGGCGTAATCACGGCTCGAGCAGCGCGGCCGGCGACGCGTCGGGCGCGAGGTTGCGCAGGGCGACGTCCTGCGTGCCCGGCGCGGCGAGCGCCGCATCGAAGCCCGCGCGATGCAGCGCCGCCCGCTCCCTGCCGTAGGGCGCGGCGAGGTCGCGGCCGACGAGAAACGCCCAGTCGCTGGACTGCAGCGCGAGCAGCTCGCGGATCGCGCGATCGTCGATCGCGGCGCCCGCGTGCAGCGCGCGCAGCTCGGCGTCGCGCGCGCTCCAGGCGATCCCTGCGACGGGCGGCGCGCTCCAGCTCTGCAGGTCGCGCGGCGCGCCCCACGAGGTGACGGGCAGCCGCGCCGGGGCGGGTGCCGGCTCGTGGCGCTCCAGCGCGTCGTCGAGTCGCGAGATCCGCAGCCCCCGGGCCGCCGCCTCCTCGACGACGGCGGCGAGCCAGAGCGGTCCCTCGTGCCACCAGTCGCCGAGCAGCTCGGTGTCCAGGGCGCAGACCGCGAGGCCGCCGCCCGCGACGCGCTCGGACGTCCGCGCGACGAAGTCGGCGGCGTCGGCGCGCGCCGCAGCGGCCGCGCGCGCGGGGTCGTACGGCTCGTGGTCGTTGCTCCACGCGCGGTGGCGATGGGTCGTGAAGGCGTGGTAGTCGCGGTAGGCGGGGCCCGCGGGATAGCCGCCGTCGCTCCAGACGAGCTCGATCGTCCGGCGGTCGATCGGGACGAGCAGCGGCCCCGCCGCCGAGCGCAGCGGGCGCAGGTGCTCGTCGCCGGCGAGGACGTCCGTGAGGTCGACGCAGACCGCGTGGACCCCGGCCTCCTCGAGCAGGGCGTCGAGCCACGGCGCGTGCGCGCACTCCGGCAGCCACAGCCCGCCGCGCCAGCCGTCCCCGAAGCGCCGGCGGTGGGCGTCGATGCCGGCCCGCAGCTGCAGGCGCACGCCGGCCTCGGTCGCCAGCAGCGGCAGGACGGCGTGGGTCGCCGCCGAGGTCCAGGCGGCGTGGCGGCCGAGGGCGCCGAGCAGGTCGCCGCCGAGTGCGGCGAGCCGCGCGCGGGCGCGCTCGTACAGCGCGGCGGAGTGCTCGAGGGCCGCGACGACGCCCGGCTCGCCCGCGGCGGCGGCGATGTCGCGGCGGTGGGACTCGACGCGGACGCCGGCGAGGAACGCGTCGCAGCGCCCCATCGCGCCGGGCTCCTCGAGCTGGTCGCAGAGCACCGGCGTCAGCGAGAGCGTCAGCGGCGCGGCGGCGTCGAGGAGGTCCAGCAGCGGCAGGTAGGCGGTGGCGACCGCCTCCCAGAGCCACTCCTCGCCGAACGGCCACGTCCCGAAGCCCGCGACGTAGGGCATGTGCGAGTGCAGGACGATCGAAAGCTCGCCGCGCGCGGTCATGCGCGCAGCACGGCGACGAGGTCGAGCGCCCCTTCCAGCTCGCCGGCCGCGCCCCGCCGCAGGCCGAAGTCGCGCACGTCGATCGCCGGCGTGAAGCGGTCGTAGAAGCGCTTCGTGATCCCGAGGCGGGCGTGCACCGCGTCCCAGCCGAGGCGCAGCGCGCCCGCGTGCAGCGCGAGCTTTCGCGCGTGAAAGAGGCCATGGAGCTCGACGGAGGGGAAATGCGCGCGGCAGAGCGCGGCGAACTCCTGCGGGCGGTACTCGTAGACGTGCCAGGGGTTGCCCGAGCGCTCGGCGCCGGGCGGGGCGAGCGTCAGGACGTTCGGCGTCGAGACGTAGGCGGCGCCGCCGGGCGCCAGCATCGACCTGAAGTGCTCGAGCACCGCCCCCGGGTCCTGGACGTGCTCGATCGTCTGGAGGAAGACGAGCGCGTCGCAGGGCTCGGCGAAGCGCTCGACCATGTCGCGCGCGAAGCGCAGGTTGTCGCGCACGTAGCGCAGGCGCGCGTGCTCGTGGGCCTCGGGGTTGGCGTCGACGCCGACGACGGCCGCGGCGCCGCCGCGCGCGAGGACGTCGGAGCCGTAGCCCTCGCCGCAGGCCATGTCGACGACGCGCAGGCCCGCGACGCGCCGCGCGATCCACTCGTAGACGACGAGGTGGCGCTGGTACCAGTAGTTCTCCTCGGGAACGTCGGGCAGCGTGCGCTCGCCGGTGAGCGACAGCGGCGGCACGCCTGGCGGCTGGTCGCGCTGGAGGTAGAGGGTCGGCTCGGCGTCTGCCACGGCGGCGCAGGTTACGAGGTCGCCCAGCGCAGGCCGTCCTCGACGAGGCGCAGGTGCACGGGGTCGCGCCAGGCCGAGTCGGGGTGGCCGAGTGCGCTGTAGAAGACGCGCCCGCGCCCCTCCGCCCGCCACCAGACGAGCGGCTCGTCGGCCGCCGTGTCGCGCCGCGCGAGGACGTGCGCGCGCCGTCGCGGGCTGCGCTCGAAGACGTAGAACTCGTCGTCGAGGCCGAACGAGCGCGGCATCCGCCGCGTGGCCGGGTGCGAGCGGTCGGTGACGAGGATCCGGCCGCGGCCGACGAACGGGTGCGCGCGGAACTGCGCCCCGAGCATCCGGGCGAACGCGGGGCGGCGCGCGAAGGTGTTGGATGCCGCGTGCAACCCGACGAAGCCGCCGCCCGCGCGGACGAAGCGCAGCAGCCGCGTCAGGCCGGCCTGCCCCATCCGCAGCTCGCCGGTCGTCGAGAGGAAGACGACCGCCCGCGCCCGCGCGAGCGCGGCCGCGGTGAGCGAGCGCGACGACGCGACGGCGACGACGTCGAAGTCCGGGCTGCGCTCGCCGAGGCGCTCGAGCGCCGCCCGCGCCGCCGGGATCGACGGATGGCGGAACCCCGCCGTCTCGGTGACGACGAGCGCCTGCGGCTGCGACGGCGCGCCCGCGAGCGCGAGCACCGCCGCGGCCGCCAGCGGCGCGATCACGCCGCCGCCCGCTGCTCGATGTAGCGCGCCCGGGCGTGGAAGGTCTCGTGCAGCGACGCCTGCAGGTCGTCGAGGAACTCCGCGCGGTAGGACTCCTCGGTGAGCACCGCGATGGCGTAGTACACGCCGCTGAACGCCGCAAGCCCGCTGGAGACCTTCACGAGCTCGACGCTCAGCGACGGGTGGCCGGCGATCGCGTGCGGGCGCTCGCCGATCCAGACCTCCACGACGCCGGGGGTGATCGCGAGCGCGCCGAAGGCGACGAAGAACAAGCCGACGAGCAGCGCGACGACGAGCACCTGCAGGCCCTGGCTGACGAACATCACGAGGCCGACGTTGAAGCGCTGGCGCGAGGTCAGCGGAGGATCGGCCGCGACGTCGCGCTCGAGCTCGCGCACCTCGCGCGGCAGCCGGCCGGCGAGGAAGACCGAGCCGACGCCGACGAAGAGCGCGATGACGCCGAGCAGCGCCGGGTCCGAGACGTCGGAGAACACCTGCCACATCTCGGTGTTGACGAACAGCACGATCATGAAGATCAGCAGGACCGGCACGGCGCGCGTCAGGAGCTTCAGCGACGACGCGAGCTGTCCGACGAGCCGCGCGCCCGCCCAGCGCAGGATCGACAGCAGGCCGATCCCGACGACGAGGTAGACGAGCAGCACGAGCAGGAGGTTGCCGCCGGCGGTCACGAGCGCGCTCGTGACCTGGCCGCCGAAGACGAGCGGCAGCAGCGCGGGGACGAGCACGAATGCGGCGAGCTCGACGGGCCCGACGCGATCGGGCACCGACAGCGCCGGACGCTCGCGGCGGCGGTTGACGAGCGCGACGCCGCCGAGCAGGATCGCCAGGCCGCCCGCGAGCGCGAGGACGTTCGCCCACAGCGGCCAGTCGAGCTGCACCGCGCCAAGGAGCTGACCGAGGAAGACGAGCCCGAGCAGCGGGGCGGCGCGGGTGAACACGTCCTCGTAGGCGGAGTAGTCCTCGATGAGCAGTGGCAGCCCGGCGCGGCGCAGGCGCCGCTCGTAGGCCGCGAGCTCGTCCATGCCGGCCAGCATATGCGCGCACGGGCGACGCGCCGGTCCGGGCGATCCTTCATCCTGCGCGGAGTGCGCCGCCTCGCCCTGCTCCTTTCCGGTGCGTTTCTGTCGCTGCTGTGCGCCGCGGCGCCGGCCCACGCGCTGACGCTCGGCATCGCCGACCAGAAGCCGGGGACCTTCGACGACCAGCGACTCACCGAGCTCGGCGTGCGCCACGCGCGCCTGAGCGTTCCGTGGGACGCCATGCGCTACACCTGGCAGCAGCACGAGATCGACGCCTGGCTGGCCGCAGCGAAGGCGGCGTCCGTCCGGCCGCTCGTGACGTTCGGCCGCAGCCGGACGCGCAGGTTCAGCCTGCCGAAGGCGTCGGAGTACCGCCGCGAGGTCCTGCGCTTCCGCCGCCGCTACCCGCTCGTGCGCGAGTACAGCCCGTGGAACGAGCCGAACATCGCGGTGCGGCCCAAGAACTTCGACCCCGAGCGGATCGCGTCCTACTACCGCGTGCTGCGCCGGATGTGCCCGAAGTGCACGGTCCTCGGCGCCGACGTCGTCGACACCTCGAGCCTCGATCGCTGGATGCGCGCCTACCTGCGCGAGTTCCCGCGCGGCGAGCGGCCGCGCCTCTGGGGGCTGCACAACTACGTCGACGTCAACTCGTCCTCGAGCTGGGGCACGCAGGTCATGCGGCGCCTGGCGCCGGGCGAGATCTGGTTCACCGAGACGGGTGCGATCTTGCGCCGCAAGAAACCGACGCAGGACGGCGTGCCCGACCGGCGGACGACGATCCGGATCGGGGCCTCGCGCGCGGTCGAGGCGACGCGGCGCGTCTTCCGGCTGGCGGCGACGAGCCCGCGGATCACGCGGGTCTACATCTACCACTGGAAGGCGTCGCTGCGCAGCAGCTGGGACTCCGGGCTCGTCGCGCCCAACGGCGCGCTGCGCCCGTCGTTCGACGTCTTCGCGGCGCAGGCGCGCGCCGCCCTCGCGCAGGAGGAGCCCCCGCCCGTGACCCAGTGACGGCCCGCGCGACCATCGCAGCGGCGCTGCGAGCGTGGTGAACTACTCCGGATGCCCGACCGCACGGTCCGCGACTTCCCGCTGTTCCCGCTGCCGCTCGTCGCCCTGCCCCACGAGCTCGTGCCGCTGCACGTCTTCGAGGACCGCTACAAGACGATGTTCGAGGAGCTGCTCGAGCGCGAGTCGGAGTTCGGGATCGTGTGGGCGGCGGAGAAGGGGCTGCGCGACGTCGGCTGCGCGTGCGAGATCACCGAGGTCCTCGAGCGCATGGACGACGGGCGGCTGAACGTCCTGACGCGCGGCACGCGGCCGTTTCGGATCGTCGAGCGCGAGGCCGACGGGCCCTACCCGCGAGCGACGGTCGAGTTCCTCGAGGACAAGGTCGAGGTGCCCGACGCCGGCACCGCCGCGGCCGCCCGCGCCGCGTACGCCGACCTCGTCGTGCAGGCCACCGACAACGAGCCCGACCCCGCCGAGCTCTCCGCCAAGAGCGCATACGCGATGGCCGCGACGGTCGACTTCGGCCTCGACGCCAAGCAGGGCCTGCTCGACCTGCGCTCGGAGAACGCGCGGCTGCGGCTCGTGACGCGGCTGTTCCTCGCGGCGGCGAAGCGGCTGGACTTCGTCGAGCGCGCCCAGGCGCGTGCGCGCTCGAACGGCAAGGTCCGCTTCGGCTGACGCTGGGTCAGGCCGGCTCGCGCACCGGCGGGGGCTCCAGCGGCGCGACCTGCGTCACCCGCGCCTGGCCCGGCAGGCGGCCCTCGGCGGCGACCCACGACCCGGCGAGGATGAGCAGGAGCCCGAGCAGCGCACCGATGGTCAGCGGCTCGTCGAGCAGCGCGACGCCGTAGACGACCGCGAAGCCGGGCGCGATGTAGGCGACGAGCGACGCCCGCCCGGGCCCGATCTCGGAGATCAGCGTGTAGTAGATCGCGAACGCGATCCCGGTCCCGCCGGCGCCGAGCGCCAGCAGCGAGCCGAGCGCCTCGAGGCTCGGGGCGTGCGGGGGCAGCGCGAAGAGCGTGGGCGGGATCAGCACGAGCGAGCCGGCGAGCATCGTCGACGCCGCGATCCCGACCGGCGGCACGCCCTGCAGGCGGTGCTTGAGATACAGCGAGCCGATCGCGTATCCGACCGTCGCCAGGAGCACCAGGAGCCCGCCGGCGATCGCCGCCGAATCGCCGCTGAGGTCGACGCCGAAGAGCAGGACGACGCCGACGATCCCCATGGCGACGCCGGCGATCGCGATGCCGTGCGGGCGCTCCTCGTCGTCGTAGCGCACCGCGATGAGCGCCGTGAAGATCGGCGCGGCGGAGACGAGGATGCCCGTGAGCGACGACGCGATGTGGTCCTCGCCGTAGGTGATGAGCACGAACGGCACGACGACCTGGATGACGGCCATGAAGAGGATCGGCCCGGTCAGCCCGCGCATCCGCCCGAGCTCGCCGGAGCGCAGCGCGATCGGCACGAGCACGAGCGCGCCGAGCACGATGCGGGCGAAGACGATGAAGAACGGCGGCATGTCGTCCTCGAGGGCGACCTTGATGAAGAGGTAGGAGGCGCCCCACAGTGCGGCGAGGAGCGCCATGAGCAGCCAGGAGCGGCGATTCATGCAGTTGGAGGCTAGAGATCGCGCGCGGCGTGCCCGAGCGCCCGCACGAGCGAGCAGACGTAGAACGGCAGCGCCAGCGCCCACAGTGCAGGGCTCGAGGCGACCAGCGACGCCACGGCGAGCGGCGCGGCGACGACGAGCATCGCGACGATCCCGGCGACGCCGACCGCACGCTGCTCGCGGCCGTCGGCGAGCCACATCGCCGACGTGTCGACGTAGGCCAGCGGCATGAGCCAGTACCAGCCGATGCCCGCGCCGCGGATGTCGCGGCCGTGCGCCTTGACGGCGAGCGCCTGTCCCGCGGCGTGCGCGAGCATCGCGAGCCACAGGCCCGCCACGGCGAGCAGCACGAAGACCACCGGCGAGCCGCCGAACCCGTCGCCGCGCGCGAGCGCCGCGACGAAGGCCACGACGCCGGCCGCGGCCAGCGTCCCGGCGGCGACGATCCCGGGGCGCGTGAACAGCAGCCGCCCGCCGCGGTCGTGCAGCGCGCCGGCGAGGCGGTCGGCGCCGCGGACGTCGCGGCGGCGCACGAGCAGCCTGCGCGCCGCGACGGACGCCGCCGATCGCGGCGCGGGTGTGGAAGCGAAGCGCTCGTCGTCGAGCATGCACGCCCGGCCGAGCGCGGCGACGACGTCGGCCACGGCGTGCGGGTCGAAGCGGCCGAAGGCGTCGAAGTGGTCCTTCGCGAGGTCGCGCAGCGAGCGGCGGCCGTCGAGCCGGTCCCAGATGAAGCGGCCGCGCTCGGAGAGCCGGAAGTACGTGAGCGCGACCGGGTTGTGCAGCGTCGTGAGCGTCTCGCCGAGGTCGTCGTCGTGCTCCTCGACCTCGACGCCCGGCGCGCGCCGCGGGCGCTGGCGCAGGCGGAAGAGGTAGGCGATCTCCTGCGCGATCTCGACGTCGCTCTGCAGGACGTCGACGAAGTCCTCGTGGGCGAGCTCGAGGACCTCGCACGCCTCCGTCGCGCGGACCGTCGCCGTCCGGTAGCCGCTCGTCAGGACGGCGCCCTCGCCGAAGAGCGCTCCCGGCTCCAGCGTCGCGACGACCCGCTCGTCGACGGAGACCTCGACGGCGCCCGACTGCAGCATGTAGCAGCTTCCGGCCTCGTCGCCCTGGCGGATGACGACCTCGCCGCGCGCCAGATGGCGGTGGCTCACGCGCGTGGCGAGCTGCTGGCGCTCCTCGCGCCCGAGCGCCCCGAGCGCCGCGACCTGCCTGATGAAGTCCGCCGTCCGCAGCGCGTCGGCGCGGGCCTGCAGCGAGCTGTGGTGCGCCGGGTGGCCGGCGAGAAACTGCTCCACGTCGGCGATGGCGAGCGACAGGACGCGCAGCTCGGTCAGCGCCGTGAGCGTCGCCCCGTGCCGGTGGTCGTCGGCGACGAGCGCGAGCTCGCCGACGACGTCGCCGGTCTCCAGCAGCCCGAGGAACATCCGCGCGCCGGCGACCTCGGTCGTGAGCTCGGCGACGCCCGCGGCGATGACGTGCAGGACGCGGCCCTCCTCGCCCTCCGCCACGACCGTCGTCCCCGGCGCGAAGAGGTCCTCGCGCGAGTCGACGAGCAGCTCACGCAGCTCGTCGGCGGGCGCATCCGCGAGCCCCGCGACCCGGCGCAGCAGCCACACCGGATGATCCGTGATCGTCCTCACGGGCACAGGATCGCGCGTTCACGAAGCGTCGTGGCGGCCAGCGCGGCCCTACGGTTCCTGCGCGGGAGCGGGCACCTTGTCCGCGGTGTCCTCGTCGCCGACCGGCACCTCGACGTCCGGCGCCGGCTCGCGCATGGCCTCGGCCTTCTGCTTCGCCTCGTCGACGTGGTCGTCGAGCTCCTCGAGGCGGCGCTCCATCCGGTCGGCCTCGTCGGACAGCTCCCTCTCGATGCCCTTCGCGGACTGCTGTTGGCTCTCGTCGCTCATGCGACAGATGCTGCCCGCCGAGGCGCCCTGCGACGCGCGGATCAGCGCTCGAGGCCGCAGACGTCGATCGCGACGCGCCGCGCGAAGCGCACGAGCCGCGGCAGGACCTCCGGACGCTGGGCGCCGTCGCCGAAGCGCAGCGTCCCCTCCTCCGTGCGCACGGCGAAGCGGAAGATCTGCGCCGGGGGCGCCGGCGGGACCGCGACCTCCCCGCGCTGGACCTTCAGCAGCTCGTCGGCGAGGTCGCGCGCCTCGAGCGTCTGCGCGCTCGTCAGCGGCTCAGGATCGGCGCCGTTGCAGCGCGCGCTCGTGTCGGAGACGAGGAGGCTCAGCCGGGCGCCGGGCACGGTCCCGTCGCGGTTGACGACGAAGAGGTCGGGCGAGGGCGTTCCGCACGCCCCGAGCGCCAGCGCAGCCGCGACGGCGCCGGCCGCGGCAGCCCGCCTCACGCCGCGACCGCCACCCCGCCGCGGCGCGGATCGCCGGCCCCGTCGAGCTCGCCGGTCCGCGGGTCGCGGCTGACCGCCTGCACGCCGCCGAAGAACATGCTCGGGGCGCGGAAGGCCTGGATCTGGGCTGCCGCGCGGCCGAGCTGCTCGAACGGGATCCCCGGCTCGGCGTAGACGATGCCGTCCTCGAAGTGCACCCGCGGCGCGGCGACCGCGTCGGCGGCGTCGAGGCCGTGGTCGACGATCGCGACGATCGTCTGCAGCAGCGCCGAGCGGATCCGGTTGGAGCCCGACGAGCCGAGCGCGACGTGCAGCCCGCCGTCGCGCATGACGACCGTCGGAGCCATCATCGACGGCATCCGGCGGCCGGCCGGCGCGTGATGGAAGCCGAGCGGGCTGAGGTCCGTCTCGCCCATGATGTTGTTGAGGTGGATGCCGGTGTGCGGCACGACGATCCCCGAGCCCTCGCCGTTCGTGCACGTCACCGAGCAGGCGCGCCCGTCGGAGTCCAGGACGGAGATGTGCGTCGTGGCGCCCAGCCGCGAGCCGAGGAAGCGCGCCGCGAAGCCCGACGCGTCCAGGCCGTCGACGAACTCCGGCGTCCGCGCGGCCTGTGCCTCCTCCATCGACCGCACGAGCAGCGACAGCGACGGCGGCGAGGGCTCGCGGTCCAGGCGCGCGAGGACGAGCGCGAGCAGCACCCCGCCCGCCGAGGGCGGCGGGTTGGTCAGGACGTCGCGGCCGCGGTAGCTCACCGACAGGGGCGCGCGGGCGTCGGCCTCGTAGCAGCGCAGGTCCTCGGCGGTCAGCACGCCGCAGCCCTTCGCGACCGTCGCGGCGACGGCGTCGGCGATGTCGCCGGTGTAGAACGGCGCGCAGCCCTCGGCGCCGAGTCGCTCGATCGTGTCGGCGAGCTCGGGATCGCGGAAGCAGTCGCCCTCCCGCAGCAGCGGCCCCTCGGGCGCGTAGACCGCCTCGGCCTCGGGCGTCGAGCGCAGGATCGCCTCGAGCAGGTGCACCACCTCGGCCTGCTGGGCGTTGAGGACGACGCCGTCGCGGGCGAGCGCGGCGGCGGGCGCGGCGAGGTCGGCGAGCTCGCAGGAGCCCCAGCGGCGCATCGCCTCGTCGATCCCGGCCGGGGTGCCGAACGTCCCGCAGGACGAGGCGCCGACGTGGAAGATCTGGCGCGCGTCGCCGCCGAAGTCGACCTCGACCGGGTGCAGCGGCGCCCGATCGCAGGTGCTCGCGCCATGGCCGGGGGCGGCGACGAAGAAGTCCAGGAGCACCGGCTCCTCGCCCGCGCCCGCCACGAGCATGTAGCCGCCGGCGCCGGGGCCGGTGAGCAGCGGCTCGGCGACCCACGAGACGAGCATCGCCGCGACGGCGGCGTCGACGGCGTTGCCACCGTCGCGCAGAACGCGCGCGCCGGCCTCCGCGGTGAGCGGATGGCCGGCGGCGACGATCCCGTGTGAGCCCTCGGCGCCTTTCACGAGCGACGAGGCTACACGCGGTCATCCGGCGCGCTGGGTGGACGCGCGCCGGCCGACGGGCTCTCAGGTGTGGTTGGGGCCGTCATCCGTGCCGCGGCCACGGCCGCGCGGGCCGTCGTCGGCGCCGCGGCGGTGGTTGGCGCCGTGGTGCACGCCGCGACGCCCGCTGCGCGTCCGGCCGCGGTGGCGGTGCTTGGACCGGGCCGAGCTGCTCGAGCTCGAGCGGGCGCCGTCGTCGGTGCCGCTGTGGCGGACATGGCCGACGGGATCATCGGCGCCCTGACGGGCCTGGACGGGGCTCGCGCCGACGGCGGGAGCCGAGACGGCGGCGATGGCGGTGGCGGTGAGGATGAACTTCTTCGTGCGGGGGGACATGCTGGCCTCCAGGGGGGTGGTGTGCAGTGACAGAACCCTCCCGAAAAGCCGGTCCAGGTCTCAATTGGACCTTCAGACGACGGTGCCCGGGACCCCTGGTCGCCCCGTTTTGCCTGCATTTTGCCCGCTTTTTACCCGCTTTCCACGGCCTTGGCCGCGGCCGCCGATTCCCGTCGCAGCGCGGGTCCGGCTTGCCTTAGCTAATGAGCCTAGCTAGCCTGCTGCCCGTGCAGGTCAACATGCACGACGCGAAGACACGCCTCAGCGAGCTCGTGTCCGCTGCCGAGCGAGGCGAGGAGGTCATCATCGCGCGGGGAGGAACGCCGGCGGTGCGGCTCGTCGCGGTCACGGTCGAGCATCCGCCCGTCGCGCTCGGCGCGCTGCGCGGGCAGATCGAGATCGGCGACGACTTCGACGAGCCGCTGCCGGGGTTCGAGCCCTACACGCGGTGAGCCGCGTTCTCGTCGACACCCACATCGCGCTCTGGGCGCTCGGCGACCCGGATCGCCTGACGGAGGCCGAGCGCGCCCTGCTCGTCGACCCGGCCGTCGACCGCTGCCTGAGCCCGATCTCGATCTGGGAGGCGGCGATCAAGCGCGAGGCGGGTCGCCTTCGCGCGCCGCGCAACCTGTCTGTCATCCTGGCCGCGCAGTTTCGGATGCTGGACGTCACATCCTCGGTGCTCGAGGCGGCCGCCGAGCTGCCGCGCCATCACGCCGATCCGTTCGATCGCGTCCTCGTCGCACACGCCCTGGAGGAGGGGCTCGACGTCCTGACGCGCGACAGCGTGTTCGCCCGCTACGCAATCGCCATCGCCGGATAGACGGTCGCCGGGCCGAACCCGCCGCGTCGCCGCCGCGGCGCGCGGCGCGCGACGTCAGCGCCCGCGGGGTATGAACTCGGGCACGTCGAGCTCGGTGACGCGCAGTCCGCCGCCGGAGCGCACGGGCTCGGGCGGGCGCTCGGGCGCGCGGCGGTACTCGTCGCGCGCCGGTGCGTAGCGGTGATCGTCGCGCTCGGGCCCGCGGTAGGCCGGCGGCGGCGTCGGCGCCTGCGGGCGCTGCTGCTGGGTGCGCCGCTGCACGCGCGGCTCGCCGCGCGGCTCCTCCAGGCGCCGGCGCGCCGGGGCGCCGCCGTAGCGCGTCGCGACGACCGTCACCCAGACCTGGTCCTCGAGGTTCTCGTCGACCATCGCGCCGAAGATGATGTTCGCGTCGGGATGGGCGGCCTCCGACACGGTCTTGGCGGCCTCGTTGATCTCCCACAGCGAGAGGTCCTTGCCGCCGGTGATCGACAGGAGGATCGAGTGCGCGCCCTCCATGCTCGTCTCCAGCAGCGGCGAGGACACGGCGGTCTGGGCGGCGTCGACGGCGCGCGTCTCGCCGGTGCCCATCCCGATGCCGAGCAGCGCGTTGCCGGCGTCGGCCATGATCGTGCGCACGTCGGCGAAGTCGAGGTTGATGACGCCGGGCAGCGTCACGAGGTCGGAGATCCCCTGCACGCCCTGGCGCAGGACGTCGTCGGCGACGCGGAAGGCCTCGACCATCGACGTGTGCTTGTCGAGCACGGCCAGCAGGCGGTTGTTCGGGACGACGATGAGCGTGTCGACCTCGTCCTTGAGGGCCTGGATGCCGATCTCGGCCTGCTCGCGGCGGCGGGAGCCCTCGAAGCCGAACGGCTTCGTGACGATGCCGACGGTCAGCGCGCCGACCTCGACGGCGATGCGGGCGACGATCGGCGCCGCGCCCGTGCCGGTGCCGCCACCGGCGCCCGCGGCCACGAAGACCATGTCCGAGCCCTTCAGAACGGCCTTGATGCGGTCGTACTCCTCCATCGCGGCGGCGCGCCCGACGTCCGGGTCCGAGCCCGAGCCGAGGCCGCGGGTGAGCGTCGAGCCGATGTGCAGCGTGACGTCGGCGTCGGACTCCTGCAGCGACTGCAGGTCGGTGTTGATCGCGATGAACTCGACGCCCTGGACGCCGGCCTCGACCATGCGGTTGACGGCGTTGGAGCCGCCGCCGCCGACGCCCACGACCCGCAGCACCGGCTGGCCGGCGGGCCTGGCCTGACCGAAGGGCGACTCGCGGACGTCGCCGCGCGCGAAGGCGTCGTCGTCGAAGGGATCGCGGATGCGGCGAGCACGCCCGCCGGCGGGCGTCGAGGGCTCGGGGGCGTCCATGAGGCTCTCGGGGATCTCCGAGGAGAAGGCGTTGCGCAGGCGCTCCTGCGGCGACGGGATGCGCGGCTCGGCCTCGTCGGCCTGCACCTCGTCGCGGGCGGCCAGCGACGGGTGCGGCACCTCGCGGGGCGGGATCTCGTCGACGGGCGTCGGCACGGGCTCGCTGAGCTCCGGGACGTCGGCGCGGCCGGCCTCGGCGGCCTTCGCGTCCTCCTCGGTCCGGCGGAAGAGCGCCGCCAGCGGGCCCTCCCTCATGCTCGCGCGCTTACCGGATGCCATGAGCGAGAACCTCCTTCGCGAGGTCGCGATAGGACTGGGCGGCGGTGCCGTCCGGGTCGTACTTCAGGACGGACATGCCCTTTACGGGCGCTTCCGCAAACCGCACCGTCTTCTTGATCCGCGACGCGAAGAGCCGATCGCCGAAGTTCTCCTCGAGGATCTCGATCGCCTCCTTGGCGTGCACGGTCCGCATGTCCATCATCGTGGGCAGGATGCCCTCGATCTGGACGTCCGGATTGAGGTTCTCGCGAATCATCTGGAGCGTGTTCTGGAGCTGGATGAGCCCCCGCATCGACAGATACTCGCATTGCACGGGGACGATGACCTTGTGCGCGGCGGTCAGGGCGTTGATCGTCAGCAGCCCGAGCGACGGCGGCGTGTCGATGCAGATGAAGTCGTAGTCGTCCTCGACGCCCTTCAGCGCCTTGGCCAGCGAGCGCTCGCGGCCGATCTGCGTCGACATCGCGATCTCGGCTCCGGCGAGGTCGATCGAGGCGCAGGCGACGTCGATCTCGCGCCGGCGGACGACCTGCTTGATCGGCAGGTGATGGACGAGGACGTCGTACATCGACAGCTCGAGGGTGTCCGGGTCGATGCCCTGCGACATCGTGAGGTTGCCCTGCGGGTCCATGTCGACGCACAGCACGCGGTGGCCGGTCTCGGCGAACGCGGCGGCGAGGTTGAGCGTCGTCGTCGTCTTGGCGACGCCGCCCTTCTGGTTGGCGAAGGCGATGACGCGGGCCTTCGGGCTCTCGTCAGTGGGCTCCGCGGAGTTCTGGAAACCGGACACGTCGCGTTATTCGCACGTGCACGGGCTATTCCTTCACCCGCATGCCGGACGCGCTCGGAGATCCACGCGGGGCGATCCCGCCGGCCGGGAACGATCACCTACGCGGCGGAGAGCTCCGAGCGGATCACGAGGATCTCGTCGATCGATTCCAGCAGCGCCGCGATCACGTTGGGGTCGAAGTGGCTGCCGCTCTCGCGGGTCATCCAGGAGATCGTCGACTCGACCGACCAGGCGGAACGGAACGCGCGGTCGCAGGTCAGCGCGTCGAAGACGTCGGCGACGGCCGCGATCCTGCCCTCCGGCGGGATGTCGTCGCCGGCCAGCCCGCGCGGGTAGCCGGTGCCGTCGAATCGCTCGTGGTGTGTGCGCGCGATGACGGCGGCAAGGTCGAGGACCTCGCTGCCGGAGTCGCGCAGCATCTCGTAGCCGATGTCGGCATGCGTCTCGATCGCCAGCCGCTCGTCGGCGGTGAGCGGCGCCGGCTTCAGCAGGATGCTGTCCGCGATCCGCGACTTGCCGACGTCGTGCAGGACGCTTGCGAGATCGACCGATGGCAGGTGCAGCCCCAACGACCGACCGAGCACGCCGCAGTAGCGGCCGACGCGCCTGACGTGTCGGCCGATCCCCGGCTCACGGTACTCGGCCGCCTCCGCCCACCGGTGGATGGCCTCGACCTCGAGCCGGCGGCTGCGGGCGGCGATGCCCTCGAGGTACTCGAGCGCGCCGGTGAGGACGTTCGCGCGGCGCATGCCGGCGGCGCGCGAGCGCAGCGCGCTCGTGACCGCGACGAGGACCGCCGACGGGCTGATGGGCTTGGCGAGGTAGCCGCACGCGCCGATGTCGATCGCCGCGCCGGCGATCCCGGGATCGTCGAGCGCGCTCATGAGCAGCGTCGCGGTCCCCGGGTATTCGGAGGCGGCGAAGCGCGCA
Source organism: uncultured Actinomycetes bacterium (assembly GCA_963797025.1). Classification (GTDB taxonomy): domain Bacteria; phylum Actinomycetota; class Thermoleophilia; order Solirubrobacterales; family Solirubrobacteraceae; genus CADCVQ01. The sequence continues at coordinate 391,482 of CAWCNU010000001.1, forward strand.
AGGTCGAGTCCGGTCTCGCGCGACATGCTCACCTCGGTGAGCAGCAAGATGATCGAGTCCTCCTCCAGCGCGCGGCGCGCCTGCCAGGTGCTGCCGACGTCGCAGACGTCGTAGCCGGCGTAGGAGAGGATGCCGGAGAGCAGGCGGCGCACGGCGTCGTCGTCGTCGACGACGAGGATGCGGCCCGCCGCCGGGACGGCCGCTTCGGCGCCCAGGTCGCGCAGCTCGGCGCGCAAGGCGATCACGGACTCACCGAGGCGCGAGCCGTCGGTCACGGTACCCCCTGAGGATTCACTTGCCGACACAGAACGTCCATCGGGTGTGTCAGTCCGTTGCTTGAGCGGGCGCGCTGGACGTGGACGCGGGATGCCGGAAGTGTGAAAACGGTACGAGACTTCAGGAGAAGTCTGCACAGTGGCTGCAGCTTTCTCCGGCTCGCGCAGCGCGCCCGCCCTCGGACACCTGCCCCTGCTCGTCGCCGGGCCAGACCTCTTGAAAGGTAACGCGCGATGTCGTCGCCGTTCACCCACATGCCGCCGAGCGACCCGTGGTCAACGTCCTCTATTGAAGATCGCCCCCCCGGCCGGCGTCGATGGCCTGCGTCGTTCTGACAGCTGGACGACGAGAAAGCCCGGGAGTATCAGGGTGATCGCGAACGCGATCTGTGCGACCGTGTCGAACACGTCGACCGAACCGTGCGCGGGCTCGACGCGGCAACACGCGCGTGCGCCGCGAGCTCACACGCCGACTAGCATCGCGCCGATGATCAGCCACTGGGACGACGTGCCGTGGGCGACGACGCTGCGCGGCGACCTGCGCTGCGAGCGCCAGCGGCTGTGCGCGACGCGCGGCGCGCCGCGGGCGGCGCTGAGCCGCTATCGCATCCCCGCGGGCCGCCGGCCGATGCCCCAGCACGTCCACCACGACGAGGAGGAGATCTTCTTCGTCCTGGCGGGCTCGGGGCTGAGCTGGCAGGACGAGTCCGTCCACGAGATCGCGGCCGGCGACGTGCTCGTCCACCGCGCGGACGCCGAGGCGCACACGCTCGTCGCCGGGCCCGACGGGACGCTCGAGGTGCTCGCGTTCTCCAGCGGGTCGCCGACCGGCCTCACGACGCTCCCGCGCGCGGGCGTCACGTGGGTCGGCTCGCGCTGGCTGCCGGCCGGCGCGCCGCATCCGTTCGACGCCGAGCCGCCGGTGAGCGCGCTGCCCGCGCCGTCGCCGCGGCCGCCGACGATCGTCGCGCTCGCCGACGTCGCGCGGACCGACGAGGACGACGGCCGCGTCCACCGCCGCCGCAGCGACCTCGGGCGCGCCGCGGGCTCGGTGCTCAGCGGCCTCAAGCACGTCGAGGTCCCGCCGGGCAAGCGCTCCTCCACGCGCCACTGCCATTCGCTCGAGGACGAGATCTTCGTCGTGCTCGAGGGCGAGGGGACGGTGCTGCTCGACGACGCGCGCACGCCGGTTCGCCCGGGATCGGTCGTCTACCGCCCGCGCGCTACGGGCGTCGCGCACACGTTCATCGCGGGCGAGAGCGGGCTCGTCATGCTCATGTACGGCACCCGCGAGCCGGGCGACACGTGCTGGTATCCGGACTCGCAGAAGATCTGGTTCGGCGGCCTCGACGTCATCGCGCGCATCGAGCCGCTGGACTACTGGGACGGAGAGCAGTAGCGATCCTGCTCGCGCGCCGGCTCGTCGTCGTCACCGGCAAGGGCGGCGTCGGGAAGACCACGGTCGCCGCGGCGCTCGGCCTCGTCGCGGCGCGCAGCGGCAAGCGCACGATCGTCGCCGAGGTCGCGCGCCGCGGCGACGTCGCGTCGGCGTTCGACCGCGAGGGCGCCGCGCCGTTCGCCGAGACCGAGATCGCGCCGAACCTCTTTCACATCTCGATCGATCCGCAGGACGCGCTGGAGGAGTACCTGCGCGACCAGCTTCCCTCCGGCCCGATCGCCGAGCTGCTCATCCGCAGCCGCGTCTTCGGCATGGTCGCCGCCGCGACGCCCGGGATGCGCGAGCTGCTGACCGTCGGAAAGCTCTGGGAGCTCGCCCAGCTCGACCGCCGCACCCCCGGCGCCGACGCCTATGACCTCGTCGTCGTCGACGCGCCGGCGACCGGCCACGGCGTCGCGATCCTCAGCGCGCCGCGGACGTTCGCCGCCGCGGCGGGCAGCGGCCCGGTCGCGCGGCAGGGGACGATCATCGACGCGATGCTGTCCGATCCGGCACGCACCGCGGTCGTCGCGGTGGCCCGGGCCGAGGAGCTCGCGGTGACGGAGACCGGGCAGCTGCGCGAGGCGCTGCTGGAGTCGATGGGGCTGGGGCTGGAGCGCGTCATCGCCAACGCCCTGGAGCCCGACCGCCTCACGCCGCACGAGGCCAGGCTGCTCGCGGCGCACGCGACGCATCCGGCGGTCGCGATCGCGTTGCGCGGCCATGCGAGGGCCCTGCGCCAGCGCGCGCAGCTCGGGCGGCTGCGCAGGCTCACCGGCGGCGACGCGCCGGCGCGCCTGCCCCTGCACCCCGGCGGGCCCGACCTCGCGCGCCTCGCCGACGAGCTCGCGCCCCAGCTGTCGTGATGAGCGGCGTCGGCGAGAGGCTCGAGGGCAAGCGCGTCGTCATCGTCGCCGGCTCGGGCGGCGTCGGCAAGACGACGGCGTCGGCGGCCCTGGCGCTCGGCCTCGCGGCATCGGGCAAGCGCGTGGCCGTCGTCACGATCGACCCCGCGCGGCGGCTCGCGGACTCGCTCGGCCTCGAGGAGCTCGGCAACGAGCCGCGCCAGGTCGATGCCGCGCTGCTGGAGGGCCACGGCATCGAGATGGGCGGCGAGCTGTGGGCGATGATGCTCGACCCGAAGGCGACGTTCGACGACCTCATCGTCACCCTCTCGCCCGACGCGGCCACGCGCGAGGAGGTCCTGGGCAACCGGATCTACGCGCAGCTCTCCAGCGCGATCGCGGGCTCGCAGGAGTTCAGCGCCGTCGCGAAGCTCTACGACATCAGCCGCTCCGAGCAGTTCGACGTCGTCGTCCTCGACACGCCGCCGTCGCGCAACGCGCTGGACTTCCTCGACGCGCCCGACCGCCTGACGGACTTCTTCGAGGGCCGCGCGCTGAAGCTCTTTCTCGTCCCGACGGGGATCGCGGCGCGGGTCATGGGCAAGGGCACGAGCGTCGTCTTCGCGATCCTCAAGCGGCTGACGGGCGTCGACCTGCTCGACGACGTGGCGCAGCTCTTCCGCGCGCTCGGAGGGCTCATCGACGGCTTCCGCGAGCGCGCGGTCGCGGTGAAGGCGCTGCTCGCCGATCCGGCCACGACGTTCCTCATCGTCACGTCGCCCGAGCGCGAGCCGGTCGCGGAGGCGATCTTCTTTCATGGCAAGCTGCGCGAGGCGGGGATGCGCTTCGGCGGGCTCATCGTCAACCGCGCGTCGGTGGTGCCCGACGTTCTCGGCGATCCGGTGGCGGTGCGCGCGGGATTGCGCGAGCCGCTCGGTGAAGCGCTCGCGGGCAAGGTCGCCGCGAGCGTCGCGGACCTCCAGGTGCTCGCGGCGCGCGACGCCGAGTCGATCGAGCGGCTGAAGGTCGCGCTCGACGAGCCCGACCCGATCGTCGTGCCGCGGCTGGAGGGCGACGTGCAGGACGTCGACGGGCTGCTCGCGCTGTACCGGCACCTGACGGCGTGAGCTGACATCCGTCCACGCCCGCGATGCTTGCCGCCGTGCCCGCCCGTTGCCCGACCATGCGAACGATCCTCGCCGCCGCCGTCCTCACCCTCGTCGCCGTCGCGCCGGCGGCGCAGGCCGCGCCGGTCTCGCCGAGCCAGGTCCGCATCCCGCAGGTCGCCGTCAACGCGAACGGCAGGACCGTCGTCGCCTGGGAGCGGCTGACGAACGGCCGCTTCTCCGTCGAGGCCCGGACCGGCGGCGCCCCGCTGAAGCTCGGGCGCATCCACAGGCTCGCGCGCCAGGGCTTCGACCCGCAGGTCGCCGTCGGCGCCGACGGCACCGCGGCGGTCATGTGGCTCGAGTCCGGCGCGCGCGGGCCGCGGTCGATCCGCGTCGCGGTCGCGCGGCCCGGGCACGGCTTCGGCGCCGGCCAGCTCGTCGAGCGCCGCCGGGCGAACGTGGGGCCGGTCGGCGTCGCGATCCAACCCTCCGGCCGCGTCGTCGCGGTCTGGCGGCGCTCGAGCGCCGCGCTCGCCTACGCGCTGGCGCCGCGCAACCGCGCGTTTCGCGACGCGCGCCGCCTCACGACGATCGGCCCGATCACGAGCGGCTCGATGGCGCTCGACCCGCGCGACGGTGCGGTGCTCGTCGCGTACGGCACGCCGCTGACGGCGGCGCCGCTCGCAAATCAGCAGGCCGGCGTCCGGACGCTCGACCGCGACGAGGCGTTCGTCGCAAGCGCGGTGCCGCACGGGCCGGTGCTGCTCGCGGGCGTGTCCGAGCCGTCGGTCGGCGTCGCTCCGGTCACGGCCGACGGCGACGGCGACGTGCAGCTCGCGGCCGGCGGCTCGCACGTCCTCGCCATCTACCAGCGCGACGACCGGCTGCGGCTGAAGGTCGTCCGCTGAGCTGAGCTACGCGGCGGCGGGGTCGGCCGCCAGCAACTGGTCGGCGACCGAGCGCAGATCGGAGTCCAGGTGGCCGCAGAGGACGTCGCGCAGCAGCGCGCGCAGGTACCCCGTCACCTCGGCCAGCAGCGCCTCGACGCCGCCGTCCGCGGGTGCGATGCCCGCGACGATCGCGCGCTCCATCGACGCCGCGTGCGCGACGCGCTCGGTGACGCGGCCGCGCTGCTCCTCGACCGCGCACAGGGCCGCGACGCGGCCGGCGAGCCGCCCGCTCTGCGGTCCTTCGGGCTCCAGCAGCGCGCGCAGCGCCAGCAGATGGTCGGTCAGCGCCTCGTAGGCGTCGGGGCGCTCGCAAGCGAGCTCGTAGCGGCGCAGGGCCCAGGCGAGCTCACCGCCGCGCGGCGTGCGCCGCGAGACGAGGTTGCAGAAGGCGCGCAGCTCGTCCTCGGCCGACTCCCCGATCGAGAGCACGCCGCGCGAGCGCCCGCCGGTGCCGAGGTCGCCGAGCTTCCACGGTCCGGCGCCGGTGCGCTCCCACGCGACCGGGCCGAGCGCGACGCGGACGGGGTCATAGAGGCGCAGTGCGGTCAGCAGGCGCCGGAAGCGCCGGCTCGCCTCGCCCAGCGGCGCCGGAGCGCCGGCGTCGTTGGTGAGCGTCAGGCACGCGAGCACGCACGGCTCGTCGGAGCCGGCGGCCCAGACGGCCTCGGGCGGCGCGTCGGGCAGCTCGTCGCCGCGCATGAGGACGAGCCCCTGGCCGAGCGGGATCTCGATCGACTCGATGCGCAGGCCGAACAGCGGCGCGACGACGACGGCCTCGGCGCGGCCGTCGAGCAGCGACCCCTCGAGCTCGGCGTACGCGCGGTCCAGCCGCTCGGGCGTGATGACGAACTCGGTCGCGTCGCTGAAGACGCGGCTGACGAAGACGCGCAGCGCTGCCTCGGCGCGCTCGCGGGCGTCGGTCGGCACGCGCGGCTCGCCCTGCGCGCGCAGGTAGTCGCCGACGCCATCCAGCGCGGCGAGCGCGCGGACGGCGGCCGGGAACGTCGGCAGGCGCTCGAGCACGCCCTGGCGCTCACGGATGAAGTTGCCGGTCAGCGGCCGGTAGCAGTACAGCGGCGTGTCGCGCCGCGCACCGCGCGACTCGACGATCTCGAACGGGATCTCGGCGCCGTCGGCGGTCTCCTCGGCGAACTGCCAGGCGGCCTCCTCGGCGAACGCGCTGAGCGCGGCGTGCAGGGGGCGGTGGCGCATGGTGCCCGGCGTTCGCCCCGCGGGCGCTGGCTCCTGCTCGCTGCAGGCGGCCGTTCAGTAGTGGGCCTGGTACGTCCGTGCAGGAACTTGCGGAAGGGACCTAGTCGGACTCGGGCTGCTCGAGCGGGTGGCCGCGCAGGATGACGTCGTGGCTCGTCAGCGCCATGCCGAGGCGGCGGCCGAGGCCCGCGATCGCGCGCTCGAGCTCGGCGTCCTCGAACGGGATGACGTCGCCGCTGTCCTCGAGGACGATGTGGTGGTGGTGATCGCCGGACGGGTCGACCGGCTCGTAGCGGGCGATGCCGTCGGCATCGAAGCGGCGCACGAGCCCGAGCTCGTGCAGCGTCTCCAGCGCGCGATAGACCGTCGCCGTCGAGCCCGCGCTGCCGACCTCGCGGAGGCTGTCGGCGATCTCCTGCGCGCTGAGCAGGCAGCTCTGGCGGCCGAGCAGCTCGACGACGGCGCTGCGCCCGGCGCTCGCGCGCAGGCCCGCGCCGCGCAGGACGACGTTCGCGTGCTCGAGCCAGCGGGTGCGTGCGGCGCTGCGCATCGCGCCATGGTGCCACGCGGCGTAGCCGCTCGCGATCACCGCCTGCGACAGAGGTAGCGGGCAAGCATGCCCGAGTCGCTGTAGCTCGCCTCGATCGTGTGAAATCCCGCGCGCTCGATCATCGCCTCGAGCAGCCACGTGAACGTCGAGTGCTCGTCGCGCACGTGCTCGGCGAGCTCCGCGCGGGTCCATCCGCGCTCGACGTCGCTGTCCATCGTCTCGGTGATCCAGGCCTCGATCCGGCGCTCCGCATCGTCGGCCTCGAAGCCGTAGACGACGTCCGACAGGCGCAGCACGCCGCCCGGCCGCAGCATCGCGGCGATCCGTCGCAGCGCGATCGCCTTCCAGAAGTCCGGGAGGTGATGCAGCGCGAAGCGGCTGTAGACGAGGTCGGCCGGCTCGCCCGCGTGCCGGTAGGTCAGAAAGCCGGCGCTGACGACCTCGACGTTGTGCGCGGCGCGGCGTTCGACGTTCTCCGCCAGCCGCGCGAGCATCACCGGCGAGACGTCGACCGCGACGATCCGCCTGCACGCCGGTGCGGCCGCGAGCGTGAACTGGCCGGTCCCGGCCCCGATGTCGACAACCGTCGAGGTGTCGTCCAGGACGCCCGCGGCTTCGAGCAGCAGGACCTCCTCGGCGGCGTCGGCCTCCATCTTCGCGTCGTAGCGGCGCGCGTGCTGCTCGTCGAAGTGCTCGCGCCCGGCGTGGGCGCGCTCGTCGAGCCACCACGAATCGGGATCCACCGTCGTGAGGATCCTCCACGCCCCGCATCCGATCAAGACCCGGCGTAGCCGCGGGCGTCGCCGGGTAGCATCGCGGCCAACATGCAAGCGCCCGACGTCAGCGCGACGCCGGATGCCTCGCACACGAAAGACGGCGCACGGCTGGCATCACTGGACGGCCTGCGCGGCCTCGCCGCGCTGTCGGTCTTCCTCTTTCACGGATGGCTGTACACGATGCCCAGGCCAGACGCGTCGAATCGCTCGTCGCCGGCGGACTACGCCGCCCACGAGCTGCGCCTCGGCCTCGTGGCGTTCTTCGTGCTGTCGGGGTTCCTGCTCTCGCGCCCCTGGTTCGCCGCCGCCCTCGACGGCCGGCGTCCGCCTGACCTCCTGCGCTACGCGCGTGCCCGCGTCGCGCGCATCGCCCCGGCCTACTACGCGGCGCTGCTGGGATCGATCGTCCTGCTCTGGGGCCTGTCGGGGACGCCGGGCGTCCGCCTGCCGCCCGCCGGCGAGCTGCCGCTGTTCTTCGTCTTCGCCCAGAACTTCTCGCCCGCGAGCGTCATGAAGCTCAACCCGCCGATGTGGTCGCTCGCCGTCGAGGTGAGCTTCTACATCGTGCTGCCGCTCATCGGCTGGCTCGCCTCGCGGCTGCCGGCGCGGCGCCGTGCCATCGCGCTCGTGCCGCTCGCCCTGCTCGCGCTCGGGGTCGCGTTCAACTGGGCGATCGCCGGCCGCGGCCTCGGGATGACGTTCTCCAAGACGCTCGCCGCGATGCTGCCGTACTTCGCGATCGGGATGCTCGCGGCGCTCGCGGCGCACGGCCGGCAGGCCGGACCCGGGCTGCGGCGGGCGCTGCTCGCCGGCGGCCTCGTGCTCGTCGTCGCGGACGCCACGGCGAAGGCCTTCCTGGACTCCGGCGCGATCGACCTCGGCGTCTACCCGCTGGTCTTCCGCGACCTGCTCTCGAGCGTCGGCTTCGCGCTCGTCATCGGCGCCGTCGCGGCGACCCCGAGCAGCCGGATCCTCGGCGGGCGCGCGCTGGCGGCGCTCGGCGCGATCTCCTACGGCTTCTATCTCTGGCACGTGCCGGTGCTGCTGTTCATGCGCGGCCACGGCCTGCTGCCGCTGGACCCCGTGCTGGGGACGCTCGCCGCGCTGGGGCCGGTCGTCGCGATCTCGTCGCTGAGCTGGGTCGCGCTGGAGCGGCCGATCATCGGCTGGGCGCGCGAGCGCAATGCGCGGGCCCGCGAGGAGCGGCGTGCGCGCGAGCCGCGACGCCCGGCAGCGGCGTCAGGCGGCAGCGGCGGCGTCGACCGTCGCGCCGGCGGGCGCGAGGTCAGCACAGTCCGCACCTAGCCAGCGGGAGCCGTAGTTGCGCATGTCGTCGATGATCGGCAGCAGCGCGCGGCCCTTCTCCGTCAGCGCGTACTCGACGCGCGGCGGCACCTCGGGATAGGTGTCGCGCTCGACGATGCCCTCCTCCTCCAGCGCGCGCAGGCGCAGCGACAGCGTGCGCGGGCTGATGCCCTGCAGCGAGCGCTCGAGCTCACAGAAGCGCGAGCGCCCCTCCGACAGGTCGCGGATGAGCAGCAGCGTCCACTTGCCACAGACGATCTCTGCCGTGCGGCAGACGGGACATGTGTCGTCCATACCGCAACACTTTACAGACTGAAGCGAGCGTTCTGGACGGGCCGCCTACGCGGCGCGCGCCGTCTCGGCCTGCGCGACGTCGTCCATCGTCGTGCCGCGCTTGCCGTCGGCGGCGAGCAGGAGCTTGAAGTCGTGCGGGCTCGTCGCCGCGCGCAGCGCCTGCTCGATGTCGACGCGGCCGGCCTTGACGTGCTCGAAGAGCGCCTGGTCGAACGTCTGCATGCCGTAGTAGGCGCCCTCGCTGACGACCTCCGTGAGGCGGCCGGTCTGCATCGGGTCCATGATCATGTCGCGCACGCGGCCGGTCATCCGCAGGATCTCGCAGGTCGCGACGCGACCGCCGTCGGTCGAGCGCACGAGGCGCTGGGAGATGACCCCCTTCAGCGTGCCGGCGAGCATCGCGCGGACCTGCTGGTGCATGTGGGGCGGGAAGAAGTCGATGATCCGGTTGACGGTCTCGGCGGCGTCGACGGTGTGGACCGTGGAGAGCACGAGGTGGCCGGTCTCGGCCGCGCTGAGCGCCGTGTGGACGGTCTCCTCGTCGCGCATCTCGCCGATGAGGATGACGTCGGGGTCCTGGCGCAGGACGCGGCGCAGCGCGCGCTTGAAGGACAGGGTGTCCATGCCGACCTCGCGCTGGTTGATGATCGAGCGCTTGTCGCGGTGCAGGAACTCGATCGGGTCCTCGATCGTGACGATGTGCTTCGCGTAGGTCTCGTTGATGTGGTCGAGCATCGCGGCGAGCGTCGTCGACTTGCCCGAGCCGGTCGTGCCGGTGAGCAGGATGATCCCGCGCTCCTCGTCGGCGAGCTCGGAGATGACCGGCGGCAGCATGAGGTCTGAGACCGTGCGGATCGTGTGCGGGATCGCGCGGCAGACGAGGCTCAGCGTGCCGCGCTGCTGGAAGGCGTTGACGCGGAAGCGCGCGACGCCGGAGATCGAGTACGAGAAGTCCACCTCGTGCTCGTCGTGCAGCTCCTTGAGCTTGACCGGGTCGGTGAGCATCGTGCGCACCGCGGTCTCGGTGTCGGCTGCGGTCAGGCGGTCGGCGCCCTCGATCGGGCGAAGCTCGCCGTCGACGCGGGTGAGCGGCGCGACCTGGACCTTGAGGTGCAGGTCGGAGCCTCCGAGCGCGACGAGCGTGCAGAGGGCGTTGTCGATGTCGAACACGGGGTCGGCATCGGTCGCACGCCGGCGCGGCGTGACCGGGGTCGAGGTCGATGGACGAATGGCCGGGGAGCGGGAGTCAGTCCCACTGCACCGCCCACGACGGGTCGGCCGTGCGCAGTCCGCTCTGCAGCCCGGCGATCCGGCCGCGCTCCTCGTCGGAGAGCTCGAAGTCGAAGACCTCGAGGTTGCTCGCCCGGTGCTCGTGCGATGCGGCCTTCGGCACGGCCGCGACCTGCGGCTGGTCGAGCAGCCAGCGCAGCACGACCTGGCCCGGGTTCTTGCCGTGGCGCTCGCCGATCTCGCGCAGCACCGGATCGCGCAGCACCCTGCCGCGCGCGAGCGGGGAGTACGCCGTGATCATGAGGTCGCGCTCGCGCGCGAGGGCGAGCAGCTCGGGCTGGCCGATGTAGGGGTGGTACTCGACCTGGTCGCAGACGATCGGCGCGATCTCCAGCGCCTCGTGCAGCAGCCGGCTGGGGAAGTTCGAGACGCCGAGGTGCCTGACGCGCCCGTTCTCGCGCGCCTCGAGCATCGCGCCGAGCGTCTCGCTCAGCGGCACGCGCGGGTTCGGCCAGTGGATGAGCAACAGGTCGACGTACTCCGTGCGCAGCGCGCGCAGCGACTGCTCGACGCCGTCGTGGACCGCGATGGCGCTGAGCTCGGTGTGCCAGAGCTTCGTCGTGAGGAAGATCTCGTCGCGGTTGCGCCCGCAGTCGTGCAGGGCCTGGCCGACCTGCGCCTCGTTGCCGTAGGCGCGCGCGGTGTCGATGTGGTCGTAGCCGAGCTCGAGCGCGTCGCGGACGGCCTCGACGCAGGCCTCGCCGGTGATCTGCCAGGTGCCGAAGCCGAGCTTCGGGATCTCGACGCCCTGGACCGTCAGGGTCGTGGATGCGGTGGCTTCGCGAGGCATGAACGAGGTTGGTGCCCGCACGGCGGCGGGCGGAAACGACGACGGGGCCCGCGCGGGCCCCGTCGAACAGTGCTCGGGCGCGGTCGCTTGCCTAGGCGACGTCGCGGAGCTTCTGGGCCTCCGCGAGGGATTGGAGCTTCTTCAAGGACTGGTTCTCGATCTGGCGGATGCGCTCGCGCGTGACGTTGAACGTCCGGCCGACCTCGTCGAGCGTGCGCGGGTGCTCGCCGCCGAGCCCGTAGCGCAGCTCCAGCACGCGGCGCTCGCGGTAGGAGAGGTTCTCCAGCGCCTCGCGCAGCGCCTCCTTCGTGAGGATCTCGGCGGCGCGCTCATAGGGCGACTCGGCCCGCTCGTCGGCGATGAACTGGCCGAACTCGGACTCCTCCTCGTCGCCGACCGGCTTCTCGAGCGAGACCGGCGCCTGCGCGGAGCGCTTGATCGAGTCGACCTCCTCGGGATCGATCCCCGTGACCTCGGCGATCTCCTCGGGAGTCGGCTCGCGGCCGAGCTCCGTGACGAGCTTGCGCTCGGCGCGGCCGATCTTGTTGAGCTTCTCGACGACGTGCACCGGGATGCGGATCGTCCGCGCCTTGTCGGCGAGCGCGCGGGCGATCGCCTGGCGGATCCACCAGGTGGCGTAGGTCGAGAACTTGAAGCCCTTGCGGTAGTCGAACTTCTCCGCGGCGCGCACGAGGCCGAGCGTGCCCTCCTGGATGAGGTCGAGGAACGGCAGGCCCTGGTTGCGGTAGTTCTTCGCGATCGAGACGACGAGCCGCAGGTTGGACTCGACCATCTTCTGCTTGGCGTCGAGGTCGCCGCGCTCGATGCGCTTGGCGAGGTCGACCTCCTCCTGAGCGGTGAGCAGACGGACCTTGCCGATGTCCTTCAGGAACAGCTGAAGGGAGTCGGTCGTCATGTCCGGCTTGAGGTCGATCGTCGCCTTCTTGCGGGCGCGGCGCTTGTCGGGCGCGCGCTCCACGGCGTTGGCCGCCTGTACCGCCGGATCGATCTCCTCGACGAGCTCGATCTCCGACCGCTCGAGGTACCCGTGGAGCTCCTCGATGTCTGCCTCGTCGAGATCGATCTCCGCGACGGCGCCGGCGATCTCGGCGTACGTGAGCACCCCGGTCAGCTGGCCCTTCGTCAGAAGGCCCTTGATCTCTTCGAGTTCCTGAAGTTCGGCTACGGACATTGCATTCGCTTTCAACGGCGTGCGTGGGTCATCGGCTACCCGCGCACTCAGCTTGACGGTGGGCCTTGCCGGTCTTGCTCGGACCAGTACCTCGCCCAACCTAGACCTGGAACTCTAGCGTGCCAGCGGAGCCACTTTACGTTCTGAAGGCGACGCTGGCTAGACGGTACTACGTGCGGCGGGGCCGTTTGTTTCACATTCCGGCGTTCGGCGGCGCAAAGCGCGTGCCATCATGGACGCGTGGCCGATCGCAAGGACTCCGATCGCGAGGTGCTGACGAGCCTTCCGCGCTCGCGGCCCGTGCGGCGAAGCGCCAAGCGCGGCGCGCCGGCGAGCGGCGCTGCGACGACTGCGACGGCCTCGACGCCGGCCAAGGCGAGCACGTCGCGGGCCACGTCGAAGTCCAAGGCCGCCGGGTCGAAGTCCAAGGCCGCCGGGTCGAAGTCGAAGGCGAAGGCGACGAAGACCAAGGCCGCGGGCGCGAAGAGCGCCGGGGCCAAGGCTGCGAGCTCGAAGACCGCCGCGCCGAAGGCCGCGGGCGCGAAGGCCGCCTCGCCGAAGGCCGCGAGCAGGAAGGCGGCCGGCCCGAAGGCCGCGAACGCGAAAGCCGCCGCGCCGAAGGCCACCGCCGCGCAGGCGAAGCCGAAGGCTGCCGCCGAGCCCGTGACGCGCGGCGCGGCTCGTCCGGCCGCGGCCGCCGACGGCGTGCCCAGGGAGGCGCCGCGCCGGGCCGTTCCGCCCGCCGGCTACGCCTCCCCCACGTCCGGCGCCGAGGACCACGTCTCGCCGTCCGCCGACCTCGTCGCGACCGCCGTCCAGGCCGCCGGCGAGCTCGCTCAGATCGGCTTGGCGGTCGGGCGCCAGGCGCTGCAGTCGATGATCGATCGCCTGCCGAAGCCCTGATCGCGGGCGACTCGCCCCGTCGCGCATAAACGGTGTAACCTGGCGAGCTGAACGCCGAGTTTCCGGACGTCAGCGTCCGGAGAGCGGGGGAACCACTGCGGTCCACCAGGACAGGACCGCCGGGGCGAATCGACCCATTCTGGGTCGTAGCGCTTGGAAAGCGCGAGCCCGTCAGCTCACCCCGTAGGCCGCCACCAGACGACGATGAGACCCTTCTGCGATCGCGCAATGCTCGCGGCCGTGCTCTGCACGGCCGGTACCGCCTGCTCCATGAGCACGGCGGCAGCCTCGCCCGACACGGGCGGCACAGCGATGCCCGACGTCATCGCTCCCTCGACCGGCGGCATGGGCTACGGCGACCCGGGCACCCGGTCGCTCGTCGCGGGGCCGACGGCGCTGCTCGGCCGCGACATGGTCGTCCGCGGCACGATGCCCGGCGCCGCGCGCCGGCGCGTGATCCTCCAGCTCCTCGACGACCGTCACGGCTGGCGCAACATCGCCCGCGGCCGCGTTCGCACGAGCGAGCGATTCCGCATCCGCTGGCGCGCCGATCGCAGCGGCCGGCTGAGCCTGCGCGCGGTCATCGCACCGCGCACGCACCGTGGCAGCCGCGACCGCGGGCGCGCGGCCGAGGTCGAGGCGGCCACGGCCGGGCCCGTCCTCGCGGTCACCGTCTATAGGCCGGCGATGGCGTCGTTCTTCGGGCCCGGCCTCTTCGGTCGCCAGACCGCATGCGGCATGACCCTCACGCCGGAGCTTCACGGCGTCGCGCACCGGCGGCTGCCCTGCGGGACGCTCGTCGCGCTGACCTACCGCGGGCGCGAGCTCGTCGTGCCGGTCATCGACCGCGGCCCGTTCTCGAGCCGCTACTCCTGGGACCTGACCCAGGCGACCGCCGACGCTCTGGGCTTCGCCTCGTCGGGCGGGATCGGCTACACCCGGGTCAAGCCCGAGCGCGCCGCCGCGTAGGCGCGTAGGCGTAGGCGCGACCCTGTGCGGTCACGGGGCCGCCGGCGCCGGCGACCGGCGGCTTTGAGAGATGGCACGAAGCGCGTCAGGCGCTCGCGCGGGCCGTCCACTGCGGACGCCTCGGCGAACGAACGGCTTCCTCAGTGATGCAGTTCAGCCCACGCCCGCGCGCCAGCCGTCGCGGCGAGCCGAGCGCCAGCTACCCCTCGAGCACTTCGACGCCAGGCCCGCGCGCACGCGACGCGCGAGCCGAGCGCCAGCTACCCCTCGACCTGGAACGTCGGCCTGATCGCCGCGCGCGCGAGCGTGTGGAACGTCAGGTTGAAGCCGACGTAGGCCGGCGACGCCTCGGCCGGGATGTCGAGGTGATCGGTGTCGACCGCGAACACCGTGTAGACGTACCGATGCGGGATGTCGCCGCCGGGAGGGGCCGCGCCGCCGTAGCCGGACTCGCCGTAGTCGTTGCGGACCTCGACGGCTCCGTCGGGCAGCCCGTCGGGGCTCGCGCCGGTCGCGAGCTCGGTCGTGTCGGCGGGGATGTTGAACACCGACCAGTGCCAGAAGCCGCTGCCGGTCGGGGCGTCGGGGTCGTAGCAGGTGATCGCGAAGCTCTTGGTCTCGTCGGGGAATCCCGACCAGCGCAGGTGCGGCGAGACGTTCTCCCCGCCGGCGCTCGGATGCGCGTGGCTGGCCGGCTGCGGCTGGCCGTCCTGCACGTCGTCGCTCTCGACGGAGAACGACGGCGCGGGCGGCAGTAGGTCGTGGGGATCAGGTGCGGTGGCGCGCTCGAGTGACATGCGGCGAACATATCCCAAAGGTGCGTACGCCAAGCACGGCCCGTGGCCCCTGGCCGGACGGCCCGGGGGTACCGTGTAGGAGCCATGCCTGACCTCGTCGTCGTCCTCGCCGCGGTCGCAGCGCTCGGCCTCGCCGGCCTCGCCGGCCTCGGCGTGCGGCGGCTGCTGCCGACGAGCCGCGCGCCCGGCACCCGCGCGCGGATCGTCGATCCCGCCAACCACACGACGATGGACGAGCGCGGCGCCGTGCGCTCCGTCCAGGCCGCCGACATCACGCTGCCCGCGCAGACGCTCGAGCTGCTGTGGACGCCGATGCATCTCGAGCGCCTCGCGCGCACGTACTGGCGCTACCTCTCGCGCTGGATGCTCGGCCTCGTGCGCGTGAAGTACGAGGACGACGAGCGGGCGGTCGTCTTCCTCGCGCGCCCGTTCGTGCTGCTGCGCTTCCGGGCGCCCGAATACGAGATGGACGCCGATCACGGCCGGGTGCGCTGGCGGATCGCCAGCGGGCTGCTCGTGACGCGCGCCGCGTACGGCGGCGACGGCTACCTCCAGATCGAGGCCTCGCGCGGCGAGCCCGTCGACGAGCGGACGGCGCGGGTGCACATCGAGGTCGAGGTCGCGAACTTCTATCCGGCGCTCGCGAGCTCGATCGCGCGCTGGTTCTACAAGGTCACGCAGTCGCGCATCCACATCCTCGTGACGCACGGCTATCTGCGCTCACTCGCGCGGCTGGACCTCGCGGAGTCGGTCGTCGGCCGCTACGACGCGTCGCGCGACGGCACCGGCACGCCGGCCGGGGAGCCCTCCCCCGAGCAGTCGGCCGCGTGAGCCCGGCCGCGTGAGGCGGCCGGGCTCGGGCGGTTGGGTCACGCGCCTCGCGGGTGCGTGCGGTTGGTGACGTGCATGTCGTCGAGCAGGCGCGGGACGAACATGAGCGCCGCCAGGCCGACGAGGACGTACAGCACGTCCGCGGCGGTGCCGGTCCCGAAGATCTCGGCTACGACGTTCGTGTCGAACAGCGCGATGATGGCCCAGTTCAGGCCACCGACGATGAGCAGGGCGACCCAGAGCGGATCGAGTCGCTTGAGGATGTCCATCACGCCTCCTTTTTTGACGCGACGGTATGTACGGAACGTCACGAATTACCCCGCAACGTGCGGGTGGTTACGCGACCGCTAGATCGTTCCGGGCGGCTTGCGGCGCCGCTCGGTCTCGCCCGTGCGCAGCGCCGCCCCGGCAAGCATGAGGACGCTGCCGGCCAGCGCGACGTACCAGCCCCACTCGAGCTCGATCTGCCCCGACGGCTCGCCCGGCCGATCGACGACCCCGACGTAGAGCAGCAGGCCGAAGGCGGCGATCGCGAGGACCGCGGTGAGCTCGCCGCGCGCCCACGTGAGCTGATGGTCGCGGGCGATGATGTAGGCGAGGATGAACGGCGCGATCGCGATGACGAGCAGCGCCCAGCGCATGATCGTGTGCGCGTCCCAGCCGCTGTAGACGCCGCGTCCGGTGTGGCCGGCGAGCACGCCGAGCGCGCTGACGGACTCGTACCACTTCACGAACACGCCGGCGCCCAGCAGCAGCCCGCCGAGCATCGCGATGAGCTCGTTGATCGTCAGCCGCTCCATCCGGCGCTGAGGCTATCTCACCGCTATGCGGTCGAGTCGGCGAGGGCGACGAGCTCGGCGAGCGCCCACGGTCCCTGGCCGGTGAGGCGGAAGTGCAGCCCGTCCTGCTCCCAGGCGAGCTCCTGCACCGGGCGCAGGTTCGGCTCGGCCTCGTCGAGCGGCGCCTCGCGGTGCGCGTAGCGGCCGACCGCCTGCGGCGCCGGCAGGCCGCGCTCGACCGGCGCACGGTCGCCGACGTAGAGCGTCAGCCGCCCCGGCGCGAGCGGGCGCGTGTCGTCGAGGTTCCACTCGACCTGGATCGCGCCGGGACCGCTGGCGACGATCTCGACCCAGCGCGCGAGCGGCAGCGGCGCGGCCGGCAGCGGCACGGCGCGCCCGAGGTGGGCGTCCGCTGCGGCGATCCCCGCGAGAGGGAGGCGTTCCTCCACGCCGCGATGGTAGTCAGCGTGCGCCGGCGTGTATCACCTGCCTTCGTGAGACTGCACGCATGAGCCCGCGGCGCGCACTGACGGCACTGGCGGCCGCGGCCGCGGCGATCGCCGCGCTCGTCGCGCTGCTCGCGATCGCGCCGTGGGACTCGCCGCCGCCGATCCGCGAGCCGGACGGTCCGTTCGTGCCGTCGGGGCCCGCGGGCCACGCCGTCGTCTGGGCCGTCGGCGACGGTCCGGACGGCGGGCGCGCCGCCAAGCAGGTCGCCGCGCTCGTCCGCTCCGCCGCGCCCGACCGCTTCCTCTACCTCGGCGACATCTACGGCTCGGACGTCGTCGGGCTCCTCCGCGGCGACGGCACCGCCGCCGACTACCGCACGCGCTACGCGCCGCTGTACGGCCCACTCGCGGCGAAGAGCGCGCCGACGCCCGGCAACCACGAGTGGCCTCAGCGCGAAGAGGGCTACGAGCCCTACTGGCGCACCGCGATCGGCCGCGACGTGCCGGCGTACTACAGCTTCACGGTCGCCGGCTGGCGGCTGCTGAGCCTGAACTCCGAGGTTCCGCACGGCGCCGGCTCACCACAGCTGACGTGGCTCGAGCGCGAGCTCGCCGGGGCGGGGACCTGCCGGATCGCGTTCTGGCATCGCCCCCGCTTCAGCACCGGCAGGCACGGCGACCAGATCGACATCGCACCGCTGTGGGACGCCGTGCGCGGGCGCGCGGCGCTCGTGCTCAACGGCCACGACCACAGCATGCAGCGCTTCCGCCCGGTCGGCGGGACGACGGAGATCGTCTCCGGCGCCGGCGGCCACGGCCTCTACGGGCTGCGCGCCGATCCCCGCCGGGCGTGGGGGAATGACCGCAGCCCCGGAGCGCTGCGCCTCGACCTGCGCCCCGGGCGCGCGCGCCTGCGCTTCGTCGCCGCGACGGGCAGGGTGCTCGACGACAGCACCGTGCGCTGCCGGCGCTCAGCTCAGAGCGCGTAGCGCGCGAAGAGCTCGCCCTCGGCCTCGAGCAGCCAGACGAGGCGCAGGTCCAGCGGCTCGGCCAGCGGCGCCTCGCCCATGATCGTCAGCGCGCCGGCGCCGCCGGCGATCTTCGGGACCGTCGTGAGAAAGAGCTCGTCGAGCAGCCCGTGCGCCAGCAGCGAGGAGTTCAGCGCCGGGCCGCCCTCGCAGAGGATCGACCGAACGCCGTGCTCGGCGCGCAGCGCCGCCAGCGCCCCCGCGAGGTCGACGGGCGACGAGCGCAGGTACTCGACCCTCGCCGCGCAGCCCTCGAGGACGCGCTCGGAGGCGGTGACGACGACGACGTGCGATTCGGGGTCCTGCAGCAGCGGCACGTCGGCGGGCAGATCGAGGCTGCCGCTGACGACGATCGCGACCGGATCGGGCGCCAGGCCGGCCGCTTCGCGCAGACGGCGGCGCTCGGGGTCGCGGACGAGGCGCCCGTAGCGCTCGGTGCGGATCGTGCCCGCGCCGACCATGACGGCGTCCACGCGCGTGCGCAGCGCGTGGAAGAGCTGGCGGTCCGGGACGCTCGAGATCGGCGCGGTCCGGCCGAGGACCGACGCGCGGCCGTCGGTCGTCGCGACCATGTTGACGGCGACGTACGGGCGGTCGGGGCCGGCGAGATCGCCGAAGCGCAGCTCCTGCACGAGCTCGTCGGCGGTGAGCTCGCCGGGCTCGGGCGCCAGGCGCCGCAGCTTGACGGGGGTCTCGTTGCGCGCGGGCGTCGTCACGGCTCGTGGCCGGGCTCGACGTCGCGGACCTCGCGAAAGGAGACGAACTCCCCGGGCTCGAAGCGGGCGTCGATCGGCTCGAGGAGCATCCCCATGTGGTCGCCGAGGTCGTGGCGCGCGCGGATCTCGCCGGCGAACCAGCTCGGGCAGTCGTCGAGGATCGGCAGGCCGCGCGGCCCCGTGCTCCAGGCGCAGCGCTCGAACTTGTCGATCTCGTCGCCGGTCTCGCCGCCGAAGAGCTCGACGAGCTCGATCGCCGCGCGCGGGACGAGGTGCACGGCCAGCGCCTCGGCCTCCTGGGCGAGCCGGAACGTCCGGTTCGCGCGCGACAGGCACGCGAGAAAGCGGGCCGGATGAAAGCTGCACTGCGTCGCGAAGCCGATGACGCAGCCCTCGCGCTCGTCGCCGGCGATCGTGGTCACGATGAAGACCGGGTAGTCCAGCGAGCCGGCGAGCTTCAGGAACGTCTTCGCCGCATCGCTCACGGATCGCAAGCTACCCGGTGTGCCATGCTCGAAGCCCCTGGGTAGCAGGAAGGAGCTCATGAGCGAACGGCTGATCGGCGTCGATGTCGGCGGAACGAAGATCGCGGTTGCGGCGCTCGAGGGCGCGACCCTTCTCACCCCCGCGATCGAGCCGACGGACACCCGCGGCGGCCCGCAGCTCGTCGACCAGCTCGTGCGGATGATCGGGGACGCCGGCGAGGCCTGCGCGGTCGGGGTCGCCGTCCCCTCGGTCGTCGATTTCGAGACCGGCCGCATCCGCTCGTCGGTCAACGTGCCGCTGCAGGACATCCCGCTGCGAGAGGTCCTGCGCCGGCGTCTCGGGGTGCCCGTCTACGTCGACAACGACGCCACCTGCGCCGCGCTCGCCGAGGCCTACGACGACGACGGCGCGCTGGTCGCCCGCCATCTCGTGATGTTCACGATCGGCACCGGCGTCGGCGGCGGGATCGTCATCGGCGGCCGCGTCTACCGCGGCGCCACGGGCGCCGCCGCCGAGCTCGGCCACACGATCGTCGGCGCCGACCTGCGCCGTGCGCCGTTCGCGCACCACGACCGCTTCCCCCAGCCCGGCTCGCTGGAGTCGCTGGCGTCGGGCCGCGCCCTGAACGAGCTCGGCAACGCGCACGGGCTCCCCGACAAGCGCACGATCGACGCCGCCGCCGACGGCCATCCCGGCGCCTGCGAGGCGATCGAGCTGCTCGGCCGGCGCATCGGCATCGGCATCGCCAACGCGATCAACGCCTTCGACCCCGACGTCGTCGTCATCGGCGGCGGCGTCTCGGCGGCCGGCGAGATGCTGCTCGGCCCCGCGCGCGAGGAGGCCCGGCGCTTCACGCTGACCGGCGTCGGCACGCGCACGGAGATCCG
This sequence comes from uncultured Actinomycetes bacterium, assembly GCA_963797025.1. Lineage (GTDB taxonomy): Bacteria > Actinomycetota > Thermoleophilia > Solirubrobacterales > Solirubrobacteraceae > CADCVQ01. The sequence goes on from CAWCNU010000001.1 coordinate 411,353, forward strand.
GCGCGCGCGCCACGGGGCGACGGCGGGCGTCCGAGGAGCCGCGCTGCTGGCCGGCCACGAGGCGATGGGCGAGGACGAGCGGGTGTCGGCGAGCGGGTCGGTGACGCTGTGAGGATCGCGCTGGCGGTCGATCACGCGGGCGTGCCGCTGCGCGCGACGGTGCTCGACGCCGTCCTCGCGGCAGGGCACGAGATCCACGACCTCGGCGAGCACGACGACTACCCCGACGTCGCGCTCTCGGTCGGGCGCGCGATCGCGGCCGGCGAGGCCGACCGCGGCGTGCTCGTCTGCGGCTCGGGCGCCGGCGTCTCCGTCGCGGCGACGAAGCTGCCCAACGTCCGCGCCGCGACGTGTCACGACCACTACACCGCCGCGCAGTGCGTGAGCCACGATGACTGCAACGTCCTGTGCCTCGGTGCACGCGTCATCGGGCCCGCGATCGCGACGGAGCTGACCGCGGCGTTCTGCGCGGCGCGGTTCAGCGGCGAGGAGCGCCACGTCCGGCGCCTGCACAAGATCTCGATCATGGAACGCGATGGATTGGAGGCAAGCTGGTGAGCCAGACCGTCAACGTCAACGAGCGCCTTGCCGCGCTCACAGCCGCCGGCACGTCGGTGTGGCTCGATCAGATCCGCCGGTCGCTGACGCAGGGCGGCGAGCTGCAGCGGCTCGTCGACGAGGACTCGCTGCGCGGCGTGACGTCGAACCCCGCGATCTTCGAGAAGGCGATCCTCGGCTCGCCCGACTACGACGAGCAGATCGAGGAGCTCGCCCGCGGCGGCGCCCTCGCCCGGGCGATCTACCAGGAGATCGCGATCCAGGACGTCCAGGAAGGCGCAGACGTCCTGCGCCCCGTCTTCGACTCGCTCGGCGGCGCCGACGGCTTCGTCTCGCTCGAGGTCGATCCCGACCTCGCCTTCGACAGCGATCGGACGCTGGCGCAGGCGCGCGAGTACTGGGAGCGCGTCGGCCGGCCCAACGTCATGATCAAGATCCCGGGCACCTCCGAGGGGCTGCCGGCGATCGAGCAGGCGATCTACGAGGGCATCAACGTCAACGTCACGCTGCTGTTCGCCGTCGAGGCCTATGCGACGGTCGCCGAGGCGTTCGTCCGCGGCCTCGAGCGCCGCCACGCCGAGGGGCTGAGCCTCGACGTGCACTCCGTCGCGTCGTTCTTCGTCTCGCGCGTCGACAGCGAGGTCGACAAGCGCCTGGAGGCGATCGACCGCACCGACCTGCAGGGCCGGGCCGCGGTCGCCAACGCCCGCGCCGCCTACAAGCGCTTCGAGGAGATCTTCGGCGGCGAGCGCTTCGCCGCGCTGCGCGATGCCGGCGCGCCGGTGCAGCGCCCGCTGTGGGCGTCCACCGGCGTCAAGAATCCCGCGTACTCCGAGACGAAGTACGTCGAGGAGCTCGTCGGCCCCGACACCGTCAACACGATGCCGATGCAGACGCTGCTGGCCTGCGCCGAGCGCCTGACCGTCACGGGCACGACCGTCGAGGAGGATCCCGAGCCGGTGCTGCGCGAGCTCGCCGACGCCGGGATCGACATGGACGAGGTCACCGACAAGCTCCTGCGCGAGGGCATCGACGCGTTCGTCACGCCGATGGAGAAGCTGCTCGCCGGCATCGAGGCCAAGCGCGAGGCGATCTTCACCGGGCGCCCGGAGACGATCGACTCCTCGCTGCCCGACGAGCTCGAGCCGCTCATCGCCGAGCTCGTCCAGCGCGCCGAGGACGAGCGCGTCGCACGGCGGATCTGGTCCAAGGACGACACGCTCTGGGGCCCGGCCGGTCAGCCCGAGGTCGCCGACCGCCTCGGCTGGCTCAACGCGCACGAGACCTACGAGGAGGAGATCGACGATCTCGAGGCCTTCGCGGCGCAGGCCGTGCAGGACGGCTTCACCGACGCCGTGTTGCTCGGCATGGGCGGGTCGAGCCTCGCGCCCGAGGTCATGCGGCGCAGCTTCGGCGGCAAGCAGCACGGCCGCCTGCGGCTGCACGTCCTGGACTCCACCGACCCCGGCGCGGTGCTCGCGCAGGAGCGCGCGGTGGATCTGGAGAAGACGCTCTTCATCGTCTCGACGAAGTCCGGCGGCACGATCGAGACGATCTCGCTCTTCGAGCACTTCTGGTCGCAGCGCCCGCACGGCGAGCAGTACGTCGCGATCACCGACCCCGGCTCCTCGCTGCAGGCGCTTGCCGAGGAGCGCGGCTTCCGGCGCACGTTCTGCAACGACCCCGACGTCGGCGGGCGCTACAGCGCCCTGACGTTCTTCGGGCTCGTGCCCGCCGCGCTCATGGGCGTCGACCTCGTCTCGCTGCTGGAGGGCGCGGGCGTCGCCGCCGAGGCCTGCACGGCGTACTCGAGCGCCGGCAACAGCGGCCTCTGGCTCGGCGTCTCGCTCGCCGCGCTCGCGCTCCAGGACCGCGACAAGCTCACGCTCGTCGTCGACGACCCGATCGCGTCCTTCGGGCTCTGGGCCGAGCAGCTCGTCGCCGAGTCGCTCGGCAAGCACGGCAAGGGGATCGTCCCGGTGACCGACGAGCCCGTCGGCGCGCCGGAGGTCTACGGCGCCGATCGCGTCTTCTCCTACCTGCGCGACAACGACGAGCCGAGCGAGCCGCTCGACGAGGCGGTCAAGGCGCTGGCCGCCGCCGAGCAGCCGACGGTGACGCTGTCGGCCGGCGGGCCGGAGGATCTCGGGCGGATCTTCTTCTTCGCCGAGTTCGCGACCGCGGTCGCCGGCTGGGCGCTGGGGATCAACCCGTTCGACCAGCCCGACGTCCAGGTCGCCAAGGACACGACCGGCAAGCTCCTGGACACGATCGCCGGCGGCGGCGAGCTGCCCGAGCCGCAGGCCGCGGGCGACGACGAGCTGCGCGCGCTCATCGGCGAGGCCGGCCCCGGCGACTACGTCGCGATCCTCGGCTTCATGGCGCCCGGCGAGGAGGTCGACGCGGCCGTCGCGGAGCTGCGCAGCACGATCCGCGACGCGACGAAGGCGACGACGACGTTCGGCTACGGCCCGCGCTACCTGCACTCGACGGGGCAGCTGCACAAGGGCGGGCCGCCGAGCGGGCGCTTCCTCGTGCTCGTCCACGACGGCGACGAGGACGTCGACATCCCCGGCAGGCCGTTCAGCTTCAGGACGCTGAAGAACGCCCAGGCCGCCGGCGACCTGGAGACACTGCGCAGCCGCGGGCGCAGGGCCGAATGGCTGCGGCTCGAAGGCGACGACATCGCCGAAGCGGTGCGGGGGCTCACCGCGCGCGTGAGGGAGATGGTGCGTTGAGTCAGATCGGGTTCGTCGGGCTCGGCCGCATGGGCGGCAACATGGTCACGCGCATCAAGCGCGACTCCGACCACGACGTCGTCGCCTACGACCGCGACAAGCAGACCGTCAAGCGCGTCGCCGACGCGACCGGCGCGCGGGGGGCGAGCTCGCTCGGCGACCTCGTGAAGAAGCTCGACGCGCCGCGGATGGTCTGGATCATGGTCCCCGCCGGCAAGCCGACGCAGGACACCGTCGACAAGCTCGCCTCGCTCATGCAGAAGGGCGACATGATCATCGACGGCGGCAACTCGAAGTGGACCGACGACCGCGAGCGCGCCGCGGCGCTGCGCAAGCAGGGCATCGACTACGTCGACGTCGGCACGAGCGGCGGCGTCTGGGGCCTGGAGGTCGGCTACTGCATGATGGCCGGCGGCCCGAAGCCCGCCATCAGGCGCCTGGCGCCGATCCTCGACGTCCTCGCGCCCGAGACCAACGAGCTCAGCCGCGAGAAGCTCGGCCCCCGCGGGTGGGGGCATTTCGGACCCAGCGGCGCGGGGCACTACGTGAAGATGGTCCACAACGGCATCGAGTACGGCCTCATGCAGGCCTACGCCGAGGGCTTCGACCTCTTCGACAAGTCCGACTTCGACCTCGACAACGCGAAGATCGCCCACCTCTGGAACCAGGGCTCGGTCGTGCGCTCGTGGCTCTGCGAGCTCGCGGCGCGGGCGTTCGAGATGGAGGGCAACGAGCTGTCGGGCCTCAGCGGCTACACCGCGGACTCCGGCGAGGGGCGCTGGACGATCGAGGACGCGATGGCCAAGGACGTTCCGACGCCGGTCATCACCGCCTCGCTGCACGCCCGCTTCTACAGCCGCGGCAACGGCGACTTCACCCACCGCATGCTCGCCGCGCTGCGCGCGCAGTTCGGGGGCCACGCGACGCAGAAGGCGGCGGACGGGTGACGACGGCTCCGACGCGGACCGACGAGAACCCGCTCGTCGAGGGGATCGAGCGCCTCCCCGTCCATCCGACGGCGCTCGTGATCTTCGGCGCGACCGGCGATCTCGCGAAGCGCAAGCTCCTGCCCGCGCTCTACAACCTCGCCCACGAGGGCGCCCTGCCCGAGCGCTTCGCGCTCGTCGGAAACGCTCGCTCCGAAATGGACGACGACGAGTTCCGCCAGATGGCGATCGAGGCCGTCCGCGAGTTCTCCCGCCGCCCCCCAAACGAGAAGGTCCTCGCGAAGCTCTTCGACGACGTCCGCTACATCACGGGGTCCTTCGACGACGACGGCGTCTACGAGGGCATCGCCGGCGCCCTGGCGGAGTTCGACGAGGTCACGGGCCTGCAGCTCGACCGCTGCTTCTACCTCTCGACGGCGCCGACGTTCTTTCCGGTCATCGTCGACGCGCTCGGGCGCAACGGCCTGGCGCGCAGCGAGGATGCGGAGGTCCGCGTCGTCATCGAGAAGCCGTTCGGGCGCTCGCTGGCGGAGGCGCGCGAGCTCAACGCGCGCGTGCTGTCGGTCTTCCAGGAGCAGCAGATCTTCCGCATCGACCACTACCTCGGCAAGGAGACCGTCCAGAACGTCCTGGCGCTGCGCTTCGCGAACAACATGTTCGAGCCGCTGTGGAACCGCAACTACATCGATCACGTCGAGATCACGGCCTCCGAGGACATCGGGATCGGCACGCGCGCGGGCTACTACGACTCCGCCGGCGCCCTGCGCGACCTCGTCCAGAACCACATGCTGCAGCTGCTCTCGCTGCTGTGCATGGAGCCGCCGGTGGCCTTCGAGGCCGACCCCGTGCGCGACGAGAAGGTCAAGGTCCTGCGCGCGATCCGCGCGCCGACCGAGGTCGAGGTGCCCGAGATGGCGGTGCGCGCGCAGTACGCCGCCGGGACCGTCGCCGGCCAGCCCGTGCCGGGCTATCTCGAGGAGGACGGCGTGCCGGAGGACTCGACGACCGAGACCTACGCGGCGCTGCGCCTCGAGGTCCACAACTGGCGCTGGGCCGGCGTGCCGATGTACCTGCGCACCGGCAAGCGCCTGGCGCGCAAGGTCACGGAGATCGCGGTGACGCTGAAGCCCGTGCCGCACATGGCGTTCCAGTCCGAGCTCTCGATGGGCGTCCGCCCCAACGTCCTCGTCCTGACCGTCCAGCCCAACGAGGGCGTCTCGCTGTCGATCGGCGCGAAGATCCCCGGCACCCGCATGGCGATCCGCACGGTGAACATGGAGTTCCTCTACGGCACGGCGTTCCTGTCGCAGTCGCCGGAGGCCTACGAGCGGCTCATCATCGACGCGATGCGCGGCGACGCGACGCTCTTCACCCGCAACGACGAGGTCGAGGCGCAGTGGAACATCTGCGACCCCGTCGTGCAGGCGTGGTCGCGGATGCCCGGCCCGCTGCCGCAGTACCCGGCCGGCTCGCAGGGGCCCGCGGAGGCCAACGACCTGCTCCTCGGCGACGCCCGCTGGAGGATGATCTAGTGCTCCGCTCCGTGGATCCACTCACCCGTGGAGCAAGGCGCTGAGCACCACCGACGCCGTCTGGAGTGCCCAGGGGACATCGCCGTCGGCGATCGAGGCTGCGCTGCGCACGCTCGTCGCCGAGTGCCACGCGCAGATCGAGCACTGCGTGCCGGCGCGGACGCTGAACCTCGTCTGCATCGTCGACCGCGAGTGGAGCGGGGAGATCGCCAACCGGCTGCGCGCGGTGGGCCGCTATCACGCCTCGCGCACGGTCGTCTGCGCCGTCGAGCCGGGCCGCGAGACGATCGACGCGACGGCGACGATCGCCACGGAGGGCTCGCCCCGCGCCGGCGAGTTCGCCGTCATGCGCGAGCTCGTCGTCGTGACGGTCGGCGACCGCCACCTCGCCGACATCGACACGATCGTCGACCCGCTCGTCGTGACCGACCTGCGCACGGCGGTCTGGTCGCCGCACGGACACCCCGAGGCCGTCGACGCGCTGACGACCGGCCGCGGCGGCGGCACGCCGATCGCGCAGGTCGTGCTGCTCGACGCCGTCGACGAGCCCGACCCGTTCGCGTCGCTGGAGCGCATCTGCCGGCTCGCCGAGCACACCGAGATCGTCGACCTCGCATGGCTGCGCTGCACGCCGTGGCGCGAGCGCCTCGCGGCGGCCTACGACCCGGCGCCGCGGCGGCCCGAGCTCGCGACGCTCTCGAAGGTCTCCGTGCGCCACCGCGCGGACTCGACGGTCTCCGGCCTGCTGCTCGTCGGCTGGCTGTGCGCGCAGCTCGGCTGGCGGCCGGAGGCGCTCACCCGCCACGGCGACCTCATGCGCGGGCGGGCGCGCGCCCGCCGCGGCGAGGTCGAGCTGCGCCTCGAGCCGGTCGAGGACATGAGCGTTCCGGGGCTGTCGGGCATCGAGACGCGCTCGGACCTCGGGACGCTGCTGGCGCTCGAGCGCGGCGAGGGCGGCCTGACCGCGCGCCGCCGCGAGCCCGCGCCGCGCGGCGAGGACGCCCTCGAGCGCGTCTGGACCGTGCTCGGCGCCTCGCGCGGCGAGCCCGGGATCCTCGGCGAGGGCATCCGCCACGCGCTCATGCGCGACCCGACCTACAAGCCGGCGCTCGAAGCCGCCCGCAGGATGCTCGCCTGACATGCGGGACGTCGTCGCAGGCGTGCCCCTGGCCGCAAGCTCGTTTCCGCCGATCGCCGACTACGCGTTCCTCTCGGACTGCGAGGTCACCGCGCTCGTGGCGCCGAGCGGCAACGTCGAGTGGATGTGCGTGCCGCGGATGGACAGCCCGAGCGTCTTCGGCGCGATGCTCGATCGCGACGCGGGGATGTTCAGCCTCGCCCCCGCCGACGCGCGCGTGCCCGCGGGCCGGCGCTACATCCCCGGCACGAACATCCTCGAGACGACATGGGGCACGAAGACCGGCTGGGTCATCGTCCGCGACGTGCTGCTCATCGGCCCGTGGCGCCACGACCGCGAGCGCTCGCACACCCACCGCCGCTCGCCGACGGACTACGACGCCGAGCACATCCTGCTGCGCACGCTGCGGTGCGTCAACGGGACCGTCCAGGTGCACATGGAGTGCGACCCGATCTACGACTACGGCGCGGCGCGGGCGCATTGGGAGTACTCCGGCGAGGCCTACGGCGAGTGCACGGCGACGTTCGAGGGCCACGACCTGAAGATGCGGCTGCGCAGCGACCTGCGACTCGGCATCGAGGGCTCGACGGTGCGCTCGCGCACCGCGATGCACGACGGCGACCAGGCGTTCGTCGCGGTGAGCTGGAGCGAGCACGACCCGCCGTCGGACTGGGACGACGCCTACGGGCGGCTCGTCTTCACCGCCGACTTCTGGCACGAGTGGCTCGCCCAGGGCGAGTTCCCCGACCACCCGTGGCGCGTTCAGCTTCAGCGCAGCGCGCTGACGCTCAAGGGCCTCGTCTACGCGCCGACCGGCGCGATGTGCGCGGCGGCGACGACCTCGCTGCCGGAGACCCCCGGCGGCGAGCGCAACTGGGACTACCGCTTCTCGTGGGTGCGCGACTCGACGTTCATGCTCTGGGCGCTCTACACGCTCGGCTTCGACTGGGAGGCCGACGACTTCTTCAACTTCCTCGCCGAGGTCTGCGCGGACGCCGACCTGCAGGTCATGTACGGCATCGGCGGCGAGCGCGAGCTCGACGAGTACGTCCTCGAGCACCTCGAGGGCTACGAGCACTCGCGCCCGGTGCGGGTCGGCAACGACGCCTACCGCCACCAGCAGCACGACGTCTGGGGCAGCGCGCTGGACTCGTTCTACCTCCACACGAAGTCGCGCGACGGGCTGCGCGAGACGTACTGGCCGCTGCTCGTCAAGCAGGTCGAGAAGGCGCTGACGCACTGGCGCGAGCCCGACCGCGGGATCTGGGAGGTCCGCGGCGAGCCCAAGCACTTCACGTCCTCGAAGATCATGTGCTGGGTCGCGGCCGACCGCGGCGCGCGCCTCGCGCGGCTGCGCGAGGACGCGGAGAAGACCGAGCGCTGGCAGGCGGCGGCCGACGAGATCCGCGCCGACGTGCTCGCGAACGCCGTCGACGAGCGCGGCGTGCTCACGCAGCACTACGACACGACGGCGCTCGACGCGTCGCTGCTGCTCGCGCCGCTCGTGCGCTTCCTGCCACCCGACGACGAGCGCATCGTCAACACGATCAACGCGATCGACCGCGAGCTCACGGTCCACGGCCTCGTGCTGCGCTACAAGGTCGACGAGACCGACGACGGCCTCGGCGCCCAGGTCGAGGGGACGTTCACGATCTGCTCGTTCTGGCTCGTCAGCGCGCTGAGCGAGATCGGCGAGACGCAGCGCGCGCGCGACCTCTGCGAGCGGCTGCTGTCCTACGCCAGCCCGCTGCTGCTCTACGGGGAGGAGCTCGACCCGCTGTCGGGCCGGCACCTCGGCAACTTCCCGCAGGCCTTCACGCATCTCGCGCTCATCAACGCGGCGATGCACGTCATCCGCAACGACCACCGGCTCGCGCTCGACCAGCAGCCACTCGACGCGACGCGGCGCATCCCGTGACCGCGCTGCGCCGATTCCCGGATGTCGAGGCGGTCGCGCGCCACGCCGCCAACCAGATCGCCGGACGGATCGGCGACGCGCGCCGGGAGCGTCGCGACGTCCACATCGCGCTGGCCGGCGGGCGGACGCCGGAGCGCGCCTACGAGCTGCTGGCCGGAATCGAGGGCTCCTGGAAGCACGTCCACCTCTGGCTCGGAGACGAGCGCTGCGTGCCCGACGGCCATCCGGACTCCAACGCGCAGATGGTGCGCGATTCGCTGTACGCCAACGCGCGTGCCGAGCCGCCGTCGCTGCACGCGGTGCCGCTGCCCGAGCAGCCCGAGGACGCGGCGTGGCTCTACGGGCTGGCCGTTCGCGACGAGGTGCCGGGCGCGGTCTTCGACATCATGCTGCTCGGGATGGGGCCCGACGGCCACACGGCCTCGCTCTTTCCGGGCCATCCGGGCCTGCGCGCATCGGAGGCGCCGTGCATCGCCGTGCGCGAGTCGCCCAAGCCGCCGCCCGAGCGGGTGACGCTCACGCTGCCGGTGCTGCGGCGCGCGCGCTACACGCTGCTGCTCGTGACCGGCGCGGAGAAGGCCGACGCGCTGGCGCGGGCGCTCGAGGGCGACCCCTCGATCCCGGTCGCGCTGCTCGGCGACGGCCTCGACGAGATCGCCTGCGACGAGGCGGCGCTGGGCGCGGCCGGCTGATCGGCGCGGGCGGCGGCGCGCTCGGCGAGGAGCTTCGCGTGCCGGCCCTCCTCCCACTCCTTCGCGACCTGGCAGACGGTGAACGCCCACCGGCGGCCGCGGACGAGGCGGACGACGTTGAGCACGAGGTAGGGCGTCAGGAGCACGAGCAACAGGATGAGGGCGCCGTTCATGGTCGTCTCTACGCGCGCGCTCCCCGAACGGATGCGCCCTACCCGCGGAAGACCGGCGTCTCGATGAGCGCGAGGCGGTCGTGGGAGTCCTCGTCGCCCTCGTAGAGCTCGAGGACGACGCGGTAGTCGCGGCGGGGCTCGGGGATCTGGACGAAGAGGTCCTGGCCGCGGACGGTGTCGCAGTCCTTGGGCGTCACCGACTGCGCGATCGCCCGGTCCTGCGTCTTGTCGACCGGCCCGATCGTGCCGTCGCGCTCGATGCGCACGAGCGACCAGCGGATCGTGAGCCTGTGGCCGCGCAGCGTGCTCGTGCTGTAGCTGTAGCGGACCTCCGCGCCGAGCAGGTTGGGCTCGTCGGCGATCTCGTCGCCCGGCACCCCGATGCGCTCGAGGTGCTCGTGGTAGCGGACGCGCGGAAACACCGGGGCGCCGGTGAACTGCGCCTCGGTCGCGCCGATGCAGGGCTTCAGTCCCGGCGCGACGGTGAACAGCAGGCCGAGCCCGCCCGCGAGGACGCTCACGACGAGCCCGACGAGGCCGAGGACCTTCGCGGTGCTGCCCTTGCCGTCGCCGGAGCCCGCCACGTCAGCGGGCGAAGGCGGCGGTGACGGTCTTCGCGGTCCTGAGCGTCAGCCGGCAGGTCGGCTTGCGGCCCTGGCAGAACTGACCCCAGCCGCGGAAGCGGCTGCGCGGGCTCGCGCGCAGGAGGATCTTGCCGCCGCGCCGCAGGAGCGCCCGGCAGTCCAGCGACGTCCCGCTCGGGCGGATGCAGCGGATCTCCCGGCCGGCGGTGACGCGGCCGCGCCCCGACACCGAGACCGTGACCCCGACCTCGTCGGTGTCGGTGAAGGCGAGGAGCGAGGAGACGGCGCGCGTCTCGCCGTCGGGGATCACCGTGCACGCGCGCGCGCGGCCGATGCAGTCCCCGCTCCAGAACTGGCCGCCGCCGAGCGTCACGGGCGTGTTGGCGGGAAACGCCGCCGTGCAGTCCGACGGGCAGACGATGCCCGCCGGGGCGCTCGTGATGAGGCCGCCCTCGACCGTGAGCCGCTGGGGCCCGGTCGCGGCCGCGGCGCGCCGGAACGTCGCGCGGATCTCGTTGTCGGGCGCGACGGTGAGGTCACAGCCCTCCGCCGGCGCGCCCTCGCAGGCACCGCGCCAGCCGGCGAAGACGCGGCCCGCCGGGACGACCGGGACGAGCCGGATCTGCTGGCCCCGGCCGAACTCGCCGGCGCACGCCTGCGCCTCGGGGGCGCCGCAGTCGATCCCCGGCGGCTCGCTGACGACACGGCCCGGCCCGCCGACGGTGATCCGCACCTCCTGCGCGATGCGCGTGAACTCGGCTCGCACCGTCGTCGCAGCGTCCATCGCGACCGAGCAGGCCGGCGCGGTGCCGACGCAACCCGCGATCCAGCGCCGGAAGATGAAGTTCGGCCGCGGCATCGCGGTCAGCGTCACGATCCGGCCGCGCCGGAAGGACGCCGAGCACGTCGGCTCGCAGCGGATGCGCCCGTCGGCGGTCGAGATGACGCCGTCGCCGACCGAGCCGGCCGTCAGGACGCGGGTCGGCGACGCCGGCGTGGCCGCGGCGGCGAGCGCGACGGGCGCGGCGACGAGCGCCACGACGACCGCGGCGCGCAGCAGTCCCTGCCTCATGCCTTCCCCCACAGCGCAAGTGTGCCCGATCGGGTGCGGAGGCGCACGTGTTCGCGGCGCGGGCGCGCGCCTGACGATGTGAGTCAGCCGGCGACGAGCGCGAGCGCGCGCACGGGGCTGCCGGTCCCGCCGACGAGCTTCAGCGGCGCGACGACGATGACCGCGCCCGTCGCCGGGAGCTCGTCGAGGTTCGCGAGCTGGGTCAGGCCGTAGCGGTCGTTGCCGAGCAGGTGGTTGTGGACCGGGAAGGGCGGGTCGAAGCCACCTGCCGCGCCCGCGTCGATGCCGACGGTCTCGACGCCGAAGCCGGCGATGTCGCGCTCCGTCCCGAGCCAGCGCGCGGCCTCGGCGTCGGGACCAGGCGTCACCGGGCCCTCGGGGCCGACGTTGAGGAACGCCTCGGCGTCCTGCGCGCGGGCGCCCCAGCCCGTGCGGAAGAGCACCCACGCGCCCGCGGGGAGCGGGCCGTGCTCGGCCTCGAAGCCCTCGAGGTCGGCGACCGTCAGCAGGTAGCCGGGGTCCTCCTCGACCTCCGCCGTGCGGTCGACGACGACCGCAGGCCCGACGAGCCGCGCCGCTGGGATCGAGGCGACGTCGTCGCCGTCGCGCCCGGTGATCCAGTGGATCGGGGCGTCGAGGTGGGTGCCGGTGTGCTCGCCGAGCTCCAGCACGTCCCAGGCCCATGCCGGCCCGGCGTCGTCGTAGCGGCTCAGCGTGCGGCGCGACAGCGGCGGCGTGTTGGCGAACGGCGGCGGCAGCTGGATGACCGGCGTGCGCTCGCTCAGCGGCTGCGTGAGGTCGACGACCCGCACGGCGCCGCCGGCGAGGGCGTCGAGCAGGTCGGTGGTGGCTGTCGGCATGGCGGCTCCTCTCCTCGGCAGACGAGCGCAGAGCATGCACTAGTACACGCGGCAGAACTTCCGGACGGGTGTACTAGGTTGCGCCCGATGGAGCGCACCACCGCCGCGGACGTCGTCGGCCGCACGCTCGCGCGCCTCGGCGTCGACACGGTGTTCGGGCTCGCCGGCAGCGGCAACTTCGTCGTGACCAACGCGCTCGTCGCGGGCGGCGCGCGGTTCGTCTCGGCGCGTCACGAGACCGGCGCGGTCGCGATGGCCGACGGCTGGGCGCGGACGACCGGCCGGGTCGGGGTCGCGAGCGTCCACCAGGGCCCGGGGCTGACGAACGCCGTCACCGCAGTGGCGGAGGCGGCGAAGGCGCGCACGCCCGTGCTGGTGCTCGCCGGGGACACGCCGCCGCGCGCGCTGCGCTCGAACTTCCGCATCGACCAGCACGACCTCGTGCGCGCGGTCGGCGCCGTGCCCGAGCTGCTGTACTCCGCGCAGACCGCGGCGGCCGATGCGGCGCGCGCCCTGCGGCGCGCGGAGGCCGAGCGCCGCCCGGTCGTGCTCATGATGCCGATCGACCTGCAGGCCGCGGCGGCGCCGTCGCCGGCCGGGATCGCGGCCGTCCCGCTACCGCCGCCGCCCGCGCCGGCGGCCGAGGCCGTCGCGGCCGCCGCCGACATCCTGCAGGCCGCGCAGCGGCCGCTGATCATCGCCGGGCGCGGCGCCGTCCTCGCCGAGGCGCGCGAGCCGATCGAGGCGCTCGCCGACCGCACCGGCGCGTTGCTTGCGACCTCGGCGATGGCCAACGGCCTCTTCGGCGGCCTGCCGTACGCGCTCGGGATCGCGGGCGGCTTCGCGTCCCCGCTCGCCGCCGAGCTCATCGCCGGATCCGACCTCGTCCTCGCGCTCGGCGCGACGCTCAACCACTGGACGACCCGCCACGGCGCCCTGCTCGGCGCGGGCTCGCAGCTCATCCAGGTCGACGTCGAGCCCGCCGCGTTCGGCGCCCAGCGCGCGCCCGACCTCGCCGTCATCGGCGACGCCGCGGCGACCGCGTTCGCTTTGCAGGCCGAGCTCGCCCTGCGCGACCATCGGGCCGCGGGGCGCCGCACGCCCCGGGTCGCGCGGGCGATCGCGACGCGACGCTGGCACGACGAGCCGTACGAGGACGAGCCGGCGGCCGGCACGCTCGATCCGCGGACGCTCGCGATCGCGCTCGACGACCTGCTTCCCGCAGATCGCGCCGTCGCCGTCGACTCCGGCGCGTTCACCGGCTGGCCGGCGATGTACCTCGGCGTGGGCGACCCCCGCGCGTGGCTGTTCTGCAACGCGTTTCAGTGCGTCGGCCTCGGGCTCGGGGCCGCGATCGGGGCGGCCGTCGCGCGGCCCGGCCGGATCACGGTCGCGGCCCTCGGTGACGGCGGACTGTTTCTCGCGCTGCCCGAGCTCGACACGCTCGCGCGCCTGCGCCTCCCCGTCCTCGTCGTCGTCTTCGACGACGGCGCCTACGGCGCCGAGGTCCACCACTTCGCGCCGATGGGCATGGACGTCGGCATCGCGCAGTTCCCGGAGAACGATCTCGCGGCGATCGCGCGCGGCGCCGGGATAGCCGCCCACACGGTGCGCTCGACGGGCGACCTCGAGCCGGCGCGCGCATGGGCGGCGGCGCCGGACGGTCCCCTGCTGCTCGACGCGAAGGTCGACCCGGGCATCTGCGCCGACTGGCTCGCCGAGGCGTTTCGCGGCGGCTGAACCCCGGCGGCCTCCCCGAACCGCCGCGCGAGCGTTACCCGGACTCCCGCTCGGGCTCGAAGCCGGCCATCGGCTCGCGGTCGGGCCGCGGCACGGCGCCCTCCTCGGACGGCGGCACCTGGACGCCGGTCGGGACGTCGGTGTTCGCCTTGTCGGACGTCAGCGACTTCACCGCCTCCGACAGCTTCGACAGGATCGACACGGCCTACCTCCTCGAGCTCGCGGGCACTGGGAGGACGGCTACCCGTCACCGCCGGGGACGACTCCCGCGAGCGTCGCGACGAGCGCCGAGTGGTCGGAGAGGCCGTCCTCGCGCACGGTGTGGTCATAGGCGCAGGCGAGCGCCCGCAGGGCGGGCGAGACGAGGATGTGGTCCAGGCGATAGCCCGGCCCGCGGCCCATCTTCCACGAGCGGTCGCGCGCCTCGTAGCCGTGCACCGCGCGAAACGCGTCCTGCCAGCCGGGCGGGCCGCCGAGGATCGTGCGCTCGGCGCGGTCGTGGCGCTCGCCGTCGTCGCCGCGCAGGCGGCCGGTGCGCGTCTGGGCGAACGTCTGGACCGTGCCGTCGCGGGCCTCGTACTGCGGCGTGTTGAGGTCGCCGCAGAGCACCGCCGGCACGTCGTCGCCGAGCGCTGCGAGGCTCGCGTGGACGGCCTCGAACGTCAGGATCTTCACGAGCCCCGGGCGCTGGGACAGCGGCGCGTGCAGGCAGACGACGTGCAGCGCCCGTGGCCAGCCGACGTCCCACACCTCGGCCGCCAGCAACCGCTCCGGCCACGGCACCGCCGCCGGGCGGCCGACCGCCGCGATCGGGTGACGAGCGCCGATGAGCACGCCGAGGCGGTTCACGCGCGGGGCGTCCGGCGCGACGTCTGCGGCGACGACCTCGTAGCCGCCGGCAACCAGATGCTCGCGCCAGCGCGGCAGCGCGCTGGGGATGATCTCCTGGAGGCAGACGACGTCGCGGTCGTGGCCGAGCACGCGGTCGGCCTGCTCGTCCAGCCGCGACAGCCGGCCGGCGACATTCCAGGTCAGGACGCCGAGCGCGCCGGCCACGTCACGAGTATCGCCCGCGAGGCTCTGCACTAAGCGTTGCGCCCCTGCCCGGCCCCGCGCACCCGTGGCATGATCGCCGCCGCGGAGCTCGACGATGGCACGCACGGACAGCACCCCAGCCGAGACGCCCGAGCGGCGCGTCACCTTCCCCGACCTCGTCCGGGTGCACTTCCGCTGGCGCGAGAGCCTGCACGCGGGCTCGGGCGCATCCGAGGCCGAGCGCGCCGAGCTCGACGCGGACTACCACGAGGCGCTCGCGATCTTCGAGGCCGAGCATGGCGAGCTCATCACCGCGTACTGGTGCGCGGACGTCGAGAGCGCCGTCGCGCTGACGGCGGGGCGCCCGCGGACGGACTGGCTGCGCCGCGTGCTGTCGGTCTCGCCGAAGTTCCATCGCGTCAGCGACTGGGCGACGAAGGACGAGCCGGACATCGCGCGCGAGCTGCACCACTGCGACGAGCTCGCGATCCGCGCCACGGAGGTCCTGCGCGGTCGCAACCGGCGCATCTGCATCCAGCTCGTCATGACGACGGCCTGCCACCTGCTGAGCCTCGTCGACGCGCGCGGCAACCGCAACGAGGCCGAGCACAAGGCGACCGTCGCGATGCACCAGCGCGAGCTCGAGGGACTGCGCCACTACTACCGCGAGGCCGCCAACGGCGACGCGCAGCTCGTCTACTTCCTCGGGATGGCCTTCGGCATCGCGTGCCTGGCGCTCCTGTACGTCATCGCCGGCGGCATCCTGCAGGCCGAGGAGCAGATCGAGGACGCGACGATCATCGGCTGCCTCGTCGCGGGCGCGGTCGGCGCGGTCGTGAGCGTCATCGCGCGCGTCAACAGCGGCTCGTTCGCGCTGGACTCCGACGTCGCGCGCGGCTACACGCTGTTCCTCGGCGGCCTGCGGCCGGTCATCGGCTCGGTCTTCGGGCTGCTGTCGTACTTCATGCTCACCAGCGGCTTCGTGGAGGTCTTCAAGCTCCCCGAGGACGGCACCGTCAAGCGCTTCTACTTCCTCTGCGTCATCGCGTTCGCCGCCGGCTTCAGCGAGCGCTGGGCGCAGGACACGCTCACCGGCGGGATGACCGGGCGCGGCCGGGCACCGAAGGACGCCGCGCCGCCGGCCAAGGCGGACGCGACAACACAGGCGCCGGTCGCGCGGCCGCGTCCCGTCACGCCGGCGATCGACGCCGACTGACCGGCGCCGGCGCCGGCGCCGCGGTGCCCGGAAATCGGCCCGATCGGACCGTGCCCCGCCCCCGGGCGCGGTCTACGGTGAGCCGCAGTCGCGATGCCGTCTCCGATCGTCACCACCGCCGCCAAGATCATGTGCGCCCACGGCGGGCAGGTGACGCTCATCCCGAAGCAGGCGAAGGTGCTCGCGGGCGGGATGCCGGTGCTCTGCGTCGGCGATCTCGTCGGCGCGCCGATCGTCGGCTGCGCCCAGCCGACGACCGCGGTGACGGTCCAGTGCCTGACGGTCGTCAGCGAGATCCCGATCCCGATGGTGGGCATGAGCCCGACCGTCCTCGTCGGCGGCAAGCCCGTCCTGCTCGCCGGGATCAACGGCGTCACGAGCGGCGTTCCGCCGTCGCCGCTCATCGTCGCGTTCCCCGGTCAGACGAAGGCGATGGCCTGAGGCCGTGTCGCTCGACGGCTACGACGTCATCCGCGAGCTCGGCCGCGGCGGCATGGCGATCGTCCACCTCGCGCGCCAGCGCGACCTCGGCCGCCTCGTCGCGCTGAAGGAGCTCGCCGGCTTCAACGGCGGCGACGACGCGTTCGCCGAGCGCTTCCTGCGCGAATCACGCGTCGCGGGGTCGCTGAACCACCAGAACATCGTCACCGTCTATGAGTACTTCGAGGACGGCGGCACGCCGTTCATCGCGATGGAGCTCATCGAGGGCGGCTCGCTGCGCCCGCTCATCGGCGAGATGACGCTGCCGAAGGTCGGGCGCGTCCTGGAGGATCTCCTGGCGGCCGTCGGCCACGCCGCCCGCGCGGGGATCGTCCATCGCGACCTCAAGCCCGAGAACGCGCTCGTCACGAAGGACGGCCGGGTGAAGGTCGCCGACTTCGGGATCGCGAAGGCCGCCGCCGGCGGGCAGCAGGGGCTGACGTCGGAGGGCATGACCGTCGGCACGCCGGAGTACATGTCGCCCGAGCAGGCGATGGCGCGCGACGTCTCGACGGCCTCCGATCTCTACGCCGTCGGCTGCATGACCTACGAGATGCTCACCGGCCGGCTGCCGTTCTCGGACGGCTCGCAGGCCGCGCTGCTCCTGCACCAGGTCAACGACCCGGTGCCCGACGTCCGCGAGGTCGATCCGCTCATCCCGGAGTCCGTCGCACTGTGGGTGGCGCAGATGACCGAGAAGGACCCCGACGACCGGCCGCGCGACGCCGGCGCCGCGTGGGAGGACTTCGAGGAGGCGATGCTCGAGTTCACCGGGCCCCTCTGGCGGCGCGACGCGATGCTCGAGCCGGCGTCGGAGATCGAGCTCGACGACCTCCCGCCGCAGGGCCCGACGCCCCTGCGCCCGCCCGCCCGCGGCGGCGCACACGCGGGCGCGGGCCTGCCGGAGTTCCAGACCTACCACGCGCCCGCCGCGCTGCACGAGCAGCTCGCGGCCGAGGGCGGCGACGGCGGCGCGGCGGTCGTCACGCCCCCGCCGGTGCCGGTCCGGCGCACGGTCACCCCCGCCCCGCAGACCGGTGCCGCGCCCGCGCGGCCCGCGGTCGTCACGGCGCCGCCGGCCGCTCCAGCCGAGGAGCCGCCGGGCGAGGAGCAGCAGCGGCGTGTCCCGGTCCCGGCGATCGCCGCGGGCGCGGCGCTCGCGGGCATCGTCGCGTTCGTCATCGGGATCTCGAGCGGCGGGTCGGCGGAGCTCGCAAGCGCCGGCGGCGACGGCTTCGAGCTCAAGGCCCCGTCGGGCTGGGCGGCGGCCGCGGGTCCCGGCATCGCGGGCCTCAGCGGCGACGGCCTCGCCGCCGTGGCGCCGAACGGCGCGGCGACGGGCGAGGGCATCGCGGCGGTGCGCGCGACCCCGGCTGAAGCGGCGAAGCTCGTGCCCGCGGGCGCGACCGCGCAGCGGGTGCGCCTCGGCGCCGGTGAGGCGGTCGCCTACGGCGGCTCGACGTACCTGCTGCCGACGAGCGACGGCACGCTCGTCCTGCGCTGCAGCGACGCGCCGGCGGTGCGGGCGGCCTGCGGGTCGGTCGCCGCGTCGCTGGACCTCACGCGCGGCACCGCGAGCCCGCTCGGCCCGACGGCCGACGGCGAGCGCGCCGTGACGGGCGCGCTGAGCCGCCTGCGCGACGGCGTTCGCAACCCGACCGAGGACCTGCGCGACGCGCGCTCGCGCCGCGCTCAGGCGTTCGCGGCCACCGACATGTCGCGCGCCTACCGCGCCGCGTCCAGCGACCTCGAGCCGGCGCCCGTCGGCGCGCTCGCCGAGCCCGCGCGCGACCGTCTCGCCGGCGCGCTCGGCCGGCTCGCCACGGCGTGGCGGTCATATGCGCGCGCGGTGCGCTCGGGCGATGCATCGGGCGCGCGGCGCGCGGTCTCGCGCGCACGCGCGGGCGTCAACGCGGCGCGGGGCGCGCTCGGCCGCGCCGGCTACCCCGGGAGCGCGAGCTGACATGCCGACCGCCGCGATCGCAGGCATCGCCGTGCTCGTCGCCGCGGTGATCGGGTTCTTCGCCGGCGGCGCGCTCGCCGGTGGCGGCGACGACGGCCTCGGGGCGAGCGCGAAGCCCGTCGACGCGGCCGACCGCGCGGTGCCCGCGGTCGTCGCCGGACCGCCCGCGCCGGCGCCCCGAGCGGCTGCCGGGCGCGGCACGCCCGCCCCGAAGCCGGCCGGCGACGGCGGAGGCGGAGGCGGAGGCGGAGGAGGCGGCGGCGGCGACACGCCCCCCGCACCGAGCCCGCAGCCCGCGCCGAGCCCGCAGCCCGCGCCGTCGCCGAAGCCCGCGCCGACGCCGAAGCCGCCCCCGCCCGCGCCGGTCGATCCCGGCGGCGAGATCGTCGAGGGCGGCGGTTAGTTGTAGATCCCGGGCACGGTGTTCCTCGGGACGCTTGTCGGTGTCGGAGCCGCCCAGTCCGGAGGCATGCGTGCAGGCGGCGCTCGTGTGACCCTGCTTGGCTTGGGTGCTGCCGACGCCGGCGACCTGCAGCTTTGAGGGCATGAGTCCGGTTCGCCTGCTGTGCGCGGGGGGTTTGGCCTGAACGAGACCACATACGTCCGTGTGGTGCCAAACCCCCGCTCCGAAGGGGGTTGGGCCCCCGAACGACGCTATGTGGGGCGTTCTGGGCCCCTCCCCCGAGGCGACCGCGCGGCGCGCCCCCGCGCCTCGTCTGTTCCTCAAAGCCGCAGGTACATCCCGCCGCGAGCGCGTCGGGGACCGGGCGCCACCCCGAACGACCCGCCCGCGGTCAGCCTCCCCGCGCGATGCGCTCGGCCTCGGCCTCCGTCGCGTCGCCCGGATCGGTGACGATCATCTCGCCCGACGTCGGGGTTCCCCGCTGCTGCACGACGTGCGTGAGCTCGTGCGCGAGCAGCGCCTGCCCGGCGGGCGACGCCGGCTGATACTCCCCGGCGCCGAAGAAGATGTCCGAGCCCGTCGTGAAGGCCCGCGCCTGCACCGACCGGGCGAGCGCGTCGGCGAGCGGATCGGTGTGGACGCGCACGTCGGAGAAGCTGTCGCCGAGGCGCGCGGAGAGGTCGTCGCGCACGCCGGCGTCGAGGTCGCCACCGCGGCCCCGGGACGCCGCGATGCGGGCGGTCACGCCCGGGTGCACGCGCCCGCCGGGCAGGATGCCGGGTGGCAGGTCGCGGTCGAACATCAGCCCGTCGCGGCGTAGATCGGGTTCGTGCCCTTGTCCTTGACCGGCGCCGGGGCCGTCGGCGCGCCGATCGAGAAGCGCACGACCGCGCCGACCCGCTGGGTGCAGGCATCGTCGGAGACGACGACCGACAGCTCCTGCCCGTCGGGCCGCCAGACGACGTCGCAGGCCGGCGCGCCCGTCGCCTTCGGCTCGGAGAGCGCGAGGTCGTCGACGTCGGCGAGCACGACCTCGAAGCGGTCGGTCTGGAGGTTGGAGACGACGGCGACGCGCGTGCCGCCGGGCGAGTAGGCGGCCGCGAGGACGCCCTTGCCCGGCGTCGCGACGTTCGTCGCGGTGCTGCCGCTCCAGGACTCCGGCAGCGGCGCGAACGCCCGCTGCGCCTGGTAGCGCCGGATGCCGAAGACGGCCGGGTTGTCGCGGCGGCGGGCCGGCACGAGCACGACCTTGCCGTCATCGCGCCAGGCGATGCGGCCGTCGAGGTCCCAGCCGTCGTCGGGCAGGCAGAGGTGGCCGAGGTCGGCGACGTCGATGCGTCCGAAGCACAGATCGCCGTCGCCCTCCTCGCGGCGGATGACCGCGATCGTCGTGCGGTCGGGGGCCACGGACGGGTGCTCGAGGACGTCGGGACCGCTGTAGAGCGTGCGCACCGGGCCCTCGGGCTTCGTCTCGGCGAGGACGAGGCGGGTGCTCGAGCTGCGGTAGACGATCTGGTCGGTGCCCGGGACCGGGGCCGGCTCGAAGGCGCGGCCCGCGCCACCGGGCAGGCGCGCGATCTCCTTGCCGCCGGCGGGGTCGACGAGCAGGACCAGGCGCTCGGTCTGCACGGCGATCGGCGGAAGGCCGGCCGCGGCGCGGACGGTCACGGTGTCGCCCTTCTTCGCCTTCTCGCCCGGCGCCGGGTCGACGGCGAGGACCTTGCCCGCCGGCGCGCCGATCGCGGACTCGAGCTTCGGCTTCAGGCCGAGCTTCGCGAGCGCCGCGCTGTAGTCCGCCGAGCTCTTGTCGTCGATCTCCGGGATCGTGATGGCGCCGCCGCCACCGCCACCCCCGCCGCCGCCACCGCCACCCCCGCCCTTCGCCTTGTCCTTCTTGGCCTTCGCCGCCGCGGCCTTCTCCTTGGCGGTCTTGGGCGGCTTCTCGAGGAAGACCTTCACCGTCGTGCCGCGGTCGACCGACAGCCCGGCGTCGGGGATCTGGCTGCGCGCGACGAAGTTGTCGGGCGCGTCGGCGGGCTGCGTCTCCCCGAGCGAGAGGCCGACCTCGCGCAGGCGCTCGTCGGCCCTCACGCGGGTGAGGCCGGCCAGGCGCGGGACGGGCACCTTCGCCTCGCCGTCGGCGACGACGATCGTGACGCTGTCGCCCTCGTCGACCTTCGCTCCGGGGCTCGGCGACTGCTCGATGACCGAGCCCGGCTCGGCATCGGGGTCCGCCCGCTGCTGGGCGGGCTGGCTGAGCTCGAGCCCCGCCGCGCGCAGCCGCTTCTCGGCGACGAACGCGTCGCTCGCGCCGATGAGCGTCGGCACCTCGGTCTTCTGCGGCCACAGGACGTAGACGACGTAGCCGGCGATCGCGAGCAGGAGCAGCAGCCCGATGACCCACAGCGGGACGATCGGCTTCTGGCGATATGAGATCTGGCGCGCGGTCGCCGGGGCGTTGCCGTCGCCGGAGCTGCGCAGGCGCGCGAGGGCGCTGGAGTCGAGCTTGAGCTTCTTCAGCGGGTTCTTGATCCGCGGCGGGCGGATCTTCGGCAGCTTCACGCCCTTCGACGTGACCTTCACGCCCTTCGCGGTCTTCGCGGCCTCCTGCTTGGCGCGCGCGGCGAGCTTCTCCTTCGCCGTGAGCTCGGTCTCGGTCTGCGGCGCCGTCGGAAGGACGTCGATGCCGATGCGGTGCTCGATCGTCCGCCCGACCGGCAGCGGGATCCGCGGCCTCACCGTCAGGACGTCCATGCCCACCTCGCCCGGCTGCACCGTCATCCGGCCGGCGGCGAAGCGCATCCGCAGGCGGCCGCTGTCCTCGATCGCGATCGGATAGAGCTGCTGGTCGGCGTTGCCGTCGTTGCGGGCGGCGGCGCGGAAGCGCGCGCGCAGGCGCCCGGACTTCACGAGCGGGACGGCCTCCACCGACCAGGCCTGGAACGGGCGCACCTCGAACTGCACGATCGCGCGGGCGGCGATCGTCGCCGTCGTGCGCGAGAGCGCGACGAGCTCGAGGGTCCAGATGCCGGCGGTCGAGCGCCAGCTGCGCGGCGGCGTGACGTCGATGCGCAGCGCCTGATCGCTCTCGCCGCGCCCGGAGCCGAGCGGCACGAGGAAGGCGGCGGCCGGCGACGGGACGGCCCAGCCCTCCGGCAGGCCGATGACGGTGAGGTCGTAGTTGTCGACGATCTGGCTCTCGTTGCGGATCGTCGCGAGGAACGTCAGCGTCGCGCCCGCCTCGACGAACGGGACCCCGGCCGCGCCGACGGCGGGATCGGCCGGCGTCAGGACGAGCGAGGCGTCGCCGGTGGCCGCGGGAGCCTCGGCGACGGCGGGCATGTCGGGAACGGTCGGCGCGGGCGGCGGTGGCGGCGGCGGCGGCGGAGGCGGAGGCGGTGCGGCGAGCGTCGTGTCGGGCTCGGTCGCCGGCGGCGGCGGCGGCGGCGGCGCGGCGAGCGTCGTCTCGGGCTCGGTCGCCGCCGGCGGCGGCAGCTCGGGCGGCGGATCGTCGAGCGCGGCCTCGGAGCCCGTCGGCACCACCTCGTCGGCGGCGGCCTCGTCGGGCTCGTCGATGTCGCGCACGGCGGGGACGTAGCCCGTCGGCGCCCAGCTGAGGTACTCGCCGCAGCGGTCGCAGAAGTCGCGTCCCGGAGCGTTCTCCAGGCCGCAGCTGCGGCAGGTGGTGACGGCGGTGCTCACGGCTCGTCGTCGTCGAACGGCGGCCTGAGCTCGGGTGGTGTCTCGCCGCTGTCACGCGGCGCGCGCGGGACCTCCGGCAGCGTCTTGACGCGTTCGCCGCGGCGCACGCGCAGCTTGTAGCTCGCGTGCGCGGGCTTCCAGCGCTCGATGCAGCGGGCGACGGCCATCTGCTGCTCGGGCGGCAGCGACTGCGCGCACACGACGTCGAAGGACGCGACCGCGGCGGGCGGCGGCTCGCCCGCGACATCCTCGCTGACGACGACGCCGCCGTGGTCGTTGACGTGCAGCGTGAGATCCGGGAAGAACAGCGTCAGCGCGAGCTCGAGGCCCGCGCGCGTCCCGCGCAGGCGGCCGAGCGCGCCCGCCTGGCGAACGGCCTCGCGGCGCTGGTGCGCCGGCAGGTTCTCGACGTCGTCGACTCCCAGCCATGTCGCCAGCCCGGCGAGCGCGTGCTCGGGGGCGAGGTCGACGTCGAGGTGCGCGGGCAGCGAGTCGAGCGTCGCGACGATCGGGTCGAGCACCTCCTCGAGCGCCTCGAGGAAGCGCATCGCGAAGGGCGGCGGATCGTCGCGCCGGGCCCCCGCGTCGCGGCGGTAGATGTCGGGGACGCCGTGGCGCAGGTGGCGGCGCACCGAGACCGTCGCCGGCGCGGCCGGCCGACCCTCCTGCGGCCGGGCCGGCGGGCCGGATCCGTTCTCGGAGAACTCGAGCAGCGCCTCGGCCATCACGTACCTCGCATCGCGGCCTTGACGATGTGCATGCCCGACGCGATCGTCTCGTCGGGCTCGAGGACGATGTGCGAGCCCGCCGGCTCCGGCGCCTGGCGGCCGGCGACGAGATCGGCACGGTACATCCGCAGCAGCCGGACGTACTCGACGCCCGGCACCGAGTGCACGACCCCGTAGAGCTCGCCCTGGTTCAGCGTTCGCCCGAACTCCCAGCCCGTGCCCTCCGCCCCCGGCAGGCCGCCGATGAGCGGGTTGAGGAAGCGGTAGAGCTCGCGCAGGGTCTGCTCGCGGATCCGCACGAGGTCTGCGAGCGGCTCGGTCTGCAGCTCGACGACGATGCTGACGCCGCGCAGGCGCACCGGCGCGACCTGCAGCATCGCGCCGAGCAGCCGCCGGTCGTCGAGGTGCCCGGCGACCTCGTAGAGCAGCCGGCGCGACGGCTGCAGCTCGTCGAAGCTCAGGCGGCGATCGGCGGGGTGCACGCGCGGCAGGATCCGCACCGCGATCGCGTTGCCCTCGTCGGGCGGCACGCAGACCGCCCGCGCGACGCGCGGCGACGCCTCGCGCGCGAGGTGCTCGAAGTCCTCGGCGGTGACCGCGCGGTGACGGGTGCGCAGCTCCATCGCGCCGCGCAGGCGGACGCTGTCGAGCTCCTCGGGATCGACGCCCCCGCGCGCGGCGGTGGGGTTCGTCACCGATGCGACGCCGGCGGGCCCGCTCTTCAGGACGGTCAGCGTGTTCGGCGCGACGTTGCCGCGCAGCCCGCCGCCATAGCGGTAGCGCGACAGGCGCAGCGCGGCGCCCTTCGGCGGGATCGCGCCATAGTGGCGCCAGGCGCCGTCGGACTGGCGGACGGCGGGCCCGAAGTCGATCGTGCCGGTCGCCGCGTCGACGGAGTAGCAGCGATCGTCCGGGCCGCAGTCGACGAACGACTCGCGCACGCCCCAGCGCTGCCAGTCGCCGGTCACCGGGTCGCGGACCTCGAGCCACTCGTCGTCGGAGGCCGCGAGCATCGGCGGGCGCAGGACGGTGAAGGACTGCCCCGGCGTGCCGTCGCTCTCGCCGAGGACCTCGTTGTCGACGTGCTCGGCATGCTGGGCCAGGAGCGTCGCGCCCATCGGCATCGCCGTGATCGTCGCGATCTCGGGCGGGCGCTCGTAGGCGGCCTCGCCGGCCTCCTGCGGCGACGCGACCCGGCAGCGCAGCCAATGCATGCGATGGCCGTCGAGCGGAAGCCGCTGGCTGTCGCCGGCGAGCTCGAGCAGCAGCTCGCCGCTGCCGAAGTTGAAGCCGCCGGTCGTGTCGTCGAGGACGGTCACGCGCTCCCAGATCAGCTCGCCGCCCGGGCGCTCCCCGCTCGCCATCTCCCAGCGCAGCGGGGGGCGCCGCGGATCGACGCCGGCGCCGCGGGCAGGCTGCGCCTCGACGTCGATCCGCAGCAGCAGGCGCGACAGCGAGTCCTCGAAGCCGAGGTGGATCGCGTCGCCGGTCAGCGGGACGGCGGAGAACGCCGCGCGGTCGGCGCCGACCGGGCGCGCGACGCCGGCGTCGACCGCGATGTCGCGGACGAGACCGTCGCGGTGCACGACGAAGACCGCCGGCGCCAGCGGCTCGACGACGCGGCTCTCGGCGACCTCGAAGACGACCGACTCCTCGTAGGTCGTCCGGACGGTCCCGACCTCGGTGTCGGCCGCGATGATCGAGACCGGCTCGATCGGCGGCGCGGAGAGCAGGAAGCGGATGTGCGTCTGCGCGGGCGTCGGCGGGCGCAGCGGGACGCCGAGCAGCTCGAGCAGGCGGACGTAGATCTTGTCCGGCACGCGGTTGAGGCGATACGTCGTCATCTCCGTCATCCACGCGAACAGCTCGATGAGCGTGATGCCGGGGTCCGAGACGTTGTGCTCGGTCCACTCCGGGCAGCGGCGCGCGATCCGCGTGCGGGCCTCGGAGACGAGCTCCTGAAAGCCGCGGTCGTCGAGCTCGATCTCGGGCAGCCTCACCATTGCACGACCTCCCCTTCGAGAATCTCGTCCGCCGGCTCTTCCTCCGGGATGACGTAGAACGGGTGCACGAGGTTGCGCACCCCGGGCACCTCCGGGATCTCGTACGTCAGGACGATGTCGAGACAGCCCTCGTCCTGGCGGTCGAGATCGAAGTCGATGGCGACGATCGTCGCGCGCGGCTCCCAGCGCTCGATCGCCGACCGCACGGCGTTCTCGATGCTGCCGAAGGCCTCGGCGTCGAGGACGTCGAAGACGTGGTCGTGGACCGTGCAGCCGAACTCCGGGCGCATCGGGCGCTCGCCGGGCGCGGTCGCGAGGATGATCGAGATCGCCTGCTCGATGTCGGTCTCGCCCGCGGCGAGGCCGATCGCGCCGCGCTGGTCGACGCCGAGCGGAAACGCGAGGCCGGATCCGAGCTGGCCCGTCATCGCGAGCACCCGCCTTGCGAATCCACCGGCACGACGGTCGAGCAATGGCGCGCAGTCATCCGAGCATCACCGTGGCGCCCGAGAGCTGCAGGACGCCGGTCGCCTGGACCTGGACCACCGAGCCCTTGAGCTGCAGCGCGGCGTTGGACTCGATCGTCACGGGCGCGGTCGACGTGATCTTCAGCGGGCCGTTCGCCGCGATCTCGACGCCCTGCTTGCCGGTCATCTTGATCTGCCCGGTCGTCTCGATCGTCAGCGCGCTCGGGGGCCCCCCGTCGCTCGCGACGAGCTTGAGCTCCTTGCCGGAGCTCACCTCGATCGGGCCTTGCGCGGCCGTCACCGTGATCCCCTTGTCGGCGGCCAGCAGGACCTTCTCCTTCGTCGCGACGTCGAGGTCGCGCGGGTAGCGCGCCGCGACCGAGCTCGTCTGCTTCACGAGCTCGGCTCCCGGGGTGTCCTTGCCGTTGAAGACGCAGCCGAGCACGAACGGGCGGCGGACGTCGCCGTGTTGGAAGCCGACGACGACCTCGTCGTTGACGTGCGGGATCGCGACGCTGCCGCGCTCCTTGCCGGAGGCCTCGCGCACGACCCGCGCCCAGCCGCTCTCGACCTGCCCGCCGAGCGTCGGGTACTGGACCTTCACCCGGCCGAGCTTGTCGGGATCGTCGTTGCTCGTGACGATCGCGATCGCGAGGTGGTCGGCGAAGCCGTGCCCGCCGGATCGGCCGCTGTTCATCGTCTCGGCGAGGGGACGGCCGCCCGCGCCGAGCGTCATCCGCGTCTTGTAGCCGCGCGGCCCGTGGAGATGGACGGCGGAGACGATGCGGTGCGTGCCCCCGAAGCGCTGGCCGACGCCGAGGATGTCGACGTACTCGCCCGCGACGAGCCGCGGATCGCCGGGCGTGTTGGCCTCGGCCTGCACGCGCTCGTGCCCGATGCGTGCGGCGATGGCATCGGCGTGCGCCTTGACGTCGCCGTTGCTGGAGACCGGCGAGGTGGCGACGACCACGGTGGTCCCGGCGACGGCGGAATCGACCTTGCCGTTCTCGACGGACGTCGACGCCTTCGCGACGGCGGTCTGGGTCAGCTCCCGCTTGGCCTTCGGGTCCCAGCCGTAGACCTGGACCTTCGCGACCTGCCCGACCGTGCTGACGCGCGGGCGGAAGCGCTCCAGGCCCTCGCCGAACTGCAGCTGCATGACCGGCGCCTTGGCCGCTTTGGGATCGATGATGCTCAGCGCGCCGGCGGCGACGTCCAGCTCGCCGCCGTGGCCGCGGACGAGCCGCGAGAGGAACGCCCAGTCCGTCTCGCCGACCTGGTGGAGGACCTCGGCCGGCTCGCCGCCGATCGGCGCGATCTTGCCGAGCTTGAGCCCGTGCTCCTGCGCGAGCTTCTTCGCGACGTCGGTGACGGTGACCTGGCGGAAGGTCCGCGTCGTCGTGCTGCGGTGCATGCGATGCGAGCGGTCGTGTGCGATGACGATGAGCTCGAGGACCGGGCCGCTGCCGTTGCGCGATCCGAGCTCCGCCTCGATCGTCGTGATCTCGCCGTCGAAGACGTCGGCGAGCTCTCCCCCGAGTGCGGAGAACGCGACCTTCAGGGCTGCGCCCAGCGCGAACTTCGGGTTGTCGATGACCTTGAGCTCGGTGCCGGCGCTCGGGTCGGACTCGGCGAAGCGCAGCGTGCAGACGTCGGGCAGCGCGTTCGTCGTCTCCACGCGCAGGTCGATGAGGCTCGCGTCGAGCACGGGGTCCAGCGGGCCGCCGCCGATCGAGACCTTGTATTCGGCGGTCAGTTCGCTCACGAGGGTCGCTCCGGGATCGTCAGGCGGCGGCCGGGGCGCAGCCGCAGGGGGTCGTGGATGTCGTTCGCGCGGGCGATGATCCGCCACTGCGTGGGATCGCCGTAGGCGTCGTAGGCCAGCGAGGGCAGCGTGTCGCCCTCGCAGAGGATGCAGCTCGAGCCGGCCTCCGCCGCGCGGGTCGTCGGGTTCTGGGCGGCGGGCGTGCCGCCGCCGGCGCGCGGATCGGCGGCGACCTGCAGGAGGTCCATCTTCGTCCAGGCGCGGACCGGCTCGCCGTCGGCGCGGAAGAGGACGAACTGGACGTCCAGGCGGGTCGGGACCGCCTTGAAGGACTCGAAGGCTCCCCAGCGGAACGTCACGGTCGGCGGCGACTTGCTCGCCGATCCGCCGCCGGCGGGGACCTCCATCATCTTGAAGAGGGCGTCGGTGATCGGGCGGACCGAGGGCTTCGGCGGCTGGCTGAGCGTGACGTCGAAGAGCAGCTCGACGTTGAGCTCGCGGGGCGCGCCGCCGACGAACTGCGGCGTGCCGAAGCTCATGCCCGGGACGCTCTGCACCTGGTAGTTGTTGACCTTCGTCATCGCGTACTGAGCGGGGTTGAAGAGGCAGTCGATCGGGGGCTGGCCGTCGATCTCGAGCTTCGCCCGCTGGACGCTCGAGGTCTGGGTCGCGGCGCTCTCGGCGGCGGGCGGGGCCGGCGGGGGCGGAGGTGGCGCGCCTGCGGCGGGTGCGCCTCCCGCCGGAGCTGCGGCGGCGACGGCCGTGCTGCCCGCGGCGGGGTCCTCGCCCGCGGCGGCGGGGTCCTCCTCGGCGGCTGCGGCGGCGGGGTCCTCCTCGGCCGCGGCGGCGGGGTCCTCCTCGGCGGCGGCGGCGGCGGCGGGGTCCTCTTCCGCGGCGGCGGCCGGATCCTCCTCGGCGGCGGCGGCCGGATCCTCCTCCGCTGCGGCGGCCGGATCCTCCTCGGCGGCGGCGGCCGGATCCTCCTCCGCGGCGGCGGCGGGGTCCTCCTCGGCTGCGGCGGCGGCGGGCGCGGGCCCGGCGGCTGCGGGCTCGTCCTCTGCAGCGGCCGCGGGCTCCTCCTCGGCGGCAGGCTCCTCCTCGGCGGCCGCGGCAGGTTCCTCCTCGGCGGCAGGTTCCTCTTCAGCAGCGGCGGCAGGCTCCTCCTCGGCCGCCGGCTCCTCCTCGGCGGCAGGTTCCTCTTCAGCAGCGGCGGCAGGCTCCTCCTCGGCCGCCGGCTCCTCCTCGGCCGCAGGCTCCTCCTCGGCCGCCGGCTCCTCCTCGGCCGCCGGCTCCTCTTCCGGCGCCGGCTCCTCCTCAGCAGCTGGCTCCTCTTCTGCAGCGGCGGCAGGGTCCTCCTCGGCCGTCGGCTCCTCAGCGACGGGCTCCTCCTCCGCAGCGGGCTCCTCCTCCGCAGCGGGCTCCGCCTCAGCCTCGGCGGCCGTATCGTCCTCGGCAGCCGGATCCTCCTCAGCCGCGGCGGGCTCCTCCTCAGCCGCAGCGGGCTCCTCCTCAGCGACGGGCTCCTCCTCAGCCGCAGCGGGCTCCTCCTCAGCGACGGGCTCCTCCTCAGCGACGGGCTCCTCCTCCGAAGCGGGCTCCGCCTCAGCCTCGGCGGCCGTCACGTCCTCGGCAGCCGGCTCCTCCTCAGCCGCAGCGGGCTCCTCCTCAGCCGCAGCGGGCTCCTCCTCAGCCGCAGCGGGCTCCTCCTCAGCCGCAGCGGGCTCCGCCTCAGCCTCGGCGGCCGGCTCGTCCTCGGCGGCGCGCTCCTCCTCTGCAGCGGCCCCGTCCGGCTCGACTGGTTCCTCGGCCGCCGCCGGCTCCTCTGCCTCGGCGGAGTTCTCCTCCGCAGCAGGCTCCGCCTCTTGCTCTTCGGTGGCCTCACCCTCGGCAGCGGGCTCGTCGGCACCCGCTGGCTGCTCCTCGGCGGGCGGCTCCTCGACGGGCGCGTCCTCGGCGTCGGCGGGGTCTTCCTGGCCGGGCTCCTCGCGCGCCGACGCCTCGGAACCGGCGGCTGCCGCGGCGTCCTGACCGCCGCCCGCGTCCTCGGCCGCCGCCTCCGGCTCGCCGCCGCCGGGCGCGTCGCCGGTGGGCTCGTCCGCCGCGGGTGGCGCGCCCTCGGCGGGCCCGCCGCCAGGAGTGATGCCCGGGCCGGTCCCCGCCGGTCTGCCACCAGCCGGCGTACCGCCCTTGGAGGACCCGCCGCCACCGCCGAACAGCTTGTCGCCGATGCCCTCGATGAAGCCCTTGTCGTCGTCTTCGCTCATGGCTGCATCGGGGTCATGCCGCCGTGGACGACCTCGAGCTCCTCGGCGGCGACGGCGCCGCCCTGCTGGGCGCTGAGCACGGGCCCGGTCCAGCGGACGGGATAGGCGTCCGCGAACGACCAGGCGCGGACCGGTACCCCCGCCGAGTCGAGGAACGTGACGGTCATCGCGTGCCGGGAGGCGCCGAGCCGCGTCTGCGCGAACCATTCCTCGATCGCGCGGCTCGTGAGGCCCTGGGACAGCACGAGGTTCGGGTAGCGCATCGCGCCCGGGAGCCGGTGCACGACGTCGTTGATGCCGCCCTCGCGGTATTCGAGCACCTCGACCTGCGCCTCGAGCCCGCGCAGCGAGCCGAAGGTCCCCAGCGTGAGCCCGAGGACTTCGACGGTGAACCCGGCCGACGCCTGCGCGACGGGGGGCTTCAGCGGCGGCGAGGCGGGGGGCGCGCCGGCGACGACGGCCGTGCTGCCCGCGGCCGGCTGGTCTGCGGCGGGCGCATCGCCGGCTGCTGGCGGATCCTCGGCGCCTGCAGCGGGGTCCTCCCCGGCGGCTGCGGCGGGTTCCTCCTCAGCGGCCGCGGCGGGCTCCCCTTCGGCCGCGGCGGGCTCCTCCTCGGCGGCAGGCTCCTCAGCGGCGGGATCCTCCCCCGCGGCGGGCTCCTCGCCGACGGCGGACTCCTCACCCGCGGCGGCGGCGGGATCCTCGGCAGCGGCGGCCTCGGCGTCTGTGGGCGGCGCATCGTCGCCCGCGGCTCCGGCAGCGGTTGCACCCACGGCGCCTGCAGCGACGCCCGCGCCGGCAGCGGCGGCAGTCGTGGCCGCACTGCTCGCTCCCTCGGCAGCCGCCGCGCCCGCCTCCGTCGCCGCGGCGGCGGCGCCCGAGGCAGCCTCCGTGGCTTCGGCTGCCGCACCCGAAGCTGCCTCCGTCGCCGCACTCGCGGCCCCGCTCGCAGCCTCCGTCGCCGCACTCGCCGCCCCGCTCGCAGCCTCCGTCGCCGCACTCGCCGCCCCGCTCGCAGCCTCCGTCGCCGCGCCCGCCGCCCCGCTCGCAGCCTCCGTCGCCGCGCCCGCCGCCCCGGACGCGGCCTCCGTCGCTCCGGCGGCGGCGTCGCCGGCTGCCGCGGCGGCATCCGAGGCTGCGCTCGCCGCCTCCTCGGCCGCTGCGGCAGCGGCTTCCTCGCCGGCAGCGGCGGCTGCGTCTGCTGCGGCACCGGCGGCTTCGGCGGCGGCGTCCGCGGCGCTGGATGCGGCGTCCGCAGCGCCGGATGCAGCGTCCGCGGCGGCCGACGCGGCGTCGTCGAGGCCGTCGGGCAGGTCTGGGAACTCGTCCATCGCCGTCATCGGGAGTCGTCGAGAAGGAAGCCGAGCCGCTCGCGCCCGTCGCGCAACTCGTGGCGCAGGCGCTCGAGCACATAGTCGGCGAGCTGGTCGAGGTCAGGCGGCTCGGGGGCGGGCGGAGGCGCCGGTGCCGGCGCCGGCGCGGCGGCGATCGGCTGCATCGGCGGCGCGTCGGTGACGAGCCGCGCGAGCGGCGCGGGCGCCATCAGCGGCATGGGCGCCGGGACCGGCGCGGGGGCGGCGAGCGCGATCGCCGGCGCGGCTGCGGGCGCCGCGACCGCCGCCGCGGCGGCCGGGAGCGCCGCACCCGGACGCGCGGCCTGCTGGTAGGCCGCCAGCACGGCCGTGCGCGTGGGTGCCGGCCGCGCGCCCGCCGGCGTGCCCGGAGCCGACGGTCCCGGCGCCGCGACGACCGGAGCAGGCGGGCGAACAGCCGCCGCGTGCGGCGACAGCGGCGCCGCGACCGGCGCGGGCGGCGGCGGGAGGTCTGCGCGCGGCGATGCGGACGCCACCGCCGGGGCCGTTGCGCCGCTCTCGGCCGAATCCGCGTCGCCGCTCGCCGCCGCGGGTCGCCGGGACGCGACGCCGGCGGCCGCCGGTGCAGTAGAACCGGGACGCGCTGCGGACGGTCCGGAACCGGCCGCCGCTGCCGGAGAAGCGGTCCGCGCTGCCGGCGGTCCGGAAGCGGCCGTGTCGACCGCGCCGGCGCGAGCCTCATGCCAGGCAACCGACCGGGCCGGCGTCGCTGGCACTCCGGCCGCAGCCGACGGTGCGGCGGCGTCGGTCACATCGATCGCCGGCGGGAGTCTCCGAACCGGCGCGGGAGTCGCGGCCGGGGCGCGTTGTGTCTGCATGTCATGCGCTTCGCGCCCCGGGGGGGCCGCATCCCGGACAGCCGACGGCTCGTGGGCGGCCCGCTCGGGCGCGGTGGACGTCGTGGTGCGATCGGCCGGCGGTGACTGGCGCACGGAAGGCACCGCAGCGGTGGCCGGCGCGACCGGCAGATTCGGCGTCGACCCGGCCTCGGAGCGGACGCGCCCGGCCGGTGGAGCGCCGGCACGATCGTCCGGGAGCGTTACGCCGGCTTCCGTCGGCGAGGACGGTGACCGGGCGACGGAGGGCTCGCGGTGCTCCGCGGGCGCCGGCGCACGCGAACCGGCGACGACCGGCACGACGACGTGCGGCCCCTCCGCGCGCGACGGCTCCGCGCGATGCACGGCGACAGGCGTCGCCCCTGGCGCAGCCGGGGTGGAGGTCGGTGCGGCGGGAGCGGCCGACACCATGTCCGGGGCGTGGCCGACCGCGATGCGGAGCTCATCCACGACGTGTGCGGGCACGGCCGGCGGGGCCACGGCCGGCGATGCCGGCGCGTCCCGCGGCATCTCGACCGTTGCCGGCCGAGCGTCAGGGGCGGGCCCGTCGGGCGGAGCAGCCGGCACCGCCGCCGGTGGCGAAGTGCCCTCCTCGGTTGCGGGAGCCGGCGCGGGTCGCGGGGCAGCGGACGGCTCGGGCGTCGGCCCGCCACGCGCGGTGCGACTCGCCCCTGCGGCTCGTGGCGTCGCGGGCGCCGGCGGAGCGGTGGACCCGATCGCCCGCGTAGCAGCGGGCGGCGACGCGGTGGGGCCGGTCGCCCGGGCAGCAGCCGGCGCCGCGGGCGCCGGCGAAGTGGTCAGTCCGGTCGCGCGGGCAGCAGCCGGCGCCGCGGACGCCGGCGAAGCGGCCGGTCCGGTCGCGGGCGCGGCAGCGGACGCCGAGGGAGCGGTGGGTTCGGTCGCGTGCGCAGCGGCCGGCGCCACGGGCGCCGGCGAAGCGGCCGGGGCAGTCGCCGGCGCAGCAGCGGCCGCAGCGGGCGGAGCGGTCGGCGGCGCAGCGGGCGCCGCGGGCGCGGGCGGAGCGGTGGGTCCGGTCGGCCGCGCAGCAGCGGGCGCCGCGGACGCCGGCGAATCGGTCGGCGCCTGGGACCGTCCGACGACCGGAGCCTCCGCCGTCACCGCAGCAGGCGGATCGAGCGCGGGAGCAGATCGCGGCTCGGGCGCAGGCACAGCCGGCGCAGCGGGCGGCTCGGGCACCGTGGCGGCGCGCGGATCCGGCGCCGCGCTCGCGGACGGCTCGGGCGTGACCGCCGCCGGCGGCTCGGGCGGCATCTCGGCAGCGGCCGGCGCCTGCGCCGGTGCAGCGGGCTCGGCCGGCTTCACCGCACCCGGCGACTCAGGCGCCACCGCAGCGGGCGGACCGGACGCCGGTGCGAGCGGCGATGCAGCAGCCGGCCGATCGGGCGCCGCGCGCGCCGCGGCCGCCGAGGGCGATCGCGGCTCGGGCCTCCCCGCGGCGCGTGCGCCGGCCGGCGTCGCGACAGGACGCGCGGGCGTCTCCGCAGCAGGGCGCGCGGGCGTCACCGCAGTGGCCGGCTCGGGGGTCCTCGCAGCCGGACGCGCCGGAGTGGCCGCAGCGAGGGGCTCTGACGCCAGCCCGGACGCACCCACGCCACGCGGCTCCGGCACCGGCGCCGCAGCAGCAGGGTCAGACGACACCGCGGCGCTCGGAGGATCAGAAGCCGGCGCCGTCACCGCTGCCGGCGCGACCGCGGCCGGCGGCCCATCGGCACGCGGCGCGACCGCAGCGCGAGCCGGCTTGGACGCGGGCTCGGCCGGCGCCGGGGGATGCGGGCTGATCCGGACGCCGTGCGGCCGCGCGGCCTCGCCGCCGGTCCCCTCGATGATCCGCGACCGCCGCGGGCTCGACGGCCGCTTCGGGCCCTCGCGCGGCGGCAGCATCGGGACGGCGGAAAGATCGAGGCCGTGCGTCTTGCCGACGAGGTAGCGCCAGGCCTCCTCGCCGATATGGCTCGGCCGCGGCGCGATCACGAGCCCGTCCGCGCCCTCCGGGGCGACGGGATCCACCGAAGCCGACACCTCGGGCGCCGGCGCGATCGGCTCGGCGAGCTCGACCGGCTCGACCGGCTCCGGCTCCGGCCCAGCCGCCGCCACGACGCGCGCGACATCAGCCGAGACCGCGGCCGGTAGCGCCGCCACGGGCTCGACCGGCGGCGCCGGCGCGACCGCCGGCTCCGCCCCGGCCAGCGCGTCGCGCGCGGCCGCGGCAGCACTCGACCCACGCGCGTGCGAGGGCGGCATCGGCGGCAGCACGATCCCGGCCGAGGCCGTCGGCGCAAGCATCACCGCGGCAAGCCGCAGCGGCGCCCCCGCCCGTTTGGGCGTGCGCCGCAGCGCCGGCGCCGCGTAGCGCGCCAGCGCCTGCTCGCGCGCCACGAGCCGCTCGAGCGCGCGCGGCGAGGCGCGCAACCCGATCGGAACGCGGGCCGGAGGATCGGAGTCGGCCGTGCTCATCCCTGCCCCGCGGCGCCGCCGACCCCCAGCAGAAGCCGGCGATCGCGGTGCTCGAGGTCCAGCGCTGCATCCAGCGGCCATGCGAAGCGCCGGGCGAGCTCGGCCGCCTCAGCAATCAGCTCCTGCTGAGACGGCCGTGTCATCCCCCCAGGCCACCGTCCTCGAGCCCGGCCAGGTCGATCTCGAACGCGGAGGCGCAGGTCGGGCACGTCACCGTGCCGACCACCTCCTCGCTGGAGTTGACCCGCTCGTAGAGGCGCTGCAGGTGGTCGAAGTCGACCGCGTAGAGATCCTGGATGAGGTCCGGGGTGATCTCCGGCAGCTCGCCCAGCCGCGTCACCGTCCGGGCGAGCAGCAGGACGCTGAGGTACGCGCCGTTCGTGCGCACCGACGCTTCGCGCAGGGGCTCGATCTCGTCACGTGCCGTGGCGAGTCGCATGACGCC
The DNA here is from genome assembly GCA_963797025.1 of uncultured Actinomycetes bacterium. GTDB lineage: Bacteria > Actinomycetota > Thermoleophilia > Solirubrobacterales > Solirubrobacteraceae > CADCVQ01. Next base: position 446,460 of record CAWCNU010000001.1, read on the forward strand.
GTCGCGGTGGATCCTCCCGGCCGCATCGGCGTAGCCCTGCGGGAGCGTGAACGGCACCTCGGTGCGCATGGGTCAGCCGCCGCTACTGCGAGCGCTCGATCTTCGCGACGTCGAACGTCGCCTGCACGTCGAGGTGGCCGCCGTGCTCGACGCCGATCGTGTTGACGGTGAGCCCGGTGATGACGGCCTCCGTCAGATTCCACGTCGCGACCGCGGTGTTCGCGTCGTTGAACAGCGTCAGCGTGCCGTCCTTGAGGTTGCCCTCGAGGCCCTTGTCGCCGACGGCCGCGATCCACTGGTCGAGGCCGAGATCGGCGGTGGCGCCCGCGGAGCACGTGATCGAGCCGTACTCGACCGAGCTCGCCGTGCGCAGCCGCTGCGGCTGGCCCTGCGCGTCGGTCGTCGACGACGTGTGCAGCGGGACGCTGATCGAGACGCCCTGGACGTCCTTGAACTGCGCTTGGACGCCCGGGAACTCCAGGTCGAAGTACTTCGCATCCAGCGGAGGCGGAGGGACTGCCATGTGTTTGATCCTCTCTCGTCGTTCTCAGGTGTACAGATCGGGTTGCGGCGCGGCGGCTACTCGCCGCCCTCGCCGCCGCCGTCGCCGCCGTCGATGAACTGGCTCAGCCGGAAGATCACGAACTCCGCGGGCTTCACGGGGCTGATGCCGACCTCGACGATGACCTGGCCGGCCTCGATGACCTCTGGCGGGTTCGTCTCGGAGTCGCACTTCACGAAGAACGCCTGATCGGGCGACGACCCGAAGAGCGCGCCTCCGCGCCAGAGGTTCAGCAGGAAGTTCGAGACCGACGCGCGCAGCTTCAGCCACAGGCGCTGGTCGTTGGGCTCGAACACCGACCACTGCGTCCCCTCCATGAGCGTCTGCGAGACGAAGTTGAACAGCCGGCGCACGTTGATGTAGCGCCACTCCGGATCGCTGGACAGCGTGCGCGCGCCCCAGACCCGGATCCCGCGGCCGCTGAACGCGCGGATGCAGTTGATCCCGAGCCGGTTGAGCTCGCCCTGCTCGACGGACGTGAGCTGGAAGGCCAGCGACGTCGCGCCCATGACCACCTCGTTGGCGGGCGCCTTGTGCACGCCGCGCTGGTCGTCGGTGCGGGCCCACAGGCCGGCGACGTGACCGCTCGGCGGGACCATGATCGGCCGCTTGGAGAGCGGGTCGATGACCTCGATCCACGGCCAGTACAGCGCCGCCATCTTCGAGTCGTAGCCCGCCGTGTCCTTGCGCCACTCGAGCACGTCCTGCGGGATGAGGTCCGGCGGCGTGTCGAGGATGCACATGCGATCGCCGAGCGACTCGCAGTGGGAGATGATCTTGCCCTGGGCGTCGCGGAACATGACGTCGTCGCCGTTGAGCAGCGTCACGGCGTCCGGGCAGCAGACGATCGAGACCTCGTCGATCGCGACGAGCCCGCCGATGCCACGCCGGCGCGACGGGTCGCCCTCGATGTCGCCCGACGTGAGCGGATCGGAGGACGCGGCCGCAGCGGCCAGCACGTACTTGCCCGGCGCCGGTGCGCGCTGGGCCTCGGGCAGCGCGGCGCCCGTCTCCTCGATCTTGATGAGCTTCGAGGCCGCGTTGACCTTCGTGCGCAGATTCGAGCGGCCCTTCATCGACAGGCCGTCGAACTCCTCCCGCTGGTCACCGGCGGTGACGACGATGCGGTACGTCTTGTCCTCGGGCTTGGCCTCGTCGGCGGGCTGGGCGCTCTCCTCCTCGGCGATCTCGACCGTGACCGGGCCCTCGATGCCTTCGCGCGCGACCGCGCGCAGGGTCTCGACGCTCGTGTCACCGGCGGCCGGCAGCGCGGCCTGGGTCGGCGGCGCGGCGCCGTTCTCGTCGGCGCCGATGCGGATGACCCAGCACAGCGTCCCGCCGTTCTGGAAGAAGCCGTAGACGGAGTGCGCGAGGTACGCGTCCTGCATGAACGGGCCCGCGTCGGGATTGGAGGGGTCGCCGAAGAGGTTGGCGAACTGGCTCCAGTTGGCGATCCGCATCGGGGTGTTGACGGGGCCGCCGGGGGCCAGGCCGATGAATGCCGCGACGGAGGTGCTGACTCCCTCGAGCGGCTTCTGTGCTGCGGGGATCTCCTCGACATAGACGCCGGGGGTCAGGTACGTCGTGGGCATCGGGCTCCTTCTCTCCTGCTCGAGGGATGGTCGCGAGCACTCTCTTGCGACCCCGGCGCCACGCCAAGTGGCGGCTGGGCAGCCGTTCGGGCAGACCTCTCAGCCCTGGTGGGCGGCGGCCGCTCCGAGCACGATGTCCAGCGGCTCGCCGGGGACCGCGAGCTCCATGCTGCACTCGCGGCCGTCGCGGTCGCGGACGCGCACCTCGTGCGTTCCGGGCGGCAGGCGCGGCAGGCGGAAGCGCCCGTCGGCATCGCTGGTCGTCATGCGCGCCCGTGACGGCACGGTGACCCAGGCGTCCGCGACCGGCTCGCCGTCCTCGCCGCGCACGATCCCGCCGATGTGGAAGAGCTCCTGGACGCCGGCCCGCGGGCTCTCGGCGAGCGTCGCGCGCACGCCCACCGAGCGCACGTCGGGGCCGCGCCGGACGACGTGCCCGCTCTCGACGGCGAGCGTCACGACGTAGTCCAGCGCCGGCTTGTAGACGCCGCCGACCGAGCGCCAGAAGTCGGCGCGCTGCTCGGGGCGCTGCTCGCCGACCGACGCGGCGATCGAGTAGCGCTGCGAGCCGTCGTTCAGTCGCGCGCCGAGATGCCCGTCGAGGATCGGGAACGCGTAGAGGACGCCGAGCACCTGCGACAGCAGCCGGTGCTCGTCGACCGTCGCCTTCGACCATGCGGTGACGGCGAAGATGCAGTCCACGCGCATCCCGGGCCGGCGCTCGCTGGCGCGGCCGCCGTCGCGCCCGCGCTCGGGACCGGTCTGCCCGGGCTGGGCGGACTTGCGCAGGTCGCAGAGGAAGAGGTTGACCGTCGGGCGCGTGAGCTGCCCTGCCCAGTCGCTCGTGGGCGTGTCGAAGACGACGTCGATGTCGTCGAAGCCGTGACGGCGCAGCTGCGCGAGCAGCAGTTCGCGCAGGCCGGCGTCGAGGTCGGCGATCATCGTGTTCGGCGGGACGTCGATCGTCGTGTCGCTCACGGTCCTGCTCCGTTTCGCACGAGCCCGTGGAAGCGGTCGAAGTCCGCCGCCAGCGTCAGCCGCCCGAGCTTCGCGTACTCCATCGCGACGCCGCGCACGAGCTGCTCCATCCCGATCGCGACATCGTCCTGGGCCGCGAGCACGGCCGCGGCGATCGACGCGTTGCGGATGCCGCCGCCGGAGAGCTCGAAGCGCTCGGCGAGGAAGTCGAGGTCGATGTCGTCGTCGCGCGGCGCCTGCTCGGGCAGCAGCAGGTCCCAGAGGCGGCGGCGGTACTCGGCCGCCGGGAACGGGAACTCGACGACGGCGTCCATGCGCCGCAGGAAGGCGTCGTCGATGTTGCCGCGCATGTTCGTCGCGAGGATCACCGGGCCGTCGTGGAGCTCCATGCGCTGCAGCAAGAACGACGTCTGGAGGTTCGCGTAGCGATCGTGGGAGTCCTGGACATCGCTGCGGCGGCCGAACACCGCGTCGGCCTCGTCGAAGAACAGCACGGCGTTCGCGCTCTGCGCGGCGGCGAAGACGCGCTCGAGGTTCTTCTCGGTCTCCCCCAGCCATTTCGAGACGATCGTCGCCAGGTCGATGCGGAAGAGCTCGAGCCCGAGCTCCTCGGCGAGGACGCGCGCGGCCAGCGTCTTGCCGGTGCCCGAGTCGCCGGCGAACATCGCGACGAGCCCCTGCGCGCGGCCGGCGCGGCGCCCGAAGCCCCAGTCGTCGAGGACGAGATCGCGGTGGCGCAGGAACGCCGCGAGCGAGCGCAGGAGCGCGAGCGGGCGCTCGGGCAGGACGAGGTCCTCCCAGCCGATCTCGCCGTGCATCGCGACGGCGAGCTCGCCGAGGCTCGAGACCGACACGGCGCGCGCGCCGAGCTCGAGGTCCGCGCGCGCGATCTCGGCGCGACCGTCGGCGGCGGCCACCGCGCCCGCCAGCGCGGCGCCGTCGGCGATCCGCCCGAGCGCCAGCCGGTAGGCCGCGCTGATCTCGGTCGCGACCTCCGCGCCGTCGAGCGCCGCCGACCACATCGCGGCGCGCTCGGCGGCGGGCGGCAGCGCGACGGCAAGCGCCAGCACCGGCAGGTGGTCGAGCGCGACGAGCTCGTCGGGGCCCGCGAGGCAGAGCACGACGCCCGGCAGCGCCGCGATGCGATCGGGCAGCGCGACGCGGTCGGCGGGCTGCACGTCGCCGAGGCGGTCGACGACGAGGACGCGCCGCTCGAGCGTCGCGGCCAGCACGGCGTCGAGCGCGAGCTCCCCGCTTGCGAGCTCGGCGGCGGCGACGTGCAGCAGCCCCTGCCCCGCGGCGTGGCCGATCGCCAGCGCCGCGTCGGGCCCGTGCACGGCGACGACCGGTCGCGGGCTGCATCCCAGCAGGCCGGCGAGCCGCGCGATCGCGCCGGCGCGGCCGAACGGCAGCCGCGGCGGCGCGCTGCGGCGCAGCCGACCCGCGCGCGCGGGATCGTCGATCGCGGCACCGAGCAGCAGCGCGGCGAGGCGGTCGGCGACGGCGAGCGGGCGGTCGGCCAGCGCGGCCCCCTCGGGCGCGGGGGCGAAGCGCAGCGCGCCGAGGCGGCGCAGGCGCTCCTGCGGCCCGAGCGCCCCGAGCACGTCGGCGAGCGAGACGCCGGGACCGGCGAGCAGGCGGGCGAGCGCGCGCGGCGTCGCCGCGCCTGCGGGCGCGGGCGCCGCGAGCTGGGCGAGCGCGTCGCCGAGCTGCGGCGAGATCTCGCGCAGCGCAGCCGCCGCGAGCACGGCGCGCTCGAGGTCGTCGAGGCCGAGGCGCGCGGCTGCGAGCTCGAAACGATCCTCCAGCGAGGCGACCGCGCCGTCGCCGGCCTGGAGGTCGAACGGCTCGAGCTCGGCCGCGATCCCGGCGACGGCCGCGACGCGCTCGGCGACGGCGAGGAGCGTCACGCGCCCGTCGTCGGCCTCAGGCGCCATCGGGGCCCCTCGGCAGCAGCGCGACCGCATCCTGCTCGACGGCGTCGCCCGGCGAGGAGAGCACGAGCGGGCCCTGCGCGGGCGTCCCGGTCTGCTGGATCGCGTGGGCGAGCTCGTGCTCGAGGACGCCGGGAGCGCTGCCGGCCTCGCCTGCCGCCAGCGCGATGTCGCCGCCGACCGTCACCGCGCGTGCCTCGACGGCCCGCGCGAGCGCGTTGCCGAGCTCGTCGTCATGCACCCGCACGTGGCCGAGAAGACGGCCGCTCTCGCGCTCGAGCGACTCGCGCCTGCCGGGCTCCAGCGGAACGCCGCGCCCGCGAAGCGCGCGCGCCTGGGCCTCCACCTCGGGCGAGACTGGCGCCGGCGCCGGGGACTGCTCGTGCACGCTGGCGATCACATCGCGCGGACACGCGCGGCGGCAAGGGCGGAAGGGCGCACGATCGGGCACGACCGGGCAGCCTGCGGCGCCGAGGATCGCCCACTCGGACATGGACAGCCATCCGCGGCGGCCAGAGAATGACTCGATGAACGGGGATGCCGGCATGACCGGCGAATCGCTCGGCGCGCTGCCGCTCGCGGAGCGGCGGATCCACTCGCTGCCGTCCTCGACGGCCGCGTTCGTCGGCCTCGCGCCGGGCGGGCCGATCGCCGAGCCGGTGCGCGTGGAGTCCTTCGAGCAGTTCGCGGCGAGCTTCTCGGACCCCGCGCGGACGCAGTCGGGGCCGTTCGCCACGAACGCGAAGCTCGCCCACGCGGTGCGCGGCTTCTTTCGCAACGGCGGCCGCGCGTGCTGGGTCGCGCGCAACGAGGGCCGCCCCGGCGATGCTCCGGCCGCGGGCGCCGTCACCGCGCTCGCCGCGATCGCCGCGATCGACGAGCCGACGGCCGTCGCCGTGCCCGACGCCCACGCGCTCACGGGTGGTGAGGAGGACGCAGCGATCGTCCAGCGCGAGCTCGTCGCCTCCTGCCAGCGCGTCGTCGGCCGCGTCGCGCTCGTCGACCCGCCGCCGGGGCTCGACGCCGAGGAGGCGCTCGCATGGCGCGCACAGTCGCGGATCGACTCGCCGACGGCCGCCTCCTACTATCCCTGGCTGGAGGTCTCCGACCCGGCTTCCGGCCTGACGACCGCAGCCCCGCCCTGCGGCCACGCCGCGGGCATGTGGGCGCGCGTCGACGGCCGCGGCGGGCCGCATCGCGCGCCGACGTCGGAGGCGCTCATCGCCGCCGACGGCCCCGCCGCCGAGCTCACGGCGGCCGAGCAGCACCGCCTCAACCGCGCGGGCGTCAACTGCCTGCGCGCGTGGCCCGGGCCGGAGCTGCGCGCGTGGGGCGCCCGGACGCTGTCGGCCGATCCCGAGCTGCGCTACCTGCATCGCCAGCGGATCGTCGGCCACATCGCCGCATCGATCGCGCAGGGCACGCGCTGGGCCCTCGACGAGCCCGACGACGACCGCCGGCGCGAGCAGCTGCAGACGATCGTCACGTCGTTTCTCAGCGGGTGGTGGCGCTCGGGCGCCCTCCACGGCGACACCCCGTCGCAGGCCTTCTTCGTGCGCTGCGACCCCGGCGAGGCGGGCAACGGCGCCGCCGGCGCCACCACGGGCGCGGGTCCCGATGTCATTCTCGAGGTCGGCCTCGCCGTCCGCCGTGCGGGGGACTTCCGGGTGCTGCGCATCGCCCATCGCGGCGACTCACGGTGAACGACGCTTGACAGCTCGCCCCGGCTGCGGGATGTTGCACTGAGGAGGCCTGTCTGCGGTGACCTGCAGTCAGACCGGGGATAGGGACAGGACATAGGGGCAGCTATGAGCCGGCGAATCACGGATGTGATGGTGGTCGAAGGGCATGCGGTATTTCGGCAGGGGTTGGTTTCCTGCCTCGAGGGATTCGACGGGATCGGGCGTGTGGAGTCCGTCGGTTCCGTCGCAGAGGCGTGGGCGCACCCGGCGCTCGGCGAAGCCGAGGTCGTGCTCGTCGACGCGACGATCGACGGGGCCGGCGACTTCGTCGCCAACGTCCTGGACTTCACCGACACGCGCGTCGTCGCGCTCGCCGGCAAAGCGCAGATCGAGCGCCTGGCGCAGATGGTCGACGCCGGCGCCGTCGCGGCGCTCGTGCGCGAGGACCTCACGGCCGAGCGGCTCGGACTGAGCCTGCGGGCCGTGGCGGCAGGCGCGACGATGATGCTCGCGACGTACCCGAAGGTTCCCGATGCGCTGCCGCCGGTGGCGGTCGGGCCGGGGCTCACCGACCGCGAGCAGCAGGTGCTCTCGCTCGTGGCCGACGGGCTGCCGACGCGCGAGATCGGCGAGGAGCTGCACTACAGCGAGCGGACCGTCAAGAAGGTCCTCGGCGACGTCGTCGTGAAGCTCGGCGCCCGCAGCCGCTCGCAGGCGATCGCCCGCGCGGTGCGCCAGGGCATCATCTGACGCCGGCGGCGCCGGTTCTCAGCCGACGTCGGCGGGGCACTTGCGCGCCGACGTGGCGCGCGGCAGGAGGCACAGGTCCTGCGACCGCGGGGCCGAGCCGCGGCGGCGCATCGTGTAGCGGCGGACCTTGCCGATCCTGCCGGGCGCGCTGATGCGCAGCTCGAGCGTCGTGCCGACCGGCAGGACGCGCCGCCGCAGCGCCGTCGTCAGCGCGATCTGCGTCGCGCGGGCCTTCAGCCGGCGCTCGGCGCGCTTGAACGGGCAGCCGGTCTTCTTCGCGGACTTGCAGATGACGGTCACCTTGCTGCCGGCGGCGAGGTCGGTGACGAGCAGGCTCGTGATGCGCCGGTTCGCCGGCCGGTAGCCCAGCACGAAGATGCCGTCGGCGAGCGGCTGCAGCTCGTCGAAGCCGTCGCAGTCCTGGTCGATCCCGTCCCCGGGGACGTCCCGCGCGCCGAGGTGGATCGCCGGGTCGGCCTCGTTGCAGTCGAAGCCCGCGACGCTGCCGTCGTTGTCGGCGTCGATCGGGACCGGCACGTCGCCGCGACGGGAGTACTCGCAGCCGGCGACCGCGTCGACGGCGTCGACCTGCGCGTCGTCGTCGGTGCTCGGGCCGCAGTCGACGCTGTCGCCCTCGCCGTCGAACGCGTTGAGCGAGTCGTCGTCGCCGGCGCCGATGAGCTGGTCGCGGCCCGGCCCGCCGACGATGACGTCGCGGAAGTCGCCGCCGACGAGCAGGTCGTCGCCGCCCGCGCCGTCGATCGTGTTCAGGCCGCCGCCGCCGATGAGCGCGTTGGCCCCGTCGTCGCCGCTCAGCACGTCGTTGCTCGCACCGCCGACGACGTCCTCGATCCCGGCGAGCGTGTCGTTCTCGCCGACCGCGCCGTCGTCGCCGGGGGTCGTGAGGGTGATCGTCAGCGGCTCGCTCGCGGTCCGCTCGTCGTAGGTCGCGGTGTCGCGCCCGTCGCCGCCGTCGAGCACGTCGCGCCCGTGCCCGCCGCGGAGGACGTCGTTGCCGGGCCCGCCCTCGATGCCGTCGTCGCCCGGACCGGCGTTGAGGACGTCGTCGCCGCCGTTGAGCACGAAGACCTCGTCGGCCGTCGTGCCGTTGACCGTGTCGCTGCCGTCGCCGGTGATGACGCGGCGGAAGGCCGTGAGACGGTCGACGGCACCACGCGTGCCGGTGCCTGCGGCGAGGTCGACGTCCACGGGGCCGGCGCTGTCGTCGTAGCGGACGGTGTTCGACCCAGGGCCGCCGTCGAGCGTGTCGCCGCCGCCGTGGCCGGTGATCTCGTCGTTGCCCAGGCCGCCGAGCAGGACGTCCCTGTTGCCGTCGCCCGACAGCCGGTCATTGCCCTGGCCGCCCTCGAGGACGTCGATGCCCGACTTCGCGACCCCTCCGCCGACCCCGACGTCGGTGCCGGACTTCGTGAGCGTCAGGTCAGAGCCGATGAGATCGAAGCTCAGGCGATCGGTGTCGCCGGCACCGCCGGCGGCTGCCTTGTCGATGCGCGTCGGCTTCAGGACGTCGCTGCCGGCGCCGCCGTCGAGCGGGCCGGCGCCGCTGAGCGTGTCGTCGCCGCCGGCCCCGTCGAGCGTCAGGGCCTCGGCGACCGACGAGGCGACGTCGGCGCCCGGCCCGAGCGCCAGGGTCCCGGCGAGCGTCGTGCTCTCGATGACGTAGCGGTCGTCTCCGACGTCGGGCACGGCCGCCGCGAGCGCGGTCACGCCGGCGCCGATCCGCACCGAGTCGGCGCCCGCGCCCGTCGCGAGCTCGAGCGTCGTGACCGGGCCGCCGGCGACGGAGATGATGTCGTTGGCGCCGCCGCCGACGGCCTGCAGGAGCGCCGTCGCGACACCGCTGACGCGGACCTCCAGCGCCGCCCCCTGCAGTCGCAGCAGCGACGAGACGGAGAGCGCCGTGCATGTCGTCCGGCCGGGGACGGTGGTGTTGTTGCACACGCCGGCCAGGGCACCGTCGATATCCGCTGCGGCAGGAGCGAACTCGATGTCGAGCCCGACCTTCTCGACCTGCACGACGAGCGTCGAGCCGACGGCCGTCGGGCTGACGGTGATCGCGTTGACGCCGTTCGGGTCCAGCTGGTAGGGGGGCGCGACCGTCTGCGCGCTCGCGATCGCGGGCAGCGACAGCAGCCCGCCCGCCACGAGGAGCACACCGAGGACGCGCCTCACGGGCAGGTCACCACGTCGGTCGTGTTCGGCGCCAGGCAGCGGCGCACGGGCTTCGGCGCACGCTTGTCGCGCCGCATCGTGAACGAGATGAAGCGGCCCACGGTCTTCGGCGCCGACACCCGCACCTCGATCGTGGCGCCGGCCGACAGCGGTCGCTCGCCGAAGTAGCCGCGGATCGAGACCTTCGCCCGGCGCGCCGGGATCGTGCGCGTGCGGACCTTGAAGACGCAGCCGGGCGAGCGCTTCGAGCGGCAGCGGACCTCGATCTTCGTGTCCGCGGGCACCTTGCGCAGCTCGAGGATCCGCAGCCGCGTCCCGATCCGCGCCTTCGAGAAGCCCCACCTGAAGTCGGTCGTCAGCAGCGGGTACGAGGCATCCGCGCCGTCGCAGTTCTCGTCGATCCCGTCGCCCGGGATGTCCGGGGCGCCGGGACGGATCGCGGGATCGAGGTCGTTGCAGTCGGCGCCGGCGAACGTCCCGTCGCGGTCGCGGTCGCGCGAGCGCGGGTCCAGGACGAAGGCCGGCGGCGTGAAGCCGACGAGGAAGGGCAGCTCGCAGTCGCCGGCGCTGAACGTGTCGACGAGGTCGTGGTCGACGCGGTCGGTGCCGGCGCCGCAGACGACGTTCTCGCTCGTGCCGTCGAACGCGTTGATGTCGTCGTCGCCGTCGCCGCCGTCGAAGCCGTCGGCGTCGCTGCCGCCGTCGAGGCGGTCGTTGCCGTCGTTGCCGGAGAGCGCGTCGGTGCCCGAACCGCCGAAGACGCGGTCGGGCCCGGCGTCGCCCGAGAGGATGTCGTTGCCGTCGCCGCCGGTGACGGTGTCGGCGCCGCCGGCGCCGTTCATGACGTCGCCGAGATCGGACCCGATGAGCTCGTCGTCGCCCGCGCCGCCCGCCAGGCGCTCGAAGTTCGAGATCGTGTCCTGCTCGCCCGCGCCGCCGCCGCTGCCGTCCGACGTGCCGTTGAACGTCACGCGGACGGACTCGTCGGGCCTGCGATCGTCGTAGGAGACGGTGTCGGTGCCGCCCGCGCCGCCGTCGAGGACGTCGTCGCCGCCGCCGCCGACGACGACGTCGTCGCCGCCGAGTCCCTGGAGGCTGTTGACGGCCTGGTTGCCGCGCAGCGTGTCGCCCCCGCCGCCGCCGACGACGTTCTCCATGCTGACGACGTTGTCGGTCTCGCCAGCGGCGCCGTCGTTGTCGAGCCCGTCGAGCGACACCGCGACGGGCTGCGAGCCGCGGTCGAGGTAGGTCACCGTGTCGATGCCGGGTCCGCCGCTGAGGACGTTGGCCGAGGTGTTGCCGGTGATCGTGTCGTTGCCGTCGCCGCCGATGAGGACCTCGAACTCGCCGGCGTTGTCGGTTCCGGCCGGCGGCGCTCCCGAGCCGCTGACGTTGATCGTGACGCTCGTGCCGGCGGGGACGTCGGCGTACGTCAGGACGTCGCGATCCGCGCCGCCGACGAGGGTGTCGCCGGCGTCCGCGCCGCCGAAGACGATGTCCGCGCCGCCGGCGCCGTCGAGCCTGTTGACCGTCGCGCTGCCGCTGATCGTGTCCGGGCCGGCGCCGCCGACGACGTTGTCGATCGAGGTCCGGACGTCGTCGCCCTCGGCCGGGAGCGGCAGCGGCCGCCCGTCGTTGGCGACGTTGTCGAGGCTCACGAGCACGGTCTCCAGCGCCCCGCGGTCGGAGTACGTGACCGTGTCCGAGCCGGCGCTGCCGCCCTCGAAGACGTTGGCGCCCGCGTCGCCGGTGAACGTGTCGTTGCCCGCGCCGCCGGTGAGGTTCTCGATCCCCTGCAGGTCGTCGCCCTCGAGGCCGCCGTCCATGCCGTCGTTGGCGATCCCGTCGAGGGTCGCCACGACGTCGGCGGTCTTGTCGGCGTAGCGCATCGTGTCGGACCCGGCAGCACCCGTGACGACGTTCGCCGCGGCGTTGCCGGTGAAGGCGTCGTCGCCCGCGCCGCCCGTGACGTTCTCGATGTTCACGATGTCGTCGCCCTCGCCGGCCGGGCCGTCGCCGGCCCCGACGTCGAGGACGACGTCGACCGGGGCGGCGCCCTTGTTGACGTAGGACATCGAGTCCACGCCGGGGCCGCCGTCGAAGCGGTTGGCCTGTGCCGCCGCCGCGTCGACGAACGTGTCGCCGACGCTGCCGCCCGTGACGTTCTGGATCCCGACGAGCTCGTCGTTTTCGCCCGCGGCGCCCTCGTCGGCGACGGCGTTGCCGAGCGTGACGGACACCGGCACCCCGCGATCGGCGTACGTCACCGTGTCGACCCCGCCGTTGCCCGTGATGACGTTGCGCTGGGCGGTGCCGGCGATCGTGTCGGCGAGCGTGCTGCCCGTGACGTCCTCGAAGTTCGTCGCGTTGTCGGTGCCGGCGGGCGGGACCGCCGAGCCGCTGAGGTTCACCGTCACGCCCGTCGTCGTCTCGAGCTCGTAGCTCAGGAGGTCGCGGTCGGCCCCGGCGCCACCGCCGTCGAGGTTGTCGAGCGGATCGGCGCGGTCGAGGACGACGTCGGCGCCGTCGCCGCCGTTGACGGTGTCGACGCCGTCGCCGCCGGTGAGCCGGTCTGCGCCCGCCAGGCCGTCGAGCGTGTCGCCCTCGCCCGCCCCGCGCAGGTCGTTGGCCTCCGCGTTGCCGGCGATCGAGTCGATCCCGTCCGTCCCGACGACGTTCTCCATGTCGACGAGGTTGTCGCCCTCGCCGCCGAGGTTGACGCCGTCGCCTGCGTTGTCGTCGAGCGTCACGAGGACGCCGGCCGCGCCCTTGTTCGCGTAGGACATCGTGTCCGAGCCGCCGCCGCCGTCGAAGACGTTCGCCAGCGCGCCGGTGTCGCCCGAGAACGAGTCGGCGCCGCCCGCGCCGGCGACCCGCTCGATGTTCAGGAGGTTGTCGCCTTCGCCGGCGACGCCGTCGTTCGGCGCGTCGACGTCGTCGAGCGACACGATGAGCGGCGTCGCGTCGCGGTTGGCGTACGTCATGGAGTCCACTCCGCCGGCGCCGTCGAACCGGTTGGCGTTCGCCGCCGCCTCGCCGGTGAACGAGTCGTCGCCACCGGCGCCCGTGACGTTGTCGATGTTGACGAGGTTGTCGTTCTCGTTCGGGGCCGTGGCGCCGTCGTTGGCGACGCCGTCGAGCGTCACGGTGATCGGCGTCGTGCCGCGGTTGGCGTACGTCACGGTGTCAGAGCCGCCGCTGCCGCCGTCGAACCTGTTGGCCGCCGACACCGGCTCGCCGGTGAACGTGTCGTCGCCGGGGCTGCCGACGACGTTCTCGATGTCCTCGAGGTTGTCGCCCTCGGCGCCGCCGTTGACGCCGTCGTTGCCGGTCACGGCGTCCTCGAGCGTCACGGTCACGCCGGTCGCCTTGTTCGCGTAGGACATCGTGTCCGACCCGGCGCCGCCGATCATGTGGTTGGGCTCGACGCCGGCGTCGCCGACGAACGTGTCGTTCCCGCTGCCACCGGTGACGTTCTCGATGTCGACGAGGTTGTCGCCCTCGGCGCCGAGGTTCGCGCCGTCGTTGGCGATGTCGTCGAGGCGCGCGACGATGTCGACGTTGCGGTTGACGTAGAGCACCGTGTCGACGCCGCCGGTGCCGCCGTCGAACTCGTTCGCCGTCACCGCGGCGTCGCCGGTGAACGTGTCGCCGAGCGCCGTGCCCCTGACGTTCTCGATGTTGGCGAGGTTGTCGCCCTCCGCGGCGCCGCCGACCCCGTCGTTGGCCGTGGCGGAGTTCGCGAGCGTCACCGTCACGCCGCTGAGCTTGTTCGCGTAGGACATCGTGTCCGAGCCGGCGCCCCCGTCGACGTCGTTCGGCGCGGAGGCCGCCGTCCCGGTGAAGGTGTCGGCGCCGGCGCCGCCCGTGACGTCCTCGATGTCCACGAGGTTGTCGCCCTCCCCCCCGCCGTTGGCGCCGTCGTTGCCGAGGACCGCGTTCTCGAGCGTGACCGTCACCGGCGAGAGCGCCCCGCGGTTGGCGTAGGACACCTCGTCGTCGCCCGCGCCGCCCCGGAAGACGTTGGCGAGCACCGCGACCTGGCCCGTGAACGTGTCGTCGCCGCTGCCGCCCGTGACGTTCTCGATCTGCACGAGGTTGTCGTTCTCGTTGGTCTCGCCGTCGTCGGCGCCGCTCTCGAGCGTCACCGTGACGGCGTTCGTCCGGTTCGCGTAGGACACGGTGTCGACGCCCGGCGCGCCGCCCCCGGTCAGGACGTTGTCGGTCGCGTCGCCGACGAACGTGTCCGAGCCCGTGCCCCCGGTCGCGTCCTCGAAGTTCGTCGCGGTGTCGGTCGGGACCGGCGTCGGCGCGGCGCTGAAGTTCACGACGATGCCCGCGATCTCGCCGGCGTAGGTCAGGAGGTCGCGATCGTTGCCGTTGCCGCCGCCGTCGACGACGTCGTTCTGGGCCGCGGTCTCGACGATCGTGTCGTTGCCGGCGTCGCCGTGGACGGTGTCGATCCCGCCGTCGCCTCGCAGCCCGTCGTCGTCGGCCCCGCCGTTGATCGCGTCGGCGCCGCCCTGCCCGGTGATCGTGTCGCCGCCCGCGCCGCCGTTGAGCTGGTCTCCCTGGGGACCGCCGACGAGGATGTCGCCGTCGGCGTCGCCGTTGATGGGGCCGACGGGCACGCTGCTGACGGTGTTCCACGTGTCGATCCCGGCGCCGAGGTCGGCGGTGACCGGCACGGCGAGCACGCCGCCGAAGTTCACGGTGCTGGCCCCGCCGTCGCCGATGACGTGGATCGACGTGATGTCCGGCACGCAGACGATGTTCGGGATGCCGGTGACGGCGACGGTCTTGGCATCGGGGGTCGCGATCGCGACGCTGTCGCCGCCGACGACGTTGATCGTCACGGCGCTGCCCGCACAGCCGCCGGTCACCGCGTGCGCCGGCGGGGCGGCCAGCAGCACGAGGCCAAGGGCGGCGGCGAGGATCGACAGGCGCCTCATGGCGTGACCTCCGTCGCGCGGAAGCGGGGCTCCGCGCGCTCGCCGGACCGATTCGCCGGCGCATCGTCGTCGACGTCGAAACGCGGCTCGGCGGGCTCGAGGCCGGGCCGCCGCGGCGGCGCGGGCGCCGCCGCGCCGGAGACCTCGGCCGCGGCCTGGGCGACGGTGTCGGCCGCGGCGCTCGTCGCGACCGCGAGCGGATCGTCGAAGCCGACGTGCAGGTGGTCCTGGTGGTCGCCGTCGGTGAAGTACGCGTCGCCGCCGATGTCCCAGGGGCTGCCGATCTCGGTCGGGCGGATCGCGACGTCCAGCCGGCTGAGCGCGAGCGCGAGATCGCGCGCGGCCTCGTTGCCCGGGGTCACGGGCGACCCGCCGGCGCTCGAGATGTCCGCCGCGCGCCCGAAGACGTGATTGGAGACCGAGCCGCCGGCGGTGAGGTAGGAGTGGCCGGTCTGCAGGACGCTGATCGCTATCGGGGTGCGCTCGGCCGCCTGCAGCAGGACGTCGACGAGGCGCGGATCGATCCGCCCTGCGAGCAGGTCCTCGCGCGGCTCAGCGGCGAGCTCGATCCGCGGATCGCTGACGGCGCGCGCGACGAGCGGGTCGGTCACGGGCCCGGCGGCCGGCGCGGGTGAGCCGTCGACGGTGAGCGCGAGCTCGAAGGGCGCCAGCGCGCGCGCCGGAGCGGCGAGCAGCACCCGCGCCGCGTCGAGCCGCTCGGCGTAGCGGCCGCGGTAGGCGGCGGCGGGGCGCTCGACATCGGCGATCCAGTCGCCCCACTGCGCGGGATCGGCGCCGAACGACGCGTCGCCCGCCGCCACCCGCGCGGCCCGCACGCCGAGGGCGCGGTCGATGAACCAGCGCAGCTGCAGCTCGGGGCGCGCGAGGTAGCCGGCGTACGCGCCGCCGTCCCAGATCCCGCTGCGCATCTGAAAGTAGCCGACGCTGTCGCGGTCGCCGTAGGCGAGGTTGCGCAGGCCCGACTCGGTGAGCGCCGCCATGACCGGCAGCTCGCCGGGCAGGCCGGCGTCGATCGCGCCCTGGGCCATCCAGTGCGCGATCGCGATGCGCCGCGGGTCGCCGAGGTCGGGCGCGGCCTGCGCCGTCACCTGCGCGACGAGCGCCGGCGCGATCTCCGTCGCGGGCGCATCTGCGGCCGGCGCGACGACGTCGGGCTCGGGGTCCGGGACCCACAGCGGCTCGGGAGCGCCGGCGGCGGGCGCGGCGTCCGCGTCCGCGGCCGCGCCGGCGAGCGGCGCCTGGGCGGCTACGACGCCGGCGAACGCCAGCGTCCCGGTCGCCGCGAGGGCTGCGAGCAGGCCGCACGTCGCGAGCGTCACGACACGCCTCTCGGGCCCGTGTAGGTCAGCGGCTGGTAGCCGGGGTGGCGGCCGCTGCTTGCGACGGTCGTCGTGCGGCGCGGCGCGCGCGGCGAGAGCCGCACGACCTGCCCGACCGGGCGGCTGCACGCGTCGTCGCTCTGGACGACCGCGATCTCCTCGCCGTCCGGCCGCCACGCGGCCTCGCACGCGCGCACGGGAAGCGCCCGCGCGCGCGGGTCCCCGAGGTCGTCGGTGCGCGTGATCAGCAGCTGGAAGCGCGGCAGGCCGGCGTTCGTCACGAGCGCCACGTCGGTGCCGTTGGGCGCGTAGCTCGCGGAGATGACGCCGCGCCCGGCGGCGGAGGTGTCGGTGACGATCCGCCCGCGCCAGTCGCGCGGGTTCGTCGAGTACGGCCGCGCGCTGCGGTAGCGCAGCATCCCGAACGTCCCGGGCCTGCCGCGGCGCACGCCGAAGACGAGCAGCTCGCGGCCGCCGGGCCGCCACGAGATCTGCCGGCCGAGGTCCCAGCGCGGGTCGCTGACGCAGCGCGGCCGCAGCTCGCCGGCGCCGACGGCGGCGAAGCACAGGTCGCCGTCGCTGCCGGTGCGGCGCACGAGCGCGAGGACGCTCGCCGACGTCGTGGGCGCGAACGTCGCCGCCGCGTACTTCGCGTCGCCCGCGTACAGCACGCGCCCGCGGTCGCCGAGGCGCGCCGAGACGAGCAGCAGGCGGCGCCCGACGCGGTAGAGCACGCGCCGGCCGTCCGGCGACCACGACGGCTCGACGGCGTTGCCGGCCGGCGGCGACGCCTCGCGGACCGTTCGCCCGCCGCGCGGGTCGAAGAGCCGCACGACGGAGCCCGTGTCGAACGCCAGGCGCGGCACGCCGGCGGAGACGAGCAGGCGCACCGGCTCGCCCGCCTGCAGCGGCGCGCCGGCCTGCGGCCGGACGCCGACGAGCGCGCCGACGGGCGCGAGGTCGACCGCGCGGATGACCTTCGGCACGAGCCCGGCCGCGGCGACGGCGCGCGCGTACTCGTTCACGGAGCGGCCGTCCACGGCCGGCACCTTCACGTCCTCGACGCTCACCGGCGCGGCGCCCGCTGCCGGGTCCGCGGCACGGCGAGCGCGGACGAAGATCGTGACGGCGGTGCCGGCGGGGACGCGCCGGCCCGCGGCGGGTAGCTGGCTTGCGATGACCGCCGACGGGTCCGCGCGCTCGGGCAGGACGGGCCCCGCGGTGAGCCCCGCGGCGCGCAGCACCGCCGCCGCGCGCGCCGCCGTCAGGCCGTCGAGCTGCGGCGTCACCGAGCGCTCGGCGGCGACCGCGACGAGCAGCGCCACGCGCTCGCCGCCGCGCACGCGGGTTCCGGCCGCCGGGATCTGGTCGAGGATCGTCCCGGGCGCGACGCCCGTCGCGGTCCGCGAGCGCAGCCGCGGGTCGAGCCGCAGCCCGGCGTCGCGCAGCGCGCGCTCGGCTCCGGCGGCATCGGTCGCACCGACGACGGGCGGGACGCTCACGCGCTCGGGCAGCCGCGTGACGCCCGCGGCCAGGGCCGCGATCGCGACGAGCAGCAGCGCCCAGCCCCAGAGCGGGACGCGCCGCTCCTGGACGAAGACGAGCGTGCACGTCGCGGGGCGCTCGTCGCCGTCGCCGCGGGCCCGGAGCGTCGCGACGTGCTCGATCTCGTCGCCGGCGAGGCGCGGTCGCCGCGGGCGCAGGACGACGTCGACGCTGCGGTGCTCGCCCGGGCGCAACCGCACGACCGGGGGATCGACGTGCGCGCGCACGCCGCCCTCCGGCGACTGCACCGACAGCGCCGCCTCCGTGTCCTGCGTGCCGGCGTTGGCGACGACCGCGGCGTAGTGCCCGCGGCGGCGGCCGCTCGTGATCGAGGCGGCCACGTGCAGCACGAGGCCGTCCGTCGCCCTGGGTCCGGGCGCGGGCGCGACGACCGCACCGTCGTCGACCACCGGCGGCTCACCGATCGTCGCCATGAGCCCGAACGTACGTCAGCCGCCGCGCCGCGTGGAAGGTCTGGGGAACGTCTGCCCGGAATTGGGTGCGAACGTGCGGCGGACGCCGGGTGCGACGATGGCGGCGTGTTGAGCATCGAGGACGCGCGCGAGCAGTGGTCGCCCGGGCGCCCCTACCTCGACACGGCGAGCTACGGCCTGCCGCCGCGGGCCGGCTTCGAGGCGCTCCAGGTCGCACTCGAGGCCTGGCGCGCGGGCAGTGGGATCTGGCAGGAGTGGGGCGAGCACGCGGAGGGCGCGCGCGCCGCGTTCGCGCAGATGGTCGGCGTGCCGGCGTCGCGGGTGTCGATCGGGGCGACGGCCTCGGAGTTCGCCGGGCTCGTCGCGGCCTCGCTGCCCGACGGCGCGCGCGTGCTCGTCCCCGACGTGGAGTTCACCTCGATGCTGTTTCCGTTCCTCGTCCAGGAGCGCCGCGGCGTCAGCGTCACGACGCTGCCGCCGTCGCAGATCGCCGCGGCGATCGACGCGCGCACCGACGTCGTCGCCTTCAGCGCGGTGCAGATGAGCACCGGCGAGGTCGCCGACGTCGACTCGATCGTCGGCGCCGCCGCCCACCACGGCGCGACGACCGTCCTCGACGCGACGCAGGCCTGCGGCTGGATGCCCGTCGAGGCCGAGCGTTTCGGCGCCGTGATCTGTGGCGCCTACAAGTGGCTCATGTCGCCGCGCGGCACGGCGTTCATGGTCGTCGGCGAGGCCCTGCAGGAGGCGATGGTCCCCCACAGCGCGGGGTGGTACGCCGGCGAGGACGTCCATTCGAGCTACTTCGGGCCGCCGCTGCGGCTGGCCTCCGACGCCCGCCGCTTCGACACCTCGCCGGCCTGGTTCTCGTGGGTCGGATGCAAGCCCGCGCTCGAGCTCGTCAACCGGATCGGCGTCGCAGCCGTATACGACCACGATGTGGCACTCGCCAACCGCTTCCGGGCCGGCCTGGGCATGGAGCCGTCCGACAGCGCGATCGTCACGGTCGATCTGCCCGACGCCGCGCCGCGCCTCGGGCGCGCCGGGATCGCCGCGGCCGTTCGCGGGGGCAGGCTGCGGGTGTCGTGCCACGTCTACAACACCGCGACCGACGTCGACACCGCGCTCGACGCGCTCGCAGGCTGAATCGCCGTCTGTAACGAGCGGCGGCCGGCCGGGACGGCCGGTTTCATGATTGCTCCAGCGAGGACGGGGTAGGTGGCTGTCCCGATGGCGACGGCGGTGACCTCAGCGCTCGGCGCGGCTCTCGCGGACGTCCGCGGGCGCACGCTGGAGCTCGTCGCGCCGTTCTCGCACGCCGAGCTCGAGCGCGTCCACCACCCGCTCATGAGCCCGCTGGACTGGGACCTCGGCCACATCGCCGCCTACGAGGACCTGTGGCTCGTGCATCGCCACGGCGGCGAGGAGCTCCTGCGCGGCGATCTCGCCGACCTCTACGACGCCTTCGAGACCCCCCGCGCGGCCCGCGGCGACATCCCGTTCCTGCGCGGCGCCGACGTCTTCGAGTACATCGAGGCGGTCCGCGCGCGCGTCCTGGAGGTCCTCGAGCGCGTCGGGCCCGGCGACGGCACGCTCTTCGAGATGGTCATCCGCCACGAGGCCCAGCACAACGAGACGATGCGCCAGACGATGTTTCTCGCCGGCCTGCCCGGCGGACGCCCCGCCGCTCGCGCGGACCGCGCCGCGGCGGACGGCTGGATCACGCTGCCGGCGGGCCGCTTCACGATGGGCGCCCCGGCCGACGGCTTCGCGTTCGACAACGAGCGCCCGCGTCACGTCGCGAAGACCGGCGCGTTCGCCATCGCCCGCCGGCCCGTGACGAACGGGACGTGGATGCACTTCTGCGAGGGCGGCGGCTACGAGCGCCGCGAGTGGTGGTCGGACGAGGGCTGGGCGTGGAAGGAGGAGTACGACATCACGCACCCCGAGGGCTGGACGGCGGACGGGCCGGCCGACGACGACCAAGCTCCCGTCCTGCACGTCTCCTGGTTCGAGGCCGACGCCTTTGCCCGTGCGCACGGCGCTCGCCTCCCCACCGAAGCGGAGTGGGAGAGGGCGGCGACCTGGACCCAGGAGCCATTGCCAGAGGTCGGCGAGGCGTGGGAGTGGACGAGCTCGCGCTTCGGCGGCTACCCCGGCTTCCTGGCCCACCCGTACGCCGAGTACTCCGAGGTCTTCTTCGGCGATCGCTACCGCGTGCTGCGCGGCGCGTCGTGGGCGACCGAGGCGTGCGTGCGCACACCGACCTTCCGCAACTGGGACCTCCCCGAGCGCCGGCAGATCTTCTCCGGCGTGCGACTGGCAAAGGACGTGACCTGATGGAGCCGATCCTCGAGGGAGCAGTCGAGGTCCACAGCTACCTCGGCCCCGGCGACGAGCGCTCGCTCGCCGACGACGTCCTCGACGGCCTCACCCGGCCGCTGAAGGAGCTGCCCCCGAAGCACTTCTACGACGCCCGCGGCTCGGAGCTCTTCGACGCGATCTGCGAGCTGCCCGAGTACTACCAGACGCGAACGGAGCGGCTGATCCTCGAGGAGCACGCCGACGACATCGTCGCGCGCACCGGCGCCGTCGAGCTCGTCGAGCTCGGCTCGGGCTCGGCGACGAAGACGCGCGTGCTGCTCGACGCGATGTCCGCGGCCGCAACGCTGCGCCGCTACGTCCCGGTCGACGTCAGCGCGACGACGGTGCACGCCGTCGCCGAGCTCTTCTGCGACGAGTACCCGGGCCTGTCGGTCCACGGCGTCGTCGGCGACTTCGAGCGCCACCTCGGCCATCTCCCGCAGCCCGCCGGGCCGCGCCTCGTGCCGTTTCTCGGCGGCACGATCGGCAACTTCCCGCCCGGCAGCCGGCGGCGCTTCCTGCGCGGGCTCAGGCGCGTGCTCGGTCCCGGCGGGCATCTGCTGCTCGGCACCGACCTCGTCAAGGATCCCGACGTCCTCGAGGCCGCCTACAACGACAGCGCCGGCGTCACGGCGCTGTTCAACCGCAACGTCCTGCACGTCATCAACCGCGAGCTGGATGCGAACTTCGACGTCGCCTGCTTCGAGCACGTCGCGTTCTTCGATCGCGAGCGAGAGTGGATCGAGATGCGGCTGCGGGCGCGCGAGCCCCAGCAGGTGCGCGTCGCCGCGCTGGACCTCGACGTCGCGTTCGCCGCACGCGAGGAGCTGCGCACGGAGATCAGCGCGAAGTTCACGATCGAGCGGCTGCGCGGCGATCTCGCGGCCGCGGGGCTCGAGCTCGTCGAGCTCTACACCGATCCCGGCGAGCTGTTCGCGGTGTCGCTGGCGCGCGCGGCCTGACGTCGTCGTGGCCCGAAGAACCGGCCCGGGTCAGACCTCGTGCTCCTCGTAGTCCTCGTCGTCGTCCTGTAGCTGGGCCGCCCAGCCGTCGAAGACGCACGGCCCCTCCGTCGCCCCCGCGGCGATCATCCACTCCACCCACTCGTCGAGCAGCTCCAGCGAGAGCTCGGTCGGCTGCGTTCCCCCGACGACGAGCCACTGCGAGTCCTCCGAGTCGTCCCTCGGCTGCGGGCGGACGTCGACCTCGTAGTCGGTCTCCGCGCGCAGGAAGGCCGCGAGGTGCTCGGCTTCCACCATCCCGGGCGCCATGTAGACGAAGCCGAGGCGCATCGGGACGTCGTCGATCTCCTGCTCCCTGAACTGCGCCCAGATCTCCGGATTGCGGCGCAGCTGCAGCTCGAGGATCTGCTCGTACCATTCCGGTGCCTCGCTCATCGCGCAACCGTAGACGCTGGACGGCCACCGTTGCCAGAACAGGAGACCCGCATGATCAACAAGCTCGACTTCGTCGCCGTTCCCTCACAGGACGCCGAGCGCACGCGCGCGTTCTACGTCGAGACCCTCGGCCTGCGCCCCGACGATCACGCGCGCTTCGAGTTCTGGGTCGGCGACACGTGCTTCGGCATCTGGGAGCCCGACAAGATGGGCGGGTCGTTCGCGCCGCAGCGCAACGGCCACATCGCCCTCCACGTCGACGACGTCGCCGCCGCCCGCGAGGAGCTCGAGGGCAAGGGCGTCGAGTTCCTCGGCGACACGTTCGACACGGGCGTCTGCCACATGGCGTTCTTCAACGATCCCGAGGGCAACGACCTCATGCTGCACTCCCGCTACAAGCCGCGCGACTAATCAACGTCGGCGTCGGAGTCGGCCTCGGCGAGGGTCGCCGCGCGGCCCGGCAGCAGGATCGCCGAGCCCGTGGCGACGGCGACGACCTTGCCGTCGGCGTTGTGCACCTCCGCCTCGCCGAGGCAGATCGTCCGGCCGGCGTGGCGGATGCGGCCGCGCGCCACGAGCTCGCGGCCGTCGGGCAGCACCGGCCGCAGGAAGTTGACCTTCAGGTCGATGGCCGCGACGGCCGTGTTCGGGGGCGCAGTCGTCTGGATCGCCGAGAAGAGCGCGCCGTCGGCGAGCATCGCGATCGTGCCGCCCTCGACGGTCCCGAGCGGGCTGCAGAGCCACTCGTGACAGGGCATCGCGAACGTCGCCTCGCCGCGTGCGACCGCGGTGGCGTGCAGGCCGGTGAGGTAGTGGATCGGCGGGCTCGGGAGATCGCCGGCGACGACGGCCTGCAGCACCTCGAGGCCGCTGAGCCGCTCCCACGCCTCCCGGCTGACCGGCTCGCCGAGCTCGGGGCGCTCGTACGGATCCGGTGACGGCGCGCCCGGCTCGTCGGGGCGCTCGGCGGGAGGGGGCGCCGACGCGCCGCGCAGCGGGCGGACGAAGCACAGCGAGCTGCCGTCGGCGAGCAGTCGCCCGCCGGCGTCGACGATCTGGACGCTCGACAGCGCCAGCGACTTGCCGGCGTGGACCAGGCGCCCGCGCGCGACGAAGGTGCCGCCCGGGCGCGCGGGCCGCAGCAGGCGCAGCGACAGCTCGGACGTCGCGTAGCCCGTCGCCGCCGGCAGCGCGCTGTGGACCGCGCAGCCGAGCGGGCCGTCGGCGAGCACCGCCAGCGTGCCGAGCGAGATCACGCCCTGCGGGCTCAGCAGCCAGCGCGTCGACCGCATCGTGAACGACGCGCCCGCGAGCCCGACCTCGGTGAGCTGCATGCCGGTGAGGTGGCTGATCGGCGGAGTCGTCGCGGTCTCCAGGACCGCGCGCAGCTGCTCGACGCCCGAGCGGTCGGCGAGCGCCGGGTCGAAGTAGCCGCCACGGACGGGCTCCTGCCAGGGCGGCGCGGCCGCGGGCTCGATCATCGCCGGAGGCTATCTCGCGGTCGTCGATGGCTTCAGCCGCACCCACAGCTGGGTCAACCCGGTCGGACCGGGCACATCCTTCGTTACGACGTAGGGCTCCTTGCGGACGAGCTCTCCGAGCTTCGTGTGGCCGTAGTCGCGCGGATCGAACGCCGCATGGCTCTTGATCAGGTAGGACCCGACCTCGCCGAGATGGGACCACCCGTCGTCCTTGGACGTGCTGCTGATCGCCGTGGACAGGATCTGCTTGAGGTTGGGCAGAACCGGAGTCGGCTCCTGATCTGGCGATGCTCGCTGCGCGCGCTCCTGCGGCTTCTCACTCAGAAGGTCGAGGTAGATGAACCGGTCACAAGCAGCGACGAAGGGCGCGGGCGTGTTGCGGCGCCCGAGCCCGTACACGGTCATGCCCGATTCCCGCAACCGCGTCGCCAGCCGCGTGAAGTCGCTGTCGCTGGAGACGATGACGAAGCCCTCCAGGTTCCCGGCGTACAGCAGGTCCATCGCATCGATGATCAGCGCCGAGTCGGTGGAGTTCTTCCCGTGCGTGTAGGTGAACTGCTGCACCGGCTGGATCGCGTGGCGATGCAGTTGCTCCTTCCAGCCGGCGAGCTGCGGCGTGGTCCAGTCGCCGTACGCACGCTTGATCGTCGACGTCCCGTACTTGGCGATCTCCTCGAGCAGCTCAGTAGCGAGGCTCGCCGTCGTGTTGTCCGAGTCGATGAGAACGGCACGTCGCGTCGCGTCGGGGATCGTCATCGCGGCATCCTCGCGCACCGCGAACCACGCCGACCGTTGGGAGAGATACCGGCGCCGCCCCCTCCTCCGCACGTAAAGGAGCGCCCGGCGATCGAGCCGCGCGAGCCCTCTTCCTGCCTCGAGGCGGAAGTCCCCCACGGCGGGTCATCATCAAAGCCGGATGTCGTGGACTTTCGTCGCTCGCGGCGCACCTTGCGAAATATCGATTCCGTGAACTTCCTTCATCTGGTCTCGAAACCACGAATTGAGCGGCTCATCTGAAGATCCGAACTGCGCGACAGCGCTCTCTGGATCGTCACCCTCGACGTAAACAACGGCCACCGTGCCGCCTGGGGTTTCCTGGTGCCAGACGGCTTGGCGCGTGATACCGGCGTCCCTCAGCGCCGCTTCATATTGCTCGCGACGGGCGCCGAGCATCTCGTCCAGGGTGCTGCGGTCAAGTTCCTCCTTCCCCGGCACAACCGGGATCGAGAACGCAAATTCGCCCATGGGTCGCTCCTTCTCGTTGAGGGGGATGCGCCTGATCCTCTCGACCCGAGCCGATGCGCGTCAAGAATTCTCAATCGCGGGGGTGGTCAGGGCGTCAGCCGGCTCACCCCCCACCGGGCCGAGTCACCGCCCACTCCAGCGCCCTCGCCGGACTGCCCGTATACGACGATTCCAGCACTCGCCAAGACTGCAGCTCCGGACGACGAGCAGCAGCGTGCACGGCGGCCGCCCAGGAGCCCGGGGTCTCAGTCGACGATCTTCCAGAAGGAGTCCTTGCGGCTGATCTTGCCGTCGGTGAACTCGAACAGGTCGCACCCGCGTACTTCGACGGACTCGCCGGTCGTCGTGGTTCCGCGGATGGTCCACTCGGACACGCCGCGATCACCGCTTGTCCAGTGCCGGTCGTTGGCGTAGTCGATGTCGGGAATGCCGTCGAACCGCGCTTGGAAGCCCTTGCGGACCTGCTGTTTGCCGACCAGGCGGTGCCCTCCGGGCGCGGGGCCGCGCGGCGTGTCGAAGACGCAATCGTCGGTGAAGAACGACATGATCGCGTCGACGTCGTGGGCGTTGAATGCGTCGAGAAGCGCCTGTAGCGATGGCGCCCCCGACTGTGAGCCGGACATGGCCTGAGACTCGCGCAACGGGCGGCTTCTCGCAAGCCGCCCCGTCGCAACCGCAACCGCCGCCCGCTACTGGCGCCGGCGCTCGGCGACGACGTACATCACGACGCCGGTGAAGAGGACCGCGAGCGCGAGCAGCAGCACCGGCCAGCGGCTCGGGTTGCGGATGAGGACCGCGACAAGCGCGAGGGCGAAGACCAACGCGGCGGCGATCACGACCGCCGGGCGCCGCAGCGCCACGCGGATCTGCTCGAGCGCCTCTTCGACGTCGGGGTCGCGCTCGCGCTCGCGCCCACCCTGCTGCGCGCGCAGGATGCGATGCGCGAGCAGCGCGCAGCCGCCGAGGACGAGGAGGGCGACGAGTGGCAGCACGAGGCAAACCTACGGCGTGCCGGGCTCGAAGGCGCTGTGAACCGGGCCCGCGCCGGTCCGCCACGCGCGGCTCATCCGGGCGTCGGTGCACGGCATCGCGATCTCGCCGCCGGCCGAGACGCAGATCGCGCCGCCCAGGCCTCCCGCGCTGCGCACCGCCTCGAGCGCGCCGGCCGATGCGGCCGCCGCCGACTCGCCGCCGAGCAGCATCCGCGCGTGCACCTCGTGGCCGTAGACCGTGCGGATGAACGCCTCCCCGGCACCGGTCGCGGAGACCGCGCACGTGCGCTGGTCGGCCCACGTCCCGGCACCGACGAGCGGGCTGTCGCCGACGCGCGCCGGGTGCTTGCCGATCCTGCCGCCGGTGCTCGTCGCCGCGGCGAGCCGGCCGTCGGCGTCGAGGCAGACCGCGCCGACCGTGCCCGTCTGCGGCTGCGGGTTACCGGCGAGATGCGCGTCC
Source organism: uncultured Actinomycetes bacterium (assembly GCA_963797025.1). Classification (GTDB taxonomy): domain Bacteria; phylum Actinomycetota; class Thermoleophilia; order Solirubrobacterales; family Solirubrobacteraceae; genus CADCVQ01. Next base: position 472,361 of record CAWCNU010000001.1, read on the forward strand.
AGCCGCGCGCGGGCGGCCTGCATGACCATCTGCGCGGGATCCGCGGCGACGAGGCCGTAGCGCGCGAGGAGCTCGGCCGAGTGACCGGCCCAGAGCAGCGTCTCTCCCTCGTCGAGCAGCGCACGCGCCGCCCGGACCGGGTTGCGCACGCCCGTCACGGCCGCGACGGCACCCGCGCGGCCGTCGCCCGTCATCACGGCTGCGTCGCACCACACGCCGCCGTCGCGCGCGAGCACCGAGCCTGTCCCGGCGTTGAACAGCGGGCAGTCCTCGAGCTCGGCAACCGCCGCGACGCAGGCCTCGAGCGCGCCGCCGCCGAGCTGCTCGAACGCGATCGCGACTGCACCCTCGAGCGCCGCCAGGCACGCGGCCTCGCCGGCGTCGTCGCGCCTGCGCGCGGGGCCCGCTCCACCGTGGACGATGACGACCGGCTCCATCGCCGCGACCGTACCGCCCCCGGCGTCTCGTGGTTGCTCCGGTAGGTCAAGGACTCGCTGGAGGGACCACTAGGGTTCCGACGCATGCGCATCGAAGGCACAGGCGCGCTCGTCGTCGGCGGCGCGTCCGGGCTCGGCGAGGCGACCGCTCGGGCCCTGCACGCCCGCGGCGCGCACGTGCTCGTCGCCGACCTCGACGCCGATCGCGGCGCAGCGCTCGCAGCCGAGCTCGGCGACCGCGCGAGCTTCGCCGCCACCGACGTCACGAGCGCGGGCGACGTCGAGACGGCCGTCGCGCGGGCCGCCGAGCAGGCGCCCGGCGGCCTGCGGATCTCGGTGCACTGCGCCGGGATCGGATACGCCGAGCGCGTCGCCCGCGCCCGCGGGCCTCACCGCCTGGAGGCGTTCGAGCGCGTCATCGCCGTGAACCTCACCGGGACGTTCAACGCGCTGCGCCTGTCGAGCGCATCGATGCTCTCCAACGAGCCCGATCCCGAGACCGGCGAGCGCGGCGTCTGCGTCAACACCGCGTCGATCGCCGCCTACGAGGGGCAGATCGGGCAGATCGCCTACGCGGCGTCCAAGGGCGGCGTCGTCGCGATGACGCTGCCGGCCGCCCGCGACCTCGCCGCCTCCGCCATCCGCGTCTGCGCCGTCGCGCCGGGCCTCTTCGACACGCAGCTGCTCGCCGGGCTGCCGGCCGACGCGCGCGAGCAGCTCGCGTCGACGATCCCCTTCCCGCCCCGGCTCGGCCGGCCGGCGGAGTTCGCCGAGCTCGTCTGTCACATCGCCGAGAACGTCATGCTCAACGGCGAGGTCGTCCGGCTCGACGGGGCGCTGCGCATGGCGCCGCGCTGACGCGATGGCCCAGGAGCTCTCCCCCGCCGACCGCTCCTCGCTCGCCGCCGAGCAGGGATCGGTGAACATGGCCGTCGGCGGGCTGCTCGTCTTCGAGGACGGCGAGGGCCTGCGCTACGAGCGCGTGCTCGAGCGCGTCGACGCCCGGCTGCACCTCATCCCGCGCTACCGCCAGCGGCTGCACGCCACCGCCGGCGGGCTCGCGAACCCCGTGTGGGTCGACGACGACGGCTTCGACCTGCAGTGGCACGTCCGCCGGGCGGTCCTGCCCGAGCCGGGCGACGACGAGGCGCTCGCCGAGCTCGTCGGCCGGGAGATGTCGCGCCGCCTGGACCGCTCGCGACCGCTCTGGGAGCTCACGGTCATCGAGGGCGTCGGGGGCGGCCGCGCGGCGCTGCTGGCGAAGATGCACCACGCGCTCGTCGACGGGGTCGCGGCGGTCGACATCGGCACCGTCCTGCTCGACCCGTCGCCCGAGCCGCTGGACGTGCCCGCGCCCGAGGAGCCGTGGGAGCCGCGCTCCTACGACCGCGGCCGGCATCTCGCCCGGCTCGCGGCGACCCCGATCGTCCGCGCACAGAAGCTCCTGCTCGACAGCGCGACGCGCGCGCTGACGCCCGACCCCCGCCGCGCCGCCGGCGACCTCAAGAGCGCGACCGAGCTGCTCGTGCAGCTCGCGCGCACCCGCCCGTCGGCGCCGATGTCGCCGCTGAACGCCGGGCAGGGCCCGAACCGCCGCTTCGCGATGCGCCAGGCGCCGCTCGCCGAGCTCAAGCGCGCGGGCAAGGCGCGCGGCGCGACGGTCAACGACGCGCTGCTGGCGACCGTCGCCGGGATGCTGCGCCACTACCTCCAGGACGCCGGGCAGCCGCCGGACCGCCCGCTCGTCGCGCTCGTCCCCGTCAGCATCCGCCGGCCCGGCGAGGAGGGCGGCAACGCGATCTCGACCGTGCTCGTCGACCTGCCCGTCGACGAGCCCGACCCCGGCGAGCGGATCGTCCGCATCCACGCCGCCATGACGGAGATCAAGAACTCGGCGGCGATCCGCGCCGGTGCGCTGCTGGTGGGGGCGAGCGGCTGGGCGCCGCCGCTCGTCTCCTCGACGCTCGCGCGCGCGACGGGCGGCGTTCGCGCGTTCAACCTCGTCGTCTCCAACGTCCCGGGCCCGCAGCAGCCGTTCTGGCTCAACGGCTGCCGGATGCTGGCGGTGCATCCGGCCGTCCCGCTGAACCCGGCGACGCAGGGCCTGAGCGTCGGGATCCTCTCCTACGACGGCACCGTCTGCTTCGGGCTGCTCGCCGACCGCGGGCTCGATCCGCCGCTCGCGGCCGCCGCCGAGGGGCTGGACGCCGCGCTGCAGGAACTGCTCGACGCTTGACGGCATCGCACCTCGGGGGGAGGATCCGGGTCCAACCTGGAGGGGGAGGTGATGTGACGTGCTCCGATTGACGCGCTGGCCGAAGCCCGTGCTCGCAGGCGGCGCCGGCGTCCTCGCCGCGCTCGCCGTCGCCAGCAGTCTGACGCAGGCGGCCTCGACGACGGCGCCGACGAACACCACGACCACGTCCACGTCCACGACGACGACGCAGACGACGACGCCGAGGGCCGCCCCGAAGCCGAAGCCGAAGGCGACGACGCGCCAGATCAGCTGCAAGGCCGCGCTCGTCGCGACGAAGCCGCCGGTCGACCGCGCCGAGAACTTCGGCACGATCACGTGCTCGGCGCCGCTGGGCAAGGGCGTCCATCACGACTCGTCGACCGTCGTTCGCAGCTCGCAGACGGCGGGCTCCTTCAGCGGGCCGCTGAAGTTCTTCTTCAACACCGGGACCCTGCGCGGCAGCTACAAGATGAGCTTCGACGTCGCGAACAAGACGATCACCTACGACGGCACGCTGAAGATCACCAGCGGGACCGGGGACTTCTCCGGCGTCACGGGCAAGGGCACCATCGGCGGGACGAGCACCGACGCGGTGCACAGCGCGATCGCGGAGAAGATGACGCTCACGTTCCCGCCGAAGAAGGCGTGATCCGGGGGGTCCTCCTCGCGGCGCTCGCGCTCGGCGCGCTGGCGGCCGGTGCCCCGGCCGCGCTGGCGGCCGGTCCCTCGCCCGGCGGTGCGGTGCAACGGACGCCGGTCCCGATCCTCATGTACCACCACCTCGGCGTGGCGCCGGCCGGCGTGCGGTCGCCGGCGCTCTGGGTGCGCCCGGCGCGCTTCGCCGAGCAGGTGCGGGCGCTGCGCCGCGCCGGCTACCAGGCGGTGACGCTCGGCCGGGTCTGGCGCGCGTGGAGCGGCATCGGCTCCCTGAAGCTGCCGCGCCGCCCGGTCGTGCTGACCTTCGACGACGGCTACGCCGACCAGGTGACCCACGCGTTGCCGGTGCTGGCCCGCGAGCGCTGGCCCGGCGTCCTGAACCTCACCGTCGACTTCCTGCCGGGGATGGGCGGCGTCCCGGCGGTGCAGCGGCTGCTCGCCGCACGCTGGGAGATCGACTCGCACTCGCTGAGCCACGCGGACCTCACGACCCTCGACCCCGCCGCGCTGCAGGCCGAGGTCGAGGGCTCACGCGCGCGGATCCGCGAGCTGCTCGGCGGCGGCGCGTTCTTCTTCAGCTATCCGAACGGCCGCCTGAACGCGGCGGTCGTCGCGGCGGTCCGCCGCGCCGGCTACCTCGCCGCCACGACGACGAAGAGCGGCTACGCGTCGCCGCGCGACCTCATGCGGCTCGCGCGCATCCAGGTCGGGCCGGGGATGCGCGGGGGCGATTTGCTGCGGCGGTTGCGCGCGCTGCGCCCGCGCGCGGGTTGAATGGATGGCCGGCGTTGCCCGCCGCGCCTGCGACCGGCCGCATTGAGAGAAGGTCCGGTATGCCCGGGCGCTCCCGCGGTCGCCGGCGTCGACGCCGACGCACCTGAACCCCGGCGGCGATCGCCCTCTGAGTCGCCTTTCCCCTGTCATGCGGGGGCAAAGGCGACTCAGACGACGGGAACCTCGACCGTGTCACAGCCTGAGTCGCCTTTCCCCTGCCATACGGGGGCAAAGGCGACTCAGGTCGCCCGTGAGCGGCGGGCGATCCGGCCCGCCGCCACGAGCGAACGCGTTCCTTCAGAGATGCTCTTCGCAGGCGCAACGCGCCCGCGCATGCGAACGCGTCCCTCAGCGACGCTGTTCGCAGGCGCAAACGCGCCCGCCCGAAGCGGCCCTAGTTGCCGTTCAGCCGCTCGACGAGCATGGCCTGGCCCATCCCGCCGGCGACGCACATCGACTCGATGCCGTAGCGCCCGTCGCGGGCGTCCAAACCGTTCAAGAGCGTCGTCATGATCCGCGCGCCGGTCATCCCGAACGGATGGCCGAGGGCGATCGCGCCGCCGAACGGGTTGAGCTTGTCCTCGTCGATGCCGAGCTCCTGCATGCACGGGACGATCTGGGCGGCGAACGCCTCGTTGATCTCGACGATGTCGATGTCGTCGATCGTCAGGCCCGTCTGCTTCAGCAGCGCCTGGATCGCCGGGATCGGGCCGAGGCCCATGATCTCCGGGCGGATCGCGGCGACCGTCGAGGCGACGATCCGCGCGCGCGGCTTCAGGCCGAGGCGCTCGGCCTTCTCGGCGGACATCACGAGCACCGCCGCCGCGCCGTCGTTCAGCGGGCACGCGTTGCCCGCCGTGACGGTGCCGTTCTCGGGGTCGAAGACCGGGTTGAGCGCCGCGAGCTTCTCCATCGTCGTGTTCGGGCGCGGGCCGTCGTCGCGGGTGTACGCGCCGCCGTCGGGCAGCGTCACCGGCACGATCTCGCGGTCGAAGTGCCCCGAGGCCTGCGCGTCGACGGCGCGCGTCTGGGAGATCAGCGCCCACTCGTCCTGCGCCTCGCGGCTGACCTTGCAGCGCGCGGCGACCTTCTCGGCCGTGAGGCCCATCGGGATGTAGACGTCGTAGAGCGAGCCCTCCGAACCGTCGAGCTGCGGGTGCTTGGCCTCCTCGGGGATGCCCGCGCCCAGGCCCGCGCGCGACACGGCCTCGACGCCCGCGGCGATGTACTGCTCGCCCTCGCCGGCCTTGACCGCGTGAAATGCCATCCGCAGGGTCTGCAGCGACGACGCGCAGAAGCGATTGACCGTGCAGGCCGGGATGTGATGGTCGTAGCCGGCCAGCAGCGTCGCGTTGCGGCCGATGTTGTAGCCCTGCTCGCCGATGCCGGACGCCGCGCCCATCATGACGTCGGCGGTCTCGGAGAAGTCGACCTCGGGGTTGCGCTGCACGAGCGCGCGCAGCGGCGTGGCGGCCAGCTCGTCGGCTCGGACGCCGACCAGCGAACCCTTGAACGCGCGGCCGATGGGGGTGCGGACCGCGTCGACGATCACTGCTTCAGGCATGTGGAGCTCCGTTTCGGTTGTGCCTCCGGCGGTCGCACTCCACGGAAGCGTGTTTCACACCGGCGTCGCACTCGCCGGGCCGCGGCCTGGTATGAGGGCCGGAGTGGATTGTTTCACAAGACGGACGGATTTGACACAGTGTCAAGCCAGGACCGCCCGTCGCCCATCCGGCCAGGCCGGGGCGGTCAGCAGGCGAACCCGAGCGCGTTGCGGCCGATGACCGCTGCATGCCCTCACCGTCCCGCCTGCTGCGCCGCGGCGCCGCCCTCTCGCTCCTCGCGCTCGCCGCCGCCGCACCCGCGCACGCCGAGGGCGTGCTCGGCGCCCCCCTCTTGCCCGGCCTGCCACCCGTCTCGGCGATCGTCCAGGTCCCAGGGCTCACGAACGCGCCGGCGATCACGATCCTGCCCGGCGGCCCGCTGCAGGTCGTGCTCGGCGTTCCCGGCCCCGACCGCCTGCGCGTCACGATCGGCACCGGCGAGGCGCTGCGCGGCTACGAGGGGCCCGACCGGCTCGTCGGCGGCCCCGGCCCTGACCGCCTCTACGGCGGCACCGGGCCCGACGCGCTGTTCGGCAACGACGGCGACGACCTGCTCGAGGGCGAGTCCGGCGGCGATCGCCTCCACGGCGGCAGCGGCGGCGACCATCTCTTCGGCGGCGTCGGCCACGACGCGCTCGACGGCGGCCCCGGTCCCGACGTGCTCGCCGGCGGCGCCGCGCCCGACGAGCTCAGTGGCGGCGACGGCGACGATCTCATCCACGCCGGCGGTGCCGCCGACGAGGTCCTCGGCGGCGGCGGCAACGACGTCATCTACGCGGACTCCGGCCGCGACAACATCACCGCGGGCGAGGGCGACGACACGGTCTACGTCAACAACGGCACCGCCGTCGGCAGCGTCGACTGCGGCCCCGGCGCGGACACCGTCGTCATCAACCCCTACGACCTCAAGGGCGGCGTCTCCAACGCGCAGGCGCTGCGCGAGGGCGACATCTCGGGCTGCGAGCAGGTGGTCGAGGCCGCGCCCGTCGAGGATCTCAGCGCGGGGCTGAAGGTCATCCTCGGCGACCGCGGCGGCACCGGCCAGGGCTCGGAGCGCAACGACAACCTCCTCGGCGGCCGCGGCTCGGACCGGCTCACCGGGCTCGACGGCGACGACGTCCTCTGGGGCGATCGCCACGAGACCGACGCCGGCTTCGGCGCCACCGACGTCCTCGTCGGCGGCCCCGGCCGCGACACGATCTACGGCGGGCGCGGCTTCAACAAGATCGACGGCGGCGCCGGCGACGACTACCTCCAGGGCGGCGCGCACCGAAACCGCATCCTCGGCGGCGACGGCGACGACGAGATCCGCATCCGCGGCAAGGGCTTCAACACCGTCCGCGCCGGCAACGGCAACGACATCGTCCAGGCCGTCGGGATGCGCGGGACGATCGACTGCGGGCGCGGCTACGACGTCGTCTTCACCGGCCATCGCAGGCCGAGGACGCGCAACTGCGAGAAGCTCGTCAACCGCTGGAAGACCGCCCGCCGCGCGACCGCCGGGTAGCGGCGCCTAGAGTCTGCGGCGTGCCGGTACGCCGCTGTCTGACCCTGCTCATCCTCGCCGCGCTGCTGCTCGGCGGCTGCGGCGGCGACGACAAGGGCGCCTCCGCGACGACGCAGCCGACGGCGACCGCCGTCGCGCCCGCGACCGGAGCGCCGATCGAGGGCACCGGCTACGAGCTGCGCGCCGCCGGGGGCTGGAGCGACATCAAGTCGCTGAGCTCGGGGAGCTCCGACGTCATCCTCGCGACCCAGAGCGGCAGCGTCATGAACGTCCTGCGCGAGAAGCTCGCGCCCGCCACCGACCGCGACGCCGCGCTGGAGGCGCTCGCGCGCAGCGTCCTGACGGGCGCCGGCGCCACGCGCAGCTCGCCGTCGACCCCGGCCACGCTCGACGGCGCCGGCGGCATCACGTTCCGCGTGCGTATCAAGACCGACCAGGAACCGGCCGACGGGCGGGTCGTCATCGTCATCCACGACGGCTACGCCTACGCGATCGCGGCGACCACCTCGCCCGACGAACCGGTCTCCACGAGCCGCGCGTTCGACGCGATGCTCGGCTCCTGGCGCTGGACCTGACGGCGGCCGGTCAGACGAAGAGGTCCGCCGGGTCCATCGGATCGAAGTGGACGCCGTGCGCGGCGATGAGCCCCGGCACGCTCGCGAAGTCGAGCTCGAGGCCGTAGCGCGCGGCGACCTCCGCGATCTCCTCGGGCGCCGGAGGCGGCGCGCCGGCGGGCCGGTCGCCGAGCTCGGCGAAGTAGTTCTCGAAGCCCGCCGGCGAGATGATCTCGAGGATCCGCGCGGGCTCGTCGCCGGCGTTCCAGAACGTGTGCCACTGGCCGCGCGGCTTGAAGACGAGGTCGCCGGGCCCGGCCATGACGATCTCCTCGCCGAGCTGCGCGCCGAGCCGCCCCGACAGGACGTAGCTGTACTCGTCCTCGTGGGCGTGGCGGTGCAGCGGCGCGGCGAGCGCGCGCGGCGGCATCGGGTGCTCGACGAGCGAGAAGCCGCCGCCGGACTCGTCGCCGCCGACCATGAACCGCACGCCGATCGCGCGCAGGACCACCGCGGTGCCATCCGCCGGGCCGAGGATCTTTGCCGCTGTTGCCTCCATGACGAGACTCCCTTTCAATGAACAGCTTGTATCGTGATTGAGGTCGACGGTATATTTGACTGAACGCGATGTCAAGCGAAAAGCGGAGATACGAGCTGAAGGCCCGCGCCGAGCGACAGGACGAGACCCGGCGGCGGATCGTCGCGGCGACTGCCGAGCTCCACGAGGAGATCGGGCCGGCGCGCACGACGGTCGCCGAGATCGCGCGCCGCGCGGGGGTCCAGCGCCTGACGGTGTACAACCACTTCCCCGAGGACGGCGAGCTCTTCGCCGCGTGTCAGCGCCACTTCCTCGCCGAGCATCCGCCGCCGGACCTCTCCCCCGCGCTCGCGCTCGAGGATCCGGAGGCACGGGTGCGGGCCGCGCTCGGCGCGCTGTATGCGTCCTACCGCGAGCGCGAGCCGATGACGAGCAAGGTCCTGCGCGACCGCACGGCGATCCCGGCGCTCGACGAGCTCCTGGGCCGGACCGCCGACGCCGCCATGGCCGGGCTGGCCGATGCGCTGGCGGCCGGCTTCGGCGCGACGGGCCAGCAGCACGCGCGGCTGCGCGCGGTCGTCGCGCTGGCGCTCGACTTCTGGAGCTGGCAGCGCCTGCAGCGCGAGGGCCTCGAGGACGACGCCGCGGCCGAGCTCATGGCCGGCCTCGTCGTCTGCGCGGCCGCCTGAGCCTCAGGTCCGGCGCTGCGCGGCGCGGATGAAGCGCCCCGTCGCCAGGCGGCCGAGGCCCGGCGCGCGCCGGGCGATCGCAAGCTGGACGCGGTCGAGCGTGGCCGACGGGGCGCGGTGCGCCAGCGCGGGATCCGTGCGATCGGCGGCCGTGTCGCCGCTCAGCGCGAACAACCGCCAGCGATCCGGGACCCCTTCGAGCTCGTGCTCGCCGCGATCGTCGAAGGCCAGCGCCGAGCCCGTGACGAGATCGCGAACCGTGCGCGACACGAGCACGTCGTCCGGCCCGGCGAGCGCGGCGACGCGCGCGGCGATGTGCACCGCGACGCCCGCGACGTCGTCGCCGAGCAGCTCGACCTCGCCGGTGTGGATGCCCGCGCGCACGTGCACGCCGAGCTCGGCGAGCGGCGCGGCGACAGCCTTCGCGCAGCGGATCGCACGCGCCGGTCCGTCGAACATCGTGAGAAAGCCGTCCCCCGTGCGCTTGATCTCGCGCCCCCGGAAGCGGACGACCTGCTCGCGCACGAGCTCGTCGTGGCGCTCGAGGAGGTCGCGCCAGGCGCGGTCGCCGAGCTCGGCAACCGTGCGCGTCGAGCCGACGATGTCGGTGAACAGCAGCGTGACGAGCGCGCGGTCGGGCTCATGCCCGCGCCGGGCGCCGGTGACGAGCTCCTCGATCTCGTCGGCGACCGAGGCCATGTCGCCGACCCACGGCAGGTGGTCGATGCCGTCGAGCTCGACGAACCGAGCGCCCGGGATCCGGTCGGCCATCCAGCGCGCGGCGGCGATCGGGACGACCTCGCCGGTCCGGTGGATGACGACCGTCGGGACACGGATCGACTCGAGCACGCCGGTGACGTCGATCTCCTGCGCGGCCTGGATGAGCGCCCGCGCCATCGCGGGGCTGGCGGCCGCGCGCTCGAAGAGCGCGACCGTCCGGCGGAGGGAATCGCTGTCGGCCAGCGACGGGGCGACGACGTCGAGCAGGCGGCCCTCACCCCAGTTCTCGACGACCTCCTCGAATGCCCGGAAGCAGCGCATGACGTCCTGCGCCACCCCCTCGTCATAGGCGTCCGAGCGGAGGGCGGGCGGCTGCGAGCCGTAGAGCGCAACCGCGATCGCCCGCTCGGGATACGTCGCGGCGAACAGCAGGCTCATCGGCCCGCCCTCGGAGAGCCCGAACAGCACCGCACGCTCCGAACCCACGGCGTCGAGCACCGTTCGGACGTCCTCCATGCGCTCCTCGAGCGTGGGCACGTAGGCGATCGGATCCGAGACGCCCGTGCCCGGCTTGTCGAAGAGGATCAGCCGCGAGAACGACGCGAGGTGCCGGAACATCGCCGTGGCGTCCGGCAGCGTCCACCAGAGGTCGAGATGGGAGATGAAGCCCGGCACGAAGATGAGATCGACCGGCCCCTCGCCCAGGACCTGATAGGCGATCGAGACATCGCCGTGCTTCGTGTATCGGGTGGTCGGTGGTGGCACGGAACCCTCTGGATTTCAGCGTACCCGCCCCCGAGGCCGCCGTTCGTAGACTCATGGCTCATGGCGACCGAGCCGCAGACCTTCTACGACGCCGTCGGCGGCGAGCCGACGTTCCGCACGCTCGTCGCGCACTTCTTCGAGCAGGTCGCGGCCGACGAAGTCCTGCTCGCCCAGTACCCCGAGGACGACCTGACCGGCGCCGAGGAGCGCCTGCGCCTCTTCCTCATGCAGTACTGGGGCGGCCCGCAGACATACATGGAGCAGCGCGGCCATCCGCGCCTGCGCATGCGCCACGCGCCGTTTCGCGTCGGGTCGGCCGAGCGCGACGCCTGGCTGCGCGCGATGCGCGTCGCGATCGACGAGCTCGACGTCGCCGAGCCCTACCGCCGGCAGCTGTGGGACTACTTCGTCTCGACCGCGGCGCACATGATGAACGCGCCGTAGCGCGCGGCGCCCGGGGGAGCGCGTTCACTCCGCTCGGGGATCGCCGCGCCGGCGTGCTGCGGCCAAGGTCATGGCACAGCACGCGACGGAGGTGGAGCCATGCAGAGCAGCGACGACTTCGGAGCCCAGGGCGGCGACCCGCGGCGCATGACCGACGGGGTGCACATCGACCTGAGCACCTGCGTGAACTTCTACGGCCCGCCGCCCGCGGTGCTCGAGCTGTTTCGCCGCGGCATCGACCCGGCGGACCTTCAGATCCACCCCTACGCCGCCGCCGAGCGGATGGAGGCGGCGTACGCCCGCCACCTCGGCGTGCCGGCCGGCCGGCTCGTCGCCGGCCGCGGCACGACGGAGTTCATCTGGGCGCTGAGCCGCCAGCTGCGCCACGAGTCGGTCGCGGTCCCGCTGCCGGCCTACACGGACTACCTCAAGGCGTTTCCGGGCCGTGGCTTCCGCGGCGACCAGATCCCGTCGATCGAGCACGTCGACGCGGCGCTGGCGGCGAGCGCGCTCGTGATCATCTCCAACCCGCACAACCCCAGCGGCGTCGCGCTGGCGCCGGGGGACCTCGTCGCGGCGGCGGCGCGGCACCCGGGCACGACGTTCGTCGTCGACGAGTCCTACGTCGACTTCCTCCTGGATCCCGCCGGCGCGACGGTCGTCGGCGCCGACCTCGACAACCTCGTCGTCCTGCGCTCGCCGTCGAAGTTCTGGGGCATCGCGGCGACCCGCGTCGGCGTCGCCTGGTGCCGCGACCGCGAGCGCCTCACCGCGCTGCTCGGGCGCCGGGAGACGTGGCCGATCTCCGGCCTCGACGTCGCCGTCGCCGAGGCGGCGATGGGCAGCGTCGAATGGGCAGAGCGCTCGCGGCTGGATCTCGCCGAGGACGCCGGCTGGCTCGCCGCGACCCTCCGCGACCTGCCGGGCGAGCTCGTCGAGCAGGACGTGGGCGTCCACTACCGCTGCCTGAACACCGGCGATGCCGAGACGCTCGCCGCCGGGTTCGCCGCGTACGGCGTCGGCGTCCGCGTGCTCGGGCGCGCGCACGGCGCGCAGCCGGGGGCGCTGCGGGTCCTCGCGCCGCAGCGCCATCAGCGGCCCGCGGTCGCCGCGGCCGTCGCGGCGATGGCCGGGCACGTGCTCAGCGCGGCCGCCTAGCGTGCCGGTCGGGCTGGCCTGTGCCGGCGCGGCGGCCTACGGGGTGACGGTCGTCATCGGCCGTGAGCTCGCCCGCGGAGGCCTCGCGCCGGCGACCGCCCTCGGCATCCGCTTCGCCGTCGCCGCGGCGGCGCTCGCGCTGCTGCTCGCGATCCGCGGCGTGCCGCGCGCGCCATGGCAGCGGGCGCTGCGGATCCTCGCGCTCGGCGCCATCGGCTACGCAGGCCAGTCGACGCTGTTCTACATGAGCCTCCAGCGCGGCCCGGCGGCGGCGAGCATCCTGCTCTTCTACGCCTATCCCGCGCTCGTCTGCGCGATCGGCTGGGCGGTGCTGCACGAGCGCCGCCCGGCGCGCGGCACGTGTCTGGCGCTCGCGCTCTCGGCCTGCGGCACGGCGGTCGTCGCGACCGCGTCGGGACCGATCGCGATCCAGCCCGCGGCGGTCGCCTTCGCCCTCGCGGCGGCGCTCGTGTTCGCGCTCTACGTCCTCGCCGGGCAGCGCCTGACGGCCGGCGTCGACGCGATGACGACCGCCGCATGGGTCGCCGCCGGCGCCGCGCTCGCGTCCGCGTGCCAGGGCGCCGTGACGCGCGGCTTCGTCTCCCCCGCCGGCGACTGGATGCTGCTCGCCGCGTACGGCCTCTTCACGGCCGCGGCGTTCACGCTGATGTTCGCGGCGCTCGCGCGGCTCGGCGCGCGGCACACGTCGGTCGTCATGACGCTCGAAGCGGTGTTCGCGGTCGGCCTCGCGGCGCTGCTGCTCGGCGAGTCGCTCGGCGCGGGCCAGGCGGCCGGCGGCGCCGCGATCCTCGCGGCGACGGTCGTCGTCAGCCGGGGCGCGTAGCGCTACAGGCCGAGGTCGCGGACGCCGAGCTCGTCGGCGCCGAGATGGTGCGCGAGCTCGTGGCGGACGGTGCGGGTGACCTCGTCGCGCAGGCGTTCGGCGTCGTGGCCGAAGTCGCGGCGCAGCGTGTCGCGGTAGATGACGATGCGGTCGGGGACGTCGTCGCGCGCGACGCCGTCGCCGTGGTAGAGGCCGTAGGCCCGCGCGCGCCGGCCGCCGTCGGAGATGACGACCGCGACGTTGCGCTCCAGGGCGCGCTGGAGGATGTCGGGCAGCTCGTCCATCGCATCGCGCACGAGCTCCTCGAAGTCGCGGTCGTTGTACGGGTCGAGCTCCATGAACTCGCGTTCCTCGGGATCGGCGGCGACGCCGTCGCGCGCGAGGCGCTCGGTCTCCTCGACGAGGCGCTCGAACTCGGCCTCGGACTCGGGCTCGCTCCAGCCGGCCATCCGCAGTCCGAGCGACATGAGCCCCGCGCCGACGACCGCGATGACGACGACGACCAGCACGCCGCCCTGGAGGAAGCGCACCGGGCTCGACCAGCTCGGCCCCGCGAGGACCATGAGCAGCGCGAGGCCGCCGCCGAGCGCGATCGCCGCCGCCAGCAGGACCCGTCGAACCGAGGGCCCGCGCATCCCGCCTACCGCATCGAGCGGGCGATGACGACCCGCTGGATCTCGTTGGTGCCCTCGTAGATCTGGGTGATCTTCGCGTCGCGCATCATCCGCTCCACGGGGTACTCGTTGACGTAGCCGTAGCCGCCGAGGACCTGGATCGCCTCGATCGTCACCGCCATCGCGGTGTCCGACGCGAAGAGCTTGGCCATCGAGGAGTACTTGCCGAGATCGGCCTCTCCGCGGTCGGCCTTCGCGCAGGCCTTGTAGAGCAGCTCGCGTGCGGCCGCCGTGCGGGTCTCCATGTCGGCGAGCTTGAACTGGATGCCCTGCAACGCGTTGATCGGCTTCCCGAAGGCGATCCGCTCGCGCGCGTAGCCGGCCGCGTAGTCCGTCGCGCCCTGCGCGATCCCGACGGCCTGCGCGGCGGCGCCCAGGCGCGTGCGCTCGAGCGTCGCGAGCGCGACCGACAGGCCCTTGCCCTCGGCGCCGATGAGGTTCTCCTGCGGAACGCGGACGTCGGTGAACGTCGGCGAGCCGGTCGGCGAGCCCTTGATGCCGAGCTTGTGCTCGAGCTTGCCGGGGTCGAAGCCCTCGCGATCGGCCTCCACGATGAACGCCGAGCTGCGGTTGTTCTCGCGGTCGGTCTTCGCGAAGACGACGTAGAAGTCCGCGACGCCGGCGTTCGTGATCCAGTTCTTCTGGCCGTTGATGACCCACTCGTCGCCGTCGCGCACGGCGCTCGTGCGCAGGGCCGCGGGATCGGAGCCCGCCTCGGGCTCGGAGAGGGCGAACGCCGGGCTCCACTCGCCGCTGGCGCAGCGCGGCAGGAAGCGCTCCTTCTGCTCGTCGGTGCCAAAGAGCTGGATCGGCAGCGTGCCGAGCTCCTGGATCATGAGGATGAGGGCCGAGGACGCGCAGGCCTTGGCGATCTCCTCGACCGCCATCTGGAGCATGAGCGTGCCGGTGCCGGTGCCGCCGTGCTGCTCCTCGAAGGGGAGGCCGAGGACGTCGTGCTCGGCGAGCAGCTCGCGGATGTCGGTCGGGTACTGCGCGCTGCGGTCGATCTCGGCCGCCCGCGGCGCGATCCGCTCCTGTGCGAGCCGACGGATCATGTCGCGAAGATCGGCGAGCTCCTGGGGGATGTCGTAGATGTCGGCGGTCGTTGTCGTCACGCTCGAATCGTACTGGCGCGATCCCCGCGCTTAGACGATGCGACGGGGGGGCATCACCCACACATGGGCATAGGCACATCGATCTTCCTCATCGCGCTGGGCGCGATCCTCAAGTTCGCAGTAACGACATCGGTCTCGGGCGTCGAGCTCGCCACCGTCGGCGTGATCCTCATGGTCGTCGGCATCATCGGCCTGCTGATCTCGCTCATGTACCTCATGCAGGCCGACCGTCGCGGGGCCGTCGTGGCGCGCGAGCCGGCCGTCCGCGAGCGCGTCGTCGAGCGCGATCCCTATCTCTAGGCCGGCGGGGCCGCAGTTCACACTTCAGCTGCCGTCCGCGAGCGACGGAGGCGGGCTGGAGCAGGACGAGGAGTGGTGTGAGATCGAGCAGGACGGCGCACGTCGCCGTATCCGCTTTCACGACTACGCCGAGATCTACGACGTCCCGGGCCTCTACGAGCACCTCTTCGAGAAGCTCCTGCAGTGCAGCTCGCCGCAGGTCGTCTGCGATCTCCTCGACGAGCAGTTCTCCGAGACCCAGACGGACCCGTCGACGCTGACCGCCTTCGACCTCGGCGCCGGCAACGGCATGGTCGGCGAGCGCCTCGCGGGCATCGGCATCGACTCGATCGTCGGCGCCGACCTGCTGCCGGCCGCACGCGACGCCGCACATCGCGATCGACCCGGCGTCTACGACGAGTACCTCGCCGCGGACATGACCGAGCTCACGACGTCCGAGCGGGAGCGCCTCGAGGATCGCAACTTCGACGTCATGACCTGCGTCGCCGCGCTCGGCTTCGGCGACATCCCGCCGATCGTCTTCGCCGAGGGCTTCAATCTCGTCAGCTCCCCCGGCTGGGTCGCGTTCAACCTCCGTGAGCGCTTCGCCGAGGAGTCCGACCCGGCGGGCTTCGGTGCCTTCATCGGCCGGATGCTCGAGGAGGGCGTCATCGACGAGCGCGCGCGGGTGAGCTACACCCACCGCCTGTCGGTCTCCGGCGAGCCGCTGACATACCTCGCGCTCGTGGCAGCGAAGTGCGACGACGTCCCGCTGGACTGGGCGAGCCCGACCTAGGCGGCCAGCGCGTCGCCGGCCCCGGCCGCCATGAGCGCGCCGGCGAAGCTGCCCAGCAGCATCCCGTGCAGTTCCTCGCGCGTCATGTCGCCGTGCTCGATCCAGTCGAGGATCGCGCCGTCGAGGAACGCCAGCCAGCCGAAGACGGCCGCCCGCGTGGCCGGGCGCTCGCCGGCGGGCCCGAGCCCGGCGAGGATCCGCCCCGCGGTCTCGGCTCGCACCTGAGCCATCGTCTCGCGCACCTCGCGCGCGCCCGCGCTCTCGAGGAGCTTCGCGTAGGCGCGCGGGCGCTCCTGCACCCATGAGAGAAACGCGTCGAGCGTCGCGGCGAGCTGCTCGGCGGGCGGACGATCGGGGTCGGGCTGCGTGCGGTCGCGCAGCTCCTGGGCGCCGGCCTCCAGCGCGGCCTCGAACAGCCGGCGCTTGCTCGGGAAGTAGTGGTAGAGCAGCGCCTTGGAGATCTCCGCCTCGCGGGCGAGCTGCGACATCGACAGCGCGTCGTAGCCGTGCTCGCCGAAGAGCTGCGTCGCGCGCTCGAGCAGCTGCGCGCGGCGCTCGTCGTTCTGCATGCGGCGGTAGGCGCGCTCGGCCACGCTCCGAGTCTAGCCGACCTCCTGACCGACGGTCGACAGATGTACGCGATAGCCTCGCGCCATGCCATCCATCTTCGACTCCGCCGGCCTCGAGGTCACGCCGGAGCAGACGCAGGCCGCGCTCGCCGACGACAGCGCCCAGGTCATCGACGTGCGCGAGGCCTACGAGTGGGAGGCGGGGCGGATCGAGGGCGCGCTGCACATCGAGATGGAGCGCCTCGCGGCCAGGGCGGGCAAGATCGACACGGACCGCCCGGTGATCTTCCAGTGCCGCCTCGGTGCGCGCTCGGCGATGGCGGCGCAGGCGTTTCGCGGCATCGGCATCGACGCCTACTCGATGGCCGGCGGCATCCAGCGCTGGGCCGCGGAGGGGCGCCCGATGATCCCCGACGGCGCCGTCGTGGCCGACCACTGAGCCAGCCCGCCGCTGGTTGGCGCGAGACCGCTGTGGGTACCTCATGGTCCACTGACCAAAGGAGCCGCATGTACATCGGCATTGGAACGCTGCTGATCATCATCATCTTGCTGATCATCCTGCTGTAGGACCCGAAGACAGACGAAAGGCCCGCTCACCGAGCGGGCCTTTCGCGTGCAGGGGCCGTCGGACGCTCAGACGTTGACGACGTTGACCGCCTTCGGGCCCTTGTCGCCCTGCTCCTCCTCGTACTCCACCCGCGCGCCCTCGGTGAGCGTGCGGAAGCCGTCTGACTGGATGCCGGTGTGATGGACGAAGAGGTCGCGGCCCCCCTCGTCGGGCGTGATGAAGCCAAAGCCCTTGTCGTCGTTGAACCACTTCACCGTTCCGGTGGCCATAGAGGTGTTCCTCCGATGATCTTGCGTGCTGCGAAGCCGAGGAGGGTGGACCCAGATCTGCGACGCCCGCACTGCTTCGCCAGGTCTCCCCAGCCCTGTCGGCGCGCAACCTACCAGGACGGGATGCGGCTGCGCAGGGCGGAGTTTGGAAGGATCAGCGCGACGCAGTCTGAGCGAGAGGAGACGCGGCATGTCAGAGGACGAGGCACACGAGGTCGTCAGCGGCGAGGGCTACGCCGTCGGGAACATCGCGGCGCTCGGCAGCGGCGGCGGCTTCCGCAAGGTCCGCGACGCGCTGGCGGTCACCGCGCTCGGCATCAACGTCATCGTCATGCCCCCCGAGTTCGCCGGCCGCCGCCATTACCACCACGAGCAGGAGGAGACGTACTTCATCCACCAGGGCCACGCCGAGCTCGAGTTCGGCGACGGCTCGGTGCACCGCCTCGGCCCGGGCGGGATCGTGCGGATCGACCCGGCGACCGTGCGCCGGATCCGCAACGTCGGCGACGAGGATCTCGTCTACGTCGCCGTCGGCGGCAAGGACGGCTACGTCTCGGGCGACGGGCACCTGCTGCCCTCCGAGGAGACCTGAACGGCCGTGCGGCGACGGGCCGCCGCGTGGGCGCTCTCGTTCGTCGTCGTCGCGCTGCTCGCCGGCTGCGGCGACGACGGCGCCGACGCCCCGGCGGCCGGCGACGACGCGCCGATCGCGCTCTCGATCCGCTACTCCGACGGCGCCGGCGGCGTTCGCACCGGCACGCTGCGCTGCAGCGACGGCGAGCAGCGGGCCACCGGCTCGCTGGGCAGCCGCTCGCCGGCGGCGCAGCAGTGCGCGCATGTGCGCGACCTCACGTCGCTGCTGACGCAGCCGCCGCCGGCAAGGCGCTCGTGCTCGGAGGTGTTCGGCGGGTTGGAGACCGTCCGCGTCACCGGCACGATCGGCGACCGCAAGGTCAACCGCCTCTTCCGGCGCACGAACGGCTGCGAGATCGCCGACTTCACGCGGTTGTCCGGCGGGCTGCCGGTCGCGGGCTAGCTAGCCCTGCGGCCGCGCGGCGGCCTCGACCTGCACGAGCGCGGCGAGGCGCTCGGGCTCGACGTCGAGCCGGGAGAGGATGCGCCGCAGTGTCGCGGCGGGCTCGCGCAGGAGCCCGAGCAGGAGATGCTCGGTGCCGAGCCGCCGGTTGCGCAGGCGCAGCGCCTCGCGCAGCGCGTTCTCGAGCGCCTGCTTGACCTGCGGGCTGAAGCCGGGGCCGTCGGCGCGCGGCTGCGGCGGCGCCGAGGCGAGGACCGACGGCGGCACCCCGACGACCTCGAGCATCGCCACGAGGTCCTCCTCGATCGCGTTCTCGATCGTGCCGGCGTCGAGGCCGAGCTCGGCGAGCGCCAGCGCGGCCGGGCCCTCGCCGCCGCCGGCGAGCGCGACGAGCAGGTGCTCGGGCTCGACCTGCTCGGCTCCGAGCCGGCGCGCGACGAGCTGCGCCCGCTCGACGACGCGGCGGCTCTCGCGCGTGAAGCGCTCAAGCACGGCGGCGCCCCGATCGCAGGCCCAGCGCGCCGAGGCGCTTGGCGTGCTTCTTGTGGACGGCCTGGCGGCTGACGCCGAGGGCCGCGGCGATCTCCGCCCACGACCACCCTTCGCGGACGGCGCGCTCGACCTGCCCGGCCTCGAGGCGGTCGGCGAGCTTGCGCAGCGCCACGACGGCGGCGAGGCCCTCGGCCGGGTCGCGCGGGACCGCCTCCTCCTCCGTGGGCACGAATGCCATCTGTCAACCGTAGTTGACGGGCTCCGCATTGTCAACTTCGGTTGCTGAAAGAAATCCTCCCGCCGTCCGGCGCCGCCAGTACGCTCGCCGAGGCTGATGAAACGCGTCGTCGTCATCGCGCTGCTCCTGTTCTGCGGGGTCCTGCCGGCGAGCGCGCTGGCAGACGACGAGCGCGTCGTCATCGTCGGCGACGTCCTCGTCGACCGCGGCGAGACGACCGGCGACATCTTCGTGGCCGACGGCGACGTCACCGTCCGAGGCACCGTCGACGGCAACATCTTCGTCGGCGACGGCGACGTCACGATCCGCGGAACGGTCACCGGCGACGTCTTCACGGCCGCCGGCACGGCGATCCTCGGCCGCCGCGCGCACGTCGAGGGCGACCTCAACTACGGCGACAAGGAGCCCGAGGTCGCATCCGGCGCGCAGGTCGACGGCGACATCGAGAAGCTCAAGCCCGAGGACCTCGGCGGCGGGGCGATCGCGCTCGAGATCGGCGTCTGGGTCGCGTTCACCGTCTCGCTGCTGTTGTTCGGGATCATCCTCCTGCTGCTCTTCCCGCGCGCCGCCGATGCCGTCGCCCGCAGCCCCAAGGGCAGGTCGCTGCTGATCGGTCTGCTCGCGGTCATCTTCATCCCGGCCATCGCCGTCCTGTCGCTCGTGACGCTCATCGGGATCCCGCTCGGCGTCGTCCTGCTGTTGCTCGTCGTGCCGCTCTGGGCGATCGGCTACAGCGCAGGCGCGTTCATGGTCGGCCGCCTCGTCTCCAAGAAGGGGCCGCGGATCCTCGCGTTCGTCATCGGCCTGCTCGTCCTCCGCGTCATCGCGCTCATCCCCTTCCTCGGCGGGCTCGTGTCGTTCCTCGTGGCGCTCATGGGCGTCGGCGCCCTGCTTCTCGCCGCGCAGCGCGCGCGCAAGTAACGTCGCGGCCCACCGCTCGCGCTCGCTCGGCCCGGCGCGCCTCGTGCGTCTCTGAGGAAGCGTCGTGCAACATTCCTTGCAGGTGCAGGGGCTATCCGCCATCCGGCGAGGTCGTTGGTAGCGTCGCCGCCCCTGCCCGCGATGCCCGCCCTCTCTCCCCGCCGACTGCTCGTCATCTGCGCTCTGGCCGCCTGTGCGGCGGTCGCGGCGACCGCGATCGGCACGGTCGGGCCGGCCGGCGCCGACCTCAACGGCCGCATCTCCACGGCGGCCGGGCGGGCCGAGGCGCTGCGAGCCGCCGTCGCCGCCGAGACGCGCAAGATCCAGTCCTCGAGCCGCGGCCTCGCCCGGGCGCAGACGCGGTTGCGCAAGCTGCAGGCTGCCACCGCCGCAGAGCAGGGGCAGCTGCAGGCGATCGAGGACGCGCTGACGCGCTCACGCGACCGCCTCACCCACCTCATCAGCCGCCAGCACCAGGCGACCGACGCGCTGCGCGAGAACCTCGTCACCGCGTACCGCAACCCGAAGCCCGACCTCGTCTCGGTCCTCATCTCCGCGCACGGGTTCACCGACCTGCTCGAGAAGGCCGACTTCCTCAAGCGCGTCGGCGACCAGAACGCGCGGATCATGGACGCGGCCCGCAGCTCGCGGGTGAAGGTCACCAAGCAGGCCGACCAGCTCGCGCGATTTCAGACGCGCCAGCGCGACATCACGGTGCGCCTCGTCCGCCGCCGCGACCGCGCGCAGGCCGCCGAGAACGCGATCCTCAACGAGCGTGCGCGGCGCCTGGCCGGGCGCGACTTCAAGCGCGCGGAGCTGCGCAAGATCCAGGACCAGCTCGCCGAGCTGCGCGAGCGCCTCCAGCGCACCGCCCGCGCGGGGATCCGGACGAACGCCGGCGGCACGGCCCAGGCGCCTCCCGGCGCGCCGGCCGCCGTCGGGCTCGTCATGGCCGCCGGCAACGCGATCGCCGGCCTGCCGTACCTCTACGGCGGCGGGCACGGAGGCTTCAAGGACACCGCGTATGACTGCTCGGGCTCGGTGAGCTACGCCCTCGCCGCCGCCGGCCTCGTCTCCGCCCCGATGGCCTCGGGACCGTTCATGAGCTGGGGCGATCCCGGCCCCGGCCAGTGGATCACCGTCTACGCCAACGCGGGCCACGCGTTCATGGTCGTCGGCGGCTGGCGCTTCGACACCTCGGCGCTCGGCGCCGGCACCCGCTGGACGCGCCAGATGCGGCCGACCGGCGGCTTCGTGGCGCGCCACCCGCCCGGCCTGTAGCTCCGCAGATAATGACGTCGTGCACGACGTCGAGCTCGTCCTCATCAGCCTCCTCGTAGCCGTCGCCGCGCTCGCGACGGCGGCGCGGCTGACGAACATCCCGTATCCGATCGTCCTCGTGGCCGGCGGCCTCGTGCTCGGGTTCGTGCCCGGCGTGCCCGACACGGCGCTGGCGCCGGAGCTCGTCCTCGTGCTCTTCCTGCCGCCGCTGCTGTACTCCGCCGCGTTCTTCGCGAACCTCCGCGACCTGCGCGCCGCGGCGCGCCCGATCTCGCTCATGGCGATCGGGCTCGTGCTCGCGACGATGTGCGTCGTCGCGGTCGTCGCGCACGCGATCGTCGACGGCCTGCCATGGGCGGCGGCCTTCGCCCTCGGCGCGATCGTCGCCCCCACCGACCCGATCGCCGCGACCGAGATCGCCCGGCGCGTCGGTGCGCCGCGACGGGTCATCTCGCTCATCGAGGGCGAGAGCCTGCTCAACGACGGCACCGCGCTCGTCGCCTACCGCGTCGCCGTCGCGGCGGCCGTCGGCGGGTCGTTCTCGCTCGTCGACGCGGGCCTCGAGTTCCTCCTCAGCGCCACCGGCGGCGTGCTCGTCGGCCTCCTCGTCGGCTGGGCGATGGCGGAGATCCGCCGCCGGCTCGACGACATCCCGGTCGAGATCACGATCTCGCTGCTGAGCGGCTACGCCGCCTACATCCCGGCCGAGGCGCTCGGCGCGTCGGGCGTGCTGGCCGCCGTCACGACCGGCATCGTCGTCGGCTGGCAGGCGCCGCGGATCTCGACCGCGAGCATGCGCCTGCAGGGCTACGCGGTCTGGGAGACGCTCGTCTTCCTGCTCAACGCGCTGCTGTTCGTGCTCATCGGCCTCCAGCTGCCGCTCATCCTCGACGCGCTGTCGGGCACGTCGCTGGCGACGCTGCTCGCCCAGGGCATCGCCGTGAGCCTCGCGGTCATCCTCACCCGCCTCGTATGGGCGCACACGACGGTCTTCGTCGTCCGCGCGCTCGACCGCCGGCCCCAGCAGCGCGAGCGGCGCTCGGGCTGGCGCCAGCGGACGATCATCGCCTGGGCGGGCATGCGCGGCGCCGTGTCGCTGGCCGCCGCGCTCGCGCTGCCCGCCGACGTCCCGCAGCGCGAGATCATCCAGTTTCTGACGTTCGCCGTGATCTTCACGACGCTCGTGCTCCAGGGGCTCACGCTCCCCGCCCTCATCCGGCGACTCGGCATCACCGACGACGGCGAGGAGGAGCGCGAAGAGCTCGCCGGCCGGCGCGCGGCGACCGATGCCGCGCTCGCGACGATCGACGCGCTCGGGCAGGAGGAGTGGACGCGCGACGCGACCGCGCAGCGGATGCGCGCGCTCTACGAGTACCGCCGCAGCCGCCTCGCCGCCCGTGCCGGCGAGACCGACGACGGCGACGGCTTCGAGCACCGCTCGCGCAAGTACCAGAAGATGGTCCGCCGGGTGCTCGACGCCCAGCGCGACGAGCTCGTGCGGCTGCGCAACGAGGGCCGGATCTCCAACGAGGTCATGCACCGCCTCGAGCGCGAGCTCGACCTCGAGGACGAGCGCCTGGAGATCTGACCCCGCGTTCGCTACTCGGGCGGCGAGATCTCGCGCTTGAGGATCTTGCCCGTCGGGCCCTTGGGCAGCTCGTCGACGAGCCAGATCTTGCGCGGGTACTTGTAGCCGGCGACCTGCTCCTTGACGTACGCCTTGAGCTCGTCGGGATCGACCTCGCAGCCGTCCTTCAGCGCCACGGCCGCGCCGACCTCCTCGCCGAGGTCGGCGTGCGGCATGCCGACGACCGCGGCCTCCCGGACGGCCGGATGCTCGTAGAGCACCTCCTCGACCTCGCGGGGATAGACGTTGTAGCCGCCGCGGATGATGAGCTCCTTCTTGCGGTCGACGATGAAGAAGTAGCCGTCCTCGTCGACCTTCGCGATGTCGCCGGAGTGAAACCAGCCGTCGCGGATCGCCTCGGCCGTCGCATCGGGGCGGTTCCAATAGCCCTTCATGACGTTGTGGCCGCGGATGACGATCTCGCCGAGCTCGCCCTGGGGCACCTCGTTGCCGTCATCGTCGACGACCTTCATCTCGACCCCGGCGATCGGCGTGCCGATCGAGCCGGCCTTGCGCTCGCGGTCGGGGTGGTTGAAGGAGGCGACCGGCGAGGTCTCGCTGAGGCCGTAGCCCTCGAGCACCTTGCAGCCGAACGCCTCCTCGAAGCCGCGCATGACCTCGACCGGCAGCGACGCGCCGCCGGAGGCGCAGACGCGCAGGCACGAGATGTCGAACTTCTCGCGGTCGGGGTGGTTCAGCAGCGCGCCGTACATCGTCGGGACGCCCTCGAAGACGGCGCACCCGTCGCGCTCGATGATCTCCAGGGCGCGGCCGGCGTCGAAGCGCGGCAGCAGCGTGATCGTCGCGCCGCCGTAGATCGCGGCGTTCATCGTGCACGTCTGGCCGAAGGCGTGAAACAGCGGCAGCCCGGCGAAGATGACGTCGCCGACGCCGAGGTCGAAGAGGCCCGCCGACACCTCGACGTTCTTCTGCAGGTTGTCGTGGGTGAGCTCGGCGCCCTTCGGCTTGCCGGTGGTCCCCGACGTGTAGAGGATGACCGCGGTGTCGTTGCCGTCGCGCTCGGCGACCTCCTCGTCGGGCTCGTGGGCGAAGATCAGCCCCTCGATCTCCCCGGGCTTGACCGGCACGACCTCGACCCCGCCCGCGTCGTCGGCGCCGTGCTGGGCGGCGTCGAGGAAGTCGTGCCACGCGAAGAGGACCTTGACCTCGGGGTCGGAGAGGTAGAAGCCGACCTCCCGGGCCTTGAGCAGGACGTTCATCGGGACGACGACGGCGCCGGCGCGCAGCACGCCGTAGTAGACGGCCGGGAAGTACGGGACGTTGGGCAGCATGATCCCGACGCGGTCGCCGGGACCGACGCCCTTGCTCTTGAGCATC
The DNA here is from genome assembly GCA_963797025.1 of uncultured Actinomycetes bacterium. Lineage (GTDB taxonomy): Bacteria > Actinomycetota > Thermoleophilia > Solirubrobacterales > Solirubrobacteraceae > CADCVQ01. Next base: position 496,491 of record CAWCNU010000001.1, read on the forward strand.
GCCGCGACGCGGGCGCTGGCCTGGTCGAGCAGCCCGTAGTTGAAGGCGGCATCGTCGAGCTTGCAGGCGATGACGTCCGGGTGCTCGGCCGCGGTGCGGGTCAGGTTCAGGGCGAGGTTATGGGACATGGGCGCGAATCTAACCATCCTCGATGGGTCGCGCGGCAGGTGGCGGCAGCGCGATGGGCATGATGGACCCTGATGCCCGAACTGCTGAGGATCAACCGCGACGTCGCGATCCCGCTCGACGAGGTCGAAGTCCGCGCGAGCCGCTCCTCCGGACCGGGCGGCCAGCACGCGAATGTCACGGAATCGCGGATCGAGGCGAGCTTCGACGTCGCGGCCTCGCAGACGCTCGACGAGGCCCAGAAGCGGCGCGTCGTCGCGCGCTGCGGCCCGGTCGTCCGCGCGGTCGCGCAGGACGCCCGCAGCCAGGCGCGCAACCGGGCGCTGGCGCTCGAGCGGCTCGCCGAGCGGCTCGCCCGCGCGCTCGAGGTCCCGCGCACGCGGCGGCCCACGAAGCCGACGAAGGCCTCGCGGCAGCGGCGCCTGGACGCCAAGCGCCGCGACGCGCAGCGAAAGCGCGACCGCCGGCGCCCGGCGTCAGACGGGTAACGTCGTCCGAAGGTCCGCGCCTGCGAGGAACACGAGAGGCGAAGCCGGTTACGACGGCCCGTGGACACCCGCATTGAGGTCGTCGGCGAACGTCCGGTAGTCGTAGATCGGCCACGCCGTCGTCGTCATGCCCGGCCCCATCTCGCGGATGATCGGCAGCCCCCCGAGCGCGCGGTCGAGGTCCTCGGCGGTCGGCAGGTCGACGATCGCGAGCACGATCCGCTGGCCGGCGACCTTCCACAGGTGCGGCACGGCTCCGGCGTCGATCGCTCCGATCGCCGCCTCGGCCTCCCTCTTCCACGTCGCGACGAGATCCTCGTTGCTGACGTTGGCGGGCTGCGTGACGTCGAACCTCACGAAGAACAGCATGCGCTCCTCCTCCTCACTGGTCGGGGTCCTGCGGGGTGGCGAACTCACCGTCGATGAGCTCGATGCGATAGCCATCCGGATCCTGCACGAAGCAGATGCGGAACTCCTCGCGGCCGCCCGGCGCGTAGGGCGGCTTCTCGGGCTCGATGCCCTGCGCGGCGAGGCGCTCGAGCAGCCCGTCGAGATCCTCGACCGACAGCGCGACGTGGCCGTAGCCGTCGCCGAGGTCGTAGGGCTCGTCGCGGGACGCGTTGACGGTCAGCTCGAGCGTGTCGCCGTCGCCCGGCAGCCCGAGGTAGACGTTGTAGGCCGAGTCGAACTGCAGCCGGCCGCGGCGCTCGAAGCCCAGCGCCTCGTAGAAGCGCATCGACGCGTCGATGTCCCGGACCCGGACGTTGGTGTGGACGAACCTCATGCGGCCTCCTCCGTGACGAACGAACGATCGTGCCCGCATCCTTCCCACATCGCGCGCACGCTGCTCACGGCGTTCAGTCGGCGAGTGCCGCATACGCCGGCAGCACGCGACCCTCGATGAACTCGAGGCCGGCGCCGCCGCCCGTGCAGATGTGCGTCACGCGATCGGCGAGCTCGAAGCGGTTGAGCGCGGCGACGAGATCGCCGCCTCCGACGACCGTCGTCGCGTCGCTGCGCGCGATCGCCTCGGCGACCGCGCGCGTGCCGGCCGCGAACGGCTCGAGCTCGAACGCGCCGACCGGGCCGTTCCAGAAGACGGTGCCGGCGCGCTCGATGACGTCGGCGTAGGCGGCGCATGTCCGCGGCCCGACGTCGAGCCCCATCCACCCCGCCTCGATGTCCGCGGCGTCGACCACGCGCCGTGTCGCATCCGCGGCGAAGCGGTCGGCGACCACGATGTCGAGCGGCAGGTGCAGGCGGCCGCCGGTGTGCGCGAGCACGCGCCGCGCGACAGCCACGTCATCGGCGTCGCAGAGCGAATCGCCGACGCCATGCCCCTGTGCGGCGAGAAACGGAAAGCTCATCGCGCCACCGATCAGCACCGCGTCGGCGAGCTCGAGGAAGCGCTCGATGACGCCGATCTTGTCGGTCACCTTCGCCCCTCCGAGCACCGCCACGAGTGGCCGCGCGGGGGATCGCAGGACCGCCTGCAGCATCGCGATCTCGCGCTCGAACAGCAGCCCTGCCGCGGAGCGCGCGACGTGCCGCGCGACGCCCACCGTCGAGGCGTTGACGCGATGCGCGCTGCCGAAGGCATCGTTGACATACGCATCGGCAAGTGCGCCGAGCCGCGCCGCGAGCGCCGGATCGTCGTCGGTCTCGCCGCGCTCGAAGCGGATGTTCTCGAGCATCACGACATCGCCGTCGACGACGTGCTCGAGGTCGGGTGCGAGCGGGACGTCCTCGCCGAGCAGCTGTGCGAGCCGCGCGGCCACCGGCCGCAGCGACAGGGACGGCTCGCGGTCGCGCGGCCGGCCGAGGTGCGCGACGATCAGCACGCGCGCGCCGCGCTCGCGCAGCGCGAGGATCGTCGGCAGCGTGAGACGCAGCCGGGTGTCGTCGGCGACCTCGCCGTCGGGGCGCAGCGGCACGTTGAACTCGGCGCGAACGAGGACGCGGGCCCCGGCGAGGTCGCCGAGATCGTCGAGCGTTCGCAGGCGCCCAGGATCGCGCGGGGCAGGATCCGCGGCCAGGCTCATGCCCCGAGCACGACGTTCATAGCGCTGGCACCGCACGGAAACCTACCGGCGTCGCGTCCATCACCCGCCGGTGCGCAGGAGCCAGGCGATGGCCCGCCGCGCAAGCGGGCGCTCAGGAGGACGTGGCGAGCTCGCGCTCCATCTCGGCGGAGTACTCGCCCCGCCGGGCGGCACCGGTGCAGCGGGCGCGGTGGCGGTATTGCGTCTGCGCGGCAGCCACCCGCTCGTCCTTGCCCGCCCAGGTCGTCAGCGCCGCCGCCTGCAGGCCGCGTCCGTAGGAAAAGCTGATCTCCCACGGCTGCGCGCCCATCCGGTTCATGACGTTGAGCCGGTTCGTCGCGTCCTCGTCGCTCTGCCCGCCCGACAGGAAGACGATCCCCGGGACCGCCGCCGGCACGTGACGGCGCAGGCAGCGCAGCGTGCGCTCGGCGACCTCCTCGTCGCCGGGCTGGTCGGCACACTCGTAGCCGGCGAGCACCATGTTGGGCTTCAGCAGCATGCCCTCGAGCTCCACGCCCTGCACGCGCAACTCGCCGAAGACGGCGCCCAGCACCTCGCCGGTGACCTGCTCGGAGCGGTCGATCGTGTGCCCGCCGTCCATCAGCACCTCGGGTTCGACGATGGGCACGATCTGCGCCTCCTGACACAGCGCGGCGTAGCGCGCGAGCGCATGCGCGTTGACGTGCACGCAGTACCGGCTCGGGAGGTGCTCGTCGATCGCGATCACGGCGCGCCATTTCGCGAAGCGGGCGCCGCCGTCGTAGTAGTCGGAGAGGCGCTCGCGGAGCCCGTCGAGGCCCTCGGTGACCTTCTCGTCCTCCGAGCCGGCGAGCGGCTTGGCGCCCGTGTCGACCTTGATTCCCGGGATGACGCCCTGGCCTTCGAGCAGGCGCGGAAACGGGGTTCCGTCGGCGGTGCTCTGGTTGAAGGTCTCGTCGTAGAGGATGACGCCGCTGATGTGCTCGGCGGCGCCCTCCGTCGTGAAGAGCAGCTCGCGCAGCGCGCGGCGCATCTCCTCGCTCGGCTCCACGCCGGCCGCCTCGAGGCGCTTGTCCATCGTGCCGTTGCTCTCGTCGGCGGCAAGGATGCCCTTGCCTTCGGCCACGAGTGCGGCGGCGTTCTGTCGAAGCTCAGACATGGTCTCGACCACCAGCGTTCCCATCGCGGCGGGACCCGACACGTCCACCCGCCATGACTATCGGCGGATGTCCTCGCAGTCCGGCGCCACGACGTCGCTGACGTCGGCGAAGACGGTGTCCCTGCCCGCCCCGCAGTTCACGACGTCCAGGCCACCGGCGACGACGTTGATGCGATCGTCGCCGGCCCCGCCGTCGATCGCGTCCGGGTCGAGGTTGCCGAAGATCTCGTCCTCCCCGCCCCCGCCGAAGATCCGGTCGCTGCCGCGGTCGCCGGTGATGCGATCGGCGCCGTCGTCGCCGTTGATCGTGTCGGCGCCGTTGCGCCCGGCCATGATGTCGTCGCCGGGCCCGCCGGAGAGGTCGTCGTCGCCGTCCTCACCGTCGACGTAGTCGTCGCCGCCGCGCCCGAAGAGCCGGTCGTTGCCCGCGCGGCCGAAGATCGAGTCGCTGTCGCCGGTGCCCTCGAGCAGGTCGTCGCCGAGCGTCCCGCGGATGATCGACGGCAGCTCGGCGTCGTTGGCGAGCTCCGCCGCGATCTTCACCACGAGCTCGCAGTCCGACAGGCGGTCGCGGTCGGGCGCGTCCTCCTCGATGTAGACCGTGTCGTTACCGGCGCCGCACTCGACGGTGTCGGCGCTGTCGTCGGCGGCCCGGATCGAGTCGTCGCCGGGACCGCCGCGCAGCACGTCGGTCCCCGGCCCGCCGACGACCTCGTCGTTCTCGATGCCGCCCTGCAGGTCGTCGCGCCCGGAGCCGCCGTCGAGGCGGTCCTGGCCCGAGCCGCCGTCGAGGCGGTCGTTGCCGCGCCCGCCGCGCAGGATGTCCTGCCCCTCGTCGCCGAGCATGTTGTCGCCGCCGGGGCCGCCGTCGACGGTGTCGTCGCCGCGCCCGCCGCTCATCTGCTCCGAGCCCGACTCGCCGAAGAGCTCGTCGTCGCCGTCGTCGCCGAGCATCCGGCGGTCCGAGCCGCGGCCGCCGCGGATGACGTCGTCGCCCGGGCCGCCGGACAGCAGCTCGTCGTTGCCGAAGCCCTTCTCGACGATCTGGTCGTCGCCCTCGCCGCCGCGGATCGAGTCGTCGCCGTCGCCGCCGTCGAGCGTGTCGGTCCCCTCGTCGCCGTCGATCGTGTCGTTGCCGGTGCCGCCGTCGGCGCCGTCGGCGCCCGCGCCGCCGGAGATCGTGTCGTCGCCGGCGCCGCCGGTGAGGTAGTCGTTGTCGAGGCCGCCCTGCATGCGGTCGCTCTGCGTGCCGCCGGAGACCTGGTCGGCGCCGGGGCCGCCGTCGAGGATGTCGCGCGCGCGCCCGCCGCGCAGCAGGTCGTTGCCCTCGAGGCCCTCGACGCGGTCGCGGCCGCGGGTGCCGGTGAGCGTGTCGTTGCCGGTCGTCCCGCGCAGCAGCGCGAGGCCGGGCTGCACGACGACGTCGATCGGCGCCGTGCCCGGGAGCTCGACGATGTCCAGGCGGCGGCGCGTGTGCGGGCTGACGAGCGTCAGGCTGCCGGCGGCGCCGTTGGCGAAGAACAGCCGGCTGGCGTCGGTCGTCCAGGCCGGCGGTCCGCCCGCCGGTCCGGCGGGAAGGCGCCGCGCGCGCCCGCTGGCGAGGAACACGAGCGCTCCGGCACGGCCGCCGGCGCGCGCGGCGACCGCCAGCCGCGAGCGCCCCGGCGAGAGCTCGAGCTGCCCGCCGGCGCCGCTCGGCAGGCGGATCCCGCGCCGGCGCGGGGTGCGCGCGCCGCGATCGACGAACCGCAGCCGGCCGCGGGCGCTGACGAACGTGCGCCCGCCGTCGCCGATCGCGACGCCGACGGCGCCGGGCACGCGGACGACCCGCAGCCGGCGCCGGCCCTGCGTGTCGATCATCGCGACGCGGCCGCGGGCGAGGACGACGGCCGCGAGCTCCCCGTCGTGTCGCAGCGCCATCGCCTGGCCCTGGCCGCCGAGCGCGACCGAGCCGAGCAGCCCGAGCGTCCGCGCGTCGAGGATGCGCAGGCGCGCGCCCTGGACGGCGTAGAGGCGCTGGCCGCCGGGCGCGACCTCCATCGACGTCACCGGGGCGCTGCCGTGAGCGGCGCGCAGCGCCTCGCTGCGCTCGTTGACGTCGATCGAGACGATCGTCGCGCCCGCGGCGACGAACCCGCGCCCGCCGCTGGGCGATACCGCCACGGCCGTCGCCGGGGCGGGCAGCGGGATGCGGGCGACGACCTCGTCGGAGCTGATGTCGATGAGCGGCAGCGCCGGCGTCTGGGTGGCCACGAGGGCCACCCGCGCGTGCGCGGTCGCGGGCACGAGCCCCATGGCGAGCGCGAGCGCCAGGGCGCCGCGTCGCATCCTCACAGCCTGCTCACCGCACCCATCTGCAGCGCGAACACTACGGACGCGGCGCCGGGGTGCGCGCCGTGTCAGTCCTTGCGCAGCAGGCCCTTGGCCTTGTCGGCGATCCCGCCGACGGCGTCCTTGAGCTTGCCGGAGGCGCGATCGACCTTGCCCTCGTCCTTGAGCTCCTGATCGCCCGTGAGGTCGCCGAGCGCCTCCTTCGTGCGGCCCTTGGCCTCATCCATCGTTCCGTCGGACATCATGTCTCCTTCCGCTGGGGTTGGAAGGAGGCCCTACCCGCAAGACGCGTGCTACAGGCCCGGCGGGTGACGGACGACGTAGCCCTTGCCGGAGCGCATCTCGGTCTGCCAGCGCGTCCCGGTGCTCGACCGGCCGCTCGTGTCGAAGCGCAGGCCCGCCACCGTCATGTAGATGTGGCCGCCGTTGGCGTAGAGCGTGACCCATTGGCCGGGCCCGGGGTCGCCCCAGGACTCGAAGCTGCCCGACGGCATCGCTTCCTCGAGCAGCCCGGCGCCGTGCAGCGCGTAGGAGACCGAGCCGGAGCAGTCATAGCCGGCGTCCTCCCACTTGCCGTGACCGCCGCCGTAGATGTAGGGCTTCGTCGCGATCTGGTTGCCGGCGTTGATCATCGCCTGGATGGCCGGCGGGGCGACGATCGGCGCCGTGGCCGTGCCGTCGGGGTTGACCGTCGCGACCGCGCCGGGGCCGAGTTGCAGCGGCGGCGGCGGGACCGGCTCGGGCGGCGGCATGTTCTTCGGCAGCGCGCCACCCGTCGCTGCGGCAGCGGCGACGGCGCCGCCGTTGACGGCGACGTCCTTGAGCACGACCGCATCGCTGCGCGTGACCTTGCCGTCGACCTTCCGGCGCTGCGAGGTCTCGAAGCCCTTGACGGACTGCTTCGTCCCGCTACCGAAGACGCCGTCGGCCTCCGTGCGGAGCCCCGCGCGGGTGAGGTACTTCTGCAGGAGCTTGACGTCCCGGCCGCGATCGCCCTCCCTGAGGGTCCGCTCGCCGAGGTTGACGCGCTTCTTGGCGGATGCTCCGGAGACGGGCACCAGCAGCACGACGGCCATGAGCAACATGGTGAACCGGTACAACGACTTCACGCGGGCAAGACCCCTTCTCCTTCGGGTGCCTGCGGGGTTAGCTGACGGGCTCGCGCAGAAAGAGCTAGCGCTACGCCGTTAGAAACGGCGATTCGCCCCCAGGAGGCAGAAGCCTCCAAACAACTTTGGTTCCCCCGCTCCCCGCCGATGATCGGCAGGAATTCGGCTGGTCACAACTGACGGGCGAAACCCTATCGCAGGTTCAGGACGAATGCACGGCCGGGGGACAGCTGTTACGGACAGCCGCAGGATCCGCTTAGACCAACGTCGCATCGGCGAGCGCGAGGGCGACCTCGGCGCGGCTGCGCAGCGACGGCGCGACGACGAACTCCCCCGGCGTGTGGGCCCCGCCCCCGCACGGGCCGAGGCCGTCGATCGTCACCGCGATGACCGGCGCGAGGTAGCTCGCGTCGCTCGCGCCGCCGCGGTTGGCCCCGTGCACGGGGCGCCCGAGGCGCGCCGCCGCGGCCGACAACAGGGCCGCGGTCTGCTCGCGCGCGTCCATGCCCGGCCAGATGCGCAGGAACTCGGACTCCAGCCGGACGCCGTCGACCTTGTCGGGCAGCTCGGCCAGGACGTCATGGAACGTCTGCGACGCGTCGGCGCGCAGGTCGCAGAGCAGTTCGCCGGTGGCCGGGACGACGTTGAAGGCGTCCCCGCTGCGAACGACGGTCGGCACCGCCGTCAGGTGCTCCGCGCCCTCGGGGTCGTGGCGCGCCGCCACCGCCTGCGCCGCGGCGGCGAGCGCGAGCAGCGCGTTGGCCCCGCGGTCGGGGGCCGAGCCGGAGTGCGCCGAGCGGCCGTGGGCGACGACGCGCAGCGTCCCCGCCGCCTTGCGCCGCACGACGACCGCGTCCTCGCCGGCAGCGGTGAGCTCGCCGCCCTCGAAGCACAGGCAGGCGTCGTAGCCGGCATAACGCGGGGTGTGGGCGAAGTCGCCGGCGCGCCACTCCTCGTCGCAGACGAGCAGCAGCGCGACCTCCGCGAAGCGCTCGCGCAGCGCCGCGAGCTCGCGCAAGACGCCGAGCGCCAGGATGCAGCCGCCCTTCATGTCCACGGTCCCGGGACCGACGAGGTGCTCGCCGTCGCGGCGCATCGGGCGGTGGTCGGCGTGCGCGTGGACGGTGTCGATGTGGCCGAGCAGGACGATCCGCGCGCTGCCGCTGCCGGTCAGCGTGAGGATCAGGTCGTCGGCGTGGTCGGCCGAGGAGCACGGCGCGCGCTCGACCCGCGCGGCCGGGGGCGCGAGCGACGTCGCGACGGCGAACGCGGCCTCTGCGCCCTCGACGTCGCCCGACGGCGACGAGACCGCGACGAGACGCTCGAGGTCGGCGGGCGCGCGCTGCGCGATCCGCTCGGCGGCCGTTGCGATCCAGGGCTCCACGGCATCCGTTCTACCGGAACGGGTCGCGTTCACACGTGCCGGGTCCTTCGGTCTGCCGCGATGCGGCGGTTTGGGCCCGTTGCAGGACGGGCGCCACAAGAGCCACGGGCGGGTACCACGACGAGTACCGATGAGCCGCCTCGGGCCCCGCGGGCTGCTGGCCTACGTCGCCGCGGGAGCCGCCCTGCGATTCGCAGTGCTCGCAGTGTTGCCATGGCTGCGGCGAGCGGCCGAACAGCAGGAGCACGCCCGCGACGAGCTCCGGCGACGGTTTGGCCGCGAGCCGACCGACGACGAGCTGTCCGCGGTCCTCGGCTGGACCGACTAGCGGTAGACCCGCGGAGGTCGTTCTGCTCGTGAAGGCCAGCGACCGGCGGTTTGTGGCCGATGGCACCGTGTTCGGGTGGCGCGCGTGCCGCGACGCGCTAGCGGCGGATGTACCTGCGGCTTTGAGGAACAGACGAGGCGCGGGGGCGCGCGGCGCGGTCGCCGTGGGGGTTGGGCCCAGAGCGTCCCGTATAGCGTCGTTTCGGGCCCAACCCCCTGCCAAGCGCGGCCTCAGACGGACGTATGTGGTCTCGTCCGGGCCCAACCCCCGCGCGAGCAACAAGCGAACAGGGGCATGTCCTCAGAGCTGCAGGTCGCAAGCGCCGGCAGAACGCGAAACCCCCAGGGTCACACGAGCGCCACCTGGACTCCCCGCTCGGGGGAACAACGTGCTCGGGAACGACTACAACTACCCGAGGACGGCTTCGAGCCGGCGCTCGAGCGCGCCCGCGATGGCCTCGCGGAAAAGGCCCTCCTCGAAGCGCTCGACGGTCGCCTCGAGGAAGCCCTCGATGACGAGCCGCTTGGCCTGCTCGAGCGCCAGCCCGCGCGAGCGCAGGTAGTACAGCTGCTCGGGGTCGATCTGGGCGATCGCCGCCGCGTGCGTGCAGCGCACGTCGTTGGCGAGGATCTCGAGGCCGGGGATCGCGTCGGCGTGCGCCGTCTTCGTCAGCAGCAGGTTGCGCGACTCCTGGAAGGCGTCGATCTGCTGGGCGCCGGGATCGACCTTGATCATCCCCGACCAGACGGTGTTCGAGCGCCCGTCGAGGATCCCGCGGAACGCGAGGTCCGACGTCGTGTTGGCGGCCGCGTGCTCCTGCGTCGTGGCGTAGTCGAGGTGCTGGCGCCCGTGCGTGGCGTAGGCGCCGGTGACCTTCGCGTCGGCGCCCGGACCGGCGAGCTCGGTGTCCATCGCGACGCGGCCGTTGCCGGCGCCGAAGCCCAGCGCGATCCAGTCCAGGGCGGCGTCGCGGCCGACGACCGCGCGCTGCGCGCCGAAGATCCACGACTTCTCGCTCAGGCCCTGGGCGCAGACGTAGCGCAGCCGGGAGTTCTGGCCGAGCGACAGCTCCGTGACCGTGCTGAAGAGCGCTTTCTGGGAGTCGTCGGTCGAGACGTACTGCTCCCAGACCTCGGCCTGCGCGTTCTCCTCGAGGACGACGAGCGTGCGCCAGTGCAGCGCGGTCTGCGCCTGTGACTGCACGACCGTGACGACGACCGGCGCGTCGAGCACGACGCCGCGCGGGACGTAGACGAACGCCCCGCCCTGCCAGCCGGCCTCGTTGCGCGCGACGAACGGGTCCTCGGGCGAGACGATCGAGCCGAAGTGCTGCTCGACGAGGTCGGGATGCGAGCGGATCGCGTCGCTGAGCGACAGGACGATCGCGCCCGCGGGTGCGCCCTCGGGCGCGCCGCCGGAGACATGGTCGACCTGCTCGAGCACGATCGCGCCCGCGGGGGCGTCGATGATGCCGAGGCCGGCGGCGTCGACGTCGACGTCCTCGGGCGAGCCGTAGGCGTCGAGGTCGAGGCTCTTCAGCGACGTGAACTCCCAGCCGGGGTTCCCGCGGAAGGACGGCAGCGGCAGCGACTCGCGCAAGGAGACGGCGCGCTCGCGGCGCGCCGTCAGCCAAGCGGGTTCGGTCGCCGTGGAGGGGCTAGCCAATTGACCCCTCCATCTGCAACTCGATGAGGCGGTTCATCTCGACGGCGTACTCCATCGGCAGCTCCTTGACGATCGGCTCGATGAAGCCGTTGACGATGAGCTTGCCCGCCTCCTCCTCCGTGAGCCCGTGGCTCATGAGGTAGAAGAGCTGCTCGTCGCCGACCTTCGAGACGGTCGCCTCGTGGCCGACGTTGACGTCGTCCTCGCCGATGCGGATCGTCGGGTACGTGTCCGAGCGCGACTTGTCGTCGAGCAGGAGGGCGTCGCAGACGACCTTGGACTTCGACCCGTGGGCGCCCTTGGCGACCTCGAGCAGCCCGCGGTAGGAGCCGCGCCCGCCGTCCTTGGAGATCGACTTGGCGAAGATGTTCGACGTCGTGTTCGGCGCGGCGTGGACGATCTTGCCGCCCGCGTCCTGGTGCTGGCCGGCGCCGGCGAAGGCGATCGACAGGATCTCGCCGTGGGCGCGCTCGCCGGTGAGGTACACCGACGGGTACTTCATCGTGAGCTTCGAGCCGAGGTTGCAGTCGACCCACTCGACGGTCGCGTCACGCTCGGCGATCGCGCGCTTCGTGACGAGGTTGAAGACGTTCGTCGACCAGTTCTGCACCGTCGTGTAGCGGATCCGGGCGCCGGGCTTGGCGATGAGCTCGACGACCGCCGAGTGCAGCGAGTCCGACGAGTACGTCGGCGCCGTGCAGCCCTCGACGTAGTGCACGTAGGAGCCCTCGTCGGCGATGATGAGCGTGCGCTCGAACTGGCCCATGTTCTCCGTGTTGATGCGGAAGTAGGCCTGCAGCGGCATCTCGATGTGGACGCCCGGCGGGACGTACACGAACGAGCCGCCCGACCACACGGCGCTGTTGAGCGCGGCGAGCTTGTTGTCGTTGGACGGGATGATCGTCGCGAAGTACTCCCTGACGAGCTCCTCGTGCTCGCGCAGGCCCGTGTCCATGTCCATGAAGATGACGCCCTGCGCCTCGAGCTTCTCGTTGATCTGGTGGTAGACGACCTCGGACTCGTACTGCGCGCCGACGCCGGCGAGGAACTTGCGCTCGGCCTCCGGGATGCCCAGCCGGTCGAAGGTCTTCTTGACGTCCTCGGGAACGTCGTCCCATGAGCGCTCGGCGCGCTCGGAGGCGCGGACGAAGTAGTGGATGTTGTCGAAGTCGACCTCGGCGAGGTGCGGCGAGCCCCAGGTCGGCATCGGCCGGGCGAGGAAGTGGTCGAGCGCCTTCAGGCGGAACTCGCGCATCCACTGCGGCTCGTCCTTGAACTCCGAGATCTTCTCGACGAGCTCGCGCGTGAGGCCCTTCGGGGCCTTGTAGAGGTAGTTCTCGGCGTCGTGAAAACCGTACTTCTCCGTGTAGTCGGAGTTGATCCCCTGCAGGGCCTCTTGCTCGGCGATGGTCTCGGGAGTTGCCATGTGGGTTACTCAACCTCCAGCTTGATCATGTCGTCCTCGACGCGGACGTCGAAGGTGTCCACGGGGACGTAGGCAGGCAGGGTCACGGGCTTGCCCGTGCGCAGGTCGAACAGGGATCCGTGGCGCGGGCACTCGACCGTGCAGCGCTCGGGATCGAACTCGCCGTCGGCGAGGTTGCCGTCGTCGTGCGAGCAGCGGTCCTCGATCGCGAGGAGCTCGCCGTTGCAGTTGAAGATCCCGATCTCGAGATCCTCCCACTCGATGGTGCGCGAGGCACCCGGAGGCAGGTCGGAGACGGCGCAGATGTCGAGGGTCTCGGTCATGGTGCAACGCACCGAGCGCAATCCCTGCCGGGGCACTCGGATTTGCTCCGTTCAGTGTAGCCGAGGTATCGCCCCCGTGGTAGAACGGTCTCGCGCTACAGGGCGTGGGCGCTTGCGGGGGCGCGGCACACGACGCGCTGCCCGACCTCGGGCGCATCGGCGCCCGTCGTCCGCGCGACGAGGCCGAACTCGCCGCCGTCGTCGTCGCAGCGCAGCTCGACGCGGCAGTCATGGCCGAAGTACTCGACCGCGGTGACGAGGGCGTTCGCCTGCCCGGCGCCGCCGGCGACGATCTGCAGATCCTCGGGTCGCAGGACGACGACGCCCTCGCGCGGCGCGCCGCCGTTGCGCGGCGCGCGCAGGTGCAGCGCGCCGAGCCGCGTCTCGGCGCGGTCGCCGTGCAGCCGCGCGGGCAGGATGTTCGCGTCACCGAGGAAGCGCGCGATCTCGACGTCGGCCGGCGCGCGGTAGAGCTCGCGCGGCGTGCCGGCCTGGGAGATGACGCCGTCGCGCAGGATCGCGACGACGTCGGCGCACGACAGCGCCTCCTCCTGGTCGTGCGTCACGAGCAGCGCCGTCGTCCCGAGCCGCGCGAGCGTCGCGCGCACCTCCGCGCGCATCCCGGCGCGCAGCTCGGGGTCCAGCGCCGAGAACGGCTCGTCGAGGAGCACGACTGCGGGCTGCGTCGCCAGCGCGCGGGCCAGCGCGACGCGCTGCTGCTGGCCGCCGGAAAGCTCGTGCGGGCGCCGGCGCTGCAGGCCGCCGAGCCCCACGAGCTCGACGAGCTCGTCCGCGCGCGGGCCCGGGCGCTCGCGCCGCGGCAGCCCGAACGCGACGTTCGCGCGGACGTCGAGGTGCGGGAACAGCGCCCCCTCCTGCGGGACGTAGCCGACCCGCCGGTGGTTGGGCGCGATCTGCCGTCGGCCGTCGTCGACGACCTCCGACGCGATGGCGATCTCGCCCTCGTCGACGCCCTCGAAGCCCGCCAGCAGCCGCAGCAGCGTGCTCTTGCCGCAGCCCGAGACGCCGAGGATCGCGGCGAAGGCGCCCGTCTCGATGTCGAGGTCCAGCCCGCGCAGCACCGAGACGTCGCCGTAGGACTTGCGCACGCCGCGGATCGAGATCGCGCTCATGTCCGGGTGAGGTCGAGCTTGCGGATGAGCAGATACGCGGGGACCGCGGAGATCGCGACCATGACCGCCGCGAACGGCGCCGCCGCGCCGTAGGAGAGGCTCGACGTGTACGTCCAGAAGCGCGTCGCGAGGGTCTCCGTCTCGGTCGGGCGCAGCAGCAGCGTCCCGGTCAGCTCGGTGACCGTCGAGAGGAAGACGAGCCCGGCCGCGGCGCCGATCCCGCCGCGCAGCAGCGGCAGCGTCGTGCGCGCGAAGGCCCGCAGCGGGCCGAGCCCGAGGCTGCGCGCGACGTCCTCGACGCGCGGCGCGATCTGGGCAGCGGGGCCGCGCAGGGCGATGAGCGCGAGCGGCAGGAAGAGGATCGCGTAGCCCGCGACGAGCAGCGCCGTCGTCTGGTACATCCAGCTCGCGCTGCGGATGCTGAACGCGACGAGCGCGAGCCCGACGACGACGCCGGGCAGCGCCCGCGACACGTAGATCGAGCGCTCGACGAGGTCGCCGGCGGCGCCGCGGTGGCGGACCGCCAGCAGCGCCACCGGCAGCGCGAGGGCGACGGTCACGAGCGCCGCCGCGAGCGCGAGCCCGAGCGTCGTCGTCGTCGCCGCGAGCACCGACGACGACGGCAGCGTCGAGGAGCTGCCGCGCGCCATCCAGTAGCCCATCGCCGCCAGCGGCACGCCGAGCGACAGCGCCGTCAGCCCGCCGAGGCCGGCGAGCGCGAGCGGCGCGCGGCGCCCGAGCCTCGTTCGCGCGCGGGCGCGCTGGGCGCCGCTGCCGACGCGGGCGTAGCGGCCGCGGCCGCGCGCGAACATCTCGCCGAGCAGGAACATGAGCGACAGCGCGACGAGGACGAGCGACAGCAGCGCCGCGCTCGCGCCGTTGAAGCCGATCTCGTACTCGGCGTAGATCTCGGTCGCGAACGTCGGGAAGCGCAGCTGCGCGAACGCGCCGTACTCCGCCAGCAGGTGCAGGGCGATGATGAGCGCGCCGCCGAGGATCGGCAGGCGCAGCAGCGGCAGCGTCACGCGCCAGAACGTCGCCCACGGGCCGAGCCCCAGGCCGCGCGCGGTCTCCTCGAGCGCCGGATCGATGCCTCGCAGCACAGCGGCCGCGGGCAGGAACACGAACGGGAAGTACGCCAGGACGGTCACGAACAGCGCGCCCCAGTAGCCCTGCATCGACGGAAAGAACGAGACCCAGCCGAAGCTCGAGACGAACTCCGGGATCGCCAGCGGCAGCACGAGCGCGACGAGCCAGAACCGCCGGCCCGGCACGTCCGTGCGCTCGACGCACCAGGCCGCGGCGACGCCGATCGCCGCCGACAGGACGCTCGCGGCCGCGATGAGGCCGAGCGTGTTGGCCAGCAGCCCGCCGACGCGTGCGCGCAGCAGCAGGCGCTGGGCCTCGTCGAGGCCGATGCCGCGCAGCTCGAGCACGAGGAACGCGACCGGCACGAGCGAGAACGCCGCCGTGACGAGCGCGGCCAGCAGCAGCCCGCGCGGGGCGCGGCGGCCGGCGCGGCCGCGGCGGCGGCCGATGGAGGCGGTGTGCGGCGCGACGCCGGCGTGCGGGATCGGGTTGGCCTGCGCGGTCATCGGGTCAGAGCAGCCCCACCTGCTCGAGTGCCTGCAGCGCCGCACCGCCGTCGCCGAGGTCCGCGACGCCGATGTCGGGCGGGTGCAGCTGCGAGAACGGGCGGATGTCGCGCTCGCTGGCGACGCCGGAGCCGAGCGGATACTCGTAGCTCTCGCTGCGGGCGATGATCTCCTGCCCGGGCCTGCTGACGAGGTAGGCGAGGAACCGCTGCGCCTCCTCGGCGTGCTTGCTGGACTTCAGCGCCGCCGCGCCGGAGACGTCGACGAGCGCGCCCGCGTCGCCGTTGCGGAAATAGTGCAACCGCGCGCGGAGCTTCCCGGCCCCGACCTCGTCGCGCGTTCGGTAGTAGTAGTAGTGGTCGATGAGCCCGGCGCTGATCTCGCCGCGGTCGACGGCCATGACGATCGCGACGTTGCCGTCGTAGCGCTTGCCGTTGCGCTTCATGCCCTCGAGCCACGCGCGCTGCGCCTGCGAACCGCGCAGCCTGCCGAGCGCCGTGACGAGCGGCTGGAAGTCCGACTCGGCAGGCGCGAAGCCGATCTCGCCGCGCCAGCGCGGGCCGGCGAGCTCGGCGAGCGTCCGCGGCAGCTCGGAGGCCGAGAGCTTGTCGGGGTCGTAGACGAGGACGGCCGAGCGCGCGGAGACCGCGACCCAGTCGGCGTCCGGGCTGTTGTAGCGGGCCGGCGTGCGGCCGAGCGTGGCAGGATCGACGGGCGCGAACATGCCCTTGCGCTGGACGACCGTCAGCGCCGGCGGGTTCTCGGTGATGAAGACGTCGGCGGGCGACGCGCCGCCCTCGCGCAGGAGCTGGTTGGCCAGCGACGCCTCGCTGTTGTGGCGGACCTTCACGTCGATGCCGGTGCGCTTCGTGAAGTCGGCGGTGAGCTGGGCCATCGTCTGCTCGTGCTGGCCGCTGTAGACCGTCAGCGCGTCCGAGCCAGAGCCGCCGCATCCCGACAGGCCGAGCAGCGTCGCCGCCACGAGCGCGATCGAGATCCTGCCGCTCCTCACCCTGCGCCTCCTCCCATTAGGGCACCCTCAGTAGGGAACCCTAACGAACCTGCGTCCGACCGTTGCGCAGATGCGGAGAGCTCCTCAGAGGTGGTCCTCGCCCGACGGATGGCGCTCGACGCCGCCCTCCGCCTCGCTCGGCGGGGTCTCGGGCTCCCAGTCGACGGCGGCGCCGAGCGCCGCGCCCTTGAGGACCTTGAGCGTCAGCAGCGCGCACTTCATCCGCGTCGCCGAGATCTTGATGCCGAGCAGGTCCAGGACGTACTGGCGATCGAGCCGCAGCAGCTCGTCGATCGTCATGCCCTTGATCTCGTCGGAGGTCATCGAGGCCGACGCCTGGCTGATCGCGCAGCCGTGGCCGGAGAAGCGCAGATCCTCGATGCGGCCGGCGTCGTCGGTCTTGATCTCGACGCGCAGCTCGTCGCCGCAGAGCGGGTTGGTGTCCTCGAACTCGAGGTCGTAGGGGTCGAGATGGCCCCAGTTGTGGGGGCGCTTGTAGTGCTCGAGGATCTCCTCGCGGTACAGCGAGTCCATGCTGCCCGTCATCCGAAGATCCTCCGGACGTCGTTGAGCGCGTCGATGAGCGCGTCGACGTCGGCGCGGGTGTTGTGCACGGCGAACGAGGCGCGCGACGTCGCCGCCACGCCGAAGCGCTTCATGAGCGGCTGCGCGCAGTGGTGGCCGGCGCGGATGCAGACGCCGTTTGATCCGAGGATCTCCGCGACGTCGTGGGGGTGCGCGATGTCGAGGGTGAACGCGACCAGCGCGCCGCGGTTGCCGGCGTCGGCCGGTCCCATGACCGCGATGTCCGGGAGCTCGGCGAGGCGCTCGAGCGCGTACGCGCAGAGGTCGCGCTCGTGCTCGCGGACCGTCTCCATGCCGATGGCGCTGACGAAGTCGACGGCCGCTCCGAGCCCGATCGCCTCGGCGATGTTCGACGTGCCGGCCTCGAACTTCGCCGGGATCTGGCCCCAGCGGATCTCGTCGACGGAGACCGACGCGATCATGTGCCCGCCCCCGAGGAACGGCGGCATCGTCTCGAGCAGCTCCCTGCGGCCGTGCAGGACTCCGACGCCGGTCGGTCCGTAGAGCTTGTGGCCGGTCCAGGCGTAGAAGTCGGCGTCCAGCGCGCCGAGGTCGACCGGCAGCTGCGGGACGGCCTGCGAGCCGTCGACGACGACGATCGCGCCGGCGGCGTGCGCGCGGCGCACGATCTCGGCGACGTCGTTGACGGTGCCGGCCGCGTTGGAGACGTGGCCGACGGCGACGAGCTTCACCGTGCCGGTGGCGAGCAGCTCGTCGAGCTCGTCGAGGCGCAGGGTCGCCTCGTCGTCGACGCCGACCATCTCGAACTGCGCGCCGGTCGCCTGGCAGAGCATGTGCCACGGGACGAAGTTCGAGTGGTGCTCGAGCTGCGTGACGACGACGCGGTCACCGGGGCCGACGTTCGCCCGCCCCCACGAGTAGGCGACGAGGTTCAGCGCCTCGGTCGCGTTCTTCGTGAAGACCGTGCAGTTCGCCGGCCAGTTCAGGAACGCCGCGATCCGGTCGCGAGCGCCCTCGAAGAGCTCCGTCGCCTCGGCCGCGAGCGCGTAGACGCTGCGGTGCACGGTGCCGCGATGGTGCTCGTAGTAGTCGTCCATCGCGTCGATGACCGGCTGCGGCGTCTGCGACGTCGCAGCCGAGTCGAGATAGACGACGCCCTCGCGCCGCAGGCACGGGAAGTCCGTGGCCAGCGGCGTGTCGGCGAGGGTGCTCATCGCGAGGACCGGCTTCCCGGCTCGATGCTCCGGACGATCGAGCAATGACCCGTTGTCATGCGGCCGAGGTGACCTCTTCGCGGATCTGTGCGTAGCCCTCGGCCTCGAGGCGGTCGACGAGCTCGGGGCCGCCCTCGGTGGCGATCCGGCCGTCGAACATGATCGAGACGCGGGTCGGCGTGATCATGTGGAGGATGCGCTGGTAGTGGGTGATGATGAGGATCCCCATGTCGGAGCCGGCGGCGACGGTGTTGACGCCGTGCGCGACGACGTTCAGCGCGTCGATGTCGAGGCCCGAATCGGTCTCGTCGAGGATCGCGAGCTTCGGCATCTGGAGCGCGAGCTGGAGGATCTCCAGGCGCTTCTTCTCGCCGCCGGAGAAGCCCTCGTTGAGGTAGCGGGCGCTGAACTCGCGCGGGACGTTGACGAGCTCCATCGCGGCCTCGACGGTCTTGCGGAACTCCTTCAGCGAGATGTCGGCTTCCCCACGCGCCTCGCGGTGGGCGTTCATGACCATCCGCAGGTACTTCGTGATCGTCACGCCGGGGATCGCGACGGGGTACTGGAAGGCCATGAAGAGGCCCATCTGGGCGCGCTCGTTCGGGTCGGCCTCGGTGATGTCCTCGCCGCCGAAGAGGATCTGGCCCTCGGTGACCTCGAGGCTCGGGTGGCCCATGATCGCGTTGGCGAGGGTCGACTTGCCCGACCCGTTGGGGCCCATGAGGGCGTGGATCTCACCGGGCTTCGTGACGAGGTTGACGCCCTTGAGGATCTGCTTGTCCTCGGCCTGGACGTGGAGGTTGCGGATCTCGAGCTCGGGCATGGTCTCCTTGGGCTTCTGGTTTTCGGGTGCTAGGAAGTGGTCGTTGCGACGGCTGCCGGCGCCGGGTCGCGCGAGAGCTGACCGGCCTGAAACAGGACGAGCTCGGCGAGTGTCGTATGTGCAAGCGTCTTCAGGACGCCGACCTGTACGCGCGTCCACAGCAATTTCGTGGCGCAGCCGCGGCCGGAGTCGTCGTGGTGGGAGCACAGCACGCGGCCGTCGTCGCTGCGGTCGTCGACGAAGCACTCCATCGGCGCCAGCGAGCCCTCGAGGGCGAGGACGACCTCGTCCATCGCGATGTCCTCGGGCGCGCGCGCAAGCTGATAGCCACCGTGCGCCCCGCGCGTGGACTCGACGAGGTCTGCGCGCTTCAGGAGCGCGACGATCCGCTCGAGGTACGCGAGCGGCAGGTTCTCTGCGTCGGCGATCGCCTTCAGCGACACCGGATGCTCCGGCGGCTGGCGCCCGAGCTCGATGAGCAGGCGGACGCCGTACTCCGCTTTCGTCGTGAAGAACACGATCTAAACCTACCAGCGAGGTCGGGATAAGGGGAAGTCGATCGGCGGAAGCGGCGCCGAACCGCTAGAAGTGGCGGTGCATGCCGGAGTTCAGGCCAGGCGACGTCTTCGTCAACCACCGCATCGAAGGCCTCGCCGGACGCGGCGGGATGGGCGTCGTCTACCGCGCCACCGACCTCGAGCTCGACCGCACGGTCGCGCTGAAGGTCATCACGCCGGCGCTCGCCGAGGAGGCCGACTTCCGCAAGCGCTTCGTCGCCGAGTCCAAGGCGGCGGCGTCGATCGAGCATCCGAACGTCATCCCGGTCTACTACGCCGGCGAGCGCGAGGGCGTGCTGTTCATCGTCATGCGCTTCATCGACGGGCCCGACCTGCGGGCGCTCATCCGCGCCCAGGGCCGCCTCGATCCCGAGCGGGCGGCGCACATCGTCGCGCAGCTCGGCTCGGCGCTGGATGCCGCGCACGCGCACGGGCTCGTGCACCGCGACGTCAAGCCGGCCAACGTCCTGCTCGGCGACGAGGACCACGCGTACCTCACGGACTTCGGGCTCACGAAGCGCAGCGCGACGAGCGGCGGCGACGGCGGCCTCAGCCGCGCCGGCGGCTGGGTCGGCACGCTCGGCTACGTCGCCCCCGAGCAGATCCGCGGCGGCCGCGTCGATGCCCGCACCGACGTCTACGCGCTGGGCTGCGTGCTCGTCTTCGCCCTCACCGGGCGGGCACCGTACGTCGGCGAGTCCGACGAGGCGACGCTGTGGGCGCATCTGAACTCGCCGCCGCCGAGCGAGTCGGTACCGCCGGAGTTCGAGGGCGTCGTCGCGCGCGCGCTCGCGAAGGACCCCTCCGACCGCTACCCGTCGGCCGGCGATCTCGGGCGCGCGGCGCTCATCGCGGCCGGCCGCAGCGCGGCGCCGGGGCCCGAGCGCAACGTCGCCCGCGGCGCCGCCGCCCCGCCCGGTCTGTCGGCGACCGCGGCCACGGCGCGCGTCTCGTCGCCCGATTCGGAGACGCACGTCTCGCCGCCCGCCGAGGGCGGCACGGCGACGGCGATGACGGGCCGCGGCGGCGATCCGCGCGCGAAGGCGCTCGGGCTCGCGCGGCGCCCGCTGGCGATCATCGTCGCGGTCGCGCTGCTGCCGGTCCTCGTCATCGCGGCGATCCTCATGGCCGGCGGCGACGACGACCCCGGCGCGGCGGCGACGACGACGACGACGACGCCGGCGCCGGCTGCGATCGCGTCGAAGGCCGACCCGCCGATCGGCGTTGCGCTGCGCCCGAACGCCCTCGCGGTCGCGGGCGGGCGCATCTGGGTCCTCAGCAACCCCGGCGGCGAGCTCGTCGTCCTCGACCCCGAGACCCAGCGGCAGGTCAAGCGCATCAGCATCGGCCGCGGCGGCTCCTCGCTGACCGGCGGCTTCGGCTCCGTCTGGGTCCTGAAATCCGCGACGCGCACCCTCGGGCGCTACAACGTCCGGACGCTGCGGCGGATCGGCGCGCTCGTCGAGATCCCGTTCGCCGGCGAGTCCGTGCAGGTCGTCGCCGGGCAGGGGGCGCTGTGGGTCGCCGTGCGCACGAAGAACGCCAACGGGGCCGACGAGACGGTCGTGAAGGTCGATCCGAGCACGCTGGCACGGCAGGGCATCACGATCCCCGGCGGCGTCCAGGACCTCGCCGTCGGCGGCGGCGCGCTCTGGGTGACCAACCGCTTCGCGCAGACCGTCACGCGCGTCGACGTCCGCAGTGGCGCCGTCAAGGCGATCCGGCTGCCCGGCACCCCCGGCGGCCTGGCCTACGGCTCCGGCGCCGCCTGGATCGCGACCTCCGGCGACGACACGATCACGCGCGTCAGCCCGCGCGGCCTGGACGTCGACGCGATCCCGGTGCCGTTCAACCCGACGCGCGTCACCGTCGGCGGCGGCTCGGTCTGGGCGACGGCGCGGGAGGCCAACCGGCTGCTGCGCATCGATCCCACCCGGCGCGAGGTCGCCGAGCGCATCGACACAGGCAGCCGCCCGTTCGCGCTCGACGTCGAGCGCGGCCGCGCGGTGTGGCTGACGCTGCTCAACGAGAACGCCGTGCAGCGCGTGACGTTCTCACGCGCGGGCGGCGGCTGAGCCCTACAGGTCGCGCCGCGCCACGACGCCGTCCTGCAGCGCGCGCATCGCGAGGTAGGACCGCTTCTGGTTCTGCGGGAGATGCTCGACGCCGAAGTAGCCGAAGAGCGTCCGCAGATGCGCTTTGACGGCATCGACGGAGAGGTAGAGCTCGTCGGCGATCTGCTGGTTCGTCGCGGGCGTCGCGAGCTCGGTGTCCTTGTAGGGCCGGCAGAGCGCCAGCAGGACAGAGCGCTGCGTCGGGCTCAGCGCCGGCAGCTCGGCGCGGCTGCCGGCGACCGCCGTCGGGCTCGACACCGAAGGATCGGGCACGCGGAAGGCGATCTGCGTGCGCCCGACGCGCAGGACGTCGCCGTCGCGGAGGCGATGGCGGCCGGAGATCCGCTGCCCGTTGACGAACGAGCCGTTGCGCGACAGGCCGTCGTCGGCCGCCGTCCACTCGTCGCCGAGGCGCTCGAGCTCGGCGTGCAGCCGCGAGACCTCGGTGTCCCAGTCCAGGGCGACGTCGTTGCCGGCGCTGCGGCCGATCGCCACGCGCTCGATCGCGGGATCCAGGACGAACAGGCGCTGGTCGCCGTCGCCGTCGCGCAGGACGAGGAACGGCAGCCCTGCGCGCTCGGCCTCGATGCGCTCGCGCAGCTCGGCGGGCGTCGCCGCGTGGGGTGCCAGAGGCGAGGGCTCGGCCTGTTTCATGACCCGTTGAGCTTGCCACATCGCACGGCGGTCGCGGCCGGTTTGCGGCCGCCGGCGAGAGTTGACACACCTGGGTGGGCGATGCTCACACCCAAGGAGGGCAGGTGTGAACCCGGGGGCCCCCGCAGGGCGGGCCGCCGGGCGGATTGTTCGATCACAGATCCCCGCAAGGAGGCCCCCTTGATCGCGCAGCTCCCCACCCGCCTGTCCGATGCCGACCTCGTCGCCCGCTTCCGCGCCGGCGACGAGGCCGCGTTCAGCGAGATCCACCGCCGCTTCGCCCCGAAGCTCGTCGCCTTCGCCCGCCGGATGCTCCAGGGCACCGGCCACGATCCCGAGGACGTCGTGCAGGACGCCTTCATCCGCGCCTACCGCGGCCTGCGCGTCACCGACCGCCCGATGGTCCTGCGGCCGTGGCTCTACATGATCGTCCGCAACCGCGCGCTCGACGAGCTGCGCGTCCCCCAGCGCACCGACTGCTACGACGACGAGGGCGCGAACCTCGCCGCGGTCCCCGCCGGCGACCCCGCCGACTGCTTCGCCGAGCGCGCCGAGATGCGACAGCTCGTCGACGAGATCGCGCGCCTGCCCGAGCGCCAGCGGATGGCGCTCGTCATGCGCGAGTTCGACGGCCGCTCACACGCCGAGACGGCGCGCGCGCTGCACACGACCGTCCCAGCGACGAAGTCGCTCATCATCCGCGCGCGCTCCAACCTCGCCGCCGTGCACGCCGCCTGAGCGGCGGGTAGCCTCCGCCGCGGATGGACGTCTCGACGATCGAAGCCGCGCTGGAGCGCCTCGGTGAGGGCCTGCAGGAGGCGCGGGCCGCGACCGAGCTGCTGCGCGAGGGCGACGTGACCGCGGTCGCCGAGCTCGACGAGGTCATCGACGCGATGGCCCGCGAGATCGCCGAGCTCAAGGGCCGCACGAGCGGCGGCATCGGCTAGGACATCCGCAGCTTCGGCGCCCGGCAGCGGCTACGGTTGTGGGCACGACGACGCCGGGAGGGGCGGCGCGCCGCGTCTACTGAAAGGAAGAGATGCAAAGCGCCGTAATCGCGCCGGACACAGAGCCGTGCGCCGAGGACATCGAGCCGTGCTCCAACGAGACGGCTGACCGGATCGCAACCGGCATCGTCACCATCGTCCCGTTCCTGGCCCTGGGACTCGCGGTCTGGCAGGCGTGGGAGAGCCTCCTGCACTGGCATGACTTCGTCGTCTTCGGGATCGCCTACGTCCTGACGGGCCTGGGGATCACGGTCGGCTTCCACCGCCACTTCACGCATCGCGCGTTCGTGACGAGCCGCCCCGTCCGGGCGATCCTCGCGATCCTCGGCACGGCCGCGATCGAGGGCCCGATCACCGCCTGGGTCGCCGATCACCGCAAGCACCACGCGTTCTCCGACCAGGTCGGCGATCCGCACAGCCCGCACGTCGATCACGGGCACGGCCTGCGCGGCGCCCTGCGCGGGCTCGCGCACGCCCACGTCGGCTGGCTGTTTCTCCATACGCAGCGCGCGAACAAGGCGCGCTACGCGCCCGACCTCGTCGGCGACCCGCTCATCCGCTTCATCGACCGCACGACGCTGCTGTGGATCGGGCTCGGCCTCGCCGTCCCCTTCGGCCTCGGCTACCTGCTCGGCGGGACGCTCGTCGCCGGCCTCACCGGGCTGCTCTGGGGCGGCGCGATGCGGATCCTGCTCCTGCACCACATGACGTACTCGATCAACTCGCTGTGCCACTTCTTCGGACGCAGGCGCTTCGAGACCGGCGACGAGTCGCGCAACCTCGTGTGGCTCGCGCCGCTGACGTTCGGCGAGGCGTGGCACAACAACCACCATGCGTTCCCGACCTCCGCCGCGCACGGGATGCGGCGCTGGGAGCGCGCGCTGGACCCCAGCGCGCTGGTCATCGGCGCCATGGAGCGCGCCGGCCTCGTCTGGGACGTCGTGAAGATCAGCGACACGCGCCAATCCACGAAGCTCGCGCCCGCGCGCAGCTGACCCCGGAACGACGAAGGCGGCCGCAGAGCGGCCGCCTTCGGTACGGCAAAGAGGTGTCCGGGCGACGTGCCCGGGCAGTGCCTCTAGAGCGCCTGGACGTTGACCGCCTTGGGGCCCTTGTCGCCGGCCTCGGCGTCGTAGCTGACCTTCGCGCCCTCGGCGAGCGAGCGATAGCCCTCGCCGATGATGCCGGTGTGATGCACGAAGAGGTCCTTCTGGCCGTCATCGGGGCTGATGAAACCGAACCCCTTGTCGTCGCTGAACCACTTCACGGTGCCGGTAGGCATACCGATTCTCCTCGGATGTGTGCTGCATACCCCGAGGATGCTGTTCAGGCAACGACACCGGGCGCTGGCACTGCTTCGCCGGACCCCGATGGCCCGGCCTTTCGCCGCTGAAGATAGCCCATCACTACGCTGGATGGCTATGCCCGCCATCAGACAAGACCTGCGCAACGTCGCAATCGTGGCTCACGTCGACCACGGAAAGACGACGCTCGTCGACGCCATGCTCTGGCAATCGGGCGCGTTCCGGGTCGGCCAGGACGTCAACGACCGCGTCATGGACTCCATGGACCTCGAGCGCGAGAAGGGGATCACGATCCTCGCCAAGAACACGTCGGTGGTCCATGACGGCGTGAAGCTCAACATCATCGACACCCCCGGCCACGCCGATTTCGGCGGCGAGGTCGAGCGCGGGCTGTTCATGGTCGACGGCATCCTCCTGCTCGTCGACGCCAGCGAGGGGCCGCTGCCGCAGACGCGCTTCGTCCTGCGCAAGGCGCTCGAGGCGCGGCTGCCGGTGATCCTCGTCGTCAACAAGGTCGACCGCCCGGACGCCCGCATCGACGAGGTCGTCGACGAGGTCTACGAGCTCTTCCTCGACCTCGACGCCGACGAGGAGCAGATCGAGTTCCCGATCGTCTACTGCAACGCGCGGGCAGGGCACGCCTCGACGGAGGACCCCAACACCCTCGAGGACAGCCTGAGGCCGCTCATGGACCTGCTCATCGAGCGCATCCCGGCGCCGGTCTACGACCCCGAGCATCCGCTGCAGGCGCAGGTCACGAACCTCGACGCTTCGCCGTACGTCGGGCGCCTCGCGCTCTGCCGCGTGCGCCACGGCACGATCCGCAAGGGCCAGCAGGTCGCGTGGTGTCGCGCCGACGGGACGATCGAGCAGGCGAAGATCTCCGAGCTCTACGTCACCGACAACCTCGACCGCGTCGATGCCGAGGAGGCCGGCCCCGGCGAGATCATCGCCATCGCCGGCATCGCGGAGATCACGATCGGCGAGACGCTCGCCGACCCCGCCGACCCGCGCCCACTGCCCGTCATCACCGTCGACGAGCCGTCGCTGTCGGTGACGATCGGGATCAACACGTCGCCGCTGTCGGGCCAGGACGGCTCGAAGCTCACCGCGCGCCAGCTGCGCAACCGCCTCGACGCCGAGCTCATCGGCAACGTCTCGCTGCGCGTCCTCGAGACCGAGCGTCCGGACACCTGGGAGGTCCAGGGGCGCGGGGAGCTGCAGCTCGCCGTGCTCGTCGAGATCATGCGCCGCGAGGGCTACGAGCTGACGGTCGGCAAGCCGCAGGTGCTCACGCGCGAGATCTACGGCAAGGTCCACGAGCCCGTCGAGCGCGTCGCGATCGACGTGCCGGAGGAGTACGTCGGCGTCGTCACGCAGCTGCTGGCGCTGCGCAAGGGGCGCATGGAGTCGCTCGTCAACCACGGCACGGGCTGGGTGCGCCTGGAGCAGATCGTCCCCGCGCGCGGCCTCATCGGCTTTCGCACCGAGTTCCTCACCGAGACGCGCGGCACGGGCCTGCTGCACCACGTCTTCGAGGGCTGGGAGCCGTGGTTCGGCGAGCTGCGCACGCGCCCGACCGGCGCGCTCGTCGCCGACCGCCGGGGCAAGGTCGCGTCCTTCGCGCTCTTCAACCTCCAGGAGCGCGGCACGATGTTCGTCG
The DNA here is from genome assembly GCA_963797025.1 of uncultured Actinomycetes bacterium. Taxonomy (GTDB): domain Bacteria; phylum Actinomycetota; class Thermoleophilia; order Solirubrobacterales; family Solirubrobacteraceae; genus CADCVQ01. Next base: position 522,473 of record CAWCNU010000001.1, read on the forward strand.
CGCCGGGCGAGGAGGTCTACGAGGGCATGATCGTCGGCGAGAACAGCCGCGGCGACGACCTCGACGTCAACGCCGTCAAGGAGAAGCACCTCACGAACCACCGCTCGTCGAACGCCGACGAGCTCGTGCGCCTCGTGCCGCCGCGCAGGCTCTCGCTCGACCAGGCGCTCGAGTTCCTGCGCGAGGACGAGTGCATCGAGGTGACGCCGAACGTCGTGCGCCTGCGCAAGGTCGCGCTGGACCAGACGAGCCGCGTCAAGGCGGCCCGCGCCGCCAAGCGCGACGCCGCGCCGGTCTAGATGGTTGATCCCGCGAGGCGCGTGCAGATGGCGGTGCGGGTCGTGAAATCAACCATCTAGTGCTCGTGGCGTAGCTCGTGGCGCACGCGGTCGCGTGCGTCGCCGTAGCTGCGCGTCTCGATGGCGATGAGGGCGACGAGGGCGAGCGCGAGGACGGTGATCGTCGCGAGCGCCGGGATCTCGACGGCGGCCGGCACGAACGCGACGAGCAGCACCGCGAGGCCGAGCCGGCGCGTGTTGAGCGTGTGGACGTGGCGGAAGCGGAAGAGGACGTGGGCGAGCAGGTAGATCGCCGTGCCGCCGAGCAGCGCGGCGGCGGGCACGAGCTTCAGCGGCTCCTCGACGTCGCCGAGCGTCTTCTTCATCCCGAGCGCGACGAGCACGATCCCGGCGACCATCGGGAAGTGCGCATAGGAGTAGGAGTCGCGCGCCATCTCGTTCTGCTCGCGTCCCGCCTCGGCCTGCGCGAGCCGGCGCGCGGCGACGATCGCGACGATGTCGAAGTACAGCCACCACAGCGCGGCGGCTACCGCGGTGCCGACCGTCGCCGCGGCGACGATCCCGATGTCGACGCGCTCCTCGGCGCCGACGCCGACCGCGACGATCGACTCGCCGAGCGCGATGATGATGATGAGCGCGTGGCGCTCGGAGAAGTGGTGCGGCGAGAGCTTCCAGCCGTCGGCGCCGAAGAAGTACGGGCCGCCCATGTCGAGCGCGAGGGCCAGCGCCCAGAGCCCGCCCTGCAGCCAGCCGTCGGAGAACGACGCGGCGACGAGCAGCCCGACGCCGATCGCGGTGCTGATCGCAAGGCCGACGACCGAGTGGCGAAACGCGTCGTCGTCGCGGCTGGCGAGCATGAACAGCGCGATGTGCGCGATCCGCACGACCGCGTAGGCCAGCGCGAAGATCAGCGCGGCGTCGCCGAACGCCTGGGGCACGCAGAGCCCGGCGACGAGCAGCGCGGCCATCGCGCCGAAGATCACGAGCCGCACCGCGCCCTCCTCGGGGTCCACGACGCTCGTCAGCCAGGCGTAGCCGACCCACGACCACCACAGGACCCCGAGCACGAGCATCCCCTTCGCGAGCCCGGTCCACGTCGGCTCGGCGGCCATGAGCGCCGTGCACTGCGTCAGCGCGAGGACGAAGACGAGGTCGAAGAAGAGCTCCAGCGGGGTGACCGTCTCCTCCTCGCGGGCGACCGCCGTCAGCCGCCGCGCGCGCCCCGATGCGACCTCCGTGCTCACGCGGCGATGATCGCAGACACCTCGGGCACGCCAGCGAGCTCCGCGGCCCCGCGAGCTCTCCGCCGCAACGTCACGCGGGCGCGAACGCTGCGGCGAACTCGCGCGCGAAGTCGTTCGTAGGAGCGCGGCGGGCGCCCGAGCAGATCGGCCACCGCCGGCGTGGCCGGTGTCGCCTCGCCCTCGCGCGTGTGCTGCATGACCTCGGTGATCGCGCCGGCGAGCCACTCGGGCATCCCGCCGCCGAGCATCGCCTGGCGCACCGCCTCGGCGGGCACGTCCTCGTAGCGCAGCTCGCGCCCCGTCGCGGCCGACAGCGTCGTGGCGATGTCCGCCGGCGCGAGCGCCTCGGGGCCGGTCAGCTCGTAGGCCCGCCCCTCGTGACCCTCCTGCGTCAGCACCGCCGCCGCCACCGCCGCCACGTCGCGTTCGCGCGCGACGTGCCCGCCGACGGTGCCGGTTGCTCCGGTCAGGACGATCACGCCCATGCCCCTACCCTAGGTCGCGCGTCGACCGCGCCAGCGCCACGAGCCGGTGGTCCGGGGTGAACAGGCGCCGCACCGAGCCCAGCGCCGTGATGACCGTCGTCGTCGCGACCCCGCCGAGGATGAGGTACATGAGCGCGAGCTGGACGAGCACGGCATCCACCGGATCGACGCCCGCGAGGATGAGGCCGGTCATCGCTCCGGGCAAGAAGACGATTCCCAGGGCCTTCGTGTTCTCGATCTGCGGCGACAGCGCGGTGCGCAGGACCGACCGCACGATCGGCCGCGACGCCTGCATCGACGGCTGGCCGAGCGCGAGGCGCGCCTCGACCTCCGGGCGCCCCTCCGTCAGCGCGTCGACGAGCCGCTCGGCCACGACGATCCCCGACTTCATCGCGTTGCCGACGAGCATCCCGGCGATCGGCACGAGCGTGCGCCCCTCGACCGGGAAGATGCCGAGCCCGAAGGCGACGGCGAAGCCGACGACGGCGGTGACGGCGTTTGCGACGAGCGCGATCCAGAACAGACCCGGGATCGCGGGCGCCCGCCTGCGGTTGGTCGCCGCCGCGAAGACGACGATGCCGGCGACCCACAGCCACGACCACAGCAGCGGCGTGTCGGGGTCGATGATGATCGCGAGCGCCGCCCCCACGATGATGAGCTGCACGAGGCCGCGCACGACGGAGACGACGAGGTCGCGCTCGAGGCGCAGCCGCAGCCGCCAGCTGAGCCACAGGGCGATCGCGACGAGGATGAGCGAGGCGGCAAGCCCCGCGTAGCCGACGTCACCCTCCATCGGCGAGCACCTCCTCGGCGCTGCCGCGGCGCGCGACGTGGCCGGACTCGAGCAGCAGCACGTGGTCGGCCAGGCGGCGCAGCTGCTCGAGCGAGTGCGTGACCCAGACCACCGGCGTGCCGTCGCGCACGCAACCCCGGGCAAGGCGCTCGAGCACCTCGGCAGCCTTGCCGTCGAGCGCCGACGTCGGCTCGTCCATGAGCAGCACGCGCGGCTGCGTCGCGAGCGCGCGGGCGAGGCAGACGCGCTGCGCCTCCCCGCCGGAGAGCTCGCCGGCGTCGCGCTCGAGGAAGCTCGCCGGCAGGCCGACGCGGTCGAGCAGCTCGACGCAGGCGTCGTCGTCGAGGTCGGGCTCGGCCTCGTGGAGGTTGTCGCGGACGCTGCCGGCAAACGTCACCGGCCGCTGGAAGACCATGGCGACCTCGCGGCGCAACTCGAGCGGATCGCGCTCGCTCACGTCGGTGCCGCGGTGGCGGACGACCCCCTCGCTGGGCACCTCGAGGCGGTTGCAGAGGCGCAGCAGCGTCGACTTGCCCGACCCCGACGGGCCCGCGACGACGGTGAGCCCGCCGTCGGGCAATTCGGCTTCCAGGCCGTCGACACGCCGGGCCTCCGGGGGGCCGACGCTCACGGACTCGAAGGAGAAGAGCGCCGCCACGCCGCCGCAGTATCCCCGGGCGCCGCGGGCGCGACGCGCAACGACTTGTAGTTGCGCGCGCAACCAACTATGATGGGGTCTTGCACCTGAGCCCCCAGACCCGCCGCATCGCCGCCCTGTTTCGCCCCTACCGGCGGCGCCTGGGCGCGGTCCTCGGGCTCATCGCCCTCTCCGCGGGCCTCGGGATGGTCACGCCGTTCCTCCTGCGGGAGGTGCTCGACACCGCGATCCCCGACAACGACACGACGCTGCTGGCATGGCTCGTCGCGACGATGATCGCGATCTCGATCGCCACCGGCGTCATCGGGGTCGGTCAGACCTGGCTCAGCAATCTCGTCGGCCAGCGTGTCATGCACGACCTGCGCTCGGCGGTCTACCGCCACCTCCAGCGGCTGTCGCTGGCGTTCTTCACCCGCACGCGCACCGGCGAGGTGCAGTCGCGGATCGCCAACGACATCGGCGGCGTGCAGAACGTCGTGACGAGCACCGCGACCTCGATCGTCTCCAACGCGACGACGGTCCTGGCGACGATCGTCGCGATGCTCCTGCTCGACTGGCGCCTGGCGGTCTTCAGCCTCGCGCTGCTGCCGTTCTTCGTCTGGCTCACACGCCGCGTCGGCGCCGAGCGCAAGCGGATCACGTCCAAGAAGCAGGGCCGCCTCGCCGACATGAGCTCGCTCGTCGAGGAGTCGCTGTCGGTCTCGGGCATCCTGCTCGGCAAGACGATGGGCCGCTCCGGCGAGCTCGCCGAGCGCTTCAGCGCGGAGTCCGAGCACCTCGCCGAGCTCGAGGTCCAGTCGCGGATGGCCGGCCGCTGGCGGATGTCGACGGTCCAGATGAGCTTCGCGATCATGCCGGCGCTCGTCTACCTCTTCGCCGGCCTCACGATCGCCGGCGGCTCGTCGGCGGTGACGATCGGCACCGTCGTCGCGTTCACGACGCTGCAGACGCGGCTGCTGTTCCCGATCGGGTCGCTGCTGAACGTCGGCATCGACATCCAGACCTCGCGCGCGCTCTTCGATCGCATCTTCGAGTACCTCGACATGCCCGTCGAGATCGTCGAGCGCCCCGATGCCGTCGCCTTGGAGCCGGCCGCGGTGCGCGGCGAGGTCGCCTTCGAGAACGTCGCCTTCCGCTACGAGGACGAGGGCGCGCAGACGATCGACGGCGTCGACCTCGTCGTCGCGCCGGGGACGAAGACGGCGATCGTCGGCGAGACGGGCTCGGGCAAGACGACGCTCGGCTACCTCGTCGCGCGCCTCTACGACGTCACCAGCGGCCGCGTGACGATCGACGGCATCGACGTCCGCGACCTGTCGTTCGCGTCGCTCGCAGCGACCGTCGGCCTCGTCTCCCAGGAGACCTACCTCTTCCACGCGACGATCGCCGACAACCTGCGCTTCGCGCGCCCGCATGCCAGCGGCGAGGAGCTCGTCCAGGCGGCCCGCGCCGCTCGCATCCACGACCTCATCGCCTCGCTGCCCGACGGCTACGACACCGTCGTCGGCGAGCGCGGCTACCGCTTCTCCGGCGGCGAGAAGCAGCGCATCGCGATCGCGCGCACGATCCTGCGCAACCCACCGGTGCTCGTCCTCGACGAGGCCACCAGCGCGCTGGACTCCGAGACCGAGCGCGCCGTGCAGGAGGCGCTCGATCGCCTCGCCGAGGGGCGCACGACGATCGCGATCGCCCACCGGCTCTCGACCGTCCGCGACGCCGACGAGATCGTCGTACTCGACCGCGGCCGGATCGCCGAGCGCGGCACGCACGACGAGTTGCTCGCCGCCGGCGGGCGGTACGCCGCGCTCGTCGCCGGTGGCGACGCGGCCGTGCCGGCGGTGCTGGTCTAGTGGGCCGACCGCCGCGCGCGGGTAGCCCGAAGTCGTGGCGCGCCCGGCGCCAATCGTTATCCTGGTAAATCCGACCGGCTATCACCGTTTGACAGGGGATCTCATGCTGCACTCGCAACTCGCCTGGTGGATCGGCGGCCCGCTTCTCGGCCTCTGCGTCGTCGCCATGCGCTGGCTCATGAACGAGCGCCTCGGCGTCATGGGCGGCTGGTCGAACGTCGTCGAGACGCTCGCCGAGCGGCGGCTGTCGTTCAGCCCGTTCGGCTGGTTTCTCTTCGGGATCATCGGCGGCGGGGCGCTGTTCGCGCTCATCGCCGGCGGCCCTGACTTCCGCGGCTACGGCTGGCTGACGGACACGTTCGACAGCACGCTCGTCGTCGCGGGGATCCTGCTCGTCAGCGGGGTCTTCATCGGCCTCGGCACGAAGATGGCCGGGGGCTGCACGTCGGGCAACGGCCTGAGCGGCAACGCGATGGTCTCGCCCGCGAGCCTCGTCGCGTCGATGACGTTCTTCGCCACCGGCATCGCCGTGACGCTCTTCACCCAGGCGCTGATCTAGTGGGACCTTCAGCGAGCACGAAGATCGCGGGAGCGCTCATCGGCATCGTCTTCGGTGCCGTCCTGTCGTGGTCGGGGATGACGAGCCCCGAGGTCATCCGCGAGGGCCTGCTGTTCGGCGACCCCTACCTCTACCTCTTCTTCGCCGGCGCGGTCTCGACGGCGTTCGTCGGCCTGCGGATCCTCAAGCGCAAGGCGCCACCGGCCGTGCTGACCGGCGAGACCGTCGCGTGGGAGACGATCAAGCCCGAGCGGCGCCACGTCGCGGGCAGCATGATCTTCGGCGTCGGCTGGGGCATCTCGTGCGCCTGCCCGGGCCCGATCGCGACGCAGCTCGGCCAGGGCATCGCGTACGGGATCCCGACGATGGTCGGCGTCGCGGCGGGGGTGCTCCTGTTCCGCCGGCTGCAGTCGCGCGCGGCGAGCGATCGCGTCCCGGCGCGGATCGCGTCGGTCATCCCGTCGCGGTCGGCGGCCGACGCGACGACGTAGCGCCCGCGTTGTCGCAGCGGAGTACGAGTTCGCGCGCTCGCTGGCCCTCGACGGCGTCGCGCGCCCGCGCGAGCTGCTCGGCGCGGCGCCGGGCGCCGATCTGCTCGCGGCGATCCGCGGGCGCTTCAACGGTCAGGGCGCGAGCCACGCGCTGGAGAAGTTTCGTCGAGGAGAACGGGGCCGGACAAGCTCACCCCGACGACGACGGCCGCCGGCCGTACGTCGCCAGCGCCGCAGCCACCGCATCGCGCTCGTCCTCGCCGAGCAGCCGCGGCGCCCCCAGAACCGACGCGTGGACGTAGACCCCGCATGCCCACTCGAGCAGCTCCGTCGCATCGACCGCGGCCTGGAGGTCCGCGCCGTAGGTCACCGCGCCGTGGCTCGCCATGAGCGCGGCGCTGCGGCCGTCGAGCGCCGCGGCGACGCCCGCGGCGAGCTCGCCGGTCCCGTAGGTCGCGTAGGGCGCGACGCGCACGCTCCCGCCGAGCGCGAGCAGCGTGTAGTGAAAGCAGGGCAACTCGTCGGCGACGCAGGCGACCGCCGTCGCCATCGGCGGGTGCGTGTGGACGACCGCGCCGGCGTCGCAATGCTCGTAGACCGCGAGGTGCAGCGGCAGCTCGGACGTCGGCGCCAGCGGCCCCGCGAGGAACGTCCCGTCGAGCGCGACGATCGCGACCTCGTCGGCGTCGAGCGTCGCCAGGCGGGCGCCGGTCGGCGTCACCGCGAGCAGGTCGCTCGCGCGCGCGCTGACGTTGCCGGCCGCGCCGACGACGAGCCCCGACCGCGCGAGCGCGTGACACGCCTGCGCGACGTCGACCCGCAACTGCTCCATCGACCGGCTCATGCGACTCCTCGGGATCGCTGCTCGAACGGATCCGTCGACCCTGTATCGGCGCGCGCCGGTGCGCGCTTGACCGTCAGCCGACCGGCGGCTGGGCCAGCGCCGGCGTGACCCCGAGCGCGACCCGCGACGTCACCGTCCAGCCGCCCTGCGGGAAGTACTCGGTGTCCTTCGCCTGGCCGCCGGCCGAGGGCGGCACGAGCGTCGGGGAGAGGAACTGCGGCTGCAGCGCGACGACGTTCGGCGAGCCGGCGCCGGGCTCGCGCGGGCTCCAGGGCGCCAGCAGCGCGTTCGTGAACACGCGCGGGTCGCGCAGGTGGCGCCCGATCGACGCCGCGCTCGTGCCCGAGCGCAGGGCGTCGCGCAGCGCCAGCCCGGTCGCGTAGCCGCGCAGGCCGTCGAGCGACGCGATGTCGCCACGGAAGAGCAGCGGGACGGCGGACTTGTAGAGCTCGGCGTCGGGCGTGTTCGTCGCGACCTCGCTGACGCCCTGGACGGCGCCGATGCGACCGAGCGCGCCGGCGCCGAGCACGAAGGTCTCCGACAGGACGCGCTCTGAGAACAGCAGCGGCGCCGGCGTGACGTCCTCCCCGCGCTGCGCGCCGAGGCGCGCGATCGCGCGGGCGTCGGGACCGCCCGCGCCGGGTCCGTCGACGACGACCGCGGCCGACCGGCGGCGGTCGAGCAGCCGGGCGAGCGCGTCGCCCGAGAGCCGTGCCAGCGAGCCGGGCCGCTGGACGACGAGCCGCGGCGCGAGGCCCGGCGCGACCGGCGCGCCCGCGACGGCCGCCGATGCCCGCAGCCCCGCGCGCAGTCCCGCCAGCAGGCGCCGCGACTGCAGGTCGTCGCCGACCGCGGCGCGCACGGTGCGCACGCCGGGAAACGCCGCGGCGAGGATCCGGTTTCGAACGAGCTGGCCGAAGGCCGCGCCCTGGGCGAAGGGGTCGGCGGCCAGCCGGAAGACGTCGCGGCTGCTCGTCGGATCGACGGCCGGATCGCCGACGACGCTCGGGATCCCCGCGCGCGAGACCGCCTCGACGGCCGCCACCGCGCCCGGCCCGCAGGCGCCGGCGGACGCGATCGGGTCCGCGGCCAGACCGCGCGCGGCCGCCGCCTTCGCGCCCGCGGCCGTCCCGCCGCTGTCGAGCACGAGCGCGGCGACCTTGCGCCCGCCGCGCAGCCCGCCGTCGGCGTTCATCCTCGCGATCGCGAGCTCGAGGCCGATGATGTGCGCGCGGCAGCGCTCGGCGTACGGCCCCGAGACGTCGGCCACCGCGAGCAGCTGCACCGGCTGCGCGCCCGGGGCGCGCGGTAGGCCGACGGCGAGCTGCGCCGGCGGCGCCGTCACGCCGTCGACCGTCACGTAGGCGAACCACGTCCCGTCGGACCGCAGCCGGACCGGCGCCGACCACGTCGCGCCGCCGCGGCGGCGCAGCGTCGCCCGCACCGCCGCGGCCGAGCAGCCGGCGCAGACGAGCCGCACGCCGACGGCATCCGGGGCCCGCTGCCCGGGCGCGACCCCGACCGCCACGACGTTGGGGCCCGACCGCGCTGGATAGAGCGCGAGCGGTGCGTTGGCCCGCGGCAGGAGCGCGGTCGCGAACGCCGGGCCGGGCAGCAGCGTCCCGCGCTGGGCCGGCAGCGGCTGGCCGCGACCCTGCGCGAGGCCCGACAGCCCCGCCGCGAGCGCCACGATCGCCACGACGCCGGCGGTCTCGGCCCGCAGCAGCAGCGGGCGCGGCCCGCGCGCGCCGTGGCCGCGCGAGCGCCACCAGGCGACGCCGGCGGCCAGCGCGACGAGCGCGACGAGCGCGGCCTTGACGATGACGACGCGCCCGTAGTCCGACCAGCGCAGGAAGTACCAGCGGTCGACCTCGCGCACGGCCGCGAGCACGCCCGTGACGATCGCCAGGCCGAGCGCCGAACCGGCGACCGGCGCGAAGGCGCGCGCGCCCGCGGCCAGCCCGACGCCGCCGCGCAGCGTCAGGAGCGCCAGCGCGATGACGCCGCCGAGCCACAGCCCGGCGGCGAGCACGTGCACGCCCTGGTCCAGCAGCGCCCAGAACGTCGGAAACGACAGCGCGTGACCCGACAGCGCGTAGGTCAGCAGCACGGCCGCGCCGCCGCCGAGATACAGCCGCTCGCGCACGGCGGGGCGCCCGCGCGCGAGGAGCAGCGCGAGGCAGAGCGCGGCCACGCCGACCGCGCGGACGAGGTTCGACACGCCGGTCGCACCCGCGGTGAGCAGCCCGAGGTCCAGCGCGCCGCCGGGTCCCGCTCGCGCCGTCGCCAGGACGCCCTCGGCGGCCGCGACCGCGACCGCCGCCCACGCGGCCGGAGCGATCCGCTGCAGGACCGCCGAGCCGTCCTCCGAGACCGCGGCCCGGCGCCGCAGCAGCGCGAGCAGGACGAAGCCGCCGAAGAGGATCGACGCCGCGACGATCCCGAGCCAGCGGCTGGCGATCCTCACCGCGCTGTCGCTCGTCGCCGCCTCGGCACCGCGGCCGCCGCCGCCGCCCGAGAGGCGCTCGACGCCGGCCGGCGCAGCGCCGCCCGCGCCCGGGACGCCGAAGTCGAAGGACCCGGTCACGAGGTGCCCGTCGTCGCCGAGGACGCTCCAGCGCACCTCGTAGATGCCGCTGCGCAGCGTCACGCGCGGCGTGACGGTCAGCGTGCGCCGGCCGCCGGAGCCGCGCACGGCGCCGACGGGCACCGCCCGCCCGCCGGGCCCCGAGACCCTGATCTGCGAGCCGCGCGCGACGGCCGGTTCGGTGAGCGCGAGCGCGATCGCGCCCGGCGAGCCGTCCGCGACGATCCCCGGCTGCGGCGTCGCTCCGATCAGCAGCGGATGCGCCCGGGCGGCCGTCGGCCCGGCGCCCAGGAGGGCACCGAGCGCGACGGCCGCACCGAGCAGGGCACGGCGCGTCGTCACGACGTGCGCGCGCCTACGTCTTCTTCTTGGACTTCTTCGACGGCTTCGCGGTCTTCTTCGCCGGGCAGCGGACGTAGGACCGCGTCCGGCTCACCGTCCGGCCGCTCGTCGTCGTGATCCGCTGCACGATCTTGACCTTCGTGCCCTTCGCCTTGCGCAGGTCGATCTTCGCGCTCCAGCGGCCGGTCTTCTTGTTCTTCTTGGCCTTGACCTTCTTGGAGCCGAAGCTCACGGTCGCGCTCTTGATCTTGGCGCCCTTGACCTTCGCCAGGCGGACCGTCAGCGACTTGCGGCAGCTTGCCCCGCTCCCCGCCGAGGAGGCCGCGGCGCGAACGGCGTGATCGGCGTCGCCCGGGCAGATGCCCGGCGGGCAGACCCAGAGCTCCGAGTGCGGCTTGTAGAAGCCGGCATCCGGGCTGCCGGGCCAGTCGCGGCGGTTGAAGTTCACGCCCATCGAGCCGGTCTTCTCGTCGCGGAAGTTCTCGTTGTAGCTGAGCTTCCCGTCGGGCGAGACGTCGACGTTGTAGAAGCGGTGGTCGCCGTCGACGCCGGTCCTCGAGACGAAGTAGTTCGAGAACGTCAGGCGCCACGGCACGCCGTTCTGGTCGACGGTGTGGTTGTCCAGCGCGCCCCAGTGCGGGCCGCCGCTCGTGACGTCCTTCACCGGCAGCGCCGAGATGAGGAACGGGCAGTCGGCGATCTTCGCGCCGGTCGCCAGCTTGTTGAAGAGCTGGATGCCGGTGAGGTTCAGGCCGCCGGAGTGGATCCCGCGAGAGATGTCGCAGTCCACCTGCCCGTCCTGCGCGCTCTTGACGAGCGGCGAGATGTCGATGTCGTAGACGAGCTTGGCCTGGCCCTGGTCGAAGTAGTTGTCGGCCAGCGGGGTGCGGCCCTGCACGGCCCGGAAGAGGATCCGGTTGTTCGGCGCCACCTGATGCCAGGCGCCGCCGGCGCAGCCGCCGGGCTCGTCGATGCTCTTGCCCTCGGGCGTCTGCACCATCGACAGGCCGTCGTTCCAGACCTGCACGACCTGATCGGAGAAGTCGCCCTTGGCCTTCGTGATGTCGGGGACGAAGAAGATCCCGCCGCCGCACATCGAGCCGGCGAACATGCCCTTGGACTCCAGGCCGCCCGCGTAGCGCGTCGCGTTGGGCCAGGTCTTCGCGTCCTCCATGATCCCGTACTGCTCGTGCGCGCGCTGGGCGGGCTGCAGCGGGCCGTTGGGCACGTGGGCGACGCCCGCGAGCTTCGGCTTGGCGGCGTTGGCACCCGAGATGTCCCACGAGCGGATCGTCGGCCGGAAGGCGTACTTGTCGATCGTCTTGACCGGGTCGAGCACGATCTCGCGCGGCTCGGCGTAGTCGGCCGTGACGCCGACGCCGAGGTCCGTGCGGAACTCGATGCCGTGCGGGTTGGCGCACGTGCCCAGCGGCCGCGCCTCACGCAGCGAGCAGGGCTCCGGGATGCCGCCCGGGTTGCGGCCGAGCTTCAGCCCGCCGGCGACCGGCGTGCCCGCGGGCGACTCGGACTCGACGACCATCCCCTTCGTCGGGTGCTTCTTGAACGTCACGATCTCGCCCGGCGAGCCGCCGAAGTCCGACAGCGGGCCGCCCATGAGCGTCAGGTAGAAGCGGCCGTTCTCACCCTTCTCGTAGGCGTCGGCGATCGAGCCACCCGGCGTCTCGGTGTTCGGGATCTCGTTGAGGAGCGTGAGGTTCGGGATGTCGGTCGGGTCGAGCACGTGCGTCGTGCCCGTGTAGAGGCCGCCGGCGAGGATCGGGTCGCCGTCCTCCCACTGGTACTGCATGTGGTGCGCCTCGTTCTCCAGGCCCCACGGCAGCGGGAGCTGGACGAAGTTCACGACCTTGCCGAAGTCCGGGTTCTCGCTGCCGTCGAGGTTCTTCTGGCGCAGGTCGATGACCTGGAAGCCGTCGAGGCCGGGCATGAACTGCGGGCTGAGCAGCTCCTGGATGCCCTGCGGGTTGACCGTCGCGGCCTGGACGAACTTGCTGATGACGTCGGCGTTGACATCGGCGACGTTCTGCTTCGAGGACCAGACGACGTTGTACTCGGGCTTGGCGAGCGGGTCGGGCTGCGGGCCGGTGCCGGCCTTGAACGCCGCCTGGGCGGCCTTCCACTGCGCGACGGCCTCGTCGCGACGGGCGATCGCGCCCTCGGTGACGTTGTTCTTCACGCCGCCGATGTCCGTGGCGCGACCGAGCGTGTTCGCGAGCCACTCCGGGCTGATCGGCAGGTCGCCGAGCGCCTCCTGGCCGGACGCGGCAGGAGCTCCCCCGATGACGCCGGCCGTGATGAGGCCGGCGACGAGAACCCCTGCCAGCACGCCCCGCCGGGCGCGCGCCGAGTTGCTTGTGCTCATGCTGGTCTTCCCCCTGCTGCAGTCGTGTGCCAGGCGACGCGCCCGACCCCTGATCCGTCCGGACATCCACCTTCCGGCGCGATAGTACATAAAACTGATCCAGTTTCGGGATTTACCGTTTCGCGTGTTCTAGACCGCGCAGCCCGGCTCGAACGTCCCCTCGAAGTGCCACATCGCGGAGAAGTTGTTGAACGCGCCGCCGACGATCTGGCTCGTCCACTCGAGCGTGTACTGCTTGGTATCGGAGTTGTAGGTGCCGCTCACGGGGCTCGTGAGGCCCGGGTAGGAGCCGTCGGGCTTCGGCGCGCCGACGTTGAAGTTCTGCTTGTTCCACTGCGCCGCGAACGCGCTGAGGTTGCCGCTGAGCTTGCCGTCGGGCGTGACGCTGATCGCGGGCGCCGGGACGTCGCTGCCGGTCTGCGGGTCCTTCGGCGAGGTCTGGGCGCTGTACTGGATGAACGCGAAGCGCTGCGGCGCGATGATCCGGTTGGCCAGCGCGTCGCCGGAGCCCGAGAACGCCGGGTCGGGCGCCGGCTGATAGCCGCCGGTCCGCAGGCCGCCGTCGGTGCCCGGGCGCAGGAGCGTGTACGTCGTCGCGCTCGAGCTCGGGTTCGGGAAGAACGGCCCGGCCTCGCGCGTCCCGCCCGCGAGCACGAGGCGGATGTAGGAGCCCGACGCGGTGCCGTTGGAGTAGGCGCCCGGCGTGAACCGGAAGAGCCCGATGAGCGGCGTGGCGGTCACCGGCGCGGTCGCGGCCTTCTTCTTCTCCGCGGCGGCCTTCTTCTTCTTGGCGGCCGCCTTCCTGCGCGCCGCGTCGCGCTTCTTCTTCGCCGCGAGCTGCTTCTTCGTGAGCTTCTTCTTCTTCTTGACTGCGGCGGCGCCGACCTCGGTCGTCGTCGAGTTCGGCGAGACGAGCGCCGAGGCGTTCATCGCGCTGGTCGCCAGCCCGCCGACGAGCAGGCCGATGATGAGGTACTTCAGAGACGATCGGTTCATCGAGATCCGCTCCGCGGTCGAGATTGCAGGGCGCTCAGCGGGGCCTGAACGTGCCCTCGAGGTGCCAGAAGCCGCTGAAGCCGTTGAAGGCTCCGCCGCTGATCTTGCTCGTCCACTCCAGGACGAAGCGCTTCGTCTTGGAGTTGTATGTGCCGGTCGCCGCCCTGCCCGAGCCGTCGGGCTTCGGCGCACCCTGGTTGAAGTACTGCTTGTTCCATTCGGCCGTGTAGCCCGGGACGCGCACGGTCAGGCGCCTGCCGTTGACGCTCGCGCTCGTGACCGAGACGGTCTTCTTGGACTGCGGGTCCTTCTTCAGCGTCGCAACGCTGAAGTTGATCGCGGTGTAGGACTCCGGCTGGATGATCCGCTTGGCGCGGGCGTTGCCCTTGCCGTCGAACGGCGGGTCCGGATGGGACTGAAAACGCCCCGTCGCCAGGCCGCCGTCGGTGCCCGGCCGGCCGAGCGTGTACGTCCGGTTCTTCGCCCGCGAGTCCGGATTGGCGAAAAAGCCCCTGCCGCCGGGGTTGATCATCCGAAACCACGTTCCGCGGGCCTTGCCGTCCTTGAAGCTGCCCGCGGTGAGCCTGAACGTGCCGTTGAGCGTCTTCGAGCTCGCGGCGTTCGAGGGCGCGCCGGCGACGGCGACGGCGACCGCGACGAGCGCGAGACCGGCGAGCGCGGTGAGGATACGACGGACGGAGCGGGTCATACGGCGCCTCCTTGGCGAGGGGTGAGTTGCCCGGCCGCGAGCGCGGGGGCGGTCCGGCCGCTGCGCGAGCGCGACGCGAGCGCCAGCCCGGCGATGAGCAGGCCCGGCACGACGAAGAACCAGGGGAACAGCGGGAACGGCGGCAGGCTCTTGATCGCCTCGTAGTTGTCGACGTTGTCGCTCATCGCGCCGATCATCGGCGTCATGTCGTTGAGGATCGGGATCCAGCGCTCGTTGAGCCGCGTGACGTCGGGAAAGCGCGTCGCGATCTGCTTCCTGCTGAGGCCGTCGCGCTCGAGCGCGGGCACGATCTCCAGGCGCAGCGCGCCCTGACCGATGGCGATCGTCGAGAAGTAGCCCTGCATCGTCTCGACCTTCTTGCGCGTCTCGATCGTCTTGAAGGCGGTCATCATGCGCCCGCCCTTGGGCGCGCGGTCGAACATCTGAAAGGCCACCGGCGCGAGCACGAGGCCGACACCGAGCGCGACGAGCGCCCAGCGCAGCTTCGGCCAGGCGCGCGGCGCGAAGGCCGTGGCGAGCGCGAGCAGGAGCACGATGACGCCGGGGATGACGAAGAACCAGGGGAAGAGCTCGAAGCTCGGCAGCGCCGCGACGGCGCGGTAGTTGACGGCGTTCTCCTGGATCGTGTCGAGGAGGTTGCGCATGTCGGTGTTGATCGGCGGCCAGTCCTTGCGGAACTGCGCGAAGCCCTCGAAGCGCTGCTCGAAGCGACGGTGCGCGCCCTCGCCCGGCCCGGCGAGCGCCCGCGCGACGGGGCCGTCGCCCTCGCGCACCGCGGCGTCGATGTTGCGGATGTGCGTCTGGAAGCCGTCGAGGCGCGCGTCGGTCATGAACGGCTTGAACTCCGCCATCATCTCCGCGCCCTTCGGGCCGCGCTCGAACATCTTGAACGCGATCGGCGCAGCGACGAGCGCGAGGCCGAGGACGGCCACGACGGTGATTGCCCAGCGCTTCACGGCGTCCCCTGACGACGTCGGGCCGGCACGGCCCTCCGAATCCCCTGCATCCCTATCAAGTTAGTAGTTTTTAGATCTGGGCGTCAACTGCGAGGCGCAGGCGGACCGCCGGCCACGATGTCGCGGCCCGTCGGGCGCAGCCGCGCGTCGAGCTCGAGCTGCCAGAAGTAGCGCGTGAACGTGTGGCCGTGGGCGAAGTCGCCGACATGCGGCTCGATCGACTCGCCGCGCGCCATCCGCACGATGAGCTCGGGGTACGTCCGGCCGGGGCGGGCGGCGTACATCGGCGCCGGGAAGGCGCCGCCGAAGCGCGTGTTGACGTCGGTGATCCCGAGGCCGATCTCCGGATCGCGGAAGGCCTGCACCGTGCAGGGCCCGCGCACCCCGAGCGCCTCCCCGACCGCCCGGCCGAGCTCGATGAGCTCCTCGTCGTGGATGACGGTCCCCTTGATCGACTCGCCGCCGCGCGACTCGATCATCGTGCGCGGGATCGCGTTCAGGCAGCGCCCGTCGAGGTCGCAGAGCAGGTCGATCGAGAACTCCGGGCCGCCCATGAGCCGCTGGACCATGACCGGCTCCTTGACGTAGGAGACGAAGAACTCCATCTCGGCGCGGTCGGCGGCCGGGTGGATCGAGCGCGCGCCCGAGCCGCGGCGGGGCTTGACCATGACCGGGAAGGCGTCCGGCTCCTCGCCGGGCAGGCAGGTCGGCGGCGACGGCAGGCCGAGCGACAGCAGCAGCCCGTGGGTCTCGTACTTGTCGAACGTCGCGCGCGCGATCGCGGCCGGCGGCACGAAGGCCGGCAGCCGGTCGCCGGCGCGCGCCAGGACCTCGATGTCGAGGTCGGTCAGCGGGACGACTGCGCCCACGCCGTGCTCGGCGACGATCCCCTCGAGGAAGGGGATGTAGCCCGGATCGTCGATCCGCGGCGGCGCGACGTGCAGGTCGGCGGCGTAGCGCGCCGGAGCCAGCGGGTTGGGATCGGCGGCGATCGTCCGCGCGTGCTCGCCGAACGCGCTGACGATGTCGTAGCGCTTGCCGACGCCCGTGAGCAGGACGGCCGTCATCGACGGCTGTGAAAGCGGCCCAGCGTGTCGGCGCGCAGGCCGAGGCGCAGCGTCTCGAGCGAGAGGACCTCGGCCGGCGGGACGTTGCCGAGGTTCACGTCGCCGCCGTAGCGCTCGATGAGCCAGACCTGCTGATGCTTGCGCGGCGCCTCGAAGACGAGCTTGGAACGGTCGATCTCGTGGGCGATCTCGTCGATGAGGCCCGTCCGCGCCTCGCCGTCGGGGCGATACAGGCCGGCCGTGCCGGTCGCCCGGCCCTCGCAGACGACCATCCGGGCGCCCGCCGCGAGCGCCTCGCGGATGAGCTGCACCCAGCGGTAGGGGGCCATGAGCGCCCCGGGGTCCTTCTCGCCGACCTCGGCGTAGACGGTGTAGCGCCCGGCGAGGCGCGCGATGAGCGCCGTCTTCTCCTCCGGCGGGATCGCGACGACGCCGCTGGAGACCTCGATCTGCTCGATGCCGAGCTCGTCGATCCAGTCGCACAGCTCATCGACGCGCCCGTGCAGCCAGGCGAGCTCCGTGAGCGTGCCGCCGAGCATCACCGGGACGTCGTGCGCGCGGTAGGCCGCGAGCTTCGCGTCGAGGTCGGCCGTGACGTAGGCCGAGCCCCAGCCAAGGCGGACGGTGTCGATGTGCGCCGCGGCCTGGCGCAGGAGCCCGTCGACCTCGGCGGTGCTGAGGCCCGTGTCGATGACGTGCGTGAGACCTGCCTCGCGCGGCTTGGCCGCGCGCTCGGGCAGTGGCAGGAAGTCCGGCATCGCGGCCCGGAGGCTATCGCCGGGCCACTAGGAGGTGACGCGCGCGACCTCGGACAACGTCGTCGCGCCGGCGCGGACCTTCTCCATGCCGTCGGCAGCGAGCGTCCGCATCCCCTGGGCCTTGGCGACCTTCTTGATCTCCCCGGCGGTCGCCCGGCCGACGATGAGCGCGCGGATCTCGTCGCTGACGATCATGACCTCGAAGAGCCCGACCCGGCCGCGGTAGCCGGTGTGCCGGCAGCGGACGCAGCCGCCGGGCTCGAAGATCTCGACCTCGCCGCCGCTCGTGTCGCCGACCTCGCCGCCGGCGACCCGCATCGGGCGCCGGCAGTTCTGGCACAGGCGGCGCGCGAGGCGCTGGGCGATGACGCAGTCGATCGCCGATGCGACGAGATAGGGCTCGACGCCCATGTCGATGAGCCGCGCGGCCGCGGCGGGAGCGTCGTTGGTGTGCAGCGTCGACATGACGAGGTGGCCCGTCAGCGCGGCCTCGATCGCGATCTTCGCGCTCTCGAAGTCGCGGATCTCGCCGACCATGATGATGTCGGGGTCGGCGCGGACGATCGCCCGCAGGCCGCTGGCGAAGGTCAGGCCGGCGCGCTCGTGGACCTGCATCTGCTTGACGCCGTGCAGGCGGTACTCGACGGGGTCCTCGATCGTCATGACCGTGTTCTCGGGCGAGTTGACGATCGTGGCGGCGGCGTAGAGCGACGTCGACTTGCCCGAGCCCGTCGGTCCCGTGGCGAGGATGGCGCCATGCGAGCGGCCGAGCGCGCGCTCGACGCGGGCGCAATCCGAGGAGGACATGCCGAGCTCCGACAGCGACTGCGGGCTGCGACCCGGGTCGAGGAGGCGCAGCACCGCGCACTCGCCCTCGACGAGCGGCACGGTCGTGACGCGGATGTCGACGCGGTGGTCGTCGAGCGTCATCGTCGTGCGCCCGTCCTGCGGCAGACGGCGCTCGGAGATGTCGAGCTCGCTGAGGATCTTGATGCGCGAGATCACGCGCGCGCCCTGGCCGGCCGGGATGCGGGTGCCGTCGGCCATGATCCCGTCGATCCGGTAGCGGACCTGCAGGTCGCGGCCATCGGGGTCGAAGTGCACGTCGGAGGCGCCCTGCTCGATCGCCTGGGAGATGATCGAGCGCACGAGCTTGACGGTGGGCCCGTCCTCGGCCGCGGCCTCGAGCGCGGCGGCCTCGGCGGCGAGCCGGTCCTCTTCCTCGACGGAGCTGTCCTCGATGAGCTCGTGCTCGAGGCGGTTCAGGCGCCCGAAGAGCGCCTCGAGGTCCTCCGGCGAGACGACGACGGGCTCGACCCGCAGCCCGGTCAGCATCGAGAGGTCGTCGATCGCGAGGACGTTGGAGGGGTTGGCCATCGCGACGAGCAGGGTCTCGGCGTCGCGGAAGCCGAAGGGGATGGCCTGCATGCGCCGCAGGGAGCTCACCGAGACGAGGTGCATCGCGGCGAGGTCGGGCACGAGCGTCTCGAGGCTCACGTGCTCGAGGCCGAAGCGGTCGGCGATCGCGATCGCGAGCTGGTCTGAGTCGATGTGGCCCTGCTCGACGAGCAGGTGGCCCATGGGGCGTCCGGCGGCGCGGGCCTCGATGACGACGGCCTCGACGGTGTCGCGGTCGCAGAAGCCGCGGCTCACGAGCACGTCGCCGAGCAGGCGCCCGGGGCGCGGCCGGGTCGCGGGCTCTTGAAGCGGCTGCTTTGACGGCATGCATGACGTATCGGCAGCCTGCGAGGATCCTGGACCCCACCCGGTGCCGCGTTTCGCGATGCGAGCCGGAACCGAAACCGATTTCCAGGGTAAGCCTCATCACATGAGGACCGACACCTCGATCCGCGAACGCACGATCGACCTCCCGGCGACGGCTGCCGCGGCGGCCATCGCGCGGCGCGAGCTGGCGGCGACCCCGGGCCTCGCGGGCGAGCTCGGCTACAAGGCGCTGCTCATGACGTCCGAGCTCATCGCGGTGTTCGTCGCGGACCGCGAGCCCGACCCGCGCCGGCGCCTCGAGCTCGGGGTGCGCGTGACGCCGGAGCGCGTGCGCATCGAGGTCGGCGGGCCCGAGCCCGACGTCTCCCCCGACGACCTCCTGCACTCCAGCGAGACCCCGTCGCTCGGCGGCATGGGGCTGCGGATCGTCGACCGGATGGCCGACGCGTGGGGCGTGCAGGGCGAGCAGGACACGTCGATCTGGTTCGAGCTGACGCGGTGAGCCGCCCACCGCGCCCGCTAGCGTGGAGCGACCGATGCAGCTCGCCCCGCACCAGCCCAACGTCGACCTGCGCCGCAACGCCGCCGGCGACGAGATCGTCGTGCTGGCGTTCCCCTACGACCCGCACATCGTCAACGTCGTGCGCAACATCCCGGGGCGGCGCTTCGACTGGGACCGTCGCGAGTGGTGGGCGGTCGTCGACGACTGGGTCGCGGTCCATGTCGGCGAGGTGCTCGACCGCTTCGCGGAGCTCACGGCCAGCGAGGCGGTCGACGACTGGCTCTCGCGGGTCGATCGCCGCTGGGTCGGCCACGTCGGGACCGTCCGCCACGACGGGCGCGGCTGGTGGACGCTCTCGACGCGCGCGGGCACCGTTCCGGCGGCATTGCTCGAGGGCTCGATCGAGCGCGACGGCAGGCTGCTCGCACCGCTGACCCGCGACGGCGCCGAGGCGCTCGCCGAGGAGGACGCGGCGCGCCTGGACGCCGGTGCGCGGCGCTGCGTCGAGGCGCTGCTGACCGGCCAGGATCCGCCGCCCGCCCGCCTCACCGCCGCGCGGACGTTCGACGGCGAGCGCCTGCGCCTCGACGTGCTCTGGGATCCCGACGCCGGCATCGCGTTCACGAAGCTGCCCGGTGCCGACGCCCGCAGCCGGACGCTGCCGATCGATCCCTGGGTCGTCGAGCCGCTCGATGCCTTCCTCGCGCGCCACGACGTCGCCGTCGACGGCCCCGGCGCGCACGTGCTCGATGCGCTGCGCGAGGAGCACCTGTCCGCGCTGGCGACGATCCGCCGCTCGCGCGCCGTCGCGGGCGAGCCGATCGCCGAGGTCGCGGCGGTGCTCGGCGGCGAGCTCGCGCCGTTTCAGTGGGCGGGCGTGCGCTACGTCCTCGACGCCCGCCGCGCGTTCATCGCCGACGAGCAGGGCCTCGGCAAGACCGTCGAGGCGCTGGCGGCGCTCGAGGCCGACGGCGCGTACCCGGCGATCGTCGTCTGCCCGGCGTCGCTGAAGCTCAACTGGCAGCGCGAGGCGGCGAAGTGGCTTCCCCACCGCAGCATCGCGGTCATCGGGGGCCGCGGCGCCGTGCCCCCCGCCGCCGACATCACGATCCTGAACTACGAGATCGTCGCCGCGCACCGCGAGGCGCTCGGGCGCCGGCGGCCGCGCGCGCTCGTCGTCGACGAGTCGCACTACGTCAAGAACCCGCAGGCCAAGCGCACCCACGCCGTGCGCCGGCTGGCCGCGACCGTCATGGCCGGCGGCCTGCGCCTCGCTCTCAGCGGCACCCCGGTGCTCAACCACGCCGAGGAGCTCGTCAGCCAGCTGCGCGTCATCGGCCGCCTCGAGGACTTCGGCTCGGGCGCGCAGTTCGCGCGGCGCTTTCGCGGCGAGCTCTCGGAGGAGCGGCTGCACTGGCACCTGCGCCGGCGCTGCTTCGTGCGGCGCACGAAGGCCGAGGTCCTCCCCCAGCTGCCGGCCAAGCGCCAGGTCGTCGTGCCGGTCGCGCTGAGCAACGAGCGCGAGTACCGGCTCGCCGAGGAGGACGTCATCGCCTGGCTGCGATCCCAGCCGCTGGACCTTCGCGAGCTCAACGCGAGGATCGCCGCGACGCTGCGCGCCGAGCGCCTCGCCCAGCTCGGGACGCTGCAGCGCCTCGCCGCCCGCGGCAAGCTCGCCGCCGCCCTCAGCTGGATCGACGACTTCCTGCAGTCCGGCGAGCCGCTCGTCGTCTTCGCCCGCCACATCGAGGTCCAGGAGGCGGTGCTCGCGCGCTTTCCCCAGGCCGCGCACCTGCTCGGCCGCGACTCGATCGCCGCGCGCGACGCGACCGTCGCCGCCTTTCAGTCCGAGGCCGGGCCGCAGCTGCTCGTCGGCGCGACGCGCGTGGCGGGGCAGGGCATCACGCTCACGCGCGCGTCGAACGTCGCCTTCCTCGAGCTCGAGTGGACGCCGGCGATGCACGACCAGGCCGAGGACCGCTGCCACCGCATCGGCCAGCACGACGCGGTCACGGCCTGGTACCTGCTCGCCGCGGAGACGATCGACGAGACGATGGCCGCGCTCATCCAGCGCAAGCGCGGGATCGTCGCCGCGGTGACCGACGGGCGCCGCCTCGACGGCGACGGGCTCGTCGACGCGGTCGTGCGCGAGCTGCGCGACGGCCGCCCGCTGCGCCACCTGCGCCCGGTGGCGTAGCTAGTGGTCCCTAGACCATCCCGCGGCCGGGCGGGATGACCCAGAGGTCCGTCGCCGCCGACACGACCTGTGCCGGCTCGAGGTCGGCGACCGTCGCCGCGCCGCGATGGTCGAGCGTGCCGGCGAGGTCGTTCCACGCGCGCGCGATCGCGCCGACCTTCGCCATCGGGCCCCAGCCGACGAGCGCCTTGAGCTCGGCCGCCTGCTGCTTGGCGTCGTCGACCGTGATCTCGCCGAAGACCCGCTCGACGCCCGCGATGCTGACCGTGCGAACGAGGATGTCGCTGACGTCCTCGCGCGGGACCGCGCCGTAGAGCGACTCCGCGGCGCTCCAGTTCACGACGTTCAGCCAACCCTCGATGTAGTCCGCCCGGCGGTGTTCGTACTGCAGGTAGTAGGCGTGCTCCCAGACGTCGATGCCGATCAGCGGGGTGAGCCCGTCGCTCACCGGCGACTCCTGGTTGGAGGTCGTGACGATGAAGACGCGCGAGCCGTCGTCGACGAGCCACGCCCAGCCGGAGCCGAACTGGCTCAGCGCGGCCTCGCGCATCGTGTCCTTGAAGACCTTGAAGTTGCCGAACGTGCCCTTGATCGCACCGAGCAACTTGCCGGCCGGCTGACCGCCGCCGTCGGGCATCATGCCGGTCCAGAAGAGGCTGTGGTTGTAGTGGCCGCCGAGGTTGTTGCGGACCGTGTCGCGGATGTCGTCGGGGAGGTCGGCGAGGTTCGCGAGGATCTGCTCCGGCGGCAGGCCGTCCCACTGCGTGCCCTCCAGCGCCGCATTGGCCTTGTCGACGTACGCCTGGTGGTGCTTCGTGTGGTGGATCCGCATGATCTCCTCGGAGATGTGCGGTTCCAGGGCGTCGTACGGATAGGGCAGGTCGGGAAGCGAGAAGGGCATGGCGCACATCATGACGCGCCACCCCGGGCCGGGCCAACCCAGGCGCTACGGGCGCCGCACCCCGTTGGCCGCGACGACCCACCACAGGCCGCCGTTGAGGTTGACGTTGTGGCAGCGGACCTCGTTGCGGCCCTCGTGCGCGTAGAAGTACAGCGGCTTGCCGGCGTACGTCACCTGCCGGCGCCCGTCCTTGCGCCGGGTCGTGCCGAGCAGCGACGACCTGATGCCGCGGCCGGCGCGCGGCTTGCCCTTCGCGTACACCGGCGGCCACAGCCGCGCGCATGCGCCATAGCAGCGCGACAGGTTGCGCCCGTCGCGCTGGAAGACGTAGACGGCCTGCGCGTTCGGGCCCCAGACGATCGGGCCGAACTGCGAGCCGCGGACGCTGATCGTCGTGCCGGCGGCGCTCGCGGGAGCCGCCGCCACGAGCGCGGCGGCGACGACCGCGAGAAGAGCACGTCTGAGCGAGATGAGCGACATGGGTCACACGTCGTCCGTCTCGCCCCGCGGGCGTTACACGTGCCCTTCAGCCGGGCCTTGCTCCTGCCGATACATGGCCCGGAGCCACCTGGACATGCTGACCGCCACGATCATCTTCACCGTCCTCGTCGGCGTCTGGGGCTCCGCCCCGGCGCTGCGCGGCGGCCGCTGACCCGGCGCACGAGCGCGTGCAGCGCTTCGTTGCGCCGCGGGCGGTGTCTAGGTTCGGCGACCGATGGTTCGCTTCCGCGCCGTCCCCTTCGTGCTGCTCGCGCTCGCCGCGTGCGCGCTCGCGATCGATGCCGGCCCCGCCGGCGGGCGTGACCGCGCTGATGAGCTGCGCGACCGCATCGACAGCCAGCGCGGGCGCGAGCGGACGCTCTCGGGCGCCCTCACGCGCCTCGGGCGGCTCGAGCGCGCGTCCGCCCGCGAGGTCGCGATCCTCGAGCGCCGCGTCGGCGCGGTGCAGGTTGAGCTCGGCGAGGCGCAGGCGCTGCTGGACGACACGCTGCGCCGGCGCGACGACGAGCGCAGCCGCGCGCTGCGCCTGCGCGCCCGCCTGTCGCAATCGCGCGCGACGCTCGCGACGCTCCTGCGCGAGCGCTATGCCGGCGGCCGGCCGGACATCGTCACCGTCCTCCTGCACGCCGACGGCTTCCAGCGCCTGCTGGAGACCGTCGACTTCCTCAAGCGCATCCAGCGCCAGGACCAGCGCATCCTGAGCACCGTGCGCGCGGCACGGGTCGATGCGATCGCCCAGAAGCGCGTGCTCGCGCGGCTGACGACCGAGCGCCGGCGCGCGGCCGACATCGTGCGCCGCCGCCACGACGCGCTCGCCTCGATCGCCGCGGGGCTGCGCGCCCGCCGCGCGGCGCTGGCCCAGGCCCGCGCGGCCCGCGTCGCGGCGCTGCGCGCGAGCCGGACGAGCCGCGGGCGGGCGCAGCGGGCGCTCACCCGCCTGCTCGCCCGGCGTGCCCGCGCGCTGCGCGAGGTCGGGCCGGGCGGCCCGTGGGCGATCCCGTGGCCGATCGTGCAGTGCGAGTCCGGCGGCCAGAACCTGCCGCCGAACTCCGCCGGCGCGTCGGGCTACTACCAGTTCCTCGTCGAGACCTGGCGCGGGCTCGGCGGCTCGACGCCGCAGGCCTATCTCGCCTCGAAGTCCGAGCAGGACCGCCTCGCCGCCCAGCTGTGGGACGGTGGGCGGGGCGCGGGCAACTGGGTCTGCGCGGCGCTCGTCGGCGCGATCTGACCGTGCGCGCCAACCGGTCCGCCGAGCCGGCCCGCGCCGCTACGATCGGGCCGTGATCCGGGCCCTGCCGCGCTGGTCTGCCGCCCTCGCGGCGCTCGTCATGCTCGTGGGCATCGCGGTCGCCCGCGCCGACGCGCCGGCCGCCGCCGAGGTCCACTTCTTCGCCGCCGACACGACCGACGCCGGCGTCATCCACCTCTTCTTCTTCGGCGCCGAGGGCGCGCCCGTCGTGTACTACGAGCGCGTGGGCGGCAAGCTGCAGCGCCTCGGCACGCGCGCATCGGCGCCCGGCGAGCCGACGGAGCTCCACGACGCGGTGACGTGGCGCTGCGCGCGCCTCGTCCGGCGCTTCGAGGCGACCTCGACGCTTGCGGACGGGACCCGGGCGACCGGCGCCTACAGCGTCCGCACGCCGTCGTGCGCGAC
The DNA here is from genome assembly GCA_963797025.1 of uncultured Actinomycetes bacterium. GTDB lineage: Bacteria > Actinomycetota > Thermoleophilia > Solirubrobacterales > Solirubrobacteraceae > CADCVQ01. The sequence goes on from CAWCNU010000001.1 coordinate 546,992, forward strand.
GCGCTTCGCCATCGGCGTCCCGCGCCGGCTGGCCGTCGGCGAGCGCGGGCGCATCCGGATCGTCGACCGCTGGGGCAACGGCGGCGTCAGCCCGCAGCTGTGCATCCGCGCGCCCGGCGCGCGGCGCACGTGCTCGACGCTGCGCCTGCGGCGCGCGATCTCGGTCGCGACGCGCGCCGTGCGCCCGCGCGCCGCCGGGCGCTGGAGCGTCGAGGTGCGCATCCGCGGCCACCGCGTGCGCAGGACGATCGCCGTCGGCGACGAGGGCCGGGCGACCTTTCCGCCGCCGTCGGTGCTCGCGACGGGCGACTCGATGATGCAGGGGATCGACAGCTTCCTTGCCGACGAGCTCGGCGAGGAGGCGACCGTCCGCAGCGACATCCGCCCGGGCACCGGCATCAGCAAGCCCGGCGGCCCGTGGGCGAAGCTCCCGGCGACGCAGGTCACGCGGCTGCACCCGGCGGCCTCGGTCATCGCGATCGGCGCGGTGGACGGGTTCCCGATGCAGGCGCCCGACGGCACGACGCGCGAGTGCTGCGGCACCGCCTGGATCGCCGAGTACACGCGGCGGGTGCGCGAGATCATGGTCACGTACCGCCGCAAGGGCCGCGGACGCGTCATCTGGCTGACCCTCCCGATCCCGAACGGCCCGCGAGAGGTCGCAGATGCCGTGAACTTCTCGATCATCGCGGCGGCGAAGGACCTCCAGCGGGTGACCGTCCTGCGCCTCGACGAGTTCTTCACGCCCGACGGCTTCCGCGAGGTCATGCCCTACCGCGGGCGCACCGTCCGCGTCCGCGAGGTCGACGGCATCCACCTGAACATCACCGGCACCGCGATCGCCGCGAAGCTCGTAGCCGCCGAGCTGCGCAAACGCTGACCGGACGCGTCCGAAACCCGGCGCGCCGCGTACAGCCCTGCGTGATACTCCGCTCGATGAAACGTCGCCGTTCGCTGACGGCCGCAGCCTGCGCCGCCGCCCTCGCCGTTCTCGCCGTGCCCGGCGCCGCCCTCGCGCAGGCCGGCTCCTATGTCGCGCTCGGCGACTCCTACACCGCCGCGCCGCTCGTGCTCAACCAGGGCTCCGAGCCGCTCGGCTGCGCGCGGTCAGACCACAACTACCCGTCGCTCGTCGCGCAGGCGGTGCTCGCGGAACTTCGCGACGTGAGCTGCTCGTCGGCGACGACCGAGCACATGACCGCCCCGCAGTCCACGACGATCGGCGTCAACCCGCCGCAGTTCGGCGCGCTGCACGCCGGCGCGACGCTCGTGACGGTCGGCATCGGCGGCAATGACGTCGGCCTCGTCGGCGCGGCGGTGAAGTGCATCCAGCTCGGGGTCCTGGCACCGACCGGCACCGCCTGCCGGTCGAACTTCGCCAAGCCCGGCGGCGGCGACGCCCTCGTCGACCAGATCGCGGCGTCGGCGCCGAAGATCGCCGCGACGCTGCAGGGGATCCACGCGCGATCGCCGCAGGCGCGCGTGCTCATCGTCGGCTACCCGGACGTCGCTCCGCGCGACGGCGGCAGCTGCTACCCGCTCGTGCCGCTCTCGGCCGACGACATCGCCTACCTCGACGAGATGCTGCGGCGCACGAACGCGATGATCGCCGAGCAGGCGAACGCCAACGACGCCGAGTACGTCGACACGTACGAGGACAGCAGCGGCCACGACGTCTGCACGCTGCCGGGCACGCGCTGGTTCGAGGGCGTCGTCCCGACGGCGCCGGCGTATCCGGTCCACCCCAACGCGCTCGGCGAGGCGAGCATGGCGCGCTCCGTGCTGCGGGTGCTCGCCCGGCCGCGGCCGCCTGCGGCGATCACGGCGCTGACGCGGGCGCGCAGGTCGATCGCCTCCGGCCGGGCGCTGCGCGTGAGCTACGGGCTGAGCCGCGCCGCGCGGGTGACGTTCGGGCTGCAGCGCTCGCTCGGTCGCGGGCGCTATGCGAAGCTGCGCCGCCTCGAGACGGTCGACGCCGAGGCCGGGAGCAACGCGCTGACGCTCTCGTCGGCGCAGCTCGGCCGGCGGGCGGGGCTCTACCGGCTGCGCGCGACGCCGGCCGGCGGCGCCGTGCGCACCGTGCAGTTTCGCATCCGCCGCGCGGGCTAGTAGTGGACGCGTCCGCTACCGCGTCGCGCGCAGGGTGACGCGGGTGCGGTCGCCGGTCTGAACGAGGACCTTGGCGCGCTTCTTCGCAGCTGCGGCAAGCGCGCGGCGGCCGCTGCGCGTGTCGCGCAGCGAGCCCCAGATCCGCGCCGCGTTGATCTCGCCGCGCATCTTGACGCTCGTCTGCTGCCAGCTGCCCTCGGCCGCACGCAGCGTCGCGGTGTCCTTGCGGGCGAGGCAGCGCAGCCCGCTCTTCAGACCCGAGAGGCCGACCTCGCCGAGCGAGCGGCTCACCGACGAGCAGCCCGTGGCCGCGGCGTCGCGCTCGGCTGCGCGGGCGGCGACGGCGCGGTCGGCGAACGCGCCGAGCGCCGCGCCGAAATGCGCGCGGCCGATGTCGGAGACCGTGCCGTGCATGAAGTCGTTGGCGGGGTTGGACGGGTCGCCGGCCTCGAGCGAGACGATCTGCGTCGTCGGGCGCGCGGCCTGGAAGCGCAGCGCGTGCAGCGGTGGGACGACGCTGTCGTCGGCCTCGTGCATGAGCAGCACGTCGGCGTGGATCGTCGGCGCGAGCGCGATGAGGTTCCATGGTGCCGTCTGCTCGAGGGTCGTCCCGAAGAAGCGGCTGATCTGGCTGGCGACGAGGCGCACGCGGGCATCCGCGCTGACCGAGCCCTCGGCTTGGTAGAGGGCGAGGTCGGTCGGCGCGCCGAGGCCGATGACGCAGTCGATGGCGCGCAGGCGGGCGGCGGCGACGAGCGCGAGGTGCGCGCCGGAGGACTCGCCGTAGATGCACAGCGGGCCGTCGGTCGACTTGCGGGCGAGCTCGGCGCCGGCGGCGTTCAGGACGTCCTGCAGGCCGTCGGTGCCGTCCTCGTAGTCGATCGAGACGACGCGCCAGCCGCGCTCGAGGAAGATGTTGCCCGGGCTCTTGGTCAGCGCGTCCTGCGCGAAGGCGTCGTGGCCGGCCCAGCCGCCGGCGTGGACCATGATGACCGTGCCGCGGGCGGGGCCGGTCGTCGGGTCGATGCTGATCTGATCTGCCACCGGCGGGATGACCGGCACCGGGGCTGGCTTGGAGAGCGACGGAAGGCGGAACGGGAGCGCGGCGTCCGCGGATGGCGCCCGGAGCCCGAGCACGACCACCAGAGCGGCGAGCGCAATGAGGAGGACGTGCGTCGGTGCGGGCTTCATGGTGGCCATATCGGCGGCTACCTGCGCGTGCATAAGCCTTCATACGAACGTCTAGACGGGCCCTCTCGCGGGAGGCTCGGAAGTGACATCCAGGCCAGCCCGGAGCTGGAGATTTGCGACCGCCGTCGAAGGACGCGGCCGCCGCCGCGAAGCGATCATGGCGCCCATGCCCGACCGCCCGATGTCACCCCGACGTATGAACGCAGGGCGACCATGAAGCCCTCGAGGGCCGCTCCCCGCACCCGAGGCGGCGCTCCCCGCGGCCGCCTGCGCCCCCCTCCGCGTCCAGTCCGGCACCCCGCCAGGCCGTCTCGTCCCGATCCCCCCGAGCCGGGGCGGCGGGCGGGGGCCGGTTGATCGGCTCGTGACCCGACGCGCCGCGGGTCGAGGCGACGGGGCACTAACCGTCGTCGGAGCCGCCGCGCCCGCGACCTCGGCCGCGACCGCGACCGCCGCCGTCGCCGGAGTCGTCCGCCCCGCCGCCTGACGCGGCCGTGACGAACGCCGCGACGGCGCGCAGATCGCCATCGCCGAGGCGGTCGGCGAAGTCGGTCGGCATGAGCTTCTCCGGATAGCCGTCGGCGATGTCGTCGCGGGGGTCGGCGATGCTCTCGAGGTTGTGGTCGAGCTCCTCGTCGATCGTGTCCAGCCGCGGGCCGAGCTTGCCGTCGGCGCCGGTCGCGGCGATCGAGTGGCAGCGATCGCAGCCGGCGTCCTCGAAGACCTCGCGCCCGCGCGCGACCGTCGCGCCGCCGGTGGCGATCCGCCGCTTCGCGGCGGCGATCTGAGCGGCGGACGGCGCCGCCTCGCGCTCGGCCGGCGACTCGCCCATGCCGATGCCGGCGATCGCGCAGCCCATGACCGCGACGACGACGAGCCCGAGGACGGCCCTCATGGCGCCGACCTGCGCGCGAGCGCCGTGGCCGCCCCGGCGAGCGCGAACCCCGCCGCCCAGACCTCGGCCACGACGATGACGAGCGCATCCGGGTCGTAGCCGCCCTCGTGGAAGCCGAGGAAGCCGATCGACGAGTGCGAGATCGCGATCGAGACGAGCGACGGCACGCAGATCGACAGGGCGCCGAGTACGAAGACCCACGCGCGGTCGGCGACGAGCGACAGCACGACGACCGTCGAGCCGATCGCGTTCATCGCAAACAGCGGGCCGACGAACTGCACCTCCGCGTAGCCGCGGTGAAAGAGCCGCGCGTGCTGCACCCCCGCGACGAGCACGCCGAGCGCGGCGAGCGCGAGCAGCACGAGCGCGATGGCATCGAGTCGCGAGGGCGCGAGCAGGCGGCGCATCACGTCGCCCCTCCCCGCGGCGGCGCGGTCCAGGCTCACAGGCCGCGCGGATGACGCACGACGTAGCCGGCCGCGGAGCGCGGCTCCGGGCGCCAGCGCGGGCCCTCCTCGCCGGCGCCGGAGGTGTCCAGGCGCAGGCCGGCGATGACGATGTACGCGTGGCCGGCGTTGGCGTAGATCGTCATCCACTCGCCGGGGCCGGAGGCGCCAAAGGTCGTCAGGGACCCCGAGTCGCGCGGCGCGCGCAGCAGCCCCGCGCCGCGCAGCGCGTAGGACACGGTCCCCGAGCAGTCATAGCCCGAGTCCTCGAAGCTGCCGTGCCCGCCGCCGTAGCGGTAGGGCTTGGTGACGATCTCGTTGGCGGCGAGGATCGCGTCGCGGACCTGCGCCGGGGCGGTGGCCGGGACCAGCGCGGTCCGCCCGTCCGGTCCGATCACGGCGGACTGCGTCTCGGTGCCGCCCGCCTGCCCGGGCGTCGGCAGCGTCGCGGCCTGCACGGCCCGCGCGGCGATCGCGCGCACGCGCAGGCCCTGCGCCTGCAGCGGCGACAGCACGCCGTCGACGGTGAGCCGGTGCTCGCGCTCGTAGCGGCGCAGGCTGCGGGTCGTCCGGCGCCCGAAGGATCCGTCGACGCGGGTCCGGACGCCGACGACCGTCAGCCAGCGCTGCAGGACCTCGACATGCCTGCCGTGGCTGCCCTCGCGCAGGACGCGGTCGCCGAAGCGGGCGTCTGCCGGGGTCACGGGAACGGCGCCGACCGCGCCGGCGAGTACGACGATCGCCGCGCACGCGCGCGGGCGGAAACGATGTGGCACTGCAGCGTCCTCTCGTCTTCAGGTGCTTCCGAGGTGAGCTGACGGGCTCGCGCTGAAAACGTGCGCTACGCCGGATCCACCGGCGATTCGCCCCATGCGCCGCCGCGAGGCGATGCGTTTGGGTCCCCCGGCCGCCCTGCACTGGCGCAGGCGCGGTTCAGCCGTGTTCGGAGATTATGGACACCGCCGCCGACGGGAAGTTTCGGCGCGTCAGCGGCGCAGCCAGTCGGCCGCCGCCTGTTCGAGCAACCGCACCATCGGCGCGACGCCGGGGACACGGCGGTTGCGCATCCAGACCGCGAAGATCGTGCGGTGCGGGCGCAGGCTGCCGGGCAGCGGGCGCACCGCGATGTCCGGGCGCGGGTGCGGGATCGTGAGCTCGGGCATGAGCCCGATGCAGAGGCCGGCCGTGACGAGCGCGCGCGCGACGGTGACGTCCTGGACGACATATGCGACGTCCGGCTCGAAGCCGCCCTGCGCGCAGACGGCGTTGAGCATGTCGTGGTAGCCGCGGCCCTGTCCGGCCAGGGCCGGCGCGCTGAAGCGCTCGTGCTCGAGGTCCGCGACGGCGATCCGGCGCTTGCGCGCGAGCGGGTGCGCCGCCGGCAGCACGAGGCGGTGGGGGTCGTCGCCGAGGTGGCGCCACGTCATGCCCTCGACGTCGGCGCCCGGCGGCTCGGCGACCGCCTCGTTGTAGTAGATGACGGCGAGGTCGAGATCTCCGGCGCGCAGGCGGCGCAGCGCGGCGGTGGTCTCGTGCTGCTCGCCGGGAACCTCGAGGTCTGGCGCCTGCGCCTCGAAGCGCGCGAGCGCCGCCGGCACGAACGACGTCCACGCCGTGAGAAACGCCGCGAACCGCAGCGTGCCGGTCTGCAGGCCCGCGAGCGCGCGCAGCTCGTCCTCGGCCTCGGCGACCCGGCCGAGGACCGCGATCGCGTGGGGGCGCAGCCGCTCGCCGGCGGGGGTGAGGCTCACGGGGCGCGTGCTGCGATCCACGAGCGTCAGGCCGAACTCGGCCTCGAGCGCCGCGACGTGATGGGAGACGACGGACTGGCCGTAGCCGAGCTCGAGCGCGGCGGCCGAGAACGATCGCCGCTCGGCGACCTCGTGGAACGCCCGCAGGCGGCGCAGGTCGTACATCGATGATCACGATACTAGCCACGATGACTTGCGTTGCATCGATGATGGCGCAGAGGCAGGCTGGCCCCACATTCGTCCGACAAGGAGCCGCCTCATGTCCATCACCACCGCCCACATCGACGATTTCGCCGGCACCGTCCTGAGCGCGGGCGACCCCGGCTACGACGATGCGCGGGCCGTCTTCAACGGCGCCATCGATCGCCGCCCGGCGCTCGTCGCGCAGGTCACCGACGCGCGGGACGTCGCCGCCGCGCTGCGTCATGCACAGCGCGAGGGGCTCGACATCGCCGTGCGCTGCGGCGGGCACTCCGGCGCGGGCTTCGGCGTCATCGACGACGGGCTCGTCGTGGACGTGCGGGCGCTCAAGCGCGTCGAGGTCGACCTCGCCCGCCGTACCGTGCGGGCCGGTGCGGGCCTGACGTGGGGCGAGCTCGATGCTGCGACGCAGGCTCACGGCCTCGCGGTCACCGGCGGCCGGATGTCGACGACCGGCATCGCCGGGCTGACGCTCGGCTCGGGCTCGGGCTGGCTCGAGCGCACGCACGGGCTGACCGCCGACAACCTCCTCGGCGCGACGGTCGTGACCGCCGACGGCGAGGTCGTCCGCGCCGACGCCCACCAGCATCCCGACCTCTTCTGGGCGCTGCGCGGCGGCGGCGGCAACTTCGGCGTCGTGACGGAGTTCGAGTTCGAGCTGCACCCCGTCGGCCCGATGCTGCTCGCCGGCTGCCTGTTCTTCGCGTGGGAGCGCGCGGTGGAGGTGCTCACCGCCTACCGCGAGATCATGGCCGCGGCGCCCGACGAGCTCGGCGGCTGCGCGACGCTGCAGCTCGCCCCGCCGGCGCCGTTCATCCCGGCGCAGCTCGTCGGCAAGCCGGTCGTGAACATCCTCGTCGCGGCGTTCTGCGAGCTCGGCCCGGCCGCCGAGGAGCTCGTCGCGCCGCTGCGCGCCCTGGCGCCGATGATCGACGCCGTGGCGCCGATGCCGTACGTCGCGCTGCAGCAGATCATCGACGAGGGCAGCCCGCACGGGATGCAGAACTACTGGCGCGCGGGGTTCCTCGACGCGCTGCCCGACGCGGCGATCGAGCGCGCGGTGGAGCTCGTGACGTCGATCCCGTCGCCCGTGTCGGTCGTGCTGCTGCAGCCGCTGGGCGGCGCCTACGCGCGCGTGCCGGAGGGTGCGACGGCGCTCGGCCATCGCGACGCGGGCTGGGCGTTTCACGCGCTGTCGCTGTGGCCCGACCCGGCGGACACCAAGCTGAACCGCACCTGGACGGCGGCGTTCGCCGACGCGATGGAGCCATACGGGCACGGCGCGGCGCACCCGAACTACGTCTCGGACCCGGCCGGCGACCGCGTGCGCGCGTTCTACGGCGACGCGACGTACGAGCGCCTCGTGGCCGTGAAGGACCGCTGGGATCCGCGCAACGTCTTCGCCTCCAACCAGAACATCCGGCCAAGCGCCGCGCGCTAGCGCGGAACGACGAAGGCCGCCCGTTGGGGGCGGCCTTCGGGTCTCGAGTCTGCCTTCTCCTCCTTGCGGCTGGTCCGGCAGGCTCTTGATGCACGGGCCGGGGTTCGATCCCCGCCGAAGCGCTGACGTGGTGCCATCAGCCTCCACCCGTGGGATCGGAGAATGTAGCGTTCGTCACAAGCTCTGTCAAGGGCGATCAGCGGCGGCGCGCCGGAGCGCGCCGCTCGCGCGCCGCGCACTCCACGCACAGGACGCTGTCGGGCATCGCCTTCAGGCGGCCCGGAGCGATCGGCTCGCCGCAGGCGTCGCAGATGCCGTAGCTGCCCTCGTCGAGCTTCTCCAGCGCACGCTCGATGCGGGCGAGCCCGACCTCGAGCGAGCTGCCGACGCCGATGTCGGTCAGCCGGCTGATCGCCTCGACCGTGCCGTCGCCGATGCGCTTGCCGAAGCCCTGCGCGGCGCCGAGCTCAGGACGCTTCGCGAGCGCCGCGACGCGCTCGCGCTGACGATCGCGGCGCTCCTCGAGCTGCTTGCGGGTATCGCCGGGATCGGACACCTCAGACCTCATACCCAGGTCCGGTGACGAGCGGCCTGAGCTTGCGCGGCGGACCGCACGGGTAGCGCCCTCCATATGGACATCCTCGTAGCGATCGTCGTCATCGGCCTGCTCGCAATCGTCGCCTACCTCGTGCTTCAGCGCAGACGCGGCGACGGGCTCGGGCGCTTTCCCACCCGCCGGCGCGATCCGCGCGACCCGCGCTTCACACCAAGCGATCCGATGCAGGCAGCCGTCGTGGACCACATGCGCACGACGGATCCCAAGCGACATTCCCGCCGCCGAGCAACGTCTGCGCGCGGAGGCTCGGCGCGTCGCCGCCCCGCTGCAGGCCGAGGCGATGCGCGTAGAGCAGCAGCGTGCCGCCGATCAGATGGCGAACGGGGACGTGTACGCCGACGACCCGAGGATCGACGACACGTTGGAGCCCCGCCCGGCCGACGACGACCCGCGGTACGACGGCCGATCACGCTGAGCCAGACGTAGATCCGGTCCGTCTTTCGGCCGTACAGACGTTGACCGCCCGCCGGCGCAGGCGGAGAATCGCCGTCATGGCCGCCTCCGCCGGTCGAGCCAGCGCGGTCCGCACGGCCCTCCTGCCGGCAATCATGCTGTGCGCCGCGCTGTTCGCCGCCGGCCCGGCGAGCGCCTCGACGCAGCCGCCGAGCTTCGCCAGGTCCGACCTCCAGCAGCTCGGCAACAACCACGTCCTCGCCGACTTCAACGGCGACGGGCGACTGGACCTCGCGGGGATCGGCGCGCAGTCCGCCGCCGTCCTGCTGTCCACGGGGCCGGGGACGTTCGGGCCGCGGGTCGAGTACCCGGTGTTCACCTGGGCGCAGGATCTCGCGGCCGGCGACTTCAACGGCGACGGCAAGCAGGATCTCGTCGTCACGATCAACGATCCGCAGGTCGGACTCGCGCTGCTCGCCGGCAGGGGCGACGGCACGTTCGCCGCGCCCGTGAACTTCGCGAACACCTCCGGGTTCGACTCGCCGGCGGTCGTCGCCACCGACGTGACGGGCGACGGCAGGCTCGACATCGTCATCGCCCATCAGATCGCGTGCTACACCGCGCCCTGCACGGTCGCCAACACGATCTCGCTCATGGTCGGCAACGGCGACGGGACCTTCCAGCCCACGCGCGAGATCGACGTCGGCCGCGGGATGTCGAAGATCGCGGTCGGCGACTTCAACCGCGACGGCAACGCCGACCTCGCGATCGCCGGCGACAGCTCGCGGGTCTACCGCCTCTATGGCGCCGGCGACGGGACCTTCGTGCAGCAGCCGACGCTGACGATGACGCCCGACACGTTCGCCGTCGACGCGACGGACATCGACGTCGGAGACTTCAACCGCGACGGGATCCAGGACCTCGTCGTGGCGGTCGCGCTCAACGGCAGCAGGACCGCGATCCTCATCGGCAACGCCGACGGCACGTTCCGGCCGCCGCTCGTCCTCACCGAGCCCAACCTCCGCGTCCCGCAGTACCAGGCGGTCGTTGACCTCAACGGCGACGGCTTCCAGGACCTCGCGATCACGCTGGGGGACGGCACGCAGGGCCTCATGCAGGTTCGCAACGGCAACGGCGACGGCACGTTCCAGGCCGCGCTCTACTTCCTCGTCCCCGCGCCGAAGTCGAGCATCGGCGGCTTCGCGATCGTCGCGGGCAACCTCAGCGGCGACACGAAGCCCGACCTCGTCCTGGGGATCGTCGGCGCCAGCCCGGGTCTCGCCGTCCTGCTGAACACGACCGGCGCGGCGCCGCCCGTCACGCCGGCTGCGCCGGCGCTCCTGAGCCCCGCGCAGGGCGCCACGCCCGCGCAGCCGGTCGCCCTGGACTGGAGCGACGTCGCCGGCGCCGCCTCGTATCGCATCCAGATCGACGATTCGAGCGCCTTCTCGACGCCGATCGTCGTCGACCAGGGCGTGACGGCATCGCAGTTCGTCGCTCCCACGCTCGCGGCGCGCCAGCACTGGTGGCGCGTCCGAGGCGTCAACTCGGCGGGCACGCTCGGCGCGTGGTCGGCGGTTCGGAGCTTCACCCCACGTGCGGTCGCCGGGCCCGCCGCGCTCTCGGCGCTGTCGGTGAGCCCTGCGAGCGTCACCGGCGGCGCGTCGTCGCAGGGCACGATCACGCTGACGGGCGCAGCGCCCGCCGGCGGCCTCGCCGTGTCGCTGTCGAGCAGCAGCAGCGCGGTGACGGTGCCCGCGACCGTCGCGGTCGCCCAGGGCGCGACGAGCGCGACGTTCGCGATCGCCACGACCGCGGTCACGGCCTCGACGGCCGCGACGGTCACCGCAGCGGCAGGCGGCGTGACGCGAACGGCGACCCTGACCGTGACAGCGCCGGGGCAGGCCGCGACGCTGACGGTCACGGCAAGCGGGCGCGGCGGAGAACGCATCACGTCGAACCCGGCCGGGATCGACGTCGCCTCCGGCAGCAGCGGCTCGGCATCGTTCACGACGGGGACGTCGATCACGCTGACGGTCTCAAACGGCCGCGACGCGATCTGGTCCGGAGCCTGCTCGAGCGGCGGAAGCAAGGCGAAGACCTGCAGGTTCACGATCGGCGGCGCAGCCGCCGTGAGCGCCAGCATCCAGTAAGCGCGACGCTGGCGCACCTGAGCCCCTGAAGCACGAAAGCCCCCTGGCGAGAGGGGGCTTCCGTAGTAGCGGGGGCGGGATTCGAACCCGCGACCTTCGGGTTATGAGCCCGACGAGCTACCAGACTGCTCCACCCCGCGGCGTGGACTGAGCATCTTAGCAACGCCCTGCGGGCACCGGCAAGGCTCGCGGCGCCCGCGATGTCGTCGAAGCTCGCGCCCATCGATGGTCTTCGCCGTGCTCACAGCGGCGACCACTAGCCTCCCGCGCCATGCGCGTCGCCGTCGTCGACATCGGGACGAACTCCACGCGGCTGCTGCTCGCCGACGTCGCCGCGGACCTCGCCGTCACGCAGCTGCTCCGCGAGTCGATCGTGACCCGGCTCGGCGAGGGCGTCGACGCCACCGGGAGGCTCGGCGAGGAGGCGATGCAGCGCGTCTTCGACACGCTCGCGCACTACAGGACGCTCATCGACGAGCACGGCGCGACAGCCACGACCGCGGTCCTCACGAGCGCCGTCCGCGACGCCGCCAACGGCGCCGAGTTCACGGCCCGGGTCCGCGACCGCTTCGACCTCGACGCGCGCACGATCGGCGGCGACGAGGAGGCGGCGCTGACGTTCGCCGGCGCGACGAGCGAGCGCCCGAGGGACGGCCGGCGGATCGTCGTCGTCGACATCGGCGGCGGCTCGACCGAGTTCGTCGTCGGGCGCGACCGCGAGGTGGAGTTCCACGTCTCGACGCAGGCGGGCGTCGTGCGCCAGACAGAGCGCCATCTCCACGACGCCGATCCGCCGCCGAAGGAGGCGCTCGAGGCGCTGGCGGCCGAGGCGCAGCAGATCTTCGCCGGCGCCGTTGCGCACGACCTGCGCGACCGCACCGAGGTGGCGATCGGCGTCGCCGGCACGCCGACCTCCTGCGCCTCGATGCAGCTCGAGCTCGAGCCCTACGATCCCGAGCGCGTCCACGGCCACGTCCTGTCGCTCGGGACCTGCGAGCTGCAGCTCGCCCGCCTCGCCCAGATGACCGACGAGCAGCGCACGGAGGTCACCGGCCTGCACCCGGACCGCGCCCCGACGATCGTCGCCGGCATCGTCATGCTCATCGAGATCCTGCGGGCCTTCGGCCTCGAGGAGATCGAGGTCTCCGAGCACGACATCCTGCGCGGCGCCGCGCTGCAGCTCGCCGCGTCGCGGCAGCCGCGCGTTTAGTACACCACGCGGCGAGAAAGACGGACGGATGTCCGACTCAAGGCGCCCCGATCAGCCGTCGATATCGGGGGTACCGGCAGAGGGACCCCACCCCCAAAGGGCGACCGAACCCGGACATAGGTCCGAGCATTGCCGCTTGATCGGCGCCTCCCGCCGCTCGGACCACTCCATAGATCTCGTGGGTACGTACCCCTGCCCGTCCTGCGCAGATCGCAAGGAAGCCGCCCTTTCCCCTGGGGGCGGCTTCCGCTTTAACCTGATCCAGGTTCAACCGAGGTTCGAGCGGCGCGGGTAGGCGATCGCCGGATCGGTGAGCACGTTGACGAGCGCGGGCGCCCCCGACGCGAAGGCGCGCTCGAGCGCCGGGCGCAGCTCTGCCGGCGTGCGCACGAGCTCGCCGTGTCCGCCGAGCGCCGCGACGACCTCGTCGTAGCGCGTCTCCGGACGCAGCTCGGCCGCGACCGAGTAGCCGTAGATGAGCTCCATCGGGTGCTTCTCCAGGCCCCAGATCCCGTTGTTGCCCATGACGCCCACGACCGCGACCCCGTGGCGCGCGAGCGTGTCGAACTCCATGCCGCTGAACCCGAAGGCCCCGTCGCCGAGCAGCAGCACGACCTGGCGCCGCGGGTGGGCGAGCTTCGCCGCCAGCGCGTAGCCGGGCCCGGAGCCCAGGCACCCGAACGGACCCGGATCCAGCCAGCAGCCCGGCTCGTAGGAGTCGATGACGCGGCCCGCGTAGGAGACGAAGTCGCCACCGTCGCCGATGACGATCGCGTCGCGGTCCAGCAGCTCCCCGAGCTCGGCGTACACGCGCATCGGGTGCAGCGGCGCGCGGTCGTCGGCGCGATCGGCCTGCTCGGCCGCGCGCGCGTCGGTCTCGACCGCGCGCAGCTCGTCGATCCAGCCACCGGCGCGGTCGCCGCCGCCGGCGGCGCCGCGCAGCGCATCCAGCGACGCGCTCACCGACCCGTAGAGCTCGCCCGCCACGGCCCGCGGATGCTCGCGCGCCGGCCGCGCGCGGTCGACGATCACGATCTGCGTGTCCTCCCCGAAGGCTGCGCCGAAGCCGAGCCGGAAGTCCATCGGCACGCCGACGACGAGCGCGACGTCCGCGCCCTTCAGCGCCGCTCCGCGGGCGCGCGAGAAGAAGAGCTCGTGATCGGCCGCCAGGCACCCGCGCGCGAGGCCGTTGAGGAACACCGGGATCCGCAGCTCCTCGGCGAGCGCGCGCAGCGCCCCCTCCCCGTGCGCCCAGTACAGATCGGTCCCCGCCATGATCACCGGCCGCGTGGCGCCCCGCAGCAGCGCCAGGGCGCGCTCGATCTGCGCGCCGTCCGCCGGGGGGCCCTCCCCCGGCGCGGGCAGCGCCGGCGCATCAGCCGCCGCCGGGCCCTCGCTGAAGACGTGATCGAGCGGGAAGTCGACGAACGACGGCCCGCCGTGCGGGGCGAGCGACGCGGCGAGGGCCGCATCGATGAGGCCGGGGATCTCGCCGCTCGAGCCGGCGGTCGCCGCGAACGACGTCAGCGGCGCGACGAACGGCACGTGATCGAGCTCCTGCAGCGAGCCCTGTCCCCAGCGCATCGCCGGCGCGCGCCCGCCGAGGACGAGCATCGGCGAGTGGTTCTGCTGCGCCGAGGCGAGCGCGCTCATGCCGTTCGTGACGCCCGGCCCGGCCGTCAACGCCGCGACGCCGGGCGTCCGCGTGACCTTCGCCCAGCCCTCGGCCGCGAAGGCGGCCGACTGCTCGTGGCGGACGTCGACGATGTCGATGCCCTCCGCCCGGCAGCCGTCGTAGATCGAGAACAGATGCCCGCCCGACAGCGTGAAGAGCTTCGTCACGCCGTGCTCGCGCAGCCTCCGCGCGACGAGATGCCCCCCGACGACCCCTGCCTCCACGCTGCTGTCGACCCCCACCGATCGGACCCTACCAACGGAAAACGGTCGCGTTCTGACGACTGCTACACGGCCGTCCGCGCGGAGGCCGCCTCCATGAGCCGGTCCTCGCCGCAGAACAGCGTCCGGCCCACGCGCAGCGCGGGCAGCCGCTGCGCGCCCGCCGCCAGCAGCAGGCGCCCGGCCTCCTCGATCGGCCCGTCGCGGCTGATGTCGCCCGCCGCGCGCAGCGCGAGCCCGAGCTCGATCCCGGCCGCCGCGGCCGCCTCGGCGAGGATCTCGAGATCGTCGATGTCAAAGCCGCCGCAGTAGGCCAGGCGGCTGGCCGCGAGCACGAACGCCGCGGCGCAGCCGCGCTCGGCCGCCAGCGACGCCACCCGCATCGCGCCCGGCACGACGTACGGCTCGTCCTCGGGCCACACGAGCGGCAGCCCGAGCAGCCGCGCGCGCTCGGCCGCGCGCCGGCCGTCAGGATCGCGCTCGCCGCGATCGAGCACCTCCGAGGAGGCGGGCAGCCACTGCAGGCCGGGGAACAGGCGGTCGGCGCGCTCGGCCGCGAGGTAGGTGTACGGCGAGCGCAGGTCGAAGAACAGCGTCGCGCGCGAGGTCGCCGCCGCGACAGGAGCCTGATTGCGCAGACGCGCGCGACGGCGCGGCTCGAGCGACGTGACGGTGCCCACGCACCTCCTAACGCGTCGTCGCACCGAAACTGTCGGGAACCTTCGCACCGGGTTTGCCACGGTAACCGTCAGACATCCGGCGCATCGCGCCGCGCCGCAGCGCGGCGGTCTATCTTGCAGGAAGCCGCAATGCTCGCCGCGGCGACCTCGAACTTCATGGCCACGACCCCACCGCCCAAGCGCCATCCGTACGACCAGTGGTCGCCGGACGCGCGCGCGCTGGATCTCGTGGGCGACAAGTGGACGCTGCTCATCGTCCGCGACCTCTCCGCCGGCCCGCGGCGCTTCGTCGAGCTGCAGCGCGTGCTGCCCGGGATCTCGACCGAGCAACTGCGATCGAGGCTCAACCGCATGGTCGCCGACGGCCTGCTGACCCGCCAGCGCTACCGCGAGGTTCCCCCGCGCGTGGACTACGAGCTCACCGCGCGCTCGCGCGAGCTGCTGCCGGTGCTGGGCGCGCTCGCCCGCTGGGGCTATGACTGGGCCTGGACCGCGCCCCGCGAGGGCGAGGCGATGGACATCGGCGCGATCCTGCGGATCGTGCCGGGGCTGGCGTCGCCGCCCGCCGGGCTCACGGGCACGGCGGAGCTCTCCGTCGACCGCCCGGACGGCACGACGTTTCACTACGCGCTCACCGTCGCGCGCGGGAAGGTCGCGATCGCCGAGGAGGAGGCGCCCGGCGCCGATGCCCGCATCTCGGGCACCGAGCAGGACTGGATCGAGGCCCTCGGGCCCTCGTCGCGGCGCGAGGCGCTGACGATCTCCGGCGACGAGCGGCTCGCCGGCATCGTGCTCGACGGGGTCTGCGCGAGCGCCGCGCGCACGTTTCGCGCCGCATGAGCGCAGCATGAGAGTTCCCCCTGGCGAGGGGCAACCGGGCTAGGCTTCAGCACGCGCCATGGGATGCCGATGAGGGTCCCGACCGGTTTGACCCCCTCGAAAGGACGCCGCGCTGTGATTCGCCGTCTCACGCTGTTGCTGCCCATCCTCGGGCTGCTTGCCATTCCCACCGCCGCATCCGCCGCGACGAACGTCCGCGTCGGCGTCGGCGACCAGAGCCCGAAGATGTTCGCCGACACGAACTGGCAGAGCCTCAACCTCAAGATCACCCGCTACTTCATCGAGTGGAACGCGATCGACCAGGCCGGCGAGCTCGCCGACGCCGACGCCTTCGTCTCGGCCGCCAAGGCCCGCGGCGTCAAGGTCCTCCTGCACGTCTCGACCGACGACAT
The DNA here is from genome assembly GCA_963797025.1 of uncultured Actinomycetes bacterium. Lineage (GTDB taxonomy): Bacteria > Actinomycetota > Thermoleophilia > Solirubrobacterales > Solirubrobacteraceae > CADCVQ01. Next base: position 563,206 of record CAWCNU010000001.1, read on the forward strand.
CAACTCGAACCCGCGCAAGCCGCTTCCGAGCGTCAGGCAGTACAAGTCGAAGGTCGGCGCGCTCGTCAAGCGCTACAAGGCCCAGGGCGTCACCGAGTGGGGCGTCTGGAACGAGGCCAACCACAAGTCGCAGCCGACGGCGAGGAACCCGAAGCGCGCGGCGCAGTTCTACGCCGCGATGCGCGGCCTCTGCAAGAACTGCAAGATCGTCGCGCTCGACGTCCTCGACCAGGCCGGCGTCGAGAAGTACATCGCGAGATGGCTGAAGGCCGGCGGCAAGACCGCGCGCAACGCGAAGATCATCGGCGTCCACAACTACTCGCAGGTCAACCGCCGCATCACCGAGAAGAACGCGAGCGGCCGCTACCCGGGCGTCGCGCGGATCATCAAGGCGCTGCGCAAGAGCAACAAGGTCGGCAAGCTCTGGCTCACGGAGACCGGCGGCCTCGCGAGCTTCGGCAGCAACTTCAAGTGCGACCGGCAGCGCCAGGCGAGCCGGACGAAGTACATGTTCGACCTCATCAAGAAGTACGACAGGAACATCGAGCGCCTCTACACGTACAACTGGTTCGGCTTCGGCTGCACGCCGGCGTTCGACGGCGGCCTCGTCGAGGCCAACGGCGAGGCGCGTCCCGCGCTCGCGACGTTCCGCACCGGCGTCAAGGGCGCCAAGCGGTAGGGAACGTCCTCCCGGCTCCGGGCGCGCGCCGTAGGATGCGGACGCGCGCCCGGGTAGCCGAATGGCATAGGCGGGCGGTCTTAAAAACCGCTGCTCGCAAGAGCGTGCGGGTTCGAATCCCGCCCCGGGCACTCTCACCGTCTCCTCACGTTCGGCCGCGGGCAGGCCGCTAACCTCAACGGCAACCTCGGAACTTCGAGCCGGTCTTGGAGTTCTAGGTCTCGACGGCCGGCCTGCGCCGTCGCCCCACGTGGAAGCCTCAGCTCTCAACCAGTCCGTCGCAGTCGGCATGCGGGGCGCCACCCCGCTGCTTCGCCTGCAGTCCGACGAGCGGCTGATCGTCCTCATCCGGCGCGGCAACCACGGGGCGTTCGAGGCGCTCGTCTCGCGCTACCAGTCGCGCCTGCTGGCGTTCTGCCGCCACATGCTCGGCTCCCGCGAGGACGCCGAGGACGTCCTGCAGGAGGTCTTCGCGGCGGCCTTCAACGCGATCAACGGCGACGACCGCGCGATCAACGTGCGCCCGTGGCTGTACCGGATCGCCCGCAACCGCTCGCTGAACCACCTGCGCCGCGTCCAGCCGATCGGCGTGGACTCCATGGACATCCACTTCTCCGAGGGCGGCGCGACGACCGCCGACAAGGTCCACAAGCGCGAGGAGTTCCGCAACCTCGTCGCCGACGTCCAGGAGCTGCCCGAGACGCAGAAGACGGCGCTGCTGCTGCGCGAGATCGACGCCCTCTCCTACGAGCAGATCGCCGAGGCGATGGAGACGACGATCCCGTCCGTCAAGTCGCTGCTCGTGCGCGCCCGCGTCTCGCTCGCCGAGGCCGCCGAGGCGCGCCAGCTCACGTGCGAGGAGGTCCGCGAGGAGCTCGGCGAGGTCGCCGAGGGCCTGCGCCGCTCGACCGCCCCGGCCCGCCGTCACGTCCGCACGTGCGACCGCTGCCAGGGCTTCAAGGCGCAGCTGCGCACGACGAACAAGGCGCTCGCCTCGGTCTTCCCCGTCGCGCCGCTGCTGTTCTTCAAGAAGGCGCTGCTCGCCCACTTCGGCATGACCGCATCCGCCGGCGCCGGCGGCGCCGCCGGCGCGGCCGCCGCGACCGTCGCGGCGGGCGGCGGCACGAGCGCGATGTCCGCCGGCATCAGCACGATCACGACGAAGGCCGCTGCCGGGCTCGCCGCGGCGGCGATCGTCACGGCCGGCGCGGTCGAGGTCAAGCACGTGCAGACGAAGGTGCCCACGCCCTCCGTCGCCGCCGCCGCCAAGCGCCCGGCGCACGTCGCCCCTGCCGTGGCCGCTGCTCCCGAGGTCGTCGCCTCCGTCCAGCAGCCGGTCACGCCGCCCAAGCCGGCGGCTGCCCGCTCGGCCGCACCCGCCGCCGCGCCGGCCGCCGCACCCGTGAAGGCCGATCCCGCGAAGGCGACCGATCCGGTCGCGACCGCCGGCACGGGCGCCGCCGCCCCGGGCCTCGCGCCCGTGCAGGAGAAGACCGAGAGCGTGACGCTCGAGACCGCCCCCGGCCCGCCCGCGCAGACCGGCGGCGTCGCCGCGCCGACCGAGCCGGGCGCCCCCGCGCCGGCGGCGAGCGACCCGGCGCCGGCCGCCCCGTCCTCGACGCCGGTCGCGCCGCCCGAGGCCGCACCACCGGTCGCGCCGCAGCCCGCCGCCACGGATCCCGAGGACGGCGTGGTGGCCGCCGGCACCGGCGGCGTCACCCCGCGCCCGTAGCCGCCGCGCCTGAGGCTCAGGCGACGTGGTCGCCGGGCTGCGAGCCGGCGTCCGGCTCGAGCAGGAGCACCGGGTGATCGTCGGCCACCGCGCCGAGCACGAGCACCTCTGACCGCACCGGCCCGATCTGGCGGGGCGGGAAGTTCACGACCGCGACGACGAGCCGGCCCTCGAGCTCCTCACGCGCGTAGTTGCAGATCTGCGCCGAGGAGCGCTTCTCGCCGATCTCCGGGCCGAAGTCGATGCGCAGCTTCCACGCCGGCCGGCGCGCCTCCGGGAAGTCCTCGACGGCGACGATGCGCCCGACGCGCATGTCGACCTTCGCGAAGTCCTCGTACTCGATCACGCCGTGCCTCCCTTGCGGTCCTCGCCGAAGCGAAACGAGCGCAGCGGCGTCTTCAGCGCGCCATGGTTGCCGATCTCCTCGGCGTTCGGCGTGCCCGCCGCGGGCGTCGACGTCAGCTCGATGACGACGCCCTCGCGCTGCCCGTCGGGCTTCTCCTCGACGAGCAGGAGGTGGCGGCCGTAGAGCGTGCGCGTGCCGGTCCGCGCGCGGAACGTCACCTCGTAGCCGATGCCGTTGTTGATCCGCGTGCGGCCCTCGCCGACGAACCGGAAGCCGCGATAGCGGCTGCGCAGGCCCTTGACGTAGCCGTCGGCATAGATCGGCAGCATCCCGGAGACGACGCCCCGGTACTGCGGCAGCTCGAGCGGCTGGACGACGAAGCCGTCGAGGAACAGGCCGCCGCGCGCGTGGCGCAGCGCGACGATCGCGCCCTCCTCGTCGCGCACGAACTGCGGCCCGTAGACGAAGTTGAACGTCACCGGCTCATGCTCGAGGACGAGCGTCTCATCGGGCCGCGTGCTGAGCGCGATCGCGACGATCGCGGCGACGAGCACGAGCGCGAACGCGGCCGCGCCGAGGCGCACCGCGAGCGACCGCGGAGCGAGCATCTGGACGAGCGTCGGCCCGAACTGCGGCTTGACCACGGTCACCGGCCCATTCTGACGTTCTGGACATCTGGACGACCCCGGGCGTAAGACGTGCTCACCGCAGGACGCAACAGGCCGATAACAGCAGCAGTGATGCAGCGATGGCCACGACGACTTCTCCACAACTGCGCAGGCCGATTCATTACGACCGCGTTCGCCGTCGCCTGTGGATCTACGGCCAGCGCTGCCATCACGGCGCGACGGGTGCGTTCCTGACGTTCGCCGGTGCCCTGGGCGTCGCGCTCATGGCGCATGACTGGAAGGACCGCGCGGTCTGGTTCGCGCGCGGCTGGCAGGACGACTGACGACTGATTGAGGTTTCGCCGTCCGTTCGCCGAACCCGGCGACGACGGCTCCGACACCGTGAACGCGGGCGCCGGAACCGGCGACCTCCCGGCGACGTTACTCGCCGATGGAGAACATCGCATCGAGGTCGTGCTCGGAGAACGTCTCGAAGGCGACCATCGTGTGCGTCCGCGCGACGCCGTGCATCGTCGAGATCTGCCCGGTCACGACGCCCGCCAGGTCCTCGTGGCGGCTGACGTGCACGATGCAGACGAAGTCCCATTCCCCCGTGACCGAGTAGGCCTCGCGGACCCCGTCGACCTCGGCCAGCGTGCCTCCGAGCGTCGACATCACGTCGCGCTCGGCTTCGACGAGCACGATCGCATGCGTCATTGCGGGTCCTCTTCCTCGTTGTGGTCACGGCGCGCGGCCAGCTCGCGCGCAAGCTCGAACCCGACGGAGACGCCGACGAGCATCCCGAGCCGCGTCTCCTCCTCGACGAGCGCCTGGATCGCCCGCGCGCGCTCGGTGAGGTCCTCGGTCTCCGCCGCCTGCGTCAGCTGGGCCTCGTGGGCCTGGTCGAACCAGCCGCCCTGCTCGAGCGCGGCGCCCAGCACGCGCTGCAGGCTCGGGGCGGCGTGGGTGACGATCGCCTGCGCGTGGCCGAAGCGCTCGGGGTCGGAGAGCGCGTCGACGGCCGCGTCGACCTCCTCGGCGCTGTAGGTCTCGCCCTTCAACGGCGAGCGGGCCGCAGGGACATGAGCAGGCCCGCCACGAGGCCGAGCGCCGCACCGATGAAGCCCGCCAGCGCGCTGCCCTGCGACAGCAGCGGGACGAGCAGCAGGACGGCCGCGATGACGGCGACGCCGAGCAGATCCGCGTCGTCGTCGCCGCCCTCGCCCCGGCGCCGCATGAGCACCGGCACGAGCCAGGCGCAGAGCATGCCGAGCGCCGCGCCATGGGTGCCGAAGACGAGCCCGCCCGGATCGACCGCGGTCGCGATCGAGAGCGCGACGGGACCGCAGAGCACGAACAGCGCGATGACGGCGAGCGCGCCGTGGCGGCGCTCGATGAGCCAGCCGAAGAGCCCGACCCCCACGACGGCCGCGAACTGCGCCGCCGTGCCGTCGTTGACGAGCGCGGCGGTGAAAAAGCGCCAGGGGTCGCCGGAGAGGGCGGTGAGCCCGAAGTCGGCGCGGACGAAGAACGCGAGCGACAGCCAGAGCCCGAACGACAGCGCGACGAGGACGATCGTCGCCCATGGCTTGCCGTGCTCGTCGCCGCGGATGCCGGGGATCTCGCCCGAGCGCAGCCGCGCGAGCCGCGGGTTCTGCGGCTTGTCCTTGGCCTTCGCCCTCGCGCGCGTCCTGGCGCGGCCGCGGGGCGCGCGCCTGGGCGGCGCGGCGGGCGCGTCGGGGCGCTCGATCTTCGGCGCGCGCTTGCGCAGCCGCGTCCCGCAGTACGGGCATTCGGTGATGTACGGGCTGACCTCCGCCTGGCAGTTCTTGCAGACCACGAAGAGGTCGGGCTGGGACATGCCATCGATTCTAGGGCCCTCTCGCAGTACATCTCGCATAGAACCCTGGGCCCCTTCCGCGGCACACGGCGAAGTCGTCGTCTAGAGGGCCGTCGCGGCGATGATCTCGGCCATGACCTCGCTGAGGTCGTAGTTGGCCTCGTAGACGACGATCTGGCGCGACGCGCCGTTGCCGCGCTCGAGCAGGTCGCGGATGCCGTCGAGGTCGCCCGCCGAGCCGAGCTGCTCGGCGTGCGGCGCGAGGCGCTCGAGCAGCCGGCGCGTCAGGGCCTTCGTGGAGACGCGCTCGCTGGACGGCAGGTCGACGATCTCGCCCTCGAGGCCGTGGCGCGCGGCCAGCCACTTGTTCTCGTCGAGCATCTGCCACGGGTAGTGGCCGAGCTCGCGCCCGGCGTCGTAGTGGTCGACGAGCTCGTGGACCATCGCCTGGATGAGCGCCGTCAGCGCGACGGTGTGCTCGACGCGCGTCTGCGAGTCGCAGCAGCGGATCTCGACGGTGCCGAGGTTCGGGTGCGGGCGCACGTCGTACCAGAGGTAGGTGTAGTCCTCCATGACGCCGCTGCGGACCATGAACTCGACCTGGCGCTGGTAGTCCTCCCAGTCCTCGTAGGCCGGCGGCATGCCGACGCGCGGGAAGGCCCGGAAGATCGGCGTGCGCGTCGACAGCAGCCCCGTGCGGTCGCCGCGCCAGAACGGCGAGTTCGCGCTCAGCGCGAGCAGGACCGGGACGTGGACGCGCATCCCGTTGGCGACGTGGATCGCCTTCTCGGGATCGTCGATGCCGACGTGGACGTGCATCCCGAAGATGAGCTCCTGGCGCGCGACGAAGCGCAGCGCCGAGATGAGGTCGCGGTAGCGCGGGCGCGCGACGATGCGCTGGTCCTCCCACATCGCGAACGGGTGCGTGCCCGCGCTGCCGATGGCCAGCCCGCGGCCGGCGGCCGTCTCGCGCGCGCGCTTGCGCAGCGCGCGCAGCTGGTCGCAGGCCTCCTCGCTGTTCGCGCACGGCTTCGTCGCGATCTCGAGCACGGACTCCATGAGCTCGGGCTTGATCTCCCCGGACTCGCCGTCCCCGTCGGCGTTGCTGTCCTCGAGCAGGGACTCGATCGCGTTGACGAGCGCGAAGCTCTCGCCGTCGACGATCATCATCTCCTCCTCGACGCCGACGGTGAAGCTCGGCCCGGTGAAGTCGTGCTGCACGGGGCGGAGGCTACCCGCCGGGGTGGCGTCAACGCGCGTCGCCGCGCGAGAGGATCCTGCGCAGTCGCGCAGGCGCGCCCGGGTACGCTGCGAGGCGACCGCGATGTCGATGCGAAGGGACGGACCGTGGCGACCGCACTGACCACCACCCGCCTGGAGGAGTTGCTCGGCGACGACGCCGAACGCCTCCTCGACCACCGCTGCCAGACGATCCCCGCCGAGGACCTCCACCTCCCCGGGCCGGACTTCGTCGACCGCGTCGTCGCGGACTCCGACCGCTCCGTGAACGTCATGCGCAACCTCCACTGGCTGCTGCACTCCGGGCGGCTCTCGGGCACCGGCTACGTCAGCATCCTGCCGATCGACCAGGGCATCGAGCACTCGGCGGCCGCGAGCTTCGCGCCCAACCCGATGTACTTCGACCCCGGCAACCTCGTGCGCCTCGCGGTCGAGGGCGGCTGCAACGCGATCGCCTCGACGCTCGGGGCGCTGGGCGCGGTGAGCCGCCGCTGGGCGCACCGCTTTCCCTTCATCGTCAAGCTCAACCACAACGAGCTGCTGACGTACCCCAACACGTACGACCAGATCATGTTCGGGTCCGTGCAGCGCGCGCACGAGCTCGGCGCGGCGGGCGTGGGCGCCACGATCTACTTCGGCTCGGAGGAGTCCGACCGCCAGATCGTCGAGGTCTCCGAGGCCTTCGAGGACGCCCACCGGCGCGGCATGTTCACCGTCCTGTGGTGCTACCTGCGAAACCCGGCGTTCGCGATCGACGGCACCGACTACCACGTCTCCGCCGACCTCACCGGGCAGGCCAACCACCTCGGCGTGACGCTCGAGGCGGACATCATCAAGCAGAAGCTCCCCGAGACCAACCGCGGGTTCGGCGCCGTCAGCGCGCTCGGCGGCTCGTTCGGCAAGACGAGCGAGCTCGTCTACGAGCGCCTGTCGAGCGACCACCCGATCGACCTCACGCGCTATCAGCTCGCCAACTGCCACATGGGCCGCTCGCCGCTCATCAACTCCGGCGGGGCGTCGGCGGGCGACGCCGACCTCGCCGAGGCGGTGCGGACGGCCGTCATCAACAAGCGCGCCGGCGGCACCGGGCTCATCTCCGGCCGCAAGGCCTTCCAGCGCCCGCTCGGCGACGGCATCGAGCTGCTGCACGCGATCCAGGACGTCTACCTCTCCGAGGACGTCACGATCGCGTAGCGGCGCTCCCGCCTTCGCACCGAAACTGCAACGGAGCGCCCATCGCGCCGCGCCACGCCGTAGCGTGCTCACCATGTCGCGCCGGACGATCGTCGTGTTGCTGCTCGTGCTCGCGGGCGGCGCCGGCGCGGGCTCCTCGGGCGTCCTGGGCGGCTCCGATGGCGACTCCGGCGCGCCACGGGCCGCCGCCGGCGCGCCGCGCGAGGGCAGCGTCGTGAAGGTCGTCGACGGCGACACGATCCACGTCGTCGTCGGCGGCCGGCGCGAGAAGGTCCGCTACATCGGCGTCGACACGCCGGAGACGAAGCACCCGACGAAGGGCGTGCAGTGCTACGGCAAGAAGGCGTCGGAGTTCAACGAGCGCCTCGTCGGCGGCGAGCGCGTCCGGCTCGTGCGCGACGTCGAGGAGCGCGACCGCTACGGGCGCCTGCTGGCCTACGTCTACCGGGTGCGCGACGGGCTGTTCGTCAACGCCGAGCTCGCCCGCCTCGGCTACGCGCAGCCGCTCACGATCGCACCCGACGTTCGCTACGCCGCGCGCTTCGCCGCGCTCGCCCGCGAGGCGCGCGAGGCCGGCCGCGGGTTGTGGGCTGCCTGTTGACGGACCGCGAAGTGGTCTAGTCTCCGTAACCGATGGCAACCCGGATGCGCCAGTCGCTCGACGAGTTCGAGCGCGCCTTCGCCGAGGAGACCCACGTCGATCGGGTCCGCCGCGAGTCGCTGCGCCGCAAAGCGGTGCTTCGCGCGCGGCAGCGCAACCTCGAGCGCGTGCACAAGCGCGGGACGTTCCGCTTCATCGCGCTCGTGCTCATGCTCATCGCGACGGCGGTCATCGTCACGATCGCGATGTTCCAGACGCTCTACATCGTCATGGGCTAGTGGATCCGGCGCCTCGCGCGCCGGTCCTGCAGCGGGCCCGCTACGTACTGAGCTTGCGCAGCGCCGCTTCGACGTCGCCGCCGGCGGTGACCTGGCCACGCTCGGCCTGGATCTCGAGGTAGACCTCCTTGCGAAACACCGGAATGTCCCGCGGGGCCTGGATGCCGATCCGAACCTTCTCGCCCATGATCGACAGCACCGAGATCTCGATGTCGTCGCCGATCATGATGCTCTGGTTGGACTTGCGTGTCAGGACCAGCATGAGGAGCCCACCTTCCTTGCAGACGAGTTCAACTCAAGCAGGTTGCGTGGGCAAAGGCAACCGGACCTAGACTCCTGTGTATCGGGTCGCGCGCGACCCCGTCGGGCGGGCCGGGAGGTCAGCAGGCCGCGTCTTGTAAGGTCGCCGTCATGGCACGCCGCTCACTGCGCCCCCATCTGAACCAGATCAGGGGCTGGGTCCGACAGGGCCGCACCGATGCCTGGATCGCCCACCAGCTCGAGGCCACCGTCCAGCAGATCGAGACCTTCAAGAAGGACAACGACCTCATGCCCGCCGGCCCCGAGAACGGGGACGCTCCGGGCGTCGACTTCGACGACGAGATCGACCTGCGCGCCGAGGACGACGCGCTCGTCGCCGCCGAGCTGGAGGCCGCCGAGGCGCGCCGTCTCGAGGAGGAGGCCGCGGAGGCGGCCCGCCTCGCCGAGGAGGAGGCGCGCCGCGCCGAGGCCGGCGAGAGCGCCGAGGACGACGAGGACGCTCCGAAGGCCGCTCCTCGCCGTCGCGGGCGTCGCGGCGGCCGCGGGCGCACGCGGGCCGGCATCGGCGCCCTCGAGGGGACGTTCGACCACGGCGAGGAGGGCTACGGGCTGTGGCTCGATCCGGCCGTCGCCGACAACGCGATCTACGCCGAGCACTGGGCCGGCCACCGGCCGGTCGACGTGACGATCGAGGAGGACCAGATCGTCATCCGCCGCGCGGGCGCGGACGCCGACTGAGCGCTTTACGGCTCGGTGCGCCTACCGCCGGCGAAATCGCGGGCGTCGCGCAGATAGCGCAGGAAGGCGGCGTCGGCCACCGTCCGCGCGTCCCACGCCCATGGTGCGTCGGGCGCGACCGTCGCGGCGAGGTCCGTGCACCAGTCGGTCCCCTGCTCGTAGAGCTCGGCGAGCTCGTCCGTCGTGAAGGTCCCGCCGAGGCGCTTTCGCAGCTCGGCCACGATGCGCTGGACGACCGTCTCCAGCGCCCGCCGCTGCTCGGGTGGGGCGCCGGCCATCCGCCGCTCGCCCTCGCGCCACTGAAAGAAGGCCGTCTCGAAGCTCGTCGCCGCCACGACGGCTGAGCGTACCCAGCGGCCGGCGCCGCCAGTGGGCTACCTGCCGGCCGGCAGCCCGCGGACGACGTAGGCGCGCTCGTCGCGGCGCACCATCCCGAGGCGGCGCGCCTCGGTCTCGATGCTGCCGCGGCTGCGCAGCGCCCGCTGGCGGCGCGCGAGCGCGTCGTGCTCGCGCTGCAGGGCGGCGACCTCTCCGCGCTTCGTCCGGGCCTCCTGCCAGGTGGAGACGTACGTCCGCAGCGGGTTGATGTAGAGGTAGATCAGCAGGAGGCCGACGAAGAGCAGCGCGATCCGCCCGACCCGGTCCCAGCGCACGCGCGGAGCGAACTCACCCATCGTGAGACGGTTCGGTCTCGCGCCGCGCGCTCCTCCCCGTGCAGCCGAACTTACGACCTCAGGACGGAGCGACCGGGGAACAAGGCGCCGTCGCCGAGCGCCTCCTCGATGCGCAGCAGCCGGTTGTACTTCGCGACGCGGTCCGAGCGCGACGGCGCGCCGGTCTTGATCTGCCCGCAGCCGGTCGCCACGGCGAGGTCGGCGATCGTCGTGTCCTCGGTCTCGCCGGAGCGGTGCGACATGACCGCCGTGTAGCCCGCCTCGCGGGCGGTGGCGATCGCATCGAGCGCCTCGGTCAGCGTGCCGATCTGGTTGACCTTCACGAGGATCGAGTTGCCGACGCCGAGCTCGATGCCGCGCCTCAGGCGCGCGGTGTTCGTCACGAACAGGTCGTCGCCGACGAGCTGGACGCGCTCGCCGAGGGTCTCGCTCAGCGTCCCCCAGCCGTCCCAGTCCTCCTCGTCCATGCCGTCCTCGATCGAGACGATCGGGTAGCGCTCGCAGAGATCGGCCCAGTAGGCGGCGAGCTCGGCCGAGCTCAGCGAGCGGTTCTCGTGCTCGAGGACGTAGGCGCCGTCTCCGAAGAGCTCGCTCGTCGCCGGGTCCAGCGCGATGAAGACGTCCTCGCCGGGCACGTAGCCGGCGGTCTCGATGCCGCGCACGAGCATCTGCAGCGCCTCCTCGTTGGAGCCGAGGTCCGGAGCGAAGCCGCCCTCGTCGCCGACCGCGGTCCCCAGGCCCGCGTCGTGCAGCGTCTGCTTCAGCGCGTGGAAGACCTCGGTGCCCATCCGCAGGCCGTCCGAGTACGAGGCCGCGCCCGCCGGCATGACCATGAACTCCTGGAAGTCGATCTTGTTGTCGGCGTGCGCGCCGCCGTTGAGGACGTTCATCATCGGCACGGGCAGGATGCGGGCCTGCTCGCCGCCGAGGTGGCGCCACAGCGGTAGGCCCACGTGGGCGGCCGCCGCGTGCGCGGACGCGAGCGACACCCCGAGGATCGCGTTGGCACCCAGACGGGATTTGTTCTCTGTACCGTCGAGCTCGATGAGCGTGCGGTCGATCGCGAGCTGGTCGAGCGCGTCGTGTCCGGTGATGGCGCCTGCGATCTCGTCGTTGACGTGCGCGACGGCGCGCGTGACGCCCTTTCCGCCCCACGCGGCGTAGCCGTCACGCAGCTCGACGGCCTCGAACTCGCCGGTCGAGGCGCCCGACGGCACCGCTGCGCGACCGAAGGCGCCGGAGGCCAGCGTCAGGTCGACCTCGACGGTCGGGTTGCCGCGGCTGTCGAGGATCTGGCGGGCGTGGACGCGTTCGATCCGGCTCATGTGTCTCCTTGGGTGCTCGTCCGGTCGCGATAGCGCTGGGCGGCCGCGCGTAGGGCAAGCTCGGGATCGACGCGCACGTGGCGCGCCTCGTCGACGAGCGCGAAGAGCCGGTCTCCGATGTCCTCGAAGACGGCGCCGCGCTTGCAGACCGGCGGCGCTTCTCCGGCGGGCGGCAGCAGGCCCGCCGTCGCCGCGCGGCGCTGGAGCTTGCGCGCGTACAGCAGGGCGGGCAGGTTCTCCGGGATCTCGCCGAAGATCCCCGGCTCGCGGCCCGCCTCGCCCGCCTTGATCGCGTCCCAGTTGCGCAGCACCTCGCCGGCGGAGTCGGCCTCCACCTCGCCGAAGACGTGCGGATGGCGGCGGATGAGCTTCTGGCGGCAGTGCTCGGCGACGGCGGCGAGGTCGCCCGCCCCGCGCTCCTCGAGCAGCAGCGCGAGGAAATGGACCTGGAAGAGGACGTCGCCGAGCTCGTCGAGGAGCTTCGCGTCGTCGCCGTTGTTGGCGGCGTCGGCGAGCTCGTAGGCCTCCTCGACGGTGTGCGGCACGATCGTGCGCTCGTCCTGCTCGCGATCCCACGGGCACTCCAGGCGCAGGCGGCGCGTGAGCGCGTCGAGGCGGCCGAGCGCCGCGGTGATCTCGGGGGCGGTCACGAGCCGGGAAGCCTAAGGCAACGGCTTCCCGGTCCTCCGGAGCCGGGGTGCGGCGAGGTTACGGCTGCTGCTGCGTGGGAGCCGGCGCCTGCACGGTCTGCCCCGCTGCTGCCGTCGCCGTCTTCTCCTTCGGCGCGTTCTTGCACTGGTTCATGATGTAGTCGTCGCCGCAGTTCGTGCGCGACTTCCACTTCTTGCGCAGCTCCTGGTTGAACTCGTCGTCGGCCTTCTGCTTGTTCTGCGCGTCGAGCTGCTGCTTGATCGCCGGAGTCGCCTCCTTCAGCGTCTGCTGCTTGGCCGGCGTCTCCTTCTGGACCTGGAAGATGTAGTAGCCGAACTGGGTCTTCACGGGACCTGTGAGCTTGCCCTTCGGCGCGGAGAAGATCGCGTCGTCGAAGGCCTTCTCCTGCTGGCCCTTGGCGAGGCCGGACAGGACGCCGCCCGCAGCCTTGGAGGCCGGGTCGATGGAGAACTCCTTGGCGACCGACGACCAGCTGCGGCCGCCCTCGATCGCCGCCTTCGCCTGCTCGGCGCGGTCCTGCGTGCGCGTCAGCACGACGCGCAGGTCACGGGTCAGCGGCGAGGCGAAGCGCGCCTTGTTCTTGTTGTAGAAGTCCGCGGCGTCCTTGTCGGTCACCTTGTCGGCGTTCTTGACGGCCTTCTCGCGGAGCTTCGTGTAGACGGTGTTGAAGCGGACCTGGAAGCGGGCGTCGTCGAGCGTCATCCCGCTGGACTTCAAAAACTGGTCCTGATCGGCCTTCTTCGGGAACGACTGCTTCAGCGTCGTCTGGAACTGCTTCTCGGCCTCGGAGTCCGAGACCTTTACGCCCTGGTCGTCGGCCTCGCCGTCGACCCACTCGGTGAGGATGAGGAACTGCATGACCTGGTCGCGCAGGCTCGTGAACTCCTGCTGGCACTGGCTCTTGTACTGCGCATCGGTCGTCGCCGGCTGGCCCTTGGCGGGCTTCGGCGCCGTCTTCTTCTTCGTCGCGATGCAGGCGGTGAAGTCGGGCGGGTTGTAGGCGACCTTGGCGACGCCCTGCTGGCTCGTGGCCGCCGCGACGTTCATCCAGTGGTCGAAATCGCTCTTGGAGATCTCGCTGCCGTCGATGCTCGCGACGGCGCCGCTGGGGACGGAGTCGCCGCAGCCCGCGACGAGGGTCGCGGCCACAAAAAAGGCGCCAAGCGCCGGAAACAGACGAAGGATTCGAGTCACGATGCGACGATCGTAGCGAAGGCATGACGACGGGCGCGTCGATCCGCGCTCCTTCACATCACCTTCATATCGGATTCTTCAGTCAGGCGGCTTCGCGCGTGACTGCCAGCAGGACGTCGGCGGCTCGCACGACCGCGGGGAAGCGCTGCTGGGGATCGTCGGGAACGCGAACGGACAGCTGGGACTTGCCCGACTCGTACAGCGCGCCGGGGATCTCGGCGCGCACGCGCTTGGCGCGCACGGAGTCAAGCTCGATCGGCGTGACCGCGAGACGCCCCCCGCGGAAGCTCACGGCGGTGGCGCCCGCCTGGCCGAGCTTGATCCGCGCGCGCTGGAGGTCGATGAGGTTGCTCAGCGGCTGCGGCAGCGCGCCGAAGCGGTCGTCGAGCTCCTCGCGCAAGAGCTCGAGGTCGGCGACGTCGACGGCCCCGGCGATGCGCCGGTGCACGTCGATCTTCGCCTGCTCGTAGGGGATGTAGTCGGCCGGGACGTAGGCGTCGACGTTGACGTCCAGGCGCACGGGCTCGGGCATCTCGTCGCCGGTCTCGCCCTCCGCCGCCGCCACGGCCTCGTCGAGCATCTGCATGTAGAGCTCGAAGCCGAGCGCGGCGACGTGGCCGGACTGCTCGTCGCCGAGCAGGCTGCCGGCGCCGCGCAGCTCGAGGTCGCGCATCGCGATCTTGAAGCCCGCGCCGAGCTCGGTGTAGTCGCTGAGGGCCGAGAGGCGGTTGGCGGCCTCGTGCGTCAGCGCCGCCGCGCTGGGATAGAGGAGGTAGGCGTAGGCGCGCTCGCGGCTGCGGCCGACGCGCCCGCGGATCTGGTAGAGCTGGGAGAGGCCGAAGATGTCGGCGCGGTCGACGACGAGCGTGTTGGCCTGCGGGATGTCGATGCCCGACTCGATGATGCTCGTGCAGACGAGCACGTCGGCCTCGCCGCGCAGGAAGCGCAGCATCCGGTCCTCGAGCTCGGTGTCCTCCATCTGGCCGTGGGCGACCTCGAAGCGCATCCCCGGGCACAGCCCGCGCAGGCGCTCGGCGGTCTCGTCGATCGACTCGACGCGGTTGTGGAGGAAGAACGCCTGTCCCCCGCGCGCGTGCTCGCGGACGAGCGCCTGCTTGACGACCTCCTCGTCGTACTCGCCGACGTACGTCTTCACCGGTCGCCGGCCCTCGGGGGGCGTGTTGATGACCGAGATGTCGCGCAGGCCGGCGAGCGACATCTGCAGGGTCCGCGGGATCGGGGTCGCGCTCATCGAGATGACGTCGACACGGAGCTTGAGCTGGCGCAGCAGCTCCTTCTGCTTGACGCCGAAGCGCTGCTCCTCGTCGACGATGATGAGCCCGAGGTCCTTCGCGCGGACGTCGCGGCTCAGGATCCGGTGCGTGCCGATGAGGATGTCGACCGCGCCGGACTGGAAGCCCGCGATCGCCTTGCGCTGCTCGGCCGCGGGACGGAAGCGGCTGACGTGCTCGATCGTGAACGGATAGTCCTTCAGGCGCTCGGTGAAGGTCCCGTAGTGCTGCTGGGCGAGGATCGTCGTCGGCACGAGCATGAGGACCTGCCTGCCGGCGTCGGCGGCCTTGAAGGCGGCGCGCAGCGCGACCTCGGTCTTGCCGAAGCCGACGTCCCCGCAGACAAGCCGGTCCATCGGGCGCTCGGACTCCATGTCGAGCTTCACGAGCTCGATCGCGTCGCGCTGGTCGGCGGTCTCGTTGTAGGGGAAGGCCTCCTCGAACGCGCGCAGCCAGTCGGAGTCCGGCGGGAAGGCGAGGCCGGTGCGCCGCCGGCGCTCTGCGTAGAGGTTCAGCAGCTCGCCGGCGAGCTCCTGCGCCGCGCGGCGGGCGCGCGCCTTCAGGCGGTCCCAGCTCTTGCCGCCGAGCTTGCTCAGCGGCGGGTGCGCGCCGCCGGCGCCGACGTAGCGGCTGATCTTCGCGAGCTGCTCGCTCGGAACGAAGACGCGGTCGTCGCCCTGGTACTCGAGGTAGAGGTAGTCGCGGGTGACGCCCGCGACGGTCTTGGTCTCGAATCCCGCGAAGCGGGCGAGGCCGTGGTCCTCGTGGACGACGATGTCGCCGGTGCGCAGGTCGGCGAACGAGCGCAGCGCCCCGCGAATTCGTCCCCGCCCACCCCTGTGGTCGCGGCCGGCGCTGCGCTCCGCGCGGCGGCGGAAGAGCCGGTGCGACGGCAGGACCGCGAGCTTCAGCCCGGCCGCGATGAAGCCGTCGCGGAGGTTGACCTGGGCGAAGCGCAGCGGGTTCATATCGATCCCACCCACCCAGGGATCCCCCTCGCCGAGCCACGACGCCTTGACGCGCGCGAGGTTGTAGGCCGCCCGCTCGCCCTCGCCGCGCTGCGGCCACGTGACGACCGTGCGGTAGCCGGAGCGCACGAGCTTCTCGAGCTCGGGCTCGGCCTCCTTCAGCGAGCGCGCCGCGAGGTCGGGCGCCTGGGCGCGGAACTGCAGGCGCTGGCCGGTGTCGTAGGACGACAGCAGCGCGTGCGCGCGCGCCTGGAGTGCGGCCTTGATGGCGTTCGGCGCGACGTAGAGCTGGTGGGCGTCCTCGTCGTGGAAGGCGGCGCAGACGTCCTGCCAGTGGTCGTCGAGCGCCGGTTCGATCTCCTCCTCGGCGGCGATGAGCACGCCGGCGTCCGGCGCGAGGTCGAGGAACGCGCGGAAGCGCTCGACGGGCAGCAGCTCGGCGATGTCGGGGCGGTCCTCCTCGGACTCCAGGGCGGCGATCTCGGCAAGCTCGCGGTGCTCGGACGCGAGCTCGGCGGCGGGCGCGATCTCGACCGCGTCGGTCTCGCCGAGCGAGCGCTGCGTGAACGTCGAAAACCAGCGCAGCGACTCGATCTCGACGTCGAAGAGGTCCACGCGGACGGCGCGGTCCTCGGTCGCCGGGTAGATGTCCAGCAGGCCGCCGCGGGCGGCGAACTGGCCGCGGTCGGAGACCTGGTCGACGCGCTCGTAGCCCGCGGCCACGAGCTCGGCCATGCACTCGTCGAGGTCGAGCAGGTCGCCCACGCGCAGGTGAAAGGAGCGCGGGCGCAGCTCGGGGTCGGGGACCTTCTCGCTCAGCGCGACGGCCGAGACGACGACGACGGGGGCGTCGTGCCATCCGGCGCCCGGGTCCGCCAGCAGGGCGTCGAGCGCGGCGACGCGCAGGCCGACGAGGTGCGGCGGCGGCGCGAGGTGCGACTCGTAGGCGACGCCGCGGCTCGGGTAGAAGCGCACCGGACGTGGGTGCAGCCACGCGCGCAGGTCGGACGCGAGGTCGCGCGCCTGGCGGTCGTCGCCGGCGACGACGAGCGCGGGCCGGTCGCGGTCCTCGTCGGCGACCGCGGCGAGCACGTACGGGCGCAGCGACGCGGACACGAACGCGCGGCCGCCCTCGCGGGCGAGCGTCGCGCCGTCGTCGGCGTCGGAGAGGTGGCTCAGGAGCGGGCGCAGGTGCATGCAGGACGACCACCCGCGCAGGCGCGCGGCTGGGCAGACCCAGTCTAGGAGTCCCGATTCCCGACCGAGGAGACGTTCCATGACGGAGTTCCTGAACACGGTCTACGAGGCGATCGAGGACGCCCATGCGGACCGCCCGGCCGCCACCCGCCGCCAGCTCGTCGGTGGCGCCGCTGGCGGCGCTGGGCTCGATGGGACTGCTCGCCTGGGCCCAGGACGCCGACGCCCAGCTCCCGAGGTCGCCGAGCGCAGCCGCTCCGCGCCTTCATGAAGTTCGCCCAGCGCGAGGCCGTCCCGGGCCTGGCGACGAGCAACCAGGGCGGCTTCTTTGAGATCACCGACGCCGTGCTCGTCCTCGAGTCGCTCGGGTTCGGCTTCGGGAGGCAGGGCTCGAAGGCCGGCGCGTTCTACGACTACGACGCGGTCGCGCCGCGCGTGCCGACGCCCGCGGAGGCGGGCGTCAACACCGTGACGCTCTCGTAGGTCAGTCCGCCAGCACGCGCCCGCCCTCGCTGGCGAGGCCGCGCTCGGCGAGCTGCTCGCGCAGGCGCAGGAGCGCGAGGTCCTTCGCCTTGGCCTCGAGCATGATGTCGAAGTCGCGGCCGCCGGGCGCGTCGCGCAGGAACGCCTCGAAGCCGATCGGGTCGATGAGGTCGGCATGCGCGCGCAGTTGCGGCAGGACGATGCGGGTCTCGACGCGGCGGCCGTTTCGCACGCGCCGCTCCTCGACGTCCAGGCGCGGCGAGGAGTAATGGATCTTCGGCGTCGTCGCCTCCGGCCAGGTGTCCAGCGCGAGGGCGAGGGCGTCGCGGTTGGAGATCGCCGCGGGGTCGTGGCAACGGTGGTGCAGCACGTCCCAGACAACGCGCAGGCCGGTGCGCCGGTGCAGGCGCACGACGTCGGTGAGCGAGAACGAGCGGTCGTCGTTCTCGATCACGAGCCGCGCGCGGGCGCGCTCGGAGAGCTGCTCGAAGCCGGCGAGGAAGCGGTCCAGCGCGGCGTCGATCCCGCCCGCCGTCCCGCCGACGTGCAGCACGACCACCGCCTCGTCGTCGAGCCCCATCGCGTCCAGCAGCGCCGCCTGGACCTCGAGCTCGGCGACGGCCGCGGCCCGGACCTCGCGGCGCTCGGAGTTCAGGACCGTGTACTGGCCGGGGTGCGAGGACAGCCGGATGCCGCGCCCGCGCACGATCTCCCCGACCTCGGCGAGCTCCTCGGCACACTCGCGGACCTGGTCGTGGAACTCGGGCATCTCCGGATGACTGGCGTAGGGCGCGAGCGCCGTCGGCAGCCGGTACATGCGGATGTCGTGGCGCTCGAGGTGGTCGAGGATGTCGCGCAGGCGCTCCAGCGAATGGCGCAGGTGCGGGCCGCTGCTCCAGCGGCGGGTGTCGTGCGAGGGCAGGCCTCCGTCGGCGAGGACCTTGACGGCGAAGCCGAGGCGGTGCCTCGTCGCGAGCTGTTCCTGCATCCGGCCATGGTTGCAGCGCCCGTGCGCCGGCTAGCAGCCGCGCAGCGACAGGCGGACGGTGGCGCTGCGCGCCTTGCGGCCCTTGCGCGCGACCTTCAGCCGGAACGTCGCGCGGGCGTGGCCGGCGCGGCGGACCGCGCGGCGCTGCTCGGCGGAGAGCTTCAGGACGAGCGCGGCCGCCCTGCCGGGCTTCACGCGGAGCTTCGCCCTGCCGGCACCGTCGCCGGCGACGGTGCTCGACGACGTCAGGTCGCAGCGCACCGGGCAGGTGACGGCCAGCGCGCGCGACCGCTCGGAGGCCTGCACCGCGGTGCGCGGTCCGTAGACGCGGGCGTCGCCGATGCGGGTGACGAGCCGGACGCCGCGGGTCCCGAGCGCCTTGCGCGCCTGGTCCAGCGGGGTGACCGGCAGCGCCTGGCCGACGGCGGGATTCCACGTCGCCGCGGGCCTGGGCTGCAGCTCGGGCCACGCGAACGGCGCCCCGATCGTGTAGACGGGCGGTGGACGGGATCGCCGTCGGTGTCCTCGCAGGTCGCCTCGAGCGTCACGGGGACGCCGGGCTTCGTGGAGCCCGGGCTCCAGCCGCAGCCGGCGCCGGAGTTCGCGGGCAGCGCGCGCGAGACGATGCCCATCTGGCCGGCGGGGCCGTCGCCGCGCGTGCCGGTGGCGGTGACGGCGAAGCGGTCCTCGCCCTCGTGGGACGAATGCGGGACGTACGTCACGTCGACCCAGACCTCGGTGCCCCAGAAGCCGTGCGACGGAAGCTCGGGTGCGAAGTCCGCGAAGGCGCCGCGTGTCGGCGCGCTCGTGAGGCGCGGCTGCAGCGCATCGCCGTCGGCGTCGTCGCACATGACGGCGAAGCGCCGGGTGGCGCCGGGGCGCGAGTAGATCGGGTTGAACGCGGGATAGGTCGACCACGACGACGGGTGGCAGGTCGGCAGGCGGTCGACCGCGGGGCCCAGGACGACGCTGATCGGGGCGTCGGCGGAGCGGGCGCCGAGGGCGTCGATCGCGTAGTACGTCGTCTGCTCCTCGCCGGCGGCGATCGTCGGGAGGTAGTGCCAGAACGGCACGCCCTGTCCGCCCGAGCCGCTGTCATCGACACAACCGCCGCCGAACAGGCGAACTACAGCTCGCGCTCGCCGAGGACGACCGCCTCGGCCGCCCGCGTCGCGTCGTCGACGAGCTCTGCGACCTCGGCCTTGGACTGCCGGAAGGCGCCGAGGACGTGCGCGGACACGATCTCGGGGTCCGTCGAGTCCGGCCGCCCGACGCCGACGCGCACGCGCGCGAACTCCGGGCCGCCGAGCTCGGCCTTCAGCGACTTCAGCCCGTTGTGGCCCGCGAGCCCGCCCCCGATCCGCGTGCGGACGTCGCCGAAGGGCAGGTCGATCTCGTCGTGGATGACGAGGACGCGGTCCAGCGGCAGCTTGTACGCGCCGCGCGCGGGCCCGACCGAGCGCCCGGCCTCGTTCATGTAGGTCTGCGGCAGCAGGACGGCGACGCGCGGACCACCCGGGCCGGTGCGCCCCTCGGTCAGCAGGCCCGCGTACTTCGCCTTGGCGCGCGGCAGCTCCCAGCGCTCGGCGAGCCGGTTGGCGACCTCGAAGCCGATGTTGTGCGGGGTGCCGGCATAGCTCTTGCCGGGATTGCCGAGGCCGACGACGAGCCAGTCGACCGGGCCGCTCGGCGCGCCACCGCGACCGGGGATGCGCATGGCCCTACTCGCTGGAGGAGTCGCCCGCGTCGGCGGGCACGTCGCCGGCGTCGGCGTCTGCTGCGGAGCCCTCGGCCGTGCCCGCGCCCTCGCCGACGAGGCCGGTCTCGGTCTCGAGCTCGTCGCCCTCGGTGTCCAGGCGCGGCGGGGTGAGCGTCACGACGACCGTCTCCTCGGGGTCGTCGAGCAGCGTGATGCCCGGCGGCACCGTGACCTCCGCGAGCGTGATCGTGTCGTTGATCTCCATCGACGAGACGTCGAAGGTGATCGACTCCGGGATCTCGGCCGGCAGCGCCTCGATGTTGAGCTCGCGCGTGATCTGCTCGAGCACGCCGCCCTCCTTGACGCCGGGCGCGTCCTCGGCGCCGACGAGCTCGAGCGGCACGACCGCGGCGATCGCCACGTCGAGGTTCACGCGCAGCAGGTCGACGTGCATCGTCTCGCCGCGCACCGGGTGGTACTGCGCGTTCTTCAGGATCGCCGGCGTGGCGTTGCCGTCGTCGACGACCTCGAGCACGGCGCCGCGGGCGGCGAGCGCGTGCCGCAGCTCGCGGGCGTCGACGCTGAACGCGACGGGCTCGGACTCGCCGCCGTAGAGGACCCCGGGAACGCGGCCGGAGCGGCGCAGGCGGCGGGTGGCACGCGAGCCCTCGGGCTCGCGGGCGGAGATCGAGAGCTTGGTCGTCTGGGAAGCCATGGCGACGGCGAAGGGTACCGAACCGCTGGGCCCGGGCCCGCGCTCGCTAGATGCCGAGTTGCGGCGTGGCCTTGAACAGGCGCTCGACGTCGAACCAGGCGGGCTTCTTGGTCCCGTCGAAGCGCAGCAGGCCCTTCTCGTGGATCGGCGAGTTCGGCAGCGGGTTGCCGCCGTCCCAGTTGGGCCTGACGCGGAACTCCTGCAGCGCCCAGTAGATCGAGCCGCTGAGCCACGGCTTGGAGCCGTGGACGGCGAGGTGGTAGTTCACGAAGTCCTGCTGGAACTCGAACGTGCCCTTCTCCTCGACCGGCCCGTTGCGGTTGGCCTCGGCGCCGAACTCCGAGACGAAGAGCGCCTTGTTCGGATAGCACGCGCGCATCGCGTCGAGGAAATCCGGCAGCGCGTCGCGGTCGGCGATCTGGCCGTTGGGGCCGGGGTACCAGCCGAAGTAGTCGTTGATGCCGATGACGTCGAGCGCCGCGTACTGCGGCCGGCAGCCGGCCGACGGGTAGCCGGCGACCGCGAGGGCGATCGGCCGCGACGGGTCCAGCGCCTTCGCCTGGCGCACGGCGCGCTCGATGTAGTTCTGCTGCACGGGCCCCGGCCGCGAGGACAGCTCGTTGCCGATCGACCACAGCATGATCGAGGGGTGGTTCTGGTTGGCGAGGATGCTGTCCTCGAGCTCGCGCGCGGCGAGCTTGCGCACCGCCAGGCGCTTGAGGTACTGCGTCTTGACCGCATAGACCGGGATCTCCGACCAGACGAGCAGGCCCTGCTGGTCGGCAAGCTCGTGCATCTCGGGATGCAGCGGATAGTGCGAGCGGATGACCGTCGCGCCGAGCTCCTTGGCCTGGGCGACGATCTGCGCGCGCCGCGCGCTGCCGATCGCGAAGCCCGCCGCCGGGTCGTCCTCGTGCAGCCCGACGCCGCGCAGGCTGACGTCGCGCCCGTTGAGCTGCAGGCGCCCGTTGACGACCTTGATCGAGCGCACGCCGCTGTGCAGCGAGTAGCCGACGACCTTGCGATCGCCGCTGCGCACGTTGAAGCGCGCGTCGTAGAGCTGCGGGCTGGCCGGCGACCACAGCCGCGGGTTGCGCACCGTCACGCGCGCCTCGAAGGCCGCGAAGTCCTTGGCGCCGACGGCCTTGGAGCGGAACGAGAAGCGCTGGCCGCCGAAGCTCCCGGTGACCCGCACGCGGCTGGAGTCGTCGCCGTAGTTACGGACGGTGATGCGCGCGAGCACGCTGGCGTCGCAGCTCGAGCACGGCAGGTCGGGACGGACGACGACGCTCGAGATGTCGATGCGATCCACACGCTGGAGGTAGACCTCGCGGAGGATCCCGCCGTAGTTCCACCAGCCGCCGGCGGGATCGCCCGAGCCGGTGAGGCCGGAGGGGGGGAAGTCCGTGCGCAGGCGGCGGTTGTCGACGCGGATGACGAGCCGGTTGACGGCGTTGCGCTTCAGCGCGCTGCGCGGCAGCCGCAGGTCCCAGGGCAGGTAGGCGCCGGTGTTGCGCCCGATCGGCTTGCCGTTGAGCCAGACCGTCGCGCGGTAGTTGACCGACTCGAAGCGCACGAGCCAGTCCATCCGGCTGCGGGCGTCGGGCAGGCGGAAGTCCTTGCGGTACCACGCGGTCGTACCGGTCATCGAGGCGACGGAGTTGTCGCCGACGTTCCACGCGTTCGGGACGGTCGTCGCGGTCCAGCCGGCGGTCGTCGTCTGGCGCTGGTAGCGGTCGCGCTGGCCGGCGCCGGAGGTGTCGAGGCGAAACAGCCAGCTGCCGCCGAGGAGGTAGCGGTTGTCGGGCCCGTCCTTGTAGATCGTGCCGCGCGTGACGCCGTCCTGGGCGAGCGCCGGGGACGCGCATGCGAGGAGGGCCCCGAGCAGGACGAGCGTGAGTGCTGGCAGGCGAGCTTTGCGCATCTTGTCGGGGGGCACAACACCGCCTTGCGGCGTGAGTTGTGCTGCTCTCGAGGCTAGGAGGGGCAGCTTGCTTCGCGGCCGATCGGGGCGCTGAGGCGCAGCAGGCTAACGGACGTCCCGGCCAGCACGTTCCCGGTACGGCGCACGAGCACGCACTGGACGGTCGTCAGGCGCCCGCGCGTGAACCACACGACGCGCGTCTGCCTCGTGCGCGAGCGCAGCGCGTGCGCCGTCCCGGACTCGTAGAGCGCGACCTTCAGCTCGCCGCCCCCCCGCAGCCGCCGGGCGTTGGCGCGCACGACGCGCACGCAGGCCGGGTCGCGGCACTCCAGACGGCGCAGCATGTCCGCGGCGTCGCCGCGCGCCTGCGCGCGCAGGAGGTCGACGACCTGCCCGCGCTCGTCGGTATCGGCGCTGAGCCAGCGGGCGACGACGACGCTGATGGCGAGGAAGACCGCAACGGCGGCGACGATGATCGCGAGGCGCTTCACGCCCCCATTCTGAGCCCGTGTGTGCGCAGGCGCGCCGCGGCGGTCAGGCGGTGGGCTGGAAGTCGTCGCCGTTGAGCTCGAGGAAGCGCTGGATCGACGCCTCCTGGTGCTCGAGCCGGCGCGCGACCCTGTGCGCGTGCTCGGCCGCGCGCTCGGCGAAGTCCTCGAGGCAGGCCTCGGGATCGTCGCTGAGCTGGTAGACGTGGGCGAGGTCGGGCTGCGCGCAGACGATGCCCATCGGCGGGCGGCCCTGCGCCAGCGTCCGCGCGCCGCAGACGGCGGTCACGAGCAGCCGCCGCTCGGGCGCGGTCAGCGCGACGGGCAGCAGGCGCGCCGCGGGCAGGCGCAGGTCGAGCTCGATCGAGCGATCGATCGAGATGTCGCCGCCGGTCGCGTTCGCGAGCTCGCCGGCCCAGAGCGACAGCACGGTGTCGGCGGCGACCATCGCGTCGCGCAGCGCGCGCGCCTGCGCGGCGTAGAGCTCCTCGGCCTCGTCGCGCGACGAGGCGTCGGCGAGGTCGAGATCGCAGGGGACGCGCAGGAGCTCGGAAGCCCCGACGGCCGAGCCGGCGGCGCGCCCGCCGTGGGTGACGTACGTCTGCAGCGTGCCGAGGTCCAGACGGCCGTGGAAGATCACGGTCAGGGCGTCGGACACCGCGAGGTCGCCGACCTTGAGGGCCACGGACACGGACGCCTGCGCGTCGATGAGTGCGCGCTGGAGCAGATCGTCTGCTGGTTCCACGTCATCCCTCCTTGGTCGGCGGAATCATGGTGACGTGCTGGGGGTACCCTCCGCAACCATGAAGATTCTCTACAAGCCCTTCGGGATCATTGTCGGCCTCATCGCAGGTTTCCTCGCGCGGCAGGTGTTCAGCCAGATCTGGGGTCACATCGACGATCGCGAGCCTCCGAAGCCCACGACCGAGGAGACGTCCTGGGGGAAGGTACTCGGCGCGGCGGCGGTTCAGGGCGCGACGTTCGCCGTGACGAAGGCGGCCGTGAATCGCAGCGGCGCCAAGGGATTTCAGTGGCTCACCGGCATCTGGCCGGGCGAGAAGCGACCCGAGAGGGAGTAGGGCCACCGGCGGCCTCCCGCCGATGAGATGCGAGGCGCCGGCAGCCCGCGTGAAGCGTCGCGCAGCCGGCTCCGGCGTTGGACGGGTGTTCTAACGCAGGACGAATCCGCGCTCGGCGAGCACGGCGAGGTCGTCTTCGAAGGCCGCGAAGTCGCGCGCGAGCAGATGCTCGGCCGGCACGCCGAGCGGGCCGCGGCGCCGCAGCCAGCGACGCAGGATCCCGTCGCCGACCTGCTCGGCCGCCTCGGCGGTGAGGTCGAGCAGGATCCTCAGCTCGGGGCGGTGGGCGAGGTCGCCGGACAGGACCTGCAGCGGGTCGGCGGCGAGCACCGCGCAGAGCTCGTCGTCTGACAGGCCGAGGCGGTCCATGAGCTCGGCGGCTGGCGAGGTCGCGTGCACCGCTCGCACGCTAGTGCACCGGGCCGGAGGTGCGCTCAGGCGGTGAGGCTGACCGTGATGGTCTTCGTCGCCGACTGGCCGCCGGACGTGGAGGCGGCCTTGATCGTCGCCCTCGCCTTGCCCCTGGCCCTACGCAGGGCCTTGGCGTCGGTGACCTTCACGGTGAGCACCGCGGATGCTCCGCTCGCGATGGTCCTCGTGAGCTTCGTGAGCTTCAGGGTCTTCGCGCCGACCTTCACGGTCCCGGTGAGGACGAGCCGGCAGCCGCCCGGGCACGAGGCGCTGACCTTCACGCCCTTCTGGCGCTTGAGCCTCTGCCCGGCGGGGGCCGAGAAGGTCGGTCCCGCGAGCTTCGTGGGCGTGCCGGCGAGGGCGGCCGGGACGGTCGCGGCCTGCGCGATGAGGGCGGGCGCTTCCGGGCTCGCGGGCGCCGGCGGCGGCGGGGGCGGCGGATCCTGCCCGGTGGGCGGGTTCTGCTGGGCCGGCGGCGCGGCGACGGTGAGCCCGACCGAGGCGCTGTCGCTGAGGCCGCCGTCGTCGGTGACCCGGACGGCGACCGTCGGCGAGGCCGGGCCCGTGTAGGCGCGCGAGACCGCGGTCGTCGTGCCGGTGCTCGTCTCGAACGTGCCGTCGCCGTCGAGGTCCCATGCGTAGTTCGTGATCGTGCCGTCGCTGTCACCGGAGCCGGCGGCGGAGAACGCCACGCTCTCGCCGCTCGCCGGCGTCGTCGGCGATGCGGAGATCGCAGCGCTGGGAGCAGCGTTGCCGGGGGGTGGCGGGCTGTTGCTGACCGTGATCGTGCCGTTCATGTCGTCGGGGTGCAGCTGGCAGACGTAGGCGAACGAGCC
Source organism: uncultured Actinomycetes bacterium (assembly GCA_963797025.1). Taxonomy (GTDB): domain Bacteria; phylum Actinomycetota; class Thermoleophilia; order Solirubrobacterales; family Solirubrobacteraceae; genus CADCVQ01. The sequence goes on from CAWCNU010000001.1 coordinate 588,667, forward strand.
GGCGTTCGGAAAGGGGTGGACGAAATCCGCGCCTGACTTACGGGGACCGGAGTTCCAGATTTCCGGGCTACTCGCGTCAGACTGGATGTGGTGCTCCTTGTCCTCCGTCCAGCGCCAGCTCACGGTCTCGCCGACCCCGATCGTCGCGTTGCCGGACGGGTTCAGCGTGTTGCCCGGGCCGAGCGTGATGAGCGCGTTCGCGGCGAGCGCCGATGACGGTGCGAGAAGTGTTGCGGCGAGTACCGCGCCCAGCAGCCAGAGTCGTCCCATCGGAGGATCGTGCCTGCGTGACGCGTGCACGGACAGCGCAGAGACGGCCCGCTTCGGTGCGCGTCAACGCACCCCGCGTGCGCGTCCTGAACGAAGGTTCTGGGTGCCGATCTAGAAAAGTTGGTTCTCGCCGCCGAAGACCTCGCTCACCGAGCGGTCCGCGAAGATGCTGCGGATCGAGTCGGTCAGCAGGTCGGCGCACGAGAGGACCTGGATGTTGTCCGGCGCGCCCGCGCGCAGCGGGATCGTGTCGGTGACGACGATCTGCTCGAAGCCGCCCGCGCGGAGGTTCTCGAAGGCGTTGCCGCTCAGCACCGGATGCGTCGCGGCCGCGTACACGGCGCGGGCGCCGGCGTCGAGGACGCTCTGGCCGGCGACCTTCAGCGTCCCGGCCGTGTCGATGATGTCGTCGACGATGATCGCCGTCTTGCCCTTGACGTCACCGATGATGTAGCCGATCTCCGCGACCTGCTGGGCCGGGCGCTCCTTGTCGAGGATCGCGAGCTCGGCGCCGAGCTTGGCGGCGAACTTCTTGTTGAGCTTCACGCGGCCGGCGTCCGGCGCCACGACGACGATGTCCTGCAGACCGAGGTCCTTGAAGTGCTGGGTGAGGATGAACAGCGCCGTCATGTGGTCGACGGGCTTGCGGAAGAAGCCCTGGATCTGGCCGGCGTGGAGGTCCATCGTCAGGACGCGGTCGGCGCCCCCGCGCTCGAGCATGCGCGCGACGAGACGGGCGGAGATCGGCTCGCGCGGCGCGGACTTCTTGTCCTGGCGGCTGTAGCCGAACCACGGCACGACGGCGATGACGCGGTGCGCGCTGGCGCCGACGGCCGCGTCGATCATGATGAGCAGCTCCATGAGCGCGTCGTTCGGGGTCATTCCGGTGGCCGGGTTGGCGCACGTCGGCTGGACGATGAAGACGTCCGCGCCGCGGATCGACTCGCCGTAGCGGCAGTAGACCTCGCCGTTGGAGAACGTCTTGAGCGTCACCGGCCCCGGCGAGATGCCGAGCTTGTCGGCGATCTTCGCGGCGAGCTCCGGGTTCGCGCGCCCGGAGAACAGCATGAGGTTCTTGTCGTAGCCGAGCTCGAGGCGCGTCGCCGGCTTCGGCTGCGTCTGGACCGTGGTCACCGGATGGCTGGTTCGGCGGCGGTCGTGGAATCAGCCATCGCTCAAGTCTAGGACTTGTCCCGGTCGCCGTCTGCACGCTTGCGTTCGGCGTAGCCGGCGTGGTTGACCTGCCGCTCGCGGGCGATCGCGAGCGCGCCGGGGGGCACGTCCTTCGTGATCGCGGAGTTCGCGCCGGTGTAGACGTCGTCGCCGAGCGTCACGGGCGCCACGAGCGTCGTGTCGACCCCCGTATGGACCCGCTCGCCGATCGTCGTGCGGTGCTTGTTCACGCCGTCGTAGTTCGCGGTGATCGTCGCGGCGCCGAGGTTCGTGTCCTCGCCGATGTCGGCGTCGCCGATGTAGGAGAGGTGCGGCACCTTGCTGCCGGCGCCGACGTCGGAGTTCTTGATCTCGACGAACGTGCCGGCCTTCGAGCGCTCGCGCAGCACCGTTCCGGGCCGCAGGTAGGCGAACGGGCCGACGGTCGCGCCGTCGCGGACCTCGCAGGAGACGAGGTAGGAGTGCACGACCCCGACGCCGTCGCCGACCGTGACGTCGATGAGCGTCGTCAGCGGGCCGATCGTGCTGCCGGCGCCGATGCTCGTGTCGCCGCGCAGGAACGAGCTCGGCTCGATCGTCGTGTCCTCGCCGATCGCGACGCCGGCGTCGATGAGCGTCGATGCCGGGTCGACGATCGTCACGCCGGCGCGGCCGTGCGCCTCGTGGATGCGGCGCTGGGCGATCTCGCGGACCTGGGCGAGCTGGACGCGGTCGTTGACCCCGAGCGCGAGGTTCGGGTCCCCGAGGTCGTGGGCGGCGAGGGGCTTGCCGAGCGCGCGGAGGGCCGGCAGGACGTCGGGCAGGTAGAGCTCGCCCTGGGCGTTGTCGGACGTCAGCTCGTCGAGCGCCTCCAGGAGCGAGAGGCCGTCGAAGGCGAAGATCGAGCTGTTGACCTCGTCGATCGCGAGCTCTTCGTCTGTCGCGTCACCGGCGGTCTTCGTCTCGACGACGCGCTGCACCCCGCCGTCGGCGTCGCGCACGACGCGGCCGTAGCCGGCCGGGTCGGCGAGGCGCATCGTGGCCATCGTCGCGGCGGCGCCGGTTCTCGCGTGCGTCGCGACGAGCGCGGCGATCGCGTCCGCGGTGACGAGCGGCGCGTCGCCGGGCAACACGACGACGGTCGCGCGCGCGTCGATGTGCTCGGCGGCGGCCCGGACCGCCCCGCCGGTGCCGTCGGGCTCGGGCTGGATCGCGGTCGTGACGCCCTCGGGCAGGTGCTCGGCGAGCGCGTTCGCCGGCGAGTCGACGACCACGACGCGCGCGGCTCCCGCCTCGAGCGCCGCGGCGATCGGCCAGCCGACGAGCGGTCGCCCGCAGAGCGGGTGCAGCATCTTCGGCAGGCGCGACCGCATGCGCGTGCCCTGGCCGGCGGCGAGGATCACGACGGTGAGGTCTGGCATGTGCGGATCCTAGGGCTAGTCTCTACCTGGCCTCTCCGGCCGATTTACTGGGGAGTGGTGTAACGGCAGCACAGGGCTCTTTGGAAGCTCTAGACCAGGTTCGAATCCTGGCTCCCCAGTGTTGATCCGTCCATCTGTGATGCGAACATGTGTTCGTGCCACGCTATACCGAAGCAGCCGCGCGAGCGGCGGTGGAGAGTTCACTGAGCTACGCGGAGTCGCTGCGTCGGCTCGGCCTCTGTGCCACCGGCGGTAACTGGCGAACCCTCCATATCTGGATCGAGCGATGGGGCGTATCGACCGACCACTTCGACCCCTGGGCCGCTCAGCGCCAGGCGTTGACAAGGCAGCCTCGCCCGCTGGCCGAGATCCTGGTCGAAGGGTCCACGTACAGCAGAAATCACCTCAAGGAGCGGCTGTATCGGGAGGGCGTGAAGGTTCGACGCTGCGAGCTGTGCGGCCTGGGCGAGATGTGCAACGGGCGACAGATGTCGCTCATCCTCGACCACATCGATGGTGTGCGCGACGACCACCGGATCGAAAACCTGAGGATCGTGTGCGCGAACTGCGCGGCCACGCTCGACACGCACTGCGGCCGGAAGAACAGGCTCATCGGGGAGGACCGCATCTGCGCGCGCTGCGGTCGCACCTTCCCGCCGAGGCGGGCCCGACAGCGCTACTGCTCGAGGGAGTGCGGGATGCGTTCTCCGCGACCGTCGCGTGGAGTGGCCAAGCCCGAGCTTCGCCGGGTCGAGCGGCCGCCCTACGAGCAACTCGTGCGCGAGATCGCAGAGTCGGGCTACTCGGCCGTCGGGCGCAGGTACGGCGTCTCTGACAACGCGATCCGCAAGTGGGTGCGCGCCTATGAGCGCGCGGGCGTGGAGGAAGACCTGGGCTAATCGAAGCGGAAGAACGTCCCGACGGGCTCGAGCTTGACGGCCTCGATCTTCGGCACGGCGGCCGCGAGCGTCGCGGCGAAGGTCTCGCCGCTGGCGCCGATGAGGCGGATGAGCTCGTCGACCGGCGTGGCCTCGGCGTTGACGCCGTTGGCGTAGTCGGTCGCGTAGCCGAGGAGCGCGTAGGGGATCTCGGCCTCGCCGGCGAGGACGGTCTCCGGGCCGGCGGTCTGGCTCACGACGCTGACGCCGCAGTTGGCGAGCATCTTGATCTCGGTCCTCGTGTTGAAGCGGGGGCCGTCGACGTGGCCGTAGCAGCCGCCGTCGCGCGCGTGCCTGCCGGCCTCCTCGGCGCCGGCGAGCAGCGCCTCGCGCAGGTGCTGGGAGAACGGCCGCTCGTAGATCCAGTGCCCGCGGCCCTGCTCCCCCGCTTCGGTGAACAGCGTGCAGATCGAGCCGTCGGGCAGGCGGTTGGCGAGGAAGTGCAGGTCGTCGAAGACGACGAGCGTCCCGAGCGAGATCGTCGCGTCGACCGCGCCGCAGACCGTGACCGAGAGGATCGCGTCGGCGCCGAGCTCCTTGAGCGCGGCGATGTTCGCCTGGTGGGTCACCGAGCTCGACAGCAGCTCGTGCCCGGGCCGGTGACGTGAGATGTGCAGGACGTCGACGCCGGCGAAGCGCCCGCTCGTGACCGGTGCGCTGCCGAAGCGCGTCTCGACGAGCTCCGGCTCGCCGTCGGTCTCGATGCCGGGCAGCGCGTACGTGCCCGACCCGGTGAGGATCCCGATCCGCATGAGGGCGCGGATGCTATGCGAGGCCGGGGATGGCGGCCGTCGCGCCGCTCAGCGGTTCGGCGGGACGCGGCCGGCGCGCGCGCCGGGTTCGGTCGCGGGCCCGCCCGGCGCCGCGACGCCGAGCACGCGCATCGCCTTCAGGCCGAGCGAGAGCTTCTCGCGGCCGTCGGTCGAGCCGACGTCGAGGCCCGACAGCTCGCGCACGCGCTCGAGCCGATAGCGGATCGTGTGGCGGTGGGTGAAGAGCTTCTGGGCGGTGCCGGCGACGTTGCCGTCGTTGTCGAGGAACGCCTCGACGGTGCGCACGAGCTCGGTGTCGTACTGCTCGTCGTAGGCGACGAGCGGCTCGACGGTCTCGTCGTAGAAGCGCTGCAGCTCCGCCGGGTCCTCGCTCATCGCCGACAGCAGCAGGCGGTACGCGCCCGTCTGCTCGAACGCGAGCAGCGGATGCTCGTCGTCGCCCTCGGCGACGTTGACCGCCAGGAGCGCCTCGTTGCCGGCGCGGTGCAGCTCGAGCGGATCGGTTGCCACGCGGCTGCGCCCGACCGCGAAGGAGTTGCCGGGCAGCCCCGCCTGCAGCTCGCGCAGGACGCCCTCGGCGGCCCGCTTGGCGACGGCGTCGTCGCCGCCGGGGACGAGCACGACGACCTCGGCCGCGGTGGTCTCGCGCTCGGCGGGCGCCGCGATGGAGGTCGCGACGACGGCGCGGGCGCCGCGCTCAGCGGTCGCCAGCACGCGTGCGCGCCAGCCCTCCTCGGTCGGCACGTGGGCGTGGGCGCGGGCGACGAGCACGCTCGCGCCGGGGACGAGGTCGATGCCGATGTCCGAGGCGCGGGCGATGATGTCGTCGGCGTCGGCGAGATCGCGGCCGAGGACCGCGCGGAGAAACCCGCTGCTGGCCTCCTGCGACGCGCGCACCGGCGCGCGGACGCGCTCGACCTCGGAGGCGACGAGCGTCGTCACGAGGCGGACGAGCGCCGGGCCGGGCTGCGAGCGCACGCGCATGCGCAGCTGGCCGACGGGGACGTCCGCGACGCGCAGATCGATCGTCTCGACGCCGGCTGCCCCGTCGAGCAGCGAGCGCTCGTCGGCGGGTGAGCGGGCGGCGACGGCGAGCACCGAGCCGGTGCGGTCGAGCAGCACGAGGCTCGCCTCGAGCGCCTTGGCGGCGGCGCGGACGACATCCGGCAGCCCGGCGCCCGACTCGACCGCATCCGTGATGGCGTCAAGCGCAGCGAGATCGAGCCCCACGGTCCGTTCGGCGGGGCTGGCCATCGCCACAGGCTACGCGGCGATCTGATCCCAGTAGTACGCGATCGCCACGCCGCCGGCGCCGCCGAGCAGCAACAGCCCGGCGAGCACGTAGAGCGAGAGGAAGCTCGCGGCGACGCGCTCCCACATCCGGGTGTACGAGTTCCAGGCCGGCATGGCGATGAACCAGACGAACGCGCTGAGCGCTCCGAGGCCACAGATCCCGGCGACGAGATACGTGATTTCGTTGTTCGTCATCGCGCCAATTGTGCCGCAGATCGCCGACGGGCCGCGGGCGGCCTAGATGTACGGGCCGGCGGGACGGGCGAGGATCGGCGCGGGCGTGCGGCCCTCGTCGAGCAGCGTCCCGTGCGCCATCGTCGCCCGCTCGCGGTGCGAGACCTCGATGAACAGCGCGAGGACGGTCGGGCCCGAGCCGGAGACCAGCGCATGGTCGGCGCCGGCGTTGATCGCCGACTCCATGACCTCGTCGATCTCCGGACACAGGGAGCGCGCGGCGTCCTGGAGATCGTTGTGGACGTGATCGAGCACCGTCTCGGCCGAGAGGGCGGCCTGCACGCGGGTCAGCGACCGGGCGAGCCCGAGCGCGTCGCGCGGGAGGCCGAGCCGGTCGGCCTCGTCGTAGACGTCGCCCGCGAGAAGCTCGGCCGCGACCGGGAGGATGACGGCCGTGTAGTCCAGCGACACCGGGATCGGCCGCAGCCGGCTGCCCTCCCCTGTCGCGAGCATGAGGCCGCCACGGACCTGACTGGCGACGTCGGCGCCGAGCCCGCTCGCGATCTCCTCGAGCAGGCGGCGGTCGCCGATGCCCGAGACCTCGGCGGCGAGCCGCAGCGCGGCCGCCGCGTCCGACGAGCCGCCGCCCATCCCGCCGGCGACGGGGATGCGCTTGTCGATCTGCAGGCGCAGCGGCGGTCCGTCCCAGCCGGTGCGCTCGCGGAAGGCCGCGAGCGCCTTCGCCGCGAGGTTCGGCCCCTCGACGCCCGGACAGATGACCTCGTCGACCGCCAGTCCCTCGACGCCGGTCTGGGCGACGACGTCGTCGGCGAGATCGAGCGAGTCCATGAGCGTCACGAGCTCGTGCCGGCCGTCGCCGCGCGACGGCCCGACGAACAGGCAGAGGTTGATCTTCGCCCGCGCCTCGGTGCGCAGCTCGGTCATGCGCTGAGGATTTCGTGCAGGGCGCGGAAGTCCTGCGGCGAGAGGCGCTCGGCGCGGACGTCGGGCGGGTGGCCGAGGCGCTCGAGCGCGGCACGGGCGCGCGCGCGGATCCCTGCCGGCGCGCCGGGCGCGAGCGCCAGCGACCCCGCCAAGGCCTTGCGGCGGTGCGCGAACGCGGCGTTGACGAGCTCGCGCAGCGCCGCCGCCGGCGCGGGCCCCGTGCGCTGCAGCCCGACGAGGACCGAGTCGACGTTCGGCACCGGCGCGAAGACGTTGCGCGACACCGGTCGCAGGACCCGGACGTCCGCGGCGAGCTGGGCGAGCACCGACGGCACGCCGTAGGCATCGCTGCCGGGCGCCGCGGCGAAGCGCTCGCCGACCTCCTTCTGGACCATCCCGACCCAGCGCCGGACGTCGCCGAGCTCCTCGATCGTCCGCAGGATCGCGCCCGCCGCGATCCCGTAGGGGAGGTTGGCGACGACCCTCGTCGGGGCGGGGTCGAGCGCCGCGAGGTCGAGGCGCATCGCGTCGGCGAGGTGCAGCGTGACGTTGTCAAACGGCTCGATCGCGTCACGCAGCGCGGGCTCGAGCGAGCGGTCGACCTCGACGACGTGGACGTGCGCGACGAGCGGGGCGAGATGCTCGGTGAGCACGCCGAGCCCGCCGCCGATCTCGAGCACGACGTCTGCCGGCTCGAGCTCCGCCGCGCGCTCGATGACGCCGAGGATGTTCGAGTCGATGAGGAAGTTCTGGCCGAGGTCGCGCTTCGGGCGGACGCCGAACTCGCGCATCCGGCGCAGGCTCGCCTGCGTCGGCGCGTCCTTGGCCCGCTCGCTCACCATGCGAACAGACCCGCGGCGTTGTCCTCGACGAGCGCCTCGAGCTCCTCGTAGTCCATCCCCCGGCGCTCGGCGACGAAGCGCGCGGTGTGGACGACGAACGCCGGCCGGTTGCGCTCCTTGCGGACGACCTGCGGCGTGAGGTACGGGGCGTCGGTCTCGACGAGCAGGCGCTCGGCAGGCACGCCCTCCGCGGCCGCCGCCAGGTCCTGCGCCTTCGGATACGTGACGTTGCCCGCGAACGAGATCCACCAGCCGGCGCCGACACACTCCTCGAGGCGATCGGGCATCGAGAAGCAGTGCAGGACGACGCGCACGCCGCCGGCCTGGTCGTGCAGCGTCGCGATCGTGTCGTCGTCGGCGGCGCGCGTGTGGATGACCAGCGGCTTCCCCACGTCGCGCGCGAGCCCGATCTGGGCCTCGAACGCGCGCTGCTGGTCCTCGCGCGGCGCGTAGTCGCGGTAGTAGTCCAGGCCGGTCTCGCCGATCGCGACACAGCGCGGGTGGCCGGCGAGCGCGCGCAGCTCGGCGGCGTCGGCGTCGTCGAAGCCGTGCGCCTCGTTGGGGTGGCGCCCGATCGCGGCATAGACCTGCGGGAAGCGCTCGGCCGCCAGCAGCGCCTCGCGGCAGGTCGCGGAGTTCGTGCCGACGGTGAGCATCCGCGTGACGCCGGCGGCGTCGGCCTCCGCGACGAGCTCTGAGTCCTCGGGCCTGCAGGCGTGCAGGTGCGTGTGGCTGTCGATCACGACTGCGGCTTGGGAAACAGCGGCTCGAGCTTCGAGACCGCTCCGAGCCGGCCGCGCTGCATCCGCGCGCCGGCGAGGTCGAGCTCGGGCGCGCCGAGCGCGCCGAGGAGCTTCGCGGCGCTCTCGGGGATCCACGGGTGCAGCAGCACGGCGACGACCCGCAGCCCCTCCGTCAGCGAGGCGAGCACGCGGTCGAGCTCGGCGGCGCGGTCGGGATCCTTCGCGAGCGTCCAGGGCGCCTGCTCCTCGACGTAGCGGTTCAGGCGGCGCACGCGCTGCCAGATCGCTTCCAGCGCGTCGCTGAGCCCGGCACGGTCGAGCAGGTCGCAGACCTCGCGGTTCGCGCCGTCGAGCTCGGCCACGAGCTCGGCGTCGAGCTCGCAGTCGGGGACCGTGCCGTCGCGGTAGCGATGGATCATCGCGATCGTCCGGCTCGCGAGGTTGCCGAGATCGTTGGCGAGCTCGGACTCGTAGCGGCTCGCGAAGCCGGCGGTCGACACCGATCCGTCGTTGCCGAAGGAGACCTCGCGCATGCAGTAGTAGCGCAGCGCGTCGGTGCCGAACTCGTCCACGACGACGAACGGGTCCAGGACGTTGCCCAGCGACTTGCTCATCTTCGTCTCCTCGCCGCTGTCGTCGCGCATGAGCAGGAAGCCGTGGACGAAGACGTGCTCGGGCAGCGGAAGGCCCGCCGCCATGAGCATCGCCGGCCAGAAGACGGTGTGGAACTTCAGGATGTCCTTGCCGATGATGTGAAACTGCGCCGGCCAGAAGCGCTCGGTGAGGTCCTCGCCGGGCTTCGCGTAGGACAGCGCCGTGTAGTAGTTCAGCAGCGCGTCGAACCAGACGTAGAAGACGTGCGTCTCGTCCCACGGCACGGGCACGCCCCACGTGAGCGTCGAGCGGCTGAGCGAGACGTCCTGCAGGCCCGACGCGATGAACGAGCGCGCCTCGTTGTAGCGATGGCGCGGCATGACGAAGTCCGGCTGCTCGTCGAAGAGGCGCAGCAGGTCGTCCTGGAAGGCCGAGAGCGCAAAGAAGTAGTTGTCCTCCTTCTCGCGCAGCAGCGGGATGCGGTGAATCGGGCAGAGGTGGTCCTCGCCGGCCTCCGCGTCGGTCTTGAAGTCCGCGCAGCGCGGGCAGTACCAGCCCTCGTACACGCCCTCGTAGACGTGGCCGGCGTCGCGGATACGGCTCAGGACCTCCTGGACCTTGGCCTTGTGCTCGGGGTCCGTCGTGCGGATGAAGAAGTCGTTGGAGATGTTCAGCCGCGGCATGAGGTCGACGAAGCGCGGCGCGTTGCGGTCGACGAGCTCCTGCGGCGTGATCCCCTCGCGCTCGGCCGCCAGCGCGACGGGCTCGCCGTGCTCGTCGGTGCCCGTGAGGAAGAACACGTCCTCACCGCGCTGGCGCATGTGCCGCGCGAGGACGTCGGCCGCGATCGTCGAGTACGCATGCCCGAGGTGGGGCGCCGCGTTGACGTAGTAGATCGGGGTCGTGACGTAGAAGCTCATCCGGCCGGTCAGGCTACCTGTGCGCCGAGCTCCACCCCCTGCGCGTCACGTCGCCGGCGCCGGCGGTGGTGGACGAGCCCGCCGAGCGGCATCCCGAGGCCGAATGCGGCCAGGCCGGCCCAGACGGCGAGCGGCACCCGCGCCGCGCGACCGGGCGCAGGACGTGCAACCGGGCCGGGCGCGCGGGCCACGGGAGCCGGTGCCGCGGGGGGACCCGGCGCCGGGGCGCGCCCGAGCGGCGGCGAGCCCCGCGGGCCGACGAGCACCGGCGGGCCGACCCGCGAGCCGCCGCCGCCCAGCAGCGCCATCGGGTCGACGTAGCGCCCGCCGGCTGCCTCACGGACGCCGAGGTGGACGTGAGGCAGCGAGCTGCGCGGCTGCCCCGAGCGGCCGACCGTGGCCAGGCGCGCCCCCGCCTCGACGCGTTGCCCGCGACGGACGGAGATCGCGTCCAGATGCTGGTAGGCGGCCACGAAGCGGCCGCAGGCGACGCTGACCGTCCGGCCGCCGCCCGGCACGAAGCCGGCGAAGCGGACCTTGCCTGTGCAGGCAGCGCGGACGACCGAGCGCAACGGCGCGGCCAGATCGACGCCCCGGTGCTGCCCGCGCGCGAAGCGGTCGGCGGTCAGGAGGAACGGGCGCAGCACGGGTCCGTCCACCGGGCGCCGCCAGCCGGCGGCGTGCGCTGTGCAGGTCAGTCCGAGGACCACCATGAGCGTCGTCGCGAAGAGCTTCACGCGCAGGACGGTAGGTCCGGATCGGCGCGCCGCTGCCGATCGCGCGTCTTTCGGCACACGTTCGTGCGCGTGTCGTGACGGATGACGGGACGTAGCGACGAGAACGCGCTGCGGCTACACGCGGGGCCGCGCGTCCACGCGCTCGATCCACGCCGCCAGCCGCGGGTGGTCCTCGCCCAGGCGCTGGTGGTCCTCGAGCACGCGGTGAAAGAGCTCGTCGTCGGCCGGATCGCGGCGCAGCGCGTACTTCAGAAACGGGAACGCCGCGCAGTCGGCGGCCGAGAAGTCGTCACCGAGCAGGTGGTCGCGACCCGCCAGCAGCGCCTCGAAGCGGTCGAGCGCGGCCGCCATCGCCGCCGGCAGCTCCGGCTCCGGCGACGCGCCCGCCTCCAGCGCGTCGGCGATCGCGTTCGGCGCGACCTTCCAGACGCCGTCGAACCAGTCCACGAACACCGCGAGCTCCGCCGCCCGCGCCGGGCCGGCCGGGTACAGCGGCCGGTCCGGGAAGCGGCGCTCGAGATGGGCGACGATCGCCATCGAGTCGGCCACGACGACCCCGTCGTCCTCGAGCACCGGCACGAGCGGCTGCCCGCTGACCTGCTCGACGAGGCTGCGGTCGTCGGGGGAGATGACGACCGACTCGACCTCGACGCCCTTGTGCGCGAGCGCCAGCGCGACGCGCTCGACGTTCGTCGAGTACGGCGCGCGGTAGAGCCTCATCCGTCGTCGCGCGCCATGAGCGCGCGGTACAGCGCGTTCGCCTTCACGCCGGTCAGCGAGGCGACGACCGAGCTCGCCGGCCGCGGCTTCGCGCCGGCCGCGACCAGAGCCCGCAGCGCCTCGAGCGCCGGCCCGATCTCCGGCTCGCCGGCCGGCGCGCCGCCGAGCACGAGCACGACCTCGCCGCGCGGGGGCTCCTCGCCGTAGCGCGCCGCGAGCTCGCCCGCGGGACCGCGCACGATCTCCTCGTGGATCTTCGTGAGCTCACGGCAGACCGCCACCGGCCGCGCGGCATCGACCTCCGCGAGCGCCGCCAGCGAGGCCGCCACCCGGTTCGGCGATTCGAACGCGACGATCGTCTCCGGCGCCCGGAACAGCGCGGCGAGCTCGCCGCGCTTGCGCGGCAGGTAGCCGACGAAGCGCCACGTGTCGGCGGGCAGCGCGCTGGCGACGAGCGCCGACATGGCCGCGCTCGGCCCCGGCAGCACCTCGACGGCGAGGCCCGCGGCGACGCACGCGCGCACGAGCACGAACCCGGGATCGCTCACCACCGGCATCCCCGCGTCGGAGACGAGCGCGACGTTGTCTCCGCGCTGCATCCGCTCGACGAGCTGCGGCGCCCGCGCGCGCTCGTTGTGCTCGTGGTAGCTCACGAGCGTCGCGGCGACGCCGTAGCGCTCGAGCAGCACCCGCGTGCGCCGCGTGTCCTCGCAGGCGACGACGTTCGCGTCGCGCAACGCCGACAGCACGCGCAGCGTCACGTCCTCGAGGTTGCCGATCGGCGTCGGGCAGACGATGAGACGGCCTGCGGTCATACGAGCTCTCCCAGTCCGGACAGTGCGAGCGCCGCCGCGCCGAGCATCCCCGACTCGGCGCCGAAGCGGGCCGGGACGATCCTGACGTGCTCGCGCGCCGGCGACAGCGCACGCTCGGCCACGACGGCCCGTGCGGGCTCGAGCAGCAGCTCGCCGGCTGCGATGACGCCGCCGCCGACGACGACGACATCGGGGTTGAAGATGTTCACGAGGCTGCAGATGCCGACGCCGAGCCAGTGCGCGATGCCGGCGACCGCGTCGCGCGCCGCGGCGTCGCCGTCGTGCGCGAGCTCGGTGACGAGCGTCCCGCTGATCTCACGGCCGGCCGCCAGCGCCTCGCTGAGCCGCGACCCCGGCCGCTCGCGCGCCAGCCGCTGCGCCTCGCGGCCGAGCGCGGTCCCCGACGCCATCGCCTCCAGACAGCCGCGGTTGGGGCAGTTGCCCTGGCAGCGGGGCCCGTCGGCCTGGACGACCATGTGCCCGAGCTCGGCACCCGCGCCCTGGCTGCCGCGCTGCAGCGCTCCGCCGACGACGAGCCCGCCGCCGATGCCGGTGCCGAGCGTCAGCAGCACCGCGTCGCGCGCGCCGGCGGCGGCGCCGAAGCGCCACTCCGCGAGCATCGCCGCGTTCGCGTCGTTGTCGACGAACACCGGCAGCCCGAGCCGCTCGGCCATGACGGCCTGAAACGGCAGGTCGGAGATCGGCAGGTGGATCGACATGACCGCCGTGCCGCGCTCGTGGTCGATCATGCACGGGATCCCGAAGCCGACGCCCTCGACGGTGCCCGACGCGCCCTCGATCGCGTCGCGCACCTCGCGCACCGCGCCGACGATCGTGTCGAGCAGCGCAGCCTGGTCGGTCGCGCGCGACGAACGGGTCGCGCGATGGTGGACGTTCAGGGCCGGATCGACCGCGCCGGCCAAGAGCTTCGTGCCACCGAGGTCGACGCCGATCACGCAGCCGGTCGACACGATCGGCCACGATAGCGAGGACATGCGTCCGATATCCGCCACCAGCGCGCCGTCCCGCCGCGGCACGCGATCGTAGGGCTTCATGGCGTCGCCCCCAGACTCGCGAGAGCCCGCGCAGCGCCCCGAGTACCGCGTCTACCGGTCGCGCAAGAGCCTGTTGCAGCGCGGTGGCGGCGACGAGCTCGGCAGGCTGCGCGACAGCGAGCGGGCGGGCCCGCGCCGGCCCCGCCTCGGGCGCCCGTCGGCCGGCCGGATCCTGCGCTGGGTGGGGCTCGCGGCCCTCGTCTGGGTCGTCCTGTCGGTGCTCTCGTTCCTCCTCAGCGCGCAGATCCAGCAGGGCAAGATCTCCGGCGGGGCGAACGAGCTGCTCGGCGGCGCGGGGTATCCGATGTGGTCGCCGAACAACGTCCTCGTCCTCGGCTCCGACGAGCGCACGCCCGAGACGCGCGAGCCGGGTGCGCAGACGGGCGTCGGCCGCGCGGACTCGATCATGCTCATGCGCGTCGGCGGCGGCGCGAACTCGCGCCTGTCGATCGCCCGCGACACCGTCGTCGACATCCCCGGCGCCGGCCGCCAGAAGATCAACGCCGCCTTCGCGATCGGCGGCACGGCGCTCGCGGTGCGGACCGTCGAGGCCTACACCGGCGTCGACGTCCACCACGTCGTCGTCGTGAGCTTCGAGGACTTCCCGGCCCTCATCGACGCGATGGGCGGCATCACGTACCGCGGCGGCTGCGTCGTCTCGAAGATCAACGGCGGCTTCCGCAACGGCGGCTACACGCTGCGGCTGCGGGCGGGCAAGACGCACATCGACGGCAAGCAGGCGCTCGCGCTCGCGCGGACGCGCAAGAACCTCTGCCGCAAGAACGAGAGCGACCTCACGCGGGCGCGCCGCCAGCAGAAGGTCATCGCGGCGATGCGCAAGCGGCTGCTGTCGCCGGGCGCGTTCGTGCGGCTGCCGTTCATCTCCTGGCGCGTGCCGAGCGCGCTGCGCTCGGACATGAGCGGCCCGACGCTGCTGGGCCTCTTCGGGGCGCTCGCGGTCGCGGGCAGCCCGGACGACCAGGTGCTCGGCACGTTCGACGGCAACATCACCGAGGAGGTCAAGCAGCGGGCCGTCCAGCGCTTCCTGGCGGGCTGAGTCGCGGCGCCCGCACCGCCCGTCCGACGAGGGTCAGTCGGGCTTCGGTGCCGGCGCCTTGGCGGCGGGCTCGGCCTTCGCGGCGGGCTTGGAGCCTGCATCGCCGGAAGAGGACTCTCCGGACGACGAGTCGCTGGACGTCGCGTCGCCCGACGACGAGGACTCGCTCTTCTCGCTCTTCTTCGCTCCCTCGTGGTCGGCCTTCTCGCGCGCGCGCTTCTTCGTCCCGTAGTCGGTGTTGTAGAAGCCCTTGCCCTTGAAGTGCACCGCGATCGGGTGAAACACGCGCTGGAGCGGGACGCCGGTCTCGGGGTCCTCGGCGAGCGGCGGGTCGGTCATCTTCTGCATGACCTCGAGGATCGTGCCGTCCGGTCGTCTGTACTCGTAGAAGGGCACCGGCCTCCCATTATCTAGCATGCGGACCCGATGCCAGACGCGGCCACCATGGACAAGATCGTCGCCCTCTGCAAACGGCGGGGCTTCATCTTCGCCTCCTCGGAGATCTACGGCGGCCTCGGGTCGACGTACGACTACGGCCACTACGGCGTCCTGCTGAAGACGAACGTCAAGAACGAATGGTGGCGCGCGATGCTCCAGGAGCGCGACGACATCGTCGCGCTCGACAGCGCGATCCTCCAGCATCCGCGCACGTGGGAGGCCTCCGGGCACCTCGCCGGCTTCACCGACCCGATGGTCGACTGCCGCACGTGCGGCCAGCGCTTCCGCGCCGACCACCTGCAGGATCTCCAGTGTCCGCAGAAGCCGTCCAGGCATCCCGGCGAGGGGCCGAACTGCGACCTCACCGAGGCGCGCGACTTCAACCTCATGTTCGAGACGACGATGGGACCCGTGAAGGACTCCGCCGCGACGGTCTACCTGCGCCCCGAGACCGCTCAGGGGATCTTCGTGAACTTCAAGAACGTCCTGCAATTTTCACGAAAGAAGCCTCCATTCGGCATCGCCCAGATCGGCAAGTCGTTTCGCAACGAGATCACGCCCGGCAACTTCGTCTTTCGCACGCGCGAGTTCGAGCAGATGGAGATGGAGTTCTTCGTCGCGCCCGGGGAGGCCCCGCGCTGGTATGAGTTCTGGAAGCAGGCCCGCCACGACTGGTACACCGATCTCGGGCTGCGCGCCGACCACCTGCGCCTGCGCGAGCACGACCCCGACGAGCTCAGCCACTACTCGAGCGGGACCGCGGACGTCGAGTACCTCTTTCCCATCGGCTGGTCCGAGCTCGAGGGCATCGCCAACCGCGGCGACTTCGACCTCACCCAGCACGCCGAGCACTCCGGCCAGAAGCTCGAGTACTTCGACCCGCAGAGCAAGGAGCGCTACGTCCCGCACGTCATCGAGCCGGCCGCCGGCGCCGACCGCGCGACGCTCGCCTTCCTCGTCGACGCCTACGACGAGGAGGAGGTCGACGGGGGCACCGCCGGCGAAGCCGGTGGTCAGCGCACGGTCCTGAAGCTCCACCCGCGCCTGGCGCCGGTGAAGGTCGCGGTCCTGCCGCTCGTGCGCAAGGACGGCCAGCCCGAGATCGCGCACGAGATCCATCACGTGCTGCGCGGGCGGATGCAGACCGAGTACGACGAGGGCGGCTCGATCGGCAAGCGCTACCGCCGCCAGGACGAGATCGGCACGCCCTTCTGCGTCACCGTCGACCACCAGACGCTCGAGGACCGCACCGTCACGGTCCGCGATCGCGACTCGCTCGCCCAGGAGCGCGTCCTCGTCGCCGAGCTCGGCGACATGCTCGCGGCCGCGCTCGCGCAGCCGTGGCAGTCACCGAAGCTCGCCACGGCGTAGGCCGGGCGCGCCGCCCCGTGGTCGCGCGCTCGGATATGTTTGGCCAGCCAGCCAGTCTCGCTTCCGGAGGTCGTCCATGGCCGTGACCGTTCCCGCCGCGACGGAGCAGATCGACTACGCCGACCTCTACGCGCGCTGGGAGCGCGGCAACTGGTCGGCGACCGAGATCGACTTCTCGCAGGACCGCATCGACTGGCACGAGCGCTTCACGCCCGAGCAGCGCCGCGGCGCGCTCTGGCTCTACACGCTCTTCTTCCACGGCGAGGACTCGGTCACCGACAACCTCTCGCCGTACATCGACGCCGCGCCGCTGGAGGAGCAGAAGTACTTTCTCGCCACGCAGCAGGTCGACGAGGCGCGCCACTCGGTCTTCTTTCATCGCTTCATGCACGAGGTCGTCGGCATCGGTGACGGCTCGCTGGGCGACGGGCTGCGCTCGACCGCCCCGACGCTCACCTGGGGGCACCGCAAGACCTTCGGCCGCCTCGACAGGATGGCCGACGAGCTGCGCTCAGACCGCTCGGCGCGCACGCTCGCCAAGGCCGTGACGCTCTACCACGTCGTCGTCGAGGGGACGCTCGCCCAGCCCGGGCAGCACATGATCGAGGCCTCGCTCGAGCGCCTGGACCTCATGCCGGGCTTCCGCGAGGGCATCCGCAACGTCGCGCTCGACGAGCAGCGCCACATCGCCTTCGGCGTCCGCCTGCTCGCCGACCTCTACCAGGCCGACCCGCGCGGGACGCAGGACGCGATCGTCGACATCGTCCGCGAGATCCTCCCGTACACCCTCAGCGTGCCGATCCCGCCGAACTGGGACGAGACCTACACCTCGTGCTTCGGCTTCTCGCTCGAGGACCTCTTCGAGGAGGGCGCGCGCTCCAACGAGGCGCGACTGCGCGCGGTCGGCCTGCCGCTCGACGAGATCGCGCACTTTCCCTTCCCGATGGACGTCCCGCCGCGCGAGCGCGGCCGGCGCGCGCTGGCGCTGCTGCGCGCCGGGCTGCTCGGCGAGGGCAGCGGCGCGATCGGCCGCGACCCGCAGACCGTCCGCATCTTCTTCGACCTGCTCGCGCGCAACGCCCGCGGCGAGGAGGTGCCGCACGGCACGACGATCCAGTGGGAGTTCCCGGACGCAGAGCCCTGGTACCTGCTGCTCGAGGGCACGCGGAAGACCGCGGTCCAGGGCCGCGTCGCGAAGCCGAGCGTCCGCCTGCGGATGCGCTGGGACGACTTCGGCGAGCTCGTCTCACAGCGCGCCCAGCCCCACGCGCTCTTCCTGCGCGGGCGGATGCGGCCGTGGGGCGATCCGCGCCTGCTGCTGAAGCTCGAGCGCCTGTTTCACTGACGCTGCGGGTAGGGTCGGGCGGCGATGCTGCGCGAGGGTCCCATCTCCCGCTTCCTGCACGGCGCGATCGAGTATCTCGCCGGCGTGCTGCTCGTCGCCGCGCCGTTTCTGCTCGCCTTCGACTCCGGCGCCGCCGTCGCGGTCTCGATCCTCGCCGGCGTGCTCGTCATCGTCATCGCAGCGAGCACCGACGGGCCCACCTCGCTCGTGAACTCGATCCCGATCGCGGCGCACGTCCTGCTGGACTATGCGCTCGCGGCCGTACTTGTCGCGTCGCCGTTCCTCTTCGGATTCAGCGACGAGAGCGCGCCGACGGCGTTCTTCATCGCAGTTGGCATCCTGCATCTGCTCGTCACGATCGGCACCCGGTTCAAGCCGTCTGCCGATCGGTAGATTCAGACGCCGATGACCAACACACTCGTCCTCGAAGCGCGCTACGGCGGCGGCCGGTTGGAGCTCACCCCCATCCCGCACCCGCACGATCCCAAGGCCGACCGGCCGACCTGGAAGGCGCGCCTCACCGGTCGCGGGTTCGAGGGTGCGGCGATGGCCGGCAACCGCAGCACGGCCGACGCCGAGGCCGCGCCCGGGATCGTCGGCGAGATGGTCTGCCCGGAGTCGCCGTGGAGCGAGCAGCTCCTGCACGAGTACTTCGACGAACTCCACGCCGAGCGCCAGGGCTGGGACGGCGAGCGCGCCTGGAGCTCGCAGCACGACCACCTGAGCTTCGTCGCGACGCACGACTACGTCAACACGGTCCACCTGCGCATCGAGGTGCGCGGAATCGCCGACCCGCCGTGGCTCGCCTCCGTGACGCTCCCGCTGGACCCCGGCGTCTTTCATCGCATCGGCGCGAACGCCAAGCTCTTCGCCGACCGCCTTGCCGCCGAGGTCAGCGGCGAGGAAGTGCCCGTCGAGTAGCGGCGCGCCCGGTCCTCAGACGGGATCGACGAGCAGCGCGCGCACGCAGGTGATGCCGGCCGCGATCGTCGGGCCGAAGTCGCGGTCCTCGGCGAGCATCCGCAGCCAGATCCCGTCGGCGAGCGAGAAGAGGACGTCGACGACGGCGTCGGGTTCGGCGGCGAGGTGCAGGACGCCCTCGTCCTGCTTGGCGCGCAGGAGGTCTGCGACCTGCTCGCGGGGGCGGCGCAGGAGCTCGGCGAACTCGGTCGCGACGTCCTCGTGGCGGCGCGAGAGGATGAAGAGCTCGAAGAGGAGCGTCACGAAGCCGGGGTCGTGGCGGATGACGTCCTCGAGGTTCGCGACGAGCACCGCGATGAAGTCGTCGGCGGTGCGAGCCTGCGCGAGCTGGGCGTCGAGCGCCGCCATGCGCACGTCGCAGTCGCGCCGCACGACCTCGACGAGCAGGCGCTCCTTCGTGCCGAAGTAGTAGTGCAGCAGGCCGCGCGAGACGCCCGCCGCGCGGGCGACCTGATCGAACGTCGAGCCGGCCGTGCCGCGCTCGGCCACCGAATCGCGCATCGCATCGACGATCCGCGCGGCCTTGTCGCCCGACAGCGTTCGCTCACCGGTGGTCGCCATCTCGCGACAGCCTAGACGTCCACTGGCCGGCCGGCCAGGATTCGTCGCCCGCGCCAACGACGAGGGCGCCCCGCGGGGCGCCCTCGGCACAGCGGCTCAGATTCGCACGGAGGTCAGGTGACCGACGCGGCGTCCGACGGCGGCGGGGACGCGGGCGCCGTGTTGGACGTGTAGTCGAACTCCTCCTCGGCGCCGAAGAGCGCGTCGAGCAGCTTGCCGCGCAGGCCCTCGCTCGCCGCGACGGCGACGGCGCCGCCGAGCAGCGCGATGAGCAGGAGCTTGCCCATGCCGCCCTTGCGCTTGGCCTTCGGCTTGGAGTGCTTCGGCGCGTCGCGCAGCGCGCTCGTCGCGTCCTTCAGCGCGTCGGCGGAGCGCTTGATGTCCTTGTGGAGCTTCTTGTCCTCCATGAGGGCCTTCGTCGGCGCCTTGCCGTTGCTCAGCCGCCCGTAGGCGTTCTTCGCGGCCTCGTAGGCCACGACCATGTTGTCGCGCAGCTCCTCGTCCTGGATGATCCGCTGGAGGTAGGGGTTGTCGCGCGCAGTGCGCGCGGCGGCTGCAGCGGCGCCGGCCTTGTCCTTCGCTGCCATCTCAGTCACCTCGGGTCGCTTGCTTATCTCGAGCATATACCCGGTCCTCGGTGGTCACAGACCGCCGGCTCCCGCGCCGGCGCGGCGCGTCCGCGTCGGCCTGCTGCGGCTCCAGCGCGGCGTCGAGGACCTCGCCGATCTCGCTGACGAAGCTGAACTGCAGCTTCTTGCGCAGGTGCTCGGGGATCTCGTCGGTGTCGGGCTCGTTGAGCGCGGGGGCGATGATGCAGGAGATCCCGTTGCGCTGGGCGGCCAGCGCCTTGTCCTTCAGCCCGCCGATCGGCAGCACCTGGCCGGTGAGCGTGATCTCGCCCGTCATCGCCACCTCGGAGCGCACGTGGCGCCCGCTGAGCAGCGACGCGAGCGCCGTCGCCATCGTGATCCCCGCGCTCGGGCCGTCCTTCGGGATCGCGCCCGCCGGGACGTGGATGTGGATGTCGTGGGTGCGAAACCAGTCCGACGGCAGGTCGGGCGCGAGCTCGTGCAGGTGGCCGCGCACGTAGGACAGGGCGGCGGCCGCCGACTCCTTCATGACGTCGCCGAGCTGCCCGGTGATCTGGAGCCTGCCCTCGCCGTCGTAGGCCTGGGCCTCGATGAACAGCACGTCGCCGCCGACCGGCGTCCAGGCCAGGCCGGTCGCGACGCCCGGCACCCGCGTGCGCCGCCTGGCCTCGGAGTGGTAGCGCTTGCGGCCGAGCAGCTCACGGGCGCGCTCCTCGCCGATCGAGCCCTTCGGCTTCTGGCCCTCGGCGACCTCGCGCGCGACCTTGCGGGCGATCGCGCCGATCTGGCGCTCGAGCTCACGGACGCCGGCCTCGCGCGTGTAATCGGCGATGACGGCGCGCAGCGCGGCGTCGGTGATCCGCAGCTGCCCGCGCTTGAGGCCGTTGCGGTCGGCCTGGCGCGGGACGAGGTAGCGCTTGGCGATCTGGAGCTTCTCGTCGTTGGAGTAGCCCGCGATCTCGATGATCTCCATCCGGTCGCGCAGGGGCCCGGGGATCGTGTCCAGCGTGTTCGCCGTCGTGATGAACATGACCTTCGAGAGGTCGAAGGGGAGATCGAGATAGTGGTCGCGGAAGTTCTGGTTCTGCTCGGGGTCGAGGACCTCGAGCATCGCGCTGGCCGGGTCGCCGCGGAAGTCCGAGCCCATCTTGTCGATCTCGTCGATCATGAACAGCGGGTTGTCCGAGCCCGCGTCGCGCAGCGCGCGGATGATCGTCCCCGGCATCGCGCCGATGTACGTACGCCGGTGCCCGCGGATCTCCGCCTCGTCGCGCACGCCGCCCGCGCTGATGCGCTCGAACTCGCGGCCGAGCGCGCGCGCGATCGACTTGCCCAGCGACGTCTTGCCGACGCCGGGCGGCCCGACGAAGCTCAGGATCGTCCCGCGCGACGCGGTGTCGCGCTCGCCCACGAGCCGCCGCACGGCGAGGAACTCGAGGATGCGCTCCTTGACCTGCTCGAGGCCGTAGTGGTCCTCGTCGAGGACCTCGCGGGCGTGCTCGAGGTCGAGGTTGTCCTCGGTGGACGTGTTCCACGGCAGCGAGGCGATCCACTCGAGGTAGGTCCGGATGACGCCGTGCTCGGCGGCGGCCGGCGGCAGGTTCTCCAGGCGCCCGAGCTCGCGGTCGGCCTGCTTGCGGACGTCCTCGGGAAGCTCGAGCTTGGCGAGCTGCTCGCGCAGCTCGTTGGCCTCGGCGGCGGACTCGTCGAACTCGCCGAGCTCCTCCTGGATGGCCTTGAGCTGCTGGCGCAGGATGAACTCGCGCTGCGTGCGGTCCATGTCGGACTGCACCTGGCTCTGGATCTCGGTGCCGATCGAGATGACCTCGAGCTCGCGCGCGAGCACCTCGGTGAGGCGGCGCAGCCGGCGGGCGACGTTGCGCTCCTCCAGCAGCGCCTGCTTCTCGTCGGTCGGCAGCCGCAGCGAGCCGCTGATGAGGTGGCTCAGCGCGTTGGGGTCCTCGACGTTGGCGACCGCGACCTGCAGCTCCTCGGGCAGGTAGGGGACGGCCTCGACGATCTGCGAGAACGTCTGCTGCACGTTGCGCATGAGCGCCGTGAGCTCGGGGCTCTCCTCGACGACGTCGGGCAGCTCGGAGATCTCGGCGACGAGGTAGGGCCGCTCCGACGTCCAGCGGTCGATGCGCACGCGCTGGGCGCCCTGGACGAGCAGGCGCAGCGTGCCGTCGGGCACCCGCAGCATCCGGGCGATGATGCCGACGACGCCGACGTCGTAGAGCTGATCGGGCGAGGGCTCGTCGAGATCGGGCTGGCGGCTGGCGAGCATGACGAGCATGCGGTTGCCGGCGAGCACGTCGTTGACGAGCGCGACCGAGCGCTCCTGGCCGATCGCCAGCGGCGTCAGCGTGTCGGGGAACGGGACGGTCTCGCGCAGCGGCAGCACGGGCAGCGCGGGCGGCAGCCCCTGCGGGATGCCGACCTCGACCTCGCGCGCGCCGGTCCCGTCGTTGACGACGTCGATCATGGCGTCAGGTCGCGGCCGTGGCCGCGCTCGATCGGGACGCTGCGCGTCTGCGACTCGGGATCGGCGAGCGGAAGCTCCACGCGCAGGATGCCGTCCTGGTAGGTGGCACGGGCCCGGTCGGCGACGACCTCGGCGCCGAGCGCGATCGTGCGCCGAAACGGCCCGTGCTCGATCTCGAGCTGCTGGTAGACGCGCCCCTCGGCGTCCGCCTCGCGGCGGTAGCCGGTGAGCGTCAGCTCGCGGCCCTGGATCTCGAGGCCGAGGTCGCCGGCGTCGATGCCGGCAAGCTCGGCGTGGACGATCGCGCGCGGCGGCTCGTCGGCGTAGAAGACGTCGACGGCGGGTGAGAAGCCGGTGCGCCGGGACGTGAGCCCGACGCTGCCGAAGACGTCGCCGAAGAGCTCGTCCATCTCGCGGCGCATGCGCTCGAAGTTCGCGAAGAGGTCGCGCTCGCGGGCCATGGCGGCCAGCGTACCCCGTCGCTGCGCGCGCTCACACGACGTACGTCGCGCCGGCCTGCGCGAGCTCGACGGGCCCGTCGTAGGCGCTCTGGGCGGCCGCGAGCGCGGCCTCCGCGTCGAGCTCGTCGGAGATGTGCGTCAGCACGAGCCTGCCGGCATTGAGGCGCGTGGCGTGTTCGCCCGCCTCCTGCGCCGTGAGGTGACCGCGTGGCTCGGGACCAGGCTCGGAGAGCGTCGCTTCGAGCATCAGCAGGTCGGCGCCGTCGGCGAAGGTGTCGAGTGCGTGGGTGGGGCGGTGGTCGGCGCCGAAGACGAAGCGTCCGCCGCCGTTCGAGTTGACCGCGACGGCGTGCGTCGGCACGAAATGTGGGACGGGCTGGAAGCGCAGCTGCAGGCCGCCGACGTCCTCTCCACCGTCGACGTCGTACTCGCGCGGGTGAAACGCGCCCTCGACGAGGCGCTCGGTGCCCCCTGCCGCGGCGACGGCGCGCACGACGTCCCAGCCTCCCGCAGGCAGCAGGAGCGGCATACGCGGCGGGCGCTGTTCGCGCGGCCCGAGCATGAGCGCCGCGCCGTAGGGCACGACATCGAGGAAATGGTCTGAGTGCATGTGCGAGATGACGATCGCGTCCACGGCGTCATAGGCGCGCACGCGCCGCAGCTGGGCGAGCACGCCGCTGCCGCAGTCCAGCAGCAGGCAGGTAGCGCCGTCCTCGACGAGGTAGCCGCTGCATGCCCCGCCCGCATCCGGCCACGACGGGGATTTGCCCAGGACCGTGATGCGCACGCATGGACTCTATGCCTGCGGCGCGGGGGCCACCACACCCGACGGTTCAGGACGCGTGCAGTGCGGCCTGCTCCTGCGCGCTGGGAAACGCCCACACCGCCTGCGCGCGGCGGTCCTGGCGGAACGTGAAGCGCAGCTGCTGGGGCGGGCGCAGCCCCTCGGGAGTGTCCGGGCGGAACGTCGCGCAGGGCTCTCCGAGCTCGAGCGCGCAGAGGAGGTTGCGATGAAAGAAGCAGTCCTCGCAGACCACCTTCTTCGTCGTTCGCGCCTTCGCCATGCTCCCCGTCCGCTCCCTTGTTCGATTGCCTTCGACGGGGGTCATCCCACCACTCGGCGGCGCGCTGCTCAAGGGGCCGCGCGGGGCGGTTCTCGCTCGTGACGAATTTTTGAGATCAGGCAGTCCGCAAATGGCGAACGATTCTCCGTCCCTCCCCGTAAGAGGTTGCCGACAAGCAAATCTCGCTCCCCGGCGTGGCGTCCAGCCCGCTCTTTGGGAGCGAAATCGATCAGCTCCACGCGGGCCGGACGCGGTCGGGGCCGACGTCGGCGAGCGTCCGGCAGCCCGTCAGCGCCATGACGCGGCGCAGGTCGTCGTCGAAGGCGGCGATGACGCCGGCGACGCCCTCCTGCCCGCCTGTCGCCAGGCCCCACCCGTACGGCCGGCCGACGAGCACGGCGTCGGCGCCGAGCGCGAGCGCGCGGACCACGTCGCCGCCGTCGCGGATGCCGCCGTCGACGAGCACCGGCACCCGGCCCTGCACGACGGCGACGACCTCCGGCAGCGCGACCGCCGTCGGGACGCAGCCGTCGAGCTGGCGCGCGCCGTGGTTGGAGACGACGATGCCGTCGGCGCCGGCCAGCAGCGCCGCGCCCGCGTCCTCACCCGTCAGCACGCCCTTGACGAGCACCGGCAGCCCGGAGGCGCTGCGCACCCAGTCCAGGTCGGCCCAGGTCAGCGTCGCGTCCCAGCCGCCGACCGGCTTCGTCTCGCCCGGGACGTCCGCCCCGAGGTGCGAGCTCATCGCGACGCCCTCGGGCAGCACGTGCTCGCCGTGGCGCAGCTCGCGCTCGCGGCGGCCGGGCACCGGCATGTCGACGGTCAGCACGACGGCGCGGAAGCCGTGCTCGGCGGCCCGCGCCAGGACGCGGGCGCTGCGCTCGCGGTCACCGGCGACGTAGAGCTGAAACCACAGCGGCCCGGTCGCCGCGGCGGCGACGTCGGCGAGGTCGGTCGTCGCGCGCGAGGACAGGCAGTAGACGATGCCCGCGGCGCCGGCCGCCCGCGCGGTCGCAAGCTCGCCGTCGGGGTGCAGCAGCCGCTGGCCGGCCATCGGCGCGAGCAGGATCGGCGCGGCGAGCCGCTCGCCGAGCAGCGTGCAGCCCGGGTCGGGCTCGCTGACGTCCACCATGACCCGGGGACGCAGCCAGATGCGGCGCCACGCCGCCTCGTTCTCGGCGAGCGTCTGCTCGTCGCCGGCGCCGCCGTCGTAGTAGTCGAAGGCCGGCTCCGGGAGCAGCTCGCGGGCCCGGGCCCGGAGTTTGCGCAGCAGCTCCATGGGCGACGATGGTACGTCCATGCGCATCCTGCTCACCGGCGTCAGCGGCTCGATCGGCTCGGGACTGGCGCCCGCGCTGGCGCGCGAGGGCCATGTGCTGCGCGGCTTCGGGCGCGACCCGGCGCGCGTGAAGGCCGACGTCCCGGTCGTGCGCGGCGACGCGGTGACCGGCGCAGGCCTCGACGAGGCGCTCGACGGCATCGACGTCGCGTACTTCCTCATGCACTCGATGGAGGGCGGGGACGCCGGCTTCGAAGCGCGCGAGCGGGCGGCCGCGCGCAACTTCGTGCGCGCCGCCGAGCGCGCGGGCGTGCGCCGCGCGATCTACCTCGGCGGCCTCGCGCCCGGCGCCCGGCGGCTGTCGCGCCACCTGCAGAGCCGCCTGGAGGTCGAGCGCATCCTGCTCGGCGGGATGCCCGAGGCGATCGCGCTGCGCGCGTCGATCGTCGTCGGGGCGAGCTCGCGCTCGTTTCGCTTCCTCGTCCGCCTCGTCGAGCGGATGTCCGTGCTCCCGCTGCCGGCGTGGCGCGAGCACCGCACGCAGCCGATCGACGTCCGCGACGTGCGCGCGTTCCTGCTCGCCGCGGCGACGACGCAGCACGGCGCGGGCGGGCTCTCGCTCGACATCGCCGGCCCCGACGCGCTGACCTACGGCGAGATGATCGAGCGGATCGCCGAGCTCATGCTCGTCCGCCGCCCGGCGCTGCGCGTCGGGCGCGAGGCGACGCCGATCGTCGCGCCGATCGCCGCAGCGATCGCGGGAGAGGATCCCGGCTTCATCGGCCCGCTCATGGAGAGCCTTTCGGGCGATCTGCTGCCGCGCGACATGCGCGCGCCCGAGCTCCTCGGCGTGCGCCTGCACAGCTTCGACCGCGCCGTCGAGCGCGCGCTGCGCGACTGGGAGGCGAGCGACGTGCTGCGGGCGCGGTAGGCGCCTCCAATAGGTTTCCGCTCTTGTCCGTCGTCGTCGCCAGCATCGACATCGCCGCCCCGATCGAGGATGTGTGGAACGCGATCATGGACCCGCACCGCATGGCGCGCTGGGTGACGATCGTCGACAGCATCGACTACGTCGACCCCGGTCCGATCCGGCCGGGATTTCGGATGGACCAGACGCTGCACCTGCGCGGGATGGGCTTCAAGGTCCGCTGGCGCCTGGAGGATCTGCGCGAGCCGACGTATGCGCGCTGGGTCGGAACCGGGCCGGCGCGCTCGACGGCCGTCACCGAGGACAGGCTCACAGAGCACGACGGTCACACCCGCGTCGACTACCACAACGAGTTCCGCACGCCGTTCGGCCCGCTCGGCGCCGCGGCCTCGAAGGTGATCGTGGGCGGCATTCCGGACAAGGAAGCGCGGGCGTCGCTGCAGCGCCTCAAGGACATGCTGGAAGTTCGCTAGTGATGATCTGCCCTTAGCAGCGCTCCCAGCCGTGCTATTGGCTACGCTCCCGCGCTGTCTGTTAATTGTCACCGCCTGACGGGGAGATGTACATGGCTGACTTTCTTGATGAGAAGCGAAACGAGATCGGCTCGCGGCTGAAGGAGCTCAAGCCGCTGGTCGAGGAGTACCACCGGCTGCAGGCGGCCGCGGCGGCGCTGGACGGCGTTCCCGCGCACACCGCTGCCGGCAACGGGAGCTCCGCGACCCGCCGCTCGAGCGCGCGCGTGAAGTCGGCCGGCGGCCGCAGCCGCGCCAAAGGCACCGGCACCGGCCGCCGCGGCCGCCCGAAGGGCAGCGGCACCCGCGGCGCCGAGGCATTGGCGCTCGTCAAGGCCAGCCCCGGCATCACGATCCCGGAGATCGCCGAGAAGATGGGCATCAAGCAGAACTACCTGTACCGCGTGCTGCCTGCGCTGGCCGACGACGGCCTCGTGACGAAGGACGGCCGCGGCTGGCATCCGAAGCACGCAGCCTGAGGCGCGCCGGGGGTCAGGCCGTGGTGGCAGCCTGACCCTCGGAGTCTCCCCAGTCACCCGATACCGACACGTATCGGGATGTGTCAGATGAGGCCGAGCTTCTCGACGGCCGCGCGCTCGTCCGTCAGCTCCTTGACGGTCGCGTCGATCTTCGCCTGTGCGAAGTCACCGACCTCGAGGCCCTGCTCGATCTCGTAGCCGCCGCCCGCGACGCGCACGGGGAAGCTCGAGATGATGCCCTCCGCGATGCCGTAGGAGCCGTCGGAGGCGACGGCCATCGAGCGCAGGCCGTCGGCGCCGCTCACCCAATCGCGGACGTGATCGATCGCCGCGTTGGCCGCCGAGGCCGCCGACGATGCGCCACGCGCCTCGATGACCTCGGCTCCGCGCTTGCCGACGCGCGGGATGTACTCGTTCTCGTACCAGTCCATGTCGACCTGGTCTACGGCGCGCTCACCGTTCACCTTCGCGTTGAACAGGTCCGGGAACATCGATGGCGAGTGGTTGCCCCACACGACGAGGTCGTTGACGTCCGCGACGCTGACCCCGAGCTTCTGGGCGAGCAGCGCGACCGCGCGATTCTCGTCAAGACGCGTCATCGCCGTGATCCGCTCGGACGGGATGTCCGGAGCGTTGCTCGCGAGGATCAGCGCGTTCGTGTTCGCGGGGTTGCCGACGACGAGGACCTTGACGTCATCGGCGGCGCCGGCGTTCAGCGCCTCGCCCTGCGGCTTGAAGATCGCGCCGTTGGCCTCCAGCAGGTCGGCGCGCTCCATGCCCTTCGAGCGCGGGCGCGCGCCGACGAGCAACGCGATGTTCACCCCGTCGAAGGCCTGGGCCGGATCGTCGTAGATGTCGACGGATGCCAGCAGCGGGAAGGCGCAGTCGGTGAGCTCGAGCGTCGTGCCCTCGGCCGCCTTGATCGCCGGGGGGATCTCGAGGAGCTTCAGCGCCACGGGGGTGTCGGGCCCCAGCAACTGGCCGGACGCGATACGGAACAGCAGCGCGTAGCCGATCTGACCGGCGGCACCGGTTACCGCGACCTTCACTGGGGCGTTCGTCATGCGTTCATCTCCTCGATCACTGCGTCGGCGAACTCGCTGGTGCCGACGGCGGTGGGGTCTGTTCGACTGGGCTTCAGATCGTATGTGACCTTGTCGCCCTTGCGTATGACGGTCGCGATCGCGGTCTCGAGCGCGCGCGCCGCAGCGGTCTCCCGCAGGTGATCGAGCATGTAGACGCCCGACAGCATGAGCGCCGTCGGGTTCATGCGGTTCTTGCCGGCGTACGTCGGCGAGGATCCGTGCGTCGCCTCGAACACCGCGGCGTCCGCGCCGACGTTCGCGCCGCCGGCCATGCCCAGGCCGCCGATCATCGCGGCGCAGAGATCGGACACGATGTCGCCGTAGAGGTTCGGCAGGACGATGACCTCGAAATCCTCCGGGTAGGTGATGAGCTGGTTGCAGAGGTTGTCGATGATGATGTCCTCGAAGTCGATCGCCGGGTAGTCGGCGGCGACCTCGCGCGCGACCTCGAGGAACAGGCCGTCGGAGAACTTCATGATGTTCGCCTTGTGCGCGGCCACGACCTTGCGGTGGCCGTGGGTGACGGCGTAGTCGAAGGCGTGACGCACGATCCGCTCTGACCCGAAGACGCTGATCGGCTTGATCGAGATGCCTGCGTCGTCGCGGACGTGGGAGCCGAGCTCGGCGAGCTTCTCGCGCAGCGCCGCGTTCGCGGGCGTGCCGCGCTCGAACTCGATGCCCGCGTAGAGGTCCTCGGTGTTCTCGCGCACGATGACGACGTCGGTCTCCGGAAAGCGCGTGCGCACGCCCTCCAGCGCCTTGCACGGGCGGATGCACGCGTAGAGGTCGAGCTCCTTGCGCAGGAGGACGTTGATCGAGCGAAAGCCCGAGCCGACGGGCGTCGTCGTCGGGCCCTTGATCCCCACCCCCGTGCGCTTCAGCGATGCGAGCGTCTCCTGCGGGAACGGGTCGCCGCGCCTGCGGTACGCGTCGATGCCCGCCTCCTGGCGGTCCCAGTTGAAGTCGACGCCGGTGGCCTCGAGCACGCGCCGTGTCGCCTCGGTGAGCTCGGGGCCCGTGCCGTCGCCGGGAATGAAGGTCACGTCGTGGGCCATGGTGCGCGGCCGACGCTAGCGTGTCGGGCCGCTCATGAAGATCATCTACACCCACACCGACGAGGCGCCCGCGCTCGCCACGGCGTCGCTGCTGCCGATCGTGCGGGCGTTCGCCGCGGCCGCCGGCGTCGACGTCGAGCTGCGCGACATCTCGCTCGCCGGCCGGATCCTCGCCCGGTTTCCGGAGTTGCTCGAGCCCGAGCAGCGGGTCCCCGATGCGCTGGCCGAGCTCGGCGAGCTCGCCAGGACGCCGGCGGCGAACATCATCAAGCTGCCGAACATCAGCGCGTCGCTGCCGCAGATGCGGGCGGCGATCGCAGAGCTCCAGGCCAAGGGCTACGCCATCCCGGACTACCCGGACGATCCCTCGGACCCGGCGCGGGCGAAGTACGACGCCGTCAAGGGCAGCGCCGTGAACCCGGTCCTGCGCGAGGGCAACTCCGACCGCCGCGCGCCGGCGTCGGCCAAGGCCTTCGCCCGCGCGCATCCGCACTCGATGGGCGCGTGGTCGGCGGACAGCGGGTCGCACGTCGCGACGATGTCCGGCGGCGACTTCCGCTCGACCGAGCGCTCCGTGACGGTCGCGGCCGACGGCGCCGTGCGCGTCGAGCACGTGGCAGCGGACGGGAACGTCACGGTGCTCCGGGAGCCCATCCCGGTGCTCGCGGGCGAGGTGCTCGACGCCGCGGTCATGCGCCGCGCCGCGCTGCAGGAGTTCCTCGCCGAGCAGGTCGCCGACGCGCGGCGCCGGGGGGTGCTCTTCTCCGTGCACCTGAAGGCGACGATGATGAAGGTCTCCGACCCGATCATCTTCGGCCACGCGGTGCGCGCCGTCGCCGGCGACGTCTACGAGGGTGTCGACGCCAACCCGAACGACGGCCTCGGGAGCCTGCTGGCCGCGCACCCCGAGCTGCGCGAGGCGGTCGACGCCGCGCTCGCGGCCGGCCCGCCGGTCGCGATGGTCGACTCCGACAAGGGCATCACGAACCTCCACGCGCCGTCGGACGTCATCGTCGACGCCTCGATGCCCGCGGCGATCCGCTCCTCGGGGCAGATGTGGAACGCGGCCGGCGAGCAGCAGGACACGAAGTACGTCATCCCCGACTCCTCCTACGCGGCGCTGTACGCCGAGACGATCGACCACTGCCGCGCGCACGGCGCCTTCGACCCGGCGACGATGGGCACGACGCCGAACGTCGGCCTCATGGCGCAGCAGGCGGAGGAGTACGGCTCGCACGACAAGACGTTCGAGATCGCGAGCGCGGGCACGGTCCGGGTCGTCGACGGCGACGGCGACGCGCTGCTCGAGCACGAGGTCGACGCCGGCGACATCTGGCGGATGTGCCAGACGAAGGACGCGCCGATCCAGGACTGGGTGCGGCTCGCGGTCGGCCGTGCCCGCGCGACGGGCGCGCCGGCGGTCTTCTGGCTCGACGAGACGCGCCCGCACGACGCCGAGCTGCTGAAGAAGGTCCGCCCCGTCCTCGACGAGCTCGGCACGGGCGATCTGCAGATCGAGATCCTGCCGGTCGCCGAGGCCACGCGCTTCACGCTGCAGCGCGCTCGCGCGGGCGAGGACACGATCTCGGTCACCGGCAACGTCCTGCGCGACTACCTCACCGACCTCTTCCCGATCCTCGAGCTCGGGACGAGCGCGAAGATGCTCTCGATCGTGCCGCTCATGAACGGCGGCGGGCTCTTCGAGACGGGCGCCGGCGGGTCGGCGCCCAAGCACGTCGCGCAGCTCCTGCGCGAGAACCACCTGCGCTGGGACTCGCTCGGGGAGTTCCTCGCGCTCGCGGTGTCGCTGGAGATGCTCGCCGAGAAGACCGCCAACCCGCGCGCGAGGCTGCTCGGCGAGGCGCTGGACCGGGCGACCGGCAGCGTCCTCGAGCACGGTCGCTCGCCGTCGCGGCGCTGCGGCGAGCTCGACAACCGCGGCAGCCACTTCTACCTCGCGCTGTACTGGGCGCAGGAGCTCGCCACGCAGGCCGAGGACGGCGATCTCGCCGCGCGCTTCGCGGCGGTTGCCGAGCGCCTCGCGGCCGGCGAGGAGGCGATCGTCGCCGAGCTCGCCGCCGTGCAGGGCGAGCCCGTGGACATCGGCGGCTACTACCGGCCCGACGCCGCGCGCGTCCGGTCGGTCATGCGCCCGAGCGCGACGCTCGCCGCGGCGCTGGCGGTCCTGCGCTGAGAGCGCCCGCGGGGTGATTGACTTGCGGGCATGGTCGATCAGCTGCGCGAGCCCGCCGCGGGCGGGAAGGCACCGTTTCACACGCACGACGTCGCAAACCAGGTCCCGCCGCTGGAGGACCGCAACCTCTTCGACGACCACGTCGCGCTGATCGAGGCGCTCGAGCGCGAGGGGGCTGGGTGGGCCCATGCGCGCGTCCGCGAGGTTGGTCGCATCTGGGGCGGCGACCCGATCCGCTGGGGCTTCGAGGCCAACGAGAACCCGCCGAAGCTCACGACGTTCGACCGCTACGGCCACCGCATCGACGAGGTCGAGTTCCACCGCGCGTGGCACGACCTCATGGCTCTCGCGGTGTCGCACGAGCTGCATTCGCTCCCCTGGACGTCGCGCGAGGACGGCGCGCACGTCGCGCGGACCGCGATGTACCTCACGGCGGCGCAGGCCGAGGGCGGCTTCGCCTGCCCGATCACGATGACCTTCGCGGCAGTGCCGGCGCTGCGCGTGCAGCCCGAGGTCGCGGCGGTGTGGGAGCCGCGGCTGACGGCGGCGACGTACGAGCCGTCGCTCGCGCCGGCCGGCGGCCGCAAGGCGAGCGCGCTGTGCGGGATGGCGATGACCGAGAAGCAGGGCGGCTCGGACGTTCGCGCGAACACGACGCGCGCGGCGCCGCTGGGCGCTGATGGCGAGTACGCCCTGACCGGGCACAAGTGGTTCTGCTCGGCGCCGATGTGCGACCTCTTCCTCGTCCTCGCACAGACAGACGACGGCGTCACCTGCTTCGCGCTGCCGCGGATCCTGCCCGACGGCACGCGCAACGCGATGCACCTGCAGCGCCTGAAGGACAAGCTCGGCAACCGCTCCAACGCGTCGAGCGAGATCGAGCTGCACGGCGCGTGGGCGCAGATCGTCGGCGAGCCCGGCCGCGGGGTGCCGACGATCATCGAGATGGTCGGCCACACGCGGCTGGACTGCATGATCGGGACGGCCGCCGGGATGCGCTGGGGCGTCGCCAACGCGACCTGGCACGCCGCGCACCGGTCGGCGTTCGGTCGGCGCCTGGCCGACCAGCCGCTGATGCAGAACGTCCTGGCGGACCTGTGCATCGAGTCCGAGGCGGCGACGGCGCTGTCGATGCGGATGGCGCGGGCCTACGACGAGGCCGGCCGCGGCGACGAGTCCGCGCGGCAGCTCAAGCGCCTGGGCACCGCGATCGGCAAGTACTGGGTCTGCAAGCGCGGGCCCGGTCATGCCTTCGAGGCCCTGGAGTGCCTCGGCGGCAACGGCTACGTCGAGGAGTCCGGCATGCCGCGGCTGTACCGGGAGATGCCCCTGTCCTCGATCTGGGAGGGCTCGGGCAACGTCATGGCGCTCGACGTCCTGCGCGCGCTGAGCCGCTCGCCCGAGGCGCTGGCGGCGTACATGGACGAGGTCGGCTCCGCGTTGGGCGCCGATGCGCGGTTCGATGCGTTCGTGACGTCGCTGCAGGACGAGTTCGCCGATCCCGAGGCGCTGGAGGCGCGGGCGCGGCGGGTCGTGGAGCGGATGGCGCTGGCGCTGCAGGGCTCGTTGCTCGTGCGCTTCGCTCCGGCTGTCGTCGCGGACGCGTTCTGCGCGTCGCGGCTGGCCGGCGACGCGGGGTTGCAGTACGGGACGCTGCCGGCCGGCGTCGACTGCGAGGCGATCGTGGCGCGGCACACGCCGGTGTGACTCGCGGGGTGTGGCTGGGTTCGTCGCGCTTCCTGCGGCATTGAGGGAAGCGTTTCGGCCTGCGGGCGGACCTTTCGTGGAGGGTGGGTCGAATTGGTGTCGCTACGCGGGCATTATTCGCCCCACCCCTGCCACCGGCGCGGGAGGGGGTTCGTGGAAAAAGCCGGTCGGAGGCCGGGTTTTTGCACGGACCCCCGCGGGCGATCCGGTTCGATCCCCTCATCGATGCAGGAAGCGCGGCGGGCCCGGACGACGCCGCGAGGAAACGACTACTCCAGCGCGGCCCGCGCCTCCTCGGCCTCCGCGGCGGCCGCCTCCAGCGCCTCGTCGGCCTCCGCCAGCGCAGCGGCGGCCCGCTCCCGGCGCTCCTGCGCCGCCTGCAGCGCCGCCTCCGCGCGCGCGGCGCGCTTCGTGGCCGCCGCCGCGGCGGCGCGCGCGGCCCTGCGCTGCGCCTCCTCGGCCGCAGCGCGCTCCTTCGCCGCCCGCCTCTCCGCGGCCGTGGGCTTCTCCGGCGCGGCCGGCGCCGGCGCCGGCGCGACGCGCGCGACGGCCGGCCCCTCCCCCAGCCCGAGCCCGATGTGCTGCAGCTCGCGCTCCAGGCGCCCGTTGCGAACCTGCTCGCGCGACGCGTCATCCAGCGCCGCCGCGTGCAGCGTGTCGGCGACGCGCTCGAGCGTCGTCGCGCTGAGCTCCTGCCCCTGCTCGCTCAGCAGCCCGCGCGCCCGCTCCACGAGCGCGGAGACGGCATCGCGCTCGCGCGCGCCGGCGTCGCGCAGAGCGGCAGCGTCGCCGGCTCCCGCGAGCACCTCTGATTGCGCGCCGCGCACGGCGTCGCCGGCGTCGAAGAGCTCGGAGACGGCGCGGCCCTGGGTGCGCACGAGCTGGTTGACCGCCCACGCCGCCGCCGACGGCTTGCGGAGCTTCGCGACCTCGGCCGCCTCGTCGCGGCGGCCCTCGGCGCGCAACGCCTTCGCCGTCGCCGCGCGCTCGGGGATGAACCGGGCCAGCGGCAGGCCGTAGAGGTCGTCGGGCTCCACCGCTCGATCGTCGCATGCGCACGCCTGCGACGATGTGACCGCATGCTGGGAACCGGCAACTCGATTCAGCTCGCGCGCATCTTCGGCATCCGCATCGGCGCGAGCCCGAGCTGGTTCTTCGTCCTCTTCTTCTTCATCTACATCGTCTCGGACTACTTCCAGGATGTCCTGGGGGGCTCCACGACGGAGGCCTACGTCGTCGCCGTCTGCGCCGTCTTCCTCTTCTTCTTCTCGCTCGTCCTGCACGAGCTCGGCCATGCGCTCGTCGCCCGCCGCCTCGGGATCGGCATCAGCGGCATCGACCTCTGGTTCTTCGGCGGCGTCGCGAAGATGAGCCGCGACACAGATTCGCCCGGCACGGAGTTCAAGGTCGCCGCCGCGGGCCCGGCGGTGACGCTGCTGATCGTCGGCCTCTGCATCGGGCTCGGGGCGGTGCTCTCCAGCGGCGCCGCGCTCGACGTCGCGCGCCTGGACGGCGACGCCGACGTCTCGCCCGTGCTCGCACTGCTCGGCTTCCTCGTCGTCATGAACGGCTTCCTGTTCGTCTTCAACCTCGTCCCCGCCTACCCGCTGGACGGCGGGCGCCTGGCGCGCGCGCTGGCGTGGAAGATCACCGGCGATCGCAACAGCGCGACGCGCTTCGCCGGGCGCGTCGGGCTCGGCTTCGCCTACCTCATGATCGGCTTCGGCATCTTTCTCGTCGCGAGCGGCGGCGACAACGTCATCGACGGGATCTGGCTCGGCGTCCTGGGCTGGTTCATCGCGCAGTCCGCGCGCGCCGCGGTCGCGTCGACGGCCTTCACCGAGCGCATCGACGGCATCACCGTGGCCGACATCATGGACGCCCAGCCGGTCTCGATGCCGGCCTCGGCGACCGTCGCGCAGGCCGAGGACGAGTACTTCCTGCGCTATCGCTGGGACTGGTTCCCGGTCGTCGACGAGCGCGGCCGCTTCATCGGCGTCGTGCGCGAGCCGCGCGTCCACGCGGAGATCGTCGCCGGCCGCCCCGCGCTGCTCGTCGGCGAGCTCGTCGAGGCCGATGACGCCGAGCACTGGCGCGTCCCGTCCGACCGCCCGCTGGAGGCGCTGCTCGGCGACGAGGGACTGCGCGAGCGCGGCGCGCTCATGGCCGTCGACGCCGACGGCGTGCTGCGCGGCGTCGTCACGATCGAGCAGGTCCGGCGCGCCCTGAGCGCCGCGCTGCCGCAGCGAATCGCATAGCAATTCGGCGGTCGCGGGACAAGCGGCAGCCGATTCTCGCGACCGAATAGAGTCCGACGCCGTGCCCGCTCACGACGTGCTCATCATCGGCGCCGGCCTTGCCGGACAGCGTGCCGCCCTCGCCGCAGCGGAGGCCGGAGCGTCCGTGGCGATCATGAGCAAGGTCCACCCGGTGCGCTCGCACTCGGTCGCCGCCGCGGGCGGCATCAACGCCGCGATCGCGATCGACGACGACTGGACCGAGCACGCCTACGACACCGTCAAGGGCTCGGACTACCTCGGCGACCAGGACGCCATCGAGATCATGTGCAGCGAGGCGCCCGGCGAGGCGATGCACCTCGAGCACATCGGCGTGACGTTCCACCGCAACGAGCAGGGCGAGCTCGACCTGCGCGCCTTCGGCGGCGCCTCGAAGAAGCGCACCGCCTACGTCGCCGACATCACCGGCCAGGCGATCCTCCACGTCCTCTACGAGCAGCTCATGCGCCACCACGAGACCGTCGACCGCTTCGAGGAGTGGTTCGCGACCTCGCTCATCATCCACCCCGACGGCCACTGCGCCGGCGCCGTCGCGCGCGACATCCGCAGCGGCGCGATGGAGGTCTTCGACGCGAAGTCCGTGATCCTCTGCTCCGGCGGCAACGGCCAGTGCTACAAGCCGACGACGAACGCGCTGATCTGCACCGGCGACGGGATCGCCCAGGCCTACGGCGCGGGCGCGCCGATCATGGACATGGAGATGGTCCAGTACCACCCGACGACGCTCGCCGAGAACGGCTTCCTCATCACCGAGGGCGCCCGCGGCGAGGGCGCGCACCTCCTGAACTCCGAGGGCCGGCGCTTCATGGAGGACTACGCGCCCAACAAGATGGAGCTCGCCTCCCGCGACGTCGTCTCGCGCGCCGAGCAGACGGAGATCAACGAGGGACGCGGGGTCGGCGCCGACGGCCAGGGCATCTACCTCGACATCACGGTCGTCCCGCGCAAGCGCATCCACGAGGCGCTGCGCGAGATCGTGAACATCGGGCGCGACTTCGCCGGCACGGACATCACGCGCGAGCCGATCATGATCCGCCCGGGGCAGCACTACATCATGGGCGGCGTGAAGACCGACTCCGACGGCCAGACGCCGGTCACCGGGCTCTACGCCGCCGGCGAGGTCGCCTGCGTCTCGGTCCACGGCGGCAACCGGCTCGGCGCCAACTCGCTGCTGGACACGCTGATCTTCGGCCGCCGCTCCGGCGAGCACGCCGCCGCCCGCGGCAAGGAGATGGCGATGCCGCACACGCCCGCGTCGCGGCTGCGCGAGGACGTCGACCGGATCGACTCGATCATCGCCCGCGAGCGCGGCGGCCGGCGGATCTCGGAGATCAAGGACGAGCTCGGCCAGACGATGAACGAGTACGTCGCCGTCTACCGCGACGAGGAGGGCCTGCAGAAGGCCCACGAGATCGTGCACCGCCTCAAGGAGGAGGCCGACTCCGCCTACATCGACGACCGCGGCACCGTCTTCAACCAGGACGTCCTCGGGGCGATCGAGCTCAGCTACATGCTCGACTGCGCCGATGCGACGGTCGTCTCGGCGATCGAGCGCAAGGAGTCGCGCGGCGCGCAGTTCCGCACGGACTACCCCGAGCGCGACGACGACGAGTGGCTCAAGCACATCAACGTCACGCGCGGTGACGACGGCGAGCCGGAGATCTCCTACTCGCCGGTGACGATCACGCGCTGGCAGCCCGAAGTCAGGAAGTACTGAGTTGCCCGAGTTCACGCTGAGACTGCGCCGCTACGACCCGGAGTCCGGCGACGCGCCGTACTGGGAGGAGCACACGATCGACCTCGAGCCGCACCGCTCGGTGCTCGAGGCGATCCTCCAGGCCAAGGCCCGCTTCGACGGCTCGATCGGGATCCGCTGCTCCTGCCGCGCCGCGATCTGCGGCTCCTGCGGCGTGCGCATCAACGGCAGGCCCGGCCTCGCCTGCAACACCCATCTCGACAAGGCCCAGCGCGCCGCCGCCGACGGCGTCATCGAGGTCGAGCCGATGGGCAACATGCCCGTCATCAAGGACCTCATCGTCGACATGGAGGCGGTGCACTGGAAGAAGATCCGGCGCGTCACCCCGTGGCTCATCGCCAAGCAGCCGGTGCCCGAGCGCGAGTACATCGTGCCGCGCGAGACGATGGTCGACGTCACGCAGACGATGGCCTGCATCCAGTGCGGCGCCTGCGTCTCGGACTGCCTCGCGATGGAGGTCGACCCGAAGTTCGTCGGGCCCGCTGCGCTGGCGAAGGCCTACCGCTTCGTCGGCGACCCGCGCGACGACCAGCACTACGAGCGCCTGAAGGACCTCGCCGAGGACCCGCACGGCATCTACGACTGCACCCACTGCTTCATGTGCATCGACGCCTGCCCGAAGGACGTCGCGCCGATGAACCAGATCATGCGCCTGCGCCGCCGCGCGGGCAGCGATCACGACATCGAGGACCGCAACAACGGCGAGCGCCACGAGCAGGCCTTCGTCTCGCTCGTGCACAAGTACGGCCTGCTCAACGAGGCCGAGCTGCTGCCACGCTCCTACGGCGGCGACTCCCCGCTGGCGAAGTTCAAGCCGTCCGCGGCCAAGGAGCTGTCGAGCTCGCTGCCGTCGATCGCCAAGGCGCTGCTGCGCCGCAAGGTCACGCCCGCTGCGGTGCTCAAGCCGCACAAGCTCGCCAAGAGCGACCTGCAGCAGATCGACAGGATCTACAAGGAGGTCGACAGCCACCCCGAGCGCGTGGAGCTCAACCTCTACATCACCGGCTACGACGAGGACTGAGGAAATCACGTGAAGGTCGCCTACTGGCCCGGCTGCGTCTCACGCGGCTTCACGCCCGAGCTGCACGGCTCGATGGCGAAGATCGCGCCGCTGCTCGACATCGAGCTCGTCGCGCTGGACCGCGCGTCCTGCTGCGGCGCGGGCGTCATCGCCGAGCACAACCAGGAGCTGGCCGACACGTTGAACGCGCGGACGTTCGCACTCGCCCAGCAGGCCGAGGGCACGACGCTCATGATGAACATCTGCTCGACCTGCCAGGGCGCACAGTCCGAGTGCCAGGAGCGCCTCGACGCCAACGCCGAGTACCGCGCGCACATCAACGAGACGCTCGCCGGCGAGGGCCTGACCTACGAGAAGGGCCTGACGAACAAGAACCTCCTGTGGCTGCTCGTCGAGGAGCTCGGCCTCGACGAGCTGCGCTCGCGTGTGACGCGGCCGCTGACCGACCTGCGCGTCGGCCCGTTCTACGGCTGCTACATCGTGCGGCCGGCCGAGCGCCTGCACATCGACGAGGAGCACCCGCGCGACCGCTACCTCGACATGGTCATCGACGCGCTCGGCGGCACGGTCATCGACTACGCCGGCTCGCACAAGTGCTGCGGCTTCCCGATCATCACGATGAACAAGGAGGCGTCGCTGGCGCAGGCCGGCCGCCACCTCGGCGACGCCGTCGACGCCGCCGCCGACTGCCTCGTCACGCCGTGCCCGCTGTGCCACCTCAACCTCGACCTCCAGCAGCCGCTCGCCGCGCGCGTCGTCGGCCGCAAGCTCGACATGCCGGTCCTGCATCTCCCCCAGCTCGTCGGCCTCGCGCTCGGGCTGTCGCCCGGCGACCTCGGCCTCGGCCGCCACGTCGTGAAGCCCACCTCGGTCATCGACTGGACGACCTCGGTCGTCGCCGGTGTCGATGCGCCCACCGCTGGAGGGTAGGCGCGCCGCGGCGCGCCGGCTGGCGGCCGACGTGCGCCGCCGCCTCGGCCTGACCGATCAGGATCCCGAGCCCGCGGGGCCGTTCGAGCCGCCGCCGCCGCCGGTGACCGGCGAGCAGGCGGCACATCGCATCGACGCCGCGCGGGCACGGCTGCGGGCGACGATCACGCCGCCCGAGGACGAGCAGGGGTCCTGACCTGGGCATGAAAAAGAGGGCCCGGAGGCCCTCTTTTCCTGCGTACCCCATGTCCTGCTGCCGTCCCCCTGGTTCCCCTGGATCCCCCGACCCCTGGTCCCCCGGTGCGCCGCCCGAATGTCGATTGCCATGGTGGCGGCTCGCGGCCCGCGCGTCGTACCCCGCGAGGGGTGATCTTCGGGGGAGGCGGCCTTCACCCCCGCCTCGTGCGATCGGCCGTGCCTGCCGATAAGGGCGGTGTGAACGCCCGCGAGCCCGTCACGATCCTGCTCTCGCGCTTCGAGGACCTCATCGGCGCCGGCCTGCGCAGCCTCATCGCCGCCGACCCCCACCTCCGGGTCGTCGCCACCGACGTCGCCGCCGAGGAGCTCGACGCGCTCATCGGCGAGCACGCGCCGCGGGTCGCGATCGTGAACTTCGGCGCCCTCCGCGCGCCCGCCGAGCTGCGGCGCCTGAACGCCGCCCACCCGGACACGCACGTCATCGTCCTCGCCAACCACCCGACGCCCGGCGAGTGCAGCCAGCTGCTGGCGCTCGGCGCGACGGCCTGCCTCGGCAAGGACGTCGAGGGCCGCGACGTCCTGAACACGATCCACCTCGCGTCGCGCGGCCTGCACGTCCTGCCCTACTCGAGTCCCGCGAGCCCGGCCGCCGGCCTGCTGCCCGACGTCCTGACCCCGCGCGAGGCCGACGTCCTCGACCAGCTGCAGCTCGGCCGCTCCAACGGCGAGATCGCCGCCGCCCTGTGCGTCAGCGTGGAGACGGTTCGCACCCACGCCCGCGCGGTGTTCCGCAAGCTCGGGGTGCACAACCGCCGCGAGCTCTCCGGACTAGCACGCGCGCGATAACGCCACAAGAGGCCGCGCTTGCGTTCTGCGAAGCGGCCTGTTTAGGTTGGCCTAATTAGGGCTTCCTAACGAGGCCCGCTGACCAGGGGGACGCACATGTACCGATGGATCGCCGCTGCCGCGGCGTGCGGATTGCTGCTGGCCGGATGCGGGTCGGACGGCGACGACGCGGCGGCGCCCGCGGCGCCCGCGGCGAAGTCGACAGCCGCGGCCGCCGCGAGCTACACCCCGACCTCCGACGTCAGCGGCAACGCCGCGATCGGCCAGGACGTCGCCGCGATCCGGGCGCTCATCGAGCCCGAGGGCGGCGCGAAGCCGGACTTCGCGGCAGCCGAGAAGATCTGGTCGCAGGGCCAGAACTCCAAGAAGAGCGACGGCACGAACCGCACGCTCGCCGGCTTCGTCGAGGAGCACCCCTCGGGTGCGCGCGTCGCGCACGCGCTCGCCGGCAGCGGGACGGCGGCGAAGCTCACCGACGAGCAGCGCGTCGAGTGGATCGACAAGGGCATGGTCGTCGCGCTGAAGGTCCACGCGCTCGAGGAGTTCGACGGCGCGAAGGAGAAGCTCGCCGCCGGTGAGCTCGATCCGCAGGAGGGCGCGATCCACAACGTCGACGAGGTCTGGGCCTACTTCACCGCCGGCGGCGAGGGCGTCATCGCGACGGCCGCCAAGCGCGCCGCCGACTTCGGGATGGACGAGCAGTCGCTCGGCAACGCCGTCATCGACGGGATCACCGAGGCGCGCGCGGCCGTCGAGGCCAACGACGCGGCCGCCCTGGATGCCGCAGCGGCCGAGACGCGCGGCGCGATGAACCGGATCTTCGCGCTGGCGACGAAGAAGTACGCGGTCGAGGGCGCGAGCGACGCGACCGCGCTGTCGGAGGGCGTCGCGTTTTCCTGGGGGCTCATCGGCGAGCTCAGCGCGGCCGACCTGAAGTCGCTGCAGACCGCGCTGGGCAAGGACGCGCCTGCCGTGAGCGCCACGCTCGACGCCGCGGCGTCGAAGCTCGGCTTCACGAGCCCATTGCCCGCATACCCGGTGGTGGCTGCCGGGTAGGCCGGCGGGGCGCCCGCGAGACCTCGCGCGAGCGGTCGTGTCGACTCAGGTGGCCATACGACCCCTCGGTTCGACACGATCGCCCCGACTCCGGACCTGAGTCGCTTTCGCCCCCCTATGACAGGGGAAAGGCGACTCAGGTGCTCGCGAGGCCGGTCGATCGCGGCGTTCCGCAAGAGCGCCGACCGCCCTGACGCACCCTCAGTGATGCAGTTGGGGTCCGCCCCACCGCACCGGACGCCCTGCCCCCCGCCGCACCGGGCGCGCTGCCCCGCGAGCGAGCAGCAGCTACGAGACGCGCGCGCCGACGAGCCCGCGCTCGTGCAGGACCTCGGCGAGCTGCACGGTGTTCAGCGCCGCGCCCTTGAGCAGGTTGTCGCCGACGACGAAGAAGTTCAGGGCGTTGGGGTCGGCGAGGTCGCGGCGGACGCGGCCGACGGCGACCTCGTCGCGGCCGGCGTACTCCAGCGGCGTCGGGACGTCGTCGACGACGAGGTTCGGGAAGGCGCGCAGGACGTCGAGCGCGCGCTCGAGGTCGGGCTCGCGGGCGAACGTCGCGCGGACCGCGACGCCGTGGCCGACCATCACCGGCACCCGCACGCACGTCGGCGAGACGGCGAGATCCGCGATCGCGAGGATCTTGCGCGACTCGTCGCGGAGCTTGCGCTCCTCGTCGGTGTGGCCGTCCTCGCCGAGCGTGCCGAGCAGCGGCACGACGTTGAAGGCGAGCGTTGCGGCGTGCACCGAATGCGAGACCTTGCCCGCGGCCGCGGCGCCGTCGTCGCAGAGCTGCTCGACGTCGGCGGCCAGCGGGGCGACCTGCTCGGCGAGCTCGTCGATCCCCTTCTGCCCCGCGCCGCCGGCCGCCTGGTAGCTCGTGGCCACCATCGCGCGCAGGTCGAACTCGTCGTGCAGCGCCTTGAGCGGCAGCATCGCGACCATCGTCGTGCAGTTCGGGTTGGCGACGATCCCGCGGTGGCCGTCGAGCGCCTCCGGGTTGACCTCGGAGACGACGAGCGGGACGTCGTCGTGCAGGCGGAAGGCGCTGGAGTTGTCGACGACGACGGCGCCGCCGTCGACGAAGCGCTGCGCCCACTCGCGCGAGCGCGTCGCGCCCGCGGAGAAGAGCGCGACGTCGAAGCCGCGGACGGTCTCGTCGGTCAGCGGCGCGACGACGAGCCCGCCGTCGA
Source organism: uncultured Actinomycetes bacterium (assembly GCA_963797025.1). Lineage (GTDB taxonomy): Bacteria > Actinomycetota > Thermoleophilia > Solirubrobacterales > Solirubrobacteraceae > CADCVQ01. The sequence continues at coordinate 630,945 of CAWCNU010000001.1, forward strand.
GCTCGCGGCCGACCGAGCGCTCGGAGGCGAAGGGGACGATCTCGCGGGCGGGAAACCCGCGCTCGCGCAGCAGGCGCAGCATCACCGTGCCGACCGCACCGGTGGCTCCCACGACGGCGACGCGCAGGCTCATACGAACTCCCCGAACGGCCGCTCGGGCCGGATCGTGTCGCGCCCCGACAGCTCGAAGGCGGCGTGCAGGGCGCGCACCGCGACCGGCACCGCCTCGCCGGAGATGACGCACGAGATCTTGATCGGCGAGGTCGAGATCATCTCGATGTTGATCGCCTCGTCGCCGAGCGTCGTGAAGACCTTCGCGGCGACGCCCGGATGGGACTTCATCCCGGCGCCGATGACCGAGACCTTGCCCATCGCCTCGTCGGTCTGGATCTCGAGGCCGAGCTCCTCGGCGAGCAGCGCGAGCGCGGCCCGCGCGTCGGTGAGGTCCGCGCGCGGAACGGTGAACGACATGTCGGCGACCGCGCCCTCGGAGATGGGCTCGTTCTGGATGATCATGTCGATGTTGACGTTCGCCACGGCGAGGACCGTGGCGATGCGGCCGGCGATGCCGGGCACGTCGGGGATGCCCTTGAGCGTCACCCGGGCCTCCTCGGTCGAATGCGTCACGGCTGTGATGAGCGGTTGTTCCACGGTCTCCTCGTCTCCGACCACCACGGTACCGGGGTCATCGGTGAAGCTCGACCGGCAGTGGATCCGCACGCCGTGGTTGCGGGCGTACTCGACGGAGCGCAGCTGCAGGACGCCGGCGCCGGAGGCCGACATCTCGAGCATCTCCTCGAACGAGACGACCGGCAGCTTGCGGGCGTCGGGGACGATCCGCGGATCGGCGCTGAAGACGCCCGCGACGTCGGTGTAGATCTCGCAGACGTCGGCCCCGATCGCGGCCGCCAGCGCGACCGCCGTCGTGTCCGATCCGCCGCGACCGAGCGTCGTGACGTCCTTCGCGGTCGACACGCCCTGGAAGCCCGCGACGAGCACGATCGAGTCCTCGTCGAGGGCGGCGCGGATCCGATCGGCGCGGACATCTAGGATCCTCGCCTTCGTGTGCGACGTGTCTGTCACGATGCCCGCCTGTGACCCGGTCAGGGAGATCGCGCGGTGCCCGAGGTCGTTGATCGCCATCGCGCACAACGCGCACGACTGGCGCTCGCCGGTGGACAGCAGCATGTCCATCTCGCGCGGGTCCGGAGTCGGTGAGATCTCCTGCGCCTCGGCGATGAGGAAATCGGTGGTCTTCCCGCGCGCGCTGAGCACCGCGACGACGCGGTTGCCGGCCTCGCGCTTGGCGACGATCCGCCGCGCGGCGCGCTTGAGACGCTCGGCATCTGCGACGGAGGTGCCTCCGAACTTCATGACGACGGTGCCTGACATGACGGCAGCGGAGGCTACCGAGTGAGCGCGCTCCCCCCTCGCGCACGCCTCGGCGTGCTCCTCGCGGCGGTCGCGCTCGTGCTCGCCGGGGCGGTCTGGCTGCTGTTTTTGCGCGGCGGCGACGACGAGCCGGTCGTCGAGGCCGGATCGCGCTTCGGCAACGAGGACCGCGGCGGCGGCGGCGGGTCGCTGCTCGACACGCTGACGCCCGTGCTCGGCGCCCGCCGGCAGGTCCGCAGCGGCGGCTCGGACCCGTCCGCGCCGAGCGCCGACGACCTGCGCCGGGCGCCCGGCGACGCGGTCGCGGGCCTCTTCGCGGTCGGCTTCCGCGGGACCCGCCCGGAGGGGACGTTCTTCGAGCGCCTCGGCGCCCGCCCCTACGGCGCGGTTCTGCTCGGCAACCAGAACTACGAGCAGCCCCAGCAGCTCGCGGCGCTCACGGCGAAGATCTACGACGTCGCGCGCGACGCCGATCACCCGGCGCCGATCGTCGCCGCCGCGCAGGAGGGCGACGAGTTCAGCGCCTTCCCGAACCTCGCGCCGGACGGCCAGGTCGACGTCGGTGCGCGCAAGACGCGCGAGATGCAGGCCAGCGCCCGCGCCGCGGGCGAGCAGCTCAAGGCGCTGGGCGTCGGGCTGACGCTCGCACCGAACGCGGACGTCGCGGTCGCCGGGGGACCAGGCCAGGGCCGCGCCTTCGCCGACACGCCGCGCCGCGTCGCGCGCGCGGTGAAGGCGTCGGTCGCCGGCTATCGCGAGGCCGGCATCGCGAGCGCCGTCAGCCCGTTTCCCGGCGACGGCGCCGCGTCGCAGGACCCGAGCTCGGGCCCCGCCCCCGTCGGCCTGGGCCTCGAGGAGCTGCGCGACGGCGACATGACGCCGTTCGCCGCCGTCGCCGACGGCAGCGGGGCCGCGCCCGCGATCCAGATGTCGAACGCCATCTACGTCGCCTTCGACAGCGTCACGCCCGCGACGCTGCTGCCCGAGGCCGTCAAGGAGCTGCGCGACCGGCTCGGCTTCGAGGGCGCGATCGTCTCGGCGGACCTCGTCGCGACGACGGCGACGACCGGCGGCAGCGTCGGCGACGCGGCGGTCGCGGCGCTGAAGGCGGGGGTCGACATGCTCGTCGTGCCGGGCGGCCGCGCGCAGCAGGACGAGGCCTACCGGGCGGTCGTCGCGGCCGTCTCCAGCGGCGCGATCCCCGCAGACCGCGTCGTCTCGTCGCTGAAGCGGATCGCCGCGCTGCGCCGGCTCACGCGCGGGTCGCGCGAGCCGATCCAGATCGAGGGCTAGAGCCGCCGGCGCCCCGAGAACGCCTTGCCGAGGGTGACCTCGTCGGCGTACTCGAGATCGCCGCCGACGGGCAGCCCGCTGGCGAGGCGGGTCACGACGACCTCGGGGGCGCGCTCGCGCAGCGCGTCGGCGAGGTGCAGCGCCGTCGCCTCGCCGGTCGTCGTCGGGTTCGTGGCGAGCACGACCTCGCGCACCGGATCGGAGGGATCGACGACGCGGCGGTAGAGCTCGGCGATCCTCAGGTCGTCGGGATCGACGCCGTCGATCGGCGACAGCGCTCCGCCGAGCACGTGGTAGCGGCCGTGGTACTCGTGCGTGCGCTCGACGGAGATGACGTCGCCCGCCTCCTCGACGACGCAGATGAGCCCCGGATCGCGGCGGTCGTCCTGGCAGATCCGGCAGCGCGGGCCCTCCGCGAGGTTGAAGCAGACCTCACAGAACCCGATGCGCTCCTTGACCTCGCGGATCGCGTCGGCGAGCGCCGTCGCGTCCTGCGGGGATGCGCGCAGGATGTGGAACGCCAGGCGCTGCGCCGTGCGCGCGCCGATCCCCGGCAGCTTGCCGAGCTCGGTGACGAGGCGCTGGAGAGGCGGTGCGTACAGAGCGGTCAGAGCCCGAGGCCCGGCAGGCCGCCGGGGCCGCCGAGCGCGCCGAGGTCCAGGCCCCCGGTGAGGCCGCCCATCTTCGTGGCGGCGAGCTCCTGCGCCTGGCGGATCGCCTCGTTGACGGCCGCGATGACCATGTCCTGCAGGAGCTCCGCGTCCTCGGGATCGATCGCGTCGGGGTCGATCGCGATGTCCTTGACGACGAGGTCGCCCGTGATCGTGACGGTCACCATGCCGCCCCCGGCGGAGGCCTGCACGGTCTCGGCGGCCAGCTGCTCCTGCGCCTTCATCATGTCCTGCTGCATCTTCTGAACCTGCTTCATCATCTGGTTCATGTTCGGCTGGGGCATCAGCGGGCCTCGCTCTCGGGGTGGATCTCCTCGGCGTCGAACTCTGACACGAAGCGCCTGACCAGCTCGTCCTCCGACAGCGGCGGGGCCTCGTGCTCCGCGGTGCCGGGGCGCGCGACGTCCGCGAGCACGTACTCGATCCGCGGTTGTGCGCCCGTGACCTCGCGCAGCGCCGCGGCGACGCAGGCGCGGTAGTCCTCGTCGTCGGCGCGTTTGCGCTGGTAGTCGGCGGTCGCGGGGAACGCGACGGTCACCCGGCCGTCCTCGACGGCGACCGGCTCGGCCTCGCTGAGCGCCGCGGCGCAGATCCGGTTGCCCGACGCGAGCAGCGCCTCGATGACCGCGGGCCACACGCGCCGCAGGCCGTCGAGCTCGAGCTCGGGGCCGCCGTGCGGCGCGACCGCGACCGCGACGGGATGCGCCGCGCCGTTGGCCTCGGCGGCGGCCGGCGGCGGGTCGGTCGGCGGCACGGGCGCCTCGGGCGTCGGGTAGGGCGTCGGCGGCGGCGGGGACTCCGGCCCCGGCGCGGGCTCGCTCGGCGGCGCCGGGGACTCGGCGCGCGGCGGCGCGTGGGCCCCCGCGCTCGCGGCGGCGAGCGCCGCCTCGAGGCGCTCGATGCGCTGGGCGAGCGCCTGCGTCGTCGGGTCGACGGCGGGCGCGGCGGCCTTCACGAGCGCGAGCTCGAGCTGCGTGCGCGCGTCGGACTTGTTGCTCGTCGCCTCCAGCGCGGCCGCGAGGAGGTCGAGCAGCCGCGTCACGGCGGCGGTCCCGATGCGCTGCGCCTGATCGGCGAGCCGCGCGTCGCGCTCGGGCGTGATGCGCAGCTCCGCCGGGACCTCGCCGAGCGCCTGGACGACCATGAGGTCGCGCGCGTGGGCCTCGAGGTCGCGGACGAACCCGAGCGCGTCGCGGCCGCTCCGGGCAAGGCGCGCGGCGGCGAGCAGCGCCGCGCGCGAATCGCCGGCGCCGACCGCGTCGACAGCGGCGAAGAGCAGGTCGGCATCGGCGACGCCGAGCACCGCGAGCACGTCCTCGGTGGCGATCTCGCTGCCCGCGTAGGTCACGAGCTGCTCGAGCGTTCCGAGCGCGTCGCGGAAGGAGCCGGTCGCGTGGCGCGCCAGCAGCGCGACCGCGTCGGGGGCGACGACGATCGACTCCTTCTCGGCGACGCGGCGCACGACGGAGGCGAGCTGCTCGACCGACGGCCGCGCGAAGTCGAAGCGGTGGCAGCGATCGACGACCGTCGGCAGGACCTTCGAGGCCTCGGTCGTGGCGAGCACGAAGACGGTGTTCGGCGGCGGCTCCTCGAGCGTCTTGAGAAACGCGTTCCAGGCCTGCGTCGAGAGCATGTGCGCCTCGTCGAGGATGTAGACCTTGTGGCGCCCGGAGACCGGCGCGTAGACGACGCTCTCGCGCAGGTCGCGGATGTCGTCGACGCTGTTGTTGGACGCCGCATCCATCTCGATGACGTCCAGCGAGGTCGCCGAGGCGATCGCCGTGCACGACTCGCAGCGCCCGCAGGGCTCGATCGTCGGGTGGGTGGGGTCCGCATTGCAGTTCAGGCAGGCGGCGAGGATCTTCGCCATCGACGTCTTGCCGGTGCCGCGCGAGCCGACGAAGAGGTAGGCGTGGTGGACCTTGTCCTGGGAGACGGCGTTGCGCAGCGTGCGCACGACGTGCTCCTGGCCGACGACGTCGGCGAACGTCCGCGGACGGTGGCGGCGGTAGAGCGAGGGCGCGTCGGACACAGGGGTCGAGGATAGCTCCGCGCGCGGCGCGGGCCGGCGGCCGGGCGAACGGCTAGGTTCCGCGCGATGGCTCGGATGCGCTTCGCGGCCGGGGTGCTCGTGGGCGCCGTCGCGATCAGGCTCGTTGCCGGCCCGGGGCTGGTGAACTACGACACGCTCTACACGCTCGTATGGGGCCATGAGATCGCGCAGGGGACGGTCCCCGATCTCGACGTCGCGATCGCTCCGACGCCGCATCCGCTCGCGACGCTCGGGGCGATCCTCGTCGCCCCGCTGAGCTCGCTGGAGTCCGATGGGCTGCACGGCGAGCTTGCCACCGCGGTCGTCGCCGGCGTCGCGTACGTCGCCCTGGCGTTGCTGGGCTGGGTCGTCTTCGCGCTCGGGCGCGCGTGGTTCAACGCCGCTGCCGGCGCCCTGGCGGCAGCGATCGTCCTGACCCGCGTACCCGTCCTGGACTTCGGCGCGCGGGCCTACGTCGACATCCCCTACCTCGTCCTCGTGCTCGGCGCCCTGCTCGTCGAGACGCGCCGCCCGCGCTGCGGCGCGCCGGTGCTCGGGCTGCTCGCGCTCGCGGGCCTCCTGCGGCCGGAGGCCTGGCTCTTCGGCGCGGCCTACGTCGTCTGGCTGCTGGCCCCCGGGGTGCGGTCGGCGCGCGGCGGCGGCGGGCCCCGCCGCTCCGCCGGCTGGGCGGATGCTCTCCCGCTCGTCGCGCTCGCCGCCGCGGCCCCGCTGCTGTGGGGCCTGCACGACCTGCTGCTCGCCGGCGACCCCCTGCACTCGCTGACGGGGACCCGCGACAACGCCGAGCTGCTCGGGCGCGTCACCGGGATCGATCACGTGCCGGCGACGCTGCCGCGGCGCCTCGGCGAGATCCTGCGCGAGCCGGTGCTGCTCGCGGCCGCCGGCGGCGGGCTGCTCGTCCTCGCCTGGCACCGCGACCGGCGCGCGCGCCTGGCCGCGGGCGCCGGGCTGCTGGCGGTCGCGGCGTTCTGCGTCCTCGCGGCCGCCGGCCTGCCGATCATCACCCGCTACCTCCTGCTTCCGGCCGTCGTGCTGGCGCTCTTCGCCGGCGCGGGCGTCTTCGCATGGCGCGATCTCCTGCCGGGCGCGCAGCGGACCTGGTGGGCGCGCTTCGGCGCGCTCGCGCTCGTCGTGATGCTCGCCTTCGTGCCGGGCCAGGCACGGCGCATCGACCGGCTCGGCGACGCGCTGAGCACGCAGGAGTCGATCCAGGGACGGCTCGCCGACGTCGTGCGGCCGGGCCTGCCGTGCGGCCCGCTGACGGTCCCCAACCGCCGCCCGATCCCGCTGCTCGCCCTCTGGCTCGATCGCGATCCGGCGACGATCGCCGACGCGCAGACCGCGCCGCCGCAGACCGGCACATACGTCGTGCCGCGCAGCGTCGACGTGGCGCAGGACTACATCCTGGACCGCCGCGATCGCGACCGGCGAATCGTCCCCGCACCCGCGGGGTTCAGGACGATCCGGGAGAACGTGGCGTGGAAGGCTTCTGCGCGCTGCCTCGCGGGCGGATAGATTGCAGACATTCGCCGGTCGAAGCTGTGCACAAGGGGGCGATGGGCCGCTGTCTCGCTGGGCGTCGTCGGGGCGCTCGGCGGCGGCGTCGCTACCGCCGCCGCGCAGCGCCCGGCCCCGGCCGACCCGCAGATCGTCGGCGGGACGCCGCCCAATCGCGCCTGGCCGGCCCAGGGGCTGCTGCAGACCCAGCAGCAGACGGCGCAGGGGACGGTCGTCCGCCTCTGCGGCGGGACGCTCGTCAGCGGCCGCTGGTTTCTGACGGCCGGCCACTGCGTCACCGATGCGGTCACGAAGACGGACCTGCTGCCCGCGTCGGCGTTCACCGTGAACCTCGGCGAGTCCGACACGACGCAGTTCAGCGGACCAGAGCGTTTCACCGTCGATCTGCCGCCGCTGCGCCACGAGCAGTTCGCGGTGCGCAGCCGGCGGACCGCCACGAACGACATCGCGTTGTTGCACCTCGCCGCCCCGACGCCCGCCGACGCACGCTTCGAACCGATGCGCCTCATCGCAGCCACGGAGGCCGGGCTCTGGTCGCCTGGCGCCATCGCGACCGTCATCGGCTGGGGCACCACGGACGGCGGGACCACGACGACGCAGCTGCGTCAGGCCGGCGTGCCGATCAACTCCGACAGCTCCTGCGAGGCGGCGTACGCGAACACGCTCGCGCCGTTCGTCGCCGCGACGATGCTCTGCGCCGGGGACGGGACGAGCGACACGTGCTACGGCGACTCCGGAGGGCCCCTGATGGTGCCGCGCGTCGACGAGTTCGCGCTCGCGGGCGTGACCTCCTACGGCGGCGCCGTCTGCGGCGACCCGGCGTTCCCGGGCGTGTACGTCAGGGCGGGAGCCGGCGCGCTCAACGCCTGGATCCGCGCCCGGGTCCCGACGGTCACGATCGCGATCGCGCCGCAACCGCCCGATCCCGGCGACGACGTCGCGCTGCAGGCCACGGCCACGAAACCCGCATCCCAGCCCGGGTCACCGGCGTTCCGCTGGGACCTCGACGACGACGGCCAGTTCGACGACGCCACCGGGCCCGGCGCGGCGCTGGCGAACATCGGCCCGGGATCACACCCGGTTCGCGTCGAGACGCGCTACCCGGACGGCGACCGCGCGCTCGCGCGCGAGGTCGTCACGACGGTGGGCAGCCCCCAGCCGCAACCCCCGCCGCCGCCACCGCCGCCGCCGAGGCCGGCGACGGCCGCGCCGCCGGCCGATCGCGACCCGGCGACGACCCCGGCGCCGCAACCGGCGACGGCCTCGTCGCTTCTCACGCAACCGGTCGCCGACCCGCCCGCGCTGCCCGCGCTCGCCAGGCTGCTCGTGGGCAGCAGGCGCGTGCACGTGCGCAGCCTGCTCGACCGCCGGACCTCGATCGGCGTCGTTTGCAGCGCCGCCTGCGACCTGCGCGCGCGCCTCACGCTCGACGGGCGCACGGCGAAGGCGCTGCATCTGGGCACGTCGGGCGCTGCGGTGCTGCTCGGCACCGGCAGGCGGCACCTGACCGCTGCCCGCAGCGTTCGCCTCGACATCCGGCTGACGAAGAAGGCCGCGCGGGCGCTGCGGCGCGCGACCGGTGGCGCGCTGCGCATCCGCGTCACCGCCACCGCCGGCGCGCGCTCGCAGCGCCTCGAGCGCACGCTGAAGCTCCTGCGCTGACCCGCGCCCGTCCGATCCCCGGTCGAGGGCTATGGGTTCTCGCCGCGCCCGCCGATAAGGGGCGAAACGTGCTTGTCACCCAGCTCATCGCCTCGGCATCCGCCGCCGTGCTGCTCGCGCTCACCGGCGCGGCTCCCGCGCTCGCGGATGCCGTGCGTCCCGAGCTGCCCGGCGACCAGATCATCAACGGCCACGCCCCGACCCAGGCCTGGCCGGCCCAGACCTCCGTGCGGTTCACCGCGACGTCCGGCGCCTACGTCTGCGGCGGCACGCTCGTCAGCGCCCGCTGGGTCCTCACCGCGGCGCACTGTGCCACGAACGACGACGGCAGCGTCCTCGCGCCGGGCGCCTTCAGCCTGCGCGTCGGCAGCACGTCGCGCACGAGCGGCGGCCACCCGGTCCTCGTGGACACCGTCCGCCGCCATCCGGACTACTCCGACAGCGGATCGCCGCGCAACGACGTCACGCTCCTGCACCTCGCCGGCCCCGTGCCCGAGGAGCCGCTGCGGCTCGTCGGCCCCGGCGACAACTCGCTCTGGGGCTCAGGCGTCACGGCGACGGTCATCGGCTGGGGCGTGACGGAGAGCGGCTCGACGTCGGCAGCGCTGCGCGAGGCGCAGGTCGCGATGATCGGCGACGCGACGTGCCAGAGCCGGTGGGGCCTGAGCTTCAGCGCGCTCTCGATGGTGTGCGCCGGCGGCGCGAGCACCGACACCTGCAGCGGCGACTCGGGCGGCCCGCTCATGGTCCCGCGCGACGGGGCCTTCGCGCTCGCGGGCGTGACCTCCTGGGGCTCCTCCCCGTGCGGCGATCCCGATCTGCCCGGCGTCTACGCGCGCGTCGGCGCGCCGTCCATCGGCGCCTGGCTGCGCTCCTACGTGCCGACCGTTGCGCTGTCGATCTCGCCCGGGGCGCCCGCCGCGGGCGAGCAGGTCAGCGTCAGCGCGACCGTCGCGCCGGGCGCGCAGACGGGCTCGGCGGACATCGCCTGGGATCTCGACGGCGACGGCGCCTTCGACGATGCCACGGGCGCCTCGGCGAGCGCGAACTTCCCGGCCACCGGCACGTCGGTCGTCCGCGTGCAGGCGAGCTATCCCGACGGCGATCGCGCGGTCACGCGTGAGACGGTGAACGTCGGCGGGGGCGATCAACCCGCGGCCACGCCGCCGGCTGCGACGCCGGCCCCCGCGGCAGCGCCCGTCCCGGCGGCAGCGCCCGTCCCGGCGCCGGCGCCCGCGCCAGCGCCGCAGGCGGCGCCCCAGCAGATCCAGCAGCCGGTCGTGCGGCCGCCCGCGCCCGCGCCGCGGATCGGCTCGGTCTCGGCGCCCGCGCGCATGCGGCTCACGACGCTGCGCGGCACGGGCCTGCGCGCGCGGATCACCTGCGAGCGCGCGTGCACGATCTCCGGCCGGCTGCGCCGCGGCGACACGACGCTCGGCCGCGCGAGCGGCTCGCTGCGCGCCGGCGAGACGCGCACCGTGACGCTGCGCCTGAGCTCCGCCGGCAAGCGGGCGCTGCGCGGGCGCAAGCAGGTGACGCTGCGCCTCACGACGCAGCTGCGCGCCGGCGCCGACAACCTGCAGAGCAGCCGCCGCGTCGTCGCCGCCTGATCGCGCCCCGCCTGGGGCGCGATCACAAGAAGTGGACCGTGCACCCTCAATCGAGACGACGTCCCCGGGCGCTGGCACCAGCGATCGCTCCGGCTCGGGAACCCCCGCTGCGCATATCGGTGACCGCTTAAGGCTGCTTCCTTCCGGACCTGACCTGATTCACGGGCCGACACCGCGCGGGACCCGGGCCATCAACACCACCGCTGGCGGGCTGACCCCGAAGGCCTCGCCCCTCGAGAGGGGATTCGGCCTCGCTAGAGCGGATTGCGAGCGACAGGGCACCGCTACCTCCCCGCCTAGCACGGTCCGCATCCGAGTCTAGCCGGGTGAACCAACGATGGCGGCGACCACTAGGGTGCCGAGCCGTGGACAAGAAGATCATCCTCTGGAGCATCGCGCTCTTCTTCGGCTGCTCGATCCTCTTTCGCGCGGTCGCCGACGCGACGGTGGGCGAGAGCAAGGGCGTCCAGCTCGGCGTCCAGGCCGGCGTCCTCGTGCTCGTCGTCGCGATCATCGTCGTCGTCGCACGACGCCGCTCCTGAGGCACTGCGGACGCTGCCCTGGACGGCGATGCCGATGCTCGTCGCGCCGATCGCGGGGCTCCTGAGCGACCGCATCGGATCGCGCCCGCTCATGGTGGCCGGAATGCTCCTGCAGTCGATCGCGATGGCGATGCTCGCCGGCGTCTCCTCCCCCGATGCGGCCTACTCGAGCCTCGTCGTGCCGTTCATCCTCGCCGGCACGGGGATGGCGCTCGTCATCGCGCCGACGGCGAACGCCGTGCTCAGCGCGGTGCGCCCCGAGGAGGCCGGCCAGGCCTCGGGCGCGACGAACGCGATCCGCGAGCTCGGCGGCGTCATGGGCGTCGCGGTCATGGCGTCGGTGTTCACGGCCAACGGCTCCTACGCCTCGCCGCAGGCGTTCAGCGACGGCGTCGTGGCGGCGCTGCCGGTCGCGGCGGTCGTGCTGGTGGTCGGAGCGGCGCTCGCCGCGCTCGTGCCGGGCATCGGTTCGCAGCGGCGGCGCCCGGTCGCGGTGGCCAGTGCTGAGCCCGCGGCGGCCTGAGGAGCCGCCCGCTACCCGCCGCGCGCGATCCGCAGGATCTCCGCGGACTCGCCGCTCCCGGTGCGGCGGATGCGCGTGACGTATGCCGCATCGGCGGCGAGCGCGGTGGTCCAGAGCGCGATGTCGACGCCCTCGGGTGCGCGCGCGGGGAGCTTCGGCGCCCGGCCCCCGGGATAGCCCGCGCCGTGGCGCTCGCGACCCGGCTCGTGGCCTGCGTCGCGACGAACCGTGGGGTGCATCGTCAAGAGGCTGGCGTCCGAGCGCCCGCTGCGGGCGCGGCGGGGCCCGAGGAGCACGAACTGGCCCTCCGGCGAGGAGCTGACGAACAGCAGGTCGCCGCGGAGCTCGCTCGGGTTGCAGCAGCAGCGCGCCGGTCCGCGCCCTGCGCAGGAGGGCGACCCGCCCGCTGGGGACGTAGACCTCCTCGATCCGGCTCTCCGAGCGGGTCGCGACGTGGTAGACGGCGCGGTCGCCGTCGATCGACGGCCGGCCGATGCGGTCGGGCGCCGCGACGCGCCGCAGCTCGCGGGCCGGCTGCCCGGGGTCGGCGAGGTCGACGGCGCGCAGGCTGTCGACGCCGCCGGTGCGGGCGCGCCACACGAGCCAGCGCTCCGAGACCGCCGGCTCCTCGGCGCCGGGCGCCGCGACTCGCACGAGCGACGCGAGCGTGTCCTGCGCGGCGACGACGAGCTCCTCGCCGTCGCGCCAGACGGCCAGCCCCGGGCCGAGCGCCGCATCGGTGCCCGGCAGTCCGACGGCCGCCGCGCCGGGGCGCTGGATGAGCCCGGGCCCGCCGCCCGGAAGCTGCCAGGCGACCGCCCCGTCGGCGCTGCTCGGATCGGTCCCGACGGCCGTCAGCAGCGACGGCGCGGCGGCGACCGCCGGCGCCCCGTGCAGCGAGAGCACGAGCGCGGCCGCCGCGAGCGCCACGGCGCCCGTCGCGCGGATCGCGCGCAGGACGTCGGGCCGGTCGCCCATCGCCGCCGCGAGGTCGATGCCGCGAGCGGTCCCCTGCAGCGGCGCGAGGACGACGACCGGCAGGCTGCGACCCGCGGCGAAGGCGAGCCCGACGGCGGCGCCGGTCGCGACGTCGCCGAGCGCGAGGCAGGCGGCCGCGAGCGCGTAGACGGCGAACGACAGGACGAAGGTCGTGAAGCCGAGGCCGAGCAGCACGCCGTACAGCGCCGCGGCGAGCGGGACCGGCAGCACGCGGCGCCAGGACTCGGGAACCTGCCGGCGGACCTGCGGGACGATCCTGCGTCCCGCGGCGTCGCCCGCGGCGGCGACGAGCAGCGCGGCGGCCGCCAGCGCGCCCGCGGTCGCCCCGCCGCTGCCGAGCGCGCCACCCAGCGCCGCCAGCCCGCCGAACGTCGCCACGCCCCCGGCCGCCGCGCCGGTCGCGAACGCCGCGCAGGCGACCGCGGTCACGCGCAGGCGCCCGGCGTAGCCGTGGGGCGCGAGCGTGTCGACCATCGAGAAGCCGCACGGCGACCAGGCGCCGGCGATCCCCGCCAGCATCGCGGCGAGGACGAGCGCGGTCAGCACGGGACCTTCGTCTGGAAGTACATGACGCAGAACACGCGCCGCCTGCCGTAGCAGTAGCCGCGCAGGGCGGCGTCGCCGTTGATGCGCCGCTTCGCGGGCGTGCAGCAGTCCGAGAGCTTGCGGACGTGGCCCTCGCAACAGCGAAACCAGGCGCCATCGGTGCGCGTCGCGATGTCGAAGCGCCGGCCCGCGGCCGAGCACACCTTCGTGCGCGGGGCGGGCGGGATCGGGCGGCCGTCGGGGTCCAGCAGCGGCGCTCCGTCCTCGCGCACCGGCGTGCCGTCGTCGGCGATCGGGCGGCCGAGGTCGTCGACGCGGCGCCCGTCGCGCGCCCGCAGCGCGTAGCCGCGGCTGTCGATGCGCGGCAGGCCGGTCGGGTGCGGGCAGCCGTCGGTGGTGAAGATGTGGCCGCAGAAGTGGAAGGCCTCGGCGTCGCCGGGCTTCACGAGCGACGTGATCGTGCGGGCGGCGGCGAGCACGCCCGCGGCGGCACCGGCCTGGGCGATGAAGCTCCGGCGCGTGGGCGCGGGGTCATTGCGCTGCGCTCCCGCGCCGCCGCGACGACCGATGCGAGCTGGCGGCGCGTGTTCACCGTCCCCTTGGCGAGCACCGTCCCATCGGCGCCCAGCGCGATGGCATACGGCGCGCCGGGAACGGCGGCGGCGGCCCAGGCGGCGGCGTCGTCGCGCTCGTCGTAGAACGTCGCGCCGAGCTCGCGCGCGGGCTGCTGCAGCGAGCGGCACAAACGACAGCCCGACGACACGAAGAAGGCGAGCCGCGGCGCGTGCGCGCCGAGATCGGGCCGCGTGCCCAGCGGCGGGCCCTCGCTTGCGATCTCGAGCGCGCCGTCGGGCGCGGCGGTGCGATGGGCGCGGGCCACGAGGACGGCCGCGGCGAGCACCGCCGCGGCGGCGAGGCCGGGCGCGACCGCCGCGGCGGCCTGGCTTGCGACGAGCGCGGCGGCCGTCGCAAGCGTCGCGGTGCGGGCGACCGAGCCCCACGACACGCGCCCGCGCGCGCCGAAGCAACCGCACGGCGCGCCCGCACGGCCGGCGGCGATCGCCAGAAGCTGCGCGACGGCGAAGGCGACGAGCACGAGCGCGGCGGCGCCCGCAGCCGGGCGCCAGCCGGCGAGCAGGCCCCCCGCAAGGAGCGCCTCGACGGCGGCGAGCGGCAGCCAGACGGCCCGGGCCGCGCGCCCGTGCAGGCCGAACGTGGCCGCCGCGACGGCGGTGGCCGTGCGGTCGGTCGCCTTCATCCCCGCGGCAACGAGAAGCGCCGTCGCCAGAAGCGCGGCGAGGAGGGCCTGGAGCAGCATCCGCGGCGCGCGACGCTAGCGCATCGTGGCGCCCGCCGGCGCAGGCCTGCAACCCGATCGGGTGGCGGACCTCGAAGCCGTTGCAACGCGTTGTGCCACGGCCTACGATGGAGGTGTATGACCGCGTTCCTCCACAGGCTCGTCACCCACGCCGCGGACGTCTGACCCAGGCACCCGGGGCAGCGCCCGGGCACCCACCGCCTCGTGCGCAACGACGAAATCCTGGAGGACCCTCCGATGAACGCAGCAACCGCCGGCGTGGGCCGGCGGCCCGATCTCCATGCCGAGCTCGCGCAGCTCGGCGACCCCGATCTGACCGCCGCGCGCGTGCTCGCCCAGCACCGCGGTCGCTGGCTCGTGGCGGGCGGCGACGAGCCGCCGCGGCTCGTGGCTGCGCGCGGGCGTCTGCGCGCCGCCGGCGAGCGCGTGCCGACGACCGGCGACTGGGTCGCGATCGACGCCGACGGCGTCATCGCGTCCGTCCTCGAGCGCCGCGGCACGATCATGCGCCGGGCGGCCGGCTCGCCGGTCGCGGCGCAGGTGCTCGCGGCGAACGTCGAGCTCGTGCTCGTCGTCGAGCCGCTGCCCGATCCCAACGTGCGGCGCGCCGAGCGGATCGTGGCGCTGGCGCAGGCGGGCGGGGTGGCCGCCGCGCTCGTGCTGACGAAGGCCGATCTCGACCCCGAGGGCGCAGCGGCGGCGGGCGCCCTGGCGCGCCAGCTCGGCCTCGCCGACGGCATCGCGGTGAGCGTCCACGACCCGGAATCCGCCGGGCTCGTGCAGTCGCTCCTGGAGCCCGGGAGCACGACCGTGCTGCTCGGTCCGTCCGGCGCCGGGAAGTCGACGCTCGTCAACGCGCTGCTCGGCTTCGAGCAGCAGGACACGGGGCCGCTCAGCGCGGCCGGCGACGGCAGCCGCGGCCGCCACACGACCGTTACCCGCGACCTGCTCGCGCTGCCCGGCGGCGCGCTGCTCATCGACACGCCCGGCATCCGCGAGGCCGGCCTCTGGGACGGCGGCGTGACGGCGACGTTCGCCGATCTCGAGGCGCTGGCGCTGCGCTGCCGCTTCGCCGACTGCGGGCACACCAACGAGCCCGGCTGCGCGGTGCGCGACGAGGGCGACCCCGAGCGCCTCGAGGCCTGGCGCAAGCTCGAGCGCGAGCAGGCGTGGATCGAGGACCGGCGCGCGGCGGCGCTCGCGCGCGAGAGCTCCGGGCGCTCCTACAAGCGCGTGCAGCGCGAGGCGCGGCGGATCAAGGGCGACGCATGAGCTCGAGGCACACGACGCAGTAGGGCCACGGCGGGTTCCACGGCCAGCCCGTGACGTCCTTGCCGCACAGCGCCGTGTCGGGATCCTCCTCGGTGACGATGTGGCAGATCTCCTCGCCGTGGTTCGCCGGCCCGTCGACGCGGCGCTCCTCTGGGACCGTGGGCATGACGGGCGTAGCGTGCCTGTTCCGCGCCGGATTCGCCACCCCCGACACCCCGGCGGCGGCCGTCGCCGACTGATCCTCGCCCGGACGGGCCGCTCGCGAGCCGCGTACAATCGTCGCCCCTGAGGGCGCGTAGCTCAGTGGGAGAGCGCTCGCTTCACACGCGAGAGGTCGCAGGTTCGAAACCCGCCGCGCCCATCGGTCAAAGTCGCTGGAAATGATGAGGTTTGCAGTCGCCCGCCGGTGGCGGCCGCAGACCCCAGAGTGGCTCGATGGCCTATTCGATGGCCTAAACCTCATGCCGGAGGAGTTTACGCGGGCCCCTGGACACCTCGATCGGCCAGTCTTCAATACCTCGTAGCGTTACCACAGCCCGCGTTCTTCGGCGATGCCCGCCAACGTTGGACCGCCGGGCTCGGCGCTGTAGCTGGTGTCTACGCGAGCGAATCGGCGGTCAGTCTGAAACCCGGGCTCGATCTCGGTACGGATTCGGATCCAGGCGGCGGAGGGCGCGAAATGTTCGGGTTCGGGCTGGCCCGGCGGCTGATAAGTCAACCGCGGAGTCCCCTCGGCGACCATGAGACGAACGCGCAGGCGCGGATCGTCGGGCGCGGGCCTGTAGGCCGCAGGGATAACACTCGGCAGCAGCCACAGATCCTGTCCGTCAACGAGCTCCCCGGCCTGGATTAGGACTCCGATGACAGGAGGCCGTCGGCTGCCGCTGCGGACTTTGACCTCTCGCGCGCGGGCAGTCTGGCCGAGCAGACGAGCCTGCAAGATCTGGTCGCCACCGGCCAGGAACTGACGGACCTCGATGGCCAGCACCTCCGTCGGCGTCATCCGCTCGTTGAGGAACTCGACGATCACCTGCAGGCCATCCGGGATGGTGTCCGAGATGAAGATGAGCCGAACATTGCCGGCAAGCAGATTCTCGCCCGCTCGGGCCCAGAACGCGTCGTCGTCGCCGAGACTGTGCTCGATCGCCGCCAAATCCGCCGCCGGATCAAAGCCGCCAGTCAGGCAACGCTGCGCGTGCCATTGCCGAAGCCCCTCGGCTTTCCACTGCGTTGCCGCGTTGGCGGCGTAGTCGAGCATTTGAGCCACAACTTCGCGGCGGCCTCTGGTGTCCTCGCCACGCTTGGTTTCCACGAGCGTCGGGATGGCGTCTTGGTCGACGAACAAATGGTCCAGCGAAAAGGTTGGCAACGGGCGCCTCGCGGCGCACGAGCATGAAGCGGCGCGGGTCATCCGGGTCGATATCGCTGCCGGCCAGCAGCTGGGGATGATCGGCTAGCAGCTGCTGCAGAATCGCCTCCGCGTCGTAGCGCTGTTCGATCAGCTCGGCGAGCTCGTCGCCGCGCTTCAGGAATAGTCCGCCAGATCCGCTCATTCGCGGCGAGTGTATGGCGGCCCCCGCTTCGTGACGTGCTTCATGCGCGGCCGCGTCGTTTTCGCGGAGCACTCCTCTTCGCGCAGCCGGACATCCGCGAAATGCATCACGACTCGCTCCTCGCCGCTTGGTAGCGTCGCGTCGTCATGAATCCGGAGCAGTACGAGCATCATGTTGCCGCCGTTCTTGCTGACGAGGGTTGGACGACCACCGTTTCGCCGTTGTCCGGTGATCTGGGCGTCGACATAGTTGCCGAACGACCCGGCCGCCGCCTCGCGGTACAGGCGAAGATGTACGGTCGGCAGCGCGACGAAAGTCAACGCGGAACAGATCATGTGCCTGTACGGCGCGGCGGCATACATCGACTGCGGCGAAACGATGCTCGCCACCAACGGGGGACTGACGAGCGACGCACGCCGTGTCGCCGCCAAGCTCAGCGTCGACGTCAGGCAAATCCCTGCCGAGCCAGTCGCCGGCACCGCCGCACGCGCGCGAACCGATGCTCGCGGCTTGTCGTTCGGGATGATCTGGGAGAGTCGCATCCATCCGCTGACGCGGACTGGCGTGCCACGCTCCACCGGTGCACACATGAAGATCCTTGCCGTCGACGGCGCCGGGCTCCGGCGGGTCACGAGCAAGGGCATCGACCAGCCAATCCCCATCGAGATCTTCCGCTGGGCCATCAACCGCGTCTTGGCCGGCGAGGTCGTCAGCCGACAGGATCTGCGCAACCGCCACGCTGGCCGATTCTCATCCGCGGTAATGGACATCCTCGCCGCTGTCCCGGAATTCGAGTCCTTCACGGAAGGGCGTCGCCGCGCCCTTCGTCTTGGCCGCGCCTTCAGCGGCCTGACCGTGGCCCGACATGCGGCAATATTCCATCAGCGCGCCCAAGCCGCGGGCATTGAGCTTCAAGCTGATGTCGCGGTGGCGTGGCTGACTCGCAACGGGCACCTGTCGCCCGAGGTGCAGGGACAAGCTGCCAGCCGAAACACGCGACGCGCTCGATCGGATTCTCGACGCGCTGGATGGAGATGCCGTCGCTCTGGCCGCCAAGACCCGCGGCAGTTCGCGCGTGGACTTCATCCTCGAACCACATGGGATCGTCGTCGAATACGACGAGGTCAGCACTTCACGACCGCCCGCCTCAAGACGTTGTCCCTGTACCCGGCGACCGGCGCCGCTCGGGTTTGATCTCATGAGTACATGGCTCTCGTGCGACGATGGGCCTCTGCGCGGCGACAGGGCTTTGCGCACAAGACCGCCGCAGAGTTCCCCGGACCAGCGGGACGCCAGCGACAGCGCGCCTACTTCGACGCCGTTCGCGATCTCGTCGCACCGCACTTCGGCAACGGACCGCTCGATCCGCATCGCGTCGCCCGACAACGACTACGGCGCCGCCGTCGCGCGCCTGCGCGCGGCCGTCTGACGCAACCCACCCGCAGCCCACCCGTAGGCGGACGGGTCGCGGGTCGCACAAGCCAAGCGGGGCGCGCCTACGTCCCCCCAGCGATCATCTCTCGGCGATATTCAAGGATCAGTGAACTGGCAGGCAAGCGGTTCGTTGTTGAGTAGATCAGCCACTCGATGAGGGCGTCGAGGGCCTCGGGCACTAGCTTGAGCCCGCGATGCTTTACAAGGCGATCGGTGAACACCGGCTGTACGTGATCGAGGCGGGCAAAGCCCTCGTCGAACGGAGGCTTGACGAACGCCGGCAGGTAGAAGCCGTTGGTGAATTCGTAGTACATCAACCTTCGGCGCGTGCGTTCGTCGTATTGGTCTGAGCCGTAGACCGGGACCACCATCAGCGTTCCCGCATGCTGCGTAGATCCGGGCGTGATTTCCGAAGCGCTTCCCCCGAGCACGATGACGGGACGGTCCCGCTTGGTCTTGGCAACCACCGCGGCTTCGCTGGACTTCAGCCCAAGGCTCTTGATCGGCGGGTGGTCGAAGATATCTGCGGTGCGGCCACAGATCGTAAGGTCTAGCGTCGTATCGTTAGCGGGGTTGACGCGACCGATCTTTACCCCGTGCCGCGGGGGCAGGTACACGGGTTCGTCGCACCAGATGTGCCCGGGTTCCTTTGCGGGTTCCGCGGCCTCGTAGAACGGGTCGATAAGGCCGTACAACGCTTTAGAGTTCGTGTCCGTCTGGAACGTTCAGTCGAGCTCGCACGTCGTCCCCGGTTTCAAGATCGGCGCTCGGCATCGTCGATGAAGCGTCCCGGTGGATCGAGCGCCACGTGGGGGAGCCGTCCGGCGAGTTCGACGCGCCACCCCTGGAGCCGACCCTTGAGCTCCGGGGAGGCTTCCGGGGGGCCGAGCGGTCGCGCGCGGCGTGTCTCGTCTTCGCGAGCTCTCGCCATCACGAGGTGATCGCCGCGCTTGGCGTCAGCCATCGGCCCGGTGTGGAAGTACACGTAGTCGAGAAGCTCATTCATGCCGAGCGCGACGTAGCGATCGAGCATCGCGTCCACGGATCGCCTGGTCGAACTGACCCAGTCGTCGCCATCTGGCGCGTCCGGTGCCGCGTGGTACATGACGCTGTCGTGCCAAGGCTTGGCCACGAGCTGGGTTACCTCCATAGACTCGAGCGTCTCGATGAGGTCGAACGCATACGGCCCGTAGTGATAGAACACCCAGTCCAGTCCCGTGAGGGGCTCGCTGCGATTGCGGATCCGCTCCACGTCTAGCAGGTAGAGGAGCTTGACGAGCCTCGTGCGGTTGAGCGTGATACCCCGCTCTTTCGCCCGCGCGACGATGTAGGCGATGATCGCTGGGAGATCGGGTTCGGTGTTGCGGAAGAGCGGCATTTCAGACGGATCTACGGATGTGATCCTAGAGTCGGCTCGAATCACGCGAACTTGACGTCTGGCCAGGTCCTCCCCGCCACGGCCCCTGCGGACGCGGCCCCTACGCCGATTTGACGTCACTGAGGCCGAGACAGCGCGTCCGCCCAGCGTTCGGCTAAGCGCAGATCGGCAGGAGGCCAGCCGGCCGGCGGCGGCGCCTCTGCGGCTGACAGCGCCCACACGGGCTTTGCCGGAACGGCTGTCGGCGCCGCGTCAGGCCGCGTCGCTGTCGATCCGCCGCATGCCCGGATCGCACGTGGCCAGTCGCGCGTCGACCCCAGAGCGCGTATCGAGATACCTCGGCTCGTCTGCAAATACGCCTACTCGACTTAGCCTCCCGAACCCATGTCCGCCGAGCCGTCAGCAGAGCGCTGCTATCGCGTGACAGGAGCGCTCAGTCCGATCGTAGGCGCGGCTGCTCGCTGCGTAACGCTCTCCGTCGACCGCGGCTCACCGGTCATTTCGCGCCGGTGATCGTCGCCGTGAGAAGGCCAGTGATGAGCGCGACGAGTTCGTCGTCGTCTGGAAGCCCCGCGGCAGGCTCGTGCGCGTGAACACGGATGTGCTCGGCAGTTCGTCGATGCAACTCGTCGGGGAACAGCCGCGCCAGCGCCTCGCCTGACGGGAGCCTAGCGGCGATCTCAGGGTCGGCCACGCACTGAAGAAGAAGGTCCCGGCTGCCTCCATGCGCCTTCGCTTCGACGGGATCGCCGGCGCACAATCTCATCGAACTGGTCCCGGGACGGCTCGGAAACGGCAACCACGACCGAACAAGCGACGGTTGCAGCTCCAAGTGTCGCGCGACACTTGCGATCAGATCCTCCCGCAAAGCGCTCGGCTGGATTTCGGCGAAGACGTCCCGCAGCTCATGGAGGAGCCGGTCCTTGGCTTCGGCCGTGCCGATATCGGCCCGCTCGAGGTGACGCTGGACACGAAAGCGGGCGAAGGCTCCGGCGTCGGCTACGAGCTCGCGGACGGCCGGGGCGCCCTCGCGTTGCAGCAGGTCGGCAGGGTCGGTGTCGGCGGGAAGCGTCGCGACGAGCACCTCGAGGCCGAGCGGCCGGGCGAGCGCGCCCGCGCGCAGGATCGCCGCGGCACCAGCATCGTCGCCGTCGAGCATCAGCACCGCGGTCGGCGCGAGCTTCTTGAGCTTTGCGATCTGGTGTTCGGTGATCGACGTGCCCATCAACGCGACGGTGTTGACGATCCCGGCTTGGTGCATCGCCAACGCATCGATGTAGCCCTCGACGACGATCGCGATGCCGGTCTTCGCGGCGACGGCGCGAGCGTGGTGAGCGCCGTACAGCAGTTCGCTCTTGCAGTAGATCGCGCCGCTAGGGGAGTTGACGTACTTCGGGCCACGAGCGGTGCCGAGCTTCCGCGCACCGAACCCGAGGACACGACCCCGCACGTCGCAGACGGGGAACATCAATCGGCCACGGAAGCGATCCTGCAGCGGGCCTCCCCCGCGCGGTCGGCTCACGAGCCCGACCTCGCTCAGCTCCTTCGTTGAGAACCCAGCCGACGTCGCTGAGCGCAGCAGCGCGGACCTTTCCAACCGGCGCGAACCCGACAACGAAATGCTCGCGCGTCGCCTCGTTGATCCCGCGGGAGGCGAGATATTCGGCTGCCTGCGCGGC
>CAWCNU010000002.1:0-27829 GCA_963797025.1 uncultured Actinomycetes bacterium
CTGTCTCCCCGACTCGAAGTTCTGGAGCCATCCCTCGGCTTCGCCGTCGGCTCGTGTCCTTCATCAACGGGGAGGGTGCGATCGTCGATACTCACCGGGGATGTCGGTTCGCCTCATCTTCCGCTGTCAGTTCTGCGACGCGCAGCCCGATCCGCTGACCCAGCTCAACCTCGAGAAGGCGATGCGCGAGAATACCTGGGGCGCCTATCAGAACGCGCTGCCCGAGAACTGGCTCGTCTTCCACGGGCGCGGGTTGTACGGCTCGGCGCGCTACGCCTGCGCGGAGCACCGCGGCGACCTCGTGGCCCACCTGCGCGAGCATTTCGGCACGATCGGCACGCATGTCTGGAAGCGCCCGCCGTACCCCTCGAGCCTCGCGCACGCCGATACCGATCACGCCTGGATCGCTGCAACGCGCCGGCAGGGCAACGCCTGGTGACACACGCGCGCCCCGCTCGTCAGCCAGGGACGGCGCGCTCGTGGCGAAACCGCCACGTCGTGCCGACTCCGTCGGTCAGAACATCGCTCTCGTAGACGAAGCCGGACTTCCCGAGCACGCGCACGGACGGGCCGGTCTCGGGCAGCGTGTGGGCGATGACGCTGCGGACCTCGGGCGCGGCATAGGCCTCGCGCAGCATCTCGCCGACCGCGGCCGTCGCGATCCCGCGGCCCTCCCAGCTCGGGGAGACCGCGTAGCCGAGCTCCACGACGCCGTCTCGCGGCGGGCCCTTGAACCCGCCCCAGCCGACGAGCACGCCCGGCGCACCGAGGACGAACAGCCGCGTCCCCCAGCGCGTGCCCGCCGGGTCCGCGGCGACGGCATCGCGCATTCGCGCGAGGGACGGCTCGAACACGACCCAGCCCTCGGCGACCTCGCAGCCGAGCGCCTGCTCGAGTGCCTGGCGCCCTGTGATGGCGGCGTCGAGCAACGCCAGATCCGGCGTGACGAGACGTACGAGGCCGGCGTCGGTCGGGCTCATGGCGACGTGATGATCGCGGAGATCGCGCGCACGCCACGCCATGCCTCGCGGGGAGCGGTCTAACGCGCAGTGGCCGGCGCGAGCCGGCGCGGCAGGCCGAAGGGGGAGCTCTCCAGCCAGCCGGCGACCTCTGAGCCCGGCATGGGCCGGGCGATGTGGTAGCCCTGCGCCTCGTCGCAACCGTAATCGATGAGCATGTCCATCGTCGCGGCGTCCTCCACGCCCTCGGCGACCACCCGGACGCTGAGGTTGTGCGCGAGGTCGACGATCGACCGCACGATGACCGCATCGCTCTTGACGGTGGCCATCGTCATGACGAACGAGCGGTCGGCCTTGATCTCGACCACCGGCAGGCGCTGGAGATAGACCAGCGACGAGTAGCCCGTGCCGAAGTCATCGATCGACAGGTGCTGCTCGACGCTCTGCAACCGCGCCAGCAGTTCCGGCAGCGCCGTGTCGATGAACGCACTCTCCGTGAGCTCGAACGTCAGCTTCTCCGGCGGGATGCCCCAGGCGTCCGTCATGTGCTCGACCGATTCCAGGATGCCGGCGTCGGGCGCCAGGCAGCGGGCGCCGAGGTTGACTGCCATCGCGAGGTCGAAGCCCTCGTCGCGGAGGGATCTCAGCTTGCACAGCGCCTCGTTGATGACCCAGCCCGTGATCGAGATCATGAGGTCGTTGCCCTCGATCGCAGGGATGAACTCGCCAGGCCCGAACAGCCGCCCGGAGGGGTGGTTCCAGCGCAGGAGCGCCTCGAGACCGACGGTCTCGCCGGTCACGAGGTCGATCTTCGGCTGGTAGTGCAGCTCGAGCTCCTTGCGCTCGACGCAGTGACGCAGAGAGCTCAGCAACGCGAGCTTGCGTGCGGGCTCCTCCTCCTGCTCCTCGGCGAAGAGGGCGCAACCGCTGCGGTTGCGCTTGGCGTCGTACATCGCGAGATCGACTCGGCGCATGAGGTCGTCGATGTCGTGCCCGTGCTCGGGCACGAGCGCGATCCCGATGCTGGCCCGCAGCTGCATCGTGTGATCCCCGACCACGAAGGGCGCCTCGAGCGCGGCCAGCACCTTCCACGCGATGGTCGCAGCGCCGGAGAGCTCGGTCGCGGCGAGCGGGAGGATCGCGAACTCGTCGCCGCCGAGCCGCGCGACCGTGTCCCCGCTGCGCATGCAGTCGCCGATCCGAGCTCCGACGAGGCGCAGGAGGATGTCGCCGTTCTGGTGTCCGAGCGTGTCGTTGACGCGCTTGAAGTCGTCGAGGTCGACGAGGAGCAGCGCCAGCGGGTCCTTCGTCCTGGCCGAGCGGCGCAGCGCGTGGCCCAGCCGCTCGCGGAAGAGGACGCGGTTCGGAAGCCCCGTCAGGGCATCGTGCAGCGCCTGGTGCTGGAGCGCGTCGGTGTGGGCCTTGCGCTCGGAGACGTCGCGCAGGCAGGCGATGTGCACCGTCCTGGTCCCGAGCTGCACGTGGCTCAGGCTCTGCTCGACCGGAAACGCAGAGCCGTCCTTGCGCCGTCCCGCCGTACCGCTCTCAGCGTCGCCCGAGGGCGAGGCGGGGGAGACCATGATGCTGAAGGAGCGGCCGATCGCCTCTGCTTCGTCGTAGCCGAACAAGCTCTCTGCAGCGCGGTTGAAGGACTCGATGACCCCGTCGTCGCTCAGCGTCACGATGCCGTCCGCGACGTTGTGGAGCACGGCGCGCGAATGCGCCTCGCTGTCGCGAAACCGCTCGCTGAGGCTCGTGACCTCGCACAGCGACTGCTCGAGCTCGAGCGACTTCTTGAAGAGCTCGACGAAGATCGAGACCTTCGCGCGCAGCACGGCCGGCACGATCGCGCCGACCATGAAGTCGACGGCGCCGCTGGCGTAGGCGATCGGGCCCGATCCACCGTCGCTGTGGGCGGTGATGAAGATGATCGGGGTGTGCTCGCACTCGCGCCGCATCCGGATGAGCCGCGCGGTCTCGTAGCCGTCCAGGACGGGCATCTGGACGTCCATGAGGATGACCGCGAACTTCCTGGCCATCACGGCCCGCAACGCCTCCTCGCCCGAGGACGCCTCGACGATCTCGTGGCGCTGGGGCTCCAGGATCGCCTGGATCGCCAGGCGCTTGCCGGCGTTGTCGTCGACGACGAGGATCGGCGCGGCCGGCTGGCCCAGGGAGGCGGCGTCGTCCGTGGGCGCGACCGGCATCAGCCGGGCGCCAGTTCTGCATCGCGGGCCACCGCACCGGGGAACCACGCGGCAAGGGCTGCGAGCAGCTCCGCGGTGTCGACCGGTTTCGGGATGTAGTCCGACGCCCCCGCCGCGAGGCAGCGCTCGCGCTCGCCGCCCACGACCTTGCCGGTCACGGCGAGGATCGGCAGGTCCGCGAAACGAGGCCGCGACCGGATCGCGGTCATCGCCTCGTAGCCGTTCATGACGGGCATCATGATGTCCATGAGCACGATGTCGATGTCGTCGCGCCCCTCCAGTATCGCCAGCGCCTCCTGCCCGCTCTGTGCCGGGACGACGGTCAGCCCGCCGCGTTCCAGGAGGGCGGTGAGCGCGAAGATGTTGCGAAAGTCGTCGTCGACGATGAGCGCGGTGGCGCCGTCGAAGACCCCGGCGTAAGCCGGCCCCCTGCTGCGGCGCAGCCGCTCCTGCTCGCGCTCGACGGACTGCCCCGGCAGGATGGCGGGCGCCGGGTAGACGAGGTTGCCGCCGGCCGGGAGCGGCGCGGCCGGAACCGGCGCCGTGCTCGGGCGGGCGCCGACGGGGAGCAGGACCGTGAAGGTGCTGCCGGCACCGAGCGCGCTGGTCAGCGTGATCTCGCCGCCGAGCAGGCGGACGAGGTGGCGGCTGATCGACAGCCCGAGGCCGGTTCCGCCGAAGCGTCGCGCGGTCGTGCCGTCGGCCTGGGCGAAGGCCTCGAAGATCGAGTGGTGCAGATCGGGGGCGATGCCGATGCCCGTGTCCTCGACGCTCATGGCGATCACGCCGTCAGCCTCGGCGAGGGCCCTGGCGCCCGGGCTCCAGCCGTCGCTCGCGAGCCCGAGTCGCAGGGTCACCGCTCCCTGCTCGGTGAACTTCACCGCGTTGGACAGCAGGTTCTTCAGGACCTGCCGCAGGCGGAGGGGATCGGTGACGATGCTGTCCGGCAGGGCGTCGTCGAGAACGACGGAGAACCCGAGCCCGTGCGCCTCGGCGATCGGCCCGAACTGATCGAGCATGCTCTTGCCCAGTGCGCCGACGGAGAGCTCGCCCAGCTCGAGGTGCACCGTGTTGGACTCGACCTTCGCGAGGTCGAGGATGTCGTTGAGCAGTTGCAGCAGGTCGTCGCCGGAGGCGCGGATGACATGGGCGTACTGGACCTGGCGCTCGGTGAGGTTGCCGTCGGGGTTGTCCTCGAGCTGCTCGGCGAGGACGAGCAGGCTGTTGAGCGGCGTGCGCAGCTCGTGGGACATGTTCGCGATGAACTCCGACTTGTATCTCGAGGAGACCGCCAGCTCGTGCGCGGACTGCTCGACGGTGCGCTTGGCGGCCTCGACCTCCTGGAACTTGCGCTCGACCTCGTCGTTCTTCTCGGCCATGAGCGTCGCCTGCGCGGCGAGATCCTGGTTGGACTGCGCGAGCTGCTCCTGACGTGACTGCAGCTCCTGGGCCTGGGACTGCGCCTGCTCCAGCAGCCGGTCGGTCACCGACGTCGCGGCGACCGTGTTGAGCACGAGGCCGATGTTCTTCGCCAGCTGCTCGAGGAGCGACTGGTGGGTCGGGCTGAACGGCGAGAAGGACGCGAGCTCGATGACCGCGCGCACCGAGCCCTCGAAGAGGATCGGCAGCACGATGATGTTCAGGGCGGGCGCCTCGCCGAGCCCGGAGTTGATCCGGACGTAGTCACCCGGGACGCCCGTCAGCAGGATGCTCTTCTTCTCGAGGGCGCACTGCCCGACGAGGCCCTCGCCGAGCCGGAAGGAGCTCGCCAGGAACTTGCGCTCGTTCAACCCGTAGCCGGCTTGGAAGCTCAGGAGCGGCCCGGCGCCGTCGGCGGGGTCCGTCAGCGCGTAGAGCACGCCGTGCTGCGCGCAGACGAGCGGCGCGAGCTCGGACAGGATGAGGTTCGAGACGGTCGCGAGGTCGCGCTGGCCCTGCAGCATGCGCGTGAAGCGCTCGAGGTTCGTCTTGAGCCAGTCCTGCTCGGTGTTCTGACGCATGGTCTCGCGCAGGTTGCCGATCATCATGTTGAGCTTGTCCTTCAGGACGGCGACCTCGCCGCTGGCCGCGACGCTGACCTGCCGCGTCAGGTCGCCCTCGGTCACCGCCGTGGCGACCTCGGCGATCGCGCGCACCTGATCGGTGAGGTTCGCCGCGAGCTGGTTGACGTCGTCGGTGAGGTCCTTCCACACGCCCGCGACCTCCTGCGACTGGGCCTGGCCGCCGAGCTTGCCCTCGACGCCGACCTCGCGTGCGACGCGGGTGACCTCGCCGGCGAACCGGTTGAGCTGGTCGACCATCGCGTTGACGGTGTTCTTGAGCTCGAGGAACTCGCCCCGGACGTCAGCGGTGATCTTCTTGCTGAGGTCGCCGTTGGCGACGGCGGTCGTGACCTCGGCGATGTCCCGCACCTGGTCGGTGAGGTTGCCGGCCATGAGGTTGACGTTGTCGGTCAGGTCCTTCCAGACGCCGCCGACCTCGATCGTGTAGGCGGCTGCCTGGCCGAGCTTGCCCTCCGTGCCGACCTCCCGCGCGACGCGCGTCACCTCCGAGACGAAGCCGTTGAGCTGGTCGACCATCCCGTTGATCGTGTTCTTGAGCTCGAGCATCTCGCCCTGGACGTCGACCGAGACCTTCTTGCTGAGGTCGCCGTCGGCGACCGCGCCGATGACGCGCTGCATCTCGTTGCCCGGGCGAACGAGATCCTCGATGAGGCTGTTCACCGAGTCCAGGCAGCCGGCCCACATCGTGTCGTTGCCGCGAAACGAGACGCGCTGGGAGAGCCTGCCCTCCTTGCCGACGACACGGCCGACGCGCTCGAGCTCGGCGCCGAGCGCCTGGTTGGCCGCGAGAAGCTCGTTGAGACTGTCGGCGACCTTGCCCGCGGTGCCCGTCCAGTGCAGTGGCATGCGGGCGCCGAAATCCCCGGCTCGTGCATCGGCCAGGACATCGAGGAGAACCTCCGCCTTGAGGGTCTTGATGCTGCCGGACTGCTTGGAGGCCATGGGTCCTTCCCGCGCATCGGTCGCGCGAGCCGACCGTCGGCGACGGACGAGGTACGCGCTGCGTGGTACATCGGCCTCGCGAAGCGCCGACTTGAGTCGCCGGAGGCGGGCCGGGGACCTATGCGGCGAGCGTTCCGAACTCCAGCCACCGGCACACTGCGGACATGGCGTCCTCTGCAGGGGCGGGAGCGGCCGGTCGGAGCGGCGCGGCGAGGGTCAGGGCGGGGTCGGCGTCGCGCAGGGCGCTGCGAAGCGTTCCCGTGCGTGCCGCGTAGCGGCTGCCGTACGTGACGGTGCCGTCCGGGCGGATGAGAAAGCAGACGATCGGATGGTCGCCGGTCTCACGAACGCGGTCGCGCGCGACGGCGCCGTGGGAGGCCTCGGCCTCCGGCCACGTGTGCACGCGGCCGGATTCGTACAGGATCCCCTTGGCGTGCTCGCCGGGGACGCGCCACAGCGCGTGCTGTGCGGGCGCGGTGGGGGAGCAGACGGGCATCCTGAGAACGTCATCGGCAGATGCGCCGTGCTCGTTGAGCGCCGCTCACCCGCCACAGACGACTCGCTCACGCCTCCCGGCGACGGCGCCGCCACACGAGGAACGCGGCCAGCAGCAGCACCGCCGCGACGACGCCCGCGACGCCGGCGACCTTGAACACCCGCTCGACCGTGGGCCCGAGGAAGTACGCGAGCAGGCCGACCGACGTCGCCCACACGATCCCCCCGAGGGCGTTCCAGAACAGAAAGACGCGCCACGGCATCCGGTTGCGAGGTACCCGGTCAGGCTCCGGGCCCCGCCGCGTCAGACGCGGGGATGTCGCTGCGAACGCCGCGCGCGGTAGAGCTGCGCATCCGCGCGCGCCACCAGGTCCTCCGGTGAATCGTCCGCCCGCAACTCGGCCAGCCCCGCGGAGACGGCTCCGCGGACGGGTCCTTCGGCGAGGTCGGCGTTGACGAGAGCAAGACGCGCGGCAGCTTCCGCGAGGTTGAGCCCCGCCGCCACGAAGAGGAACTCGTCTCCTCCGTACCGGATCACGAGGTCGTGTGCCCGAAGATGGGCACGTAGGGCGCCGGCGACCGCGATGAGCGTCTCATCGCCTGCGGCGTGTCCGCGCGAGTCGTTGACGGCCTTCAGGCCGTCGACGTCGATGAATGCGAGCGCGAGCGGCTGTGTCGTCCGTCGCGCTCGCGCGATCTCGCGGTCAAGCTCGACGAGCCCCGCGCCACGGAGATAGACGCCGGTGAGGTCGTCCTGTGACGAGTGCTCCCGGTCTCTCGCCGACGCCCCGCGATCGGCCTGCGCGGTGTCGCGGTCCAGCTCGGCCTCCGATCGTTCTGTCGCGCCCGCGCCCCGGTCGGCCTGGGCGATGTCGCGGTCGAGCTCGGCCTCGCTTCGCTCGCTGGCCCCGGCGCCACGATCGGCCATGGCGGATCGGCGATCGAGCTCGGCATCCGTCCTCTCGCCGGCCCCCGCAGCGCGGTCCTGCGATGCCCTCCGACGGTCGGCAGCGGCTTCGCGCCGGGCGATCGCGGACGGGCCGGCGACGGTCTCCGTCAGCCAGTACTCCAGCGCCTCGGACGCCCGGTCACGCTCGTCAGCGGCGTCATCGCGCGCGGTGGCCGCGAGGTCACGCGCGGCGCCGGCATCATCACGGCCGGCGCCGACGTCATCGCGCGCCGTGCCTGCGCGATCGCGTTCGGCGGCCGCCTGGTCGCGCTCGGCACCCGCGTGGTCGCGCGCCGCGCCCGCGGCGTCGCGCCGGGCGGCGGTCCGGTCGCGTTCCTGGCTGGCCTGGTCTCGGCGCCGCCCGGCGTGGTCGCGCGCACCACCGGCGTCATCGCGCTGCCCGCCGGCGTGATCTCGCAGGTGGGGGTCGTGGTGTCGGCGGCGTGGTCGCGTCGTTCTCCCGCGTGAAATTGCCGATCGCCGGCGTGGTCGCGCTCGGTCCCCGCAGCGGACAGCGCCTCGTGGTTGCCCGCGCCGGAGGCATCGCGCTGCGGATCCTCGATCTCCCCACCCGTGGAGTCCACGGGACGATCGCCGGGCGACAGGCCTGCCACAGGTCTCCTGACGATTCGGACGGCCGAGCTCGAAGCTCCCGCCGGGTGCGATGCACCGCCGGGCAGTCTATAGGCATGGCGCACCTACGCCGCGTGAGGCATCTCCTCGTCGGCCGATCTGCGCTCGGCGGGGCTGACCGAGCCGCGGGTCAGTCGGCCTGCTGCGACCCGACGAGCGCCGGCTCGCCGTCATCCGTCGCGGCCGCATCGGCCTCGCCGGGATGTGCGGCGGCGTACTTGCGGGCGTCCTTGCGCGCCTGCTTGTCCATGCGCTTCTCGCGCATCCTGCGCTCGCGGTCGAGCTTTGCCATCGTCGTCTTCTTCTTGCCGCCTGATGCCATGCGGTGCTCCCTGGTCGGGTGGGATCTGACCGGCCGCGACAGCATCGAGCTGTCCCGTGCAGCGGAGCGCTCGCGGCCACGTTGGGGGAATGACGATCGAGCGCTGCTCTGGGTCCTGCGACAAGTCTAGCCGGGAGCCGGACCGCTTCCCGATCAGGCCCCGCCGAGCCCCTCGTTCACGGCGCCGCCGTGAGGAACGTCGCCGACAGGTCCTCGCCGCCGTGCTCCTGCGCGCCCCTCGCGAGCTGCTCTGCGATCGCGCCCAGCATCGGCAGCTCGACGCCGGCGCGCTCGGCGGCCTCGAGGACGAGCGCGGCGTCCTTGGCGGCGAGCGCGAGCCGGAACGACGGCTCGAAGCTGCGCTCGATCATCATCGCGCCCTTGAGCTGCAGGTAGGGGAGGTCGAGCGGACCACCGGATACCGCGTCGAGCACGGTCCGCGGGTCGACGCCGAGTCCCTCGGCGAGCGCGAGCGTCTCCGCCGCGCCCTCGACGAGCGACACGACCCACGCGTTGAGGACGAGCTTCATCCGCGTGCCGGCACCGGCGTCGCCGAGCCACAGCGTGCGCCTGCCGACGGCGTCGAAGAGCGGCTGCAGGCGGTCGCGCAGACCGTCGGGGCCCGACGCGAGCACGACGAGCTCACCCTGCTCGGCGGGTGCCTTCGTCCCGAGCACCGGCGCGTCGGCGAACGTCAGGCCGTGGTGCTCGGCCAGCGCGATGCAGCGTTCGGTGCCCTCGATGCCGATCGTGCTCATCTGCAGCCAGATCGCGCCGTCGCCGACGGCCTCCACGGCGTCCTGCATGACCTCGAGCACGGTCTCGGCGTCGCTGAGGATCGTCAGGACGATGCTCGCGCCGCGCACCGCATCGGGCGCCGACTCGCAGATCACGACGCCGTCGTCGGCGAGCGGCTGCGCCTTCTCGGTCGTGCGGTTCCAGGCGCGGACGGAGAACCCGGCCGCGGCCAGGTTGTGCGCCATCGGACGGCCCATCGTGCCGCCGGCGCCGAGGACGGCGACGGTCTCGTGCTCGCTCATGCGCGTCCGCCTACCCGTGCGCCCGCACAGGAAACGAGGTAGTGCGCGCGGTCGCCGGGGTACCGGGCAGCAGATGGCGCAGCGGTTTCATCTCGGCGATCTGCAGATTCGCAGCGCGGCGTTCGACAACCACGGCCCGATCCCGTCCAAGCACACGAGCGACGGCGAGAACGTCGCTCCGGCGCTGGAGTGGTCCGGCGCGCCGGAGGGGGACCGCATCGAGGACCACGTGCTCGAGCAGGCGCGCCTCGTCGGCACCTACGAGCACTGACGATGAACGAGATCGTCGAGGGCATCTGGCACTGGACGACGTTCCACGACCCGATCGGCGTGCGCGTCAGCTCGCACTTCGTGGCGAGCGCCGGCATCGTCGTCGACCCGAAGATCCCCGAAGACGGCATCGACGCCCTGCCCGGCAGGCCCGAGCAGGTCGTGCTCACGAGCGGGCTGCACACGCGCCACGCGCAGGAGATCGCGAGCGCGTTCGACATCCCGATCCGCGCGCCGAAGCAGGCGCGCGAGCGGATCGGCGATGCGCTCGACTTCGACGCCTTCGCCGACGGCGACGAGATCGCGCCGGGCGTGAGGGCGATCGAGATCGGCAAGCTCTGCCCCGACGAGTACGCGCTGCACATCGCCGCCGGCCCCGGCGCGATCGCCTTCGCCGACGGGCTGCACCGCTACGGCGAGGCGCTGTCGTTCTTCTCCGACGACCTGCTCGGCGACGACGCCGGCACGGTGAAGGCCGGGCTCAAGCAGGCCTTCGAAGGGCTGCTCCTGCGCGACTTCGACGTCCTGCTCTTCGCGCACGGCGAGCCGCTCGCCGGCGGCGGCAGGAGGGCGCTGCGCGAGTTCGTCACGAGCCCGGTCGGCCATGAGGACTTCGGCGACGTGCTCTGAGGAGGGCGCCGCGTCGCTACTCTGCAGGCCGAGTCTGAGGAGGGAGCCGTGATGCAGAGCCAGCTCATCCCGCGGGCGCGCGCCGGAGGCCTGGCGCTCGTCCTCGCGTGCGCGACGATCGGCGCGCTGGCGCCGCGCGGCGACGCGATCGTGCCGCCGAGCGACTGCGGGTCGCTGACCGTGAAGTCCAAGCGCTACAACGTCAAGGCCGATCAGCTGCGCTGCCGCACCGCGCGGACGTACGCGACGCGCTACCTCTCTGCGCACCGCAAGCCCAAGGGCTTTCGCTGCCGCGACTTCGGCGCGGAGACGAAGCTGAAGTTCCGCTGCTCGCGCGGCATCCAGGTCTTCTTCGCCATCCGCCGGTGAGCGACCGTCGCGCCATGGCGGGGCTTGCCGTGCTCGCGGTTGCGCTTGCGGCGGGCGGGTGCAGCTCGGAGGCGACGGACGGCGCCGGCGATGCGAGCCGCTCGAGCCGGCTCGTCGACTTCGGGAAGGATCCGCCGTTCGTCAACTCGCTCGACATCGACCCGCGAACGCACGAGTTCCTGCTGACGACGAACCGCGGCTTCTTCCGCATCGCGCCGCGCTCGGGCCGGGTGCGCCGGATGCGCGCGACGATGACCGACGGCGGTCGCAGCGCTCCGATCGGGACGTTCCTCGAGATCAGCGTCGCCGGACCCGACCGGTTCCTCGGCTCGGGCCACCCTGACCAGGCGGGCTCGCTGCCGTCGTTTCTCGGCGTCATCCGCTCGGACGACGGCGGCAGGACGTGGCGCGCCGTCTCGCGGCTCGGCGACGCCGACCTGCACAAGATCGTGCTCGCGCACGGTCGCATGTACGCGTTCGACGCCGTCCTCGGCGCGCTGCTGATCTCCGACGACGGCGGCCGGACGTTCGCGGAGAACTTCACGCCGCGCGAGCTCGTCATCGACTTCGAGGTCGACCCCGCGAACGCGCGGCGGGTCTTCGCGTCGACCGCCGGGCAGCTGTTTCGCTCGCTCGATGCCGGCCACTCGTGGCGCCCCGTCGACCTTCAGGAGGGGATCCGCCTGGCCTGGCCCGCGCCGGATGCCTTCTACCGCGCGCTGCGCGACGGCACGGTTCAGCGCTCGTCGGACGGAGGCGACAGCTGGGACGACGCGGCCGGCGTCGACGGCGAGCCGTACAAGTTCCACGCCGTCGGCCCCGACGAGCTGTACCTCGCGCTGAGCGACGGGACGATCATGCACACGACCGACGGCGCGCGGCGCTGGGTTGCGGTGTTCAGGCCATGACGAGCCGCATGACCGCCGCCCTCGCCGCCGTCGCCGTCGCCGCCGCCGCCGTCGCGGCGCTGGGCGCGCCGGCGGCCGGCGCGCACTCGCTCGTGCGCCCGGCCGCCGGCCTCGTCTCGTACGTCTCGGCGGACGCGACGTCCCTCAACACGCTCACCGTGCGCCCGAACGGGACCCGCATCGAGTTCCTCGATCCCACCGTCGACGGCGGGATGGACCCGGGGGACTGCGCGCCCGGCGACATCACGCCCGACGCGAACGCCTGGATCATCCAGACCTTCTGCGAGGCGGCGGGCGTGCGGTCCGTGCGCCTGGATCTCGGCGAGCGCGAGGACACGGCGACCGTCAGCATCGCGATCCCGACGACGATGCTCGGCGGCCCGGGCGCGGACACGCTCACCGGCGGGCCCGCGGACGACCAGCTCAGCGGCGACGACGGCGACGACGCGCTCGCGGGTGGCGAGGGCGCCGACGCGGTCATCGGGGGCCTCGGAATCGACGAGCTCAGCGGCGGCGGGGGCGACGACGACGTGCGGGCGCGCGACGGCCTGCAGGACGTCGTTCGCTGCGGCGACGGGGTCGACAGCGTCGACGCGGACACGCTCGACGACGTCGGGCCCGACTGCGAGACCGTCGTGCGAACGGCGACGGCGGCGCCCGCGGGCGCCGCCGCCGGACGCGACCGCGTCGCGCCGCGCGTGGAGATCGGGGCCGCGACGCGCCAGCGCATCGGCGCCTCGCGCCGCATCCGCGCCTTCGCGAGCTCGACGGAGCGTGGCTTCGTGGCGGCCTCGGGATCGCTACGCGTCGCCGGGCTCGCGCTGCCGCTGCCGGTCGTGCGCCGCCCGATCGCGGTGGCCGGCGGGGGCGCCGAGCTGCGCGTGACGCTCACGCGGGCACAGTGGCGGGCCGCGCTGCGCGCGCTGCGCCGGGGGCGCGCCGTGACCGCTCGGCTCACGATCGTCGCGACCGATGCGGCGGGCAATTCGCGCGAGGCGCGGCCGGTGACGATCCGCCTCCGGCGATAGGACAGGGTCGACAAAAGTAGGACCCGGTACGTATCCTTCCGCACAATAGGGGGCCAGCTCAGCGCCGGGGCGGACGGGACCCGGCGCGCGCACGACCCGACACGTCCTTCTGGGGAGTTCTCTTGCGATCGTCGTCTTCGCGTGTTTCGTCACGCTCTCGCCGCCAGTCCGCGCGCTACGGCGCGCTCGCCGCAGCCTGCGCGGCGATGCTCGTCGCCGCACCGGCGGCATCGGCCTTGTCACGGACGGGCCAGGAGGCCCAGCGCCTCGGGGCCGTGTCCGACGGCTCCGACCGCGCCGGCACGAAGGCTCCCGCCGGGGCCGGGCTGCTCGAGAACAGCCCGCTCTTCGGTCATCTGCCACCGGTGCGCGAGAACATCGACGTCGTCGGCAAGCTCAACCTCATCCACCCCGCGACCGGCGCCGCCGTCGAGCCGGGGCAGATCGCCGACGTCGCGGTGCACAAGGGCTTCGCGTACCTCAACTCGTGGGACAGCGCGACCTGCATCGGCGGCGGCACGTTCGTCGTCGACATCCGCACTCCGGCCGAGCCGCGGCAGGTCGGCTTCATCCCCGCCCAGTTCCCGTTCTACCACGGCGAGGGTGCGCACGTCATCTCAGTAGACACGCCGCAGTTCAAGGGCGATCTGCTGGCGGTCAACGACGAGACGTACGGCTCCAACGTCACCGGGTCGTGCTCGGTCCCGCTCGACCAGACCCGCGGCGGCTTCGACCTCTACGACGTCACCGATCCGCTGAACCCGGTGGCGCTCGTGCAGGGCGCGGGCGACCGCTCGCCCGAGGGGTCGCTCGTCCAGAACCCGGCGATCGCGGCGAACTCCTACCACAGCGTCTTCATCTGGCAGAACGGCCCGCGCGCGTTTCTCGTGGCCTCCGACAACACCGAGCTGGCGGACATCGACATCTTCGACATCACCGACCCGCGCGACCCCGAGTTCATCAGCGACCTCGACGCCCTGACGCTCCCGCAGGCGAACGAGATCGTCGACCAGGGCGCGTTCGGCAACGCGATCTTCCACCACGACGTCGTCGTCAAGCGCGTCAACGGGAACATGCGGATGCTCGTGTCCTACTGGGACGCCGGCTACGTCCAGTTCAACGTCGACAACCCGTCGAGCCCGGCGTTCATCACCGACACGGACTTCGACGATCCCGACCCGCTGACCGGCGTCGACCCGCCCGAGGGCAACGCCCACCAGGCCGAGTACTCGTTCGACAACCAGTTCTTCCTGGCCGCCGACGAGGACTTCGCGCCGTCTCGTCTGCGAGCCACGATCACCGAGGCGCCGTCCGCGGGCGTGACGCTCGCAGCCGCGCTCTCGGCCGCAGAGCCGATCGCGCCCGGCGCCTCGGTCGCGGGCGACACGGTCTTCGTCGGACTGGCCTGCGCCGGCACCGTGCCGCCGCCGCCGCCGGGGGTGAGGATCGCCATCGCCGAGCGCGGCGTCTGCACCTTCGAGGAGAAGGCGATCGCGATCGAGGACGCCGGTTACGACATGGGGGTGATCTTCAACAACGACTTCGGAGCCGGGGGCGGGCGCTGCGAGACGCTCATCAACATGGCCATCGACCCGGCGCTCGTCGGGATCCCGATGGCGTTCGTCGGTCGCGCTGACGGGCTGCGGATCCTCAACGTCTTCGATCCCGCCACCTACCAGTGCACGGGAGCGGAGCTCCCGACAGCGGGCGACACGCAGGCACCGGCCGTCGGCACGCCGGGCCTCACGATCGAGATCGCAGCGCAGTTCGACGGCTGGGGCTACGCGCACCTCTACGACGCGAACACGAGCGAGCAGCTCGGCGCGTACGCGATCCCGGAGGCGCTCGACACCCGCTATGCCGAGAACTTCGGCGACCTCTCGATCCACGAGATGGCGACCGATCCGGAGACGAACCTCGCGTACTCGGCCTACTACGCCGGCGGCCTGCGGGTCTTCCGCTTCAGCCGCACCGGCGGGATCGAGGAGATGGGGAGGTTCATCGACGGCCGCGGGAGCAACTTCTGGGGGGTCGAGCAGTTCACCGACGCCCAGGGCAACCGCCTCATCGCCGGCTCCGACCGCGACTTCGGCCTGTACATCGTCAAGTACACCGGGCCGGGCGCGGTCCTCGCGAAGCCGGCCGCGGACGCCGGCGCGGCGGCGCCCGTGTCACCGCCGGCGACACCGGCAACCGGGGCCGGGGCCGGGGCCGGAGGGCAGGCGACCAGGCGACCGTCGTCGTTCTTCGGCTTCGGTTCGCTCAAGCGCCTGACGATCCGCAACCACCGTGCGATCGTCACGCTCTCGATGCCGGGCGCCGGCAGGTTGACGGCGAACCTCCGGGCGAGCATCGGAAAGCGCGCGCTTCGGATCTCGAGCACGCGACGGACGGTCGCCGGCAAGGGCCGCGTGCGGCTGACGTTCCGCGTGTCGCGCGCAACCGAGCGGTCGCTGCGCCGGACGCTGGCGCGCCGGCCGACGCATCGCACGGGCGGCGTGCTGCAGGTGTCCTTCACGCCCACCGGCGGCGAGCGGCGCACGCGCAACAAGTCGTTGTCGATCTCGATGCGCTGAGGCGGGGGAAAGGGGTCGGCCGGCCGGATTCGCGCAGCGGTCCGGCCGGCCGGCGTTCCGCGGCTCAGCCGCGCAGCTCGAGGCGCCGCGCGACGGTGCGCGCGTTGCCCGCGGCGTCGGTCGCGGTCAACCGCACCGTGCCGGCGAGCCGGCGGCCGGCGCGCAGCCGGCGGGCTGCGCGCGTCCAGCCGGCGAACACGTACGTGCGCCCCGGTCCGGCGAGCGACCACGAGCCGCGGGCGAGGACGACCCGTGAGCGTCCGAGGCGCGCGCGACGGGCCGCGGCGGCGCCGGCGTCCGCGACGACCGCGAGATCGCAGGCTTCAGAGCACGACGCCCTGAGGATCAGCGACCGCCCCGTGTCCGGCAGACGCTGGGGGGACGTGAGCGCGAGCGCGATCCTCGGAGCGGTGCGGTCGCCGGGTGCGCCCGAGGCCGGCGCCGAGCCGGGGGCCGCGCCGCCCCCGGGGGAGGTCGCGTTGGCGCCGGCCGGCGTGCCCGCGGGACCGGCGATGCGCTCCTCGGGGTCGCACGCGCTTCCGATCCGGTCGCCGTCGAGGTCGGCTTGATCGGGGTTGTAGATCACCGGGCAGTTGTCGAAGCCGTCGTCGTAGAGGTCGTTGTCGTCGTCGCGATCGCAGAGGTCGCCCTTGTCGTCGCCGTCGAGGTCGATCTGGTCGGGGTTGGGGACCGTGAGGCAGTTGTCGTCCTCGTCGAGGTGGCCGTCGCCGTCGGTGTCGACCGGCGGACACGCGTCGCCCCGCCCGTCGCCGTTGGCGTCGGCCTGGTCGGGGTTGACGACGATGCGGCAGTTGTCGCTCGCGTCCGGAACGCCGTCGTTGTCATCGTCGGGATCGCAGCTGTCGCCGAGCGCATCGCCGTCGGTGTTGACCTGTGCCCCGTTGGGGACCGTCGGGCAGTTGTCGGCCTCGTTGGGGACGAGGTCGCCGTCGACGTCGCCGGGCTCCGGATGCGCCTGCGCGATGGCGACGGGCGACGGAACTCCGCTCGTCGCGAGCGCGCCCGCGGTCACCGCGACCGCGGTCGCGAATACGAGCACGAGGAGGATGTCGCGAACGCGCCGAGCTTCCACCTTCGCTCGATGATACGACTGGCGCCCGCGGTGTCGAGCCGGGCCGCGCGGGTAGCTTCCGCCCGATGACCTACGTCGCCGACGAGCACCGCTACGACACGATGCCCTACCGCCGCTGCGGTCGCAGCGGCCTGCAGCTTCCGCCGATCTCGCTGGGGTTGTGGCACAACTTCGGCGACACGCAGCCGATCGAGGAGCAGCGCGCCGTGCTGCGCCACGCCTTCGACCGCGGCATCACGCACTTCGACCTCGCCAACAACTACGGGCCGCCGGCGGGCTCGGCGGAGACGAACTTCGGGCGGATCATGCGCGAGGACCTGCGCCCCTACCGCGACGAGCTCGTCATCTCGACGAAGGCCGGCTACGACATGTGGCCCGGGCCCTACGGCGAGTGGGGGTCGCGCAAGTACCTGCTCTCGAGCCTCGACCAGAGCCTCGGCCGCATGGGGCTGGACTACGTCGACATCTTCTACTCGCACCGCTTCGACCCCGACACGCCGCTGGAGGAGACGATGGGCGCGCTGGACACCGCGGTGCGCCAGGGCAAGGCCCTCTACGCGGGGATCTCGTCGTACTCGGCCGCGCGCACCGAGGAGGCGGCGCTCATCCTGCGCGAGATGGGCACGCCGGTCGTCATCCACCAGCCGTCCTACTCGCTGCTGAACCGCTGGATCGAGGAGGAGCTGCTCGACGTCCTCGGGCAGGAGGGCATCGGCTGCATCGTCTTCTCGCCGCTCGCCCAGGGCATGCTCACCGACAAGTACCTCGACGGCATCCCGGAGGGGTCGCGCGCGGCGGAGGGACGGTTCCTGACGCCCGACATGCTCGACGCCAAGACCCTGACGCACGTGCGCGCGCTCAACGAGCTCGCCCGCAGCCGCGGCCAGTCGCTCGCGCAGATGGCGATCGCCTGGACGCTGCGCGACCCGCGCGTGACGTCGTCGCTCGTCGGCGCGCGCAACGTCGCGCAGCTCGACGACTCGCTCGGCGCGCTCGAGCGGCCCGAGTTCACCGACGACGAGCTCGCCGAGATCGACGCCCACGCGATCGATGCGGGCATCAACCTCTGGAAGGCCTCGAGCGACAACTGAGCGCGGTCAGCGCGCGGGCGGGTCCTCGCCGGCGTCGCGGGCGCGCTGGCGATCCTCGCTCTGCCCGACGGCGAGGAACGCCGCGGAGACGAGCAGGACGAAGGCCGTGCCGCCGAGCGCGATCGCCACGCCGGACGCGGCGTTGGAGTCCGTGACGACGCCCAGGACGATGGCCAGCACGACGCAGGCGCCGGCCGCTGCGAGGAGGGCGCGCATCAGGCTGGATTGCCGCGTCGGGAGGTCATGCTCGTGCCTATGATCGCGCGGTGGCCCCGGCGCGCGTGCTCATCGTCGACGACGACCCGGACATCCGCATGCTCGTCGAGCTCAAGCTCGGCGCCTGCGGCTACGACGTCGTCTGCGCCGGCGACGGGGAGGAGGGCCTGGCCGCGGCCCGCGAGCACGCGCCGGACCTCGTGCTCGCCGACTGGACGATGCCGGTGCTCACCGGCGTCGAGATGTGCGCCCGGATGCAGGCCGATCCCGAGCTCGCGCAGATCCCGGTCGTCCTGCTGACCGCCCGCACGACCGATGCCGACCGCCGCGGCGGCGTCGACGCGGGCGCGGCGGACTTCATCGCCAAGCCGTTCAGCCCGCGCGACCTCGCCGCGCGCGTGGACGCCATCCTCGGGCGCGACGGGTAGCGATCGCCGCGCGGCGGGCGTAATCTCGGCCGCGTGCAGGACGGAGAGCATCGCGAGCTCATGATGGCGGCGATCGCGGCCGAGGGCCGGGCGCACGCCGCGCTGCTGCAGGGCGATCACGATGTCGCCCGTAGGACGTACGCGGAGGCCGTCGAGGGCTACCGCGCATCGTGGGCGCTCGCGCCGCCCAAGAGCTACGGCCGCCTCGTCGGCCTGCTGAAGGCGGCGGTGCTCGGCGGCACCGGCCAGACCGCCGCCGCCGAGGTCCGCGAGGCGCTGCGCGAGGATCCCGATGCCGGCGGCTCGCCGGTCGCCGCCTACGTGCGCGCGGTCGCGGCGGTCATCCTCGGCGACGACGACGAGGTTGCGGACCTGGCGGCCACGATGCAGCAGCGCGGCAACGCATTCGAGCGCACGGCGGCCGCGCTGCGCGCGCTGGCGGCGCGCGACGGCGACGCGTACGCCGCCGCGCTCGCGGCCATCGAGGCGGACTTCGCCGGTCGCGACGAGCATCTGACGGGCGTCGCGATCGCCGACACGGCGGTCATGCTCGAGGCGATCGCGGCCGAGCGCGGCATCGCGCTGCGGCCCGACAGCCCGCTCGTGCCGGCCCTCGCCTAGGTGTAGGGGGTTGGGCTCAGACCGTCCCACATCGCGTCGTTTGGGGCCCAACCCCCTGACCCCCGGGGGGTCTGGCCGCAAACGACGCACAGTGCGTCGTTTCAGGCCAAACCCCCCGCGCGCACAGCACGCGAACCGGACCCATGCCCTCAAAGCCGCTGGTCGCCGGCGCCGGCAGCATCCCAATCAGGCAGGGTCACACGAGCACCACCTGCAAGCATCTTCCTGACCGGGCGGCTCCGACACCGGCAAGCCTCAAGCAGGCCCGGCAAC
The DNA here is from genome assembly GCA_963797025.1 of uncultured Actinomycetes bacterium. GTDB lineage: Bacteria > Actinomycetota > Thermoleophilia > Solirubrobacterales > Solirubrobacteraceae > CADCVQ01. Next base: position 19,114 of record CAWCNU010000002.1, read on the forward strand.
CAACGTGCTCGGGTCGTTACGCCGAGGTCATGCGCTCCGCGCCGCTGTACACGTTGACGCGGTCGCCGCGCGCGAAGCCGGCGAGCGTCATCCCGCGATCGACGGCGAGCGCGACCGCCAGGGAGGTCGGCGCCCCGACGCCGACGAGCACCGGGGCGCCCGCGACGGCGGCCTTCTGGACGAGCTCGAACGACAGCCGGCCGCTGACGCAGAGGATGAGGTCGTGCAGCGGCGTGAGGCCGTCGAGCAGCGCGCGGCCGACGACCTTGTCCATCGCGTTGTGGCGCCCGACGTCCTCGCGGACGATCAGCAGCTCGCCGTCGCTCGTGAAGAGGCCGGTGGCGTGCATCCCGCCGGTGCGCCCGAAGCCGGGCTGGCGCAGGCCGTCGGGCAGCGCGGCGAGCAGCGACCGCGGCACGAGCGGCCCGCCGGGCGGCAGCGCCGGCGTGTTGACGGCGACCTCCTCGAGCGAGCCCTTGCCGCAGACCCCGCAGGAGGACGTCGTGTAGAAGCGCCGGTCGCCGGGGTCGCGCAGCAGCGGGCCGCGGACGTCGATGACGTTGGCGGCGAGGTCATCGGTGAGCCCGGCCTCGCGCGGCCCGTCGATGAGCGCCTCGCCGAAGAGGAAGCCGAGCGCGAGCTCCTCGTCGTGGCCGGGGGTCCGCATCGTGACGGTCAGGGCGCGGCCGTCGACGCGGATCTCCAGCGGCTCCTCGACGGCGACCTCGTCGGCGAGGCCGTCGTGCCGTACGCGCGCGGTCATGCGGCCTGCGACGGGAACGTCGTCGGGAGACATACTCGAACACACGATGGCCGCTGCGCGACCAGGAGTCCAACTCGTCGTGGCCGCCGCGGTCGCCGCGGCCTCGCTCGCCGGTTGTGGCGAGGACGGACGTCCGCGGCCCGGTCCGGCCGATGTCCTCGCCGCCCAGCGCGCCGCGGCGCAGCCGCTGTACTGGGCGGGACGCACGGTCGACGGCCTGCCGCTGACTGCGATCAGCCGCAGCGAGGGAAGGGTGAGCTTCCTCTACGGCACCTGCGAGCCGTCGGGCGACAGCGGCTGCGGCGCGCCGGTCTCGATCCAGACGACCTCGATCTGCGACCGCAACGCGCTCATCCTCGACGGGCCGGCCCCGTCGAGCCGGCGCGTGCGCGGCGTCGTCGCGCGCTCGAGCTGCGCCGCGTCCGCGACGCCTACCGCCGGACGGGCAGCGTCCGCGCCGTCCGCGGGCAGCTCGGCATCTCCCAGCGCGCCGTGCGCTACCGGCTGCGGCTGGCGCGCGAGCTCGGCCCGGGGCGGCTGCGCCGTTCGCCGGCCGAGTTCAGGGGGACGCCGTGCGCCGTGGAGCCCGCGCGCTCACGCTGATGTCCCGAGCAGCCACAGGAGCACGAGCGCCATCGCGACGAGAAACAGGAAGCTGTAGAGCCCGAAGACCCAGGCCGCCACAGGCTCCTCCTGCTCCAGGCACGCGAGCGTCTTGAATGCTCGCACGGTCGCCTCCCCGATCCGCTGCATGCGCGCCCATACGAGGTGCGCGGCGTCGCGGATCAGCCGATCCGCACCGCCTCCGCGCCGGCTTCCACGACGTCGCCGCGGTGCAGCTGGCGGCCGCGGCGGGTCTCGACCTCGCCGTTGACGCGGACCGCGCCCTCCTGGATGAGCTCGCGCGCCTCGCCGCCGGTGTCCGCGAGCCCGGCGAGCTTCAGCACCTGGCCGAGCCTGATCATCCCCCCGCGGATCGTGACGTCTCGCGGATCGGCCATCGCCGCGAAAGTCTGTCAGCCGCCCCCCGGTTGCACGAGCCCGGTCTCGTAGGCGACGACGACGGCCTGAACGCGGTCGCGGAGCCCGAGCTTGTGCAGGACCCGGGCCACATGCGTCTTGACGGTCGCCTCGCCGACGACGAGCTCCTGCGCGATCTCGGCGTTCGAGAGCCCGCGCGCGAGCAGCTGCAGGATCTCGAGCTCGCGCGCCGTGAGCTCCGCGAGCGCCTCCGGGCGGCTGCTCGGCGGCGGGCGCCTGGCGAACTGCGCGATGAGCGTGCGCGTGATCGAGGGCGCGAGCAGCGCGTCGCCGCCCGCGACGACGCGGATCGCGTTGACGAGTACCTCGGCCTCGGTGTCCTTCAGCAGGAACCCGCTCGCGCCCGCACGCAGCGCCTCGTAGACGTACTCGTTGACGTCGAACGTCGTGAGGATCAGCACCCGCATTCCGTTTTCGCCGGCCAGTCGCCGCGTCGCCTCGAGGCCGTTCATCCGCGGCATCTGGATGTCCATGATCACGACGTCGGCACGCAGCAGGCGCGCGCGCTCGATGGCCTCGATGCCGTCGCCGGCCTCGCCCACGACGTCGAGGTCGGGCTCTGACTCGAGGATCTTGCGAAAGCCGACGCGGACCAGCGACTGGTCGTCGGCGATGAGGACGCGAATGGTCACGTCGGCAGCCGAGCCCGCACGCGGAACCCGCGGCCGTCGCGCGTGCCGTAGTCGAGCGTCCCTCCGTAGACCGCGACCCGCTCTGCCATCCCGGCGAGCCCGTGTCCGCCGCCGCCGCCGGCGCCGTTGGGCCCGTGACCGTCGTCGGTGACCTCGAGCTCGACGTCGTCGGCCTCGAAGCGCACCGCGACCTGCGCCCGCTGTGCGCCGGCGTGCCTGAGCGCGTTGGTGAGCGCCTCCTGCACGATCCGGTAGGCGGACAGATCGACGCCGGGCGCGAGCGCTCGCGGCTCGCCCTCGAATGCGAGCTCGACCGGCAGGCCGGCTTCGCGCACCTGCTCGACGAGCTCGTCGAGCCGGCCGAGACCCGGCTGCGGGGCGAGCTCGTGCTCGGCGTCCTCGCGCAGCAGGCCCACGAGACGGCGCATCTCGATCAGCGCCTGGCGACCCGTTGCGTGCACCGATCTCAGCGCCTCGCGCGCGGAGGGCTGATCGCCCTCCAGCACCCGGTCGGCGGCCTGGGCCTGGACGACCATGACGCTCAGGCTGTGGGCGACGACGTCGTGCAGCTCGCGCGCGATCCGGGCGCGCTCGGCCGCGACCGCCGCCTGCGCGTCGGCCTCGCGCTCGCGCTCCAGCCGCGCGCTGCGATCGGCGAGCTCCTCGACCTGCTGGCGGCGGCTGCGCAGCGCGTATCCCAGGCCCCAGGAGCCGCCGACGATGAACCAGGCGGGGACCGTGTGGTCGAGGGCCGTCGTCCCGCCGACGAGCTGGCGCAGGTCGTCGGCCACCCAGACCAGGCCGGCGAGCGCGCCGAGCGCGATCGCCTGTCGCCGCGGGGCGTGCGCGGCCAGCGAGTAGAAGGCGATGAGCACGGCGAACCACGCCTGCAGCGTCCCCTGGTCGTCGCGCAGCGCGGCGCCGGCAGCCGCCTCGAGCTTCACGTGCGCGAGCACGGTCACGAACACCACCGCGAACGCGAGCCCCGGGCGCGTGCGGCGCCACAGCAGCGCGATGCAGGCCGCCCCCAGCAGCACCGAGTGCGCCGGCCGGGAACCCTGGAGGTCCTGGAAGATCGGCCCGACCCACGCCTCGTACTGCGTCGTGACCGCGAGGATCGCGACGATGACGACGTCGGCGAGGCGGGCGGCATGCGAGCGCGCCCACAGGAGCATGCGCATCGGGCGACGGTACTGCGCGCGACGCGCCGCCGCATCCGTCTGGCGGGGGATCTCGCCACGTTCAGATCGCCCGTGCGAGGGACCCCGCGATCACCAGCGCGGGCGACGACAACCGGCCGCGCGAAACCTAGCGTCAGCGGGGCAGATCAACCGCTCGAGGAGGCAACATGCACCGCTTCATCGTCCCTGTCAGCGTTCTTGCCGCCGCGGGAGCCGTCGCGCTCGCCGTCGCCGCCTCCGGTGGCGCGCAGGCGCCGTCGGAGACCGTCCTGACCTACCAGCTGCGCGACGTCGGCGGCACGTTCGTCGACTCGCGGCCGAAGGGCGACTCGCGCGGCGACTTCGTCTCCTTCGAGGCGGTCCTCCTGCAGGGCGGCCGCGCGGTCGGTCGCGAGCGCGGGCTCTGCGTCGTCGCCAACGCGCGCACCCATGTCCCCGTCTGCACGATGGGCTGGGCGCTGCCCGGCGGATCGCTGACGACGAGCGGCGCCTCGGCCGCCGAGCCGCCGTTCACGATGCCGGTCGTCGGCGGGACCGGCAGGTACGCGGGGGCGCGCGGGATCGCTGAGACGGCCGCTGCGGGCAAGAGCATCACGTTCCGGCTGCTGCCCTGAGCCGGGCGAGGCCCTCGACGATCTCGGCGGGCGGGTGCGTCGTGAACGACAGGCGCATCGTCCGCGGATCGGGGTCGGCGGCGAAGAACGGGTCGCCGGGGACGAACGCGACGCCGTGGCGCAGCGCGCGCGTCAGCAGCTCGGTGGCGTCCCAGCCCTCGGGCAGGCGCGCCCAGACGAACATGCCGCCGTCCGGGCGGTTGAACGTCGAGCCGGCGGGCAGCGCGGAGGCGAGCCCGCCGAGCAGCGCGTCGCGGCGCCGGCGGTACTCGGCGCAGAGGCGGCCGATGTGCTCGTCGATGTCGGCCGCCCGCAGCGACTCGCGCGCGGCGAGCTGATCGACCGTCGAGGTGTGCAGGTCGGCGGCCTGCTTGGCGATCGCCAGCGGGCGGAGGAGCGCCGCGGGCGCGCGCAGCCAGCCGATGCGCAGCCCCGGCGCGAGGACCTTCGACAGCGACGAGACCGTCACGGTGCGGTCCTCGGCGCCGGCGTACGCGGCGATCGGCTGCAGCGGCTCGCCGTCGTAGCGCAGCTCGCCGTAGGGATCGTCCTCGACGATCCACAGGCCGTGCTCGGCGGCGACCTGCGCGAGGCGGGCCCGGCGCGAGTCGGGCAGCGTGCGGCCGGTCGGGTTCTGAAACGTCGGGACGAGGTAGAGGAACTTCGGCGCATGGCGCTCGATGAGCCGCGGCAGCTCCTCGGGATCGAGTCCCTCCTCGTCGCAGGCCACCGGCACGAGCCGCGCGCCCGCGAACGCGAAGGACTGCAGCGCGGCGAGGTAGGACGGGTTCTCGACGAGCACGGCGTCGCCGGCGTCGAGCAGGACGCTCGCGGCGAGCCCGATCGCCTGCTGGGAGCCGGTCGTGACGAGGATCTCGTCGGCGCGGGCGCCGGTCAGGCCGCGCAGTTGGAGGCGCTCGGCGAGCAGCGCGCGCAGCCCCGGGTCGCCCTCGGTGGAGGAGTACTGCAGCGCCCGGGCGGCGACCGTCGGCGCGAGCGCGGAGGCGAAGGCGCCGGCGATGAGCTCGGCCGGGAAGAGCTCGGGAGCGGGCAGGCCGCCTGCGAACGAGATGACCTCGTCGCGCTGCGTGAGCTCGAGGATGTCGCGGACGGGGGAGGAGCGCACATCGGCGAGCTGGGCGGCGAGGGAGGGCAGCGGGCGCGGCATCCGCGGGCAATCATCCCTGCTAGTGCGCGGTTCCGCGCGTCCAGGTCGGCCCGTCGATGCTGCTACGGTCTACGACATGGGCAGCGCCGCTGCCCGTGAGGTTCTTGTCTTGGGTGCGCTTTACGCGAGTTCGGGTCAGTCGAATCTCCCGAATCGCTTTGCGGCCGCATCAGGCGGCCGCTGCTAGGAGCAACTCAACATGTCAGTGCAGTCCTTCGCCGATCTCGGCGTATCCACCGTGGTGGCCGATGCGCTCGCGGTGCGCGGCATCACCGAGCCGTTCGCGATCCAGTCGCTCGTCGTTCCCGACGTCCTGGCCGGTCACGACGTGCTCGCGAAGTCCCCGACCGGCTCGGGCAAGACGCTCGCCTTCGCCGTCCCGATGGTCGAGCGCCTCCAGGCGACCGACCGCCGCCCGAGCGCGCTGATCCTCGCCCCGACGCGCGAGCTCGCGCTGCAGATCGTCGACGACATGGTCGAGATCGCGCACAAGCGCGCGCTCTCCGTGGCCGCGATCTACGGCGGCGCCGGCATCCAGCGTCAGATCCAGCAGGCCCGCAAGGCCCACATCCTCGTTGCCACGCCCGGCCGCCTCGAGGACCTCCTCCAGCGCCGCGCCGTCTCGCTCGAGCACATCCGCATCCTCGTTCTCGACGAGGCCGACCGGATGCTCGACATGGGCTTCCGCCCGGCCGTCGACCGGATCGTCGCGCGCACGCCGCGGACCCGGCAGACGCTCTTCTTCTCCGCGACCCTCGAGGGCGCGGCCGGCACGATCGCCGCCGCCTACACGTCCAACCCGCGCCGTCACGAGCACGTGCCCGCCGTCGACCACGAGGCCGAGACGATCCACCGGTTCGTCAAGGTCGCCCACGAGGCGAAGGTCGACACGCTCATCCGCGAGCTCAAGGAGCCCGATCGCGGCCTGACGATCGTCTTCGTGCGCACGAAGCGCGGCGCCGACCGGCTCGTCAAGCGCCTGAAGGACAACTATGTGACCGCGGTCGCGATGCACGGCGACAAGTCGCAGGGCCAGCGCGAGAAGGCGCTGGCGCGCTTCGAGCGCGGCGAGGTCGACACGCTCGTGGCGACCGACGTCGCGGCGCGCGGCATCGACGTCCGCGACGTCACGCACGTCATCAACTACGACATGCCCGAGGATCGCGACGGCTACGTCCACCGCACCGGCCGCACGGGCCGGGCCGGGCGCTCGGGCGTCAGCGTGACGTTCGTCCTCGGCGACCAGGCCAAGGACATGAGCCGCATCGCCGACGATCTCGGCCTGCACGCCGAGTTCTCGCTCAGCGGGCTGCCGACGTCGACGGGCGGGCACGGCCAGGGCCACGGCCACGGTCGCCCGCGCGGTGGCGGTGGCGGTGGCGCGAACGTTCGCGCCGGCGCCGCTCCGACCGGTCGCCGGGTCGCCTCCGGTCGCCCGCAGGGGCGCCCGGGTCGCCGCGAGCGCGCGGCTGCCGCTGCGCGCCGCGGGCTGAGCTGAGTCGCAGGTTAGGGTTGCGCCGGTGACGCCGGCGCGACCTCCAGCGCTGTTCGTGCCCGACGGCTCGGCCTTCGTCGCCGATGCCGTGACGCGAGGTCCCTGGGACCCGGAGATGATGCACGGCGGCGCGCCGGCGGCGCTGCTGGCGCGCGCGATCGAGGCGGTCTCGCCGGGCTCCGAGCTCGTCGTGACGCGGCTGACGATCGAGTTTCTCGGGCCCGTGCCCGTCGGGCCGGTGTCCGTCGAGACGTCGCTCGCGAAGCCGGGCAAGCGCTTTCAGGTCGTCGACGCGACGCTCTCGGTCGACCGCCGCCCGGTGTGTCTCGCGCGGGCGGTGCGCCTGCGGCGCGCGGAGCTGCCGGGCGCGGCGGCCTCGGGCGCCGCGCCGCCCGAGGCCTTGCCCCCGCGCGCGGCGGGCGACGCCGCGACGCCGCTCGGGCAGGTGGTGGAGGACATGTTCTATCCCGACGCGACCGAGATCGTCCGGGTCGGGGGAGAGGTCGGCAGCGGCCACGTCGCCGCCTGGATCCGGCTGCGCGGCGAGCTGCTGCCCGGCGAGCAGCCGTCACCGCTGGCCCGCACGGCGGCCGCCGCCGACTTCACGAACGGGCTGAGCCGGATCCTGCCCTTCGAGGACTGGGTCTTCGTCAACACCGACCTGACGCTTCACCTGCACCGACAGCCCGAGGGCGAGTGGATCGGGCTCGACGCCCGGACGATCTCCGAGCCGACCGGCGTCGGCCTGTCGACCGGCGTGCTGCACGACGTGCACGGGCCGTTGGGGCTCTGCGCGCAGTCGCTGTTCGTCGCGGCGCGCTAGCTGTCGGCTGCGTTGCGCTGACCGGCGCGATGGGCGAGAGTCGGCCATGGCCCTCATGGCAGCGTGTGGTGCGCTGCTCCTCGCGGGGGTCGTGCTCGTCGTGCGGTGGGGCGGCGACACGGTCGGCTCGCCGCCGGCGCCGGTGGACTGCGCCGACCAGAGGCCGTTCTGGCTCGCGGCGCGGCGCTACGCGTGGCGGCTCACGGTGGCGATCGTCGCCGGCGCGGGCGCCGGCTTCCGCCCGGACGGCTCGGCGGGCTCGCGTTCGGGGCGCTCCTGCTCGTCATCGCGGCGACGACCATCGAACCGCTGCGAGCCGACAACACCGACTTCGATCTCGTCGGCCCGGGCTGGCTGGCCGCCGCGGCGTTCGGGACGCTCGTGGTCCTGCACGGGATGCTCGTCGCCGCGCTCGCCGCGCGCTACGGCGACCGGTTGCCGTTGCTGTCGACGAAGCGGCGGGCGCTGCTGGGGCACGCTCCGCTGCTCGTCGTCCTGCCGGTGTTCCCCGCGGCGGTCGCGCTGATCGTGCTCGGGCTCGTGGGCTACGGCCTGACCCGGGTCCGCGGGCTCGCAGCAGCGGTCGCGTCGCAGCGGTCGTTCGTCTCGGGGCGCGTCGCGATCGTCCTCGTCGCGGTCGTGGCGCTGCCCTTCGCCGCCATCGACATCGCCGACATCGCCGGTCGTCAGCCGTAGCGGTCCCGAACGCGCGAACGGCCCCGCCGGGGCGGGGCCGTTCGGCATGCGGATGAGAGGACTCGAACCTCCACGAGCTTGCACTCACGGCGACCTGAACGCCGCGCGTCTACCAATTCCGCCACATCCGCAGGCGCGTCAACCTTAGCGCCGGAGGGCTGGGTGCGGCGCGAGGCGCCACGGCCGGCCTCGACGGATCACCGGGCCGAGGGCGCGCGCTTCGCTACCCTTGAGCGGCTCTACGCGCCGCTATCGTCTAGGGGACTAGGACGCCGCCCTCTCACGGCGGAAACCGGGGTTCGA
>CAWCNU010000003.1:0-1593771 GCA_963797025.1 uncultured Actinomycetes bacterium
CGCGCTGGCTGCCGAAGGACTTGTGCAGCCCGCGGACCTCGAGGACCGTCACCGGCGGCCTATTTGCCCCAGATCTTGCGGTACTGCGACCGGAAGTCGAGGTCGCCGGCGTACGGCTTGCCGGCCGGCGGGATCGACGTCTTGTCGAGCACCCGGAACGCGAGGCCCTCGTCCTTGGCCGCGGGCTCGCCGTTCATCGCGCGGTTGAGCTGGTCGATGCCGGCCCAGCCCGACCACTCCAGCGGATAGCCGATGACCGCGACCTGGCCCTTGCCCTCGCGGATGAAGTCGAGGTTCTGCTGGTTGCCGTCGTAGGAGATCCCCTTGACGTCGTCGCGACCCTCGCGGACCGCGGTCTGCACGAGCGGCGTGAGCATGAAGTCAAAGCCCGAGAAGACCCAGTCGAGCTGGCCCTTGGGGCGCTGCTTGAGCAGCGCCTGCATGAGCGGCACCTGCGGCGGGCCGAGCTGGGCGCCCGTCAGGGCCTGGTCGCTGACGATCTTCGCGGTGCCCCACTCGTCCAGCGCGGCCTTGAATCCCTCGGCGCGTTCGGCGACCGGCGGGCTGTCGTTCTGGTTGAAGATCGCGACGTCGCCGCCGCCGTTGGCGACGACATAGGCGGCGGCCGCGCGGCCTGCGGCCTCGTCGTCGATCCCGGCCTCCGCGAAGCCTCCGAACGGGACGGGGTCGGCGGAGAAGCCGGCCACCGTGAAGATGCCCTGCTTCTTCGCGCGGCCGATCTGCTCGGCGATCGCGGCCGGGTTGATCGACGCGATGAAGATGCCGTCGACCTTGCGGGTGATGAACGTGTTCATCGCCGCGCTCGTCTTCTGCGGATCGAACTGCGGATCGAGCTCGATCGTCTTCCAGCCGAGAACCTTGGCCGCCTCGACGGCACCGCGCGCCTCGCGGGCGCAGCCCTCGACCGCCTTCCCACAGGGCATGACCCCGATCGTCTTGCCGGTCTGCGGCTTCGGCGCGGTCGTCGGGCCGGTCCACTCGGTCTTGGGCGCCGAGAACGTCGCGAGCTCCTTCTTGGCTGCGGCGACAGCATCGGCGGCGGAGGTCGTCGAGGTCCCGCCACCCGCGGACGGGGCAGGGTCGTCGTCGCCGCATGCGACGAGCACCGTCGCCGCCAGCACGCAGCTCAGCGCGGCGGTGGCCCGGCGCATCTTCAGGCTTGGTTGCAGGAACATCCGGACGGCCTCCCGAGGGGTTGCGCGGGCTCACCCGCGGGTGTGATGGTGATGGTCACGACGTGGTCATGCGGCGGTTGAGGTGCGCGCGTTGCGGACGGCGGCGCGCAGCAGCTGCGGTTCGTGCGCCGGGTCCATCTGGGCGAGGACCGACAGGGCGGTGCGGGCGAGGTGGTCGGCGAGCTGGTGCGCGGCAGCGGGCCCGTCGCCGCGCTGGGCGGCCTCCAGCAGCGCCCGGTGCTCGGCGGAGCCGCGCGAGTAGGACAGCGGCTGCTCGAGGTGCATGCGCCGGTAGCGGTCGGAGTGATCGAACAGCTGGTCGGCCGACGTGCGCAGCCGCGGCCCGCCGTGGCGGATGAGCGTTCTGTGGAACGAGCGGTGGGGGACGTGCCAGCCCTCGTGGTCGGCGGCCGCGATCCGCCTGTCCATGTCCTCGACGTCCTGGCGCAGCTCGTCGAGCTCGGCGCCGGTCAGCAGCGGGATCGTCACCGACGCTCCGAAGGCCTCGAGCGTGATGCGCATGGCGTACAGGTCCTCGAGATCCTCCACCGAGACGCCCGCGATGCGGACGCGCCGGTTGGGCTCGGCCACGACGAGGCCCTCGCGCTCCAGCAGCTTCAGCGCCTCGCGCAGCGGCGAGCGGCTGATCCCCAGCTGGCGGGCGAGCTGCACCTGGCTGAGCGGGGCGCCGAGCGCGAGCTCGTCGCGCAGGATCGCCGAGCGCAGCGCGTCGTGGGCCATCGTGACCGCGTCCGCGCCGCCGTCGTCATCCTGCAGTTCGGGTTCGGAGCTCACGGGCAGAACTGTAGACAGGTTTGTGGTGTCGAAGCAAACAACTGTCGGCTGTTTGCGATTTTGCCCACGATGAGCACGTGCGCGGGTACCGGCTTGACGCGACGCGTTCGAAGCGCGTAAGTTGCGCGAATGTTGACTGCTCGGGTCGTCGCAGCGCGTCGTGGACCGCCAACCCCCGAGGATCTTGTCGCGCTCATGCGAGCCGGCCGCGGTGTTGATCCTGTCGGCACTTTGCTGACAGGGGCCACGATTCTCGATGTGCACCGCGGCCTCTGGCGCGAGGCGAACGTGGGCCTCGTCGGCGATCGCATCGCGACCGTCGGGATGCAGACCCCGGAGGCCCGCGAGACGATCGACCTCGCCGGCACGTGGCTCGTCCCGGGGTTCTTCGAGCCGCATTTTCATGCGGGCGGCACGCACCTGTCGCCGACGCGGCTGGCCGAGGAGCTGCTCCTGCGCGGCACGACCTCGACGGTCTGCGACTTCCAGGAGCACTACACGAACGCGGGCCTCGCGGCCGCGCGCTACGCGCTCGACGAGGCGCTCGCCGCCGGGCTGCGGGTCTTCTACCTCGCGCCGCTCATGCAGTACGTCGTCAACCACCTCGGCGCCAGCGGCCACGAGATGACCGAGCAGGACATGCTCGACATGCTCGACTGGCCCGAGACGGTCGCGATCAACGAGCCGCCGCCGGCGTCGCTGTTCGCGGAGGACCCGGCGACGCTCGCGATCGTCTCAAGCGCGCTCGCCCGCGGCCTGCTGTACTCGGGCCACGCCCCCGAGTTCACCGGCCTGGCGCTGCAGGCCTACGCGGCGACGGGCGCCTCCTCCGACCACGAGAGCCGCGATGCGGCGGCCGCGTGGGAGAAGCTGGGGCTCGGCCTGAAGACGATGATGCGCGACGGGTCGGCGGCCCCCGACCTGCCCGCGCTCGTGCGCCTGGCGGTCGAGCACCCGCTCGCCAGCCGCCACATGACCTTCGCGACCGACGAGGTCGACCCCGTCGACTTCATGGACAAGGGGCACACCGACCACAAGGTCCGCTACGCGATCGCGGCCGGTGTCGACCCGGTGATCGCGTTTCAGATGGCGACGCTCAACGCCGCCGAGTACTACCGCGTCGACCACGAGGTCGGGTCGATCACGCCGGGCCGCTACGCCGATCTGCTCGTGCTCGACGACGTCGAGGAGGTGCGCATCGACCACGTCATCGCGAGCGGTGCGCGCGTCCGCGCCGGCGATCGCCCGGCCCCGGCGATCGACGACTACCCGGCGGCGATCCGCTCGGTCGTGCGCCTGCCGCGGGCGCTCGAGCCCGCCGACCTCGCCGTCGCCGCGCCCGCGGGTGCCGGCCGCGTCGAGGTCCGCGTCATCGACGTCCAGGACGGCAACCTCGTCAGCGGCGACGGGCGCGCGACGCTCGACACCGCCGGCGACACGGTGCTCGCCGACCCGGCCGCCGACGTCCTGAAGATCGCGTTCATCGACCGCTTCGGCGGCGAGGCCGCGCGGACCGTCGCGTTCGTGCGCGGCTTCGGGCTGCGCGACGGGGCGGTCGCGACGACCTACCAGAACCCGTTCTTCAGCCTCGTGACGCTCGGGACCTCGGAGGCGGCGATGTGCCGTGCGGTCAACCGGCTGGCCGAGCTCGGCGGCGGGATCGTGGCGGTGCAGGGCGACGAGGTGCTCGCCGAGTGGCAGCTGCCGATCGTCGGCGTGTTCTCGCCCGAGCCGCTGGACGCGGTCCGCGCGGGCTTTGATCGCATGAACGGCGCGCTGCGCACGCTCGGGTGCTCGTTCAAGGCGCCGGTGCTGGCCTGCACGTTCTCGGGGCTCATCACGATCCCCGCCTACGGCCTGTCCGATCGCGGCCTCTACGACGTCGAGGCGGGCGCCTTCGTCGATCCCGTCCTGGGTGCGGCGTGACCGCCCGGCGTCAGCCCGGCGCGATCGCCTGGCGCTGCTGCAGCAGCGCGACCGCGGCGTCGCGCGCGTGGCGCAGGTGATGCCCCATCGCCGCCTCAGCGGTCGCGCGGTCGCCGCCGGCGATGGCGTCCACGATCGCGTGGTGCTCGGTCACGCTGCGGGCGAGGAACTCGTCGCTGTCGGCCTGGAGGAACAGCGCGCGGAAGCTGCGCCGGGCGGCGCTGCGCTGCAGCTGGTGCAGGTAGGCGTTGCCCGACAGCTGCGCGACGAGGCCGTGCAGGCGGTCGTTGAGCTCGAAGAAGCTCGTCACGTCGCCGGCCGCCGCCGCCGCCGCGCACTCCGTCTCGATCGCCCGCAGCTCGCTCGCACGGGCGGGACCCGCGGTGCTCGCGGCGAGGCCGGCGGCCATCCGCTCGAGCTGCTCGCGGACGTCGAACACGTCCTCGAGGTCCTTCGGGGTCAGCGCGGCGACGAACGCCCCGCGGCGCGGCTGGATCTCGACGAGGCCGTCGGTCGCGAGCCGGTGGATCGCTTCGCGAACGGGCGAGCGGCTGACGCCGAGCTCCGCCGCGAGCTGCAGCTCCACGAGCCGCTGCCCCGGCGCGAGCACCCCGCTGACGATGTCGCGGGACAGGTGGCGCAGGACGCCCTCGGCGAGCTTCTCGCTCGCGACGTAGCCCGCGCTGAGCGCCCGTGGCATCGGCGAAGGATACGGCCTGGGGGCGGTCGGAGCTCGTCTTGTATGCAATATCCACGCGTCGAACGGAGGAACTGATGTCCGCTGACACACTCGCGCCCAGCACGCGCCGGGAGCTGCTGCGCCGCGGGGCCGCGCTGGGACTGGGAGGCGCGTCGCTCGCCGCGTTCCTCGCCTCGTGCGGGTCCGACGACAAGACGGGCACGAGCACCGGCGCCAACGCCGCGGGCGGGCTGACGATCGGGCTCTCGCTGCCGACGCTGGCACAGCGGCGCTGGGGCTTCGACCGCCGTTTCGTCGAGGCGCACGCCAAGAAGCTCGGGCACACGATCGTCTTCGCGGCCGCGCAGGACTCCGACACCGTGCAGGCCAGCCAGGTGGAGAACATGCTCTCGCGCGGCATCGACGCGCTGATCCTCTCGCCGGTCAACGTCAGCACCGCGGCGGCGTCCGTCCGCAGCGCCAAGGACGAGAAGATCCCGGTCGTCTCCTACAACGCGATCGCGCTGAAGTCCGCGATCGACTTCTGGGTCGCGCGCGACAACACCGACGTCGGCCGCATCCAGGCGCAGCTGGCGACGAAGGTCAAGCCGAAGGGCAACTACGTGATCATCGCCGGCGACCCCGGCGCCGACGTCGCGCAGGACAAGACGAAGGGCAACCTCGAGGTCCTCAAGCCGTTCGTCGACCGCGGCGACATCAAGGTCGTCTCGCAGCAGTTCAACGCGGCCTACGACCCGGTCAAGGGCGCCGATCAGCTCGAGGCGGCGCTCAGCAAGGCGGGCGGCACGGTCGACGCGATCCTCTGCACCTACGACGGCTTCATCCTCAGCGCGATGCCGATCCTCAAGTCGGCGGGCCTGCTGGGCAAGACCTACCTCGCCGGCGAGGACGTCTTCGACGCGGCCGCCGCCGGCATCGTCGACGGCGACGTGGGCATGAGCGCCTACACCGACCTCGAGCAGATGGCGATCCGGGCGGTCGACGCGGCGGTCGCGCTCGCCAGGGGCGACAAGCCCACGTCCGACGCGACGTTCGACAACGGCTCGGCGAGCATCCCCGGCTCGAAGATCGACGCCTACGCCGTGACGAAGGCCAACATGGCGAAGTTCCTCGGCGACACGAAGTGGCTGACCGTCGATCAGGTCTACAAGAATCAGCCGCGAGCCTCATGGCCGAAGGTCTGAGCGCGACCGGCTCGGCCTTCTCGGTCGCCGGTCTCGACAAGCGCTTCGGGGCCAACCGCGTCCTGAAGGGCGTCGACCTGGCGGCCGCGCCCGGCGAGGTGCTGGGGCTGATCGGGGTCAACGGCGCCGGCAAGTCGACGCTCATGCGGATCCTCGCCGGCATCCACCCGGCGGGGAGCTACGACGGCGCCGTGTCGGTCGGCGGCGACCCGGCGCCGATCGGCTCGCTCGTCGAGGCCGAGCGGCGCGGCGTCGTGCTCGTGCCGCAGGAGCTCGCGTGCGTCCCGGAGATGTCGGTGATGGACAACCTCTTCCTGCACCGCGAGCCGACCCGCTTCGGGATCGTCCGCCGCGGCGCGCTGCGCCGCGGCGCCGAGGAGGTGCTGGGACGGCTCGGCGCGGACATCGCGCCGGAGGCGCGGATGCGAGAGCTCGGGATGGCGGCGCAGCAGACGGTCGAGTTCGCCAAGGCGCTGAGCAAGCAGGCGCGCGTGCTGCTGCTCGACGAACCGACCTCGTCGCTGTCGCCGAAGGAGGTCCGGCCGCTGTTCGAGCGCATCCGTGAGCTGCGCGACCAGGGGCTGTGCATCGTCTACGTCTCGCACCGCCTCGACGAGGTTCTGGACGTGTGCGACCGGGTGGCCGTGCTGCGCGACGGCGTGCTCGTCCGCGACGCGTCGACGTCCGGTCTGGACGCCGGCGACCTCGCGTCGGACATGATGGGCCGCCGGCTCGCCGAGGTGGTACGGGCTCCCGTCCGCGCCGCGCGGCGTGCCGCCGTGCTCGAGCTCGACGCGCTGGTGCTGCCCAGCGCCGCCGCCGGCCGGCCGCCGCTGGGGCCCTTCACGCTCGAGGCGGCCGCCGGCGAGGTCGTCGCGCTGTTCGGCAACGTCGGCGCGGGCCGCACCGAGCTGCTGACGGCATTGGCGGGCATCGGCGCGCCGCCGCTCGGCGGCCGCGTGTCCTTCGACGGGTCCCGGCTGCGGCTGGGCAGCCCGCAGCGCACGGTGCGCAAGGGCATCGTGCTGCTGACCGAGGATCGCAAGGAGCTCGGCCTGCAGCCGTGGATGTCGGTGCTCGAGAACGTCACGCTCGGCAGCGTGCCGGCACGCGCCGGGCTCGTCGACCGCGCCGCGGAGCGACGCGTCGGCGCGAGCATGCTCGGCAACGTCGGAGCGCGCTTCGCGTCAGCCGACCAGCCGATCACCGAGCTCAGCGGCGGCAACCAGCAGAAGGTGCTGCTCGGCCGGGCGCTGCTGACGCGGCCGCGGCTGCTCCTGCTCGACGAGCCGGCGCGCGGCGTCGACGTCGGCGCCAAGGCCGATCTCTTCACGCTGCTGCGGCGGCTGGCAGGTGAGGGACTGGCCGTCGTCGGCGCGTTCTCCGAGCCGGCCGACGTCCTCGCCGTCGCCGACCGCGTCGTCGTGCTCGATCAGGGCCGGCAGGTGGGCACGTACGACGTGGCCGAGGTCGACGAGCACCGGCTGGAGGCGCTCGCCAGCGGCCTCGCGGAGCGCACGGCATGAGCGCGTGGGTGGCCGACTCGGCGCGCGCCGCGACGCTGCGCGCGCTGGCCCAGCAGTACGCCCTCGTGCTCATCCTCGTCGCGGTTGCGATCGTCTTCCAGATCGCCAGCGACGGCCTGTTCATCTCGTCGCGCAACGTCCCGCTTCTCCTGCGCCAGGCCGCGGTCACGGCGATCGTGGCGGCCGGCGTCGCGCTCGTGATCATCGGCCGCGAGATCGACCTCTCGATCGGCTCTGCCGTCGGCCTTTGCGGGATCCTCGCCGCCTGGATGATGAACGAGCAGGGCGTCTCGGTCTGGGTCGCCGTCGCGCTGACGCTCGTCGCCGGACTGCTCATGGGCCTGATCCAGGGCGGCATCGTCGCCTGGCTCGGGGTGCCCTCGTTCATCGTGACGCTCGGCGGGCTGCTGATCTTCCAGGGGATCGGTCTGCTGATCACCTCCGGCAACACGATCGCCGGCTTTCCCGACAGCTTCGCCGCGATCGGGCGCGACTCGGTGGCGTTCGGGCCGACCGTCGTGGTCGCGGTGACGGCGCTCGTCGTCGCCGCGGCGCTCGCGGGCCGCTCCTGGCGTACCGCCGACGCGGCGGCCCGCACGCGCTGGGCGAGCCGGGTCGTCGCCGTCGCGCTCGTGCTCGTCGCCACCGTCACGCTCATCGACCCCGATCGCGGCCTGCCCGTGCCGGTCGTCATCGCGCTCGTCGTCACCGCGCTGCTGGCCGCGGTCGCCCGGCTGACGCGCTTCGGGCGCAGCCTCTTCGCGGCGGGCGGCAACCCCGTCGCCGCGGAGCTCGCGGGCATCTCGACGAAGCGCGTGACGCTCACGGTGTTCACGATGATGGGCGCGCTCTACGCGATCGCGGGGATGATCCTCATCGCCCGGATCGACGGTGCGCCGCCTGACGGGGCGTCGCCGCTGGAGCTCGACGCGATCGCGGCCGCCGTCATCGGCGGGACGAGCCTCGCGGGCGGGACCGGGAGCGTCAGCGGAGCGGTCCTCGGCGCGCTCCTGCTGGCGTCGGTCAACAACGGCCTCGACCTCGTCGGCGTGCAGAGCTTCTGGCAGCTCGTTGCCACCGGGTCGATCCTGATCCTCGCGGTGCTCGCCGACGTTCGCCTCCGGGGGCGCTCGTGACCGACCTGCTGGTCGCGGACGCCGAACGGGCGCTGCTGTTCTGCGCGGGCCGCATCGAGCTGGCCTTCGGGCTGGACTCGCCGCCGGCGGCGGTGCGTCTGGGGCCCAGCGGCCACCTGGCGATCACGAGCGTCAGCGGCGGGCGAGGCGGCGCCGGGCCGTTCCTCGCGCTCTACGACCCCTCCGGCGAACTGCTGGACATCCGCCTCGACGTCTTCGCGCCCGCGCCGGCAGCGTTTGACCTCGGCGGCCGCGAAGTCGCCTACGTTCGCGACGTCGACGGCGAGCAGCGCGACCTCATCGCGCTGGATCTCGCGAACGGGACCGAGCGACGGCTGGCCGGCGGCCCGCTGTGGCGCTCGTGCTCGTGGACGGCCGCGGGCGGGCTGCTCGCCACCTCCGCCGACGAGGTGCTCCTGCTGGACCTCGACTCCGGCCAGCGCACCGTGCTGTGGGCGGACGAGGTCGCGACCGGCTTTCAGCGCTGGGGCCAGGACGACCTCTACGTGACGCTCGACGAGGTGACCGCGGTCGGCGCCGGCGACGTCGCCTGGACGCGGACCTGGCACGAGCAGGGCAAGGCGCCGCGCAGCGATGTCGTGCACCTGAGCGCGGGAGAGCCGCGCCTGCTCCCGGGCGCGCGCAATCCGCGCGACCGAGCGGGCAGGCTGACGACGCTGCGCGACGGACGCATCGCCGGCCGCCAGCGCCCGGCGTCGCTCGGGACGCGGCCGCTGTGCAGCTTCGACTGGCGCCCCGAGGTCGGGGCTGGCCAGATGGTTGAATACTGTATACAATCACGGCGATGACGATCGACCTCGCACCCGCGCGCACGCCCGCTGTCCTGTCGGTCCTCATGGACGCCGGCCGGCGCCTCGAGCAGGTTGACCTCCTGCTCGTCGGCGGGAGGGTGCTCGACGTCTACCGCGGCTCGTGGCACGAGCTCAACGTCGCCGTCAAGGCCGGCCGCGTCGTCGGGCTGACGACCGAGCGCCCCGACGCCGCCGAGGTCCACGACGTGGCCGGCGGCTGGGTCGTCCCGGGCCTGTTCGATCCCCACTTCCACGCCGGCGGCTGCCACCTGTCGCCCGCGCGGCTGGCCGAAGCGCTGCTGGACCGCGGGACCACGACGACCGTCTGCGACTTCCAGGAGCACTACGCCAACGCCGGCCCCGAAGCCGTGCGCGCCGCGATCGACGAGGCCCAGGCCGCCGGCCTGCGCATCAAGTACCTCATCCCGTTGCAGCAGTTCGTCATCCACCCGCTCGGCGTCACGGGCCACTCGATGCACGTCGACGACCTGCGCCGGATGCTCGACTGGCCGGAGACGGTCGCGATCAACGAGCCGCCTCCGGGCGCGCTGTTCGCCAAGGGGCCGGACACGCTGGAGATCGTGAGCGAGGCGCTGCGACGCGGCCTCATCTACTCCGGGCACGCGCCGGAGCTCACCGGCGACGACCTGCAGGCGTACGTCGCGACCGGCCCGTCGTCCGACCACGAGTCGGCCGACGCCGAGGCGGCGTGGATGAAGCTCGGGCTCGGGATGAAGGTCATCCTCCGGCAGGGATCGGCCGCGCGCGATCTGCCGCAGCTCGTCTCGCTGGCGCGCGACAACCCGCTGGCGACCCGCCACATGTCGCTGGGCACCGACGAGGTCGACCCGATCGACCTGTCGGCCGACGGCCATCAGGACGCGAAGGTCCGCTACGTCATCGAGCAGGGCGTCGATCCTGTCGTCGCCATCCAGATGGTCACGCTGAACCCGGCCGAGTACTACCGCGTCGACCACGATCTCGGGTCGCTCGCACCCGGGCGCGTCGCCGACATCGTCGTCCTCGACGATCTCGAGCGCTTCTCGATCGCCGGCGTCTACGCCAGCGGCCGGCGGCTGGAGCGCGGGCAGGCAGCCCCGGTCGCGCCGCCGGCGCCCGCGTCGGTGCGCAGCCGCGTGACGCTCGGGCGCCGCCTGACGCCGCAGGACTTCCACGTCGCCGCCGAGGGGCCGCGCGCACGCGTGCGCGTCATCGAGGTGCCCGACGGCAGCCTCGTCTCGGGGGCCGGCGTCGAGACCCTCGGGGTCGCCGACGGCGGAGTCCTGGCGGCGCCACAGCGCGACCTGCTGAAGGTCGCCGCGATCGAGCCCCATCGCGGCACGGCCGCGACCGGGGTCGGCTTCGTCCGCGGCTTCGGCCTGCGCGACGCCGCCGTGGCGACGACGTACAACCACCCGTTCTTCAGCGTGCTGACGATCGGGACCTCCGACCGCCTCATGGCCGGGGCCGCCAACCGGCTGGCCGAGATCGGCGGCGGCATCGTGCTCGTCGGGGCCGACGGCCTGCTGGCGGAATGGGCGCTGCCGGTCGTCGGGGTCTTCGACGAGGCGCCGCTGGCCGTCGTCCGCGAGCGCTTCGAGCAGATGAACGACGCGCTGCGGCGCGCCGGCTGCCGGCTCAAGGCGCCCGTGCTCGCGCTGAGCTTCACCGCGCTGGTCACGATCCCCGCCTACGGCCTGTCCTCGAAGGGCCTCTACGACGTCGCCGCGGCGAGCTTCGTGCCGACGGTCATCGAGAGCGTCGGATGACGAGCCGGGACGCCATCGGCAGCTCGACGCTCTGCGACGCGCTCGACGGGCGCGGCGCGATCACGGCGCTCGTCGCACAGACGCCCGGCCGCCACGTGCGGGGGACGGCCCACACGGTGACGCTGGCGCCTGGGGACAACCTCGCGCTGCATCTGGCGATCGCGGAGGCCGCGCCCGGCGACGTGCTCGTCGCCTTCGGCGCCGGCGCGGCGGACCATGGCATCTTCGGCGAGATCCTCGCCCAGGCCGCGCTCGAGCGCGGCGTCGTCGCCCTCGTCACCGACGGCCGGATCCGCGACCGCGCCCGCGTCGCCTCGATGGGCCTCGCCGTCTGGGCCGCGGGCACGAGCCCGCGCAAGGCCGCCAAGGCCGTCGCCGGCGAGCGGGGCGGGCGCGTCGCGCTGGGCGACACCGCGGTGGAACACGGCGACCTCGTGATCGCCGACGACGACGGTGTCGTCGTCGCGCCGCGCGCCGACCGCGACGCGGCCCTCGAGCGCGCCCGCCTGATCCTCGAGCACGAGGCCACCGTCCTGGACGGCCTGCGCGCCGGCGCCTCGACGCTCGACCTGTTGAACCTGCACCCGACAACGACCAGGGAAGGCACGAGATGAGCCACGCAGTCGGCATCGACATCGGCGGCACGTTCACCGACGGCGTCGCGATCGACCTCACGACGTCCGTCGTCACGGTGGGCAAGAGCCCGACGACCTACCCCGACCCGTTCGAGGGCGTCTCGGCGGTCCTCGACGAGCTCGCCGCCGGTCATGCGCTCAGCCGGCAGCAGCTGCTGGCGAGCACCACGAAGTTCGTGCACGGCACGACGCTGACCTCCAACGTCCTGCTCGAGCGCCGCGGCGCAAAGGTCGGGCTGGTCGCCACCGAGGGCCACGCCGACGCCGTGCTGATGATGAGCGGCAAGGGCCGCGTCGCCGGCCTGAGCCTCATGGAGCGCCGCCACTTCCGCGCCACCGACAAGCCGGACCCGATCGTCCCGCGCGCGAACATCGTGGAGGCCGGCGAACGCATCGACCTCGACGGCGAGGTCGTCCTGCCGCTGTCCGACGAGGTCGTCGAGGACATCGTGCGGCGTGTCGGCGAGCTCGACGTCGAAGCGTGCGCCGTCGCGCTGCTGTGGTCCTTCCGTAACAGCGAGCACGAGCAGCGCATCGCGGAGGCCCTGCGCCGCCGCCTGCCGGACCTCTTCGTCAGCGTCTCCAGCGACCTCGCGCCGCTGCTGGGCGAGTACGAGCGCACGGCCACCGCCGTGGTCAACAGCTACGTCGGACCGGCCGTGACCGAGTACCTGCGGTCCGTCGAGCAGTCGCTGCGCGACGAGGGCCTGCGCTCGCCGCTGCAGATCGTCCAGTCCTCGGGCGGGATCGCGCACGCGGCCGAGACGAACCCGGTCGGGACGATCGAGTCCGGGCCCGCGGCCGGCGTCCGCGGCACCGCGCACCTGCTCGAGCAGGTCGGCCTCGATCACGCGGTCGTCACCGACGTCGGCGGCACGACCTTCAAGGTCACGATCGTCCGCGACCGGCAGCCCGAGCTCACGACGGAGACGGTGCTGGGTCAGTACTCGCTGCTCGTGCCGATGATCGACGTCGTGTCGATCGGAGCGGGCGGCGGCTCGATCGCCTGGGTCGACGGGCAGCGGCTGCGCGTCGGGCCCCAGAGCGCGGCGTCCAACCCGGGCCCGGCCTGCTACGGCTGGGGCGGCACGCGACCGACGGTCACCGACGCCGACCTCGTCCTCGGGTACCTGAACCCGGACTACTTCCTCGGGGGGCGGATGGCGCTGCACCTCGACGCCGCCACCGAGGCAATCCGGACGCAGGTCGCCGACCGGCTGTTCGGCGGCGACGTCATGCGCGCCGCCGCGGGGATCCGCGAGGTGATCGACACGCAGATGGCGGACCTCATCCGCAAGGCGAGCACGGAGCGCGGCCACGACCTGCGCGAGTTCGCCGTCCTCGCCTACGGCGGCGCCGGCCCGGTGCACTGCGGCGCCTACGCCTCCGAACTGGACTGCCCGAAGATCGTCATCCCGCCGAACGCGACGGTCTTCTCGGCCTTCGGGGCCGCGATCTCCGACGTCCTGCACTCCTACTCGATCTCGCGCCGGCAGCCTGCGCCCGGTGACGCCGGGGCGATCCGCGCGGACCTCGTCGCGCTCGAGTCGCAGGCCCGCGACGTCCTGCGCCGCGAGGGCCTGGACGACGACGCCATCGCGCTCAGCGCATGGGCCGACGTGCGCTACCGCCGCCAGTTCTACGAGCTGCGGGTCCCGCTCCCGGCGCCGGTCGGCGAGCTCGACGCGGCCGCGCTGCAGGGCGCCGTGTCGCAGTTCGAGGTGGACTACGCGCGCCGCTACGGCGCGGGGGCACGCCACGGCGAGGAGCGCGTCGAGTTCGTGCGTTTCGGCATCGAGGCCGTCGGCGCGACCGAGCGGCCGGCGATCTCGCCCGCCGAGCTCGGCCCGCCGGACGCCGCCGCCCACGTCAAAGGTCGCCGCGACGTCTACTGGCGCGAGGTCGCCGAGGCGGTCTCGACGCCGATCTACGACGGCCCGGCGCTGCGCCCCGGCGCCCGGATCGCGGGTCCCGCGATCATCGAGCACCCGGGAACCGCGATCGCGATCCACCACGGGCAGGTCGCGACGATCGACCCCTACTTCAACACGATCATCGACAACCGGGAGGAGCGCAGTGAGCGCCGCCGAGCCGATCACCTCTGAGCCCGCCGCGAGCATCGGCGGCGTCGAACCGATCACCTTCGAGGTGGTCTGGCACAAGCTCATGCAGCTCGCCGAGGAAATGGGCATCACGTACTTCCGGACCACCGCGTCGCACGTGGTGATCACGGGCACGGATGCCGCCAGCGCGATCATGACCCCGGAGTGCGAGGCCGTCGCGGTCGGCCCGTTCATCGTCACGCAGGCCAACGTCCTGCCGCTCATCGTCAAGAGCGTCAAGGAGCGGCTCACCGACACCGTCGGCATCAACGAGGGCGACATGTTCCTCTGCAACGACCCGTACGCGGGCGCGATCCACCAGCCCGACATCGCGACCGTCGCGCCCGTCTTCTGGGAGGGCGAGATCGTGGCGTGGCTGGGCACTTCGGGTCACCAGGTCGACAACGGCGGGATGGAGCCGGGCGGGTTCTCCGTCGGCGCGACGGAGATCCACCAGGAGGGACTGCGGATCCCGCCGATCAAGATGGTCGAGGCCGGCGAGCTGCGCGAGGACCTCCTGCAGTGGATCGACAACCAGGTGCGCGACCCGCTCGTCGCCCTCGACGTGCGCGCCCAGGTGGCGACGATCAACGTCGGCCTGCGCCGGATGCACGAGATCCTCGAGCGCTACGGCCGCGAGGCGGTCCGCGGAACGATGTACGGGATCCTCGACTACGCGCAGGAGCGCCTGTCCGAGCGCCTGCGCAGGCTGCCCGACGGCCGCTGGACGCAGACGCAGTACATCGACCACGACGGGCACGAGCCGAACATCTACAAGGTCCAGTGCGGCCTCGAGAAGCGCGGCGACCACATGGTCGTCGACTTCGACGGGTCGAGCGCCAACGCGGCGGGCATCATCAACGCGACCTATGCGGGACTCAACGCCGGAACGATGTCGGCCGCCTACATCCTGCTCGCGCACGACCTGCCGTGGAACTCCGGCGTCCGGCGCTGCATCGAGCTGCGCTCCGCGCCGGGCACCGTCAACAACTGCGCCTACCCCGCGCCCTGCACGATGGCCACGATCTCGGCGACGATCGTGACGATCGACGCCGTCTGGGGCTGCTTCGCCCAGATGCTGCTCGAGAGCGACGAGGCGAGCGAGACGATGGCCAACTGGTCGGGCACCTCGATGGCGCCGATCTTCACCGGCCACACGCGCGCCGGGGAGCCGTTCGCCCACACCGAGATGTCGCATTTCGGCGGCGGCGGGGGCGCCCGGACCTACCGCGACGGCGTCGACACCGCCGGGATCGTCTTCAACACGACGCCGAACATCCCCAACATCGAGATCAACGAGCAGGACTTCCCGGTCCTCTACCTCTACCGCCGCCACCTGCGCGACTCCGGCGGGCCGGGTCGCTTCCGCGGCGGGATGAGCGCCGAGCTCGCCTACGTCTCGCACAAGAACGAGGGCCGGATGGACAGCCTCTTCGCCGGCACCGGCTGCTACCAGCCCAATGCGATGGGAGTCGCAGGTGGTATGCCTGGCGCCGCGGTCCGGGTCGCGCGCGTCGTGGACTCCAACGTGCGCGCACGGCTCGCGGAGGGCCGGTCGCTGCCGCAGGAGCTTGACGACATGGGCGGCGAGCTCGAGATCCTCGAGCCCAAGCACCCGCGCACGAGCTTTGGGCCCGACGACGTCTGGTACCACAGCTGGCAGGCAGGCGGCGGCTACGGCGACCCCCTTGACCGCGATGTTGAGGCGGTCGCGCGCGACGTTCGCAACCGCGCCGTCAGCCCCGCGGTAGCCGCCGATGTCTACGGCGTCGTGCTGAACGAGCGGTTGTCCGTCGACGGCCCACGCACGACGGCGCGGCGCGCGGAGCTCGTCCGCGAACGGCTGGGGGGCGGCGAGCCTGCGCCCGCCGTCGAGCTGCGTCGCGACGGCCGCCGGGCGGTCGGCGACGCGCTGCTCGTCGAGCCTGACGGCCGCGCGAGCTGCGCGCGCTGTGGCACGGCGCTCGGCGAGGGCGGCGCCGTCGGCGCGCGCGACGCCGCGCTGATCCTCGACCTGCCGCTCGCGTCCGCGGGACCGTCGCGTGGCCAGGACTACGGACCTCACGGTTTCGGGATACGCCAACACGTCTGCCCAGGCTGCGGGCTGGTCCTGCACACACAGCTGCGCTACGACGGCGACCGGCTCGTGCCGGCGCCCGCCGCGGCCAGCGAGATCGTCGTCTACTGACGTGCGGATCGTTCGCATGAGGGCCGACGGCCCCTCGATCGCGGGACTGCTCACGGGCGCCCACGTGGCGCCGCTCCCCGGCTGGTCGATCGGCGACGTGCTGGCCGACCCGGGCGGTGCGTCGGCCGCGGTCTCGGACGAGCGCCTGCCGCTTGCCGACGTGACGCTCGAGGCGCCGCTGGACCCGACGAGCCGCGTCTTTGCGGTTGCGCAGAACTTCCCCAAGCACGCGATGGAGGTCTCAGGGACCGTCGCGCCACCGCGACCTGTCCTGTTCCTCAAGACGGTCGAGTCGCTCGCCGGTCCGGACGAGGACATCCAGCTGGCGCCGATCACCGAGTTCCTCGACTACGAGGCCGAGGTCGCCGTCTTCGTCGGCGGCCACGGCCGCGAGCTTTCCGAGGAGCAGGGGCTTGCACTCGTTGCGGGTGTCACCTGCTTGAACGACGGCACCGGCCGCGACCTCCAGGCCACGACGCTCGGCGGCAAGGATCTGATCGACTGGTTCTCCGCCAAAACGCTCGATCGTTCCGGCGCGATCGGCCCCTGGATCGTGCCGGTCGACGACCTGTCCGACAGCGTCGGGGACCTGCGTCTGCGCTGCCGGGTCAATGGTGAGGAGGTGCAACACGACCGCACGAGCAACCTCGTGGCGAGCGTCGGCGCGCTGGTCTCGTTCGTGTCGCACCGCGTCGCGCTGCGCCCCGGCGACGTCATCGCGACCGGCACGCCCGGAGGCGTCGGGCTGGCGCGCGGGGTGAGCCTCAAGGACGGAGACGTCATCGAGGTCGAGATCGACGGCGTCGGCGTGCTGCGAAACCGCGTCAGCCAGCGCGTGGTGGTGACCTGAGGCGGGTCGGCCGAACAGGCGCTCGCGGGCATTCTGCACCTGGGCCGCAGTTGGGCACTGTGGCCTGACGCCGAGCACCACGT
Source organism: uncultured Actinomycetes bacterium (assembly GCA_963797025.1). Lineage (GTDB taxonomy): Bacteria > Actinomycetota > Thermoleophilia > Solirubrobacterales > Solirubrobacteraceae > CADCVQ01. The sequence continues at coordinate 16,903 of CAWCNU010000003.1, forward strand.
GCAAGCACGCCAAGGGACAACGAGCCGAATCCGGCTCCGCGCGGCGCGATACTACTTCGCGGCTGATTGTGCCGAGCCAGCGTGTTCCTCGTATGGGCGCGGCGGGTTTCGAACCTGCGACCTCTCGCCAAGCGAGTGACGGCGCGCCGGCAGGCGCGGCGATCGGTCTCGACGAGGATCTCGTCGACCACGCGCCTGTAGACGATCAGTGCTTCGGAAGGATGACTCGACTGGCGACGGTCGGCCAGCCGCAGCAGCAGCTCCTGGCCGAGCTCATCTGATGCGGATCTGCTGGCGGCGTTCCATGCAAGCTCATCGTCGCCGTCATCCAGGAGCGCCGAGACGGCCCGCCGGTCTGAGCGCTCGAGCGCCTGGCGCGCAGCGCCGTGCTCGAGATGCCACGCGTCGCACGCGCCGGCCGCGGATCGCAGGGCGCCGTCGGTCGACCCGGAAGGGGTGCGCTCGTGGTGGGCGCGGCGCAGCCGTAGCGCCTCGCTGGGCGAGCCGGCCTGGATGCAGGCGAGGTCACGGAGGTTGGCGATCTGCCAGCCGCTCGTCTTCTCGATGCCGCGTGTCGCCCAGTCAAGCGCAAGGTCGGGCCGGTCGAGTTCCACCATCGCTTCGGCCACCCGCCCGAACTGGTGCGGTCCGGACAGATCGCCACCCAGGAGCCGCACGAGCTCGTCGATGATCGCTGTGATGTGCTGCGTGCTCGACGCCTCGCGATCGGGCGCCCAGGTTGCGCCGCCGTCGGCGCTGCAGTAGACCTCCGGATGGAGTACAGCGATCGATGTCGCGTCGTCGAAGTTTCGCGACGGCAAGCCGGTCCGGGTCGAAGAGGTCTCACGCTTCACGGGCGCCGACCTCGTCACGCTGTTCGAGCATGAGCACTGGGAGACGAAGGTGGGCGGGCGCGGTGAACCGTCCCCCTTCGACCTCCGCGTCACGACCACGTTCCGGCTCGAGGCGGCTGGCTGGAAGCTCGTCGGTCGGCACGCGGATCCGCTCACGACAGCGCATGTCGATGGCCCGCTGCGCCCCTCGAGCTGACCGACCGCCTACAGCGGCGCGGCGGAGATCGACGCCTCCCACGCCGCGACGCCGCCCACGAGCGCGGCGACGTCGGACAGGCCCGCGCGGCGCATGACGCTCGCGGCGGTCGTCGCGCGGTAGTCGCTGGTGCAGTGCACGACCAGCGGCCTGTCGGCCGGAAGGGTGGCGATCTGCTGCGCGAGCCGCGACAGCGGGATGTGGACCGCGTGCTCGATGCGTCGCTCCTGCCGCTCGCGGTCTGAGCGCACGTCGATCAGCAGTGGCGGCTGCGCCGATGCGAGCCGGTCGGCGAGCGCGGCCGCGGTGATCCGCTCGAGACGCTCCACGAGGTGCGGCGCGTCGTCGAGCGCGCGCATCCCGCCCGCGAGGTAGCCCGCGACGGTGTCGAAGCCGATCCTCCCGAGGCGGGTGGCGGCCTCGACCTCGCGGCCCACGCCGGCCAGGAGCACGATCGGCCGCTCGATGTCGAGCACGGTCCCGCACCAGGTCGCGAAGGAGCCCCCGAGGCCCACGTTGATGCTCCCGCGCACATGGGCCCCGGCGAAGTCGACCGCGTCGCGCGCGTCCAGAAGCTGCGCACCGTCGTCGAGCAGCGCGAGCGCCTCGTCGAGCGACAGCGGACGCAGCTCGCGCGCGAGCGCCTCGTCGAGGGTCTGGCGCTCGCGGGTGTTCAGGACCGCGTCGTACGTGAAGTACGCGGGCGTGTCGGGTTGGTCGGCGGCGACGATCTCGATGAACCGCTCGCGCGTCATCGGCTGCAGCGCGTAGTTGCACCGCCGCTGCACGCCGATCGTGGAAACGGTGTCCGTGCTGAGGTTCTTGCCGCACAGCGAGCCGGCGCCGTGGCCCGGGTAGACGAGCGTGTCGTCGGGCAGCGACGCGAGCTTGCGCAGCGAGTCGTACAGCATGCTCCCGAGCTCCTCGGCGGTCCAGCCCTGCGCTGCGCGCAGGTCGGGGCGACCGACATCGCCGACGAACAGGGTGTCGCCCGTCAGCACGGCGTACGGGGCCTCGTGGCTGAACTCGGGGTCGTGGACGAGGATCGACATCGACTCCGGTGAATGGCCCGGCGTCTGGAGGACCTCGAGACGGATCGCCCCCAGCCACACGGCCGCGCCGTCGCCCATCGGCTCGAAGTCGAACTCGGCGCGGGCACCGGCGCTGAGGTGGATCGTCGCGTTCTCGGCGTTGCGCAGCTCGAGGTGGCCGGCGACGAAGTCGGCGTGGAAATGGGTCAGGAAGACGTGTGCGATCCGGCAGCCGAGCGCGCGCGCGTCGGCGACGTAGTCGTCGACATCCCGCTGCGGGTCGATGACCGCCGCCACGCCGCTCTCCGGATCGGCGACGAGGTAGGAGGCATGCGCGAGGCAGTCGAGGTAGTACTGCTTGAGGATCAGGGGCCTTCCTCGTGCGAGGGGGATCTTCGCGTGGTCTGCCGATCGTAGTTCCCCGCGGCCCCGATTTCACCCACGCCGCGCGCTCACAGCCCGCCCCTGCTCAGACGTCTGCCGACCAGGCGTCGACGGCGCTCTCCACCCTCGTCGGAGGATCGAAGGTCTCGACCCCCACGAGCGGCGCGTCCTTGTCGTGCCAGAGGATCTCGATCGCGCCGTCCGCCTTCGCGAGCAGGCAGACGGCCTCGCGGATGCCGGGCGTTGCGAGGTTCGTCCGCTCGCAGGGCTTGTAGTCGTTGGCGAGCTCGAAGTCCCGGCTGCCGACGTAGGACTCGTGGGCGCCGGCGGCATCGGCGAACTCGAGGTAGGTCAGCGACGCGCCGTTGACGTCGCCGACGTTCCCGACGTCACAGTCCGACCACTCGCGCAGCGCGGCGACGTCCTTGGCGAACTTCGTCGCCCCCTTGTTCGTGCAGCTGGCGGGGACGCCCCGCGGACGGGCGTCGGCGGCGGCGCCCGCGTTGGGCTCCGGCGCCGTCACCCCCGGCACCGTCGCCACGGGCCCGGCGCCGCCGCCGTCATCGCCGCCGGAGGCGAGCAGGACGACGAGCAGCACGACGGCGACGGCCGTCGCGATCGCGGTCCAGCGGTGGCGGCGCAGCCACTCCAGCGCGCTCGCGGTGGCGGCCGGCGCGGTCGGACCCGCCGGCCCCGCCGGCAGCGTCGGCGCGACCGGCGCCGACGGCTCGGGTGACGGCGCCGCGGCCACCGCGGCCACCGCGGGCTCCGCCTGGGCCAGCAGCTGCTCGATGACCTCCATGAGCCGCCGGGTGTCGTCGTGCCAGCGCAGGTCGTTGAGCTCGAGCGCGTTGCGGCGCGTCAGCGGCCGCAGGTTCTCCGGCAGATCCTCGGGCTCGGGCATGCTCGCGCGCTCGACGAGCAGCGGGATGACGGTGACGTCGGAGCGGCCGAGCGCGGTGCCGACCTCGAGGCGGACGAAGTCCTCGGGATCTGCGAGGCGCGGCTGCGCCTCGCCCGGCGCCGTCTTCGCCCACTCCGGGCCGATGACGACGAGCAGGACGTGACAGGCCGCGACGACCGTGCGGATGCGCTCGACGAAGTCGACGCCGGGCTGCATGTCGACGTCCATGAAGACGTTGGACTCGCCGAAGCGCGCGACCATCGCGTCGTACAGCCGGCCGGCGTGGCCCGCGGTCTCGGCGCGCCGGTAGCTGATGAAGACCTTCGGCGTGGCTGCGGCGGACGGCGTCATCGCGCGCAACTCTCCCACCTCCGGTGCGCCGCGACTGTGCATGACGGCACTCTTGCCGAAGGCGTCGCGACGGGGCGCGGGCTGTGAGAGATTTCGGAGCCATGAGCATCCGTCTGCGCGACGCCCTCATGCGCGAGCTGGGCGCGCTGCGATACGAGCCGATCGACAAGCGGATCCGCGGCGCCATCGGCGCGGCGACGGTCGTCGACAGCACGCGAGCGATGCTCGTATGGGAGCCGCGGCGCATCGTGCCGACCTACGCGTTCCCCGACGACGACATCGATGCCGAGATCGTGCCCGCGCCGGCCGCCGACGACACCGGCGCCGAGCTGGCCGCTGCGCCGGGACCGTTGCCGCGCATGGGCGGCCAGACCGTCCTCGATCCGAGCGTCCCCTTCGCCGTCCGCACGACGGAGGGCGACCCGCTGACGCTCCGCACGCGCGGCGACGGGCGCGAGGCCGCGGGCTTCCGCGCGGCCGACGCGGCGCTGCAGGGCTACGTCATCGTCGACTTCCGCGACTTCGACGCGTGGTACGAGGAGGACGAGCGCAACGTCGGCCACCCGCGCGACCCGTTCCATCGCATCGACATCGTCCACAGCGACCGCCACGTCGTCGTCGAGCACGACGGGGAGATCCTCGCGGAGTCGTCGCGGCCCTACCTGCTCTTCGAGCCACCGCTCCCCGTCCGCTACTACCTTCCGCCCGAGGACGTGCGATCCGACCTGCTGGCGCCGAGCGAGACGCGAACGTTCTGCGCCTACAAGGGCGAGGCCTCCTACCTCGCGCTCGGGCCCGGCGGCGGCGACGTCGCGTGGTACTACCCGCAGCCGCTGCGCGAGGCCGCCGAGGTCACCGACAGGATCGCGTTCTTCAACGAGCGCGTCGGCATCGTCGTCGACGGCACGCCGCTGCAGCGGCCGCAGACGCCGTGGTCGCGCCGCTGACCGCCGTCGTCAGCGCCCGACGAACCGGGCCGCGGCGCCGCCGCGCACGAAGTCCAGCGACGCCGCCTCGCTGTGGCCGGTGCCCGGCGCGAACGGCCGGCCGCGCCCGAGGATGAGCGCGTCCGCGACGTCGGCCCCGCCGAGTCTCACGAGCGCCACGCCCTCGACCGGCGCGTCGAGATCGAGGATCGCGCGCGCCGCCTTGCGCCGCGCTCAGCAGCCGCTGCCGTCGACCGCGCAGCTCTCGCCGGCGGCGGCGACCGGGATCGGCGGGCTCGCGGCCCGGGCCTGGCGCAGGAACGCGACGAGGTGCTCGGCGGGATGCGCGCCGGACGCGCCGATCGCGCGGTCGACGACGAAGAACGGGACGGCGTGGATCCCGAGCGACGCGGCGGTGCGCTCGTCCTCGCGGACCTCCACGGCGAAGCGGTCGCCGGCGAGCATTTCGCGGACCTCGCCGGCGGGCAGCCCGACCTCGGCGGCGAGGCGCTCGAGCACGTCCGGGTCGCCGATGAGCTCGCCCTCGGTGAGGTACGCGCGCATGAGACGCTCCTTCATCGCGTCCTGGGCGCCGTGCGCCGCGGCAAAGTGCAGCAGCCGGTGGGCGTCGAAGGTGTTGCCGCCGCGGGCGATGTCGAAGCGGAACTCGAGGCCCTCCGCAGCGGCGGTCTCGGTCATCCGGGCCTGCATCGCGAGGGCCTCGTCGCGGCTCGTGCCGTACTTCGTGGCGAGGTGCGTCGCGCCGTCGTACGGGCGCGCGCGCGGCGCCTCGGGATCGAGCTCGAAGCTGCGCCACGTGACCTGCACCTCGTCGGCGTGCTCATAGGCGGCGAGCGCGGCCTCGAAGCGGCGCTTGCCGACGTAGCACCAGGGACAGGCGATATCCGACCAGATCTCGACGTTCACGGGGACGACTCCTGACGTTGCTCAGACAACTACATCCAGCCTAGAACATCGGTCCGCGCTGCTCCTGCGCGCGGTTGCGTGCGCGGGCACGCGGGTACCGCAAACGGCATGGACATCGTCGCAATCATCATCATGGTCGTCGTCCTGGCAGCGATCGCGTTCCTGCTCTGGACGCGGTTCGGCGAGCAGGCGAAGGCCAAGCGGATCGAGCGCGAGAAGCTCGATTCCGTCGCCGCCGGCCACCGGGACATGGCCGAGGCGCACGTGAGCTCCGTCGAGGAGCTCGAGCCGAAGGTCAAGGCGCACCGCGAGGCGGCCGACGACCACGCTCGCCGCGCGCAGGAACTCGAGCAACGCGTCGAGCGCGAGCGCCGCCAGGCGCAGTTCCACAGCGAGCGAGCGAGCGAGACCGAGGAAGAGCGCGAGCGCATCTGATGTTCGCGCTCGCCTACGCGATCATCGGCGCCTTCGTCGCCGCCGCTCACCACTACTTCAGCCACGCCGGCTCGACGAAGGGCGTCGTGTCGGCCGTGCTCGCGATCCTCATCTGGCCGCTCGTCCTGCTCGGCATCGACATCCACATCCGGTAGCGCCGGCGCTCACGCCGCCATGTACGTCGTCGTCGCTCGAGCGCGGGCCGGCCGGCATCGACTGGCTGCACCGGCCGTCTCTCCGACGTCACCAGACGTTTCAAGACGAGACTGTGACGTCGGGTTAAGCTGCGAGACCTCATGCTCCGCACGTCGTTCTGCGAGCTCTTCGGCATCGACCATCCGATCCTGCAGGCGGCGATCTGGCCCGCCACGTCGCCTGAGCTCGTCGCCGCGGTCTGTGACGCGGGCGCACTCGGGACCGTCGCCGGCGTCTTCACGCCCGCCGACGCGCTGCTCGCGCAAATCGACGCCGTCCGCGCGCTGACGGAGCGCCCGTTCGTCGTCAACCACGTCGTCCCGGCACTCGACGAGGAGGCCTTCGCCGCGACGCTCGAGGCGCGGCCTGCCGCGGTGTCGTTCGCGCTCGGCGACCCGGGCGAGGCGCGCGTCGCGCAGGCGCACGAGGCAGGCGTGAAGGTCATCCACCAGGTGCACACCGCCGCCCAGGCGCAGGCGGCCGCGTCGTACGGCATCGACGTCTTCATCGCGCAGGGCAGCGACGCGGGCGGGCAGGGGATGTCGACCGGGCCGAGCACGATGACGCTCGTCCCGCAGGTCGCCGACGCCGTCGAGCCCGTCCCGGTGCTCGCGGCGGGCGGCGTGGCCGACGGACGCGGCCTCGCTGCCGCGCTGATGCTGGGCGCGGCGGGAGTCAACGTCGGGACGCGCTTCCTCGCGTCGGAGGAGGCCGGAGCGCCCGACTCCTGGAAGCAGGGCATCGTCGCTGCCGCGTCGGAGGACACGGTCCGCTTCGAGACCTGGAGCGCCATCATGCCGCCCGCGCCCGGCGGCTACGAGGTCGTGCCGCGCGTCATGCGCACGGACTTCGTCGCGCGCTGGCAGGGCCGCCGCGAGGAGGCGGCCGCGCAGGCGAAGAACCTGCGCGCCGAGATCATGGGCTCCGTGCGCGACGGCCGGCCCGACGCGCTCACGCCGTTCACGGGGCAGACCGCCGGCCTCATCGGCGAGGTGCTGCCGGCGGCCGAGATCGTGCGGCGGATGATCGCGGGCGCGGAGGAGGCGCTGGGCCGAGGCTGACGTTCAGGGCGCGGCCGACGGGGTAGCCGGACCTGGGCCATGCCGCAGCCCGCACCAGCCGCCTGGCGGCGCCCGCACCTGCCGGATCTCGAGGGCTGCAACGTCCTCGTCACCGGAGCGAGCTCGGGCATCGGGCGCGCGATCGCCGTCGCCTTCGCGCGCGAGGGCGCGAACGTCGCCATCAACTACCGCAGCGGGCCCGACGAGGCCCGCGAGACCGAGGATCTCGTCCAGCAGTGCGCCCGGCAGGTCCGGGGCGAGGGCGTGCGCGACGTGCTCGTCCAGGCCGACGTCTCCGAGGAGGAGGACGTCGTCGAGATGGTCGCGCGCGTGGCGAGCGAGCTCGGGTCCGTCGACGTCCTCGTCAACAACGCCGGGATCCAGATCGAGAGCCCGAGCCACGAGCTCTCCAGCGCCGACTTCGACGCGGTCCTCGCCGTGAACCTCCGCGGCGCGTTTCTCTGCTCGCGCGAGGTCATCCGCCGCTTCCTCGCGCTCGAGAACCGCGATGCGCGCGGCTGCATCGTCAACGTCTCGAGCGTCCACGAGCTCATCCCGCGCCCGCAGTACCTCGGCTATTCGGTCAGCAAGGGCGGCATGAGGAACCTCACGCGCACCCTCGCGCTCGAGTACGCCGCCGAGGGCATCCGCGTCAACGCCGTGGCGCCGGGCGCGACCGTCACGCCGATCAACAGCGCCTGGACCGATGATCCGCAGAAGCAGGCGGAGGTCGAGCGCCACATCCCGATGGGCCGCGCCGGCACGCCCGAGGAGATGGCAGGCGTCGCGTGCTTCCTCGCCGGCGCCGGCGCCGCCTACATCACGGGACAGACCCTCTGCGTCGACGGCGGCCTGACGCTGTACCCGGACTTCCAGGAGCCCTGGTCGGCGTGACGTCCCCGCTCGTCTAGCATCGCCGCATCCTCAGGCGAACGATCGTGTTCGGAGCCCTCGCGCTCCTCCTCCTCCTCGCGGCGCCGGGAGCGCACGCCGCTGCACCCGCGACCCGCGACGTCCTCGTCGTCGGCAACAACTGGGAGGGCACCGCGGACCTCGTCGACCCGCACACGTTCGAGCGCCTCACGCGGCTGAACATCGTCCCCGACCTCGCGCAGCGCCGGCAGGAGATCCTCGCCGACCCGGTCGCGGCCGGGTTCTTCCTCGGCATCAACGTCCTCATCGGCGAGGGCCACGACCAGTACGTCGATGACGCCTTCACCTCGCACGACGGCCGGACGCTCTACGTCTCGCGCCCGAGCCTCGCCGACGTCGTCGCGATCGACCTGCGGACCCGCAGGATCGTGTGGCGCTTCGAGGTCGACGGCGTCCGCTCCGACCACATGGCGATCTCGCCCGACGGCCGGCGGCTGCTCGTGTCGGCCTCGACCGCGCGCAAGGTCCACGTCATCGACACCGCGACCGGCGCGGCGGCCGGCGAGTTCGCATCCGGCGACCAGCCGCACGAGAACAACTTCTCCGCCGACGGCCGGCGGATCTTCCACGCGAGCATCGGCACGGTCTACACGCCCGGCGACGCGCCCGAGCTCGACGCCGCCAAGGGCGACCGCTGGTTTCAGGTCGTCGACGCCGACACGCTGCAGGTCCTCCAGCGCATCGACGTCGGCAAGGCGCTCGCCGACAACGGCTTCACCGGCTACAGCTCCTCGGTGCGGCCGATGGCGCTGTCGCCCGACGAGCGGGCGGTCTACATGCAGCTGTCCTTCCTGCACGGCTTCGTCGAGTTCGACCTCCCCAGCGGGCGCCCGCTGCGGATCGCGCAGCTGCCGGTCGGCGAGCGGACGAAGGACCTGCCGCGCGAGGCCTACCTGCTCGACAGCGCCCACCACGGGATCGCGATGAACCCGGAGGGCACGAAGCTCTGCGTTGCGGGCACGATGTCCGACTACGCCGCGATCGTCGACCGCGACGACTTCGAGCCGACGATCGTCGACGTCGGCCGCCGTCCGTACTGGGCGACGAACAGCGCCGACGGGCGCTACTGCTTCGTCTCGGTCAGCGGCGACGACCGCGTCGCGGTCATCTCCTACGCCGACGAGCGCCTCGTCGCGACGATCGCCGTCGGCAACCACCCGCAGCGGATGCGCACCGGCGTCGTGCGCGCCGACCTCCTGCCCCCGGTCGCCGATCGCGAGGCGCCGCGGATCACGCGCGCGCGGGTCGCGGGCGGCGTCGCGCGCCTGCGCCTGTCGGAGGACGCGCGGCTGCGGATCGTCGTCCAGCGCGCCGGCGGCGGGCGCTGGCGCACGGTCCGCATCCTGCGCCGCGACGGGCACGCCGGGACCAACCGGGTGCGCCTCGGGCGCCTGCGCAGCGCCGGCCGCCATCGCATCGCGGTGACGGCGACCGACGGCGCCGGCAACCGCTCCGCGCGCCGCCTCGTGCGCTTTCGCAGCGGATAGAAGGCGCGCCGCGCCCGAGTGCGCGATAGTCCCGCCGTGATCCTCGGCGTCAACGCCCCTCCGACGGGCCGGCACGATCCCGCCGCCTGCCTCGTCGATCACGACGGGACGCTGCTGGCCTTCTGCGAGGAGGAGCGCCTGAGCCGCGCCAAGCACGCCGAGCGCAGCGGCCCGCGGCTGGCCGTCGCGCACTGCCTCGAGCACGCCGGCGCGACGTTCGCCGACGTCGATCTCGTCGCCGTCGGCTGGGACGTCCCGCTGGCGTCCCGCCTCTACGGCGTGCAGTGGCATCTCGAGCAGACGCCGGACTGGCTGCAGCGCTACCTCGGCTGGCCGCGCTGCTCGTGGCGCGACATGCCCGAGGTGCGCTTCGTCGGCCACCACCTCGCGCACGCGCGGATCGCCTTCCATGCCTCGGACTTCGACACGGCGGCCGTGCTCGTCGTCGACGGCAACGGCGACGACGAGAGCATCTCGCTGTATCGCGCGCGGCGCGGCGGCGCGGTCGTGCGGACCGCGGTCTGGCCGCGCTCGCACTCGCTCGGCTACCTCTACGACGCCGCCTGCCGCGTCGTCGGCTTCGGCACGCTGCAGGCCGGAAAGCTCATGGGCCTGTCGGCGTACGGGCGCGCCGCGGGTGTCGAGCCCTGGGAGCTGCTGCCCGCGGGCGAGCCCGCGCCGCCGGACGCGATCGACGACGGCGACGGCTTCAACAGGTTCATCCACGCGTGGGCGGCGCAGCTCGACGGCCTCGCCGGCGGGCGCCGCGTCGCGCGCCGGGGCGACGAGCTGCACCTCGACCCGCTGGCGGTCCAGGTCGCGGTGAGCGCGCAGGACGCAGTGGAGCGCGTCGTGCTGCACCTCGCCGCGCTCGCCCGCGAGCTCGCCGGCACCGAGAACCTCTGCCTCGCCGGCGGCGTCGCGCTGAACTGCAAGGCCAACGGGCTGCTCAGCGGGCCGGTGTTCGCGCCGCCCGCGCCGCACGACGCCGGCACCGCGCTGGGCGCCGCCTGGCACGTCGCGCCGCCGCGCGTGGCGAACGGGCGGATCTCGGCGTTCCTCGGCCCGCCGGCCGGGACGAGCGCGAACGGGGCGCTGGAGGGACTGCACCGCGAGCCGCTGGCGCTCGATCGCGTCTGCTCGGCCCTGGAGGCCGGGTGCATCGGCGCGCTCGTCCAGGGCGCGGGGGAGATCGGCCCGCGCGCGCTCGGGCACCGCTCGATCGTCGCCGACCCGAGCACGCCCGCGATGCACGGGCGGCTGAACGCCCTGAAGTCGCGCGAGGCGTGGCGGCCGTTCGGCGCCGCGGCGCTGCCCGAGCGCGCGGCGGAGCTCTGGCAGCCGCGGCCCCGGCTGTCGGACTACATGCTCGCCGGCACGCCGGTGTCCGACGCGGGCCGCGAGCTCATGCCGGCCGCCGTCCACGTCGACGGCACGACGCGCCCGCAGGAGCTCGACCCCGAGTCCGGCGACGTCCTGGCCGCGCTGCTGCGCGAGTGGGGCGACCGGGCGGGCGGCGCGCTCATCAACACGTCGTTCAACGGCCGCGGCGAGCCGATCGTCTCCAGCGCCGCAGACGCCGTCGCGTGCTTTCGCCGCCTCGGCCTCGACTTCCTCGTGCTCGACGACGAGCTGCTCGCGGCCGGCGACGGCTGGTGGCGGGCGCGCTGACATCCGTCCGCCGGCGGTTTGCCGCATAATGCCCGCGGGCAGGTCCTGACTCGCGCCATGCGCCTCGTCCTGAACGTCATCTGGCTCGTCCTCGCCGGCCTCTGGCTCGCGATCGGCTACGTCTTCGCGGCGCTCATCTGCTTCGTCCTCATCGTCACGATCCCGTTCGGCATCGCGGCGCTGCGCATCGCGGCCTACACGCTGTGGCCGTTCGGCTCCACGGTCGTCCCGCGCGAGGATGCGGGCGTCGCATCGACGATCGGCAACGTCCTGTGGGTCCTCTTCTGCGGCTGGTGGCTCGCGCTCGCGCACATCGTCGCGGGGCTCGCGCTGTGCGTCACGATCATCGGCATCCCGCTGGGCCTCGCGTGCTTCAAGCTCGTCCCGGTCTCGTTCTGGCCGCTCGGCCGCGAGGTCGTCAGCGTCGAAGAGGCCGAGGCGCTCGGCTACCGCGCCGCGTTCTAGGCCCACCTCTACAGCTCTAGGCCGCACGATCCGGGCGCTGCGCCGCGGCCGGCGGCCCGAACCACGCCGCCAGCGCATCGGCGAGCCCCTGCGTGGTCTGCTCGCCGACCCAGGCCACATAGCCGTCGGGGCGGATGAGCACCGCGGTGGGCGCCGCGACCGCCCCGAGTGCCGGCAGCTCCCACGCACCGTCGTAGTCCGCGTGGATGAGCGCGACCCGATCCGCCCACGGGGCGATGTCCAGGCCGCCGGGCGCACCGAGGTCGAGCAGCACCGGCCGGGCATCGTGCAGCAGGGTGAAGACCCGCTGCGGGCCGTCGGGGGTGACGACGTCGAGATCGGGCATGCGGCGCCCGAGCAGCGGGTGCCCGTCCCCGAGGTCGTAGTGGATGCCGAGCCCGGACATCATCGCCGCGAACCGCTTGCGCGGCTCGTCCATGCTCAGCAGCTCGGCCATCGTGTCGCGCAGGGCCTCGACACGGTCGTCGGTGCGCATGAGCGCGATCTGCGCCATCGTGTTGCGCAGCACGCGGGCAGCGACCGGGTGACGCTCGGCGTGGTAGGTGTCCAGGAGGCGCTCCGGCGACGTCCCGTCGACGACCCGGGCGAGCTTCCATCCGAGGTTCAGCGCATCCTGCACGCCGGTGTTGAGGCCCTGCCCGCCCACCGGGGAATGGACGTGCGCGGCGTCTCCGGCCAGCAGCACCCGTCTGTCGCGGTAGGCCGCCGCCTGCCGGGTCATGTCGGTGAACCGCGAGATCGAGGTCGCGTCGTGCATCCCGTAATCCGTCCCGTAGACGGCGACGACCGCCTCGCTGAGATCGCGCAGGGTCGGCTCGCCGGTGCGCCCGACATGCTCCTCGGTCACCATGACCCGTACCGGCCCACCCTCCCCGAAGATCACCTCGCCGTCGCGGATCTCGTACTCCAGCCGGCCGAGGCCGTGGATGCCCTTCTCGTCGCGGCGCGTGCCGAGCTCCGGCTCGTCGTCCATCTCGACCTCGGCGATCAGGCAGCTCGTGGACGGGTCCCACCCCGGGAACTCGATGCCGGCTGCCTTGCGGACGAGGCTGCGACCCCCGTCGCAGCCGACGAGGTAGTCCGCCCGCAGCGCGTCGCCGCCGGACAGCTGCACGTCGACGCCGGCGTCGTCCTGCGCGAAGCCCGTCACCTCCCGCCCGCGATAGAACGTCACCGCCAGCTCGCCGACCCAGCCGGCCAGGATGCGCTCGATCTCGTTCTGCCAGAGCCCGAGCCCGTAGGGGTGGCGGGTCGGAAAGTCGCTGATGTCCAGCGAGATCATGGAGAAGGCCCCGACCTGGGCGATCTGCCCCGCCGCCAGGAACCGGTCGGCGATCCCGCGCTGATCGAGCATCTCGATCGTGCGCGAATGCAGACCCCCCGCGCGCGCGCCGAGCACTTCCTGCCCGACGCGCCGCTCGACGACGGCGACGTCGATGCCCGCCAGCGCCAGCTCGCCCGCCAGCACGAGCCCCGTGGGACCTCCCCCGGCGACCACCACCGCATGCTCGATCACGCCCATCTCACTGCCCCCGTTCCGTCGCTTTTGCGGCCTGCGGCGGGCGATTATGGGGCACGACCCGGGGCTTGCCGCAAGCCCCCCTGCCCGGTATACCTTGGAGGTGGAGAGGATGGATGACGCGCTGCGGCGCGTGCTCCTCAGCGCCGGCGCAGCACGCGGCGATCGTCGGGCAGCCGCTTCGTCACGCGTGCGGCGTCCAGATGCTCGAGCAGCGCCTGCGCGTACTTCCGCGACGTGCGCAGCTCGTCGCGCAGCCGCGCGAGCGTGATCTCGCCCTCGGCCTCGGCGATCGCCACGACCCGCTCCGAGACGGCCTGCAGGGCGTCGCGGTGCGCGTGCATGTCGCGCCCCACCCGCACCGCGAGGCCGGCCGTCCGCAGCGCCGGGAGGTGGGTCGCGTCGGCGCCGAGCTCGGCAAGCGAAGGCGGCTCGTGGCCCGCCGCGAGCAGGCGGTCGGCGACCGCGAGCGCAGCCGCGTCGAGCGCCGGCGCCGGCTCGGCCGGCGCGGGCTCCGGCTCCTCCCGCCGCGCCGGGACCGGCGCGGGCTCCCCGCGCGCGATCGCCTGCAGCCGCGCGACGATCTCCGGGCGCCGCCCGTGCCGCCGGGCGCACGCGTCGAGCACGGTCCCGCCGCCGAGCGTGTCCGGCGGCGCGACCGACCGCACGACGAGCCGATCGCCGGCGACGGCGAGCAGCGGCTGCTCGAGGCGCAGCTGCCAGAGCCCGTCGCCGAGAGCGACGAGGCGTGCGGCGGCGTCGCGCGTGCCGTGGTGGACCTGGACCCGCGCGCCCGGCCGCGCGCCGCGCAGGTCGAGCTCGCAGTCGAGGACGAGCGTCGGCTGCAGGGCCGCCCCCGCGCCGGCGAGCGCGTCGCCCCGAGCGACATCGGCGCGCGCGACGCCCCCGAGGTTCAGCGCCACGCGCTGACCGGCGCCCGCGCTCGCCACCGGTGCGTCGTGGACCTGCACCGAGCGCACCCGGACCCTGCGGCCCGCCGGCAGCAGCACGAGCTCGTCGCCCGCGGCGATCGTGCCCGCCCAGAGCGTCCCCGTCACGACCGTGCCCGCGCCGCGGATCGTGAACGAGCGATCGACGTGCAGGACGGCCGGCCGCGCCGCGTCGCCGCGACCGGGCATGCCCGCGACCACGCGGTCCAGGGCGGCGGCGACGTCCGCGAGGCCCTCGCCCGTGCGCGCCGAGCAGGCGACGACCTCGGCATCGGGCAGCAGGCCGAGCGCGCCCGCGCGGGCGGGTCCCGGATCGGCACGATCGGCCTTCGTCACCGCCACGACGCCGCGCGTCACGCCCAGCGCCGCCAGCACCGCGGCGTGCTCGTGTGTCTGCGGCATGACGCCGTCGTCGGCGGCGACCGTCATGAGGTAGAGGTCGATGCCCGTCGCGCCCGCGACCATCGTGCGCACGAAGCGCTCGTGGCCCGGCACGTCGACGACCGACAGGCGCCGGCCCGACGGCAGCGCCAGCGGCGCGTAGCCGAGCTCGATCGACATGCCGCGGGCGCGCTCCTCGGGCAGCCGGTCGGTGTCGACGCCGGTGAGCGCCGCGACGAGCGCGGTCTTGCCGTGGTCGATGTGGCCGGCGGTGCCGAGCGTCAGCGGCGCGCCGCTCACGCCCGCGCCGCGCGCACGACCTCGGCCGCCTGGCGCGCCTCGTCCTCGGTGAGCGTCCGCGGGTCCAGCAGCAGCCGCCCGCCGTGCACGCGCCCGACGAGCGCCGGCTCGCCGGCGCGCAGCGCGGCGGCGAACGCGTCGGCGCCCGCGGGCCCGGGATCGAGCGCCACGGCCGGGCCCTCGAGCTCGAGCAGCGGCAGCGCCCCGCCGCCGACGCGGGCGCTGGACGCGACGACCTCGCCACCCGTCGCGGTCGCGAGCTGCTGCGCACGCCGGGCAAGGACCTCCGGCGCGGCGTCGAGCATCGCGAGGACCGGCAGCGCGGCGCGCGCGGCGGCCGGGTCGCGGTAGAGCGCGAGCGTCGCCTCGAGCGCCGCGATCGAGAGCTTGTCGATCCGCAGCGCCCGTGCGAGCGGATGCGAGCGGCACGCGTCGATCGCCGCGCGCGTGCCGACGAGCACGCCCGCCTGCGGGCCGCCGAGGAGCTTGTCGCCCGAGAAGCAGACGAGCGCGGCGCCCGCGCGGACCGAGCGCCGGACCGCCGGCTCCTCGGCGAGCAGCGCGACGTCGTCGGCGAGGACGCCCGAGCCGACGTCGTCGATCACCGGGACGCCGAGCTCGCAGAGCGCCTCGATCGCGACCTCCTCGACGAAGCCGAGCGTCCGGAAGTTCGACGGGTGCGCGCGCAGCACGGCGCCGACGCGATCCCCGCTCGCCTCGACGGCGCGCGCGTAGTCCTCCAGCCGCGTCCGGTTCGTCGTCCCGACCTCCACGAGCCGCGTCCCGGCCTGCGCGAGGACCTCGGGGATGCGGAAGCCGCCGCCGATCTCGATGAGCTGGCCGCGCGAGACGATCGTGTCGCGGCCGCCGCCGAGCGCCGCGACGGCCAGCAGCACCGCGGCCGCGCAGTTGTTGACCGCGAGCGCCGCCTGCGCGCCCGTGAGCTCGGTCAGCAGAGATTCGACGTGGTCGTGGCGCGAGCCGCGCGCGCCGCTGCCGAGGTCGAGCTCGAGGTTGGAATAGCCCTCCGCCGCGCGCGCGACGGCGGCCCGCGCGTCATCGGCCAGCGGCGCGCGGCCGAGGTTCGTGTGGACGACGACGCCGGTCGCGTTCAGGACGCGGCGCAGGTGCGGGCGCAGCCGCTCGCGCGCGCGCGCGACGAGATCGGCGTCGCCGGTCGCCCCCTCGAGCAGCTCGCTGCGGCGCGCCTCGAGCTCGGCGCGCGCGACGGCGGTGGCGAGGCGGTCGACGGACGGCAGGCTCCGCAGCCGCTCGGCGCGCGTCGGAGGCCCGTCGGCCGTCATGCGCCGTGGCAGCGCTTGTACTTCTTGCCGCTGCCGCAGGGGCAGGGGTCGTTGCGCGCCGGCGCGTCGCCGACGATCCGCGGCGGCTGGGGCGCGAAGGTCGGCTCGGGCAGCTTGTTGATGCGCATCGCGGCCTTGTCGATCGCGCGCCAGCCGGCGCGGTTGGACTCGTAGGCGCGCGAGATGCGCTCGGTGCGGATCGCGAGCGCCTGCGCGTCGTGCGTCGCGCACATGCCCTTGCGAGCGTCCTCGAGATCGGTCGGGAAGCCGAACGTCAGGCCCTTGCAGGCGGGGCAGCCGCCGGCCGGCGGATCGACCGGATCGAGCGTGACGACCGTGCGGTCGAGGTCGATCGGTCCGAACGCCTCCTGGACGAGATCGAGCAGCGCGCCGAAGCCGACCGGGCCCCAGCCGTTGCGCGCCTGCACCGACAACGCGCCGAACGCGCCGGGGTCGCCGCCGACGTCGTCGAGCAGCCCGGGCGCCTCGCCGCGGACGCGACGCTCGTGGTAGTCGCCGGCGACGAGCAGCTCCTCGTGCTCGAGCGCCGCCTGCATCGCGGCCGCCGCATAGGGGCGCACCGCCGTCGCGACATCGCCGCCGTTGTCCTCCATGAGGCGCAGCAGCGACCCGCGCAGGACGTAGACGTCGACCTCGAGGACCTCGTCGTCGACCGTCGTCGCCGCCCAGCAGTCGCCGCGCTCCGCAACCCAGGCGAGGATGTCGCCGGTCATGACGAACAGCCGCAGCCAGAGCTGGCGATGCTCGGGGTAGATCTCGAGGTCGTGGGGCCAGTCCAGGCGCAGCTCGAGCAGCGCGAACTCGTCCTCCGGCGCCGTCCGCAGCAACTCGGCGGGATCGAGGTTCTGGGCTTGCGTCGCCTCCATCGACATGAGGCTAACGACCGCGGCACGCCGCATCCGGACTTCGGCATGCAACGGCGACCGGCAGGCCGCAGCCGGATCAGAGCGCCGCGAGCTTTGTTCCTGAGGGCGTCGGCCGTGTCCACGCCCTGCGCTCGCATCCAGTGGACGAGCAGGGCGGCCTCCTTGGCCTGCACGACGTCGGGCTTGTCTCCGAGCGGCTTGGCGCCCAGCGCCTCCGACCCCTTCGGGGCCATCGGGAACTTCCCGCTCCAGAGGTCGAGCGACACGATCTCGGGCCCATCGAGGGCCCCGCCCTGGGCCTTGCGCTTCACCCACTCCTCGAGCGACTCGCCCGCCCGCGTCGTGCCGGTCAGAACCTTGCGGCCAGGTGTAGGACTTGCCGCTGCCGTAGGTCGCGCCGCGGGCCATGAGGTCGAGGAGCATGAGGCCCATGCCGACGCTGTCGCGGTTGCGCATCGCCTCCGGGCCGAACCAGACGGCTGCGATGGAGACCTCGGCGGCGGTCGCGGCCGGCGGCCGGGTGCCATCGACGATCGCCTTGATCCTCCGCGCCTGGATCGCCAGCGCGGCCGGTTCGCCGCCCTCGAGCGTGGCGGCGAGGGTGGACTGCTCCTGCGTCAGCGTCTCGGCCAGCGCGGAGTACTTCATCTCGTCCGGCGTGAGGTGGTCCACCGCGACCCAGCCGGCCCGGAACCGGGCGACGATCTGCCAGATGCTCTCCCAGCGCGCGATCCACCCCGCTCGCGACGCCGGCTCGGCGAGCTCGACGACCGCGCGGAAGTCGTGCGGCGGTTCGACGGCGGCGCCGGCGCCGGGGCCCCGGCGGCGCGGCGGCGATGGCGGACGCGCGGCTGCGGGAGGCACGGGCCGCGCCGCCGGTGGGAGTTCGTGCCGGCCGAGCACGCACGCAACGCTACGACCCGCGGCGTCACACGCCGGCCCCCTTCGGGTGGCCATTCGGTCAGTGTCCGACGGAGCGGCGAAGGAGTCGAACCTTCCAGCGCGGTCTGCCGCGCTCCCCCCGGTTTTGAAGACCGGTCGGGCCACCGGGCCCGGGCCGCTCCATGCGCTAGTGCACGGCGATCGCTCCGGGTGCGCCGGCGACGATCTCGCCGACGACGACCCCCGGCACCTCGCCGGCGCGCTGCGGCGACACCGCCACGAGCAGCCCGCCCGACGTCGTCGCGTCGCAGACGAGCCGGCGGCGCGCCTCGGGCACGCCGTCCCGAAACGACGTGAACGTCTCCGCGTACTCGCGGTTGCGCGCGCTGCCGCCCGACACGCCGTCCTCGCCGGCGAGCAGGTCCAGCGCGCCGTGCAGGGCCGGGACGGCCGCCGCGTCCACCCGCGCAGCGACGCCGCTCTCGCGCGCCATCGAGTGCAGGTGGCCGAGCAGCCCGAAGCCCGTGACGTCGGTCATCGCGTGCGCTCCCGCCGCGCGGGCGGCCACCGAGGCGGACTCGTTGAGCGCGGCCATCGTCGCGACCGCGTCGGCGAGCAGCGCGTCGTCACGCACGCCGCGCTTGCGCGCCGTCACGACCGCGCCGACGCCCAGCGGCTTCGTCAGCACGAGCACGTCGCCCGCGAGCGCGCGGGCGTTCGTGACGAGCTCGCCGGGGTGCACCGTGCCGGTGACCGCCAGGCCGTACTTCGGCTCGGGATCGTCGATCGAGTGGCCGCCGACGATCGACGCGCCGGCCGCGGCGACGACGTCGGCGCCGCCGCGGAGGATCTCGCGCAGGACGTCGCCGCCGAGGCGCTCGAGCGGGAACGCGACGACGTTCATGGCCGCCAGCGGCGTGCCCCCCATCGCGTAGACGTCGGAGAGCGCGTTGGCCGCCGCGATCCGGCCGAAGTCGTAGGGGTCGTCGACGATCGGCGTGAAGAAGTCGATCGTCAGGACGAGGGCGAGATCGTCGGAGAGCTTGAAGACCGCGGCGTCGTCGGCGCTGCCGGACCCGACGAGCAACCGCGGGTCGTCGGCGGCCGGCAGGCCGCGCACGATCGGCAGCAGCGCCGCGGCGGGCAGCTTGCAGCCGCAGCCCGCGCCATGGGCCAGCGAGGTGAGCTCGACGCTCACCACGGCGCCGGCTCGTAGTCCTTCAGGAAGCAGCCGTAGAGATCCTCGCCGGCCTCGCCGCGCACGATCGGGTCGTAGACGCGAGCCGCGCCGTCGACGAGGTCCAGCGGCGCGTGGAAGCCCTCGCGCGCGAGCCGCATCCGGGTGGGGTGCGGGCGCTCGTCGGTGATCCAGCCGGTGTCGACGCTCGTCATGAGGATGCCGTCGCGCAGCATCTCATGGGCGCTCGTCCGCGTGAGCATGTTCAGCGCGGCCTTGGCCATGTTCGTGTGCGGATGGCCGGGGCCCTTGTAGCCGCGATGGAACTGGCCCTCCATCGCCGAGACGTTGACGATGTACGTCCGCCTGGCGGCGGATGCCGCGAGCGCCGCGCGCAGCCGCGAGACGAGGATGAAGGGCGCCGTCTGGTTGCAGAGCTGGACCTCGAGCAGCTCGACGGGATCGACCTCCTCGACGTGCGCGCTCCAGCTGTTGGCGGGCGCGAGGTCGGCGACGAGGCCGCCGGCGTCGATCGCCTGCGGCGCGAGCGCGCTCAGCGACTCCGGCGTCGCCTCGACGCGCCCGGGGCCGAGGAGCCGGATCGGCGGCAGCGGCCCCGGCGGCAGCGGCGCCGCCTCGGCCTCGGCGAGCAGCGCGTAGGAGCCCGCCGGCCGGCGCACCGTCTGCGCGGCGTTGTTGACGAGGATGTCGAGCGGGCCCTCGGCGGCGATCTCGTCGGCGAGCTCGACGACGCGCGCCGGGTTGCGCAGGTCGATGCCGACGATCCGCAGCCGCTGCAGCCACGACGCGCTGTCGTCCATCGCGGCGAAGCGCCGCGCGGCGTCGCGCGGGAAGCGCGTCGTGATCGTCGTCTGCGCGCCGTCGCGCAGGAGGCGCAGCGCGATGTACATGCCGATCTTCGCGCGGCCGCCGGTGAGCAGCGCGCGGCGGCCGCGAAGGTCGGTGCGGGCGTCGCGGCGCGCGCGGTTGCGTTCCGCGCACGGCGGACAGAGCTGGTGGTAGAAGGCGTCGACCTCGACGTAGCGCTCCTTGCAGACGTAGCACCCGCGCGCCTGCACGAGCGTCCCGGCGCTCGCCCCGTTGACGCCCGGGCGCAGCGGCACGCCCGCCGTCTCGTCGTCGATGCGCCCGTCGGCGCCGGTCGCGGTCGCGGCGGTCACCGCGGCGTCGGCGGCGAGCACGGCCGCCCGCCGCTCGGCGCGGCGGCGCTCCTTGACGCTCTTGAAGATCTGCGCCGTGGCGTGGCGCACGGCGACCGCGTCGGCATGCTCGACGGGCAGGTCGTCGAGCTCGCGCAGGACGCGCAGGCAGACGTCGAGGTCGGCGGGATCGATGCCGTCGCCCACCGTCACGCGGGGCGCGCGAACGCGTGGGAGGCGCGGACGAGACGTTCGACGACGTCGAGCTCGGCCTCGTCGCGGGGCGCGTAGAGCATGACGGCGGTGTGCGGGATGAGGCCCATCCGCGCCACCGGGTGCGGCTCGGCCCAGCCGGCCTCGATCGCCGTCTCGGCGAGCTCGAGCGGCAGCATGGCGTGGAGGCTGTGATCGGGCGCGGGGTGCACGTGGGCGAACTCGCCGGGGATCATGAAGGCCTCCGGCGGCCCCGCCGGCTCGCCCGGCGCCAGCGTCAGGGCGCGCGCACCCGGGACGGAGATGCCGCTCGGCTGCTCGAGAACTCCGGGCAGCGCGAAGATCCGCCGCGCGAGCTCCGCGACGAGCGCCGGATCGCTCGGCTGCTGGTCGAGCTGGGTGTGCGGGTTGGACGGCGTCGTGCGCGGCCGCGGCCCGCTGCGGCGCCGGAGTTCCGGGGTGGACATGCCGCGAAGTCTAGGTCGGGCGGGTAGCGTCCCGGCGATCAGGAGACGACGTGACACGACGATATGACCGCCGCCAGGCGCTCGGTGCCCTCGGCACGATCAGCCTCGGCAGCCTCCTCGCGGCGTGCGGCGGCGACGACGCGCCGAGCTCGCCGGCGACGACCCCGGTAGCGACGACCGGCGGTGCGACGGCGACGGTCGAGCCGAAGACGACGACGAGCGCGGCCACGGCGGCGCTCTTCGACGAGTCCGCGAGCTGCGCCGTCACCCCCGAGCAGACCGAGGGGCCGTACTACTTCGACGCGGACTCGATCCGCAGCGACATCCGCGAGGACCGCGAGGGCACCCGGCTGCGCCTCGCGCTGCGCATCCGCGACGCGAGAAGCTGCGAGCCGCTGCGCGACGCCGTCGTCGACGTCTGGCACTGCGACGCCGACGGCAGCTACTCGGGCTTCGACGACGCGCCCGCCAAGACGCGCTACCTGCGCGGCGCCCAGGTCACCAACGGCGACGGCATCGTCGAGTTCGTGACGATCTACCCCGGCTGGTATCCGGGCCGGACGGTCCACATCCACGCGAAGGTCCACCTCGATCGCACGACCGTCCTCACGACGCAGCTGTACTTCGACGAGGAGGTCTCCGACGTCGTGTTCGCCAGGGCGCCGTACGACGACCGCGGGGAGCGCGACCAGCGCAACGACAGCGACGGGATCTTCGACGACGCGCTCGTGCTGACGCTCGCCAAGGAGGACGGCGGCTACCGCGGCGTCATGAGCTTCGACGTCCGGCAGGCCTGAGGCAGAAGAGAGGAGCCCGGTCGCGAGCGCCGCGTTGGCTCGGCGCCCGCGACCGGAAGAAGCGCGGTGGGAAGGGAGGAGAGGACCCCGCGCCTCTGGCCTTCGCATCGGCACGTGCGCGCCGGGACTTGAGTGCGAATTACTCGGCCTGGCGGCCGAGGATCACGACGAAGCGCTCGATGCGCCGGCGCTCCTCGGCGGACAGCGCGCCGTCGGACTCGACGAGCAGCGTCATCGGTCCGCGCGCGTGCGCCCAGCGCGTCGCCGCCTCGCCGAACTCGCGCCCGATCCAGACGAGCGGCTTGGACTGCGCGTAGGACATGACCGAGCTGTCCTGCTGCGCGGGCGACTCCTCCGTGCGCAGCAGCGGGATCGTCACGAGGTCCAGCGAATGCGCGAGCGCCGTGATCGCGTCGAGGCCGCCGTCGTCGACGAGCAGCGCCAGCTCGCCCTCCTGGAGCATCGTCGCCACCCAGCCGTCGGGTGTGTCGGCGAGTACGCCGGCGGTGCAGACGAGGCGAAAGAGCGGGTCGGCCATCGCGGGCACGCTACAGCGCGGGTAGATTCGGCGGCCGGATGAGCGGGATGAAAGACCGGATGCTGCGCGGCGAGCTCTACATCGCCGACGACCCCGTCCTCGCGGCCGACAACGCGCGGGCGCAGCGGATCCTCGACCGCTACAACCGCACGGGCCACGACGAGCAGGACGAGCGCGACCGGCTGCTGCGCGAGCTGCTCGGCGGCGTCGGCGACGGGGTCGTGGTCAAGCCCTCGTTTCGCTGCGACTACGGGACGCCGATCAGCATCGGGGCCGGGACGTTCTGCAACTACGACTGCGTCATGCTCGACGTCGCCCCGATCGCGATCGGGGCCGCCTGCCAGCTCGCGCCGCGAGTCCAGCTGCTCACCGCGACGCATCCGGTCGACCCCGGGCCGCGCCGCGCCGGCTGGGAGTCCGGCGCCCCGATCACGATCGGCGACAACGTCTGGCTCGGCGGCGGCGTCATCGTCGGACCGGGCGTGACGATCGGCGCGGACACGGTCGTCGGCGCCGGCTCGATCGTGACGCGCGACCTGCCGGCCGGCGTCGTCGCGCTCGGCGTCCCGGCGCGCGTGCACCGCGAGATCGGCGAGCAGGACCGCGTGCGGGTGCCCGAAGGCTGAGCCGCGCTCAGCTCGGACGGGCGCCGGACCGCTCGACCGAGCGGTAGAGCGCGAGCAGCGCGATCGCGCCGCCGATGAGCCCGGCGACGTAGCCCCACGCCAGCAGCCGGCCGTCGGTGAAGGCGTCCGACGCGCGCAGGGCGCCGACGAGCAGCAGCGCGACGGCGATGAGGAACGTCTGCACGAGGATGCGCCAGCTGCTCCAGCGCGGGTCATACGAGAGGACGAGGAACGCGAAGCCGACCTGCGCCGTGAAGCACGCGATGACGCGCGCGGTGAGCGGCGTGAGGTCCCAGCCCCAGGTGTCGATCGCGACGTCCGGGACGAGGAGCGCGCACGCCGCGACGAGCAGCGCGCCGATCGCCGCGACGCGCGCGACGCGGCGCACGTCCGGCGACACGAGCGGCTCGCCGGGCTCGGGCGTGCGCGGATCGCGCCGCTGGTTGCGCCACCACAGCCAGCCGACGATCCATGGCGAGAGGATGTAGACGATCGTCCAGCCCCAGAAGGCGATCGCGGCGAGCGCCGGCGCGTCGCCCTTGTTGAACTTGTCGAAGTGCAGCCCGGTCGTGATGAGCATGAGCAGCGCGAAGACCGCGGCGCTCAGCACGCCGACCGACACCTCGTGCCAGCGCGGCGAGAGATGGACGCGCAGGAAGAAGTAGGCGCCGGCTCCGTAGCCGGCGCCCATGAAGATCGGCGTGAGGTCGGGCTTGATCGTCCAGGCCCAGAGGTCCGCGGTCTCGCCGGGCAGGCCCCAGAGGATCACGAGCGCCGGCAGCAGCACCGCCACGACGACGAGCGCCGCGACCCGCACCGCGGGCTCGACAGCGTCGTCGCGATCTGGCGACTCGTCCATGGCCGCCCGCGATTCTCGCCCGCGCGGCGGACGCTGTCCACCGCGCGGGGGATGAAATACGGCTTACGCCCTGGACTTCGTGCGCGACCGGCTCGCCGTCGAGCGGCTGGAGGCCGAGCGCGTGCTGCTCGAGCGCGTGCTGCTCGCGCGCCCGCCGTTGGAGCGTGAGCGCGACGACGTCGTCCGCCCGTTGGACGCGGCGGTCGCGGGCTTGCGCTCGGAGGCCGGGATCTCCTCCTGGACGACGGCCTTCGTCAGCGACGGGATGAGCTTCTGCAGGTACGTCGCCATCCGCTCCTCGTCGCGGCGGATCGCCCGCGCGAGCTTCGCCGTCTCCGCGTCGGCGAGCGACTCCGCGAGCGCCTCGATCGCGGTGTAGGTCGCGATCTCCTCGGCCTCGTTGGCGTACTCGGTCTTGGCGTTCTTCAGCAGCTTCTCCTGCTCGCTCGTCCCCCGCAGCGCGTGCAGCGGGCCCTGCGCCAGGGCGGCGGCCTTGCCGGCGACGGCGGTCGCGGTCGACGCGACGTCCTTGACCACGCCGGGACCGGGGACGTCGACCTGGTTCTCCTCGGCCTTGCCGCCGAGCTTGCGGATGCGCGCCTTGACGTCGCGCGCGTGGCCCTTGGTCTCCTTGAGATGCGCCTGCAGGCGCTTCTTGTAGGCGTCGCGCGTCGTCATCTTGATGTGCGCCTGCAGCGCGGTCTCGAGCTCGCGCTCCTTGCCGTAGGCCTCGTTGAGGTACTGGATGAGCTTCAGCTCGCGCGTGGTGGGGTCGGCCATGAAGTGCTCCTTTGCAGGTTCAAGTGTTCGGTTCGGGCTACCCCGCCGTGCGCAAACGACACGCAAGGCCTACAGCGCGCACTCGGCGGCGTTCTCGACGTCGGCTCGCATGTTGCGCTGCATCATCCGCAGCGCCGCGTCGGCGAGATCCTCATGGATGTGCGCGACGGCGTCGCGCGGGACCGCGACCTCGAAGTGGCGTACGTAGGCGTCGAGCGCGGAGTAGAGGATGCACTGCTCGGTGACCTGGCCGACGAGCACGATCCGCGCGACCTCCTCCTGGCGCAGGAGGTACTCCAGCTGCGTCTGGTAGAAGATCGAGTGGCGCGCCTTGACGACGAAGCCGACGTCCGGCGGGGGAGCGATCGGCTCGACGAGCTCGGGCGCGCGGCCGTCCGTCGCGCGCTTGACGAGCTCGGGCCGGCAGGCGCTCCAGTCGCCGTGGTTGTCGTTGACGTAGACCACCGGCACGTCCTCCTCGCGGGCGCGGGCGACGATCGCGCGCATCGCCGGCAGCGCGTCGCGGACCGAGTCCATGAGGCGGTCGGCGTCCTCGTGCTCGTAGGGGTTGAGCATGTCGACGACGATGACGGCGCTTCCCATGACGGCGCGGCGTACCCGCTGTCAGCGCCGCGGACGCGCGGCGGCGCCTGAGATCATCCCGGCGTGGCCACGACCGTCCGCCACGCCGACGCCGGCCGCGACGCGGCGGCCTGCGCGGCGATCTACGCGCCCTACGTGCACGAGAGCGCCGTGTCCTTCGAGGAGGTCCCGCCGAGCCCCGGTGACTTCGCGGAGACGATCGAGCGCACGTCGCGGACGCACCCGTTCATCGTCCTCGAGGACGACGGCCGCGTCGTCGGCTACGCCTACGCCTCGCACCATCGCCCCCGGGCCGCCTACCGCTGGGCGGCCGACGTCGCGATCTACGTCGATGCCGGCCACCAGGGCCGCGGCGCCGGCCGCCGGCTCTACGAGGCGCTCTTCGAGCTCATGCGCCGCCAGGGCCTGCGCATCGCGTGCGCGGGGATCACCGTGCCCAACGACGCGAGCATCGGCCTGCACCGCGCCGCCGGCTTCGAGCTCGTCGGCACGTACGAGCGGATCGGCTGGAAGGCCGGCGCCTGGCGCGACGTGTCGTGGTGGCAGAAGCAGCTCGCGCCCGGCGACGACGGCGCGCCCGCCGGCCCCGGACCGCCCGTGCGACTGCCGCCGCCATGAGCGACGAGGTCTGGGTCGGCCTCGACGTCGGGACGCAGAGCGCCCGCGCGCTCGCGGTTCGCGCGGACGGCGGCGTCGCCGGGCGCGGGGCGCGGCCGCTGCGCAGCCGCCGCGACGGCGACCGCCACGAGCAGGATCCCGCGCAGTGGTGGGAGGCCGTCGCGCTCGCCTGCCGCGAGGCGCTGGAGGGCGTCGCGCCCGGGCGCGTGCGCGGGGTCGCGGTCTGTGGCACCTCGGGGACGGTCCTGCTGCTCGATCGCGCGGGCGCGCCGGCGTCGCCGGCGCTCATGTACGACGACGCGCGCGCCGCCGGCCGGGGCGCCGACAAGCTGCGCTGGCTGCTCGGGCAGCCGGCCGCGCGCGCGCCTGGCGCGCGCCTGGCCCACCAGCCCGACGTCATCACCGCCCGGCTCGCCGGCGAGCCGGTGGCGGCCGACGAGAGCCACGCGCTGAAGAGCGGCTACGACCCCGAGTCCGAGCGCTGGGGGGTGGAGGTCGCGTGCGAGCTGCTGCCGCCGGTCGTCCGCGCGGGCAGCGTGCTCGGCAGCGTCTGCGACGCGGCCGCGGCGCAGACGGGGCTGCCCGCAGGCACGCCGGTCGTCGCCGGCATGACCGACGGCTGCGCCGCGCAGCTCGCCGGCGGCGACCTGCGCGACGGCGCGTGGAGCTCGGTGCTCGGCACGACGCTCGTCGTCAAGGGCGTCTCGGCGCAGCTCGTCCGCGATCCCGGCGGCGCCCTGTACAGCCACCGCTCGCCCGACGGCGCCTGGCTGCCCGGCGGCGCGTCGAGCTGCGGCGCCGGCGCGCTGAGCGAGCGCTTTCCCGAGCGCGACCTCGACGAGCTCGGCGACCGCGCGCAGGAGCACGAGGCCGGCGCGCCGGTCGCCTATCCGCTCGTCGGCCGCGGCGAGCGCTTCCCGTTCCGCGCGCCGCAGGCGCAGCCGTTCATGCTCGGCGAGCCGCGCAGCGACGGCGAGCACTTCGCGGCGCTGCTGCAGGGCGTCGCCTTCGTCGAGCGCCTGTGCCTGGACGCCGCGACGCTCCTCGGCGCGCGCGTGGACGGCGCGCTGACCGCGACCGGCGGCGCGACCGCGAGCCGCTACTGGCGTCAGCTGCGCGCCGACGTCCTCGGCCGCTCGCTGCGCCTGCCCGAGCAGGCCGAGTCGGCGTTCGGCATGGCGCTGCTGGCGTCCGCCGCGACGCGCGGCCGCGCCTGCGCGCAGGCGGCGGACGAGATGTGCCGGACGCGCGAGGTCATCGACCCGCGCGCGGATCGCGCCGGCCGCTGGAACGAGTGCTACCTGCGCCTCGTGGCAGAGCTCGAGCGGCGCGGATGGCTGCCGGCGCAGCTCGCGGAGCACGCGCGGGCGTCCGTGTGAGCCCGGCGCCCAGGAGGGAGCACGAAGCTC
This sequence comes from uncultured Actinomycetes bacterium, assembly GCA_963797025.1. Classification (GTDB taxonomy): domain Bacteria; phylum Actinomycetota; class Thermoleophilia; order Solirubrobacterales; family Solirubrobacteraceae; genus CADCVQ01. The sequence goes on from CAWCNU010000003.1 coordinate 44,214, forward strand.
GACGGCGTCGAGGAGGTTCACTGCCTCGGGGCGCGTCGCGATCTCAGACGTCACGCGGGTCTACCTCACCCATCTGCACAACGACCACGCCCGAGCTCGCCGGTCAGCTCTCACCACAAAGCGGTGCGACTTAAGTCCGACCATTTCATCGGACCTCCGTCCAGGCGCCGTGGACACGTGTCCATCATCTGTCCGCACGCGGGCTGAAACCGTGTACGCGGAAAGGCCGGGGCCGACAGCAGGAGGGTGCCCCGCGCTTCTCACCGCATCGCTGCCGCCGTCTCCGTCACGCTGGCGCTTGCTGCCGCCGGCGCCGCTCCCGCGGCCGCCGCGGTCGATCCGATGCTCGCCGACCAGTGGGCGCTCAGCGAGCCCCAGGCGATCGGCGCGCAGGAGGCATGGACGCAGTCGCGGGGCGCAGGCGCGCTTGTCGCGATCATCGACAGCGGGGTCCAGCTCGACCACCCCGACCTCGATGGCAGCCTCTGGACGAACCCCGGCGAGGTCGCCGGCAACGGCAAGGACGACGACGGCAACGGCTTCGTCGACGACGTCTTCGGCGCGAACATGTTCACCAACGACGGCAACGTCAACGACGACGAGGGCCACGGCACGCACGTCGCCGGCATCGTCGCCGCCCGCGCCGGCAACGGCACCGGCGGCTCGGGCCTCGCGCCGAGCGCCCGCATCATGGCCGTCAAGGTCCTGGACTCCACCCGCTCGGGCAACTCGACGCTCCTCGCCCGCGGCATCAGGTACGCGATCGACGAGGGCGCGCAGATCGTCAACGTCTCGATCAACGGCGACGGCACGAGCAGCGACCTCACGACGGTCCTGAAGTACGCCAGCGACAAGGGCGTCACGGTCGTCAGCTCGGCCGGCAACAACTCCCGCGATCTCGACCTCACGCCGTCCTACCCGGCCTCCTCGACCGAGCCGTCGATCCTCTCGGTCACCGCGACCGGGATCACCGGCAGCCTGCTCGACTTCGCCAACCGCGGCCTGCGCTCGGTCGACCTCGCCGCCCCCGGCGAGTCGATCCTGTCGACCGCGCGGGGCTCGGGCTACGAGAACCGCTCGGGCACGTCGATGTCGGCCCCCTACGTCTCCGGCGCGCTGGCCCTCCTGGCCGCCGCCCGGCCCGATCTCTCGCAGGCGGCGCTGCGCAACGCGCTGATGTCCACGGCGCCCAAGCGCGGCCTGCTCGCCAGCCTGCTCGGCGGCGGAGCCCTCGACGTCGGCGCCGCGATGCACGCGATCCTGCCGGGCGACATGTGGAAGGCGACGGCATCGGCCTCCGCCCGCGCCGCCACGTTCGCCGGGAGCCTGAGCCTGCGCACCGGCACGCAGATCCGCGCCGGGCGCCGCGCCTCCCTGCGCTGGACGGCCACCGGCGCCGACAGCGTCACGAGCTGGCGGGTCCTGCTCGACGGCCGCAAGGTCGCGACCCGCGCCGGCGGCGCCACCGGCTCGCTGCGCAAGAAGATCGCCAGGGCCGGCACGCACCGCTGGAAGGTCGTCGGCTACGACGCCGCGGGCGACCGCGTCGTCGCCAAGTCGCGCAGCTTCCGCGTGCTCCGCGCCCGCTGAACCGGCAGTCGCTCGCCGGTCCGCGCCTCGATCCCCGGGCCCGCACGCCGGCCGCGTGGCGCGGCGCGGCGGACGCGCTAGACTGCCCTGCAGACCTGCCTGCGGCGGGTCGTTTTTCTGTCCTCTTGCCGTCACGGAGCGCCGAATGGCCCGCGGAGACGTGCGAATCGCTGTGACCCTCGCGTGCGAGGTCTGCAAGCGTCGCAACTACCAGACGAACAAGTCCAAGCGCAACAACCCCGAGCGGATCACGCTGCGCAAATACTGCAAGTGGTGCAGGGAGCACACCGGCCATCGGGAGACCCGGTAGCCGGCTCGATCCTCCGCATCCCATGGCTCGCAACCGCCAGCGCGCGAAAGACCGCAAGCAGAAGCTGCACCGGGACAACGTCCCGGGGTCGCTCGACCACGCCTCGGCTGAGGTCGACGAGGTCGAGGCGCGAATCGTCGCCGGTGCCGAAGGCGTCCCCGTCGACGAGCCGGTCAGCGACCGCGACGCCGACAGCGACACGCGGGCCGAGGTCGAGGCCGCGCCCGACATCGACGAGTCGCTCGATCGCGAGCAGCTCGGCCGCGGGACGACGCCGCCCGCCACACGCGCCCCATCCGGGTCGCGGCTGGCGAACTTCATCCGCGCCTGCTGGGCGGAGCTGCAGCGCGTGGACTGGCCCGACCGCCGCCAGGTCGGTCAGGCGACCGCGGTGGTCCTCGGCTTCGTCGTGATCGCAGGGGCCTTCCTGGGCCTCGCCGACGTCGTCGCGCAGAAAATCGTCGACCTCATCATCTAGCCCCCCACGTTTCGAGAGAACCCATGTTTCGCTGGTACGTCGTGAACACCTATTCAGGCCATGAGAACAAGGTCAAGCAGAACCTCGAGCATCGAGTCGTCTCGCTGAACCAGAAGCGCAACGTCCGCCAGGTCGTCGTGCCGACCGAGTCCGTGTCCGAGATGAAGGACAACCAGAAGGTCACCGTCGAGAAGCGGACGATGCCCGGCTACGTGCTCGTGAACATGGAGCTCAACGAGGATTCCTGGGGGCTCGTCAAGGGCACGCCCGGGGTCACCGGCTTCGTCGGCGCGTCCAACGAGCCGGTCCCGCTCACGCAGGCCGAGGTCGACCGCCTCCTGCATCGCGAGGTCGCGGTCCGCGAGCGCAAGAAGGCGACGTTCGCGATCGGCGAGTCCGTCAAGGTCATCTCCGGGCCGCTGTCGGATTTCTCCGGCGAGATCTCCGAGATGAACGAGGACGCCTCCCGCCTGAAGGTGCTTGTGTCAATCTTCGGTCGCGAGACGCCGGTCGAAGTCGGCTTCGACCAGGTGAAGAAGATCTAAATGGCAAAAAAGGTTCTGACAACGATCAAGCTCCAGGCCGTCGGCGGCCAGGCCAGCCCGGCGCCGCCGGTCGGTCCCGCGCTGGGCCAGCACGGCATCAACATCATGGAGTTCTGCAAGGCGTTCAACGCGCAGACCCAGAGCGATGCCGGCACGACGATCCCGGTCGTCATCACCGTCTACGAGGACCGCTCGTTCACGTTCGTCACGAAGACGCCGCCCGCCGCCGTGCTCATCAAGCAGGCCATCGGCCTGCAGAGCGGGTCGGGCGAGCCGCACCGCGTGAAGGTCGGGACGATCACCCAGGCGCAGATCCGCGACATCGCCGAGCGCAAGCTCGACGACCTCAACGCCAACGACCTCGACGCCGCTTCGAAGATCATCGCCGGCACGGCGCGCAGCATGGGGGTCGACGTTGTCTAAGCATGGGAAGCGCTACCTCGCGGCGCGCGAGCAGGTCGACCGCGAGCGCGAGTACACCCCGCGCGAGGCGATCGACATCATCCGCAACCTGCCGTCGCCGAAGTTCGACGAGAGCATCGAGGTCCACATCCGGACCGGGCTGAACGTCCGCCATGCCGACGAGCAGCTGCGCGGCACGATCGCGCTGCCCAACGGCCTCGGCAAGGAGGTCACGATCGCGGTCTTCGCCCAGGGCGACAAGGCGCGCGAGGCCGAGGAGGCGGGGGCGGACATCGTCGGCGCCGAGGATCTCGCCAAGCGCGTCGAGGAGGGCTTCACGGACTTCGACGTCGCGATCGCGACGCCCGACCTCATGCCGGTCGTCGGCCGCCTCGGCCGCGTGCTCGGCCCGCAGGGCAAGATGCCCAACCCCAAGGTCGGCACGGTGACGATGGACGTCGCGCGCGCGGTCACCGAGGCCAAGGCCGGCAAGATCGAGTACCGCACCGATCGCACCGCGATCGTCCACCTTCCGATCGGCAAGCGCAGCTTCTCCGATCGCCAGCTGCTCGAAAACTACGCCGCCGTGCTCGACGAGCTCATCCGCGCGAAGCCGTCGGCCGCCAAGGGCCGGTACCTGCGCACGATCGTGCTCGCCGCGACCATGGGCCCCGGCGTGAAGGTCGACCCGTCCCGTACCCGCGACATCCTCGAGGAGAGCGCCCCGGCCGCAGCCGCCTGAGCGTTCACACGAGGCCACCGCAGACACCGGGCTCGCCACACGGCGAGAAGTCCCGGCGAGGAGGCAGATGAACCGAGAGCAGAAAGCCGCGGTGATCGACGAGATCGCCGTTCAGATCCAGGAGTCCGAGGCGATCTTCGCCGTGGACTATCGCGGGATCAGCGTCGTCCAGGCAGCCGAGCTGCGCGGGAAGCTCCGCGACGCCGACGCGAGCCTGCGCGTCGTGAAGAACACGCTCACGGAGCTCGCCGCCGACAAGGCCGGGGTGGAGGCGCTCAAGCCGATGCTCGTCGGCCCGACCGCGCTGACGTTCGCGCGCGGCGACGCCGCGGCCGCCGCGAAGGCCGTCGCCGACTACGCCCGCGCCACGCAGCTGCTGCCGTTCAAGGGCGGCGTCATGGGCGGCCAGTCCTTCGGCGCCGAGCAGGTCGGCGCGATCGCGCGGCTCCCCTCGCGCGACGTGCTCAACGCGCAGCTCGTGAACATCGTCGCGTCGCCGCTCACCGGCCTCGTGACGAGCCTCTCGAACCTCATCAGCGGGCTGGCCCGGCAGCTCAGCCAGCTCGCCGAGCAGAAGGAGGCCGCGGGGCCCGCGACCCCCGAGGTGGCAGCCGAGCCCGAGCCCGAGGCGGCAGCCGAGCCCGAGCCCGAGGCGGCAGCCAAGCCCGAGCCCGAGACGACATCCGAGGCCGATCCGGCCCCCGACACGACTTCCGACACTGAACAGGACAAGGAGTAACCATGGCTACGACCACCCAGGATTGGATCGAGGAGCTCAAGAGCATCTCGGTGCTCGAGCTCAGCGAGCGCATCAAGGCCCTCGAGGAGGAGTTCGGCGTCTCGGCGCAGGCCGCGGCGGTCGCGGCCCCCGCGGGCGGCGGCGGCGACGCGGCCCCGGCCGAGGAGGAGCAGTCCGCCTTCGACGTCGTCATCACGGCGGCGGGCGACAAGAAGATCCAGGTCATCAAGGTCGTCCGCGCGGCCACGAGCCTCGGCCTCAAGGAGGCCAAGGCGCTCGTCGACGAGGCCCCGAAGCCCGTCAAGGAGGGCGTCGACCGCGACGAGGCCGAGAAGCTCAAGCAGGAGCTCGAGGAGGCCGGCGCCTCCGTCGAGATCAAGTAGCTCGCTGCATCGCCGGCCGAGGGCGTCCGTCATCCTGACCGGGGTGACAGACGCCCTTCACGCGGTCGGGCTGCGCAAGTCCTACCGTGCGTCCGTCGCGCTCGACGGCGTCGAGCTGCGCGTCGGGGAAGGCGAGCTCGTCGGCCTGCTCGGCCCCAACGGCGCGGGCAAGTCGACCCTCACGAAGATCGCCTGCGGGCTCGTGCGCCCGACGGCGGGCGAGGTCACGGTCCTCGGCCACCCGGCGGGAAGCGCCGCCGCCCGCCGCCGGACCGGCTACCTCGCCGAGCTCTTCCGCTTTCCCGGCTGGGCGACGGCCGACGAGCTGCTCGTCCTGCACCAGCGCCTCGCGCGCTCGGCCGGCGGCGCGTCGGAGCGCGCGCGGCTGCTCGCGCTCGTCGGGCTCACGGAGGCCACGGCGCGCCGCGTCGAGGCGATGTCGAAGGGCATGCAGCAGCGCCTCGGGATCGCCCAGGCGCTCGTCGGCGACCCGGCGCTCGTCCTGCTCGACGAGCCGACGAGCGCGCTGGACCCTGCGGGCCGGCGCACCGTGCGCGAGCTGCTGGAGTCCCTGCGCGGGCGCGGCGTCACCGTCCTGCTGAACTCCCACCTCCTCAGCGAGGTCGAGCTCGTCTGCGACCGCGTCGTCATCGTCGATCGCGGGCGGACGGTCGCCGAGGGCACACCGGCCGAGCTCGCCGTGCCCGGCGGGGTCGAGATCGAGACCGCAGGCGGGACGCGCCGCTACCCGCAGGCCACGCGCGAGGACGTCCCCGAGCTCGTCGCGCGGCTCGTCGCCGAAGGCGAGCGGATCTACGGCGCGCAGGTCGTCACGGGCACGCTCGAGGACGCCTACCTCGGCCTCGTCGGGGAGCAGCCGGGGTGACCGACCTGCGGATCATCGCCGGCTACGCGCTGCGCGAGGCCCTGCGCCGGCGCGTGCTGGTCGTCGTCGTCGTGCTGACCGCCGGCTTCCTCGCGCTCTACGCGTTCGGCGCCAACGAGGTCTTCGACGACGTCTCGAGCCAGTCGGCGGCGGCGAGCGGCGGCCTCGAGCAGGATGTGCTCACCGGCGCGACGCTGCTGGGCCTGGCGATGTTCGTGACGCTCTTCCTCGGGACGGTGCTCGCGGTCTTCCTGACGCTCAACGCGATCCGCGGCGACGCCGAGCGCGGGCTCCTGCAGCCGCTCGTGGTCCGGCCGGTCGGGCGCACGACGCTGCTGCTCGCCCGCTTCGTCGCCGGCTCCGGCGTCTGCGTGATCTACGTCGCGATCGTCTACGCCGCCGCCGTCCTGCTCACCGGCGCGATCGGCGGCTACTGGCCCGACAACCCCGTGACCGGCGGCCTCTCGATCGCCTCGGCGGTGATCGTCGTCGTCGCGCTCGCGCTGCTCGGCACGACGCTGCTGTCCTCGACGGCCAACGGCATCGCGATCTTCATGGTCTTCGGCGCCGGCCTCGCGGCCGGGCTGCTCGGCCAGATCGGCTCGGCGCTGGACTCCGAGACGCTCGAACGGATCTCCTCGATCGCCTCGTGGGCGCTGCCGTTCGAGGCGCTCTACCAGGACGGGCTGCACGCGCTGACGGCCGACGTCCGCGGCATCACCGGCGTCATCGTGCAGCTCGGCCCGTTCGGCGGCGCGCAGAACGCGGGAGTCCTGCTGTACCCCTACGTCGTCGCCTACCTCGCCGTCGTCGGGGTCGTCGCCGACCGGATGTTCCGGCGCGCGGACCTCTGATTCTCCTTCGGCGCTTCGCGCTCGCGCCGGCGCTGGAGAACGTTGTCTCTGAAGGCAGCGCGAGTGTCTCTGGCGCGCGGCTCGCCGCGTGTTCGGCTGACGGGGCGGTCTGAGTCGCGTTCGCCCTCCATAGCGGGGTCAAGTCGACTCGGACCGGCTCGCGGGGAGGTCTGAGTCGCGTTTCCCCCGAATAGCAGGGTCAAGGCGACTCACGTCGCTCGCGGCGCGCGCCACGGCGAACGAACCCGCTTCCTCAGAGACGCAGGAAGCGCGCCGAACGCAGCGGGCGCGCCGAGCGACGCGCCACTACTCCGCGTCCTCCTCCAGCACATCCGGATACGCGATGACCTCCAGCCCGCCGCCCCCCGGCGCGTCGAGGTAGAACGAGCTGCTGCCGTCCCGGTGCGTCGCGATGACGGCGCCGTGCTCGGCGGCCAGCCGCGCAAGCTCCTCGCGCGAGACCTTGAACGCGAGGTGGTCGGGGTGCTCGTCGGCCATGACGAACGCCAGGCGCGCGCCGCCCGCCTCCAGCAGCGCCCAGCTGTCGTCCGCATAGAGGACGGCCGCGCCCGGGACCATCCGCTGCCACCAGTCCAGCGCCTCGCCGATATCGGACACCTGTCGAGCGACGTGATCGAACTGCACGATCGTCACGATACGCGCTACCCTGACTGCGTCGACCGATAGCCGTAGCCGTCCCAGGCATCAGGTTTCGCGCCCACATAGCGCGGACTTCGGGACGGGGTCCGTGAGCGTCGATGGCCCCTGCGGGGCAACGCTTCGCGCTGTGCTATCTTGGACAGTCCGCGCCAGAAGGCCGATGGCCGCGGCGCCCTGCCCCCGCACCCGCTCTCGACCCCTTGAGGAGTCGCCGCCTTGCCCCGTGTTGACGCCCCTCGTACGCGCCGCACCTTCGCGCGCCTCGAAAGAGTTCATGACGTCCCCAACCTCATCGACATCCAGCGGCGCTCGTTCGCCTGGCTGACCGACCCCGAGAAGGGCGGCCTCCGCGAGACGATCTCCGACATCTCGCCGATCGAGGACTACACCGGAAACCTCGCCGTCGACTTCGGCGAGTTCCACTTCGACGACCCGGTCGCCTCCATCGAGGAGTGCCGCGAGAAGGACCTCACGTACGCCCGCCCGCTGACCGTCACCGTCGCGTTCGTCAACCGCGAGACCGGTGAGATCCGCGAGCAGTCCGTGTTCATGGGCGACTTCCCCTGGATGACCGAGCGGGGCACGTTCATCATCAACGGGACCGAGCGCGTCGTCGTCACCCAGCTCGTCCGCTCGCCGGGCGCGTACCTCATGGAGGCCAAGGACCGCGAGAAGCAGGTCTTCATCGCGAACCTCATGCCGGCTCGCGGCTCGTGGCTCGAGCTCGAGATCGACAAGAAGGGCAAGGTCTTCGTCCGCATCGACCGCAAGCGCAAGCTGCCGGTCACCGTCCTGCTGCGCGCGATGGGCTACGCGACCGACGAGGAGATCCTCGGCCTCTTCGACAACAGCCTCTACATCCGCAACACGATCGAGGCCGACACCGAGCCGACGAAGACCGAGGAGGGCGCGCTCGTCGAGCTCTTCAAGAAGCAGCGCCCCGGCGAGCCGCCGAGCGTCGACAACGCCCGCGCGCTGCTGCACCAGCTCTTCTTCGATCCCAAGCGCTACGACCTCACCCGCGTCGGCCGCTACAAGCTCAACGCGCGCCTGGACCTCGACATCGACCTCGAGACCCGCACGCTGACCCACGACGACATCCTCGCCCTCGTCAAGGAGCTCGTCTCGCTGCCGCGCATCCTCGGGATGCCCGAGGAGCCCGACGTCGAGATCAAGGACTACGCGGCCGAGGCGCAGACGTACCCGCGCGAGGCCGTCGGCGAGCACCTCGACGAGTACGAGCACTTCGGCAACCGCCGCCTGCGCACCGTCGGCGAGCTCATCCAGGAGGCCTTCCGCATCGGCCTGTACCGGATGGAGCGCGTCGTGCGCGAGCGCCTGACGACCGAGGACGCCGACACGATCACGCCGCAGACGATCATCAACATCCGCCCGGTCGTCGCCGCCCAGAAGGAGTTCTTCGGCTCCTCGCAGCTCAGCCAGTTCATGGACCAGACGAACTCGCTGGCGGGCCTGACCCATCGCCGCCGCCTCTCGGCGCTCGGCGCCGGCGGCCTCACGCGCGAGCGCGCGCCGATCGAGGTGCGCGACGTGCACCCGACCCACTACGGCCGCATGTGCCCGATCGAGACCCCGGAGGGGCCGAACATCGGCCTCATCGGCTCGCTGTCGAGCTACGCGGAGGTCTCCGAGCACGGCTTCGTCACGACGCCCTACCGGGTCGTCAAGGACGGCGTCATCACCGGCGAGGTCGTCCACTACGACGCCACGCAGGAGGAAGAGCTCAAGATCGCCCAGGCCAACCACCCGGTCGACGCCAAGGGCCGCCTGCTCGGCGACGAGGCCGTCTGCCGGACGCTCGCGGGCCAGTACGTGACGGTCGCGCCCAGCGAGGTCGACCTCATGGACGTCTCGCCCGAGCAGATCTGGTCGGTCGCGACGGCGATGATCCCGTTCCTCGAGCACGACGACGCCAACCGCGCGCTCATGGGCTCCAACATGCAGCGCCAGGCGGTGCCGCTCCTGAAGACCGACGCCCCGATCGTGGGCACCGGCATGGAGCGCCGCGCGGCGCTGGACACCGGCGACGTCCTGCTGGCGAGGAACTCCGGCACGATCGGCTACGTCGACTCGACGCGCATCGAGATCGAGACCGAGGACGGCGGCAGGGACGAGTACGACCTCGACAAGTACCGCCGCTCCAACCAGGGCACGCTCATCCACCAGAAGCCGAGCGTGAAGTCCGGCGACAAGATCGCCGCCGGCGACGTGCTCGCCGACGGCTCGGCGACCGACCACGGCGAGATGGCGCTCGGCAAGAACCTCAAGGTCGCCTTCATGTCCTGGGAGGGCTACAACTTCGAGGACGCGATCATCCTGAGCAAGCGCCTCGTCAAGGACGACGAGCTCACCTCGATCCACATCGAGGAGTACGAGATCGACGCCCGGACGACGAAGCTCGGCGACGAGGAGATCACGCGCGACATCCCGAACCGCTCGGAGGAGTCGCTGCGCAACCTCGACGACCGCGGCATCGTCCGCATCGGCGCCGAGGTCGGCTCCGGCGACCTGCTCGTCGGCAAGGTCACGCCGAAGGGCGAGACCGAGCTGACCGCCGAGGAGAAGCTCATCCGCGCGATCTTCAAGGAGAAGGCGCGCGAGGTCCGCGACACGTCGCTGAAGGTGCCCCACGGCGAGGGCGGCGTCGTCATCGACGTCATGACCTTCAGCCGCGACGCCGGCGACGACCTGCCGCCCGGAGTCAACCACCTCGTGCGCGTGTTCGTCGCCAAGAAGCGCAAGATCTCCGAGGGCGACAAGCTCGCCGGCCGCCACGGCAACAAGGGCGTCATCTCGAAGATCGTCGACGAGGCCGACATGCCGTTCATGGAGGACGGCACCCCGGTGGACGTCATCCTCAACCCGCTCGGCGTGCCGAGCCGGATGAACGTCGGCCAGATCCTCGAGACCCACCTCGGGTGGGCCGCCGCCGAGGGCTGGTACGACGACGGCACCGAGGCCTACAAGATCGCCGAGTCGCAGTCGGTCGACGGCCGCCGCGGCAAGGTCTACACGGCCACCCCGGTGTTCGACGGCGCGTCCGTCGAGGACGTCGACAACGCCCTCGTGAAGTGGCAGGACGAGCACAAGGGCCGCATCCGGATGGACATCGACAAGTCGCGCCGCCCGGGCATCCGGGCGTCGGGCAAGTTCACGCTCTACAACGGCCGCACCGGCGAGCCGTTCGAGGAGCAGGTGACCGTCGGCTACATGTACATCCTGAAGCTCCTGCACCTCGTCGACGACAAGATCCACGCCCGCTCCACCGGCCCCTACTCGCTCGTCACCCAGCAGCCGCTGGGCGGCAAGGCGCAGTTCGGCGGCCAGCGCTTCGGCGAGATGGAGGTCTGGGCCCTCGAGGCCTACGGCGCCGCGTACACGCTGCAGGAGATGCTCACGATCAAGTCCGACGACACGGTCGGGCGCGTGAAGGCCTACGAGGCGATCGTCAAGGGCGAGAACATCGCCGAGCCGTCGATCCCGGAGTCCTTCAAGGTGCTCCTCAAGGAGATGCAGTCGCTGGCGCTCGACGTCAACGTCGTCTCCGAGGAGGGCGCCCGCGCCGAGATGCGCGACGAGGACGACGACCTCCTGCGCGCGGCCGAGGAGCTCGGCATCGACCTCTCGGGCGTGCGCGCGGCCAACGGCGCCGAGGCCGTCGAGGCGACCGATCCCGACGCAGCCGAGGGCGAGCTCGCGATCGACACCGTGACCGACGCCGCCGACGAGGACGTCATCGAGACCGATGACGTGCCCGTCGACATCGACGTCGCCGACCTCGTCGATGCCGACATCGACATCGACGCCGAAGAAGCACCCGCGGAGACGTAGACCCCGGCGCAGCACACCGCCGGACCGCCACCGCAAGCGGCCCGGGACGACGGTCCCGGGCCAACCCCCCAGCAGAAGGATTCACCTTGATCGACATCAACAACTTCGACGCCATCGAGATCGGCCTCGCCTCTTCGAAGCAGATCCGTGGCTGGAGCTCCGGCGAGGTCACCAAGCCGGAGACGATCAACTACCGCACCCTGAAGCCCGAGAAGGACGGCCTGTTCTGCGAGCGCATCTTCGGTCCCACGAAGGACTGGGAGTGCTACTGCGGCAAGTACAAGCGCGTCCGCTACAAGGGCATCGTCTGCGAGCGCTGCGGCGTCGAGGTCACGCGCTCGAAGGTCCGCCGCGAGCGCATGGGCCACATCGACCTCGCCGCGCCCGTGAGCCACATCTGGTTCTTCAAGGGCGTCCCGAGCCGCATCGGCTACCTGCTCGACATGGCTCCCAAGGAGCTCGAGAAGGTCCTGTACTTCGCCGCGTCGATCGTGACGTGGGTCGACGACGAGGCGCGCGAGCGCGATCTGTCCGACCTCGAGGCGAAGGTCAACGAGGTGCTGGACTCCTACGCCGCCGAGCGTGAGGAGCGCGTCCTCGAGCTGCGCGAGCAGCAGGCGCGTCGCGAGGAGTACCTGCAGAGCGGCGCCCAGAAGACCTTCGACGACGAGGACCACCTCTGGGCCGAGGCGCTGGACGTCGACATCAAGAAGCTCGACGACGACGAGCGCGCGAAGATGCTCAAGGAGCTGCGCAAGACCTTCGAGTCCGACATCGCGGACACCGAGGCCTACATCGAGGACGCCGCCGAGCGCATGCGCCAGGTCTGGGAGCTCTTCAAGGACATGGAGCCCAAGCGCATCGAGCACGACGAGACGATCTTCCGCGAGCTCAAGGAGCGCTTCGGCTCGCCCTACGGCTTCGGCGAGTACTTCCGCGGGGGCATGGGCGCCGAGGCGATCCGCGACCTGCTCCAGCAGGTCGACCTCGACGCGGAGTCCGAGGAGCTCGGCGAGATGGTGCGCACCGCCAAGGGCCAGAAGCAGGCCCGCGCGGTCAAGCGCCTGAAGGTCGTCGCCGCGTTCATCGCGTCCGGCAACCGCCCCGAGCAGATGGTGCTCGAGGCCGTCCCCGTCATCCCGCCGGAGCTGCGCCCGATGGTCCAGCTCGACGGCGGGCGCTTTGCGACCTCCGACCTCAACGACCTCTACCGCCGCGTCATCAACCGCAACAACCGCCTCAAGCGGCTGCTGGACCTCGGCGCGCCGGAGATCATCGTCAACAACGAGAAGCGGATGCTCCAGGAGGCCGTCGACGCGCTGTTCGACAACGGCCGCCGCGGGCGCCCGGTCACCGGCCCGGGCAACCGGCCGCTGAAGTCCCTGAGCGACATGCTCAAGGGCAAGCAGGGCCGCTTCCGCCAGAACCTCCTCGGCAAGCGCGTGGACTACTCGGGCCGCTCGGTCATCGTGGCCGGCCCGTACCTGAAGCTCCACCAGTGCGGGCTGCCGAAGCTCATGGCGCTGGAGCTCTTCAAGCCGTTCATCATGGCCCAGCTCGTCGAGCGCAAGGCTGCGCAGAACATCAAGGCCGCCAAGAAGATGGTCGACTCGATGATCCCGGAGGTCTGGGACGTCCTCGAGCAGGTCATCCGCGAGCACCCGGTGCTGCTCAACCGCGCGCCGACGCTCCACCGCCTCGGCATCCAGGCGTTCGAGCCCGTGCTCGTCGAGGGCAAGGCGATCCAGGTCCACCCGCTCGTCTGCCACGCGTTCAACGCGGACTTCGACGGCGACCAGATGGCGGTCCACCTCCCGCTCAGCGCCGAGGCGCAGGCGGAGGCCCGCATCCTCATGCTGTCGGCGAACAACATCCTGTCGCCGGCGCACGGCCAGCCGCTGGCCACGCCGACCCAGGACATGATCCTCGGCGCCTACTACCTGACCTACGGGCCCGATGCCGAGGAGCTCTCGAAGGTCGATCGCTCGACCCACGAGCCGCGCCCGCACGTCTACCGGACGGCGCAGGAGGCCGAGCTGTCCTACGAGCTCGGGGCCGTGAAGCTCCACGACCTCGCCGAGTTCCGCCCGCTCGGGCGCGAGGGCGGCCACGTCCTCACGACCGTCGGCCGGATCATCTACAACGACCGCATCGAGCGGGCGCTGCTGGAGGCGATGGGCGAGGAGTTCGACCCGACGCAGTACGAGTTCGTCAACAAGTCGATGAAGAAGCGCGACACGACGGCGCTCGTCGACCAGCTCGTGCAGACCTACGGCGCGACGACGATCTCGCAGGTGCTCGACGCCTTCAAGGACCTCGGCTTCGAGTTCGCGACGAAGGCCGGCATCACGATCTCCAAGAACGACGTCGTGATCCCGCCGAGCAAGGGCGCCATCGTGAAGTCCTACGAGGACAAGGTCGCCGAGCTCACGAGCCAGTACGACATGGGGCTCATCACGCAGGAGGAGCGCCACGAGGCGGTCGTCGAGCAGTGGAACGAGTGCACCGAGGAGGTGGCCAATGCCATGGTCGCCAACCTCGACGTCCTGAACCCCATCTTCATGATGGCCGACTCGGGCGCCCGTGGCTCGTTCAAGCAGATCCGCCAGCTCGCGGGCATGCGCGGTCTCATGGCCAACCCGAAGGGCGAGATCATCGAGCGTCCCGTGAAGGCGAACTTCATGGAGGGCCTCGACGTGCTCGAGTACTTCACCTCGACGCACGGCGCGCGCAAGGGCCTGGCCGACACCGCGCTTCGCACCGCCGACTCCGGCTACCTGACGCGGCGTCTCGTCGACGTCGCCCAGGACGTCATCATCCGCGAGCCCGACTGCGGGACCGAGGAGTACATCCAGCTGCCGCTCTACAAGGAGTCCGGCGAGCTCAACGACAACCTCCTCGGGCGCTTCGTCGCCGCCGAGGTCAAGACGAAGCGCGGCCGCGTCATCGTCGAGAAGACCGGGCTCATCGACCGCGCCGAGCTCGCCGACATCGTCGAGTCCGCCGAGCAGCTGAAGACCGACAACCACGGCGTCGTGAAGATCGCCGTGCGCTCCGTGCTGAAGTGCGAGGCGGCCAGCGGCGTGTGCCAGGCCTGCTACGGCCGCTCGATGGCCAGCGGCCAGACCGCCCAGATCGGCGACGCGGTCGGCATCATCGCCGCCCAGTCGATCGGCGAGCCGGGCACGCAGCTGACGATGCGGACGTTCCACACCGGCGGGGTCGCGGGCGCGGACATCACGCACGGCCTGCCGCGTGTCGTCGAGCTCTTCGAGGCCCGCAAGCCCAAGGGCCTCGCGAAGATCGCCGAGCAGGACGGGACGATCTCCATCGAGGAGACCGAGAAGGCGCTGACGGTCGTCATCACCGACGACGCGGGCGAGGAGCACCGTCACACGTTCCCGCGCCGCACGCGGCTCTTCGTCGAGGAGGGCCAGCGCGTCGAGGCCGGCACGCAGCTCAACGAGGGCTCGCTGTACCCGCACGAGCTGCTGGCCATCCGCGGTCGCACGGAGACCGAGCAGTACCTCGTCAAGGAGGTCCAGGAGGTCTACGTCTCACAGGGCGTGGACATCAACGACAAGCACATCGAGCTCATCGCGCGCCAGATGCTCAAGAAGGTGCGCGTCGACCAGAAGGGCGACACGGACTACCTCCCGGGGCAGTTCGTCGACCGCTTCGAGTTCGCGCGCATCAACGACGAGATCATCGCCCGCAAGGGCGAGGCGGCGCAGTACGAGGACATCATCCTCGGCATCACGAAGGCCTCGCTGAACACGGACTCGTTCCTGTCGGCCGCCTCCTTCCAGGAGACGACGAAGGTCCTGACCGATGCCGCGCTCGAGGGCAAGATCGACCGCCTCAACGGCCTGAAGGAGAACGTGATCATCGGGAAGCTCATCCCGGCGGCCACGGGCCTGAAGCGCTACCGGCGGATCGAGATCGAGCCCTCCGAGCCGCTGCCGCGCGCGATCGACGACGTCGGCCTGCTCGACCAGGACGAGATCGCCGCCGAGCTCGGCCTCGGCGACGGCGACGGCCTCGGCGGCTTCGGCTCGGCCTTCAACGAGGACATCGCCTCGCTGGAGGAGATCGGCGGCGGCGGTGGCGACACCGGCTTCGCCGAGGAGCTCGCCGACCTCGATGTGCCCGACGAGGGCTAGCGCTCGAAGGACTCGCTGTCTCGCGCGCCCGGGTTCCCCGGGCGCGCGTCGTTAACGGCTGCGTTTCATCAAGCTCGGGCTGCCAGCGGTCGATCACGTAGTCATGGATCGCCGCCGCCTCGTCGCGCTGGTCGCCGTGCTCGCAGCGTTTGCCGGGGTGGTGCTCGGCGGGGGCGGGGGAGACCGCGCTGCCGGCGCCGCACCGCCGCCGCTCGAGACGCTCGAGCAGCCCGCTGCCGGCGCGCCGCGCCCGATGCTGGCCGACGAGTCGCGGCGCCTCTCCGCGCGGCGCGTGCGCGCCGCGCGCGCGGCCGACCTGCGGGTCCTGCGCCGCTCGCGGACCGTCCGGGGCGCGTTGCGCCGCGCCTGGCTGCGGGGCTCGATCGATGCTGCCACGCACGCGCGGCTGCGCAGCATCTGGTGGACGTCGCAGCGCGCCCGCGACGGGTTGAGCGGGCGCCGGCGGGCGGAGCTCGGCGAGGTCCTGCGGGTCACCGCGCGGCTCGCCTACGACCGGCGGCTGACGCCGAGCCGCCTGGAGCCCGTCTTCCTGACGCTCCGCCGCAACCGCGACTTCTGGACGCGCCAGGCGCTGCCGCGAGCGGGACGGCGCTTCGTCTTCGGGCGCGATCCCGTGACCTTCCAGTACTACGTCGGTCATGGGCTGCAGATCCAGCCGCTGGCAAGCTTCGGCCGCGCCAACGCGCTCGCCGCCTCCTGCGTGCGCGCGAAGGCCCGCTTCCGCTGCCGCCCGGCCGCCCTGCGACGGCTGCTGGACCGCATGGTGGCGCTCGGCTCCGTGCGCGGAGGCTTTCTCGCGTGGGAGCACTTCTTCTCCTACGGCCGCGGCGCGCCGCCGTGGATCAGTGGCATGACCCAGGCCACCGCGGCGCAGGCGCTCGCGCGCGGGCGTCGCGCGCTGCACGACCGCCGCTACGCGACCGCCGCGCAGCGCGCGCTCGGGGCGTTCGAGCGTCCGCCCCCGATCGGCGTCGGCGTCCCGCTCGCCGGCGGCGGGCGCCGCTACGCGATGTACTCCTTCGATCCCGGCCTGCGGATCCTCAACGGCGAGCTGCAGGCGGTCGTCGGGCTGCGCGACACGGCGACGATCCTGCGCAGCGCGCGGGCGCGCCGGCTGTACGTGCGCGGGGAGCGGGTCGCGCGGCGGGCGGTGCGGGCGTTCGACACCGGCGCCTGGTCGCTCTACAGCCAGAACGGGCGCGAGTCGACGCTGAGCTACCACCGGCTCGTCGGGGACTTCCTCGGCGCGCTGTGCCGGCGCACGGGCGAGCGGACGTACTGCGCGACCGGCCGGCGCTTCGCGCGCTACGTGCGCGAGCCGCCTCGCCTGCAGCTCGCGCGCCTGCGCGGGGTGCGCGCCCGCCGCCCGGCGACGCTGCGCTTCTCGCTGTCGAAGATCTCGCGCGTGAGCGTCAGCGTCTGGAACGGGCGCGGCCTGGAGCTGCGCCGCGACCTGCGCCTCGCGCGCGGGCAGCACACCCTGCGCTGGGTGCCGGCCGCGCGCGGGCGCCATCACGTCAAGATCGTCGCCACGGGGCCTGCGGGAACGCGCTCGGTCCTGCGCCGGACGGTGCGGGCGAAGCCGTCGAAGGCCCGGGCGCGGGCGGAGGCGAAGCGGGCGAAGGCGCGGGCGCGGGCGGGCGCGAAGGCGCGGGCGCGGGCGGAGGCGAAGCCGTCGAAGGCGCGGGCGCGTCGCTGACGGCGCGCCGGCCGGTGCATCCGCCGCGGCGCCTGAGAGCCTCCGCGGCATGGCGCTCGCGATCGGGTTGTACGACGTCGTCCTGACGATCCACGTCCTCGCGGTGGTCGTCGCCTTCGGCGTCGTGTTCGCCTACCCGCTGCTCGACGCGCAGATCCGGCGCGCGAACCCCGCGGCGCTCGGCGACCTTCACCGCCTGCACCTCGCGCTGGCGACGCGCCTCATCACGCCGGCGATGGTCGTCGTCCTGCTGGCCGGGCTGTATCTCGCGCTGGACCGCTGGAGCCTCGGCGACCCCTGGATCAGCGCGACGTTCGCGATCTTCCTCATGGTGGCCAAGCCCGGCGCCTGACCGGCCCGGCGCGGTCCGGCGGGCGCTCGCGCCTCGCGCGCGGCGCGCCAACCGTCAGGCGGGCGCCAGCGCCGCGGCGAACGCACCCCCGCCGCCCGCCGCGACCTCCACGACCGCCCGCGCCCGCAGGCACGTCCGCATCCGCCCCGGGCGGACGCCACGGTCGACACGAACCACCCCACCGCGCGCGTCGAGCCACACGAGGTCCAGCGCGAACCTCATCCCCGCGGTGTGGACCGAGCGGCAGGGATCGATGAGCAGGGCGTGGTCCTCGGGCAGCGCGTCCAGGCGCGCGAGGCCGAGCGCCCGGGAGCGCCGGCCGCCGGCGACGAGCAGTGTCAGGCCGTCGGGCAGCGCGCGGCGCTCGAGCCCGTCGAAGCGGCCGTCGAGCGTCATCTCGCCGCGGCGGCGCTCGCAGCAGGCTTCCGGTGGGCGCGCCCGGGATTTCGGTCCAATGAGAGAAACGGCGGCGCACCGGGTAGGGCCAGCGAACGAGGGAGATGGTCATCGGCCTTGTCCTCGCAACCGCCGCACGAGACGAGCTCGGAGCGCTCGGCGAGGGAGAGCAGGTGCAATCCCGCGCCGGACGAAAGGAAATGTACGGCGCCGTCCACATGGTGGAACGCGCCCGCTGGACAGTCGTTGGAGTCCAATCCCCACCGCGAAATGACGCCATCTATGTCAAGGAATAGGACCGGATTTGCCTGCATGTGCGCCGATTTTGTGCCGACTCTGCAACTTCGGCGCGATCCGCGCCCGTTCCCGCTAGCCTCCTTGGAGCGCACGATGCGCGTCAAGCTTGTCCACCGAGCGGCCGATGGTAGTGGTGTCGCCCGGTCCTCTCGCTCGCGCTTGACGCGGGCGTCGTGCTGACTTCATGAGCCTCCAAATCGGAATACTCCTCGCGCTGCTCTGCGCGTTCGCCTCGAACCTCGCGTTCCTGTACAAGCACCGGGGCGCGTGCGAGGCCTGCGCGGTCGACATCCGCCACCCGCTGCGCACGGCGCACTCGCTGTGGAGCCAGCGCTGGTTCGCGATCGGGATGCTCGTCGGCCTCGGGGCGTGGCTGCTGCACGTCGCCGCGATCTCGCTGGCGCCATTGTCCGTCGTCCAGGCGGTCCTCTCCGGCGGGCTCGTCCTGCTGGCGGTCATGGCCGACCGGCTCTTCGGCTTCAAGGTCGGGCCGCGCCAGTGGTGGGGCCTCGGCATGACCTGCGTCGGGCTCATCCTGCTCGGCATCACGCTGCCCGCCAGCCACGGCGCCAGCTCCTCCTTCTCGCTCACCGCGATGATCGCCTTCGAGGCCGGTCTGTTCGGCATCGGCGCGCTCTTCATCATGGGCCCGCGCCTCGGCGGCCCCGCCGAGCACCACGGCGTCATGCTCGCCGCTGCCGCGGGCGTCCTCTTCGGTGTCTGCAACCTCGGCGTCAAGGCGCTGACCGGCATCGTCGGCGGCGACGGCATCGTCGGCATCGCCACGAGCCCCTGGCTCTGGGTTGCGCTCACGGGCTCGGCGATGGCCTTCTACGCCTCCGCCCGCTCGCTGCAGGACGGCGAGGCCGTGGCCGTCATCGCCATCACCGGCACCGCCGCGAACATCGCGACGATCGCCGGCGGGATCATCGTCTTCGGCGATCCGCTGCCCAACGACGCCCTCGGCATCGTCGTCCAGGCCGTGGCCTTCGTGCTCGTCATCGTCGCCTCGGCGCTGACGCCCGCTCCGGTCCGCGCCGCCCGCGCGGCCGCGGCACCCGCCGCGGCGTAGCGCTCGCTCGTCGCTGCGCAACCGTCGCGCCGCCGTGGCGTCGCGCTGCCCGTCGCCGCGCAGCCGTCGCGCCCGCCGGGCGTCGCGCTGCCGCTCGACGACTGCATCACTGAGGAGGACGTCGCGTTGGCGGCGGAGCCGGGGCGCCGGGGCGGTTCGGGCGGTCCGCTTCGTCGACTTGGGTCAGATGTGGCGCGGGGCCACGATTCATCCAACTCGACGGCTCCGGACATCGAAACGTGTCTCAGGCCCCGTGGAGGGGCCTGAGTCCGATCTCGACCTCAAACAGCCCCGGCGAACCGCCCCCGCCACGAACGCGACTTCTTCCTCGATGATCGCCGGTCGCAAGCGCCACGCGGCGGCGCGCGCGAGCAGGTCGCGGCGAGCGTCCGCGCGAGTCGACCGCCCATGTGGCGGCAAACTCTGCGTCCGGCAGGCACCTGAGTCGCTTTCGCCCCCTTATGGCAGGGCAAACGCGACTCAGTCGGCCTCGCAAGCCGCAGGCGCTCCGCCCGCGCGCCGCAACGGCTCCGTCGGAGATGCCGTTCCCGAGCGCTGGCGCGACCGCGAGCCCTCGAGCGTTCCCGAGCGCCCGCGGCGACCGCGAGGCGCAAGAATCCCCCGGTCGCCCGACGCGACCCCGAGCCACCCCAAGCCGCTACAGCTCGAGCACGTACTCGACGAGCTCGAGCCCGAGCTCGTTCACCGGGTCCTCGGCGCCGCTCTCGCGCCACCCGCGGCGCTCGTAGAACGCCCGCGCCCGCGCCTGCCCGGCCGGCGTCCACAGACACGCCGACGTGAACTCGCGCTCGCGCATGCCGGCGAGGATGTCGTCGTGCAGGAGGTCGGCGACGCCGCTGCCCCAGAGGTGCCGGCGGACGAACAGATGGGTGAGCCGGGCGATCCCGGGCTGCGGAGCGTCGTCCTCGTCGAGCTCCGGCCGCGCGGCCGCGTGGCCCGCCGGCTCACCGTCCTGCGAGAACGCCACGACCGCCCACGAGCCGTCCTTCATGAAGCGCTGCATCATCCCGACGAGCATCTCGACCCTCGTCGGCGGCTCCCATCCCTCCGCCGCCCAGCTGCGATAGGAGCCGAAGCCGTTCTCGAGGTTGTCGGCCATCATCCCGAGGTCGTGGCGGGAGGCCGGGCGCGCGGTGAAGGACCGGTCGCTCACGCGCCCAGGCTAACCGCGGGCGCCGCCGCGGCCCGCGCCGCCGCCGCACGCACGCGCTCGAACGGGCAGACTTGCGCCGGGTGAGGCGCGCAATCCTGTACGTCACGCTGCTGTCGCTCGCGCTGCTCGCGCCGCTCGCGACGGCCGCGACGAAGTCCGAGCGGCCCGCGGCGGCGACGAAGTCCAAGCCCAAGACGGCCGTCACGACGCCCGGCCTGGAGACGATCGTCCAGGACGACGGCCTCATGCTCTTCCGCCCGCCGGCCGAGGCCCAGGCGGCCGCCGCGCGCATGAAGACGCTCGGCGTCGACCGCGTGCGGATCACCGCGAGCTGGTCCTCGCTCACGCGCGCGCCCGAGAGCGACCACCGCCCCGAGAACTTCGACGCCACCGATCCCGCCGCCTACGAGCAGTCGCGCTGGCGGGCGCTCGACAACGCGGTGCGAGCGGTCCGCGCGGCCGGCATGGAGGTGCTCATCGACATCGGCTTCTGGGCACCGCACTGGGCCACGAGCGACGAGCCGGGCCCGCGCGCGCGCACGAACATCGACCCGCAGTCCTACGCCGACTTCGCGGTCGCCGTCGCCAAGCGCTACTCCGGCGGCTTCGCCCCGCCCGCCGAGGCACCCACGGCGCCGGCGCCCCCGCCCGCCGAGGACGAGACCGAGCGCCAGTCGATCCTGCAGCCGCTCATCCCGTTCCCGCCGGGCGACGAACCGCCGCCGCCACCGCCGGGCGCCCGCGCCGCACAGTCGGCCGCCGCGCCCGAGCGGCTGCCCGCCGTCGACGAGTTCGTCCTCTGGAACGAGCCCAACCACCAGGCGCTGCTGCTGCCCCAGTGGCAGGCCGACGGCACGACGCCCGCCAGCCCGGGCGTCTACCGGGCGATGGTCCGCGCCGCCTACCCGGCGGTCAAGGCCGCGCGCTCGAAGGTCAAGGTCCTCATCGGCAACACGTCGAGCACCGGCGGCAAGCGCGGAAGCGGCGCCGTCCCGCCGCTCGAGTTCCTGCGCGAGCTCGCCTGCGTCGACGCCAACCTCGTCCCCCGCGCCACGCCGGAGTGCGCGAACTTCACCGCCGTCCCGGGCGACGGCTGGGCGCACCACCCGTACTCCCAGAACGAGCGCCCGTCGCGCGCGAGCAACGCCGAGAAGGAGCCCGGCGACCTGCGCATGGCCGACCTGCCGGTGCTCGCCGACACGCTGAGCAGGCTCGTCGACCTGGGGCGCCTCGCGCCGGCCAACCGCGACATCTACCTCACGGAGTTCGGCTACGAGACGACGCACGTCCAGGGCCGCCCCGACGTCTCGGAGATCCAGCAGGCCCGCTGGCTGACGTGGGCGGAGTACCTCGCCGACAAGGTGCCGGCGGTCCGCTCCTTCGCGCAGTTCCTGCTCCGCGACCAGCCGCCCGCGGCGCAACGCGTCTCGGCGAGCAACGCCCGCGCGTTCGGCGAGTTCACGACCGGCCTGCTCGTCTCCAGCGGCAACGACAAGATGGCCGCCAGGACGTTCGTCGCCGGCCTCTTCGCCCAACTGCAGCGCAAGCACCGGGTCCTGCTCTACGGGCGCCTGCGCCTCGGCGCCGGCCCGAAGACCGTGCTGCTGCAGCGCCAGCCGCTGCAGGAGCCGTGGAAGACCGTGCAGCGGCTGCAGATCGACGGGCGCTCCACCTTCCAGCGCACGATCGCGCACGAGCCGGGCACCCTGTATCGGATCACGTATCCCGGCCTCGACGGCACGCGCCAGCGCGGACTGCCGACGAAGCCCGTGCCGGCCGGCCGGTGACCCCCACGGCACGCTGCTAGGATTCCGCGCCGCATGCCAACGACTTCCCAGCTCGTCCGCAAGGGACGCAAGACGCCCAAGAAGAAGCTTGCCACGCCCGGTCTGAAGTCCGGCAAGGGGCGCAAGAAGAAGGTCGCCGCTCCCCAGCGCCGCGGCGTCTGCACCCGCGTCTACACGACGACGCCGAAGAAGCCGAACTCCGCGCTTCGCAAGGTCGCCCGCGTGCGCATCACCGGATCGATCGAGGTCACGGCCTACATCCCGGGCGAGGGACACAACCTGCAGGAGCACTCCGTCGTGCTCGTCCGCGGCGGTCGCGTCAAGGACCTGCCGGGCGTGCGCTACAAGGTCGTTCGCGGGACGCTCGACGCCGCCGGCGTCAGCGACCGCAAGAAGGCGCGCTCGCAGTACGGCGTGAAGAAGAAGTAGATGCCCCGCCGCGCAGCCGCCCAGATCCGGCCGATCGAGCCCGATCCGATCCACCGCTCACGGATCGTCCAGCAGGTCATCAACAAGGTCATGCTCGACGGCAAGAAGTCCGTCGCCGAGAAGATCGTGTACGACGCGCTGGCGATCATCGGCGAGCGGACCGGCAAGGATCCCGTCGAGCAGCTCGAGCTCTCGATCAAGACGCTGACGCCGGTGCTGGAGGTCCGCTCGCGCCGTGTCGGCGGCGCGACCTACCAGGTGCCCGTCGAGGTCCCGGCGCGCCGCGCCCGCACCCTCGCGGTGCGGTGGCTCGTCGAGTTCGCCCGCCAGCGGCGCGAGAAGACGATGGCCCAGCGGCTCGCCAACGAGCTGCTCGATGCCCAGTCCCAGCAGGGCGGCGCCTACAAGCGCAAGGACGACATCTACCGCATGGCTCAGGCGAACAAGGCGTTCGCCCACTACCGCTGGTAGTGATCTGACCGCGGCTGCACGCCGCTACTCCCAGGGTGGTCCTCGGGTTCTCTCTCGAAGAATGAGGCTTCGGCTTGCCTTCATCGCCTGCGCGGCGGTCTTCCTGTACTCCCTCCTCGGCATCAGCGCCGCCGAGGGACGCACGCCCGCGCCGCGGCTGACCGGCCTGCGCTGCGTGCCGGCGACCGCCGCCGGCTGCAAGAGCGTCGTTCGCGTCGCGGTCGGCCGCCAGATCCAGTTGCGCGGCCGCAACCTCAAGGCGGGCATGCGCGTGACCTTCCGCTGGCCCAAGGGCGCGCTGGCGACGAAGCTTGTCCGCAGCCGCGCCGGCTGGACCGCGCGCGTCCCCCCGGGAACCGCCGGCGGCCGCGTCGGGGTCACCGTCCGCGATCGCGCGGGCAGGCGCTCCAACCGCCGCAACATCTTCGTCGTCACGCCACCGCTGCGGCCGCTGGCGACGACGCTTCCCGGCGAGCTGCCGGCGGTCTTCCGCGGCAACGGCATGTGGATCTGGGAGCTGCCCCGCAGCGACCGCGGCAACGTCGACGCGATCGCCGCCCGCGCGGCTGCCGCGGGGATGCAGACCGTCTACGTCAAGAGCGCGGACGCCACGAACCTCTGGAAGCAGTTCACGCCCGAGCTCGTCCAGGCGCTGCACGCGCGCGGGCTGCGCGTCTGCGCGTGGCAGTTCGTCTACGGCGCCAACCCCGTCGGCGAGGCCGCGGCGGGCGCGGCCGCGGTGACGGCCGGCGCCGACTGCCTCGTCATCGACGCCGAGACGCGGTACGAGGGCCGATACGCGGCCGCCCAGCAATACCTCGGCGCGCTGCGCCTGGCGATCGGGCCGAACTACCCGGTAGGGCTGACGTCCTTCCCGTACGTCGACTTCCACCCGAAGTTCCCGTACTCGGTCTTCCTCGGCCCGGGCGGCGCGCAGGCCAACCTGCCGCAGGTCTACTGGAAGGACATCGGCGGCTCGGTGGATGCCGTCAGCGCGCGGACCGTCGCCCACAACCGGATCTACCGCGCGCCGCTGGCGCCGCTGGGACAGGCCTACAGCGCGCCGGCTGCCGAGGATCTCGTCCGCTTCCGCGCGATCTGGGCCGGCTACGGCGCGGCCGGCATCTCCTGGTGGAGCTGGCAGGCCGCGAGCCCCGCGACCTGGGCGACGCTGACCCAGCCCGCGCCTGCGCCCGTGGTCCTCGCCGACCCCGGCTGGCCGCTGCTGCGCCGCGGCAAGACCGGCGACCAGGTCATCTGGATGCAGCAGCATCTCGTGACGGCCGACCCGACCGTCGTCGTCGACGGCAAGTTCTCACCGGCGACCGAGACCGCGCTGCGGACCTTCCAGACGGCGCGCGGGCTCGCGGTGACCGGTGAGACCGACGCCGCGACCTGGGAGGCGCTGCTCGCGCTGCCGATGCGCCCCACGGACTGGACGGCACCGGCACCCGGCTGACGGGCCGGCGCGTGGCGCCACCGCGTCACCCGGGACGCCGCGGCGCCCCGAGCACGAGCAGCAACCCGCCCGCGAGCACGAGCGCCAGCCCGCCCGCGACCTCGAGCGCGAGGCCCGGCCCCGCCTGCGCGCGCGCGTCCTCGAACGTCACGGACTCCGGCAGCCGCCCCGACTCGCGCGAGTCCGGCAGGTCGATCGCGAGCGCCACCGCCAGCGTCGCCGCGCCCAGGACGAGCACCCCCGCCGCGGCCGGCCGCGCGCCGCGCAGCGCCCACAGCACGAGCGGCAGCGCACAGACCGCCACGACGAACAGCGCGTAGCCGTGGTTGTCCGCTCCGCTCACCGTTCGCTTTTGCACCTCGAGCGAGCCGACGACGACCCGCAGGACCGTGCTGAACTCGGCGAGGACGAGCAGCGCGATCCCGGCCACCGCGAGCCCGGCCGCGAGCACGCGCAGCGTGGCGAATCCGTCCCGGCCGCTCAGCACCCCTTTGCTATAGTCAGCCGTCGTTCCGTGGGCAGCTGCGCTCATCGGCGCCCGCCTCGGAGCATCAGTTCGGCCAGAGATGGATACCTCGACCACATAGCGCGACGGACCGATTGGACATCGGACGTGCGCGCGGGCCTGAGGGGCCCGTTTTTTGTGGTCGAGACCGACGAGAGATCAAGAGAACCCATGCCACGCACACACCCGCTCGAGAAGACCCGGAACATCGGGATCATGGCGCACATCGACGCCGGCAAGACGACGACGACCGAGCGGATCCTCTACTACACCGGTCGCACCTACAAGATCGGCGAGGTCCACGAGGGCGCCGCGACGATGGACTGGATGGAGCAGGAGCAGGAGCGCGGCATCACGATCACGTCGGCCGCCACGACGGCCGAGTGGAAGGGCCACCGGATCAACATCATCGACACGCCCGGGCACGTCGACTTCACCGTCGAGGTCGAGCGCTCGCTGCGCGTCCTCGACGGCGCGATCGCGCTCTTCGACTCCGTCGCCGGCGTCGAGCCGCAGTCCGAGACCGTCTGGCGCCAGGCCGACAAGTACGCCGTGCCGCGGATCGCGTTCATCAACAAGATGGACCGCATCGGCGCGGACTTCGAGGGCTCGGTCAAGACGATGGTCGACCGCCTCGCCGCCAACGCCGTCCCGATCCAGATCCCGATCGGCTCCGAGTCCGGCTTCAAGGGCATCATCGACCTGCTCGGCATGAAGGCCGTCATCTACCGCGACGACCTCGGCAAGGAGCAGGACGTCATCGAGATCCCGGCCGAGTACGCCGACGCCGCCGCCGAGGCGCGCGAGCATCTCGTGCACGCCCTCGCCGACCTCGACGACGACATCGCCGAGCTCTTCCTCGACGAGGCCGACATCCCCGTCGAGATGCTCAAGGCCGCGATCCGCAAGGCGACGCTCGCCATCCAGATCACGCCCGTCATGTGCGGGTCCGCCTTCAAGAACAAGGGCGTGCAGCCGCTGCTGGACGCGGTCCTCGACTACCTGCCCTCGCCGCTGGAGGTCAAGCCGATCGAGGGTCACCTCGTCGACCGCCACGGCGAGAACCTCGAGCCGATCGTGCTGCGCCCGGACGACTCCGATCCCTTCGCCGCGCTCGGCTTCAAGATCATGGCCGACCCCTTCGTCGGCAAGCTCACGTACTTCCGCGTGTACTCGGGGACGCTGCAGGCCGGCGCGAAGGTCCTGAACGTCACGACGGGCCGCCAGGAGCGCGTCGGGCGCCTGCTCGTCATGCACGCCAACGACCGCGAGGAGGTCGACGCCGTCTACGCCGGCGACATCGCCGCCGCCGTCGGCATCAAGCAGATCGTCACCGGCGACACGCTCTGCGACCCCACCCGCCCCGTGAAGCTCGAGAACATCGACTTCCCCGAGCCGGTCATCAAGGTCGCCGTCGAGCCCAGGACGAAGATCGACCAGGAGAAGATGTCCGTCGCGCTCGGCCGCCTCGCCGAGGAGGACCCGACGTTCCGCGTCCAGACCAACGAGGAGACCGGCCAGGTCGAGATCTCCGGCATGGGCGAGCTGCACCTCGAGATCCTCGTCGACCGCATGAAGCGCGAGTACGGCGTCGAGGCCAACGTCGGGCGCCCGCAGGTCTCCTACCGGGAGACGATCCGCGGCACCGCGCAGAAGATCGAGGGCCGCTTCGTCAAGCAGACCGGCGGCTCGGGCCAGTTCGGCATCGTCTACATCGACATCGAGCCGGCGCCCGGCGAGGGCTTCGACTTCGTCTCGAAGATCAAGGGCGGCTCGGTTCCCAGCGAGTTCATCCCGGCCGTCGAGAAGGGCGTCGAGGAGGCGCTGCTGACCGGCGTGAAGGCGGGCTACCCGATGGTCGACATCCGGGTGACGCTCGTCGACGGCAAGTACCACGACACGGACTCGTCGGAGATCGCCTTCAAGGTCGCCGGCTCGCTGGCGTTCAAGGAGGCCGCGCGCAGGGCCAAGCCCGTCCTGCTCGAGCCGATCTTCGCCGTCGAGGTCGTGACCCCCGAGGACTTCCTCGGCGAGGTCATCGGCGACCTCAACCGCCGGCGCGGCCGGGTCGAGGGCCAGGACCAGCGCGGCAACGCGCTGACGGTCACCGCCCGCGTCCCGCTGAGCGAGATGTTCGGGTACGTCGGCGACCTGCGCAGCAACACGCAGGGACGCGCGAGCTACTCGATGCAGTTCGACGGATACGAAGAGGTTCCGTCGCATATCGCCGAGAAGGTCGTCGAGCATCGCATGGGCGAACCGGCGGCGGCCTGACCCCCTGGCGGCACCCCGCCGCCATACCCCCACGCAGCAAGTTCGATAGTTTCATCCAGTTCATCGACAGACGTAGAGGAGCGAACCGAAAGTGGCAAAGGAGAAGTTCGAGCGCGATAAGCCGCACGTCAACGTCGGCACGATCGGTCACATCGACCACGGCAAGACGACGCTGACAGCCGCCATCACGACCGTGCTCGCCGAGCACGGCGGTGGCGAGGCGCGCAGCTTCGCCGAGATCGACAATGCTCCCGAGGAGAAGGCTCGCGGGATCACGATCGCCACGTCGCACGTCGAGTACCAGACCGACACGCGGCACTACGCGCACGTCGACTGCCCCGGGCACGCCGACTACATCAAGAACATGATCACCGGCGCCGCGCAGATGGACGGCGCGATCCTGGTCGTGTCGGCCGCCGACGGCCCGATGCCGCAGACGCGGGAGCACATCCTGCTCGCGCGCCAGGTCGGCGTCCCCTACATCGTCGTCTTCCTCAACAAGGCCGACATCGTCGACGACGACGAGCTGCTCGAGCTCGTCGAGCTCGAGGTCCGCGAGCTGCTGAGCTCCTACGACTTCCCGGGCGACGACATCCCCTTCATCATCGGCTCCGCGACCCAGGCGCTCGCCGGCGACGAGGGCGCCAAGGCGAAGATCATGGAGCTCGCCGAGGCGCTGGACACGTACATCCCCGAGCCCGTCCGCGACCTCGACAAGCCGTTCCTCATGCCGGTCGAGGACGTCTTCTCGATCACGGGTCGCGGCACCGTCGCGACCGGCCGCATCGAGCAGGGCATCGTCCACACGGGCGACACGGTCGAGATCGTCGGCATCACCGACAGCGCCTCGACGGTCGTCACCGGCGTCGAGATGTTCCGCAAGATCCTCGACGAGGGCCGCGCCGGCGACAACGTCGGCTGCCTGCTGCGAGGCACCAAGCGCGAGGAGATCCAGCGCGGTCAGGTGCTCTGCAAGCCCAAGTCGATCACGCCGCACACGAAGTTCAAGTCCGAGGTCTACGTCCTGAAGAAGGAGGAGGGCGGCCGCCACACCCCGTTCTTCACGGGCTACCGGCCACAGTTCTACTTCCGCACGACCGACGTCACCGGCGCAGCGCACCTGCCCGAAGGCGTCGAGATGGTCATGCCGGGCGACAACGTCCAGATGGAGATCGAGCTCATCCAGCCGATCGCCATGGACGCGGGCCTGCGCTTCGCCATCCGCGAGGGCGGCCGCACGGTCGGCTCCGGCGTCGTGACCGAGATCGTCGAGTAAGGAGCGCGGACTACAGCACCCTCTCAGGGGCGGGCCCGGCAACATCGGGACCCGCCCCTTCTGGCGCTCACAGCCCAACCACGCAATGGCTACCACCACAGAGAACAAGATCCGCATCCGCCTCAAGGCCTATGACCACTCGGCCATCGAGACGGCTGCCAAGGAGATCGTCGAGACGGCGACCCGCACGGGCGCGACCGTCTCGGGTCCGGTGCCGTTGCCGACCGAGAAGAACGTCTACTGCGTCATCCGCTCGCCGTTCAAGGACAAGGACTCGCGCGAGCACTTCGAGATTCGCACGCACAAGCGGCTCATCGACATCCATCAGCCCACGCCGAAGACGGTCGACTCGCTCCAGCGGCTCGACCACCTCCCGGCCGGCGTGGACATCGAGATCCGCCTGGCCACATGAAGATGACCGTCTGATGGCCGCGATCCTCGCCAAGAAGCTCGGGATGACCCAGCTGTTCATGGAGGACGGGAAGGTGCAGCGCGTCACCGTGCTGGAGGCCGGCCCCTGTCCGGTCACCGCCGTGCGCACGCACGAGCGCGATGGCTACGAGGCCGTCCAGCTCGCGTTCGGCGCCTCGAAGGAGAAGCACCTCACGCGCCCGGAGATCGGCCACCTCAAGAAGGTCGGCGCGCCTCCGATGCGCCATCTCAAGGAGTTCCGCGACGAGGCCGGCGAGCTCATCGTCGGCGAGTCGGTCACCGTCGAGGCCTTCGAGGTCGGCCAGAAGGTCAAGATCTCCGGGACCTCGAAGGGCAAGGGCTTCCAGGGCACGATCAAGCGCCACAACTTCGCCAGCGGCCCGAAGTCGCACGGCTCGCACAACGTGCGCGCCCCCGGCTCGATCGGCGCCTCGGCGACCCCGTCGCGCGTGTTCAAGGGCATCAAGGGCCCGGGCCAGATGGGCAACAAGCGCGTCACCCAGAAGGGCCTCGAGATCGTCCGCCTCGACCCCGCGCAGAACCTCATGCTCGTCCGCGGCTCGGTGCCCGGCCCGCGCAACGGCTACGTGGAGGTCCGCACCGATGGCTGACGCGCCGATCCTCGGCGGCTCCAAGAAGGCCAAGCTCGACGACGCCGCCTTCGGCGCGCCGTTCAACGAGCCGCTCGTGCACGAGTCCGTCCGCGCCGAGCTCGCCGCGCGCCGGCAGGGCACGCACGCCACGAAGACCCGCGGCAAGGTCCGCGGCGGCGGCGCCAAGCCGTGGCGCCAGAAGGGCACCGGCCGTGCCCGCGCGGGCTCCAGCCGCTCCCCGATCTGGACCGGCGGCGGCACGACCTTCGGCCCCTCGCCGCGCCACTACACCTTCAAGGTCAACCGCAAGGAGCGCCGCGCCGCGCTGCGCAGCGCGCTGTCGGTGCACGCCGGCCGCAGGTCGATCGCGGTCTTCGACCCGTCGAAGTTCGACACGCCCTCGACGAGCGGCGCCGCGCAGCTGCTCGCCGACTCGGGCCTGAACCAGCCGACGCTGCTGATCCTCACCGACGAGCAGCAGCGGGCGGCGCTGTCGTTTCGCAACCTCAGCCGCGTCGGCGTCCTGCCGGTCTCGATGGTCGGCGTCGCCGACCTCATCGGCGCCGCGTCGGTCGTCTGCTCGCAGGAGGCGCTCGACGCGCTGACCGCGCGCGCGAAGGGCGAGCAGCCCGAGCCCGAGGCGGCCTGATGGACCACAGCCAGGTCATCATCCGCCCGGTCGTCTCCGAGAAGTCCTACGTCCTCGCGGCCGCGGGCAAGTACACCTTCCGCGTCCATCCCGACGCGCACAAGACCCAGATCCGCCAGGCGGTCGAGACGCTCTTCGACGTCTCGGTGCTCGAGGTCCGCACGCTCAGCGTGAAGTCCAAGCCCAAGCGGCGCGGGCAGATCTTCGGTCGCACGCGCTCGTGGAAGAAGGCCATGGTGCAGCTCGCACCGGGCGACTCGATCCCGATCTTCCAGGGCCTCGAGGCCCTCGAGGACTAGGCAGGAGCACTCATGGCCATCCGCAAGCCCAAGCCCACGAGCCCCGGCCGTCGCTTTTCGACGTATCCGGACTTCGCCGAGATCACGAAGGACAGGCCGGAGAAGACGCTCGTCGAGGGTCTGACGAAGAGCGGCGGGCGCAACGCCCGCGGGCGCAAGACCGCCCGCCATCGCGGCGGCGGCGCCAAGCGCCTGTACCGCAAGATCGACTTCAAGCGCCGCAAGGACGGCGTGCCGGCGAAGGTCGCCGCGATCGAGTACGACCCCAACCGGTCGGCGTACATCGCGCTGCTGCACTACGTCGACGGCGAGAAGGCCTACATCCTCGCGCCGGCACGGCTGACCGTCGGCATGACGGTCTCCTCCGGCGAGGACGCCGACATCGCGCCGGGCAACGCGCTGCCGCTGCGGCGCATCCCGATCGGCACGATCGTCCACAACGTCGAGCTCGAGCCCGGCCGCGGGGGCCAGCTCGGCCGCTCCGCCGGCACCGGCATCCAGCTCATGGCCCGCGACGCCGGCATGGCGACGCTGCGCCTGCCATCCGGCGAGATGCGCCTCGTGCGCGAGGAGTGCCGCGGCACGGTCGGCACCATCGGCAACGCCGACCACCAGAACGTCAAGATCGGCAAGGCCGGGCGCAAGCGCCACATGGGCGTGCGCCCGCAGACACGCGGCACCGCGATGAACCCGGTGGACCACCCGCACGGCGGTGGCGAGGGCTCGACGACGGCAGGCCGCCATCCGGTGACCCCGTGGGGCGTGCCGACGCTCGGCTACCGCACCCGCAAGAAGAACAAGGCGTCCGACCGCTACATCGTGCGCGGTCGCAAGAGAGGGAAGAAGCGTTGAGTCGATCGAGCAAGAAGGGACCGTGGGTCGAGGAGCGGCTCATGGCACGCGTCGAGGCGCTGAACGCCGCGAACTCCAAGCAGATGCTCAAGACCTGGTCGCGCGCATCGACGATCTTCCCGGAGATGGTCGGTCACACGATCGCCGTCCACGACGGCCGCAAGCACGTGCCCGTGTTCGTCTCGGAGTCGATGGTCGGCCACAAGCTCGGCGAGTTCGCGCCGACGCGCCTGTACCGCGGGCACGCGGGGAGCGGGAAGGTCCGATGAGCCCGCGCAAGCCGTCCACGCCCGACGAGGGCAAGCCCGAGGACGTCGACCACATCGCCCAGGACGCCAAGGAGTCCAAGCAGGCCGCCTCGGTCGAGGCTGCCGCGGACTCCGAGCGCGAGGCCAAGCCCAAGCGCCGCGTGCGCCGCAAGGCGGCTCCGAAGGCCGAGGCCACGGCCGCCGAGACGACGGGCGTCGACAAGGACGTCGCGGCCGCCGCGCTGCAGGAGGGCACGTCCGAGCCCGTCGCGCAGCCCGAGCCCGAGGCGGAGGCCGAGCCCGAGCCCGCGGCCGAGAAGCCCAAGCCGAAGGCCCGCCGCACGCGCCGCAAGGCCGAGGAGCCGCCCGCGCCGGCGCCCGCCCGCAAGCGCCCCGCGCGCGACTACGGCGACACGCCGCCGATGGTCCGCGCGCACGCGAAGTACGTCCGCACCTCGGCGCGCAAGGCGCGCCTCGTGTGCGATCACATCCGCGGCAAGTCCGTCGAGGAGGCCCGCGCGATCCTCGCGCACGCCAGCCGCGACGTCGCCCGCGACTGGTCCAAGCTGCTGGAGTCGGCGGTCGCCAACGCCGAGCACAACCACGAGCTCATCGGCGACGAGCTGCGGATCCACGCGGTCAAGGCCGACGAGGGCCCGACGCTCAAGCGCTTCCAGCCGCGTGCCATGGGGCGCGCGACGAAGATCCGCAAGCGGACGAGCCATCTCTCGATCACCCTCACACCGAAGGACAGCGAGCGCTAATGGGTCAGAAGGTCCACCCCGAGTCGATGCGCGTCGGCTACATCCACGACTGGAAGTCCAACTGGTTCAACGAGAAGCAGTTCGCGGACTACCTGGCCGAGGACGTCGCGATCCGCAACCACATCACGGGCAAGCTCTCGCACGCGGGCCTGTCGGACATCACGATCCGCAAGGACGCCAACGAGGTGGAGGTCAACATCCACACGGCGCGCCCGGGCATCGTCATCGGCAAGTCCGGCTCCGAGGTCGATGCGCTGCGCAAGGACCTGCACCGGATCACGCGCAAGCAGATCAAGGTCAACATCCTCGAGATCAAGCGCCCGGAGCTCGACGCCAAGCTCGTCGCGCAGTCCGTCGCCGAGCAGCTGCAGAACCGCGTCGCCTTCCGGCGCGCGATGAAGCGCGCCCTGACGAGCGCCATGCGCTCCGGCGCCAAGGGCTGCAAGATCCAGGTCGGTGGCCGCCTGGGCGGCGCCGAGATGGCGCGCACAGAGAGCTACTCCGACGGCCGCGTCCCGCTGCACACGCTGCGCGCGGACATCGACTACGGCTTCTTCGAGGCCAAGACGACCTTCGGCCGCATCGGCGTGAAGTGCTGGATCAACAAGGGCGAGATCATGCCCGAGGGCTACTCCGGCGCGGACCTCACCGACATGGAGGGCCCGGCCCAGCAGCAGCAGGATCGCGACGGCGGCCGTGGTCGCGGGCGCGGCGACCGTGACGGTCGCGGCGGCGGCGGCGGAGGCCGTGGCGGCGGACGCGGCCCGGGCGGTCCGGGTGGCCGTGGCGGCCAGGGCGGCGGCGGTCGTGGTGGCCAGGGCGGCGGCGGCGGAGGCGGCGGCACGTCGCGTCCGGGCTTCGGGCCCGGCGCCGGTGGCGCCCGTGGAGGGGGTCGCTAGGCATGCTGTCTCCGAAGCGCGTCAAGCACCGCAAGCAGCACCGTGGCCGCAGGGCCGGGTTCTCGCGCGGGCAGACGACGATCCAGTTCGGCGAGTACGGACTGAAGTCGCTGGACGCCGGCTGGCTGACGAACCGCCAGATCGAGGCCGCCCGTATCGCGATGACCCGCAAGATCAAGCGTGGCGGCAAGGTCTGGATCAACGTCTATCCGGACAAGTCCTTCACGAAGAAGCCGGCCGAGACGCGGATGGGCTCGGGCAAGGGCTCGCCCGAGGGCTGGGTCGCCGTCGTCAAGCCGGGCCGCGTGATGTTCGAGCTCGCCGGCGTCGACGAGCAGCTCGCCCGCGAGGCGATGCGCCTGGCCGGCCACAAGCTCCCGGTCAAGACGAAGTTCGTCATGCGCGAGGACACGCCGCAATGAACGCCAAGGACCTTCGCGACATGAACGAGAAGGAGCTGCGCGAGCACCTCGCGACGGCTCGCAAGGACCTCTTCGGGCTGCGCTTCCAGCACGCCACCGGCGAGCTGGAGAACACCGCCGGGCTGCGCGCTGCCAAGCGCGACCTGGCCCGCGCCCTCACCGTCGCGCGCGAGCGCGAGATCGACCTCAACCGGAAGTAGCGATGGCTGACGAGACCCCCGATACCGAGCAGACCGAGCCCGCGCCCGCCGCGGCCGCCGACGCGCCCGCGGCCGAGCCGGCGGCGCCGAAGCTCAGCACTGCCGAGGAGCGCGCGCGCCGCGAGCACGCCGAGCGCTCGTCGCGACCCGCCCGTACCGCCGAGCAGCGCGACGCCGACCGCCGCGAGGCCCGCGCGACGAAGGCCGTCGCCCGCCGCCGCCGCCGCGAGCAGGAGAAGGTCAAGCGCGCCGCAGGAGAGAAGGGCACCGGCACGCCGCCCGCGGAGCCGAAGGTCTCCTCGCCGCAGATGCGCACGGGCACCGTCGTCTCGGCGAAGCCCGACAAGACGATCGTCGTGCGCATCGACATCGCCCGCCGGCACCGCAAGTACGAGAAGATCGTCCGCTCGACGAACAAGCTGCACGTCCACGACGAGGCCAACGACGCCAACGAGGGCGATCGCGTCCGCGTCGTCGAGAGCCGCCCGCTGTCGCGCACGAAGCGCTGGCGCCTCGAAGAGGTCCTGGAGCGCGCGAAGTGATCCAGAACGAGACACGCCTGAAGGTCGCCGACAACACGGGCGCCCGCGAGATCCTCTGCATTCGCGTCAAGGGCGGCTCGCGCCGGCGCTATGCGTTCGTGGGCGACATCATCACCGCGACCGTCAAGCAGGCCAACCCGCAGGGGACGGTCAAGAAGGGCGAGGTCGTCACCGCGGTCGTCGTGCGCACGAAGAAGTCCTTCGGCCGCGACGACGGCACGTACATCGCCTTCGACGAGAACGCGGCGGTCATCATCGACGCCCAGAACAACCCGCGCGGGACGCGCATCTTCGGACCGGTGGCGCGCGAGTTGCGCGACCGCAACTTCATGAAGATCATCTCGCTCGCACCGGAGGTGCTCTAGCTCATGCCGGCACGCATTCGCAAGGGCGACGAGGTCATCGTCATCAGCGGCAAGGACCGCGGCAAGCAGGGCAAGGTCCTGCGCGTGGACCCGAAGTCCGAGCGCGTCTACGTCGACGGGCTGAACATCATCAAGCGCCACCAGCGCCCGCGCCCCGGCACGACCGACGCGGGCGGCGTCATCGAGAAGGAAGGCCCGATCCACGTCTCGAACGTCGCCCTGCGCGACCCGCGCGACAAGAAGCCCACGCGCATGAAGACGATCGAGGAGCACGGCAAGCGGCTGCGCGCGTCGTCTCGCACGGGGGTGAAGATCTGATGGCCACGACGGCGACGCCCGCGCGCCTGAAGATCCGCTACAACGAGGAGATCCGGCCCGCGCTGCAGGAGCGCTTCGGCTACTCCTCGATCATGCAGGTCCCGAAGATCGAGAAGATCACGCTGAACATGGGCGTCGGGGAGGCCAAGCAGGACTCCAAGATGCTCGAGGCCGCCCAGGAGCAACTCGCGACGATCGCCGGCCAGAAGCCGAACGTCCGCCGCGCGCGCAAGTCGATCGCGAACTTCAAGCTCCGCGAGGGGATGCCGGTCGGCCTCTCGGTGACGCTGCGCGACGCCCGCGCCTATGAGTTCCTCGACCGCCTCATGTCGGTCGCGATCCCGCGGATCCGCGACTTCCGCGGGCTGAAGGCCAACGCCTTCGACGGCCGCGGCAACTACTCCATGGGCATCCGCGAGCAGATCATCTTTCCCGAGATCGACTACGACGCCGTCGACCAGGTCCGCGGCCTCGACGTGACGATCACGACATCGGCGAAGACCGACCTCGAGGCCTTCGCGCTGCTCGAGGCGTTCGGGATGCCGTTCACGAAGGAGGGCCGCCCGCAGGACGCCGCGGCCGAGGAGCGCCGCAGGGCCGCCGAGGAGGAGGCTCGCCACGAGGAGGCGCGCGCGAAGGCCGAGGCCGAGCAGGCGGCGCTGGAGCAGTTGAAGGCGGAGAACCCGGAGGCCTACGAGCGACCCGCCGAGGAGCCGGAGACCGAGACCGACACCGAGGGTGGAGACAGCTAACATGGCCAAGACGTCCCAGCGGGTGCGCCAGGCGCGCCCCGCGAAGTACAAGACCCGGGAGTACAGCCGTTGCCGCCGTTGCGGCCGGGCCCGCGCCGTCTACCGCAAGTTCGGCCTGTGCCGGATCTGCCTGCGCGAGATGGCCCACAACGGCTTCGTCCCAGGCATGACGAAGTCTTCGTGGTAACCAGCACCAGCATCGAGAACCCGTGAGCGCCAGCACCGACCCCATCGCCGACTTCCTGACCCGGATCCGCAACGCGATCCAGGCCGCACACGAGACGGTCGACATCCCGTCGTCCAAGCTCAAGACCGAGTGCGCCCGGATCCTGGCCGAGCAGGGCTACATCGACGGCTTCAGCACCGTCGCGCCCGACGCCGACCATCCCGGCGAGATCATCCGCGTCCGCCTGAAGTACACGACGGACCGCCGCTCGGCGATCTCCGGCCTCAAGCGCGTCTCGCGCCCGGGCCGTCGCACGTACGCCGGCGCCAACGAGATCCCCAAGGTGCTCGGCGGCATGGGCACCGCCATCGTCTCCACGTCGCGAGGCGTCATGACCGGCCACGAGGCCCGCAACGCGGGCGTCGGCGGCGAGGTCGTGGCGCACGTCTGGTAGCCGCGCATGTCTCGCATCGGAAAGAAGCCCATCCCCGTGCCGGCCGGCGTCACCGTGTCGATCGAGCCCGAGCTCGTCTCGGTCAACGGGCCGCGCGGCACGCTCTCAGAACGCGTCCCGCGCGACATCACCGTGGCCCAGGACGGCGAGCAGCTCGTCGTCACGCGCCCGACCGACCGCGGCGAGCACCGCGCGCTGCACGGCCTGACGCGCTCGCTCGTCGCGAACATGGTCGAGGGCGTCACGAGCGGCTTTCAGAAGACGCTCGAGATCCAGGGCGTCGGCTACCGCGCCGCGCTGAAGGGCCGCGACCTCGAGCTCGCGCTCGGCTACTCGCACCCGGTCTCCGTCAAGGCGCCCGAGGGCATCGAGTTCGAGGTGCCCCAGCCGACGCGCGTCATCGTCAAGGGCAACTCCAAGCAGCAGGTCGGCGAGCTCGCGGCGAACATCCGCAAGCAGCGCCCGCCGGAGCCCTACAAGGGCAAGGGCATCCGCTACGAGGGCGAGTACGTCGCCCGGAAGGTCGGCAAGCGCGCATGACCGTCAAGACCCAGCCCGCCAAGCGACTCAAGCGCCGCCGCCGCGTCCGCGCGAAGATCACCGGCACCGCCGAGCGCCCGCGCATCTCCGTCTTTCGCTCCAACAAGGGCGTCAGCGCCCAGCTCGTCGACGATGTCGCGGGTCACACGCTGGCCGCCGTCAGCTGGACCGAGGCGCCGCTGCGCGACCTCGCGCCGATGGAGCAGTCCGGCGCGGCCGGCAAGCTGCTCGCCGAGCGCGCGCAGAAGGCCGGCATCTCCAGCGCCGTCTTCGACCGCGGCGGCTACCAGTACCACGGTCGCGTCAAGGCCTTCGCAGAGGGCGTCCGCGAAGGAGGATTGACCGTCTGATGTCAGGACCCGTCGTCGATCGCAGTGTCAACCAGGCCGGCCTGGATCTCCAGGAGCGCGTCGTCGAGATCAACCGCGTCGCGAAGGTCGTCAAGGGCGGCCGGCGCTTCTCGTTCACCGCGCTCGTCGTCGTCGGAGACGAGCGCGACGTCGTCGGCGTCGGCTACGGCAAGGCCAACGAGGTCCCGCTCGCGATCCAGAAGGGCGTCGAGCAGGCCAAGAAGAACCTCTTCCGCGTGCCGAAGCACGGCCAGACGATCACCCACACGACGACCGGCGTCTACGGCGCCGGCCGCGTCTTCATGAAGCCCGCCTCGCCCGGAACCGGCGTCATCGCCGGCGGCGGCGTGCGCGCGGTGCTCGAGCTCGCCGGCATCCACGACATCCTCTCGAAGTCGCTGGGCTCCCAGAACCCGATCAACCTCGTCAAGGCGACCGTCGCCGGGCTGCAGAGCCTGCGCCGCCCCGAGGAGGTCGCCGAGCTGCGCGGCCTGTCGATCAACACCGTCCTGGGGCTCCACGGACAGCAGGAGGACGTCGCCGCCGAGGTCATCGCCGGCACCGATGCCGAGGCTGGCGTCGACGCCGACGAGGTCGCGGCCGCGGCCGAGGCGCCCGCGGCCGAGGCGCCCGCGGAGGAGCCGGCCGAGGCATGAGGATCACCCAGTTCAAGTCCCGCAACGGCTCCGACAAGCGCCAGCTCGCGACGCTGCGCTCGCTCGGCCTGCGCCGGATCGGGCACACCGTCGAGATCAAGGACACCCCCGAGGCCCGGGGCATGGTGCACCGCGTGCGCCATCTCGTCCGCATCGAGGAGAAGTCATGACGCCGCCGAAGAAGCCCGACGACGACGAGCCGCGCATCGGCCTGAACACGCTGAAGCCCGCGCCCGGCAGCCGCAAGCCGCGCAAGCGCGTCGGCCGCGGCCACGGCTCGGGCACCGGCAAGACCTCCGGCCGCGGGCACAAGGGCGCGGGCTCGCGCTCGGGCTCGAAGTCGCGTCCCGGCTTCGAGGGCGGCCAGATGCCGATCCACATGCGGATGCGCAAGCTGCGCGGCCCGCACATGAAGAAGTCGATGCCCTTCGAGATGTTCCGCACGCACACGCAGGCGGTCAACCTCCAGGATCTCGATCGGCGCTTCGAGTCCGGCGACGACGTGACGCTCGAGGCCCTGAAGGCGAAGGGCCTCGGCACGCGCAAAGGCGTCCCCGTGAAGATCCTCGCCAAGGGCTCGATCTCCAAGCCGCTGACCGTCCACGCGCACGCCTACAGCGCCGCCGCGCGCGAGGCGATCGAGGCCGCGGGCGGAACCTGTGACACCGTCGACAGCTAGCCGGGCGCCGGGCCGCTCAGCAGGCGTCGTGCTCTAAGCTCAGCCGGCGTGCTCGCCACGATCCTCAAGTCCTTCCGGGTCGCAGAGATCCGCAAGAAGCTCGCCTTCACGGCGGGCGTGCTCGTGCTCTACCGCCTCGGCGCGCACATCCCCGTCCCGGGGGTCAACGTCGATGCGGTGGCGGCCGTGCAGGACCAGTTCGGCGGGGGCGGCGTCCTGCAGTTCCTCAACGTCTTCAGCGGCGGCGGGCTGTCGCGAATAGCGCTGTTCGCGCTCGGGATCATGCCGTACATCACGGCGTCGATCATCCTGCAGCTGCTGACCGTCGTCGTGCCCTCGCTGGAGAAGCTCTCCAAGGAGGGCGAGGTCGGCCAGCAGCGCATCACGCAGTACACGCGCTACCTCACCGTCGGCCTCGCGTTCGGCCAGGCGATCGGCTACGTCTTCCTCTTCCGCTCCTTCACCGCCAGCGCCGGCGAGTCGATCATCGACAACTTCAGCGCCGCGCGGGTCTTCCTCATCGTCATCTCGCTGACGGCGGGCTGCGTGCTCATCATGTGGATGGGCGAGCTCATCACCCAGCGCGGCATCGGCAACGGCATCTCGCTCATGATCTTCGCGTCGATCGTCGCGGGCCTGCCGGGCGGCGTGCAGTCCTGGGCGCAGAGCTCGGACCCGGTCTTCAAGGTCATGATGCCGTTCATCTGCCTGGCGGTGATCGCCGCGATCGTCTTCGTGCAGGAGGGCCAGCGGCGGATCCCGATCCAGTACGCCAAACGCGTCATCGGCCAGCGGATGACGCAGGGCGGCCAGACCTACCTGCCGCTGCGCGTGAACATGGCCGGCGTCATCCCCGTGATCTTCGCCGCGTCGATCATGGCCTTCCCGCAGACGATCGGCCAGCTCATCAACAACGAGGCCGGCCGCGACTTCGTCGCGTTCTTCAACTACGGCGGCTGGCCCTACATCTTCTGCGAATCGCTGTTCATCATCCTCTTCACGTACTTCTATACGGCGGTGACGTTCAACCCCGTCGACCAGGCCGACAACCTCCGCAAGTACGGCGGGTTCATCCCGGGGGTGAGGCCCGGCCGGCCGACGGCCGAGTTCCTCGATCGCGTCCTCGCGCGGCTGACGTTCCCGGGCTCGCTGTACCTCGCCCTCGTCGCGGCGATCCCGACGATCCTCGTCAGCCAGACGAGCGCGAACTTCTTCTTCGCGGGGACCTCGATCCTCATCGTCGTCGGCGTCGCGCTGGACACGATGAAGCAGCTCGAGGCGCAGCTCATGATGCGCGACTACGAAGGCTTCCTGAAGTGACGCCCGTCTCGATGCGGGTTCCCGTCCGCGCGCAGTAGGCTCACGCGGCGCCGATGTCCGAGTTGAACCTCATCCTGCTGGGACCGCCGGGCGCCGGCAAGGGCACGCAGGCCGAGCGGCTCACCGACGACTTCAACCTGCCCTACGTCGCGACCGGCAACATCCTGCGCAAGGCGGTCGCCGACGAGACGCCGCTGGGCAGCCAGGCGAAGGCCTTCATGGACGAGGGCAGGCTCGTCCCCGACGACGTCATCACCGGGGTCATCCTCGAGGCGATCGACAACGTCGACGCCCGCGACGGCTTCATCCTCGACGGCTTCCCGCGCACCGTCCCGCAGGCCGACGCGCTCGCCGAGGGGATGCGCGAGCACGACCGCTCGCTGACCGCCGCGATCCTCATCGACGTCCCCGACGAGGAGCTGCTGCGGCGCCTGTCCGGGCGCCGCGTGAGCGTCAAGACCGGGCGCGTCTACCACGTGGACTTCGACCCGCCCAAGCACGAGGGCCGCTGCGACGTCGACGGCTCGCGGCTCGTCCAGCGCGACGACGACAAGCCCGAGACGATCGCCAAGCGGCTCGCCGTCTACCACGAGCAGACCGAGCCGCTCATCGACTACTACGAGGAGCAGGGGCTGCTGCGCCGCTTCGACGGCACGCGGTCGCCGACGGAGGTCCACGACCACATCCGGGCGACGATCGCCACCCTGCGCCTCGAAGACGAGCTGTGATCGTCAAGAAGACGCCGGCGGAGATCGACAAGATGGCGGCCGCGGGCGCGATCCTCGTGCGCACCCTGGATCTCGTCGAGGGAAAGATCCGCCCCGGCGTCACGACCGGCGAGCTCGACGCCGCGGCCGAGCGCTTCATCCGCTCCCAGGGGGCGACGCCGGCCTTCAAGGGCTACCGCGGCTTCCCCGGCTCGCTGTGCATCTCGCCCAACTCGATGGTCGTCCACGGCATCCCGGGGTCCTATGAGCTGCGCAAGGGCGACGTCCTGTCGGTCGATTGCGGCGTCGTGCTCGGCGGCTGGGTCGCCGACGCCGCCCGGACCTTTCCCGTCGGCGCGATCTCGCCGACCGCCCGCAAGCTCCTGACGACGACCGAGGCATCGCTGTTCGCCGCCGTGCAGCAGTGCCGGCCGGGCAACCGCCTCGGCGACGTCTCGCATTCCGTGCAGGAGGTCGTCGAGGGCGAGGGCCTGTCGGTCGTGCGCTCGCTCGTCGGCCACGGCATCGGCCGCGACATGCACGAGGACCCGCAGATCCCGAACTACGGCCCGCCCGGCAAGGGCGTGAGGCTCGAGGAGGGCATGGTCTTCGCCATCGAGCCGATGGTGACCGTCGGGCGCCACGCGGTGCGCATGGGGGACGACGGCTGGGCGATCTACTCGCAGGACGGGTCGCTGGCGGCGCACTTCGAGTTCACGATCGCGATCACCGCCGATGGGCCGCGGGTGCTCACGCCGTGGCACGAGTCGGCCAACTGACGAGCTTCGCTACACTCACTGGTCGCGCCTGCGGCGGGAATTCATATGCCCGCGCGCGTTTCCTCAAGTCGTCGAGAAGGGGCCCCGTGAAGGTACGACCGTCGGTGAAGCCGATGTGCGAGAAGTGCAAGATCATCCGCCGCCACGGCGCGGTGCTGGTCATCTGCTCCAATCCGCGCCACAAGCAGCGGCAGGGGTGACCGGCTGATGGCACGTATCGCCGGGATCAACATCCCCCTCAACAAGCGCGCCGAGATCGGCCTGACGTACATCTACGGCGTCGGCCGCTCGACGGCCAACGAGGTCCTGAAGAAGACGAACATCGAGCCCGACCGCAAGGTCCGCGACCTCACCGAGGACGAGGTGTCGCGCCTGCGTGAGGCGATCGACGATCTCACGGTCGAGGGCGACCTGCGCAGGGAGCGCTCGCAGAACATCAAGCGCCTGATGGAGATCGGGTGCTATCGCGGAATGCGTCATCGCCGCGGCCTGCCGGTGCGCGGGCAGAACACGAAGACGAACGCCCGCACGCGCAAGGGCCCCAAGCGCATGCAGGTGGCCGGCAAGAAGAAGGCCACCAAGAAATAAAGGACATCCAGTTTGCCTGCTCCCAAGCGACCTCAGCGCGGCCGTCGCAAGCCGAAGAAGAACATCCCCATCGGTCAAGCGCACATCAAGACCTCCTTCAACAACACGATCGTCTCGCTCTCGGATCGAGAGGGCAACGTCATCGCGTGGGAGTCGGCGGGCGGCGCCGGGTTCAAGGGCTCGCGCAAGTCGACCCCGTTCGCAGCGCAGGTCACCGCCGACGCGGCTGCGCGCAAGGGGATCGATCAGGGGCTGCAGAAGGTCGAGGTCTTCGTGAAGGGGCCCGGCTCCGGGCGCGAGACCGCGATCCGCTCCCTGCAGGCCGCGGGCCTCGAGGTCACCGGCGTCAAGGACGTCACGCCCCAGGCGCACAACGGCTGCCGGCCGCGCAAGCGGCGGAGGGTGTAGTGCTCATTCTCGCGACGTCGAACCACGAGAAGGAGCACGCCCGTGGCGCGTGACACCGGAGCAGCCTGCAAGCAGTGCCGTCGCGAGGGCCAGAAGCTCTTTCTCAAGGGCGAGCGCTGCCTGACCGACAAGTGCGGCGTCGAGCGCCGGGCCTACCCGCCCGGAGACCACGGTCGCGGGCGCCAGAAGCAGTCCGAGTACCGCGTGCAGCTGCGTGAGAAGCAGAAGGCGCGTCGCTACTACGGGGTGCTCGAGAAGCAGTTTCGCATCTACTACGACAAGGCCTCCCGCATGGAGGGGATCACGGGCGAGAACCTGCTCGCGATCCTCGAGTCCCGCCTGGACAACGTCCTCGTGCGCCTCGGCTTCGCCGCGTCGCGCCGCCAGGCACGCCAGCTGGTCCGCCACGGCCACTGGACGGTCAACGGGCGCCGCGTCGACATCCCCAGCTATCAGGTCCGCGAGGGCGACATCATCGCCGTGAAGGCCGGCACCCCTGTCGAGCCGCTCATCCGGGATGCCACCGAGCTGACCGCGCAGGTCCCGGCCTGGCTGCAGGCCGACCATGACGCGCTGACCGCCAAGGTCCTGCGCAAGCCGGAGCGTCGCGA
This sequence comes from uncultured Actinomycetes bacterium, assembly GCA_963797025.1. GTDB lineage: Bacteria > Actinomycetota > Thermoleophilia > Solirubrobacterales > Solirubrobacteraceae > CADCVQ01. The sequence continues at coordinate 87,623 of CAWCNU010000003.1, forward strand.
GATCGCCGCGCCGGTGCAGGAGCAGCTCATCGTCGAGCTGTACTCCAAGTAATCCCGCCTTCCCCCGCCCCAGCCGGCGCGCGATGTCGGAACGGCCACGCGCGACGACCTTAGTGATATCCCGACGTTAGGACCCTGATGCTCGACTTCCAAGTCCCCCGAATCACCAGTGAGACGGTCGAGGAGAATCGTGGCTCGTTCACGATTGAGCCGCTCGACCGTGGTTTCGGCTACACGTTCGGCAACTCGCTGCGGCGAGTCCTGCTGAGCTCGCTCGCGGGCGCCGCCGTGACGAGCGTGCGCATCGAGGGTGTCGCACACGAGTTCTCGACGATCAAGGGCGTCACGGAGGACGTCACCGACATCGTCCTGAACCTCAAGGGCATCGTCTGCCGGATGCACTCCGACGCCAGCGAGGTCGAGGCGCCGCTCGTCGTCACCGGCCCCGGCGACATCACCGCGAAGGACATCGACCTGCCCTCCGGCGTGGAGGTCCTCAACCCCGACGTCCACATCGCGACGCTCGAGAAGAAGACGAAGCTCGAGCTCTACCTCACGATCGGTCGCGGCCGCGGCTACCGCCAGTCCGAGGACAACAAGTCCCCCGACCAGCCGATCGGCGTCATCCCGATCGACTCGATCTTCTCGCCGGTGCGGCGCGTCGCCTACGCCGTCGAGCCGGCCCGCGTCGGCCAGCGCACCGACTACGACAAGCTCACGCTCGACATCGAGACCGACGGGTCGATCGACCCGCAGGCAGCGCTGCGCGAGGCGGCGGAGATCCTCATCGCCCAGCTGGCGATCTTCACCGACGCCGATCGCATCGAGGAGCTGCGCGCCGGTCCCGGCGGGCAGCTCGAGGGCTCCAACGGCGCCTCGGCGCTCGGCGGCGCCGCCGGCGCGGCCGGCGGCTCGGCCGGTCCGATGCACGACATCCTCATCGAGGAGCTCGAGCTCGGCGTGCGGTCCTACAACTGCCTGAAGCGCGCCGGGATCCAGACCGTCGGCGACCTCATCTCGAAGTCCGAGGGCGAGCTCAACGCGATCCCGAACTTCGGCAAGAAGTCGATCGACGAGGTCATCGAGACGCTGCACAACCGCGGTCTCGATCTCCGCGACGACTAGACTCTCGATCCGCTCATGCGCCACCAGAAGACCCGCAACAAGCTCAGCCGCGACTCGGCCCATCGCAAGGCGCTGCTCATGAACCTCTGCAAGGAGGTCATCGAGCACGAGCGGATCAAGACGACCGAGGCCAAGGCGAAGGCCGTCAAGCCCGAGCTCGAGAAGCTCATCACGCTCGCCAAGCGCGGCGACCTGCACGCGCGCCGTCAGGCGCTCAGCACGCTGGGCCAGGACAAGTTCACGGTCCACACGCTGTTCGCGGAGATCGCGCCGCGCTACACCGACCGCCCCGGCGGCTACACGCGCATCCTGAAGCTGGGCCCTCGGCGGAGCGACTCCACCGAGATGGTCTACCTCGAGCTCGTCTAGGCGCCGACGCCGCCGCCGGCGAACGCCTGGCGGCCGGCCGCGGCGTGGTGGGCCTCCAGCGCCGTGCGCTGGGCTCGCGCGCGCTGGATGAGGCCGTCGAAGTCGACGTCGGGCAGACGCTCGCCGAGGTTCGCGAGGTCGCGGAGGTTCTCCCAGAGCACGACCTTGCCGTCGATGCCCATGACGAGGAAGTCGAGCTCCTCGAAGCGGCTCAGCGGCGAGTAGCCGCGCAGGTGGCCGTTGAGCTTCAGGCGCCCGAAGCGCTCGCCGGCGAGCGCCAGCATCGGCTTGGCGGGCGTCATCGGGATGCCGAGGTCGCTCATCATCCGCTCGAACGTCTCGACGTCCTCGCTGATCCCCCGCGCGACGTCCTCGATCGCCTCGCCCGCCGGCGTGCCGTGGTTCGCGCGCGCCGAGCGCCGCGCGATCTCGCGCCAGAGCACGCCGAGCGCGAGCTGGTCGTTCATGTAGATCGCGAGGTAGCGCTCGTCGGACGTCGCTGCCGGGGCGAGCCTGCTCAGCGCCCGGTCCTGGATTCGCTCGGTGGTGGCCATCCTGTCCTCCTGACACGTCGTGGTCGCATCGCCCGTACCCGCCGACGCCGGACCGCACGCGGCCACGTAGTCTCGGGCGCGCCATGACGAGCCGGCTGGATCTCGAGTACGACGGCAGCGCGTTCGCCGGCTGGGCGCGCCAGCCCGGCCAGCGGACCGTCCAGGAGGAGGTCGAGCACGCGCTGTGCGTCGTGCTGCGCGAGGAGGCGGTGCCCCTGACCGTCGCCGGGCGCACGGACGCCGGCGTCCACGCCTGGGGGCAGGTCTGCTCCTACGAGCACGAGGCCGTCGACCCGCTGCGCCTCAACGCCCTGCTGCCCGACGGCGTCGCGGTCCTGGACTCCAACCCGGCCGCGGACGGCTTCGACGCCCGCCACGACGCCGTCTCGCGCACGTACTGCTATCGCGTGCTCAACCGCCGCGCGCGGTCGGTCTGGCTGCACGGCCGCGCCCTGTGGTACCACCGCGACGTCGATCGCGACGCGCTGCAGGCCTGCGCGCGGCTGCTGCCCGGCACCCACGACTTCACGGCCTTCACGCCGACCGAGACCTCCCACACGCGCTTTCATCGCGAGGTCCTCTCGGCCGAGTGGCGCGCGGACGGCGACGTGCTCGAGTTCTGGATCACCGCCGACACGTTCATGCGCCACATGAACCGGATCCTCGTCGGGACGATGCTCGACGTCGCCGTCGGCAACCGCGGCCTCGACGAGTTCGCGACGCTGTTGGACGGCGCGCCGCGCTCGCAGGCGGGCGCGACGGCGCCGCCGCACGGGCTGGCGCTGGCCGCGGTGGCCTACCCGAAGCCGCCCGCCCGCTGACTATCCTCGGAGGCCGCGTGAAGGTGCTGCTCACCAACGACGACGGGATCGAGGCCGACGGGCTGCAGGCGCTGCGGCGCGCGCTGCTCGAGGTGCCCGGGATCGAGCTCGTCGTCATCGCCCCCGACGGCAACCGCTCGGCGATGGCGCGCTCGATCACGACCCGCCGCCCGCTGTGGGTCGAGGAGATCGACTTCGGCGACGGCACCGTCGGCTATGCGACCGACGGCACGCCGGTGGATTGCGTCCGGCTCGCGAACCTCGGCCTCGTCGACGGCTTCGAGGCCGAGCTCATCGTCTCCGGGATCAACCACGGCGCGAACCTCGGCGACGACATCACGTACTCGGGGACGGTCGCCGCGGCGCTCGAGGGCATTGTGCTCGGGCTGCCGGCGATCTCGGTCTCCCAGCAGTCCTCCGCACGTGAGATGGACTTCCGGCTGTCGGACTCCTTCGACTTCGAGGAGGGCGCGCGCTTCGTCGCGCGCGTCGTCGAGGAGATCGACGAGGTGCCGCTGCCCGACGGCACGCTGCTGAACGTCAACTGCCCCGCGGGCGACGCGTCGGGCGTCGAGGTCACCCGACTGGGCAAGCGCATCTACCGCGACGAGCTGACGCTGAAGGACAGCGATCCCTCCCGCCCCGCCCGGCGGCGCTACTGGGTCTACGGCGCCGACCACGGCTTCCACGACGAGCCGGGCACCGACCTCGCGGCCGTCGCCGCCGGCCGGATCGCGGTCACGCCGCTGCACTTCGATCTCACCGACGCCGCCGGGATGGACGCCCTCGTGCGCCACGACCTCGGCCGGCTGCTCGCTCCGGCGACGCGGGAGGTGGAGTGACGACCACCGACCCGGAGGCGCGGGCCGCGGAGCTGCGCGAGCAGCTGCACCACCACGGCTACCGCTACTACGTCCTCGACGACCCCGAGATCGGCGACGACGACTACGACGCGCTGCTCGACGAGCTGCGCCGGCTGGAGGCCGAGCGCCCCGAGCTCGTGACGCCCGACTCGCCGACCCAGCGCGTCGGCGGCGAGCCCGTCTCGGGACTGTCGAAGGTCGAGCACGACATCCCGATGCTCTCGCTCGCCAACGCGCGCTCCGAGGAGGAGCTGCGCGCGTGGGTCGCGAGGATGCGCGCGCACCTCGCCCGCGAGGGGATCGAGGACCCCGACTTCGAGTTCGTCGCCGAGCCGAAGATCGACGGCCTGGCGATCTCGCTGCGCTACGAGGACGGCGTGCTCGTGCGCGGCGCGACGCGCGGCAACGGCGAGGTCGGCGAGGACGTCACCCACAACCTGCGCACGATCCCGACGATCCCGCTGCGCGTCGAGAGCGCGCCGCCGGTCCTCGAGGTCCGCGGCGAGATCTACATGTCGCTGAAGGACTTCGCGGCGCTCAACGAGCGCCGGGCGCAAGCCGGGCTCTCGACGTTCATGAACCCCCGCAACGCCGCCGCCGGGACGATCCGCCAGCTCGACCCGCGGCTGGCGCGCGAGCGGCCGCTGTCGATGTGGTCCTACGGGATCGGGCGCCTCGTCGGCCTGCGCTTCGACAGCCACTGGGAGTCGCTGCAGTGGCTGCGCGAGCATGGCTTCCGCGTCAACGACGACATCAAGCTCCTGCACAGCGAGGATGACGTGGTGGCCCAGTGCCTCGCCTGGCAGGAGCGCCGCGGCGGGCTGGACTTCGAGATCGACGGCGTCGTCGTGAAGGTCTCAGACCTCGAGCTGCAGCGCCGTCTCGGCGTCGTCGGCCGCGACCCGCGCTGGGCGATCGCCTGGAAGTTCCCGCCGACGACGAAGGTCACGACGCTGCGCGACATCATGTGGAACGTCGGCAAGTTCGGCGACCTGCACCCGTTCGCCGCGCTCGAGCCCGTCCACGTGGGCGGTGTGACCGTGAAGCTCGCGACGCTGCACAACGAGGAGGACCTCGCGCGCAAGGACCTGCGCGTCGGCGACGAGGTCATCGTCCTGCGCGCCGGCGACGTCATCCCGCAGGTCCTCTCGCCCGCGCCGCACGCCGTCGAGCGGCCCGGCCGCGCCGATCTGCCGCGCCCGCCCGCGCGCTGCCCCTCGTGCGACACGCCGACGGTCAAGCCCGCGGAGGGCGTCTTCACGAAGTGCCCGAACCGCCTCTGCCCCGGCCGCCAGTGGCAGCTGCTGAAGCATTTCGTCTCGCGCGGCGCGATGGACATCGACGGCCTCGGCGAGAAGCAGGTCGGCCAGCTGCAGCAGGCGGGGCTCGTGACGACGGCCGCCGACTTCTACCGCCTGACATCCGAGCAGCTTCAGGAGCTCGAGGGCTACGGCGAGATCTCGGCGAACAGGACCGTCGAGAACATCGCCCGGTCGCGCGAGCGCCCGTTCGGGCGCCTGCTCTTCGCGATCGGCCTCGAGGAGGTCGGCTTCGTGACCGGCCGCAACCTCGCGCAGCGGTTCCGGACGATGGACGCCCTGCTGGCCGCGACCCCCGAGGAGATCCTGCAGACGTCGGGCGTGGGGCCGAAGATGGCCGAGCGGATCGCCGAGCAGCTCGCCGACGAGCAGATGCGCGCGCTCATCGCCGACCTGCGCTCCGTCGGCGTGCGGATGGAGCTCGAGGGCCCGCCGCCTGGCGAGGGCCCCCTGGCCGGGAAGACGTTCGTCCTGACCGGCACGTTGCCCGACTTGACCCGCGAGGAGGCGACCGAGCGCATCGAGGGGCGCGGCGGGCGGGTGACGTCGGGCGTCTCGAAGAAGACCGACTACGTCGTGGCGGGCGCGTCGCCGGGCTCCAAGCTCGAGAAGGCCGAGCGCCTCGGCGTGCCGGTGCTCGACGAGGCGGGGCTGCTGGCCCTGCTGGCCTGAGGCAGCCCCGCCTGCCGAACGGCGCGTTACTCGACCGTCAGCTCGTCGATCATGCCCTTGGCGACGTGCGGCTTGCCGCCCTTGCGGTCGCTGAGGAAGCAGATGACCGCGTACCGCGCGGCGGGAAGGTCGAGCGTGATGTTCTGCGCGACGCCCGCGTCGATGACGACGGTCCCGGTGCCCTTGGCGAAGTCCACGGGCGGCGGGCCCTTGAAGTCGTCGGTCTTGAAGGCCTCTTCGACCTCGGCGATCGTCTTGCCCTTGTTGATCGGGATGAACAGCGCGTGGTGCAGCTGCTCTCCGGTGTTCTCGAAGCGCACCCTGTTCTCGCCCGGCTTCAGGCCGCTGAAGGCGAAGCCGTACTCCTTGTCGCCCTCGTCGGTCGCGGTGACCGTCGCCGGCTGGGAAGGGAGCTCGGCCTTCACGGCCGGGCCGGTGACCTGGAACTCGCCCTTGGCCCCGAGCTCGTCGTTGCTCGGCGCATCCTCCTCGTCGCCGCCATCGTCATCCCAGATGACGTAGCGGCCGGGAGCGAGCACCTGCGACGCGGTGCCGGTCTCGCCGGGCTTCACGGCTGCGATGCCGCCGCCGTCCTGCATGAACGCCGGGATCTTCGTCTCGTCGGCGTTGACGACCTTCAGGACGTCGTCGACGGTCTGATCGCCGGTGACGCGGATGATCTGCGCCGAACGCGGCCGCGTGTCGGAGTTCTTCAGCGTCATGTTCACGAGCCCCGCCCTGACCGTCGGCGGGAACGCCATCACGAGCTTCTTGTCGCTCTCCGCGGTGGCCTCGATCGCGAAGGCGACCGGCGCCGCCGCTGCGGGCTTCTCCGTCGCCGTCTCGTCCTCATCGTCGCCGCAGCCGGCGGTCAACCCGCCCGTGGCGAGCACCGCAACGAGTGCGGCGATCCGGCGCCCCTGCATACCCTCAGCCTCCTTGGTCGACAAACGCGCGGCACTATAGTCAACGACCACTTACCGGCGCAATGCGGGGCTCAGGGAGTTGGCGTGGTTCCACCGCTGTCCGGAGAGGCCGGACCATCCTCGTCGAGGCGCGCGATCGCAACGGCGATGCGGTCCTCGATCTTCTTCGCCGCCGACGGGTGGACCCGGTTGAACAGCAGCGCGAAGCCGAGCTCGCGGCCGTCGAGCGTCGTGCAGTAGCCGGCGAGCGAGCTGACGTCGCGCAGCGTCCCGGTCTTCACGCGGCAGCGGCGGGCGACGGTGCCGCGCATCCGGCGCTTGACGGTGCCGGTGGAGCCGGGGACAGCGAGCGACGCGCGGAAGGAGGCCGCGACGTCCTGGTTGTGCATCCGCTCGAGCAGCCGCACGATCTGGCGCGGCGTCGTGCGGTCGCTGCGCGAGAGGCCGGAGCCGTCGACGATCCGCGGGCGCACGCCGAAGTCGTCGAGCGTGTCGCGCGCGACATCGGCGCCGGCGGCCGTCGAGCCCACGTCGCGAAAGCGCGCACCGAGGAGCTTCAGCAGCATCTCGGCTGCGAAGTTGTTCGACGGGACGTTGACGAAGCGCGCGAGCTCGCCGACGCTGCGCGAGGGCACGGCGGCGATCTGACGCGCTCCCGGCGGCGCGGTGCCGGCGCGGCTGCGGCCGCTGACCTGCACGCCCGCGGCCCTGAGCTGCGCCGCGAAGCGGGCGGCGGCGAAGCGGCCGGCGTCCGTGCGGGCCGTGCCGCGGAAGATCCCGCGGTCGTAGGCGAGGGCGCTGAGGACACCGCCGAGCTCGAAGTCGTAGCGCGTCGAGGTTCCCGACCGCAGGGCGTCGAAGCGGCTCTCGTCGCCGACGACGGCGCCGTCGATCGACACGATCCCGGCCGCCCGCACCGCGCGCGCGAGCGCGGCCGCCGGCGCGTCGCCGAAGAACGGGTCGCCGGCGCCGACGAGGACGAGATCGCCGTGCAGGACGCCGAGCGCGTCCACCGGCGCCAGAGCATCGGCGACGACCGTCGTGTCGATCGTGGCCGACGGGCCGAGGCGCAGCATCGCGCTCGCGGTCACGTAGAGCTTCTCGACGCTGGCCGGGATGCGGGCGACGTTCTCGCGCAGCGCGAAGAGCTCCTCACCGCTGTCGAGATCGCGGACGTAGGCGCCCGAGGCGGGCCCGGCGAGGCGCATCTCGCGCGCGATCCTGGCCTGGAGGTCGGGCTCGCCGAAGGCCGACGCGGGGGCCGCTACCGCCAGGGGAGAGGCGACGGCGAGCAGGGTGGCGAGGAGCCGGCGCATCGTGCGTAGACAACAGCGCAGCGGTCGCGATGGAGCGGCCGAACGTCGAACTCGTGTGCCGCGGGCCGTAGAATCAGCCTTCATGGGCAAGGTCGTCAAGCTCGACCCGAAGGCCAAGGACGGGCCCCGGCCCCGCAACGGCCGCCGCCCCAAGCGCTCCAAGACGGCGCTCGTGCTCGGCGGCGGCGGCTTCACCGGCGGCGTCTACGAGATCGGCGCCCTCCGCGCCCTCGACCTCCTGACCGTCAACCGGACGGTCAACGACTTCGACGTCTACGTCGGCACGAGCGCGGGCTCGTTCGTGGGCGCGATGGCCGTCAACGGGATCACGCCCGAGGAGATGATGCGGGTCGTCAACCACCAGCGCCCGTCGCCGTTCCCGGAGGCCGATCTCGGCAGCCTCCTGCGGCCGAACCTCGCCGGCTACGCGCGCAGCGCGGTGACGCTGCCGTTCCGCAGCCTCCAGCTCCTGCGGGGGCTCGTCGGGGAGATCGGGCAGGTCTCCGCGATGGATGTGATCCTCGCGCTCGCCGAGGGCCTGCCGTCGGGCGCCTACACCGGCTCGGGGGTCGAGAAGTACCTGAAGACGGTGCTCGGCGAGGAGCCGCGCAGCGACGACTTCCGGATGCTGAACGCCGAGCTGTACCTCACGGCGACCGACCTCGACACCTGCGAGCGGATCGTCTTCGGCGCCGAGGGCTGGGACGACATCCCGATCTCGACGGCCGTCCGCGCCTCGACGGCGCTGCCGATGGTCTACGCGCCGGTGAAGGTCCGCGACCGCGAGCTCGTCGACGGCGGGATCGTCTCGACGACGAACCTCGACATCGCGGTGAACGCCGGCGCGAAGTTCATCGTCGTCGTCAACCCGCTCGTGCCGTACGTCAACGACTTCAAGACGAAGATCCGGACGCTGTCGGGGACGCGGACGCGCCACGTCAGCGACATGGGCTTCCCGCAGATCGGCTACCAGGCCTTCAAGATGGTCGCCTACCAGCGGCTGCACGAGATGGCGCGCCAGTGGGAGCAGCGCTACCCGGGCGTCGACATCATCCTCATCGAGCCCGAGCCCGACGACGAGCTCATGTTCCAGACCTCGATCATGAACTTCACGTCGCGCGTGGAGATCGCGCGCCACGGCTTCCAGTCGGTGACGACGCAGCTCGCCTTCGGCTACCCGCGCTTCCGCGAGATCTGCAAGCGCCACGGCATCCAGATCTCCGCGACGCGCGTGCGCAACGTCATGAAGCACTTCGAGGCCGAGCAGGGGCGCACGCGGGCCTGGCGCAAGATCCTCGAGCAGACGACCGGCGCGCTGCTGCGCCAGTCCGCCGAGGAGTCGCGCGGGGCCTAGTCCGCGTGTACCGGACCCGGATGTGCGCGCGCCCGCGGGGACGCGGGCGCGGATACGGCAGACAGCAGGGCGCGGCTAGACCTTGATCGGCTCCCCGCGCTGCTCCGCGCTGAGGCTCGTCAGGAAAAGCGTCTTATCGATCCTGCCCTGAAAAATCGGCACCCCCAGCTCCATGCACTTGGAGATCACGTCGCGGCGTTCGAGTCCTGCTTCGCGCGCGAGTTCCGTGGGGGTGAGGTGATTGGGCATCGGCAACGACCCTCCTGTGTGGTTTAGAGCACACACGTCTTGTACCACCCTCGGAGGACGGGCTCAATGGGAAACGTCAGATGGGGTTCGGAACATCGACGAAATGCGCCGTTATCTCGAAGCGCTCGGCGAGCAGCTCCCCCAGCCTGCGCACGCCGAACGTCTCCGTCGCGTAGTGGCCCGCGGCGATGAAGTGGATGCCCTCCTCGCGCGCGTGCGTCATGACGCGCTCGGCCGGCTCGCCGGTGAGGAAGGCGTCGTGGCCGGCCGCGACGGCGTCGGCGAGGTAGTCCGCGCCGGCTCCGGAGACGATGCCGACCGTCTCGACGCGATCAGGGCCGTCGAGGAACGCCAGCGGCTCGCGGCCGGTGAGCTCGCGGATGCGACCGACGAGCTCGCCCGCGCCGATGCCGCCGTCGGCGAAGCGGCCGCTGCAGCCGATCGGCATGCCCTCGTGCAGCGCGAACGGCCCGCTCGTCGCGCAGCCGAGCGCCTGTGCCAGCAGCGCGTTGTTGCCGACCTCCGGGTGGCCGTCGAGCGGCAGGTGGTAGGCGGCGAGGGCCATGTCGTGGTCGAAGAGGAGCTGCAGGCGGCGCTTGGCGGCCTGCGAGAGCGCAAGCGGCGCGCCGTTCCAGAACAGGCCGTGGTGGACGAGGACGAGGTCCGCGTCGTGCTCGGCAGCGCGCTCGAAGAGCTCGGCGCTCGCCGAGACGCCGGTCACGACCGTGCGTACCTCCCGCGGTCCGGGTACCTGGAGACCGTTCGGGCAGTAGTCGCTGTAGCGCGCGGGCTCGAGCAGGTCGTCGAGGTAACCGAGCAGGTTGAGCAGCACGCCGGTGAACGCTACAGTTCACCGGTCGCCGCAGGACAACCGGAACGCATGACGCGCCCGGGCGGTGCCACCAGCAGAGCCACCGGATAGGGGAAGTCATGTCGGCCTTGGCAGTCGTCAGCACGCCAGCGGTTCACGAGGTCGATGATCTGGATCTCGTCGCAGGCGTCCGCGCCGGGGACGACCGCGCGTTCGAGGCGCTCTACCGGCGCTATCAGAGCCGGATCACGGCGTACGTGCGCAGCATGGTCCACGACCACGGCCGCGCCGAGGACATCACGCAGGAGGTCTTCATGTCGGCGCTGCGCCGCATGCGCGAGACCGACGCCGCGATCGCCTTCAAGCCGTGGATCTACGAGATCGCCAAGAACGCCTGCATCGACGCCTGGCGCCGGTCGCGCAACACCAACGAGGTCTCCTTCGACGCCCAGGACGGCGTCGGCGCCGAGGATCACGGGCGCCTCGCCGGCCCCGGCGTGACGCCGGACTCCGCGATCGACGCGAAGCTCGCCTTCGACAACCTCTGCGGCGCGCTCGGCGGGCTGTCGCAGACGCACCACGAGATCCTCGTCATGCGCGAGTTCGAGGGGCTCTCCTACCGCGAGATCGGCGAGCGCCTGGGCATGAGCCGGCCGGGCGTCGAGAGCACGCTCTTTCGCGCGCGCAAGCGCCTGAGCGAGGAGTACGAGGAGCTCGTCAGCGGCGAGCGCTGCCTGCGCGTCCAGCGGATCGTCGACACGTCGGGGGGGCGCGCGACGGGCCTGCGCGACCAGCGCCGCATGGCCCGCCACATCGCCCACTGCCAGCCCTGCCGGCGCTACGCGCGGCTGGCGGGCGTCGACCTCGACGTCGCCGCCGCGGCGGCCCGCCCGGCGGCCGCCGCCGCCGCGGCGAAGATCGCCGCGCTCATCCCCATTCCGATGTTCCTGCGCCGCCGCGGCGGCGACGACGACGGCGGCCTGCTGTCGCACTCGCACTCGGGCTCCGTGGCGAACTGGGCTTCGCTCGCGAGTGCCGTCGACCCGGTGACGGCGTCGGGGTGGTCGAAGGCCCTGGCGACGGTCGCGACGGTCGCCGTCGCGAGCCTCGGCGCCGGCGCCGCGATCCACGAGAGCCGGGCGCCCGCCGTCCCGTCAGGCGCGACGAGCGCGCCGCAGGACCGCGCGCCCGCGGCGGCCCTCGCGCCGTCGCGCCGGGCGCCCCGGCCTGCCGCGGCGTCGCCTGCCGCGGCGTCGCCTGCCGCGGCGTCGCCTGCCGAGACGTCGTCCGCGCCCGCCACGGGCGCGACCGCGCCCGCAGGCTCGGAGGATGCGCCGGCCACGCCGACCGGCTCCGCCGCGCCCGCGCCCGCGCGAGCCGTCGGCCCGCCGGCTGCCGGCACCGCCACGCCGCCGCAGCCAGGCTCGACGCTCGTCGGCCCTGTCGGCGATCGCACAGCCATCGCGCCGCCGGCCGCGGCGAACGGGCCGGCCGTGACGCCCGTCGCGCCGGGGCGCCTGCCCGCCGCACCCGCGCCGAGCCCGGACCTGCCGGGCACGCTCGGCGCGATCGGCGAGTCTGCGACGCCGCCCTCCGAGCCCGCACCCGGCGCGATCAGGGTGCCGTCGGTTCCCGGCGTCGTCGAGCACTCCGCCGGCATCGCGACCGGCACGCTGCCGGCGCCGGCCCCGACGCAGGCGCGCCTCGAGCCGCCGCCTGCGCCGACCGCCGCCCTCGATACCGTCACCGCCACGGTGGCCGAGACGCTGCGAACCACGATCGCCGGCCGACTCGCGCCTTGAGCGACGCCGGCTCCGGGGCGGAGCTCGAGCCGTTCACCGACACCGCCCTCTATGCGCTGGGCGCGTACTTCGCCGACCGCCACCCCGAGCTCATGGACGACGTCATCAGCCAGGCCCAGCGCGTCGAGGACGCGGGCGCGCAGCGCTACGCCGACAAGGAGGGCGTGACGCTCGAATCGGCGCTGCAGACCCTCATCACCGGTCTCGCCGTCCGTTACTACCGAGCGGTCGCAGGGTCCTCCTGAGGCCTCGCGGCCGCGTCGTGAGATAATCCCCGCGCATCGGGGCGTGGCGCAGCCTGGTAGCGCGCACCGTTCGGGTCGGTGAGGTCCCCGGTTCAAATCCGGGCGCCCCGATTGCCCGGGGGTGTGACGAATCGGCCTCGCAGACCGGAGGCCGTTCGCCACACCCTCGCAGCGCGCGGCTACGCGGCGCGCTTCGCGGCCGCCTTGCGCTTCGGCTTGGCCTTCTTCTTCTTGCGCTTGGGCTTGGGCATGTTGGCCTCGCCCGCCCGGATCGCCTCGCGGATCCGGGGGTAGGTGCCGCAGCGGCAGACGTTGCGCATCTCCTCGAGCTGCGCGTCGGAGACCTTGCGGTTCTTGGCCTTGGCCTCGTTGACCATCGCCACGGCGGTCATGATCTGGCCGGGCTGGCAGAAGCCGCACTGGGCGACGTCCTTGTCCAGCCAGGCCGCCTGCATCGGGTGCAGATCCTTGCCGACGGTCGCTGGCAGGCCCTCGATCGTCGTGATCTTGTCCGACGAGCGGATGAGCGAGATCGGCACGCTGCAGGGGTTGAAGGCCTTGCCGTTGATGTGGCTCGTGCAGGCCTGGCAGACGCCGAGGCCGCAGCCGTACTTCGGCCCGGCGGCGGCCAGAAGCTGCTCGAACTCGCCGGGTGCGACCTCGATGCACTCCGCGCCGGCCTCAGCGGCGCCGGTCCGCGCGTGCTCGGCGAACGGTGCCCAGGCGAACACGGCCTTTGCGCCGGGGTCCGAGAGGTAGTGCGCGGTCTCGCGGCCCTTGAGCAGGACGTTCATCGGGACCGCCGTGGCGCCGCGGCGCAGGATCCCGTAGTAGACGACGACGAACAGCGGGACGTTGGGCAGCATGAGCCCAACGCGGTCGCCCGGTTCGATCCCCTTCGCCGCGAGCAGCCCCGCGACGCGGGCGCACGCGTCGTCGAGCGCCGCGTAGGACAGCACCTCGTCGTCGAGCTTGCAGGCCGGCGCCTCCGGCGCCACGGCGGCGGACGAGCGCAGGTTCTCAGCCAGGTTCATCGGATCCTCCCGGGGCGATGACGACGACCATCGTCGCCTCCCGCGGACGCGATGGGAATGTGTGCCGATGCCGAACCGAACCCCCGGCGTCCGTGCGCGAGCGCCAACCGCCGCGCCGATCGCGGGCGCGGCGGAGGTACGATGGACCGGAACGTGGACGCGACCGTCCTGCTCGCGATCCCGCTGGGGATCGCCATCGGCCTCGTGGTGGGCGCAATCGGCGGGGGCGGCGGCGTGCTCGGCCTGCCCGTCCTCGTCTACGTCCTCGGCGAGCCGATCGGGCCCGCCTCCACGGCCTCGCTCATCGTCGTCGCGGTGGCCGCGAGCGCCGGTGCCGGCGCCGGCGCGCTGCGCGGCCACGTGTGCTGGCGTGCGGCCCTGATGTTCGCCGCGCCGGCGGCCGCCGGCTCGCTCGTCGGGGCGATCGGCAACACCGCCGTCAGCGGCCGGGTGCTGATCCTGTCGTTCGTCCCGGTCATGCTCGCCGCGTCGACGGCGACCTGGCAGCGCGCCGCGCGCAGCGCCGGCGAGGAGACCGGGCCGTGCCCCGAGCTCCGCGTCGGGCGCATGGTCGTCGCCGGGCTCGCCGTCGGCGCGCTCACCGGGTTCTTCGGGGTCGGCGGCGGCTTCATGATCGTGCCCGTGCTCATCCTCGCGCTCGGCTTCGGATTGCGCCGCGCGGTCGCGACCTCGCTCGTCATCCTGACGATCACCGGGATCGCCGGGCTCCTGAGCCACATCGCGGTGGGGGCCGCGGTGAACGTCGCGCTGACCACCGCGCTGGCGGCCTCGACGGGGGTCGGCGCGATCTGCGGCTCGATCGTCTCCCAGCGCGTCCCGCAGGCGGTCGTCGGCAGGGCCTTCGCGATCATCGTCGCACTCGTCGCGCTGTTCCTGCTCGTGGACACGGTGCTGCTGGGCGGCCCGCCCGGGGACTGAACCGTCACGCAACGCACTGCACCGAAAGTCACACGTCCGCGATGAGAGATAAAGTGTCAGCGTCAGCGAAAATCACGATCGGGGGGGCGTCGTGATGAGGTGGGGGGTTGTCGCTGCGTGCCCAAGACCGACCCGGAATCATCGGCCATCGCCATCGACCATACACCGGCGCAGGTCCTGCCCAAGAACTTCTTGCGGCCGTGCCTGCTGCTGCTGTTGCGCGAGCATCCGGCGCACGGCTACGACCTGCTCGAGCGCCTGCGCCCCCTCGGCTTCGGGCGTGACGATCCCGGGCGCCTGTACCGCGCGCTGCGGGCGCTCGAGAGCGACGGGCTGGTCCGGTCTCACTGGGAGAAGTCGACGACGGGGCCCGACCGGCGGACCTACGAGCTGACCCGCCGCGGCATGGAGACGCTGCACACCTCAGCCAAGGACCTCATGATCACCGGGGAGATCCTGCAGGAGTTCCTCACCCGCTACGACGAGTACAACGCCACGGAGATCCCGAGGCGTCCGCGGGTTAAACCGCGCAGATGAATCAACGCTTACGTGTGATACACACAGTGATATTCACGTCTTAGCGGTGGCGTCCGGCGCCCGGCGCGCCGCCGGCAGCGCGCCGGCGTGACGCTGGACGAGCAGCGCGAGCGTCGGGAGCACGACCATCCCGACCGCCGCGAGGAACCACAGGCGCCCGGCGTCCGTGCCCTCTCCCAGCGCGTGCCCGATGCTCAAGAGCCAGGCGACGGCGGTGTAGCGGTGCAGCTTGCGCCACCGCTGGACGCCGATGCGCGCCCGCGCGTAGAACGAGAGCCCGAGGACGACGAGCAGCCAGCCGGCGACGATCCCGGTCGTCGTCCACAGGCGCTCGTAGCCGCTGGCGAAGGGGATCGTGATGTCGGCGAGGCTCGGGTGCATGAAGCTGTCGCCCAGCAGCGCGAGCGCGTGCAGGACGAGCGCTCCCAGTGCGGACAGCGACAGCGCCTCGTGGACGGGCCGCAGGTCCTGGGCCCTCGCCTTCGTGAGGCGCCCGCCGAGGGCGAGCCCGAGCCCGACGGCGGCGCTCGCGAGCAGGAGCGCCGCGATTCCGGCGGCGCGGCTCGTGATCCAGAAGAAATGCTCGCCGAGCATGCCGGCTAGGACTGCGAGGTCGTGAGCGGCTGCGTCGAGGCGCCCGCGTCGGGCTCCGGTGAGAACCCCGCGTCGGGCTCGGACGAGATCTCCGCATCGGGCTCTGTCGAGATCCCCGCGCCGGGCGCCGACGAGATGTCCGTGCCGGACGCCGAGCTCGGCGCCGCGGTGCCCATCGAGCCGTCGAAGGCGACGAGGCCGAAGGCGAGCACGAACGTGCCGAGGGCGGTCGCGACGACGCGGCTTCGCAGCTGCGCGATCCGCCGCGTCCGGTCGAGGCGGGCCTGCAGGGCGGCGACGCGGCGCTCGCCGGTGGGTTCGGGGGTCGCTGAGGGCATGCGAGAACGATCCCCCGCGGATGCAAGTGCTGCATGAGCGGTTGCTGGGAATCTCCTGGGCGCGATCCTCAGCCGTCTCCCAGGCTCGGGCGCCACGATGGCGGCGTGAAACCCCGGCCCGAGCGGATCGAGCGCTTCCCGTGCTTCGGCGGGACGGTCGCCGTGCGCGCCTCGGGCGAGGCCGTCGCCGTCGCCGCCGCGCTGCGCCGTGCGCGCCGGATCGCCGAGGACGTCCACCGCCGTCTCACCCGCTTCGAGCCGGGCAGCGACCTCTGCAGGCTCAACGGCGACCCGCGCGAGCTCGTGCCCGCCGAGCCGCTGCTGCGCCGCTTCGCCGCCGCCGTCGCCTGGGCGGGCGAGGTCTCCGGCGGCCTCGTCGACGCGACGTGCCTGCCGGCGGTCGAGGCGGCCGGCTATCGGCGCCACTGGGAACCCGGAGCGGCGAGCGCCGGCTGGACGGCCGGCGCGGCGGTCGCGGCGAGCGCCGGCTGGGCTGACGTCGCCGTCGAGGGCGACGCGGTGCGCCGCCCGCCGGGCACGCGGCTGGACAGCGGCGGGCTCGGCAAGGGTCTGGCCGCCGATCTCATGGCCACCGCGCTGGGACCCTGCCGGACCTGGGCGATCGACTGCGGCGGCGACCTGCGCGTCGGCGGCTGGGAGGCGCCGGCGCGCGCCGTCGACGTCGCCGCGCCCGACGGCGAGGCGTCGATCCACCGCCTGCGCGTCGCCCGCGGCGCGATCGCCACCAGCGGAGTGACGCGCCGCGCCTGGGACGCCGGCCACCACCTCGTCGACCCGCGCACCGGCGCGCCCGCCGACACCGGCATCATCCAGGCGACGGCGGTCGCGCCGACCGGGCTGGAGGCGGAGGTGCGGGCGAAGACCGCCCTGCTCAGCGGGCCCGAGAGGGCAGGAGATGTCCTCTCAGACGGCGGCGTCTTCGTCACGACCGCCGGCGGCGTGCACGTCGTGGCGCGACGGAACCTCGCACGAGGGTGCGGCAACCCGCACCGAGTGCTGCGACGTCCACCGTTGCGGTAGACGGGGCCCGCCCGCCACGATTGCCACGTGGATCTCGTCGCGATCTCCGTCTCCCATCAGACGGCTCCGTTGCACATGCGCGAGCGCCTCGCGCTGTCGGCGGACGGCGCGACCCGGCTCTCGGCAGATCTCGTCGCCGTCCACGGCGTCGACGAGGCGATCGCGCTGTGCACCTGCCACCGCACGGAGATCTACGTCGCGACGCTCGACGCGGCCGCCGCCCGGCGCGCGGCCCTCGGCGCGCTGGCGCGGATCGCCGGCGCCTCCGAGCACGAGCTCATCGGCCACGTCCACGTCCTGCGCGGCGCCCAGGTCTCGCGCCATCTCTTCGCCGTCGCCGCGGGCCTCGAGTCGATGGTCCTCGGCGAGGCCGAGATCCAGGGGCAGGTCCGCCGCGCGCTCGAACGGGCGCGCGCGGCCGGCTCGGCGGGCCCCGTCACCGGCCGGCTCTTCGGCGACGCGCTGACCAGCGGCGGGCGCGTGCGCAGCCGCACGGCGCTCGGGCGCGGCGGCGCGTCGGTCTCCTCCGTGGCCGTCGAGCTCGCCCGCAACGCCGCGGGATCGCTCGCCGGCAGGCGCGTCCTCGTGGTCGGCGCCGGCCAGAGCGGCGCCCTCAGCGCCCGCGCGCTCGCCGACGAGGGCATGGAGGTCATCGTCGCCAGCCGCCACCGCTCGCACGCCGCCGACGTCGCCGGATCGCTCGGCAGCGCCGCCACCCTCTCGGACATCCCCGGCGAGCTCGAGCGCGCCGACGTCGTCTTCACGGCGACCGCCGCCGCGGTGCGGATCGTCGACCGCGCCGTCGTCGCGAGCGCGATGGAGGCCCGCGGCGGCCGCCCGCTCGTCATCGTCGACCTCGGCATGCCGCGCGACGTCGATCCCGCCGCCGGCGACGTCCCCGGCGTGACGCTGCTCGACCTCGACGACGTCGACCGTCGCCTGGAGGCCAACCGCGACGAGCGCCACGCGCACTCCGCCGAGGCGGCCGCGCTCGTCGCCGAGGAGGAGCGCCGCTTCGAGCAGTGGCTCGCGGGCTACGGCGCCGCCCCGGCCGTCGCCGCGCTGCACGAGCACGCCGAGGCGATCGTCGCCCAGGTCCTGAGCGAGAACGAGCGCCGCTGGGAGGACCTCTCCGAGGCCGATCGCGAGCGCGTCGGCGTGCTCGCCCGCACGATCGTCCGCCGCCTGCTGCACGAGCCGACGCGCCGCCTGCGCGCCGACGGCGAGGCCGGCGTGGACGCGGCCCTCGAGCTCTTCGGCCTCGCCGATCCCCCGAGCCAGGAGCCGGCCTTCCCGCTGGCGCTCGAGCTCGGCCAGGTGCGCGTGACGCGATGACCACCGCGACGCTCGAGCCGGTCGCGCAGGATCTGGCCCCGCGCGAGCTGGCCCGCCGCCGCAGCGGCGCGCTGGACGTCTTCCTCCTCTGGCACCCCGCCGACGACGCGGTGACCGTGCGCGTCGAGGACCTGCGCACGGGCGTGCGGGTCGAGCTCGACGTCGAGCAGTCGTCGGCGATGCGCGCGTTCAAGCATCCCTTCTCGTACGCGCCCTGAGCCGACCGCTACGGTTCGCGCATGAGAACCGCCACGTGGCCGGTGGCCGCCGGCTCGCTGCTGCTGGGCTTCGGCGTCGCCGAGGCGACCGGCGTGCGCGCGCTCGGCGGGATCGTGCTGATCCTCGGCGCCGGCTGGTGCGCCACCCGCTGGCAGCGCGGCGCCGGGCCGGCGCGGACCGCCGCGCTGCTGCTCGTCTACATCGGCGCGTTCGCCGGCTCGCACCTCATCGCCGACGCGGTCGGCGCCTGGCCGGCGGTCTTCATCGCGGCCGGCGTCACGGGTCTCGCCGCGTGGGCGCTGGCCGACGCGGCGATGACGCGCGCGGGCGCCACCGCCTGACGGCGGCCGGCCCCGGCGGTCAGTCCTGGCCGCGCTCGACCTCGACGCCCTTGAAGGTCGTCTCGACGGTCTCCTTGAAGCGGCAGCCGTTGATCTCGTCGTGGCGCATGAAGGTCGGCGGATCGATGCGGACCTTCAGCGTGTAGGTCCCGTCCTTCGGCACCTTCCAGTTGCGTCCGTAGTGGTAGATCATCGGGTGCCAGAGCAGCTCGTGCTCGTGGGTGCCGACCTCGTTGCCGTCGGGATCGACGAGCGTCCCGGTGACGGTGCAGCCGGGGACGAAGCGCCCGTCGGCGGCGTCGCAGACGGCGATCTCGACGTGGAGGTTCTCCTCCTCGGGGTCATGCCAGACGAGCTTGCCGTCCTCCCACATGTACATCCCCTCGGCCTCCTCGACGGCATAGCCGACGAGGTACTCGCCGGCGGGCTGCAGGCCGCCGTCGTGGGCGACGTTCTCGGCCATGTGCTCCAGGGCCTTGCGGTAGGACCTGCCCTGCTCGCGCGCGAGGTCCAGCTGCGTGGAGTCGGCCTCGCTGCTGTTGGGGTCCATCGGGGGCGGGTTCTGCTCCTGGGTTGCCATTCGGGCCTCCTGACGTTCGCGTTCGGTGCGGGCTACCCCGCCTCCGGGCCCGTTACCCGGGCCGTGATGCGCTCGAAGGAGGCCGGATCGGTGGGGCCCTCGGTGCAGATCGCGAGGGCGGCCGGCGGCGTGTCCGCCGCGATGCCGACGCTCCGCCAGGTGTCGCGCGGGCGGTGCTCGCGCAGCGCCAGCAGGCCGGCGACGCCCGCGGCGCCGGTCTCGCCGCAGGCCAGGCCGTCGGCGAGCAGCAGGCGCAGGGCGCGCTCGGCCGCGCGGTCGTCGATCGCGCAGAAGGCATCGATCCCGCCGGCCATCTCGGGCAGCGCGATCGGCGACGCGAGGCCGCAGTTCAGGCCCGCCATGACCGAGCGGTGCGGGCCCGGGACGAGGACCGTGTGGCCCGCCCGCACCGCCTCGAGCGTGCACGCCGCCTCGGCCGGCTCGACGCCGACGAGGATGCGCCCGGGCGCCGCGAGCGCGCGCACGGCCGCGGAGGCGAGCGCGCCGACGCCGATCTGGATCGCGACGAGCGGCGGGATCGCGTCGAGCTGCTCGGAGAGCTCGCCGAAGATCGTCGCGTAGCCGTCTGCCACCCAGCCGGGGACCTCCTCATAGCCCTCCCAGGACGTGTCGGAGATCACGAGGTGGGTCTCGCCGGCGAGCTGCGCGGAGAGCGCGACGGCCTCGTCGTAGCTGCCGGCGACGATCTGCACCTCGGCCCCCTCGCCGGCGATCGCGTCGATCCGCGCCCGCGCGGTGCCGACGGGCACGAGGATGCGCGCTCGCAGGTGCAGCAGCGCCGCGACGTGCGCGACCGCGCGGCCGTGGTTGCCGTCGGTGGCGGCGACGAGCGTCAGCGGCCCGAGGCCGCCGGCGATCGCGCGCAGCTCGGCGAACGTCGCCGCGGGCCGCCCGCGGCGGGCGCGCGCGCTGAGCGCCCGGCAGGCGGCCCAGGACGCGCCGAGCACCTTGAAGGCCGGCAGCCCGAAGCGCTCGGTCTCGAGCTTCACGACGAGGCGGTCGAGCCCGAGCGCCGCCGCCGTCCCGGGTGCCTCCGCGACGGCCGTCGTCGCGTAGCCCGGCATGCTGCGGTGAAACTCGCGCACGCGCGCGTCGGGCTCGCGCGGGGGCGGCGGCGTGCGGTCGGCGTTGTCGAGGAAGTCGCGCAGGCTCGGCTCGCTCATCGCCGCATACCGTACGTGCGGCGGGACTCCCGCGGCCGGCGCCGGCGTATCTCGTGCATGATCGATCGGCGTGAGTTCCTCGGCCTCGGCCTCGCGGCAGCCCCGCTGCTGCTCGGCGCCGCGCCGCGCCGGCCGGCCGCGAGCGCCGCCCCCCTCGCGCTCGTGACCGCCGACGCCGAGGAGCACGTCGCGGTCGTCTCGCTGGCGAGCATGCGGGTCGTGCGGCGCGTCGCGACGGTCGCCGGCC
The DNA here is from genome assembly GCA_963797025.1 of uncultured Actinomycetes bacterium. Lineage (GTDB taxonomy): Bacteria > Actinomycetota > Thermoleophilia > Solirubrobacterales > Solirubrobacteraceae > CADCVQ01. Next base: position 108,438 of record CAWCNU010000003.1, read on the forward strand.
CGCGCAGCATCGAGCGCGCGCCCGGCGGCCGCGCGGTCGTGGCGCACGCGGCCGGGGGCGCCGTCTCGCTGCTCGGCGGCCGTCCGCTGCGCGTACGCCGCGTGCTGCGCGGCTTCGGCGCGCCCCGCTACGCCGCCGTGCGTCCCGGCGGCCGGCTCGCGTACGTCAGCGATTCCGAGTACGGCGAGCTGGCGGTCGTCGACATCGTCGCCGGGCGGGTGCTGCGCCGGGTGCAGGTCGGCGCCGGCGCGCGGCACCTCACGCTGCGCCCGGACGGCGCCGAGGTCTGGGTCGCGCTGGGGTCCAGCGCCGCGCAGATCGCCGTGCTCGACGTCCGCGACCCCGAACGGCCGCGGCTCGCCGCGCGGGTGCGCCCCGAGTTCCTCGCCCACGACGTCGGCTTCTCGCCGAGCGGCCGGCGCGTCTGGGTCACGGCGGCTCGCGAGCGGCGGATCGCGCTGTACTCCGCCGCCGGTCGCCGGCCCGTGCGGACGCTGGGCGCCGACGCCGCGCCACAGCACGTGAGCTTCGGCCGCGGCGTCGCGTACGTCGCCAGCGGGGACGCCGGAACGCTCGCGGTCCATGCGCTGTCCGATGCCGCGCTGCGGCGCCGGACGGATGTCGCGATCGGCTCCTACAACGTCCAGCAGGGCGCCGGTCGCGTCGTGACGCCGTCGCTCGGCGGCGGGCGGCTCACGGTGCTCGACCGCCACGGCCGGGTCGTCGGCCGGGTGCACGCCGCCCGCTCCGCGCACGACGCCTGCATCCTTGCTCCATAACGTGCCCGATCGCACGCCGGAGCCGTCCGCGGCGGGGGTAGTGTGGCCGCATGGAGCGCGCCTACGACGCGATCGTCGTCGGCTCGGGATTCGGTGGGGGGATCACGGCCTGCCGGTTGGCCGAGCGCGGCTGGCGCGTCTGTGTGCTCGAGCGCGGGCGGCGTTTCGGGCCCGGCGACTACCCGGACCGCCCCGAGCAGGCGCCGCGGGCGTTCTGGCATCGCCGCCACAACCCCGGCGGGATGTTCGACCTGCGGATCATGCGCGACGTCGCGGTGCTCACCGGGGCCGGCGTCGGCGGCGGCTCGCTCGTCTACGCCAACGTCCAGCTGCGCGCGCCCGACGCGATCTTCGAGGACCCGGCCTGGCCGGCGGCGATCGACGGCGCCTCGCTGCGGCCGTACTACGACCGCACGGAGGACGCGCTGCAACCGCGCGAGACGCCGCCCGAGTTCGAGCTGCCGAAGATCCGGGCGTTCGACGCGATGGCCGCGCACGCCGGCCGCGAGCCGAGCCGCCTGCCGATCGCGGTGCACTTCGGCGACGCCCGCCGTCATCCGTTCAGCGGCGCCCACCAGCAGGGCTGCGACAACCTCGGCCGCTGCGACATCGGCTGCCCGCGGATGTCGAAGAACACCGTCGACATCACGTACGTCGCCCGCGCGGAGGCGCACGGGGCGGAGGTCTACCCGCTGCACGAGGTGCTGCGGATCGACCCGCCCGCTCGTGATGGCGAGAGCTGGCGCGTCGGCTTCCGCGACCTGCAGTACGCCGTCAAGGGCGACGTCTCGGCGCCGGTGCTCGTGCTCGCCGCGGGGGCGCTCGGCAGCCCGCGGCTGCTGCTGCACAACGCCCGCCGGCTGCCGCGCCTGTCGCCCGCGCTCGGTACGCGCTTCTCGGGCAACGGCGATGCGCTGGCGCTCGCGATCGATCCGTCGGCTGCGGACGTCGCGGGCGCGCGCACGGACTTCGGGCCGGTCATGACGAGCCGCCTGGACCTCGGCGACGAGCGCGGCTTCATGGTCGCCGACGGCGGGCTGCCGCACAACTTCGGTGGGCTGCTGGAGATCGTGCGCGGCGTGCGCGCGATCACGGGCTGGGGACGCGTCCGGCTCATCGCGAAGAACCTCGCCGCGAAGGCCGGCCTGTCGGACCGCGAGCTGTCGCCGCGCGACCTGCACCTGCGCAGGCTCAAGCCGATCGGCGACACGCTCGTCTTCCTCATGATCGGCCGCGACGCCGCCGACGGGCGGATGCGCCTGACGCCGCTGTTTCGCCGCTTTGACATCCGCTGGAGCAAGCAGGGCTCGCAGCGGCTCTTCGACGGGATGCGCGAGGTCGCCGGCGAGCTTGCGACGGCGGCCGGCGCGACGTCGTTCTTCGCGCTGGACGCCGGACCGCTGGGCAAGTTCATCACCGTCCACCCGCTCGGCGGCTGCCCGATGTCCGACGACCCGGCGGCCGGCGTCGTCGACGAGTGGGGCGCGGTGCACGGCTACGACGGCCTCTACGTCCTCGACGGCTCGATCGTCCCGACGGCGATCGGCGTCAACCCGTCCAAGACGATCGCCGCGCTCGCCGAGCGCGGCGTCGAGCACCTGCTCGAAGCGCGGTCGCCGTGAACGGCTTCGAGGTCCGCAAGACCTGGCGCAACCACCTCGGCAACCAGCGCATCGACCCGCTGCGCATCTACGAGCCGCGGACGATCGCCGAGGTCCAGGAGATCGTGCGGCTCGCGCGCGAGTGGGGCGTCAACGTCCGAGCCGTCGGCTCCGGGCACTCGTGGTCGGACGTCGCGCTGACCGAAGGCTTCCTCCTCAAGCCGACCGGGATGGCGCGCGTGCCCGCCCCCGAGCCGGACTTCGTGCGCGCGGAGTGGGCCGGCCGCAGGCTCGTCCGCGCCGAGGGCGGTGCCCGCATCAAGGAGCTCAACGCCTGGCTGGATCGCAACGGGCTCGGCCTCGAGAACATGGGCGGCTACGACCACCAGACGATCGCCGGCGTGACCTCGACCTCGACGCACGGCTCGGGGATCGAGTTCGGGCCGCTCAACGACCAGCTGCGCTCGCTCGACGTCGTCGTCGGGGACGGCAGCTTCCAGCGCATCGAGCCCACCGACGGGCCGACCGACCGCGCCGCGTTCGAGGCCCACCACGGCGGCGCGCGCACGCTCGTGCAGGACGACCACGTCTTCGACGCGGTCTGCGTCGGCATGGGGTGCATGGGAATCATCTGCACCGCGATGCTCGAGGTCCGCGACCGGTTCCACATGCGCGAGGTGCGCACGATGCACCCGTGGGCGAAGATCCGCGCCGACCTCGAGGCCGGCGCCGTGCTCGACGAGCACGAGCACTACGAGCTCGCCTTCAGCCCCTACGACGACGGCTATCCGTACCCGTTCCTCGTCACGACGCGCGACACGACGGCCGACCCGCGCAACCGCCCGTGGGACAAGCGGATGCGCAACTGGCTCGTCGAGGCCGCGGCGCTGTTTCCGTTCACGCCGCAGGTCATCAACCTCGTCCTCGACATCGCCCCGGGGCTGGCGCCCGCGATGCTCCGCGGCTCGGTGAAGTCGCTCGTCAAGGACGAGTACGACGAGGTCAGCTTTCGAGTCTTCAACATCGGGACGCTGAACATCCTGCCGGCCTACTCGTGCGAGATCGGCGTGCCGATGGACGGGCGCCACATCGAGGCGGTCGAGACGATCTTCCGCGTCGCCCGCGAGCGGCGCGAGCTCGGCAAGGTCTTTCAGAGCTCGCCGATCGCGCTGCGCTTCGTCAAGGCCTCACCGGCGTACCTCTCGATGATGCACGGCCGCGACACGATGATGATCGAGCTCATCGGCCTCAACGGCAACGACGGCGGGATCGAGCTGTTGAAGGCCTACGAGGAGGCGCTGTACGCGCTCGGCGGCCGGCCGCACTGGGGCCACATCAACACGCTGAGCGGCAGCCACGGCTTCGTCGCGTCGATGTACCCGCGCTACGCCGACTGGATGGACGTCCGCGCGCGGCTGGATCCCGGCGGCGTGTTCGACAGCCCGTTCTCCAAGCGCGTCGGCATCTCCGCCGAGCACTTCGCGCCGTAGCTCAGGCGTGCTGCTCGTCGGCGCCCGTCGCGAGCTTCAGCGCGTGGGGGAGCATCGGCGCGAGGACGTCGAGGCACTCCCGCACGGCCTTCGGGTTGCCGGGCAGGTTGACGACGAGGCTGCGCCCGCGCGTGCCGGCGACGCCGCGCGACAGCCACGACAGGCGCTGGAGCTTCGCGGTCTCCGAGCGCATCGCCTCGGCGATCCCGGGCGCCTCGCGGTCGATGACCGCGCGCGTCGCCTCGGGGGTGACGTCGCGCGGCGCGAGGCCGGTGCCGCCGGAGGTCAGCACGAGGTCTGCGGCGGCCGCGAGGTCGACGATCGCAGCGGCGATCTCGTCGTGCTCGTCGGGCACGAGGCGGGTCCGCACGACCTCGATGTCCAGCGACGCGAGGATCTCGGTCATGAGGCCCGTCGTCGTGTCCGTGCGGGTCCCGGCCGAGCGCGTGTCGCTGATCGTGAGGATCGCGGCGGTGGCCATCAGGCGGCGGACCGGCCGGTCTCTTCGCTGTCTAGCATGGTGGGCATGGACGTTACCGTGCGGCTCTTCGCCAGCCTGCGCGAGCACGCCGGCGCCGGCACCGTGGCGCTGGAGCTCGGCGACGGGGCGACGGTCGCCGACGCGATCACGCGGCTGCGCGAGGGCGCGCTGGCGGGCCTGCCGGAGAACGCGCCGTTCGTGACCGCCGTCGCGCGCGAGTACGTCGGCACCGACCACACCCTGACGCAGGGCGACGAGCTCGCGCTCGTGCCGCCCGTCAGCGGCGGCGCGGGGGAGGTGCGCCACGTCGAGGTCACCGGCGAGGCGCTGGACCCGGAGGCGATGCGCACGCTCGTGGCGGACGCGTCGACGGGCGCGACCGTCGTCTTCTGCGGCACGACGCGCGAGGTGCCGACGCTCGAGTACGAGGCCTACGTCGAGATGGCCGAGGAGAAGATCCGCGAGCTCGCGCAGGCCGTCGTCGACGAGCACGGGCTGGCCGCGGTCGCGGTCGCGCATCGCACGGGGACCGTCGAGCTCATGGAGCCGAGCGTCGTCATCGCGGTCTCGGCCGGGCATCGCGGCGAGGCGTTCGCGGGCGCGCGGGCGCTGCTGGATGCGGTGAAGTCGCAGGCGCCGATCTGGAAGCAGGAGCATCCCGAGGACGGCCCGCCGTCGTGGGTGGAGGGCACGCTGCCGCAGGTGTAGGGACCGCGCTCGCTGGGCAATCCGTCGCCCCATGAGCGCCCGCCTCGCCCTCCTCGCCGCCGTCGCCGCCGCGCTCGTCGCCGGCTGCGGCTCGCCCGACGACGCCGGCCAGCAGGGGCGCAGCGACGAGCTGCTCGTCGCCGCCGAGCCGTCGCTGCGCACGCCCTTGCAGAACTACGAGCGGACGTTCGCCGGTGGCGAGGTCAGCATCGAGTTCGTCGGATTCGACGAGGTGGCCGAGCAGCTGCGCGACGGGGAGGGACCCGACGTCGTCCTCTCGGCGGACCCGAAGCTCGCGGACCTCCGGGTCGGCGACGACCTCGTCCCGCAGCCGAAGACGGTCGCCTCCAGCCGGCTCGTCCTGGCCGTCCCGAAGGAGGGCGCGAAGGTCCGCTCGCTCGCCGATCTCGCCACGCCGGGGGTGAAGATCGCGATGGGCGAGAAGGACATCGCGGTCGGGGCCTACGCGCGGACCCTGCTGCGCCGTCTCGGCGCCGAGCGCCGGCGCGCGATCCTCGACAACGTCCGCTACGAGGAGGGTGACGTCGCCGAGATCGCCGGCCGCATCATGCGCGGCCAGGCCGACGCGGGCTTCCTCTACACGACCGACGTCGTCGCGGAGAGCGGGAAGCTGCGCGCGATCGGGCTGCCGCCGCGGCTGGATCCGGCCGTCTCCTACAAGGCCGCGATGGCAGCCGATGCCGAGCACGAGGGCGCCGCCGAGCAGTTCATCGACGGCCTCACGAACGGCTCGGGCGCGGACGCGCTACAGGCGGCCGGCTTCCGGCCGCCGCGCTGAGCCGCCCGCGCCGTGGCCGACTGCGACGAGACCCCGCGGCGGTTTGCCATCCTGCGCTGCGTGACCCGCGTCGCGCCGCTTCTCGCGCTCGTCGCAGCCGCTGCGCTCTTCGCAGGATGCGGCTCGTCCGACGACGGCGGCAGCGCCGCCGAGGCGCCGGTCGCGACCGCGCAGGTCACGAAGGAGACGCAGGCGGCGCGTCCCGCGCAGACCGGCGTCCGGCTCGTCGGCCTCGGCCGGTTCGACACGCCCGTGTACGTCGCGGCTCCGCCGGCCGACCGCCGCCGGCTCTTCGTCGTCGAGCAGGGCGGGACGATCCGCGTCCTGAAGGCGGGCAAGCCGCTGTCGCGACCGTTTCTCGACATCCGCTCGATCGTCACCGCCGGCGGCGAGCAGGGGCTGCTGTCGATGGCCTTCGCGCCCGACTACGCCAGGACGCGCCGCTTCTACGTCAACTACACCGACCGCGCGGGGCTGCAGCGGGTCGTCGAGTACCGCCGCTCGCGCTCCAGCGGCGACCGCGCCGACCGCTCGAGCGCGCGGACGGTCCTGCGCTACGACGGCGTCGAGGCCAACCACAACGGCGGCCTGCTCGTCTTCGGTCCCGACCGCCTGCTCTACATCGGCACCGGCGACGGCGGCGGCGCCAACGACCAGCACGGCAGCCGCGGCAACGGGCAGGACCTCGGCAGCCTGCTCGGCAAGATCCTGCGCATCGATCCGCGCCGCGCGGGCAGCCGTCCGTACGGGATCCCCGCGAGCAACCCGTTCGCCGGGCGCAACGGGGCGCGCGGCGAGATCTACGCCTACGGCCTGCGCAACCCGTGGCGCTTCTCCTTCGACCGCTCGACCGGCGACCTGACGATCGGCGACGTCGGGCAGAACGCCGTCGAGGAGATCGACTTCGCGCGCAAGGGGGAGGCCAGCGGCGCCAACTACGGCTGGCGGCCGTTCGAGGGCAGCCGGCGCAACTTCGAGGAGCCGGCGGACGGCCACGTGCCGCCCGTGCTCGAGCTCTCCCACGACGCCGGCAACTGCTCGGTGACCGGCGGGTACGTCGTGCGCGACCCGGGCCTGCCCGCGCTCGCCGGCCGCTACGTCTACGGCGACCTCTGCAAGGGCGAGCTGCGCTCGGCGAAGCTCGCCTCCGGCTCGGCGACCGGCGACGCCGCGATCGCGGGCGTCGCGAAGGTCGAGCAGATCTCGTCGTTCGGCGAGGACGCGCGCGGGCGGGTGTACGTCGTGTCGCTCAGCGGGCCGGTCTACCGGCTCGCCGCCGGCTGACGTCTACGCTGCCCGGCATGGCCGACGACGCGCTGGCGCGCCACGACGTCGCGCTCCTGCGCGCCGCGAACCCGGGGCCGTTCACGCTCGACGGCACGAACACCTGGATCGCGGGGCACGAGCCGTGCTGGATCGTCGATCCGGGCCCTGATCTCCGCGACCACGTCGAGGCGGTGCTCGCCGAGGCCGCGCGCCGAGGCGGGGCCGGCGGGATCGTCCTGACCCACGACCATCCCGACCACGCGGGCGCCGCCGCCGCGGTGCGGGCCGGGACGGGCGTGGCCGTCCACGCGGCACGCTGGGAGGGCGCCGACGTCGTGATCGGCGACGGCGACGCGGTCGGCCCGTTCGCGGTCGTCGCCACGCCCGGCCACGCCACCGACCACCTCGCGTTCGTCACCGGGGAGGTGTGCTTCACCGGCGACGCGGTGCTCGCGCATTCGAGCGTCTTCGTCGCGCCGGACCCGGGCGCACTGCGCGGGTACCTCGCGGCACTCGAGCGCCTGCGCGCGCTGGACCTCGCGCTGCTGTGCACGGGCCACGGCCCGCCCGTGACCGATCCGGCGGCGCTGCTGCACCGCTACATCGCGCATCGCCTGGACCGCGAGCGCCGGCTCGTCCTCGCGCTGGATGCGGGCCTGCGGTCGATGGACGAGCTTCTCGACCGCGTCTGGGACGACGCGCCGGCGTCACTGCGGCTCGCCGCCGCCGCGACGCTCATGGCGCATCTGGGCAAGCTCGACGAGGAGGGGCGGCTGCCGGACGGGGTCGAGCGGCCGCAGTGGCCGCCGCCGGGCGGGGTGCGGCCGGTGGTGTAGGGCTCAAGGCTGTTTCGAGCCCTCTGCCACCCGCGCCCGCGCGAGCGCCATCGCGGCATCCAGCGGCGTCAGCCCGCCGGCGTCCGCGTCGTCGAAGATCCGCCGCAGCGTCTCGGCGATCCCGAGCACGCGCCTGCGGGCGCGGCGGACGTCGTAGCCGCCGGGCTCGAGCTCGACGGAGATGTTGATGATGCCGCCCGCGTTGACGACGAAGTCCGGCGCCCAGAGGACGCCGCGCTCGGCGAGCAGCACCGCGACGTCGTCGTCGGCGAGCTGGTTGTTCGCCGCGCCGGCGACGATCGGCGCCTGGAGCGCGAAGGCCGTCTCGTGGTCCAGGACGCCTCCGAGCGCGCAGGGGACGACGACGTCCACCGCGGCCGACAGCGCGTCGGCAGGCGCGATCCACTCTGCCCCGAGGTCGCGCGCGAACGCCCGCTTGGACTCGTCGATGTCGGTCAGAAGCAGCCGCGCGCCGCCGGCCGCACAGGCCGTCGCGACCCGCGCGCCGACGTGCCCGAGGCCGCTGACCGCGATCGTGCGGCCGGCCGGCGACGGCGAGCCGAAGACGCGCTCGCAGCAGACGCCGATCGCCGCCTGCACCCCGAGCGCCGTCCACGGGCTCGGGTCGCCCGAGCCGCCGCGGCGGCGCGAGAGGCCGGTGACGTGCGAGGTCGTCGTGGCGATGAGCTCCATGTCGCGCGCCGAGGTCCCGACGTCCTCGGCGGTGACGTAGCTGCCGCCGAGCTGCTCCACGGTGTCGCCGAAGTCGCGCAGCGCGTCCGCGCGCCGGCCGCGGCGCGCGGCCAGCGCCGGGTCCGGAGCCATGATCACGCCCTTGCCGCCGCCGAGCGGGAGGCCCGCGACCGCGGACTTGAAGGTCATCGCCCGCGAGAGGCGCAGCGCGTCGCGGACGGCGCGCCGCGAGTCGTCGTAGTGCCACAGCCGGCAGCCGCCGAGCGCGGGGCCGCGGGCCGTCGAGTGCACGGCGACGATCGTGAACAGCCCGGAGCGGCTGCCGCGGCGCACGAGCAGTGTCTCGTGGTCGAGGGTGGCTGCGTAGCGGTCGATGGGACTGAGGGTCAGCCGGGGGGTCCGGCGGCGACGAACTCGACCTTGCCGGGCGCTTCGGTGGCGGGCGGCGTCGCGGCCGGGGACTCGGCCGCGGGCGCGGCGTAGCCGCCGCTGACCGTCGCCGGCTGCGAGGACGTCGAACCGGCGTCGGGTGCCGCCTGCGTCCTGGGCTCGGTGACCGGCGTCAGCCCGTCGACGCCGTGGCCGAAGCCGGTCTCCTCGTTGGGCGCCGCCGCGCCGCCGGTGATCGTGTCGGCCGTGCTCGTCTCGGCGGGCGCCGTCGTCGCGCTCTCGTCGACGATCGTCGCGCGGTTGACGCCGACCGTGGCGGCCGCCGAGCCGCCGGCGCCGGCGCCGGCGTCCGCGGCGCTCGATCCGGTGCGGCGCGCGGGCGACTGCGTCGCTCCCGCGGTTGCCGCGACGGCGCGCTGCGTGCGCAGCGACGACGCCTGCGCGGCCGCCGCCGCCGCCGCGGCGCGACCGCCGGCGCTCGCCGGGCGCTCGGCGGGCTTGATGTGCGTGCCGACCTCGACCGCCCCGCCGGCGGTGAGCGCCGCGCAGCAGACGACCGCGGCGACCTTCGCCGCCGTGCCGGTCCCGGCCGCGACGACGACGCCGCCGCCCGCTGCGGCCCCGCCACCGGCGCTCGCGGCGCCGGCCGAGCCCGCGCCGCCGATCCCGATGAGCTTCATCACGGCTGCCATCGGCCCGGGGCCGGGCGACAGCGCGCTGAGGCCCTCGCGCACCGCGCGCAGCTGCGTGCGGTACGCGACGCAGCCCTCGCAGTCGCGCAGGTGGCGGCGGGCCAGACCGCTGACGCGCACCCCGCGATCGAAGGCATCGGCGAGATCGGTGCGGATCTCGGCGCAGTCGGTGTCGCGCGCCTCGACGGCCTCGACGAGCCCGATGCGCGCGCGCACGAGCAGCGACTTGACGGCCGGAAGCGAGACGCCGAGGGCGTCGCCGAGCTCGGCGTAGCTCAGCCCGTCGATCTCGCGCATGAGCAGCGCCGAGCGCTGCTGGTCGGGCAGCCGCCGGACGTCTGCGACCAGCCGCCGCAGGTCGTCGCGGCGCTCGGCCTCGGCGATCGGGTCGTGCAGCGGCTTGCGCGAGGCGTCGAGGACGTCGATCGCCGGCGGGACCGGCTTGCGCAGGTGGTCGATGCAGCGGTTGTGGGCGACGCGATACAGCCACGCGCGCAGTGACAGCGGCTTGTCGCTCGTGCGCAGCGACGAGTATGCGCGCAGGAAGACGTCCTGCAGCGCGTCCTCGGCGTCCTGGCGCGAGCCGTCGAGCATCTGCCGCGCGTAGGCGAAGAGCCGCTGGCGGTAGCGGTCGTGGATGACGCTGAACGCGGCGTCGTTACCGGCGCGGAACAGCGCGACGAGCTGCTCGTCCGAGCGCAGCCGCAGAAGTGGCGCCGTGACCGAGATCCGGTTGAGCGCAGCGGGTGCTCGAAGTGCTCCGGCCTCCATGCAATCTCCCTGCACTGTAACTGCCGCGCAAGCCGGAAGTTGTGGATCGGCTCACACGACGGCGTGACTTCGCAACGAGGCTGCGAGGACCACGAGCGCGATCCCCGCCGTCTCGACGACGCCGGGCACCTGCCCGAGCATGATCGCGCCGACGATCGTGGCCGTCGCGGGCAGCAGCGCGAGCAGCAGCGCGAAGCGCGCGCGCGGCAGCCGGCGCATCGCGATCTGCTCGAGCGCGTACGGCAGGACGCTCGACGCGACGCCGACGAGCAGGCAGGCGGCGAGCAGCGGCGCGCTCGTCAGCGCCGGCACGGCGCTGGACACGAGCACGGGCGCGAGGCCGACCGCGCCGATCGCCATCCCGAGCGCGAGCCCGTCCTGCGGACGGATCCCCGCGTCGCGTGCGACGCGGTGGCCGAGCACGATGTAGACCGACCAGAAGACGCCGGCTGCCGCCGCGAGCGCCAGGCCTCCCGGGCTGCCGCCGAGGTGCACGTCGGCGAGCGCCAGCACCCCGAGGACGGCCAGGCCCAGCGCAAGGGCGTCGCGCCGCGTTCGCGAGCCGAGCGCCGCGACCGCGATCGGGCCGCAGAACTCGATCGCGACCGCCGTGCCGAGCGGCAGCCGGTCGATCGCGAGGTAGAAGCAGACGTTCATGACCGCCAGCGCCATCCCGAAGGCGCCGACGAGCCGCAGGCGCTCCCCGGACCACCGCGTCTGCCACGGGCGTCGCCAGGCCACGAGCACGGCCGCCGCGGCGACGACGCGCAGCCACGCGACCCCGGCCGCCGGCACCGAGGCGAACAGCAGCACGGCGAAGCCGGAGCCGACGTACTGCGAGATCGCGCCGAGGACGAACAGCGACTGCGGCGGCAGTCGCGAGAGGCCGGCACGGGTCTTCGCGGCGGGCGCGGCGCGCAGCATGGGCGCACAGGCTACGGGCAGTCGCCTACGCTGCCCGGCGATGCCGGCACGCTGCGCCATGACCGTGACGGCCGCCGCGCTGCTCCTCGCGCTCGGCGGCTGCGGCGAGGAGCGCGGCGAGGGCCTGCGCACGTCACCGGCACCGGTCGGCACCGGCGCCACGACGATCGGGGTGACGGTCGACGCGACGCTTCGGGTGTCGCTCGCGGAGTACCGCCTACCGGCGCGCGCGCGGGTGCGGCGCAGCGGCTTCGTCGCCTTCGAGGCGACGAACGACGGGCAGCTCCCGCACGCGCTCGCCGTCGTGGGGCCCGCAGGGGAGGCGCGCACGCAGACGCTGCGTCCGGGCGAGCGCACCGTCGTCACCGTCCGGCTGCCGCCGGGGACCTACAAGTGGTACTGCCCCATCGGCGACCACGAGCTGCGCGGCATGGTCGGCCGCGTGCGCGTCGCCGAGTGACGTCGTCCGAAGGTCCGAGCTTGCGAGGACCGAAGGCCGAAACTACCCAATCGCGTGCTCGACCGCCCAGCGCGTGAGCTCGGAGCGCCGGCGCAGGCCGGTCTTCTCGCGGATGCGCGTCAGGTGGTTCTGGACGGTGCGCGGGGAGATGAAGAGCTCCTGGCCGATCTCGTTGTCGGTCTTGCCCTGCACGACGAGGCGCAGGACGTCGAGCTCGCGGCCCTGGAGCGGGCGGACAGCCGACTGCTCGCCGCGAGCCGAGCTCGAGAACTCCTTGAGCAGGTGGCTGGCGAGCGAGGGCGTGATGACCGAGCCTCCGCCGTGGGCGGTGATGACGGCCTGGCGCAGCTCCTCGCCGGTGCTGCGCTTGGAGAGATAGCCCGCGGCGCCGGCGGCGATCGCATCCAGCAGCGTGCTGGCCTGCTCGCTGGCGGTCATGACGATGACGCGGATGTCCGGCTGGGTGTTGCGCAGCTTGTCGAGGACCGCGAGCCCGCCGAGATCGGGCATGCGCAGGTCGAGGATCATGACGTCCGGCTTCATGTCGGCGGCGACGTCGAGCGCCTCCTGGCCGTTCTCGGCCTGTGCGACGACCTCGATCCCCGGGTCCTGGTTGAGGGCGCGAACGACACCCTCCCGGACGAGCGGGAAATCGTCGGCGACGACGACGCGGATCTTCATGGTCCTGAGGCTCCTTGCCTAGATGTGATGAGCGTTACGAGTGTTCCCCCACCTGGCGCGTCCTCCAAGGAGGCGTGCCCGCCGACGCGCTTCATGCGCCCGACGATGCTGCCCTTCACCCCGAGGCCGGTGGCGTTCGCCACGAGCTCGGGGTCGATCCCGACGCCGTCGTCGGTGACCGTGACCGACGTGCGTCCGTCGCTCTCGGTCTCGACGCGGACGATGACGTGTGAAGCGTTTGCGTGCTTGCGGGCGTTCGTGACCGCCTCGCGCACCGCGCCGGCGAGCGCGGTGACCTGGTCGCTCGTCGGCGGTGAGCCGATGTGACCGACGACGAGCTCGACGCGCGGGTCGAGCGAGCGTGCTTCCGCGGTGACGAGCTCGAGCTCGGGCAGCAGCTCGCAGTCCCCCTTCTCGTCGACGTCGTCGATCCAGCGGTGCAGGTCGCGTGCGGCGCCGCCTGCGAGACGCGCGATCTTCGATGCGTCGAGGCCGGTGCCGAAGCCGTCGCCGGCGACGAACTCGAGGATCTGCAGCGCGGTGTCGTGCAGGTGGCCGCGGACCCACTCGCGCTCCTCCTCGAGGGCGCGGCGGACGGCGGGATCGAGGCTGATGACGTCGTCGTGCTCGCCGAGCGACTCGAGCTCGCCGCGCAGGCGGCGGCTCTGGCGGTCGGCGATGACGATGAGGTCGGCGGGGTCGGCGGCGGGATCGACGAGCTCCTCGAGCCCCGGGACGATGACCTCGCGCAGCCGCATCCGCATGCGCTCGCGCTCGTGCGCGCGCCACACCTCGACCGCGTCATCGCGCGAAGCACCCATATCCCTCTTATCGGCACCCCCCTCGGGCGCCTGAACCTGCTGCCCCAGACTCATCTACCGTCCCTGCCTTCTTGTATGCCGACCGTCATTGGTCTGCAGAAAAAGGAGTGCTTCTGCATGCAACCTTACGCATCCGTGCATGGCTCGGTCAACCCCAGTGTGCGCACCTTCACGCACCTGGTGATACCTGGGGTACCCCAGCGATATGCGCGATTTGCAGGAAAAGCGTGTTTTCGAGGCCATGCGACTCTGATCTGCAAGGGTCCGCGGAAACCGCAACTTCGGCGTGCGCAGCTTCTGCATCGATTTTGCACCGGCTTTACCCGGCGCGATACCCGGGCTCTCCCGGCAGGAACACCTGCGCCACGGCGTCCTCGAGCACGACGCGGGGAAGCACCGGCTGGACGTCGCGACCGCGCGCATGGGCCAGCAACTCGGCGGTCGTGGCGAAGGCCGAGAGCTCCTCGAGGTGCTTGAGCGTCGGGAAGGCGAGCGCCAGCTCGCCGGCGGCGTGTGACCGCAGGGCGGCGGCCGGCGAGGTCCAGCGCAGGTCCACGCACTCCGCCCCGTCCACGCGTGCGCACGCGCCCGCGGGCGCCCGCGCGAGGAAGAACGCCGTGTCGAAGCGGATCTTCAAGAGCTCGGGCGTGATCCAGCGGCTGTACTTCACGAGCTCGGCGGCATCGATGCCGGAGATGCCGGCCTCCTCGCGCAGCTCGCGCACGGCGGCGGCGCGGTGGGCCTCGTCGCCCTCGCCCTCGCCCGCGTCGACGGCGCCGCCGGGGAAGACCCAGAAACCGCCCATGAAGCGCGCGGCGGGGTTGCGCCGGACGAGCAGCAGCTCGAGCTCGGCGGGCCCCGAGTCGCGCAGCACGATCACCGACGCCGCCTGCCGCGGAACCGTCGGGGGGCCGTGGTTCAGCCGTTCCGCTGTCGGCGCGCGCTCGATGCCCATCGGCTCGAGCCTAGCCGCGCAGACCACTGCTCGGGGCGGACATCACTACCCTCCTCGGCATGAGCACTGAGACCACGACGACGCGCTGGATCTGCGAGTCCTGCGGCTTCATCTACGACCCCGACGATGGCGACCCCGACGGCGGCATCCCGCCGGGCACCGCCTTCACCGACATCCCGGCGACGTGGTTCTGTCCGGTCTGCGGCGCGCGCAAGAAGGACTTCACGCCCTACACGGACTGATCAGTTCACGGCGTGCTCGACGGCCCAGCGGGTGAGCTCCGAGCGCCGGCGCAGGCCCGTCTTCTCGCGGATCCGCGTGAGGTGGTTCTGGACGGTGCGCGGCGAGATGTAGAGCTCCTTGCCGATCTCGATGTCGGTCTTGCCCTGCGCGACGCCGCGCAGGACCTCGAGCTCGCGCGGGCCGAGCAGCGCCCGGACCTTCTTCTGCGCCTCCAGGCCCGAGCTCTGGGGCAGGTCCTTGAGGAGGTGCTCGGCGAGCGCCGGCGTGATGACCGAGCCGCCGCCGTGGGCGGTGATGACGGCCTGGCGCAGGTCCTCGCCGCTCGCGCGCTTGGACAGGTAGCCGGCGGCGCCGGCCTCGAAGGCGCCGAGCAGCGGCGCGGCCTGCTCGCTGGCGGTCATGAGCAGCACGCGCACCTCCGGGTGCGTGCGGCCCAGCGCGTCGAGCACGCCCAGACCGTCGAGCCCGGGCATGATGAGGTCGAGGATGAGGACGTCGGGCTTCAGCGCCGCGACGAGCTCGAGCGCCTCGTGGCCGTTGTTCGCCTCACCGACGACCTCGATCGCGGGATCGCGGTTCAGGGCGCGCACGATCCCCTCGCGGACGAGCGGGAAATCGTCTGCGGCGACGACGCGGATCTTCAGGGCGTGTCCTTTCGCATTGACGTGACGTCCAGACCTGGGCATCTACCCAGGCACAAATCCGCCGAACCGGCGGCGGGCTGCCGGCAGGATGTTGCACGGTTGCGCAGACACCCACAACTGACATACGTCTGACGGCCCCGCAACGACGACCGCCCGGCGCGTCGGCGCCGGGCGGTCGGTCCTGCTGGAGGGATCTGCGGTTGTGGATCAGCCGGCGACGACCTTGAAGCCGTACTTCGAGGTGGTCCCGAGGTCGGTGCGGCTCGCACCCGGGGTCGCCTCGACCTCGTAGTTGCCGACGCGCAGCTTGCGGCGCAGGGCCGCATCGGTGAGCCGGACGCGGAACAGCCCGGCCCTGCTCGGCGAGCGGAAGCCCGTGGCGACGAGCAGGCGCCTGCCGTTGCGGAGCTTGCGGAACACGCGCACCCGCACGACCTCGGCGTCGTTGCCGACGCGCATGACGAGCCGGATGCCGGACTTCGACGCGACGCTGCGACGGACCCGCGGGTTGGTCCCGAAGGAGCGCAGGTACGGCTTGCTCTTCGCGACCGTTCCGGCGATCGGGCCGGTCGCGGAGGGCGGCGTCGTGACCGCGGTGCCGCCGGCGCCGCCGGCGTTCGTGGTCGTCGTCACGGTGTTCTGCGTGGTGTTGCCGGGGTTCGCTGCGGCGCCGATCGTGTAGGCGAACGACTGCACGGGGCCGACGTTGCCGGCGGCGTCCGTCGCCCGTGCCCGCAGCGTCTGCGTCGTCGGGATCGAGATGGCCCCGAACGCCCGCGCGCTGAGCGGGGTCGGGTCGGTGCCGTTGCGGGTGAAGCGGATCGTGTCGGTCCCGTCGCCGGTGGTGAGCGTCACGAACTGCGTCGAGGCGTACGAGCCCGGAGCCGGCGTGGCCCCGATCGCCGCGGGCGCGACCGTGTCCTTGTCGATCGCCAGCGCGTTGGCGGCGGCGTCGGCGGAGACCGTGAGCTCGCCGTCGCCGAGGCTCTCGAGCTGTGCCCGCGACACGACCGCCGACCACGAATCGGTCGTAGCGCTCTTCGTCGCGGGGACGTCGACGCCGGGCGCCGGGTCGGCGAGGTTGTCGACGGTGACGGTCACGTTCGCGGCGTTCGTGACGCCGCCCACCGTGAGGTCGCCGCTGTCGAGGTTCACGACGTCGTCGCTGAGCGTCGTGACCGCGTCCGTGGGCGAGAGCGGCGAGCCCTCGCAGCCGGGCGCCGGGCCGCTCTGGTCGCCGATGCCCTCGGCGAGCTGCGTGACCGCGGGCAGCGGCGCGACGTGGCCGAAGCCCATGGAGTGATCGCCCGTGGCGAGCGCGTCCCGGATCTCGTCGAGCGTCGCGTTGTCGTCGTTGCGGAACACACCGTAGGCGGGGCCGGTCACGGGGCTGCGCTCGTACGTGGCGACCCACTCGCCGGCGTTCAGCCCGGCCTCGACCTTCGTCGGGTTCGCCCGGACACCCGCGGCGGCGTTGCGCACCTCACCCGAGTTGAGCTCCGACGGCGGGATCGGCGTGCCGTTGGAGTAGAAGGCGGTGCCGGTGACGACGACGTCGTCGGCGACGATGCTGACGTCCTCGATGACGATGTTGTCGACGATCGTCGTGTCGGTGCCGCCGTCGCCGGTGACGCGGATCTCATCGCCCGGGAGCACCCGCGGCGTGAAGTTCTCCCAGCAGTCGCCGGGCACCGGGGCGCCGAGCGGGCCGTGGTTGACCTCGAGCGCGCCGCCGTCGGGCGTGGCGACCGCGTCGCCGGCGGCCTTCGCGATGACGTTGCCGTCACGGACGACCTCGACGGTCATCCTCGATCCGACGGTGTAGCCGAAGCCGGCGACGAAGCCGATGTTCGAGAAGACGCTGATGTTCTTGCCCGGCCGCACGTTGGCGACGGTCTGGGCCTGCGCCGCCGGCGCGACCGCGAGCGCGAAGAGGCCGGCGGCTCCGATGGCGCAGACGCGGCGCGGCGTCCTCGGGTTCCTGGTCAGCACGAGTGGTGATCCCTCCTTGGAGCAGACAGTTCTGTGGGCTCATGGTGTCGGCCGAAGGGCGGACGCGGGAGGGGACTCCTCGCAGGTCGGAGTTGCAGGAACTCGCACGTCGCTCACGCCGCTCGGACCACAACGACCACCGCCCGGCGCAGTGCCGGGCGGTGAGGTGCCACGTCGGTTTGCGTCGTCAGCTCAGCGGACGATCTTGAAGCCCGCCTTCCGCGTCGCGCCGAGGTCGGTGCGGCTGGCCCCCGGGGTCACCTGGACCTCGTAGCTGCCGACCGTCAGCAGCCGCTTGAGCGCCGCGTGGTTCTGGCGGACGCTGTAGACGCCGCCCTTGCCCGGCGCCTTGAAGCCGCTGGAGATGAGCTTCAGCTTGCCGCCGGCGGCCTTGCGGTAGATGTTGATCTTCACGACGTTCGTGCCGTCGGGGAGCTCCATCTTCAGGCCGATGCCGCGCAGGCGGGCGACGCTGCGCTTGACGCGAGCAGCCGTCGACAGCTTCTTCAGCGCGAGCTTCGCCGGCGTCGTCTGGGTGATGGTCGGCGCGGTGCCCAGAGGGGCGACGACGACCGACGTCCCGCCGCTCGGACCGCCGGCCCCCGCAGCGTCGCCGACCGCGTTCTGGTCGACCGGGGCGGTGATCGTGTAGGCGAACGTCGAGACGGGGCTCATGTTGCCGGCCGCGTCGACGACGACCGCCTTGATCGTCTGGCTCGCGGTCACCGCGATCGCGCCGTTGGCGACGGTGCCGCTGGACGGCGTCGGAGCAGCGACGTCGGAGGTGCCGATCGTGTAGCGGATCGTCGCGCCGTTCTCGCCGCTCAGCGCGACATGCTGCGTGCCGACGTACGACCCGCTACCGGGGCTTGCCCCCGGGGCGCCCGGAACTGCGACGTCCTTCGTCAGCGACTTCGTGTGGCCGCCGATCGCGCCGGCGCTCGTGACGTAGTCGGCGGACGCCGTCAGCGGTCCGTCGGCCAGCGTCTCGAGGTCCGAGCGGGCGAACGTGTGCGTCCACGTGCGGACGGCGCCGGTGACGTCGATCGGGTCGCCGCTGATGGTCGTCGTGCCGTCGCTGAGCTTCGGGACGACCTCGGTGATGTCGTCGTCGAACGTGCCCGCCATCGCGTTGCCGTTGACGACGAGGTCGCCGCTGGAGGCGTTGACAGCGGCGTCATCCGTCGACGTCACGGCGTTGGACTCGCTCGGCGAGGCCTCGCAGCCGAGGGCGGGGCCGGGCGTGTCCGCGTTGCCCTCGAAGAGCTGCGTCTCGCGCGGCAGCGGCGCGACGTGCCCGTAGCCGATGGTGTACTCGCCGGCCATCAGCAGCCCGAGCCGGTCGGCGGTGCTCAGGCCGTCGGGTTCGCGGCCGTCGCGGCCCGGGGCGTCCATCCGCGAAGCGGGATCGAAGATCATCGTCACGCCGTCGGTCGTGCCGGGCGTGCGGAAGATCTCATTCGGCCCGCCGCGGAACTGCGACGTGTTCAGGACGCTGCCGGAGTCCAGGAAGGCGATCGGGATCGGCGTGCCGTCCGGACGTGCGGCGCGCCCTTCTACCTGGACGTTGCCCGCGCCGTTGACGAACGGGCCGCGGTCGACCGTGATCGGGTCGATGAGGACGCTGTCGACGTTCGCCCCCTGCGTCATGCGGACCTCGTCGCCGGGCATGATGTCCGGCGTGTAGTTCGTCCAGCAGTCGCCCGGCTGCGGGGCGCCGGCGGGGCCGTGGTTGACCTCCAGCGCGCCCTGCTGGGCAAGCCCCTCGTCGATGGCGACCGTCGGACCGGCCGCCATTCCGATGCGCTGGCCGCCGCGGAAGACCTCGACGGTGAGCGTCGGGCCGACCTCCCAGCCGAAGCCGGCGACGAAGTCGATGTTGTGGAAGGTCGCGACGTTGCGGTTGTCGTCGACCGCGATGATCTCTGCGTTGGCGACAGGCACGGCCAGGACGGCCGATCCCAGGGTGGCGATGGTGAATGCTCGGCGCCAGCGGCGCGGGATGTGGTGCACGACCGTTCCTCCTTGAAAGGTGATGCGACGCCAGACCCGACGCCGACTTCAGGCGCACATCGTGTCGGGCTTTCGTCGCACCGGGGAGAGGAGGGCGCGCAGGCCCGCACTGCGAGTTCCAGCACCATTCAAGCTCGTTCCGGCTACCTGCGGTTCGCGAACCGGCCACAACGATCACCGCCCGGCACAAGGCCGGGCGGTGGGTTCCAGGAGGGATGTGCTTCGAGGTCAGCGGACGATCTTGAAGCTCGCCTTCTTCGTCGTGCCGAGGTCGGTGCGGCTGGCGCCCGGGGTCACCTGGACCTCGTAGCTGCCGACCGTCAGCAGCCGCTTGAGCGCCGCGTGGTTCTGGCGGACGCTGTAGGCGCCGGACCTGCTCGGTGCCTTGAAGCCGCTGGAGATGAGCTTCAGCTTGCCGCCGGCGGCCTTGCGGTAGATGTTGATCTTCACGACGTTCGTGCCGTCGGGGAGCTCCATCTTCAGGCCGATGCCGCGCAGGCGGGCGACGCTGCGCTTGACGCGAGCAGCCGTCGACAGCTTCTTCAGCGCGAGCTTCGCGGGCGCCGCCGTGGTCGTGCCGGCTCCCGCGCCGGCTCCCGCGACGTCGGCGAGCGTGGCTGCCGGCGCGCCGCCGCCCGCCTGACCGCCGCCCGTCTGGGCGCCGCCGGTGTTCTGTCCGGCCGGCGCCGCGATGACGTACGCGAAGGTCGCGACCGGGCTCGGGTTGCCGACGCCGTCGAACGAGACCGCCCGCAGCGTCTGGGTCGCCGTCACCGGGATCGGGCCGCTGGCCGGGAGGCTGGCGGCGTTCGGGACGCTGCCGTCGTTCGTGTACCGCGCGATCGAGCCGGCCTCGGGCGTCAGCGTCACCGACTGCGCGGTCGCGTACGTCCCGGGGGCGGGGGTCGCCGTCGGCGCGACGGGCGCCACGGTGTCCTTGACGATCGTGCGCGTCTGATCGGGCGGAGCGGCCGTGCCGGCGAACTCGGCGGTCACGACGGTGGGGCCCTCCGGCAGGGCGAGCACGTCGGCCGCCGTGATCGGGAAGGTCCAGGTCCCGTCGCCGTTGAGCGTGGCGTCCTGCGCGCCGCCGCCGCCGACGCGCACCCTGACGGTGTGGTCGCCGCTGACGACGCCGGAGACGGTGATCGCCTGGTTCCGGGTGGCGAAGTTCACGGAGTCACGGCTCAGCGCCGTCATCGCCGTCGCGGCGACCGGCTCCGGGCAGGCCTGCGTGGCGGCGGTCTCGGCGATCGTCACCGCGCCGCCCTCGACGACGCGCGCCTCGATGTCGGCGTTCGGAGCGGCGACGTTCGTGAAGCTCGCGGTGTACGCGTCGCCCGGGCCGAAGGTGATGTCGGTGCCCGGATCCAGCGGCGCCTCGATGTGGCTGTCGCCGGCGCCCTTGACGAGGCGGACGAGGAACTCCTGCGCGGCCGTGAGGACGACGGTGCCGGTGGCCGTGACGTCGTTGCCGACGACCGTCGGCGGGTTGATCGTCGCGTTGCCGACCGTCATCTCCCAGCCGTCGCCCGGCGCGGTGAGCACCTGGATGACGTCGCCCGCGAGGATGTCCGGGGTGATCGTGTCCCAGCAGACGTCGGGGGTGTGGTTGATCTCCACGGTGCCACCGCTCACGGCGACGTCCTGGGCCTCGCCGATGACCGTGCCGTTGCGGAGCACGAGCACGTCGACGGTGCCGGCGGGCAGCCCGTCGGCGATCGCGATGTTGCTGCCGGGAAAGACCGTCATGGCCACGCCGGGGTCGCCCGGAGGCGCGACGATGGCAGCGTTGGCCGGCGCCGCGAAGGCGGCGGCGCCGAGGATCGTGGCGCCGATCAGCCCGAGGTGGCGCGGCGTGATCCAACGCCCCGCACGTGTCCTGCGCGGCGCTCCCGACTGCGTCCCTGCGTTCTCCCTGCGTACCACGACTGCCTCCTTGGACCGCTGAAATTCAGATTGCCGACCATGATGTGGCCCTTGGTCTGCCGGCAGGAGGGCACTGCATGCAGGAATGAGCTGCAGGAACTCGCACCCGTCCGCAGCGGGCGCAGGGCCGCGCTACAGCGTCTTGAGGTACGCCACGAGGTCGGCCTTCTCCTGGCCGTCGAGGCGCAGCGGGCCGCCCGTGATCGGGTTGCCGTTGTAGAAGTCCACGACCTTCTCGAGCGTGTCGAACGCCCCGTTGTGCATGTACGGCGCCGTGTTGCGCAGGTCGCGCAGCTGCGGCGTGTTGAAGCCGCCGGGGATCGCGGGCGAGCCCGGGTCGTCGCCCGGGCCGAGCTGCGGGACGTCGACCTGCGGGACGTCGGTGTCGTGGATCTGGTTGTCGGTGAACTGCGGGCCGCCGTGGCAGGCGATGCAGCCGCCCTTGCCGACGAAGACCTCCTCGCCGCGCAGCTCGGCGGCGGTCAGCCGGCCCTGGTCGTGGCGGGTCGTGGGCGCGCGGATCGTGCGCAGGTAGGCGGCGATCGCGGCGACGCGCTCGGCCGTCACGTCGGCGCCGTCGTTCTTGAAGTGCGTCGTGATCGCCGCCACGACCTGATCCTCGAGCGTCTTGTTGGCGCCGATCCAGTTGTACGGGGCGGTGTCGGCGACGTCCCAGAGCGCGGGCGCGTCGCGCACGCCGGTGAAGTCGTCGGAGGTCGGCGGCCCGGAGCCCTGCTTCTGGTGGGTGATGATGCCGAGCTCGGCGTTGACGCCGCCGCCGATGATGTGACAGGAGATGCAGCTCTCGCCGGGCTTCGCGACCGTCGCGGAGTTGAAGAGGCGCTGCCCCTCGGCCTCGAGCTCGGCCCGGGTGGCCCCGGCGCTCGCCCCGGCGACGGCGTTGAGGATGCGGTCGATCTCCGCGCGCGAGGCGCTGCCGCCGTGGTCCAGGCGCACCTGGCCGGCGCTGCCGGTCCCGCCGCCGGCCGCGAGCGTGATGCCGACGGCGCCGAGCACGACGGCGGCCGCGAGCGCGATCCGGATGGCGAGCCGCCGCGTCATCGCGCCGCCGTCGCCCGCAGCGCGATGGCGATGTTCCGGACCTTGCCCCTGGCGTCGAGGCGGACGCGGATCTCGGCGTAGCGGCCGTCCGGACGGCGCAGGAGGACGCGCTGCGCGCCCGTCGCGCGATCGCGGCGCAGGCCCGGGAGCTCGCCGCGCAGGGTCGCCAGGGAGGATCCGACGCCGGCCTTGCGGCGGCTCGTGGCAAAGCGCCGGTCGCGCAGCTCGTAGTCGACGACGCGGCCGGCGCGCAAGCGCAGCACGAGCCCGCGGCCGTAGGCCCAGCGCTCGAGGCGCTTGCCGGCGGCGGCGGTCTTCGCGCCCGGCGCGCCGAGGCAGGCGATGACCTGCGTGCGCGTCATGTCGAGCAGCAGGACGGTCGGGCGCTTCTGGCTGCCGTAGAGCCAGTGACGGCCCGCGCACGCGCGGTCGCGCGCCGTGGGTGCGGCGGTCGCGGGGGCCTTGGGCGTCGTCGGGGGCGTGCCGGAGGCGGGGGTGGGGTTGGGGGTGGGGGTGGGAGCCTGGCCCGCGGGCGGCGGGTCGCCGGCCGGCGGCTGGTCGCTCTGCGGGCCGGGCGCCGTGACGACGGGCGGCTTCGGCGAGGGGCCGCCGAGGCTCGTCAGCGTGCGGAACGTCCCCGCGACCGTCGCGCTGGACCAGGAGAGGCGCAGCGCCGCGTCCTGCGCCAGCGGCTGCGGCGGCGTGATGCTCCAGGCGCCGCTGCCGCCGGTGATCGGGGCGGTGTCCGTCACGCCGCCCGCGGTGACGGCGATGCGATCGGAGAGCGCCTGCGTGCCCGAGAGCGCGGTGCCGGCGAGCGAGCCGTCGGGGCGCACGGCGCCCGTGAGCCTCACGACCGCGAACGACAGCTCGGTGCGGTCGTGCGGGCCGTGCGGGAGGATCCGGACGACGTCGCCGGGGCGGATCTCGTCCTCCGACGCGCCCTGCCAGTCGGCCGCGGCGACGTCGAACGAGCCGCCGCTGACCGGGACGCTCGCGCTCGCGACGACGTTGCCCGCCCGGACGACGCGGACCTCGACCGACGTGGCGTCCGCGAGGCGGGCGCCGCTGACGCGGTCGCGGGTCGTGTCGGCCTCGAAGTCGGCGGGCAGCCCGACCGGCCGCAGCGGGCCGGCGGTGACGCCGCTGATGCGGGTGATGAGGTTGCCGCCGGATTCGACGACCCAGAGGTTGCCCTGCGCGTCGGTGACCGGGCCCTCGGTGAGGCCGCGCCGCACCGAGCCGCGGAAGCGCAGTCCCGGCGAGGTGTCGGGCTTGCGCTGCTCGATCTGGTCGCCGTACTCGCCGACCCACCAGAAGTTGTTCGCGCGGTCGACCATGACGTCGGCCGGCGCCGCGGGGCTGTGGAAGTCGCTGTCGGGCAGGCCGAACTCGTGGAAGCCCAGGGAGGTGCCGGGCTGCGCGGCGGCGGGATCGAGGTACGCGGCGCCGCTGAGCGAGGACTGGCTGAACCACACGCGGTTGCGGCCGTCGACGGCGAGGCTCAGCGGCAGCGAGGTGTCGACGGCCCCCGTCAACGGCGGCTGCTCGACGGGCGTGGACGACGGGATGTCGAAGTGCTGCACGGTCGCCGCGGACGCCGTGAACGGCCGCAGCGGGTCGGGGATGACGCGGCCGATGCGGTTTTCGAAGATCTCGGCGAACCAGATCGAGCCGTCGGGCCCGAGGTCCAGCGACTCGGGGAACTCGCACGCGCACTCGAAGTGCGCCTGGTTGAGGATCGTGCCCGTCCGGCTCACGCGCATGACGCCGATCCGCGACGCGCCGGCCTCGGTGAACCAGAGCACGGTGTGTCCCTGGCCGTCGATGTAGCTCTTGATGCGGGTTGGGCGGCGTGTGGGCTGCTCGTTGGGCACGGGCGGGACCTCGGGCCGGCAGACGTCGGTCGGGCAGGGGTCAAGTGGCAGGATCGTCATGCCCTCGGCGGTCCCGTTCTGCACCTGTGCGGGGTCGATCCGCGCGATCGCGTTGGCGCTGGAGAGCGTCGTGAAGACGATGCCGCGCCCGTCGACGGTGATGTCCGAGGGGGCCAGCGGCGGTGTCGGGGAGTCGACGGCGTGCTTTCCGCCGGGCACGAGGAACCGGTCGACCGTCGAATCGGCGAGGCGGGCGGCGGGCGTGACGCGAGCGATCGTGTCGACGCCCAGCAGCGTCACCCAGAGGTTGCCGGCGGCGTCGGGCGTCGAGTGCACGGGCACCGTGGACGCGCCGAAGCGCAGCGCCTCCTGCTTGATCTCGCGGTCGATCGCGACGGTCGTCCCGGCCTGGTCGCCCGCGGCCAGGTCGCCGACCCAGAGCGTGAAGGACTTGTCGGAGAGGCCGAGCGTGAACGTCCGCTCCGCGCCCGGGGCAAGGGTCGAGCTCGGGTCGAGGTTGCGGTCGGTCCAGCCGAACTGGCCCCAGTCGGTCGCGCCGAGGATCCGCGTGCGGTCGTGGAGGTCGAGCGCCGAGACGTCGTGCTCCATCCTGTCGCGGTTGACGACGCGGAGGCTGAGGCTCGCGCCCGGCTCGAGGCGCAGGGCGGTGCGCGAGACGTAGGCCTCGTTGTTCTGCAGCACGACCGTGACGTCGGCGCCGGCGGTGTCGATGCCCGGCGGCAGGTCGGTGCGCGCGCGCATCTCGCCGACGAGCTCGCGGTTCGCGGAGCCGGCGGTGCGGGCGTCGGCGAGGTACGCGCCGGCCTCCGGGTCGCCGGCGGGCGCCGGGCCGAGAGCGCGCAGCGCCGCCCAGATCTGCTTCTCGGGCGAGGCGTCGGAGAGCTTGTCGATCGCCGCGAGCTTGTTCTCGTCGTCGGTCGCCGTCGCCGAGAAGCCCATCGCGGCGCGGGCCGCGGCGATCTGATCGGGCGTCGCCGGCTTCAGCGCGGCGACCGCGTCGTGCCCGGGGCGGACGTTGGGGTCGAGGATCGCGCTCGTGACGTTCGCCGGCGGCATCGCGACGGTGACGGCCTGGACGGCGGAGCGGGTGAGCTCGTCCACCGCGCCGAGCCCGCGCGCGGTCGTGAAGCGGCTGGCCTGCGTCGTGCCGGTGGACCGGTTGCCGTCGACGCCGAGCGGCTGGATCGCGGAATGCTGGCCGCCGATGACCGTCGAGCCGTCGGCGAGCAGCGGCGTCGGGCTCAGCTCGCCCCCGAACGCGTTGCCGAGCTCGACGACCTCGTAGCGGATGCTGTACGGGCTCCCGGGCGCGGCGAAGTCCAGCAGCCACGTGTCGTTGACGACGTGCTCGCCCCAGCGGACCTGGCGCACGGTGACGGTGCCGTTGGCCGGCACGGTCTTGACCTTGACCTGCCAGTTCAGCAGCCCGATGCCGTGGTAGGCGGTGCTGGCGGTCGCCGGGGTCTCGTTGCCCTCGAGGATGTCCAGGGCGCGTTGGCGGGCGGCATCGGCGGCGGGCGCGTCACCGGCGGCCTTCATCGCGTCGAGCGCCGCGGCGAGGTCGGTCTCGGGGTCGTCGGGCGAGCGCAGCGCGGCGAGCGCGGCGGGATCGGCGTTCAGGAGGTCGAAGGGGATCGCGAGCAGGCCGTCGAGCAGGGCGGGCGGCGAGGTGACGTGGCCGAAGGCATCCGGCAGGCCCGGGCCGGTGTTGTCGATGCCGTCGAATGCCTGTGCGCTGGTGGCTCCCAGGAGGATGGAGAAGGCCGCGGCGGCCGCCAGGGTCTTCTTCGCGCGCAGGATCACGGGGCGGATGATGAGGTCGCAGGTTCGTGCACACATGGGCGAAGCTCGCGCACTGGGTTGCGTGAACTCGCAACCTCCGTTATCGGGCGGTCGAGATCGCGGCTTGAGCGGGTCGGCGTAGATCTCACCCTCGACTCGAGGGTGAGATCGACGCTCGGGACGCGCGTCGGCCCCCGGATGCCTCCCGTCGCTCGCGCGGGAGCGGACCTGCGAGTTCCTGCAACCGCAATGCGCACGGTTTCCCCATGTGCGGATCGGCCCCGGCCCGCACCATGCAGTCATGCCGACGACCTCGCACCCCCGCCGTGCCGCCTCCGCCCGCCGCCGCGCAGGCCTGGGCACGGCGCTCGCGCTTCTCGCCACGCTCCCCTTCGCCGCCTCCGCCCCGGCGGCGGTCACCGAGGTCGTCCCCGCCGGCGCGGGGCTGACGCTGCCTGCGGGCATCGCGGTGACCACGACCGGCTCGGTCTGGGTCACCGACCAGGTGCTCGGCGTCTGCCGCGTCGACACGACCGCCGCGCCCCCCGCACTCGTCGCGTCGCAGTACTGCAAGCCCGAGCCGGCCGACACCGATCCGCTCGCGACCCCGCGCCTCGGCCCGGGCACCGCGCACCAGATGGCGTTCGATCCGGTCTCCCAGAACTTCTTCGTCGCCGAGGGCGACTCGCACGGCACCGGCGTCTGGCGGATGCACTGGGACGAGGGCAGCGACATCATCGACAGCGCGTTCAAGATCGCCAGCGCCCCCGATCGCGTGTTCGCGCTCGCGCTCGGCACGGGTCCCGACGGGGTCTACGTCGACTTCAGCAGCCGCGACTCCGCGGCGATCTACCGCATCGAGCACGCGGACACCGCGGCGCTCGGCGGGCCGGCGACCGTCGTCGGCAGCTCAATAAACCCGGGGGTCCCGTCGATGACGAACCTCGATGGTGAGCTCTACATCGCAGAGGGCGGCGGCGTGACCCACATCGCGAGCCCCGGCCCCGGCGCCCCGACCGCCGTGCAGGTCCCCGGCTTCCCCCGCGTCGCGGGCTCGATCCCGAACGCCCTCGCCGCCGACCCCGTCAACGGGCGCGTCTACGCGGGCACGACAAACGTCAACGACATCGACACCGTGGACGTCCTCACGCCCGACAACGGTGACGTCTCGGCGTACGAGAGCGGCTTCGCCTTCGTGACCGGCCTCGCCGTCGCATCGAACGGCAACCTCCTCATCGCCGACGACCCGCCGACCGCCGCCGAGGCCCCCGAGTCGATCGGCCAGAGCCGTCTCTTCGAGTCCGCGCTGCACAGCGCGCATCTGCCGACCGTGACGATCACGAGCGGCCCCGCGGTGTACTCGAGCGCGACGGCCGCGTCCTTCTCCTACAGCTCGCTGGTCTCCGCGACGTTCTCCTGCCGCCTGGACGGCGCGGCCTGGGAGGCCTGCGGCAGCGGCCCGGCCTCCAGCCGGCCCTACAGCGACATCGTCGACGGCACGCACCTCTTCGAGGTCCGCGGCTCAGACGACGGCCCGGCCACCGCCTACCACTTCACCGTCGACACCGTCGCGCCGGTGGCGTCCGTCGACAGCACGGACGCGGAGAAGGTCGGCGCTCGCGACGCCCTGCGCGTGCGCTTCTCCGCCGACGAGTTCGGCGTGACCTTCGCCTGCGCGCTCGACGGGCAGCCGATCGCCGTCTGCGAGCCGCCCGTCTGGCTGCGCGGCTTCGCCGTCGGCGACCACACCTTCACCGTGACGCCGACCGATCTCGCCGGCAACGTCGGCGCGACCGCCGCCTGGACGTTCACCCGCACCCCGCCGCCGCCGCAGCCCGACAACACCGATCCGGGCAACGCCTCCAGCGGCAGCGGATCGGACGGCGCCGCACCCGCCGCCTCCTCGGGCCCCGGCTCGGCGAGCGAGCAGGCATCCGGCTCGAGCGTCGCGACGGCGAGCTGCAAGCCGATCGCCGCGCCGGCCCGCAAGGCCTCCTACAAGCTCCGCGGCCGCGTCCTGACGGCCCGCATCGCCCCGCCCGCCGGCGCCCGCTACGCGAAGCTCACCTTCCGCCAGTCCAACCGGCACGCGATCAAGGTCGCGCTGCGCACCCTGAAGACCACGCGGCCGCAGGGCGTGCGCATCGTGCTCACCGCGACGCAGGCCGCTCGCCTGCGCTCGCACCGCGCGTCGATGGCGATCGCCTACGGCACGTGCGCGACGACGCTCGGCTCCGCCCGCAACCTGACCGCAGCACGATGAGCGCCACTCCCGCACTCGGCGGCCGCTCGCGCGGCAGCCGGCCACGCGCCTGGAACGCGATCGTCGTCGCGCTGCTGCTCGGCACGCTCGCGCTCGCCGTCAGCGGCGCCGTCATCGCCTCGAACATCATCGCGACCGGCGTCCCGGCGGCCGCGGCGCCCAAGCCGCTGCCCGGGCCGTTCGGCACCGCGCAGGACATCCCGACGTCCTTCGGCGTGGTCGCCGTCGAGCACGCCGAGAAGATCAACGGCACGACGAAGAAGCAGCTCGGCGGCAACACGCACGGCATCTCCGGCTTCGTGGCGCCCAACAAGGTCCAGGTGCAGGCGTCGGTGACGCTCACGAACCTCCTGGGCACGACGATCGCCTACGACCCGCGCCAGTTCCGGCTGCTCGTCGGCAACGACCGCAAGCCTGTCAAGAGCGTGAAGTCCAACCTGCGCCCCGGCGTCCTGCAGCCCGACGCGAGCATCGACGGCCGCCTGATCTTCGTCGCGCCGCGCACCGGCTCGAAGCTCTGGATCGAGTTCACCGACCCGGGCCTGAAGAAGCCGCTGCTCATCGACCTCGGCCGCACCGGCAAGACGCCACCGAACGCCTTCGACGGCTTCCAGCACCACAAGGGCTCCCGATGACCGATCTCATCCTCCGCACGCTCGCGCGCAAGCGCCTCTCGACGCTGGCCCGTCCGAGCGCCGTCATGGCATTCGCGATCGCGATCGCCTACGGCGGCGGCCTCTGGCTGACGTTCCTGCACCACGTCGAGGGCGGCCACGAGCGCAACGAGCCGCCGTTCGTCCTGCACTGGCTGCGCGACGCGACGCTCGCCCTGCCGCTGATCTTCATGGGCGTCTGGCTCGGCATCGTGCTGGCGCGCAAGCTCATCGCCCGCGCCGGCGCCACCGACGGCCCCGTCGCGCTGTGCGCCGCGGTCCTCGCCGCCGTCGTGGCGCTCACCGCCACGCTCGCCGTCGGCGCCACCGGCCCGGCGCACGGCAACCTCTTCGGCGCCCAGCACGGCGGCCACGAGCTGCCGTTCCTCGTCCACCTCGGGCGCGACATGCTCGTCGCGCTCTGCGTGAACCTCATGCTCTGCGGCGCCGTCAGCGCCGCGATCTTCCGCCGCCGCCCCTGGGCCGTGCCGGACGTCCAGAGCTGGCTCTCGGGCCGCTTCGTCCCGCGCCAGCGCCTCGCGCTCAACAGCGCGGTCGGGCTCCTGCTCGTGCTGCCGATCGTCATCCTCGCCGCCAGCGGCGCCGAGAAGGTCACCGCCCAGGCCGGCGCCGGCACCCCGTGCCCGGTCGGCGTGCCGCTGAAGACCTACGACGTCCAGGCCATCGACGTCGACATCACGCTCAACCGCTTCGGCGACCACGACCCGCAGGGCAAGATGTACGTGCTCTCCGACGAGGTCGACCGCGTCCGCCGGGAGGAGGCCGCCCGCAAGGCCTCCATCGGGCTGCGCAAGGACGCCATCCAGCCGCTCGTCATCCGCGCGAACATCGGCGACTGCGTCGAGATCAACTTCGCCAACAACGCCTCCGGTGGCGACTACGGCGTCCACATCGACGGCCTCGCCTTCGACGCCCAGAACTCCGGCGACGCCGTCGGCAACAACGTCTCCTCGGCCGTCGCCCGCGGCGACAACCGCACGTACCGCTTCTACGTCCCCGAGGACGAGACGTTCGAGGGCTCGCACTACCTGCGCCCCGGCCCCGGCCACCGCTCCGCCGTCTCGCACGGGCTCTTCGGCGCGCTCGTCGTCGAGCCGCGCGGCTCGACGTACCTCGCGATGGACGACCTCTCGCCGGTGAAGTCCGGCTGGGAGGCGGTCATCAAGCCCGCGGGCAAGAAGTCCTTCCGCGAGTACGTCCAGCTCTACCACGAGATCGGCGACGAGGACTACCGTCCGCTGGACGCCACCGGCGCGGCGATGCCGCGCGTCGATCCGCACAGCGAGAGCTACCGGCCCGGCGCCCGCGCGATGAACTACCGCTCCGAGCCGTTCATGAACCGGACGAGCAACCCCGGCAGCGAGCGCGAGGAGGCCCACGGCTACGGCTCCTACACCTTCGGCGACCCGGCGACCGTCATCCCGCGCGGCTACCAGGGCGATCCGACGAAGATCCGCATCCTGCACGCCGGCGCGGAGGTCTTCCACGTCTTCCACCTGCACGGCGGCGGCATCCGCTGGCGGCTGAACCCGAAGGCCGACCCGAACTTCGACTACCAGAACACCGGCCTGGACAAGCACCCGCAGGCCGGCGCGCCGTCCACGCGGCTGGACTCCCAGGCCTTCGGCCCCGGCGAGAGCTTCGAGCTCGAGATCGAGGGCGGCGCCGGCGGCGTCCAGCAGGGCGCGGGCGAGTTCCTCTTCCACTGCCACATCGTCGAGCACTACGTCTCGGGCATGTGGGGCTTCTGGCGCGTCTTCGACACCCGCCAGCCCGGCCTCGCGCCGCTGCCCGACCGCGCGCCGCTGCCGAGCCCGGTGACGTCGGAGGCGCTCATCGGCAAGACGATCAACGGCACGACGATCACCGCCGCCAACCTCGACGACTGGATCCGGCCGCAGCTGCCGCCGCAGGGCGTGCGCCAGACCGACCAGGACGCCTCCGTCTGGGACTGGAAGGTCGACGACAGCAACCCGGCCGCACCGGTCTACGCCGGCGAGCCCGAGGACGGGTCGAGCTGGCCGGACTACACGAAGCCCAGCGACGAGGAGCGCCTCGACGGACACCCGAGCCTGCTCGCCGGCGACCGGCCGACCCGCCTCGACGGCGAGAGCGTCGACCGCCCGAAGATCCTCTTCAACCCGGTCAACGGCCGCCCGGCGTTCCCGCTGCTGCGCCCGCACCTCGGCAAGCGCCCGCCGTTCTCCCCCAACGGGCACTCCGGCGCGCCGTGGCTCGGCGAGACCGGCAGCCAGCCGAAGAAGGCCGCCACCGACCCGTGGGCCAACCGCGCCGACGGCATCTGCCCGGCCACCGCGCCCGTGCGGACGTTCAACATCGTCACGATCAACCCCGACCTCAACGTCACGAAGAACGTGCGCCACAGCGCGCAGATCTTCGTGCTCGCCCAGGACGCCGACGAGGTGCTCGCGGGCACGAAGCCCGTCGAGCCGCTCGCGATCCGCGCGAACATCGGCGACTGCGTCGCGGTGACGCTCACCAACCGCATCCCGGACACCGCGGCGTTCAACGGACTGTCGAAGAACAACCTGCACATCCACCACGTGCAGTTCGACACGCAGGCCTCCGACGGCGTCATCACCGGCCTCTCCTACGAGCAGGCCGTCGAGGACTACCCGTCCGCCGACCCGACGCTGACCGCCGATGCCGGCCCTGGCAGCCGCACGCTGCAGATGTCGAGCGTCGCGAAGTTCCAGCCCGGCGTCGCGATCGCCGTCAGCCAGGGCCAGGAGAGCATCGAGATCCGCACGATCGAGTCGATCGACGAGGCGAACCGCACGCTGACGCTCACCCAGCAGCTCGACAAGCAGCACAACTCCGGCGAGCACGCCGGCACCGAGTTCGTGCAGTCGCGCTGGTACCCGGACGTCCAGATGGACAACGTCTTCTGGCACGACCACGTCGACGGCATCCACGGCTGGCCGCTGGGCCTCGTCGGCCAGCTCATCGTCGAGCCGCCCGGATCGACGTATCACGACCCGAGGACCGGCGACGTCATCAAGTCCGGCACGCTCGCCGACATCCACACGAACTCGCCGCTGGCGGAGGGCCAGATCAACGGCGACTTCCGCGAGCTCGCGCTCTGGGAGATCGACGACAACCCGGTCTCGGACTCGACGTTCAACCTGCGCTCCGAGCCGTGGGCCGACCGCATCTCGCCGGTCACCGGCAACCCGGACCCGTCGCTGCTGTTCAGCTCCTGGACGCACGGCGATCCGAACACGCCGCTGCCGCGCGCCTACCAGGGCGACCCGCTGGCGATCCGGACGATCAACGTCGGGCCCGCGATCGACGGCCTGAAGGTCGACGGCCACCGCTTCTTCCGCGAGAACCGCTTCCTCGACGGCCAGTCGCGCACGCAGGCCTCGCCGACGGACTCGATCCACTACGGCGTCTCCGAGCGCTACACCGCGATCCTCGACGGCGGTGCCGGCGGCCCCGAGCAGCGCACGGGCGACTTCCTCTACTTCAACAGCCTCGGGCGGCGCTTCCGCCAGGGCGCCTGGGGGCTGCTGCGCGTCCTGCCGCGTCGGGTCGGCGACCTGCAGCCGCTGCCCGACCATCCGAACGTCCCGACCGGCGGCACGCCCGTGCCGACGCCGACCGGCGGCCGCCCGCCGGCGGCCGGCGCGCCCGGCAGCCCGTGCCCCGCGAGCGCCACGACACGGACGGTCGACGTCAGCGCGGTCGACCTCGCCAACCCGCGCCCGGGGGTGTCCTCCGTGTTCGTGCAGACCGGCGACGCCGCCGCGGTGCGCAACGGCACGAAGGCCGCCGAGCCGCTCGTCATCCACATCGCCGCGGGCGAGTGCCTCGAGGTGAACTTCAAGAACGAGCGCGCGACGGCGCGGGCCTCCTTCCATGTCTCCGAGCTGCTGAAGACGACGAACTCGTCGGGCATCAACGCGGGCTTCAACCCCGAGCAGACGGTCGCGCCGAGCGGCACGCAGACGTACCGCTTCTACGCCGACACGCGCAAGATCGGCGCCGCGATGATCAGCGACTTCGGCGGCATCGACACCGGCATCGACGGGCTCTACGGCGCGGTCGTCGTCGCTCCCTCGGGCGCGCGCTTCAGCAACCCCGACACCGGCGCGCCGGTGCGGGTCGGCGAGGGCGTCGACGTCAACGTCCCCGGCGCCCAGGGCTACCGCGACTTCACGACGATCATGAGCGAGAACGACCCGATCATCGGCGGCAACTTCATGCCCTACCCGGTCGACGTCGCGGGCCACTCGACGATCAACTACCGCACGGTTCCGCGCGGTGACGACAACGCGGCGTTCAGCTCGCGGGCCAACGGCGATCCGTCCACGCCGCTCCTGCGCGCCTACGCCGGCGATCCGGTGAAGGTCCACGCGCTCGTCGCGCCGGGCAGCGAGCAGAGCCACGTCTTCGGGCTCGGCGGCCAGTCCTGGCGGATCGATCCCGAGATCGCCCAGGGCAACGAGACGACCGCGCAGGGCATGGTCGCCTGGGAGGCCTTCGACCTCGACCTCATCGGCGGCGCCGGCGGGCGCCAGCGCGAGACCGGCGACTACTTCTACGGCGACGTCCGGCGGCCGTTCACGCAGGCCGGCATGTGGGGCCTCATGCGCGTCATGTCCGACCCCAACTGCCCGATCCGCCCGCTCGACGGCCTGACCTGCATCGGCCAGAAGTCGACGTTCACGGGCCTGCCGCCGCGCCCGGCCGGCAACCCCGGCGACGCGCCGGCGCCCGACAACCCGCCCGCCGCCGAGCAGCCGCCCGCTGCTCAGGCGCCGGCCCCGGCGGCGACGCCGCCCGCCACGGCCCCGGCTCCCAGGCCGCTGAGCCTGCGCGGCCTGACGGTCTCCAAGCGCATGAGCCTCTCGACGCTCGCCAAGCAGGGCCTGACGTTCCAGGTCACGCTGCCGGCGAACGCGAGGGCGCTGCAGATGAAGCTCACGCGCCGGTCCGGCAAGAAGACGATCGCGATCGCGACGCGCAACCTCATCGTGCGGTCCGGTGGCCGGCGGACGGTGACGTGGAAGCTCACGCGGGCGCAGCTGCGGCGCATGAAGGCCGGCAACGCCGTGCTGTCCGTGCGCGCGGGCACGAGCTCGAAGAAGCTCGCGCCGGCGACGCTCAAGGCGACGATCCGCTTCAGCGGGCGCCTGCCGCGCCTGCGCTGAGCGGGCGAGGCCGGCCGATGCGACTCGCGGGGGCGGCGTCCGGCGCCGCTGCCGGGCTCGTGCTCGTGCTCGTGCTCGGGCTCGGCGGGTGCTCGGATGCGGAGGACCCGCAGCCGTCCGGCGCCGGCGGCCCCGCGACGAGCGCGGGCGAGGCGCTCGTGCGCCGGGCGCGGGCGCTCGTCGACGTCGCCCCGAGCGACCTCGGCTACCGGCTCGTCGTCGCCGGCCCGCGCGGCGACGGCGTGCGCGGCGCCACCGACACGAAGCTGCGCACGATCACGCTGTACGTCCTGCCCGGCGACGGCGCGCACCGCGTCGCCCACGACCTCGCCCACGAGATCGGCCACGCCTACGACGACCGCCGGCTGACCGCGGACGAGCGCGATGACTGGCTGCGCGTCCGCGGCGCCCCGGGCGCGCGCTGGTTTCCCGGCGGCCCGGCCTCGGACTACGACACCGGCGCCGGCGACTTCGCCGAGGTCTTCGCCCGCTGCCACGCCGCGAGCCCGGAGTTCCGCAGCCGCCTCGCGCCGCGGCCGGCCGACGCCTGCTCGCTGCTGCCCGCCGGCGCGCGCGTGGACCGGCTGAAGCGCCGCGCGTGATCGCTCACAGCAGCTTGTCGAGCGTGATCGGCAGGTCGCGCACGCGCACGCCGGTCGCGTCGTAGACGGCGTTGGCGATCGCGGCGGCCGCGCCGACGATCCCGATCTCGCCGACGCCCTTGGCGCCGAGCGGGTTGACGTACGGGTCGTCCTCGTCGATCCAGGAGACGTCGATCTCGCCGACGTCGGCGTTGACGGCGACGTGGTACTCGCCGAGGTCGGCGTTGGCGTAGTCGCCGTAGCGCGGGTCCAGGACGCTCTCCTCCAGCAACGCCATCGACAGCCCCCACGTCATCGCCCCGAGCAGCTGCGAGCGGGCGGTCTTCGCGTTCAGGACGCGCCCGACGGCGAAGACGCCGACCATCCGCGGGACGCGCACCTCGCAGGTGTCGGCGTCGACGTGGACCTCGGCGAACTGCGCGCCGTGGGCGTACATCGCGAACTGCTCGGCGTACGGGTT
This sequence comes from uncultured Actinomycetes bacterium, assembly GCA_963797025.1. Taxonomy (GTDB): domain Bacteria; phylum Actinomycetota; class Thermoleophilia; order Solirubrobacterales; family Solirubrobacteraceae; genus CADCVQ01. Next base: position 143,524 of record CAWCNU010000003.1, read on the forward strand.
CTCGCCGGCGTCGGCCGTCGCCTCCGACGCGCCGTCGGCGCGGAGCTTGCGCGCCGCGTGCACGATCGCCGTGCCCCACGAGGCCGTGCCCTGCGAGCCGCCGGCCGGCCGCGCCCGCGGCAGCGCCGAGTCGCCGATCTCGAGCGCGACGTCTGCGACGTCGACGTCGAGCGCGTCGGCGGCGATCTGGGTCAGGACCGTCCAGGCGCCCGTGCCGATGTCCGAGGCGTCGATCCGCACGCGGTAGCGGCCGTCACCCGTCGCTGCGATCGTCGCCGTCGAGTTCCCCCGCCCGGCGGGGTAGGCGGACGCCGCGACACCCGTGCCGACGAGCCGGCGCCCCTCGCGCCGGCGCCGCGCGCCGCCCTCGCGCGGCTGCCAGCCGAAGCGCTCGGCGCCCTGCCTCAGGCACTCGACGAGGCCGCGGCTCGAGAACGGCAGCCCGCTGTCGGGATCGCACTCGGGCTCGTTGCGCAGGCGCAGCGCCACGGGGTCGATGCCGCAGCGCACCGCCAGCTCGTCCATCGCGCACTCCAGCGCGAAGGATCCCTGCGCCTCGCCGGGGGCGCGCATGATCGTCGGCGGCGGCAGGTCGAGCCGGGCCATGCGGTGCGACGTCCGGCGGTTGGGCCCGGCGTACATCATCCGCGTCGGGCGCGCCGCGAGATCCTCCGTCAGGTCCTTGATCTTCGAGACCTGCAGCACGACGTCGTGCTCGATCGCGACGAGGCGCCCGTCGGCGGCGGCGCCGAGGCGGACGCGCTGGATCGTCGGCGTCCGGTAGCCGACGAGCGAGAACATCTCGTGGCGCGAGAGCTCGAGCTTCACGGGTCGCTCGACGGCCTTTGCCGCCAGCGCAGCGAGCACGACGTGCGCGTGCGTGAAGTTCTTGGACCCGAAGGCACCGCCGACGTAGGGCGAGATCACGCGCACCTGCTCCCCGTCGAGGCCGAACGCGTCCGCGACGTCGTCGCTGATCGAGTGCGGGCCCTGGTTGGCGTCGTAGAGCGTGAGCGTGTCGCCCTCCCAGGCCGCGGTCGTCGCGTGCTGTTCGATCGGGTTGTTGTGCTCGGCGGGCGTGGAGTACGTCTCGTCGATGGCGAAGCTCGCCTGCTCGCGCCCGGCCTCGACGTCGCCGTCGTCGCTGTCGGCGCTGTCGTCCGGCGGCGGCTCGAGGTCGTCGCGATCGGCGCGCAGCACGACGTCGTGCGGTTGCGCGTCGTAGCGCACCTCGACGAGCGCGGCGCCGTGGCGCGCGACCTCCGGCGTTCCGGCGACGACGACGGCGACGAACTGGCCGCGGAACGCGACGGCGTCGGACTGGAGCACCTGCAGCTCGGCGTCGTCGGTCTGCAGGCGCGGCGCGTTCTCATGCCACAACACGCCGACGACGCCGTCGAGCGCCAGCGCCGCGGCGGCGTCCACCGACACGATGCGGCCCTTGGCGATCGTGCTGTGCACGCCGGCGGCGTACGCGGCGTCGCGCACGGGGTGCTCGTAGGCGTAGCGCGCGGCGCCGGTGACCTTCAGCGGGCCGTCGACGCGGTCGATCCCGGCCCCGAGGAGGCTGTGGGCGGTGCTCATGGCTGCTCCGCGAGGTCGAGGAGCGTGCGGACGATCGTGTTGCGCGCGAGCACGACCTTGAACGCGTTGCCGGGCAGCGGCTGCGCCTGCGCGAGCTCGGCGTCCGCCGCGCGGCCGAAGGACTCCTCCGTGGGCTCGGCGCCGCGCAGCGCGGCCTCCGCGAGCGTCGCGCGCCACGGCTTGTGGGCGACGCCGCCGAGTGCGATCCGCACGTCGCGCACGACACCGTCCTCGACCTCGAGGGCGGCGGCGACCGAGACGAGCGCGAACGCGTAGGACGCCCGGTCGCGCACCTTGCGGTAGCGCGAGCGCGCGGCGATCGGCAGTACCGGCAGCACGACGGCGGTGATGAGCTCGCCGCGCTCGAGGAACGTGTCGCGCTGCGGATCGTCGCCGGGCAGCCGGTGAAACTCCGTCAGCGCGATCTCGCGCGAGCCGCCCGGCCCGTCGACGAGCACGACCGCGTCGAATGCCGCGAGCGCTACGGCCATGTCGGACGGGTGCGTCGCGATGCACGACGGCGAGTGCCCGAGGATCGCCAGCCCGCGGTGGTAGCCCTCGCGCGCCGCGCAGCCGGAGCCGAGAGCGCGCTTGTTGCAGGGCTTCGAGACGTCCTGGAAGTACACGCAGCGGGTGCGCTGCAGGAGGTTTCCGGCGGTGGTGGCCACGTTGCGCAGCTGGTAGGTCGCGCCCGACAGCAGCGCCTGCGCCAGCGCCGGGTAGCGCTCGCGGATCGCGGGGTCGGCCGCCAGGTCGCTGTTGCGCATCGCGGCGCCGATGCGCAGCCCGCCGCCGGCCAGCGGCTCGATCCGGTCCGACGTGACGCGCGTGACGTCGATGAGGACCTCGGGCTGCTCGACGCCGAGCTTCATGAGGTCGACGAGGTTCGTGCCGCCGGCCAGGTACGCGGCGTTGGGGTCGCTGCTCACGAGGTCGACCGCCGCCGCCGCGTCCTCGGCGCGCTCGTAGCGAAACGGCCTCACGCGCGCGCCTGCTCGCGGACGGCGGCGACGATGTTGACGTAGGCCGCGCAGCGGCAGAGGTTGCCGCTCATGCGCTCGCGGATCTCATCGTCGTCGAGCGCGATCTCGGTGGCGGCGAGGTCCGCCGTGGCGGCGCTCGGCCAGCCGCGGCGCGCCTCGTCGAGCAGCGCCACCGCCGAGCAGATCTGGCCGGGCGTGCAGTAGCCGCACTGCAGCGCGTCGTGGGTGACGAACGCGCGCTGGAGCGGGTGCAGGTCGCCGTTCTCGGCCAGGCCCTCGATCGTGACGATCTCGGCACCCTCATGGGCGACCGCGAGCGCCAGGCAGCTGTTGATGCGGCGGCCTTCGACGAGGATCGTGCACGCGCCGCACTGGCCGCGGTCGCAGCCCTTCTTCGTACCTGTGAGGCCGAGCCGGTCGCGCAGCGCGTCGAGCAGCGTCGTGCGCGCGTCGACGGTCAGCTCGTGGTCGGTCCCGTTGACCCGGAGCGCGACGTCGACGTCGGTCACGCCGCAACGGGTTCCCGCCTGCGGTGCGGGGGAAACCGGCGTTGGGATTCCGTCAGGCGAGGATCCTCGTCGTCCCGGCGAGGCAACGCTTCACGCGCTTCTGGCGTCGAGCTGCTGGAGCAGGTCGTGCGCGGCGAGCTCGACGGCCTTGTGGCGCCACTCCGAGGCGCGGTAGACGCACGCGATGAGCCCGGAGCGGTGCACCCGGCGAAAGTCGCCGTAGACGAACGCGTACCGCGCCTTCGTCTCGTCCGCGGCACCCTCGCGCAGCCCGAGATGCCAGGCCGCGTACTCCTTCCACGAGTGCGACGCGAGGTACTCGTTCTCGGCCTCGGCACGCGGCTGTACCTCGCCCCAGTCGCTCTCGAGGACGTACTGGCGCGCATCGATGAGCCGTTGCGCGTGCGCCACGGCCTGCGCGTTGAGGTCATAGGACGCCACGCCGGTGTGCTGCCTCGCGCGGGCCGCCGCCAAACGCGCCTGGCCGCACCGCGCCCAGGCTGAGAAGGTAGGCGCCGTGGACTCCGCCGTCGTCGCCGCGGTCATCGGTCCGGTCGTCACCGCGCTGGCCTCGGTGCTCGCCTGGTGGCTGCGCGAGCGCCGCCGGCGCCACGATCACGGGGCGGCCGTCGAGCGGGCGCACGCGCGCATCGCGATGATCGAGAGCTGGCTGCGCGCGTACCGCGAGGTCGCGACGCCGGAGGAGTACGAGGTCGCCCGCCGCGACGCGCGCGACGAGCTGCTCGAGGCCCGCGCGCTCATCGACGAGGTCGCGGACGCGGCGCCGCCGGGCCGCGAGCGGCCCGGCTGGCCGGACCTCGTGAAGCGGCTGGCGCTGCGCGACGCGATGACGACGCGGTCGACGCGCATCGTCGGCGTCGCGTACTACATCTCGCTGGCCTGGCTGCTGCTGGTCGTCGCGACCGGCAGCCTGCTCGCCGCCTCCGCGGGCGCGTCGTCTGACAGCGTACTCGGCGCCGCCGGGTACGGGCTCGGGATCTTCGCGATGTCGGTCGCCGTCGGGCTCGCGCCGGTGCTGCCGCTGTACGCGTGGCTGTCGAGCGCCGGCCGCGCGGAGCGGTGACGCACGATGTGCGCGCGCCGAGCCACGCCCGACGGCCGCGGCGACTCACACCGCGATACTCGCCGGATCGTGGACAGCCCCGATCGCCGCAGACGCAGCCGCTCGGGCCGCCTGCTCGACTCGCTGCTCTGGGGCACCGTCGTCGGCGCGGCGGCGGGGGCGGCGCTCGGCGACGCCGTCGACGGCGTGGGAGCGGTCGCGGGCGCTGTGATCGTCGCGGCGCTCTACGCGCCCGCCGAGGCGCTGACGAGCATGCGCAGGGGGACCGTTCGAGGCGCGCTCGCGCTACGTCGGCGCCGACTACGTCGAGCAGGTCGCGAAGGTCCGCGGCGGCACGTTCGCGCGCAACCCGCCCGACGTCGGCATCATCGCCTCCATCCCCTCGAACATCGAGGAGGCCCAGCGTCGGCTTCCCGATCCCGAGCGCGAACTTCACCGCGACGCTGCTGCCGCGCAACTCGGGCGACCACGACTTCCTGCTCACGTCGCGCAGCGACCTGCCGTTCCCCGGCCACTACCTCAGCTCGGTCGACAGCGACCGCGACGCCCTGACGGTGCTGAAGCTCCTGTACTTCGAGGAGGAGATCCACATCTATCTCGACGACGGGAGCCGCGCACCGACCACAGCTTCTCGCTCGCCGGCCAGCGCTTCCTGACACTGCGCTACGAGATCGAGCGCCTCACGCCGCCGCCAGCAGCACCGGCGTCGCCGTCGCCTCGCCGATCGCCGCCGAGGTGACGCACACGAGGTGGCGCAGCTGCTCCTCGGAGATCGACAGCGGCGGCATGAGCACGACGACGTCGCCGAGCGGGCGGATCATGACCCCGCGGCGGCGGGCGGCGAGCGTCACCTGGTGGCCCATCCGGGCGTGCGCCGGGAAGTCCTCGAGCTCGATGCCGACCATGAAGCCGCGGCGGCGCACCTCGCGGACGTAGCGCTGGGGGGCGACGATCTCGTCGAGCAGCTCGCCGAGCAGCGCGATCTTCGGCTGGAGCGCGGCGAGCGTCTGCTCGCGCTCGAAGACGTCGAGCGTCGCGAGCGCGGCCGCGCACGCGAGCGGGTTGCCGGTGTACGTGTGGCCGTGGAAGAACGTCTTGAGGTCCTCGTACTCGCCGAGGAAGGCCTCGTAGACGCGCTCGGCGGCGAGCGTCGCGGCGAGCGGCATGTAGCCGCCGGTCAGGCCCTTGGCGACGCACATGAGATCGGGCGAGACGCCCTCCTGCTCGCAGGCGAACATCGTGCCGGTGCGCCCGAAGCCGGTGGCGACCTCGTCGCAGATGAGCAGGACGTCGTGCTCGTCGCAGAGCGCGCGGACGTCGCGCAGGTAGCCCTCGGGGTGCACGAGCATCCCGGCGGCGCCCTGGACGAGCGGCTCGACGATGACCGCCGCGACCTCGCCCGCGTGCTCCTGCAGGAGGCGGCGCATGTCGGCCGGATCGCCGGGCTCGGCCTGCCAGGCCTCGAAGAGCAGCGGCCCGAAGGCGCCGTGGAAGAGGTCGATCCCGCCGACGGAGACCGAGCCGATCGTGTCGCCGTGGTAGGCGTCGCGCAGGCAGACGAAGCCCGTGCGCCCGCGTTCGCCGCGGTGGCGCCAGTACTGAAAGGCCATCTTCAGGGCGACCTCGCCGGCGGTCGACCCGTTGTCGGAGTAGAAGACGCGCTCCAGGCCCGGGGGCGCGAGGTTCACGAGCCGCTGTGCGAGCTCGATCGCGCCCGGGTGCGAGAGCCCGAGCATCGTCGTGTGCGCGACCTTCGCGAGCTGTTCGCGGACCGCGGCGTCGATCGCCGGATGACCGTGGCCGTGGACGTTGCACCACAGCGACGAGACCCCGTCGAGATAGGCGTTGCCCTCGCTGTCGTACAGCATGCAGCCCTGTGCGCTCTCGATGATGAGCGGCTCCTCTTCGCACCAGCCGCGCTGCTGCGTGAACGGGTGCCAGAGCACCCGCTTGTCGATGTCTGCGAGCGTCCGCGAGGTCATGGCGGTGACCCTAGGCGCGGGTCCGGACGACCCTCGTGCAACGCCCGCGCCGCGGCCGGACATTGGGTGGATGATGCGAACGGTGCGCGACGACGACGACGCCAGGCGGCGCTTCGGGCAGCTCGTCGACGCGCGGCGACCGCCGAGCGGCAGGGAGGGCCGTGCGCCCTGGGGCACCTCCCGAACGCGCTCGGCTGCGAGTGAGCCGCGCCGCGGGGGCGGACGAATACCCTCGCGGAGCATGCGCCGCCTGCCCGAGCCCCCGCTGGGCCTCATCGTCTTCGTCGTCGGCGTCAGCATCCTCGGGGCCGAGATCGCGGCCGCCCGTCTGCTGGCGCCGTACTTCGGCGCGTCGACGATCGTCTGGGCGAACACGATCGGCATCGTGCTTGTCGCGCTCTCTGTCGGGTATTGGTACGGCGGCCGGCTCGCGGATCGCAACCCCTCCCGAGCCGGCCTGTACCGGATCGTCCTGCTGTCGGGCATGCTGCTCGCCGCCGTCCCGTTCGCGGCCGATCCGTTTCTCGGCGTCGCCGTCGACGCGCTGGACTCGATCTCGGCGGGGGCGTTCGTCGGATCGCTGCTCGGCGTCACGGTGCTCGTCGCGGTCCCGGTGCTCGTGTCCGGGGCCGTCGCGCCCTACGCGCTGCGCCTCGCGGTCGCCGACGTCAGCGAGGCCGGCACGATCGCCGGGCGCCTCTACGCGATCTCGACCGTCGGCAGCCTGCTCGGGACGTTCCTCTCGGCGCTGCTGCTCATCCCGCTGATCGGCACCCGCCGGACGTTCATCGTCTTCGGCCTCATGCTCGTCGTGCCGGCCGTCGCCGGGCTCGCGCAGCGGCGGCTGCTGCTGGCTCCCGCCGCCCTGGTGCTCGCGCTCGCGCTGCCGGTCGGCACGGTCAAGGGCGAGACCGACCCCGGCGAGCGCGTCATCCACGAGGCCGACACGGAGTACCAGTACGCGCGCGTCGTCGAGGACCGCGACGGAACGCGCCGGCTGGAGCTCAACGAGGGACAGGCGGTGCACTCCGTGCGCCGGCCCGGGACGTACCTCACCGAGGACTACTGGGACGAGATGCTCGTGCTGCCGTTCGCGGCCCGCGCCCGCCCGCCGCGGTCGATCGCGATCCTCGGCAACGCCGCCGGCACGACCGCCCGCGCGTACGGCCATTTCTTCCCGCGAACCGTTGTCGACGCGGTCGAGATCGACGGCGAGCTCACCGACATCGGCCGGCGCTACTTCGACCTGCGCGGCCCGCGGCTGCGCACGCACACCGCCGACGCGCGACCGTACCTGCGCCGGACGAGCGAGCGCTACGACGTCATCGTCGTCGACGCCTACCGCCAGCCGTACATCCCGTTCTACCTTGCGACGAAGGAGTTCTTCGCGCTCGCCCGCGACCGCCTGCGCCCGGGCGGGATCGTCGTCATCAACGTCGGCCACCCCGAGCGCTCGTCGCGCCTGGAGAAGGTGCTGAGCGCGACGATGGGCTCGGTCTTCCGGACCGTCGTGCGCGACCCGTCGCAGGAGACGAACACGATGCTCGTCGGCGGCGACGGGCCCGTCTCGGCGCAGCGCCTCACCGACAGCCGGCCCGGGCTGCCGGCGCTCCTGCAGCCCGTCGCGAACGCCACCGCCGCCCGCCTGGCCCCGCGCCTGACCGGCGGGCGCGTCTACACCGACGACGTCGCGCCGGTCGAGTGGCTCGTCGACACGTCGATCGTGCAGGTCGCGGCCGACGGCGAGCGGTAGTCGCGTGGGCTCGCCGCGGGGCGCGTTGCGCATGACCCTCGTGCGAAGGTCGCCCCACGCACCTGCCCTGACGCCGCGGCCGTTCCCTCATCGATGCCGGAAGCGCGGAGCGCACCGCGAGCGCACCGAACCTCACCACCAATCAGCGCTCGACGCTGCTCATGTCCGCGTAGCGGTCGCCGGAAGCCGCACCGACGGGCACGGCCGCGTCGAGCGCGGCGAGCTGCTCGGCGGACAGCTCGATCTGCGCCGCCGCGACGTTCTCCTCGAGGTAGCGCACGCGCTTGGTCCCCGGGATCGGAGCGACGTCGTCGCCCTGGTGCAGCAGCCACGCGAGCGCGAGCTGGACCGGCGTGCAGCCGATCTCCTCCGCGAGCCCGCGCAGGCGCTCGACGAGGCGGAGGTTCGCCTCGAGGTTGTCGCCCTGGAAGCGCGGCTGGGAGCGGCGAAAGTCGTGCTCGTCGAGATCCTCGACCGAGGAGTAGCGCCCCGTGAGAAAGCCGCGGCCGATCGGGCTGTAGGGGACGATCCCGACGCCGAGCTCGCGCGCGGTCGGGACGATCTCCTCCTCGATCCCGCGCGCGAAGAGCGACCACTCGCTCTGCAGCGCCGTGATCGGATGCACTGCGCAGGCGGCGCGCAGCGTCCCGGCGCTGACCTCGCTGAGCCCGATGTGACCGATCTTGCCCTCCGCGACGAGCTCGGCGAGCCCGCCGACCGTGTCCTCGATCGGGACCTCCGGGTTGCGGCGATGCATGTAGTAGAGGTCGATGTGGTCGATCCCCAGCCGCCGCAGCGAGGCCTCGACGGCCTGCTTGGCATACGCCGGGCTGGAGTCGATCCGGCGCGAGCCGTCCTCGCGGACGATCGCGAACTTCGTCGCGACGACGACCTCGTCGCGGCGCCCGGCGATCGCGCGGCCGACGAGCTCCTCGTTGTGGCCGCTGCCGTACACGTCCGAGGTGTCGAGGAACGTGCAGCCGAGATCGAGGGCCCGGTGGATCGTGGCGATCGACTCCTCGTCGTCGCCGGGGCCGTAGAACTCGGACATGCCCATGCAGCCGAGGCCGAGGGCGGAGACGGAGAGCGGGCGATCGCGCCCGAGGGTGCGCTGTTGCATGCCTCGGACGCTACCGAGCCGCTGACCTCGGCCTACGCCGCCACGGCCGGCGTGATCGCGATCGGCGATCCCGCGGCGAGCGTCACGTGCGACGGCTCGGCAGTCGCCAGAAAGCGCCACTGCGGCCCGTACAGCCCGGCGAAATCGACGTCGACGCGCAGGTCGCGGACCTCGTGCAGCGCCCACACCGGGTGCTCGACGTCGTAGCTGCGCGCGCGGCCGTCGCGCCCGCGCCCGACGCCGAGGTCGTGGTGCGTCAGCCAGTACGCCGCCGAGTCCGCGGGCGGGGGTGAGGCCGCGGGGTCGGCCCAGGCCTCCAGGCGGTTGCGCAGCCCTGGCCCGAAGCGGTGGCGGACGCCGATCCGGCCATCGCGCTCGAGCAGCTCCTCGCGCATGCGGATCGTCCGGTAGGGCTCGTTGTAGGTCACGCGCGCGATGACGGAGATCGCCGGCCGCGACACGAACTCGCGGATGAAGACCACGGCGCGCTCGCCATGCAGGCGCACGTAGAAGCGCAGGTTGATCTCCGCGAAGTTCACGTGGAACGGGATCGGGACCCCGCGCAACCGCGTGTGTCGAAACTGGAACGCGACGATGCTCACCCGCGGCGATCCCTCGAGCCGGTCGATCTGCGCCCCGCGCGGGAGGTGGGGCTCCAGCAGCGCCTCGTCGACGGCGTAGGTGACGCCGAGGACGTTGCGCCATTGCGCCGTGAGGAAGGGCCGGCTCGTCACAGTCCCTGCAGCGAGCGCCGCAGCTCGTCGGCCTGGACCTTGCCGATGGAGCTGCGCGGCAGCGCGTCGACGAAGCGCACGTCCTGCGGGTGCTTGTAGGCGGCGAGCTGCCCGTCGAAGAGGTCGGTGACATCGCGGGCGGTCATCGCGCCGGGCTCCTTGAGCACGACGAACGCCACCGGCACCTCGCCGAGCTCGTCGTCCGGGCGACCGATCACCGCGGACTCCGCGATCTCGTCGCACGCCGCGAGCACGGACTGGACATCGGCGGGATACACGTTGCAGCTGCCGACGATGATGACCTCCTTGATGCGATCGACGATCGTGAGCATCCCCTCGTCGTCGAACGAGCCCGCGTCGCCCGTGCGCAGCCAACCGTCCTCGTGGAAGGCCTCCGCCGTCGCCTCGGGGTTGCGCCAGTACCCGGGCATGACGGTCGGCCCCTGCACGAGGACCTCGCCGACCTCCCCGGCCGCGACCGGCGAGCCGTCCTCGGCGGCGATCCGCACCCGGCAGTGCGCGACCGGCCGTCCCGCCGTCGCGCGCAGGCGGTGGGCGTCCGCGCGCGGGACGATCGTCACGACCGGCATCGCCTCGGTGAGGCCGTAGTCCTGCAGGACGGTGACGCCGCGCTGAAACCACGGCGCGAGCACGTCTTCGCGCACCGTCGTGGAGCCGGTGACGACGCAGCGCAGGCTCGAGAGGTCGGTCGCGTCCCAGCGCGGATGGGCGATCAGCGCCTTCGTCATCGCGGGCGTCGAGATCCCGAGCGTGATGTGCCGGCGCTCGATCGCCTCGAGCGTCGCGCCGGGATCGAACTCGCGCAGGATCGTCACCGTCGCGCCCGCGGCCAGCGCCGGCGTCGTGAGGATGTTCATCGGCCCGGTGTTGAACAGCGGGCCGTTGCAGAGCACCTCGTCGGCGGCGCCGAGGCCGAGCGCGGCGGCGACGTTCAGCGCGTTGTAGCGCAGCATCTCGTGCGTCAGCACCGCGCCCTTCGTCGGCCCCGTCGTGCCCGACGTGTTGATGATCGCCAGCGGCGACTGCAGCCGGCGATCGCGGTCGGCGGGCAGCGTCGGCGCGTCCTCGAGCAGCGCCTCGAGGCCGTCGCCGGCCGTGATGATCCGAAGCTCGAGCGCGCCCTGTGCCTCGCTCGCCGTCTGCGCGAGCTCGTCCTGTGCGACGAGCGCCGCGGGCTCGGTGTTCGCGAGCACGACCTCGAGCTCCGGGGCCGGCATGCGCGCGCTCAGCGGCACGAGGATCGCGCCGGTGCGCGCGCACGCGAAGAGCAGCTCGAGCAGCACCGGCGCGTTGTCGCCGAGGTACGCGACGCGGTCGCCGTCGCCGATGCCGGCCCGGCGGGCGAGCGCCCCGGCGAGCCGCGCGACGCGCCGCTCGAGGTCGCCGTAGCTGATCTCCTCGTCCTCGAAGCGGACCGCGAGCGCATCCGGGGTTCGATCCGCCCACCCCGCGATCCAGCTCGAGATCTCCCCCGCGGGCGCGCGCACGCGGCCAAGCGTATGCCTATGGCCTCGTGTCGACGACCTCGCCGACGACGCGGTACGGCATGCCGATCGGCCCGCCGTCGAAGGTCCCGAGCCGAAGTCGGCGTGGACGCCGCGATCCAGGCCGATCGAGCGCGTGAGGACCGCCGAGTCCGCCGCCACGGGCAGCCGGTCGACGCGCTGGTTGAACGGGTTGGAGGCCGGAAGGACGGGGCAGCGCGGCGCCTGCGGCAGGCGCCTGGCGGCGGCGGGCGCGATGGCGACCGCCGCAAGGGCGAGTGCGGCGGCTGCGAGCAGCGGTAGGCGGCGGCGCTTCGGGCGATGGTAGGTCGGCGCGCGGGGCGGATGGACGGGAGCCCTACGGCGCGGGGCGGATGGACGGGAGCCCTACGGCCCGAGCCACTCGTGGACCGCCAGCGCGGCGCCGGCCCGCGCGAGATCCTCGATCGCTGGCGTCGTCGCCGCGAGCGTCGCGACCTCGACGCGCCCGCGCGCGGCGATCGTCTCGCGATTGGAGCGCTGCATGACGCTCGGCTGCCGCGGCCAGGGCGTCAGCACGACCGCGCGCACCTCCAGGCCCGCGGCGCGTGCGGCCTCGATCGTCAGCAGCGAGTGGTTGATCGTCCCGAGGCCGGGTCGCGCGGCGATGACGACCGCGAGCCCGAGCGCGACCGCGAGATCGCGCACGTCGTGCGTCGCGTCCAGCGGGACGAGCAGGCCGCCGACGCCCTCGACGACGAGCGCGTCCGTGCAGGCCCCGGCGGCACGAGCCGTGCGCACGAGCTCGTCGAAGTCCAGCGGCTCGCCGGCGAGCTCGGCCGCGAGGTGCGGCGAGACCGCCGGGCCGAACGTCCGCGGGCAGACCTCGCCGGCGCTCACGCCGGCGGCGGCGGCGAGCAGCTCGTGATCGGCCGGCCACTGCGATGCGGGCTCGTCGGTGCCCGTCACGACCGGCTTGTGCGCTGCCACGCGCACGCCCGCCGCCCGCAGCGCCGCGACGATCGCGGCCGCCACGACGGTCTTGCCCGCTCCCGTGTCGGTGCCCGTGACGAAGATGCCGCGCGCCACGGGTGATCGCCACTACGCCGCGCGCGGAACTGCGTCGCCGGGCGCGTCCGGCGCCTCGGCGTCGAAGAACGTGCCCGGCGCCGCCGCCGCGTGCGCGGCCTCGTGCGCGACGGCCATCGGCATCGCCGTCGCGGGCCGGAAGCCCGCCATGAGCGCGGCGCGGCCGAGCACCCGCGCGGCCTCGCGCAGCTCGTCCTTCGTGTGCGTCGCCATGACCGCGAGCCGCAGGCGCGACGTCCCGTCGGGCACGGTCGGCGGCCGGATCGCCTGTGCGAACACGCCGCGCTCGAGCGCCGCCTCGCAGACGCGCATCGCCGTCGAGGCGTCGCCGACGACGAGCGGGATGATCTGCGACGAGGAGCCCGAGACGTCGAAGCCCTCGCGCGCGAGCTCCGCGCGCAGGACCTCCGCGTTGGCCTGTAGGCGCTCCACGCGCCGTGGCTGCTCCTCGACGAGCTCGAGCGCCGCGAGCGCCCCGGCGACCGCCGGCGGCGGCGGCGCCGTCGAGAAGATGAACGGGCGCGCGGTGTTCGTGAAGAGCTGCGCGACCTCCGCGTCGCAGGCGACGAACGCGCCGTAGGAGCCCAGCGCCTTGCCGAGCGTCCCGACGATGACGTCGACCTCGCCCTCGAGGCCCGCCTCGGCGACCGCGCCGCGGCCGCCCGGGCCGAGACAGCCGGTGGCGTGCGCCTCGTCGACGACGACGCGCACGTCGTGCAGGCGCGCGAGCTCGACGATCTCCTCCAGCGGCGCGACGTCCCCGTCCATCGAGAACACCGACTCGGTGACGATCAGCGCACCGCGGCCACCGGCCTGCGACAGCCCCCAGGCGAGATGCTCGACGTCGTTGTGGCCATAGACGAAGGTCTCCGCGCGCGAGAGCCGGCAGCCGTCGATGATCGACGCGTGGTTGAGCTCGTCGGAGAACACGACCTCGCCCGCCCGCGCGAGCGACCCGACGACGCCGACGTTCGCGAGGTAGCCGGAGCCGAACAGCAGCGCCGCCTCGGTGCCCTTGAAGGCCGCGAGCTTCTTCTCGAGGCGGCGGTGGACCGTCATCGTGCCCGAGACGAGGCGCGAGGAGCCCGACCCGACGCCCCAGCGCAGCGCCGCGTCGGCGCCCGCCTCCTGGACGCGCTCGTTGTCGGCGAGCCCGAGGTAGTTGTTGGAGCACAACAGCAGGACTGGCCGGCCGTCGAGCACGACGTTCGGGCCCTGCGGCCCGCTGACGAGCCGCGTGCGGCGATAGAGACCGAGCTCCTTGAGCTCGGACAACCGGGTCTGGATCTCGATCACGTCGGCTGTCCTTCCGGTCGCGGGGGCACGGAGCGCTTGCGGACGAAGCGCAGCTGCGTCGACGGATCCCAGAGCCGCAGCTCGAGGCCGGCGAACGCGTCGCGCACGTCCTCCTCGGCCGCCGGCGTCGAGCCCTCCAGCCAGCCCGAGCGGTTGTCCGGCCGCGGCACCGCACCGTTGTCGGCCTGGCGCGCGACGTTGAGGCCGAGGTTCTCGAACATCGCCCGGTCCTCCTCGGGCGTGTTGCCGAGCGTCGTGAGGAAGTTGCCCATCATCACGCCGTTGATCCCCGCGCGCACGGCGAGCTGCTGCAGCTCGCCGATGTTCTCCACGCGCCCGCCGCAGAGGCGAAACAGCGCGCCCGGGAGGATGAGGCGGAAGATCGCGATCCACTTCACGGCCTCCCACGGGTCCATGTACTCGCGGTCGCCGAACTTCGTCCCGGGCCGCGGGTTGAGGAGGTTGATCGGCACCGACGTCGGCTCGAGCGCCGCGAGCTCGAACGCCATCTCGACGCGCTGGGCGCGCGACTCGCCGAGGTTGAGGATGCCGCCGACGCACGTCTCCAGGCCCGCTTCGCGCACCGCGTCGATCGTCCGCAGGCGGCCCTCGTAGCGGACGGTCTGCGAGACCTCCGGGTAGTAGGACTCCGCCGTCTCGACGTTGTGGTGCACGCGCTGGACGCCCGCCTCCTTCAGCGCCTTGGCGCGCGCGGGGCTCATGTGCCCGATCGAGGCGCAGCGCTTGAGGTTCGTGTGCTCCGCGACGAGCCGCGTGCCCTCCAGCACCTTCTCGAAGTCGCGCCTGGAGAGCCCCTGGCCCTGGGTGACCATGCAGAACCGGTGCGCGCCGGCGGCCTCCGCCGCGCGCGCGTGCTCGAGGATCTGCTCGGGCTCCATCATCGCGTGCATCGGGGTCTCGGCCTCCGCGAAGCGCGACTGCGCGCAGAAGCCGCAGTCCTGGGCGCAGCCGCCGGACTTCGCGTTGACGAGCGAGCACATGTCGGTCGCGTCGTCGAAGCGCTCGACGCGCACCCGCCACGCTCGCTCGATGAGGGCCTCGATCTCCTCGTGGTCCTCAAGCTCGCCGAGGCTCAGAGCCTCCTCGCGAGTGACGAGCGGTGGCATTGCGCGGCAGAGTGCCAGCCGCGCCGGACGGCATTGCGTGCTCGGGGTGCGGATCCTGCGGGGCGCGGTTTCGGAGACGCGCAGACTGTGTGCAGGGGCTCGCAGTGCGGGTTGTGCCGGCCCCTGCAGGGGAACAGAATGGCGCCATTCGCTGCTCTGGGGGAGGTCGTTCGTGGTGCGTCGGTCAGCCGGTTGCCTATCCGCGTTGGTGCTCGTCGCGCCCGCGGCCATCGTCCTGAGCGCCGAGGCCAACGCCGCCGACGGGCAGCGACGGGCGTGCTACACGTCGACGACGCTGCGCACCGTCAGCGGCCCCGGCCAGTGCCGCGGCGACGAGTCCTACATCTCCTGGAACCGGCGCGGCCTGTCGCGCAGCGTCGAGGGCGCGAAGCAGTCCACGCGCAAGAAGGTCAACACGATCAAGGGCGACGCGAGCGCGCACGGCCCGACCGTGACGACGCGCGTCGTGCGGACCGCCGGCGAGCGTGGCCTGCAGGGCGTTCAGGGCGACTCGGGCGCACAGGGACCGAAGGGCGACACCGGCGCGGCCGGCGAGCGCGGCGCCGAGGGACCGCGCGGCGAGCAGGGCCTGCGCGGCATCACCGGTGACACCGGCCCGCGCGGACCCGAGGGCGCCGAGGGCGCCGACGGCGCGAAGGGCATCCAGGGCATCGAGGGCCTCACCGGAACGCCCGGGCTGGCAGGCCTCAACGGCGCAGACGGCGCAGCCGGCCCGATCGGCCTGACGGGCGCGCAGGGCGCGCAGGGCCCGCAGGGCGCGGAGGGTCCGGCCGGCGCGGCCGGCGCGCAGGGCGCGGCCGGCGCACCGGGCGACCCCGGCGCCGCAGGGCCAGCCGGTCCCGAGGGGCCCGCCGGGCCGCAGGGCGTTCCCGGCGAGATCGGACCGCAGGGCGTCCCCGGCCCGACGACGGGCTTCCGCAAGACGGTCGCCGACAGCGTGCTCCTCGCCGACTCGACGCCGCTCGCGACGGTCACCCCGGCCGCGGGCGCCTACCTCGGCGGGGCGACGACGACGATCATCGGCGGGCCGGTCACCGCGAGCGTGTCCTGCACGCTGACGGACGGCACGGAGACGCTGGGCACCGCGAACGTCCTCGTCGGCACGGACATCAACGTCCCGACGGCCCGCGCGTCGATCCAGCTCGGCCTCTTCACCTCCGCCGGCACGACGCTCGAGTTCGCGTGCACGAGCGATCAGGCCGACACGACGGCGTCCAACACGGTGCTCGCCGGGCTGTCGCTGGACGCGATCGCGGCCGCGCCGTAGCGTCTTGCCGGTGAAGCGCACAAGGACGAGCATCGCCGGGGGCCTGCTGCTGCTGCTCGCGCTCGGCGGCTGCGGAAGCGACGGCGCGTCATCGACCGGCAACACGACGACGATCGACCCGACCCGCGTCGAGAAGGCGATCGAGGTCAGCGTCGCCGAGCAGAGCCGGCGCATGTCGATCGTCGTCTGCCCGACCGGGATCAAGCGCGAGAAGGGCAAGACGTTCAACTGCATCGCGACGCTCGCGACCGGCGACAAGTACCCCTTCGAGGTCACGCAGAAGGACGCCAAGGGCAACGTCCACTACGAGCAGGCCGCAGGCGACACGAAGGGCACGACGACCGCTCCCTGAGGGCTACGCTCGCGCGGCATGCAGCACGCGATCCGCGCCGCACTCGAGGAGCACGCCACCTGGGCCGTCGTCGGGTGCTCGCCGGACCCGCGCCGCGACAGCCACCGCATCGCCGCGCTGCTGCGGCGCCGCGGCCCGCGCGCTGGAGGCCGGCCTGCTCGTCGTCATGGATCGCTGCCCGGCGATCGAGTGGCCGAAGCTCGCGGCCGGCGCGTAGCCGCGCTCAGGGCAGGCGCTGCCAGTCCGGGAAGATGTCCGGGCTGCGGTTGTTCGTCAGGCGCACGATGTCGCTGCCGTCCAGCGCCATCGTGTAGAGCTCGAAGCCGGCGCCGAGGCGCTCGGAGCCAGGCCGGTCGCGGTCGCTCGTGAAGAGGATCCGGGTGCCGTCGGGCGAGGGGATCGGATTCGTCTCGTAGTTCTTCGTCGCGAGGAGCGTCCGCGCGGGCCCGCCGGCCGCGGGGATCGCGGCGAGGTCGGACTTCCCCCCGCGCAGCTTCAGGCGCTCGAAGACGATCGTCTGCCCGTCGGGCATCCACTTCGGGTTGACCTCGTCGGCGCCCCCGAAGCTCGTCAGCGCTCGCCGCGCGGTGCCGTCGGCGTTGACGACCACGACCCGGTTCTCGACGCGGTTCGGCGTCACGAAATGCGACTCCGCGTAGACGATCTGCGCCCCGTCGGGCGACCAGTCGGGGTCGAAGCTGCGCCGGTTGCGCGGCGTGATCGCGCGGTCGCCGGTGCCGTCGATGTTCGCGACGCGGATGTGCTCGGGCGGCGGCGGGCGGTCGCGCCGGATGATCGCCGGCCGGGGTACGGCGAAGTACGCGATCCTCGTGCCGTCGGGTGACACGGTCGGTGCGATGTCCGCCGACCTCCCCTTGATGACCCGCCGGACCTGGCCCGTCGCGAGGTCGCCGGCCAGGACGTCCTCCGAGAACGGCGCCCGCGTGCCGCGGCTGAAGAACAAGAGCCCGGGCGCGGTCGGCGAGAACGTCGCTTCGATGTCGCCGGCGTTGCGAGTGCTGAAGACGTGGCGCGCGCCGGAGCCGTCGGCGTTGGCGACCCAGAGGTGCGCCGGGGCGTTGGCCTGCTCGCGCTGCCAGGTCACGAGGCCGTTGGAGCCCGGCGGCGTCGCCGTGGCGGGCGCGACGATCGCGGCCCCCAGCCCGGCCGCGACGAGAGCGGTCAGACGGAGCCCCGATGGCGCCCGGCGTGACATGGGCCGACACTACACCAGCCGGGCAGGCCTGCCACGGCGGAAAACGGACGACTCGCCGGGCCTTACCGGCCCTTCCAGCTCGGCGGCCGCTTCTCCGCGAACGCCGACACGCCCTCGAGCAGGTCCTCGGACTGAAACGACGACTCGCGCAGCGCGAGCAGCTGGCGCTCGATGTCCGGATCGATCGCGGCCTCGGCGCGCAGCAGCTCGCGCAGCACGCGCTTGTTGCCGGCCATCGACAGCGGCGCGTTGCCCGCGAGCTGCGTGGCGATCTCCAGCGACGTCGCCTCGAGCTCGACCTCGTCGACGATCCAGTTCACGAGGCCCCACGTGAGCGCCGTGTCGGCCTCGATGTAGCGCCCGAGGAGGAACAGCTCGCGCGTGCGCGGCTCGCCGATCGCGTTGATGAAGCGCCGCAGCCCCGTGTGCGAGTAGACGAGCCCGAGCTTCGCGGGCGGCATGCCGAGCTTGATGTGGTCGGAGGCCAGCCGCATGTCGCACGCCAGCGCGAGCTCCAATCCGCCGCCGATCGTCGCGCCGCACAGCGCGGCGAGCGTCGGGACCTCCGCGTCGTCGAGCGCCGACAGCGCCTCGCAGAAGGGATGGGCGACGAGCTTCTCGGCCTCGACGGGAAACTCCTCGGGCGGGATCTCGCCGATGTCGTAGCCCGACGAGAACATCCCCGAGCAGCCGGTGAGGATGACGCAGCGGACGTCCTGCAGCGTTCGCAGCTCGCGCGTCAGCGCGTCGAGGATCGCGTGGTCGAGGGCGTTGCGCTTGGCCGGATTGCTGATTCGCAGCCGCAGAACTCCGTCAGCTGGTCGATCGCTGAGTAGCTCCCCCGGCATACGCGAGGAAAATACTCTGACCAGCGGGGCTGCGCCTATTCGAGCACGACGAGCGTGTCGCCTTCGTCGACCGGCTGACCCTCGACGCAGAGGATCTCCTTGACGACGCCGGGGTCCTCGGCCTCGACCGGCATCTCCATCTTCATCGACTCGAGCGTGATGACGGTGTCGCCTTCTTCGACGACGTCGCCGACCTTGCACTCGATCTTCCACACGATGCCCGTGATGTGGGCCTCGACTTCAACCACGGTTCCTCCTCGATGATCAGCATCCGGGCTCGGCTCTGGCAGAGTAGCCGCCGCAATGGACGCAGACACGATCGTCATCGTGACCGCCCACGACGAGGCCGACAGACTGGGTGACACGCTCGCCGCGCTCGCGACGGCGTTCCCGTCCGCGCACGTGCTCGTCGCCGACGACGGCTCGGTCGACGACACCGCGCAGATCGCGGCGGCGGGCGGCGCCGAGGTCGTCCGCAGCGAGCGGGTCATCGGCAAGGGCGGCGCCGCGACGCTCGCCGCGCGGCGCGTCCTGCACCGCGCCCTCGAGCCCGACCCGCCGGTCTTCGTCCTCTGCGACGGCGATCTCGCCGAGAGCGCCGCGCAGCTTCCCGCGCTCGCCGGCGCCGTCAGGGAGGGCCGCTGCGACCTCGCCGTCGCCGTCTTCGCCTCGAAGATCGGCGGCGGCTTCGGATTCGCGATCGGCTTCGCGCACAGGGCGATCCGCAACCTCACGGGCCTCGACCTGCAGGCGCCGATCTCCGGGCAGCGCGCGCTGAGCGGGCCGGCCTTCGCGACCGTCGTGCCGTTCGCCCCGCGCTTCGGCATGGAGATCGGCATGACGGTGGACGCCGCGCGCGCCGGCTTCCGGATCGAGGAGGTCGCGCTCGACCTCGCCCACCGCGCGACCGGCCGCACCTGGCGCGGCTTCGTCCACCGCGGCCGCCAGCTGCTGGACTTCGTCGCGGTCTACGCCAGCCGCAGATGACGACGGACGCCGAGACGATCGCCGACCTCTACCGCGAGAGCACCGCCGGCGACGAGCCCGACGGGCAGTTCGTCGAGCAGCTGCTCGCGGCGCTGGGACCCGGCGAGGAGGTCCTCTTCACGTGCGGGCGCCCGGACAACGCCGAGAAGTGGGGGCCGATCGCGCAGCTGACGATCACCTCGCGGCGGATCGTCGACCAGCACACGATGGGCGACGGGATGAGCGCCCCGATCCGCGCGATCGAGCTGCGCGACGTCGTGACCGTCACCGACCGCCAGCGCGGCGGCGGGAGCGAGCTCTTCACGACCCGCGCGCTCGTCGTCGAGCTCGCCGACGCACAGCAGCTCGTCTGGGAGCACCTCACCAACCACCAGGTCACGCCGGCGGCGGAGGCGATCCGCGCCGCGCTCGAGGATCTGGGCTAGTTCAGCGCCAGCGCGTGGCCGGCGCGCTGGTTGTAGAAGTAGCCCGCGAGCGCCGCGGTGACATCGGGATCGAACTGCCGGCCCGCGCAGCGGCGCAGCTCGGTGAAGGCGTCGGTGTGCGACATCCGGTTGCGATACGGGCGGTCGCTCGTCATCGCGTGGTAGGCGTCGCAGGCGAGGATGATGCGGCTGCCGATCGGGATCTCGTCGCCGCTGATGCCGTCCGGATAGCCCGAGCCGTCGTAGCTCTCGTGCTCGTGGCGCACGATCGCCGCAACGGGTGCGAAGCCGCCGATGCTCTTGAGGATCCGCTCGCCGATGACCGGGTGCTCGGCCATGACCGCGCGCTCCTCGTCGGTCAGCGGGCCCGGCTTGTTGAGGATCGCGTCGGGGATCCCGACCTTCCCGATGTCGTGCAGCAGCGCGGCGCAGCGCACGTCCTCGACCTGCCGGCGCGAGAGGCCGAGGGCGGCGGCGACCTTGCCGGCCATGTCGACGACGGACTCCGAGTGCTCGCCGGTGTAGCGGTCGCGCTCGAGCAGCGCGACGGCGAGCGCCTCGACGGCGTCGCGGCGGTGGATGGCGGCGACGACGCCGGCGCCGGACGGATCGGAGGCCGAGGCCATGACGACGCGCCCGCCGCCGGCGGCCTGGGCATCGCCGGTCGCGCGCCCGGCGCGGCCGAAGAGGTCGATCGCGTCGTCCTCGCGGCCGAAGGGCGCGATCCCGGCCGAGACCGAGATGCCGCGCAGGTTGCTGATCTCGAGCTCCTCGAAGTCGATCAGCAGGCGCTCCATGCAGGCGACCGCGGCGCCCGAGTCGGCGTCGCAGAGCAGGAGCGCGAAGCGGGTGTCGCCCATGCGGGCGAGGACGTCCTCGGCGCGCGTGCCGGCGCGGATCGCCTCGACCATCGCGCGCAGCAGCGCGTCGCCGGCCTCGAAGCCGTAGTCGCGGTGGATGTCGGACATGCGGTCGATCTCGAGGACGACGAGCGCGCTGGGGCGGTCGTGGCGCCGCGCGCGCTGGATCTCCTCGCTGAGGCTCACGCGAAAGGACTCGATCCCGAGGATCCCCGTCAGCGGGTCGCGGCCGCTGCGGATGATCGTCGCCTCGAGCTCGGCGATCCGCGCCCGCGCGCGCTCGAGCTTGCGCTCCAGCTCGTCGCGGTCGGATCGGGCTGACATGACTCGGTCATCGGCAGGCCGGGCCCCGCGCCGCAGCGATTGGACGATCGTCATCGGCCGTGCCGCCTACCCGTCGTACGGAAGTCCAGTTCGCCCGGCGGGCCAGTCGCGAGCGCACAGATTTGGACGCGAGGCGGTTGGTTGTGTGCGCGCGCGGTCTACCGTGCGCAGCACCACCGCGGGCGGTCCATCCCGTCGCCGGCGGGGAAACGAGCGGCGCGCCCCGTGATCCCGCGCCGGCTCATTCGACACAGGACGACGGCCGGGGCCTTCTCTCCTCCAGGTCCCGGCCGTCCGTGTCCGCGTCCGGCGCGTACGCTCCCGGTCGTGATCCTCGCGATCGACCAGGGCACGACGGGCACGACCTGCCTCGTCTTCGATGCCGACGCGCAGCTCGCCGGGCGCGCGTACCGCGAGTTTCACCAGCACTTCCCGCGCCCGGGCCGCGTCGAGCACGACGCCGCCGAGATCTGGGACGTCACGCGCGCTGTCGCGATCGAGGCGCTCGACGACGCGGGCGCCGGCGGCGGCGACCTCGAGGCGGTCGGCATCACGAACCAGCGCGAGACGGTCTGCGTCTGGGACCCGAAGACCGGCGAGCCACTGCACCACGCGCTCGTCTGGCAGGACCGCCGCACCGCCGCGCGCTGCGACGAGCTGCGCGAGGCCGGCCGCGAGCCGCTCGTGCGCACGCGCTCGGGGCTCGTGCTCGACCCGTACTTCAGCGCGACGAAGATCGAGTGGCTGCTCGAGAACGTCGACGGGCTGCGCGAGCGGGCGGGCGACGGCCGCGCCTGCTTCGGCACGATCGACGCCTGGCTCGTCTTCAAGCTCACCGGCGAGTACCGCACCGACGTCACGAACGCCTCGCGGACGATGCTCTGCGACATCGGCCGCGGTGCCTGGGACGACGAACTGCTCGGGCTCTTCGGTGACATCCCGGAGGCGGCGCTGCCGGAGATCGCGCCGAGCATCGGCGAGTTCGGGCGCGTGCGCGGCGGCGCGCTCGGCGACGGCCACGACGGCGTGCCGGTGGCGGGCATCGCGGGCGACCAGCAGGCCGCGCTCTACGGTCAGGGCTGCCTGGACCCGGGCCTCGGCAAGAACACCTACGGCACCGGCTCCTTCGTCCTCGTGAACACCGGCGACGAGGCGCCGACCGCGCCGCCGGGCCTGCTCTCGACGGTCGCCTGGGGGATCGGCGACCGCACGATCTACGCGCTCGAGGCGGCGATCTTCGTCACCGGCGCGGGGGTGCAGTGGCTGCGCGACGGCCTCGGCATCATCGAGGAGGCCGCCGATACCGAGGCGCTCGCAGGCTCGCTGGACTCCAACGACGGCGTGTACTTCGTCCCGGCGCTCACGGGGCTCGGGTCGCCGCACTGGGATCCCTACGCGCGCGGCACGATCGTCGGGCTCACGCGCGGCAGCACGCGCGCGCACCTCGCGCGCGCCACGCTCGAGGCGATCGCCTTTCAGACCGTCGACGCCGTGCAGGCGATGGAGCGCGTCGCCGCCGAGCCGCTCGCCGAGCTGCGCGCCGACGGCGGCGCGACCGCCAACGGCTGGCTCATGCAGTTTCAGGCCGACGTGCTCGGCGTCCCGATCGCGGTCGCCGAGATCGCCGAGACGACGGCGCTCGGCGCGGCGTTGCTGGCGGGCGTCGGGGTCGGCGCCTGGACGCAGGACGACGTCGCCCGCCGCGAGGGCGAGGGTGCGCGCTACGAGCCGAGCATGCACGCCGACGAGCGCGACGCGCTCATCGGCGAATGGCGACGCGCCGTCCAGCGTGCTCGAGGCTGGGCGCGCGGGTAAGGTTCGAGCATGGCGAGGTTGAGGCGCTCGGAGCAGTTCGCGGCCGTCAGCGAGGGGTCGCATCTGGACCCGCGCCCGGCCGAGTTCTTCGACCCCTTCCACGAGCGCTCGCGCACCCGCGAGCCCGACGCCGCCTACGAGGCCGTGCGCGTCCTCACGACGCTCTGGGCCTTCGGCTTCTTCCGCGCGCGCTCGATCTCCAGCGACAAGGTCCCCAAGAGCGGGCCGCTGATCTTCGCGCCCAACCACGGCTCGTTCATGGACCACTTCCTGCTCGGCGCGTTCACGAGCCGCAAGGTCCGCTTCATGGCGAAGTCGCAGCTCTTCCAGCCGCCCGCGCAGTGGGTCTACTCGCACGGCGGCGTCTTCCCGCTGCGCCGCGGCCATCGCGACGAGGAGCCGTTCATCACCGCGCGCACGATCCTCGAGCGCGGCGGCGCGGTCGCGATGTACTGCGAGGGCGCGCGCTCGCGCGACGGCAGCCTCGCCGAGCGCCCGAAGCCCGGCATCGGCCGGCTCGCGCTCGAGAGCGGCGCGCCGATCGTGCCGGTCGCGATCCACGGCTCCTCGAAGGTCCGCAACTGGCGCAGGGGCGAGTTCCCGAAGGTCACCGTCCAGTACGGCGACCCGATCCGCTGGGAGCAGGTCCCGGAGCCCACGCGCGATCAGCAGATGAGCGTCGCCGAGGAGATCTTCAACGAGATCAAGGTCCTCTACGCGGGCCTGGAGACGCTCGGGCGCAAGGGCGTCCTGCAGCGCGTGCGCGAGCAGCGCCGCCTCGAGCGCGCCGGCAAGAAGCGCGCCGCGCCGGCGTAGTTTCAGATCGGCAGCTTCGCCAGCGGCGGGACGACGGGATCGACGCCGTCGAGGCGCTCGAGCGCGCGCGTCTCGTGCGGAAGCTGCCCGAGCGCGAGCGCGGCGGTCGCGATCGCCGCGCCGCCGAGCAGGACGTTCTGCGCGCCGAGCGCGCCGGCCGCCGGCCCCGCGAGCACGTAGCCGAGCGGCAGCAGCGAGAGCGAGACCATCCAGTCGTACGACGTCACGCGCGAGAGCTTGTCGGGCGGCACGCGCTCGGCGAGCGCCGTGAGCCACCAGACGTCGAAGAGGCCGACGCCGGCGCCGCCGATCGCGATCGCCGGAGCCACGACGTAGAGCGACAGGCCCGCCGCGAAGAGCCCGATCGACACGGGCCAGAGCAGGATGAGCCGCATCGCCTGGCGCATCGGGTAGCGCGGGCGCCAGCGGATCCCGGTGACCGAGCCCGCGACCATGCCGGCGCCGAACGCCGCCGACAGGACGCCGTAGACCGCGAGGCTGTCGTAGACGTCCTGCGCGACGATCGGCCCGAGCACGAACCACGGCGCGAGCACGAAGAACAGCGCGACGCAGAACGCCGTGAGCGTCGCCCAGATCCAGGCCCGCGAGCGGACCTCGTGAAAGCCGGCGCGCAGGTCGTGCCAGATGCTCTGCGCGTGCGCGTCCTCGAGCGGCTGCGACCGCGTGCGCGGGCGCACGCGGTGCAGCAGCGCCGCGCTGACGAGGAACGTCAGCGCGTCGAGGCCGAACGCCGCGGCCGGGCTGACGCCGAGCACGAGCGCCGTCGCGAGCGCCGGGCCCGCGAACTCGGCGAGGTTGTTCGTCGCCGACATGACGGCGTTGGCCTCCTGGATCTCGTCCTCGGGGACCGTCTGGGGCAGCAGGGCGGTCGAGGCGGGCCGGAAGAACGCCTCGGCGGTGCCGAAGAGCATCCCGATGACGACGATGTGCCAGATGCGGACGTCGCCGGTGAGGATGAGGATCGCCAGCAGCCCGTGCAGGGCGAAGCGCACAAGGTCGGTGACGACGACGACGAGGTGCCGCGGCAGGCGGTCGGCGAAGACGCCGCCGAGGAGCAGGAAGGCGATGAGCGGCAGGCTGTAGGCGCCGAGCACGAAGCCGAGGTCGGTCGCGCTGCCCGTGAGGTCGACGACGAACAGCGCGAGCGCGACGACGACGATGCCGTCGCCCACGACGCTCGCCGCCTGCCCGGACCACAGCAGGCGGAAGTCGCGGTGGCGCATGACGCGCAGGAGCTGTCGCAGGCCGGGCATGGCCTGTTCAGCGTGACACGGCTCGGTGGTGGGGCGCTTCCGGGTGGTGACTCGGTGGCTTGGTCGGGCCCGGTCGCCGGAGAACTGCATCTTTGAAGGAAGCGCGGCGGGCTTTTGGCGCTCGGCGCGGGCGCGGGCGGCTTCCGTCGAGCCGGAGAGCGACGTGAGTCGCCTTTCCCCTGTCATACGGGGGTCAAGGCGACTCAGGTCTCCGCGGGCGCGGGGGCGCTGCGACGTGAGTCGCCTTTCCCCTCTCATACGGGGGTCAAGGCGACTCAGGTCTCCGGGGGAGCGCGCGGGCGAGCCGGACCCACTCCCTCAATGCCGCCGGTCGCGAGCGATCCGCGGCGCGGCGAGCCGGCGAGCCACCGGCCCGACCCACGGCAACCGCACCACGAACAGCACCTCCCGCTCGAGCCGCACCGCGCTCACGAACACGCGCCGCGACGACGCCCGCGCGAGCACGAGCTCGACCCGCGCATCGTCGCCGAGCGCCGCCGCGCCGCCGAGCCGGCGCGCGAAGGCGAGCCCGTCGGCAACCGGGTCGCCGGCGGCGTCGACCTCCCGCGCGAACGCGTCGAAGCGCTCGCCGGCCTCGAGGAACAGCGCCGGCCAGGTGGCCGCCGCCAGCCCCGCCCGCTTGCGCCGCAGCGAGCGGCCCGCCGCCGCGGCGTGCGTGGCTGCGAACCCCTCGGGAGGCTCGCCCCCGCGCAGCAGCGCGTCGAGCAGGGCCTCCTGCGCCTCGCCGTACGCAGCGCGATCAGGCGCGGACACGGTGCTCGCCCCCCCGACGGGCGGCATCCGCGATCGCGCGCAGCTCCGCCTGCAGCTCCGCCTCGGGCGGGAAGTCGCCGTCGCGCTCGAGCAGCACGCCGGGGACGTCGACGAGCGCGTGGAGCTCCTCGACGAGCGCCAGCACGCCCGGAACGACGGGGTGCGCGTGCGTGTCGTGGTAGACGCCGTCGCGGAACGTCCCGCCGCCGACGTGCACGTACGCGAGCCGGTCCAGCGGAAAGCGCTCGAGCGCCTCCAGCGCGTCCCAGCCGTGGTTGTGCGCGTTGGCGTAGAGGTTCGAGAGGTCGAGCAGCAGCAGCGCGCCGGTGCGGGCGATGAGCTCGGAGACGAACGCCGCCTCGTCCATCTCCGCGTCCGGCCACTCGACGAGCGTCGCGACATGCTCGAGCGCGAGCGCCACCGGCAGCGCGTCCTGCGCGATCGCGACGTTCTCGCTGAGGATGTCCAGCGCCGCGCGGGTGCGCGGGACCGGCAGCAGGTGCCCGGACTCGCGCCCGCCGGCGCGCACGAACGCGATGTGCTCGCTGACGAGCGGCGCGCCGACGCGCGCCGCGACGTCCGCCAGGTGCGCGAGCCGCCCCCGGTCGGGCCGCTCGGCCCCGCCCAGGGACAGGCTCACGCCGTGCGGCACGACCTGCAGGCCGCGCTCGCGGGCCGCCGCCACTCCGGGCGGCAGGCCCTGCGCGCCGATCGCCTCGGCGACGACCTCGACGAAGCCGAGGCCGCCGGCGCGCGCGATCGCGCCGTCGATCTCCGGGCGCCAGCCGATGCCGCGCCCGAGTGCTGCGGCGTGGGTGCGGGCGAGCATCACCCACCGCCCCCGCCGCAGCCTCCGCCGCCCCCACCGCAGCCGCCACCGCCGCCGTGGCCCCCGCCGCCGCAGCCGAGGAACGTGCCGCCGTGCCCGACGCCGCAGCTGCCGCCGGCGGCACCGTAGCCGTAGCGCTGCAGCGCGTTGCCGTCCTCGCGCGGCACGTCGAGCGTCGACGCGAGCGCCGGGTCGGCGAGCCACAGCGCGCCGCCGCCGAAGAGCGCGACCGCCATGGCGCTCTCGGCCGGCTGCGGCGCGCGGCGCAGATCGTCGCGCTCCGCGCGGCGGGCGCGCACGAGCTGCATGCCGCGTGCGGTCGCATGGGCCCGGCGCTGACCGGCGAGCCAGAAGGTGCCGGCTCCCACGGCGAGCACGGCGAGGGCGAGATAGCCCGCCGTCGCGTCCCCGCCGAGGTCGGCGACGACGCGCACGCCGCCGAGGACGAGCAGGAGCGCGCCCCACCTCCACAGCCCGGCCGCGCGCCGCGCGCCGTCCTCGTCCATGAGCAGCCCGACGTCGCGCAGCTCCGACGAGAGCCACCGAATCGGGTCGCTCTCGGCGAGCTCGGCACGCAGGCCGGCGGTCGAGATGCCGGGATCGGCGTGGACGGCGTCGTAGACGGCGCGCTCCAGACGGTCGGCGCCGGCGGCGAGCGGCGCGGCGATCACATGCGTCCGCGGGTCGTCGCCCTCGGCCAGGACGCCCTCGTGATGCAGCTGCGTCGCCGCGGTCGTGATCGCGAGCTGCGGGCCGCCGCTGAGCATCGCCGTCTTGTAGAGCCCGAGGTCGGGCGCCGGATCGGAGGTCCGCGACGCGACGCCGAACGCGCCGCGGCGCACGGTCCAGATCCACACCGCCGCGATGACACACAACACCCCGTAGAACCACAGAAACTGCGCGCCGCTGATTCCCCATGTCGTGGCGATCTGACTCATGACCTCACCTCCGGCAAACGTTGTGGTGAACCTCGAGCTCGGAGGATGCGCGCGGGAGCCCGCGACGGCTACGCGCCGCGCACGGCGCCGTCGTGCACGCGAGCCGACGCGACCCGACGTTGACCCGACACAAAGCCGACGTTACGCTGGCAGCGGATGAGCTCGCGCACCGAGGTCCTCGCGGGCGAGCTCAGGACCGTGATCCGCCTCGCGGGGCGCGACCCCGAGGCCCTCGAGGGCCGGCTGCCGGCGCTCTCGTCGCTGCACCGCGTGGCCGCCGCCGGCGCGCTGGACGAGCCCGCTCGCGTGCATTTCATCCTGCACCGGCTCATCCCCGACGTCCTCGAGCGCCTGCCGCCCGGCCGCGACTGCCGCGCGATCGGCGAGCTGCTGACCTGGGAGGATGCCGACGGCGAGCCGCAGTCGCTCACCACGCGCTACCACCGGGCGTCGGCGCATCTCGTCAACGCCGCCAGCGACTTCGGTCGCCGCCAGGAGCCGCGGCTGCTGCTCGAGTGCGCGCGGCGGATCCTCGCGATGGACCAGGAGGATCGGCTCGGCGCGGCGCCGGTCGCCGCGGCGCAGCCGGGTACGCCGCCGGGCGACCTGCTCGCCGACCCGGGCCTCAGCCCGCTCGCGCCGCAGCTGTGGACCCGCGCCGAGGAGACCCACCAGCGCCGCCTCGCGGCGATCCGGGGCGGCATCTTCAGCATCCAGAGCCAGGAGGAGATGCTCGAGCTGCTGCTGACGATGACCCAGGCCGCGCGCGAGAGCCTGCACGCCGTCGACCGCACCGACCTCGAGCGCTGGTTCGGCAACACGCGCATGCAGCACTACCTCGACGCGCAGCTCGAGCGTGCGAGCGCGGGGCGCATCCACGTCGAGCGGCTGCGCTTCATCCGCCGCGAGCGCCTCGCCGAGCCGCGCGAGCGCAACCTGCTGCGCGAGTTCATCCGCCTCCACGACGAGGCGGGCGCGACGCTGCTGCTGTGTCCCCAGGACGCCGCCGACGGCGTCCAGCCCGGCTTCGACTCGCGGATGTTCATGGTCCTCGTCGACGTCGGCAGCGCGCCGGCCTGCCTCACGGGCTGGCTCGGGGAGTCCGGCTACATCGAGCGCTCGCTCGTCTACCTGCGCGAGCTCGACCCGGTCCGGACGCACTACGCCGACATGCAGCGCTTCAAGGAGCACGTGACGCTCAACCGCTTCAACGAGAGCATCCGCTCCTATCTCGACTCCCACGACGACCCGCCGCTGACGGACGCCGACATCGTCGCGCGCCCGGCGTGGGGACCGATGGCCCGCCCGGCGGATCTAGATGGTTGATTCCACGACCATCTAGCGCCTGACGTCCTCACAGCTCGCGTCGACGATGTCGACGAGGTCGGCGAACACGACGTCGTTGCCGTCGCCGCAGTTCACGCGATCGACCGCTCCGTCGACGAGGCTGATGCGGTCGTCGCCCTCGTCGCCGGTGACGATGTCGGCGTCGAGGCCGCCGAAGATGCGGTCGTTGCCCGGGCCGCCGCCGATCGTGTCGAGGCCGCGGTCGCCGTTGAGGAAGTCGTCGCCGTCGTTGCCGAGCACGATGTCGTCGTCGCGGCGGCCGTACATCTCGTCGTTGCCGAGGCCGCCGTGCAGGACGTCGTTGCCGTTCTCGCCGTCGACGTAGTCGTCGGCGTCGTTGCCGAACAGCTCGTCGTTGCCGTCGGCGCCGAAGATCGAGTCCACGCCGGGAGTCCCGCTGAGGACGTCGTCGCCGGGCGTGCCGGGAATGATGTTCGACGTCGGCGGGGCGTCGGTCGAGGGCTCGGGCGGGATCTGGATGACCGTCTCGCAGCTCGTCAGCGCGTCGCGGGTCGGGGCCGTGCTCTCGACGTAGACCGTGTCGCGGCCGGTCGAGCAGTTCACGGTGTCGGCGTCCTCGTCGGCGACGCGGATGACGTCGTTGCCCGAGCCGGCGTTGATCGAGTCCGCGCCCGGGCCGCCGACGATCTCGTCGTTGCCGCGGAAGGCCTCGATGCGGTCGTCGCCCGAGCCGCCGTCGACGGTGTCGTTGCCGTCGGACGTCAGGATCCGGTCGCGGCCGCTGTCGCCGCGGACGTTGTCGTCGCCCTCGCGCGAGAAGATCTGGTCGCCGCCGGTGCCGCCGTCGATCGTGTCGTCGCCGATGCCGCCGTCGATGCTCTCGCCGCCGGGGCCGCCGCGCAGCGTGTCGTTGCCGGCGCCGCCCTCGATCGTGTCCGTCCCGCGGAAGCCGTCGACGAAGTCGTCGCCGTCGCCGCCGTCGAGCATGAAGTCGTTGCCGAGGCCGGACTCGACGATGCGGTCGTTGCCCGCGCCGCCGTGCACGACGTCGTCGCCGTCGCCGCCGTCGAGCGCGTCGTCCTCGCTGCCGCCGTCGAGCGTGTCGTTGCCCGTGCCGCCGAAGAGCCCGTCGATGCCGGCCGCGCCGAGCAGGTTGTCGTTGCCGGCCTGGCCGGTGAGGCGGTCGTCGCCGTCGCCGCCGTCGAGCGTGTCGTTCGCGGCGCCGCCGTCGAGGACGTCGTTGCCGAGGCCGCCGAGCAGCGTGTCGTTCGAGCGCCCGCCGCGCAGGACGTCGTCGCCGCCGAGCCCGTCGAGCAGGTCGCTGCCGCGCGTGCCGGTGATCTGGTCGGGGCCCTCGGTCCCGCGCTTGACGGCGAGGCCGGGCTGGACGGCGAGCGCGCGCGGTCGCACCGTGCGCCCGAGCCGGATGACGCCGATGCGCCGGTAGGAGATCGTCGAGAGGATCGACACGGTGCCGTCGGCGCGGTCGCCGACGTAGAGGCGCGGGCCGTCGAGCGCGTAGGCCGGAGCGCCCGGGCCGGCGCCGGTGCGCACGCGCTGGCGCAGGCGCCTGCGCGGCAGGTCGACGATCGCCGTCGCGCGGCTGCCGGCGGTGGCGCCGACGGCGGCGCGCCTGCCGTCGGGGGAGATCGCGAGGCCGCTCCCGGCGCCCGGCTTCAGCCGGATCTTCGCGGTCTCGCGCCCGCTGAAGCGCGTGATCGCGCGCAGGAAGCCGTCGGTCGTGCTGACCCAGACGCGCTGGCCGCTCGGCGGGAACGCGACGCCGCCGACCTCGCCGACGGGCTTGCGGTTGTCCAGTCGAAGCCCGGCGAGCGACACGAGGCCGAGCCGGCGGCCGAGGCCGACCGCCGCCCACGTCGCGTCGGCGGAGATCGCGAGCGGGCCCGGCTTGGCGCCGCGCAGGTCGACCGATCCGGTGACCGTGAACGTCGCGGTGTCGATGACGTCGATCGCCCCGCGGCGGGCGGCGAGCAGGCGCGTGCCGTCGGGGGTCAGCGCGAGCGAGGAGATCGCTCCGGCGAGGTCGATGCCGCCTGTGACCGTCCGCTCGTTGAGGTCGATCTGGGCGACCCGGACGCCGGCGGCGACGTACGCGCGCGTGCCGTCGGGGGCGGCCGCGACGGCGCGGGTCGGGCCGCCGAGGGCGAGTCGCGCGACGACGGCGTTGGAGGGGACGTCGGTGAGGATCGCCTCGCTCGTCCCGGTGGCCACCGCGAGCACGCGCGCCTGAGCGGCCGCGTCGGTCGCGAGGACGAGGGCCGCGGCCGACAGGAGCACGACGAGGAGATGGCGGCGCATGTCCCCTACGAACTCGCCCGCCCCGGAGAGGTTGCGCGCCCGCGCCGCGACGCCGCGCGCAGGTAGCCTGGCCGCTTCGATGGCAGCCCGGATCGGCGCAACCGTCTTCGTCCTCGGCGCGCTCGCCGTCTGGCTCGTCGTCCCGATCGGCGATCCCTGCCCGGATGCCGGCAAGCTGCCGCCCGGCAGCACGCATTCCGCGGCGCCGTCCTTCAGCCCACCGCTCACCCGCCGGTGCACGTACAGGACGCCCGACGGCATCGAGGCGCGCTCGCGCTACGTGCCGGTGATCGACCTGCTGCTCGTCGCGGTCGTCGCCGGCATCGCCACCGGCGGCGCGGCCGTCCTCGGGGGTCCGCGCGCGGCGCGGGTGCCGCGGGCGCCGCGGAGCCCGCGCGAGCCCGCGCGCCGCGAGCCGCGGCGGCGCGAGCCCGCCGAGCGCGGCGACGACGAGCGTGAGCGCGCCCGGCGCGACCGCGCCGAGCGTGCCCGGCGCGACGGCTAGCTACTGGGCCCAGGGAACTTCGACGGAGTCCTCGCGCGGTGCGTTGCGCGAGACGACGTACTCCGCGGGCACGGAATCCGAGGGGTTCTCGAGCAGATGCGTCTCGCGCGGGGGGACGTAGACGAGATCGCCGGGCTCGAGGTTCAGCGAGTTCTGGAGATCGTCTCCCCAGAGGACGTTGAGTCGCCCGGACAGCATGTAGACGGCCGACTCGCAACCCGCGTGGTAATGCGGTCGCGATTGCGCCTGCGGGGGGACGCGAAAGACACCCATGTAGATGTTCTCCGCGCCCGTCGTCGCCTGTGAGACCTCCGCGCCGCCGACGACTCCACGCGGGACGCGACGCTCGGATCCGGGCTTGACGACGTGCATCTCGCGAACACTACTCCCGAATCCGATTGTCGGAAACCCGCAGATCGGAAATTCGACGGTCTGTCGTCCGATGTCAGGTCGTCATGCCCGTGAACTGGCCGCCCGTGACGTTCAGCGTCTGTCCGTGGACGTAGTTCGACCACGGCGAGCAGAGGAAGAAGACGCCGCCGGCGGCCTCCTCGGGGGTGCCGGGCCGGCCGAGCGGGATGACGAACGACGCCATGCCGCGCATCTGCTCCGGGATGCCGAGCTGGACGGTCTCGCCGCCGATCTCGATCGTGTTGTCGTCGACCTTCGGCGCCGTCAGGCGCGTCTCGATGAAGCCGAACGCCACGGCGTTGACGTTGATCTTGAACTGGCCCCATTCCTTGGCCAGCGTCTTGGTCAGGCCGACGACGGCCGCCTTGCCGGCGGCGTAGTTCGCCTGGCCGGCGTTGCCCATCGTGCCCGAGATCGAGGAGACGTTGACGATCTTGCGAAAGACCTCGCGCCCCTCCTCGCGCTCCTGCTTGGCCGGTTCGCGCAGGTGCGGCGCGGCGGCGCGCAGGACCCGGAAGGGGACGACGGTGTGGATGTCGAGCATCTTCTGGAAGGTCTCGTCGGACATCTTGTGGACGGCGCCGTCGATCGTGTAGCCGGCGTTGTTGACGATGATGTCGATCTTGCCCCAGGCATCGATCGCCGTCTGGACGAGCGCGTCGCAGGCGCCCGGCGCGGTGAGGTCGCCGCCGTAGACGACGGTCTCGCCGGCGATCTCCGAGGCGGTCTGCTCGGCGACGTCGGCGTCGAGATCGTTGATGACGACGCCCGCGCCGTGCTCGGAGAGCAACTCGGCCGTCGCGCGGCCGATGCCCCGCGCCGACCCGGTGACGATCGCGACCTTTCCGTCCAGAACTCCCATGCGTGTGCTCCTTGTCGAAGTTTTCGGCGCCGGACGATAGCCGTCTGGCTGACTGACCAGTCGATCGGCCGCGAGTACCCTGGATCGCGTGATCGCTCTCGTCACCGGCGCGTCGAGCGGGATCGGCGAGGCGACCGCCCGCCGCCTCGCGCGCGAGCCCGGCTGCCGGCTCGTCCTCGTCGCCCGCCGGGCGGAGCGGCTGCAGGCGCTCGCCGGCGAGCTCGGCGGCGCGACCGTGCTCGCCGAGGACCTCACGGACGAGGAGGCGCCCGGACGCATCGCGCGGGCGGTCGAGGACGAGCACGGGCACCTCGACCTGCTCGTCAACAACGCCGGCGCGGCCTGGCGCGGCACGTTCGCCGACGGCGGCTGGGAGAACGTCCGCCGTCACATGGAGCTGAACTTCGACGCCCAGGTGCGCCTGACGGAGGCGCTCCTGCCGCTGCTGCGCCGCTCGGCCCCGAGCGCGATCGTCAACGTCGCGAGCACCGCCGGCCGCGTGTCCCGCGCGTCCTCGGGCGCGTACTCGGCAAGCAAGTTCGCGCTCGCGGGCTGGTCGGACGCGCTGCACCTCGAGGAGGCACCGCACGGCGTCCACGTCGGGCTCGTCCTGCCGGGCTACGTCGCGACGGAGGGCTTCCCGCAGGCCGAGCTCGTCGCCCACCCGCTCGGGCGCCGGCTCGTCTCCACGCCCGAGCGCGTCGCCGACGCGATCGTCGCGGCCGGCCCGGGCGGGCGGGCCGAGCGCTACGTGCCACGGCCCTACTGGCTGGCCGCCGCGGCGCGGATCCTCGCGCCCGCGCTCGTCCGCCGGGCGACCGCCGGCGGGCCGCTGGAGCTCGCGCCGAAGACCGGCGCCGACGCGCGCTAGTGGGTCTTCTCGGAACGTTGCGCCGGAAATGGCGCCCGGCATTTGCGGTGGAACGTTCCGAGAAGGCCCACTAGTCAGTCCACCAGCCGGGCTGCATCTCGGACTCGTTGTCGGCGTGCCCGCCGAAGGCGATCATCTCGAGGCCGTCGGGGCCGGCCTCCCACTCGCGCATCGAATCCGGCGGGCAGTAGACGACGTCCTTGACGGAGACCGCGACGATCTCGTCCTCGATCTTGAAGCGCCCGGAGCCGGCGAGGATGACGTAGATCTCCTCGGACTCCCCGTGGCGGTGGCCGAAGCCGATCCGGCGGCCGGGGTTCATCTTGTAGTGGCCCATGCCGATGCGCTCGGCGCCGAGGTCCGTGCGCAGGAAGCGCGACTCGCCCATGTCGCCCATGCCGTACTTCGGGGCGACGTTCTCGGAGTCTTCGAGGTTCATCTTCGTGTGCTGAGGTGCCATGCGCCGAGGCTACCCCGGCGAGCGCGCCCAGCGCTCGGTCAGCCGGTCGCGGCCATCGCCGGCGGCTCCTCGAGGCGGCGCTCCGCGAGCAGCGTGTGCGCCGGTGGGACGTTCACGTGGACCTCGGCGAGCTCCTCGCCGACGCGGACCTCGATGACCGCAGTCCCGCAGCGGCCGACGATGCGCGCCGCGCGGCGCAGGGCGTTCGCGAGATGTGGCTCGCCGACGCCGCAGGCGCGCAGGAACTGCGCGGGACCGCCGCGGGTCAGGGCCGTGGCGTCGACCTCGAGCTCCTCGATGCGCATGGACCACCCTGCCGCGCCGCCCGGAAGCGCGGTCAGGATGCACGCGGCCATGTCGTCGGGCTGGCTGTCGCTGCGGCGGACGATCGCCGCGAGCAGGTCGGCGGCGGTGCCGCGCGCGCCGGCGCTGCGCAGCTCCTCGGCGACGACGCCCTCGCCGAGGCGCTCGTCGCCGTCGCGGGCCTCGAGCAGGCCGTCGGTGTAGAAGCATGCCGTCGCGCCCGGCGGCAGCGCGATGGTCGTCTGGCGGCGCCCGGTCGCCGCGCCCGCGCCGATCGGCGGCGACGAGCACGCCGTGACGTGCTCGGACGCCATCCCCAGCAGCAGTGGCGGCCAGTGGCCCGCGCAGGCATAGGTCAGCCGGCCCGAACCGGGATCGAAGATCGCCACGACGATCGTGACCTGCCGGCCGCCGAGCTGCGCTTTGAGGACGTTGCCGCCGACGTGCAGTGCGGCGCGCGGCGACAGGCCGGCCTCGAGGTAGGCGCGGAGGTTGAAGCGCACGAGCGCGGTGAGCGGGATCGCGTCGCGTCCGTGCCCCGCGATGTCCCCGACGACGACGCCGGTTCGCCCGCCGGGAAGCTCGAAGGCGTCATAGAAGTCTCCGCCGGCCGCGAGGCCGTCGGCCGGGATGTACGCCGCGGTCACGCGTGCGCCGGCGATCCGCTCGGGCAGGTTCGGCAGGAGCGCGGACTGCAGCACGCCCACGTCCGCGAGCAGCAGCTTGCGCTGGCGCTCGACGCTGCGCCGGCGCCTCGTCTGCACGACGGTGGCCGCGCCGAGCAGGAGCCCGAGACCGGCGAGGACGCCGAGCGCGATCCGCAGCCCGATCGGGATGACCTCGAGGACGCGGACGACGGTGCGCGTGATCGGGGCGACCGGCGACGGCGATTCGGAGTCGGCCTTGCTCTTGCGCGTCGTGGCGGAGCTCGCGGGCGCGGCTGTCGTCGTGACCGGCCCGGGCACCGGCAGCGCCGCCCGCGGCGACGGTGCCGTGGGCGCTGCCGCCGTGCGGCGCGCCGTCGGCGTCCGGCGGCGGGTGGCTGCCTTGGTGCGCCGGCGGGGGGCGGCGCTCGCGGGGACCGCGACCGGGGGCGTCACCGCGGCAACGGCTGGCACGGCCGGCGCGGCGGCGACCGGCGCCGCCGGGGCGGCGGCGGCAACCGCGGCGAGATCCTCGGAGACGGCCGCATCGCTGTCCTCGGCCGTCTGCGCGGGCCGCGCCGGCGCGGCCTGCGCCGGGCGCACGATCTGCTGCTCCCGCGGACCGCGGCCCGATCCGCTCGACGTGCCGGAGGAGGTCGGCGGCCTGCCCGCGTTCGAGGAGGAGTTGGAGGAACTCGCGGCGTGTGAGGAGCCCGAGCCGCGCGGTCCCTTTCCGCGAGACGAGCCTCGCCGCAGCGTCGAAGCCGCCGGCTGCACGGGCTCGGCGACCGGCTCGGGCACGACGGGCCCCGCGGACACGGCCGGAGCGGCGGCGTCGGCGGGCGGCTGCTGCGGCGCGCGGTCGCCGCGCTCGGAGTGGCCGCGGCCGTTGCCGTGACCGCTGGAGTCAGACGCGGGCGCGGGCGCGACACCGGCGAACGTGCCGATGGCGAGGATGAGGGCGATCGCGACGCGGCCACGGCGAGCGCCGCCCGGTACGGGCCTGCCGCTGCCATCCGTGGTCCGGTGCGAGTTCACAGCTTCCTGTTGCTCGGGTCGCGATCGCGGGGTCGTCGATCCCGACGAGCCCGTAGACCAATGTTCGGCGTAACAGCGCCAGAACACGACCCCCAGCGGACGAACGTGCGACCGTCAGCGCGGCGGGCCGACGCGCACCGGCCGGCTGATCGCCAGCCGCGTCGCGTCGTCGGGCAGCGTCAGCACGACGCGCGCCCGCAGCCGGCGCTTCGTACGGAGGGCGAAGCTCGCGCTCGAGCGGGCGTCGAGGCGGGCCTTGCGCACCGGCCACCAGCCGAAGCGCTCGGGCAGGAAGAGCTGCAGCACGACGTGCTGACGCGGCGAGGCCGGGGTCACGGTCGTGCGCAGGCGCACGCCGCCGCCCTTCGTCCTCGTCGTCGCGAGGGTCACCCGACGGTCGAGGACGAGCAGCTGCACCGGCGGGCTCTCGAGGCCGCCGGCGACCGCGCGGTAGGTGGCGGTCGCCGCCGGGACGAAGCTCGCGGTGAACGATCCGTCGTCGTCCAGCGGGACGGATGCGACCTCGCCGAAGCCGCTGCCGGAGTCGGCCTGCAGCGACACCGGGGTGCCCGCCGCGAACGTGCCGCTCGCACGGCCGTGCAGGACGAACGGGCGGCCCGGCGACGCCGCCCCGGGCGGCGGTCCCAGCAGGAGGTCGTGGACCGCGACGACCCCGCGGATCGCCGGATGCAGCTTGCAGTGATACGGCGCCTCGCCGGTCGCGTCGAAGCGATGGGTGAACGTCGTCGTCGATGCCAGCCGCCCGGAGTCGAAGCTCGCGTCATCGGCGGTCACGGTGTGGACGCGCGCGCTGCCGTTCGTCCACGTGACGCTCTCGCCGGAGACGACGTCGACGTGCAGCGGGCTCACCGCGGCGAAGCCGATCTGCACCCTCGCCGCGGACGGCCCCGCCGCGTGCTCGCCTGAATGCTGTGCCGTCGCGGGGCTGGAGGCGAGCACCGCCGCCCCGACCGCGAGCAGCGCCGCGCGCCTCATCGCGCCACCCGGTAGGTGCCGATCATCCCGCGCTCCATGTGCTGCTCGACGTGGCAGTGGTAGAGCCAGACGCCCGGATCGCGCTCGCGCCAGCGGAAGCGGAAGGACTCCGCCGGCCCGACCGTGTGCGTGTCGCGCGAGAAGCCTCCGGCCTCGAGCCAGCGGTGGCCGTGGACGTGGAAGGTGTGGTGCTCGGAGCCCATCCCCATGACGTCCCACTGGACGAGATCGCCGACGCGCGCCTTGAACACCGGCGTGTTGCCGACGAACGCGCGCCCGTCGATCGTCTGGAAGTCGCCCATCGGCGCGAAGACGACGACGAACTCGCGGTCGGGCAGCGGCTCGTCGCGGCCGCGGATCGAGAGCATCCCGTACATCCCGCCGTCGATCGACTCGTGCATCGAGGTCGAGTGGTCGTGATAGGGCCAGGCGCCGACGGACTGCCTGCCCGCCGTCAGCCGGTAGGTCCAGGTGCCGCCCGGGAGGACGTTGCCGTCCGGACCGCTGACTCCCGGGACGTAGGCGCCGTCGGAGCTCGGCTTGTACTCCACGCCGTGGAAGTGCATCGAGTGGCCGTTCATCCGCGTGAAGTCCATGTTCTTGAAGTGCACGACGATCCTGTCGCCGACGCGGGCGCGCAGCAGCGGCCCGGGGATGAGGTTCTGGTTGCCGGACATCGGCGAGTTCGCCAGCGGCCGGCGCCAGTTGCGCGTGTAGCGGCGGTAGACCGTCGTCGGCATCACCGACTGCGCCGGCTCGATCTGCGCGCCGGTGATGTTGTCGCGCTGGTTTGGCGCCATGTTCCAGACCACGGGGCTCGCCGCCACCCAGAACTCCCTCGTCGTCGCGCCTGCCTGCGGTGCGGCGGCGAGCGCCGCCGCACCGGTCAGCAGGAGGGCCGCAAGGGCCCGAGTGGCTGCGATCACGTGACGGTGATCGTCCCCTTCATGAACGGGTGCACGAGGCACACGTACGGGTAGACGCCGGCGGTCCCGAACGTCAGCTGCCCGGAGCCTGGCGGCGGTGAGGCGGCGATGCCGTCCATGATGCCGGTGCTCCAGAACCCGTTGCCGTGCAGCGTGGGCGTCAGGACCGCGGTCGGCGATCCCGGCGCCTCGCTGGAGAAGTCCACGCGCGGGTCGCCCGCCTGGCTCTGGAACCCGGCCACGAGCTGGCCGAGGTACGAGTTCGGATCAGGCGGCGTCTGCAGGCCGAACGTGTCCGCGCCCGGGCCGAAGGCCGCGGTGTGGATCTCGCTCGAGTTCGGCGCCATCCGGAACGTCACGGTCGTGCCGCTCGGCACCGTGAGGTTGCCCGGGAGGAAGCCGAAGAGGTGGACCCCCTTCTTGCCCTGCGGCCCGACGAGGACGCTGTTGGCCGGGACGGCGGTCTTCGGGAGGGCCTTGGCGATCGCCAGCGCGTCGCTGACCTGCTTCTTCACGCGCGCCGCGTCGGAGGCCTTCGACGCGACCCTCGCACGCCTGGCGACGACGCGCACGCTGCCCTTCATCCCCGGATGCAGGTCGCAGATGTAGCGGTAGAGCCCGGTCTTCGTGAACTTCACCCGCAGCGGCTTGGGGGTCTGGCCCTCCGGGAGGTCGGGGGTCGGGCCGCTGATGATCTCCTTCGTCTTGCTGGCGGTGACCGTCTTGCCGAAGAGGTTGGCGCCGAAGACCGCGGGGTTGAACTGCGGCGGGGTCACGCCGTTGAACCAGAACGGGGTGCCGGCCGCGTCGACGAGGCCGCTGATCGCGGTCGCGCCCGGGATCTGCAGCGGGGTGAACTTGCCGTTCTTCGGGAAGTGCACCGTGTGGAAGCCCGCGGGGGCGAACGACACGCTGTCGCCGGTGCGGACCGCGATGCTCGTCGGGAAGAACGCGTTGACCTCCGTCCCCACCGCCTCGAAGCCGCCCGCGCTCTTCGGCGGGACGCCCATCGAAACGGTCTTCGTCGCGGCTTGCGCCGCGCCCGGGGCCATGAGCGTCAGGCCCACCGTGCAGCAGAGCGCCCACTTCTTCCTGGAAATCATCCTGTTTACCTCCCGCCTCCGTGCCCGGCTCACCCGGGCGACGCGCAACGCTCTCAAAACGGGACGGCGAGAGCAAGCGCTGTGAAGAACCTCACAGTGCATGAGGCCGTCCCTTAGCCTCATCAGAGCCCGTAGCTGCGCCCGGTCATCGGGCAAAGGTCAAACCCAACATCAGAGTCCATAGCTCCGCCCGATGACATCCAGCATGATCTCGTCGGTGCCGGCCCCGATGCGGTTCAGGCGCAGGTCGCGCCAGACACGCTCGATGCCGTACTCCTTCATGTAGCCGGCGCCGCCGTGGATCTGGATGCACTCGTCGGCGACCTCGACGGCGATCCGCGAGGCGTGGAGCTTCGCCATCGAGATCTCGCGCACCGGGTACTCGCCGCCGGCGTGGCGCCAGGCCGTCGTGTAGACCATCTGCCGCGCGGACTCGAGCTTCGTCGCCATCTCGGCGAACTTGTGGCGGATGACCTGGAAGTGGCCGATCTGGCGTCCGAACGCGCGCCGCTCCAGTGCGTACTGCAGCGTCCGGTCAAAGCACGCCTGGGCGGCGGCGACGGCGCCCGCGGCGCCGATGAGGCGCTCGCCCTGGAGCTCCCACATGATGTGGTAGAAGCCCTTGCCGACCTCGCCGAGGACCGCGCTCGCCGGCACGCGAACGTCCTGGAAGGCCAGCAGCGCGGTGTCGCTGGCGTGCATGCCGAGCTTCTCAAGGCGCTGCTCGCGCACGACGCCGGGCAGGTCCATCGGCACGAGGAACAGCGTGAAGCCGTCGTAACCCGCGTCGACGTCCGTCTTCGTCACGAGGATGATCGCGTCGG
This sequence comes from uncultured Actinomycetes bacterium, assembly GCA_963797025.1. Classification (GTDB taxonomy): domain Bacteria; phylum Actinomycetota; class Thermoleophilia; order Solirubrobacterales; family Solirubrobacteraceae; genus CADCVQ01. The sequence goes on from CAWCNU010000003.1 coordinate 183,585, forward strand.
CGCGGTGGCCGTTGGTGATGTACGTCTTGGAGCCGTTGATGACGTACTCCTCGCCGTCGTCGCTGCGCACGGCGCGCGTCTTGATCGCGGCGACATCGGAGCCGGCGTCGGGCTCGGTGATCCCGAGACAGAGGATCTTCGTGCCGGCGATCGCGGGGACGATCCACTCCTGGCGCTGCTCCTCGGTGCCGAAGGCCAGGATCGGCGGCATCGCCATGTCGGTGTGGACCGCGACGCCCATCGCCAGCCCGCCCGAGCGCGCGTGGACGATCTCCTCGGCGAGCACGATGCTCGAGTAGTAGTCGCCGCCCTGCCCGCCGTAGCGCTCGGGCTTGTCGAGGCCGAGCAGCCCGAGCTCGCCCATGCGCCGGAAGACCCAGTCGGGGAACGTCGTCTCCTCCCACTCCTCGGCGTGCGGCGCGAGCTCCTTGGTCGCAAACGCGCGGATCGTCTCGCGCAGCGCGTCGTGCTCGTCGCCGAAGATGAAATGCCCGCGGCGGGCGGCGTGATCGGGCTTGAGGACCTTCGCTGCGGTGGCCATGGCGCAACGCTACCGCGCACGACTCAAAGTGAACAGTGGCACGTCCTACTCTCCACAGCGCCCGGAGTCGCGGGGCCGGGTAGATTGGCGCCCATGTCCTACTCCAAGCTGAGCTATGGGGTCGACGACGGCGTCGCGACGATCGCACTGGACGACCCGGACACGCGCAACGCGCTGTCGGACGCCCTGCTCGACGACCTGCTCGCGGCGCTCGCCGCGGCACGCGACGACGCCGCCGTGCGCTGCGTCGTGCTCGCCTCGGCGCACGAGCGCGTGTTCTCCAGCGGCGGCGACCTCGCCGGCTTCACCGCGCAGGCGCCGCTGACCGAGCGCCACATCGCCAACGACCGCTTCCCGCGCGTCTTTGCGCTCGTCGGCGGGCTCGGCAAGCCGGTGATCTGCGCGGCCGGCGGACACGTGCTCGGCGGCGCGGTGGGGCTCGCGCTCGCCTGCGACCTCGTCGTCGCGAGCGAGCGCGCGACGTTCGGCACGCCCGAGATCAACGTTGGGCTCTTTCCGTTCATGATCGCGGTCCTCGTCGCCCGCAACGTGCCGCGCAAGAAGATGACCGAGCTGCTGCTGCTCGGCGAGCGGATCGACGCCGAGGAGGCCCGCCGGATCGGGATCGTCAACCGCGTCGTGCCCGACGGCGAGCTCGACGGCGCGGTCACCGCGTGGGCCCGGGCGCTCGCCGCGAAGTCGCCGCTGCTCATGAAGCTCGGCAAGGACGCCCTCTACGCCCAGCAGGACATGCCGTTCGAGCCGGCGCTCGCCTTCCAGCGCGCGCAGCTGTCGATCGCCCTCGCAAGCCAGGACGCCCGCGAGGGCGTCGCGGCGTTCATGGAGCGCCGCGAGCCACGGTGGAGCGGCAGGTAGTCGCCCTGCTGTGCCGGACGTCCGACCGCGCCCTGCGGGGCGTGGAGGGCACGAGCGAGCTCGCGCAGCTGCTCGACGCGCGGATCATCGGGTCGCCGGGCGTGCCGCGCGACGCGACGTGGGAGGAGGATCTCGCGGCCTCGCGCGGATGCCTGCTGGAGGCCGGCGGGCAGGTCGACGACGCGCTGGACGGCGGCCTCATGCCGATCCTCCTCGCGGGCGAGTGCTCGGTCTCCGTCGCGACGCTGCCGGTCGTCGTCCGCCATCGCCCGGAGGCCCGCGTCCTGTGGCTCGACGCCCACGGCGACTTCAACACCCCCGACACGACGGGCTCGGGCTATCTCGGCGGCATGTGCCTCGCCGGCGCGTGCGGGCTCTGGGACACCGGCTTCGGGGCGGGGCTGGATCCGGCGCACGTCGTCATGTACGGCGTGCGCGAGCTCGACGGCGGCGAGCGCGTGTCGCTGGACCGCACGGGCGTGCACCGCGTCGGCGACCCGTCGCAGCTCGAGGGCCTCGAGCTCTTCGTCCATCTCGACCTCGACGTCCTCGACCCGCTCGTCTTCCCGGCGAGCTTCCCGGCGCCCGGCGGGCTGCAGCCGCGCGAGCTGGCGGCGTTCCTCTCCGCGGCGGGCGAGGTGGCGACGTTCCTCGGCGCCGAGATCACGTCCGCGGCGCCGGGCCACGGCGAGCTCGTCGCCGAAGCGATCGCGCCGCTGCTGGCATGAGCGACGACCCGCGCCCAGCGTCGATCCTGCGCCCGCTCGCCGACGACCTGCGCGAACGGCGCGCGGCCGCGCGCCTCGGCGGCGGGCAGGAGCGCATCGACCGCCAGCACGCCGCCGACAAGCTCACCGCCCGCGAGCGGATCGCGCTGCTCGTCGACGACGGGACGTTCACCGAGCTCGGCATCCACGCCGGGATCCACCACGCGGTCCGCGGCCTCGAGGACAGGGTGGCGCCCGCCGACGGCGTCATCACCGGCTACGGTCGCGTCGACGGGCGGATGGTCGCGGTCGCCGCCTACGACTTCACGGTCATGGCGGGCTCGATGGGGACGACCGGCGAGATCAAGGTCGCCCGGCTCCGCGACCTGGCGCTGACGAAGCGCATGCCGTTCGTCTGGCTGCTCGACAGCGCCGGCGCGCGGATCCAGGAGGCGGTCGGGTCGCTCTTCGCGGCCTCGGGCGCGCTGTTTCGCGAGGAGGTCGTCGCCAGCGGCGTCATCCCGCAGGTCGCGGCCCTCATGGGGCCGTGCGCGGCGGGCACCGCGTACATCCCGGGCCTCGCGGACTTCGTGCCGATGGTGCGCGGGCGCGGCTCGATGGCGCTCGCCGGCCCGCACCTCGTGCGCGCGGCGGTGGGCGAGGACGTCACGCAGGAGCAGCTCGGCGGCTCGCGGGTGCACTGCCGGACGTCGGGCGTCGGCGACCTCGAGGTCGCCGACGACGAGGAGTGCATCGCTGCCGTCAAGCGGTACCTGAGCTTCTTTCCCTCCCACTGCGAGCAGTCGCCGCCGGTGCGACCGTGCGCCGACCCGCACGACCGCTGCGACGAGGAGCTGCTCGACGTCCTGCCGTCATCCAACCGCCAGCCCTACGACATGTACGACGTCATCCGGCGCATCGTCGACGACGGCGAGTGGTTCGACCTGAAGGCCCAGTTCGCGCGCTCGGTCATCACGTGCCTGGCCCGGATGGGCGGGCGCCCGGTCGGGATCGTCGCCAGCCAGCCGCGCCGGCTCGGCGGCATCCTCGACAACGACTCCGCCGACAAGGCCGCGCGCTTCGTGACGCTCTGCGACGCGTTCGCGATCCCGCTCGTGTTCCTCGTCGACGTCCCGGGCTTCATGGTCGGCACGAAGGTCGAGGCGGCCGGGATCATCCGCCACGGCGCGAAGATGCTGCACGCCGTCGCAGCCGCGACGGTGCCGAAGATCACGGTCGTGCTGCGCAAGGCCTACGGCGCGGGCTACTACGTCATGAACGGCCGCGCCTATGAGCCCGACCTCATCGTCGCCTGGCCGACCGCGGAGATCTCGGTCATGGGCGCCGAGGGCGCCGTCGAGATCGTCTTTCGCAAGCAGGTCGAGGAGGCCGAGGACCCGGCGGCGAAGAAGGCCGAGCTCATCGCGGCCTACCGCGGCCTCATCGACGTCTACATCGCGGCGCGCAACGCGATGATCGACGACGTCATCGACCCGCGAGAGACGCGCCCGACGATCATCCGCGGCCTGGAGATGGCCGAGGGCAAGCGCGTGCAGCGGCCGTGGAAGCGCCACGGCGTCATGCCCGTGTGAGCCGCCGCGCTCAGCCGAGCAGGATCAGGACGACGAGCACGAGGACCATGAGCATGAGCAGGCCGGCGCCGATCGCGTAGCTCTGCCACTGCGAGCGCCAGTAGCCGGGGTCGGCCTTGTCGCGCGAGTGATGGCCCTCCGGCGGGGTCCCGACCCAGTCGTCGTCGTCGTAGCCGGGCATGGTCAGTGGCGCTCCTCGAGGCACACGGAGTCGCGCAGCTTCTTGACTGCCTTGTCGAGCTCCGGATCCTCCTCCGCGCGGGACTCCATGAGCGCGCTGAGCGCCTCGGCGATGACGTTGAGCTTCTCCTGCGCGGCCTCGTCGCTGCGCCGCGCCGCGTTCTCGAGCAGCGCGAGCAGCAGGAGCGTGATGACGCTCGCGATCGTGTGGATGACGTACTGCCAGGCCTTGAGGTCGGCCCACAGCGGCGCGCTGACGAGCCAGACGACGACGATCCCGATGCAGGCGAAGAAGAAGAACGGCCTGCTGACGGTCACGTAGACCGCCTCGACGAAGCGGTCGAACGCCGACCGGTCGTCTCCCTGCGCGCGCGCGTCGGCGGCGGGGCGGTGCTCCTCGGTGACCTCCATCGCAAGCGGAGACTATTCGGCGCCGGTTTGACCCGCGCCGGCGTGCGCGGCAGAGTGAGAAGTAGCGCGTCCTACTTTCCGCGCTGCCCACTTGAGCCTCGACGACCCGGTCATCATCACCTGCGCGATCTCCGGCGTGCTCGCCGATCGCGAGCAGTGCCCGGCGATCCCGTACACCCCACAGGAGTACGCGGCCGAGGCGCGGCGGATCGTCGACGAGGGCGGCGCGATGATCCACATCCACGCGCGGCGGCCCGACGGCACGCCCTCCTACGAGGTCGAGGACTTCCGCGCGATCACCGACGCGATCCGCGCGGAGCTCGGCGGCGACGACGTCATCGTCAACTACTCGACCGGCGCCGTCGGCGTCCCGCTGGGCAAGCGGATCGCCTACCTGCGCGAGCTGCGCCCCGACGTCGCGGCGCTGAACATGGGCTCGATGAACTACGCGAAGTACTCCCGCGCCCGCAAGGCGTTCGTCTTCCAGACGGTCTTCGTCAACCCGTTCGACGAGATCGTCGAGCTCCTCGAGGCGATGAACGAGCTCGGCATCCGGCCCGAGCACGAGTGCTTCGACGTCGGCCACGTCGGCTCGCTGGAGCCGTTGCTCGACATGGGCGTCCTGCGCGCGCCGCTGCACGTCGACTGCGTCATGGGCATCACCGGCGGGATCCCGCCGACGGCCCGCAACCTCGCCGCGATGGTCGACAACATCCCCGCCGGCGCGCACTGGGGCGTCATCGGGATCTCGCGGCCGCAGTGGATGCTCGTCGCGGCCGCGCTGACGCTCGGCGGCTCGGTGCGGGTCGGCCTCGAGGACAACCTCTACCTGCCCGACGGGACGATGGCGCGCTCCAACGGCGAGCTCGTCGCGCGGGCGCGGCGGATGACGCAGGACGCCGGGCGGCGGGTGGCGACGGTCGCGCAGGCGCGCGAGATGCTCGGCGTATGAGCGGGCCGCTCGACGGCGTTCGCGTCCTCGATCTCAGCCGCCTGCTGCCCGGCGGCTTCTGCTCGCTGCTGCTCGCCGACTACGGCGCCGACGTCCTGAAGGTCGAGGACATGCGCATGGGCGATTACATCCGCTGGGCGCCGCCCGCCGTCCAGGGCGCCGCGCCGAGCGCGCGCTCGGCGCTGTTTCTCGCGCTGAACCGCAACAAGCGCTCGATCCGCATCGACCTCAAGCAGCCCGCGGGCCGCGAGGTGCTGCTCGCGCTCGTCCGCGACCACGACGTCGTGCTCGAGTCCTTCCGGCCCGGCGTGCTCGACCGCCTCGGCGTCGGCTACGCGGCGATGCGCGCCTCCAACCCGAGCATCGTCCTGTGCTCGATCACGGGCTACGGCCAGGACGGCCCGCTGCGCGACCGCGCCGGCCACGACATGAACTACCTCGGGCTCGTCGGCCTGCTCGGGCTCACCGGCGAGCGCGACGGGCCGCCGGTCCAGTCGGGCGGCCAGATCGCCGACATCGGCGGGGGCGCGCTCATGGCGGCGTTCGGGATCCTCGCCGCGCTGCGCGAGGCCGAGCGGACGGGGGAGGGGCAGGTCGTGGACGTCGCGATGGCCGACGGCGCGCTGTCGTGGCTGGCGATGGTCGCCGCGCGCTACTTCGCCGAGGGCGCGGCGCCGGCGCGCGGGGAGCTCGAGCTCGCGGGCGCGATCGCCTGCTACCGGCCCTACGCGTGCGCCGACGGGTGGGTGACGCTCGGCGCGCTGGAGCCGAAGTTCTGGCAGGCGTGGTGCCGGGGCGTGGGGCGCGAGGATCTCGTCGCGGCGCAGTACGCAGCGCCCGGGAGCCCCGAGCACGCCGAGGTCGAGGCGATCTTCGCGGCGCGGACGCGGGCGGAGTGGGAGGCCTTCGGCGCCGCGCACGACTGCTGCCTGGAGCCGGTGCTCGATCTCGGCGAGGCGCTGTCGTCGGAGCTCGTCGCCGCGCGCGCGATGGTCGCCGAGCTCGACCAGCCGGGAGCGACCGAGCCGGTGCGGCTGCTCGGCGCGCCGGTGAAGCTCTCGCGCACGCCGCCGGACACCAACCGGCTGCCCGGCCCCGAGCTCGGCGAGCACACCGAGCAGGCCCTGCGCGCGGCCGGCTTCGACGAGGAGCAGATCGCCGCGCTCGTCGCGTCGGGCGCGGTCGGCGGGCGGCTGGAGGCCGAGCGGGAGCCGTTTCGCGCATGAGCCGTGACGGCATGCTGAAGATGAGCGAGCTCGCCGAGCGCTCCGGCGTCAGCGCCGGGACGATCAAGCACTACCTGCGCGAGGGGCTGCTCGCCGGCGACGGCACGATCCTGCGCACGTCGCGCAACATGGCCTGGTACGCGCCCGAGCTCGTCGAGCGCGTGAAGCTCATCAAGCGCCTGCAGGAGGAGCGCTTCATGCCGCTGAAGCTCATCCGCGGCGTCGTCGAGTCCGATCCCGAGCGGATGCGGTTGCTCGTCGAGCTCGAGGACCGCATCCTCGAGCGGGCGGCCGCCGCGCAGGAGACCGCGCGGATGAGCGCCGCCGAGGCGCGGCGGCGCTTCGACCTGCCGCGCAACGTCCTCGACCGCCTCGCCGAGCTCGAGGTGCTCTCGCCGACGAGCCGCGGCTACGACGCCGACGACATCGCGATCATGAAGGCGATCAGCCGCTTTCGCGCGGGCGGCTACGACGAGGCGCTCGGCTTCACGGTCTACGACACGCTGCGCTACCGCCGGGCGCTGCAGCCCCTGGTGGAGGAGGAGGTGCGGACGCTGCTGCAGCGCCTCGCCGGCGAGGTCGATCCCGAGCGCGCGGTCGAGATCATCGCCTCCGGCGCCGAGCCGCTGCGCGAGCTCATCGGCGCGATGCACTCCAAGCAGCTGCTCGCCGAGCTGCGCCGCCAGCGGCGGCGGTGACCCGCGGGCTGCGCCGCTACCCGCCGTCGTAGTTCTCGCGCTCGAGCACGAAGTACAGCTGCTCGGCCCCCCAGACGTGGCGGCAGCCCTCCATCCGGAAGCCGAGCTTGCGCAGGACGTTGCGCGAGCCGGTGTTCGCCTCGCGCGTGATCGCGACGAGGCGCGTCATGCCGAGCGGGCCGAAGGCCTCTTCGAGCACGGCGCGCGCGACCTCGGTCGCGTAGCCGCGGCCCCAGTAGGCCGAGCCGAACGCGTAGCCGAGTGAGATGTCCGGGCCGCCGGGGCTCAGCGGAAAGAGGCCGGCCTCGCCGACGAGCTGCCCGCTCGCGCGCTCGATGACCGGCCAGAAGGAGTAGCCGTCGGCGCTCTGCTGGCGCATCGAGCGCTCGAGCGCCGCCCGCGTCGCGACGAGCTCGCGGGCTCCGCCGAGCAGCCCCATCGCCTCGCCGTCGCTGTAGAGCACCGTGTGCAGCGCCGCGAGATCGGCGGCCTCGTAGGGGCGCACGAGGAGTCGCTCGGTCAGGATCGGCAACGGCACGAGCACGATGGTGACGGGTCGCGCGCTTCCGGACGCGCGCGAGGCGTCCGGCGGCCGCGAGCGCCTGCGCTACGGTCCCCGCCGAGCATGAGCGCGACGGCGCGACCCCAGCCGGGAGTGTCCGACCAGCCCGCATCCGGCGCCGACGGCCCGCCCGGCGCGGGCGGGCGCGTCCCCGGCCGCCGCAGCGAGCTGCTCTGGCAGGCCGCGCTCGTCGTGCTGCTCGTGTCGACCGCGGCGTTCATGTTCTACCTCGCGCGCGGGCTGACGTTCAACCTCGACGAGTGGATCGTCGTCACCGAGCGCCGCGGCCCCGGCGCCCCATCGCTGCTGGAGCCGCACAACGAGCACCTGTCGGTCCTGCTGCTCGGCGTCTTCCTCGGGCTGCTGAAGCTCGGCGGCCTCGACGACCAGGCGCTCATGATGGTGCCGCTCGTCGCGCTGCAGGTCGCGCTCGGCGCGCTGCTGTTCGTCGTCGCGCGCCGGCGCGTCGGCGCCGGCGTCGCGCTCGGGGTCGCGGCCCTCGCGATGGTCTCGGGGCTCGCCTACGAGAACTTCCTCATCCCCGGCCAGGCGGGGCAGATGGCGTCGATCGTCGCGGGCGTCGGCGCGTTCGCCGTGCTCGACCACCCGCCGAGCGAGCGCAACGACCGCATCCTCGCGGCGCTCATGGTCGTCGCGCTCGCGTCATCGGGGATGGGGATCCCGGTGCTCGTCGGCGTCGGCGTCGAGCTGCTGCTCACCGAGCAGGGGCGCCGGCGGCTCTGGGTCGTCGCGGCCCCGTTCGCCCTCTACCTCGTCTGGTATGTCTTCTACGGCACCAACCGCGCCGGCTTCGACGAGCTCACGCTGAGCCTCCTGTGGGCCTGGACGGCCGCCAACCACGCGGCCGGCGCGCTCATCGGCGAGCGCCAGATCGAGCCCGGGCGCGACCTGCTCATCGTGCTGCTCGTCGTCCTGGCCTACCGCGCGTGGCGCGTGCAGCCGGTCGCGCGCATCCGGATGGCCGCGATCGCGACGATCCTCCTGACGTTCTACGGGCTGACCGCGATCTCGCGCCACGACATCGCGCCGCCCTCGTCCTCGCGCTATCTCACGGTCGGGCTCGTCTTCCTGCTGTTGCTGCTCGTCGAGTCCGCGCGCGGGCTGCGCGTGCGGGCGTGGGCGCCGTGGGTCGTCCTGCTGCTGGCGTTCGTCGCGCTCTCCAAGGACCACAAGCTCGCCTTCCGCGAGGGGCGCGGCGTCTTCCTCGAGCGCTCGCAGCAGATGCGCGGCTCGCTCGCCGCCGTCGAGCTGCTCGGCCGCGACCGGGTGCCCGCGGACTTCGAGATCGCGCCCCGCGCCGCGCCGTTCGTCGAGGCCGGCCCGTGGTTTGGCGCGCTCGACGGCCTGCGCGGCGATCCGGCCTACGCGCCGGCGCAGCTCGCGACGGCGCCGCCGGCGGCGCGCGCCTTCGCCGACGACACGCTCATCCGTGCCGACGGCCTGGAGCTCGGGCCGGCGGCGCCGCTGCGGGGCCGGTGCAGCCGCGCCTGGTCCGGCGACCGCGGGGCGGTGCCGGCGTCCGGCGTGCGCATCGAGGCCGGCCCGGACCGGCGCGTGACGATCGCGGCGCGGCGCTTCGGGCAGGACTGGGTGATGGTCGGCGTCCTGCCGATCCCGCCGGGCCGCGCGGTCGAGCTGCGGCCGCTGCGAGACGCCTCGGCGGTCCCCTACGAAGTCCAGGCTCGCGGGGCCGCGAGCGCCTGCCGCCTGGACGGCTGAGCAGGACCCGGCGGCCGCGTCCTGACACGATCGCGGCCGCCGGGAGGCACTCCTGTCAGGCCGTCAGCCGGTGACCTCGGTGGTCGTGAGGCCGTCGACCTTCGTGGCGATGACCGACGTCTCGGAGAGACGCCACGGGATCGTGGCCGAGCACTGCAGCTTGATGTCCGACGGCGCACCGACGGTGCGCGTCACCTGCATGCCGAGCGTCGCCGGCGTCTGACGGTCGTTGACGACGATCGTCTGCAGCGACGTCTGCGTCACGCCGGCTGCGTCGAGCGTGCACGTGCCGGTGAGCGAGCCGTTCGTGCCGAACAGCGCCTCGAGCGGGTTGGTCGAGCCGGTGAAGGCCGTCATGACGGTGTTCGCGGTCACGACGTAGGCGCCCGCGGGGACGGTGAGCGTCGCGGCCGTGACGATCGTGTTGGCGGGCACGTTCTCCGGCCCCGCCTTGCGAATCGCCTCGTAGCCGACGCGGCCGGTGTTCGCCGCCGCTGTGCCCGTCTTCTTCTTCAGGAGGTTCTGCACCCCGGCCGAGAACCTCGACGACTGGATCGCACCCTTCTTGATGTCGACGTTCTGGATCGTCCCGTTGCGGATCTGCGAGCTCGTGATGACGGTGGCGGCATACGCCGACCCACCGAGCGCCACGGCGAGCGCGATGATCGAGATGACGAGCGCCGGGCTCGGCGTTCGAAGCTTCATGTGTTCTCCCCTGCGGTCGAGTGCCCCTGCCTGTTCACCAGCGTGCGACGTGGTGCTCCATGACCCCCAGGCCACCATGCAGCCGTCCTACGCCTGGCAGCGCCCCGGAGTACCTGCCGAACGGCTGACGATAGTCGCTTCGCACGACGATTACCGCATCACGCCGCAAGCGCACGGCCTCGGCCTCGAATGCCAGGGCGCCCCCCTCGGCGAAGGACAGCGCGGTCAGGTCGGCCTCGAAGCGGACCGGCCCGACCTCGGCGGCGACCCCGCCGCGCCAGACGCTGCGCTCGCTGTCGGTCGCCCCGTCGTTGACGCCGGCGACGAGATTCCAGCCCACCGGCTCGCCCGCGGCGTCGCGCCCGACGCCCGCCGACCACCACCACTCGGTCTCTCGCGCGTGGTAGCCGGCGGTGTCGTCGACGACGGCGAGGCCGTCGAGCGCGAACGTCTCGCCCTCGAGCACGACGCGGCCGCGGGCCGGCCGCGCCGCCTGCTTGCGCGTCCAGACGTACTGCGCTCCGTGCGCGTTGAGCGCGTCCACGCCGCCGCCCTCGTCGACGGTGATGTCGATCGCCACCCCGCGGTCGGCGACCTGCACCCGGCCACCGTCGCCGAAGCGCACGAGGCCCCGGCGGTAGAGGCTCGTGTGCTCGGCGAGGATCCCGCGCCCGCGGTCCCAGACGGCCCACCACGAGCTGCGGCCGGGACCGACCGCGGCGATCGCGGCGCAGAGCATGATCCGCTCGTCGAAGGCCGCGACGTAGCGCCAGCGCTTCAGCGGGCGGCCGCCGCGAAAGAGCGCGAGCCGCGCGGGCGGGATCGCGACCGGCAACCGCTCGGGCGCCGATCCGGCGGGCCAGCGCAGCGGAAGCGACGGTGAGTCCGAGCCGGGCATCCGGGTAGCATCCAGGGCGTTGACTGACCAGTCAATCCGTCAAGGGAGAGCATGCGCGCCGCAGCCGTCCAGCTGAACTCCACGCCCGACTTCGAGCGCAACCTCGAGCGCGCCGACCGCTTCACGCGGGCCGCCGCCGCCGACGGCGCACAGCTCGTGGTCCTGCCGGAGAAGTGGAGCGCGATCGGCCGTGGCGAGGCCCAGCAGGCGGGGGCGCAGCCCCTGGACGGACCGGCGATCGGGTGGGCCCGGGCGGTGGCGCGCGAGCTCGGCATCGACCTCGTCGCCGGCTCGATCTCCGAGCGGATCCCCGGCGAGCAGCGTCTGCGCAACACGTCGCTGCACATCGGGCCCGACGGCGAGATCCGAGCGGCCTATCGCAAGATCCACATGTTCGACGTCGTCGTCGAGGGCACGGTCTACCACGAGTCCGAGCACGAGGAGCCCGGTGAGGAGCTGGTCGTCAGCAACGCCGCCGACGGCGTGCAGCTCGGCCTCAGCATCTGCTACGACGTGCGCTTTCCCGAGCTCTACCGGATCCTCGCCATCCGCGGCGCGCGCATCTTCCCGGTGCCCGCCGCGTTCACGGTGCCCACGACGCGCGATCACTGGGAGGTCCTCCTGCGGGCGCGCGCGATCGAGGACCAGGCGTTCGTCGTCGCGGCCAACCAGATCGGCGAGCACGAGCCCGGCCGGGCTTCGGGCGGGCGCTCGATGATCGTCGATCCGTGGGGAATCGTCCTCGCGCTGGCGCCCGACCGCGAGGGGCACATCGTCGCCGACCTCGATCTCGACGCGCAGGCGCGGATGCGCCGCGACCTGCCGTCGCTCGCCAACCGGCGGCCCGGCGCGTACGCGTGGCCGGTCGAGGTCCATCACTGATGGCGGCGCCGCGCGCCAGCGGCGGCGACAAGCGCCGGATGATCCTCGACGCCGCCGTCGTCGCGTTCGCCAAGCGCGGCTTCCATGCCTGCCGCGTCTCGGACATCGCCGACGAGGCGAACGTCGCCTACGGCCTCGTCTACCACTACTTCCGCTCGAAGGACGAGGTGCTCGACACGCTGTTCCTCGACCGCTGGAACGTCCTGCTCGACGTCATCTCCGAGATCGACGCACAGCAGATCCCGGCCCGCGAGAAGCTCCACGCGATCGCCGGCTTCATCGTCGACTCCTACCGCCGCGACCCCGACCTCATGAAGGTCATCATCGTCGAGGTCACGCGGGCGGCGAACTCCTTCGGCCGCACCCATCTCGGCAAGATCCGCGAGGCCTACGCGCTCATCGCCGACATCGTCGCCAAGGCCCAGGCGGAGGGCTCGTTCAAGCGCGAGGTCACACCGGAGTTCGCCGCGCTGGCGTTCTACGGGGCCATCGAGCAGGTCCTCACCGGCTGGATCTTCGACATGCTCCCGCAGGGCGAGGAGGAGTTCGACCAGGCCAAGTCCTTCATCGTCGAGACGATCTGCGGCGGCCTCGAGGTCGCGGCCGCCGGAGCGCCCTCTCGATCTGCCCGAGCGGTCTGAAAGGATGCAAGCGATGAGCAGCAACGACATGGTCAAACGACTCGTCTGGTCGGGCCTTCTCGCAGGTCTCGGCGCGATCGCGTCGATCGCGACGACGCGCGCCGCCGCGATGATTTGGCGCCGGATCTACGGGGAAGACCCGCCGGAATGAAGTTCGGCAAACGGCGCAAGGACGACGAGCCGGTGGCCGAGCCCACCGCGGTCTCCGCGCCGCCCCGGGCCGAGCCGGTGCCGGTGAAGTGGGCCGTGGCGGACGCGCCGCCGGCTGCCGCCGATCCCGATCCCGAGCCCGACACGATCGTCGACGCCGAGGCCGTCGAGCTGCCTGCCGACGACGCGGTCGCCGAGGCGCCCGCGCCGGCCCCCGCCGAGCCCGAGCCGCCGGCCGCCGCGCCGACCGCGCCCGCGAGCGAGTGGGTCCCGACGCCCGCGGCCGCCGCGTACGTCCCGCCGCAAGCCGCGCCGATGGCGTTCTCCGCCGCCGACCAGCCGGTCTCCGTCGCCGGCGACGGCCACGGTGCGACGCCGCTCTCGCAGACCGGCGCCGCATACGCCTCCGGCCATGCTCCCGGCACGTCGCCGTCGTGGCCCGAGCCGGTCATGCAGCTCGCGAACGAGCGTCCCGAGGTCGTCGTCGGCGCCGCCTTCGCCGGCGGCCTCCTCTTCGCCGCGATCCTCCGCCGCCTTGGCAACTGACACCTCACCCCAAGATCTCGGCCAGACCGTCCAGGACATCTCCGAGCGGATGTCCGCACTCGTGCGCGAGGAGATCGAGCTCGCGAAGGCCGAGGTCACCGAGAAGGTCACGAAGCTCCTCAAGGGGATCGTCGTCGGCGTCTCGGCGGGGATCTTCGTCATCACCGGGATGCTGTTCCTCCTGCACGGCCTGGCCTGGCTGGCCTGGTTCGCCCTGCCGGTCGGCAACAGCGCGTTCTTCTGGGGCTTCTTCGTCGTCGCCGGCCTGCTGTTCGTGCTCGGCGGGATCGCCGGCTTCCTCGCGGCGCGTTTCCTGAAGGCCGGCCAGCCGCCGGTGCCGTCGATGGCGATCGACGAGGCCGGCAAGATCCGGCGGATCTTCAAGCGCAGGCACCGCTGATGGCGACGCGCACCCCGGAGGAGATCCGCGCCTCCATCGAGCACAATCGCCGCGAGCTCGGCACGTCGGTCGAGCGGCTGCGCACCGAGGTCGCCGTCCTGACGGACTGGCGCGGGCAGCTCGTCAAGCACCAGAAGCAGGTCGTCATCGGCGCCGCGGTCGCCGGTTTCGTCATCGGCGGCGGGATCGCCGCGTTCGGCGGGCTCTTCCGCCGCAGGCGCTAAGTGGTCCCTCCGGCAAGTCCTCGCACGCTTGGATCGGTCGCTGATCACCGGCTGGCGGCGTCCTCGATCGGGCATGGCCCAGAGGGCCACCTCCCTCACTGCGTCCTCGCCAGCCGGCGCCAGCAACCGCCCAACCGCACAAGGACCTACCGGAGGAACCACTAGAACCCCGGTCGGGCGCCGTCCGACGCGCGCCCTAGATTCGCGGGCGTGTCCGTCTGGGACGCCCTGACCACGCGCCAGATCGCGCGCATCCTCTTCACCGTCGCGGCGGTCTCGGCGCTCCTGTACCTCCTCGTGCAGATCCGCAGCACCCTGCTGCTGCTCGGCATCGCGGTGTTCCTCGCGGTCGCGCTCGGGCCGGCGGTCGACTTCTTCGCGCGCGGGCGGCTGCCGCGGGCCGCGGCGATCCTCGTCGTCTACGTCCTGATCTTCCTCGTCTTCTCGGGCGTGCTGTCGCTCATCGTGCCGCCGGTCGTCAACGGCGCGACGGACCTCTCGCGCGACGTCCCCGGCTACGTCCAGGACCTGCGCGACAACAAGACGATCCGCGACCTCGACGACAAGTACGACGTCACGACGAAGCTCCAGGACGAGGCGCAGAAGCTGCCCGAGAAGCTCGGCGACGCGGCGGGCGCGCTGCAGAGCATCGCCGCCGGCGTCGTCAACGCCGCCTTCCAGCTGCTGACGATCCTCACGATGACGTTCTTCCTGCTGCTGGACGGCCGGCGGATCAGCGACTTCCTCATCCGCCGCTTCGGCCGCGGCCGCGAGGAGCGCCTGAGGACCGTCGCAGAGCGGATCTACAAGTCGACCTCGGGCTACGTCGCGGGCGCGCTGACGATCACGTCGATCAACGGGATCCTGACGTTCATCATCCTCTCGATCCTCGGCGTGCCGTTCGCCGTCCCGCTCGCGGTGCTCATGTCGTTCTTCGGGCTCATCCCGCTCGTCGGCGCGACGATCGGCGGCGTGATCATCCTCGTCGTCACGCTCTTCACGGACTTCCCGAGCGCGACGATCGTCTACGGGATCTTCCTCGTCGTCTACCAGCAGGTCGAGAACAACGTCCTGCAGCCGTTCATCTTCAAGCGGACGGTCAACGTGCCTCCGCTCGCGGTCATCATCGCGATCCTCGCCGGGTCCTCCGTGCTCGGCGTCGTCGGGGCACTCGTCGCGATCCCGATCGCCGCCGCGCTGCAGATCGTCCTGCGCGAGTGGTTCGCCGAGCCGCCGTCGGCGTCGCCGCTGGCCGACCTGCCGCCGGTCGATCCCGACCCGCCGCCCGAGCCGCCGCCGCCGCCGCGGCGCAGGCCACGGCTGCCGCGGCCCCCCCGGCCGCGGCCCAAGCCGACGACCTGAGCGCGTACGAGATACCCGAACGGGGTTAGTACATCCGTCCAGTGGGGGGTGGACGCGCCGACGACGAGGCCGTACCCCGGGCCTCGAACGGATCGGCAGGGGCACAGACCTGGTCCTGAGGATCGCGATCCTCGCCGGGTCCGGCCGACCTGAGCGCGTGTCGTACATACCCGGACGGGGTTAGTACATCCGTCCAGTCGCCATCAAGCCGGGGGTCGTACGCGCCGACGACGAGGCCGAACCCCGGGTCCCGAACGGATCGGCAGGGGCACCGACCCCCTGGTCCCAAGGAGCTCCACCAAATGCTCAAGCGACGCAACCTTCTTGCTCTTCTCGCCGGTGTCCTGGCGTTCGCGCTCGTCGTCGGCGCGGCGGCCAGCCTCGGCGGCATCACGTCGACGAACCTCGGCGCCGACGACTCCGTCGTCGCGTCCTGCGACACCGACGGCGTCACGACCGCCTACACGAACACGTACAACACGACCGGCACGGCCGGCTTCAAGGTCGACGACGTGACCGTCGGCGGCGTCAACGACGCCTGCGACGGCGACTCGATGACCGTCACGCTGACCGGCGCCGCCAACGCCTCGCTCGGCTCCGCCACCCAGGCCGTCCCGACCGGCGCCGGCACGACGAACGTCATCGACTTCCTCGGCCAGAGCATCCTGGCCGAGTCCGTCACCGGCGTCCACGTCGTGATCACCGACTGAGACAGTCGACACTTCGAGGCGGATCGCCCGGGCGGCCAGACGGCTTCCCGGGCGATCTCCCGACATGCGCCTCAGCCGCAACATCGCCGCCGCAGTGCTCGCGCTCAGCCTGGCCGCCGCACTGGTGCCGGGCTTCGGGGCGAGTCTCGGCGGGCTCACGGCCCGCAACCTCGGTGCCGATGGAGCGGTCGTGGCCGCCTGTGACACCAATGGCTTCAACGTGAGCTACACGACGTCCGCCGGCAACGTGACCGCCGTCGTCGTGAGCGCCATCGCCGACCCCGGCTGCGAGGGCGGCCAGCTGTCGCTGCGGCTCGCGAACTCCAGCGGTACCTCGATCGGCGCCGGCGGCCCCCAGACGATTCCCACCGACGCCGGCACGGCCGACAACTCGATCACCGTCCCGCTGAGCCCGACCCCCGCGGCCAACGCCGTCGCGGCCGTCCACATCGCGGTGACCGGGCCATGAGCCGGCGGGTGCGCATCCTCGCCGCGCTCTTCGTGCTGAGCCTCGTCGTGTGCGGGACGGCCTACGCCGCGACGCTGAACGTCAGCTCGAGCAAGCTCACGGCGTGGCACGCCGCCGCCGGCTGCACGCCGGGCACGCTGACGCTCAATCCCGACGCCGATACGTACATCGATCAGGACGCCGGCGGCTCGAACTTCGGGACGGCGACGACGGTGAAGGTCCGCGGGTCGCTGCTGAGCGTCCTCGGCATCGCCCTCGGCTCGCAGCGCCAGACGCTCGTGCACTTCAGCCTGCCGTCGCTGGAGCTCTGCGCGCTGACGTCCGCGACGCTGCGCCTGCACACCGCGTCCTCGACGGCCGGCCGCACGCTCGAGGCGCTGCGCGTGACCTCGGCCTGGACCGAGACCGGTGCCACCTGGAACTCCGCCCCGACGACGACCTCCACGGGGCTCGCGACGGTCGCCTCCGGCGCCGGCTACCGCGCGTGGACGGTGACGACGCAGGTGTCGTCGATGTACTCCGGCACGAACAACGGCTTTCTCGTCCGCGACTCCGGTGGCGCGCTGCTCGCCCCCGAGAACACGTTCGAGAGCCGCGAGTCGGCGACGAACAAACCCGAGCTCGTCGTGGTCTACGGATGACGCGGCGCCCGATGATGCGCCGGTTCTGGCAGCTGCTCGGCTGGGCGGCGTTCATCGCCGTCGTCGCGGCCTGGATCGTCTTCCTGCGCCCGCAGTACCTCGGCGGGCCCGCGGGCTACGTCACGGTCAACGGCAAGAGCATGGAGCCGCGGATGCACACCGGGGACGTCGTGCTCGTGCACCGCCGCTCGTCCTATCGCGTCGGCGAGGTCGTCGCCTACCGCATCCCCGCGGGCGAGGACGCGTCCGGCCGCGTCGTCATCCACCGCATCATCGGCGGCTCGGCGCAGTCCGGCTACATCATGCGCGGCGACAACCGCGACTCGGACGACGTCTGGCGGCCGAAGGTGTCCGACGTCGTCGGGGCCGAGAAGCTGCGGATGCCGGCGATCGGGATCGTCGCCCGCCGGATCCTCAGCCCGATCGGCCTCGGCCTGCTCGCCGCGCTGGCGGCGATCGTGTTCGTCGCCGTCCCGCCCCAGCGCGAGCCCGAGCTCGAAATGGGCTCAGGCGACGAGGCCGGCGGGCATCCCGCCGACGCCGACCATCCCGGGCCCGGCGTGCGCGCCGATGACCGGCCCGACCTCGCTGACGAAGCACGGCTCGGTTCCGAAGATCTCGCGCCCGAGGTCGACGAGCCGCTGCGCCTCCCCGGCGGCCTGGATGTGCTGGACGCACCATGCGTCGCAGCCGTCGCGATGGAGCTCGCGCATGTACTCGACCATCCGCTCGAAGGCGCGGCCGCTTGTGCGGACGCGCTCGACGGGCGTGATCTGCGACTCGAGCGAGAGGATCGGCTTGATCTTCAGCGCGCCGCCGAGCCAGGCCTGCGCCCCGCCGATCCGCCCGCCCCGGCGCAGGTACTCCAGCGTGTCCAGGCAGAACCAGATCCGGACGCCCTCGCGCGCTTCCAGAGCGTGATGCGCGACCTCGCCGAGGCTGCCACCGGCACGCGCCCGCGTCGCGGCGGCAAGCAGCATGAGCCCCAGCCCGCCGCAGACCGTGCGGGAGTCGAGGACCTCGATGCGCCCGTCGTAGCCGCGCTCGGCGAGCTGGCCGCCGGCCTGCAACGCGGAGTCGAACGTGCCCGAGATGCCTGCCGAGAGGTGGATCGAGACGATGTCGTGGCCGGCGTCCAGCAGCGGCTCGTAGCACTCGAGAAAATCGCCGATCGAGGGCTGCGAGGTCGTCGGCATGTCCGCCGCCGCTAGGCGCAGGCGCTCGTAGAAGTCCTCGAGGTCGGGCATGTCGGACTCGCGCGAGAGGTCGTCGCCGAATTTCACGTAGAGCGGCACCGCGCGGATCGCGTGCGCGTCCGCGACGTCCTGCGGCAGGTAGTGCGTGCTGTCGGTGACGATGGCGACCGCCATGCGGGCGCGCAGGCTACACGTGCGGGTCGACGACGAGCTTGCGCGCCTCGCCCGACGCGGGCCGCGCGAGGGCGCCCGCGAGGCCGTCGAGGCCGATCGTCTCGCCGGCGAGCGCGCGCCAGTCCACGTCGCCGGCGGCGAGGAGCTCGAGCGCGCGGTCGACCTCCGTGCGGTCATGGTGAAACGCGCCGCGGACGTCGAGCTCGGCGTAGTGCAGCGGCGCCGCCGGCAGGCTGACCTCGCTGCCGCTCGGGCAGCCGCCGACGAGCACGACCGTCGCGCCGGGCGCCGCGGCCGCGATCGCCACGCGCCAGGACTCCGGGCGCCCGACGGCCTCGAGCACGATCTCGTGACGGCCGAGCTCCGCGACGGCCGTGGCGCCGAACGCCTCGGCCTGCGCACGGCGCTCGGGGTGGCGATCGGCGAGCGTGACGTCGCATCCCGCCAGGACGAGCAGCCGCGCGAGCATGAGCCCCATCGTGCCGCCGCCGAGGACCGCGGCGCCGGCGCCCGCCGCCGCGCCCGAGCGCGCGACGGCATGGACGGCGGCGGCGAGCGGCTCGGCCATCGCCGCGCCCGCCGGATCCAGGCCCTCCGGGACCGCGTGCAGCGCGGCCGCGGGAGCCGCGATGCGCTCGGCGAAGCCGCCGACGACCCACGTCATGCGCTCGCAGATCTGCGGCCTGCCGGCCGCGCACGCCGGGCACGCGCCGCACGCGACGGAGTCGCCGACGAGCACGCGCGCGCCGGTGTCGTCGCGGCGGCCGACGGTCTCGTGGCCGAAGCGCGCGGGGTAGTGCCCGAGGATGATGTGCCCGTGCAGCAGGCACTTGACGTCGGTTGCGCAGGCCGTCGCCGCCTCGACCGCGACGACGACCTCGCCCTCGGGCTCGTCGACCTCCTCGACGCGCAGGTCGCCGGGGCCGTGCAGCATCGCCGCCCTCACGGCAGGATGACCGCCTTGACCGCCGTGCCGCGGCGCTGGAGCTCGAGCGCCCGCGCCGTCTCCTCGAGCGGGAGGCGGTGCGTGACGAGCGCGAGGACGTCGATCCGCCCGGCGGCGATGAGCGCGTGCGCCGCGCGCATGTCGGCGGGGCCGGCCGACCAGCTCGAGCAGACGGTGATCTCGCGCAGGAAGACCTGCTCGGTGTCCAGGCCGATCGGCGTGCCGGGGCCGGTCGTCGCGTAGAGGCAGAGCCTGCCGCCGACGCCGAGCGACGCGCCCGCGCCGGCGATCGCGCGGGCGTCGCCGGTCGTGACGAACGCGACGTCGACGGGCTCGGCGCCGTGGGGGAGGGCTCCCATCCGCTCGGCGAGGCGGCGGCGGTCGGCGCGCGGCTCGCGGACCCAGATCGGGTCGATCCCGCGATCGCGGGCGACCGCGATCGCCAGCAGCCCGTTGGATCCGGCGCCGACGACGAGCAGCGCGTCGTCGTCGCGCAGCGCGGCGCGGTCCAGCGCGCGCAGGACGCAGCCCAGCGGCTCGACGAAGGTGCCCGCGACGGGGTCCAGCGGCCCGAGCGCCAGCAGCTCGCCGACGAGCGGCGCGCTGAGGCGCACGCGCTCGGCGAAGCCGCCGGGATCCAGCGCGGTCGATCGGAACTGCTCGCAGAGCGTCTCGTGGCCGGTGGCGCAGGCCCGGCAGACACCGCAGGGCGCGTGATGGTGGATGACGACGCGGTCGCCGGCGGTCACGGAGCCGACGCCTGCGCCGGTCTCGAGAACCTCGCCCACGACCTCGTGCCCGAGCACCGCGGGCAGCTTGCGCGAGACGTAGGCCTCGCTGACGTCCGACCCGCAGACGCCGCAGGCGAGCACGCGGCAGACGACCTCGCCGGGACCCGGCAGCGGATCGGCGAGCTCCTCGACGACGACCTCGCGCGAGGTCAGCGAGCGGGCGACCCGCACGCCGTTACGGAGCGCCGGTCCCGGCGCCGTCCAGCAGCGCCGCGATCGACTCGCGGGTCGGCGGCGACGCGATCCCGCGCTCGGTCACGAGCGCCGTGACGAGCTCGGCGGGGGTGACGTCGAAGGCCGGGTTGCGGCACGGCGTGTCGGCGCCGGTCAGCAGCGCGCCGCCGGCGTGGCGCACCTCCTCGGCCGAGCGCTCCTCGATGACGATCTCGTCGCCGCTGGCGATCGAGGCGTCGATCGTCGACGTCGGGCCGGCGACGACGAACGGGATCCCGGCGGCGCGCGCGGCGAGCGCGTGGGCGTACGTGCCGACCTTGTTCGCGACGTCGCCGTTGGCGGCCACGCGGTCGCAGCCGACGATGACGGCGTCGACCTCGCCCCGGCGCATGAGGCCGGCCGCAGCCCCGTCGACGAGCAGCTCGTGGGCGATCCCGGCGCGCCGCAGCTCCCAGACCGTCAGCCGGGCGCCCTGCAGCAGCGGCCGCGTCTCGCAGGCGAGCACCGAGATGTCGTCGCGGTGGGCGAGCTCGATCGCGACCGCCAGCGCCGAGCCGGTCCCCCCGCAGGCGAGCGCGCCGGTATTGCAGTGCGTGAGGATCCGGCGCGCGCCGGCGAGCAGGTCGGCGCCCTGGAGCGCGATCGCGACGCTCGCCGCGTCCTCGCGGGCGTGGATCGTCTCGGCCTCGGTGCGCGCCGCGAGCTCGCGCAGGCCCGGTTGCGCCGCGAGCGCCGCGGCCAGCACGCGATCGACCGCCCACGCGAGGTTCACGGCCGTCGGGCGCGCGTCGCGGAGGGTCGCGGCGGCGGCTCGCAGCTCGCCGGCGGAGTCCGCGTCGTTGCGCGCGATCTCCATCGCCAGGCCGTAGGCGGCGGCGATGCCGATGTTCGGGGCGCCGCGAACGGCGAGCCGCGCGATCGCCTCGGCGGTGTCCTGCGCGCCGTGGAGGTCGAGCCACTCCTCGCGCACCGGCAGCAGCGTCTGATCGATGATGTGCAGCTGCTCGCCGTCCCAGCGGACGGCGGTGCTCGGCGGCGAACCGGTGGGCACGGGCATGGGCCGATGCTACCCTCGGCCCGGATGCGCCGCCTGCTTCTCGCCGCTCTCGCGGCCGCGCTCGCGGCGCCGGCGTCCGCTCACGCCGGCGAGCCGATCATGCCGCTCGGCGAGGTCCAAGCCGGGGCCCGCTGCACCGGGCTGACGGTCATCCGCGGCATCGACGTGTCGAGCTTCGACGTCGAGGTCCTCGACGTCATCGGCGCCGAGCGGCCGGCGTCGGCGCGGCTGCTCGTGCGCGTCTCGGGTCCCGCGATCGAAGGCACCGGGGTGGGCCCCGGCTTCTCGGGCTCGCCGATCCTCTGCCCCGGCGCCGACGGCGTCGCGCGGACGATCGGCGCGATCTCCGAGACGATCGGCGAGTTCGGCGGGCGCACCGTGCTCGCGACGCCGATCGAGTCGATCCTCTCCCAGCTGCCGCTGCCGGAGTCCGCGCAGCCGGTCATCCCGGGCGCCCGCAGCCTCGCGGGGCCGCTGACGATCGCCGGGCTGCGGCCGGCGCTGGCGACGAGCTTCGCGCGCGCCGCGAGCAAGGCCGGCCGGATCCTCATCAGCTCGCCGGCGGCGCCGCGTGCGGTGTTCGAGCCGCGACCGCTCGTGCCGGGCTCGGCGGCCACGGTCGGGATCACGAGCGGCGACATCTCGATCGGCGCGGTCGGGACCGTCGCCTACACCGACGGCCCGGCGGTCTGGCTCTTCGGCCACCAGTTCGACGCCGCCGGCCGGCGCTCGCTGTTCCTCCAGGACGCGTTCATCCACGCCGTCATCAACAACCCGGTCGCCGTGCCCGACGTCTCGACCTACAAGCTCAGCTCGCCCGGCCACGACGTCGGCGCGATCACGTCGGACGGGCCGACGGCGGTCGTGGGGATCCAGGGCGCCCCCCCGCCGAGCTTCCCGCTGCGCGTCACGGGGCGCGACTCGCGCACCGGGCGCACGGTCGCGAACGTCACGCGGATCGCCGACGAGGGCGACGTCGGGCGGCCCGCCGGGATCTCGCCGCTCGGGCTCGCCGGGACGGCCGCCGTCGCGCAGGTCGCAGGTGAGATCCTCGCCGGGGCGCCGTCGCGCCAGAGCGGCGACATGTGCGTGAAGGTCACGCTGCGCGAGCTGCGCCGCCCGCTGCGCTTCTGCAACACCTATGCCGTCGAGGGCCAGGTGCCCAACGCCTTCGCCGGCGCGGCGGTCGCCGACATGGCCTCGGCGACCGGGATCCTCGACGCCTTCAAGTTCGGCACACTGCACCCGACAGGCGTCGAGGTCGGCATCCGGGCGCGGCCCGGTGTCGCTCAGGCGTTCATCGTCGGCGCGACCGCGCCCGCGACGGTCCGCCGCGGCAGCAGGCTGCGCGTGCGGCTGCGCCTGCGCCACACGCGCACGGGTCTGGTCTCCACGCGGACGATCCTCGTCCCGATCCCGGCGAGCACGCCGCGCGGCCAGCGCACGGTGCGGCTCGTCGGCACGCCGGCCGACGTCGGCGGCAATCCGGACGACCCGGGCGACCTCAGCATCGTCTTCGAGGAGGAGGAGACCGGCGACGATCCCGGGATCCAGTCGCTGGCGGAGCTGCGCTCGAGCTTCGAGTCGATCGGCCGCTTCGACGGCGTGAGCGCCGTGCTCGCCGGCGAGCGCCACGAGGTCTTCCGCGATCCGCGGCTGCGGATCACGGGGACCGAGCGGCTGAGCGTGCGGGTGCGGCCGTAGTTCAGTTCAGGCGGTTCTCGATGCCCAGCGGCGCGGGCTCGGGGCCGGCAGGCGCGGCGGCCTCGGCGGGGGCGTCGACGCCGAGCGCCGTGGCGAGCTCGCCGGACTCGTACATCTCGGTGACGATGTCGCAGCCGCCCACGAGCTCGCCGTTGTGGAAGAGCTGGGGGATCGTCGGCCACTGGGAGAGCGCCGAGAGCTCGGCGCGGATGCGCGGGTCGGGCAGGACGTCGACCGCGGTGAAGGGCGTCTCGAGCGCCTGGAGCATCGCGACGGTGCGCGCCGAGAACCCGCATGCGGGGCGGTCGGGCGTCCCCTTCATGAAGAGGATGATGTCGTTGTCGGCGATCGCCTCGGCGATCGCGTCGCGGATCTGGTTGTCGCTCATGAGACCTCCGTCTTGAGGGCGAGTGCATGGATGGAGCCGCCGAGCTCACCTTGGAAGATGTCCGTGACCAGCCGGTGCTGCGCGATGCGGGAGAGGCCGGCGAACGCCGGGGCGCGGACGACGGCGCTGAAGTGCACGTCGTCGGCGGACTCCACGTCGGCCTCGGCGCCGGGGATGGCGGCCTCGATGCGGCTCTTGACCTCGACTGCGCTGGGCATCTGCGAGACAGCCTAGCGAGCATGCGCGGCGGGCTGCTGGACCTGCCCCGCCGTCCGTGCGATCCTCGTCCAGGACAGGCCGTCAGGTCGCTACACTTCCTGAAGTAATGCCGATTCGTCCCGAAACGACGACGCCGGGAGCCAGCACATGATCACGATCACCGAGAAGGGCGCCGAGAAGGTCCACGAGTTTCTCAACGCCCAAGGCGCCGACGTCTCCGCCGCGGGCCTGCGCGTCGGTGTCAAGGGCGGCGGCTGCTCCGGCTTCCAGTACAACCTCGCCTTCGACGAGATGCGCGACGGCGACGAGGTCTTCGAGCACTCGGGTCTGAAGGTCTACGTCGACCAGCCGAGCCTGCCCTACGTCAAGGGCTCCGTCATCGACTACGTCGAGTCGCTGACGTCCGCCGGCTTCCAGGTCAACAACCCCAACGTCGTCGCCGCCTGCGGTTGCGGCTCCTCGTTCCGCGTCGCCGACGAGCAGGAGTGCTCCGCGGTCTGACGCCGGACTTGAGCAATCGCTCAAGTTTCTCGACGAACGGCCGATGGGTCCTCTATGGGGACCCACGCGTGGGGACTGACAGGCCATCCGAGACGCTGGGTGGGGGTCGGGCGCAGCGCCGATCCTGACGCCCGCACGGCCGGCCTGCGAGCCGCGACCGACGCACTGCTGGGGGAGGACCGCAAGCTCGGCGGGCCCGGCTTCCACGCCACGACGCGGGCCGCCAAAGCGCCCGCCGGGAGCCTGCGCGAGCCGGCGCCCGCGTCGCGCACGCCGCCGCCGGCATCGACGGCCACGAGCACCGGGTCCTCATGCTGCTCACCGACGGCCTCTCCGGCGACCAGCAGGAGGTCGTCCGCGGCGCGTACGGCGTCGTCGGCTCGCAGCTGCCGCTCGTCGGTGGCTGCGCCGGCGACGACCTGAAGATGGTCCGGACCTTCCAGCTGCACGACGACCCGCGTCCTGACCGAGCACGTCGTCGGCGCCGCGATCGGCTCCGACGCCCCGATCGGCATCGGCGTGCGCCCTGGCTGGCGTACGACCGGTGAGCCGATGGTCGTCACGCGCAGCGCCGGCAACCGCGTCTACACGATCGACGAGCGTCATCGGGGACGTCGACTTCGCGCAGCGCTCGATCGGCTGCGTGCGCAGGTCCCGCAGGGCGGCCTCGCATGGTTCATGGAGGGCGACGGCGATTTTGTCCTCGCCGCCACCGACGCAGCCTGCGCCGACGCGCTCGCGCCGCTGGGCGGCCGCGAGGCGCTCGGGGTCATCGCCTTCGACTGCATCGCGCGCCGCGGGGTGCTCGAGCACGAGATCACCGCCGAGGTCGATCGCGTCGCCGCGAACGCCGGGGGCGCGCCGGTGGCCGGCTTCTACACCTACGGCGAGATCGCCCGCACCTGCGGGCTCATGGGCTTTCACAACCAGACGCTCGTCGTGCTGGCGCTGAGCTGAGAGCCTCGGCGCCGAGAGCTGGTCCACCCAGCAGCTCACCGAGTTCCTCGGGTTCGTCTCCTCCTTCGCCGACCCCAGGTCGGCGACCCGCGGCGCGATCGAGCGCGCCGCCGAGACCGTCGACGCCGAGGTCGTCGCGATCGTCCGCAACGGCTCGGTGACCAACAGCATCGGCTACCCGGCGGACGCCGTGCCCGCCGACGAGCTCCTGCGTGCGGCCGCCAGGCCGGAGAGCGCCGTGCTCGGCAGCCTCGGCAGCCTCGGCACCTGCCGCATCGCCGTCGTCGCGCTCGATGCCGAGGAGCCCGGGCAGATGCTCGTCGCCCGCGCCGGCACCGAGGACTTCTCGCGCGCCGAGCTCGACCTCCTGCGCGGCATGGCGCGCGTCCTCGTCATGACGCTGCGGATGTTCGCGCGCCAGCAGCTGCTCGAGCGCCTGTCCTCGCTGCAGCGGATGATCGTCCGCCGCGACGACCCACGCGAGGTCCTGCACGCCGTCGTCGCCGGCGCCTCCGAGCTGCTCGACGACGATGTCGTGAGCCTGCGACTGCGCGACGCGCACGATCCCGACCGCCTCGTGCTCGTCGCGAGCGCCGGCGCCGACGCGCTGCTTCGCACGCAGATCGTGCTGGAGATCACCGAGACGGCGCTCATGCGCGACGTCACCGAGACGATCGCGTGCCTGCGCGCGCTGAAGGAGCTCGGCGTCATGCTCGCCGTCGACGACTTCGGCACGGGCTACTCGTCGCTGGACTACCTGCGCCGCTTCCCGATCGACATGCTGAAGATCGACAAGGCGTTCATCGACGACCTCCACAGCGGCGACTCGACGCTCGCGCAGGCGATCATCGACCTCGGGGAGTCCTTCGAGCTCGAGGTCGTCGCCGAGGGGATCGAGCACGAGGGCCAGCGCCAGCGGCTGCTCGAGCTCGGCTGCTGCTTCGGCCAGGGCTATCACTTCTCGCCCGCCGTCCCGGCCCGCGGGATCAGCGAGCTGCTGGACCCGGTCGCGCTGCGCCTCGCCGGCTAGGAGGCTCCTAGGGCTGGCCGCCGGCGCCGCCCGGCACGCCGGTGTTCGTCGAGTACTTCGGCTGGATCTTCATCTCCGGCCGGAAGGAGTGGACGGCCTGCGCGACGGCGATCGCCGACTCCGCGAAGCCGGTCGCGATGAGCTTGAGCTTGCCCTCGAACGTCGTGATGTCGCCGCACGCCCAGACGCCGGGCAGGTTCGTCTTCATGACCCCGTTCACGACGAGCGCGCCCTTGGAGATCTCCAGGCCCCAGTCCTTCAGCGGGCCCAGCGCCGTCTTGAAGCCGAGCTGCAGGAGGATCGCGTCGGCCTCGATCTCGATCTCGTTGGACTCGTCCTCGGAGTGGAAGAGGCGCACGCGCTCGATCGAGCCGTTGCCGAGGACCTCGCGCACCTGAAACGGGACGTGGAGGTCGACCGAGCCGTCGTCGACCGCCGACATGACCTGGTTGACGGTGAGCTCGTGGGCGCGGAAGCCCTCGCGACGATGGCAGAGCGCGACGGACTCCGCGGTGCCCTGGAGGTTCAGCACCCAGTCGCAGGCCGAGTCGCCGCCGCCGATGACGAGGACCTTCTTGCCGGCGAACTCCGACTTGGAGCCGACGAGGTAGTGCGCGCCGCGGCCCTCCCAGGGCGTCATGTCGAAGCCGGGCAGCTTCTTGGGCTCGAAGGCGCCGTGGCCGCCGGCGATGATGACCGCGCGGCTGCGCAGCTCCGGGTACTCGGGGTTGTTCGTGCGCAGGACGACGATGTCGTCCTCCCAGTCGATCGTCTCGACCGTCGTCTCGAGGTGCACCGGGACGTCGAACTGCTCGAGCGTCTGGCGGCGCAGGGACTCGACGAGGTCCTTCGCGAGGATCTTCGGGTGGCCCGGCACGTCGAAGATCCACTTCTCGGGGTACAGCGCCGTGAGCTGGCCGCCGAGCTGCGGCAGCGAGTCGACGATCCGCGACGACGCCTCGCGCATCCCGGCCCAGAACGCGGTCGACAGCCCGACCGGCCCGGCGCCGATCACCGTGATGTCGCGGATCTCGCCGGGCGCCTCCGCCATCAGGCGATCTCCGCGGCGATCGGCACGCCGTCGAGCGCCGACAGCGCTCGTTCCACGGACGTGTTGATGCACGTGAAGGTCGGCGTGTCGCGCTTCGTGAACAGCGAGGACTCGGTCGTGCGCAGGCGCTGCACGAGGTCGAGGAACGACGCGGGGTCGTCGGTCTCGAAGGCGACGACGAACTCCTGGTCGTCGAGGCCGAAGGAGTACGACGTGTTGAGGTCGATCTCCGGATACTCCTTGCCGAGCGCGATGTGCTCCTGCATGACCCGGTAGCGCTCCTTCGGGTCCAGCGTGTACCACTCGCGCGTCTTCACGAACGGATAGACGAAGAGGTACTTCGCGTGCGCGGGGCGAACCTCCAGGCGTGACTCGTCGGAGTACTCCGAGGGCTTCGTCATCGCCAGAAACGAGTAGGGGATCGAGGCCCACTTCATGAGCCCGCTCTGGGCCAGGACGACGTGGAACTCGTGGATGCGATCGAGGTTCTGCGCCTGGGCGAGCAGCATGAGATCGCAGTCGCCGCGCGTCCCGATCGTCGAGAACGCCCGCAGGAGGTGCCCGTCGGCGAAGTCGGCGCAGGCGGCCATGAACTCGCGCTTGTGCGCCTCGCGCTCCTCGTCGTCGAGCCGGCGCCAGGCGGGGTCGAGCTTCAGGAAGGTGTACTTGACGAAATGACGTGTCGGCACGATGAGACAGGATAGACCGGGCGATGGCCCTGCACCGCAACGTCCCGCTGGCCGTCGCGCTGCTCCTCGCGGCGCTCCTGGCGCTGGCCGGCGGCGCCGCCGGCAGCGCCGCCGCCCAGGAGCGCCACGCGGTCGTCGCGTTCCTGCCCAGCGGCGGCGAGGACAACCCCGACCCGATCCTCGACCGCCTCGACGCGCGCCCGCAGCTCGCGCTCGGCCTCTTCAGCGCGACCCAGGGCCGCTACTCGCCCGAGCAGGCGGTGCTCGACATGTCGGCCGGCTCGCGGACCTCGGCGGCGGTCTACGACCCGGCCGAGCCACCCGCGCTCGAGCTCGTCGTCGGCGGCGATCGCAGCGGCTTCATCTTCGGCTGGAGCACGGCGCTCGAGCGGGCCGGCACGGCACCGGCCGAGATCACGCCGGGGCTGCTGGCGAGCAGGCTGCCCGGCGGCGCCGCCTACGCGGGCGTCCGCGGGCGCAAGCACCTCGAGGCGGTGGTCGCGGCCGACCGCGACGGCGACGTCGCGCGCGTCTCGCTGGGCCGCGCGGACAGCATCGCGTCGCGGGTGAAGGCGCTCGCGCGCCGCTACCGCCTCGTCGTCGCGGGGCTGCCGACGGCCGCGCGCGGCGACGCCGCGCTGGATGCCCTGCTGCGCGATCGCCGCCCCGGAGACCTGCTGCTCGTCCTGGCGACGCCGCCGCGCGCGCGGGCGCCGCAGCTGCTGCCGGTCGGCGCCGTCGGGCTGCCCGGCGGCAACGGCGCGCTGACGTCGCCGACGACCCACCTGCCGGGCATCGTCGCCGCGATCGACGTGCCGGTCACGATCCTCGACGAGCTCGGGCTGGCGGTCCCCGACGGCGTGAAGGGCCAGCCCATCCGCGCCGAGGGTCCGCGCGACGCGGCGAAGCTCGCGTCCGTCGAGGCGCGGCTGCGGGTGGTCAGCGGGCGGCGGACCGTGACGTTCGGCGCGCTGATGTTCACCTGGCTGTCGCTGACGCTCGGGCTCGGGGTCCTCGCCGATCGCCGCGGGATCCGGGCGGGGCTGCGGATCGGGTCGCTGGCGCTCCTGTGGGTGCTGCCGATGCTCCTGCTCACCGGTGCGATCGCGCCGAGCCGCGGCGCCGAGATCGCGATCCTCGTCGCCGGGGCGTTCGCGCTCGGGGCGATCACCGACCGGCTCGTGCGCTGGCCGCGCGGCCCGCTCGTCCCCGCCGCGGTCGCGCTCGTGAGCTATTGCATCGACCTCGCGGCGGGCTCGCCGCTCATCATCCGCTCGCTGCTCGGCGTCAACCCGCGCTCGGGCTCGCGCTTCTACGGCCTCGGCAACGAGCTCGAGGCGACGCTCGCGGTCATGCTGCTCGTCGGGCTCGCGGCGCTGCTGTGGGGCCGCCGCCGGTCGCGCGCGACCGCCGCGGTGTTCGCCGTGGCCGGCATGATCCTTGCGCTCTTCACGGGCGCGGCGCAGCTCGGCGCCGACGTCGGCGGCGTCATCACCGTCGGCGCGGGAATCGCGACCGCGACGCTGCTCATGCTGCCCGGGCGCCTCTCGCGGCGGCGGATCGCGATCGCGGCGCTCGTGCCGGTGGCCGCGCTCGCCGCGCTGGCGGCGATCGATCTCGTCAGCGGCGGCAACGGGCACTTCACGCGGACGATCCTGCAAGCCGACAGCGCGGGCTCGCTCTGGGACGTCGTCACGCGGCGCTACACGCTGGCGTTCAACGTCTTCACGCTCGGCGCGATGCCGTTTCTCACCGTCCTGGGGATCCTCGGCGTCGCCTACGCGATCCGCTTCCGCGAGCGGATCTACGCCCCGCTGCGCGGCTCGCCGGCATGGCACGCGGCGTTCATCGGCGGCCTGACGGCCTCGATCGTCGGGGCGCTGACGAACGACTCCGGGCCGCTGCTGTTCGTCTTCGGCATCTTCGTGCTCGCGTGCGCGACCGCGTACGTGCGCGGTTCCCCCGCGCTCGACGCGGAAGGTAGGATCCGCTGATGCGCATTGCGCTGGTGTCCCCGTACTCGTGGACGTATCCAGGGGGAGTGACGAGGCACATCGAGGCTCTGGCGGAGCAGTACGTGGCCGCGGGCCACGACGTGCGCGTGCTGTCCCCGGTCGATCCCGACGACCGCCTGACCCTGCGGCTGCACCGCGGGGCGCGCCCGTCGCAGCGGCCGCTGCCCGACTACCTCGTCCCGCTGGGGCGCACCGTCGGCTTCCCCTCCAACGGCGCGGTCTCGAACGTCGCCTACGGGGTCTCGACGCTCGTCGCGCTGCGGCGCGAGCTCGAGCGCGGCTACGACGTCGTCCACCTCCACGAGGCCATCGCGCCGATCCCGGGCTGGGATTCGCTCATGACCGTCGACGGGCCGCTCGTCGCGACGTTCCACTGCTACTCGGAGAACGCGTTCTCCAACAACCTCGGGAACTTCTTCGGGGCGCGGCGGCGGCTGAACCGGCTGCACGTGCGGATCGCGGTCTCGCAGGCGGCGGCCTGGACGGGCCGGCGCTTCTACGGCGGCAGCTACCGGATCATCCCCAACGGCGTCGACGTGCCGGCGCTGCCGCCCGTGGCGGTCGCGCCCGCGGCCGGCGAGCCGCTGCGGATCGCGTTCGTCGGCCAGGCGGTCGAGCGCAAGGGCCTGCCCGTGCTGCTGCGCGCCTTCGAGGCGCTGCGCGAGCACCTGCCGGTGACGCTCGACGTCGTCGGCGTCGCGCACGAGGAGCTCTCCCCGCTCATGCTCGACGACCGCGGCGTCAGCGCGCACGGCAAGTGCAGCGACGAGCGTAAACGCGAGGTGCTCGAGCGCGCCGACGTCCTGTGCGCGCCGTCGCTCGGCGGCGAGAGCTTCGGGATGGTGCTGACGGAGGCCTTCGCGGCCGGCACTCCCGTCGTCGCGTCGGACATCGCCGGCTATCGCGACGTCGTGACCGACGGCGTCGACGGCGTGCTCGTGCCGCGCGGCGATGCGACGGCGCTCGCCGAGGCGCTGCGCGACCTCGCGCTGGATCGCGATCGGCGCATGGCCCTGGCGCGCGCCGCGAGCGAGTCGGCGCCGCGCTACGCCTGGCCGCGGGTCGCCGCGCAGGTGCTCGAGGCCTACGAGGACGCGATCGCGCTGCACGCCGCGACGGCCCCCGAGACTGCGACCGCCCGCGCCGCGCTGAAGCTCGGCCTCGCGCCGGCCGACGGCGAGCGCGTGGCGCCGCGGCGCCTGCCGACGCTCGAGCCGCTCCCCGCGGGCGCCGCCGCGACACAGCGCCCGGGCGTGCGGGTCGCGCGGCGCGCCGCGGTCGCCGTCGTGGCGCTGCTGGCGGCCGGCCTCGCGGCGGTCGCGCTGCAGCGCATCGGCGTGGAGCGCGTCGGCGACGCGATGCTCGCGGCGACGCCGACCTGGGTGCTGCTCGCGCTCGGGCTCATGTGCTTCTCGATGGTGCTGCGCGGCCTTGCCTGGCACGCGATCCTGCGCGCCGCGCTGCCGCGCGCCCACGTGCGGGCGGCCGACGCGCTGCAGGGGACGTTCATCGGCGTGCTGATGTCCGCGACGTTGCCGGCGCGCCTCGGCGAGCCGTCGCGCGCGTTCATCGTCGCCCGCCGCATCGGCGGCGCGCGCGAGCACCTGCCGGTCGTGCTCGGCACGATCGTCTCCCAGACGCTGCTGAACATCGTCGCGCTCGTCGTCCTCGGCATCACGATGTTCTCGACGGTCGACCTCTTCCGCCACCACACGGCCCTGGTCGTCGTGGCGATCGCGCCGCTGGCGATCGTCGTCGCGGTCCTCGCGGTGCCGGCGCTCCTGCGCTCGGGCAAGCCCTCGCGCTATCGGCGCGTCGCCGCGTTCGTCCACCAGGTCCGCGGTGCGCTCGTGCAGGTGCGCGACGGCCTGCGCGTCTTCCGCCGCCCGCGCCTGGGCGCCATCGCCGCCTCGGCGCAGCTGTCGGCGTGGGTCGTGCAGTGGCTGTCGTGCTACGTCCTGCTCGTCGCGCTCGGCCTGGACGGCGAGGCCGGCATCGGCGCGGCGGCGGCGGTGCTGTTCGCGGTCAACGTCACCGCGGTCCTGCCCGCGACGCCGTCGAACGTCGGCGTCTTCCAGGCGGCGTGCGTCGCGGTCCTGGGCGCCTACGGCGTCGGCTACGCCGACGCCCTGGCCTACGGGATCATCCTCCAGGCCGTCGAGGTCGCGACCGCGATCGTCATGGGCGCTCCCGCGCTGGTCAAGGAGGGGCTCTCCTGGCGCGAGGTGCGCCTACGCGCGATGCACGCGTCGCCGGTGGAGCTGCCGCCGGTGCAGGGCTCGCTCGCGCGCGAAGCCGCGTAGGGGGCGACTCAGGCCGTCGGGGGCCGTACGCCGCGCCTGCGAACTGCGGCATCGAAGGAATGAAGCTGCGCCGGCGGTCGCCTGCGAGCGCGGGCGGCTCGTCGCGGACGAGTGTGGTGGCTTGGTGGCTCTATCCGCCACCGAGCCACCACACACGTGCTGAAGGGACGCCCGCGTGAGCGCCGCGACGGCCCG
Organism: uncultured Actinomycetes bacterium; assembly: GCA_963797025.1. Lineage (GTDB taxonomy): Bacteria > Actinomycetota > Thermoleophilia > Solirubrobacterales > Solirubrobacteraceae > CADCVQ01. Next base: position 216,088 of record CAWCNU010000003.1, read on the forward strand.
GGCCCTTCCCTCAATGCCGCCGTTTCCAGGCGCGACGGGCCACACGCGCCGTCCGAGTCACCCCTGCGCAGACCGGATCGCCGCCCCCAGCGCCCCCACCGCCGGCACGACCGCGGCCTCGGCGAGGTTCGCGTAGCCGACGACCACCGCGGGCGGATCGAGCCCCGGCGCCGGATCGAGCGCGACGCCGGCGGCGTTCGCCGCGACGCGCAGCGCGTCCTCGTCGACGCCGGCCGGCAGCCGCAGCACGACGAACAACCCCGCCGCGGCGCCGCGCACCTCGGCATCGGGCAGGGCGTCGGCCAGCGCGGCGAGCAGCGCGTCGCGCTGCCGGCGGTAGCGGCGGCGCTGGCGGCGCAGGTGGCGGTCGAGCTCGCCGCCGTCGACGAAGTCTGCGAACGCGAGCTGCTGCAGCGCCGCGGGCATGCCGCCGCGCAGACGCTGCAGGGCGGCGATCGGCTCGACGAGCTGCGGCGGGACGACGAGCCAGGCCAGCCGCACCCCCGGCGCCAGCGATTTGCTCGTCGACCCGCCGTAGACGACGTGCTCGGGCGCGAGGCCCTGCAGCGACCCGATCGGCTCGCGGTCGTAGCGGTACTCCGCGTCGTAGTCGTCCTCGAACACGAGCGCCCCGCGCTCGCGCGCCCAGCCGACGATCGCCGCCCGGCGGGCGGGCGCGAGGACCGCGCCGGTCGGGTACTGATGCGCCGGCGCGACGGCGACCGCGTCGATCCCGGCGTGCGCGGCGAGCTCGGCGACGACGAGGCCGTCGTCGTCGACGGCGATCGGCGTCACCGCGAGCCCCGCGTCGACCGCGGTCTCCGCGACCCCGCGCCAGCCGGCGCGCTCGATCGCGACCCGCCGGGCGCCACCGGCCGCGAGGGCCGGCCACAGGAGGCTGAGTCCCTGGCGCAGGCCGTTGACGACGACGACCTGCTCGGGCGTCGCGCGCACGCCGCGCGCGCGGCCGAGGTAGGAGGCGAGCGCGGCGCGCAGCTCCGGGACGCCCTCGCCGGCGGGGAGGCCGAGCCGGGCGTCGGGCGCCTCGCGCAGCGCGCGCGTGAGCGCGGCGCGCCACGGGCCGCGCGGGAACGCGTCGAGGGCGGGCACGAACGGGCTGAGGTCATAGCGCGGCGGGCTCGCGCGTTCGGCGGGCGCGCCGGCCGCCGGCCGCGCGGCGCCGTCGACGGCGACCGTCGTCCCGGCGCCGGGCCGGGCGACGAGATAGCCCTCGGCCTGCAGCTGCGCGTAGGCCTCGACGACGACGCCCCGTGAGACGCCGAGCTGCGCCGCGAGCGCCCGCGTCGGTGGCAGCCGCGAGGCGGGGGCGAGCAGCCCGCTGCGCACGCCCTCGCGCAGCGCGTCCTCGACACGCGCGCGCAAGGACGCGCCCCGGGCGGCGTCGAGGTCGAGGTAGAGCTCCATTGGTCCGCCATTTTCACATCGAAATGGCCCTGTTGCGAGGACCAACCTCGATCTAGGCTCCCGTTCATGGCCACCGCACCGTCCGCGAGGGTTCGCGTCTCCCGCGTCCCCGCCCGCGCCGCCTATGACCGAGCGACGATCGACGCGATCCTCGACGCGGGCCTGCTCGCCCATCTCGGCATCAGCGTCGACGGGCAGCCCTACGTCATCCCGACGCTGCACGCCCGCGTCGGCGACGTCGTCTACGTCCACGGCTCGGCCGCCAGCCGCACGCTGCGCGCCCTCACCGCCGGCGCGCCGGCATGCCTGACCGTCACGCTGCTCGACGGCCTCGTGCTCGCGCGCTCGGCGTTTCATCACTCGATGAACTACCGCTCCGTCGTCGTGCTCGGCGACGCGCGGCTCGTCACGGGAGCAGACGAGCGGCTGCGGGCGCTCCAGGCGTTCACGGAGCGGCTCGTCCCGGGCCGCTGGGACGAGGTCAGGCCGCCCAACCCGCAGGAGCTCAAGGGCACGGCGGTGCTCGCGCTCGGCCTCGACGAGGCGTCGGCGAAGGTCCGCACCGGCCCGCCGGTCGACGACGACGAGGACTACGAGCTGCCGGTCTGGGCGGGCGTCATCCCGCTGTCGCTGGCCGCCGCCGCGCCCGTGCCCGATCCGCGCCTGGACGACGACGTCCGGCCGTCGGCCTCGGTCTCGCGCTGGGCGCCGGCGACGGGAAGGTCGTAGCGCCCGGCGTCGAACACCGCAGGGTGCCCGACGCCTACGTCTACCTCCTGCGCTGCCGCGACGGCTCGCTGTACTGCGGCTGGACCTCCGACCTCGAGCGCCGCCTCGCCGCCCACCGTGCGGGCCGCGGGAGCCGCTACACCGCCAGCCGGCTGCCCGTCGAGCTCGCGCTCGCGCGGCCGATGCCCGACCGCAGCGCCGCGCGGCGCGAGGAGGCGCGCATCAAGCGCCTGACGCGAGCGGATAAGCTCGCGCTCGTCGCCGCGGATCGTGGGGGGGAGAGGTCATGAAGGGCTTGCTGTCGACGCGTGCCTCGCGAGCCTGGATGGTCGTCGCGCTCATCGGGCTCGTCATCGTCGTGCTCGTCCTCGCGCTGCGGCTCATCCCGCGCCTGACCTCCGGCCAGGAGCTCGTCGACGCCGCCGAGCCGGCGCTGACCGACGAGCGCGTGGCCGGCGACCGGGCGGGCATCGACTTCATCTCGAAGTACGTCGATCTCGCCGATCCGCTCATGACCGCGCGCGGCGGGGGCAACCGCGAGGTCGCGACGCTCGTCCGCCTCATCGCACGGCGCGCGGACCTCTCCTCGCGCGAGGTCGCCGCCGCGCTGCGCCGCGAGGCGCCGCACACCGAGGCGCTGCTGCGCGCCCTGCCGCTGTCGGGCATCTCGGGCGAGATCCCGAGGTTCACGGGCTACCTCGCGACGACGCTCAACCTCACCGAGGAGGCCGTCGCCGCCCAGCTCGAGGAGACGTTCCCGAGGCTCTCGCAGACGCTGACGGCGCTCAACGGCGTCGCGACCGGCTGGAACGACGTGCCCGGCCTCAACGGGATGACCCGCTTCGACGGCACGAGGGTCGTCAAGACCGTCCCGCAGCTGCGCGACTACTTCAGCCAGGACGTCGTGGCGACCGTCGAGGATGCCAAGGACGACTTCCAGGACGTCGCCGGCAGCGGCGGGATCGGCTACATCCCGTGGCTGCTGCTCGTCGTCGGTGGTGCGCTGCTGGCGTTCGGGCTCTATCAGGCGGCGCGCGGGGCGAAGCGGGCGCCGGGCAAGCTCGGGTGGACGCTCGTCAGCGCCGCGGCCGTCGTCCTGCTCGCGATCGTGTTCGCCGCGCAGTACCTGCCGCGCCTGAACGCCGCCGAACGGCTCACCGGCGACCTCGCGCCGGCCTTCGAGCAGGCCCGCGTGGAGGGCGACCGTGCGGGCGTCGACATGGTCCACCAGGCGGTCCTCTTCGGCGACCCGATCGCGACGAAGCGCGGAGGCGCGTCCGACGAGGTGCCCGAGCTGCTGTCCTTCGTCGCGCGCCGGACGAACGTCACGCGCCGGCAGATCCTCGCGTCGCTGCGCCGCCGCGCGCCGCGCACGACGGCCGTGCTGCAGGCGATCCCGCTGAGCGCGGTCGCGGCGGAGATCCCGCACCTGTTGACGGTCCTGCAGAAGCGCCTGAAGGTCAGCCGCGCCGAGCTCGTGGCGCTGCTGGAGCGCCGCACCCCGAACCTCGCGCAGGCGATCCTCAGCGTCCGGCCGGTGGCGATCCGGTGGAACTCGATCCCCGGCACCGAGCAGCTCACCCGCTTCGACGGCGGGGAGGTGCGGACGATGCCGGAGCTCGACGAGTACTTCGGCCAGGACGTCATCCCGGTCCTCGAGTCGCAGCGCGAGAACTTCGGCGACCTCGCCGATCCGTGGCCGCCGCTGAACTTCTTCCCGCCGCTGCTCATCGCCGTCGGTGCGTTGCTGCTGCTCTACAGCCTGCTCATGCGCCGCTTCGCGACGAAGCTCTAGCTCGCGGGCTCCGCGGCTTCGAGCGCCTCCAGCAGAGAGCCGGCATCGAAGGCGCCCTCGTGCAGCACGCCGTTGACGAAGAACGCCGGCGTGCCGGTGACGCCGGCGGCGCGGGCGCTGCGCTCATCGCGGGCGACACGCTCGGCGTGAACCCCGCCCACGACCTCGCTGCGCACCCGCGCGCCGTCGAGGCCGAGGGCGTCGGCGTGGCTCTGCAGGTCGGCGAGCGACAGGCGGCCGCGGGCGGCGAAGAGCGCGTCGTGCATCGGCCAGAAGGCCCCCTGCGCGGCGGCGGCCTCGGCGGCCTGCGCCGCCGGCTGCGCGTCAGGATGCTTGGGCAGCGGCATGTGGCGAAAGACGAACCGCAGGCGCCCGTCCAGGCGCTCGCGGACGCGGCGCAGGATCGACTGCGCAGCGGTGCAGTACGGGCACTGGAAGTCGCCGTACATCACGAGCTCCAGCGGCGCGTCGGGCGCGCCGTCGACATGGTCGTCGGGCGCCAGCGGAGGGATCGCGCGCTCGGTCACCGGACGGAACCTAGCCCTTCATAGACTCCGGGCCCGTGAGCGACATCGAGTTCCTCATCGCGGTCCTCTTCGCTGCCGCGGTGTTCGTGCGGCTCGCGGACGTCATCTCGATCCCGTACCCGATCGTCCTCGTCAGCGCCGGCGTGGCGATCGGCTTCCTGCCGGGGCTGCCCGACATCGAGCTCGCGCCCGAGGCGATCTTCCTGCTGTTCCTGCCACCGCTGCTGCACGCATCGGGCTTCGCCGCGTCACCGCAGGAGCTGCGCAGCGCGGCGGCGCAGCTCGTCTCGCTGAGCTTCCTGCTCGTGCTCGTGACGATGGTCGCGGTCGCCGTCGTCGCGCACGCCGCGATCGGCGACCTGAGCTGGGCCGAGGCGTTCGTGCTCGGGGCGATCGTCGCGCCGACCGACCCGGTCTCGGCCGCGGCGACGTTCTCGCGGCTCGGCGTGCCCGAGCGGGTGTCGGTCGCCGTCGAGGCCGAGGCGATGCTCAACGACGCCGCGGCGCTCGTGGCCTACCGCGTCGCGGTCACGGCCGCGCTCGCGGGGACGTTCTCGCTGGGCGACGCGGCCCTCGAGTTCCTCGGCTCGGCGGCGGGCGGCGTCGCGGTCGGCCTGGCCGTCGGCTGGATCGGCCAGCGCCTGTACCGGCGGCTGCACGACGTGCCGCTCGCGATCCTGCTGTCGGTGCTCTACGCCTACGGCGCGTACGTCGGGGCCGAGGAGCTCGGGGTCTCGGGCGTGCTGGCGACCGTCGTCGCCGGCTGCTGGTTCGGCTGGCACTCGCACGAGATGTTCGACGCCGACACGCGCCTCAGCGCGATCGCGTTCTGGCAGGCGCTCGTCTTCGGGCTCAACGTCACGCTCTTCGTCCTGCTCGGCCTGCAGTTCGAGAGCGTCTTCGAGGCGTCGGGCAACAACACCGCCGAGCTGCTCGGCTACGTGGCGCTCGTCAGCGCGGTCGTCATCGGCGTCCGGCTGGCCTGGGTCGGGATCGCGCCGGCGCTCGCCCGCTGCGTGCCGGCCGCGTCGCGCGCGGATGCGGGCGAGAACTGGCGCGAGCGGCTCGTCGTCGGCTGGAGCGGGATGCGCGGTGCGATCTCGCTGGCCGCCGCGCTGGCGCTGTCGGCGGACATCGAGCAGCGCGAGCTCATGATCTTCGTCACGGTCGGGGTCATCGCGGTGACGCTCGTCGGGCAAGGGCCTGACGCTCGGCCCGCTCATGCGGCTGCTCGGCGTGCAGAGCGAGCGCGAGTGGAGCCCCGACGAGGCGATCGCGCGGCTGGAGGCGGCCCAGGCGGCGCTCGACCGCCTCGACGAGCTCGAGCGCGAGGGCCGCATCACCGACGAGCGCCTGCGCCGGATGCGCGAGCTCTACCGCGCGCGCTTTCGCCGCTGCATGGCGGTCATCGGCGGCGACGGCGACGAGGCCCGCAGCGAGGCGGCCCACGACTCCCTCGAGCGCTACTCCGAGCTGCGTCGCGACCTCATCGGCGTCGAGCGCGACGCGCTGCTCGGCCTGCGCAACCAGGGTCAGCTGCGGCCCGACGTCTGGCGGGAGATCCAGCGCGACCTCGATCTCGAGGAGGCGCGGTTGCCCGCATGACGTCATCCGGGCCTCCGCGGAGACCCGGATGAACGGTCACGGGCGTGGCTACGGCCGGCGCGGCGGCGCCGAGATCCGGAATGTCGTGGCGCGCACGACGGCGCGCTCGGCACCGGTGCGCAGTGAGCCGCGCAGCCTGGCGGTGACGGATCCGATGCGGCGCAGGAGCCGGGCTCCGCGCTTGTTGAGCACGAACCTCACGCGCAGCTGCGTCCCCGCGGGCATCGACGTGACCGTGACCTTGTCCGTCAGGAACACGCGCAGCACCTTGCCGGTGGTCGGCGAGCGGCGCAGGAGCTTCAGCGTCAAGACGCCCCTGCACGCAGGGCCACCGGCGGGGCAGGCGGCGACGAAGCCGGTGTTGACGCGCGTGCCGGATCTGGTCTGCGTCACCCTCGGGCCGGCCAGCCGGGCGAGCGTCCACGGATCGGTGACGTTCGCCAGCGGCGGCGTGACCGCCGGCGGCGCGCCCGCGGCAGGCGGCGAGGTGGTGGCGGTGTCTGTCTGAGTTGCGGCCTCGGCGTGCGTGCCGGAGCCGCTCAGCGCGATCGTGATGTCCGGGACGTCTGACGTGATCGTCACCGTCGCGGTCTTGGCTCCCGTGGAATCGGGGTCGAAGCGCATCGAGACCTCGCATGCCTGGCCGGCCGCCAGTGTCGTGGCGGCGGTGCAATCGGTCGTGCGGCTCGTGGAGCGGTGAAACTGCGCGGTGTCTCCCGACATCGAGATCCCCGACAGGGCGACCGGCTCCGTGCCGGAGTTCGTGACGGTCGCGTCCTGCGCGACGCTCGAGCCGTCGTCGATGTCACGCGAGCTGAACGTCAGCGACGAGGGGCCATGCGACAGCTCCGTCTGCATTCCGGCGCCGGTCAGCGCGATGACGCGGTCGGCGGTGTCGGAGGCGATCGTCAGCGTTGCCGCCCTGGCTCCGGTGGAGGTGGGGTCGAAGCGCACGCGGACGTCACAGGTCTCCGTCGCGGCGAGCGTCGTGGTGATCGTGCAGTCGCCGGTGTCGCCGGTGAGACGCTCGAACTCGCCGTCGTCGCCCGTGATCGTCAGGCCCGAGAACGTGACCGGCTGCGTGCCGGAGTTCGTGACCGTCGTGTTCTGGCTGACCGCCGGCCCGTCGTCGATGTCGAGCGAGCCGAAGTCCAGCGCGGTCGGGCTCGGCGACAGATCGCTCTGCGTCCCGGTGCCCGTGAGCGCCACGGTGAGGTCCGCGACGACGTCGGATGCGATCGTCAGCGTCGCCGCCTTCGCGCCGGTGGTGGTCGGGTCGAAGCGCACCCGCACGTCGCAGGTCTCGGCGGCTGCCAGCGTCGTGGTGGTCGTGCAGTCGCCGGTGTCGCCGGTGAGGCGCTCGAACTCGCCGTCGTCGCCTGTGAGCGTCAGGCCCGAGAGCGTGACCGGCTGCGTGCCGGAGTTCGTGACCGTCGTGTTCTGGCCGGCCGTCGGCCCGTCGTCGATGTCGAGCGAGCCGAAGTCCAGCGTGTCGGGACTCCGCGTCAGCTCCGTCTGGGTGCCGGTGCCGGTCAGGGCGACGGTGTGGTCCGGCGTGTTCGAAGCAATCGTCAGCGTCGCCGCCTTGGCGCCGGTGGTGGTCGGGTCGAAGCGGACGCGCACGTCACAGGTCTCTGTCGCGGCGAGCGTCGTGGTCGTCGTGCAGTCGCCGGCGTTGCCGGTGAGGCGCTCGAACTCGCCGCCGTCGCCCGACAACGTCAGGCCCGAGAGCGTGACCGGCTCCGTGCCGGAGTTGGTCACGGTCGTGCTCTGGCTCGCCGTCGGGCCGTCGTCGAGGTCAAACGAGCCGAAGGCGAGCTCGTCGAGGCTGACGGTCGACTCGGTCTGCGTCCCGGCCCCCGTCAGGGCGACGGTGCGATCGCCGGTGTCCGTAACGACGGTCAGCGTGGCGGACTTCGCGCCGGTGGTGGTCGGGTCGAAGCGCACGCGGACGTCGCAGGTCTCGGCGGCCGCCAGGGTCGTGGTGGCAGTGCAGTCGCCGGTGGCGCCCGTGAGGCGCTCGAACTGCGTCGTGCCGCCGGTCATCGACAGGCTCGAGAACGTGATCGGGTCGGCGGTCGTGTTCGTCAGCGTCGAGGTCAGGTCGGCCGCAGGGCCATCGTCGATGTCGCGCCCGCCGAAGGCCAGCGTGTCGGGGCTCGCCACGAGACCATCCGGGACCGAGGTGATGCGGACGTCGTCCATGCTGGCCGAGAAGTAGAGCTGGTTGTCGGCCTCGGCGAAGCGCAGGCGGACGGTCTGGCCGGCGAACGCGGAGAGATCGCCGGTGAGCGCAAACGGCCCGCGCGTGTTGGGGTCGCCGGGCTGGGTACGGAAGATCGTCGCGAGGATGTCGGCCGGGTCGACCGAGTCGACCGCCGCCGTCGTCCGCATGACGTCGATGCGGAACTGCTGATTGGGAACGTTGGTGGCGAGCGTGGCGGGCGAGATCAGCGAGCCGGCGCTGTTGGTGTAGTACGCCTGAAGGTTGAGCGTGTGCAGCTGACCGGGCTCCAGCGCGATGTCCTGGTAGAGGATCCTGGTGCCGCCACCCGACTGGCCGCTCACGACCGCGCGCGCACCTTGAGGGGGCGCCGCGATGGTGATGGCGTTCGCCGGATTTGTCGTGCCGGTGTAGTTCGACCACGTGCCGTTGGGGGTGACGAACTGCGTCCAGCCCGTCAGGTCGCCGGACTCGAAGTCACCGTTGACCACCGTCGCGGCCGACGCGGGGGCGGAGACGGCGAGCGCGGCCATCAGCGCCATTGCGAACGCGGGCAAGGTCCTGCGGACGAGTGCGGCGGACATGCGGACCTCCATGAGTGGGGCGGACGGACGGCGCACCACGGCGGGCTGGGCGGCCTTATCGGCTGCCACGCGGAGGTCGGCTACCGCGTCTATCGGCACCGCGGACGCCGGGCATGAGGACGCCCGTCCTCCCGGCGCCTCCCCGCGCTGCTAGACCCGTCCCTCCACGGCCAGCGCCGGCTCGTCCTCGGGCGGGCCCTCGGCCGGGTCCTGGTCGCGACGCTGCGTCGCGTCGCGGTCGGAGCCCGCGATGATGTCGTCCGGGGCCTTGTCCTTGGGCAGGAAGCCGGACTTCATGCCGAAGTAGACCGCCTGCGGGTGGTGGGCGATGATCGCCAGCGTGGACTGCTCGGGCTCGACGGCGTAGCCGCCCGTCAGCGAGAGGCCGATCGCGGGCGCGTCCAGCAGCCGGTAGATCTTCTCGTGCTCGGACTGGTCGGGGCACGCGGGGTAGCCCCAGGAGTAGCGCCGGCCCTCGGTGGCGCCGATGCCCAGCTCGGAGCGCACGCGTGAGTGCAGCCACTCGGCGGTGCCCTCCGCCGACTGCACGCCGAGGCCGTGGGTGAAGAGCTGCTCGGCGAACTCGCCCTCGGCCTCGAGCGCCGTGATGACCTCGGTGACCTCCGGCCCGACGGTCACCGCCTGCAGCGCGACGACGTCGAGCTCGGCGCTGTCGCGGGGGCGGAAGAAGTCCGCGAGGCAGATGCGGTCGTGGCCGGGCTGGCGCGGGAACACGAGCCGCTCCAGCACCGTGGAGCGGTCGTCCGGATCGAGCACGACGAGCTCGTTGCCCTCGCTGTAGCACGGGAAGTAGCCCAGGCGCGCGCGGGGGTGCAGGTAGTCCTGCTCGCGCCACATGCGCTCGAGCCTGGGCTGGAAGTCCTCGTCGACGAGCGTGCGCCACGCCTCGCCCTTCACGCCGCGCCCGCCCCAGTGCAGCTTGAAGAGCACGTGCGTGTCGAGGTGCGGGAAGATGTCGTCGATCGGCACCTCGATCTCGCGCGCCCCCCAGAACGGCGGCACGGGGACCGGGACGTCGGTCCGTGCCGCCGAGCGCACGCTGTCGTCGTCGGTCACGAGGTCCACCTGCTCCTTGCCGTGCAGGCGGAAGTGCTCGGCGGCCGCGCGGGTCTTCTTCACGAGCGCCGCGCGCGCCTCCTCGTCGACGAGCTGGTCCATCTTGTTCAGGCCCTCGAAGGCGTCCTTGCAGTAGAAGACGCCCGGCCGGTAGATCTCGTCGGACTCGCGCCCCTTCGGGTACAGCGCGCGCAACCCGAAGTCGCGGTTGATCGCCGCGCCGCCGATCAGCACCGGGTAGTCGAGGCCCTTGGAGTGCAGCTCCTCGACGCACAGCGGCATCTGCTTGGAGGTCGAGACGAGCAGCGCGCTGAGCCCGATCGCCGTGGCGTCGTGCTCCTGCGCGGCTTCGAGGATCGACGAGATCGGCACCTGCTTGCCGAGGTCGACGACGGTGTAGCCGTTGTTCGTGAGGATCGTGTTGACGAGCGACTTGCCGATGTCGTGCACGTCGCCGAAGACCGTCGCGATGACGACGGTCCCCTTCGTGTAGCCCTCGACCTTGTCGAGGTACTCCTCGAGCTTGGCGACCGCGCGCTTCATGACGGTCGCCGACTGCAGGACGAACGGCAGGATGAGCTCGCCGGATCCGAAGAGGTCGCCGACCTCCTTCATCGCCGGCAGCAGGACCTCGTTGAGCGTCGGAACCGCGCCGATCTTCTCGACCGACCGCTCGACCCACTCCTCGACGCCCTCCTTCTTGCGCCGCAGGATGTGGAAGTGCAGCGCCTCCTCGGGCTCCATGCCCGCGGTCGGGTCGGCCCTCTCGTCCTCGGCCTCGGCCCCCGAGGACTCGAAGTGCGCGATGAAGCGCTCGAGCGCGTCCTCGCGCGTGTTGAAGACGAGGTCGTCGGCGAGCCTGCGCTCCTCCTCGTTGATCTCGCCGTACGGCGTGATGTGGTTCGGGTTGACCATCGCGAGGTCCAGGCCCGCCTCGACGCAGTGGTGCAGGAACGTCGAGTTCAGGACCGCGCGGGCGCGCGGGGCGACGCCGAAGGAGACGTTCGAGACGCCGAGCGACGTCTTGACGCCCGGGATGTTCGCCTTGATCGCGCGGATGCCCTCGATCGTCTCGACCGCCGACGGGCGCCACTCCTCGTCGCCGGTCGTCAGCGTGAACGTCAGGCAGTCGAAGATCAGCGCCTCGGGGTCGAGCCCGTGCTCGTCGCAGCACAGCTCCTTCAGGCGCCGCGCGATCTCGAGCTTGCGTTCCGCCGTCTTCGCCATCCCGACCTCGTCGATCGTCAGCGCGATGAGGCAGGCGCCGTGGGCCAGGGCGATCGGCACGACGCGGTCGAGCTTCGCGCGGCCGGCCTCGAGGTTGATCGAGTTGACGATCGCGCGCCCGGGGATCTGCTCGAGCGCCGCCTCGATGACCTCCGGCTCGGTCGAGTCGACCTGGATCGGCGCCGGCTGCGAGAGCGACACGCGCTCGGCGACGCGGCGCATCTGCTCGCCCTCGTCGTCGCGCTCGACGAGCGCCACGCAGAGGTCGAGCACGTGCGCGCCGCCCTCGACCTGGTCCTCGGCGATCTGGTTCAGGCCGTCGTAGTCGTCGGCGAGCAGCATCTCCTTGGCCTTGCGCGAGCCCTGCGAGTTCACGCGCTCGCCGACCATCGTCGGGCGCGGCTCCTGGACGAGCGGCGTCGCGGTGATCATCGAGCTGACGTGCGGCGGGCGCGGCGCCGGGCGCGCCTTCACGCGCCGCCCCTTGACGCTCTCGGCCAGCAGTCGGATGTGATCGGGCGTCGTGCCGCAGCAGCCGCCGACGATCGCGACGTCGTAGCGCTCGACGAACTCGATGAGCGAGGCGGCGAACGGCTCGGGCTGCTCGGGGAAGATCGTCTCGCCGTCGCGCCCCTGGATCGGGATCCCCGCGTTCGGGATGCAGGAGATCGGCACGGGCGAGAACTCGCCGAGGAAGCGGATCGCGTCGCGCATGTCCTCCGGCCCGGTGGAGCAGTTCAGCCCGATCGCGTCGACGCCCAGCGCCTCGAGCGTCGTGAGGACGGCCGAGATGTCGGTCCCGAGCAGCATCTTGCCGCCGTTGGGCAGCAGCGAGACCTGCGTCTGGATCGGCACCTCGCGGCCGGCGCGCTTCATCGCCTCGCGCGCGCCGAAGACCGCGGCCTTGACCTCGAGGATGTCCTGCGCGGTCTCGACGAGGATGACGTCCACGCCGCCGAGCAGCAGGCCGTAGCACTGCTCGGAGAACCCGTCGGCGAGCGTCCGGAAGGAGATGTTGCCGAGCGTCGGGTCGTCGGAGGCGGGCAGGTAGCCGGTCGGGCCGACGGAGCCGACGACGAAGCGCTCGTCGCCCGCCGCCGCCCGTGCGATCTCCGCGGCGCGGAGGTTGATCTCGACGGTCTGCTCGCCGAGGCCCCACTCGTCGAGCTTCAGGCGGCTGGCCTGGAACGTGTCGGTCTGGACGGCGTCGGCACCCGCCTCGACGAACGACTCGTGGACGCCGAGGATGATGTCGGGGCGGTTGAGGACGAGCGCCTCGTGCGCGCGCCCGGGCAGCTTGTAGTCGTTCTCGAGCGAGAGATCGAACTGCTCGAGGGTCGCCCCCATGCCGCCGTCGAAGAGGACGACGTGGCTGCGAATGGCTGATCGGTAGTCGCGCATCGACCTACGATGCTAGGCCAAGCGACCGTCGATCCCGTCCGGGCGCAGCTTTCCGGGCCTACGCGGCGGCGGACGAGCGCAGCCGCAGGTGGCCCTCGAGCGCCTCGACGTGGCGGTGCTCGAGCACGCGGATGCGCTCGATCCACGGCGCCGCGATCTCATGCGCCACGCCCGCATCCTCGACGTCCAGCGAGCTTGCGACGGCGCGCCAGGCGTCGGCGAGGTCGTCGCAGACGAGGGCGGCCCGCCCCAGCCGCTCGGACCCCAGCAGCGCCGCGGCGTCGTGGAGGAAGCGCGCCTGGAGGGAGCGGTACAGGGCGCCGCCGGTCCCGGCGTCGCGGATGCGAAAGCGCAGGGCGCCGAGCGTCTGGCCGAGGCGCGCGCCGGTCATCTGCGGCAACCGCGGCCAGGCGTCGGCGAGCGCGTCGACCGCGCCGAGGCCGGTCCGGGCATGCGGGTGCTCGAACTCGGGCGTGTCGCGCATGTTCTCGACGGCCCGGCGGATCGCTGCCGCGACGGCCTCGTGGGGCGCCGCGAGGTGCTGGGGCCGGCGCAGGCACAGCATCGCGTGGCGCGCCGGCTCGGGATAGGCCGTCGACGCGCGTGCCCGCGCGAGCGCGCCGACGGTGCAGCGTTGCGGCTCGGGGAAGCTCCCGTCGGCGATCCAGACGCTGCCGGCGCGGCGGTCGTGCCCCGTCACGACGATCGCGTGGCGCGTGTCGTGGTGGCGGCGATCGCGGTAGCCGAGCTCGGCGACGTCGGCGCGCACGAGGGCCGGGCGGCCGGCGTCGAGCTCCGCGCGCAGGCGGCGCCACGCCTCACCGGGATCTTCGGTGAGACTCCACGTCGCCTGCAGCCCGAGATGGCGCGCGAGGTCGGCCTCGAGCGACAGGGCGCGGCCGTCGAGGTCGATCGCGGGCAGCGCGTGCTGCGCGATGCGGGTGCGCAGCGAGAAGGCGCCGGAGAGGCCGAAGATCGCGCCCTCCGACAACGGCTCGGGCGCGTAGGAGATGCGATGGTGCTCGAGCAGGTCGCGCAGCGCGCCGCTGGCGGCGTGGGCGGCGATGCGATGCGGAAAGGTCGTGGCCGCCGCCGGCGGGCAGGTGCTCGCGCCCGCGCGCTCGTCGTCGCCGGCTGCCGCGCCGCCGGGGGAGTCGGTGACCGTGGGCTCGCCCATGCCGCTCGGGCGTGACTTCCCGGTGAACAGTGTTCAACGACGAGTTCGGCTCAGACGACGAGCGTCGCGAAGAGGCGCTCGAGCGTCTCCGCGGGATCGGCGGTGAGTCCCGTGTGCACCTCCGAGGCCTGGAGGACCGTGGACGACGGCGCGACGAGCCAGCCGAAGCGCTCGGATGGCGGCAGCTGCGCGAGCGCACCGCCCGCGGGCTCGCCGCGCACGACGCAGCGCAGCGCCTCGAGGCGCTCGCGGACCGTCGCCGGCGCAAGCTCGGTGTCCAGCGCCGCGAGGCGCGCGCCGTCGACGTGCGTGCGCAGGTCGAGGAAGTCGTGCCGGCGGCTGAAGAGCACGACGCCGACGTTCAGCCGCTCCCCGCGCTCGGCGCGCGGCACGACGCGCAGCAGCGCGTAGGCGAACGGCTTGCGCTCAGCCGCGGACACGGCGCACCTCCTCGACGAACGAGCGCCGCGGGCCGGCGAGGCGCTGGTTGAGGAACGCGGCGAAGTCGCCCCGCCTGGAGGCCGGGTTGGCGCCCAGCCAGACGGCCGGGATGAGCGCGACGGCCGTGCCGACGGCCGCGAGCGCCCGCCCCGCCAGGCGCTCGTCGGCCTCGTCGATCGACCCCGCGACGGGCAGCAGGACGTGCTCGGCGAGCAGCGGCACCTCGTCATGGGCGGTCTCCTGGAGAGGGCGCCCGGAGTGCTGGCGGAAGAACGCCGAGCCGTGGTCGATCATCCAGAGGCGCCCGTGCCAGAGCAGGAGGTTCGGGTTGCGGTGCGTGCGGTCGACGTTCGTCACGAGCGCGTCGAACCAGACGATGTCGGCGGCGAGCTGCGGGTCGATCGGCGGGTCGGCGGGCAGCGCGAAGGGCAGCGAGCCGGGCAGGAAGTCCATGCCGAGGTTCGGGCCGGGGCTCGCGGCGATGAGCTCCTGGATCTCCGGATCGGGCTCGGCGTGCCCGAGCTCCGGCGAGACGTCGACGACGACGAGCTCGGGCACCGGCAGCCCGATCGCCCGCGCGAGCTCGCCCGCCAGGACCTCGGCGACGAGCGCGCCCTCGCCCTGGCCGGCGCCGCGGAACTTCGTGACGTACATGCCGAGATCGTCGGCCTCGACGAGCCCGGGCAGCGAGCCGCCCTCGCGCAGGGCGTCGACATAGCGGGTCGCGGTCACCGTGCGCAGGGGCTCGAACACGCGGCCAAGCTATAGCGTGGGGTCCGATGCCGTCCTCCGCCTCGATCCTCGTGACGATCCCGATCAGCCACTTCTGCGAGAAGGCGCGCTGGGCGCTGGACCGCGCCGGCGTCGAGTACACCGAGAAGCGCCACATCCAGCTCGTCCACTGGGCGGCGACCAAGCGCGCCGGCGGCGGCATGACCGCGCCGGTCCTGCGCACGCCCGACGGCGTCTACGACCAGTCGGCCGCGATCCTCGCCTACGCCGACGAGCACGTCTCCGAGGATCGGCGCCTGTATCCGGCCGATACCGTGCAGCGCGACGAGGTCGAGGCGCTCGAGCGGCGCTTCGACACCGTCCTCGGGCCGGAGGGGCGGCGCTGGCTCTACGAGCAGGTCTTCACCGACGCGCGGCGCTACGCGCCCTACAACCTCACCGGCGTCCCGCGCTGGGAGCGGATGATGTTCCCGATCGTGCTCGCGCCGGCGAAGCTCGTCATCCGGCGCTATCTCAACGTCAACCCGGCTTCGGTCGCGAACGCGATCGAGCGTGTCGACGAGGAGTTCGACTTCGTCGGGGAGCTGCTGTCCGACGGTCGCCGCCACCTCGCCGGCGACGGCTTCAGCGCCGCCGACCTCGCGTTCGCCGCGCTCGCGTCACCGCTCGTCGTGCCGGAGAACTACGGCACGCCGTTGCCGCAGCCGCAGGACATGCACGAGGAGATGGCGACCGCGATCCGCCGCTGGCGCGCCCACCCCGCCGGAGCCTTCGCGCTGCGGATGTTCGCCGAGGAGCGCCCGGCGCCGAAGGTCACGTCGCTCTAGCGGACGCCGAAACGACGAAAGCCCCGCGGATGCAGGGCTTTCGTGATTTCGGTGACGGTGAAGCGTTACTTGATGATCCGCCACATGGTGGCGCCTGGGCCGCGAGGCGCTTGCGGTGGCATGTACCTGCGGCTTTGAGGAACAGACGAGGCGTCGGGGCGCGCCGCGTGGTCGCCCCGGGGGGTTGGGCCCAGAACGTCCCATATCGCGTCGTTTCAGGCCCAACCCCCCGCGCGCATCGCGCGCGAACCGGTCTCATGTCCTCAAAGATGCTGGTCGCCGGCGCCGGCAACACCCCAGCCGAGACAGGGTCACACGCGCGCCACCTGCACTCCCGGATGGGGCGGCTCCGACGCCGACGAATCTCCAAGAGCCCCTACTTGATGAACAGGATCTCCGAGTACTTCGGCAGCGGCCAGAGGTCGTCTGCGACGAGCTTCTCGAGCTTGTCGGCGAGCGTCCGGACGGTCGTCATCGCCGGCAGGACCGTGTCGCGCATGTAGAGCGCGAGGTCCGCGCCCTCGAGTCCCGGATCGCCGTTGGCCTCCTCGAGCGCGATGACGGCCTTGTGGAAGTCGCCGATGATGGGCGCGACCTCGTCGATCATGCCCTGTCGCTCGCTGGCCATGACCTCGTTGAGGTGACGGACCGCCGCCGGCAGCAGCATCGTGCGCGCGATCGTCGCCGCCGTCTCGGCCTCGATGTTGAGCTTGATCCAGTACTGCTCGACGGAGACCTCGTAGCGCGCCTCGAGCTCGCGCTCGGAGAGGACGCCGTACTTCGACATGACCTCGACGGTCTGCTCGTGGACGAGCCACGGCAGCGCGTCGGGCGTCGAGCGCAGGTTCGCCAGGCCGCGCTGCTCGGCCTCGGCGGTCCACTCGTCGGTGTAGTTGTCGCCCCCGAAGACGATCTGCCGGTTCTCGGCGTAGGCGTCCTTGACGATCGCCACGACCGCCTCGTCGAGCGAGGTGCTGTCGCCGAGCGTGGCCTCCAGCGCGTCGGCCAGATCGTCGATGGCCTCTGCTGCGATCGTGTTGAGCACGGTGTTCGGCAGCCCCAGCGACGAGCTCGAACCGAGCGTGCGGAACTCGAACTTGTTGCCGGTGAAGGCGAACGGCGACGTGCGGTTGCGATCCCCGCCGTGCAGCGGCAGCGGCGGCAGCACGGGCGTGCCGAGGCCGAGGAAGCCGTTGTCCGACGATGCGGCGGCGTCGCCGCTGGCAACGGCGTCGAAGACGCGCTCGAGCTCGCCGCCGAGGAAGATCGAGATGATCGCCGGCGGTGCCTCGTTGGCGCCGAGCCGGTGGTCCTGGCCGACGTTGGCGACCGACGCCCGCAGCAGCGCCTGGTGCTTGTTGACGGCCTTGATGACCGCCGTGCAGAAGAACAGGAACTGGATGTTCTCGCTCGGCGTGTCGCCGGGATCGAGGAGGTTGACGCCCGTGTCGGTGCCCATCGACCAGTTGTTGTGCTTGCCCGACCCGTTGACGCCCGCGAACGGCTTCTCGTGCAGGAGGCAGACGAGGCCGTAGCGGCGCGCGACGTTCTGCAGCAGCTGCATCGTGAGCTGCTGGTGGTCGGAGGCGATGTTCGAGTTCTCGAAGATCGGCGCGAGCTCGTACTGGTTGGGGGCGACCTCGTTGTGGCGCGTCTTCACCGGCACGCCGAGCTTCGCGAGCTCGATCTCGGTCTCCATCATGCACGCGAGGATCCGCTCGGGGATCGAGCCGAAGTAGTGCTCGTCGAGCTCGTGGCCCTTGGGCGGCTTGGCGCCGAACAGCGTGCGGCCGGTCGTCACGAGATCGGGGCGCTGGTAGTAGTACTGCTCGTCGATGAGGAAGTACTCCTGCTCGGGGCCGACCGTCGTGAAGACGCGCGCGGCGCTCTCGTCGCCGAGCAGCCTGAGCGCGCGGATCGCCGACTTCGAGAGGGCGTCCATCGAGCGCAGCAGCGGGATCTTCGTGTCCAGGGCCTCGCCGGTCCACGACACGAACGCCGTCGGGATGCACAGCAGGGCGCCGTTGGGGTTCTCGAGGATGAAGGCCGGCGAGCTCGGGTCCCAGGCGGTGTAGCCGCGGGCCTCGAACGTGGCGCGGATGCCGCCGGTCGGGAAGGAGGACGCGTCGGGCTCGCCCTGGATGAGCTCCTTGCCGGAGAACTCGGCGATCGCGGTGCCGTCGCCGGTCGGGCCGTAGAAGGAGTCGTGCTTCTCGGCGGTCATGCCGGTCAGCGGCTGGAACCAGTGCGTGTAATGGGTGGCGCCGCGCTCGAGCGCCCAGCCCTTCATCGCCTGCGCGACGGAGTCGGCCAGGGACGTCTCGAGCGCCTCGCCGCGCGCGACCGCGCCCGAGAGCGCCTTGAAGACGTGCTTGGGCAGGCGCTGGCGCTGGACCGCGGTGCTGAAGACGTTGGAGCCGAAGACCTGGTTGCCGGCAACGGTCAGGTCGGGCGAACCGAGCGCCCCGCCGTTCGTACTCCACTGCGCGGCGGTGACATTGTCCTGGCGAATTCTGGGCATGGGTGACTGGAGTCCTCCTCGTGGTGGCCGCGCTGACTGTAGCCGCGGTCCGGCGACGGAGTCGTTGTCCACGCGGACAGGCCTCGCGAGGCCCATTTGTCCATTCGGAAGTGCGATGCGCCGCCGACGCACCGCACACTAGGAGCGGTCGGCGCCGGTTGTCAATGACGCGTGTCGAACCGGCCCTGGCGATCTTTCGACCTCCGTACAAAGACGCTGAGAGGGGCGACCTTGACGATGGGCTGCGGTGAACGAGCAGTCGATCGAGGAGGAAGAATGAGACGGACGTTGGCGATGAAGGTGCTGCCCGCTGTGGGGGCCGGGCTGCTCGTCGCTCTGGTGGTGCCGGGCTTCGCGGCCGCGGACACCCTCGAGGCGTACAACAACGGGGTCCTGCCGGACTCCGTCGGCTTCAACTCGCTGTGGGTGATCGTCGCCGGCATGGTCGTGATGTTCATGCAGTGCGGCTTCATGTTCCTGGAGATCGGGTTCTCCCGCCAGAAGAACGCCGGCACGATCGTCGCGAAGATCCTCACGAACTTCTCGATCGCCGCGATCTGCTGGTACTTCGTCGGCTTCGCCTTCGCATTCGGCAACGAGCCCGGCGGCCTGCACGGCCTCATCGGCGGCACGGGCTTCATGCTGCAGGGCTTCGGCGACCCGGCGACGGGCTTCCCCGTCATGGGCCTCTCCAACGCGACGGTCGAATCCAAGTGGTTCTTCCAGTTCGTGTTCTGCGCCGTCTCGCTCGCCATCGTCTGGGGCTCGACCCTCGAGCGCATCAAGTTCGGCGTCTACATCATCTACGCCGTCGTCTTCGCCACGGTCATCTACCCGATCGGCGCGCACTGGGTCTTCGGCGGCGGCTTCCTCCAGAACCCGACCGGCCTCTGGGCCGACCTCGGCATCGTCGGCATGCAGGACTTCGCCGGCTCGACGGCCGTGCACCTCATCGGCGCGACGGGCGCGCTCGCGGTCCTGCTCCTGCTCGGCCCGAGGAAGGGCAAGTACGGCGCCGACGGCAAGCCGCGGGCGATCCCCGGCCACAACATGCCGCTCTTCGGCCTCGCGGTCCTCATCCTCTGGCTCGGCTGGTTCGGGTTCAACCCGGGCTCGACGCTGAACATCCAGGACGGGCGCTTCCCGGAGATCGTCCTCGTGACGAACCTCGCGGCGGCCTGCGGCGTCCTCGGCGCGCTGTTCATGTCGCGCATGACGCAGAAGACGCTGGACATCGGCATGTGCGGCAACGGCGCGATCGGCGCGCTCGTCGCGATCACGGCGCCCTCGGGCTACGTCGAGCTGTGGGCGGCCATCCCGATCGGCCTCATCGCCGGCCTCATCATCCCGCCGTGCATCCTGGCGATCGACAAGAAGCTCGACGATCCGGTGGGCGTCCTCACCGCGCACGGCATCTGCGGCATCTGGGGGACGCTGTCCTGCGGCTTCTTCACGTCGCCGCGCCTGGCGCAGTACAACGCGTTCGGCGATCCGGACGGCGGCCTGCTGTACTCGGGCCAGTTCTCGCAGCTCATCGCGCAGGTCGTCGGCTTCACGGTCGCCTTCTCGTTCGTGTTCGCCGCGAGCTACGCGACCTTCTTCGCGATCAAGAAGACGTACGGGCTTCGGGTCAGCGAGGAGGAGGAGGACGCGGGCCTGGACATCTCCGAGCACGGGATGTACGGCTACCCCGAGGCGTTCATCCCGCCGGCCGAGCTCATCGGCTACGGCGGCGGCCCGGCGGCGACCGTCGCCCCCGCACCGGTCCCGACCCTCGCGGCGAAGGAGAGCCCGGCATGAAGATGGTGATCGCGTACGTCCGGCACGAGGCGTTCGAGCCGATCAGGACCGAGCTCCTCGCGCTCGGGTTCCCCTCGCTGTCGATCAGCGAGGTCAAGGGCTCGGGCCGCCAGAAGGGCATCACCGAGCGCTACCGCGGCGCCGAGCTCACGAACTACCTGCGACCGAAGGTCAAGATCGAGTGCGTCGTCGCCACGAGGGACCTCGCGACGATCGTCGAGACGATCCTCAAGCACGGCCGGACCGGCGCCGTCGGCGACGGCAAGGTCTTCGTGCTCCCGGTCGAGGAGGCGTACCGCATCCGCACCGGGGAGTCCGGTGAGGAGACGCTGCAGGCCCACCCGGACGCCGCTGCTGCGGCGGCCGCGGGGTAGGTGAGCAGGGTGGCCGCCCCGACAGCGGCCACCCTCGTCGAGCGGTTGAGGGGGCTGCATCTGCGGATGGTCGACGCCGTCCTGGCCGGGGACGGCCTCGAGCGCGTCGCGGCGCTCGCCGCCGAAGCCGTCGGCGGGTCGGTGGCGATCGTCGTGCCGCGGCTCGGGACGGCGGTCATGGCCCCAGGGGGGACGCCGGCCGCCGAGCGGCTCCCCGAGCTGCGCCACTACGTCGCCGACTGCGTCGCCGACCGGCCGGCGCACGCGCCCCGCGGGCTCGCCGTCGAGATCCCGATCGCCTCAGGCGACGAGACCGTCGGCGCGGTGCTGCTGCTCGAGGGCGGCAGCGCGCCGATCGGCGAGGCCGCCGAGTACCTGCACCTCGCGGCGGTGGCCTCGCTGACCGAGGTCGCCGTCGAGGAGGCGCGCGACGAGGTCGAGCAGAACCTGCGCGGCTCCTTCCTCGAGGACCTGCGGGCGGGCAGCGAGCTGTCGCCCGACGAGCTCGTGCGCCGCGGCGCGCGCCTCGGCTGCGATCTCAGCCGCGGCGCGATCGCCCTGTGCGCCGAGCTGCACAACGATCGCCCGCGTCACGTCGTCGCGACGATCGCCGAGGACCTGCCGGGCGCGCTCGCCCAGCACGTCGAGAGCTCGACGCCCGGAGGACAGGCCGGGCGGATCTACGCGCTGCTGCCGGCGGTGCCCGCCGACAACCCCGCCGAGGCGACGCTCGCGGCGGCGGCGCGCCTGGCGGCGCGGCTGCAGCGCCACGGGACCGTCGGGCTGTCGTCCTTCTACGGCGACCCGGCCGACCTGGGCCGCGCCGTGCAGGAGGCCGAGCTCGTGCTCGACGTCCTGACGGTCTCCGGCGAGCCGATCGCCGAGGACATCAACCAGGGCACGTACCGGCTGCTGTTCCGCGTCCTCGCCTCGCACCCCGAGGAGGTGCGCTCCTTCTACGAGGACACCGTCGCGCCGGTCGTGCGCTACGACGACCAGTACCGGACCGATCTCGTCGGCACGCTCGAGGCCTACCTCGCGGCGAACTGCCACATGAGCGCGACGGCGGCGGCGATCCACGCCCACCGCCACACCGTCGCCTATCGGCTCGAGCGCGTGCGCGATCTCACCGGCCTGGACCCGATGCAGTCCGAGGACCGAGAGCGTCTCGGCCTCGGACTGAAGGCCTACCGGATCATCGCGCCGCGCCTGCCGCGCTGACCGTCTACGCGTTGACCTTCGAGGACAGCGCGCGGGACGCGAACTCGAGGCGCTTGCCCTCGAGGCGGTCGCGCTGTGACTGCGCGCGCTCGACGAGCTTGTCGATGTTCGTGGACTTCAGCTCGGCGTGGTTGTCCTCGACGATCTTCAGCGCCTTCCACATGCAGAGCTTGCCCTCGACGCCGATCGACAGCGTCTCGAGCGTCAGGAACGTCCCGAAGTCCGGGTCGTTCGCGGAGTCGCCGCTGAACTTCGAGTCGGCGATCTCAGAGCCGGCCTTCGCGAAGACCTCCTTGACCCCGCTGCCGCGCGCGTTCATCGTCGCCATGAGCGACGACAGCGTGTTGTAATCGGCGCTGATCTCGTCGGCGAGCTGCTGGAAGAACTCTCCCATCTCACCGTCGTGGCGCTCTGCTGCGGACTTCACGAGATCGACGCCGGCGGTCGCGCCGGCGAGGTGGTCGTTGAGATAGATCTCGATCGGGTCTTGAGCCATGGTGTCTCCCTGTCCTCTCGGGTCGCGCCCTGCCGTGGGCATCCGCGGAATCAGGCAGTGCGGAGTCGTGGGAGAGATCTACCCGTATGGGGCGGGTTTACTCGCCGGTGACCTCGCCGGTGCGCGGGTCCACGCGCGCGAACGGCGGCTCGGCGTCGATGCGGACGGTGATGCTCCCGCGCGCGCGAGAGCCGCCCCGCAGGCGCGTGCGGGCGGCCCCCGCGAGGCCGGCCGCGACGGCGTAGTCCAGCTCGTGCGTCCCGGCGACGACCGGCGTGACGCGCCAGCGCAGCGAGACCTCCTTGCCGGCGGCGAGCGCGCCCGCGCTCCACGTGTCCTCGATCGCGGTCACCGCACCGGCCGGCGGCTCGTCGACGATCCAGACGTTGCCGCGCGCGTCGGCCTGCTCGGCGTCGCCGGAGCGCGACGAGAAGCCGCGCAGCGTGACCGCGACGTCGGGGATCGTCTCCTCGCCGGTGTTGCGGACGGTGATCGCGAACGTCGGCTTGTCGGCGAGGTGCTGGCGCTCGGGGAACTGCGCGCGGACGATGTCGACGGTGTAGGTCGCGTCGGAGCTGCCCGCGTCGCGACGCTCCCCGCCGCCGCAGCCGGCGACCGCGAACGCCGACCAGGCCGCCGCGAGCGCGGCTCCCGCGCGCAGGTTCGCTGGGGGGCTCCACACAGCGGCGGGAACGTAGCACAGGGTCTCATGGGCACTGACGCGCGCCCGCCGGCCCGGCGCGCCCGCAACCGGTGGCGGGGCCATCGCCGTTCCCCTACGCTTGCCGACGGCATCGTCGGGTGCCCCCGATCCGGGGAGAGTGAGCAACAGATGGTCCGCAACGTCGCCGATCGAGCGTTTCTTCCTGCGAAGAGCCTGCTCGAGGAGATCGGAGACATGATGATCCTCACGGGCAAGACGATCATGTCTGCCCTGCGCCCGCCGTACCCCTACGGCGGAGAGTTCGTCAACCAGTTCCTCTTTGCGCTGCGGCTCTGCTGGTTTCCGCTGCTCGTCTCGACGATCGCCTTCGGCTACGGCGCCCCCGGCCTGCAGGCCGCGAACTTCCTCGTCCTCTTCGGCGCCATCGACCGCCTCGGCGGCTTCTTCGTGCTCGCCTCGATCCGCGAGTTCGCCCCGTTCGTCACCGCGATCGTGCTCGCCGGCGTCGCCGGCACCGCCATCACCGCCGATCTCGGCGCGCGCAAGATCCGCGAGGAGCTCGACGCCCTCCAGGTGCTCGGCATCGACCCGGTGAAGAACCTCGTCGTGCCGCGCTTCCTCGCGCTCATGCTCGTGACCGGCCTGTTCAACGTCTACGCGCTGCTGTTCGGCGTCTTCTCGGGGGTGCTGGCGACGCTCGTCAACGGCGCGCCGCTGGGCGGCTTCTGGGCCACGTTCTTCACGAACGCCTCGCTGACCGACCTCTGGGGATCGACACTGAAAACAACGCTCTTTGGGGCGATCATCGCGATAGTGTGCTGTTACAAGGGCATGACGGCCTCAGGTGGTGCCGAGGGAGTGGGACGCGCGGTCAACCAGGCGGTGGTCATCGCCTTTCTGGGCATCTTCGCGTTCAACTATGTCTTCACGCAGACCCTGCTGGCGACGAATCCCGAGCTCACCAACCTCAGGTGATGGGCGGCTGGCTGGCCATCCCGCGCGACTGGATCTCGAACTTCGGGGAGATCGCGAAGTTCTCCGGCCGCATCATGGGCCAGGTCTACAGCTTCCGGGTCTTCCGCTTCTTCGGCGAGGCGCTGCGCCAGGCGGGGATCCTCATCGTCTCCTCGACGCTCGTCATCTGGGGCCTCGTCTTCATCATCGGCCTGCAGTGCGGGATCGAGGGCGCGTACTTCAACCGCTCGGTCGGCAACCCGGCGTACGCCGGCGTCTTCGCGGCCTGGTGCGACCTGCGCGAGCTCGTGCCGTATGCGTTCGGCTACATGATGGCCGCGAAGGTCGGGACGGGGATCGTGGCCGAGCTCGGCTCCATGCGGATCTCCGACGAGATCGACGCCCTCGAGGTCATGGGCATCAGCTCGGTGACCTTCCTCTGCGCGACGCGCCTGTTCGCGGCGTGGCTCGTGCTGCCGTTCGTCTACATCGCGGCGATCGGCGCCGGCTTCCTGGCCTCCTACATCGCGGTGGTGCAGCAGATCGGGGAGGTCTCCAGCGGCGGGTTCTTCCTCATCTTCTGGATGTTCCAGAACCCACCGGATCTCTTGTACAGCCTCTTGAAGGCGATGGTGATGGCAACCGCGATCGTGCTGGTCGGGTGTTACTACGGCTATCACGCGAGCGGAGGGCCGGTCGGCGTGGGGACGGCGACCGCGAAGTCGATGGTGCTGAACATCGTGCTGGTGCACCTGATCGGGATGCTCGGCACGCAGCTGTTCTGGGGCGCGAATCCGCGCGCCCCGATCGGGGGGTGAGGTCGGCGGTACCCGTCTTGGGGTGAGACGGGAGTAGGAGAGGGCAGCGGCAGCGGCCACGGCGGGCTCCAAGCTTTGCAACCAGGGTGGGAGAGGTCATGAGCGAGTCCCAGCAGGATTCATCGGCGGCGCTGCGGGGCGCCGGACACGGGACGATCCGCCTGCGAGGGCGAGCGGAGGCAGCGGTCGACGCTGCGCCGGAGCCGGTCGAGTCGCCGGCGCCCGCCGAGGCGGCCGCCGCGGCGTCGTACGAGGGCGCGGGGCACGGGACGATCAACCTGCGCGGGCGCGTCGCTCCGCCGGCCGACGCGCCCGCGCCCGCGGCTGCGGCGCCCGAGGCGGAGGCGGAAGCGCCCAAGGCGAGCCACGGCCACGGCGTCACGCGGCTGCTCGGCGCGGCGGCCCCGGAGCCGGCCGCCGAACGCGAGCTCGTCGCCGCGGCGCCGTCGGCCGGGCACGGCCACGGCACGGTGAAGCTGCGTGGCGCGGCCGCGCCCGCGCCCGATCCCGCGCCCGAGGCCGCCGCCGACGCGACGCCTGCGCCGGCGGCCGCACCGGGGCCGGGCCACGGCCACGGGACGATTCGCCTGCGGACGCCGGGGGCGGCAGCGGCGGAGCCCGAGGCAGCGGCGCCGGAGCCTGCGGCGGAGCCCGAGCCCGAGCCCGAGCCCGAGCCCGATCGCCACGGTCACGGCACGATCCGCTTCCGCAGCGCCGCGATGGCTGCGGCCGCGCCGCCCGCCGAGGCCGCCGAGGCCGCCGAGGAGGCGCCCGCCGCCGCCGCCGCGTCGGCGCCGTCCAACGGCGGGCAGCTCTCGTCGCTCGAGGCCGAGGCCAAGGCGGCGGCAGCGGCCGCCTACGAGGCCTACAACCCCGGGCCCGGCCGTGCGCCCGCGCCGAACGCCGGCGAGCTGCTCGCAAAGGCCGCCGAGCTGGCGGCCGCGGTCGAAGCGGCGAAGTAGGGCGCTTCGGGGGGTACCCTCTCAGCCAGGATGGCGACGAACCCAAACACCCCGGGCGGCCTCATGTCGCCCGGGAGCAGCGACGAATACCAGTGGCACACGGGCGTCAAGCGCCCGCACGGCGCCAAGGACGCGGTCGAGTTCATCGACGTCCACAAGGCGTTCGGTCGCAACAAGATCCTCCGCGGCCTGAACATGGGCCTCCCCGAGGGCAAGATCTCGATGATCCTCGGCCCGTCGGGGACCGGGAAGTCGGTCTGCATCAAGCACATGGTCGGCCTGCTGTATCCCGACCAGGGCGACGTCCTCGTCCACGGCGAGTCGGTGCCGAACATGGAGGACGACCAGCTCTTCAAGATGCGCCAGAAGTTCGGCGTGCTCTTCCAGGACGGCGCGCTGTTCGGCTCGATGAACGTCTTCGACAACGTCTGCTTCCCGCTGCGCCAGCACACGGAGAAGAGCGAGGAGGAGATCGGCGAGATCGTCAACCGCCGGCTCGCCGAGGTCGGCCTGCAGAACGCGCACGACAAGATGCCCAACGAGCTCTCCGGCGGGATGCGCAAGCGCGCAGGCTTCGCCCGCGCGCTCGTGCTCGACCCCGACATCGTGCTCTTCGACGAGCCTGACTCGGGCCTGGATCCGGTGCGCACCGCCCTCCTGGGCGAGCTCATCCAGGAGATCCACGAGGACATGTGCGGCGAGGCGCAGCGGCGCGGGACGCCGCCGCCGGCCTTCACGCTCATCACCCACGACATCATGACCGCGCGCCGCGTCGCCGAGCACATCTCGGTGCTCTGGAAGGGGCGCATCGTCGAGTCCGGTCCCGCGACCGAGCTCTTCAACTCCGAAAACCAGTTCGTGCGCCAGTTCCTCGCGGGCGAGTCGCAGGGCCCGCTCGGCATGGAGTGAGCCCGCTGCACCGCGCCGCGGCGCTCGCAGCGCGGCGGCCGGCGCTCGTGCTCGCGCTGACGGCGGTGCTCGCGCTCGCGGGCGTCGCGCTCGCGCTGCGCCTGCAGCCCGACGCCGGCATCGACACGCTCGTCGGCAAGGACACCGAGTCCTACGCCGCGACCGCCGACCATCGCGCCCGCTTCGGCGACGACCCGATCATCGTCCTCGTCCGCGGCGACCTCACGAAGCTCCTGCTCACGCAGGATCTCGAGCGCCTCATCGGCCTCGAGGGCTGCATCGCCGGCAACACGCCGGCGAAGATCACGCCCGCGGGCGGCCCGCGCGGGCCCTGCGCGCGGCTGCGCGCCGCGAAGCCCGTGAAGGTCGTCTTCGGACCGGGCACGTTCATCAACGAGGCCACCCGCCAGCTCGGGGCGGGCTTCGCGCGGCGCCTGCAGGACACGAAGCGCCGCAGCGACGCCGCCGCCCGGCGCGCGAGCAGGGACGCGCGCCGCCAGGGTCTCGGCGCGGCCGCCACGCAGCGGCGCGTCACCGCCGCCCGCAACGCCGTCGGGCAGGCGTTCCAGTCCGAGGTCGTCGAGCTCGCCGTGCGCTACGGCCTGCGCTCGATCCCGCGCCTGGACGACCCGAACTTCGTCTCGACGCTGATCTTCGACGCCGCCAAGCCGGTCGGCACGCCGAAGCGCAAGTTCGCCTATCTCTTCCCGGCCGCTCGCGACGGCGGCAAGGGCGACGCGGCGCTCGTCCAGGTGCGGCTGAAGGCGGGCCTCGGCGAGGCGCAGCGGACGGACGCCATCGAGCTCGTCCGGGCCGCGGTGGCGATGGACGACTGGAAGCCGCAGAACGGCGCGACGTACACCGTCACCGGCGCGCCGGTCGTCGTCTCGGACCTCACGTCGTCGATCAGCGGCTCCCTGCTCGCCCTGCTCGCCGCGGCGCTGCTCGTCATGGCGGCGACGCTCGCGCTCGTGTTCCGCAGCCGCCTGGCGCTCCTGCCGCTGCTCATCGCGCTCGCGGCGGCGGCGCTGACGTTCGGGGGCCTGTCGCTCGCCGGTGCGTCGCTGACGATGGCCTCGATCGCGGTGCTGCCGGTGCTCATCGGGCTGGCCGTCGACTACGCGATCCAGCTGCAGTCGCGCGTCGCCGAGGAGCAGGGCCCCGGCCGCGCGATCGGCGCGG
Source organism: uncultured Actinomycetes bacterium (assembly GCA_963797025.1). Lineage (GTDB taxonomy): Bacteria > Actinomycetota > Thermoleophilia > Solirubrobacterales > Solirubrobacteraceae > CADCVQ01. Next base: position 243,760 of record CAWCNU010000003.1, read on the forward strand.
CCGCGGCGGCGCGCCGCGCGGCGCTGCTCGGAACGCCGACCGTCGCGCTCGCCGCGGCGGCCACGGCCGCCGGGTTCGCCGCGCTCGTGCTGTCGCCGGTGCCGATGGTGCGGGGCTTCGGGGTCCTGCTCGTGGCCGGCATCGCGATCGCGTTCGCGTGCGCGCTGCTGGCCGGCACCGCCGCGCTCGTCATCGCCGAGCGCGCGGCGCCGCCGCCGGCGCTCGCGCGGTTGGGCCAGCGGCTCGCGGCGCCCCTGCGCCGCGCCGCGGCGGCGGTCGCCGGCTCGGGCGCAGGCGGTGCCGTCCGCGACAGCGCGAGCGCCGCCGCACGCGGCTCGTTGCGCTACGCCGTGCGCAACCCCGCCCGCGTCGTGGCGATCGCCTTCGCGGTCGCGGTGGCGGGCTGGGCGCTGGACACCCAGACGCGCGTGGAGTCCGACATCCAGAAGCTCGTGCCCCAGGATCTGCCGGCGCTGCGCGACCTCGACACGCTGCAGCGCTCGACCGGCGTCGGCGGCGAGGTCGACGTCGTCATCGAGGGCGCCGACCTCACGCGCCCGGAGGTCGTCGCGTGGATGGTCGCCTACCAGCAGGGCGTCCTGAAGCGCTACGGCTACAGTGCCGAGCGCGGCTGCGGACGCGCGCAGCTGTGCCCGGCGTTCTCGCTCCCCGACCTCTTCACGACCGCCGGCGCGCGCTCGAGCGCCGGCCAGATCAACGCCCTGCTCGACGCCGTGCCGCCGTACTTCTCGCAGTCGGTCATCACCGCCGACCGGCGCACCGCGACGCTCGCCTTCGGCATCCGCCTGGATCCGCTGGACCGCCAGAAGCGCGTCCTCGACGAGATGCGCGCGCGGCTCGGCGACGGCCGCCCGCCGGGGGTCAGCGCCGCGCTCGCCGGACTGCCCGTCCTCGCGGCCGACGCCAACGCCGACGTCTCCTCCGCCGGCCGCCGGCTGCTGACGCTGCTGGCGGGGCTGCTGGCCGTCGGGCTCGTGCTGCTCGTCGCGCTGCGCGGCATCCGGAGGGCGCTCGTCCCGCTCGTGCCGATCGCGCTGGCGACCGGCTGGTCGGCGCTCATCCTCTTCGCCCTGCGCATCCCGCTGAACCCGATGTCGGTGACGCTCGGCGCGCTCGTCGTCGCGATCTCGACGGAGTTCAGCGTCCTGCTCTCCGAGCGCTACCGCCAGGAGCGCCGCGCCGGGCACGACCCGGGCGCCGCGCTGCAGCGCACGTACCGCTCGACGGGCGCCGCGGTCCTGGCCTCGGGAACGACGGCGATCGCGGGCTTCGCCGTGCTCGTCGTCTCCGACATCCGCATGCTGCGCGACTTCGGCTTCGTGACGGTCGTCGATCTCACGGTGTCGCTGCTCGGCGTCCTCGTCGTGCTGCCGGCGGTGCTGCTGCTCTCGGAGCGCAGGTGACCGCGCCCGAGCCGCGCCGCCCGCTGTACGCCGGCGGCTACGCGTGGCTGCTGGGGATCGTGGCGCTGCTGGCGATCGGCTTCGTCGTGTTCAACGGCGCCCGCACGCAGGGGCCCGGCGCGCGCGGGCTCGCGCCGGGCGCCCAGCTGCCGGCGTTCGCCGCCCCGCTCGCGGTGGCGGGCGCGGACTGCGACGAGGACTCCGACCCCTGCGACGCGAACGTCGCGACCCGCGCCGGCCAGGGCAGCGCCGGGCGGCGCCCCGCCTGCGAGGTCCGCGGGCCCGCGATCCTCAACGTCTGCGAGCTGCGCGAGCGCGGCCCGGTCGTGCTGGCGTTCCTCGCGACGCGCGGCGGCGACTGCGCGGACACGCTGGATCGCCTCGAGCGCGTCGCGCGCCGCCACCCCGGCGTCCAGGTCGCCGCCGTGGGCATCCGCGGCGAGTTCGCGCAGCTGCGCGAGACCGTCGAGCGCCATCGCTGGCACTTCGCGGTCGGGTGGGATCGCGACGGCATCCTCGCGAACCTCTACGGGGTAGCCGTCTGCCCCCACATGACGTTCGCCCGCTGGCGCGGCCGCGTCCAGAGCACGCTGCTCGGCGAGGCCGGCGAGGCCGAGCTCGAACGCCGCATCGCCGCCGTCGTCGCCGCCTCCCGGCGGGCGGGCTGGATCCCGCCCGCGCCGTCGGTCCAGGCGTCTAGCTGACGATCTGCCGCGCGAGCTCCTGGCGCTGGCGGTCGGTCAGCGACCCGACGGTCTTCGTCTCCGAGAGCCCGATCTCGGCGAGGAACTTGCGACAGCGCGTGCTGCCCCACCGGTGCTGGCTGACGAGCAGCTCTTCCAGCGGCATGCTCGCCACCTCCAACGGGCACGTGAGGATCACCTCGCGGACGGTGATCGCTCCCCCACCGATGCGGCGCTTGAGGTCGGCTCGGGCGAGTCTCACCTCATTCGCCCGCTGAAGTGCTCGCATGTGCTGCGGCGCAGGGGCAATCATCGCTGTCGCGTCGTGCATCGAATCCTCCCAGGCTGCCTCGTCCGTGCGATGGCAGCGCGTTGTGTATTGAGCTATGAGCGGCGCGCGCGGCGGGTTCCCCCGAGTCCCGAGCGACTCCACCCGGCTTCCCCGTGGGATCCGGTGGGCTCGGTCTCTCCCGATGCGCCTCGCTGAGCGCCTGGCGAACGTATGTCAGGCCTGCGGCCCGGTCAACGACGTCGGGCGCAAAGCGCTCGCTCCGAGCGAGGTTTTTCTTCCGTGACGAGCTTGTGAAGAACCGGACAAGCTCTGAGTGGCGCAGACTCAGGTCGGCAGCGGGCCGTGCTCGGCCTCGAAGCGCGTCTTGACGGCCGCGAACGCGTCCAGCGCCCGGTCGAGCGTCGCGCGGTCGTGCGTCGCCATGACGCTCGTGCGCAGCAGCGCGCCGCCGGGCGGCACCGCCGGATGGATCGCGACGTTGACGAAGACGCCGGCGTCGTAGAGCGCGCGCCACAGCAGCACGGCCTTCCAGTCGTCGCCGACGCTCACCGGGACGATCGGCGTCATGTGGACACCCTCGTGCTCGACGACCTGCAGGCCGCATGCCTTGAGGCCCGCGTGCAGGTAGGCGGCGTTGTCGAGCACGCGCGCCAGCAGCGGCGGGCCCTCTTCGGAGCGCACGACCCGCAGCGCGGCGAGCGCGGCGCCGACGGCCGCGGGGACGGCGGCGGCGGTGAAGAGGAAGGCGCGGCTCTGGACGCGCAGGTAGTCGACGACCTCGTGGCTGCCGGCGATGAAGCCGCCGCAGCTCGCGAGGCTCTTGGAGAACGTGCCCATCCGCAGGTCGACGCGATCCTCGACGCCGAGCAGCTCCGACGCCCCCGCCCCGCGGGCGCCGAGGACGCCGGCGCCGTGCGCCTCGTCGACCATGAGGCGGGCCCCGTAGCGCGCGCACAGCTCGGCGATCTGGCCGAGCGGCGCGACGTCGCCCTCCATCGAGAACACGCCGTCGACGACGACGAGGATCCCGCCGCCGTCGCCCGTCGCCTTCTCGAGCGTGCGCTCGAGCTTGTCGACGCGGTTGTGGCGGAAGACGCGGAGCTTCGCCCGGCTCAGCAGGCAGCCGTCGAGGATCGAGGCGTGGTCGCCGGAGTCGGCGATGACGGTGTCGCCGGGCGCCAGCAGCGTCCCGAGGGCGGCGAGGTTCGCCTGGTGGCCGGTCGTGAAGACGAGCGCCTCCTCGGTGCCCATCCACGCGGCGATCTCCTGCTCGAGCTCGAGGTGCAGCGCGATCGTCCCGTTGAGCAGCCGCGAGCCGGTGAGGCCGGTCCCGTAGGTGCTCAGCGCCGCCTGCGCGCCCGCGATGACGCGCTCGTCGGCGGTGAGGCCGAGGTAGTTGTTGGAGCCGAGCATGATCCGCTCGGCGCCCTCCATCTCCACGACGGGGCCGGCGGGGCCCTCGAGGGTGCGGAAGTACGGCAGCAGGTCGGCCTCGCGGGCGGCGCGCAGCTGCTCTGAGCGGTCGTGGCCGCGGACCTTCGCGAAGACGTCGTGTGTCAGAGAGGCCATGTAGCGTGGGCGTCGTGCCAGTGGACGTGCGGGCCGTCTCGTCGCGGCGAGACCTCAAGGAGTTCATCGAGCTCCCGTACCGGCTGCACTCTACCTCGCCGTTGTGGGTGCCCCCGCTGCGACTCGAGCGGCGCATCTTCCACAGCCGCCGCCTCAACGCCTACTTCAGGCACGCGGGCGCCCAGGAGTTCGTGGCGTGGCGCGACGGCCGCGCCGTCGGGCGCATCAGCGCGCAGATCGACCGCCAGTACGACGACGAGCACGGCGGGGCCGGCACGGGGATGTTCGGCTTCCTCGAGCTCGAGGACGACCCCGAGGTCGCCGCGGCGCTGCTCGACGCCGCGCGCGGCTGGCTGGCCGAGCGCGGGCGCCACCACATGATCGGGCCGATGGACTACACGATGAACGACGAGTGCGGCGTGCTCATCGAGGGCTTCGACCGCGAGCCGATGATCAAGCAGCCCTGGCATCCGCCGTACTACCAGCGCCTGTGCGAGCAGTCCGGCCTCGACAAGGCCGTCGACCTCTTCATGTGGGAGCTCGTCATCGACGATCGCGAGAAGATCCTGCCGATCATCTTCGAGCTCGCCGAGCAGTGCGAGAGCAAGCACGGCGTGCAGCTGCGCCACATGCGCCGGCGCGACCTCTTCAAGGAGATCGAGGTCTTCGGCGAGGTCTACAACGCCGCCTGGAAGCGCAACTGGGGCTTCGTTCCGTATTCGGACTCCGACCTCAAGCAGTACGCCGCCGACCTCCAGCTCGTCTTCGACAAGCACTGGTTCATGCTCGCCGAGAAGGACGGCGAGACGATCGGCATCGCGATCACGGTGCCCGACATCAACCAGGTGCTGAAGAAGATGCACGGGCGCCTGCTGCCGCTGGGCTGGTGGCACTTCCTGCGCCGGGCGGAGCACATGGACCGCGTCCGCGTCGGCTTTCTCGGCGTCAAGCCCGAGTACCAGCACACCGGCACGGCGGCGCGGTTCTACGTCGAGCACTTCGACATGGCGAAGGTGCGGCCTCAGAAATGGGGCGAGATGGGGTGGATCCTCGAGACCAACCGCGCGATGAACCGCGGGATGGACGCGATGGGCGGGAGGATCGTCAAGCGCTTTCGGGTATACGAGTCGCGCTTCTGACCCTTTCCGGGCCTCACCGTCTGCCACACTCGTCATCCTCTTGACCTTCATGAGCGAGGAACCGCAGGAGATGCTCGGCGAGCCCGAGGTGCTCAACGGCGTGCCGGTGCTCGCCGGCGACGTCGACGCCCTGGAGCCCCACCGTCCGCCCGGAGCGCTGACGGTCTCGACGGCGCAGACCGTGGCCGTCGTCGGTGCGAGCGTCGTCGCGGGCGCCGCGGCGGTCGCGATCGTCCACCGGCGCAAGGCGCGGCGGATGGCCCGCCGGCGGCGCCGGATGCTCGCGCCGGTGCTCGCGAGCCGGTCGTTCCTCGTCGACGTCCACGTCCTCGGCGAGCGCAAGTAGCGAGGTTCGTCGCGCCGCGGCGGCGCCGGCGTCCTGCCGGCGGCGTAGGTTGCTCGCGTGGTGCAGCTGCGCGTCGAGGTCGTTCCCCGCTGGCCGTTTCGCCTGCCGCGGCACGGCGGTCGCGACGGCGTCCTGCGCTGCCGCGGCGGCGTCCTGGAGCGGCTGCTGCACGTCGAGGGACGCCCGGCGACCGTGCGGGTCGCGCAGCTCGCAGAGCGGCGGGTGCTCTTCGGGGCCTGGGCGGCCGACCGCGAGGACGCCGAGGAGGCGATCGCGCGGATGCGCTTCGCGCTCGGCGTCGACGACGACCTGCGCCCGTTCTACGACCGCTTCCGCGAGGACCCGCTCGTGGGCCCGTCGCTGCGCCGCCGCCCCTGGCTGCGGATCGCCCGCCGGCCGGTCGCCTTCGAGGCGCTCGCATGGGCGATCTGCGAGCAGCTCATCCAGGCCTCGCAGGCCCACGTCATCGAGGCCCGGATCGTCCGCGCGCTCGGCCCGCGCTGCCCGCAGAGCGGGCTGCGCGACGTTCCGTCGCCCGCGGCGCTCGCCGGCTGCGCGCCGGCGCGCCTGGAGAGCCTCGAGCTCGCCGGGCGGCGCGCGATCGCGCTCGTGCGCGTCGCCCGCGAGGTGCAGCGCGGGCGGATCGACCTCGAGGACCCCGATCACGAGCGCGCCTGGCGGCGGCTGCTGGCGATCCCGACGGTCGGCCGCTGGACCGTCGAGATGCTCGCGCTCCACGGCCAGGGCCGCTACGACGTCATCCCGGCCGGCGATCTCGGCTACCTGAAGCTCCTCGGCCACGCGCGCTCCGGCGGCGACCCCGCCGCGCGAGCCGACGAGGCCGAGGTCCGCGCGCTGTTCGCGCGCTTCGGCGAGTGGCGAGGCCTGGCGGGTGCGCACGCGCTGCGAGCCCCCGCCGCCGCGCTCAGCACCGCCGCCTGACAGCCGCCGGGTGTTATCTCGCTCTGGGGCATGGGAACCCCGCGTACCGTGCTCCGGCGCCCCCGCGTCTGCGTCCTGCTCGCTGTGATTGCCGCGACTGCCGGCGGCTGCGGCGGCGAGGACGTCCGACACGATCTACGTCGCCCAGCAGTTCGCCGCCGACCTCTACCGCGGCATCCTGCGCGGGCCGCCGGGCGAGCGCGCGGGCCTCGGCCGCGCCGCCGGCGACTTCGCCGTCGCCTACGTCCTGGCGCACGAGTACGCGCACAACCTCCAGCAGGAGCTCGGGACCTTCGACAACGCCGTCGGCAGCACGGCCAGGCCCTACGAGCTGCAGGCCGACTGCCTCGCCGGGACATGGGCGCACTCGGTCTACGAGCGGGGGCTGCTGGGGCCGGACGACCTCGAGGAGGCGACGAACGCGGCGCTCGCCGTCGGCGACTTCGACGTCGGCATCGCGCAGCACCACGGCACGCCGCAGGAGCGCCTCGAAGCGCTGCTCACCGGCCACGACAGCGGCGAGCCGGCCCGCTGCAACCGCTACGTCCCGCTGTAGCTCGTCAGTCCTTCGTCGGGCAGCCGCGCGGCGCGTCTCAGGCGACGTGCACGCCGCTCGCGCCCCGCCACGCCGCGAGGCGCTCCAGCGCCGTCGCGATCGCGCGCTGCAGCGCCGGCGTGCGGCGCGGGCCGGGCTCGAGGTAGAGCGCCTCGACGCGCAGCAGCCCGGCGTCGCGGTCGAGCACGGCGTCGGCGCGGGCGACGATCCGCTCGCGGCGCAGGATCGGCAGCACGTAGTAGCCCCAGCGCCGCTGCGCGGCGGGCACGTAGATCTCGAGGCGATGGTCGAAATCGAAGAGCTCGGCGGCACGGGCGCGGTCGCAGAGGAGGTTGTCGAACGGCGACAGCGCGGTCGTGCGGGCGCCGGGCGCGAGCTCTGGGACGGCGTCGAGATCCTCCGGCGCCGCGTACCAGTCGCCGCGCAGCCCCTGGACGCCGACGCGCGCGAGGCCGCCGTCGGCGCACAGCGCGTCGAGCGTCTGCGCCAGGCGCGGGTAGCGGCGGCGCAGGAAGTGCGCGCGGACGTGGGCCGGCCGCGCGACCCCGAGCATCCGCACCGCCCGCAGGACGGCGGCGCGCTCGGCGGCGTCGTCGTCGAGCGCGGGGGCCGAGGCGAGCGCATCGGCGGGGACGCAGCGCTCGAAGACGTCCCACAGCCGCTCGCCCGCGACGCGCCGGCCGACGCCGATGCGCCCTGTGATCCAGAGCATGTGCAGCAGCCGCGCGATCGTCTGGCGGGCGGAGATCTCGTCCGTCCACCAGCCGTGGCGCCACGGCTCGGCCGAGCGGTCCTCGAGGTCGCGCGCCCGCAGCGGGCCGCGCGCCCGCAGCTCCGCGACGAGCTCGTCGCAGAACGCGCCGTTGGCCTGCAGGAACTCGCGGGCGCGGGCCGCGCGCGTCGTCGGCGAGCTCAGCCACGTGCGCATCGCCCAGAGATGCAGCGGCAGGTCGGCCGTCGCCACGAGCGACGCCTCGTGCGCCCAGGCGTCGAACAGCAGCCGCGCGTCGTAGGCGGCGCCCTCCAGCGCCTCCTCGCCGACGCCGGCGCCGAGCCGCGCGAAGAGCACGAGCAGCGGGCTGCGGGCGACGGTGCTGACGGGATCGAGCTGCAGGCAGCCGATGCGCTCGGTGACCGCCGCGACCGCCTCCGGCGTGACACGGCCGCGCGGTGGCGCGGCGGCGAGGCCCTGCGCGTGCAGTGCCAGGCGCCGCGCGTGGCGCAGCGAGACGACGGGAGGATTCAGATGCCCTCGCCCGGCAGGAACTCGTTCGTGAAGGCGCGCTGCGCGCTTGCGAGGTCGGTCAGCAGCCCGTTCTCGTTCATCCACGTCGCGTAGCGCTGCCACTCGTCCGGATCCTGGAAGCCGAACGGCTCGTCCTTGTCGGCGGGGAAGAAGACCGGCATCGTCGCCTTGACCTGCGCGCGCTGCAGCGGCCGCTTGAGATCCGGGTTGGCCTTCACGAGCGGATCGACCCCGGCGTCGATGTCCGCGCGCAGCCGCTGGTGTCCGCGGGCGAGCGCGCGCATGAAACGGCGCAGCAGCGACCCGCGCGAGCGGACGTCCTCCTCGCGAGCGACGACGACGAGCTCGTTGTACGTCGGCACGCCGATCTGATCCATGCGCAGGATCCGCGGGTCGCGCTTCTGACGCTCGAGCTCGACGCCCTCGACGTTCCAGAACATCCCGAGCACCGCGTCCACGCGCTTGGACACGAGCGCCGGCACGAGGTTGAAGCCGACGTTGATCGACTTCACGCCGGCCTCGGCGACGCCGGCCTGCTTGAGGATCGTCTTGAGGTACGCGTCCTGGTAGGGGATCCCGGCCGTGCCGACCTTCTTGTCCTGCAGCTGCGCCGGCTCGCGGATCGGGTCGTCGCCGATCGAGATCAGCGACGTCAGGGGCTTCTGGACGAGCGCGCCGATCGAGACGAGCTTCGCGCCCTTCGCGCGCGCGAGCAGCAGCTCGGGCTCGTAGGAGATCGCGAGGTCCGCCCGCCCGGCGGCGACGAGCTTCAGCGGCGCGGCGGGATCCGACGGCGTCCGCGGGCGCACGTCGAGCGCGGCGTCGGAGAACTCGTTCGTGCCGATCGCGGCGTAGATGCCGGCGTGGTCGGCGTTCGGGAAGAAGTCCAGGACGAGATCGACGCGCTCGGGCTTGGCGGTCTTGACGGCCGGCTCCTCGCGCTCGCCGCAGGCGGCCAGGCCGGTGACGAGCAGGACGGCGAGCACAGCGGGCAGGACACGGCGGTTCACGGGGCGGTTCCTCTCGGTTGGTGAGACCACGGCAGCAGGCGCCGCTCGGCGAAGGCGAGCAGGCCGAACATCAGGACGGCGAAGGCCGAGAGCAGGAGCACGGCGGCGTACGCCCGCGGGGTCTCGAACTGCGGCAGCGCCTGCAGGACGAGGCGGCCGAGGCCCTCCTCCGAGCCGGCCTGCTCGGCGAGCACGGCCGCGATCGTCGCGATCGCGACGCTGAGCTTCGCGCCGGTGAAGAGGCCCGGCAGCGCGGCGGGCGCCTCCACCATCCGGAACGTCTGCCAGCGCGACGCCCCGTAGCTGCGCATGAGCTTGCGCAGGTCGCTGTCGACGCGGTCCAGGGCGTCGAGCGTCGGCACCACGATCGGGAAGAAGCAGACGAGCGCGACGATCGCGATCTTCGGCGCGAGGCCGAAGCCGAACCAGACGACGAGCAGCGGGGCGACGATCGGGATCGGCACGGTCTGCGATCCGACGAGCAGCGGGTAGAGGCTGCGCCGCAGGACCGGGACGAGGTGGATCGCGACCGCGCACAGCAGGCCGAGCGCGAGCGCGGCGCCGATGCCGACGGCGATCTCGCCCGCCGTGATCTCGAGGTTGCTCCACAGCAGCGCGCGGTCGTCGACGAGCGCCTGCGCGACGGCGCTCGGCGCGGGCAGCACGAACTCGTCGATGCCGCTGAGCTGCGCGTAGGCCTCCCAGCCGCCGACGAGCGCGAGCAGGACGAGCAGCGCGCTCACGGCGCCCGGAGCTCCGCGAGCGCCCGCGCGCGCAGGGCGACGAGCTCGGGATCGGTGCGCTGCCGCGGGCGGGGGGAGTCGACGTCGAGCGTCGTCACGACGCGCCCGGGCCGGGGCGACAGCACCGCGACGCGGTCGGCGAGCACGAGCGCCTCCTCGACGTCGTGGGTGACCATGACGACCGTTCGCGGATCGGCGGCGAGCGTCCCGGCCAGCCAGTCCTGCATCTCGGCGCGCGTGATGGCGTCGAGCGACGCGAACGGCTCGTCGAGGCAGAGCACGGGCCGCCCGGCGAGCAGCGTGCGGGCGAACGCGACGCGCTGGCGCATCCCGCCCGACAGCTCGTACGGCCGCGCGCGCTCGAAGCCGGCGAGGCCGAAGTCGCGCAGCAGCGCGGCGGCGCGCTCGCGCGCCTCGTCGCGCGCGACGCCGTCGACGCGCAGCGCGAGCGCGGCGTTGTCGACCGCGCCGGCCCACGGCAGCAACAGGTCGCGCTGGGCCATGAGCGCGGCGGGCGCCGCGTCGACGGTCCCGGCATCGGGCGCGAGCAGCCCGCAGACGAGCTCGAGCAGCGTCGTCTTGCCACAGCCGCTGGGACCGACGACGGCGACGAACTCGCCGCGGCGCGCGTGCAGCGACAGGCCGTCGAGCGCGACGACCGGCGGCGCCCCCCGCCGTGGCGGCGAGAACGACATGACGACGCCGTCGAGGTGCACCTCGCCCGGTTGCGCCCGCGCGACCGGCGGAGCCTGCACCGGCGCTGTCATCCGCGTCTGCATCTCTCCCTTCGCGGGCATTACCCCACAGGTTCGAAGGGTCGGCGCCGCACGTCGGGCGCTATCTCAGCCGGCCTGCCGCCAGCCCCCCTGTGTTCAGCTCTGCGGCGACAGCGTAACGCGCGCCGCCCGCGTCAGCTCTTCTTGGCGTCCACCGCCCGCTGCAGCTGGGACTTGTTCATCTTCGAGCGGCCGTCGATGTTGAGCTTGCGCGCCTCGTTGTAGAGCTGGTCGCGCGTCCGGCCCTTCGAGCGGTTCGTGCCCGAGCGCTGACCGCCGCGGCGGCTCGAGGACATGTCCTGCGTCGAGCTGCGCGACGCCTCGCGCGACTCGCCCGAGCGGGCGCGCTCCTTGTTGACCGTCCGGGCGGCGATCTCCTCGGCGCGGTCCTCCGAGCGGCCCTGCTCGAGCTGGCTCTCCTTGATGTGCTCGTACTGGCGGGCGCGCTTGGACCCCTTGGCGACTCCTCGCGGTGGCATGACGTGCTCCCTTCGTTGGCGATCGCCGACCGGCTACCCGCTACAGGCGCCTGCCGCGCACGACGACGAGCTCCTCCTCGTCGCGCGGCCCGAGCAGCCCGCGCTCGCGCAGCGACTGGGCCCGCGATCGCAGGATCGGCCCGAGCGGGCCGCGGCGCCGCGCGACGACGTCCGCGCGCAGCCCGCCGGCCTCGAGCGCCGAGAGCGTGCGATCGATCCCGTTGACCGACGACTGCATGAGCAGCACCGTCCCGCGCGGCTTGAGGTGGTAGCCGACCTGCGCGCAGATGCGCTCGATGAGCCGCCGGCCGTCGTTGCCGCCCTCCCAGGCGCGCGCCGCCCCGCGCGCCGGCAGGCGGTCGCCGCGCTCCGCGGCGGGCGCCGGGAGGTAGGGCGGGTTGGAGACGACGAAGTCGAAGCGGCGCTCGCGGACCGGCGCGAAGAGATCGCCGCGCAGGAGCTCGACGCGGACGCCGTGCAGCCGCGCGTTGAGCCACGCGCACAGCAGCGCGCGCCGCGAGACGTCGATCGCGGTCACGTGGCCGGCGCCGCCCCGCGCCGCGGACACCGCGATCGCGCCGCTGCCGGTGCCGAGCTCGAGCACCTCGGAGCCCGATAGCTCGACCTGCGCCGTCAGGACGTCGGCGAGCATCCAGGCGTCGCTCTTCGGTGTCCAGACCCCGGGGACAGTGATGATTCGCACGCCGCGGGTATGCCGTTCCGGGCCTCGACGCAAACATGACCATCCGCGAGCAGATCTTCGACGCATCACTGCCGCCGCCGGCGGCCGCGAACCTCCGGGCGGAGTTCGACAGGCCGCGGCCGTGCACGGTGGGCCTCGAGGAGGAGCTCATGCTCCTGGACCCGGAGACGCTCGACCTCAAGGCCCACGCGCGCGCCGCGATCGAGGCGCTCGGCGGCGACGAGCGCTTCAAGCTCGAGCTGCCGGCCGCGCAGCTCGAGAGCGTCACGGTGCCCTCGTCGACGGTCACGTCCGCCGCCGCGGCGCTGCGCGCGGCACGCCGCGACCTGCGCGCGGCGATCGACGGTGACGCGCTCGTCGCCGCCGCCGGCACGCATCCGTTCGCCGATGCGCTCGGCGAGCTCAACGACGGCCCGCGCTACGAGGCGCTCGGCGCCGAGTTCGCCTCGATCGGCAAGCGCCAGCTCGTGTTCGGGCTGCACGTCCACGTCGCCGTCGCGGGCGCCGATCGCGCTGTCGCGGTCCACGACGCGCTGCGCTCCTACCTGCCCGAGCTCACGGCGCTGGCCGCCAACTCGCCCTTCCACGAGGGTCGCGAGAGCGGCATGGCGGCCGTGCGGCCGACGATCGCGTCGATGCTCCCGCGCCAGGGCGTCCCGCCGTCGCTCGGCAGCTGGGACGCGTTCGCCGACGCGATGCGCTGGGGCGGGCGGTCGGGCGCCCTCCCCGACGCCCGGCGCTGGTGGTGGGAGCTGCGCCTGCACCCGCTGTTCGGGACCATCGAGGTCCGTGTCGCCGACGCGCAGACGACCGTCGCCGAGACCGCCGCCGTGGCGGCGGTCATCCACGCGCTCGTCGCGTGGCTGGCCGAGCGCCACGAGCACGGCGAGCGGCTGCCGGCGGACCCGACGTGGCGCATCTGCGAGAACCGCTGGTGGGCGGCGCGCGACGGCCTCGACGCCCAGCTCGCAGATCTCGTCACCGGCGAGCGGGCGCCGGTCCGCGAGCGCCTCGCGCGGCTGCTCGACGTGCTCGGGCCCACGGCGCAGCGGCTGGGGTGCGCCGCCGAGCTCGAGCTCGCCCGCTCGCTCGCCGCGGGCGCCGGGGGCGCGGGGCGCCAGCGGGCGATCGCCGGCGGCGGTGGCCTGCACGAGCTCGTCGCGTGGCTCGCGGCCCGCTTCGAGGCCTGACCGCGGCGGGCGCACATACGCCGGGCGTCGCCGGGGTACGGGGCACGTCGTGCTGAGACTTCCCGACCCGCGCGGCGAGCTCACCGACTTCCTGCTGACCCAGCTCGGCCGGCCCGTCCACCCCCTGCCGGCGATCGAGCTCGCCCCGCCCGCCGATCCGCTCGGCGACGACGACCTGCACCTCGCGCTGTACCTCTGCTACGAGCTGCACTACCACGGGCTGCCGGGCGTCGCGGACGAGTGGGAGTGGGAGCCGAGCCTCCTCGCCCTGCGCCGCGAGCTCGAGGCGACGTTCGAGGCCGCGCTGCAGGCGGACGTGCCGGTACCCGCGGCGCCCGCCGCGCCCGAGGAGATGGACCTCGCCCTGCGCGCGGTGGCCGAAGCCGAGGAGGGGCCGTCGCTGTCGCGCTACCTCGAGCGCGACGCGACGCTCGAGCAGGTCCACGAGTTCGTCGTGCACCGCTCGGCCTACCAGCTCAAGGAGGCCGATCCGCACTCCTGGGTCCTGCCGCGCCTGCACGGCGCGCCGAAGGGCGCGCTCGTCGAGATCCAGGCCGACGAGTACGGCAACGGGCAACCGGAGCGCATCCACGCGCAGCTCTTCGCCGACACGATGGACGAGCTGGGCCTCGACAGCCGCTACGGCGCGTACGTCGACCGCCTGCCCGGGGGCACGCTGGCGACCGTGAACCTCATGTCGTACTTCGGGCTGCACCGGCGCTGGCGCGGCGCGATCGTCGGCCACCTCGCGCTGTTCGAGATGGAGTCCTCGCTGCCCAATCGCCGCTACTCCGAGGCCCTGCGCCGGCTCGGCTGCTCCGCCAGGGCGCGCGGGTTCTTCGACGAGCACGTCGCTGCCGACGCGATCCACGAGAACCTCGCCGCCGTCGACCTCGCCGGCGGCCTCTCCCGCCAGCAGCCGCAGCTCGCCGGCGACATCCTCTGGGGCGCCGCGACGCTTGCCGAGCTCGACGCGCGCCAGGCGCGGCAGATCCTCTCGGCCTGGGAGGACGGCGGCAGCTCGCTGCGCGCGCAGAGCGCCGCCGCGCTCGAAGCCGAGGCGTGAGCGTCCGGGCACGCCCGTGCAGGTCTCGCTGCGCCGCTGCGCCGCTCGCATGACGCGACCGGTCGGTGGGTAGGTGGCGATTGCCACAAACCGCGACGTGAGGAGGAGTCCGTGCCGTCGTCCCCGGATCCGCGCATCGACTGGAGCGCAGTGGAGCAGTCCCCTGAGTTCAAGGAGCTCATCTCCGCCCGCAAGCGCTTCGTCCTGCCGGCCACGATCTTCTACCTGGTCTGGTATCTCGGCTTCATCCTGCTCACGGGCTACGCGCCCGACTTCATGAGCGAGTCGGTGTACCAGGGCCTGACCGTCGGCTATTGCCTGGCGCTGACGCAGTTCGTCGTCGTCGCGGTCCTCGGGATCATGTACCTGCGCCGCTCCGAGCGCGTGTACGACCCGCTGGCGGCGAAGGTCCGCGCCAAGGCGCTCTCGACGGCCGCCGAGCCCGCGGCCGGGCCACGGGCCCGCCCGGGGGTGACGGCGCGATGACGATCCTCGCGGCAGACACGAACGTCGAGGCGCTCGTCATCTTCGGGATCGTCCTGTCGGTGACGCTCGTCATCACCTACTGGGCATCCAAGCGCATGACCGGCGCCGACGTCTTCTGGGCGGCCGGGCGCTCGATCAGCGGCATCCAGAACGGCCTGGCGATCTCCGGCGACTACCTCTCGGCGGCGTCGTTCCTCGGTATCGCCGGCCTCATCTTCCTCTTCGGCTTCGACGGCTTCCTGTACTCCGTCGGCTTCCTCGTCGCGTTTCTCACCGTCATGTTCCTGCTCGCCGAGCGGATGCGCAACGCCGGCAAGTACACGATCGCCGACGTGCTCTCCTTCCGGCTGCGCGAGCGGCCGGCTCGCACCGCGGCCGCGCTGGGCACGCTGACGGTCGCGGCCTTCTACCTCATCGCGCAGATGGTCGGCGCGGGCGTCCTCGTGCAGGCGCTCGTCGGCATCGACTTCTCGATCGCCGTGCTGATCACCGGCGTGATGATGCTCTGCTACGTGATCTTCGGCGGGATGCTCGCCACGACGTGGGTGCAGATCATCAAGGCCGTGCTGCTCATGACGGCGATCTTCGTCATGTCGATCTTCGTGCTCGAGCGCGTCGGCTTCAACCCGATCGAGCTCTTCAACCGCGCCGCGGAGAACACGACCGACGAGTCGACCTTCTCGCTCGGGCCGGGCACGTTCCTCTCCAGCCCGATCGACACCGTCTCGCTCGGCATCGCGCTCGTCCTGGGCACCGCCGGGTTGCCGCACATCCTCATGCGCTTCTTCACCGTGCCGGACTCCAAGGCCGCGCGGTCCTCGGTCGTCTGGGCGATGTTCATCATCGCCGTCTTCTACGTCCTGACGACGTTCGTCGGCTTCGGCGCCCGCGCGCTGCTCGGCGAGGGCGGCGTCGCGGCGGCCGGAACGGGTGGCAACCTCGCCGCGCCGAACCTCGCGCAGTTCCTCGGCGGCGGCGACGGCACGTTCGGCGGCGACCTCTTCCTCGCGATCGTCGCAGCCGTGGCGTTCGCGACGATCCTCGCGGTCGTCGCCGGGCTCGTGCTGTCGGCCTCGGGCGCGGTGGCCCACGACGTGTGGTCCAACGTCATCCGCAAGGGGCGCGACTCCGAGCACGAGGAGGTCCTCGTCGCGCGGATCGCGGCGGCCTCGATCGGCGCGATCGCGATCGCCATCGCGATCATCGGGGGCTCGGGTCTGAACGTCTCGTTCATGGTCGGCCTCGCGTTCGCCGTCGCGGCGAGCGCGAACTTCCCGGCGTTGCTGCTGGCGCTGACGTGGCGGCGCTTCAACACCGCGGGCGCGGTCACGGGCGTGCTGTTCGGCGTCGTGACCGCGATCGTCCTCGTCATCATCTCGCCGAAGGTCTGGCCGGGGGCCGACGCCGAGGGCGGGGCGCTGTCGTTCTACGACCTCGCCAACCCGGGGATCATCTCGATCCCGATGGGCTTCATCGGGTGCTGGCTTGGCACGATGCTCTCGAGCGAGCGCGGCAACGAGCGCGAGTTCGCCGAGTTGCACGTCCGTGCGGAGACCGGCCTCGGGGCGGAGCCGGCCGGCATCCCGCAGCGCCCGCGCGAGCGCGAGCCCGAGCTCGTCGGCCGATGAGAGCAGGCATTTGAGGTAGACCGGTCTCTTTCAGATAACGCGGGAGACCGGTCGGTTCGGGGAGGAAAAAAATAAATTAGACAACGGGGGTGTTCGTGTTAGGGTCGCCGACATGTCCCTGGCCCTCTCGCAGTGGTGGACCGTCGGATGGGCGGTCGCCGTCGTCGTCGTGCTGCTCGTCGCCATCCTGCTGCTGACCATCACCGCCCTCGCGCGGAAGATCGACGGCGAGGCCCAGGCCATCGGCAAGGACCTCGACTCGATCGCCTCCAAGACCCGTCCGCTGCACGACGTCGGCATCACCGCCAACGCCGTCCGGACGATCACGCGCGCCCTTCGCAAGGCTCGTGGAGAGACGACGCCCGTGCCGTCCGCCGGCGCATACTCAACTTCCCCGGGGTGGCGCGATGAGCCTGTTCGCCGTTAGTACCGGCATCGCCGTCCTGGCCCTCATCGGGCTGGCCGTCGGCCTCGTCGTCTTCGGCGTCGTGATCGCCCTGCTGCAGGGCGTGCTCTCGCCGCTGCTGAAGGTTCTCAGCGACGTGCAGGACGCGAAGACCGCGCCGATGCTCGAGCACGGCGTCAAGGGCACCGACCAGCTCTCGAGGACACAGAGCCTCGCCAACGGCGTGCCCGACCTCGCGGTCGCGTACATGACGAAGCTCGGCCTGCCGGTCGACGTGTCGACGCCCACGCGGGTCTTCCCGGAGCCCGGCCGCGGCGGAAACCCGGGTTGGCGCTGATGGCTGTCATCGCCGCACTGTCGGACAACCAGAACGCCTGGGTCATCAGCCTCGTCGTCGGCTTCGTCGTCCTGCTCGTCGTCATCGCCCTGCTGGAGATGCTGCGACGCGCCGTCGTGTCGCTGAACGGCAACCTCTGGAGGACGTGGGTGAGCGGCAAGGACGTCGTGAAGCACACCGGTACGACATATCTCTTGAAGAACACGCGGATGCAGGGCGAGGAGCTCGTCGATGAGCTCGGCCATCATGGGTAGCGGGAGGAAGAATCGATGAACAGCCTTTTGATCGTCCTGACGCTTGTCGAGGTGCTGCTGCTGGTCCTCGTGCTCGCCGGCTATCTGCTCGCGATCACCGGAACGCTGCAGAAGATCGCCTCGACGACCGGGCTCATCCGGATCGGCGTGCATGCGATCGACGAGCAGGTCAGGCCCATCGAGTCGGAGATCCGCGGCATCAACGGCGCGCTCGAGAAGGTCGCGAACGCCCTGCAGCGCGTCGCCCGCTAGCCGTCAGGCCTTCGCCTTCGCCCGCTTCGGCGGGCTGCCCTGCTTCTTCGCGTCGGCGAGCGCTGCCTGCAGCGCCGCCATGAGGTCGGGCACCGGCTCGGGCTGCTTCTCGGCGTCCGCTTCGACCTCGATCGCCTTCTTGCGCTTGCGCTTGTCGGCGACGATCTTCTCCAGGCGCTTGCGGTACTCGTCCTCGTAGGCATCGGGGTTCCATTCGGCGCCGAGCGCCTCGATGAGCGAGACCGCGGCGTCGAGCTCCTTCCTGCTCGGCTTCGTGCTCTTGCCATCGGCGCTCGGGACGTCCTTCGCCGGGCGGATCTCGTCGTGGAAGCGCATCGTCGTGAGCGTCAGCGCGCCGTCGCGCGCGCGGACGATCGCGAGGTACTCCTTCGCGCGCATGACGAACGTCCCGAGCGCCGCGTGGTCGGTCTGCTCCATGACGCCGAGCAGGAGCTTGTAGGCGCGCCGCGCGCCCTCGTCGTCGCCGGCCGGAACGAGCCAGTAGGGATGGTCGAAGTAGATCGGGTCGACCTCGGCGACGTCGACGAACTGCTCGATGTCGATCGTGCGCGTCTTGCGCGGCTCGACCGCCTCGAGATCCTCGTCGGTGACGATGACCGTCGTCTTCTCGTCGAGCTCGTAGCTGCGCGTGACCGACTCGTAGGGCACCTCCTTGTCCTCCTCCGAGCACCAGCGCTGCGTCTCGACGGGCGTCTTGTCCTTCTCGTGCAGCTGGCGGAAGTGCAGGTCGAGGTCGCGGACCGCGCTCAGCAGCGCCACCGGGACGTTGACGAGCCCGAAGCTCAGCGATCCGGTCCACAGCGAGCGCGCCATCAGCGGCTCGCCGACAGGCTCGCCTGCAGGGCGGCCATGAGATCGCCGGGCTCCTGGGCATCGGTCGGCTGCGCCAGCTTGTCGAGCTTGCCCTTCGCCTTGGCCTCGATGTAGGCGAGCAGGCGCTCGCGGTAGGTGTCCTCGAAGGCCGTCGGGTCGAACTTCGCCTGGAGGGACTCGAGCAGCTTGCCGGCCATGTCGAGCTCGCGCGAGCTCGGGTTCTTCGAGGGCGTCGGGATGTCGAGGTCCTCGGACGGGACGAGCTCGTCGTGGAAGCGCATCGTGTGCATCCCCAGCGCGCCGTCGAGCGCGCGCACGGCGACGAGGTACTCGCGGTTGTGAAAGACCCAGCGGCCGATGCCCGCGCGACCGGTCTTGCCCAGCGCGTCGTGCAGGAGGCGGTAGGCGTCCTTGCCGGCGTCCTGGCTTCCGAGGTAGTACGTCTTGACGAAGAAGACCGGGTCGATGTCGTCGGTGGGGACGAACTCGCCGAGCTCGATGAGCCGCGAGCCCGGGCCGGCGGCGGCCTTGAGCTCGTCGTCCTCGAGCACGACGTACCTGCCCTCGGAGACCTCGTAGCCCTTGACGATCTCCTTGTACGGGACCTCCTTGTCCTCCTTGGGGCAGATCCGCTTGTGCTCGATCCGCGCGCCGTCGTCGACGTGCACCTCGTGGAAGTGGACGGTGCGGTCCTCGGTCGCGGAGTGGACCTTCACCGGGACGAAGACGCCCGCGAACCCGACGGTCCCGTTCCAGATCGAGCGCAAAGCCATGGCGCCCGTGTACCCGTGCGGGGGCGTTGGTACTGCCCGAGCCCGCGCCGCCGACTCGACGAACTCCCGCACTCGGCGCTGGTCGCACCATGCGCGGCCGGCTGCGCGCCGGCGCTTGCGACCGACGGCGATGAGGAATGTGTGCCTTCGTCAGCGGTGCTCTTTCGGGGTGCGCCGCCGGACGAGTGGCGCGTATGTCGGTCTCAGACCGACAAAGGCGCCACTCGTCGAACTCCCGCGCGATGCAGTTTCAACCCTCGCCCACGCCGAAGCGGAGAGCGAGCTACTCGCCGATGATCCTCACGCGATGCCCGTCGGGGTCGGTGAGGTCGGCGGTGGGTGCGCCGGCGGCGGCCGCGAACGCGATCTCGACGTGCTCGGTGGGCTCGTCGCCGGGGAGGAAGGAGAAGCTGCCGCCGTCGCCGCGGAACTGCACGCGATCGGCGGTGTCGGTGCCGAGGCGCAGGCCGGCCCGCGGGGCGATCGAGAGGTAGAACTCGCGGACGGCGGCGAGGTCGGTGACGCGGATCCAGAGGTGGTCGACGACGCCGGGCCCGACGCTGTCGTGCAGCGCGGCCTCGGCGCTGTTGGCGTCCGGGTCGAGCAGGAAGCCGCCGTAGTAGTCCTCGCCGTAGACCGGGCGCGGCCCCGGCTCGCCGTCGTCGCGGTAGCCCGCATCGACGCCGGCCTGCCAGAACGCGCCGACCTCCTCGCGCGAGGTCGCGCCGAAGCCGATGTGCAGGCGCCGCGTGGCGGGGTCCTCCTCGTTCGCGGGCGCGATCCGGAAGTGGCCCCACGCGTCGTCGGCGGTGCGCTGGACACCGAGCGGCGCGAGGACCGTGTCGTAGAAGCGCCGCGACGCGCCGAGGTCCGCGACCCGGATCGTCACGCGCTCGAACATCAGCCGTCGTCAGCGCCGGCGAACATCGCGACGACGATCTCCAACGGCGTGCGGTCAGCGCGCCGGCTCGCGGCCGGACTCCGCGCCGCTCGGCGCGCGGAAGCGCACGAGCTTGTGGCTGCCGTCGCAGAACGGCCGCTGGCGCGACTTGCCGCACCGGCAGAGCGCGATCGTGGTGCGGCCGCCGTCGATCTCGTTGCCGTCCTGATCCTCGAGCCGGAAGGGCCCGCGGACGAGCAGCGGCCCGTCGCGGTAGCTCGTGATGCGCGCCTCGCCGTCCATGCCATCGGTCTCTTCCCCCGTGGAGGCTTCCCGCAAGCGTCGCGGTCGTATATCTGGTCAATCCGGTAGCTCCACTGGCCGCCACCCGGCGCCACGGCTACATTCGATCGCATGACCAACGCCGCCCGGATCCTCCTCGCCCTCGTCCTCGCCGCCGTCGTCGCATCGCCGGCCGCCGCGGCTCCGAAGAAGAACACGAAGTCGCCGGCGCAGACGTCGGCCTACTGGACCGCGGAGAAGCTGAAGAACGCCAAGCCGCGCGAGCGCGCGAAGCCCGGCGGTGGTGGCGGAGGCACGACCGCGGCGGACTGGGCGCGCACGACGGTGCCGCTGACCGGCGGCGCGTACACCGGCGAGAACCGCAAGAACGGCAAGGTCTTCATGACGATCGACGGCGTCAACTACGTGTGCTCGGGCACCGCGGTCGACGCCGCCGCGGGCGTCAACCTCGTCTGGACCGCCGGCCACTGCGTCACCGACGGCCCCGGCCACGACGCGACGAACCTCATGTTCGTCCCGGGCTACTACCGGGGCGCCGAGCCCAACGGGCGCTGGACGTTCACGTCGCTGGACTCGACGCCCACCTGGGAGGGCCAGGGCGTCAACCGCTTCCGCGCCGACGTCGGGGCGGCCCGCGTCGTCAACCCGGCGAACGCGACGGCGACGTTCGCGAGCACGACCGGCACGCGCCCGATCGCGTTCGGGCACAACCCGGCGGGCAGCCGCCTCGTGAGCTTCGGCTACCCCGCGGCCCGCCCGTTCGACGGCTCGCAGCAGTACCAGTGCGCGTCGCCGTTTCGCCGCTGGGACGTCAGCCCGCTGCTGGACCCGATGCAGATCAGCTGCGACATGACCGGCGGCTCCAGCGGCGGTGGCTGGATCCTCGACGTCGACGCCGATCGCATCGGCGACCCCGGAGAGCCGCTCGTCTCGGTCAACTCCTACGGCTATGCCAGCGAGAAGAACACGATGTACGGGCCCTACATGCCGGCGGGCGGCGAGGCGCAGGCGCTCTACGGACGCCTCTCCGCTCCCTAGGGCGGGCCCTCAGGCGTAGTTCGTCGGGCGCGCGAGCGCCTTGACGAAGTCCTCGAGCTGGCCGGTCGTCCAGCACTCGAAGGCCTGGCAGTGGCGCGCGTAGGAGTCGATGACCGAGTCGCCGTAGTTCCAGTACAGCCGCGGCTCGGGGTTCAGCCAGAACGTCCGGCCGGCGCGCTCGGCGATCTGGGCGAAGATGTCGGCGCGCGGGTCGCGGCCGTTCGTGCGCGCGTCGCCGAGGACGATGACCGTCGCGCGCGGGTGCAGGTCGTCCTCCACGAGCGCGCGGAACTCCGACCAGACGCGGCCGTAGTCGGTGTAGCCCGAGACGTCGGCGACGCCGGCGTCGCGCGCGATCGCCTCCGACACCGCCCGGAAGTCGCGCTCGCGGTCAAAGACGCCGGTGACCTCGCTGATGCGCTCGATGAAGACGAACGAGCGCATCTTGCGAAACGAGTCGTGCAGCGCGTGCAACACCGAGAGGAAGAAGACCGACGCGCTCGTGACGCTCGTCGAGACGTCGCAGAGGACATAGATCTCCGGTCGCCGCGGGCGCACGGGCTTGTAGCGCAGGTCGACCGGGACGCCGCCGGTCTGCAGCGACGCGCGCATCGTGCGCCGGACGTCGACGTGCGCATGGTGCTTGTGGCCGCGCGACTGCAGCCCCTGGGTCTTCAGCCGCCGCTTGAGCTGGGCGACGACGCGATGGACCGCGGCGAGGTCCTGCAGCGGGCCCGACGGCAGGGCGCGGTCGAGCTCGTTCAGCGGCCGCGAGGGCGGCAGCTGCTCGGTGCGCTGGATCTGCGCGCGCTCGAGCTCGCGGCGCAGGAGCGCCTCGAAGCGGCGCAGCGCGTCGCGCGGCACGCCGTCGCGGCGCGGGTCGTCCTCGGGCAGCTCGCGCTGGGGCTCGACGCGCAGGCCGAGCGCGCGGCGGATGCGCTGGACGTCGACGCCCACGACGCCCGAGCCCTCCTGCCGGCGCGCGAAGGCCGCGATCGCCAGGCGCGCGAGGTCGCGCAGCATGCTCTCCGAGCCGTCGCGCAGCGCCGCCGCGATCTGGCGGCGCAGCTCGTCGAGGTCGATGTCGGCGTGGGCGGCGTCGACGTCCTCGGCGCCGGCGGTCTCGCGGACGCCCTCGCGGATCGCCGCGGCCTCCGCGGCGCGGAAGAAGAAGCGCTCGAAGACGAGCTCGAAGATCCGCCGGTCCTCCTGGGACTTCGCGAGCGTCGCCGCGAGCGCCTCGCGGAAGTCGCCGGGATCCGTCCAGGCGATCTCCTCGAGGACGGCGAACGCGTCGAGCAGCTCGGCGGTGCCGCTGCCGACCCCCTCGGCGCGCAGCTGCTCGCCGAACTCGACGAGCCGCGCCGCGATCCCGTCAGGTGCGCTGGCGGCCCGCAACGAGCTTGACCCCCACGCGCTCGGCGACGACGTCGAGGTCGGTCCGGTGCTTGACGATGACCGACAGCGTCTCGCGGAAGATCTCGGCGTCGATGTCCTGGGCGCCGAGCAGCAGCAGCGCGCGCGCCCAGTCGATCGACTCCGCGATCGAGGGCGGCTTCTTGAGGTCGAGGTCGCGCACCATGCCGACGATCTCGACGAGCTTGCGGGTCACGGTCCGGTCGAGGTCGGGGACGTGGAGCTCGACGATCGCGAGCTCGTGCTCGAGGGAGGGATAGTCGAGCCAGAGATACAGGCATCTGCGCTTCAGCGCCTCGGTGAGCTCGCGCGAGTTGTTCGACGTCAGCAGGACGACGGGGTGCGAGCGCGCCTCGACGCGGCCGAGCTCGGGGATCGAGATCTGGAAGTCGGACAGGATCTCGAGCAGCATCGCCTCGAACTCCTGGTCGGTCTTGTCGATCTCGTCGATGAGCAGGACGATCGGCTGCTCGGACGTGATCGCGTCCATGAGCGGGCGCTGGAGCAGGAACTCCTCGCCGAAGATGTCCTCCTGGACCTCCTCCCAGCCGGTGCCGCGCCCCTCGGCCTGGATGCGCAGCAGCTGCTTGCGGTAGTTCCACTCGTACAGCGCCTTGGCCTCGTCGAGGCCCTCGTAGCACTGCAGGCGCACGAGCCGGCGGTCGAGCGTCTTGGCGAGCGCCTTGGCGAGCTCGGTCTTGCCGACGCCGGCCGGGCCCTCGACGAGGATCGGCTTGCCGAGCTTGAAGGCGAGATACGCGACGAGCGCCGTCGACTCGGCGGGCAGGTAGCCGACCTCTTGCAGGCCGACGGCGACTGCGGCGACGGAATCGGGTGCGGCGGCCATGAACGGTGGATGATAGGAAGTCCTTGGTGGCCGCCCTCGTCCTCGGAGCATCCGATCCGTCGGCGACGCCCGTCGCGCTGCTCATGGGCTTCGCCGTCCTCGTCGCGATCATCGGCCACCTCGCGGGCTCGACGCGCACCGTCGTCGTCGGGATCGCGATCCTCTTCGCGGCGACCGCGCTGCTCATCGGGGGCGCCTACCAGTCCTACCGCGACGACGACGCCGACCCGCGCCAGTGCGACGCCCCCGGAGGCTGCTGAGGCCGAGGGCGCCGCTCCGCTTGCGCCGGCCGTGCGCCGGGTACCCGCGCAGTCGCCGTGGGGAGCAAGACAGCCAGGGGAGCCTGAGGCGCCGTGGGGGGCGGGGGTGACACGCGCGGGCCCTACGAGCAGCTCGAGTCGCTCTATCTGCCGGTCGCGGCGGCCGTCTTCGTGCTCGTGGCGCTCGCCCTCGTCGTCGTCGCGGTGCGCTTTCGCGCGCGCGCCGGGGCGCAGCCGTCGCAGCGGATGTCCGCGCCGCGGCTGGAGATCGCCTACGCGGTCGGGCTCGCGATCGTCGCCGGGCTGCTGCTGTGGCGCTCGTTCGAGGCGATGTCCGACAGCGACCCGGTCGTCGCGCGCGCCGCGCCCGCGGCCGGCGCGGGACCCAGCGGGCTGACGATCGGCATCGTCGCCTCGCGCTGGAACTGGCGCGTGTCCTATCCGGGCGACGTCGTGCAGACCGGCGACGGCCGGACGCGGCCGGCGACGCTCGTCGTCCCCGCCGGCCGGCCCGTGCGCTTCGAGCTGACCTCGCGCGACGTCGTCCATGCGCTGTGGGTCCCCGAGCTGCGGGCGAAGTACGACGCGATGCCCGGCTACACGAACGTCTTCGACCTGCGCTTCGCCGCCGGCGCCGACTACGACACCGTCCGCTGCTCGGAGTTCTGCGGCGATCTGCACGACCGGATGCTCCTGCGCATCGACGCGCGCGAGCCGGCGGCGTTCGATGCCTGGCTGCGCGACCGCCAGGAGGCGGTGGCGCGATGATGGTCGCGGCGCTGCTGTCGGCCGATCACAAGGTCGTCGCGATCCGGGCGGTCGTCGTCGCGGCCGTCTTCTTCGCCGGCGCCGGGATCCTCGCGCTGCTCATGCGCGCCGAGCTCGCCGAGCCCGGCCTGCAGGTCGTCTCGCGCGCGGGCTACACGCAGCTCTTCACGATGCACGGCTCGACGATGATCTTCCTCGTCGTCATCCCGCTCGCGCTCGCGGCGTGCCTGTACCTCGTGCCGCTGCAGATCGGCGCGCGCGGGCTGAGCTGGCCGCGGTGGGCGTTCGCGGGGCAGTGGCTCATCGCGCTCGGCGGCGTCGTCATGTGGACGGGCTGGCTCACGCGCGAGGGCGCCGGGCGCGCGGGCTGGTACGCGTACGACCCGCTGGCGCGCACGCCCGCGACCCCCGGCCCGGGCATGGACCTCTGGCTCTGCGGCGCGATCATGGCGACGCTCGGGGCGATCTTCATCGCCGCCGCCGTGCTCGCGACGATCGTGCGCCGCCGCGCGCCCGGCATGACGATGCTGCGCCTGCCGGTCTTCACGTGGACGGCGCTGGCGAGCTGCCTGCTCGTCGTCTGCGCGTTCCCCTCGCTCGTCGTCGCGTTCGGGCTGCTCGTCGCCGAGCGCCGCGGCGCGCGGATCCTCGACCCGATCGCCTACCAGCACCTGTTCTGGTTCTACGGCCACCCCGCGGTCTACGTCATGTTCTTCCCGTTCGTCGGGCTCGTCGCCGAGGTGGCGTCGGCGCTCAGCGGCCGGCGCTTCTTCGGCTACAGGGCGTTCGTGCTCGCGCTGCTGGCGTTCACGGCGCTGTCGATGAGCGCCTGGGCGCACCACATGTTCACGACCGGATCGGTGCCGAGCCGGCTCTTCGCGCTGACCTCCACGGCGCTCATCGTGCCGGCCGGGATCGAGTACTTCGACATCATCGCGACGCTCTGGCGGGGCGTCGTGCGCTTCACGACGGCGATGCTCTTCGTCTTCGGCTTCTTGCTGCAGTTCCTGCTCGGCGGCCTCAGCGGGATCTTCGTCGCCTCGCCGGTGCTCGACTACCACGCGCAGGACTCCTACATCGTCGTCGCGCACTTCCACTACACGCTCTTCGCGGGCAGCCTCTTCGGGCTCTTCGCCGGGCTGTACTTCTACTGGCCGAAGGTCACCGGCCGCTACCTCTCCGAGCGGCTCGGGCGGATCCACTTCGCGACGCTCGTCGCCGGCACGACGCTGACGTTCCTGCCGATGTTCATCCTCGGCCGCGACGGCATGGCGCGGCGCCTGGCCGACTACCCCGACGACGCCGGCTGGACGGTGCTGAACGCGATCTCGACGGCCGGCGCCGGGCTCATCGCGATCGGCACGCTGCTGTTCCTCCTCAGCGCGACGACGAGCTTCCTGCGCGCGCGCAGCGCCCCCGCCGACGCCTGGGGGAGCGGCATGACGCTCGAGTGGGCGACGAGCTCGCCGCCCCCGGCGCACAACTTCGACGCGCTGCCGCCGATCCGCTCCTACGCGCCGCTCTACGACCTGCGCCACGGCACCGAGGACGACGAGGCGCGCGCGGCGCCGACGGCGCCGGGTGGGCCGCAGCCGCAGGGAGCCGGCGCATGACAGCGCGCCAGTGCTCGACGGTCGTCCGCGCCGAGCCCGAAGGCCGGTCCTCGCGATGAGCCCGGCGCTGCCGTTGGCCGGCTGGGGGATCGCGCTCGTCGCGATCGCGCTCTTCGGCGCGGCGCAGTACGAGCTCGACCTCCTGCCGACGCTCCTGCTCGCCGGCGCCGGCGCGGCGGCGATCGTCGCCGGCCTGGCCGCCGGTGTCGCCGAGCGGCGCCGCGCGCGGGCGCCGTTCGCGCCGCAGCTCGTCGTGCACAGCTCCGCCGCGACGCTCGTGCTGACCTTCGGCGCGACGCTCGCCTTCGTCGGGATCGCATCCGTCGGCGCCGGCGTCATGTGGCCGGGCGTCGCGCTCGTCATCGCCGGGGCCGGCGGGCTGCTGCGCGAGGCCCGCGCGGAGCGCCGGATGCGGCGGCCGGGGGGCGAGCCGTGATCGCGGCGGCGCCGCTGCTGCTCGCCGCCGGCGCGCTCGTCTGGGCGACCCGGCGCCAACGCCGCTGGCCGGCCGCGCGCACCGCCGCCGGGCTCGCGGGCCTCGCCGCGCTCGGCGTCGCGTTCTCGCCCGTCCTCGACGATCGCTCCGCGCAGCTGCTGAGCGCGCACATGCTCCAGCACGGGATCCTCGCGCTCGTCGCCGCGCCGCTGCTCGTCGCCGCGGCGCCCGTGCGCCTCCTGCTCGGCGTGCTGCCGCGCGGCCCGCGCCGCAGCCTCGCCGCGCTGCTGCACCGCCGCTGGGTGCGCGCGCTGGCCCACCCGCTCGGCGGGCTGGCGATCTTCGTCGCGGTGCTCGCGATCGTGCACGTCCCGGCCGTCTACGAGGCGGCGCTGCGCACGCCCCTGCTGCACGGCGCCGAGCACGCGGCGCTGCTGTGGTCGGCGATCGCGCTGTGGGCGCCGCTGCAGGGCGCCGACCCGCTGCCGCACCGTGCGGGGGCGATCGCGCGCGTCGGCGTCCTCATCGCCGCGATGACCGCGATGGGCGCGCTCGGCGCGATCCTCGCGGCGGCCCGCGACGTCGTCTATCCCGCCTACGTCGCGCCGGCCCTCGCGCTCGGGCGCGACCCGCTCGCCGACCAGGAGCTCGCCGGCGGCGTCATGTGGATCGGCGGGATGGTCGTCTCGCTGCCGGGGCTGCTCGCCGTCGCGTGGGCGGCGCTCGCGCGCGAGGAGCGCCGCCAGCGCGCGCGCGAGGCGGTCGGGGGCGAGCGGTGAGCCGGCGCCGGATCCTCGCCATGGCGGCGTTCTGCGCCGGGGCCGCGTGCGGGTGGCCGGGTTCCGCGCCGGCGCAGAACCCGCAGCGCGACTCCGGCGCGGGGGCATCCAGCGGGCAGGCGCTCTTCGAGGACTCCTGCGTGTCCTGTCACGGCGACGGCGCGCGCGGGGTCGCCGGTCGCGGCCCGTCGCTGCTCGGCGTCGGGCCGGGGTCCGTCGACTTCTACCTCTCGACCGGCCGCATGCCGCTGTCGGATCCCGACGTCGAGCCGCCGCGCACCGAGCCCGTCTTCGGCGCCGCGCAGCGCCGGGCGCTGCAGGACTACATCACGGGCCTGCAGCCCGGCGGGGAGGCGATCCCCGACGTCGACCCGGCGCGCGGCGACGTCGCCCGCGGGCGGCGCCTGTTCGCCGCCGACTGCTCGGGCTGTCACCAGATCGTCGGCAAGGGCGGCGTGGACCCGGAGATCGTCGCGCCCGCGCTCGAGGACTCGACGCCGGTCCAGATCGCCGAGGCGATCCGCATCGGCCCGTATCTCATGCCGCGCTTCGGCGAGCGCCGCCTCGACGACCACGACGTCGACTCGATCGCGCGCTACGTCACCGAGGTCGTCCAGCGCCCGCCCGACCGCGGCGGCTGGGGGATCGGCAACATCGGCCCGATCCCAGAGGGCCTCGTCGCGTGGCTGCTGGCCGCCGGCGTGCTGCTGAGCGTCGCGCGCGTCATCGGGGAGCGCCACCGATGATCCGGCGCCTGCTCACGCGCCTGCTCGCGTTCCTCGGCATCGTCCGCGGCGTCGTGCGCGCGACGCACGAGCCGCCGCCCGGCGAGCACGCCCGCGACGACGACGCCGACCCGCGGCGGCGCGAGATCCCCTCCTCGCGCGGCGCCGAGCTCGCGCTCGTCGCGCTGCTCGCGCTCGCCGGCCTCGGCTTCGCGGCCTTCGGCGTCCTCGTCGCCGCCGATGCCGACCCGCGGCTGCTCGGCGCCGTCCTCGGCGGCGGCCTCGCGAGCCTCTCGGCCGCGCTCATCGTCGCCGGGCTGCGCGTCGTTCCCCAGGAGGTGGCGGTCGAGGAGCGCCCGCCGATGACCGACGACCAGGCGCGCGATGAGGCCGTCGAGGAGTTCGCTCGCGGGACCGAGGGCGTCTCGCGGCGACGGCTCATCGTCGCGGCGGCAGGCGCCGCGGGCACCGGGCTGGCGGCCGCCGCGGTACTCCCGCTGACCGCGCTCGGACCCGGGTCGCATGTCCTCAACGAGTCGCCGTGGCGCGCCGGGGTGCCACTCGTCGACGAGGACGGCGAGGCGGTCGAGGCCGCCGCGCTCGTCGTCGGGAGCTTCGTCACCGCCTTCCCGCTGGGCGCCGACCGCCGCGAGCTCGGGTCGCCGGTCATCGTCGTGCGCATCGACCCGCTGACGCTCGACCTCCCGGCCGAGCGCGAGACGTGGGCGCCGGAGGGCATCCTCGCCTTCTCGAAGATCTGCACGCACGCCGGCTGCGCGGTCTCGCTGTTTCGCCATCCGCTCAACGAGGAGACGTCGGGGCCGCCGGCGCTCGTCTGCCCGTGCCACTACTCGACGTTCGACGTCCGCCGGGCCGCGGAGGTCACGCTCGGGCCGGCAGGGCGGCCGCTGCCGCAGCTGCCGCTGCGCATCGACGACGGCCGCCTCGTCGCGGCGGGCCGGCTGTCGGGCTCCGTCGGGCCGGCCTGGTGGGGGACCGACCGCGCATGAGCCCGGATCCCGTCGCGTTCGTCGACGAGCGCCTCGGCGCGGCGAAGGGGCTGCGCAAGGCGCTGCGCTACGTCTTTCCCGAGCACTGGTCGTTCCTGCTCGGCGAGATGGCGCTCTACGCCTTCGTCGTGCTGCTCGTGACCGGCGTGTTCCTCGCGCTGTTCTTCGAGCCGAACATGGCGCAGACGACCTGGAGCGGTCCCTACGCGCCGCTGGACGGCACCGAGATGACGCGCGCCTACGCGTCGGCGCTCGACCTCTCCTTCACCGTTCCCGGCGGCCTGCTCATGCGCCAGACCCACCACTGGGCGGCGCTGCTGTTCGTCGTGGCGATCACGCTGCACCTCGTCCGGGTCGTCTTCACCGGCGCGTTTCGCAAGCCGCGCGAGCTCACGTACCTCGTCGGCGTCACGCTGCTCGTCCTCGCGGTCCTCGAGGGCTACGTCGGCTACTCGCTGCTCGACGACCTCATCTCCGGGATGGGCCTGGCGATCGGCTACTCGACGGCGCTGTCGCTCCCGGGCGTCGGCGGCGCGCTCGGCGCGCTGATCTGGGACGGGCCCTTCCCCGGCGGCCCGGCGTTCGAGTCGCGGCTGTTCATCGTCCACGTCTTCGTGCTGCCGGCGGCGATCGCGACGCTCATCGGGCTGCACCTCGCGCTCGTCATGCGCGCGCGCCACACGCAGTTCCCCGGGCCCGGCCGGCGCGAGCGCAACGTCGTCGGAGCGCCGCTGTGGCCGGCCTACGCGCTGCGCTCGCTGGGCTGGATGAGCGCCGTCGCTGCCGTCCTCGTGCTGCTCGGCGGCCTCGTGCAGATCAACCCGGTCTGGCAGTGGGGTCCCTACGAGCCGTGGGTCGGCGAGAACGGCGCGCAGCCCGATTGGTATCTCGGCTGGCTCATCGGGGCGCTGCGGCTCATGCCGAGCTGGGAGCCGTCGATCGGGGGCCGGACGCTTGCGGGGAACCCGTTCTTCGGCGGCGTAGTGTTCCCCGGGATCGTGTTCGGCTTCCTCTACGCGCTGCCCGTGATCGACCGCGTCCTGTTCACGCGCGACCGCGACGAGCACCATCTGCTCGACCGCGCGCGCGACAACCCGCGCCGCACCGGGCTGCTCGCCGCGATGCTCGTCTTCGTCGTGCTCGTCTTCTTCTTCGGCTCGGCCGACCGCGTGTTCCTGACGCTGTCGATCCCCTACGAGCTGCAGCTCTGGCTCATGCGCGCGCTCGTCGTGCTCGGGCCGCCGCTGGCCTACGTCCTGACGCGGCGCTGGTGCCTGGCCCTGCGCCGGGCCGGCGCCCATCCGCTGCGAGCGGTCGACGCGGAGCTGCTGGCGCCGCCGCCGACCGCCGAGCCGCCCGAGGAGGCGCTTGCGAAGAGCGCCGGGCGGGAATAGGCGCGCCGTGGCCGCCCGCCGCTTCGCGAGGATCCCGCCGCTGTTGCGCCAGCTCGCCGGCGACGACCGGCTCGCGCTCGGCCCGTCGGCGCAGTCGCGGCGCTCCCAGGAGCTCGAGCCCCGGACCGCGCGCGCCGACCGCGTCGTGAAGTCCGTCTGCCCGTACTGCGCGGTCGGCTGCGGCCAGAACGTCTACGTCGAGGACGAGCGCGTGACGCACATCGAGGGCGACCCGGACTCGCCGATCTCGCGCGGGCGGCTGTGCCCCCGCGGCTCCTCGTCGCTGTCGCTCGTCAACTCGCCGACGCGGCAGCGCAAGGCGCTGTACCGCGCGCCGCATGCGGCGGACTGGGTGCAGATCGACCTCGAGCAGGCGGTCGACATGATCGCAGACCGCGTCATCGACACCCGCGCGCGCACGTGGCAGGAGCGCGACTCCGACGGCGGGCTGCTGCGGCGCACGCTCGGCTTCGCGCACCTCGGCGGCGCGACGCTCGACAACGAGGAGAACTACCTCATCAAAAAGTGCTTCTCGGCCCTGGGCGCGGTCCAGATCGAGAACCAGGCCCGCATATGACACTCCTCGACGGTCCCCGGTCTGGGGACCTCGTTCGGGCGCGGCGGCGCCACCAACTTCCAGCAGGACCTCGCCAACGCCGACTGCATCATCCTCGAGGGGTCGAACATGGCCGAGTGCCATCCGGTCGGCTTCCAGTGGGTCATGGAGGCGCGCGAGCGCGGCGCGCACATCATCCACGTCGACCCGCGCTTCACGCGCTCGAGCGCGCTCGCCCACGACCACGTCCCGATCCGGGTCGGGACCGACATCGTCTTCCTCGGGGCGCTCATCAACCACGTCCTCCAGGGCGGGCACGACTTCCGCGAGTACGTCACGGCGTACACGAACGCGGCGACGCTCGTCACCGACGAGTTCCGTGACACCGAGGACCTCGACGGCTTCTTCTCGGGCTGGGACGAGGAATCGGGCAGCTACGACACCTCGACCTGGCGCTACGAGGGCATGCAGGCGCCGTCGGCGGCCGGCGAGCGCACGCAGGCGGCCGATGCCGGCGAGCAGTCCCACGGCGCACACGGCGGCGGCGTCGGCGGCGATTCGCCGGCGACCGACCCGACGCTCGAGCACCCGCGCTGCGTCTTTCAGATCCTCAAGCGCCACTACGCGCGCTACACGCCCGAGCTCGTGCAGCGCACGTGCGGGATTCCGGTCGAGCAGTTCGCGCGCGTCGCCGACGCGGTCGTTCGCAACTCCGGCCGCGAGCGCACGACGGCCTTCGTCTACTCCGTCGGCTGGACGCAGCACACGACCGGCGTGCAGCTCATCCGCGCCGCGTCGATCCTGCAGTTGCTGCTCGGCAACGTCGGGCGCCCCGGCGGCGGCGTCATGGCGCTGCGCGGGCACGCGTCGATCCAGGGCTCGACCGACATCCCGACGCTCTACGACATCCTCCCCGGCTACCTGCCGATGCCCCATGCCGGCTCCGACGCGACGCTCGCGGACTACCTCGCCGCGATCACGCCGAAGGCCGGCTTCTGGGGCCATTCGGACGCCTACACGGTGAGCCTCCTGAAGGCCTGGTGGGGCGAGCACGCCACGCCCGACAACGACTTCAACTTCGACCGGCTGCCGCGCATCGACGACGACCACTCGACGTACCCGACGGTCATGGGCATGCGCGACGGCGACGTCGAGGGCTACTTCGTCATGGGCGAGAACCCGACCGTCGGCTCGGCGAACGGCAAGGTCCAGCGCCTCGGGATGGCGAACCTGCGGTGGCTCGTCGTCCGCGACCTGCAGCTCGTCGAGTCCGCGACGTTCTGGAAGGACGGCCCGGAGATCGAGACCGGCGAGCTGCGCACGCAGGACATCGGCGCCGAGGTCTTCTTCCTCCCGGCGGCGTCGCACACCGAGAAGGACGGCACGTTCACGAACACCCAGCGGCTGCTGCAGTGGCGCCACAAGGCCGTCGAGCCGCTGCAGGACTGCCGCTCGGAGCTGCACTTCGTCTACCACCTCGGGCGCCGCATCCGCGAGAAGCTCGCGGGCTCGACCGAGGACCGCGACCGCGCGATCCTCGACCTCTCCTGGGACTATCCGACCGACGGCCCGCACGACGACCCGTCGGCCGAGGCGGTGCTGAAGGAGATCTCCGGCACCACCGTCGCCGACGGCCGCGCGGTCGACGGCTACACGGACCTCAAGGCCGACGGCTCGACGGCCTGCGGCTGCTGGATCTACTCCGGCTGCTATGGCGGCGACTCCAACCAGACGGCGCGCCGCAAGCCGGGCGGCGAGCAGTCGTGGGTCGCGCCCGAGTGGGGGTGGGCGTGGCCGATGAACCGCCGCGTCCTCTACAACCGCGCGTCCGCCGACCCCGAGGGCAAGCCGTGGAGCGAGCGCAAGAAGCTCGTCTGGTGGGACGCCGAGGAGGGGACGTGGACCGGCGACGACGTCCCGGACTTCAAGGCCGACATGGCGCCCGACCACGTCCCGCAGGAGGGCGACAGCGCCGAGGACGCGCTGCGCGGCGACGATCCGTTCATCATGCAGGCCGACGGCAAGGGCTGGCTCTATGCGCCGAGCGGGCTTCTCGACGGGCCGCTGCCGACGCATTACGAGCCGCACGAGTCGCCCGTGCGAAACCCGGTCTACGCCACGCAGTCCAGCCCGACGCGCGAGCGCATGGAGCGCGACGACAACCGCTACAACCCGTCCGCGGGCGAGCCGGGCGCCGACGTCTTCCCGTTCGAGCTCATGACCTATCGGATCGCCGAGCACCACACGGCGGGCGGCATGTCGCGCTTCCTTCCGCACCTCGCCGAGCTCGCGCCCGAGTTCTTCGTCGAGGTCTCGCCCGAGCTCGCCGAGCTGCGCGGCCTGCGCCACGCCGGCTGGGCGACGATCGTCACGATGCGCAGCGCCGTCGAGGCGCGCGTCGTCGTCACCGACCGCATCCCGCAGCGCACGATCGACGGGCACGTCGTCCACACCGTCGGGCTGCCCTATCACTGGGGCCCGAACGGGATCGCCCGTGGCGACGCCGCCAACGAGCTCATGCCGATCGTGCTCGACCGCAACACCCACATCTCCGAGTTCAAGGCCGCGACCTGCGACGTGCAGCCCGGGCGCCGCCCGCGCGGGCCGGCGCTGCTCGAGCTCGTCGAGCGCTACCGGCGCCGCGCCGACGGAGCGGCGTCGTGAGCCCCTACGAGCTGCCGGCGACGAGCTACGGCCCGGATGCCAAGCCGCGCGTCGGCTTCTTCACGGACACGTCGCTGTGCATCGGCTGCAAGGCGTGCGAGATCGCCTGCAAGGAGTGGAACGACGTGCCGGCCGAGGGCCACGACCTCACCGGCATGTCGCTGGACAACACGAAGTCGCTGGGCGCGAACACCTGGCGCCACGTCGCGTTCGTCGAGCAGCGCGTCGCCGCCGACGACCTCGTCGTGCAGGCCTCGCTGCCGGCGCAGGTCGAGGTCCACGACGATCCCGTCGAGGGCCTGCGCTGGCTCATGGCCTCCGACGTGTGCAAGCACTGCACGCACGCCGCCTGCCTCGAGGTCTGCCCGACGGGCGCGCTGTTTCGGACCGAGTTCGGGACGGTCGTCGTCCAGGAGGACGTCTGCAACGGCTGCGGCTACTGCGTCCCGGCGTGCCCCTTCGGCGTGCTCGACCAGCGCAAGGACGACGGGCGCGTCTGGAAGTGCACGCTCTGCTACGACCGCCTGAAGGGCGGCGGGGAGCCGGCCTGCGCGAAGGCCTGCCCGACGGACTCGATCCAGTTCGGCGAGCTCGGCGACCTGCGCGAGCACGCCGCGCGGCGGGTCGCCGAGCTGCACGAGCGCGGCGAGTCCTCGGCGCAGCTCTACCTCGCCGACGAGGACAACGGCATCGGCGGCGCGGGCGCGTTCTTCCTCCTGCTCGACGACCCCGAGGTCTACGGTCTGCCGCCGGACCCGGTCGACACGACGAGCCATCTCGGCGAGGCCTGGCGCGCCGCGGGCGCCGCGGCGGTCGCGATGGCCGGCGTCGTCGCCGGCGCGGTCGCGTGGGGTGCGCGGCGATGAGCTCGCAGGCCGCGCGCTCGCCGGCCGGGCGGCGCAGCCGCGGCGGCGGCGCTCGCGAGATGGTGCCGCCCGCGCGGCCGCGCAGCTACTACGGGCTGCCGGTGATCGCCAAGCCGGTCTGGACGCTCGAGGTGCCCTGGTACTTCTTCGTCGGCGGGATGGCCGGCGCGGCGGCGCCGCTGGCCGCCGGGGCGCGGGCGTCCGGCAACGTCGCGCTCGCCCGGCGGGCGTCGGCCGTCGCGCTGGCGGGTTCCGTGGTCTCGCCGGTGCTGCTCATCGCCGACCTCGGCCGGCCCGAGCGCTTCGGACACATGCTGCGCGTCTTCAAGCCGACGTCGCCGATGAACGTCGGCTCCTGGGTGCTCAGCGCCTTCGGCCTCACGAGCGGCCTCGCCGCCGGCTGGCAGGTGCTCGGGATCGTGCCGAGATCGGTCGGCGCGCCCGCCACCGCGGCGGCGGCGCTCATCGGCCCGGTGCTGTCGACGTACACGGCGGTGCTGCTCTCCAACACCGCGGTTCCGGCCTGGCACGCGGCGCGCCACGAGCTGCCGTTCGTCTTCGCGGGCTCGTCGCTGGGGGCCGCGGGCGGCGCCTGCCTGGCGCTGACGCCGGCCGAGCATGCCGTGCCCGCGCGCGCGATGGCCGCCGCCGGCGCGCTGCTCGAGCTCGCCGCCGGCACCGTCATGGAGCACCGCCTGGAGCCGGTCGTGCGCCAGTCCTACGAGCGCTCGCCCGTCCGCCGGCTGCATCTCGGCGCGCGGGCCTGCGCGATCGCGGGCGGGCTGCTGGCGGCGCTGCTCGGTGGGCGCTCGCGAAGTGCCGCGGCGGCGGGCGGCTCGCTGCTCGTGGGGGGCTCGGCCCTGCAGCGCTTGGCGATCTTCAAGGCGGGTGTCGCATCCGCGCAGGATCCCGACCAGACCGTCGGGCCCCAACGCAAAAACCGCGATAAAAGGTTGACGAACGGCCGCTCCGAGTAGGACGCTGCCGGTTACACGTACCACCCGACGTCCCATCGAAAGGCCTTTTCATGTCGAGAACTCGCTGGATGCTGCTGGCCATCGTCGCCGTGCTGTCGCTGGCCGTCGGCGCCGTCGCCAGCTCGGCGAAGTCGGGCAAGGGCAGCGACGACACCAAGCGCGCCAACTCGAACAGCAAGGGCGGCAAGCGGCCGGCCGTCTACACGATCCCCGGCGATGCCGTGTATCCCGAGGGCATCGCGCTCAAGGGCAAGACGTTCTTCGTCTCCTCGACGACGGACGGCACGATCTTCAAGGGCAACACGCGGCAGTCCGCGCTGACGGCGTTCGCGCCCGGCGGCGCCGATGGCCGCACGACCGCGGTCGGCCTGGACGTCAGCAAGAACCGGCTGTTCGTCGCCGGCGGCGGCACCGGCAAGGCGTGGGTCCTCAGCACGAAGGACGGCAGCACGCTGAAGGTCCTGGACTCCAACGCCGGCACGAGCCCGACGTTCTTCAACGACGTCGAGGTCGCGGGCGGCTTCGCGTACTTCACCGACTCGCGGCGGCCGATCATCTTCCGCGCCGCGACGAGCGGCGCGACGGTCGGCGACCTGGAGCCCTGGCTCGACCTCACCGGCACGGCGTTCGTGCAGCAGGCGGGCTTCAACGTCAACGGCATCACGAGCTTCGACGAGGGCAAGCGGCTCGCGATCGTGCAGTCCAACACCGGCAAGCTCTTCACGATCAGGACGTCGAACAAGGCCGTGCGCGAGATCGACCTCGGCAGCGCGAACGTCGTCAACGGCGACGGCCTCGAGGCTCACGGCAGCCGGCTGTACGTCGTGCGCAACGCCAACAACGAGGTCGCGGTCGTGAAGCTCCGCCGCAACAGGAGCGAGGGTCGCATCGAGGCCACGGTCAAGAGTGACCTGTTCGCGTTCCCGGCGAGCGCGGCGCGCGACGGCAAGCGCCTGCTCGTCGTCAACTCGCAGTTCGACAAGCGGCCGACGAACAACCCGGTGCTGCCGTTCACCGTGGCATCGGTGCGGCTGCCCTGACCCGTTCGGAGGTTTCCCGCCGCGCGTGCCTTCCGGCGCGCGGCGGGGGTCACCGCTGGTCGCGCGCCCGGGGGATCTCGCCGGGTCGCAGCGGCGGCTCGTCGTCCTCGTCGCCGGCGGGATCGTCGAACGTCAGCTGCTCGGCGTCCGCGCGGGTGACCGCCCGGCTGCGCCGGGTCGTCTCCGACGAGACGACGCCGGTCCGCGCCTCGGAGGCGGGCACGATGTCGGTCGGCGCGTCTGCGGCCGGCACGACCTCGGTGCTCGCCGCGGGCCGCGGCCGGCGCTCTCCGGGCTCGGGGCGCCCGGCGGCGCGCATCCGCTGGCCGGCCACCGCGAGCGCTCCCGCGGCGATGAAGGCGACGAAGAAGCCCCACTGGATGCCGACCGTCCCGCCGTCGCCGCTGATGTCCGGGCGATCGAAGACGCGGTAGAAGATCAGCAGGGTCGCCCACACGCCGGCGGCGAAGATCACGGTGCCGTCGCCGCCGGGGAGGTGGAACGGGCGCTGGTCGGCGCGCGCGAGCAGCAGCGCGATGACGCCCGCCGACACGAGGAAGATCGCGGCCTCGACGAACGAGACGGCGCCGAACGCGCTGATCGAGTCCTTCGCGAAGCTCCGGCTGCCCGGGATGACGACGGACTTCTCATACCAGGGCAGGAACATCGTGAAGAGCAGCCCGACGGCGGCGGTCGCGGCGAAGCGCTGGTCGCGGTCCAGGGCGCCGTACGCCGCGCGCAGGCGCTGCGCGCGGGAGGTTGCGCCGTCGGCGGCCATCGCGACGATTGTACGCGGCGGGTCGGTGGGGACCCGCTGGTGACCCGCTGGTGACTCAACGCGGCCGTCGGGCGCCGGCGCGGGCGAACGGCGGCTTTGAGGGTGGTGTGGCCGTGGCCGTCACGGCGCTCGGAGCGAGCCTCGCCGGCTCCCGCGCGGGCGTGTCACGATGCCTCCGGAATCCGCGGTCTCTCACGGTCGTGTCGAACGAGGTGGCCTATGGACCCCCTGAGTCGACACGACGCACGCCGGCCCCGGTGGACGCCGGAGCCGCCGCGACCGCCGCGGCCCGCCGCGGACCGACGCGGACCGACGCGACCACCGAGCCGCGCAAGCCTCCCGACTGCCTCAGAGACGTCGTAGACGACACGAACCCCGCGAGCGCGACTTCCTCCCGCCGCCCGCGTTGGCACCCACGATGAGCCCACGCCCGACGATCGCACTCCTCGCCGTCTTGTCAGCAGCGACGGCGGCCGGCGCCCACGCGAGCTACAAGGGCCGCGCCTGCACGCCGCCCACCGGCCACCGCATCGCCGACTGCCGCACCGCGCGCCACGGCACGCCGGACCTCAGCCGCGCCGCGTTCCGGGCACTGCGCAACCAGGAGGTGACCTTCAGCGAGCGCGTCGACGACCTCGCGCCGAACCCTGCCGCGGGCGGCGCGACGACGTGGCCGCTCATCGACTCGCTCGGCCAGCCGATCGGGCGCCTCGTCGCCGGCGGCGAGCGGCCGTTCACCGTCTTCGGGCCCGACGAGACGCCCTACCGCGTGACCTCCGTCCGCGTCCGCGGCCGCGGGTGCGCCGCGAGCACCGCGCAGGCACAGACGCACACGCTCGTCCAGGTCATCGCCCGCGCGCCGTCGGGCGGCACCCAGGCGTTCCTCGACACCCGCGCGCTGAACGCCGCCTCGCCCTCCGGCCGCCGCGCGCTGGACGCGTTCGCCCGCCAGCGCGGCACCGGCTGCGGGCCGAGCGGGCCCGAGCGCGGGAAGCTGCGCCCGCTCGCGAACCCGCGCGTCGGCGCGACCGCGCACGCCCGCCTCTCCAACGGCGTCGTCAACTCCGTCACGGAGTACGACGCCAAGCCCGCCTTCGGCAACGTCGTGTACTTCAACTCGAACACGACGAACGTCTCCGTCGGCGGGATCGCGCGTGGGATGGTGCGCGTCGGCACGCCGGTCGCGAAGGTCGACGCCTTCGAGTCCTGCGACCCCAACAGCGACGGGACGCTCATCTGGCGCTACTGGTCGATCCGCACCGGCAACCCGCAGCGGCCGCGCATCTACGGCTGGATCCCCGGCACCTGCCCGAAGTCCCTGCGCTGACCGGACCCAAGCCGGCTACCGGCGCGCGCGGAGCACGCGCAGCCTGCCGTCTGACGAGCCGCGGTTGCCGACGAGGTCGGTCGCATCCAGGCGCACGCCGAACAGCCCGCCGCCGCGCGGCGGGTGCTTCCAGCGCAGCGACCGCCGCCCGCTGGCGAGGCGATCGCGCAGGACGACGAGCGTCCGCCCCCGGCGGCGCACGCTGAGCGTCACGAGCGCCGGCTTGTCGAGGGCGAGGCGGATCGAGATCGGCCTGCCGGCGTGTGCGCGCGACGTCACGAGCGCGATCCGCGGACGCTGCGCGAGGTAGCTCGTGAAGCGCTGCGCCGCGCCGCAGTACGGCGCGGGATCGGCCGGCGGCGGCGGCGGGGCGGTCCCCGGCAGCGGCGTCGCGGGCGTGCCGCCGGTCTGAGCGGCCGTGCCGACCTGCGGACGCGCGAGGTTCTCCGTCAGCCGCTCGCAGAGGTTGCGCAGGAAGTCGCGCGCGAGCGCGTGGTAGTGGACGTCGGCGTCGCGGGGCGCGAGCGAGTAGCGCGACCAGCCGCCCGTGTCGTAGGCGGGCAGCTCCGCGCGCAGCTGCGCCTCGCCGGCGGCGAACAGCGCGCGCCCCTCGGCGTCGTTGGCGAGCAGCGCGAAGTCGTGGAGGCCGTTGAGCGACTGCGTGAACGCGTTGAGCACGCGCAGGCCCGGCGCGAAGGAGTAGATGAGGTAGTGCGCGCCGGCCGGCGTCGCGACGCGCACGCCCGCGGGCGGCGGCTCGCGGAAGATCCCGAGGCCGGCGCGCGCGGCCTCGAAGTAGCGCGGCTCGCCGAGGCGGACCGCTGCCCGCGCCAGCGCCTGGACCGCCGTGCCCTGCGCGAGGCCGCTGACCCACGGCGGGCGCCCGCCGTCGAAGCGGAAGAGGTACTCCCACGCGATCCCGCCCGCCCGCTGCGCCGCGAGCGTCAGCGCCTCGTCGAGCAGCTCGCGCAGCTGCGGGTCGTACTTCAGCCCCTGCCACAGGCCGTTGGCCTTGCCGAACGTCCCGAGCCACTGGATCTGCAGCCCTTCGCCGGAGTAGAACTGCCAGACGAGCCGGCTGCCCGCGAAGCTCACCCGCCGGCCGTGGCGCAGGAGCGGCCCGTTCGACCACCACTGGCGATTGCGCGCAACGGTCTGAAAGAGCGCCGGCAGGCGCGAGACGACGAGCTCTCCGGTGGACGCGATGGCCTCGAGGTTGCGCAGGACGGCGCTCAGCGCGACGCGCCGCGCGCCCGTGAGCTTCGAGCGCGTCGCCCGCGCGTCCGCGTAGATCCGGCGGTAGCCGTCGTGCGTCGTCTGATCGATGACCCCGGCCGCCAGCAGCGCGGCGAGCTCGCCGGCCACGGTGCGCTTCGGCGTGGCGGCGGCGCGCGGCCGGGCGGGCCCGCGGATGCCGGTCGCGGGCGCGAGATCGCCCGCCGGCGGCAGGAAGCGATCCTCGCGAGAGAACGTCGAGCCGTCCGCGCGAAGGGTCAGCAGCGGCGAGGCGGAGGCGGTCGTGCAGAGCGCGAGCAGCAGCGCGGGCGCGAGCCATGAGACCGGGGTCCAGCGCACTGCGACGATGCTAGGTTGAACCCCGCCCGACCGCTGCAGTTGCCCTTGCAGAACGTTTTCATGATCGCGCCCCTCCGCCTGCTCCTCGTCCTCGTCTGCACGCTCTCCTGCGCCGTGCTCGTCGCCGCCTGCGGAGGCTCGGACGACAAGAGCGGCGATGCGGGCGCCGAGCAGACGCTGCAGCAGACCTTCGGCGCCACCGCCGGCAAGATCGAGCGCGGGCGGCTGAGCGCGAACCTCAACCTCGCGCCCGAGGGCCTGCTGAAGCTCGGCGGCCCGATCGCGCTGCGCCTGAACGGGCCGTTCGAGGCGCCGTCGGGCAACGATCTGCCGCGCTTCGCGCTCTCGTTCCTCGCGACGCTCGCCGGCCAGCAGTTCGCCGGGGAGGCGACGTCCACCGGCAAGCAGGCGTTCGTGACGCTCGACGACCGTGCGTACCGCGTCGACGACCGCTTCGTCAGCAAGCTGCGCAGCGGCCTCGGCAGGTCGTCCGCGAAGCCGCAGTCGGGCCTGAAGTCGCTCGGGATCGATCCGCGGTCATGGATCCGCAACCCCGAGGGCAAGGGCCGGGAGCGCGTCGCCGGGGTGCAGACCGACCGCGTCGGCGGCGACGTCGACGTCGCGAAGCTCCTCGCCGACGTGGCGCGGCTGCTCCAGAAGACGGGCGGCGGCGACAGCCTCCTGACGCCGAAGCTCCGCGGGCAGATCGCCGACGCCGTGAACTCCGCGAAGGTCGACGTCTGGAGCGGTGCCGACGACCACATCCTGCGCCAGATCGCCGTCGTCGTGAGCTTCGCCTTCAAGGACGGGCAGTCGCCGATCCAGGGCCTCGACGGCGGGCGCCTGACGCTCCGCGCGCGCCTCGACGACGTCAACGGCGCGCCCGCGAAGATCGTCGCTCCCGCGAACCCGCGACCGCTCTCGCGGCTGACCGGGGAGGGCGGGCTCGGCGCGCTGCTGGGGGGATTGGGCGCCGGCATCACCGGCGGCATCGGCCCCGGCGCGGGGGGCTCGAAGCTGCTCTCGTGCCTGACGAACGCCGGCGGCAGCTCCGCCGACATCGTCCGCTGCGTGGCGGACCTCGCTCCCTAGCCGCCGCCGCGTACCCTGTGAGCGCGATGCGCGACCCGGCCCACACCGCGATCGGCACCTGGAGCGGTGGCCGCTACCTGCATTTCGGCGAGGCGATCGACGAGGCCCGCCTGGAGGCGCTCCTGCGCCCGGGCGACGGCCTCGACACGCTGCTGACCGCCGACGCCTACGGCGCCGGCGAGGCCGACGAGCTGCTCGGCCGCGCGCTCGCCGGCGTGCCGCGCGAGGACTTCTGCGTCGTGGGCGCCATCGGCCACGACTTCTACGAGGGCGAGCGCGACGGCGCCAAGGGCTTTCCGCGCTTCACCGACCCACGGCTGCGCGGCCCCGAGGAGTACGCCGACTACGTCCGGATGGCCACCGAGCGCAGCCTGGAGCGCATCGGCATCGACGCCTTCGACGTCCTGCTGCTCCACAACCCCGACCGCACCGGCTACACGAGCGAGGTCGTCTGGGACGCGCTGCGCGCCGTCCGCGACGAGGGCCTCGCCGGCCGTCTCGGCGTCGCCCCCGGCCCGGCCAACGGCTTCACGCTCGACGTCATCGACTGCCTCGAGCGCTTCGGCGAGCTCATCGACTGGGCGATGGTCATCCTCAACCCGCTCGAGCCGTGGCCGGGGGAGCTCGTGCTCGAGGCCGCCGCCCGCCACGACGTGAGCCTCATCACGCGCGTCGTCGACTACGGCGGGCTGTTCTGGGACGACGTGCGCCCGGGGCACGCGTTCCCGCCGCGCGATCACCGCACGTTCCGCCCGCAGGGCTGGGTCGAGGCGGGCGCCGAGAAGCTCGCGCGGCTGCGCCCGATCGCCGAGCGCCACGGGCTGACGATGCTCCAGCTCGCGGTCCAGTGGTGCCTGGCCCAGCCGGGCGTGCGCTGCGCGGTCCCGACGCTCATCCAGGAGACCGGTGACGCGCGCACGATCGAGGAGAAGCGCGCCGAGCTCGTGGGTACTCCGCATGACGTGCTCCTCGACGAGACAGAGCTCGCGCAGATCCGCGCGATCGGCGACAACACCGGCAGCATGGCGCTCAAGGGCGCCGCGCCCGACTACACCGGGGAGCCGCGCCCGGACCGCTGGGAGATGACGACCGAGCTCGACGCGCTCGCCCGCCGCTGGGGCATCGAGCCCGACCGCGACCTGCGCCAGTTGACCGCTGCCCGTGGCTGACCTCCGCCGCTTCCTGCTGTCGGGCTCCGGCTGGCCCTACCTGCTCGTCCCGTTCATCCCGCTCGCGATCGCGCTCGAGCTCGGGCACGCGGAGGCGTCCCTGATCTTCGGCGCGGCGGCGGCGGGCGTCATCCCGACCGCCGCGCTCATGGGGCGCGCGACCGAGGAGCTCGCGCACCGCGCCGGGCCCGGGATCGGCGGCCTGCTGAACGTGACGTTCGGCAACGCGCCCGAGATCATCATCGCCTTCTTCGCGCTGAACGCGGGGCTGCAGGAGGTCGTCAAGGCCTCGCTCATCGGCTCGATCCTCGGCAACATCCTGCTCGTCATGGGCGCGTCGATGCTCGTCGGCGGGCTGAAGTTCGAGCGCCAGACGTTCAACCCGACGGCCGCGAGCGTCCAGTCGTCGATGCTGCTGCTCGCCGCCGTCGCGCTCGTCATGCCGACGATCTTCCAGCTCGTCGCGGGCGGCGGGCTGCCGCAGGTCGGGGCCGAGCACGTGGACTTCGGCTCCGACCTCGAGCAGATGTCGCTCATCGTCGCGTTCATCCTGCTGCTGTCCTACGTCGCGGGGCTCTACTTCTCGCTGCGCTCGCACCGGTCGCTCTTCAACCCGACCGCGGAGGCGGAGGAGCACATCGAGGGCGAGCCGTGGAGCGTGCGCAAATCCGTCCTGATGCTCGCCGGCGCGGGCGTCGCCGTCGGCGTCATGTCGGAGATCCTCGTCGGCTCGATCGGCGAGGCGTCGGAGGCGATCGGCCTCAGCCAGTTCTTCGTCGGCCTCATCGTCGTGGCGATCGTCGGCAACGCCGCCGAGCACTGGGTCGCGATCTACTTCGCCGCGCGCAACAAGATGGACCTCTCGGTGAACATCGCGATCGGCTCCAGCGCGCAGATCGCGCTTTTCGCCGCGCCCGTCCTCGTCTTCGCCTCGTTCTTCGTCGGGCCCAACCCGATGTCGCTCGTCTTCAACGGCTTCGAGCTCGGCGCGGTCTTCCTGGCGATCCTCATCGCCAACCACGTCACGCACGACGGCGAGTCGACGTGGTACGAGGGCTTCCAACTCCTGGCCGTCTACGCCGTGCTCGGCGTCGTCTTCTTCTACGCGTAGTGCTGCGCTAGCCGATGGAGCTCCTGGAACTCGGCGGGCTCGTCGTCGTCCTCGTCGCGCTGCTCGTCGTCGACGTGCATTTCTTCGCGCGCGGACGCGAGGCGACGTTCCGCGAGAGCGTCATCTGGTC
This sequence comes from uncultured Actinomycetes bacterium, assembly GCA_963797025.1. Classification (GTDB taxonomy): domain Bacteria; phylum Actinomycetota; class Thermoleophilia; order Solirubrobacterales; family Solirubrobacteraceae; genus CADCVQ01. The sequence goes on from CAWCNU010000003.1 coordinate 287,648, forward strand.
GCTGGGCTGGCTCGTGCTCGGGCTTGCCGTCACCGGCGTCGTCGTCGCGCTGAACGGCAGCTCGGACGGGGTCAACTACGTCACCGTCTACCTCATCGAGCGCTCGCTGTCGCTCGACAACCTCTTCGTCTTCATCCTGCTCTTCGCGTACTTCGGCGTCCCGCACGAGCACCGGGCCCGCCTGCTGTTCTGGGGCATCATCGCCGCGCTGGCGCTGCGCGGCCTCGCGATCCTCGGCGGCACCGCGCTCATCGAGCAGTTCCACGTCGTGCTCTACCTGCTCGGCGTGCTGCTGCTCGTGCTCGCCTACCGCATCTACCGCGGCGTCAGCGAGAACGTCGACCCGGACCGCAACATCGTCGTCCGCGGCGTGCGCAAGGTCTTTCCCGTCACGAGCGGCTTCCGCGGGGGGCACTGGTTCGTCACGGAGAAGGGGCAGCGCCACGTCACGCCCGTGTTCCTCTGCCTCACGGCGATCGTCGCGGCGGACATCGCGTTCGCGGTCGACTCGATCCCCGCCGCGTTCGCGATCACCCGCGATCCGCTCATCATCTGGGCGGGCAACGTCTTCGCGCTGCTCGGCCTGCGGGCGCTGTTCGTCCTCGTCGAGGGGCTCATCCGCCGCTTCCGCTACCTCGACGAGACGATCGCCTTCGTGCTCGGCCTCATCGCGGTGAAGCTCCTCGTCGAGGAGTGGGTGCACATCGGGCCGGTCATGAACCTCGCGCTCGTCGCGCTGGCCTTCACGATCGGCATCGTGGCGTCGCTCGTGGCCGACCGGCGCGACCCGGCGGGCGCCGCCGAGCGCCGCGCCGACGCCGAAGCCGACGCCGACACACACGGCGCCCCGGCGCCCGCCGCGACGCCGGACGCCTAGCGGCGCCGCACCGCGAGGCCGAGCGCGGCGGCGGCCAGGGCGAGCGCCGCGATCGCGAGCCCGAGCGTCAGACCGTCGCGGCCGCCGGCGTCGTCCGCGGGCGCGGCCGGCTCGTCAGCGGCGCCGGCGCCGGCGCCGGACTCCCCGTGGGTGCTGACGACGTCGACCGGAGTGGCACTCTCGCTCAGCCGCGTCATGGGTGCCGGCTGGTCGCTGCTCGGGCTGCCGATCCAGCGCGCGACGCTGCCGTCGTCGTAGCGCTGCAGCGCCTTCCACTGCAACGCACCGGTCCGCACGGGGTTGCGGGCGATGAAGTGCAGCTCGGCGTACCCGCCGGGCGGCACGCGCCCCGATCGCCAGCGCAGCTCGGCGATCGCGCTGCCGCGCTTGACGATCTGCGTCCGCCAGCCGGGCGACGCCTCGACGAGCGCGAACGCGATGCCCGCCGGCATGCGCAGGTCGAGGCCGGTCGTCGCCTCCGACTCGCGCTCGTTGGGCACGATGACGCGGTAGCGCTGAAGGTCGGCCGGACGGCCGGTGGACGGCTGCAGCGTCACGTGCGCGGCCGCGCCCGGCGCCATGACGGCGCCGAGCACGAGCGCGACGAGGACTAGGCCGAGGCCTTGATGTCGATGCACGAGCGCGGTGTGTCGGCGGTTGCGGGGTCGCCGGTCCAGTTGACGATCTCGGGCTTGACCCGGTTGCCCTGGGTGTTGCGGTAGTACTGCGCGATCCCGAAGCAGAGGGACATCGGCGTCGCCGGGTTGCGGAAGCGCACCGGCCACTCGCCGAACATCTTCGGCTCGACCTCGGCGTCCTTCGCGCGGGCCGTCCACGACGCCCGCGTGACCGCCATGACGGCTTCGCCCTCGGACGTCTTCCTGCCGGTGTCGCGCTTGGTGATCTTGAGCTTCCAGTCCGGGATCTGCTTGAAGCTGATGCTCTCCTGGACCTCGGCCGGGACGATCATCACGATCTTCCACGTGTTCTGCGCGTCCTTCTCGTTCGGCGCGCGCACGACGTAGGTCGCGCTCGCGCCCGTCAGCGAGGCGCCCTGCGGCTGCAGGGCGGTGACGGTCGCGTGCCCCGCCGACAGCGCGGGGACGGCGAGGGCGACGGCGCCGGCGCTCAGGGCGGCGGCGAGGACGGCGGTACGGGTCTGCTTGCTGCTGATGCTCATGACGATTTCTGCTCTCTGTGGGTGATCAGTTCGCGCGGATCGCGAACGCGGTGGAGAACCGCTTGGTCTTGCCGCCCCTGGCGCGATAGGTGCCCGAGTACGTGATCTCGTAGGCGGCGGGATCGGGGAAGGTGAACGACGTGCGCTTGCCGGTCCGGCGGTCGAGCAGGACGTGTCCGGAGGAGTGGGCCACCTTGATGCGGCAAGTGCACGCCTTGAACGTGAACCTCCCGCTGCGCGGCGCGACCTTCACGATGACGATCGTCGACGGCCTGCCCGCAACCGGCTCGTCGTCGGGCAGCACGTGCATCGTGACCGCGACGCCGCGATCGGTCACCGTCTCGTGTGCGAGCGCGGGCGCGGTCAGCACCGGCGCGGCGAACGCGGCGATCGCGATCGCGGCCGGCCGCATGGGGAACCTCATGACCTGGACCTCCTCGGACGGAGCGGCTGCCCCGTCTCTGCTGGACGAATCGGCTCACCGGGCCGCGAACGGCCCGGCGTGGCTAGCGCACAGGCAGGAGGGCGGGCGGTGGCCGGACGGCCAGCGAGGTCGCGACGAGCCGTCCGCCGCGCGGCACGAGCGCGCGCGGCCGGAGCGGGGGGGCGAGGCCGGCGTGACGCGGGCGCTGCGGGCAGCGCTCCTGCCAGGCCGCGGCGAGGCGCGCGAGGCGCTCCTCGCCGACGTACGTGCCGGTGCAGAGCATCGCCAGCACGACGATCGCCGGCGACAGGAAGAGGACCCCCGTCTCCATGCCCGGAACGAGCAGCGCCCCCGCGAACGCCGCGAAGGCGACGGCGAGCGACAGGATCCGGAACACGGGCCGCGGGGCGGGCATGGCGGCCCGAGGTATAGCAGGAGCGCGGCGAGCCGTGGCCGCACCCTGGCCGCTCGGATGGGGTGGGCGGTTGCGGCGGTCGGACCTGTAGGTCACCATGCTGGGCTCGGATGACGCGACGCGACCGCCAGCTGCTCCTCGGCCTCGCCGCGCTGACGCTCGCGCTGGCCGCGACGACGCTCGTCGGCGTCCACAGCGACGTCCTGCTCGCCGCGCCGGCGCTCGTGTTCGCCCTCCCGCTGCTCGCCGGGCGCTTCGTCGGCGAGGGGCAGCTCGTGCGCCTCGCCGCGGTCCTGGGCTGCGCGCGGCGTCGCCCGGCGACGACGATCGCTTCACGCGCGCGCCGCGCGCCGCGCGCGCTGCCCCGCGGTGGGCGCCTCATCGCCGCGGCCCTGGCCGTGCGCCCGCCGCCGGTCATGGCCCGCCTCACCGCCTAGCCCGCTCCGGCGCCTCGTGGTCCGGAGCCGCCTCCGAACCCACCGAAGGAGGGGCCGCCGATGGCCCGTCGCATCCTCGCCGCCGCGCTCTGCGCACTCGCGGCACTGATCGTCCCCACCGCTGCATCCGCCCACCAGGGCAGCCCCGACTACGAGTCGATCGTCCGCGGCGTGAAGCCCGCCATCGAGGGCCTCTCCGTCGAGGTCCTCAACGGCGACGACCGCCTCGAGGTGACGTATCGCGGAAGCGCCGCGATCACGATCTACGGCTACAACGACGAGCCGTACATCCGCATGGATCCCGACGGGACGGTCTCCGCGAACCTCCGCTCGCCGGCCTACTACCTCAACCAGGACCGCCTCCTCGGGACGCCCGTCCCGCCGACGGCAAAGGCCGGCGCGGCGCCGCGATGGCGCATCGTCGAGCGCAGCGGGCGATATGAGTTCCACGACCATCGGATGCACTGGATGGCGAAGAACACGCCGTCCCAGGTCAAGGACAAGACCAAGCGCACGAAGATCTTCGACTGGCAGGTGCCGGTTCGTCAGGGACCAATCCGCGCCTCGATCGACGGGCAGCTGTTCTGGCGCGGGTCGGCGGGCGGCACGCCCGTCGCGCCCTTCGTCGCGCTCGGCGTCCTCGTGGCGCTGGCCGGCGCGGCGGTCGTCGTCGTCCGCCGCCGCCGCGGGGCGGCCGGCCAGGCCGTGCCGAAGGGGGAGGCCTGGTGAGACGCGGCGCCCGCGCGCTGGCCTGCGCGCTTCTCGCGCTGCTCGCCCTCCCCACGGGGGCGTGGGCGCACGCGACGCTCGTCGACACCGTGCCCCAGCGCGGGCAGACGCTGCAGGTGCAGCCGCGCCAGATCGTGCTGCACTTCAGCGAGTCCGTCGAGGGCAACTTCGGCGCCGTGCAGGTCTTCGACGCCGCCGCCGAGCGCGTCGACGACGCCCGCACCGTGCATCCGGGCGGCAGCGGCTCGCGACTGGCGATCGGGCTGAAGCCGAACCTGCCCGACGGCACGTACGTCGCGACGTACCGCGTCATCTCGGCCGACGGCCATCCGGTCTCCGGCGGCCTCGTCTTCTCGATCGGGGCGCCGGGGGCCGCCGCGGCGCCGACGGTCGCAGAGCTCATCGGCGACTCGAACGCGGGTCCCGGCACGCAGGGCGCATTCGGCGTCGCGCGCGGTGTGAACTACCTCGCGACGGCCCTCGCGCTCGGCGGCCTCGCGTTCCTGCTCGCCGTCTGGCTGCCGGCGCTGCGCGCCGCCGCCGGGTCGCAGGACGAGTGGCGCGAGGCCGCGGCCGCGTTCCTGCGGCGCCTGCGCCGGCTCCTGCTCGGCGCCTGCGCGCTCGGGATCTTCAGCGGGGCCGCCGGCATCGTCCTGCAGGGTGCGACGGCCGGCGCGACGAGCGGCTGGGAGGCCCTGTCGCCGGGCGTCGTCGGCGACGTCCTCGGCACGCGCTTCGGCGAGGTGTGGGGCGCGCGGATGCTCGCCTTCGCGGTCCTCGCCGGTGCCGTCGCGCTGGCGCTGCGCGGCGCGCGCGAGCCGTCCGCCGCCGGGCTGCGCTCGGTCGCGCTCGGCGCCGACGGCCTCGCCGCGCCCGGCGTCCCGCGCGGTCCGCTCCTGCTCGCGGCGGTCCCCGCGGCGTTCATCGCGATCGCGCCGGCGCTCGCCGGTCACGCGAGCGTCCAGTCGCCGGTCGCGCTGCTCTTCACGCTCGACGTCGCGCACGTCCTCGCGATGAGCGCCTGGATCGGCGGCCTCGTCGTCCTGCTGGTCGCGCTGCCCCGCGCGACGCGGCAACTGGCGGAGGGCGATCGTGCGCGCCTGCTGTCGCCGGCGCTCGAGCGCTTCTCGGCGATCGCGCTGCTGTGCGTCGTCGTGCTGCTCGTCACCGGCACGATCCAGTCGATCGTCCACATCGGGTCCTGGAGCGCCGTGCTCGACACGGGCTTCGGGCGCGCGGTCGTCATCAAGGTCGCGCTGCTTGTCGCGCTCGTCGTCCTCGGCGCCGTCAACCGCCGCCGCGTCATCCCGGCGCTGCGCCGGGCCGCCGAGGCCGGCGCCGCGCCGGGCGCCGCCGGGCACCTGCTGCGCCGGACGCTGCGCGCCGAGGTCCTGCTCGTCGTCACGGTCCTCGGCGTGACGTCCGCGCTCGTGAGCTACCCGCCGCCCGAATCGCTGGCCGCAGGCCCGTTCGGCGCGACGACGAAGCTCGGGCCGCTGAGCCTCGAGGTCACGATGGACCCCGCGCGCGTCGGCCCCAACGAGCTTCATCTCTATGTCCTCCGCGCGAGCGACGGCACCCCGTTTCAGGCGACGAAGGAGCTGACGGTCACGCTCTCGCTCCCGTCCAGGCGCATCGGGCCGCTGCCGGCGACCGCGCGCGCGGCCGGACCCGGCCACTACGTCGTCGACACCGTCCAGCTCGTCCCGGCGGGCGACTGGACGCTCGCCGTCACGAGCCGCGTCTCGGAGTTCGACGAGTACACGACCTCGCTGAAGGTCCCGGTGCGGTGACGCTCGCCGTCCTCGTCTCCGTGGCGCCGCTGCTCGCGCTGCTGTGCGCGCTGCTGCTGCGCCGCTACCCCGGCGAGCAGGCGATCACGTTGCTGCGCTCCCGCCGCGCGCCGGTCGCCGCCCAGCGCCCCCGCGGGCCGGCGCGGCTCGTGCGCCACCGCTCGCAGGCGCTGCTGCCGCGCGGGGGCCGGCTCGTCGCCGCCGCGGTCGCCGCGCGACCGCCGCCACGGTGGATGACACGCCCCACACCGTCATCCATCTGATCCAGCAAGGAGCCACACCATGAACCGCAAGACCAGCACCATCGCCGCGGCGGCCATCGCCGTCGCGCTCACGCTGCCGGCCGCCGCCGGAGCGCACGTCACGTTGCAGCCCAGCGAAGCCCCCGCCGGCGGCTTCACCCGCCTCGACGTCCGCGTGCCCAACGAGGACGCGTCGAAGGCGACGACGAAGATCGAGCTGCAGATGCCGCCCGGCTTCGCCAGCGCGTCGTACGAGCCGGTGCCCGGTTGGGACATCGCGACCGCCACCCGCAAGCTCGCCACCCCGGTGACGACCGACGAGGGCGACACGGTGACCGAGGAGGTCTCCAAGCTCACGTTCACGGCCACCGGCGACGGCATCGGGCCCGGCGAGTTCCAGGACTTCGGCCTCTCGGTCGGGCTCCCGGACAAGGCCGGCTCGAAGCTGACGTTCAAGGCCATCCAGACGTACGAGGGCAACAAGGTCGTTCGCTGGATCGGCGCGCCCGGCAGCGACCGTCCCGCGCCGCAGGTGACGCTCGTCGCCGACAGCGGCGACGAGGCCGCGCCGGCGACGCCGGCCGCCGCCGCCACGGCGTCCGACGACGACGAGGACGACGAGGGCAACACGCTGCCGATCATCGCGCTGATCGTCGGCGCGCTGGGCCTCCTGGCGGGCGGCGCCGCGCTCGTGCGCGCGCGCGGCTAGGACGACGAGTTGCGCGGGGCGGGCCGGCAGCGGCCCGTCTCGCCGCTACTCCTCGTCGAGCTCGTCGGCCGCGGGCGGCTCGTTCTCGTCGTCGTCGACGATGTCGTCGCCGGCGTCGAGGCTCGACGCGCCCGCGCCGTGGCGGACCTGGAAGGCCTGCATGAGCTCGTCGCGGACGTTCTCGTCGATCGGCGACTCGTCGGAGATCAGCACCCAGTCGGCTCCCTCGAAGTCCTCGAGATTGAAGATCTCGGTGTCGACGTCCGGCGAGTCGTCGATGACGACGAGCACCTCGGTCTGCGGGTTGAAGTACGTCCCCGGGCGGTTGAGGATGTCCTCGAGGTCGAATTGGCGAGGGTTGGCCATGCGGCTATCTCTATCAGTTCAGCTCTGCGATGCGCCGCTGCACCTCGGCTTCGACGTCCAGCGGCTCCTGGCCCGCCCGTACCCGGCGGTGGTTTCGCGCAACCACGAGGTCGCGGACCTCCGCGCGCAGTGCCGCGTCGACCGCGGGCGGGTCGACCGCCGCGAGCTCGGTCTCGAGGTCGACCGGCGCCTCTCCGCGGCGGGCGCGGCGCGCGTTGCGGGCCTCGAGCATCTGGCGGATCTCCTCGTCGCGCTCGGCCGCAGCGCCCGCACCGGGCGCGTCGTCGCTGTCGTGGGTCAGGCCGCCGCCCCCGATCTCGCGGTAGTTGCGCGCGGTGCCCGCGAGGGTGATGAGCGCGACGATCCCCCCGACCGCCGCAACGACCCAGACGAGCGTCCCGAGAGCGTCCTCCATGACCGTATGTTCGCATTTGCTGTGACCTCCGCTACGCTGCGGGGTACTAGCGTTGACTGACCAGTCAATCTAGAGCCTTCACTCTCTCTCCAGGAGCCCACCCCATGGTCGATTTCACGCTCACAGACGAGCAGAAGAGCCTTCGCGAGCTGGCCCACGACTTCGCCGCGAAGGAGATCCGCCCGGTCGCCTGGGAGCTCGACCGGGACGGCAGCTGGCCGCAGGCGATCATCGACAAGGCCCACGAGGTCGGCCTCATGAACACCCACATCCCCGAGGAGTACGGCGGCGCCGGCCTGAACTACTTCGAGGGCTGCCTCATCGAGGAGGAGCTCTCCTGGGGCTGCTCGGGCGTGCAGACGTCGCTCGGCGCCAACGGCCTGGCCTCCGCGCCCGTCATGATCGGCGGCTCCGAGGAGGTCAAGCGCGAGTTCGGCGAGGAGCTCGTCGCCTCGCCGAAGCTCGCGTCCTTCTGCCTCACCGAGCCCGACGCCGGCTCCGACGTCAGCGGCATGCGCACGCGCGCGGTCCGCAAGGGCGACAAGTACGTCATCAACGGCTCGAAGTGCTTCATCACGAACGGCAGCTACGCCGACTTCTTCGTCGTCTACGCCAAGACCGACCCGGAGGCCGGCCACCGCGGCATCTCCGCCTTCCTCGTCCGCAAGGACGACACGGTCATCGTGGACAAGAAGGAGGACAAGATGGGCCAGCGGGCGTCGAACACCGCGACGATCACGTTCAACGAGACCGAGATCGACGCGCGCTACCTGCTCGGCGAGGAGAACAAGGGCTTCAAGCTCGCGATGATGGTCCTCGACCGCACGCGTCCCGGCGTCGCCGCCATGGCGACGGGCATCTCGCGCGCGGCCTTCGAGTTCGCGACGGAGTACTCCAAGGAGCGCGTCCAGTTCGGCGTGCCGATCGCGATGCATCAGGCGATCCAGTTCATGATCGCCGACATGGCGACGAAGGTGCACCTCTCGCGCCTGGCGACGTGGAACAGCGCCGTGCTGCTCGACCAGGGCAAGCGCAACACGCTCGAGTCCTCGCACGCCAAGCGCTTCGCCGCCGACAGCGCGATGGAGGTCGCCACCGACGCCGTCCAGGTCTACGGCGGCTACGGCTTCATCAAGGACTACCCCGTCGAGAAGCTCATGCGCGACGCGAAGATCATGCAGCTCTACGAGGGCACGTCGCAGATCCAGCGGCTCGTCATCGCCCGCGAGACGCTGCTGCCGCGGCGCATCGAGGAGCCGGCGACCGCGACCGCGTAGCGGCCGGTTTCTCCAGCGCATGACCGGAACGCCCGCCGCCGCGGCCCGCCGCGGCGGGCATACTGCGGGCGATGGCCCCACGCCGAGTCTCGACCGAGGCGGCCGTCGCCGAGACGGCCGCCCGCAGCGACGTCCGCGCCGCGGCGGGAGCGCGCGCGGCCGCGAGCGGGGGCCCCGGCTCGGCCGATCCGCTGCTCGCAGGCCTGCGCAAGGCCGGGCTGCTGCGGCTGCTCGTCCTGCACCTGCTCGGCGCGGGCCCGTCGTACGGCAACCAGCTCATGGAGCGGGTGGGCGAGCTGACCGGCGGGCTCGTCGCGGTCAACCCGAACACGATGTATCCGCTGTTGCGCGCGCTGGAGGCCGACAGCCTCGTGGCGGGGGAGTGGGAGCACCCCGAGCGCCGCTCGCGGCGCTTCTACCGCCTGACGGACGCCGGCGGGGCCGAACGCGACCGGCTCGCCCTGGAGATCGTCCCGCACCTGGACGAGCTGGCGGCGGCGGTCGCGCTCATCCGCGGCGAGCTGCTGGGCTGAGGACGATGCGCGCGATCGCAGCGCGCCGCGTGCTGCCGGGCGCGAGCGTCGGCGAGGCCGAGGCGCTGTGGCTCGACCTGCGCCGCTGGCCGGGCTTCGTCGACGGCTTCGCGAGCGTCGGGCGCCTGGAGGGCGACTGGCCGCAGCCGGGAACCCGCCTGCTCTGGGACTCGCGCCCCGGCGGCCGTGGCCGCGTCGCCGAGCGCGTCGAAGCGTACGAGCCGGGATCGCGCCTCGTCACGAGCGTCGAGGACGCGCAGCTGCTCGGGACGCAGTCGGTCGCCTTCGCCGAGCTCGGCGGCGGCTGTGAGATGACGCTCGAGCTCGCCTACGAGCTCAAGCGCCCCGGCTTCGGCGGCGTCCTGACCGATCTGTTCTTCGTCCGCCGTGCGCTGCGCGAGTCGCTGCGGCGCACGCTCGGACGATTCGCGATCGAGCTGCGGGCCGATCGCGAGCTGACTTAGCCACCAAGAGAAACGAAGGAGCCTGAAAGCGTGTTCGTGTTCAAGGCCGCGGTTGTCGGAGCAGGGACGATGGGCGGCGAGATCGCCCAGGTCATCGCCTCGGCGGGAATCCCGGTGGTCCTCAAGGACGTCAAGCAGGAGTTCGTCGATGTCGGGCTCGCGAAGGCCGGCGAGGTCACCCGGGCGCAGCTCGGCGTGCTCGTCCACAAGCAGAAGATCACCCAGGAGCAGGCCGACGCGCAGGCCGAGGAGATCCTCGGGCGCATCACCGGGACGACTGGGTACGAGGGCTTCGGCGACGTCGACTTCGTCATCGAGGCGGTCCCCGAGCGCATGGCGATCAAGCAGGCCGTCATGGCCGAGCTCGACGCCGTGACGCCGGGCCACGCGATCCTCGCGTCGAACACCTCGGCGCTGTCGATCAGCGAGATGGCCGACGCGACGAGCCGCCCCGACAAGGTCGTCGGCTTCCACTTCTTCTATCCCGCGTCGATGATGCGCCTCGTCGAGATCGTCGAGGGCGCCGACACGTCGCCCGAGACGATGCAGGCCGCGACGACGTTCGCCCAGGCGATCCGCAAGCTGCCGATCGCCTGCGGCGAGCAGCCGGGCTTCGTCGTCAACCGCATCCTGACCTCGGCGATCGGCGAGGTCTTTCGCTGGCAGGAGGAGAGCGGCATCTCGATCAAGGCGATCGACGACTCGGTCTCGGCGTCGCGGATCGCGCCGATGGGCCCGTTCTTCCTCACCGACCTGCTCGGCCTCGACACGGTCCTGCACGTCGCCGAGCACCTGCACGCCTCCTACGGCGACAGCTTCTACGTCCACACCGGGATGCAGGCGCTCGTCCAGGCCGGCGAGCTCGGCGCGAAGACGGGCGGCAAGGGGTTCTACGAGAACGGCCAGCCGCGGAGCGAGGGCGAGACGGAGTTCGACGGCGACGAGCTCGCCCAGCGCTTCATCCTCAAGGCGTTCGTCGAGGCCTGCCTCGTGCTCGAGGAGGGCGTCGCCACGACGCGCGACATCGACCTCGGCATGATGGCCGGCGCGGGGCTCATCCCGCCGCCGTTCGCGCGCGCCGACCAGACCGGCCTGGACGAGGTCCTCGCAGCGCTCGAGCGCGCGGAGGAGGAGTGGGGCGAGCGCTACGCGCCGCCGCTCATCCTGCGCCGCCTCGTCGCGCAGGGGCGCCTGGGCGCGAAGACCGGCCAGGGCTTCTTCCCCTACAAGCGCCCGGACGAGGGCTTCGAGCAGGGCGAGGCGGTGCAGCTGGAGACGCGCGGTGCGACCGCCATCGCGTGGCTCGACCGCCCGCCGGCGAACTCGCTGTCGCCGCAGGTGATCTCCGAGCTCGGCCGCATCTGGGACCACGTCGAGTCCGACGACTCGATCCGCGCGCTCGTCATCGCGTCGGCGAACCCGATGCTCTTCTGCGCCGGCGCCGACATCAAGGCGTTCACGCAGATGGATCCCGAGAGCGGGGCGGCGATGCTCCACGACGCCCACGCGCTGCTGCGCCGGATGGAGAGCTCGTCGACGGTGACGCTCGCGGCGGTCAACGCCGTGGCGTTCGGCGGCGGCTGCGAGCTGGCGATGGGCTGCGACGTGCGGATCGCGGCGCACTCGGCGAGCTTCGGCCAGCCGGAGGTCAGCCTCGGGATCATCCCGGGCTTCGGCGGCACGCAGCGCCTGCCGCGCCTCATCGGCACCGCGCGCGCGCTCGAGCTCAACCTCACCGGCGATCCGATCTCCGGCGCGGAGGCGTTCGAGATCGGCCTCGTCAACCGCGTCGTGCCCGACCACGAGCTGTTCGACGTCACGCTCGCGTGGGCGCGCAAGCTCGGCGGCCAGGCGCCGCTGGCCGTCGGCGCGATCAAGCGCACGACCGCCGGCGACGCCGATCTCGACGAGGGCATCGAGGCCGAGAAGGCCGCCTTCGCCGAGGTCTTCCAGAGCGCCGACGCGCGCGAGGGCATCGGCGCGTTCCTCGGCAAGCGCAAGCCCGCGTGGAAGGGCGAGTAGCGCACGACGACGTCGCGACGCTGGCGGAGCTCGTGCGCTCCGCCGCGTCGGTCGTCGCGCTGACCGGCGCCGGGATCTCGGTTCCCTCAGGGATCCCGGACTTCCGCTCGCCCGGCACCGGCATGTGGGAGAACGTCGACCCGATGAAGGTCGCGCACATCGACGCGTGGCGCGCCGACCCGGAGGCCTTCTGGCGCTTCTACGGCAACCGCTTCCAGACGCTCGGCGACAAGCAGCCCAACGGCGCGCACGAGGCGCTGGCCGAGCTCGAGCGCCGCGGCCTGCTCGACGCCGTCATCACGCAGAACATCGACGAGCTCCACGGCCGTGCCGGCAGCCGCGACGTCATCGAGGTGCACGGCTCGATCGCGTCGAGCTCGTGCCTGGACTGCGGGGCGCGCTTCGGCTTCGTGGAGGTCATCGCCCGCATCGGAGACGTCGTCGTGCCGGCCTGTGACTGCGGCCGGCCGCTGAAGCCGGACGTCGTGCTGTTCGGCGAGCTCCTCGATCCCGCTGCGCTCGCGCGCGCGAGCGAGCTCGCCGCCGGCGCCGAGCTGCTGCTCTGCGTCGGCTCGTCGCTGGAGGTCTATCCCGTCGCCCAGCTGCCGGAGCTCACGCTGCGCGCCGGCGGCGCGATCGCGATCGTCACGCAGGGCCCGACGCCCTACGACGCCTACGCCGCGGTGAAGCTCGCCGGGGACGTCGAGCACGAGCTGCGCGCGCTCGTCGCCGCGCTGTGAGCGCGCGAGATCGCGCCACCTACAAGCGTCCGCCGGCCACGCGCGCCCGCAGCGCCGCCTCGACGCGGCCGAGGACCTCGCCGACGAGCGCGATCCGACGGTCGTCGAGGCCGCTGCGCAGGGCCGCGTCGGCGACCTCGGCGACGTCCGCGGCGCGCCCGCGCAGCTCCTCGATGCGCGCCGCGATCCCCGGCTGCTCGCGCCATGGCTCGAGCTCGGCCAGCGCGGCGTCGAAGGCGGCGCGCAACTGCAGCGCGGCCTCGCGGTGGCGGCCGGCCTCGACGTCAGCGCGCGCCCGCAGCGCGAGCTCCTCGCAGGCCAGCGCGGCGTCGCGGCCCGCGAGCAGCGCGGCGAGCCGCTCCTGCGGGCGCAGGGCCGCCGACCGCGCGCGCCCGCCGCGACGTTCGCGCCGCGCGTCCGGCGGCAGCTCGCGGGCGCCGTGCCAGCGCCCGTCCGCGACGCGCTCGCCGTCGCCGTAGCCGACGCGCACGACGAGCGCCTGCTCGCGCGAGACCTCGCGGGCGTGCGGGTCGGCCGTCGCGATCCGCTGGGCGTGCAGCACGCGGTTCAGCCGCGCGATCGCGGCGTCGGCCAGCGCATCGAGGTCGGCCTCGCGCAGGCGCAGCTCGGCGGCCTGGAGGCTGTGGATGACCGTCGTGTCGATGAGCGTCGCCCGCGTCGTCGTCACCGCCGCGGGCTCGGGCTCGGGCGCCGCCTCGCGCGCGCGGCGGCGCGCCGGGAGCAGGTGGCGTTGCGGCGCGGAGAGCGAGCTCAGGACGAGGATGTGGGCGGGCGGCTCGCCGAGGCGCTCACGGATCGTGTAGCGGCCGGCTTCGGGGCCGAGCTCCCACGGAAACTCGAACTGGACGAACAGGAACCGCCGTGACGTGGTCACGGCGGCTCCCGGTGCTGCGTCGATGCTCGTGCGGCGCTACTCGCCGGCGTGCGCCCGGCTCGCCCGGCCCTTGGCGACCTTGATCGCGTACTTCGAGGCCTTGAGCTGCACCGTCGGGTTGTCGATGTTGCTGAGGCGGTCGATGAGCTTGATCCACTGCGACGGCTTGAGGACCGACTCGGCGAGCTTGCCGGCCTTCGTCGTGGGATCGAACTGCGGGCGGTAGCCGACGTGGATGTGGTCGGAATGGTCGCCCATCGCCAGCGTGTTGTCCGTGCCCTCGTACGTCATGAGGGTGATGATCTGCGCCGGCTTCATCGTGCCCTGCAGCGTCAGCAGGCGCCGCACCGCGACGTCCGTGATCGAGCCCGCACCCTGGTTGCCCAGGATCGGGATGCCGTTGATCTTCGCGATGTCGACCGCGTTGCCGGACGAGTGCGCCGAGACGTTCCCGGCGGTCGTGTACAGCCCGTGGCCGCAGCGCAGCGACGTGACCGTCGGCTTCAGGCCCGAGGCCGCGAGGAACTCGAGCGCCGCGAGGACGCGGCGGTCGACGACGCCGGCCTCGATGTCGCGCTTGCCGCAGGAGTACGTCTCGATCCGCGGGTTGGCGAGCACGCGCTGTGCGAGCGCGTCCTTGCTCATGAGCAGGATCTGGCCGATCGTCGCGCCCTGGCCGTTCTCGCCGAGGAACGCGTTCTTGCCCTGGGCGCGGTAGATCGCGGTGGACTCCAGCAGCTTCCAGCCGTCGAGGATCGGCTTCGGGTCGATCCGCGGCGCGCCGCGGCCGGCCGGCCGGACCTCGAACAGCATGTGCGGCGCCAGGAGGGTCGAGGTCGTGCCGATGCGGCCGAGGATCGTGCCGGCGATGACCTTGCGGCCGGGCACGAGCGGCTTGAGCACGACGTCGTCCTTGTTGAGGCCGAAGACGCCGCTGAAGTAGGACTTCACGCCCTTGCCGTCGGAGATCGCCGACTCGGACTCCAGCAGCTGCTGACGGCCGCCGCTGTCGAGCGCCTGCGGGCGCGTCGGGTTGGCGAAGAGGCGCTCCTTGGCGACCTTGACCGTCTCCTGGACGGCGGCGGCGGGTGCGTCGACGGCCTTCTCGACGGCGCCCTTGACGCCCTTGTTGGAGCCGGCGCTGGCGGCGACACGCGGAGCGGCGTCTGCCTTCGGCAGCGCGAGCTCCTTCGCGATCGACGCCTTGCTCTGCGTCTTCTCCTTCGGCACGGGCACCTTCGTGGCGACCTTCTTCAGCCCCGCGTAGGTGTACGTGTTGCCGTACACGTCGCGCAGCTGGACGAAGTTGCCGAGGCGCTTGGAGTTGCCGACCTTGACGATCTTGCCGTCCTGGACGGCGACGACCGGCGAGCCCGCCTTCGCGTAGATGTTGATGCCGCGGCGAGACGCGTTGGCCTCGACCGGCAGCGCGGCGTTCTGGCCGCGGGCGACACGGCGGGCGACGTCGCGCTCACCGAGGTCGTCGGCGTACTTCGACGACGCGTGCACCGGGAAGAGGCCCTGGGTCAGGCCGCTGAGCGAGCCGACGAGGTCCGACGGCATGCCACCGATGAAGCGGGCGCGCATGAGGACGGACTCGACGTACCAGTCGGCGTGGTTGTAGGCGAAGATCGCCTTGCGCAGATCCTGGTCGGCGCCTGCCGCCTTGAGGTAGCGCGCGGCCGCGAAGATCGCGTCGACGGGGTTGTACGGGTCCTTCTTGCTGTCGCCGTTGGCGTCGACGCCGAACTGCTTCCAGCTCGACGGGATGAACTGCATCCAGCCCATCGCGCCGGCGGAGCTGACGTTGAGGTTGCGGCCGTAGTCCGTCTCGATCTCGTTGATCGCGGCGAGGACCTCCCAGCGGACGCCGTACTGGATGCCGGCCGCCTGGTAGATCGGGAGGAGGAACGGCGGGATCGCGAACTTGTTGATGAAGAAGTTCGGGACGCCGATCGGCACGGGCCCTGGCAGGGCCAGCGAGAACGTCGGGTTCGTCAGCGTCGGGATGCCGTTGGAATGGCGCAGGCGGGTCGGCCGGGGACGGTCGCGCTCGGGCTTGGGCGCGGCGCCTGGGACGAGCCGTCCGAGGGTGTCGACCACGTTCGGGACCTGCTTGGAGCCCTTCTTCTTGCTCGGGACGGCCTGCGGCGTGATCTGCTCACCGGCCTGGGGGGCCGTGACCGGCGCAGCGGGGGTCTGCGTCGGCGTCGTGGGCTTGATCGTGATCGACAGGCCGTTGCTCGACGGCGCCTGAGCCGGCGTCGTCTCCTTGATGCTCAGGACCGGCAGTCCGAGGTTCGGAAGCTTGATCTGGTCGAGCGGGGTGTCGAGCCCCACGTCCACCGTGACGGTCTTCTTGATCTTGCCGATGAGCGTGATCTCGAAGGTCCGGATGTTTGCGCTCGCTGGGAGCGCTGCGATTCCGAAGCCGACGGCCATGCCGCCGGACACGGCCATAGCCGTGAGCAACCTACGCTTGTGGTGCATGTGTCCCTGCATCTCCCCCCTGGAGGTTCCAAGTACGCGAGCCCGATGCGCGTGCGGGGCAGCCTATCGGGAAATGCGTCCGAGCGCTAAACGTGATCTAAACGGCGTCCCGCGCAGGCCATTTGACCTGCTCCGGCGGACGGAACGCGGCGGCGCGTCGGTGCAGGCAACCCGGATGCGCGCGCGCGTGCACGCGAGGCCGCACCCCCGGGCGCGAGGCACCGTCTGCGCTAGCCTCTCCACGCCCCTACCTGCCGAGAGGAACTCAGGCCGATGAGCGACGACGACACGGACACCGACGGCCTGCGCGAGCGGCTCACCAAGCAGGGCGAGGACACGATCGGCAAGGTCGCCGAGGACCTCCTCGCCAACCCGCTCATCAGCGGTGCAATCGCACGTGCATTCGAGGCCAAGGAGAAGGCGACCTCGGTGCAGGAGGCGACCCTCGCCGCGCTGAACCTCCCGTCCGCCGCCGACATCGAGCGCCTCACCCGGCGCGTGCGCTCGGTCTCCCAGCGCCTCGAGGGCATCGAGGACGGCATCGACCGCGTCGAGGACCGCATCGGCGGCCTCTCCGCGAGCAGCGCCATCGAGCCGCGCCTCGAGGCGATCGAGGGCCAGCTCGCCGAGCTCACCCGCGAGCTCACCGCGCTTCGCGCCGAGCTGCCGGGGGCGACGGTCCCGGTGCCCTCGCGCCAGGAGCGGTTGAAGGTCTCGGGCTAACCCAGCGCCGCCGCGCCGACCTCGCCGAGGCGCTGCGCAGCGGCGATCAGCGCCTCGGGCTCGATGCGGTGCCGGCCGCCGCCGGCATCGAAGACGTCGGACACCGCCAGCAGGCAGCCCACGCGCACCCCGCGCAGCTCGCCGACGCGCAGCAGCGTCGCGGCCTCCATCTCCACCGCGATCGCGCCCGCCGCGATCCACCCGGCGCCGCGGTCGGCGTCGCGGTCGTAGAAGAGGTCGCTGGAAGCCACGGCGCCACACCGCACCGCGCCTCCCGCGGCGACGCGCAGCGCCTGCACGAGCTCGCGGTCGGCGCGCACGAGCGAGCCGGCCCCGAGCGCGCGGCTTGCGCCATCGCAGGCCAGCGCCGCATCGGCGACGACGAGGTCGCCGAGCGACAGCCCGCCGTCGAGCGCGCCGCACGTCCCGACGCGGATCGCCACCTCGAGGCCGAGGTCGCAGAGCTCCTCCATGACGATCGCCGCGCTCGGCCCGCCCATGCCCGTGCTCTGGATCGTCATCGGCTCGCCGTCGGCGGCGATCCCCGTGTAGCCCCACAGCCCCCGGTTGTGGTTGAACATCTTCGGCTCGGCGAGCACGAGCTGCGCGAGCGCCAGCGCCCTCCCGGGGTCTCCGGGCAGCAGCGCGCGCGGGGCGAGCGCGGCGGTGGGGTGGATGTGGACTGGCATCGGGGCGGTCCATATGATCGACGGATGGCCAAGAAGGAGAAGCCTTCCCGCGCCGAGCAGGTGCGCGACGCCGCCGAGCAGGCGTTCAAGGCGCAGATCCCGCGCGAGCGCATCTCCGAGCTGCTCGACGAGCTCGGCAGCACCGCCGGGCGCCTGCGCGGCGCCGTCGACGAGCTGCGGCCGGCGTCAGAGGCCGAGCTGAAGTCGCTGCGCGCCGAGGTCCACGCGCTCGTGAAGCGCGTCGAGGCGCTCGAGGCCAAGCCGAAGCCGGCGCCGCGACGGCGCCCGGCCGCCAAGTCCGCCGCCCCCCGGGCGCGCAAGCCGCCGGCGACCGAGCCACCGGCCGCCGGATCCTGATCCGCCACCGAAGGAGGACATCCGCCACATGGGAGCCGAGTTCAGCGGCCCGAAGGAGTTCCGAACCGTCATGGACCGCATCTTCACGCTCATGAGCGAGGACCCGGACATGGGCCCGAAGCTGCGCGACGCCGACGTGCCGCAGCGCTTCGAGTTCGAGGACGTCGACATGGTCGTCAACATCCGCGCGGCCGAGCCGGGCGAGGACGGCAACCTCCACTGGGAGTGGAGCGACGACGTCGACTGGAAGCCGAAGGTCAAGATGGCGATGTCCTCGCAGACGGCGAACAAGTACTTCCAGGGCAAGGAGAACGTCGCGGTCGCGATCGCGCGCCGGCGGATCAAGACGAGCGGCGACGTCAAGGCGGCGCTCGCGCTCATCCCGATCACGAAACCGGTGTACGCCCAGTTCCGCGCGGTCGTCGAGGACGAGTACCCGCACCTGAAGGTCTGAGGACGTTAAGGCGCGTTGACAGCGCGGGCCGCGAGGCGTATGCATCACACACCAGGTCGAACAGTGGATGGCTCGCCATCCGCAAGGCGCCGCCGGTACGAAGACGAGCGCCGCCGACCGAGGCAGCGGGCCGTATCGCCCGCAGACGGCGGGGCCCCGGTCCCGCCGTCGTCGTGTGCGTGACCGGGTGACCGCGGCCGACCGCCCGCCCAGCACGGCACAGGTCGCACGCGACATCGGCACGACGCCGGCGACGCTGCGCCGCTGGATCGGCCGCGGCCTCATCGCGCAGTTCGACGGGACCTGGACGAGGCCCGCGATCGCACACGCCCGCCTCGTCGCGCGGATGCGCGAGCGCGGGCACTCGCTCGAGGAGATCCGTGCCGCCTCGGAGAGCGGGCGCCTCGCCTTCGGCTACCTCCAGGAGCTCTTTCCGTCGCCGGAGGCGACGCACACGCTCCAGGAGGCGGTCACCGACACGGGCCTCGAGCCCGAGCTCATCGAGACGATCTTCACGACGATGGGCCTGCCGGCCTCGGCCGTGGACCGGATCTCCGACGCCGACATGGAGCTCCTGCGCTACTCGGCGGCCGTGCTCGTCGCCGGCCTGCCGCTCGTCGCCTTTCTCCAGCTCGTCCGCGTCTACGGCCAGGCGCTGGCGCAGATCGCCGACGCCGAGGTGCGCCTCTTTCACATGTACGTCCACGAGCCGCTCATGCGCGCGGGCGTCCCCGGCGTCGAGATGGCCGAGGAGATGCAGGGCCTCGTGGCCGAGCTGCTGCCGCTCGCCTCGCCGATGATGGACCAGGTCCACCAGCGCCTGCTCGCCCATTTCGTCGACCAGGACGTCGTCGGCCACATGGAGACCGAGCTCGATCCCGACGCGCGGCTGGACCTCGGCCACCTGCGCGTCGCGATCGCCTTCGCCGACCTCGCCGGCTACACGCGGATGACCGAGGAGCTCGGCGACGAGCACGCGGTCGGCGTCGTCGAGCGCTTCGTCGCGGAGGTCGAGCACACGCTGCCCGACGAGGCGCGGATCATCAAGACGATCGGCGACGAGGTCATGGTCGTCGGCTCCGACCCCGGGGCGCTCGTCGACTGGGCCGTCGGCTTCCAGGAGCTGCACGCGACGCGCCCCCTGCCGCGGATCGGCATGCACTACGGCGAGGTGCTCTACCGCGACGGCGACTACTACGGCCGTGAGGTCAACCAGGCGGCGCGCGTCAGCGCCCGCGCGGGCGGCGGCGAGGTCCTCGTGACCCAGCCGGTCGTCGAGGCCGCCGGGCCGCACCTGGACTTCGAGCTCATCGGCGAGGTCCGGCTGAAGGGCTTCAGCGAGCCGACCGAGATCTTCGTCGCGCGCCTCTCCGACCGAGGCTGACGGCGCGCGAGCGCGCCAGGTCGGCGTTTTCGCCGCTCCGCGGCGCGGGTACCCGCCGGAGCATGAGCGCATCCGAGCAGGACCCCACGAAGGTCGGCACCTCCACGAGCACCGGCAACGGCGCCGTCGAAGAGCACGAGCCGTCCGAGCGCGAGGCGCTGCTCGAGGAGATCGAGGAGACGCGCGAGGAGCTCGGCGCGACGGTCGAGGCGCTGGCGCACAAGGCCGACGTCAAGGCGCAGGTCCACGAGAAGGTCGAGGAGGGCAAGGAGCAGCTGCACGTCAAGCAGCGCGAGCTCCAGCACACGCTGCGCGAGGCGCTGCAGGGCCCCGCCGTGCCGGCCGCCGTCGCGGTCGTCGTCGGGCTCATGCTCCTGCGCTCCTGGCGCCGCGGACGGTAGTTGCGGCGGACGCGATGGCCGAGCCCGGGCGCGGCGACCACCGGAGGGGCCCACCGAGCTGCGGCGCGTGTCGTGGTGGCAGACCGTCAAGCGGACGGTCCGCGAGTTCCGCGAGGACGCCCTGACCGACTGGGCGGCGGCGCTGACGTACTACGGCGTGCTCGCGATCTTCCCCGCGCTTGCTCGCGCTCGTGTCCGTGCTCGGGCTCATCGGCCCGTCGGCGACGCAGCCGCTGCTCGACAACCTCGCGACCGTCGCGCCGGGTCAGGCCCAGCAGATCCTCACCGACGCCGTGGAGAACCTCCAGAGCGCGGAGGGGACGTCCGGGGTGCTGTTCGTCGTCGGCCTGGCCGGCGCGCTGTGGTCGGCGTCGGCCTACGTCGCGGCGTTCATGCGCGCCACGAAACTTTCATCTACGAGGTCCAGGAGGGCCGGCCGATCTGGAAGACGCTGCCGATCCGGATCGTCACGACGCTCGTCCTGCTCGTCATGCTCGCCTCGGTCGCGGTCGCCGTGGCGTTCACGGGGCCGCTCGCCGAGCACGCCGGCGACGTCCTGGGCGCCGGCGACGCGGCGGTGACGGTCTGGAACATCGCGAAGTGGCCGGCGATCGTGCTCGTCGTCCTGACGATGATCGCGATCCTCTCCTGGGCCGCGCCGAACGTCAGCACCCCGGCTTCTCCTCGATCACGCCGGGCAGCGTCCTCGGGATGCTCGTGCAGGGACGCCCGGCCGACGAGCCGTTCCTCGAGCCGCGCGACACGCGAAGATTCCGCGGCCGCCGGCACCAGCGCGCCTGACGTCAGTCGAGCATCTTGCGCTGCACGGCCCAGCGCGACAGCTCGTGGCGGCTGGAGAGCTGGAGCTTGCGCAGCACCGCCGACACGTGCGCCTCGACGGTCTTCGCGGAGATCCCGAGGCGCTGCGCGATCTCCTTGTACATGTAGCCGCGGGCGATGTGCTGGAGGACCTCGCGCTCGCGCGGCGTGAGCTGGTCGAGGTCGGACTCCGACGCCTCGGCGGCGGGCGCCGGGGCCGAGCCGGCGAAGGCGTCGAGGACGAACCCGGCCAGGCGCGGGGAGAAGACCGCGTCGCCGTCGTGCACGCGCCGGACGGCGTCGGCGAGGTCGGCGCCGGAGATCGTCTTCGTGACGTAGCCGCGCGCGCCCGCGCGGATGACGGCGATGACGTCCTCGGCGGCGTCGGAGACCGACAGCGCGAGAAAGCGCGCCGCCGGAGGGTCGGCGGCGAGGCGGCGGATGACCTCGAGGCCCCCGCCGTCGGGCATGTGGACGTCGAGCAGCACGACGTCGGGCTCGAGGGCGCGGATGAGCGCAACCGCGTCGGCGACCGTGGCGGCGTCCCCGACGACGTCGACGAGGCCGTCGAGCTCGGAGCGCACGCCCGCGCGGAAGAGCTCGTGGTCGTCGACGAGCACGACGCGCGGGCCCGCGGTCATGATGGGCGCCGCTCCATGACGAGCTCGACCTCGGTGCCGCCGCCCGGCGAGGCGTGGATCGCCGCGCGGCCGCCGTGGCGCTCCATGCGCCCGA
Source organism: uncultured Actinomycetes bacterium (assembly GCA_963797025.1). Classification (GTDB taxonomy): domain Bacteria; phylum Actinomycetota; class Thermoleophilia; order Solirubrobacterales; family Solirubrobacteraceae; genus CADCVQ01. The sequence continues at coordinate 309,218 of CAWCNU010000003.1, forward strand.
CGATCGACTCGCGGACGCCGCGGCGGTCGGGGGGCACCGTGGCAGGGTCGAAGCCCGGCCCGCGGTCGCGGACGAAGACCTCGAGGCGCTCGGCGCCCGCCTCGGCGTAGACGGCCACGGGCGCGGTGTCGCCCGCGAACTTCGCGGCGTTGAGCATCGCCTCGCGGGCCGCAGCGACGAGCGCCTCGCCGTCGCGGTCCAGCGGCGCGTCGCCGACCGCGACGACGTCGACCGCGACGCCGTGCGCCTGCTCGATCTCCTCGGCGGCGGCCTGCAGCGCCGCGGCGAGCCGCCGCTCGCCGTCGGCGTGCGGCGTCGCGCCGGTGAGCCACGAGCGCAGCTCGCGCTCCTGGCGGCGGGCGAGCGCCGCGACCTCGCGCGGGTCGCCGGCGCGCTTCTGCACGAGCGCGAGCGTCTGCAGGACCGAGTCGTGCAGGTGCGCGGCGACCTCCGCGCGCTCCTGCGAGCGGATGCGCTCGGCGCGCTCGAGCGACAGCGACGTCAGCAGGCGCACGAACCACGGCGCGAAGATCACGACGAGCGCGATGACGACGACGAGCGCCGCGAGCGCGACGTCCGTGGCGGCGGCCAGCGCGCCCGTGATCTGCAGGAAGACGATCGCCGCCGCGACGACGAGCGTCACGCCGATGCCGATGCGCGAGATGACCGCCGGCCGCGACTCGCGCGTACCGAACGCCTGCGCCGCGGGCGAGTCGTCGTCCGCGACGGCGGCGGGGGCCGGCAGCTCGCCCGGTGCCGTGCGCCCGGTGGCGGACTGGCGCCAGATGAGCACGCCGCCGGCGGCGACGAGGATCAGCGGCCAGGTGATCGCGTCGGAGAACGGCAGCCCGAGCTGGCGGAATGCGAGCAGGATCGCCGTCAGGAGGAACCCGACGCCGAGCGCGATCTCGATCGCCGCGCGGCCCGTCCGGCCGAGGAGCCCGGCGATCGCGCCGGCGCGCGAGGTGGTCTCGTCGCCGACGGGCAGAAGCATCCACGCGAGCAGATAGGCGACGAGCCCGACGCCGCTCAGCAGCGTCGTCGCGGCGAAGCCGAGCCGCAGGATCAGGGGGTCGACGTCGAGATGGCGGCCGAGACCGGCGCAGACGCCGGCGAGCATCCCGTGCTCCGGGTCGCGTCGCAGCTCGCGGATCGGCGCCGCGCGGCGCGGGTGCGGGCTTGCCGCCATGTCGCCCATCATCGCTCGCGGCGGCCGCGCGACAGGCCGCTGGCCAGCAGGACGGCCCCGATCGCGCCGAGCGCGATCGGGGCCATGGAGCCGAAGTCCAGCTGCAGCGTGCCGGCCTGGTCGAGGAGCAGGACCGTGCCGAGGACGAGCAGGACGAGCCCCGCCGTCAGCGACATCGCGTCCGGCGCCTTATCCGTTCGCCGCACCCGTCCCCCCGGTCGAGGCCGTGGACGTCATGCAGGCGTCGTTGCGCTCGGGCACGGGCTCGAGGTCGATCCCCCGCCCGTGGAACTCGTGGCGGTCGAAGTCGCTGTGGCTGACCTCGAGGAACCCGAGGCCGACGTCGCCGTCGAGGACGAGCCGCGGCGTGCCCTTCGGCGCGCGGCGGTTGTCGTTCCAGTTCAGGTCGATGCCGCCACCGTCGCGGTCGAAGACCTCGACGGCGCCCATGCCGATGGACGCGGTCGTCGCGACGCAGACGTCCTCGTCGACGAGCACGAGCGCGTGCCCGGTCCCGACGCCGATCTTCATCCGGTGATCGCCGGCCGGGAACTCGACGTCGCGCAGGTCGACGACGATCTCCCCGGCGCCGATGCGATAGCCCTCGCGGATCTCCTGAACCGTGGCCGGGTGCTCGGTGCGCTCGCCGAAGCCGCCGTCGAGGTCGATGTCGGCGGCGGAGACGAACGCCAGCGGCAGCGCGATCGCCATCGCCGGCAGCACGAGCCAGCGCGCGCCGCCGACGAACGCCGCGCCGACGAGCGCCGCACCGGTCGCGAGGACGAGGCCGGCGACGACGACGCCGCCGCCGAGGCCGCTGGCGAGGAAGCTGCCGACGGCGAGCGCCGCGCACGCGACGAGCAGGCCGATGCCGATCGCGGCGCGGCGCAGGACGTCGCGAGGACCGCCGCTCGGGCGCTGGCCCGAGGCGAACCAGTAGACCGCGAGGCCCGCGAGCGCGAGGAAGGCGACCGGGAAGAGCGCGCCACCGAAGCCGAGGCCGCCGAAGAGGCCGAGGCTGAAGCCGACGACGACGAGCACGATCGCTGCACCCGCGACGATCATCCGGTCGCGGTCGCTGCGCGGCGTCGCCGCCACCTCCCCGTCGTTCGGGACGAGGAGGAGGGCGGCGGCGTACACGATGAGGCCGGTGCCGCCGAGCAGCGCCAGGGCGACGAAGCCGATGCGAACGAGCATCGAGTCGATGCCGAAGTAGCGGCCGAGGCCGCCGCAGACGCCGCCGATGATGCGGTCGCTGCTCGAGCGCTCGAAGCGCCGCGGGGACGGCGGGGTGGGTGGGCCCGCGGGCGGTGGTGTCGGGGGAGTGTCGGGGGTGGTGGTCATGCGCTGCAGTCTCGGCTCGCGGCGCCCCGCTGCCTATCGGGAATCTTCCCTAGGGGGCGACCCTAGACTGCCTCGGCGTGGCCGCCCACGACCTGCTCGAACGGGTGCGGGCGACGGGCCTGCTGGCGCCCGGCGCCCCCGTCGTCGTGCTGCTCTCCGGCGGCCGCGACTCCGTCTGCCTGCTCGACGTCGCCGCGCGGCTGGCGGGACCCCGGGCCGTCGTCGCGCTGCACGTGGACTACGGCCTGCGCAGCGAGTCCGCGCGGGACGCCGAGCACTGCCGGGCGCTGTGCGACCGGCTGGGCGTCGTCCTCGACGTTCGCGCGGCGGCGCGTCCCGGCGGCGCCGGCAACCTCCAGGCCTGGGCGCGCGACGTCCGCCTCGGCGCGGCCGCCGAGCTCGCGGCCGCGCGCGGCGCCGGCGTCGCCACCGGGCACACCGCCAGCGATCAGGCCGAGACGATCCTCTACCGGCTCGCGGCCTCGCCGGGCAGGCGCGCGCTGCTGGGGATGAGCGAGCGCGACGGTGTCATCGTCCGCCCGCTGCTGCGCGTGACCCGTGAGCAGACCGCGGCGCACTGCACGGCCCGCGGCCTGGCCTGGCGCGAGGACGCCTCCAACGAGGATCCCGCCTACGCGCGCAATCGCGCGCGCGCCGAGCTCGTGCCCGCGCTACGGGCGCTGCATCCGGCGGCGGAGCACAACGTCGTGCGCACGGCCGAGCTCCTGCGCGAGGAGGCGGCCGTCCTCGACGAGGTCGTCGCGAGCGCGCTGGCCGGCCGCGACGAGATCGAGGTCGCGCAGCTCGCGGCGCTGGCACCCGCGCTCGCGCGGCTCGTCCTGCGCCGCCTCGCCGAAGACGTCGCGGGGCGCCTGTGCGCGCGCGCGCCGGGCCGGCTTGCCGACGTGCTCGCGCTCGGCGACGGCGCGCTCGATCTCGGCGACGGCGCGCGTGCCGTCGTGGCGGACGGCGTGCTGCACGTCGAGCCGACGCCGGCGGGCCCGGCCGCACCAGCCCGGGCTTAGACTCCCCGGCGGATGCGCGACGCCGCCGTTGGAGAGATCCTCGTTCAGCCCGACGACCTCTCCCGTCGCGTCCGTGAGCTCGGGCGCCAGATCAGCGAGGACTATCGCGGGCGCGACCTCCTGCTCGTCGGGGTCCTCAAGGGGGCCGTGTTCTTCCTCTCCGACCTCATGCGCGACATCGACGTCCCCTGCGAGGTCGACTTCATGGCGGTCGCGAGCTACGGCTCCTCGACGGACTCCTCGGGCGTCGTGCGGATCCTCAAGGACCTCGACGCCCCGCTCGAGGGCCGCCACGTGCTCATCGTCGAGGACATCGTCGACTCCGGGCTGACGCTCCAATACCTCCTGCGCAACCTCGGCGCCCGCAACCCGTCGTCGATCGAGGTCTGCGCGCTGCTGACGAAGCCCGACCGCCGCAAGGTCCAGCTCGAGCCGCGCTACGTCGGCTTCGAGATCCCGAACCGCTTCGTCGTCGGATACGGCCTCGATCACGAGGAGCGCTATCGCAATCTGCCGTACGTGGCGGTGCTCCGGCAACCCGCCTGACGGCGGCGAGCGGCGCTGCGCCGGGGCGCTCGCGCGGGCTGCACTATCGGCCAGGAGGGGGCATGTCCCCTGCTACGCTGGGCGTTCGTGACCGCCGGAGAGCCCACCCGATGAGCCGCTTCTCCAAGAGCGCGATGTTCCCGATCCTCATCGTGGTCATCCTCGCGTTCTTCGCCCAGCAGCTCATCTCCAGCCCGAACAAGAAGAAGGACCCGGGCTACGGCGCGTTCACGCGCCAGCTCGACAATCGCGAGATCAAGAGCGTCGAGATGCGCAACCGCAGCAACGAGCTCATGGTCACGCTGCGCGACAAGAGCCAGTACGAGATCGGCTTCGCGAGCGCCTTCGGCGACGAGCTGACCAAGACGCTGGCCGCCGCCGAGACGTCGAACAAGATCGACGAGTTCGACATCAAGGGCACCCGCACGAACGGGTGGATCTCGATGCTGACCTACGTCCTGCCGTTCCTGCTGTTCATCGGGTTCTGGATCTTCCTCATGAACCAGATGCAGGGCGGCGGCTCGAAGGTCATGTCGTTCGGCAAGTCGCGCGCCAAGCGCATGTCGGTGGACTCGCCGAAGATCACCTTCCGCGACGTCGCGGGCGCCGACGAGGCCGTCGAGGAGCTCCACGAGATCAAGGAGTTCCTCGAGAACCCGAAGAAGTTCCAGGCGCTCGGCGCGCGGATCCCGAAGGGCGTCCTGCTCTTCGGCCCTCCCGGCACCGGCAAGACGCTGCTCGCCCGCGCCGTCGCCGGCGAGGCCGGCGTGCCGTTCTTCTCGATCTCCGGCTCGGACTTCGTCGAGATGTTCGTCGGCGTCGGCGCCAGCCGCGTGCGCGATCTCTTCGAGCAGGCCAAGCAGAACAGCCCCTGCATCATCTTCATGGACGAGATCGACGCCGTCGGCCGCCATCGCGGCGCCGGCATGGGCGGCGGTCACGACGAGCGCGAGCAGACGCTCAACCAGCTCCTCGTCGAGATGGACGGCTTCACGATGACGGACAACATCATCCTCATCGCCGCGACGAACCGTCCCGACATCCTCGACCCCGCGCTCCTGCGCCCGGGCCGCTTCGACCGCCAGATCGTCGTCGACCGCCCCGACCGCAAGGGCCGCGCGAAGATCCTCGAGGTCCACACGCGCGGCAAGCCGCTGGCGAAGGAGATCAACGTCGACGACCTCGCCGGCCAGACGCCCGGCTTCACGGGCGCCGACCTCGCGAACCTCGTCAACGAGGCCGCGCTGCTGTCGGCTCGCACCGGCAAGCGCGAGATCGGCCAGCACGAGCTCGAAGAGGGCATCATGCGCGTCATCGCCGGCCCGGAGAAGAAGACCCGGGTCATGAGCGAGAAGGAGCGCCGCATCACGGCCTTCCACGAGATGGGCCACGCGCTCGTCGGCCATCACCTCGAGCACTCCGACCCGGTCCACAAGATCTCGGTCATCGGCCGCGGCCAGGCGCTCGGCTACACGATCTCGATGCCGCAGGAGGATCGCTTCCTCACGACGCGCGCGGAGCTCACCGACTCCATGGCGATGACGCTCGGCGGCCGCGCCGCCGAGGAGATCGTCTTCGGCGAGATCACGACCGGCGCCGCGAACGACCTCGAGAAGGTCACGGCGACGGCCAAGGCGATGGTCATGCGCTACGGCATGAGCGAGCGCCTCGGCCCGCGCGTCTTCGGCCACGACCACAGCCAGCCCTTCCTCGGCCGCGAGTTCTCCTCCGAGCCCGACTACTCCGACGAGATCGCCCGCGAGATCGACGACGAGATCCGCCGCGTCGTCGAGGCCGCGCACCAGCGCGCCCGCGACATCCTCACGGAGAACCGCGAGTCGCTGGACACGATCTCCGAGATCCTCGTCCGCCGCGAGACGATCGAGAAGTCCGAGTTCGAGGCGCTCGTCGAGGGCACCGCCGAGGAGGACGTGTTCCCCGAGGACGTGACGCCGCAGATTCCGCCGCCCGCGCCGGTCGAGAAGCCGGGCCAGAAGGCGCCGCGGACGCTCCCGCGTCCGGGCCTCGCCGGTGGCAGCGTCGAGGCCCGCGCGCTCGACGCACCCGAAAAGCCCTCGCTGTAGTACGACATTCGGAGGGTTCGGCAGGCCGTACCCTCGATTTGGGGGTCTGCCCCCTATCGCGGCCGGTCGCGAGCGGAGAGGATCGGCGACACCCGATGCAAGGAGTCGCCATGAAGAAGTCACGCTTTCTCGCGACCGCCACGGTTGGCCTCGCCCTCCTGGCGGCGCCCGCGGTTGCCGCTGCAGACGAGCTCATCGACGTGCAGGACCGCTGCGACCCGACGACGTTCGACGCCGCCCTCGGTGACGGCGCCTGCGCACCCCTGCCCGGCGGCAGCGGCGGCCAGGTGACGTTCGACGAGCTCATCGGATCCCTCATCACGAACCAGGAGAACGGCGCCTGGCGCTTCAAGGACGACGACGTCAAGCTGCGCCGCGGCCAGTCGCTGAAGGTCGTCATGTCGCGCGGCGGCGAGGGCCACACGGTCACCGAGGTCCCGAGCTTCGGCCTCGGCTGCGTGCCCGAGCTCAACGCGCTCGTGTTCCCGGGCCAGGACCCGACGGCCTTCCCGGAGGTCTGCAACGACCCCGCAGTGTTCACGCCGGGGATCTTCGGCGGCGACCTCATCGCCCCCGGCCTGGACTTCGAGAAGACCGGGCTCTCCAAGGGCGTGCACCGCTTCATGTGCATGATCCACCCGTGGATGAAGACGAAGGTCAGCGTCCGTTAGCGGACGCCTCAGCTCCGCCGTTTCGCGCGCCGCCTCCGGGCGGCGCGCGTCGTACTCTCGTCTAGCCTCACCCGCGTGCGTGCGCCCGCGATCCCGGACCCGGTCGTCATGGGCGTCGTGAACGTCACGCCGGACTCGTTCTCCGACGGCGGCCGCTGGCTGGACCCCGCGGCCGCGGCGGCCCACGGTCGCGAGCTCGCCGCGCAGGGCGCCGACATCCTCGACATCGGCGGCGAATCCACGCGGCCCGGCGCGCAGCCCGTGGACGCGGCGGAGGAGCTGCGCCGCGTCGTCCCGGTGCTCGTCGCGCTCGAGGGCGTCGGCGCGCGGCTGTCGATCGACACCTCCAAGGCGCTCGTCGCCGAGACCGCGCTGCGGGCCGGCGCGACGATCGTCAACGACGTCACCGCCCTCCGGGGCGATCCCGAGATGGCAGCGCTGCTCGCGGCGCACGACTGCGACGTCTGCCTCATGCACATGCTCGGCGAGCCGCGCACGATGCAGCGCGACCCGCGCTACGGCGACGTCGTCGACGACGTCAGGGCCTGGCTCTCCGAGCGGCTGGAGTTCGCCGTCGCGCAGGGCATCGCCGAGGAGCGCGTGTGGCTGGACCCGGGGATCGGCTTCGGCAAGACGATGGCGCACAACCTCGAGCTCCTGCGGCGCCTGGACGAGCTCGTCGCGCTCGGCCGGCCGCTCGTCGTCGGGACCTCGCGCAAGTCGTTTCTCGGGACGATCACCGGGCGCGGCCCGCACGAGCGGGTACCCGCGACGATCGCGACGAACGTCCTCGCGCTCGCCGCCGGGGCGCGCGTCTTCCGCGTCCACGACGTCGCCGAGGCGCGCGATGCCCTCGACGTGGCGGCTGCTACGTTGCGCGGGCGATGGGCCCCGGAGACGACGACGACGCCCTAGACGACGACGCCTTCGACGACGACGACGACGCGATCAGGACCGTCGTCACGGTCGAGGTCAACGGCCTCTCGCTCTACACCCACCACGGCGTCACCGCCGCCGAGCGCGAGGTCGGCCAGCGGCTCATCCTCGACATCCGCCTCGAGCTCGGCGAGGCCGACGCGACGATCACCGACCGCGTCGAGGACACCGTCGACTACGGCCGCGTCTGCGAGGTCGCCGCGCTCGTCGCCACGCAGCGCTCCGACAAGACGCTCGAGCGCCTCTGCACCGCGATCGCCGACCGCCTCCTGCGCGACTTCGACGCCCAGGCGGTGTCCGTCAAGGCCGCCAAGCCCGAGCCGCCGATCCCGCTGCCCGTCGACGACGTCTCCGTCGAGGTCTGGCGCGAGCTCGGCGACATCGACGAGTAGTCGCAAGACCCGCGACGCGCTCGCGGCGGGATGTACCTGCGGCTTTGAGGAACAGACGAAGCGCGGGGGCACGCCGCGCGGTCGCCCCGGGGGTTTGGCATCAGACGGACGTATGTGGTCTCGCTCGGGCCAAACCCCGCGGGCGCGCAGCGGGCGAACCGGGCTCATGCCCTCGAAGAAGCCGGTCGCCGGCGTCGGCAGCACCCCGCCGGAGCAGCCACACGAGCGGACGCGCCCGCGAGCACGGCCGCCACAGCAGGGCGCGCGGCACGGGGCGCCATGATGCTCGCGGCTTCGCGCCCCGTCAAACTGCCGCGGATGCGCATCGGCTACCTCGGGCTGGGCTCCAACGTCGGCGACCGCCGCGCGAACCTCCAGGCGGCGGTCGACGCGCTGCCGGGCCACGGCGTCGAGGTGCTCGCGAGCTCCTCGACGTACGACACCGACCCCGTCGGCGAGATCCTCGACCAGCCGCAGTTCCTCAACGCGTGCCTGCGCGTGCGGACCGAGCTCGAGCCCGAGGCGCTGCTGGACGCGGCGAAGGTGATCGAGCGCGAACTCGGCCGGGTGGCGGGGCCGAAGGACGGTCCGCGGCCGATCGACGTCGACCTGCTGCTGCTCGGCGACGTCGAGCTCGCGAGCGACCGGCTGCGTCTGCCGCACGCGCAGGTGCTGTCGCGGCGCTTCGTCCTCATCCCGCTGCTCGAGCTCGACCTCGAGCTGAGAACCCCCGCGGGGGAACGCCTGGCCGACGCGCTGGCGGCGCTGCCGGTGTCCGAGGGCGTGCGCCGCGAGGGGCCGCCGCTGCAGATCCCTAACGTTCCGGTCATGAGCGCGGATTCGGGACACGGGGAGCGCGGCGCCGGCGCGTCGGAGGTCGAGGCCGGCCGGCGGCGCACGCCGGGCGAGGAGGCGCGCACGCTCGTCTCCGCGATGACGGTCGGCTACCTCGCGACGGTCAACGCCGACGGCGATCCGTGGTGCTCGCTCGTCGTCTTCGGCCCGACCGCCGAGGGCAACCCGGTGCTGCTCGTCTCGACGATGGCCGAGCACGGCCGCAACCTCATGGCAGATCCGCGCGCGAGCCTCGCGATCAGCGACCCGTCGGCTCCCGGCGACCCGCTCGACCGCCCGCGCATCACGCTCGCCGGGCGCGCCGTGCGGCCCGAGGGCGACGCCGCCGAGGCGGCGCTGGACGCCCACGTCGCAGCGGTCCCCGGCGCGCGGCTGTACGCCGGCTGGGACGACTTCTCGGTCTGGGTGCTGGAGGTGCAGCGCGTGCGCTGGGTCGGCGGCTTCGCGCAGATGGACACCGTCACCCACGACGACTACGTCGCGGCCGAGCCCGATCCGACGGCGCCCGCGGCGGCGGCGAACGTCGTGAAGCTCAACAAGGAGTCGGCGGACGGGCTGCTCGCGATCGCCCGTGAGGTCGCCGGCGCGCGCGGGGCCGTGTCGGCGATCGCGACCGGCATCGACCGCTACGGGCTCGATCTCAGCGTCACGGGCGCCGGCCAGGCGGCCGCGGTGCGCGTGGCCTTCGAGCCGCGACTGGAGTCGGTGCAGGAGATCCGCACGGCGACGCAGGAGCTCGTGCGGCGCGCCTACGCGGCGCAGGCGCGCGCTCAGGGCTGAAGCGAGGCCAGCGCTCCGGCCGGGACGTCGCCCGGGTAGTCCGGGAAGTGCCGCCGCGCGAGCGCCTCACTCGGCCGGCCCGCGATGAGCGGCTGCAGGTCGCGGACGGTCAGCAGGAAGCGCAACGACGAGCCGATCTGCAGATCCGCCGCGTTGGCGGCCGCGCCGCCGAGGACCCCGCTCGCGATCCAGTCGTCGACCATGTCGAGGTGGCCGGGGAGCGCCTGGAGGTCGGTGCGCACGGCCGCGTCGGACGCCCCGTGCATCGCGATCTCGAGCCGGATGATCGCCGGGGCGACGAGCTTCACGACGGGCCGCGGCAGCCGCGGCAGCTGCGACGCCTCCTGGTAGCTCGGGATCCCGGCGGGCGCGTGGCGCAGCGCGGCCCAGACGATCCGGCGCGCCAGCGGCTGCAGGACCTCGTCGCCCCAGAGCTCGGCGCCGAGCACCTGCGTCCGCGCCGCCTCCTCGGACGGTACGAGCGGCGGGCCGGGCACGAGCTCGTCGAGGCGGCGCATGATCGCCCGCGAGCCCTGGACCTTCTCGCCGCCGTCGAGCTTCATCGCCGGGACGCTGCGGGCCGGGAAGCGCAGGCGCATGAGCAACGCCTGCGTCGGGATGAGCATCTCGACGGTCTTGTACCGGAGGCCCTTGATCCGCAGGGCCTCCTTCACCGCCTCCGACGGGTGCGACGAATGCACGACGTAGAGCTTCAACACGATCAGAGCATATGGTCCGTTGCATGCTGCTCGCCGTCGACGTCGGCAACACCCAGACGCACTTCGGCACCTTTCGCGACGGCGAGCTCTTCGAGCACTGGCGCTTTGCGACCATCGCGACGTCGACCGCCGACGAGCTCGGCGCGGCGCTGCGAGCGCTGCTCGAGCTGCGCGGCGTCGGGCTGGCCGACATCAGCGCGTCGATCGTCTCCTCGACCGTGCCGACGCTCGAGCCCGAGTGGCTGGCGATGGGCGAGCGCTACCTCGGCCACGCGATGCTGAGCGTCGGCCCCGGCCTGAAGACGGGGATGGCGCTGCGCTACGACAACCCGCGCGAGATCGGCGCCGACCGGCTCGCCAACGCCGTGGCGATCCGCGAGCGCTTCGGCGGCCCCGCGGTCTGCGTCGACTTCGGCACCTCGGTGAACTTCGACGTCGTCGGGCCCAAGGGCGACTTCCTCGGCGGCGTGCTCGTGCCCGGTGTCGAGATCTCGCTTGCGGCGCTGACGGCCCGCGGCGCAAAGCTGCCGCAGATCGACCTGCTGCCGCCGCGGACGGTCATCGGCAAGAGCACGGTCGACGCGATCCGCTCGGGTGTCGTCTACGGCTTCGCGGGCGCGATCGACGGGATCCTGCGGCGCCTGCTCGACGAGCTCGGCGACGACACCGACGTCATCGCCACCGGCGGCCTCGCCGGGGCGATCGTGCCGTTCACCGAGCTCATCGACGAGATCGACGACTTCCTGACGCTCACCGGGTTGCGGTTGCTGTACGAGCGCAACGCGTAGCGCGCTGGCGCTCCGCTCGAACGAGCCACCATCGAGGCGCGCGTACCATGAACCCCGTGCCCCGCAGCCTCAACGACCCCTGGCAGCTCGCCCACCTGCGCGTGCCCAACCGCGTCGTGCTCGCGCCGCTGGCGGGGATCGGCAACTGGTTCGTGCGCCTGCAGGCCAAGCGCTACGGCGCGGGCCTGGCGGTCTCCGAGATGGTCTCGAGCTTCGGCGTGCACCACGGCAACGAGAAGACGTGCACGGAGATGCTGCGCATCGACCCCGCCGAGCGCGCCGGCGGCCCGGTGGCGATCCAGCTCTTCGGCCAGGAGCCCGACGTCATGCGCTCGGCGGCCGCCCACGTCGCCGCGGCCGGCGCGGACATCATCGACCTCAACATGGGCTGCCCCGTGCCGAAGGTCTGCAAGACCGGCGCCGGCGCGGCGCTGCTCGACGATCCCGACGTCGCGGTCGCCGTCGCGCAGGCGGCGCGCGAGGGCTCGGGCCTGCCCGTGACCGTGAAGCTGCGCTCGGGACGGCGCACGGGGGAGACCGACGGCTTCGACCTCGCCCACCGCCTCGTCGCCGAGGCCGGCGTCGCCGCGATCGGCTTTCACCCGCGCTCGGCGCAGGTGCACCACAAGGGATCTCCCGACCTCGATCTCGCCCGCGAGCTCGTCGCGTCGCTGCCCGCGCCGGTGATCCTCAGCGGCGGGATGGACGACCCCGAGACGATCCTCCGCGCCTTCGAGCACACCGGCTGCGAGGCGGTCATGCTCGCGCGCGGCGCGCTCGGCAACCCCTGGCTCTTCGCGCGCCTGCTCGGCGAGCGCGACGGCGAGCCGACGACGGCCGAGGTCCTCGACGAGCTCGAGTGGGTCATGCAGCGCGCGGTCGAGCATCTCGGCGAGCGCCGCGGCGGGCGCTACATGCGCAAGTTCTACCCGTGGTACGTCGACCGCCTCGGCGCCGGCAAGGCGTTGCAGGGGGCGCTGCAGGCGACCGACACGGTCGACGAGGCGCGGGTCGTGCTCGCCGGTTTCGGCGCGCTATCGGCAGCTGCTTGACGCGCTGCTATCCTCTCGCACCGCCCGGGGCCAAGGACGGCCTCCAGACGGGTGGTTCCGCCCGCTTCCAACCCCCGGAGTTCATGCCCAAGGACGTCATCCTCACCGCCGACGGACTCGAGAAGCTCAAGCAGGAGCTCGCTCATCTCCAGGGCGAGAAGCGCCGGGAGGTCGCACTGCGCATCAAGGAGGCGCGCGAGTTCGGGGACATCTCCGAGAACTCCGAGTACGACGACGCCAAGAACGAGCAGGCGATGCTCGAGACGCGCATCGCGCAGGTCGAGGAGCGCCTGCGCTCGGCGACCGTCGTCGACGCCAAGGACGTCTCGACCGAGACCGTCCAGGTCGGCTCCGTCGTGAACGTCAAGAACGACGAGACCGGCAAGGCGCAGAAGTTCACGATCGTCGGCTCCTCGGAGGCCAAGCCGCCCGAGCGGCTGTCCTACGAGTCGCCGGTCGGCAAGGCGCTCATGGGCCACAAGCGCAACGACATCGTCGACGTCCCGCTGCCCAACGGCCGCTCGATCAAGCTGAAGATCACGAAGATCGACGTCGGGCTGTAGGCCGCGAAGCGGCCGGTAAGGTCGGCCGGATGAAGACCCTCGACATCAAGGGCGCGGGCCGGATGCCCGCGGCGTGCTGACCGGATGGACGAGCTGCTCGCCGTCAGGCGCGCGAAGCTCGAGCGGCTGCGCGCCGACGGCATCGACCCCTTCCCGCACGAGTTTCCCGGCGTGCAGCCGGTCGCGGGCGTCCTCGAAGCCCATGCCGACCTCGGCGACGGCGAGGAGACCGACGTCCGCCATCGCGTCGCGGGCCGCCTCGCGGCGCGCCGCGGGCAGGGCAAGATGGCGTTCCTCGACCTCGTCGACCGCTCCGGGCGCCTGCAGCTGCAGGCGCGCGCCGACGTCCTCGGCGCCGAGCGCCACGAGCGCCTGCTGACGCAGGTCGACCTCGGCGACATCATCGGCGTCGACGGCACCGCGATCCGCACGAGGCGCGGCGAGCTGACGCTGAGGATCGAGGACTTCACGGTGCTCGCGAAGTCGCTGCGCCCGCCGCCCGAGAAGCACCACGGCCTGCAGGACGTCGAGACGCGCTACCGCCGCCGCGAGCTCGACCTCATGTCCAACGAGGACACGCGCGCGCTCTTCATCACGCGGGCGAAGGTCATCTCCGCGATCCGCCGCCAGCTCGACGAGGCCGGCTTCGTCGAGGTCGAGACGCCGATCCTGCAGCCGCTCTACGGCGGCGCGCTCGCGCGCCCGTTCACGACGCACCACAACGCGCTGGACCGCGACCTGTACCTGCGCATCGCGACCGAGCTCTACCTCAAGCGGCTCATCGTCGGCGGCCTCGAGCGCGTCTACGAGATCGGCAAGAACTTCCGCAACGAGGGGCTGTCGCCGAAGCACAACCCCGAGTTCACGGTGCTCGAGTTCTACGAGGCCTACGCCGACTACGAGGACGTCGCCGACCGCACCGAGCGGCTCATCCGCACCGTCGCCGAGGACGTGGGCTCGGAGGGCGAGATCGACTTCGGCACGCCGTGGCGGCGGATCACGCTGCGCGACGCGATCCTCGAGCACTCGGGCGTCGACTTCCGGGCGCACCCCGACCGCGACAGCCTCGTCGCGGCGATCGGCGACAAGCTCGAGACCGAGGGCCGCACGTGGCCGCAACTCGTCGACGACCTGCTCAGCACGTTCGTCGAGCCGACGCTCCAGCAGCCGACCTTCCTCTTCGACTACCCCGTCGAGCTCTCGCCGCTCGCCAAGCGCCACCGCAGCGAGGAGGGGCTCGTCGAGCGCTGGGAGGCGTTCGTCGGCGGCGTCGAGATCGCCAACGCCTTCACGGAGCTCAACGACCCCGACGACCAGCGCGAGCGCTTCGAGGCGCAAGCCCGCTTCGCGGCCGCGGGCGACGACGAGGCGGCGCCCTACGACGAGGTCTTCGTCGAGGCCCTCGAGCACGGAATGCCGCCGACGGGCGGCGTCGGCGTCGGCGTCGACCGGCTCGTCATGGCGCTCACGAACCGGGACTCGATCCGCGAAGTCCTGCTGTTTCCGGCCCTGCGCGACTGACGCGCGTGGCGCGCAACATTTCGGTGGGTACTCCGTTGGTAGACTGCCCCATGCCCGCCTTTTGCCCCCGATCACTCATCCATTTCGCCTGCGGTGCCGAAAGGATGGGGAAGTCGGGTAATCACCCGTCCCAAAGATCGTCACCCGGACCACGCAAGTACCGAGGCTAGAGGCCCCGCCCCAGCAGGAAGGATCAGCAGCATGTTCGAGCGATTCACAGAGCGAGCCCGTCAGGTGGTCGTTCTCGCGCAGGAAGAAGCGCGCACGCTCAAGCACAACTACATCGGGACCGAGCACATCCTGCTCGGCCTTCTCCGTGAGGAGGAAGGCCTCGCTGCGCGGGTCCTCGAGAGCCTCGACATCACCGTCGAGCGCGTCCGTGCGCAGGTCGTTCGGATCGTCGGGTCGGGCGAGGAGGTCACCTCCGGCCAGATCCCGTTCACTCCGCGCGCCAAGAAGGTCCTGGAGCTCGCGCTGCGCGAGGCGCTGAGCCTCGGGCACAACTACATCGGCACCGAGCACATCCTGCTCGGCCTCGTTCGCGAGAACGAGGGCGTCGCCGCGCGCATCCTCCTGGACTTCGACGCGGACTCCGAGAAGATCCGCAACGAGGTCATCCGCATGCTGTCGGGGCCCGGTGGGCGCCGCCAGGGCGCGGGTGCGGGCGCCGGCACCGGTGCGACCGCGGGCTCGTCGGGCGAGGGCAAGAAGTCCTCGAAGCTGCTCGACCAGTTCGGGCGCAACCTCACGAAGCTCGCCGAGGAGGGCAAGCTCGACCCCGTCGTCGGGCGTGCCACCGAGATCGAGCGGATCATGCAGATCCTCTCGCGGCGCACGAAGAACAACCCGGTGCTCGTCGGCGAGCCCGGCGTCGGCAAGACGGCCGTGGTCGAGGGCCTCGCCCAGCGGATCACGACGTCCGACGTCCCGGAGCTGCTGAAGGGCAAGCAGATCTACACGCTCGACCTCGCGGCGCTCGTCGCCGGGTCGAAGTACCGCGGTGAGTTCGAGGAGCGCCTGAAGAAGGTGATGAAGGAGATCACCCAGCGCGGCGACATCATCCTGTTCATCGACGAGCTCCACAACCTCGTGGGAGCCGGCGCGGCCGAGGGCGCGATCGACGCGGCCTCGATCCTCAAGCCGGCGCTCGCGCGCGGCGAGCTGCAGACGATCGGCGCGACGACGCTCGAGGAGTACCGCAAGTACCTCGAGCGCGACAGCGCGCTGGAGCGTCGCTTCCAGCAGATCCGCGTCGAGCAGCCGACGACCGAGGAGACCGTGCAGATCCTCAAGGGCCTGCGCGATCGCTACGAGCAGCACCACAAGGTCCAGATCACCGACGAGGCCCTCGAGGCCGCGGCGGAGCTCGCCGACCGCTACATCTCCGACCGCTTCCTGCCCGACAAGGCGATCGACCTCATCGACGAGGCCGCCTCGCGCATGCGCATCAAGTCGATGACCTCCCCGCCCGTGTACCGGGAGCTCGAGGAGGAGATCGAGACGACGCGTCGCGACAAGGAGGCCGCGATCGAGGCGCAGGAGTTCGAGAAGGCCGCGAACCTCCGCGACGCCGAGCGCCGCCTGACGCAGCGCAAGCGCGAGCTCGAGGAGCAGTGGGAGGCCGGCGAGGCCGAGACCCAGCGCCCCGCCATCGGCGAGGAGGAGATCGCGGACATCGTCTCGATGTGGACGGGGATCCCGGTCTTCAAGCTCACCGAGGCCGAGACCGCGAAGCTCATGCGCATGGAGGACGAGCTCCACAAGCGCGTCATCGGGCAGCAGGCCGCCGTGGAGGTCATCTCCAAGGCGATCCGCCGCTCGCGTGCCGGCCTGAAGGACCCGAAGCGGCCGACCGGCTCCTTCGTGTTCCTCGGACCGTCCGGCGTCGGCAAGACCGAGCTCGGGCGCACGCTCGCCGAGTTCCTCTTCGGCGACGAGGACGCGATGATCCGCGTGGACATGTCGGAGTACATGGAGAAGCACTCCGTGTCCCGGCTCGTCGGCTCGCCTCCGGGCTACATCGGGTTCGACGAGGGCGGCCAGCTCACCGAGGCCGTTCGGCGCAAGCCGTACTGCGTGCTCCTGCTCGACGAGATCGAGAAGGCCCACCCGGACGTCTTCAACATCCTCCTGCAGATCCTCGAGGACGGGCGCCTGACGGACTCGCAGGGCCGCACCGTGGACTTCCGCCACGCGATCGTGATCATGACCTCGAACATCGGCGCCTCCGAGATCGCTCGGAACACGCCGCTGGGCTTCGCCGTCTCCGACGACGAGACCGGGATCACCTACGACGACATGAAGAACCGGATCATGGGCGAGCTCAAGAAGGTCTTCCGGCCCGAGTTCCTCAACCGGATCGACGACGTCATCGTGTTCCACAAGCTCCAGCGCGACGAGATCAAGCAGATCGTCGACCTCCTGCTGCGGCGGATCCGCGAGTCGATGGCCGAGCGCGGGCTGCAGCTCGAGCTCACCGAGGAGGCCAAGGACCTGCTCGTCGAGAAGGGCTGGGACCCGGCGATGGGCGCCCGCCCGCTGCGCCGCGCGATCCAGCGCTACATCGAGGACCCACTCGCCGACTTCGTCCTGCGCGCCGAGCTGACGCCGGGCGCGACGATCATGGTCGAGAAGGCGCCCGACGAGGACGACCGCGAGGTCTCGCTGACGGTCGTCGAGCCGAAGATGGTGCCGGCCGCCGTGGGTGGCGGGGCCGAGGAGGCCGCGTCCGGTGAGGACGTCGCGATCGACGAGCCGGGCGGCGCGCTCGACACGCCGACCGTCGAGGAGCCCGCCGACGACTGACGCGCCGGCGACGGCAAGGACTGATGACCGGGGGCGGCCTGCGAAGGCCGCCCTCGATCGTTGATGCTGACTTAATCGAGCGTGCCGCGCGCGATGCCGATGTCGAGGTGCGTCTCCCAGCGGGAGATGCGGCCCTCGCGCACGGTCCAGACGTGCGCGGCAGCCCACTGCAGCGGCTGCCTGCCGCCCTTCGGCGTGGCCTGGATCGAGACGAGCGCGAGCACGTGGTCGTCGTCGATCGGGACGAGCCCGTCGATCGTCACGTGCATCGTGTCGTAGCCGTCCTCCCAGCGCGAGACCCACTGCTTCCAGCCCTCGATCCCGCGCAGGGCCGACTCGTCGGGGCGCAGCGGGTCGCAGATGAGCTCGATCGCCGGGTCGACGCTGTCGGTCAGGACGGAGAGCCCGCCCGCGTTCCAGCGTTCGTAGACATGGTCGGCAACCTCGACTGCGGTAGGCACCCCCGGAACGTTACGTCGGGCCTGGACGCGGCTGGCCGGTTGTTCGATGCCGGCTGTTCACCGCACTTCGTGCAACCGCAGCGAACGATGTTCCGCCCGCAGTCACGCCCGAGGTGCATGGAGCTCCTGCGCCTGGCCACGCTGACGCACTCGCTGCGCGTGAGCCGCGAACAGCTCTCCGTGCTGGCGCCGCACGCCGCCGAGCAGGTCATCGCGGCGGGCCGCCGGCGCCTCCTCGACGACCCGCTGCTGCAGGAGCTCGTCATCGTCGCCGGCGGTCGCGGCCACGTCCGCTGCGCAGGCGAGGTCGTGCGCGAGCTCGGCCCGGGCGACATCTTCGGCTCGCTCGCCGTCGAGCGCCCGGTCTACGCGACGGCGGCGCTCTCCGCGGTCACCGAGCTGCAGCTCGTCGTCTTCAGCGCCCGCTCCATCCGCCTTCTCCGCGACGCCGCTCCCGAGGCCGTGGCCGGTCTGCTCGCCGCCTGCGCGACCGCTCCCCCCGGGCGCGCGGGCCTGCAGGCCGAGCCACGGCCGGCGTCGCACCTCTCGCTCGTTCGCCCGGCCGCGTAGCGCGCGGCCGAGCGGGCTGCGCTACCCGACCCGCAGACCGACTCCGAAGATCAGGCACGCCGCGGCCGCCGTGCGGTTGAGGTCGGGGCGCGCCGCGCCGCTGACGAAGACCGTCCGGTTGCGCGCCTGGAGCGTGAGCTGGAAGAACGAGTCGGCGAAGTTCATGACCGCGACCGGCTGATCCTTCAGCGCCGTGAAGACGACACCCTCGCGGCCGCTCGAGAGATCGCTGCCGAGCAGGCGCGAGACGTTGACGCCGCGCTCGTCGGAGGCCGTGAACGTCACGAGCGTCTGCGTCGACTTGATCTCGGGCGTCGGGTCCTGGTCGCGGCACTGCGCGTCGAGGCGGCCGATCCGCGGGATGATCGCCAGCGGCACGACCGGGCCGTCGGCGTTGTCGACGGCGCGCAGGTAGCGCGTGAGCGATGCCGACCCGCCGCGCATGACGTCCTGGACGAAGCGGCCCGGGATCCGGCCCTTGCTCGGCCCGCCGTTGGAGGTGGCGACGAGCTTGCCGGCGGACTCCTTCAGCGAGGCGCGGGCGGTGACGGCGCTGCGGCCGTCCACGGCACCGGCGTTGCGCGCGAAGTCCACGGCGGCGATCGCTGTTCCCGACATCGCGACGATCAGGGCGATGATCGCGACGACCATCGCGGGGGACGGCATTCTGCGCCGCATTGTCTCTGACACCTCCGTGGAACGGCCAGGGGCACCGCGCCCGCGACTCGGTTGCCGCCTACGGTACTCAGCCGCGACGACGGCTGCACCATTTGCATCTATGGGTCCCCCACAGAGGGGCGAAGCCGTCGGGGTCGAGCCCTAGTCTCAGGTGCATGGCGCGCCCCACGACCGTCCACGTCTGCTCTGCCTGCGGGCACTCCAGCGCCCGCTGGCACGGGCGCTGCCCGGGCTGTGAGGCCTGGAACACGCTCGTCGAGGAGCGCGCGCCGGCGGCGGCCGCCGGTGCCGGGCGCGGCTCGACCGGGGCGCGGCGGGCGGGGCGGCCGGTGCGCCTCGCCGACGTCAGCACCGCGCAGCTGCCGCGCCTGCAGACCGCCATCGGGGAGCTCGACCGCGTGCTCGGCGGCGGCCTCGTGCCGGGCTCGATCGTGCTCATCGGCGGCTCGCCGGGGATCGGGAAGTCGACGCTGACGAACATGGCGCTCGGCAACCTCGCGGCGGCGGGGCGGCGCACGCTCTACGTCTCGGGCGAGGAGTCGGCCGCCCAGATCCGCCTGCGCGCCGAGCGGCTCGTCGGCGCGACGTCCGGCGCGCTCGAGGTCCCGGTGCTCGCGGAGACCGATCTCGACACGGTCATCGCGACGCTGCGCGCCGAGCGCCCCGAGGTCTGCGTCATCGACTCCGTGCAGACGCTGCACGCCGCCGACCTCACCGGCGCCCCCGGGTCCGTCGGTCAGGTGCGCGAGGTCGCCGGGCGCATCATGCGGGTCGCCAAGGCCGACGGGATCGCCGTCGTGCTCGTCGGGCATGTCACGAAGGAGGGCGCGCTGGCGGGACCGCGCGTGCTCGAGCACCTCGTCGACTGCGTGCTGCAGTTCGAGGGCGAGCGCGAGCGCACGTACCGGACGCTGCGGGCGCTGAAGAACCGCTTCGGCTCGACGAACGAGGCCGGTGTCTTCGAGATGCGCGACTCGGGGCTCGTCGAGGTCCTCGATGCCAGCGCGCGCTTCGTCGCCGAGGCGACGGGCAAGCCGGGGTCGGTCGTGCTCGCCGCGATGGAGGGCTCACGGCCGCTGCTCGTCGAGGTCCAGGCGCTCGTGTCGCCGTCGGAGCTCGTGCCGCCGCGGCGGGTCGTCAACGGCCTGGATCGCAACCGGCTCGCGCTCGTGCTCGCCGTCCTCGGCCGCCACGCCGGCGTCGGGGTCGGCAACGCCGACGTCTTCGTCAACGTCGTGGGCGGCGTGCGCGTCGAGGAGCCGGGGGCCGATCTTGCGATCGCGCTGGCGGTCGCCAGCGCGGCGCGCGGCGTGGCGCTGGCGGCACCTTCGGCACAGCCCGGCGGGCTGCCGGTCGCGTGCTTCGGCGAGGTCGGGCTCACGGGCGAGCTGCGCTGCATCGGGCATGCCGACCGGCGCCTGGCGGAGGCCGCGAAGTTCGGTCTGCGAGATGTCGTCTCGCCGGAGTCCGCACCGACATTGCGACAGGCGTTGCGAGCCGTCCTCGCCACGCAGACGGCGGCGCGCGCGGCCGCCTGAGACGCGGCCCGGGCAATCTCGGCGCCGCGCCCGTATCCGGGCTAAGGACCCGCTAAAATCCTTGGATGGTGCAACGAGTCGGGGATGAATCACACGATCTTGACTCGCGTCAAGAACCCCGATTGGTCAAGGCACTGGAGATGGTCGCCCCGGGAACGACGCTGCGCGAAGGGATCGACAACATCGTCCATGCGCGCACGGGCGGCCTCATCATCGTCGGCGAGGTCGACGAGCTGAGCTTCCTCTTCTCGGGTGGCATCAAGCTCGAGATCGACTACAGCCCGGCGTTCCTCTACCAGGTGGCCAAGATGGACGGCGCGATCGTGCTGAACGCCAACGCGACGAAGATCGCGGCGGCCAACGTCCAGCTCATGCCCGACCCGACGATCCTGTCGATGGAGACCGGCACGCGCCATCGCACGGCAGAGCGCGTCTCCAAGCAGACCGACGCGCTCGTCATCGCGGTGTCCCAGCGCCGCGAGGTCGTCTCGCTCTACGTCGACGGCGGCAAGTACATCCTCGAGGAGATCCCGGTCGTCCTCGCGAAGGCCAACCAGGCGCTCGCGACGCTCGACAAGTACCGCACGCGCCTCGACCAGGTCTCCACGCGCCTGACCGCGCTGGAGTTCGAGGGCGGCGCGACGCTGCACGACGTCCTGACGGTGCTCCAGCGCTCAGAGCTCGTGACGCGCATGGCGGTCGAGATCGAGCGCTACATCGTCGAGCTCGGCACGGAGGGCCGCCTCATCGAGATGCAGCTCGAGGAGACGATGGTCGGAACCGCCGCCGACAAGGCCGCGCTCGTGCACGACTACCTCGCAGAGAACTCCGACGAGGCCTTCGCCGCCGCCCTCGACCAGATCGGGCGCCTGCCGCACCACGACCTCCTCGACTTCGGACGGCTCGCCGAGCTCATGGGCTACGACCGCAAGCTCAACACGCTCGACTACCCCGTCTCGCCGCGCGGCTTCCGCATCCTGGGCCGGATCCCGCGGCTTCCCAAGCTTGTAGTGGCACAGATCGTCGCCGACTTCGGTGGGTTCGACGAGCTGCTCGCAGCAACCGACGTCGAGCTGGAGACGGTCGACGGCGTCGGTGAGATCCGCGCGAAGGACATTCGCGAGGGACTGCGCCGCCTACAGGAGATCAACCTCGTCGATCGGTACTTGCAAACGTAGGAGAGCACTGCCCGACCGTCGCAGATGACGTGGCCGGCCCGTGCCGGCGCCAACCAAGGAGGACATCATTCCCGAAGCCATCGAAGAGCAGCTGCTGGAGGACCTGGAGAGCCGTCCGGTCGAGAACATCGAGTTCGAGCTCGGTGACAACGTCGTGTATCCGCACCACGGGGCCGGGCAGGTCCTGAAGAAGGAGCGGCGCAAGATGTTCGGTGAGGAACGGGAGTACCTCACCATCAAGATCCTGCACAACGACATGACCGTCATGGTCCCCTGCGAGAACGCCGGCGTGGCTGGTCTGCGCCGCGTCATCGACGAGGAGACCGTCAAGAAGGTCCTCGACGTCCTCGCAGATGACATCTCGGAGATGCCGAAGAACTGGAACCGCCGGTTCAAGCACAACCGCGACAAGATCAAGACCGGTGACATCCTCGAGCTCGCCGAGGTCGTGCGCAACCTCGCGATCCGCGAGCACGAGAAGGGCCTGTCGACCGGCGAGAAGCAGATGTTCACGCGGGCGAAGAAGATCCTCGCCTCCGAGCTCATGTACGCGCTGGACAAGGACGAGGACGAGGCCGAGCAGCATCTCGACGACCTCCTCGCCGACAGCGCCGGTGCCGGGGTGGCGGTGGCCAAGTAGCGCTCGCGCTCGTCGTAGCCGCGGGTCGTGGAGAACGCCTTGGGTCGGGGGGGCCCAAGGCGTTCGTCGTGCTGGCGGGACGCCCGATGCTCGAATGGAGCGTCGAGGCGCTGCTCGCGGTCTCGGCGATCGAGCAGGTCGTCGTCGCGCTGCCGCCGGGCTACGACGCCCCGCCGGGCGCGATCGGCGTGCCCGGCGGAGAGCATCGCTCGCAGTCCGTGCGCGCGGCGCTCGCGGCTGCCTCGGGCGATCCGGTCGTCGTCCACGACGCGGCGCGGCCGTTGCTCACGCCGGCGCTCGTGCAGGCGGCGCTCGACGAGCTCGAGGCGCACGGGTGTGACGCCGTCATCGCCGCGGCGCCCGTGACCGACACGATCAAGGAGGCGCGCGACGGGGCCGTCGTGCGGACCGTCGATCGCTCGGCGCTCTGGGCGGTCCAGACCCCGCAGGTCTTCCGCCGCGCCGCGCTGGAGCGCGCGCTGGACGTCTCCGACGAGATCCTGGCGGGCGCGACCGACGATGCCTGGCTCGTGGAGCGCGCGGGCGGCTCGGTGCGCGTCGTGGCCGCGCCGCGTGAGAACCTCAAGGTCACGACGCCCGGCGACCTGCGCGTCGCCGAGCTCGCGCTGCTCGAGCGCGTCGTCTGATGCTCACCGACTACCACCTGCACCTGCGTCCCGACGACATCGGCTCGACGGCCGCCGACCACTTCAGCGCCGCGAACGTCGACCGCTACCGCGCCGTCGCCGAGGAGCGCGGGATCGTCGAGCTGGGATGCTCGGAGCACGTGTATCGCTTCGCGCAGGCGCTCGAGATCTGGCAGCACCCGCTGTGGCGCGAGAGCGCGGTCGACGACATCGACGACTACGCCGGCTTCGTCCGCGAGGAGACCGACCTCAAGCTCGGCATCGAGGCGGACTTCATCGCCGGGCGCGAGGACCGGATCGCGTCGCTGCTGGAGTCGCGCGACTGGGACTACGTCGTCGGCTCGGTGCACTTCGTCGGCGAGCACGCCGTCGACCACGACGGCTACGAGGTCTGGGACCACCGCTCGCAGCGTCCCGACGAGCTGTGGCGCCGCTACTTCCGGATGCTCGGCGAGGCCGCGCGGTCGGGCCTCTTCGACATCCTCGCCCATCCCGATCTCGTCAAGTACTGGGGGCCCCGCAACCGGCCCGTGCCCGAGGGCGACCTGCGGCACTTCTACGAGCTCGCGATGGACGGCATCGCCGAGTCGCAGATCGCGATCGAGGTCTCGACGGCCGGGCTGCGCAAGCCGGTAGGCGAGATCTACCCGGCGCCGAAGTTCCTGGAGATGTGCCTCGATGCCGGCTGTCCGGTCGCGCTGTCCAGCGACGCGCACGTGCCCGCCGACGTCGGGCGCGACTACGACGACGCCGTCGAGCTGCTCGGGCAGCTCGGCGTGCGCGAGCTGTCGGTCTTCGAGCGCCGCGAGCGGCGGCTGGAGCCGATCGGATGACGGGCGTGCGCACCGGCCTGGGCTGGGACTCGCACCGGTTGCTCGCGGGCCGGCCGCTGATCCTCGGCGGCGTCGAGTTCCCCGGCGCCGAGCTCGGCCTGGACGGGCACTCCGACGCCGACGTGCTCGTGCACGCGATCATGGACGCGCTGCTCGGAGCCGCAGGCCTCGACGACATCGGCGTCCACTTCCCCGACACCGACGGCGCCTATGAGGGCGCGGACTCGATCGAGCTGCTGCGAGGCGTGCTGGCGACGGTGCAGGAGGCCGGCCTGCGGATCGTCCACGTCGACACGACGGTCCTCATGGAGCGCCCGAAGGTCGGCCCGCACCGCGCGGAGATCCGCGCGCGGCTGGCGGAGGCGCTCGGCCTCGACGCCTCGGCCGTGAACGTCAAGGCCTCGACGGGCGAGGGGATCGGCTTCGTCGGGCGCCTCGAAGGGGTGGCCGCGCTCGCGGTCGTGACGCTCGAAAGCGCGTAGGCGGTCGTGGATCCGGCGGTTTGGTGTTGTAACACCCGGCCTCGACGCGCGACGATCTCCATCGACCGAACAGAGGAGGCAGCCATGGCAGGTGTGCAATCACGAGATTTCGACTCGCCCGACGAGACGCGGACCCCGGACAAGACGAAGGTGGACCTCGTGAGGATGGGCGGGACGACCGTCGGCCGGTTCTCGTTCGAGCCCGGGTGGCGCTGGTCGGAGTGCATCAAGCCCGTGGCCGGCACCGACAGCTGCCAGGCGCGCCACGTCGGCGTCGTCCAGTCCGGCCGCATGGCGGTACGGCACGACGACGGCACCGAGGTCGAGATCGGCCCCGGGGAGGCGTACATCATCGAGCCCGGCCACGACGCCTGGATCGTCGGCGACGAAGGCTTCGTCGGCTACGAGTTCGAGTCCAAGTCGGCCGAGGAGTACGCCAAAGGCTAGTTGGACAGCAGGCGATCGGCAGCCCGTGGTTCCGCGCGGCCGGCCGCGGCCGGTACTACCCCACCCGCGTCGCGGCCCGCCGCCGCTCGGCCGCGCGCGCGCGAGCCTGCTCGTGCTCGACCTGGCGGCGCAGCTCCAGCAGCGAGCGGCGCAGGTTGCCGCGGACGGTCGGGGCGGCGACCTGCTCGGCGATCCAGCCCGTGATGCCCGAGCCCGCGACGCCGTAGGACAGGCGCAGCTCGACGCGGGTGCGGTTCGGGCCGCCCGAGCGCAGGCGCCAGCGCCCGCGCTGGTCGATCCCGGTCACGGAGGTCCAGGCCATGTCGCACGGCTCGTCGTACTCGACGGTCTCGACGAGGCCGCCGACCTCGGCGGAGCCGACGCGCATGAGCGTCCGGTAGCGCGCACCCATCCCGCGGTCGAGGTCGGGTGTGACGACCTCCCAGCGCGTGACGCCGGCCATGAAATGCAGGGTCTTCGTGGGGTCGGTGACGAACCGCCAGACGAGCTCTGCCGGCGCGGCGACGTCGATGTGCGCCCCGACCCTCATCCGATGATCGGCAGGCGCCGCTCGGCCGCGAGCGCGTCGAGCGTCTCCTGCATCGTCTCCAGGACATGGTCGTAGACCTCGTCGACGTCGGGCTCCGGCCCGAACTGGTCGCGCAGGTGGATCGCCGGGAGCACCTCGATCGTGATCTTCGCCGGCAGCGGCAGGTGGCCGAGCATGTCGCCGACGTTCAGGATCCAGGGCGCCGAGATCGAGATCGGCAGGACCTTCAGGCGCAGGAGCTTGTCGAGCCCCAGAAGCTGGGACAGGCCCTCGCCCCGGCTGAGGAAGAGCGCCGTCTCCTGGCCGCCGATCGAGACGACGGGGACGATGGGGACGTCGTGCTCGAGCGCGAGGCGCACGAAGCCACGCCGGCCGTCGAAGTCGACGCGGTTGCGCTCCCACGACGGCCGGTGGACCTCGTAGTCGCCGCCCGGGTAGACGAGCAGCGCCGCACCCGAGCGCAGCGCCCGCTCGGCGTTCGCCGGCGAGGCCGCCACCGTGCCGTACTTGCGCAGGAAGCCGAGGAACGGCATCGAGAGGACGAGGTTGTGGGCGAGCTGATAGAAGCGCCGCTCGACGCCGAAGTACGTGCTGAAGGCGAGCGTGAAGACGCCCGTGTCGGGGGTGACGTTCCCGCCGGAGTGGTTGCCGACGAGCAGGACCGGCCCGTCCTCGGGGATGTTTCCCAGCCCGCGGACCTCGCCGCGGAACCACAGGCTCGCCAGCAACCACAGGCGCGGCAGGCTCTCGCGGATGTAGTCGGGGTCGCGCTCGTCGAGGTCGGCCTCGGGGACGCGGTTGACGACCTGGCCGGCGAGCGCCTTCAACAGGCGCTCGGCGAGCCTGGGCTCCCGCCGGTCCGCGTCGTCGGCCGCGGAGGAGGCGGCCGATGCGCGCGGCGGACCGTCCTCGGTCGCGAAGGCGTCGCGGTTGTGGCCGTTGCTGGCCGCGCGATCGGCGGTGCGAGTGCCTGCCATGCCCAGATTCTAGAAGGGGGCCTACGCCGCCTCTCGCGACGGGCGCGCGACCGGCAGCGGGGCCAGGGCGTCGACGCGCGCGAAGTGGCGCTCGAGCAGCCCGCTGCACTGGGCCGCGCGCTCGACCTGCGGCACGTGGCCGCAGCCGTCGAGCACGATCTGCTCGGCCGACGGCAGCCAGCGCGCGACGTGACGCGCGAACGCGGGTGGGATGACGGTGTCGTGCGAGCCCCACACGAACAGGGCGGGCGCCTCGAGCCGGGAGAGGCGCCCGTAGAAGCCGTTGGGGCCGAACGGCGCGTCGAGATAGATGTTGCGCGCGGCCTTCAGGAACGCGATGCGCCCGCCCGGGCTCGCGTAGATGCGCTGAAACTCGTCGACGACGACGTCGGCCATGCTCGGGTCGATCGCGTCGGGATCGGCGAAGAGCGACCAGAACTGGTCCTCGACCTTCTCGCGCGCGAAGCTGTGGGGCAGGAGGCCGAGCTCGGGGCGCATGAGGCGCACGAGCGGGTGATAGGCGCGCTTGACGAAGGCCACGGCCGGGCACAGGAGCGCGAGGCTCGCGACGCGGTCGGGGTGTCGCAGGCCGAGCTCGATCGCGACGCGGCCGCCCATCGAGTTGCCGGCGACGTGCGCGCGGCCGATGCCGAGCGCGTCCATCGTCGCGCGGACGGTCTCGGCGAAGTAGCGCGCCGTGTACGGCGCCGTCGTCGGCTTGGAGGACGCGCCGAAGCCCGGGAGGTCCAGCGCGTGGACGCGGTAGCGTTGCGAGAGCGCCGCCGCGGCGTCGAAGAACGAGCTCTTCGCGCCGCCGAGGCCGTGGATGAGCAGGACGTCGGGGCCGGCGCCCATCGTCAGCGTCGAGATGCGCCTGCCGGGCAGGCGGACCTCGTGGATGCGCAGCAGCGGCCGGCGCCCGTTCTCCAGCCGGAACAGCCCCTCGAAGCCGATCGCGAGGTCGAGGTTGCCGCGCGCGTAGAGCCGGCGCTCGCTGAAGGCCTCGATCCCGGAGAGCTCGCCGCGGCGCAGCGCCATCCAGGTCTCGGAATCCGAGCCGATGACGACGTCCGGGCGCCGGCCGGTGGCGCCGCGGCGGGCGCGGGCGCCGTGGGCGGTGCAGCGGACCTCCCAGGTGTGGCCGAGGTCGCCGAGGACGATCCGCCAGGTGGCGTCGAAGCCCGGATCGGCGCCGAGGTAGCGCTCGGGCAGCGAGCGGAACGCCGCCTCGACCGCGGCCAACCGCTCGGAGTGGGGGGCGCCCGCGGTCATCCTCGTCATGCAACGTACCCGGCCGGACGGATTCGGGCACGCCGCCATCGCTAGGGTCAGCCGCGATGACCGCGATCCGCCTGCAGGACACCCGCTCCGGAGCGCTGCGGGAGCTCGTTCCGCGCGCGGACGGCCACGTCGGCATCTACGCGTGCGGGCCGACCGTCTACTCGCGCATCCACGTCGGCAACGCGCGCCCGTTCGTCGTCTTCTCGCTGCTCAAGCGCTTTCTCGAGCACGAGGGCCTCGACGTCACGCTCGTCATCAACGTCACCGACGTCAACGACAAGATCTATGACGCCGCCCGGCCGCTCGGCGTCTCGAGCGTCGACCTCGCCGCGGAGATGACGGCGCATTACCGCGCCGACACCGACGCCCTCGGCCTCGGCCGGCCCGACGCCGAGCCGCTGGCCTCCGAGACGATCGAGCCGATCGTCGCGCTCATCGCCGACCTCATCGACGGCGGCCATGCCTACGCCGTCGACGGCGACGTCTACTTCCGCGTGCGCTCCGATCCCGCCTACGGCTCGCTCGGCCGCCGCGCGATCGACGAGATGAACCAGGGCGAGGGGGTCACGGGATCCGAGCGCAAGGAGGATCCGCTGGACTTCGCGCTCTGGAAGGCGCACAAGGAGGGCGAGGACAGTGTCTGGTACGCGCCCTGGGGCCGCGGCCGGCCGGGCTGGCACATCGAGTGCTCGGCGATGGCCGAGGAGCTGCTCGGCGTCGGCTTCGAGATCCACGGCGGCGGCAACGACCTCGTCTTCCCCCATCACGAGAACGAGGCCGCCCAGACGCGGGCGGCCCGCGGCGCGGAGCTCGCCCAGATCTGGATGCACAACGGGATGCTCCAGTTCGGCGAGGAGAAGATGGCCAAGAGCGTCGGCAACGTCGCGCTGCTGCACGAGGTCATCGACGACGTCGGGCGCAACGCGCTCGTCATGCTCTTCGCCGGCGCGCACTACCGCCAGCCGATGGCCTTCGACGACATGCGCCTCATGGAGGCGCTGGCGCGCGTCGCGCGCGTCCGCGACGCGGCGCGCGGGCTCGTCGACGGGCCCTCGCCCGAGGAGATGGGCCCGCTGCGCGACACGTTCTTCGCCGCGCTGGCCGAGGACTTCAACACCGCCGCCGCGCTCGGCGCGCTGTTTGAGTGGATCAACGAGCGCCACCGCCGCCGCGACGAGCCGGTGGGCCGGGCGGATCTCGTCGAGATGCTCTCGGTCCTCGGCCTCGAGAACCTCGCCGAGCACGGCAGCGAGGCCGGCGCCGAGGAGCAGGAGCTGCTCGAGGAGCGCCAGGCCGCGCGCACCGCCGGCAACTACGCCGAGGCCGACCGCATCCGCGACGAGCTGCGCGCCCGCGGGTGGGAGGTCCGCGACGGGCCGAGCGGGCCCGAGCTCGTTCGCGTCGAGCAGTGATCCTCTACGGGCGCAACCCCGTGCGCGAGGCCCTGCTGGCCGGCAGGCGGCGCATCGAGGGCGTCTGGGCGACCGAGCGGGCGGCGCGCGAGCCGTGGCTGGCAAAGGTGCAGCCGCGCATCGTCCGCCCCGAGGAGATCGAGCGCCGCTGCGGCTCTCCCGACCACCAGGGCGTCTGCGCGGAGGCCGGCGGCTACCCGTTCGTCAGCGCCGGCGAGCTGCTCGGCGTCGACGAGCCGTTCATCGTCGCGCTCGACGAGCTGCAGGATCCCCAGAACCTCGGGGCGATCGCCCGCACCGCGGAGTGCGCGGGCGTCACGGGCCTCGTCATCTGCGAGCGGCGCGCGGCGACCGTCACGCCGGCGGTCGCGAAGGCGTCGGCGGGCGCCGTCGAGCACCTGCGGATCGCCCGCGTCGGCAACATGGCCGACTTCCTCGAGGAGGCCAAGGCGCTGGGCTGCTGGTGCTACGGCGCCGACGGCGCCGCCCCGAGACGCTACGACGAGCCCGACTACTCGGGCGGCGTCGTGCTCGTCCTGGGGGCCGAGGGGACAGGATTGCGCCCGCGCGTGGCGAAGACCTGTGACGCGCTCATCTCGCTGCCGCTCCGCGGCCGAACCGACTCCCTGAACGCCAGCGCCGCCGCCGCCGCGCTCGTGTACGGGATCTTGCAGCGAAAAACCCCTGCTTGACAGGGCTTCATAACACCGGGTACGGTTCTGCCACTTCAGGGTGAACCTGAGGTAGAGCATCGGTATCGACATATGGCAGTTGGCGCCCTGGGAGGGGACCGCCGCTGAGCAACTCCGGCCACGGAACGGCCGGGAAAGGACTGCTCGTGGCACGGATCTCCCAGAAAGCTCAATCTCAGGTACAGGTCGATGACTACTTCCTCATCGCCCTCGCGAAGACCGGCGACCGCACCGCGTACGACCGCATCGTGCGCCGCTACTACGGCTTCGTCCGGCTGAAGGCCTCCTCGTACTTCCTCGCCGGCGGCGACGGCGACGACCTCGTCCAGGAGGGCCTCGTCGGCCTCTACAAGGCCGTCCGCGACTACCGCTCCGACCGCGAGTCGTCCTTTCGCAACTTCGCGGAGCTCTGCATCACGCGCCAGATCATCACCGCGGTCAAGACGGCGACGCGCAACAAGCACACGCCGCTGAACCAGTACGTCT
The DNA here is from genome assembly GCA_963797025.1 of uncultured Actinomycetes bacterium. Taxonomy (GTDB): domain Bacteria; phylum Actinomycetota; class Thermoleophilia; order Solirubrobacterales; family Solirubrobacteraceae; genus CADCVQ01. Next base: position 339,360 of record CAWCNU010000003.1, read on the forward strand.
CCTTCTCGGCCACGCCCGCCGGCGCGTCGGGCGACGGCGAGCCGACGCTCGAAGACGTCATCCCGGGATCGACGGTCCACGATCCGGTCAACCAGGTCATCTCCTCGGAGGAGCTGCACTCGCTCGTCGGCTGCCTCTCGACGGCGCTGTCGGAGCTCGAGTCGCGCGTGCTGGCGCTGTATCTCGACGGCCGGCCCTACGAGGAGGTCGCCCAGCGCCTCGGCTGCGACGCGAAGACCGTCGACAACGCGCTGCAGCGCGTGAAGCGCAAGGTCGGCACGCACCTCAGCACCCGCGCCGTCCTGAACTGAGGTCCGGGCGGCCGCTACGGGTCCACTAGCATCGAGGCATGCCGTTGCTCGCCGCCTCAGTCCTGGGGATCATCCTCCTCGTCGTTCTCGTACTCGTCGTCGTGCTCGCCGTCGGCGGCTTCATGGTCGCCACCCGGCGCAACCGGGCGAACGAGCGCAAGCTCGTCGCCGAGCTGCAGACCGCCGAGCGCGAGCTCGCGCGGGCCCACGCCTCCGACAAGGGCTGGGACCCGGCGCTGCTCGACGCCGCCGCCCGCAGCGCCGTTGCCGAGCGCTTCGGCGACGCGCCGATCGACGTCCTCCAGCTCGTGCAGGTCCTCGACCGGCCGGGCACCGACGCCGACCAGGCCGTCTTTCGCGTGCAGTCCGCCGACGGAACCGAGCACCGCATCACCCTTGGGCGCACCGGTGGCGTCTGGGGTCCCGCCTGACGCTCGCAGGTAGGGTGAACCGTATGGAGAGCGCCAGCGTCGGAGAGCTCGTGAAGGTCGCCGGCGAGGGGCCGGTGCTCGACGGCATCGTGTTCGACACGCCGAGCCGCGCGAAGGTCGTCGTCGCCGTCGTCGCCCCCGGGCGCGGGCCGGTGTTTCGCACCGTCCACCCGGACACGCTGAGCGCGCGCGCCGAGGAGGGCCCGCACGACCGGGCGCTGCGGCTGCTCGTCAAGCGCACTCCGGCGCCGGGCCGCGGCGCGGCGCGCGGGGGATCGGGCGGCGGTCACGGCCGGGCCGGCCACACGCGCGGCGCGACGCACCGCAGCACCGGCAAGTAGCGCTACTCCGCTTCGTGCCGGTGCAGGACCTGCAGGCTGACGAGCCGCGACACGACGAGCGCGAGGTAGGCGATCCCGGCCAGCTGCTCGACCATGACGATCGAGCGGGCGAAGGCCTTGATCGGCACGACGTCGCTCAGGCCGGTGCTCGACAGCGTCGTGAAGCTCAGGAAGAGCAGCTCGACCCAGCTGCGCTCGCCGCCGGGGTCGACCGCCGCGGTGAACGAGCCCGGCTCGATCGCCTGGACGACGATGAAGAGGTACGCGAACGCCCAGGCGACGAGCGTGAAGGTCGCGCCGACCGCGAACAGCTCGTCGCGGGTGATGACGCGGTCGGCGACCATGTAGGCGATGAGCGCGCCCGCGGCGTAGAAGTACAGGGCGGCCTCGAGCGCCGAGGAGTAGGGCTGCAGCGCGTCGTCGGCGGTGATCGCCTGCGCGAGCAGCAGGATCGTCGCCGGGATCCCGAGCATGATCGCGACCCAGTTCAGCGCGGGCGAGCTGCGCACCGCGAGCACGACGAGGCCGAGGATCGCGATGCCGAAGACGCTGAACAGCGCGCGGCCGACGTCGCTGCCCTCCATGAACGGGTACAGCAGCACGCCGGCGAGCTGGCCGGCGAGCAGGAACGCGGAGGGCTCGCGACGGGCGATCCGGAACACGCCGGGAACCTAATCGCCAGTCCGGTCGCCACGAGGGTGCGACGATGACGGCGATGGCCGCATCCACGGTGTCCGGCGACGAGCAGCTGGCCTTCGACAGCGCTCCGGGTCGCTGGGTCCTCGCCGTCGCGGTCATGGGCTCGGGCCTCGCGTTCCTCGACGGCACCGTCGTGAACGTCGCGCTGCCGGCGATGGGCCGCGAGCTCGACGCGTCCACGAGCGCGCTGCAGTGGATCCTCAACGGCTACCTCCTGACGCTCGCGTCGCTCATCCTCCTCGGCGGCTCGCTCGGCGACCGCTACGGCCGGCGGCGGATCTTCGTGCTCGGCGCGACGCTCTTCACCGCCGCGTCGCTGCTGTGCGCGATCGCGCCGAGCGTCGAGCTGCTCATCGTCGCGCGGATGCTGCAGGGCGTGGGCGGCGCGCTGCTGACGCCCGGCAGCCTCGCGATGATCGAGGCGAGCTTCCGGCGCGCGGACCGCGCCCGGGCGATCGGCGCGTGGTCCGGGCTCGGCGGCGTGGCGGCGGCGATCGGCCCGCTGCTCGGCGGCTATCTCGTCGACGCCGTCTCGTGGCGGGCGATCTTCCTCATCAACCTGCCGGTCGGGATCTTCGTCGTCGTCATGGCCAACCGGCACGTGCCCGAGACGCGCGACCCGATGGCGGCCGAGCACCTCGACCTGCGGGGCGCCGTCCTCGCGGCGGTCGGGCTCGGCGCGACGACGTACGCGCTCATCGAGGGCCCCGACAAGGGGCTCGGCCCGCTCGTGGCGCTGTGCGCCATCGGTGGCGCCGCCGCGCTCGTGGCGTTCGTCGTCGCCGAGCGCCGCAGTCCGGAGCCGATGCTGCCGCTGGGCATCTTCGCGTCGCGCCAGTTCACCGCCGCGAACCTCGTGACGTTCGTCGTCTACGCGTCGCTCAGCGGCGTGTTCTTCCTGCTCGTCGCCTACCTGCAGATCTCCGTCGGCTACTCGGCGATCGAGGCCGGCTCGGCGTCGCTGCCGGTGACGGCGATCATGCTCGCGCTGTCGGCGCGCTCGGGCGCGCTGGCGCAGCGCATCGGCCCGCGCGTGCCGCTGAGCGTCGGCCCGCTCGTCATCGCCGCGGGGATGTTGCTCATGACGCGGATCGACCCGGGGGACAGCTATCTCACGAGCGTCCTGCCGGCGGTCGTCGTGTTCGGGCTCGGGCTGACGCTCGTCGTCGCGCCGGTCACCGCGACGGTGCTCGCCGCCGCCGACGAGCGCCACGCGGGCATCGCGTCCGGGATCAACAACGCGGTCTCGCGCGTCGCGGGGCTGCTCTCGGTCGCCGTCCTGCCGCTCGTCGCCGGGCTCGGCGGCGACAACTTCTATGACCCCGAGGCGATGGGCGACGGCTTCCGCGTCGCGATGATGGCCTCCGCGGCGCTCGCGGCGGCGGGCGGGGTCGTGGCCTGGCTGACGATCCGCGACGACGTGCTCGAGCGCGACGAGCGCGACGAGCCGCCCGAGCCCTGCTACTCCTGCGGCGTCAGCGGCACGCCGCTGCGGACCGACGTGGAAGCCGTCGCGAGCGGCTAGTGGACCCGTCCGGAAGCCAGATCCACTAGGCCGGGACCGCGGCGGACGCGAGCACGGCGTCGAGCAGGCCCGGAAAGCGGGCGTCGAGATCGTCGCGGCGCAGCGAGCTCATGCGCGCCGTGCCCGCCTCGCTGACGGAGATGACGCCCGCCTCACGCAGGACGCGAAAGTGGTGCGTGGCCGTGGACTTCGTCACGGAGAGCCCGAAGCTCCCGCAGCGCCGCGGCCCGTCGCTGCCGGCGAGCGTGCGGACGACCTGCAGCCGGTGCGGATCGCTCAGCGCGTGCAGGACGCTCGGCAGCTCGAGCTCGTCGCGATGCGGTTGAGGAAGCGTCATGAGGAAAGATTGTACGACGAATCTCGTACAACTGGTACGATGGTCGCCGTACTATGACCGTCCGCCCGCTCAGCCGCAACCTCACCGCCTCCGGCAGGCTCGATCGCGCCCCGGCCTTCTGGCTGCTCGCGGTCATCCTCGGCCTCCTGCTCTTCGCCTCCAGCGCGCCGTCGCCGCTGTACGTCGTCTACCAGTCCGAATGGGGCTTCTCGGCGATCACGCTGACGAGCGTCTTCGCGATCTACGCGCTGGCGCTGCTCGCGGCGCTCGTGTTCGCCGGCTCGCTGTCGGACCACGTCGGCCGCCGGCCGGTCCTGCTCGTCGCGCTGGGCATCGAGATCGCCGGGATGCTGCTCTTCGCCGAGGCCCAGAGCGTCGCCTGGCTGTTCGCGGCGCGGACGCTGCAGGGCGTCGCGACCGGCCTTGCGATGGGCGCGATCAGCGCCGCCCTGCTCGACCTCCAGCCGGCGGCGCGCCCGCGCCTCGGCGCGCTCGTCGGCGTCGCGGCGCCGCTCACCGGCCTCGCCGGCGGGGCGCTGCTCACCGGGCTGCTCGTCCAGTACGGGCCCGCGCCCATGCGCCTCGTCTTCTGGCTGCTGCTCGGGCTCTTCGTGCTGGCGATCGCGGTGGCCGCAGCGGTCCCGGAGACCGTCCGGCGCACCGGCTCGTGGGCGCACGGCCTGCGCCCCCGCATCGCGGTCCCGGCCCCGGTGCGCGTCGCGTTCGTCGCGACGATCCCATGCCTCATGGCCTCCTGGGCGCTCGGCGGGCTCGTGCTCTCGCTCGGCCCCTCGCTGACCGCCGGCGTCATCGGGGACTCCAGCCACGTCTCCGGCGGCCTGCCGATCTTCGTCATGACCGCCGTCAGCGCCGCCGCGTCGATCTGGCTGCGCGACACCCATGCGCGCTCCACCGCCCGCGGCGGGCTCGCCGCGCTCATCGCCGGCGTCGCGCTGGCCCTCCTCGGCCTCGAGCAGGGCTCGCTGTGGATCTTCCTCGCCGGTGCGGCCGTGGCCGGTCTCGGCTTCGGGCCCGCGTTCGCCGGAGCCTTCCGCTCGCTCTCGAACCTCGCGCCCGCCGACCAGCGCGCGGGGCTCGTGTCGGCGATCCTCGCGGTCTCCTATCTCGCCTTCAGCATCCCCGCGGTCGTCGCGGGCGCGGCCGTCACGAAGTTCGGCCTCCACGAGACCGCCGACGTCTACGGCGTCGCGCTCATCGTCATCGCGGCCGTCGCGCTCGCGCTCTCAGGCCAGCTGCAGGATCCGCAGAGCGACGCTGCAGCCGCGCCCGCGCCCGCCTCCTAGAGCCGCTTCTCCCCGAAGAACGTCGCGACCGGGTTGGCGTTGAAGTTCTCGATCGGCGCATAGCCCGCGCGCTCGTACATCCGCTGCGCGCGCGACTGCCGATCGCCGGTGTCCAGCCGCGCGATCTCATATCCCAGAGTGCGGGCGCGGCGCTCGAGCTCCTCGAGCAGCGCCCGGGCAATGCCGCGGCCCTGGTGCTCGGGCACGACGAACATCTTCTTGATCTCACAGGCGCCGTCGGGCAGCCGCTTCAGCCCCCCGCAGCAGACCGCGACGCCGTCGAGCCAGCCGACGATGAACGTCCCATCCGGCGCGCTCAGCTCGCCGGGGCCGGCCTTCGGCATATCGGGCCCGTCGAGCTGCAGGCCCGCGTAGAGGGCGGCGATCGCGTCGCGCATGCCCTGGACGAGCGCCACCGCGGGCTGCTCGTCCATCGGGCACGTCCGGAACTCGATCTCGGTCAGGCGATGCTCACGAGGTCGACGACGAACACGAGCGTCTCGTTGGGCCCGATCGTCGGCGGCTGGCCCTGCGGGCCGTAGGCGAGGTCGGGCGGGATGACGAGCTCGCGCCGGCCGCCGGGCTTCATCCCGACGATGCCCTGATCCCAGCCGGGGATGACCATGCCGGCGCCGAGCTGGAACGGGAACGGCTGGCCGCGATCCCACGACGCGTCGAACTGCTCGCCGGTCGAGAACGACACCCCGACGTACTGCATCGTGACGTTGTCGCCGGCCTTCGCCGCCGTGCCCTTGCCCTTGACGATGTCCTTCGTGACGAGCTTCGCCGGCGGGTCACCCGTGGGCTTCGGGATCGCGGGCTTGGAGGACGTGTCCTTCGACACCGCCGCCGGTGCCGCGGGCGTCGTCGCGGTCGCGGCCGGCGCCGGGGTCGCGGCGACGGGCGCGGTGGTCGTCGAGCCCGTCGTGTCGTCGTCGTCGCCGCAGGCGCTCACGCCGATGGCGGCCGTCAGCAGCAGGGCGATCGTGGTCGTGCGCGCGCGCAACGCGGCTACCCGACCTTCACGAGATCGACGACGAAGACGAGCGTCTCGTTGGGCGCGATCGGCCCGATGCCGCGGGCGCCGTAGCCGAGCGACGGCGGGATGACGAGCGTGCGCCGCCCGCCCTCGCGCATCCCGGTGACCCCGAAGTCCCAGCCCTTGATGACGCTGCCGGCGCCGAGCGGGAAGTCGAACGGCGCACCGCGGTCCCACGAGGAGTCGAACTGCTTGCCGCTGGAGAACGACACGCCGACGTAGTGGACGGTCACGTGGTCGCCCGGCTTGGCGGCGTCGCCCTCGCCGACGACGACGTCGTCGGCGACGAGCTCGTCGGGCGGGGTCCCGGTCGGCGCGGGAACCTCGGGCTTGGTGCTCAGGTCATCGGAGACCTGGGGTGGCTGGAAGTCGCTCATCCCCACAGCCTATGCAGTCCGCGGCGTCAGTCGTCCAGGCGGCGGAAGTCCCCGAAGGTCCAATGGACGTTGTAGCCGAGCGCCGTGCCCGCGGCGCTCGCGTGCAGGACGGGCAGCACGTCGCCGGCGAGCAGCTCCTCGATGATCGCCTCACGGATCTCCGGGACCTCGATCTCCGGGAGATACTCGCCCTGGTTTGAGGGGACGAGCAGCGTGTCGAGCGTCTCGCGGTCGACGATCTCGTGGGCCCCGGTCGTGATTTCGCCCGCGAAGCGGGCGCGGAGCATCTCGCCGAGGCCGTCGCGCGTGTTGGCGTCCTTGAGGATCCGCTTGTCGGCGCGGTCGTCGGCGATGAGCGGCGCGCCCTCGCGCGCCCGGCGCGCGACGGTGACGGCGTCGGCCTGCAGGGCGCTCCGCGGCTCGGCGTCGCCGGCGACGAGCGCCTTCCAGTGCGCACGCAGCGCCCGGTTGGGATCGTGGAAGAGTACGGCCCAGGGACCGGCGGGACCGACGTCCGGCGTGCTCCAGACGAGGCGGCTGCCCGCGTTCATGAGCGCTCCGAGGCCCTCGACGACGCGGCCGAACGCGCGCGGCTTGATGAGGTGGAAGACCATGCTCGAGAGGATGACGTCCATCCTCAGGCCGCCCGTGATCTCGGCGAGCGGGCGGAAGCGGCCGTCGGCGCCGATGAGCGAGTGAAAGCGCGTCCACGAGCAGCCCGAGAGCATGTCGTAGCCCTTGGCGAACCAGCTTCCCGGGATGTCGACGAGGTGGACCTCGAGCGCGACGCCCGTGCGCGCCAGGCGCTCCTCGAGGCCGCGCTCGCGGCAGGCCTTCAGCAGCTCGGTCGCCGCGAGGCCGGTGCCCGTGCCGTAGTCCAGGACGCGCAGGACGTCGCCGCGCGAGCGCGTGGCCAGCAGCGCCTCGAGCTCCTCCATCGCCTGCGTGATCATGATGCTCGTCGGCGCCGCCGCCCAGCCACGCGGGTGGCGCAGGTCGCCGCCGTCGTAGAGCAGGCGGTGCAGGCCCTCCCCGTCGCGCAGGTCGGCGCCGGGGTCCGGCCGCCACGTGTCGTGGCGCTCGACGTCGCCGTCGAAGCCCGGCAGCAGCTCGTCGCGGCCGCTGAGCAGGTGGTTGAGGCTCACGGCGTCGAACGGGCGCGACGTCGGGTAGCGCCGCTCGCCGGTCGCGGCCTGGCGCAGCCCGGCGCGGCGCAGCGCCGCGATGAAGGCGCGGCGATCGACCGGGTAGTGGCGCGAGTAGCCGTGGTAGGCGTCGAAGGCGAGCGAGTGCAGCGTCCCGAGGTGCCGGCTCGTCACCGGCGGCGTGACGCAGTGCGCCTCGAGGACGACGAGCCCGTGGCGGGCGACGTGCGGCGCCCAGCGCGCGAGATGCATCGCGAGGCCGGCCTCGACGTCCGCGGGCGCCATCGCCCTGCCGGCGTCGTCGAGGTAGGCGCCGTCGGACATCGCCGGCGCCGCGCCGCCGAGGCCGGTGACGGGGTTGCACGCGCGCTCGTGGTCGACGAACCCGTGGACGTGCAGCGCGTCGTCCAGTCGCAGGTCGTGGGCGGCGAGGGCCTCGGCCAGTCCCTCGGGATCGGTCGGGTCGGCCGTGAGGACGAGGCCGTCGGCGCCCGCCGCGGCGAGCGTCAGGCGCGCGCGGGCGGCGGTCGCCTCGTCGGCGTCGGCGCCGACCATCCGCAGTGGGTGCTCGCCGAGGTGGCGGCCGCGCAGCGTCTCGGCGCCGACGAACGCGTGGATGTGCGCGAGCCAGGCGCCGTCGCAGCAGCCGCTGTCGAGGACGAACGCGGGCTGCTCGGCCAGCGGCTCGCGGTTGAAGACCGTCGCGAGGAGCGGGTCGGCGTCGGCGAAGTAGTGCGAGTGCGCCGCGGTGCTCGCGCGGATGTTCAGCTCGCGCTGGACGAGCTGTTCGCCGGCGGTCGTCGCGAGGGTCCCGTCGTAGAGGTCGGGCAGGCGCGCGAGCATCGGCAGGTAGGAGCCGGCGAGCCCGAGGTGGGCGACGAAGTCCAGCGCGAAGACGCCGTCGGCCGTCCACGCGTCGTCGTCGCCGAGCCAGCCCATGGCGCTCAGCAGCCGGCCGATGTTCGCGCCGAGATCGCCGGCGGGCAGCGCCGGGGCGGCGCCGCGGAGGCGATCGGTGGCGTCGAGCCAGAGCAGCGCGGGCGCGACGAGCGCGCCGTCGAGGTGGGCGGCCACGATCGGGTCGTCGGTCGCCCAGCGCGCGGCGGCGAGCTCGGCGAGCTCGGCGAAGCGTGCGCTGCGGGCGGCGTCCCAGGCGGCGGTCCACGCATCGGGCGCGATCGAGGAGAACGTCGCGAGGTAGTCGCCGAGCGCGACGTAGCTGTCGCGGTGCGCCGTCGCGGCGCGGCCGGCGGCGGTCCAGCTCGGCGTCACCGCGTCCGCCGTCATGCCGGGCGCGGGCTCGATCCAGCCCGCCTGCGCGAGCGTGCGCAGCCCGACGCGCAGGTGTGCGAAGCCCGATGGCGTGAGGTCCGGCTGGAGCTCGGCGACCGTCGCCTCGCGCGCGAGCGACGTCTCGAGCAGCCCGATCGCGTCGAGGCCCCGCAACGTCGCACAGAGGACCATCCCGTCCTGGAAGAGGAAGCTCAGCCTGCGCAGGGCGTCGCGCCCGATGTTCGTCGCGGTGATCACGATGTCAATGGTGCACGAACGGGCGGCGGCTCGCGCGCCCCGGACGTCTAGTGGTAGTAAGACCCGAGGAGGTTGTTCTGCTCGTGCAGGCGAGCGACGGGCGGCTTGTGGCCGATGACACCGTGTCCGGTCGTGGCGCCCGTGCCGCGACGCGCTCGCGGCGGGATGTACCTGCGGCTTTGAGGAACAGACGAGGCGCGGGGGCGCGCCGCGCGGTCGCCCCCGCGCACAGCAGGCGAACCGGACCCATGCCCTCAGAGACGCCGGTCGCCGGCGTCGGCAGCGCCCCAGCCCAGCAGGGTCACACGAGCACCACCTGCACGCACCCCAAGCGTTCGGGCACGACGTCTAATCCGCGACCCGGCTGACGTCGCGGTCGGCCGTGCCCGGCACCGTGCCCAGCGGCCGCACGGCGCGCAGCGGGTTGCCGGCGTAGAGGTGGCCGCCCTCGTAGTCGCCCGCGCGCACGAGCGCGCCCGCGGCCACCATCGCGTTCGGGCCGAGCGTCGCGCCGCGCAGGACGAGGACGTTGGCCCCGAGGAACGTGTTCGTGCCGATGACGACGGGCGTCACGGCGATCGCCTGGTCGGGCGCCTTGACGTCGCTGCCGTCGTGGCGGTGGTCTGAGTCGAAGATGCTCACGCGCTCGCCGGCCGCGACCTTGTCGGAGAGCTGCACGAGCTCGACCGCGTGGAGGGCGACCTGCTGGCCGATCTCGACATCGTCGCCGATGAGGACCTGCCCGCCCCGGCTCGCGTCGAGGAAGCAGTAGTCGCGGATCGTCGCATGCGCGCCGACGCGCACCGTGCCGCCGTGCAGCTGCACCCGCGTCCCGGCGCGAAACGTCGCGCCGTCGCCGAGCTCGAGGACGTTCTCGTCTGCGGCCCAGACGTCGAGGATGAGCCCGCGGCCGAGGCGGACGTGGCGGCCGAAGCGCAGCGTCAGCGTCCCGGCCCTGCCGCCGTAGGGATGGATCTCGATCGCCGGCAGCTCGTAGAAGTGCGCGCCGTGCGGCGCCTCGAGGACGAGCCGCCCGCCGGCGCGCCGCAGCGCCGCGTCCAGGCGCCGGGCCCACAGCTCAAATCGGGCCCGCTCGGCGCGCAGTCGCGCCGCCCGGGCGGCTGCTCTCGCGCGCGCCTTCATCGCGGCCCCATCATCGCAAAGCCGCTCACACCGTCGTCGCGGCGGGCCGCGGCTCGCGGTCGGGGTCCGCCGCGGGATCGGCGACCTCGTGCACGACGTCCTTGGCGGGCCGCAGGCCCGGCGCCCACGGCAGCCGGCGCTCGAGGAACGGCTTCTCGACGAACTTCCACGAGAGCGCCGAGAGCGCGCAGGTCACCGGAAAGCCGATGACCACCATCGACGCCACGAGCGTCGCGGTCCCGGAGTCCGAGCCGACGAGGTCGATGACCTCGAAGATGATCCAGACGTGCAGGAGGTAGAAGGCGTAGGAGCGCTCGCCGAGCCAGTTCCACCAGCGGTTGTCGGCGAAGCGCGGCACCTTGTTGCCGCCGAGCTGCAACGCGATGAGGGCGGCGAGCAGCGCCATCCCGAAGAGCGCGGACATCAGCGAGCGGCGCCCGAGCGCGTGGTGGATCTGGGTCGTCTCGACGTTGAAGTCCCAGGCGGCGTACAGGACGTAGGCCGTGAAGGCGAGGCCGACGGCGCCGATGGCGAAGCGCCGGGCGCGGCGCGCGTTGTCGCGGAAGAACCCGACCGCCCACGGCTCGGCGACGGCGAGCGCGACGCCGGGCAGGAAGGCGTAGATGATGAGCGGCGGGCTGGCGAGCGTCGCGAGCGTGTTGTCGTTGTGCTGGCGCAGCCAGATGCTCACGAGAAAGAGGCCGCCGACGAAGATCAGCGCTGCGCGGGCACGCGTGACGGGCGTGCGCAGGCGCGAGCCCAGCCGGTAGGCGATCGCGGCCGCGATCGGGATCGCGGCGTAGAAGGCGACCTCGACGTCGAGCGACCAGGCCTGGCCGATCGGCAGCGTCGCCGAGCCGGTCGTGTAGCTCTGGGTGAACGTGAAGATCGACAGCACCTGCCACCAGGCCGACTGCGGCCCGGTGCCGCTCGGGTTGTCGGGCGTCGGGCCGATCGCGCCGTCGAGGCCGAAGCGCAGCAGGACGAGCGCCGAGATGAGATAGAAGGCCGGCACGATCCGCAGGACGCGGTTGCGCGTGAAGCGGCGCGCCGACGGCCGCTTCGTCGCGAGCACGAAGGAGCGCAGGAACGGGCGCGCGATGAGGTAGCCCGAGAGGACGAAGAACGTCGCGAGCGCGAGGTCCAGGCGCCCGACGACCTGCTTGAAGCCGTGGTAGTTCTCCAGGCCGCTGCCGGGGTCCGCGTTGACCGCCACGTGCGCGGCGAACACGAGCGTCATCGCGATGCCGCGGATGCTGTCGCCGCCGCGCAGGTTGCCGATCAACCCGTCGCCCAGTGCGGTGTCCGTCGGTGCGGGCCTCCGTGCTCATCTGCGCAAGCGTGCCAGACGCCGCGGGCGCTAGCCTCCGGACCTACCCGCCCGCCTAGCTCAACTGGCAGAGCACTTCACTTGTAATGAAGAGGTTTTCGGTTCGAGTCCGAAGGCGGGCTTGGGACGATGCTGTTCAAGTCCCGCGGTCGTGAGGTCGATGCACTCGGTGCGATGCCCGGCCTCCAACTTCTCCTCTGCGCCCTGATCGCGCTCGTCATCCTCGTGCCGTCGTCGGCTTCTGCCACGCATGCCGGCGACGTCGACTGCGGTGATTTCGCGACGCAATCGGATGCTCAGGCGCACCTGGCCGCCCACCCCGGCGATCCGGACGGCCTCGACGGCGATCACGACGGCAGAGCTTGCGACGCGCTGCCCTGTCCGTGCGGCGCGACCGCGGCACCCGCGCCTGCGCCGGCGTCCACGACGTCCCCGACCTCCGTCAGCGCCCGTGTCGTGCGCGTCATCGACGGCGACACGCTGAAGGTGAGGCTCGCAGACGGGCGGACCGTCAGCGTGCGGCTCATCGGGATCGACACGCCCGAGACGCGGAAACCAGGGACGCCCGTCGAGTGCGGGGGCCGTGCCGCGACCGCGGAGATGAAGAAGCTCGCGCTGCGCAATGGACGCGGGCGGCTCGTGACGCTCACGACCGATCCGACCCAGGACCGCACCGACCGCTTCGGCCGGTTGCTCGCGTACGTCGCGTCCGGCCGCGTGGACCTCGGGCGCAGGATGATCGCCGCGGGTGCAGCCAAGACGTATGTCTTCACGCGCGATTTCCGGCGCGTGCGCGGCTACCGCAACGCTCAGGCGACCGCCAGGAACGCCAGGCGCGGCGCGTGGCGAACATGCGGCGGCGACTTCCATCGCAGCATCTGAACAGGGCGTCCGTTCAGCATTTCTGCCGACGAGTACGCTTGATGGATCGCGGGGTTCTCAGGCGTCCTTCTGCCTCCCGTGTACGAATTTGCTTCAGAGGGGCGCGATCGGAGGCTGGCACATGGCCAGCACGACCCACGATCGACCCGGAGCGCAGAGCCTTCTTGCGGCGATCTCGAACGCGACCGTCCGCATCATGGCCGACTACACCGGCCGCGGCCCGACGAAGGCGCGGACCTCGATCCGCGACGACGTCGTGCTCGTCCTCATGCAGGACACGCTGACCAAGGCGGAGCGCACGCTGCTCGCCGCCGGCCAGACGGACTTCGTCATGGAGACGCGCCATCGCTTCCAGAGGACGATGAGCGAGGAGCTCATCGGCGCAATCGAGATGCTGACGGAGCGCAAGGTGCTCGCGTTCATGTCGGCGAACCACCCCCAGCCCGACATGGCGGCCGAGATCTTCGTGCTCGAGCCGCGCGGGGACGCCGCGGGGAAGCCGGCCTAGAGCCCCGCGCCTCCGCCGTCGGCGGGCTCCTGCCCGATCGCGGCGTGCTCGAGCGTGCCGTGGCCGTTGCTGGAGATCACGTGCTCGTAGGACGCAAGCTCGGGACCGTCGGGCGCGTTGAGCCGCCGTTCGAGCTCGCCGAGCACGACGCCGAAGACGAGGTGGCGCCACGTCGCCTGCGCGAACGCGCGCGGGCTCGCCCACAGCGCGGGCATGTCGTCGCGCGCGGGGTGCACGCGCTCGACCGCGACGGTCAGCGGCCACGTCGCCAGATGCTCGGCAAGCGCGACGATCGGGCCGCGGCTCCACGACGGCAGCGGCAGTCGTGACGCGAAGCCGGCGTACGCCGCGCCGAGCAGCGCGCCGTTGCCGATGTGCAGGACCATCCCGACGAGCGGCCAGGACGGCCCGCGCGTGATCGCCTTGCCGAGCAGCTCCGTGTCGTCGTAGTCCACGCCGAAGACCGGCTTGTCCAGCGGCTGCTGGGCCGCCCATACGCCCGCGGCGACCGCGCCCGCAAAGGCCCCGCGGATCGTCTTTGCGCGGTCGATGACCATCCGCCGAGACTGTAACGCGCGTCACGAGACCGGGTATCGATGGCATGGATCGCAGTCTTCTGCTGGCCCGCGCGCGTGAACGCGGTGTGAACCACATCGTGTACTGGATCGCCCGCGCGATCCTGCAGCCGTTCTTCCTCGTGTACTTCCGGATGCAGCGGATCGGCCGCGAGCACATCCCGACGAGCGGCCCGCTGATCATCGCGTCCAACCATCGCTCGTTCATGGACCCGTTCGTCATCGGCATGATGCTGCGCCGCCCGACGTACTTCGTCGCGAAGACCGAGCTCTTCCACAACCGCTTCATCGCCTGGTTTCTCAGCTCGCTGGGCGCGTTCCCGGTCGACCGCGGGCGCGGCGACAGCGACGCGATGGGCACGGCGCGCGAGATCCTCGAGCGCGGCGACGTCGTCGTGATCTTCCCGGAGGGCACGCGCACGCGCCCGGGTGCGCTCGGCGAGCCCAAGCGCGGCGTCGGGCGCCTCGCGCTCGAGACCGGCGCACCGGTCGTCCCGGTCGCGCTCATCGGCACCGAGGCGATCCGCCGCGGCTGGCGCATCCGCCCGCACAAGGTCCGCATCCGCGCCGGGCGCCCGCTGCGCTTCCCGCACGTCGAGGAGCCATCGCCGCAGCTCGCCCGCGCGGTGACGAGCCGCCTCTGGCCCTGCATCGAGCTGCAGTGGGAGTGGCTCGGCGGCACGCCGCCCGTCCGCCGCGCGGCGATCGTCGGAGCGGGGTCGTGGGGCACCGGCCTCGCCGTCATCCTCGCGCGCGCCGGCCTCGAGGTCGAGCTCGGCTGCCGCACGCAGGAGCAGGCCGACGCCATCCTGCGCAACGGCCGCGTCAACGAGCACTACCTGCCGGGCGTGCGCCTCCCCGACGAGGTGACCGTCACCCGCGCCGGCGACCTCGCGCTCGCCCGCGCCGACCTCGTCTGCTTCGCCGTCCCCGCCGGCGCGCTGCCGGTCGCGGTCGGCGCCCACGCCGAGGAGATCGGCCCCAACAGCGGCGTGCTCGTGCTCTCCAAGGGGCTCGTCGCGCCCAACGGGATGCTGCCGAGCGCGTACGTCGCCGAGCGGACGGACTGCCGCGCCGTCGCCTGCGTCGGCGGCCCCGGCCATGCTGCCGACGCGCTCGCCAGCGGCGCCGCGCTCGTCGTCGGCTCGACGGACGCGATCTTCGCGACGCAGCTCAAGCACGTGCTCAAGCGTGCCGGCCTCGACGTCACGACGACGAGCGACGTCGCGGGCGTCGAGCTCGCGGGCACCGCGAAGAATGCGGCCGCGCTCGCCGCGGCGGCCGCCGGGGTCAACGGCCCGAACGCCGCCGGCGCCGCCGCCGGCAAGGTCTTCGCCGAGGTCGACGAGTTCGCGCGCCGCCGCGGCGGCCTGCCGGAGACCTTCGCCGGGCTCGCGGGCGCCGGCGACCTCGTCGCGACCGTCACGGCGCCCGGCAGCCGCAACCGCCGCGCCGGCGAGCTGCTCGGCCAGGGCATGCCGGCGGCCCGGATCGGCGACGCGATCGGCCAGTCCAGCGAGGCGCTCGACGGCGTCGGGCTGCTCGCCGACACGCTGCGGCGCGAGGGCGTGCCCTCGCCGATCCTCGACCGGCTCGCCGAGCTCGTCGACGGCCGCATCGACTCCGACTCCTTCACCGCGGCCGTCACCTCGCCCAGCGGGCGCTTCACGCGCGCCGAGCCGGAGATCACGCTCGTCACGGCGGGCACCGACCGGAGCTCTCGGCGGGCGGGGGAATAGGCTGCGATGGGTGGAGCCCAAGGACAAGGCCCGGTTGGACCGGGAGTTCTCGGATCTCTACCGCCAGCACCTGCGCGACGTCTACTCCTACGCGTACTACCGCGTCGGCAACCACCACGACGCCGAGGACCTCACGGAGCAGACCTTCCTGCAGGCCTACCGCCATTTCGAGCGCGCGCAGGCCGAGTCGCACGGCCGGCCGCTGCGGCCCTGGCTCATCCGCATCGCCCACAACCTCGCCGCGAACCTCTACCGCGACCGCTCGCGCCGCCCGCAGACGGCGATCGACGACACGACGGTGCTCAGCGCCGCGCACACGACAGAGGACCTCGTCGAGGGGCGCGATGAGCTGGCCCGGATCATCGCGGGGATCAAGCACCTCCCAGAGGAGCGCCGCGAGGCGCTCATCATGCGCTTCGCCCTCGGCATGGACAACCGCGAGATCGCTCGTGCCATGGGCAAGACCGACGGCGCAACGAAGGTCCTCCTGCATCGGGCCATCAAGCAGCTCGAGGAGATCGTGACGGCCGGATGACCGACGTAGCCCGCAACGACTTCGAGCAGATGCTGCGCATGGCGCTCGCGCCCGTGGACCCGCCCGAGGACCTCAAGACGCGTCTGGAGACGACGCTGCAGAACATCACCGACGCCGCCGTCGACGAGCTCGAGTCCTGGGAGATCGGCGCGATGCGCGACCCGCGCAACTGGGTGCGGCCGGTCGTCGCGACGGCCGTCGGCGCGACGGCGGGCACCGCGCTCGTCGTCATGCGCGTGCGCGCCCAGCAGAAGAAGCGCGCCGCGGCCTCGCACAGCCCGCTGGACCTCGCGCAGCGCACGCTGCGCGCGGCTGCCGGCGAGGCGCGCAAGCTCGCCCGGCGCGACTGACGCGCGACGCCGTCGGGCTGATCCGGTACGGGCTCGTTCCCGTATCCCGAGGTACATGGCACTTCTCCGCAAAGACTCCGAGCGACACCGGCCCACCGAGCTTCGCGACCTCGCCGACGAGGATCTCATGCAGCTCGTTCGCAGGGGCGAGGCGGAGGCCTTCGAGGTCGTCTACGAGCGCCACTCCAGCGCGGCGTTCTCGCTCGCCTACCGGATGTGCGGCTCGCGCAACCAGGCCGAGGACGTCGTCCAGGACGCCTTCCTCTCGCTCTGGCGCAGCGGTGCCCGCTACGACCGCGCGCGCGGCTCCGTGCGCACGTGGGTGCTCGGCATCGTCCACAACCGCGCGATCGACTCGCTGCGGCGCTCTGTCGTGCACGACCGCCGGCGCGCGAGCGACGAGGGCATCGAGGAGCGCTTCGAGGCCAAGGACCGCACCGACGTCGAGGTCGCGCGGCTCGACGAGGCGGCCGAGATCCGCGAGGCGCTGACGAACCTGCCGGCCGAGCAGTCGCGCGTCATCGAGCTCGCGTACTTCGGCGGCTTCACGCAGACCGAGATCGCCGACATGCTCGACACGCCGATCGGTACGGTCAAGGGACGTATGCGTCTCGGGCTTGAGAAGATGCGCGCGCAGCTCGGCGGGCTGCGGGAGGTCATGCCGTGAACGGCTTCGACTGTCCCCGCGTCGACGACGCCGCCGCCTACGTCCTGCGCGCGCTGCCCGACGGCGAATGGGAGCACTACGAGGCCCATCTGACGGGTTGCGCCTGCTGCGCCGAGAAAATCGCAGAGCTCGGCTTCGTCGCGGACGCGCTGCTCAGCGGCGTGCCCCAGCTCACCGCACCCGCGCAGATCCGCGGACGCGTCATGTCGGTCGCGCGCGCCGAGGCCGAGCTCCTGCGCGCGGCGGGGCCCGAGGCCGACCGGCCCAAGCCCGCCCGCTCGGAGCGCCGCTGGAGGTTTCTGTCACTGCAGCCGCTGCCCGTGCTCGCGCTCGCCGCCGTGGCGCTCGTGCTCGGCGTCGGCGGCGGCGCGCTGCTGGCCGGCGGCGACGGCGGCGGCATCGCGCCCCGCACGATCCAGGCCAAGGTCGGCGCGGCCGGCGCGACCGCGACCGTCCGCGTGAGCTCCGACGGCGCGAAGCTCCAGGTCGCCGCCATGCCGGCCGCGCCCGACGGCCGCGTCTACCAGGTGTGGCTCAAGCACCGCGGCCGGGCGCTGCCGCAGCCGACCGACGCGCTGTTCTCCGTCAACAGCGAGGGGCGCGCCTCCGTCGACGTCTCCGGTGACCTCGACGACGTCGACGCCGTCCTCGTCACCGACGAGCCGGCCGGCGGCAGCCGGCTGCCGACGCGCTCGCCGGTCATCACCGCGACCCTGGCATAGCAGCCGGGCGACCGGGCGGACAGCGCCCGGGCGACTGCTAGCGTCAATCGCATGGAGGCCTCGACCGCCACGACGTGTTACCGGCACCCCAGTCGCGAGACCGGGGTGTCGTGCTCGTCCTGCGGCCGGCCGATCTGCCCGGACTGCATGACCTCGACGCCGGTCGGCATGCGCTGCCCGGAGTGCGCGCGCCAGAAGACGAAGGTCCGCACGGTCGCGACGCTCACTGGCCAGCCGCAGCTGACCTACGCGCTCATCGCGATCAACGTCATCGCGTACCTCGCGATGGTCTCCTCGGGCGCCGGGCTCGACGGCCGCGGCGGCACCGTGTTCACGAACGGCGCGCTCTTCGGCCCCGCCGTCGATGCCGGCGACTGGTGGCGGATCGTCACGGCGGGCTTCCTGCACTCGGGCATCCTGCACCTCGCGTTCAACATGTACTTCCTGTACTTCCTCGGGACGCTGCTGGAGCCGGCGATCGGGAAGCTGCGCTTCGCGATCATCTACTTCGTCTCGCTCGTCGGCGGCTCCTTCGGCGCGCTGCTCATCTCGCCCGACGCGGTGACGGTCGGTGCCTCCGGTGCGGTCTTCGGGCTCATGGGCGCCGCGATCCTCGCGATGCGCGCGCGCGGGATCGACCCGATGCAGTCCGGTCTCGGCCTGACGCTGCTGCTGAACCTCGGCATCACGTTCGTCATCCCCGGCATCTCGGTCGGCGGCCATGTCGGCGGGCTCGTGGCCGGCGGGATCGTCGGCTACCTGCTCTTCGAGGTCGCCGAGCGCCGGCGCGGGTCGATGATGGCGCTGCTGGCGGCATGCGTCGGGATCGGCCTCGCGCTCGCCGTCGGCTGCATCGCGATCGCGGCGAGCAACACGCCGAGCTTCTAGGCTCCGCGGCGCGCGAAATCCGTCGCCGCGATGCGCCGCGGCGACGTAGGCTGGCCCGCCGTGAGCCGCAGTGTCCTTCGACGCCCTGCTCTGGAGCCGGCCCGCGCGCAGGCCGACGACCTGCGGGCTCCGCTCTTCGCGCCGGACGACCCGCCGGGCGTGCGCCGCAGGCGCATCGCCCGCGGGATCTCGCTGGCGCTCGTCGCCTTCGCGCTGCTCACCGTCACCGCGCCGCTCCTCCTGGCGGTCGCGGCGCTCGTCGACCTCGCCCTGTGGGCGACACGGCGCAAGCCCCCGATGGGCGTGCGCGTGGTCGCGATCGTCTGGTGGGTGCTGTTCGTCGAGCTGCGCGGGCTCGCGGCCGTGACGCTCGTCTGGCTGCGCTCCGGCGGCCCGGCCGCGCGCGACACGCCGGCCCGCCGGCGCCGCGTCTATGCCGCGCAGGTCGGCTGGGGAGCCGGGCACTTCACCGGCATCCTGCGCTTGTGCGGGGTGCGCGTGGAGGTCGAGAACCCCGAGGTCGTCGGCGCCGGGCCGATGATCGTCCTGGCCCGGCACGCGAGCATCGTCGACTTCGGGCTGCCGGCGCACGTCGTCAGCCGCGCCCACGGCATCGACCTGCGCTACGCGCTGAAGCGGGAGCTGCTCGCCCTGCCGTCGCTGGACATCGGCGCGCGCTGGGTCCCGACCTGCTTCGTGCGGCGCTCCTCGCAGGATCCGCAGCGCGAGATCGCGGCCGTCGGCCGGCTGGCGGTCGCCCTCGACGGTCCTCGGGACGGGGTGCTGATCTACCCGGAGGGCACGCTCTTCTCCGCGGCGAGGCTCGCGAAGCTCAAGGCCAAGGACGAGCTCGGCGATCCCGAGCTGCGGGCCTTCGTCGACGGCCTCGAGCACGTGCTGCCGCTGCGCACCGGCGGGGTGCTGGCGCTCCTCGACGAGGCGCCCGGCGCCGCGGTGGTGATCTGCGGCCACGTGGGGCTCGACGGCGTCCTCGGCCTGCGCGAGATCTGGGCCGGCGACCGCCTGCGCGACACGGTGCGCGTGCGCTTCTGGCGCTTCGAGCCCGGCGAGATCCCGGCGGACCGCTCGGACCGCCGAACCTGGCTGTACGAGCGCTGGCAGGAGCTGGACCGGTGGATCGGCGAGCAGCTGCGGGAGGTCGCGTGACCGCCCGCCCGCGGCCCGCCGATCTCGTCACCGTCGCCAACGGCATCTGCGGCTTCCTCGCGCTCGCGGTGGCCGGAGGGCTGCTCTTCGCGCCCGCGACGCCGGCGGACGACGGACTGGACCACGACACGCTCGTGACCTGCCTGCTGCTGTACGCCATCGCGATGGTGTGCGACATCGCCGACGGCCCCGTCGCGCGGCGGTTCGGGTCCAGCGGACTCGGTCCCTCGCTCGACACGATCTGCGACACGATCTCGTTCGGCCTGCTGCCGGCGATCCTCGTCATCGGCGTGACCCGCGACTCGGCGGGCGCAGCCGTCGTCGTCGTGGCCGTGTGCGCGTACGTCTGCGCGATGATGCTGCGGCTCGCCCGCTTCGCCGTCGCCGAAGCCGCCGCCGCCGAGCGACCCGCGGGCCGGCGCGAGTTTCGCGGGATGCCGTCGCCGGTCGGCGGGAACTGCGTCCTGGCCCTGGCGGTGCTCGCCCCGCCCGCGGGCGTCTGCGCGGCGATCGCGGCGCTCGTCGCGATCCTGCTCGTGACGGACTTCCCGTTTCCCGACCACCACTCGTGGCGCGGCGTGTTCGTCGCCGGCCTGCTCGCGGCGAGCTTCGCCGGCATCGCCGGCATCATCTCGCTCGACATCCCGGCGGCGGTCGCGCTGGCGGTGCTGCTGCCGGTCGCGCTCTCCGGCGTGGCGCAGAAGGCGCTCGCGCTATGACAGCCGGGCGATGCGGGTGTCCCCGGCACGAACGCGGTCGCCGACGGCGACCGCCGCCTCGACCCCGGGCGGCAGGACGACGTCGACCCGCGAGCCGAAGCGGATCAGCCCCAGGCGCTGGCCGCGCTGCAGGCGCGCCCCCGGTGCGTGGTAGGGCACGATGCGGCGCGCCAGGATCCCCGCGATCTGCACGATCTCCAGCTCGCCGTGCGGCGTGGACAGCCGCCAGTCCATGCGTTCGTTGCGCTCGGAGTCCTTGTGCCAGGCCGGGAGATAGCCGCCACGACGCCGCCGAAGGCCGATGACGACGCCGTCGCACGGAGCCCGGTTGACGTGAACGTCGCGCAGGCTCATGTAGGTCGCCACCCGCACGCGGCCGTCGGGGCGACGATCGACGACCGTGATGCGCCCGTCGGCCGGCGCGAGCACGCCCTCCGCGGTGGCCTGCCGGTCGGGGTCGCGGAAGAACGACGTGGCGACGCCGGCGATCCCCGAGAGCGCCACCGCGGCGCGCGGCCGGCGCAGCGTCGCGGCGCCGATCGCCGCGATCCACGACACGGCCAGCCACGGCGGTGTCCCCGCGGCCAGCCCCGGCACGTCGTCGAGCTCCACGGGCGGCGACGCTACCACCGCGCCGGAGCCCGGACATGACGTCCGCGCGACGGTCGCCGCGCCCGGGCGTCGTGCTGCTCGTCGCCTCGCTGGGCATGTTCATGGCGTTCCTCGACGACACCGTCGTCAGCATCGCCTTCCCGAACCTCGTGGCGTCGTTTCCGCAGACGAGCCTCGGCGAGCTCTCGTGGACGCTCAACGCCTACAACATCGCGTTCGCGGCGCTCCTCGTCCCGGCCGGCCGGTTGGCGGATCTGCTCGGCCGCCGCCGCATCTTCACGATCGGGCTCGCCGTCTTCACCCTCGCCTCGGCGCTCTGCGCGCTCGCGCCGTCGGTCGGGATGCTCATCGCGGCGCGGGCCGTGCAGGGCATCGGCGCGGCGCTCCTCGTGCCGTCGTCGCTCGGGCTCGTCATCGAGGCCTATCCGCCCGCCAGGCGCGCGACGGCGATCGGGATGTGGGCCGCGACCGGCGGTGCCGCCGCCGGCCTCGGGCCGTCGATCGGAGGGCTGCTCGTCGAGCTGTCGGACTGGCGCCTCGTCTTCATCATCAACCTGCCCGTCGGGGTGCTGGCGCTGCGGCTGGCGGGCCGCCAGCTCGTCGAGACGCGCGCGACGGGAAAGCGCGCGAGCCCCGACCTCGCCGGCGCGCTCGTCCTCGCGCTGGCGGTGGCGCTGCTGACGCTCACGATCGTCCAGGGACCGTCCTGGGGATGGGTGAGCGCGGCGTCGCTCGCCACGGCGCTGGCGACCGCCGGCGCGGTGGCGTCGTTCGTCGCCCGCAGCCGCCGCCATCCGGCGCCGATCATCGAGCCCGACCTCGTGCGGGCCCCCGGGGCCGCGGTCGCCGGCGCGCTGAGCTTCGTCGGCTCGGCCGGGTTCTTCGCGCTCGGCATCGCGAACGTCCTGTTCCTCATCCAGATCTGGGGCTACACGCCGCTGCAGGCGGGCCTCGCGATCACGCCGGCGCCGTTCGCCGGCGGCCTTGCCGCGATCTCCTCCGGGGCGCTGGCGCGGCGGCTGCCGGTGCGCTGGCTCGTCTGCGCCGGGGCCCTGCTGTGGATGTGCGGCCCGCTGCTCCTGCTCCTGCTGATGGACAGCACCCCGAACTACCTCGGCGCCTACCTCCCGGCCGCGCTCGTGATGGCGGCGGGCGTCGGGATCGCATTCCCGCTCGTCAGCGATGTCGCGGTCTCGGGAGCGCCGGGCGGGCGATTCGCGGCCGCGACGGCGCTGAACACCGGCGTGCGGCAGCTCGGGGCGGCGGTCGGGATCGCGATCCTCGCCGCGTTCCTCGGCGCGGAGGCCGACGGCGCCATCGCGTCGGAGGACGGCTACCGGCACAGCTGGGTCTTCGCGGCCGCGTGCTTCGCGGCCGTCGCCTCCGGTGCCGTCCTGCTGCCCCGCGCCACGGGGGCGGCGGCCGAACCAGAGCCCGAACGCGCGGCCCCGGAGCCGCCCGCGCGCCGCCGGCCGCCCGCCGCCGCTTCCGGCGACGAGCGCGCGGGCGACCCGGACGCGCGCAGCCCGGCGGCGCTCACGGTGCAGGAGCTGCTCGACGCGATCCCGCTGTTCGCGGTGATCGAAGCGGGCGCGCGCGCCGAGCTCGCAGAGCGCCTTCGGCCGATCCGCCTCGCCGCAGGCGACCCGCTGTTTCGCCGCGGCGACGAGGCGGATGCGCTCTACGTCGTGCGCTCGGGCCGGCTGGAGATCGTGCTCGACGGCCCCGACGGCTCGGAGGAGGTCCTTCGCGCTCTCGGGCCCGGCGGCGTCGCGGGCGAGCTGGCGATCCTCAGCGGCGGGGTCCGGTCCGCGTCGATCCGCTGCCGACGCGACGCCGAGCTGCTGCGACTCGCGCGCGAGGACGTCGATGCGGTGCTCGAGGCCCATCCCGCGGCCGGGTCGGCGATCGCCCGCGTCCTGGCGGGTCAGCTGCAGCGCGCGCGGGTCCTCGACGACGAGCCCGCGCGCATCGCCACGAGCATCGCGATCGTGCCGCTCACGACGGCCGCGGAGGCCGCGGCGATCGACGCCGGCATCCATGCCGAGCTGCGCAGGCTGCGGCGCTGCGCGCTCGTGGACCGCTCCGACGCGGGCACGCGCGCCGACGCCGACGCCGGTCGCGCGCTCGCCGAGACGCTGGACCGCTGCGAGCGCGGCCACGACCTCGTGCTCGTCCGCACCGAGCCCTCGCGCGATCCCGCGTGGACCCGGGAGTGCCTCGTGCAGTCCGACCGCGTCGTGCTCGTGGTCTCCGACGTGCCCGGCGAGCTGCCCGCCGACGAGGAGCGGCTGACCGGACACGACGTCGTGCTGCTGCGTCCGGCGAACACGCCGGAGATGCAGCGCCTGCTCGATCGCCTCGCCCCCCGCACGACGCAGCGCGTGAGCGCCGATGCCGGCGGGGCGGACGTCGCCCGCCTGGCCCGGCGGCTGGGCTCGCGCTCGGTCGGGCTCGTCCTCTCGGGCGGCGGCGCGCGCGCCCTCGCCCACGTCGGCGTCATCGAGGAGCTCGTCGGGGCGGGCATCGCGATCGACCGCGTCGCGGGGGCGAGCATGGGCGCGTTCGTCGGCGCGCTGCTGGCCGGCGGGATGGATCCGGCCGAGATCGACGCCCGCTGCTATGAGGAGTGGGTGCGGCGCAGCCCGCTGACCGACTACCGCATCCCGCGCCACTCGCTGCTTCGCGGCGCGAAGGCGCGAGCGATGCTCGAGCGCAACCTCCCGGGTCTCATCGAGGACATGCCGCTGCCCTTCTGGTGCGTCAGCACCGACATGATCGCCGCGGAGCTCGTCGTCCACCGCCGCGGTGAGATCGCGACCGCGGTCGGCGCGAGCATGTGCGTGCCCGGCATCGGCCCGCCGGTCGCCCTCGGCGACCGGCTGCTCGTCGACGGCGGCGTGCTCGACAACCTGCCGGTCTCGCGGATGGCCGCGGAGGGCGAGGGCCCGCTCATCGCCTGCGACGTCACGCAGCCCGAGCAGCGCAGCCTGGCCCCCGGCGAGTCGCTGCCGGTGCCCTCGCTCATGGACACGATGATGCGCCTGATGCTGCTCGGCACGACCGACACCGAGGCCGACGCGCGGCGCTACGCCGACCTCGTCATCGTCCCCGACCACGCCGGCGTCGGGCGCACGGAGTTCCACCTCCTCGACCGGATGCGCGACTCGGGCCGCCGCGCCGCCGCCGCCGCGCTGGAGGCGGCCCCGCCCGAGCTGTTCGCGTGAGCGGCGCGATCAGCCGAGCAGGTCGTCGTAGAGCGCCTGCGTGCGCTCGAGCAGCCGCGCCGGCGCGAAGCGCTCGCGCACGTCGGCGGCGGCCGCCGCGCCGAGGCGCCCGCGCTGCGCGGGGTCGTCGCGCAGCTCGGCGAGCACCGCGCCGAGCGCCGCCGCGTCGCCGGGTGCGACGAGCCGGCCGCTGACGCGGTCGGTGAGCATCTCCGGAAGCCCGCCGTGGTCGGCGGCGACGACGCAGCATCCGGCGGCGGCCGCCTCGAGCGCGGAGTTCGGCAGCGGGTCGGGCTGCGTGGACGGGACGGCGACGACGTCGGCGGCGCCGTAGACGTTGTCGATGTCCGGCCGGAACCCCGCGAAGCAGACGCGGCCGGCGACCCCGAGCGACGCCGCGAGCGCGCGCAGCTCCTCCAGGCGCTGCTCCTCGCCGTGCCAGGGATCGCCGGCGACGAGCGCCGTCGCGCCCTCGACGCCGGCGAGCGCGCGGATGAGCACGTCCTGGCCCTTCCACGTCGAGATGCGGCCGAGGATCGCGACGACGAACGCGTCGGCCGGGAGCTCGAGCGCCGCCCGGGCGGCGGGCCGCGGCGCCCGCTCGGGCGCGACCGCGAGGCCGTCGTGCAGCACGAAGCCGCGCGGGTCGTCGCCGAGCTGTGCGCGCGTGGCCTCCGAGACGCACGGCAGCGCGTCGGCGGTCAGCAGCAGGCGCCGGTAGGCCGGCCACCAGCGCTCGAAGCCGGTGTAGATCTCGCGCACGTGCCAGACGTGCGGGATCCGCGCCGCCCGCGCGCCGGCCGCGCCGGTGAGCGTCACCGACGTGTTCGTGTGCGCAAGGGCGATCCCGCGCGCCCGTGCCAGGCGCGCGAGCCAGCCGCCATCGCGCGCCGCGGCGGCCGCGACTCGCGCGAGGCCGCGCGGCGACAGCGCCGCCCGCCGCAGCACGGCGAGCGGGCGCACGAGCACCTCGACGCCCGCCGCCTGCAGGTCCTCGCGCAGCTCGCCGTCCATCGCGAGCACGACGAGCGGCCGGTAGCGCTGGCGGTCCAGCCCGCCCGCGAGCAGCGCGAGCTGGCGGTCGGCCCCGTAGCGCCCGGCGGAGGAGTGCAGGTAGAGGACCGTGTGCGGCGCGGGCAGAACCTAGAGCTCCACTGCGAGCGCCTCGGCCGGCGCGGACGGCACGCGGTCGGGGTGCATGATGTGCGCGAGCAGCTCGAGGCCGTCGGCGAGCCGCGGGCCCGGGCGCGAGAAGTACGCCGACGCGTTGACGGCGACGACCTGGTCGGCCCCGAGCCCGCGCAGGCGGCCGGCGAACTCCTCGGCCTCGACGAGCGCCCGCGCGGCGTCGTAGCCGCACGGCATCACGACGACGATCTCCGGCTGGCCGGCGGCGACCTCCTCCCAGGTCACGACCCGCGACGGCTCTCCGGGAAAGCCGAGGACGTCCTCGCCGCCCGCCATCTCGATGAGCTGCGGCGTCCAGTGCCCGGCGACGAAGACCGGGTCCAGCCACTCCAGCGCGGCCACGCGCGGGCGCGGCGCGCCGCGGACGGCGAGCCGGATGACGTCCGCCCGGCGCGCGGTACGGGCGATGAGGTCGAGCGCCGCGTCCTTGCTGCCGGTGGCCTGCGCGACCGTGCGGATGTCGCCGAGCGTCTCGCCGTAGGTCGTCGGGTCCAGCGAGATCACCGCCGGCGGACCGGGCAGCGTCTGGGCGAGCGCCTGCACCTCGTCCACCGACACGGCGCAGACGTGGCAGAGCGCCTGCGTGACGATGAGGTCGGGCTCGAGCTCGCGCACGAGCTCCTCGTCGAGCTCGTAGATCGACGCTCCCTGCGCCGTTCGCTCGCGCACGGCGGCGTCGATCTCGGCCGGCCCGAGGCCCTCCGGCAGGACGTTGCTCGTCACCGGCTGCAGGTCGGCGGCCTCCGGCGGGTAGTCGCATTCGTGCGTCACCCCGACGACCTCGTCGCCGAGCCCCAGGGCGAACAACAGCTCGGTAGCGTGTGGGACGAGGCTGACGATCCGCATCGGTACGAGGAGAGCGTATGGCAGAGCGACTGAGCGACGGCGAGATCGACGAGCGTCTGGCGGCGAGCCAATGGGGGCGGCAGGACGACGCGCTCGTGCGCGACTTCGAGCTCGGGGGCTTCACGGCCGCGATGGCGTTCGCCAACGCCGTCGCCGAGGCGGCCGAGGATGCCAACCACCATCCCGACATCCTCGTCCACGACTACAAGCACGTGCGCCTGACGATCTCGACGCACTCCGCCGGCGGGATCACCCAGAACGACTTCGCGCTGGCCGGGATGATCGACGGCCTCGCGACCGCGTGAGGGGTGAAGCTCGACGCCGGCGGCGACCGTCACGGGTGCTGCTACCGTTGGCCCGGCAGCGTCAATGAACGACGATCCTCCTCGAAGTCGCGGCCGACACCCTAGGCCCGGCCCCATCCGGTCCTGTTGACCGCGCTCCTTCTCAGCGCGGTCGTCGTGCTGATCTTCGCCAACGGCTTCTTCGTCGCCGCGGAGTTCGCGCTCGTGCGCAGCCGCCGTGCCCGGATCGCCGACATGGCCAAGGAGGGCGACAGGCGCGCGGCGCTCGTCCTGCGCCAGCTCGACGACCTCAGCGAGTACCTCTCGGCGTGCCAGTTCGGCATCACGCTCGCCTCCCTGGGCATCGGCTTCCTCGGCGAGCCGGCGATCGCCGACCTCGTCGAGCCGCTCTTCGGCGACGTCTCGCACGCGGTCGCCGCGCCGCTGGCGATCGCGATCGCCTACATCCTCGTGACGTCCGGCCACATCACCGTCGGCGAGCAGGTGCCGAAGATCTACGCGATCGTCAACGCCGAGAAGGTCGCCCGCTGGATCGCGCGCCCGCTGAACGTCTTCAACACGGTCATGCGGCCGTTCATCCACCTGCTCAACAAGGCCTCCAACGCGATGCTGCGCCCGCTCGGGATCCGCGGCGAGGCCGGCTTCGAGGAGGGCGCGAGCCCGGAGGAGGTGCGCGCGCTCATCGCCCAGGCGCGCGCCGGCGGCCAGCTCGACGCCGGCGAGGCGGGGATGCTCTCGGGCGTCTTCCACCTCCACGAGCAGCAGGCGCGCCAGGTCATGACGCCGATCCCGGCGGTCGTGACGGTCGATGTCAGCGAGGACGTCGGCACCGCGCTGCGGCGCTGCATCTCGACCGGCCACACGCGCCTGCTCGTGACCGAGGACGACAACCCCGACAAGGTCCGCGGCATCGTGCACTCCAACTCGCTCGCGCGGATCCTCATGGCCGAGGGCGCCGAGGCGACGTTCGAGCCGGCCGTCAAGCCGGCGCCGATCGTGCCCGAGACCAAGCCGCTGGACGACCTGCTCGCCGACCTCCAGCGCGAGCGCTCCACGATGGCCGTCGTCGTCGACGAGTACGGCCGCGTCGCGGGGATCATCACCGTCGAGGACATCATCGAGGAGATCGTCGGCGAGATCGACGACGAGACCGACCCGGCCGGCGGCGACGTCCGCCGTCTCGCCAACGGTGACTGGTACGTCCGCGGCCACGTCGCGATCACCGACCTCGCCGACTACGGCCTGCACCTGCCGGTCGACAGCGACGCCTACAACTCGATCGGCGGGTTCGTCTTCGCGAAGCTCGGGCGGCTGCCCAAGCGCGGCGACACGGTCGCCGCCAACGGCTACTCGATCCGCGTCGAGGCCGTCCGCGAGAACCGCATCGAGGCGGTCCGCATCCGCGAGCGCCGCCAGGTGCCGGCGCCCTCGCCGGCCTAGACGTAGTTCCCGAGTACGGTGACCCTCTTCGGCTGGGGTGCCGCCGACGCGGGCGACCTGCATCTTTGAGGGCATGAGTCCGGTTCGCTCGTTGTGCGCGCGGGGGGTTTGGCCTGAAACGACGCATTGTGCGTCGTTTGCGGTTAGACCCCAGGGTCGGGAGGGGGATGGGCCCGAAACGACGCGATGTGGGACGTTCTGGGCCCAACCCCCCGGGGCGACCGCGCGGCGCGCCCCGACGCCTCGTCCGTTCCTCAACGCCGCAGGTACATCCCGCCGCAAGCGCGTCGCGGCACGGGCGCCGCCCTCGCACACGGTGCCGTCGGCCACAGGCCGCCAAAGTCCCTCGCCTGCACGAGCAGCACGACCTCCTCGGGTCTTACGCCTAGACGTCGAGGTCGACGGGGTGCCCGAGGAACGCCTCGAGCGCGATCCACGCCGCCTCGTGGGCGAGCGGGCCGAGGCGCAGGATCGTGCCGCCGTCCTCGGCGCCGCCGTCGCGCGCGCTCGCAGGCAGCCCCGCCTCCTCGAGGCGGGCGAGCTGGTGCTCGGCACGCTGCGCGCCGGTCGCCCCGTGGTAGTGGGCGTCGATGCCGAAGCGCCCGCCCTCGACCGGCCAGATCGAGAGCCGGTCGGGCGCGAGCGTCGGCCCGGTCTCGGCGGGCAGCGGCGTGAAGCGGACGAGGTCCTTGCCGGCGGCGTCGCGCGGGTGCATGTTGGCCCGCGTCGACCACGAACGGTCGACGACCGGCCGCTCGGGCTCCGGCTCGGGCTTTGGGCGTCGCATCCTTCCCATGATGGCGCGAACGGCGCCC
Organism: uncultured Actinomycetes bacterium; assembly: GCA_963797025.1. GTDB lineage: Bacteria > Actinomycetota > Thermoleophilia > Solirubrobacterales > Solirubrobacteraceae > CADCVQ01. Next base: position 368,057 of record CAWCNU010000003.1, read on the forward strand.
CGGCTTCGCGCCTTGAGCAGATCGGCGCGACGTCTTCGCGCAAGTTCTGCGCTCTGCCGGCGTTGCAGAGGTACAACCCCCCGCCCGTGGGACGGCGGGAGGGCGGCGAAGAGCGGATCGGGGTGGTTCCGCGTCGCCTGCAGAAGACACGACGGGCCTGCGAACAGCGGGCCCGTCGTGTATTCAGCGCGCGTAGAACTCCGGCGGGTACAGCCCCTCGCGGGTCTTGCGCCCGAGCTTGCCCTCCGCGCAGAGGTCGCGCAGCTGCTGCGGGACGTTCGCCTCGATCGCGTCGCCGATCGCGACCGACACGTCCAGGCCGATGTAGTCCAGCAGCGCGATCGGGCCCATCGGATGCGCGGCGCCGAGCTGCATGCAGGTGTCGATCGACGCCGGCGGCAGGCCCGTGAGCTCCATGAAGTCCACGGCGCTGAAGAGGTAGGGGAACAGCAGCCGGTTGACGACGAAGCCCGCGAGGTCGGGGACGTCCACGGGCTCCTTCTCCAGCGACGTGCACAGCGCCGTCGCGCGCTCGCGGGTGGACTCGCTCGCCGCATCGGGGTAGGCGAGCTCGACGAGCTTCATCCGCGGGACCGGGTTGAAGACGTGCAGGCCGACGAAGCTCTCCGGGCGCCCGGAGGCGGCGGCGAGCTCGCTGACCGACAGCGACGACGTCGTCGTCCCGATGACCGCATCCTCGGCCGCGACCTCCGACAGGCGCCCGAGCAGCTCCGCCTTCAGGGTCATGTCCTCGGAGATCGCCTCGACGACGAAGGTCGCGTCGCCGAGCGCGGCCAGGTCGGTGGTGACCGTGACGTTGGCGGCGTCGTAGTCCTCGCCGAGCCGCTCGCAGGCCTTCGCGATCGCCTTCGTGGCCCGCTCCGCGGACGCCTCCGACCGCGCCCACAGCACGTGCCCGTTCGTCCGCGTCGCGCAGGCCGCAAGGCCGGTCGCGATGGCGCCGCTTCCGGCGATCCCCAACTTCTCTTCCATCGGTGCTCCCCCTCGGTCTTTTGACCACGACTGACCCGGCGATCGGTTGAGTACCTTAGACCGACGAGCCAAACCGTGGTCGAGCGAGAGGATCAGAGGGCATGAGCGGACAGCAGGGTCGTGAGGTCGTGATCGTCGAGGCGGTGCGCACGCCGATCGGGCGCGGGCACCCCGAGAAGGGCTATTACAAGGACACGCACCCCAACGAGCTGCTGGGCACCGTCTACACCGAGCTCATCTCACGGGCCGGCATCGACGCCGCCGAGGTCGAGGACGTCATCGCCGGCTGCGTCCAGCAGATCGGCGAGCAGTCCTGGAACATCGCGCGCAACGCGTGGCTGCAGGCGGGCCTTCCGATCGAGGCCGCCGCGACGACCGTCGACCGCCAGTGCGGCTCCGCGCAGCAGGCCGTGAACTTCGGCGCCGCGCTCATCGCCGCCGGCGTCCACGACGTCGTCATCGGCTCGGGCGTCGAGCACATGGGGCACATCCCGATGGGTGTCGGGATGCAGTGGTTCGAGCAGGTCGGCACGCCCTGGCCGCCCGCGATCCTCGAGAAGCACAACCTCGTCCCGCAGGGCCTCAGCGCCGAGATGATCGCCGAGCAGTGGGAGATCCCGCGCTCCGAGCTCGACGAGCTCGCGCTGCGCTCGCACCGCCTCGCCCACCAGGCCACCGAGGAGGGCCGCTTCGAGCGCGAGATCGTCCCGTTCCGGACCAACGGCGACGTGCGCGTCACCGATCAGGGCATCCGGCCCGACACGAGCCTCGCGGCGCTCGCGGCGCTGAAGCCCGCCTTCAAGCCCGACGGCACCGTGACCGCCGGCAACGCGTCGCAGATCTCAGACGGGGCCGCGGGCGTCCTGCTGATGTCGCGCGAGAAGGCCGACGCCCTGGGGCTCACCGCGCGCGCGCGGATCCTCGACCAGACGACCGTCGGCGTGGATCCCGTGATGATGCTCACCGGCCCGATCCCCGCGACGCGCAAGCTGCTCGAGCGCAACGGGATGGCGATCGGCGACGTCGACCTCATCGAGATCAACGAGGCGTTCGCGTCGGTCGTCGCCGCGTGGCGCCGGGAGCTCGAGCCCGACATGGACCGCGTGAACGCCAACGGCGGGGCGATGGCGCTCGGCCACCCGCTCGGCTCGACCGGCGCGCGGCTGCTGACGACGCTCCTGCACGAGCTCGAGCGCTCCGACGGCGAGATCGGCCTCGTGACGATGTGCTGCGGCGGCGGGCTGGGGACGGGGACGCTCATCCAGCGGCTATGAGGAAATCGTGAGGAGGGTCCGGCGTGGCGTGGCCGCACACGCCGCCGGGTAGGTCAACGAACACTGTTCCAGTCGATCAACGGAGGAGAGTTCGTCACATGATCGGGATCCTCATCGCAATCCTGCTTGCTGCACTCGTCTACTGGCTGTGCCTGGCCATCGGCCTTCCTGCGATCGTCGCCATCATCGCCGCGGTCCTCGTGCTCCTCAGCGGGGTGGGCACCGGCGGCTACGGCTACGGCAGGCGGGGCATCTAGCCCCGCTCAGCCCCAGCGAAAGCCCGTTGTTGCCGGTGCAGGCGGCAGCGGGCTCGTCGGGAGCCCCGGCGGCGGATCGACGGCGTTGAAGGCCGACGGCGCCGTGTCGTTCGGCGTGTCGGGGTGGAACATCGACGCGAGGTACTGGATCTGCCCGCGGCCGGGCCCGAGCTCGAACTGCCCGCCGCCATACGCGCCGATCCCTCGCAGCGCCGTGTAGTCGTAGGCGTCGAACAGCGGCTTGATGGCGCCCAGCCGCGACGGCTTGAGGTTCACCATCCGCGGCTCGAACGGCAGCCCCTCGATGTCGGCGATCGAGTGGATGTTCGCGTCCCACGTGATGCGGTCGCGATGGGGCTTCAGGAGCCCGTCGATCTCCGGCGTGAGCTTCGGATCCTCGATCCAGGCCTCCGGAAAGGCCTCGACGACGCGGTTGTAGAGCACCGGGTCGGCCGGCTGGTCGACGACGGTCCCCTCGTAGAGGCCCTTGAAGTCGACGGAGTCCACGGCGTCCGTGGAGACGAGGTCGGCGATGAGCCGCTCGTCCCAGGAGGCCGTCGGGTCGAGCTTGAAGCGCAGGCCCGGGTAGCGCTGGAGGCGGCGCAGGACGGGCGCGAGCGTCGGAGGCTCGCCGAGGCGCGTGGACACGACGAACGTCAGCGGGCGCGGCACGCGCTTGAGCACCTCGTGCAGCGGCCGCCCCGCCTGGCGCAGGGCGAGGTCGAGCGCCGCCGACTCGTAGGCCCACGTGCGATACAGCCGCGAGACGTCGCGCGCGGGCTCCTTCGGGAAGAGGTCGAGCGTCGCGAGGTGCTCGGAGAACGATTCGATCGTCCAGTCGCCCGCCAGCGGCAGGACCGGCCCCGCCTCCTGGGCGATCTCGTGGTCGACGGCGTCGTAGACGACGTCCTCGCCGACCCCCTCCTCACCCTCCCCGCGCAGGTGGATGACGGTCGACTTTCGCGTGAAGTCGCTCGAGACGTCCTGCTCGAGCCCCTCCAGCGCGTAGTCGTCGATGTGCAGCGCAAGGCCGGCGACGAGGTCGTACGTGCTCATGCTTTCGACCCTAGCGGGGCAGTGGTCGGAGGTGCCCCCGCTCGCGGCAGCCCCGGGCTTCTCGTTCGCCGACCCGTACGCGATCGCCCTGGCGTTCGCGGGCGTCGCGGTGTTCGCGGCCATCGGTGCGCTGTCACACCAGCACGAGCGGGCGTTCTCGGCGAGCCTCATCTACCTCGGGCTCGGGCTCGTCGCCGCGACCGGCATCGACCTGCTCGGCGTGGGCTGGATCGACCCGTTCTCCGACGCGCGTGTCATCGAGCGCCTGTCGGAGTTCGCGCTCATCGTCGCGCTGTTCACGACCGGCCTGAAGCTCGAGCGCGCGCTGGACCCGCGCCCGGCGAAGCTCGTGCTGCGGCTGCTGGCGATCGTCATGCCGCTGACGATCGCCCTCGTGACGCTCTTCGGGGTGGCGGCCATGGGGCTGTCGCTCGGCGCGGCGATCGTCCTCGGCGCGACGCTCGCCCCCACCGATCCCGTGCTCGGCGGCGACGTCGGCGTCGGACCGCCGGGGGAGGAGGACGAGATCGACGCGCGCGTGGCGCTGACGGCGGAGGGCGGCCTGAACGACGGGCTGGCCTTTCCGTTCGTGTTCCTCGGCGCGTACGTCGCCAGCCAGGGCGGAAGCGGCTGGCTCGGCGAGTGGGCGCTCGCCGACGTGCTGTACGCGGTCACCGTCGGGATCGCCATCGGCGTGGCGGCCGGCTATCTCATCGGCGCGAGCATCGTCCGGCTGCGCGACCGCGACCTGCTGACGGCCGCGCTCGACGGCTGGGTCGCGGTCGCCGCCGTGCTGCTCGTCTACGGGATCACCGAGGTCGCCGGCGGTTACGGGTTCCTCGCCGCCTTCGCGGCCGGCCTGGCCTTTCGCCGCTACGAGCACGGCCACGAGCTCAACCGCCGCGTGCATGACGGCGCGGAGCTCGTGGAGAAGTTCTCCGAGCTCGCGCTCATCCTCCTGCTCGGCTCGCTCGTGACGATCGGCGGCATCTCGGAGGCGGGCCTCGCCGGCTGGCTGCTCGTGCCCGTCCTGCTCCTCGTCATCCGCCCGCTGGCGACCGCGATCGCGTTCCTCGGCTCGGGCGTGGCGTCCGGCGACCGGATCTTCATCGGCTGGTTCGGCATCCGCGGCATCGGATCGCTGTACTACGTGGCCGTGGCGCTCGGCCTCGGCATCCTGTCCAACGACGAGGCCCAGACGCTGTTCTGGACGGTGACCGCGTGCATCGTCGTGTCGATCGTCGTCCACGGCGTCACCGCGACGCCGCTGTCGCGGCGGCTGCTGCCGCGATGAGGCGCCTCGCGATCGCCGTGCTCGCCGGCCTCGCCCTCGCGCTCGGGGCCTGCGGCGACTCCGACGAGTCCGCGACCGAGGCCGGACCGGAGATCGGGATCGGCGAGCAGGGGACCGCGATGTTCGCCGACCCGCGCTTCAAGGCCCTCGGCATCGAGCACGTGCGGCTCGTGACCGCCTACGACACGACGCGCGTGCGCTTCGAGCGCGACATCGCCGACGCCTGGCTCGCGGCCGCCCGCGGCGCGGGCATCGAGCCGTTCGTGACCTTCGGGCATTCGCGCGTGAACCCGCGCAGGCTGCCGAGCGTCGCGGAGTTCCGCGCGGCGTTTCGCGCCTTCCGCGCGCGCTACCCCGACGTCCGCGTCTACGCGCCGTGGAACGAGATCAACCACTCCAGCCAGCCGACGAGCCGGTCGCCGCAGCGCGCAGCGGAGTTCTACAACGTCGTGCGCGCGGAGTGCCGGGTCTGCACGGTGCTCGCCGGCGACGTCCTCGACCAGGCCGGGATGGGCCGCTACGTGCGCGAGTACCGCCGCCACCTCGACGGGGAGCCGCGCATCTGGGGCCTGCACAACTACGCCGATTCCAACCGCTTCCGCCGGCGCGGCGTGCGCGAGCTGCTGGACGCCGTCGCGGGCGACGTCTGGCTCACGGAGACCGGCGGGATCGTGCGCTTCGGGCGCAGCTTCCCCGAGGACGAGCGCCGCGCCGCACGGGCGATCGAGTTCGCGATCGGCATCGCGCGCGGGTTCAGCCGCGTGAAGCGCATCTACCTCTACAACTGGACCGGCGCGAAGCCCGGCGACCGCTTCGACTCCGGCCTCATCGGCCCCGACGGAAACGCGCGGCCGGGCTATCGGGTGCTGCGCGACGCGCTCGGGCGCGAGTAGCGGCTAGGCCTGCAACCGCGCCACGAGCTCGTCGAGGCGCAGCTCCTCCAGGCCCTTCCCGACAGCCTCGAGCTCCGCGGCGCAGCGCTCGACGAGCGTCCGGCCCTCGCGGCAGAGCTCGAGCGTCTCGCGCAGGCCGGCCTGCCCGGAGTCCAGGCGCTTGATGATCTCCTCGAGGCGCGCGGTCGCGGCCTCGTAGCTCAGCGGCTCGGGCTCGGGCTCAGGCTCGGTCATCGTCGCCCGCGATCGTCGCGTCGACCGAGCCGTCGCCGAACCGCAGCCGGACGTCGCCCGCCGCCCGGGCCGCCCCGGCGCCGGTCACGAGCTCCCCGCCGCGGTCGGTGACGAGCGCGTAGCCGCGCTCGAGCGTGCGCTCGGGGTCGTGCGCGTCGAGCGCCATCGCCAGCGCGCCCAACCGCGTCGCCCGCCGCGCGTCGCCCGCCGCGGCAGCGGCCTTGCGGTCGAGGACGAGCGCGCGCCGTTCGATCCGCGTGCGCTCGTCGCTCTCGATCCGCCGCCGGCCCGCGGCGCGGATCTCGCGCAGGCGCTGGTGCAGGCGCCGGCGCTCGCCCGCGAGGTGCTCGCCCGGGGCGCGCGCAAGCCGCGCGAGCGCCTGCGCGCGGTGCAGCAGCGCGCGCCGGCCGTGGACGCTCAGCCGCTGGGCGAACGCGACGACCTCGCCGCGCGCCTGCGCGCAGTGCACCGGCACGGCGGACTCGGCCGCGTGGGTCGGCGTCGAGCAGCTCAGGGCGGCGACGTCGTCGATGAGGGTGCGGTCGGTGTGGTGCCCGACCGACGCGATGACCGGCACGCCGAGCAGCGCCACCGTCCGGCACAGCGTCTCGTCGCAGAAGCAGAAGAGGTCGGCCAGCGAGCCGCCGCCGCGGGCGACGACGATGACGTCGACCGCCTGCGTCGCCGCGAGGTCCTGCAGCGCCGCCGTGATCCGCGGCGCGGCGTGGCGGTCCTGCACGGGCGCGAACGCCCAGACCAGGCGCCCCGCCCAGCCGCGCCGCCGCAGCCCCGCGAGGATGTCGTCGCGCGCCTTGCCGCCCTCGCCGGTCACGACGCCGATCGTCTGCGGCAGCGCCGGCCGCCGCAGGCGCTTCTGGGGCGCGAACAGGCCCTCGGCGTCCAGGGTCTTGCGCAGGCGGTCGAGCTGGGCGAGCAGGTCGCCCTCGCCCGCGACGCGCAGATCGTCGACGGCGAAGTGAAACGACGGCGACGACGTGCGGCTGCCCGCGTAGTAGTCCAGGCCGCCGCCGACGACGACCTGCGACCCGTCGGCGAGCGCCCCGGCTCCGAGCGCCAGCGCGTCGAAGTCCGTGCGCCACATCGAGCACGGCAGCGCGCCGCCGGCGTCGCGCAGCTCGAGGTAGACCTTCGCGCGGCTGAGGCGCAGGTTCCAGACCTCGCCGAAGAGCTGCACCCGCGGGCGCTTGCGCAGAAAGTCGCGCAGCCCGGCGGCGTACTGGCCGACCGGGTAGGGACCGGGCAGCGCGCTGCCGTCGATGCCGGCGGGACGGATCTGCGGGTCGGCCATGCGCCAGGCAGTCTGGCGCATCGACCCGCCGGCGGCGCTCAGTGCTCGGTGGGGCGGGCCTCGTCGACCGACAGCGACGCGAGCGTGCGCATCCCGGGCTCGGCGGCGTGCCCGCGGACCTCGCCGCTGGCGCCGAGCGCCGTGAGGCGCGCGATCTCGCGCTCGCCCTCGACCCGCGCCGGGTGGTCGGGCGGCAGCGGGCGGACGAGCTTCGCGATCCGGTTGCGCAGCTGCAGCGCGAAGTGCGGCGTCGACGCGCCCATGAGCTGGCGCACGTCATCGACCGTCACGTCGTGGCCGGGCTGCAGGCGGTCGGGATGCTCGGCTTGGCTCATCCGCGACTCACGGTAGCGGGGGCGCGTTCGGGGTCCGGACGGGCACGATCTCCAGCAGGGCGTCGATACGCGCCTGCTGGGCGACCGACACGAGGTCGCGGTTGCCGATGATCCAGCCGTGGCTGTAGACGCCGCGCACGGGGTCCTCCTGATAGCCGGGCTGGATGTCGAGCAGGTACTGCTGGACGGACTGCGGCAGCGTGGCGCCGTTGTCGAGCAGCAGCAGCGAGCCGTACTTGCCCGAGCCCGACAGCGGGGCGGCCGCGGCGGCGTCCAACGGCCTGCCGGCGCGCGCGAACACCATGCCGTGGCCCGGATCGACGGCGCCCCAGCCGAACGCGCCGTCCTTGTAGCGCGCCATGCCGATCGCGTTGGAGACCGGGTCCTGGCCGCCGATGCGCTTGACGCGGCCGAGGCGGCGCAGCTGCTGGGTGACCTCGGGGCTGATGACCTTCGACGGCCCGAGGACGTAGATCCGCGGCCGCGCCAGGCCGGCGAGCGCCGCGAGCGCCGCGCGCGTCTCGGGCGGGACGCTCGTGCGGGTGACGAAGAGGACGGGGTTGCCGGACTTCGCGGCGTAGGCGGCGGCGGGCGCGGCGTAGTCGGGGGCGTCGGCGCTCGTGACGATGACGCGGATCGTCTTGCCGCGGTTGGCCGCGCGGATGAGACCGGCGATCGAGCGCGTCAGCGCCAGCGCGTTGCCGGCCTTGATGTCCGAGGACTTCAGGCCCGCGGGCCGGGCGACGTTGCCGACGCGGATGACCTGCGCGTTGCCGGCGGCGGCCGATCCCTCGGGCGCGAGCGCGTCGAGCGCGTTCTGCGTCGCCGACGGGATGTCGTTGCCGTCGGCGAAGAGCATCGGCGCGTTGAACGGCGCCGCCATGAGCGCCGAGGCGGCGACCGCGACGCGCCAGTCGCCGCGGTCGACGAGCGTGATCGCATCGGGCTTGCGGGCGGGGTCGGGATAGACGCCGCGGACGACGGCGGCGGCGATCGAGGTCGGGTTGGACCCGGGCACGCGCGTCGTGTTCTTCGTGGCGAGCTCGGGATAGCCGAGGTTCGCGCGGCTGCGGTCCGGTGGGCCGAGCAGCGCCGGGGGCGCGTCGTCGTCGGTGTTGATCTCGCGGCCGCAGCCCCCGACGAGGAGCGCGGCGAGGAGCAGCATGGCGACAAGCCTCAGGCTCGGCATCGCGAGCAGCTTAGTGGTGATCGCGACACTCGGACCCCGCGGGCCGCCGTGCCGGGCGTGCTAGAAAGCTCAGAGCGGACCCACTTCCCGAGGAGGCGCAATGGCCGGTATGGCCGGGCGGATGTCCACCGTCATCAAGTCGAAGATCTCGAAGCTGCTCGACAAGGCGGAAGATCCTGGCGAGACGCTCGACTACAGCTACCAGAAGCAGCTGGAGTCGCTGCAGAACGTCAAGAAGGGCATCGCCGACGTCGTGACGGCCAAGAAGCGCCTCGGGATGCAGGCCCAGAAGCTCGAGTCATCGGTCGTCAAGCTCGACACGCAGGCGCGCCAGGCGCTCGCGGCGGGCAACGAGGAGCTCGCCCGGACCGCGCTCGAGCGCAAGCAGCTCGCGCAGAGCGAGCTTCAGGGCCTCGACCAGCAGGTCGCCGAGCTGCAGTCCCAGCAGGAGCGCCTGACGGAGTCCGAGAAGCGCCTGCGCTCGAAGATCGAGGCGTTCCGGACCAAGAAGGAGGTCATCAAGGCGCAGTACTCGGCCGCCGAGGCCCAGGTGCGCATCTCCGAGGCCGCGACCGGCGTCGGCGAGGAGATGGCCGACGTCGGCCTGGCGATGCAGCGCGCCATCGACAAGACCGAGAACATGAAGGCGCGCGCCGACGCCGTCGAGGAGCTCGAGGCGGCCGGCACGTTCGAGGACCTCACGCAGCTCGGCAGCGGTCAGGACGACATCGACCGCGAGCTCGCGGCGCTCGGGGCCGGCGGGATGGTCGACGACGAGCTGGCGAAGATGAAGGCCGAGCTCGGCTCGGGCAGCGCGCCCGCACCCGCCGAGCTCGAGGCCGGCGACGAGGGCAAGTCGTGATCGTCCGCATCATGGGGGAGGGGCAGTACCGCCTCGGCGAGGACTGCGTCCAGCGCGTCAACGATCTCGACAACGCGGTCGTCAAGGCCGTCGAGGCCGACGACGAGGACGCGTTTCACTCCTCCTTCGAGGAGATGCTCGCCGTCATCCGCAACGAGGGCGAGCCCGTCAGCGCCAACGACATCGAGACCTCCGACGTCATCGTGCCGCCGCCCGACACGTCGATGGCGGAGGCCTCGAGCGACTTCAGCGGGGACGGGCTGATTCCGGACTAGGGGCGGCGCGCGCTCAGCGCGAGCTGGCGCGCCTCCCAGGGCGAGACGGAGAACGGCGCGCCGGCCGCGGCGCCGACGACGAGCACGGCGGTGTCGGCCGCGGTCGCGAACGCCTCGCGCGTCTGGCCCGGAGCGACCAGCACGACGCTGCCCGCGGGCACCTCGTGCGCGGCGCCGTCGATGAGGAAGCGCGCCCCGCCGCGCAGGACGACGTAGAGCTCCTCGTGGCTCTGCCCGCTCTCGTCGTGGAGCTCGACGACGCGGTCGCCGGGCTCCGCACCGAGAAAGGCGTTGACGCCGAACGCCGTGATGCCGAGGTGGTCGCGCACGGGGCGCCAGTCCAGCGACGGGTCGCACGGCTCCGCTGCGCGCGGGATGTCGTCGATCGCGGCGATCATCGCCGCACCTGCGCCGCGCGGAGCCCGAGCAGGTCGACGATCGCGTTCGTCGCCACGAAGGGATCGGCGACGGTCGCGCCGCTGCCGACCTCCATCGCCGCGACGGGGCGCCCGGCGATGAGCGCGATGAGGCATTCGCCGGGCGGCAGCTCGCCCTCGTCGAGCGTGGCGAGGCGCTCGATCGCGGGGTCGTCGGCGGGCGCCGCACGGCGGATGAGCACGGGCGCGTCGCGGGAGGGCGCGCTGCCGCGCGGCACCTCGGGACGGCGGGAGTAGTCGATGATGCTGGCGAAGCTGGACGGGAACATGGCGGCCCCTGACGGTTGCTGTAACCCGTCAAACTATATCGCTGGTTAGCTAACCCGTCAAGTGCGTATGATGGTTTCATGTCGAATCCCGCCCCCGGCCACCTGGAGACGGTCCGGGCGTTCGTCAACACGCTCGACATCGACGACGCGATCGACGAGCTCGCGACGTCGGAGGGGCTCGCCGGCTGGCTCGCCGAGCACGAGCTGCTCGCCGGCGAGGCGCGCGTCGCGGGCGACGACGACGTCCGTCACGCCGTCGAGCTGCGCGAGGCGCTGCGCGCGCACCTCTTCGCCCACCACGGCGATCCGCTCGACCCCGCCGCCGCGCGGGTGCTCGACGCCGCGGCCTGTCGCGCGCAGCTGACGCTGCGCTTCACCGGCGACGGCGAGACGACCTACGAACCCGCCGCCGCGGGCGTCGACGGCGCCCTCGGCCGGCTGCTGGCGATCGTCAAAGGCGCGATCGACGACGGCACCTGGCAGCGGCTGAAGGCCTGTCCGGCCGAGGCCTGCCAGTGGGCGTTCTACGACGAGTCGCGCAACCGCTCGGCCGTGTGGTGTGACATGCGCGTGTGCGGCAACCGGGCGAAGGTCCGCGGCTTCCGCGAGCGCCACGCCGGCCACGCCCACGACTCAGAGCACTAGATCGGGATGCCCCAGAGCGGGAACCAGCGCTCGAGCTCGGGCTCGATCGGCAGCTCGGCGCCGATGATCGCCTTGATCTGCAGCTCGCGCTCACCGTCGCGCGCCTGCTTGCCGGCGGGCACGAACGGATACCAGAAGCCGCGCTTGTAGTTGTAGATGAAGTACACCGGGCGGCCCTTGGAGTCCTTGAAGGCGAAGACCGCCGCCAGGACGCGGTCGCCGTAGCCGCCGACGACGAGCGCGTCGCTGACGGCGTTGATGCCGACGACGAGATCCTCGATGTCGGGGTCGCGCAGGATGATCCAGCGATAGCCGTGCTCGTCCTCGGACGTCTCGATCGTCGTCCCGGTGTCCTCGCCGGTGCTGCTGAGGAGCTCCTCCATCTCGCTGACGATCGCTTCGAAGTCGGCGGTCGCCAGCGGCTGGAAGACGATCGCCGCGACACCCTTCGTGTCGATCCCGTGACCGGTCGCGAGCGTGACGTACGCCGTCGAGAGCGCGAACAGGCGGTCGGGGGCCGGCCCCTTGAGCTTCTTCTTGCCGCCCAGCAGGGAGTCGAGGAAGCCCATGCTCGCCCGGTCTAGGCCGCGGCGAGCGTGCCGCGCTGCAGCTCGGCCTCGAGGCGGCCCAGCGCCTCGATGCGCTTCTCCATCGGCGGGTGCGTCGCGAAGAGGCCCATGAAGGACTGCTTCGCGCCGGCCGGGAAGATGAAGAACGCGTTGAGCTCGCTGGAGACGCGCAGGTCCTGCTGGGGCAGGCGCGCCATCCCGGAGGAGATCTTCTGCAGCGCCGAGGCGAGGGCGCTGGGGCGCCCGGTGATGAGCGCCGCGCCGCGGTCGGCGACGAACTCGCGGTAGCGCGAGAGGGCCATCATGAGAAAGAAGGACACCGCGTAGACGACGAGCGAGACGAGGATGACGGCGAGGAAGCCGGGGCCGTCGTCGTCGTCGCTCTGGCCGCCGCCGAAGAGGAAGCCGAACTGCAGGATCGTCGCGGCGACCGACGCGAAGAACGACGCGATGGTCATGATCATGACGTCGCGGTTCTTGACGTGGGAGAGCTCGTGCGCCATGACGCCCTCGAGCTCGGCGGGCGAGAGCAGGCGCATGATCCCGGTCGTCGCGCAGACCGTGGCGCTCTTCTGCGAGCGGCCGAGCGCGAAGGCGTTGGGCATGTCGGTCTGGGCGACCGCGACCTTCGGCTTTGGCAGGTCGGCCTGGATGCAGAGGCGCTCGATCATCGCGTGCAGCTCGGGCGCCTCCTGCGGCGTGACCTCGCGAGCGCCCATCGCGTGCAGCGCGAGCTTGTCGGACGTGAAGAGCTGCGCGGCCGCCAGACCGACGGCGAGGATGACGATGAACCCGGCGTTGAGGCCTGCGGCGAACAGGACGCCGACGAACACGACGTAGAGCGCGCCGAGGAGGAACATCGTGAGCAGCATCCGCGCCTGGAGTCCAGGGTCGCGTCCGAACGAGGTCTTGGTGACGGCCATGGATCCATTCTGACAAACCCCCGGTGCCGGCTCGCCGCATCCTCGCGCGCGCGGGTCGCAAGGTCGCTCGCAAGGCTCCATAACCCACCGCAGGCGTTTGGCCCGGGGCCGGCCCCGAACCTAGACTCACTGATCGCATGCGAGTCCGGGTCCTCCTCGCAGCCCTTGTGCTGCCGCTTGTCCTATGGGCCGCCCTGCCGCTGCCGTCGTCGGGGCAGTCCAAGCAGGAGGAGCTCTCCAAGCTCCGCAACCGCATCGACGAGGCGCGCAAGAAGATCGGGCGCAAGAAGGGCACCGAGCGCGTGCTCACGAGCGAGATCGCCGGCTACTCGCGGCGCATCGATCGCCTCCAGGGCAAGATCACGGTCCTCAGCACGCGCCAGGAGCGCATCCAGTTCGACCTCGACGCCAAGCGCGCGGAGCTCGAGAGCCTGCGCCGCGAGCTGCGAACCGAGCGCGCGCGGCTCGCGCGGCTGCACAAGAAGCTCAAGCACGACCGCGCGACGCTGCGCACCCGGCTCGTCGAGATCTACAAGAGCGAGCGCCCGGACTTCATCACGGTGATCCTGAACTCCGACGGCTTCGCCGACCTGCTCGAGCGCGGCGAGTTCATCAAGCGCATCTCAGACCAGGACCGCAAGATCGTCACGATCGTCCGCGACGCGAAGGTCGACTCGGTGCGCAGCGAGAAGCGCCTCGATCGCCTCGAGACGCGCCAGCAGACCGTGACGGCGATCGTCCAGCGCCGCCGCGACGAGATCGCCGGCGTGAAGATGGAGCTCATCGGCACCCGCGTCGGCTACGCGCGCACGAAGGCCGGCAAGGCCGCCGCGCTCGACAAGGTCCGCGGCGATCGCCGGCATCTCGAGCAGCACGTCGACGACCTCGAGGCGGCGTCGAGCAAGATCTCCGGCCAGCTCAACCAGGTCCAGCAGTCCGGCGACTTCCCGATCCGCCAGGGCTCGGGCAGCATGATCTGGCCGGTCAACGGGCCGATCACCGGCGCGTTCGGCGAGCAGCGCCCGGGTCACATCCATGCGGGCATCGACATCGCCGCGGCCTCCGGGACCCCGATCCATGCCGCCGACGACGGCCGCGTGATCCTCATGCAGGGCGTCGGCGCCTCGGGCGGCTACGGCAACTACACCTGCGTGCAGCACAGCGCGAGCCTCTCGACGTGCTACGCCCACCAGTCGCAGTTCGGCACGAGCCTCGGCGCGAGCGTCGACAAGGGCCAGGTCATCGGCTACGTCGGCAACACCGGCCACTCCTTCGGCGCGCATCTGCATTTCGAGGTCCGCGTCAACGGCGTCCCGACGAACCCGCTCGGCTACCTGTAGCCGTCGGCTAGCGTTCGGGCTCGATGCAGCCCGAGATCGACATCCTCGGACTGTCGCTCAAGACGTTCGGGCTGTGCTTCGGCCTCGCGTTCGTCGTCTCGGGTGCGATGGTCGCGCGGCGCCTGCAGGAGCTCGCCAAGCCGCCGGACTGGGCCTACGAGATGGTCTTCGCCGCGCTCGTCGGCGGGCTCGTCGGCGCGCGGCTGTACTGGGTGCTCGGGCACACGAGCGAGGTCGGCGACGACCTCGTCGGCGGCCTCTTCGGCGGCAGCGGCCTCGTCTGGTTCGGCGGCGCGCTCGGCGGCGCCGCGGGGGTCCTGCTGTGGGCCTGGCGCAAGGGGATGCTCAACCTCCTGCTGCTCGACGTCTGCGCGCCCGCGCTGGCGATGGGCTATGCCGTCGGGCGCGTGGGCTGCCAGGTCTCCGGCGACGGCGACTACGGCAGCCCGACCGACCTGCCGTGGGGCATGGCCTATCCCGACGGCGTCGTGCCGACGAACGAGATCGTGCACCCGACCCCGATCTACGAGACCGTCTCGATGGGGCTCGTCGCATGGGCGCTGTGGCGCGCGCGGGACGCCTTCCGCCCCGGGGTGCTGTTCGCCTTCTACCTCGTCTTCGCCGGCACCGAGCGGCTGCTCGTCGAGTTCATCCGCCGCAACGAGCCGGTGCTGGCGGGCCTGACCGAGGCGCAGCTGCTGAGCATCGTGATGCTCGGGGCGGGACTCGTGTGGCTCTGGCGCGCTTCGCGGGCAGGTGGGCTGCGTCGCGAGGGCTCGGGCGTGGCGGCGCTGTCTTCGGGTGTTGCCTGAGAGGTGCGGTCGGAGGCGGCAAGGCGGGCGCGCGCGGCGCGCTTCGGTCGCCTGCGGGATCTGAACTGCGTCACCGAGGAACCAGGGAGCGTCTGCGCTCATTCCGGCGCTTGAGGACCGAGAGGAAAGTTGTCCCCCCTCACGGTGGATAAGTCGCCGTTGGATCGCACGACGCGCCGAACGCGCGCCGCAAGCGCCCCGTATTCCTCGGTGATGCAGTTCGATCCCGGCAGGCGCGCAGCACTCCGAGCGCCGCAGACGCCCGCCTTGCCTCCTACCGCACCGTTCAGGCGCCGAGCGCCTCGATCGGCGACCGCCGCCCGCCCACCGGCCGGGGGCTCGGCCGCAGCACCGCCGCCACGACGTAGAGCCCCACCGACGCCAGGGCCACCGACGCACCCGCAGCCACGTCGAGCTCGGCGCTCGCCACGAGCCCGACCACCCCCGCGGCCGCACCGAGCGCGGCCGCGAGCCACAGCTGCGAGCGCAGCGTCGCGCCCAGCCGCATCCCCGCAGCGGCCGGCGCGACGAGCAGCGCGAAGACGAGCAGGTTGCCGAGCCCCTGGACCGCGGCGACCGTCGCGACGGCGAGCAGCGCGAGCAGGGCGAGCTCCACCCGCTGCGGGCGGATGCCCAGCGACGGCGCCGCGACGGGATCGAAGACCGCCGCGCTGAGGCTGCGGTGCCCGACCGCCAGCGCCACCGCGACGACACCCGCCAGCGCGGCCGCCGCGACGAGATCGCCCGTGCTCGCCCCGAGCAGGTCGCCGAAGAGCAGCTCGCCGAGGCGCGCGGGCACGTCGGGCGAGAGCGCGAGCACCGCGCCGAGGCCGAACGCCGTCGTGACGGTCACGCCCACCGCGATCTCCGGCCCGACCCGCACGTCGCGCGCGGCGAGCGCGATGAGCACGGCCGCGACGAGGACGCCGCCCGCCGCGCCCAGCAGCAGCGGCGCGCCGGCGAGCGACGCGAGCACGAGGCCGGGCAGCATCGCGTGCGCGAGCGACTCGGCGGCGTACGCGTGGCGCAGGTGCAGCAGCCAGACGCCGAGCGCGCCGCAGGCGGCGCCGAGGATCACGACCTCCAGGAGCGCGCGCTGCAACAGGCCGGAGCGCAGGATCTCCATCAGTGCGCGTGATGCTGGACGGCGATCGCGCGCGCGCCGCCGTCGAGGACGACGATCTCCGACCCGTATGTCGCCTCGAGCACCGCGGTCGTCAGCGTCGTCGCCGGCGGGCCGTAGGCGATCTGCTCGCCCCGCAGGCACAGGACGCGGTCCCAGCGGCGCGCCTGCTCGATGTCGTGCGTGGCGACGAGCAGCACCCGGCCCTCGTCGCGCAGCTCGTCGAGGATGCCCATGATCGCCTCCTCGCTCGTGAGATCGACCCCCGCGAACGGCTCGTCGAGCAGCAGCAGGCGCGCGTCCTGGACGAGCGCCCGCGCGATGAGGACGCGCTGGCGCTGGCCGCCCGAGAGCGCGCCGAAGCGATCGGCCGCGCGGTCGGCGAGGCCGACGCGCCCGAGCGCCTCGCGCGCCAGCCGGCGGTCGGCGGCGGTGATGCGGCGAAACCACGGCGTGCGCGCGTAGGCGCCCATGAGCGCGACGTCGAGCGCGCTGACCGGGAAGTCCAGCCGGGAGCGCTCGGTCTGCGGCGCGTAGGCGGGGGCGCCGTCGTAGCTCGCGCTGCCGGTGATGACCGGCAGCTCGCCGAGCAGCGCGCGAAAGAGCGTCGTCTTGCCACCGCCGTTGGGCCCCAGCACCGCCACCGACTGGCCGGGGGAGGCGCTGAACGTCACCGCGCGCAGCGCCGGCGCGCCCGGGCCGTAGGACGCGTGCAGGTCGCGGACCTGCAGGCCGCCGCCGTCGCTCATGCCGCCGCTCGTGCGCCGCGGCGCAACGCCGGGGCGCTCGCCAGCGCGGCGAGCGCGAACACGCCCCCGCCGACGATCGCGATCGCGGGGCCCGGCGGCAGGTCGAGATGGTAGGCGAGCAGGAGCCCGGCGAAGCCCTCCGCGGCGGCGAGCGCGACCGCCGCCGCCAGCAGTGCGCGCAGCGAGGTCGTCAGCAGCCGGGCGGTCGCGGCGGGCACGACGAGCAGCGTGCTGACGAGCAGCGCGCCGACGGCGGGCAGCAGCGCGACGACGGTCACCGCGAGCAACGCGAGCAGGATCCAGTCGCCGCGCCGGGCGGGGACGCCGAGCGCGTCGGCCCCCGCCGGGTCGAAGCCCGTCGCAAGCCAGGTCCGCGCGAGCGCCGCGGTCGCGACGATCGCCGCCGCCGCGACGGCGCCGGCGAGCCAGAGGTCCCCGTCGCCGAGGCCGAGCAACGTGCCGAAGAGCAGGCGGTCGACGCCGGCGCCGGAGTCGTAGACGTCGCTGGCGAGCACCGCGCCGAGCGCGAGCGCCGCGGTGAGCAGGAGCCCCGTGGCGGCGTCGACGCCGGTCGCGCCGCGCCGCGTCACGCGCGCGAGCAGGCCCGCGAAGCCGAGCGCGGCACCGAGGGCGGCGACCGGCGCGGCGATGCCCCACGGGCCGGCGACGACGAGGCCGGGGAACGTCGCGCTGCCCGCGGCGTGGGCGAAGAACGCCAGGCGGCGCAGGACGACCCACGTCCCGAGCAGGCCTCCGGCAACGGCGAGCAGGAGGACCGCGAGCACCGCGCGCTGCATGAACGGCGCCGCCAGAGGGTCGCTGAGCCACGCCATCGGATGAGCTTATCGAAAATGGTTCTCACTTAGAGAGGAGCGGCAACGCGCCAACTCGAGAAGTTCGCTCAAGTTCTCCGGCCGGCTGCCGACAACTGCACTGGGTACCGCTTGCCATGCCGCCTCTTCGCCGCCCTGCTCAGTCGACAGTCTCCGGTCTGGGAGTCGCGGGAGCCGTCCTCGCAGCCGTCGTCGTGACCTTCGCGACCGCGAGCGGATTCGTCGCCTACAGCCTCACGTCCGAGGACCCGATCGCCCCGCAGAGCGCCGAGCTCGTGCTCGACTCCGGGTCGCCCGCCCGTCTGGACTCCACGCCGCTCGTGCTCCGAGCCGCCGCCACCGATCGCACGCGCCGCGCCGCAGCGGCGGGCGCGCGCGCCGTCGCCGCGACGACCTCGGTCGCCCGCGCGGGCCGCGGCAGCGTCGACGGCTCGCGGACCTCCGACGCCGGCAGCGGGCCGGCCACCGGCGGGCAGGACGACGGCGCAGCGGCGACGACCAACACCCCGGGCGCCACGCCCGGCCGCGTCCTCGAGCCGGTCGACGGCGCGCTCGGCGCGACGACGGACGCCGTCGACGCCACGACGAGCTCCCTCACCCGGGGGCTGCGCACGGCGGCGCAACGGCTGCGCACGGACACCAAACGCGCCGTCGCGGACACCGGCGACGTCCTGCAGAACGTCGCCGGCGGCCCGGGCCAGGCGCTCTCGCGCCGGCTGCTCCCCTCGCAGCGCTAACCGCGCCGGCAGCGCTCGAGCAGGAACCGCACGGCCTCGGCCTGCAGCGCGGGATCGTGCTGGACCGAGCGGTGATCGCCGCCCGGGACGCGCACGAAGCGGCTGCCGGCCGCGTACGCGTGCAGGCGCTCGGAGTGTCCGATCGCGACGACGTCGTCGCCCTCGGCGTGCAGCAGCATGAGCCCGGGCCCGAGCGCCCGGGCGGCGGACTCCAGGTCGATCGTCGTCAGCAGCCGCGCGAGCCCGGGACCGTCGGCGCGCGCCTCGTAGCGCTCCTCGCGCAGGCCGTCGAGCAGCTGGCGCGGCGTGGCCGGGCAGATCGCCACGACACCCGCAGCCGCCGCCGGCGCGGCGGCGGCGAGCGCGAAGCAGCCGCCCATCGAGGACCCGCGCAGGAACACCGGCCGGTCCGCGGGCAGCAGCTGCGCGATCGCGGCGACGTCGTCGACCGCGCCGGCGCCGAGCATGCCGTCGCTGGCGCCGTGGCCGCGCTGGTCGAACGTCACCGCCGCGAGGCCGGCGGCCGCGCATGCGAGCGCGAAGTCGGCGTGGTTCTCCTTCGCCGAGCCGGCGCCGTGCAGGATGACGACGCCGCCGACCGGCTCGTCCTGCGGCTCGGCGAGCGCGTACGCGAGCCCTTCGTGCCGGCCGCTTCTCATCGCAGGCCATACTCTCCGATCCTCATGGCGGCCACCCGCACCCAGCTCTCGCAGGCCTATCCGATCGGCAGCGCGATCGACGCGGACGGCCGGCTGCAGCTCGGCGGCTGCGATGCGGTCGAGCTCGCTCGCGAGTTCGGCACGCCCGCCTACATCGTCTCCGAGGACGACCTGCGCGCGCGGGCGCAGACGTTCGTCGAGGCCTTCCGCGCGCGCACGAAGGACTTCGAGGTCCTCTTCGCCTCCAAGGCATTCCCCTGCACCGCCGTCTACCGCGTCCTCGCGAGCGAGGGCATCGGCTGCGACGTCGCCTCCGGCGGCGAGCTGTCGCTCGCGCTGCGCGGCGGCTTCGACCCCGCGCGCATCTACATGCACGGCAACGCGAAGTCCGTCGACGAGCTGGGCTTCGCGCGCGAGTCGGGCGTCGGCCACATCGTCATCGACAACGCCGACGAGATCGCGCGCCTGGAGGCGGTCGTCGGCGACGGGCCGCCGCAGCCCGTCCTGCTGCGCGTGACGCCCGACGTCCGCGGGCGGACGAACGACAAGATCTCGACCGGCCAGGCCGACTCGAAGTTCGGCTTCTCGATGGCCGACGCGCCGGCCGCGATCGCGCAGGTGCAGGACTCGGGCGCCCTGGACCTCGTCGGCCTGCACATGCACATCGGGTCGCAGATCCTCGAGCTCGATCCGTTTCGCCGCGCGATCGAGGCCGTCGCGCCGCTCGGCGAGTTCGGCACGTACAACCTCGGCGGCGGCCTCGGCGTCGCCTACACCGCAGACCAGGAGCCGCCGCGGATCGCCGACTACGTCGCCGCGAAGGTCGACACCGTCACGAGCGTGCTCGGGCCGGGCAAGCGGATCCTCGACGAGCCCGGCCGCGCGCTCGTCGCGAACTCGACCGTCACGCTCTACACGGTCCAGAGCGTCAAGCGCAACGTCTCGACCTGGGTCGGCGTCGACGGCGGCATGTCCGACAACCTGCGCCCGATGCTCTACGGCTCGGTCTACGAGGCCCAGGTCGCCGACCGCTTCGGCGGCGGGACGCCCTCGCGGCTGACCGGCAAGCACTGCGAGTCCGGCGACGTCATCGTCCGCGACGTCGAGCTCGCCGACCCGCGCGTCGGCGACGTCATCGTCACGCCGGCGACCGGCGCCTACGGTCACGCGATGGCCAACAACTACAACGGCGTCCCGCGGCCGCCGGTGATCTTCGTGTCGCACGGCGACGCGCGCGTCGTCGTGCGCCGCGAGACGTACGACGACCTCGCCGCCCGCGATGTCGGGTGAGAGCTACCGCATCGGCCTGCTCGGCCACGGCACCGTCGGCGCCGCGTTCGAGACGCTGCTCGCCGACCGCGCCGGCCACGTCGCGGCGATCACCGGCCTGCGCCCGCAGCTCACCGGCGTCCTGACCCGCAGCCGCGGCGACTTCGACGAGATCCTCGACGGCTGCGACCTCGTCGTCGAGCTCATCGGCGGCATCGATCCGGCGCGCGACTACGTGCTGCGGGCGATGCGCGCCGGCCGCCACGTCGTCACCGCGAACAAGCAGCTGCTCAGCCAGCACGGCGAGGAGCTCTGGGCGACGGCGCGCGAGCACGGCGTGCAGCTGCGCTTCGAGGCCGCCGTCGCCGGCGTCGTGCCGGTCATCCGCGTACTGCAGGAGTCGCTGGCGGCCGCGCACGTCGACCGCGTCCACGGGATCGTCAACGGGACGACGAACTACATCCTCTCCGAGATGGCACGGACCGGATGCTCCTACGACGACGCGCTGGCCGACGCCCAGCGCCTCGGCTACGCCGAGGCCGACCCGACCGACGACGTCAACGGCCGCGACGCCGCGGCGAAGATGGCGATCATCGCGCGGCTGGCGTTCGACACGCCGGTGCACCTCGAGCAGGTCATCTACGAGGGCATCGAGCACATCACCGCCGACGACATGGAGTACGCCGACGAGCTCGGCCTCGGCCTGAAGCTCATCGGCACCGCCGAGCGCGTCGACGGCGGCCTCGCCGTCCGGGTGCACCCCGCGTTCCTGTACTCCGGCCATCCGCTGGCGAGCATCCACGGTCCCTTCAACGCCGTGACCGTCGAATCGGCGGCGATCACCGAGATCACGATGTCCGGGCCCGGCGCCGGCGGGCCGCAGACGGCGAGCGCGGTGCTCGGCGACGTCATCAGCGCGATGATCCCGCCGGCCTCGACGCCGGAGACGACGCAGGCGCTGGAGATCGTCGGCGACGTGCGCTCGTCGTTCTACCTCCACATGGAGGTCGCCGACCGCCCGGGCGTCCTCGCCCAGGTCGCGCACGTGCTCGGCGAGCAGGGCGCGTCGATCAAGTCCGTCGTGCAGAAGGGCCTCGGCGAGCGCGCGCGCCTCGTCATGGTCGTGCACCCGATCCTCGAGTCGCGCTTCTTCGCCGCCGTCGACGCGATCTCGAAGCTCGACTTCCTGCGCTCGCCGCCGCGCTCCATCCGCGTCATCGACGAGGAGTTCGTCGTCTAGGGAACCCAGCGGTCGCCGCCGGGGGTCACGACGAGCTCGTGCGTCATTCCCCGCGGCTCCTGCTCGGCGAGGAACTGCACGGCGCGGGCGATCTGGGCCATGTCGGCGAGCGCTTCGCGGGGCGTGTCGCGCGCGAACTCGGCGGTCTTCGGCGACTCGATCGTCGCGTCGATGACGAGCAGCGCGACGTGGATGCCCTCGGCGCGCAGCTCCTGCGCGGCGGCGAACGTCATCGCCTTCACGGCGTGCGCGGCGGCCGACCACAGCCCGCGGCCGGGGATCGCGCGGCGGCTCGAGCCGCCGGTCACCTGGATGATCGTCCCGCCGCTGCCGCCCTCGCGCAGCGCGCGCACGGACTCCGAGAGGAAGACGAACGCCTGCTCGGAGACGGCGACCGTCCAGTCGTGGAAGCCCGCGAGCGTGGCGTCGGCGAGCGGGCCGCCGCCGAACGGCCCGCCGGCACTGCGGCGGTCGGCGCTGACGGCGTTGACGAGGAGGTCCAGGCGCCCGAGCTCGCTGCGTGCGCGGGCGATCGCCGCGGCGACCTCGTCGGGCTTCGTCGCGTCGGCTGCGATCGCCACGGCACCCCGCTCGCGGACGCGCGCGAGCGTTTCCTCGCTGCGGGCGACGGCCGCCGCCCGCCAGCCCTCGCCGGTGAGATGCTCGACGATCGCGCCGCCGAGGTTGCGCGCGCCGAAGACGAGCAGAGCGCGATCGTCCATCGCGCGATGATCGCACGGCAGTAGGGTCCGCCCGATGCCCGGCCTCATCGAGCGCTACCGCGATCGGCTGCCGTTCGACGGCGACGACCCCGTCATCTCGCTCGGCGAGGGCGACACGCCGCTCGTGCACGCGCCGCACATCTCCGGGCTCGTGGACGCCGAGGTGTGGCTGAAGCTCGACGGCACGAACCCGACGGGCTCCTTCAAGGACCGCGGCATGACCTGCGCCGTGAGCGCCGCGGTCCGGGAGGGCGCCGAGGCCGTCATCTGCGCGTCGACCGGCAACACGGCGGCCAGCGCCGCCGCCTACGCCGCGCGTGCGGGCCTCACCTGCGCGGTCATCGTGCCGGAGGGCAAGATCGCGTCGGGCAAGCTCGCCCAGGCGCTGATCCACGGCGCGCGCGTCATCGCGCTGCGCGGCAACTTCGACCAGGCCCTGACGCTCGTTCGCGAGCTCACCGACACCCACCCGATCGCGCTCGTGAACTCCGTCAACCACTTCCGCCTCGAGGGCCAGAAGACCGGCGCCTTCGAGATCATGGAGCGCCTGGACGAGCTCGACGGGCTCTGCATCCCGGTCGGCAACGCCGGCAACATCACGGCGTACTGGAAGGGCTTCGGCGAGCTCGGCATCGCCCCGCGCCTCTTCGGCTTCCAGGCCGAGGGCGCGGCGCCGCTCGTGCTCGGGCACAAGGTCGAGCACCCCGAGACGATCGCCAGCGCGATCAGGATCGGCAACCCCGCTCGGTGGGAGGAGGCGATGGAGGCGATGACCGCGTCACGGGGCATGGTCCGCGCGGTGTCCGACGACGAGATCCTCGGCGCCTACCGGCTGCTGGCCGCGCGCGAGGGCGTCTTCTGCGAGCCGGCGAGCGCGGCCTCGGTGGCGGGGCTGCTGCGCTACGGCGCCGACGGCGCGCGGCGGATCGCGTGCGTGCTCACCGGCCACGGGCTGAAGGACCCGCAGACCGCGCTGGACCACGCGGGCGGCGTCATCGCCTGCGAGCCGACCCTCGCCGCGGTGGAGGACGCCGTCCTGGGTGGAGGCTGATGCAGCGCCGCCGGCTCGTCCGCGTGCCCGCCTCCTCGGCGAACCTCGGGCCCGGCTTCGACACGTTCGCGGCGGCGCTCGCGCTGCACGTCGAGCTCGAGGTCGCAGAGACCGGCCGCTTCGGGGTCGAGACGAAGCTCGACATCGCGCGCGACCGGCGCAACCTCTGCGTGCGGGGGTTCGCGAGGCTTCACCCGCCCGACGACTTCACCTTTCGCATCCGCTCGCAGGTGCCCCTGTCGGGCGGCCTGGGGTCCAGCGCCGCGGCGTACGTCGCCGGCCTCAGCGCCGCCGCGTCGCTGTTCGAGCTCGACGAGGACCTGCTCGCGCACGCGACCGAGCTCGAGGGCCATCCCGACAACGCGGCGGCGGCGCTGCTGGGCGGAATCGTCATCGTCGCCGGCGGCGAGGTCGCGCGGCTCGTGCCGCCGGACGGCCTGGAGGCGGTGATCGTCGTCCCGCGCAGCGCGGTGCGGACCGCGGTCGCGCGCCGGGCGCTGCCGGCCGCGGTGCCGCTCGCAGATGCCGTCGCGAACGTCGCGCACGCCGCGACGCTGACGCTCGGCCTCGCGACCGGCGACCTCGGCCTCGTCGCGCGCGGGCTGCACGACCGGCTGCACCAGGGCTATCGCGGCCACCTGTTCCCCGAGTCGATGCGGCTGCTCGAGCGCGCGCAGGAGCTCGGCGCGATCGGCGCGACGATCTCCGGCGCCGGCCCGACGGTGCTCTTCTGGACCTCCGTCGACGCGACGGGCGCGGTCGTCGGGAAGCTGCGGCGTGAGACCGAGGGCTGGGCGGAGGTGCTGCGCGCGCCGTTCGAGACGCAGGGCGCGGACGTGCGCGAGCTGTAGGTCCTTGGCGCCGCGTTCGGTCGCGGGTGGCGCGTGGGTTCGGGGCAGCTACGCCCGGATCCGCACGTGCGCTCCGAGCGGGACGTGCGCGAGCAGCCAGCGCATCGAGCGATCCGCGGCGCGCAGGCAGCCGCTGCTCGCCGGGGAGCCGAGCGTCGCCTCGTTGGAGGTCCCGTGGATCGCGATCCGGTCGCCGCCGGTCCAGCCCTGCGGGACGTTCGGCTGGCGCCCGGTGAGCGCCAGCGCGCAGCAGCCGTAGGCGCCGCCGCCGCCCGTGATCCGCAGGAGGTCGGTGACGGCGAAGCGGCCCGTCGGCGTCGGCGCGTCGGGGCGGCCGATCGCGACGACGATCCGCCGCACGACGCGGCCGCGGCGGCGCACGACGAGCCGGCGCGCGGAGAGGTCGACGTGCAGCGTGTAGGGCTCGAGCAGGAGCGTCGCGTTCGCCGCGGGGATCCAGGCCGTCTTCCCGTTGCCGGCCTCCGGCGCGAGCACGCCGAGCCAGCCCGGCCGGCGCGCGACGACGGCGAGTACGCGGTCGGAGTTGTACTCCGTGCGGGTGCCGACCGAGCGGATGACGCGCCCGCGCGGGCTCGCTCGCAGCTGCGTGCGCCGGTGCAGCTGGGCGCCGAGCGGGCCGCGCAGGACCCTCGCCGGGCGCGGCCGGACGCCCGGCACCTCGTCGACCGCCTGGGGGCGGGGGCCGGCGGGCTTCTCGTCGCCGCCCAGGACGAGCAGCGCGGCGACGGCCGCGCATGCGGCGAGCGCGATCGCCGCGAGCGCGACGGCCCGGCGCCCTGCGCCCAAGCTAGTGGTCCCTCCGGCACGTCGGGCGAACCACTAGGCCTCCGCCAGCGCCTTGAGGCGCTGGCGCGCGTCGGGCAGCTTCAGGCGCACGAGCAGCTCGTCCGCGAGCGCGAGGTAGTCCGCGGCGAGGTCGGGCCGGTGGTCGAGGATCGAGATCGCGCGCTCGGCCGCCTCGGCGTAGGCGATCGACTGGCGGATCGTCGACGTCAGCAGCTTGCGCCCGACGTGCTTCTTCAGCGTCTCGAACGCATCGCGGCTGTGGCGCGTGCGCATGTCGGCGATGTTGAAGACGACGCCGAGCCAGCCGAGGTCGGGGTTCAGGCCGTCGCGCGCGAGCTCGATGACCTCCAGCGCCTGCTCGACGCCCTGCAGCGCGAAGTACTGCGCCTCGGTCGTCAGCAGCGCCTCGTCGGCGGCGACGAGCGCGTTGACGGTCAGCAGGCCGAGCGTCGGAGGGCAGTCGAGGAAGATGAAGTCGTAGCTCTTGCGCAGCGGCTTGAGCGCGCGCTTGAGCGTCAGCTCGCGGCCCATCTTGCCCGCGAGCGCGAGCTCGGCCTCGGCGAGCGAGAGGTTCGCCGGGATGATGTCGTCGTGGACCGCCTCCTCGGCGGGCGCGCGGCCGGTGAGGACGTCGCTGACCGTCGGCGTCGCCTCCGGATCGACGTCGAAGTAGTCCGAGAGGTTGCCCTGCGGGTCCAGATCGACCGCGAGGACGTCGAAACCGAGGCGCCGGAACACGTCGGTGAGGGTCCTCACCGTGGTCGTCTTCCCGGTCCCGCCCTTCTGGGAGAGGACTGCGATCGTGGTGGCGCCCAAGGCGCCGGATGCTACTCGGCCCGAAGCTCGGCCCCGGCCGCTGCGACCTCGGCCGTGCGATCGGCGAAGCGCAGGCGGTAGCGGCCGATGACGATCTCGTCGCCGTCGCTGAGCGTCTTGGACACGACGCGCTCGCCGTTGACGAAGACGCCGTTGAGGCTGCGGTCGTCGAGCACCCGGACGCCGTCGGTCTCGGTGACGAGCACGGCGTGGCGGCGCGAGACGGTCGGATCCTCGAAGCGCAGGTCGGCCGACAGGCTGCGGCCGATGCGCATGCTGGTGGCGCTCATCGCGACGGTCCTGACCTGGCCGGTGTCCTGGAAGACGAGGTAGCGCCCGGGCTCGGTGATCGCGGTCTGCGCAGCGTCGATCTGGGCGTCGCCGGTCTCCGTGACGGCGTCGGGCTCGGCACGCCGGAAGCGGGCGGTGCCGCCGAACAGGGACGCGCGGGTGAAGCTCGCTCCGTCGCAGCCGGGGCAGGAGGGCAGGAGGTCGGCCGTGGTCATGGTGATCACGTGTCCGCAGATCTCGCAGCGGAACGTGCCGGTGCCCGCGAGCGTTCCCGACGTGAGTGACTCCATGTCCCGACACTCTCCTTCGCCAGCGTTGCAGGGGTGGTCCGCCGGCTCCCTCGGCTTGTGCGGAATATAACAAGCGCGTCAAGGTCCCCGAAGACCCGCGCGCGTGCGTCAGAGGCCGGTGAGTTACCCATGGTGGCCCGATGGCTAAACGCCTCCTCAAGACGGCGTGGTGCAGGACTGCGCGCCCGCCCGCCGAACCCCGTCTCGTGGCCCGCAATCCCGCCGGCATCGACGAGCAGGACCTCGAGCGCGCGCTGCTGCGCAAGAGCGTCGGCGCGCTCTCGGGCGCCGTCAGCCGCTGCGCGGACTGCGGTCGCACGCCGCTCATCGGCGAGACAGTGCACCGCTTCGCCGGCGGCGCGAGCGTCTGCGAGCTCTGCAAGCCGCTGCGCCGCGAGCAGCCCGTCCACAGCGAGCGCGTGCACAGCAGCGAGTACGGCCAGGCGGTGCGGATCCACCGCATCCAGCCCGCATCTTCGCCGGCGGCCGTCCCGCAGTAGATTTGGCGGGCCGATGGAGCCCGTCACGCTCACGACGACGATCGCCAGGCCGCGCGAGGAGGTCTTCGGGTACCTCGCCGACGTCGCCAACCACGAGGAGTTCACCGACCACTGCATGGTCGACTGGCATCTCACCCGCGAGGACTCCTACGGCCACGGCGCCGGCGCCCGCTTCCGCGTGAAGTCGCGCTTCGACCGCTTCTCCTACGGCGACGTGACGCTCGCCGAGCTGCAGCCGCCGGCGCGGATCGTCGCGACCGGCCGCGCCGGGCGCTTCAACCGGATCCGCGTGCGGTCGGAGTGGCGCCTGGAGGACGCGGCCGGCGGCGGCACCGACGTGACCTTCGTGACCGAGACCGAGCCCGCGACGAGGTCCGACCGGCTCATGGAGAAGCTCCTGCGCCTGCCCGCGGCGAGGACGCGCTGTCACCGCAAGGCGCTGGACCGGCTGCGGGCCATCCTCGAGAAGGGCGAGCAGCGCGGCGCCCGGACGACCGTCGCAGGCGGAGCACGCAAGCCCGCCAGCGGCTTCAGGCTGTAGATTTCGCGCCCGCCGTGTCCGCACTCCGCCGCCCGCTCACCCTCCTCCTCGCCCTCATCGCCGGCGGCGGCCTCGCAGCCTGCGGCAACCATCCCGACAAGGACGCGCGCACCGTGCACGCCGAGAACGAGGGGTTCTACCTCGACATCGGCTCGCTGAAGTACCAGGTCCAGGTCTCGCGCCAGCTCAACCCCAACGACGTCCAGGACCGGGCCTACCTCCAGGGCATCCCGGAGGACCAGCGCGAGCTGAAGAGCGACGAGGTCTGGTTCGGGGTCTTCGTGCGCGTGCAGAACGAGAACGACCAGGCGATCGCACCGGCGAACGACATCAAGATCGTCGATACGCAGGAGGAGGAGTTCCGGCCCCTCGCGCTCGACGAGTCCAACCCGTTCGCCTACCGCGCGACGCAGGCGATCCCACCCGACGACGTGCTGCCGCTGCCCGACACGCCGGCCTACGACACCCCGATCCGCGGAACGATGCTGCTCTTCAAGCTCACGCTGACGTCACTGGCCAACCGGCCGCTGGAGCTCGAGATCGAGGGCACCGGCACGCCGACGCAGACCGGCATCATCGACCTCGACATCTAGGAGGCTGTCAAAAAAGTCACGACGGGACTTTCCCGACAGCCTCCTAGGCCGTCGCCCTCAGCCCGGCGACGAGGACCTGCCTGGCCACCGGCGCCGCGGTCGCGCCGCCCGCGCCGGCCCCCACGAGCAGCACGCCGACCGCGATCCGCGGCTGGGCCGCCGGGGCGTAGGCGGAGAACCACGCGTCGGTGTCGGTCGGGTCGTCGGGCTCGACCGGAGGGCACTCCGGGACCGCGTCGCTGGGCACGCAATCCGGCGTCGACGTGTCGCGCAGCTCGGCCGTGCCGGTCTTGCCCGCGACGCGGACGCCCTCGATCTTCGCGGCCGTGCCGGTGCCCTCGTCGACGACCGCCTCCATGTAGCGCCCGACGGTCCTGGCCGTGCCTGCGTCGACCGTCTGCGTGCGCCGCACCTGCGCGCTGCGCTCGAGCGTGAGCCGCGGCCGCTTGCCGCGGCCGGCGATCGTCGCCGCCACCCAGGCCATCTGCAGCGCCGTCGCCTGCACCCGGCCCTGCCCGATCGCCGAGGAGCCGACGGCGAGCGGGTCGCCGATCTCGTCGGCTGACGGGATCGTGCTCGTCGCCGCGCCCGCGATCCCGATGTCCGTGTTGAAGCCGAAGGCCTCGGCGACCTTCACGAGCCGCTCGGGCCCGAGCTTCGCGCCGAGCGGGGCGAAGACCGAGTTGCAGGAATGCGCGAAGGACGCGCGCAGCGAGCCGCCGCACGACTCGCCGTTGGCGTTCTCGATCTCGACGCCCTCGATCTCCGTCGACGTCTGGACCGGATATGTGGAGTTCGGCCCGGCGAGGCCGGCCTGCAGGACGCCGGTGAGCGTGATGATCTTGAAGGTCGAGCCCGGCGGCTGCAGGCCCGAGAAGGCGACGCCCGAGAGCGCGAGGATCTCGCCGGTGCGCGGGCGGATCGCGGCGACGCCGCCGAAACGCGCGCCCTTGGCCTCGACCGCCGCGCGCTGGACCTCGGGGTCGATCGACGTCCGGACCGCCGAGCCGAGCCGCGGCAGCCTGCTGGCGATCGTCCGCGCGCCCGCGCGCAGCAGGCCGCCGGGACGTCCTGCCAGCCGGTCGTCGAAGACGCGCTCGAGGCCCGACAGGCCGACGCGCGCGTCGGGGGGGAAGCCGCGTGCGCGCAGGCCCTCGGCGCGCTCGGCCGGCGCCGGCCCGAGCTCGCCGACGATCGAGCTCGCGATGTCGGCGATCGGCGAGCTGCGCTCGGGCCCCTGCGCCAGCGGCGTGCCGTCGCGGGCAAGGATCGCGGCCCGGCGCGCGAGCTGCGCCTCGCGCGTGAGCTTCTCGCCGCGGGCGAGGCCCGGGAAGGTCAGGTGGCGGTCCCAGTCGATGTGCGCGTCGTCGCCGGTGCCCGCGAACGGCAGTGCCAGCGTCGCGCGGACCGGGCCGAACGCGCGCGTGGCGACGGTCATCGGGACCGTCACGACGCCGTCCTTCGGCTCGCTCGCCCCGTCCGCCCGCAGCGACGCCGTCGTCGCCGTCTGCGCCGCCGCGCGGTACGCCGCCGTGAAGTCCGCGAGCGTCACGGCGCGGCGGTCCACGATCGTCAGCTCCGCGTACATCCGCGCGTAGTCGCCCCGCGACCAGGCGGCCGCGAACGCCTCGGCGCGCTCCTGCTCGGGCGGTTTTCCGCCGGGCCACAGCATCACGGCCAACCCGACGAGCAGCACGGCGACCAGCGCGGTTGCCAAGATGACCCCGCGGGAAGGAGGGTTGCTGCGCGAACGTGACGAAGCGAGCGCCATGCAGACGAACTATGGCCTGCCCGCGGACAGCAACTCGCCGGTCACAGCACCGTGACACCGCTCGACTTCATCATCATCGCCTTCGCCGCGTTCTTCGCGCTCGTCGGCTTCGCGCGCGGATTTCTCATCGGCGTGCTGTCGCTCGCGGGCTTCTCGGCGGGCGCGTACCTCGGGACGCGCTTCGGGCCGTACCTGCTGACCGAGGGCAACGCGTCGCCGTTCGCGCCGCTTTTCGGCCTGCTCGGCGCGCTCATCGGCGGCACGCTGCTGTCGGCCGGCGCCGAGGGCATCGGCGGCGCGATGCGGGCCGGCGTGGTCTCGCCCGCGGCGCGCGGGGTCGACGGGATCCTCGGCAGCATCCTGGCGATCGCGCTCGCGCTCGGCATCGCCTGGTTGCTGAGCGTCATCGTGCTCCAGACGCCGGGCATCCGCGACTACCGGCGCACGATCCAGAAGTCGGCGATCCTCCGGGAGCTCAACGAGGTCCTGCCGTCCGACCAGGTCCTCAAGGCGCTGGCGCGCTTCGATCCGTTTCCGACGGTCACCGGACCGGGCGCGAACGTGCCCCCGCCGCGAGGCTCGGTCGCGCGCGATCCCGACATCCAGCGGGCCGGCGACTCCGTCGTCCAGATCCTCGGCAACTCCTGCGGCCTGGGCGTCTCGGGTTCGGGCTGGGTCGCGTCGCGCGGGATCGTCGTGACGAACGCCCACGTCGTCGCCGGCCAGGACCCCGGCGACACCGTCGTGCGCCGCCGTGACCGCGGCAAGCGCTTCGAGGCCAGGGCGATCGCCTTCGACGCCAAGAACGACATCGCCGTCCTGCGCGTGCCCGACCTGCCCTCGCCGTCGCTGGACTTCGCGCGCGAGGTCAAGGTCACCGAGCCGGGCGCGGTCCTCGGGTACCCGCTCAGCGGCCCGTTCGACATCCGCGCGGCGCGCATCGGGGCGACGCGGACGACGCTGACACAGGACGCCTACGGCCGCCGCCTCGTCCGCCGCAAGATCGTCGCGTTCCGCGCGAACGTCCAGCCCGGAAACTCCGGCGGGCCGATCGTCGACGTCGCGGGGCGCGTCTCGGCGACGGTCTTCGCGAAGTCCACGAGCGGCCGCGCCGAGGGCGGCTTCGCGATCCCCAACGACATCGTCCGCGACATCCTCTCCCGGGCGGGCGGGCAGGTCGGCACCGGTCCCTGCACGCGCTGACCGCGGCGGGCCGTCGCGGTGGCCGTCCGCGATGGCGCTACCCTGCCGCCGATGCCCAAGACACTCGTCATCGCCGAGAAGCCGTCCGTCGGTCGCGACCTCGCGCGCGTCCTGCCGGGGCCGTTTGCCAAGCACGAGGGCTACCTGGAAGGCCCCGAGCACGTGCTGACCTGGGCGGTGGGGC
Organism: uncultured Actinomycetes bacterium; assembly: GCA_963797025.1. Classification (GTDB taxonomy): domain Bacteria; phylum Actinomycetota; class Thermoleophilia; order Solirubrobacterales; family Solirubrobacteraceae; genus CADCVQ01. Next base: position 399,253 of record CAWCNU010000003.1, read on the forward strand.
ATCTCGTCCAGCTCGCCGAGCCCGACGAGTACGACGCGAAGTACAAGAAGTGGCGGATGGCAGACCTGCCGATCGTGCCCGACAAGTTCAAGCTCGTCGTGCGCGACGAGCGCTCCAAGAAGCAGATGTCGGTCGTCACCCAGCAACTGCGCCGCGACGACGTCGACCTCGTCATCAACGCCTGCGACGCCGGCCGCGAGGGCGAGCTGATCTTCGCCTACCTCTTCGAGAAGGCGGGCTCGAAGAAGCCCGTCCAGCGGCTGTGGCTCTCGTCGATGACGAAGGCCGCGATGCAGCGCGCCTTCGACGAGCTGCGCCCGGCCGCGGACTTCGCCCAGCTCGAGGCGGCGGCGCGGTCGCGCTCGGAGTCCGACTGGATCGTCGGCATGAACGCGACGCGCGCGGCGACGATCCGCCTGCGCTCGTCCTTCGACGGCGCGGTGTCGCTCGGGCGCGTGCAGACGCCGACGCTCGCGATCATCACGCGCCGCGAGGAGGAGATCCGGGCGTTCCAGCCCGAGCCCTACTGGCTCGTGGACGCCGTCTTCGCGGCGGACGGGGAGCGCGTCTACGAGGGCCGCTACCACGACGGCGCCAAGCCGCGGCTGGCAACCGCCGAGCAGGCCGAGGCGATCGTCGCGGCCGCGCGCGGCCAGATGGGCGAGATCACCCAGCTCGAGACCAAGGAGCGCCGCGAGCGCGCCCCCCTGCTCTACGACCTCACGTCGCTGCAGCGCGAGGCCAACAGCCGCTTCGGCTTCACCGCCCGCCGGACCTTGGCGGCAGCCCAGCGCTGCTACGAGGAGCACAAGGTGCTGACGTACCCGCGGACGAGCTCGCGCTACCTCACGAGCGACATGATCGGCGAGCTCGAGCCGATCGCGGGGCACGTCGGCGGGGCGGGCCGCGAGTACCAGGCCGCGGCGGCCTACGTCCAGGGCCTCGACATGCTGCCGCTCGCCCGCGTCGTCGCCGACGACAAGGTCGGCGACCACCACGCGATCATCCCGACGAACTCGACGCACAACCTCGAGAAGCTCTCCGACGACGACCGGCGCATCTACGACATGGTCGCCCGCCGCTTCCTCGCCGTCTTCCACCCCGAGGCCGTCTTCGAGAACACGAAGGTCTCCACGACGGTCGCGGGCCACGTCTTCCGCACCCGCGGCAAGGTCCTCATCGTCCCCGGCTGGCGCGGCGTCTACGGCGAGCTCGCCGGCGGCGGCGAGAGCACCGACGACGACGACGAGGGCCGCGACCAGCAGCTCCCGAAGCTCGAGCACGGCGAGAGCGTCGAAACGCGCGAGGTGAGCGCCGCCGAGAAGGTGACCAAGCCGCCGCGGCGCTACTCCGACGCCTCGCTGCTCGGCGCGATGGAGACCGCCGGCAAGCTCGTCGACGACGAGGAGATGCGCGAGGCGATGAAGGAGTCGGGCATCGGCACGCCGGCGACGCGCGCGTCGATCATCGAGCGCCTCATCGACGTCGGCTACGTCGAGCGCGACGGGCGCTCGCTCGTCGCGACGGAGAAGGGCCTGAACGTCATCCGCCTGCTCGGCGACCACCCGCTGACGTCGCCGTCGCTCACCGGCGACTGGGAGCAGCGGCTGGGCATGATCGAGCGCGGCGAGGAGCCGCGCAGGCGCTTCATGTCGGACATCGCCGGGTTCGCCGAGTCGACGGTCCGCGACCTCGACGCGAAGCTCAAGGACGTCCGCATCCCGCGCGCGAACCTCGGGCCGTGCCCGATCTGCGGCCACGACATCGTCGAGAACCGCAAGGGCTTCTCGTGCTGGTCGCGCGAGGATCCGGGCTGCGGCTTCGTCATCTGGAAGGCGAAGGCCGGCAAGACGCTGCCGATGGCCGTCGCGAAGGAGCTCATCGCGACGGGCAGGACGGCGAAGGCGGTGACGGGCTTCAAGGGCCGCAGCGGGCGCTCCTTCCGCGCCCGGCTCGCGCTCGAGCAGAGCGACGAGGGCAAGTGGCGGGTCGAGTTCGACGAGCCCTGGGCCAAGGAGGGCGCGAAGGTCGATCCTGCGGCCGAGGCCGACGTCGTGACCGAGCCGGCTGCGGCGGCGGACGCGACGGCCGCGGCGTAGCCTCGGGCGCGCGGTGATCGCCCGCCGCCGCGTCGCCGCGCTGCTGGCGCTCGCCGCGCTGATCGCGGGCGGCGCCTGGATCTGGGCAGCGCTGCGCGACGAGCAGCGCGCGACGGGTGCCACGCCCGCGACGACCGTCCGCGAGCCGGCCGCGCAGGCGCCCGCGGCGCCACCGCTGCAGGCCGAGGTCGGTCCGCTGCCGGCGCCACCGGGGGCGGGGAGCGTCGACCTCGCGCAGCCGGCGCTGCTCAGCGGCGTGCGCCTGCGGCCGGCGCCGCGCTCGGGGCTGGCATTCGACCTCGCCGATGGGCGCGTGCTCTGGCGCCGCGCCGCGACGCGGCGGCGCCCGATCGCGAGCCTCACGAAGCTCATGACGGCGCTGCTCGCCGTCGAGCGCTTCGGCCCGCGCGACCGCGTGCGGATCCCGCGCCGCGCCGACCAGATCGGCGGCTCGCGGATGGGCGGGCTGCGCCCCGGCCGCCACGTCCGCGCCGAGGTGCTGCTCGAGGGCCTGCTCATCTCCTCGGGCAACGACGCCGCGGTGACGCTCGCGATCGCCGGGGCGGGGTCCGAGCGCGCGTGGGTGGCGCTCATGAACCGCCGGGCGCAGCTGCTCGGCCTGCGGTGCACGCACTTCGTCGACCCGCACGGCCTCGATCCGCGCGACCAGTCCTGCGCGGCGGACCTCGCGGCGCTCGCGATGCGGGCGATGGCCGAGCCGCGGATCGAGCGGATCGCGCGCAAGCGCTTCGCCCGCGTCTGGCCCGGCGGCGGCAGGAAGCTCACGCTGCGCACGACGAACCATCTCCTGCGCGACCGCTATCCGGGCGCGATCGGGCTGAAGACCGGCTACACGAACCTCGCCCGCTTCTGCCTCGTCGCGATCCTCGAGCGCTCGGGGCGGCGGATCGGGATCGTGCTGCTGGGCTCGCGCGACACGTACGCCGACGCGCGGCGGCTCGCGCGCGAGGCGGTGCGCGCCGGAGCGCTGCCCGCGGCCGCGTGACGGACGCGCGGCTGCGGCGTAGTGTCCTCATGAGCGCGACACGGAACGGAGCGACGATGACTGCTGCTGCACGGACACGGACACGGACATGGGCGACACGGCTGCTGCCCGCCGCGGCGCTGACGGCGGCGCTGCTGGCGCCTTCGGCGGCCCCGGCGGCGACCTCGAAGCGCGCGGCCCGGGCGTCGGCGCTGCCCGCCTTCTCCTCGTGCGGCTCGCTGCTGAGCTACGCGCGCCGCAACGCCCGGCGGACCGGCGGCACGACCGGCGTGCCGATGCGCGCCGGCGCGGTCGTCCCGCAGGTGCTCAGCGGGCCGGTCTCCGACGCCGTGCTCGTGGACTCCGCCCCGGCGACGGCGGCGCCGCCCGCCGGGGCGAAGAGCGAGGCGTCCGTGCCGTCGTTCTCGCAGACCAACGTCCAGGAGGTCGGCGTCGACGAGCCCGACATCATCAAGACGAACGGCCGCCACGTCTTCGCGATCGCCGGCTCGTCGCTGCGCGCGCTGGACGTCGGCGGCGAGCAGCCCGAGCTCGTCGGCTCGCTCGCGCTCGGCGAGGGCTCGGGCGCGTACGAGCTCTTCATCCGCGGCGACCGGGCGCTCGTCATGGGCACGTCCTACGGCGGCATCGGCTTCGCCCGCGACATCGCGCCGTCCTCGTCGCAGGTCGTCATCAGCGAGATCGACATCTCGAACCCGGCCGCGATGACCGTCCGGCGGTCGATGACCGTGGACGGCGCGCTCGTCGACGCGCGGCTGACCGGCGGCACCGCGCGCGTCGTGGTCGGCTCGTCGCCGAACGTCGTGCAGCCGGCCGCGATCGCTCGCAGCACCGCGCGCCGCTGGGTGCCGCGCACCGTCCTGCGCAGCCGCCTGTCGGGACGGACGTTCCGCCGCTCGGTCGTCGCCTGTGACGAGGTCCGCCACCCGCGGCAGTTCTCGGGGCTGGACCTCCTGACGGTCCTGACGATCGATCTCGACAAGGGCCTCTTCAACGTCGACCGCGACGCGATCATGGCCGGCGCACAGACCGTCTACGCCTCGACGACCGGCCTCTACGTCGCCAGCCAGCGCTACATCCCGGCCCTCGAGGACGGCCGCGCGCTGCCCGAGACGATGCGCACCGAGATCCACCGCTTCGACACCTCCAAGCCCGACGAGACGTCCTATGCCTCCACCGGCGAGGTCACCGGCTTCGTCCTGAACCAGTTCTCGCTGTCCGAGCACGAGGGCGCGCTGCGCGTCGCGTCGACCGAGGAGCCGCAGTGGTTCGGCGGCGCCCAGACCGGCGAGAGCCAGAGCTACGTCACGGTGCTCGCCGAGCGCGGCTCGCGCCTCGCGCCGCTCGGCCGCGTCGGCGGCCTCGGCAAGGGCGAGCGCATCTACGCCGTGCGCTTCGTCGGCGACAAGGGCTACGTCGTGACGTTCCGCCAGATCGATCCGCTCTTCACGCTCGACCTCTCCGACAAGGCAAACCCGCGCGTCCTCGGCGAGCTGAAGATCCAGGGCTTCTCGGCCTACCTGCACCCGATCTCCGACGACCTCCTGCTCGGCGTCGGCCAGGACGCGAGCGCCCAGGGGCGCACGCTCGGCACGCAGCTGTCGCTCTTCGACGTCTCCGACCTGCGCAATCCGGTCCGGCGCGCCGTCGCCTCGCTCGGCGGCAACTCGACCTCCGACGCGGAGTTCGACCCCCACGCGTTCCTCTTCTGGAAGCCGTCGGACCTCGCGGTCATCCCGCTGCAGACCTTCGGCCCCAACGGCCAGGGCTTCGTCGGCGCCGTCGGCTTCCACGTCGGCGCGGCGGCGATCGACGAGGCCGGGCGGGTGACGCACCCGAAGGTCGCCGGCGACTTCGCACCGCCGATCGGGCGCTCGCTCGTCATCGGCGACCGCCTCTACACGCTGTCCTTCGCGGGCCTGGCGGCCAGCCGCCTCGACACGCTCGCGCCGATCGCGTTCGCGGCGTTCCCGCAGGAGCAGTCGCAGCAGCCGGTTCCGCAGCCGATTCCCTGACCGGCGTCAGGACGTCGGGCCGACGCGCGACCATGCACGTGTGCCCCTGACGCTCGTCACCGGTCCCGCCAACGCCGAGAAGGCGCGCGTCGTGCTCGACGGCTACCGCACGGCGCTGCGTCGCGGCCAGGCGCCGATCCTCGTCGTGCCGACGCTGCCCGACGTCGACCGCTACCGGGCCGAGCTCGCGGGCGGCGGGGTCGTCTTCGGCGCCCAGGTCGTGCAGTTCGCCTGGCTCGTCGAGGAGGTCGCGACGCGGGCGGGGCTGCGCGGGCGACCGCTGGGCAGGCTTGCCCGCGAGCGCGTCGCGGGCGCGGCGATCGCGCGGACCGAGCTGCGCGCGCTCGCCGCCTCGGCCGCGACCCGCGGCTTCGCCCGCGAGCTGCTGCGCCTCGTCGACGAGCTCGAGGAGCGCCGCGTCAGCCCGCAGCGCCTGACGCAGGCGCTGCGCGCCTGGGCGGCCGGCGACGCGGGACGCCGCGCCTACGGCGACGAGGTCGCGGCGCTCTACGGCGCGTACCGCCGCGCATTGGAGCGCCTGAAGCGCCTCGACGCGCCGCTGCACGCCGCCGCCGCGCTCGACGCCCTGCGCGAGCGGCCCGCCGCCTGGGGGCAGACGCCCGTCTTCTTCTACGGCTTCGACGACCTCACGGCGCTGCAGCGCGACGCGGTGCAGGCGCTCGCCGCGACCGGCGCGCAGGTGACGCTGTCGCTGTCCTACGAGGCCGGCCGGATGGCGTTCGCCGGCCGGGCGACGACGTTCGCCGAGCTCGACGCCGAGGACGTGCGCCGCGTCGCGCTGGCGCCGAACGCCGAGCACTACGCCCCCGCCTCGCGCGACGCACTGCACCATCTCGAGCGCGGCGTCTTCGAGCTCGCCGACGCCCAGCTCTTCGATCCCGACCCCGTCGATCCCGGCGACGCGGTGACGCTCGTCCAGGGCGGCGGCGAGCGCGCCGAGCTCGAGCTCGTCGCGGCCGAGGCCGCGCGGCTCGTCGCCGACGAGGGCCTCGCGCCGGAGGAGATCGCCGTCGTCCTGCGCAGGCCGCAGGACTCGGCGCCCCTGATCGCCGAGGTCTTCGCCGCGTTCGGCGTCCCGGTGGCGCTCGAGCGCAGCGTCCCGTTCGGCCACACGGCGCTCGGGCGCGGCCTGGTCTCCCTGCTGCGCTGCGCGCTGCTGGAGGGCAGCGCCGAGGACCTGCTGGCGTGGCTGCGGACGCCGGGGCTGCTGCACCGGCCCGAGCTCGCCGACCGGCTGGAGGCCGCGGCGCGCCAGGCCGGTGCGCGCACCGCCGACGCGGCGCGCGCGCTCTGGGAGGCCGAGCACTGGCCGCTGGATGCGATCGACCGCGTGCGCGGTGCCGCGCGCGGCGGGGGCGACGAGCTGCTCGCGCGCCTGGCCGCCGAGCTCACCGGGCTTTTCGCCGCCCCGCGCCGGCGCGCCGCCGAGGTCCTCACCGGTCCCGCGGCGCAGGACGCCGCGGTCCTGCGGGCGGGGCGCGCGGCGCTCGACCAGCTCACCGCGATCGTCGCCGCCGACGGCTCGCTGGCCCCCTCGCCCGCCGAGCTCGAGGCGCTGCTCGGCGAGCTCGAGGTCCCGATCGGCGAGCGTCCCGGGCCCGGTCTCGTCACCGTCGCCGACCCGCTCTCGCTGCGCGCGCGCCGCGTGCGCGCGCTGTTCGCCTGCGCGCTGCAGGAGGGCGTCTTTCCGGCGACGCCGCGCGCGGAGCCGTTCTTCGGCGACAACGAGCGCGACGAGATCGCCGCCGCCTCGGGCCTGCGGCTGCGCCGCCGCGACGACCTCGGCGCGGAGCGCTACCTCTTCTACGCGACGGTCTCGCGGCCCGAGGAGCGCCTGTACCTCTGCTGGCACGAGGCGAGCGACGACGGCGATCAGGCCGTCCCGTCGTTCTTCATCTCCGACGTCTGCGACCTCTTCGGCCCGCAGCTCGCACAGCGGCGGCGCATGCGGACGCTCGGCCAGGTCGGCTGGCCCGACGGTCGTCCCCCGACCGCCAGGGAGCGGCTGCGCGCGCGGGCCGCCGACGGGCCGCGCCACCACGAGGCGGCGATCGCGCCGCTGCGCGATGCGCTGCTGCTCGCCGAGCTGCGCGAGCGCCCGACGTGGTCGGCCTCCGGCATCGAGCTGTGGGCGGGCTGCCCGGTGAAGTGGTTCGTCGAGCGCCGGCTGAACCCCGAGGGGCTGACGCCCGACCCCGAGCTCATGCTGCGCGGCGCGCTCGCGCACGCGGTCCTCGAGGCGACGCTGCGCGGGCTCACCGACCAGACCGGGGGCGCGCGCGTCACGCCCGCGAACCTCCCGCTCGCCGCCGAGCTCGCGGACGCCGCGCTCGACAGCTACGCGCTGCGCCCGGAGTTCGAGATGTCGCGCGACCCGCGCCGCCAGCGTGCGCTCGCGCACCGGCTGCGCGCCGACCTGCGCCGCTATCTCGAGCACACCGCGGCCGACGGCACGGCGCTGGAGCCGGCGGGCCTCGAGATCCGCTTCGGCGGCGGCGAGGGCGAGCAGCCGCCGCTGCGGCTCGGCGACGGCGTCGCGATCGGCGGGCGCATCGACCGCATCGACAGCGGCCCCGGCGGCGAGGCGATCGTCTACGACTACAAGGGGCGCAACGTCGTGGAGTCGGCCAACTGGCGCAAGGAGCGCAAGTACCAGGTCGCCCTCTACATCCTCGCGGCGCGCGACGTCCTCGGCCTGGATCCCGTCGGCGGGCTGTACCAGCCGCTCGGCGGCAAGGACCAGCGCGCCCGCGGCGTCGTGCTCGCCGACGCCGATCCGGGCCTCGACACCGTGAAGACCGACCGCCGCACCCGCCCGGAGTTCGACGCGATCATCGACGGCGTCCTCGAGGACGTCCTGCGCACGATCGGCGAGCTGCGCGAGGGCGCGCTCGAGCCCCGGCCGGAAAGCTGCGCCTACACCGGCGGCTGCGCGTATCCGACGATCTGCCGCTGCGAGGCGGCGTAGCGTGAGCCCGACGCTGCTCGGTCCCGCCGGCCGCGCGTTCACCTGCGAGCAGTCCGAGGCGATCCGCGCCCGCGAGGGCTCGCTGCTGCTCGAGGCCAACGCCGGCAGCGGCAAGACCTCCGTGCTCGTCGAGCGCTTCGTGCGCTCGGTCCTCGAGGACGGCGTGCGCCCCGGCCGGATCCTCGCGATCACGTTCACCGAGCGCGCGGCCGGCGAGCTGCGCGCGCGGGTGCGCGAGCGCTTCGTCGAGCTCGGCCGCCGCGACGAGGCGCGCGCGACGGAGACGGCTTGGGTCTCGACGATCCACGGCTTCTGCGCGCGGGTGCTGCGCGCGCACGCGATCGCCGCCGGCCTGGATCCGGCGTTCGCGGTCCTCGACGAGGCGGCGGCGCGCGCGCTGCGCGACCGCGCCTGGGACGAGGCGCTCGGGGGCTGGCTCGACGGGCCCGGCGGCGCGGCGGCCCTGGATCTCGTCGCGGCCTACGACACCGACCGCCTGCGCCGGATGATCGCCGGCGCGCACGACATGCTGCGCAGCCACGGCCAGACCGCGCCGCGCCTGCCGGCGCCCCCCGAGGTCCCGCCGCCGGCGGCGCAGCGCGCCGAGCTGCGGGCCGCCGCGGCGATCGCCGCCGCCGAGCTCGGCGGCGCGGGGGAGGGCCTGCGCGTCGCGGAGGCGCGCGCGCGGCTGGATCGCTGCCTCGAGCTGCTGCACGGCGACGAGGCCGAGCCGCAGCTCGGCGAGGTGAGCGTCGGTTCGGGTGCGGGGGCGCTGAAGTCGCCGGCCTGCGATGGCTACCGCGCGGCGCTGCTGGCCTACGAGAGCTCGTGCCGCGACCGCCGCGCGGCCGCTGCCGTGACGCTGCTCGACGACCTGCTCGCCCGCTACGCGGCCGCCTACGCCGGCGCCAAGCGCCGCCGTGCGGGCCTGGACTTCGACGACCTCGAGCTGCTCGCGCGCGACCTGCTCGAGCGCGAGCCGGCGCTCGGGCGCTCCTACGCCGAGCGCTTCGATCGCGTCATGGTCGACGAGTTCCAGGACTCCAACCCGCGCCAGCTCGCGCTCTTTCGGATGCTCGATCGCGACGACCTCTTCGTCGTCGGCGACGAGCAGCAGTCCATCTACGGCTTTCGCAACGCCGACGTCGACGTCTTTCGCACGCGCCGCACGGAGCTCGCGGCAGCCGGCCGCGTCGCGCGGCTGGCGACGAACTTCCGCAGCCGCGGGTCGATCCTCGACACGATCAACGCCGCGTTCGCGCCGCGCCTGGGCCCGGACTTCGTCGCGCTGCGCGAGGGCCGCGAGCCCGACGCCGACCCCGGCGGGCCGCTCGTCGAGCTCCTGCTGACCGACCAGGCCGGCTGGGACGAGAACGGGATCGAGCTCGGCGAGCTGCCGCGCGCGGCCGCCTGGCGCCACGCCGAGGCGCGGCTGCTCGCCCAGCGCATCCGCGAGCTCGTCGACTGCGGCGACGCGCGGCCGGAGGACGTCGTCGTGCTCTTCCGCGGCCTCGGCGACCTCGCGGTCTACGAGCGCGCGCTCGAGGACCAGGGGCTGCTGACGCTGTCGGTCGGCGGGCGCGGCTACTGGGGCCGCCAGGTCGTGCGCGACCTCTGCGCGTGGCTGTCGGCGCTCGCCAACCCGCGCGACGAGACCGCGCTCTACGGCGTGCTCGCCTCGCCGCTCGTCGGCCTGTCCTCCGACGGCCTGGCCCACGTCGCGCACGCCGGCGGGCGGGGAAGCGCATGGCGCGCGATCGAGGGCGACGGCGCGCTGCGCGAGCGCCTGGCGCCCGATGACCGCGAGCGGCTGGACGTCTTCGCGCTGCGCTTCGCCGCCGAGCGCGCGCTCGCGCCGCGGCTCGGCCTCGACGAGCTGCTGCGGCGCGTCGTCGACGCGACGGGCTATGACCTGCACGTGCTGCGTCTCGCGGGCGGGCCGCGGCGCCTGGCCAACGTCCACAAGCTCATGCGCCTCGCCGCGGCCTTCGAGCGCGAGTCCGGCCGCGACGTGCGCGGCCTCGCCGACTTCGCGACCGCCGAGCTCGAGGCCGAGGCCCGCGAGACCGACGCGCCCGTCGAGCTCGGTGACGTCAAGGCCGTGCGGCTCATGACGATCCACGCCGCCAAGGGCCTGGAGTTCGGGACCGTCTGCGTCGCCGATCTCGGCCGCCGTCGCCCCGGCGACGGCGACATCGACCTGCTCGCCGATCCGCAGTCCGGCGAGATCGGGCTGAGGCTCGTCGGCCTCGACGGCACGAGCGACCGCGCGCTGGCCTTCGATCGCCTCCGCGATCGCGCTCGCGAGCGCGACGCCGGGGAGGAGGCCCGGATCCTCTACGTCGCCGCGACCCGCGCCCGCGAGCGGCTCGTCCTCAGCGGCGGGGCCTGCCTGGCGCCGTGGCCGAAGGAGGGCCCGGCCGCGCCGCCGCTGTCGTGGCTCGTGCCGGCCCTGCTCGACGGGAGGCTCGAGCGCCTGCCGACGGCCGAGGATCCGATCCGCGACGTCGCGTGGAGCGACGGCGAGTTCACCGCGTCGCTGCGCTGCGTCCTCAACGCGCCCGCCACCGTCGGGCAGGTGCTGCGCGAGGAGTCGCTCGCGCCGGCCGGCGCGACCGGCCCGCTCGCGCCGGCGCCGGCGGCGCTCGCACCGGCGCCCGAGCCGCCGGCACCCGGGCCCGCCGTGCGCACCCTCTCCTACACGTCGCTCGCCGCCTGGCAGGCCTGCGGCTACCGCTTCTACCTCACCCGCCTGCTGCGGCTGCCCGAGGAGGAGCCCGGCGCTGCGGCGGCCGGCGCGGCCGTGCCCGCGCCGGAGGGGCTCGACCCGCGCGTGCGCGGCAGCCTCGTGCACGAGCTGCTCGAGCACGACGGTCCCGTCGCCGACCGCGTGCCCGCGGTCGCCGAGCGTCACGGCGTGACGCTGACGGCCAGCGAGGCCGCCGACGTCGCCCGCCTCACCGACGCCTTCGCGACCTCGCCCCTCGCCCGCCGGATCGCCAGGGCGCGCAGCGTCCGGCGCGAGCACGGCTTCACCGTCGCCCTCGGCGGCACGCTGCTGACCGGCATCGTCGACGTCCTCGCCGACGAGCGCGGCGGCGCGCAGCTCGTCGTGGACTACAAGACCGACGCCCTCGAGCCGGACACCGACCTCGCGGCGTACGTCGCCGAGCGCTACGCCATCCAGCGGCGCGTCTACGCGCTCGCGGCGCTGCGCGGCGGCGCCGAGCGCGTCGAGGTCGCCTACGCGTTCCTCGAGCGCCCGCTGCAGCCGCAGAGCGAGGCCTTCGAGGCGACCGACGCCGAGCGCCTGGAGGCCGAGCTGCTCGATCTCGCCTCGGGCATGCTGGCGGGTGAGTACCCGGTCACCGATCGCCCGCGCCGCGATCTCTGTGCGACCTGCCCCGGCCGCCGGGCGCTCTGCTCCCATCCCGAGGAGCTCACGCTGCGCGAGAACGCCGGCTGACGCTCAGCGCTGGGCCGGCTCGACGTACAGCGCATCGCGCCGCGGCCCGGAACTGGGCGCCGGCGCCGGCCGGCGCGCCTTCTCGCCCGCCCCGTCGATGACGGCGTTGACCTCGGCGCCCACGAGGAACGCGAGGTTCGAGATGTAGAGCCACAGCAGGAGGATCACGGCGCCGGCGAAGGCGCCGTAGGTCGCGCCGTACTTGCCGAAGTTCGAGACGTAGAAGAAGAAGCCGACGGACGCGACGATCCAGATCAGCACGCCGGTGATCGCGCCGGGCGTGATGACGCGCACCCGCCGCGGGCTGATGTCCGGCGAGAACGCGAAGACGAGCGAGTAGATCCCGAGCACCGCCGCGATCGCGACGGCCCAGCGCGCGAAGCGCCAGATGCTCGCGGCCGTGTCGCCGAGGCCGATCGTCCCGAAGAGGTCCTCGGCCAGCGTGCCGCCGAGAAACACCGAGAACAGCGCGACGATCGCGAGGACGAGGACGATGAGCGTCCAGCCGAGGTCCTGGAGCTTGTGCGTGATGAAGTTGCGCGACTCCTGCACGCCATAGACGTCGTTCAGCGCCCGACCGGCGGCGCCGAAGGCTCCCGAGGCGCCGTAGAGCGCGATGGCGATGCCGATGACGAGCGCGAAGCTCACCGCCCCGCCCGTGCTGCTGACGAGTGCGCTGAGCGATGCGTCGAGCGCGTCGGTGACGTCCGCCGGGGCGCCGTTCTCCTGCGCGTAGTCGACCGCCTTGGAGACGAGCGACTCGTCGCCGAGCAGCCCGAGCAGCGACACGCAGACGAGCAGCGCGGGGAACAGCGACATCATCGTGTAGTACGTCAGCGCGGCAGCGTGGTCGGCCATGTTGTCGGCCTGGAACTTCTTCACCACGCGCTTCGCCGTCGCCATGTGGCCGGGTGTTCCCCCGCGCTGGTGCGGCTAATCGAGGTCCGGCGCGGCCGGGCTCACTCGGTCGCGCCGGGCAGCAGCGCGTGCCCGTCGGCGACCGCCCGGGCGAGGTCGACGACCCGCCGGTTGGAGCGCCGCGCCTGCTGGCGCAGCAGCTCGAAGGCCTGGCGCTCCTGCACGCCGTGGCGCTCCATGAGGATCCCCTTCGCGCGCTCGATCGTGCCGCGGCGCTCGAGCGCGCTCTCGAGCTGGTCGACCTGCTCGATGAGCTGCGCGGTGTCCGAATAGCGGCGCAGCGCGAGCTCGATCGCGCCCTGGACCTCGTGCTCGAATCCCGGCCGGGCGAACGCGTCGATCCCGCGGGCGACGGCGGCCGTCAGGAAGTCGGGCTCGTGATTGCCGAGCAGGGCGATGACGGGACCGCAGGTGTACTCGTTGATCTCCTCGATGAGGTCGAGCGCGTGCTCGTCGTCGTCGTGGACCGCCACGACCGAGAGATCGGGCTCGTCGCGGGCGATGAGCTCGGCCGCCTGCTGGACCGTCACAGCGTGCGCCGTGACCGTGTGACCGAGCGCCGCGAGCAGCTCGTCGAGGCCGCGCAGCGTCTCCTCGTCCTCGTCGGCAGCCAGGACGCGCAAACTGCTGGATGGCGTGGCTTCAGCGATCGTGGATCCCCCGTCGGAGTGCGTACGACCTTGGGTATCATGCCCTACGCGCGGCCCCGCCACCTGCCGTGCCTGTCAGGCGCCCCAGCCTCCGGCGCATCTTTCGTCCGGAGGTCTCCGTGGCCGCTAGCTCGATCGACGACGTCTCACCCGCATCGGGTCGCGGGGCCGAGCGCAGTCGCGAGGACCGGGACCTGTTCGTCCGCCACCGCGACGGCGATTCGCAGGCGCGCGAGCAGCTCGTCGAGCGCTTCCTGCCGCTCGCGCGCCAGCTCGCCCGCCGCTACCAGCGCGCGAGCGAGCCGCTGGACGACCTGCTGCAGGTCGCGTCGATGGGCCTCATCAAGGCGATCGACCGCTTCGACCCCGAGCGCGAGATCGCGTTCTCCTCCTACGCCGTCCCGACGATCCTCGGCGAGATCAAGCGCCACTTCCGCGACCGCACGTGGGCCGTGCGCGTCCCGCGCGACCTCCAGGAGCTCACGCTCAAGGTCGACCGCGCGGTCGGCGAGCTCTCGGAGGACCTGCGCCGCCAGCCCTCGGTGGCCGAGATCGGCGAGGCGGTCGGCGCCCAGGAGGAGGATGTGCTCGAGGCGCTGCAGGCCGGCGGCGCGTACCGGGCGATCTCCTTCGAGGCGCCGCGCGGGACGACCGGCGCCGACGAGGACGTCACGACGCTCGCCGACTCGATCGGCATCGACGAGGAGGGCTTCGACCGCGCCGAGGAGCGCGCGACGCTCGCGCGCCTGCTGGCGACCGTCACGCCGCGCGAGCGCGAGGTCCTGCGGATGCGCTTCGAGGAGGACATGACGCAGGCCGAGATCGGGGCGGTCATCGGCGTCAGCCAGATGCAGGTCTCGCGCGTCATCCGCCAGGCGCTCGCGAGGCTGCGCGCGGCCGCCGACATGCCGGGCGGCGCGCCACCGGCCTAGCCGGTTTGGCGCCGCCCTCGATGGGGGCATCAACAGTCGGCCGATGGCCGACGACGACGAGCACGAGGAGAGCGAGCAGCAGAAGCTCGACCGGCGCCTGGATCAGCTCCTCGGGGAGCTGCGCGTCGCGATGCCGGGCGTCCAGGTGCTCTTCGCGTTCCTGCTCGCCGTCCCGTTCCAGCAGCGCTTCACGACGGTCACGGAGTTCCAGAAGGACGTCTACTTCGTGACGCTGCTCGCGGCGGCGGCCGCCTCGGCGCTCTTCATCGCGCCGACGGCCTATCACCGCCTGATGTTCCGCGAGCGCGACAAGCCGCACGTCATCAACCTCTCGAGCAAGCTCGCGATCGCCGGCCTCGCGTTCCTGGCGGTCGCGATGAACGGCGCCGTGCTGCTCGTCACCGACGTCCTCTTCGATGGCGCGACCGTCTGGGTGACCGCCATCGTCAGCGCCCTGATCTTCGTCGGGCTGTGGTTCGTGCTCGGCATCCTCCGCCGACTCGGAAGCGAGCGCAGCCACCAATGAGCAAGAGCCCGCCCGCAGCGATCCTCGACGTCGACGGCACGCTCGTCGACTCCAACTACCAGCACGCGCTCGCGTGGTACCGCGCGTTCCGCCTCCACGGCATCACGATCCCGGTCTGGCGCTGTCATCGCGCGATCGGCATGGGCGGCGACCAGCTCGTCAGCCACCTCGCGGGCGAGGGCTTCGACGAGCGCGAGGGCGACGCCGTGCGGATCGAGGAGCACGCGCTCTTCCAGCAGCTCCGTGCCGAGGTCCAGCCGTTCGCCGGCGCGCGCGGGCTCATCGAGGACCTCAAGGCGCGCGGCTGCAAGGTCGTGCTCGCGTCGTCGGCGAAGGCCGAGGACATCGCATTCTTCCTCGACCTCCTCGACGCCCGCGAGCTCGCCGACGGCTGGACGGACTCCAGCAGCGTCGAGCGCACGAAGCCCGCGCCCGACCTCGTCGAGGCGGCGCTGGAGATCGTCGGCGGCGGCCCCGCCGTCATGGTCGGCGACTCGACCTGGGACTGCGAGGCCGCGAAGGCCGCGAAGGTCAAGACCGTCGCCGTGCGGACGGGCGGATTCGGCACCGACGAGCTGCTCGACGCCGGCGCCGTGGCGGTCTTCGACTCGCTCACCGAGCTGCGGGAGCGGTTGTCGGAGACGCCCTTCGGGTAGGCGGGCCCCATGCTCCTCCTGCTCGCCCGCTCATCGCCGGACCTCAAGGTCCCCCAGCCCGGAGAACAGCCGACGCCGATCGTGCCCGAGACGCCGATGGTCCCGCCCGAGCCGTATCCCGGTCCTTCGACGGACCCGATGCCGCCGAGCGTCCCCGAGCCCGACCCGGATCGCTCGATCCCGATCGAGCCGCCCGACCAGCCGCAGACGGTCTAGAGCCGCGCCGGCCCGGGCGACGTGAGACCGCCGGCGTCCCGGCGTGGGTGGCTCGGCGTCGGGTCGTCGAACGCCCGAGGCGCTCGCGGCCTGCATCTCTGACGTAGTGCCTCGGTTGTCGTGGCGCGCACAGGCGCTCGCGCGGGTCGCGAAGCGCATGGCATCGATGCGAAAAGCGCCCCACCCGACGCCGGCGGCTGGCGTGAGTCGCGAAAACCCCTCACCACGCCTCGCTCACCATAATCGCCAGCCGACGAGTCATCACGAACGTCACAGGTTCCTGTGCCCCGGCTGCAACCTCGCGTGCGACCGCAGGGATAGAGCCCTGCGGGGGCGTACTCTGTCCTCATGCCACGGTCGATCTGGACCGGTGCGATCTCCTTCGGGCTCGTCACCGTCCCCGTCAAGCTCTACTCGTCGGTCTCGCGCAAGACCGTCCGCTTCCACCAGCTCAACGGCAAGACCGGCGTGCGCATCCAGCAGAAGCGCGTCGATCCGACGACCGGCGACGAGGTCGCCTACGAGGACATCGTCAAGGGCTACGAGCTGACGCCCGACCGCTACGTCGTCATCGAGCCGGGCGAGCTCGAGACGCTCGACCCGAAGAAGACGAAGGCGATCGAGATCGAGGACTTCGTCGCGCTCGACGAGATCGACCCGATCTACTACGACCACCCGTACTACCTCGCGCCCGGCCCCGGCGGCGCCAAGCCCTACCGCCTGCTGCTCGACGCGATGCGCGAGACCGGCCGCGTCGCGATCGCCAACGTCGTCATCCGCTCCAAGCAGCAGCTCGTCGCCGTGCGCCCGATGGGCCCCAACGCCCTCGGCATGTCGACGATGGTCTATCCCGACGAGATCATCGACCCCGTGACGATCGACGAGCTGTCGGTCGTCGACGACGTCGACGTCAACGATCGCGAGCTCGACATCGCCAAGCAGCTCGTCGACTCGCTCGCCGGCCCGTTCGATCCCGACAAGTACCGCGACACGTACCGCGAGGAGGTCCTCGCGCTCGTCGAGCGCAAGGCCCAGGGCGAGCAGATCGCGATCCAGCCCGAGGCCGAGGAGGACGACGCCCCGGTGCCCGATCTCATGTCGGCCCTGAAGGCCAGCCTCGACGCCGTCCGTGCCCGCGAGGGCAACGGCGGCACGGCCACCGCCGTCGCCGAGCAGCCGCCCGCGACGAAGAAGGCCGCCGCGAAGAAGCCCGCCGCCGCCAAGAAGCCTGCGGCGAAGAAGAAGGCCCCGAGCAAGCGTTAGCGCGCGGCGCCGCGGCGGGTAGATCGCCAACCCCGCCATGGCAACCGTCACATCACGCCCCCGGCGCCTGCGCCGCTCCGATCCAAGCGGCCCGGGGCTGACCCGGCGGCGCTGCGGCAGGGGCTTCATCGTCCTCGACGAGGACGGCGACCGGCTCACCGATCCGGAGACCGTCGCGCGGATCGTCGGGCTCGTCATCCCGCCGGCGTGGCGGGATGTCTGGATCTCGCCCGACCCGTTCGGGCACATCCAGGCGACCGGCGTCGACCAGCGCGGGCGCAAGCAGTACCTCTACCACCCGCGCTGGCGCGAGCGCCGCGACCAGCAGAAGTTCGACGAGATGATCTCCTTCGCACGCGCGTTGCCGGCGCTGCGCACGGTCGTCGAGCGCGACATCGCGCTCGGGGACATGTCGGCCGAGCAGGTGCTCGCGTGCGCCGCGCGACTGCTGGACCGCGGGTTCTTCCGCATCGGCTCGGAGGAGTACGCGGTGACGAACGAGACCTACGGCCTCGCGACGATGCGCAAGGAGCACGTGACCCTCGACGGCGACGTCGTCCGCTTCGACTACACCGCCAAGGAGAGCAAGCGTCGCGTCCAGGCCGTCATCGACCCCGAGGTCGCCGACGTCGTGCGGACGCTCAAGCGCCGCCGCGGCGGCGGCGAGGAGCTGCTGGCCTACAAGCGCGACGGCCGCTGGTGCGACGTGCGCTCACCGGACATCAACGCCTACCTCAAGGCCGCGACGAACCTCGACATCTCCGCGAAGGACTTCCGCACGTGGGGGGCGACGGTGCTCGCGGCCGTCGGCCTCGCGGTCATCGAGCCCGGCAAGATCAGCCGCACCGGCCGCAAGCGGGCGATCGTCCGCGCCGTCAAGGAGGTCGCCTTCTACCTCGGCAACACGCCGGCGGTCGCACGCAACTCCTACATCGACCCGCGCGTCTTCGACCGCTTTCGCGACGGGCGCACGATCGCGCTGGAGCTCGTCGCGGAGGTGCCGGACGCGACGGCCATCCAGGGCCCCGTCGAGGACGCGGTGCTCGACCTGCTCGAGGACTGAGGGCGGGGGTCAGCCCGCGGAGTCGTGCGCCGCGGCGACGGCGTCGACCGCCGCTTCGCGCGTCGGCAGGATCGTGAAGATCTGATCGAGGCCGGTGATCTCGAAGGTCTTGGCGATGTTCTCGTCGACGTTGACGATCGCCAGCGCGCCGTCGCGCGAGCGCAGGCGCTTCACCGCGCCGATGAGCACGCCGAGCGCCGTCGAATCCAGGAACGTCGTCTCTGTGAGGTCGACGATGATCCGCACGCGGCCCGCCTCGATCGACTCGGCGAGCACCTGCTTGAGCTCCGGCGCGGTGAAGAGGTCGATCTCGCCCCGTACCGCGAGCACGTGCCGCTCCCCGTCGATCGGATGCTCGGTGACTGCGAACTCAGGAGGCATCTGACCCCATTCTGTCGATCATGGATGGCCGTTGGACGTCGAACCCGAGCCGGATCCGGAGCAGCTCGCCGTCGTCGCCGCTCAGATCGGTCTCGAGTTCGTCAGCCACGCGCTCCAGGACGTTACCGACACCCGGCAGCGCGACAGATTCGACGAGCTCGTCGGCGCCGCCGGAGCGCAGCGGGCCGACGACGAGCTCGATGCGACCGAGATCGGCGAGGACGCGGACGCCGACGCGCCCGTCGATGGAGAACGACCCGGCCTTCGCCGCCACGGCATCGGCGATGAGCAGCGCGTCGTCGAGGCGGTCGATCGGGCAGTCGGCCCGCGCGGCGAGCATCCCGACGACGCGGCCGAGGACCGGGCCCGCGAGCGGACCGCTGGCCACGGACACCGTCGCCTCGTTTGCGTCGTGGTCGCCGTGCATCTCAGCCGATCTCGGGATCCTCGTCGAGCGAGAACGTCATGCGGACCTCGGTGTGCTCGTCGTCGTCCTTGCCGAGCTCGAGCGACTCCGCGAGCGTCGCGATGAGCGGCAGGCCGAGGCCGAGGCCGGGTGAGTCCGGGCGCGGCACGATCCCGCGGCCGCGGTCGCGGATGACGACCTCCAGCCGGCGGCCGTCGACGCTCGCGTCGACCTCCAGCGAGCCGTCCTCGTCGTCCTCGTAGGCGTGGATGACGACGTTCGTGCACGCCTCGGTGATGGCGAGCTTGATGTCGGCCAGCGTCTGCTCGCCGACGCTCAGGGCCTCGGCGAACCCGCCGAACGCGTGCCGGACGACCGCGACGTTCTCCGCACGGGCCGGCAGCTTGAGCTCGAGATCGGGCGTGGCGGTCACCTCTTCGGATATCGGCCCGGCGGTCCCTTGCGGGCCATCAGTCGCCATGGTGCCCGTGGTGATGGCGTTTCACTCGTCCCAGGTACGCGTTCGTGTCCCGGCGTGGATGGCCCCCCGAAACCACGGTGGAGCATAGTGTCAGCCCCCCAGGGCCGCCGTGAGCGTCGCGCGCGACGCGCCGGTCCCGAGTCCGGCGAGCAGGATCATCCGGGCGGCCTGCGCCGACAGCGCTCCCGCCGGCAGCCCGCCGCTCGCGCGCACGTCGCCCTCCGCGCCCTCGAAGCCGTAGGTCTCGTGCAGCAGCGCACCCCGCTCGGGGCGCACCGCGATCGCGACCGGCGCCGCCGCGGCGACCTCGCGCAGCGCCGCGAGCACCGGCGGGGAGACGTGGCCGGCGCCGAGCGCGACGAACACGACGGCGTCCGCGCCGTCGCGCAGCGCCGCGCGCAGCCCGGCGCCGTCGTCGCCGAGATACGTCGGGACGATCGGGACCCGCGCGCCGAGCCGATCGGGAACGGGCAGCGCCGCGGGGCGCTGCGGCCGCACGGCGATCCGCACCCGTCCCTCGGCGACCCGGCCGACGGGCCCGGTCGCCGGCGAGCCGAAGGCGGCCGGCGACGTCGACGCGACCTTGCGCACCGCGCGCGCGGCGTGCAGCTCGCCGGCGAACGCGACGAGCGCGCCGAGGCCGGCCGTCGCCTGCGCGCCGGCGGCCGCCACGGCGTCGGCGAGGTTCGCCGGGCCGTCGGCGCCGATCGCGCTCGACGGCCGGATCGCGCCCGTGAGGACGATCGGCTCGTCGCGCGCGTGCAGCGCGTCGCAGAGCACGGCGGTCTCCTCGAGCGTGTCGGTGCCGTGGGTGATGACGACGCCGCGGCCGCCGGCGGTCTCGGCGATCGCCGCCCGCGCGATCGCCAGCGCGTCGGCCGCGGAGAGGTGCGCGCCGGGCAGCTGCAGCAGCGACAGCGTCCGCAGGCCGTCGAGCCCGGCGAGCGACGGCACGGCCGCGACGAGCTCTGCGACGTCGAGCTCGGGTTGCGCCCGGGCCCCCGCCATGGCGATCGTGCCGCCCGCCGAGATGACCGTGACGGGTCTGCGGGCGGTCGTCATAGCGAGGGATTCGGCGCGATGCCGCTGCTACCCTTGTCGGCTCCGCCTCAAGTGCCACGCACCGCCGTTGGAGGCACTCCCATATGAGCACCCAGTCCCCCCTGCCACAGGCTGAAGGCCTCTACGACCCTCGCTACGAGCACGATGCGTGCGGCGTGGCGCTCGTCGCGCGCCTGGACAACGTCCCCACGCACGAGGTCGTCGAGAAGGGACTGCAGGCGGTCGAGAACCTCGAGCACCGCGGCGCGACGGGCGCCGACGCCCGCACCGGCGACGGGGCCGGGATGCTCCTGCAGATGCCGCACGCGTTCTTCCGCGCGAGCGTCGACTTCGAGCTCCCCGACCCCGGCAGCTACGGCGTCGCGGTCTGCTTCCTCCCGCGCGACGACGCGCGGCGCCGCAAGCTCGAGGACCTCCTGGAGCTCAACGTCCGCATCGAGGGCCAGCGCGTGCTCGGCTGGCGCGACATCCCCGTCGACACCGATCACGTCGGCGAGACCGCGGAGGCGACGCGCCCGGTCATGCGCCAGCTGCTCGTCGAGGCCGGCCCCGGCTTCCAGAGCGACCAGGACGCCTTCGAGCGCAAGCTCTACGTCATCCGCCGCATCTGCGAGCTCGCGGCGGGCCCGGACCTCTACATCGCCTCGTTCTCCTCGCGCACGATCGTCTACAAGGGGATGCTCGTCCCCGACCAGCTGCGCGGCTGCTTCCCGGACCTCACGCATCCGCAGATGCGCAGCGCCATGGCGCTCGTGCACTCGCGCTTCTCGACGAACACGTTCCCGAGCTGGCCGCTGGCGCATCCCTACCGCGTCATCGCCCACAACGGCGAGATCAACACGCTCATGGGCAACGTCAACTGGATGCGCGCGCGCGAGTCGCAGATGGCGTCCCGGCTCTTCGGCCTCGACCTCCAGAAGATCATGCCGATCGTCGTGCCGGGCAACTCGGACACGGCGACGTTCGACAACGTCCTCGAGCTGCTCATGCTGGCCGGCCGCTCGCTGCCGCACGCGATCATGATGATGATCCCGGAGGCCTATCAGGACCGCGGAGACCTGCCCGACGAGCTCAAGGGCTTCTACGCGTTCCACTCCTGCGTCATGGAGCCGTGGGACGGCCCGGCGGCGGTCGCGTTCACGAACGGCTCGATCGTCGGCGCGACGCTCGACCGCAACGGCCTGCGGCCCGGCCGCTGGGTCGAGACGCACGACGGCCTCGTCGTGCTCGGCTCGGAGGCGGGCCTGCTGCCGATCAAGTCCGCCGAGATCAAGCGCCTCGGGCGCCTGCAGCCCGGCAAGCTCTTCCTCGTCGACCTCGAGCGCCACCGCATCGTCGAGGACGAGGAGGTCAAGCGCGACGTCTCCACGAGGCAGCCCTACGGCGAGTGGTACGAGCGCAACACGATCCACTTCGACGACCTCGCGCCCGCCCACGTGACGCTCACCGGCCTGCAGCCCACGCGCCTGCGCCAGCTCGCCTTCGGCTACACGCAGGAGGACCTGCGGGTGCTCATCGCGCCGATGGCCGCCACCGGCGCCGAGCCGATCGGCTCGATGGGCAACGACAACGCGCTCGCCGTGCTGTCGGACCGCCGCCCGCCGCTGTTCTCGTACTTCAAGCAGCTCTTCGCGCAGGTCACGAACCCGCCGATCGACCCGATCCGCGAGTCGATCGTCATGTCGCTGGCGACCGGCATCGGCGGCGAGAAGAACCTCCTCACCGAGACGCCCGAACACGCCCACAAGCTCATCCTCGACCAGCCGATCCTCCGCAACCACGAGCTCGAGACGCTGCGGATGGTCCACGACGAGATCTTCCGCGCGCACACGCTCGACATCACGTGGCCGATCTCCGACGGGCCCGGCGGGATGCGCGCCGCGCTGGCCAAGCTCCAGGACGACGCCCACGATGCCGTCGACGCCGGCGTCAGCGTCCTCATCCTCTCCGACCGCCAGGTCGGCCCCAGGCGCGCCGCGATCCCGTCGCTGCTGGCGGTCGCAGCCGTCCACGAGCATCTCGTGCGCGAGGGCACCCGGCTGCGCACCGGCCTCGTGCTCGAGTCCGGCGAGCCGCGCGAGGTCCATCACATGGCGACGCTCATCGGCTACGGCTGCGGGGCGATCAACCCCTACCTGCTGCTCGACACCGTCGACGAGCTCGTCGTCGAGGGCCGGGTGCCCGACGTCGACGACGTCGTCAAGGCCGAGCGCAACGTCGTCCAGGCGATCGGCAAGGGCCTGCTGAAGACGATCTCGAAGATGGGCATCTCCACGACGCAGTCCTACTGCGGCGCGCAGATCTTCGAGGCGGTCGGCCTCGAGAAGAGCCTCATCGACCGCCACTTCACCGGCACCGCGTCGCGGATCGGCGGCATCGGCATCGACGTCCTCGCCAACGAGACGCTCGACCGCCACGCCCAGGCCTACCCGGCCGATCACGAGCAGCTGCTGCCCGTCGGCGGGATCTACGCCTGGCGGCGCGAGGGCGAGCACCACATGTGGAACCCCGACACGATCGCGCTGCTCCAGCACGCGGTGCGGGCGCAGGCCTCCAACGGCGACGCGCTGTCGAAGTACCGCGAGTACTCCGCGCTCGTCAACGACGACGCCTCGCGCAAGGCGACGCTGCGCGGGCTCATGAAGTTCAACGCTCAAGGCGTGACGCCGATCGCGCTCGAGGAGGTCGAGCCGGCGAAGGAGATCGTCAAGCGCTTTGCCACCGGCGCGATGTCGCTGGGCTCGATCTCGCGCGAGTCGCACGAGACGCTCGCGATCGCGATGAACCGCCTCGGCGGCAAGTCGAACACCGGCGAGGGCGGGGAGGACCCGGTCCGCTTCACGCCCGACGCAAACGGCGACCTGCGCCGCTCGGCGATCAAGCAGGTCGCCTCCGGGCGCTTCGGCGTGACGATCCACTACCTCGTGAACTCCGACCAGCTGCAGATCAAGATGGCGCAGGGCGCGAAGCCCGGCGAGGGCGGCCAGCTGCCCGGCCACAAGGTCGACGCCTACATCGGCGGCGTGCGCCACACGACGCCCGGCGTCGGGCTCATCTCGCCGCCGCCGCACCACGACATCTACTCGATCGAGGACCTCAAGCAGCTCATCTACGACCTGCGCTGCGCGAACCCGACCGGCCACGTGTCGGTGAAGCTCGTCGCCGAGGTCGGCGTCGGGACCGTCGCCGCCGGCGTCGCGAAGGCCAACGCCGACCACGTCCTGATCTCCGGCCACGACGGCGGCACCGGCGCCTCGCCGCTGAGCTCGATCCAGGCGGCCGGCGTCCCGTGGGAGATCGGCCTCGCCGAGACCCAGCAGACGCTCCTGCGCAACGACCTGCGCTCGCGCATCATCGTCCAGACCGACGGCCAGATGAAGACCGGCCGCGACGTCGCGATCGCGGCGATGCTCGGCGCCGACGAGATGGGCTTCTCGACGGCCCCGCTCATCGCGGCGGGCTGCATCATGATGCGCGCCTGCCACCTCAACACCTGCCCGGTGGGGATCGCGACGCAGGACCCGGAGCTGCGCAAGCGCTTCACGGGGACCCCCGAGCACGTCGTGAACTTCTTCTTCTTCGTCGCCGAGGAGGTCCGCGAGATCATGGCCTCGCTGGGCATCCGCTGCATGGACGATCTCATCGGCCGCTCGGACCTGCTCGAGCAGGACGAGCTCATCGAGCACTGGAAGGCGCGCGGGGTCGACCTCACGAACATCCTCGCGATGCCCGAGCTGCCGGAGGGCGCGCCGCTGCACCGCGTGCGCCCGCAGGAGCCGGTGCTCGACGACGCGCTGGACTGGGACCTCGTCGAGGCCTCAGCCGCGGCGCTGCAGGACGCGACGCCCGTGTCGCTCGAGCGCCAGATCCGCAACGTCAACCGCTGCGTCGGCGGGATCCTCTCCAGCCACATCGCCAAGCGCCACGGCGAGAAGGGCCTGCCCGACGAGACGATCGCAGTCGAGTTCCACGGCTCGGCCGGCCAGTCCTTCGGCGGCTGGCTCGCGCCCGGCGTGAGCTTCCGCCTGCACGGCGACGCCAACGACTACACCGGCAAGGGCCTGTCGGGCGGGACCGTCGCGGTCCTGCCGCCCGACGGCGTGACCTACCGCGCCGAGGAGAACGTCATCATCGGCAACACCGTCCTCTACGGCGCGACGAGCGGCAAGTTCTTCGCCCGCGGCCTGGCGGGCGAGCGCTTCGCGGTCCGCAACTCGGGCGCGAGCGCGGTCATCGAGGGCGTCGGCGACCACGGCTGCGAGTACATGACCGGCGGGCGCGTCGTCGTCCTCGGCGGAACCGGGCGCAACTTCGCGGCCGGCATGAGCGGCGGCCTGGCGTTCGTGCTCGACGAGGACGGCACGTTCGCCGGCCGCGTGAACCCGGCGATGCGCGACCAGCTCGAGGCGCTCGACGAGGGCGACGCGATCGAGGTCCGCGCGCTCGTCGCCGAGCACGCCGAGCGCACGGGGTCGCCCGTCGCCGCGCGCGTCCTCGAGGAGTGGGACGACCTGCTGCCGAGCTTCGTGAAGGTCTATCCGACGGACTACAAGCGCGTGCTCGCCGAGCTCGCCGCGGAGGAGTCCGCGGCCTCCAACGGCGGGTCCACGAACGGCGCCGTCGCGCAGGCCAGGAAGGCCGTGTAGCGATGGGCGAGCTCGGCGCCTTCCTGAAGATCGAGCGCGTCGGCGTCCCGTACCGCGATCCCGAGGAGCGCGCGCACGACTACAAGGAGTTCCTCATCCGCCGGCCGGATCCCGAGCTCGCCGCGCAGGGCGCGCGCTGCATGGAGTGCGGCGTGCCGTTCTGCCACAACGGCTGCCCGCTGGGGAACCTCATCCCGGACTGGAACGACCTCGTCTACCGCGACCGCTGGAAGGACGCGATCGCCCAGCTGCATGCGACGAACAACTTTCCCGAGTTCACCGGCCGCCTCTGCCCGGCGCCGTGCGAGGCCGCCTGCGTGCTCGAGATCCGCGAGGGCGACGCGGTGACGATCAAGCAGATCGAGAACTCGATCATCGACCGCGCCTGGGACGAGGGCTGGGTCCCGGTGCTCGCGCCCAAGCGCGAGACCGGCCGCAGCGTCGCCGTCGTCGGCTCCGGCCCCGCCGGCATGGCGGCCGCGCAGCAGCTGCGCCGCGCCGGCCACACGGTCACGCTCTACGAGCGCGACGAGGCGGCCGGCGGGCTGTGTCGCTTCGGCGTCCCGGACTTCAAGATCGAGAAGCACGTCGTGCAGCGGCGCGTCGAGCAGCTCGAGGCCGAGGGCGTGCAGGTGCGCTGCGGCGTCGACGTCGGCGTCGACATCTCGGCCGACGAGCTGCGCGAGCAGTTCGATGCCGTCGTGCTCACGACGGGATCGCGCGTGCCGCGCGACCTGCCGGTCCCCGGGCGCGACCTCGAGGGCATCCACTTCGCGATGGAGTACCTCTACGACCGCAACCGCTGGGTTGCGACACAGACGGGCACGGCGACGGGATCGCAGCCGCCCGAGCCGCTCGGGCTCACCGCCGAGGGCAAGCACGTCGTCGTCATCGGCGGCGGCGACACCGGCGCTGACTGCGTCGGCAACTCGCTGCGCCAGGGGGCCGCCTCGATCACCCAGCTCGAGCTCCTGCCCGAGCCGCCGCCCACGCGCCCGGACGACCGCACGCCGTGGCCGCTGTGGCCGCAGAAGTTCCGGCTGAGCTACGCGATGGAGGAGGCCCGGACCGCCGGCCTCGGCGAGCAGGACTACTCGATCGTCACGACGCACTTCAGCGGCGACGACGACGGCCACGTGCGCACGCTGCACTACGCGCAGGCCGACGCCAGACCCCCCTTCAAGCCGGTGCCGGGCACCGAGGGCGAGCTGCAGGGCGACCTCGTCCTGCTCGCGATGGGCTTCCTGCATCCCGAGCAGGACCTGCTCGACAAGCTCGGCGTCGCCAAGGACGGGCGCGGCAACGCCAAGGCGATCCGCCCGTACACGACGTCGGCGGACGGCGTGTTCGCCGCCGGCGACGCCCGCCGCGGCCAGTCGCTCATCGTCTGGGCGATCAACGAGGGCCGCCAGTGCGCCCGCATGGTCGACCGCTATCTCGCCGGGCTCGGCGTTCCGCCGGCGATCGGCGCCGACGCCGACGACGGCTCGGCCGGCCCGCCGCAGCACGTGACGCCCGGCGTCGCGGCGTAGCCCTCCGGCGCGGGGGGTACAGTCGCGGGCATGTCAACCATCGCCATCATCATCGCGCTGCTGCTCCAGGGCCTCATCGTCGGCGCGCTGGCGCGCCTGGCGCTCCCCGGCCGCGACCCCATGTCGATCCCCGCCACGATCGGCATCGGCATCGCGGGCTCGTTCGTCGGAGGACTGATCGCCGTCGCGATCTTCGGGCGCAACGCGAGCTTCCTGTTCGGCTTCGCGTGTGCTGTCGCGATCGTGTACTTCGTCCGCCGCTCCCGCGGCGGCGGGCTGACCGATCCCGGCGCCGTCGGGTAGGACCCGGCGCCGGTCCGACCGCTGTCTTCACGGCGGTGACCGGCGTCCGCAAGATCCTGCGCCGGCTCAGCCGCTCGCCTCCCGCACGGCAGGTCGTCGCCGCGGTGCCGGTCCGCGCCCGCGGCGGAGGTGGCGTCGAGTTCCTGCTCGTGCGCACGAGCAACGGCGAGCGCTGGACGTTTCCCAAGGGCGGCCGCGAAGCGGGCGAGACGCTCGCCGAGACCGCCGCGCGCGAGGCGATCGAGGAGGGCGGCGCGATCGGCCGGGTCGGCCCCGAGCCGATCGGCGAGTACCTCTATCGCGGCGCGCGCGTCGTCGCGTTCCTGCTCGAGGTCGATGCGACGAAGCCGGCTGCCGAGCCGTCGCGAAGCCCGCAGTGGTTCGGCCTGCGGGACGCCCGCGCGCGCCTGTCCGAGGGCCACGACGACGCGTACGCCGAGCAGATGGGGCGCCTGCTGCGCGCGGCGCAGGGCTCGGCCGGGGGAGTAAGGTGACGGCTGCGTCATCTTCGCCCGGCAACGCGCTCGAAGAGGCCTGACCGAGAATGTCCCCGCACCCCCGCACAGCGATCATCGGCGCCGGCTCGTCCGGCATCGCCGCTGCCAAGGCGCTGCACGAGCGCGGGCTGCCATTCGACTGCTTCGAGGCCTCTGACCGCGTCGGCGGCAACTGGGTGTTCGGCAACCGCAACGGGATGTCCGCGGCCTACCGCGACCTGCACATCAACACCTCGCGCGAGCGGATGCAGTACTCGGACTTCCCGATGCCGCGCAGCTATCCCGACTTCCCCCACCACGCGCAGATCGCCGCGTACTTCGACAGCTACGTCGACCACTTCGGCTTCCGCGACGCGATCCGCTTCGATACCGTCGTCGAGCGCGCCCGCCAGCTCCCCGGCGGCACCTGGGAGCTCACCGAGGCGGGCGGCGCCCGGCACGCCTACGACATGCTCGTCGTCGCCAACGGCCACCACTGGGACAAGCGCTGGCCGCAGCCCGCGTTCCCCGGCGCCGACGAGTTCGGCGGGATCCAGATGCACGCCCACGACTACCGCGACAACGACTTCCTGCGGGGCAAGGACGTCGTCGTGCTCGGGATGGGCAACAGCGCGATGGACATCGCCGTCGAGGCCAGCTACGTCGCGAGCAGCACGCACCTCGCCGCCCGCCGCGGCGCCTGGATCATCCCGAAGTACCTCTTCGGAAAGCCCCTGGACCAGATCGCGACGACGCCGCGCATCCCCTACGCGATCAGCTCAAGGGTCTCGGAGCTCGTCGTCCGGATGCACACCGGGCGCCCGGAGCGCTACGGCCTGCCGCGACCCGACCACCGCCTCGGCGCCGCGCACCCGACCGTGTCCGGGCGCATCCTGGACCGCATCATCCACGGCGCGATCGCCCCGCGGCCGAACATCGCGAGCCTCGGCCCCGACTGGGTGCGCTTCGCCGACGGCACGCAGGTCCACGCCGACGTCGTCATCTACTGCACGGGCTACCGCATCAGCTTCCCGTTCTTCGATCCCGGCTTCCTGTCGGCGCCCGGCAACCGCATCGAGCTCTTCCGGCGGGTCTTCAAGCCCGGCAACCCGAGCCTTGCGTTCGTCGGCCTCCTGCAGCCGCTCGGCGCGATCATGCCGCTCGCCGAGGCGCAGGGGCAGTGGCTGGCCGAGTACCTGCTCGGTCGCTACCACCTGCCGCCGCGCCGCGCGCTGGAGGCCGACATCCGCCGCGACATCGCGCGGATGCGCAAGCGCTACGTCGTGTCGGAGCGCCACACGATCCAGGTCGACTTCGACACGTACCTCTTCGATCTGCGCCGCGAGCGCCGCCGCGGCGCCGCCCGCGCCCGCGCGGCCGGCTGCGCCCCGCAGGTGCCGGCCCGCGCCGCAGCCACCGCCGAGCCGGTGGCCTCGTCGCGATGAGCATCGCCGAGCAGCGTGCGCCCGGCGGGCGCCGCGCCGCGACGAAGGCCGCCAACCGCGCGGCGATCCTCGCCGCGGCCCGTGCCGTCTTCGCCGAGCTCGGCTACGGCACGGCCACCGTCCGCGACGTCATCCGCCGCACCGACCTCGCCAGCGGGACGTTCTACAACTACTTCCCCGACAAGGAGTCGCTCTTTCGCGCGGTGCTCGAGGAGAGCGCCGAGAAGGTCCGCGCGCGGGTGCAGTCCGCGCGCCGGGGCGCGGGGTCGCTCGACGAGTTCGTCGCCGCCGGCTACCGCGAGTACTTCGGCTTCCTCGCCTCCGACCCGGAGGCCTTCGAGCTCATGCGCCGCAACAGCGGCACGATCCGCGCGATGTTCGACCAGCCGGTCTTCGGCGCGGGCATCGACGAGCTCGCCGCCGACCTGCGCACGGCGATGCGGGTCGGGATCGTGCCGCGCGTCGTCGATCCGGAGTACATGGCGGCCGCGATGGTCGGCGCCGCGCTGGAGGTCGGCGTCGCGATGATCAAGCGCGACCCGCCGGACGTCGAGGGCGCCACGCAGTTCGCCACGCGCGTGTTCCTCGGCGGCATCGAGCGCCTCGCGGACGGCTAGGGGCGCCAGTCGCTGACGAGCGTCCGGCCGCCGCTGCCGCCGCTGGCGGCGCTGATCTTCCTCCCGGCGGCGAAGACGAACACGCCGGTGAAGTTCGCCGGCAGCGCGACGGGCGGGCCGAAGCTCGCACCGGGCGCGCGCACATGCGAGACGCCCTCCGGGTTGCCGGGCACGTTGCCGGCGACGGCGCTGTAGGCGAGGTGCGCGACGCCGGCGGCGTCGACGGCGAGCGAGGGGCCGCCGGCGGTGGCGCCCGCCGGCGTGACGCGGACGGGCGCGCCGAAGCTCGCGGTGGGCACGGGCTGCGTCGCGATCGCGACCTGCGGCCCGTCCGGGTCGCCCGGCGTCGCGTCGAACTCCCGCCAGGCGAGGATCGCCTCGCCCTGCGCATCGACGCCGATCGCCGGGTCGTCCCCGAGCGCCGGCGAGACGACCATGACGGGACCGAGGACGGCGTCCGGAGCGCTTGCGACCGCGAGGATCGCCGCCGAGTTGTTCTGCTCGCCGCCGGCGGGCAGCGAGGCACGCCAGCCGACCACCGCGCTCCCGTCGCGGCGCAGCGCAAGCGCCGGCTCGCTGGCGTCGCCGTCGGCGGCGCCGGAGATCGCGTGCTCGCGGCCCAGTCGCCGCCCGTCGCGCCGGAAGCTCGCCATCCGCAGGCGCGTGTGGAAGTCGTCAGCGATCCGGACGCCTGCGGCCCAGACGACGTAGGCACTGCCCAGCGGGCCGATCGCGACCGTCTGATCGGCGCCTGCGCGCAGCCGCACCGGCGTCCTGAAGCATCCGCGCGGGCGACCCGCGCGGCAGATCGACGGTCCGCGCTGTGCGACCTGCAGCGTGCTGCCGTGGTTCCAGGCCACGACGGCGTCGCCGAAGCGCCCGACCGCGAGCGCCGGGCGCGAGTCGGAGAAGTGCTGCGAGCGGCCGATCTGAAACGGCCTGCCGAAGCGCCGGCCGTGCGGGCGGACCGCCGCCATGATCGTGAGGTGGCGCCCGGCCTGCGCCCAGACCGCCGTGACGTTGCCGAGCTCGTCGACGCCGACCTTCGGGTCGGCGACGAGCTCGTTCGCGCCCGAGATCGTCTCCACGCGGCCGAGGCGCCCGTCGGGCAGGCGGACGCGGGCGCGGACGAAGCTCGCAAAGCCGGTCCGTCCGTCTATCCGCCGCAGCCGGTCGGACGTCACCTTCCACACGAACGCCTGCGAGCCGTGGCGGTTGCCGGCGGCCGCGACGTTCGCCGCGCGGGCGTCGGAGACGAGCGTCTGCGGCGCCGACCAGGCGGCCTGCGCGGCCGGGACGGCGGCGCTCAGCGCGACGAGGACGAGCGCGGGGAGGATGCGGAGGCGGGCGTCCATGGTGCTGCGATGGGAACGGCCGCACGCCGGCAAGGTTGCGCCGGACGCCTGCCTCCTAGACTGAGATCTCGTGCCGCCGAGCTTCTGCCGCCACAACCGCTTCATCCAGAACTGCCCGATCTGCCGGGCCCCCGATCCGCCTCCTGCCGAGCGCAAGCGCGCCTCGACGACGACGCGGTCGCCTGCGAGCTCGGGCGGGGGCGCGGCGCGGCCCGCCCGCGCCGGCGCGATGCGCGTTCGCCGGCTCTCGCAGGCCGCCGACGACGGCTATCGCTCGCAGCTCGTCGCCGGCCTGAAGGCATCCGCCGACGCCGAGCGCCTCGCCGGCGAGCTCGCCTTCGCCGCCGCACGCCTCGCCGACCTCGCCGCCGACCCGCCGGAGGTCTACGCGCTGATCGCCGCCGAGTCCGATCCCGAGGAGGCGCTCTGGCTCGCGTTTCTGACCTCCTATCTCACGCCCACCGAGGACGAGGACCCGTTCGCCGGCATCCGCGCGGCGCACGTTCCCTGGGCGGGGGGCGAGCTGCCCGACCTCGAGGTCCCGCGCGGGCCGCGGACGTCGCACGACCCGAGCCACGGCCCCCGGACCGTGCTCGCCTACCGGGCGCGGGCGGAGCGGGCCGGCGGCCAGGAGCTGCTGTTCGCGGGTGAGCCGGCATGGACGCCCGAGCGAAGATTCGACCGCCTCTTCGAGCGCCTCGCGCTGCCGGGCTTCAGCCGCGCGGGCCGGTACGACCTGCTCGTCGCGCTCGGGCGTCTCGGCGTCGCCGACCTGCGACCGGCCTCGCTGCAGCTCACCGACGACGCGACGACGGTCGCCGCCAAGCGCGTCTTCGGGATCGGCGACAAGCTCCTGCTCGAGCGCCGCGCGCGCGACCTCGCCGACGCCGCCGAGCTGCCGATCGAGGTCCTCGACCTCGCGCTCTTCAACTGGGCGGCCGCACCGCGCGGCCGGGCGACGATGGGCTCGCGCGCGATGCCCGCCGACGAGCTGCGCGACGAGATCGCAGCCGTGCTGGGCGTCTGACCCGCACGGCCGTCGGGACTTCCGGCCGTGTGTACTAGCTCGGCACCGCTTCGGTGTGCTTCCCGCGCGCGCATGCCGATCCATGAGGCGATGAACGCCCGTACAAGAGTTCTGAGGGACCTCGTTCGCGACGCGCACTACGTCGTCGATCCGGACGCTGTGGCCGAAGCGATCATCGTCCGCAGCGCCGCGCTGCGGATCCTCCCGGACATCGCGTTGCGCCAGGCCCAGCCGCCGGACGTCCCGCAGATCCGGTCCTTCCGGCCGCACCGCGGCGCGCGCTCGTTTCGGATGAGCCGCGGCGATCGCCGGCACGGCGGCGGCGAGGAGCCAGACCCGTCTCATCCGCTGCGCTTGAGCCGGCCCCTGCCCGGGTAGGCAACCTCTCTCCAAGGAAGTGAGGCGGCGGTCGGGCCCTCTCACGTCAGAACGGGGGAGATGTGGCGCGGACCGGCGCGTCGGCGAACGGAGGCTCCACGGGCCCGGAGGGCGCCCGCTTCGCCGTGCGCCTGAAGCGCCGTCCCAGCTCCGTCGGGGACGCCCGCCGGCTCGTGCGCAGCCGGCTGGGCGGCGCGCTCTCCAAGGAGACCCTCGACGACGTGCTCGTCGTCGTCAGCGAGCTCGTCACGAACGCCGTCCTCTATGGCAAGGGCGACGTCGCCCTGTCGGTGCGCTGTGACGGCGGGCACGTCGCGGGCGAGGTCAGCGATCAGGGGGCCGGGTTCGCCGGGCGGCAGCGCTCGCACGATCCCACCCGGATCGGCGGCAACGGCCTGTTCATGGTCGGCAGGATCGCCGACAGGTGGGGCCTGCGCGGGGGCGAGGCCACCGTGTGGTTCGAGATCCCCCTGCGCCGCCGCGGCTGACGCGCACGGGCCCGGAAATCGGGCGCATCCGGCCTCGTTTTGCTCGTTGTGGGCCCGGGTAGGTCGCGGCCAGGACGACAGCTCGCTCGTCCCCTGTGTCCATCGGGGCTGGTCTTGGGGGAGGAAACGTGGCACTACCTATCTCAAGCGATCCGCAGCTCAGCGACGACGAACGCCGGCGGCGGGCACGCGCCGAAGCGCGCCTCTTCGAGGCCTGGCTGGACCACGGCGACCAGCGCGCCCGCGGCGAGCTCGTCGAGCGCTACCTGCCGCTCGTCCGCTCGCTGGCGCTGCGCTACAAGCGCGCCGGCGAGCCGCTCGAGGACCTCGTGCAGGTCGCGTCGCTGGCGCTCGTCAAGGCGATCGACCGCTACGACCCAGCGCGCGGTCACGCCTTCAGCTCGTTCGCGGTCCCCACGATCGTCGGCGAGATCAAGCGCCACTTCCGCGACCGTACGTGGGCGGTGCGCCCCCCGCGAGAGCTCCAAGAGCTCACGCTGCGCGTCGAGGCTGCCACGATCCGGCTGACGCAGGAGCTCGACCGCTCGCCGACGGCGCGTGAGATCGCCGCGGCGGTCGGAGCCGACGTCGAGCAGGTCCTCGAGGCCCTGCAGGCGCGCGGCGGTCGCGGCGCGGTGTCGCTGCAGACACCGCAGGGGGATGGCGAGAACGCCGTGACGCTCGGCGACACGCTCGGCCGCATCGATCCGGGGATCGTCCAGGCGGAGGCGCGGGCATCGCTCGACGAGCTGCTCAGGGAGGTACCGGCGCGGTCGCGCGAGATGCTGCGGATGCGCTTCGAGGAGGACATGACCCAGGCCGAGATCGGCGCGGTCCTCGGCGTCAGCCAGATGCAGGTGTCGCGGATCCTGCGCCAGACGATCGCCGACCTGCGAGACGCCGCCGGCGACCCCGGCCCGGCGCCGGCCGCGTAGCCGGAGAGGTTTCCCCGCGGGCCGAGTCCGATCGGCCAGAATGGCGGCGTGCCGGATCCGACAGGCTCGCCGCGCTCGACGGGATCCGCGCCGGTCGTGCTCGTCCCCGGGATCTTCGAGTCGGCCCACGAGGCGTTCGTGTCGATGGACGAGGGCGGCCACATCGTCTTCTGGAACGCGCGCGCCGAGGAGCTCTTCGGCTACAGCAAGCAGGAGGCGATCGGCATGGCCGTCGCCGACGCGCTCATCCCGGTGCAGCAGCGAGCCGCGCACCGGGAGGGCCTGCGCCACTTCCTGCAGACCGGCGAGGGCCGCGTCCTCGACACCCCGCTGGAGCTCATGGCGTGTCGCAGCGACGCGACGACGTTCCCCGTCCGCCTCACCGTCTCGGCGCAACAGGGCCCCGATGGCTGGCGGTTTCACGCGCTCATCCAGGACCTGTCCGAGCGCGCGATCCTGCTTGCCGAGCTCGAGTCGGCGCTGCGCGGGCACGGCCCCGGCTTCGCCCAGATCCTCGACGTCCTCGGCGACGCCGTGACGATCCGCGACCCGGCCGACCACATCATCTACGCCAACCGGACGGCGCTCGACCACATGGGCTTCTCGACGCTGGCCGAGCTGCAGGCGCAGGCGCCCGCAGCGATCATGGACGACTACATCGTCACCGGCGAGGACGGGCGCGCTCTGACGATGGACGACGTGCCGTCGGTGCGGCTGCTGCGCGGCGAGGAGCCCGAGCCGCTGCTCATGCGCACGGTCCATCGCGCCAGCGGCACGCAGCACTGGAACCTCCTCAAGGCGTCGCCGCTGTACGACGAGACCGGCGAGCTCGCGGCGACGGCGACGATCATCGAGGACGTCACGGCCGTGAAGACGTCCGAGCTGCGTAGCCGCTTCCTCTCCGAGGCCAGCCAGCTGCTCGGCTCCTCGCTGGACTACGAGGAAACGCTGCGCAACGTCGCCTGGGCGGCGGTGCCGCAGATCGCCGACTGGTGCGCGGTCGACCTCGTCGATCAGTACGGCGTGCGCGAGCGGGTCGTGGCGGCCCATCGCGACCCGGAGAAGCTCGCGCTCGCCGAGCGCCTGCGCGGCTATGAGCCCGCGCAGGTCGACCCCGGCCAGGGCCTCGGCCGCGTCGTGCGCGTCGGCGAATCCGAGCTCTATCCCGTGATCACCGATCAGATGCTCGCGCCGGCCGCGCGCGACGCCGAGCACCTCGCGCTGCTGCGGGCGGTCGGCCTGCACTCCGTGCTCATCGTCCCGCTGCGCACCCCTGAGCGGACCGTCGGGGCGATGACGCTCGTCAGCGCCGAGTCCGGCCGGCGCTTCGACGACGATGACCGCCGCTTCGCCGAGCAACTCGCCGACCGGGCCGGCGTCGCGGTCGAGAACGCGCGGCTCTACCAGGCGCGCAGCCGCACCGCGGCGACGCTGCAGCGCAGCCTGCTGCCGGAGATCGTGCCGGAGATCCCGGGCTGGGAGGTCGCCGCCCTCTATCGCCCGGCCGGCGATCCCGAGCTCGAGGTCGGCGGTGACTTCTACGACTTCCTCGAGACCGCCGCGGACGGCTGGCTCGTCGTCATCGGCGACGTCACCGGCAAGGGCGTGGAGGCGGCGGCGCTGACGTCGCTGCTGCGCCACGGTGCGCTGTTCGTCTGCCAGACCGACGCCAGCCCGGCGGTGCTCCTCGGGCGCCTGGACCGCGCGCTGACGCAGCGCCCGGCGATGTCGCTGTGCACGATGCTCGCACTGCGCCTCGGCGGCGAGCAGGTCATCTTCAGCTCCGCCGGGCATCCGATGCCGCTGATCGTCGGTCGCGACGGGTCGATCCGCACCGCCGGCGAGCCCGGGCGGCTGCTCGGCCTCGGGCGGCCCTATGGCTGGCAGGATCAGACGGCGACCGTCGAGCCGGGGGAGACGATCGTCCTCTACACCGACGGCGTGACCGACACGCGCGGCCCGCAGGAGCGCTTCGGCGAGCAGCGGCTCTGCGAGCTGCTCACGCGGTCGGCCGGGCTGTCACCCACGGAGCTGCTCGGGCGCCTCGACGAGGTGCTCGCCGGCTTTCAGGTCGGCGCGCAGGCCGACGACACCGCCGTCATCGCCCTGCGCCGCGTGGCGTAGGGGCCGTCAGTCGGCGAACGGCAGGACGTCGACGACGCCCGAGAGCTCGAAGACGCGGTGCACCGTGTCCGGCCCGCGTCGCAGCCGCAGGCGGTCGCTCGAGTCCTGCAGGCGCTTGTGGGTCGTGAGCAGCAGCCGGATGCCGGTCGAGTCCATGAACGTCAGCCCCGAGAGATCGACGACGATCCGCGGGGCCTCGGTCGCCTCGACGCGCTCGAGCTCGCGCTCGAGCAGCTCGGCGCTGGCGGTGTCCAGTTCGCCGAAGAGCCGGATCACGTGGCTGACGCCGTCGCCGTCGGGCTCGGAGGTCAGCGTCAGCTCTTCGAACGCCGGGGCTTGCGCGAGCTCGGGCTCGGGCGCGGGCTGGGGTGTCTCAGGGGAAGCGTCGGTCATGAACACACAGGGTCCGTTTTCCGTGGGTCCTGCCACCGCCGGACGAGCGGGCGACGTCCCCCAGGGTTCATCGGTGCGCGGCGGTCCGTGGACGAACGCGCCGGCGCCGCAATCCTAGTCCGCGCGAGCGGCGGACGTGCGCCGCGACCGAAGAGCTCTCAGCGCAGGGGGAACTTCATCCGCAGCCGGACGCCCTGATCGGACTGCTCGAGCTTGAGCTGCTCGGTGATGCGCTCGATGAGCGCCAGGCCCCAGCCGATGCCGGGGCTGTCGGATCGCGGCAGCAGCCCCCGGCCCTCATCGGCGACGACGATGTCCAGCGCCCGGTCCTCGACCTTGGCCTCGACGGCCACGGTTCCAGGACGATCCTCCTCGATATAGGCGTGTAGGACCGCGTTGCTGACCGCCTCGGAGACCGCAAGCGCGATGTTCTCGAGCTGCTGCTCGGACGCGCCGTTGGCGGCTGCGAAGTCGACGACGGCCCGCCTCAGGGAGGGGATGTGCTCCGGCCGGGCCGGGCGTCGATCGTGGAGTTGCCCCTGATGCACCGCCGACACGCCGTTTCGGCTACCCGACGTTCCCGCGGGCCTAACGCAGCTGGCGCGTTGGCGCTCGCAGGGCCGCTTTCGGGCGCCTGAGGCGCCGGCGGCGGCGGACGAGGAACGGCGGATCCGGACCCCCGGGACGCAACTTCCCGCCGGGGTTGCCGTTATATCGGTCGGCACCTCCGGTGCCGGAAATTGGCACCAGTGCCAGGTCTTTCTGGGAGGTAACCCATGTCGTTTGTGCAACTCGGACTGCGGTCCGTGGCGATCACCGCTGCCCTCTTCGCAACACTTTCGGTAAATACGGCTGCGGCGTCGGTTCGCGTGCCGCTGTCGGGCTGGAACTGGGGCAACCCCGCGCCGCAGGGCAATGACCTCCGCGCGATCGACTTCCTCGGCGGCCGCGGCTACGCCGTCGGGGCGGCCGGCACCGCGCTGCGCACCGACGACGCCGGCGTGACGTGGTCGGGGCTGGCGACGGGGACCGCGGCCGACCTCTCCCGCCTGCAGATCGTCGATCCCGAGACGGTCGTCGTCCTCGGCGCCGACGGCTGCGTCCTGCGCCGCAGCGACGACGGCGGCAAGACATTCCGCAAGATCTTCATCGTCGCCGAGGTCGACTGCCCCGATCGCGTGCAGTCGCTGTACTTCGTCGACCGCACGACCGGCTATCTGCTCCTGCGCGACGGCTCCGTGCTGCGCACGACCGACGCCGGCCAGTCGTTCTCCAAGCAGACGGCGATCCCCGGGACCCAGGCTTCGGCGACCCCGGGCGGCGTCGTCGCCAAGGACCTGATGTTCAACAGCGCCGAGACGGGCTTCGCGTTCGTCTCGCCGGCCGGCGGCGGGCCGAGCGCCGCGTACTTCACGACCGACGCGGGCGTGTCCTGGAAGGCGCTGCCGGTCCCGGCCGGCGCGAGCGTGGAACGGCTGTACCGCTTCGATGCCAAGACGATCTACGCCGTCGGCCCCGAGACGCTGCTGCGCAGCGCCGACGGCGGGCTGACGTTCGCCAAGCAGGCCTTCGGCGCCGGGCTGACGCTCACGTCGATCGGCTGCGCGGACGCGGCGACCTGCCTGCTGACGACGAGCAAGGGCGAGCTGGATCGCACGACCGACGGCGGCGAGACGGCCGTCACCATCACGGCCTCGAGCGTCCCGCTGGCCGGTGCGGCCTTCGCGGCCCCGGGCCGCGCGGTCGCCGTCGGCGCCGCCGGCCAGACCGTCGTCTCCGACGACGCGGGCATCAACTACGTCCCCGTCGGCGGCGACGTCGGCGGGCAGTTCTCGATCGTGCGCCGCGGCCCGGTGGCGGGCTCGGCGTTCGCCCCGGGTGCCCGGGGGCAGCTCGCGATGACGCTCGACGGCGGCGCGAGCTGGAGGGTCGCGAACGTCGCGACGTCGGCCGACATCGCCGACACGTCGTGGGCGGACGTCAAGACCGGCTACGCGCTCGACGTCCGCGGCGGTCTCTTCCGCACCCAGAACGGCGGCCTGACGTGGCAGACGCTGAGTGCCGGCCCCGGCGGGGCGGCGCAGGCGGTGCTCGCGGTGCCGGGCGGTGGGAACGTCCTGCTCTTCGGCCCGCGCGGGATCAAGCGCTCGGTCGGCGGCGGCGAGTTCAGCGCGGTGGCGGGGTCGCTCGTCGCGCGCGCCGCGCTGTCCGACGCGCAGCTCGCGGGCGCGGCGATCTTCGCCTGGCGGGCGGGCGGCGGCAGGCAGCTGCTGGCGTCGACGACCGGCGGGCGGACGTGGCGCGCCGTTGCGCTGCCCTCGAAGAAGACGCGGTTGCGCGGGGTGTCGTTCGTCAGCCGCTCGACCGGGTTCGTGCTCGACTCCTCGGGGCGCGTGTGGCGCACGGGGAACGGGGGGCGGACGTGGACGGAGTCGCTCTCGGCGGGCAGCAACCGCGCCTCGGGCGTGACGTTCGGGTCCGAGACCAGCGGCTATCTCAGCATCGGCGGCTTCGGCGCGGACTCGACCAACGCGTACGTCCTGCACACGTCCGATGCCGGGAGGTCGTGGCGCCCGCAGGCGATCTCGTCCGGGCAGATCGGCGGGATCGTCGCGGCGGACGCGACGCACGTCTTCGCGCTGCTGCGGGCGGGCGACAGCGCGCGCAGGCTGTTCTTCACCGCCACCGGCGGCGACGCCGGCGTCGCCTCGCCGCTGCGGATCAAGGCGACGCCGTCGCGGTTCACCCGGCGGTCGCTGCGCTCCGCGCGCGGCAAGGTGACGATCACCGGGACGCTCGGCAGCGCCGTCGGCGGCGAGCAGATCACGGTCTCGGCACGGTTGCTGGACGGCGCGACGTGGACGAACCGGACGGTCACCGCCGGCGCCAACGGCGGCTCGTTCTCGGCGACCTTCAACGTCAAGGGGCCGGCGGTGTTCGTCGCGCAGTGGGCGGGTGACAGCGGGCGCGTCGGCGAGGGCACGGCGCCGCTCGTGGTGCGGGTGAAGCGGTGAGGTGACGCGCGGCGCGCCGCCCGGGTGGGTCCCGGGCGGTGACGCCTCGCGGCCGCTCCGTGATCGCGACCCGCCCGGCACCGCCGCAAAAACTCCGCAAATAGCGGCATAACGTGGCCCCTGCCGGGGCGAATTTGGCCATACGGTCCCCTAGAGCAGGAAAGGTCCCAGCGGGGACCGGGAGCGGGGGACGCGCGGATGGCCGACGAGCAGGGCAGCGGGAGGGGCAGCAGCGGCGCGGAGGAGCTGATCCTGCGCACGGTCGCCGCGCACGCCGATTCGCTGCTGCGGACCGCTCGCCGGCACTCGATCTGCCTCGACGACGCCCAGGACGCCTACCAGCGCGGCCTCGAGATCTTCATGGCCCACGCCGACCGCCTCGACGCGGCGCGGGCGCCCGGCTGGCTGCACGTCGTCGTCAAGCGCGAGGCGCAGGCGATCCGCGAGTCGCGCAAGAAGCTCGTCGGCTCGTCGGACGTCGACTTCGACGCCCACGAGGCCCAGCGCCTGCCCTCCCCCGAGGAGCAGCTCATGAGCTTCGACCTCATCAGCCGCTCGGCCGAGGCCCTGCAGCGCCTGAAGCCCCAGGAGCTGCGGGCGCTGTGGCTCAAGGCGCAGGGGCACAGCTACAACGACATCGGCGCGATCACCGGCTGGTCGTACACGAAGGTCAATCGCTGCCTGACCGAGGGGCGGCGGAGCTTCCTCGAGCGCTACGCCGGGATCGAGTCCGGCGCCGAGTGCGAGCGCTGGATGCCCGTGATCTCGGCGATGGTCGACGGCGAGGCGACGCCGCAGCAGATCCTCGAGCTCCGTCCGCACCTGCGCAACTGCCCGGGCTGCCGAGCGACGCTCAAGGCGCTGCACGAGAGCTCCAAGCCCCTGTCCGCCGTGCTTCCGATCCCGTTGCTGGCGGTCGCGTCCGACGGCGGCGAGCACATCTCGAACCTCTTCCTGCGCGCATACGAGGCTTTCGCGGGCGGCCTCCACGAGAAAGCAGTCCACTCGGTCACCAAAGCGCAAGCCGCCATGGAGGCCGCCGCGGCAGGCAAGGTCGCAGCGGTAGCCGCCTCAGCCGCCGCGGTTGCGGGTGGCGGTTACGCCACGGTCGAGCACACCGTGTGGCACGCGCCGAACAGCAGTACCGCTCAGAGCTCGCGTCATGCAAAGCCGCGTGCCCCGGTAAGGAAATCCGGGTCCTCCCAGAGGGTGCGGGCAGCCGTTATTCCGATCTCTAGGCGGCTGACCGCCAGAAGCGGCACGACTTCTCGGCCGAAGCGAGAGTTCCGATCCATCCGCAGCGCTGGCGGGGCACCGGAGTTCGGGTCGGCTTCCACACGCATGCCGCAGATCAAGCACGGTCGTGTCGCGGCTACGTCTGCCGTGCAGCCGAACCCGCCGCCGGCTCCGAAGGCTACGTCCGCTCCGGAGTTCTCAAACCCTGTCCAATCCTCCACTGCGCCGGAGTTCGGACCATGAGGCGACGGACTCGATGAACAGATCCATGTCTACAAGGCGGCTGACGATGTTTCTATTCTTTTCAACGTTGGCCGGCCGCGCATCGCGCGTGTCCTTGGTGGCGAGTTCGATCGCGCTCTTGTTTCTGATAACCGCGCGCTCCGCCGAAGCCGACTCGTACAAGATGTATACGTGCAACGTGCCGGGCGTCGCGACCCCCGCAGGAGCCACTGCGGAGCCGTGGGTTTGGGGTCTCGACGGGCGTAACACACAGGCGTTCGACAATTGCTCGACTGGCGGCGGTTTCGGAATCAGCCTGGCGCCAGGCCGCCAGGTGATGAGTCTCGATACCTCGGCCGTGCTGCATCTGCAGCGTCCCAATAGTGGGCCGAAATCGGTGATCGGGATCATCGGCTACCGCACGTGGTTGATCGCGCAGCTCGGCGGATCCGGCGGCGAGGCGTTCATTTCAGATGGCGGCGCGTTCGGTCCACCGGGAGGTGTCAACTTGGACGCGGATCCCTGGGTCAGTCCAAGACTCGCAGTTTCCAACCCGGCGGCCTTCGTTCAGTTGTACTGCTCGGGAGGGGCGGGCGTGGACTGCGCGTTCTCCAACCCGGTTCCGTTGACCGCCCGAGGCGTGGAGGTCAGCCTGTACGAAACGGTGGCGCCGACCGCGTCACTTGACGGCGGCACGCTGCTTGCGGGCGGGGCGCGCAAGGGTCGGGAGACCGTGAGCTACACGGCTGCCGATCAAGAATCTGGAGTGCGGCGCATCGAGGTGCTACTCGGCGACACCGTCGTCGGGTCCCAGGACTTCGAGGCGCGACCGGACATATGCCCGCATCGAAACTTCAACGCGTGCGCGGCGTCCCAAACCGGAGGTTTCACCGTCGATACTTCGCAGGTACCGGACGGCCCGTACCTCGTAACGTTGCGCGTGACCGACGCCGCCGGTAATCCGCGGACCATCCGCGGAAACGGGTCGGTGCAGGTCAGCAATGCCACCACACCGGCATCGGCAATACCCACTCCGGCAGCGCCCCCCGCGATCTTGACCGCGGGATTCGCGGGGGTTCAGGATCGGACGTTGACGAGTACATACGGCAAGTCGATCGTGATTCGCGGGCGCTTGACGGATGGTGCCGGAGTCCCGATTCCCGGCGCTGCGATCCGGGTGCGTGAGCGTCGAACGCTTCCAACTGCCCGGCTAAGAGACAAGGCGAGCGTCACTACCGATACCGACGGCCGCTACCGCTATCGGCTACCTCGCAACGCGACCTCGCGAACGATCGAGGTGTCGTACGAGCCTGCCGTGGGTGGCCCAGCGTCGAGCGCGACGCAAACGCTGCAGCTTCGCGTGAGTTCCGTCGCCACCCTCAAGGTCTCACTCGCGGGCGTCTCGGTGCGGTACTCCGGACGCGTCCTGGGGACACCGATTCCGCGCGGCGGTAAGACCGTGTTTGTTCAAGGTCGTGCTGCCGGCAGTGCCTGGCAGACCTTCGCCGTACGCAGGACCAACGAGTCCGGGCGTTTTTCCGGGCGGTACCGCCTGCGAGTTCGCCGGCCCGGCGTAAAGCTGCAGTTCCGCGTCCGCATTCCGACTCAGACCCACTATCCGTACGTGGCGGGCAAGAGCCGCGTGGTCTCACGACGCGTGAAGTGATCCGCCCTCAGCGAACCGCCCGGACTATCACGTACGACGCCAGTGCCCTGATGCGGAGCGCCTCAACAATCCGCTGATAGAGCAACACGAGAAGAAACAGCGGAAACACCGGATGAAAGTAGTCCGCCTGATC
Organism: uncultured Actinomycetes bacterium; assembly: GCA_963797025.1. Taxonomy (GTDB): domain Bacteria; phylum Actinomycetota; class Thermoleophilia; order Solirubrobacterales; family Solirubrobacteraceae; genus CADCVQ01. The sequence goes on from CAWCNU010000003.1 coordinate 441,372, forward strand.
CCAAGTGGATTCGATCTCTACATCCCGAAACCCGGCCGCAAGAAATACTTGCTTGAGCGCGCGTGGGTGTCCGCGGTCGTAGAAGACTTCGAATTCCACGACGCCTTTGGTGGTCGGTATCGCGGCGTGCAAGAGCTTCTTCGCCACCGAAAAGCGCAACACGCGTGCGGCTACCGCGAACAGTGCGTAGCGACATGGCATGAGATGTAGCGTCTGCCCACCGGGCCGCAGGACACGGGCGATGTTGCCTGCAGCGGCCTCAACGTCGCTTACATGCTCAAGCACCGTTCGCGACACGAGTAGATCGACCGTGCCGTCCTCGAACGGCAAATGATCAACGACATCTGCAAGAACCGTTTCGTCGACAGAAGTATTCGCAGCGAGCTCGGTGGCCGAAACGTCGACGGCCACGATGCGGATCCCCTGATCGCGCGTCGTCTGGCTCGCGAAGGAGCAATGGCGGCCACCTCCGAGGTCGACAACCGTGGACCCGGCAGGCAGACGTCGGATCGCCGCGACGACATCGGCGTCGTATCGCGCGTAGAGAGCCGCGTCCTTACGCCGGTCGAACCGGCTCGACAGGCGACTGTTGGCGTCTAGGAAGCGGCGGACGAGTCGCATGTACGAGAGGTAGGGGCCAGCAAGCGGCTGGTCTTGGCGGCCAGTCTAAGCGAGCGCGCATAGGCGACCTCCGTCGGGCTAGATTCTGCGAGCCGGCGGTAGGCCCCATCCCGTCCGATGCCCTCCCTACCGTGCTTTCCGTCAGTTCTTTCCCGAGCGCGTGGGAGCCGGTATGTCGCTCTGCTTCATCGAACCGCAGGACGCGATCAGGGTGATCGCTGAGTCCGTTGGCCGGGAGGCTCGTCGGCAGCTGCTCGGCGAGCTGGTTCGTGCGTGGGTGGACGAGATTCCCGAGGGTGAGCTGGCCTCGCACTATGCGAAGGCCGTGCAGGACCTCGACGAGCACGACCTGTCGATGCTGGCGGCGTGGCACGCGTCGCTGGAGGTCGGCAACCCGATTCCGAACCGGGAGTTCCTCGTCAACGTCTTCCCGAGCCTGGGGGACAACCGCAGGGAGGCGCTGAAGATCGCCGCGGGCTTCCGCGGCGAGGAGGCGTTCGACGCCGGCGTCGCGGAGGAGCAGGCCCTGACGACGGTGCTGCCGCACCTGTCGCGCGAGCGCTGCCTCGAGCTCGCGTCCGAGTGCATCGAGCTCTACCTCTGGGATCGGCTGGGCTGCGACAACTAGGGGTCTGACCGCTGGGGGTGGTCGGGCGACTCCTCGCCACCGTCGAGCGCCGCGCGGATCTCCGCCGCCGCCTGCTGCGCATCGCGGTAGACGATCGCCGTCATGCCGGCGGCCTCGGCGGCTTGGCAGTTGCGCGTGAGGTCGTCGACGAACAGGCACTCCTCCGCCGCCACGCCGAGACGCGAGACCGTGAGCTCGTAGATCTCCCGGTCGGGCTTTCGCATCCCGACGAACGCGCTGTCGACGACGATCTCGAAGATGTCGTCGATCGGGGCCATCGCGCGCCAGCGGTGCTCCCATTCGCGGACGTTGTTCGTCAGCAGCGCCATCCGGTAGCCCTCGTCGCGCAGCGTCGCCATGAGCGAGATCATCGGCTCGTTGGGCGCCAGGCCCGCCCACAGCGCCTCGGCGAAGTCGACGAACTCGATCTCGCGGCCGACCTCCGCGCTCAGCGTCTCCTGCAGCCCGGACAGGAACGCGACCTCGGTCATCCGCCCGCACTCGAGCTCGTAGAGCGGGTGCGCGCCGTCGCGGGCGAACACCGTCGCCAGCGCCTGGCCGAGCTCCTCCATGCCGATGCCCGACCGCTCCGCGAAGCGCGCGAAGGATCCCGCGAGCGGCGTCGTCAGCACGCCGCCGAAGTCGCTGATGACGGCCCGGATCACCGCTTCTTGGCCGGCGAGCCCGGCCGGCGCATGACGTCGTAGCGGCCGACGCCCTCGCGGCCCTCCATCCGCCACCTGAAGAACGACGTGTCCAGCCGCAGGTCGCCGAGGTCGAGTGTCGTCCCGCAGAGCACCTGGCCGGCGGCGCGCCGCGCGAAGTCGCTCTCCTCGTCCATCCACAGCTCGAGGCCCGCGCGCTGCTGGCGCAGCTCGCCGTCGTAGGTCGTCGAGATCCGCGCCTCGGCGATCGCGACGGGCTCGCCGGCGTCGACGACCCAGCCCGCGCGCGCCTCGTCGCCGTGGCCGCGCGACTTCGCCGGCCGCGCCGCGCCGATCAACACCGCGCGGTCGGCGCCGAGCCACGCCGAGAGCGTCCGCGCGAGCTCGATGCGCTTCCAGTCCGGCGCGCCCCAGATGTGGCCGCGCTGGCCCAGGCAACGAACGTCGCGCGAGCGTCCGCCGACGCGTATCGAACCCGAGACGCTGCACACCTGCTCGTAGCCCTCCATGCCGCTCGTGCGCGCGAGCTCGCTGTCGGCCGGCAGGACCGCCGGCGCCGACACGGCCTCGAAGCGCAGGTCGAAGCCGTCATCGCCGCGCGCGAAGGACAGCGTCCACGCCGTCAGCGGCTCCTCGACCGTCGTGCTCAGCCCGCCGACCGACACGCCCTCCCACGACGACGGGTCCTCGACGCGCACGCCCGCCTCGGTCCTCGCCGCCACGACGTCGGTGCCCGCGAACAGCAGCGCGACGCCGCTCGCCTCGCCGCCCCCGAGGCCGATCCGCGCGTGGCCGTAGAGCTGGGCCACCGGGTCGCCGAACGCGAACGTCACGGCGTCGCGGAACGCCGGGTCAGGCGCCGCGGGCGACCGCGGCGCGTCCTGCTCGGGAACGACGCTCACGGCAGCTGGTCCCGCTGCGGGGGAACCTCGGTCGCCGTCCCTTCGACGACGTCGTCGTCAGACGCGCGCGGCCGCGGCCGTGGCCGACCGGTCCCGCCGGGGCCGGGGCCGGAACCGCGCGCAGGACCGCCCGGACCACCGCGACCACCGCGACCACCCGGAGCGCCGCCGAACCCGACCCGGAAGCGCGACGAGACGCCGTCCGCCGCGCTTGCCACCAACCGCGAGCCGAAGCGGCGCACGAGCACGCCGCGGACGACCGCGCGCGTCGGCGGCAGCAGCAGCGTGAGCCCGAGGATGTCGGTGAGGAAGCCCGGCGTCAGCAGCAGCGCGCCGCCGAAGATCACGAGCACGCCATCGATGATCTCCCGCCCGGGGACGCGGCCCTCCGCGAGCGCACGGTTGAAGCGCATCCACGCGGCGCGGCCCTGCGAGCGCATGAGCGCCGCGCCCAGCACCGAGTCCAGGATGAGGATCGCGATCGTCGGCAGGACGCCGATCGCCTGCCCGATCTGGATGAGCACGTAGAGCTCGGCGATCGGGACGACGATGAAGACGATCACGAGCAGCAGGGGCATGACCCGACGAAGGCTACGCGAGCGCTGCGCCCGGCTCGCTCAGGCGGGCGCGGGGGCCGGCACGATCTCGACGCCCGGCAGCCGGTGCAGCCCGACGTACTCGATGAGCGCCGCGATGTCCGGCTGGGAGTCGCAGAGCATGAGCCGCAGCCCGGTCGCGCGCAGGCGCCGCGCGACCATCGCGAGATCGAGCATGAGCGAGGGGTCGGCGAAGGTCAGCTCGGTGAGGTCGACGACGACGTTCGTCGGGGCCGCCAGCGCCTGCGAGAGCGCCCGCCGGCGGTGCGACTGCGTGGAGCGGTCCTCATGACCAGAGCAGCGCAGCAACGGCGGATGTTCGTCGTAGGAGACGATGGTTCCCCGAACGTACTCCGGAACATAAGCGGAGCATTAGACTCGATGTCATGGCATCACTCGCAGAGATCGAAGACGCCCTGACGAACGTCATCGACCCGGAGCTGGGTCTGGACTTCGTCGAGCTCGGGCTCATCTACGGCATCCAGGAGGACAGCGGCAACGTCCACGTGACGTTCACGCTCACGACCCCCGCGTGCCCCATCGGCCCCCAGATCACCGAGCAGATCGAGGAGTTCGTCGCGCCGCTGGAAGGCGTGAAGTCGGTCAAGAGCTCGATGGTCTTCGAGCCGCCGTGGTCGCCGGAGAAGATGAGCGAGGACGCGAAGTTCGCACTCGGGTTCTGAGGCCCGCGGGCGCGCTCGCGCGCCGGTCTTGCTGCGCGCGCCGGAGCGAATGCCCCCGGCGCGCGTTAAGCATCTGATGCGCCCCCGCCCGGCGAAGCTGCTCACCCGTACCCTCCTCGCGTGGGCGCTCGTGCTCGCCGCGGGAGCGCCGCCTGCGGCGCTCGCGGCATCGCCGACGACCGGCCGGCTGCTCGTCACGCTCGCGCCGCAGGACAGCGGCAGCGACCTGGGCGCCGCCGCCGCGTCGCTGCTGGACGCCGGCGGGCTGCGCCGCGACGGCGCCCAGGTCGCGCAGATCGGCCTCGTCTCCGTCCGCCCGTCCGCCGGCACGAGCCTCGCAGCGCTCGCGCGCAGCCTGCGCCGCCGCGACGGCGTCCTGCACGTCGAGGCCGAGCGCCGCCACGCGCTGCGCGTCGAGCTCAACGATCCCGCGCTCACCGTGCCGGAGACCGCCGCCGGGACCCCCTCCGGCACGTCGGTGCAGTGGTGGATCGGCCGCCTCGGCCTCCCCGCCGCCTGGGACATCAGCCGCGGCACGGGCGCGACGGTCGCGGTCATCGACACCGGCATCGACTCCGGCCACCCGGACGTCTCGGGCAAGGTCCAGCAGTCCACCGACAACGACGCGATCAGCGGCCACGGCCCGGCGACCGTCGACGAGAACGGCCACGGCACGCACGTCTCCTCGATCGCCTGCGGCGCGGGCAACAACGGCGTCGGGATCGTCGGCGTCGGCCTGGACTGCCAGCTGCTCGTCTACAAGAGCGACCTCAGCGACGGCTCCGTCGCGCGCTCGATCATCCAGGCCGCCGACGCGAAGGCCGACGCGATCAACATGAGCTTCGGCACCGACGGCACGACCCCGCCCGCGCGCGTCATCGTCGACGCGATCAACTATGCGATCGCCCACGACGTCGTGGTCGTCGCCGCGGCCGCCGACTCGCCGGTCGAGGAGCAGGGCGATCCCGCCAACGTCCTGCAGCCGACGGGGACGGGCCCCGACATCACGGCCGGCAAGGGCCTGACCGTGACGGCCGCCAACAACGCCGGCCAGCGCTCCTCCTTCGCCGGGCGCGGCTCGCAGGTCTCGCTGGCGGCCTACGGCTCGTTCGGCGACGGCGGCGGCGGACCGCCCGGCCTGCTCGCGGCATTTCCCGGCAACGCCACCGAGCTGGAGAGCGGCGGCGGCGTGCTCTTCCCGCAGCCGGGCTGCAACTGCCGCACGACCTTCCAGGGCGACTCGCGCTTCGCCTACCTGCAGGGCACGTCGATGGCGACGCCGATGGTCACCGCCGTCGCCGCGCTCGTGAAGAACCTCAACCCCGACCTGCGCGCCGCCGACGTCGTGCGCCTGCTCAAGGAGACCGCGACGCGCCCCAACGGCGCCGGCTGGACGCCCGACCTCGGCTGGGGCATCGTCAACCCGCTCGTCGCGATGACCGTCGCGCGGACGATCGACCGCCGCGCGCCGACGTCGAAGCTCAAGGGGCCGAAGTCCGTGCGCGGCTCCAAGTCGATCTCGCTGCGCGTCAGCGGCGCCGACAGCGCGCCGGGCAGCCTCAGCGCCTCCGGCATCGACCACTTCGACATCTACCGCTCGGCCAACCGGCGCGCCTACCGCCGCGTCGCGGCGACGAGCGCCGCGAGCCTGAAGGTCAAGGTCAAGGTCAAGGCCGGCTCGCGCTATCGCTTCTACTCGATCGCGGTCGACCGGGCGGGCAACCGCGAGGCGGTCCCGCCGCGCGCCGACGTCTCCTTCCGCGTCGCCCGCCGCAGCTGACGCTCAGGCCGAGGCGACGGCGTCGCGCGAGCGGCGCCTGGCGAGCGAGACGAGCTCGGCCAGCGAGGTCTCGATCGCCTCGCCGAACTCCTCGAGGTCTCCCATCGCGTCGTAGTCGCCGAGCAGGCCGAAGTTCATCTGGCCGTTGTAGGACATGATCGCGATCGCCAGCGCGTGGTCCTTGGGCAGGAACGCGATCGGAAAGACCGAGGTCATCCTGCGGCCCATGACGTAGAGCGGGAACTGCGGCCCCGGGACGTTCGTGACGATGAGGTTGAACAGGCGCGTGGAGAAGTTCAGGCGCGAGGCCTGCGCGAGGACCGTCGGCGGCGCGAAGGCCTGCATGCTCGTCAGGACCTCGGCGCCGACCGCCTGCTTTGACTCCTTGAGGTCGTCCATCGCCGCGCGCACGACGTCGAGGCGCTCGATCGGGTCGTCGACGTAGACGGGCAGCGGGCCGCGCATGACCGCCAGCCGGTTGCCGGTGCCGTTGCGCTCGGACGCCACGCGCACCGAGACCGGCACGAGCGCGCGCATCTCCAGGCCCGCCGTGCGCACGCCGCGCGAGTGCAGCCAGTGGCGCATCGCGCCCGCGACGACCGACAGCACCACGTCGTTGACCGTGCCGCCGAACGTGTTCTTCACGGTCTTGAAGTCGGCGAGGTCGGCGGCGACGGCGGCGTAGCGCCGGTGCGGGCCGATCTCGACGTTCAGCGGCGTCGGCGGCGCGGGGTTCAGCCCGGCCCAGGCGATCTCGCCGAGGCCCTCGGCCGCGATCCGCGCCTCCTCGAGCGCGCGGTCGGGCTGCGCGATCGCGGATGCCGCCTTGGCGGCGACCCCGAGCGTCGCCTTCGTGAACCCGGCGATGCCGGCGGTCAGCAGGTCGATCGGGTTGGGTAGCGGGTCGGGCGTCCACGGCTCGAGGTCGGTCGGCGCGGGCGCGGGCTCGGGGCCGAGGTCGAAGAGGACGGTGCCGAGGTCGACGCCCGCGATGCCGTCGATCATCGCGTGGTGGGACTTCGACAGCAGGGCGAAGCCGCCGTCGGCGAGGCCCTCGACGAGCCAGAGCTCCCACAGCGGCTTGGAGCGATCGAGCTGCTGGGAGAACACGCGCGAGGAGAGGTTGGTGAGCTGCTCGTCGCTGCCCGGGCTCGGCAGCGCGGTGTGGCGCACGTGGTACTCGAGGTTGAAGTCCGTGTCGTCGGTCCACAGCGGGCGCCCGGTCGCCGCGGGCGGGAAGACGAGGCGCTGGCGGTAGCGCGGGACGAGATGCAGGCGCGTGCGGATCGAGTCGAGGAAGTCGTCGTAGGCGGGCGCGGGCCCCTCGGCGCGCACGAGCGCGCCGATGTGCATGTGCGACGCGGGGCTCTCCTGATGCAGGAAGGAGGCGTCGATCGCGGTGAGCCTGTCGAGGTGGCGCGGTGCCATCGCCGCCAGACTAATACCTCCCCGCGTACCCTCTGTGCCCTCATGGCGTGGGACTTCTCCACCGAGCCCGAGTTCCAGGAGCACCTGGACTGGATGGACACGTTCGTCCGCGAGGAGATCTGGCCGCTGGAGACGCTCGACCTCGACCAGGAGCGCTTCGACCGCGTCATGGCGCCGCTGCAGGCGCGCGTCCGCGAGCGCGGGCTGTGGGCCGCGCACCTGCCGCCCGACCTCGGCGGCCAGGGCTTCGGGCAGGTGAAGCTCGGCCTCATGCACGAGATCCTCGGCACGTCGCCGTTCGCGCCGAGCGCCTTCGGCAACCAGGCCCCGGACTCGGGCAACAGCGAGCTCATCGCGCTCGCCGGCACGCCCGAGCAGAAGGACCGCTGGCTGCACCCGCTGCTGGCGGGCGACCTGCGCTCGGCGTTCTCGATGACCGAGCCCGGCGTCGCCGGCGCCGACCCGACGACGCTCGAGACGACCGCCGTGCTCGACGAGGCCGCCGGCGAGTGGGTCGTCGACGGCCACAAGTGGTTCACGTCCAACGGCTCGATCGCCGACTTCCTCATCGTCATGGCCGTCACCGAGCCCGCGGCGCGCCCGCACCAGCGGGCGTCGATGCTCATCGTCCCGGCCGACGCGCTCGGGGTGACGATCGTCCGCGACGTCCCGACGATGGAGCACCCGGCCGAGCACTTCGGGCGCCTCGGCGGCCACGCCGAGATCCGCTACGAAGGCGTACGCGTCCCCGCCGAGAACCTCCTCGGCCCGCGCGGCGCGGGCTTCCTGCTCGCGCAGTCGCGGCTCATCCCCGGCCGCATCCACCACTGCATGCGCTGGCTCGGCGTCGGCCGGCGCGCCTTCGACATGCTCTGCGAGCGCGCGACCTACCGCGTCGCGCAGGGGACCGTGCTCGGCGAGAAGCAGACGATCCGCAACTGGATCGCCGACTCCGCCGCGCAGATGCAGGCCGCCCGGCTCATGACGCTGCACGCCGCCTGGAAGATCGACACCGAGGGTCCCGCCGCCGCGCGCACCGACGTCTCGATGATCAAGTTCTACGGCGCGCAGGTCCTGCACGACGTCATCGACCGCGCGCTGCAGATCCACGGCAGCCTCGGCTACTCGACCGATCTGCCGCTGGAGGCGATGTACCGCTTCGCCCGCGGCGCACGGCTCTACGACGGCCCCGACGAGGTCCACCGCGACTCCGTCGCCCGCCAGATCCTGCGCCGCTACGACCCGCCGCCCGGCGGCATCCCCAGCGAGCACGTCCCGACGCGCCGCACCGCCGCTCGCGACCGCTTCGCCGAGCTGCTCACGTCGTGACGAGCGATGACTGACGGCGGCTTCCGCCCGCTGGCGATCATGCTCGGCGCGCAGCTCGTGCTCGTCGCGACGCTGCTGATCTGGGCCGTGCAGGGCTTCCCGCTGCCCGATGCGCTGACCGGCGAGGGTCGGCGCCCCGCGGCGACCTCCCAGCAGACGACGCCGCCCGCCGGCGACGGGCCACCCGCGGTCGTCGCGCCGGGTGCCACGGGCTCGCCGGCGATCCCCCCGAAGCCGAGCGTCGACCGCTTCGACGCCACCCGCGCGTTCGCGCTGCTGCGCGAGCAGGTGCGCACGTACGGCTGGCGGCCGGCCGGGTCGGCGGCCCTGCGGCGGCTCGCCGTGCGCCTGCGCTCGCTGCTGCCGCGCGGGCGCTTCGAGCCGCTCCCCGGCCACCCGAAGCTCCGCAACGTCGTCGGCTCGATCCCCGGCCGCCGGCCCGCGATCGTCGTCGGCGCGCACTACGACGTCGAGGCGCGCCCGAAGGGCTTCGTCGGCGCCAACGACGGCGCCGCGGGGACGGCCGCCGTCGTCTGGATCGCGCGGGCGCTCGCGCGCCAGCCGCGCAGATCGACCGACCGCGAGGTGCGGTTCGTGCTCTTCGACGGCGAGGAGGAGCCCGCCGGCTGCGCGGACTTCCTGACCTGCGGCATCCGCGGCTCGCGCGCGTACGCCCAGGCCCACGCCGGCGACGTCCAGCGTCTGATCCTGCTCGACTACATCGCCGAGCGGCGCAACCTGAGCTTCCCCCGCGAGGGCGGCTCGGACATCGACATGTGGGAGGGGCTGCGCACGGCGGCGACCGAGGCCGGCACCGCCGCGCTGTTCCCCGACACGGTCTCGGGGCAGATCCTCGACGACCACACGCCGTTCACCCAGCGCGGGATCCCCGCGATCGACCTCATCGACTTCGACTACCCGCCGCGCGACACCCTCCAGGACGATCTCGACAAGGTCTCGGCCCGCAGCCTCGACGCGGTCGGCGAGACCGTCCTGCAGTACGTGCGGACGCTGCGCCGCGCCGGCTGATCAGAACCGCCGCGTGATCCTCACCGTCCGGCCGGTGTTCGAGGCGAAGTTGCCGTCGACGATCGAGACGAAGACGCGGTAGTTGCCGCCGCGGCGGATGCGGATCGTCTTGCCGTAGCGCGAGGACGTCCCCGACCCGTGCGTGATCATCCCGGCGACCGTGATCCACGTGCTGCCGCGCTGCTTCTGGATCGCGACCTGCGCGCCGGGACGGGCCGGGGTCACGCGGCCGAAGAAGCGCACGCGGCCGTTCGTGCGCACCCGCCGGCGCGTGACGAACGTCGAGACGCGGACGGCGACGCTGACGCCGACGATCGGGCTCTGGACCTCGGGCTTGTCGGGGATGAGCACGCGGTACTGCGTGTTCAGCGGGACCGCCAGCAGCGGGAACGCGAAGATGCCCTCGGCGTTCGTGAGCTGGGCGTTGGAGATCGTCGCGAACCCCTGCGTGTACGGGAATGGGTTGGACTGCAGGACGATCGGCCGCGAGGCGTTGTTCGTGCCGCTGAGGGTGCCGCCGAGGATCGTCGGGCGGTTGAACAGCACCGGGTTGGGGTTCGCGGCGAGCGTCAGGCCGAGCGGCTGGACCTTCGTCTTGAAGACCCGGTCGGAGCCGTTGACGGTCCCGTTGCGGTTGTGCGCGACGAGCCGGTAGTGGTAGGTCGTCGCGGGCGCCAGCGACGTGACGTCGGCGATGATGGTGACCGCCGCGGCGCCCGCGCCGGCGGCCGTGATCGGGGTCGCGAGGCCGTAGAGCGTCGTCGGCCCGTACTGGAAGAGATACGTCGTCTGGGCCTCGTTGGGATCCACCTTGCCCAGCAGCGAGGCCGTCGTCGGCGTGATGTTCGCGGCGGCGCCGGTCGTGACCGCCGGCTTCGTGCTCGCAGCGGGCGCGAGCGCCGGAAGCGCGAGCGACAGCACGAGGACCGTCAGGGTCGCGCGGGTGGCGCGGCGGGTTCTGCGTGGCACGTGTTCCTCCCCCGGACTAGAGCGCTGCCTACACTTCGACTATCGCATTCATCGTTGAAAAGTTGCTGCTCGCCGCCCCTCGCGGTTACTGCGCCGGCGTCGATCGCGCGGTGCAGACGGTCGAGCGCGCGCTCGAGCTCTACGGTGCCCCGGTCTATGTGCGCAAGGAGATCGTCCACAACAAGCACGTCGTCGAGCAGCTGCGAGAACGCGGCGCCATCTTCGTCGACGAGATCGACGACAGCATCCCCGCCGGCGCAACGACCGTCTTCTCCGCCCACGGCGTGTCCCCTGCCGTGCACGCGCAGGCTGCGGAGCGATCGCTGTCGACGATCGACGCGACCTGCCCGCTCGTGACGAAGGTCCACGTCGAGGCCAAGAAGTTCGCCGCCGAGGGCTACACGATCGTCCTCATCGGCCATGGCGGCCACGAGGAGGTCGAGGGCACGATGGGGGAGGCCCCCGAGTCGATCGTCCTCGTCGAGACCGAGGCCGATGTCGACGCGCTGGAGGTCGCCGATCCCGAGAAGATCGCCTACATCTCCCAGACCACGCTCTCCGTCGACGAGACGCGCGCGCTCATCACGCGCCTGCGCGAGCGCTTTCCGGCGATCGTCGGCCCCCGCACCGACGACATCTGCTACGCCACGACCAACCGCCAGGCGGCCGTGAAGCAGATGGCGGCCGAGTGCGATCTCGTGCTCGTCATCGGCTCGCAGAACTCCTCGAACTCCCAGCGCCTCGTCGAGGTCGCGCGCGACTACGGCGCCGACTCCTACCTCATCGACAACGAGGCGCAGGTCGAGGAGGCGTGGCTGCAGGAGAAGCGCGTCGTCGGCATCTCGTCGGGCGCGAGCGCGCCGGAGGAGCTCGTGCGCCGGCTCGTGGCGTTCTTCACCGCGCGCGGCGTGCTGGACGTCTCGGAGTTCGAGGTCATCCGCGAGGACGTGCGCTTCATGCTGCCCAAGCGCATTCGCGAGGACCTCGCGGCGATCGCGTAGAGCCCTGCGCACGCTCGTCGTCTCCGACCTGCACCTCGGCACGAGCGCGCGCATGGACGTGCTCACGCGGCCGGAGGTCCTCGCGCGGCTGCTCGAGCGACTGGACGGCGTCGACCGGCTCGTGCTGCTCGGCGACACGCTCGAGCTGCGCCACGGGCCCACGCGCGACGCGCTGACGGTCGCCGAGCCGGTTCTGCGCGCGATCGGAGACGCCATGGGGGCCGGCCGCCAGATCGTGCTCGTGCCCGGCAACCACGATCACGCGATCGCCGCCGGCTGGCTGGACTGGCGCGAGCGCCGCGACGTGCCCGGCCCGCTCGCCCTCGAGGAGCGCATCCGCCCCGACCGCGCGTCGTGGATCGCCAACCGGATGGCGACGTGGCTCGGGCCGGCGGACGTCGAGGTCGCCTATCCCGGCCTGTGGCTGCGCGACGACGTCTACGCCACCCACGGCCACTACCTCGACGCGCACGTCGTCATCCCGACGATCGAGCGCCTGGCGATCGGCGCGCTCGCGCGGATGTCGGGCCCGATCCCCGACCCCGCGACGCCCGACGACTACGAGGCCGTGCTCGCCCCGATCTACGCCCTGAGCCAGGCGAGCGCGCAGCGCGCGAAGCCGGGCCGCAGCGCGATCGGCAGCCGGACGGCGGTCGGGGTCTGGAGCGCGCTGGCGGGCAAGGGGCGCGGGCGCAAGCTGCGCGGCTACGCGCTCGTCGTGCCGTTCACGCTCGGCGTCGCGCTCGTCAACCGCGCCGGCCTCGGCCCGGTGCAGACCGACATCGGCGTCAGCGCGCTGCGCCGCTCGGCGCTCGCGGCGATGGCGGAGTCCGCCCGGCGGCTGCGCGTCGCGCCCGCGCACCTGATCTTCGGCCACACCCACCGCAAGGGCATGCTGCCCGGCGACGACCCGCTGGAGTGGCGCACGCCGGGCGCCACCGCGCTGCACAACAGCGGCTCCTGGGTCCACGAGATGCTCTTCACCGGCCGCGGGCGCAACCCCGAGAACCCCTACTGGCCGGGTGGCGCGATCGTCGTCGACGACGACGGCCCGCCGCGCCTCGAGCAGCTGCTCGCCGACATCTCCGACACGGCGCTCAGGGCGCGAGACCGGCGCTGAACTGCACAGCGTGGCACGTCACGCCGTCGCCGACCTCGAGCTCGAGCACGCCCGCCATATGGCGCTCGTGCTCGACGAGCGCGAAGCAGCCCGCGTGCGGGACGGCGATCTCGGCGCCGTTGACGCGCACGCCGCGCGGCGCTCCGTCCTCCGGCTCGAGCACCGCCCAGACCGCGCCGGCCTCGTAGCGCCCCGACCACGCACCCTCCTGCTCGGCCGTCGGGACGACGAGCCTCGCGCCCGAAGCGTCCTCGGGGCGCAGCGGCTCCAGCGGCTCGACCTCGACGCCGAGCAGCTCTGCGATCTCGGCCTCGGTCTCGGCGTAGGCGCCCTCGCCGTAGTGGTAGGAGTGCAGCCGCAGCTCGGGGCCGAAGAGGTAGCGCGCGGGCCAGCCCTCGTTGCCGTAGTCGCGCCAGAGCTCGAAGTCCGCGTCGATGACGACGGGGTGCTCGATCTCCAGGCGGGCGACCGCGGCCCGCACCTGCGCCGGATCGCGCGACGGCGGATAGCCGCCGGCGTGGACGGAGATGACGCGCAGGCCGGCCTGGGCGTAGCGCCGATGCCAGGCGCGGACGCAGGGCAGCGTGCGCAGCGAGTTGCAGCGGCAGAAGTCCCAGAACTCGACGAGGACCGGGCGCCCGAGCTGCTGGTCCATCCGCAGGCTCGCGACGTTGATCCACTCCAGGCCGGGCGGGATCATCGGTGCACTGAGCGTGTCGATCGGGGCCCGCACGACGGGCCAAGCTAGCAGCGCTCCCGAACGCCGCCCGGACCTACACTTTCGCGCGATGCCTCGTCGCCGCCTGCTCGCGATGCTCGTGGTGGCGGTCGGCCTCGTCGCCGTGCTGCCCGATGCGGCGATGGCGCACGGGCTCGTCGGCCGCGAGGACCTCCCGATCCCGAAATGGCTCTTCGGCTGGGGCGCGACGGTCGTCCTCGTCGTCTCGTTCGTCGGCCTCGCCGTCCTGTGGCCGCAGCCGCGGCTGGAGGGGCGCGAGGAGCGCCGCTGGATCTCCGTGCCGCGGATCCTGGACCCGATCTGCGGCGCGATCGGCGTCGCGCTCTTCGCGCTCGTCGTCTACGCGGGCTACGAGGGCTCGCAGACGGCGACGAACAACTTCGCGCCGGTCTTCATCTTCATCGTCTTCTGGGTCGGGCTCGCGGTCGCGTCGCTGCTCTTCGGCGACGTCTTCAAGGCCTTCAACCCGTGGCGGGCGATCGCGCGCGCCGTCGCCTGGATCGCCTCGAAGGTCAGCCGCGGCGGCCTGCCGGCGCCGATGGCCTACCCGGCGTGGCTCGGGCGCTGGCCGGCGGTCGCCGGCATCCTCGCCTTCGCCTGGGTGGAGCTCGTCTACTCCGGGCGCACCGACCCGAGCAACCTCGCGACGCTCGCGCTCGTCTACGCGGCGCTGCAGTTCGTCGGCATGAGCCTCTACGGGATCGAGACCTGGAACCGCTACGGCGACGGCTTCGGCGTGTACTTCGGCCTCTTCGCCCGCCTGTCGCCGCTGCACTGGACGCGCGGCGAGCTGCGCAGGCGCCCGCCGCTGAGCGGGCTGACGACGCTCGACGTCGTCCCCGGCACCGTCGCGATCATGTGCACGGCGATCGGCACGACGTCGTTCGACGGCTTCCAGGGCGGCGCGGCCTGGGGCGACCTCGCGCCGCGGCTCACGACCTCGCTGCGCGACATCGGCTTCAGCCAGGGGACGGCGCTCGAGCTCGCCTTCACGATCGGGCTGCTGTCGGCCGTCGCGATCGTCTCGGGCCTCTTCTGGCTCGGCGTCACCGGGATGCGGCGCGAGAGCGGCAACGCGCTGAGCGCGCCGGAGCTCGCCGGGCGCTTCGCGCACTCGCTCGCGCCGATCGCGCTGGCCTACGTCGTGGCCCACTACTTCTCGCTGCTCGTCTACGACGGCCAGCGCGTCGGCTACCTCGTCTCCGACCCGCTCGGCCAGGGCGACAACTTCTTCGGCACCTCGGGAGCGACCGTCGACTACGGCTGGATCGGCTCGACCGCGATCTGGTACGTCCAGGTCGCCGCGCTCGTCCTCGGGCACGTCGCCGGCCTCATCCTGGCGCACGACCGCGCGCTCGTGACCTTCAAGCAGAGCCGCACCGCCACGCGTTCGCAATACTGGATGCTCGCGGTCATGATCGCCTTCACGTCGTTGGGGTTGTGGCTGCTGTCTTCAGCGAACTCATGACGCCACCCCTCGCACACGCCGGACACTGGATCGCCGACCTGCTCTACGTCCTGCCGCTCGCGGTCGCGCTGGGCTTCCTGGCCCTGCAGTCCTTCCGCGACAAGCGCCGGGGCGAGACGGACGGCGCCGCCGGCACTCCGGTCGACGGGCCTCCGCCCGCCTGACGCCGCTACCGCTCGCGCTCGAGCGCGGCGATGTCGTGCGCAAGCCCCTCGGGCGTGAGGACGCTCGTCGCAAACCCGATCCGCTGGCGCCCGCGGCGGTCGAGCAGGACCGTCGAGGCGGAGTGCTCGAGCTCGTCGGTCTGCGGCGCCACGCCGTAGGCGCGCCAGAGACGCTGCAGCTCGCCGCCCGAGCCGAGGACCCAGCGCATGCGACCGGTCATCTGCTGCGCGAGGGCGAAGGCCCGCGCGCGCCGCGGCGTGTCGTTGGCCGGGTCGACGCTCACGGCGATCACGGGCACGTCGTGGCCGAGGTCGTCGAGCGCGGCGCGGATCTGCTGGGTCGTCAGCGGGCAGGTGTCGCGGCAGGTCGTGTAGAGGAACGTCACGACGACCGGCCGCCCGCGCAGGTCGCGCAGGCGCACCATCTCGCCGCGCTCGTCGCGCAACCCGAACTCCGCCCGCGGGATGCCGGCCGGCCGGACCGCGCCGGCGAAGCCGGAGCTGCTCGTCGTGCGGTCGCCGATCGCGAACAGCAGCACGCCGGCGACCGCGGCGAGGGCGAGGATCCCGGCGACGAAGAGGGCGAGGCGCAGGCGGGCGGGCATCGCCCCCGAGGGTAGTCGGGCCGCGATCGGCGGGAGCCTGCACAGCGGCGCCGGCTGTCAGCCGTCACGCCAGATCCGAATCGGCGCGGAGATTCGGGATTCATCTCTCAGGGGCAGCGGCCGTCGTCGGTACGCCGCGCGGACGCTACTCCGCGAGCAGCGCGTCCATCTGGTCGATCGCCTGCTGCATGCCTTCGGCGGCGCCCATGTCGAGCAACTGCTGCATCGCCTCCTTGGTCTCGTTGACCGAGATGAGCTCCATTCGCGTGCGCCCGTCCTCCTCGGTGAGGCGCATGTGCATCTGCCCGGTGGGCATGTCGGGATTGACGTTGCCGTCGGCGTCCCCGAAGGAGTCCTCGACGTGCAGCGACCGCGGCGGGTCGACCGCGACGACGTGCCAGACGCCGTAGAAGCGCTCGCCCTCCGAGCTGGTCATGAAGTAGGTGACGGTGCCGCCGGGCTCGAGCTCGTGGCGCTCGAACGTCGACGGGGCCGTCGGCGGCCCCCACCAGCGCTCGAGCTTGCGCGGATCGGCCCAGAGCTCCCACACGCGTTCGAGCGGCGCATCGAACTCGGCGGTGATGGTCAGGGTGCGGGCGTCGAGGTCCTTGTCGACGTTGGTTACGGGCACTGGGGGTTCCCTTCTTCGGAGAGGACTTCGGACATGCGGGCCACGCGGCCGCGCCATAGGTCTTCGAGCTCGTCGAGCGCGCGCCGTGCCCCGGCCACCGCGGCGGCCTCGGTGCGCACGAGCGTCTCCCGCCCGCGGCGCTCCTTGGCCACCAGGCCGGCGCGCTCGAGCACGGCCACGTGCTTCTGGACCGCGGCGAAGCTCATCGGATAGGCCTCGGCCAGCCGCGACACCGACGGGGCGTCGATCGCGCAGCGGCGCAGAATGTCGCGCCGCGTCGGATCGGCGAGGCCGCTGAAGAGCTGGTCGAGGCTATCTACAACCACTTGGTTGTACGTTAGCGCACCGGGACGCGGCGTGCCATCCGTCCACCTCTCGCCGGGCCGCGAGACTAGCCTCGGGCAGATATCTGTTGCACGGCCCAGCCGTTGCCGTCCGGATCGCTGAAGAAGACGAACCCGACATTGTCGAGTCGGTCGGGCTGAGGTGTGGGGTTCTCGCCCATGACCTGGATCTCACCGACCTCCACTCCTTGCTCGACGAGCTGAGCGTGTGCCGCGTGGATGTCGCGAACGACCAGTTGCAAGCCCTTGAGGGAGCCCGGCGGCATGTCCGGAACGATCGTCCCCTCACCGATGACGATCGAACAGCCAGACCCGGGAGGGGTGAGCTGAACGATGCGATTCCCCTCGCCGACCTGGACGTCGTGGTCCACGTTGAACCCGAGCTGCTCGGCGTAGAACGCCTTCGCGCGGTCCACATCCGAGATGGGAACCCAAACCACTTCCAGCGTCCAATTCATGAAGCGTCTCCTGTGTTGTCGTAGGTGGGGCCCTTCAGGTGTGGTGGACCCCTGCGGCTATGAGACCGCGTGAGGGCATTCAACTCATCGGTAATCCGCGTCGAGCCGCTCGCCGACGACGTGCTCGAGGAGCGCTCCGGGCGGCTCGTCATCCCCGCCTCGGGCGGCTCCATCGACGACGCCGAAGTCGAGCTGCTGGCCTGGCGGCGGGCCGCGTTCTCAGGGCTCGATGAGGCCGCGCCTGATCGCGTAGCGCACGAGCTCGACGCGGTCGCGCATGCCGAGCTTGCGCAGGAGGTTCGCGCGGTGGCTCTCGACGGTCTTCTCGGCGAGGTGCAGGACCTCGCCGATCTCGCGGTTCGTGTGCGCCTCGGCGATGAGCTTCAGCACCTCGCGCTCGCGCAGCGTCAGCGGCTCCTGCGGGCCCGTGCTGTCGTCGGCCATCCACTCGCGGATGAGCGAGCGCTCGGCGGCGTTCGTCATGAACGGCTCGCCGCGCGAGACCGCGCGGACGGCCTCGACGAGCGCCTGGTCGGCCTCGCGCTTGAGGACGTAGCCCGCGGCGCCGGCCTGCAGGGCCTCGAAGAGGTAGTGCTCGTCGTCGTGCATCGACAGCAGCAGGACCGCGACCTCCGGCGCGTGGGCGCGGATCTCGACGGTTGCCTCGAGGCCGGTCATGCGCGGCATCGCGACGTCGAGGATGCAGATGTCGGGCCGCTCGCGCAGGGCGAGCGCGACCGCCTCGACGCCGTCGCAGGCCTCCGCTACGACGTCCATGTCGGGCTGGCGGCCGAGCAGCAGCCGCAGCCCGCCGCGCATGATCCCGTGGTCGTCTGCGATGAGCAGCCTCATCGCGCGCTCGCGACCTTCGCATCGAGCGCGAGCTCGATCGTCGTGCCGGCGCCGGGGGTCGTGCGCACGTCGATGCGGCCGCCCGCGAGCATCGCGCGCTCGCGCATCCCGGCGAGGCCGGAGCCGCCGCCGTCGCGCAGGCGATCGGGGTCGAAGCCCTGGCCGTCGTCGCGGATCGTCACGCGCACCTGCCGGGCGCTGCAGCCGAGAAAGGAGACGGTGACGCGGCTTGCGTGGGCGTGGCGCGCGATGTTCGACAGCGCCTCCTGGACGACGCGATAGACGACGAGTTGCTCGAACTCGCCGAGCAGTGCTCGGGTGCCGTCGGCCGAGAACTGCGCCTGGATGCCGAAGCGCTCGCCGAAGAGGCGCACCTGCGTGCGCAGCGCCGGCAGCAGGCCGTGGTCGTCGAGCGCCGCCGGTCGCAGGTCGCGTGCGAGCCCGAGCAGCTCCTGCATCGCCTGAGTCGCGAGCCGCTGGGTCTCGGCGAGCTCCTCGGCGAACTCCGGCGGCGCGCCCTCGGCGGTCGCGGCGAGGCGGATCGAGACGGCGGCGAGCGCCTGGTTGACCTCGTCGTGCAGGTCGCGGGCGACGCGTCCGCGCTCGGACTCCTGCGCGCGCAGCACCGCCGCGGCGGTACCGACGCGCTCGGCCTCCAGGCGCGAGAGCATGAGGTTGAAGGACTCGCGCAGCGCGGCGACGTCGGCCGGCTCGCCGGGGGAGGGCTGCGCGCGGATGCCGGGCGCCGTGAGATCGACGCACTCCATCGTCCGCGTCAGCGACTCCAGCGGGGCGAAGCGGCGGCGCAGGACGAAGTTGTTGGCGAGGATCGTCGAGAGAATCGCGACGACGAGCACGAGGAACTGGCGCAACCCGGTGGTGTCGCCGATGTCGACGCGCGCGGCGACGCTCGCGGCGAAGACGGTCGCGACGATGACGACGGTGTTGACGGTCAACACCTGCGAGAGCAGGGCGGGTCTGCGCATGGGGTCCAGACCCCATGTCGGCGGACCGCTCCATGCCCGATACTCCTCGTGCAGGTCCCTCCACAAAGGTTTGCCCTCCAGGCATCGCGGAACGGGACGCTCCTCGCAGCAGGGGGCGTCCCGTTCGCATTTCCGGGAACAATCTCAATGACCCGCCCTCGCTACACTTTCTGAAGTAGCGAAGTCCGACCACCTTTGAGGAGATTCGAGTGAGCCCCTCCGGCGCGGAGTTCATCCGCCAGATCAAGAGCCAGATCGCGCAGGTCGATCCGAGCGACGTGCACGCCGCCCTGTCCAACGGCAACGGCAACGGCAACGGCGCGATCGCGCTCATCGACGTGCGCGAGGGCGACGAGGTCGCCCGCGGCCTCCTGCCCGGCGCCACGCACATCCCGCGCGGCTACCTCGAGCAGCGCATCGACGGCGCGGTCCCCGACCGCTCCAAGCACGTCGTCCTGTACTGCGCCTCGGGCACCCGCTCGGCGCTCGCCGCCAAGACCCTGCAGGAGCTCGGCTACGAGAACGTCGCGTCGATGACCGGCGGCTACACGCTGTGGAAGGACCGCGGCTACGAGGTCGACGTCCCGAAGGTCCTGACGCCCGAGCAGCGCGAGCGCTACAGCCGCCACATGCTCGTCCCCGAGATCGGCCAGGAGGGCCAGCAGAAGCTCCTCGACGCGAAGGTCCTGCTGCTCGGCGCCGGAGGCCTCGGCTCGCCGACCGCGCTGTACCTCGCGGCGGCCGGCGTCGGCACGATCGGGATCGTCGACGACGACGTCGTCGACCTCTCCAACCTCCAGCGCCAGGTCATCCACACGACCGATCGCATCGGCGTCCCGAAGGTCGACTCCGCGCAGGAGACGATGAACGCGCTGAACCCCGACGTGAACGTCGTGAAGTACCAGACGCGCATCGACGCCTCGAACATCATGGAGATCATCGAGGGCTACGACGTCATCGTCGACGGCGTCGACAACTTCCCGACGCGCTACCTGCTCAACGACGCGAGCGTGCGCCTGAAGATCCCCGTCGTCAGCGCCTCGATCCTCGGCTTCGACGGCCAGCTGTCGGTCTTCGCGCCCTACGAGGGCCCGTGCTACCGCTGCCTGTATCCCGTCCCGCCGCCGGCCGAGCTCGCTCCGAGCTGCGGCGCCAACGGCGTGCTCGGCGTGCTGCCCGGGACGATGGGCCTGCTGCAGGCGACCGAGGTCATCAAGCTCGTCACCGGCGCGGGCGAGCCGCTCGTCGGCCGGCTGCTGCTCTACGAGGCGCTGGGCGCGACGTTCACCGAGCTCAAGGTGCGCCGCGACCCCGAGTGCGCCATCTGCTCGCGTCCGCCGGACGAGATCTCCGCGGAGGAGATGGGCGTCTTCCCGGACTACGAGGCGTTCTGCGCCGCCGCGGGATGACAAACGGCGGCCGGATGAAGCCGCTCGGCATCATGGGCGCGGGCCGGATGCCCGCGGCGTGCTAGAAACTCGCGCCATGGCCATCGTCCGCATCCCACCCGTCCTGCGCCCGTCGACCGGCGGCGCCAAGGAGGTCGACGCCGGCGGCGACAACGTCGGCGACGTCCTGCGCTCGCTCGCCGAGGCGCACCCGGCGACCCAGACGCAGCTCTTCGCCGACGGCGGCGAGCTCAACCGCTACGTCAACGTCTACCTCAACGACGAGGACGTCCGCGTGCTCGACGGTCTCGACACCCCGGTCGGTGGTGCCGACGTGCTGGTCATCCTGCCGGCCATGGCAGGAGGCTGACCGATCGACTTGCGGCGCCGGAGGCTCGTCGCTGCGCTGAGCTTCCTCGCCGCCCTCGCGGCGCCCGCCCTCGCCGTCGCGCAGGACACACAAGCGCCGCCGCCGTCGCTGCTCGTCGTGGCCGCGACGCTCGAGCAGGTCGGCGGCGACCTGCAGGCCGAGCTGCGCTTCAACCGGCTGCTGCCCGTCGCCGAGCTCGACGCGGCGCAGGAGCGCAGCGTCTGCGTCGTCCTGAGCCCGGAGGCGCCGTCGCGGCGTGAGGTCTGCATCGCCCGCCGCGGCGACCGCTTGTCGGCGACGATCGCGAGCCTCGGCGCCGGCGGCTTCGCCGACGCTCCGGCGCGGGCTCTGCGCCGCGCCCGCGTCGTCGCCAACGGCGACTTCCTGCGCCTGCGCGTCCCCGCGCGCGATCTGCGGGTCGCGCTCGGCGCCACGGTGCGCTGGCGCGTGGCGCTGCGGTGGCGCGACGGCGGCGCGTGCGAGACCGTGCCCGACGCGCTCGCGTGCACGCAGGTCCTCCCTCCGGCCGGCGAGCAGCGGCTGCCGACGCGCGCGCCGAAGCCCGCGCCCGCGCGCCGGGCCGGCCATCTGCGCCTGCTCGCGACCGGCGACTCGATGATCCAGGTCGTGGACGGCTTTTTGAAGTCGCGGCTGCGCGCCCGCCGCGCGACGACGGTGCGCAGCGACGCGCACATCAGCACCGGGATCTCGAAGCCGGCGATGCTGAACTGGACGCGCAAGGCGCGCGGCCAGGCGACGGGCTTCAAGCCCGACGTCACGGTCGTGTTCCTCGGCGCCAACGACGGCTTTCCGATGAAGACGCTGCGGGGGGCGAGCGTCGCGTGCTGCGACTCCGCCTGGGTGGCGGAATACGCGCGCCGGGTCGCCGCGATGATGCGCGCCTACCGCCGCGGCGGGCGCTCGCTCGTGTACTGGCTGACGCTGCCGGTCCCCAACCGCGACAACTTCGCCCGCGTCTTTCGCGCGGTGAACGCCGCGATCCGCCGCGCCGCCGCCGCCGTCGGGGACGGCGTGCGCGTCATCGACCTCGTCAAGGTCTTCACGCCCGGGGGGCGCTTTCGCCAGACGATCACCTTCCGGGGCACGAGGGTCGACGCCCGCCAGCGCGACGGCGTCCACCTGTCGGCCGGCGGCGCGTCGGTCGCCGCGACGCTCGTCCTCGACCGCCTGCGCGCCGACCGCGCGATCCCGCGCGCCCGGTAGCGATGCGGTCGCCGGTCGTCGCCGTCTGCGTCGCCGCCGCGCTCGCGGCGGGCTGCGGCGGGGGCTCCTCCTCGGGCCGCGACCGTCCGGCGCGCACGCCCGCCGCGGCCGCCGGCGAGCAGATCCACATCGACGAGCCCGTCGACGGCCAGGCCCTGCGCGGTCGCGACACGAGCGAGGGCGGGCTGCGGCTGCGAGCCCGCGTCCGCGGCCGCGCGCGCCCGCACAGCACCGTGGTCCTCGGCGCCAGCTGCCTTCGCGGGCCCTGCACCGCGCGGGCGCGCGCCGGCGCCGACGGACGCTGGTCGGCGCGCCTGGAGCTCACGACGCCCGCCGCCGGGCGCTTCGTGACGATCGACGCCGGCACGCAGGAGGGCGTCGTGGACGAGGGCTCGGCGGTCGTGACGGTCGAGCTCGTCAGCGCCGTCCGCGCACGCCGGGCGATCCGCCGGGACGCCGCCCGCGCCCGCCGCGGCGCGCGGCGCGAGCCGCGCCCGCAGGCGCCGGCGTCGGGCACGCGGGCGCCCGCGACGGCCACGCTGCCGCACGACGTCCTCGTCATCGGCGACTCGCTCGCCGTCGGGATGGCCGATTCGCTGCGCGCCGCGCTGCCGGGCTGGCAGGTGCGCGTCGACGCGGAGATCAGCCGGCCGCTCGCCGAGGGGCTGCGGATCCTCGGCGCCGAGACCCGCGCGCCCGCGATCCTCGCCTTCAGCCTCTTCACCAACGACGACCCGCGCGGCATTCGCGCCCTGGAGAGCGCCGTGCGCGCGACCGCGAGCCGCCCGGGCGGTTGCGCGGTCTGGGCGACGATCGCCGCGCCGCCGGTGCGCGGCGTCGACTACGGGGCGGCCAACCAGCTGCTGAGAGGCCTCGCCGGCGACCCGCAGCTCGCGCTGAGCCTCCAGGTCGTCGACTGGAGCGCGGCCGTGGCGCAGCGGCCGGCGCTCATCGCCGGCGACGGCGTCCACGGCACGCCCGAGGGCTACCGCGTGCGCGGCGAGCTCTACGCGGATGCGATCAGGGCCTGCGCCGGCGGCTAAAGTCCCGCGCGCCGGCTGTCGATCCGTGCAGCAGCCCGTTCCCGCCATGAGAGGTCCCTTCCCCGTGTCCCGAATCATCCGCCTGGCCGCGCTGCCGGCGCTCATCGCCATCTTCGCCGTGCTGCCCGCCACGGGCGCGACGGCCGCCACGAGCTGCAAGAAGCAGATCCTCGGCAAGGAGCGCAGGCTCGGGACGACCTACGTCACGAAGGTCAACGTCACGGGCGTGAGCTGCACGACCGGCTTCGGCGTCGTCAAGGCGTTTCACAAGTGCCGCCACGAGAACGGCAAGGCCGGGACCTGCAAGCACAAGGTGCTCGGCTACACCTGCACGGAGAAGCGCCCGGCGAGCCTCAAGGGCCCGATCTCCTACGACGGCGACATGACGTGCAAGCGCGGCGCCAAGCGCGTCACGAGCCACTACCAGCAGAACACGTAGGCCCCGCTCAGCGCAGCGACTGGAAGTCGCTCGTCAGACGCGCGACGACGACGTCGGCGGCCAGGCGCGCGCCGGTGTCGTTGAGGTGGATGCCGTCGGGGCGGCGCACGATCGTGTTGCGCCCGCCGACGTCCATCGCCGCGCGGTAGCGGCCGCCGGGCGTGAAGAGCGCGGCCATGTCGAGCACGCGGACGTGGACGCGCATGGGCTGGGCTGCGACGAGGATCGCGGCGTTGACGGCGCGGGCGATCTCCTGGCGGACCTCGTCGCGCGGCATCGGCAGCGTCAGCCAGTAGACCCTCGCGGCGCCGGCGCGGCGGTAGGTCTCCATCATCCGCCGCGCGCGCGTCGCGTAGGCCGCCGCCCAGCCGGGGCCGCAGCACTGCAGCTGCCTGCCGGCGGCGCCGGGGAGCGGGAAGCCCTCGTTGGCGCCGAGGAAGAACACGACGGCGTCGGGGTCGTCCTTGCGCACCTGCTGGGAGGAGAGCTGGCCCCAGTCGACGAGGTCGCTCTTGGAGATGCCGGTGCCCAGACGCGCGTCGCGGACGGTCTTCACGCCCTTCGAGGCCAGGCGCCGCGCGAGCTCGACGTCCAGCGGCTGGGCGAGCGAGTCGCCCGTGACGAGCAGCGTGTCGAGCCTCGCAAGGCGCTTGGGCTCCTGGCCGAGGGCCGCGGGATCGAAGGCCTCCTCGGTGATCGGCGCGACGCCGCCGGCGCGCGCGGCGGTCGAGTCGACGCCCGCGGGCGGGGTCTGGAAGGAGCCCGCGCCGCCGGAGAGCTCGTCGTCGGGCGACAGCCACGCGGTCGCGTCGTCGACGGCGTCGGCGAGCGGCAGGCGGTCGGCGAGCCAGCCGGCGGGCTTGCCGACGGCGAGCACGACCGTGCGCTCGATGCCGGGGTCCATCCGCTCACCGGAGCTGCGGATCGACTCGCCCTGCAGCAGCAACAGCAACAGGACGGCGACGAAGACGCAGATGATCGCGTCGCGCGCGCGCAGGCGCCGGCCGGTGGGCCGGTCGAGGATGAAGGGGTCCTTCTCGGTGGAGGGATCGCGCTCGGTGGTGGTCATCAGAACTGGAAGTAGATGAACGGTGGCACGCCCTGGCTGGACACGGTCGCAGCAACGAGGACGATGACGACGGCCATGCTGGCCCCGAGCGCCGCCGGGTGCAGGCGCTCGAAGCGTACGCGCAGGGCGTCCATCGGCCGCGCCGGCAGCAGTTGCAGCCCGATGACGACGAGGACGACGCCGACGACCGTCGGCGTCCACAGCGTCGCGGGCCCGGGCGCGACGAGCCGCGCGAGGAAGCTCCCGGCGAGATCGAGGTCGGGCGCGCGGAACGGGATCCAGGCGAGCACGACGATGTGGAACGTCAGAAACCACTTCAGCCACGTGGGCGGCGAGATGCGCCCGCGGAAGAGGTTCTCGATGACGAGCGCCGAGCCGTGGATGAAGCCCCAGAGCACGAAGCCCCACGCCGCGCCGTGCCAGAGGCCGCCGAGGACCATCGTGATCATGAGGTTGCGCGCCTGGCGCAGCTTGCCGTGCCGGTTGCCGCCGAGCGGGATGTAGAGGAAGTCGCGCAGGAAGCGCGACAGCGTGATGTGCCAGCGCCGCCAGAACTCGCGGAAGCTCGCCGCGCGATAGGGGCGGTCGAAGTTCTGCGGGAACACGAAGCCCATGAGCAGCGCCAGGCCGATCGCGATGTCCGTGTAGCCGGAGAAGTCGCAGAAGATCTGCACCGCATAGGCGTAGGAGGCGAGGATGACGTCGGGCGCCGCGTAGGCCTGCGGCACGCCGAAGACGGGGTCGACGATCTCGCGCGCGAGGAAGTCGGCGATCGCGACCTTCTTGACGAGCCCGATGACGATGAGCGCGACGCCGGCGCCGACGGCGACCCTGCGCGGGTCGCGCGGCGTCTGCAGCTGGGGGATGAACTCGCGCGCCCGGACGATCGGGCCGGCGACGAGATGCGGGAAGAAGCTGAGGTACAGCGCCACGTCCATCGTCGTCGCCGGCGTGATGACGCGGCGGTAGACGTCGACGGTGTAGGAGATCGCCTGAAAGACGATGAAGCTGATGCCGACCGGCAGCGCGATCGCGGCGAGCGGCAGCGGGAGGCCGAGCCCGACCTTGTCGAGCACGGCGTTGGTCTCCTCGGCGAAGAAGCCGTAGTACTTGAAGACGCCGAGCGTCGCGAGGTCGGCCGCGACCGCGACGCTGACGATGAGCTTGCGCCGGCGCTGGTCCTCGGTGGCGTGGATGAGCTTCGCGGCGGCCTGGTTTCCGAGCGTCACGCCGCCGAGCAGCAGGCAGAACGACGGGCTCGCGGCGCTGTAGAACAGGTAGCTCGCCGCGAGCGTGAACGGCTTCCAGACGTTCTGGCGTCGCATGAGCGCCCACGAGAGCGCGAGCACGATCGGAAAGAAGACGGCGAATTGGATCGTCGGAAAGACCACTGCGAGAACGCCTCCGGGGCTGGACGCGGCCGGACCCTACCGGGCGCGGGGACCGGGGCCTCCGACGCATCGGCATTCGGTCACACTATGTTGAACAAGATAATCTCATCTGGAATAATCTCGCGCGACATGCAACGTCGCGCCGCCCCGATCAACCCGTTCCGCTTCGGGCCGCTCGCGCTCGACGAGGCCTTCACCGACCGCGCCGACGAGGTTCGCGAGCTGGCGGCCGACATCCGCAACGGTCAGGACGTCGTCGTCGTCGCGCCGCGGCGCTTCGGCAAGTCGTCGCTCATGTGGCGCGTCGCACAGGATCTCGTGCGCGACGGGGTGCTCGTCGCGCAGGTCGACCTCATGCGCGCGCCGACGAAGGAGCGGCTCGCCGAGAAGCTCGCCAAGACGATCTACGAGGAGATCGCCACGCCGCTGCTGCGCGCGCGCGAGCGGATGCGGGTGTTCGCGTCGCTGCGGGTCGCGCCGGTCGTCACGGTCAACCCCGAGACGGGGTCGCTGTCGTTTCACTTCAGCGGCCGCGCGGCCGCGCGCGACCTCGACGCGACGCTCGAGGCGCTCCTGACGCTGCCCGGGCGGCTGGCCGGCGAGCGCGACCGGCCCGTGGCGCTCGTCCTCGACGAGTTCCAGGAGGTCATCGCGATCGACAGCGGCCTCATGAAGCTCATGCGCTCGGTCTTTCAGGAGCAGCCCGAGGTCGCGCACGTCTACCTCGGCAGCAAGCGCCACATGATGCGCCGCATCTTCGACGACGAGAACGAGCCCTTCTGGCGCTCGGCGAAGCAGATGGAGCTCGGGCCGATCGACGCCGAGCACTTCGTCGCGCACGCCGCGCAGCGCTTCACCGACACGGGCAAGCGCCTCGAGCACGCGGCGGGGGCGCGGGCGCTGCAGATCACGGGTGGGCACCCGTACGCGACGCAGGAGCTCCTGTACTTCCTCTGGGAGGCCACGCCCGCGCGCGCGGCCGCCGGCGAGCCGGAGCTCGAGCGCGCGCTCGAGGCGACGCTGCGCTCCGAGCACAACCACTTCAGCCTCCTGTGGGACGGCGCCGCCGCGGCCCAGCGGATGGTGCTGCAGGCGCTCGCGGCCGAGGCGCCGGCGCGCCCGCTGAGCGGCGACTACCAGCAGCGCCACGGCCTGCCGTCGACGGCGACGGTGCAGACGGCGCTCGCGGCGCTCGTCCGTGCCGAGCACGTGCGCCGGGAGGGGCGCGGCGAGTACGCGATCGCCGAGCCGTTTCTCGCGGAGTGGATCGGGCGCTTCGAAACCTGACCTGTGCAGCCCGACCTGGCGCAGCGAAGATGAGTACCTGACGGCGCGGGCGGGCTACACTGCGTCACCCATGGCCCTCCCGCCGCTTCAGAACCGGCCGTGCGGCGGTCGCTACGGCGACATCGTCCAGGCGATCGGCAACACGCCGCTCGTCGAGCTCAAGCGCCTGAGCCCGAAGCCCGGCGTGCGCATCTGGGCCAAGCTCGAGTCGCACAACCCGACCGGCTCGGTGAAGGACCGCGTCGCGCGCTCGCTCATCGAGCACGCCGAGGAGCACGGGCTCATCGGCCCCGGCCAGACGATCCTCGAGCCGACGTCCGGCAACACCGGCATCAGCCTCGCGATGATCTGCCGGCGCAAGGGCTATCCGCTGACGGTCGTCATGCCCGACAACGTCACGCCCGAGCGCACGCAGCTGCTGGAGATGTACGGCGCGAAGATCGTCTACAGCCCCGGCAACCAGGGCTCCAACGGCGCGGTGGCGCTGGCGACCGAGATGGCCGCCGACACCGAGAAGTACTACATGCCCTACCAGTACGGCAACGAGGCCAACCCGCTCGCGCACTACAACGGGACGGCGAAGGAGATCCTCGAGGAGCTCGACGAGATCGCCGCGTTCGTCGCGGGCCTCGGCACCGGCGGCACGCTCATGGGCAACGCGCGCCGCTTCAAGGAGGAGCTCGGCGACACCGTGAAGATCGTCGCGGCCGAGCCGATGCAGGGCGAGCCCGTCCAGGGCCTGCGCTCCCTCGACGACGGCTTCATCCCGCCGATCATCGACCTGAGCCTCCTGGACCGCAAGATCTTCGTCACCAACCAGGACGCCGTCATCTGGACGCGCAAGCTCCTCGACGAGGAGGGCATCTTCGCCGGCGTCTCCTCGGGCGCGATCGCACGCGTGGCCGTTCGCATCGCAAACGAGATCGACGAGGGCAACGTCGTCTTCATCGTCTGCGACGACGGCTGGAAGTACCTCTCCTCCGGCATCTACACGAAGCCCCTCGACGAGATCGAGAACCTAGACTCCACCGTCTGGTGGTAACGGATCTCGACGGCTTCCCGCGCGACCCGCTCTCGCGCAGGCGCCTCTTCGGCATGGCCGGCGCGACCCTCGCGGGCGGCTCGGCGTCGTTGCTCGCGGCGTGCGGCGACGACACGAAGAACCCGAACGTCCAGACCGGGCCCGACGAGTCCGACGACGCGGACGTCGAGATCCTGAACTCCGCGCTCGACCTCGAGCTCATGGCGGTCGCGGCCTACAAGGCCGGCGCGGGCCG
Organism: uncultured Actinomycetes bacterium; assembly: GCA_963797025.1. Lineage (GTDB taxonomy): Bacteria > Actinomycetota > Thermoleophilia > Solirubrobacterales > Solirubrobacteraceae > CADCVQ01. The sequence continues at coordinate 469,858 of CAWCNU010000003.1, forward strand.
GCTGCGGGGCGGCACGCTGCAGATCGCCCAGGGCTTCCTCGAGCAGGAGCAGGCGCACGTCGACGCGCTCGCCGCGGCGATCCGTGACCTCGGGGGCACGCCGAACGAGCCGCGGTCCGACTACGAGTTCCCGCGGCTGCGCACCCAGCGCGACGTCCTGCGCTTTGCGGTCGACCTCGAGAACACGGCGATCGCCTCCTACATCGACCTGCTGCCGAAGCTCTCGCAGGGCGAGCTGCGCGCGACCGCCGCGGGGATCCTCACGTGCGAGGCCGAGCACGTCTCGGTCCTGCTCGGCGCGCTCGGCGAGCCGCAGGTGCCCGGGGCGTTCGTCACCGGCCGCGCGTCGTGATCGGGGCGGACGCCCACTGCGACCGGCGCGAGCTGCTCGGCCGCGGGGTCGGCGCCGGCGTCGCGGTCTCCGCGATCCCGCTGCTGCTCGTCGTGCGCGGCGCGCCGGCCGAGGCCGACACGGACGGGACGCTGCTGCAGAAGGCGATCACGCTCGAGCGCACGGCGGTGCTCGCCTACGACGACATCCTCGATCGCGACCTGCTGTCCGCGCGCGTGGCCCGGACCGCGCGGGTGCTGCGCGGGCACGAGCAGGAGCACGTGAAGGTCCTCGAGACCGCGCTGACCGACCTCGGCGGGGCGCTGCCCGCCGAGCCGCGCGCGGCCGACGTCACCGGCGGCGGGACCGACCTCGCCGACGTCCGCGACGAGGCCGGCGCGCTCGCGTTCCTCATCGCGCTCGAGCTCGCGCAGGTCGCGGCGTACCACGACGCCCAGTCCAAGCTCGTCGAGGCCCGGCTCCTGCAGACGACGGCGTCGATCATGGGGGCCGAGGGCCAGCATCTCGTCGTGCTGCGCGCGGCGGCCCGGCGGCCGCTCGTGCCGGACGCCATCGAGACCGGCAGCGGGTAGTTCCGGCAGAACGCGCCGCGTAGTTCTCGAAGAAAGTCATCGGTCTGGCGCGTTCGGGCGTATAAGGGGATGAACGCCTCTACGATGAGGCGACTCCCACCGCGCAAGGAAGGCCCGAACCCATGCCATTCAACATCGGACCGATGGAGCTCATCGTCGTCCTCGTCATCGCACTCGTCGTGCTCGGCCCGAAGAAGCTCCCCGAGGTCGGCAAGTCGCTCGGCAAGGGCATGCGCGAGTTCAAGGACTCGATCTCGAACATCTCCAAGGACGACGAGACCGACGAGTCCAAGCGCATCAGCGCGTAGCGACGGATCGTGCGGATCGCCCGCGGCCTGCTCGACGAGATCGTGGCGCACGCGGTGCGCGACGCGCCCGACGAGTGCTGCGGGGTCATCGCCGGCCGCGACGGCGGCGCGACCGCCGTGCACGCGACGGAGAACGTCGTCGCCAGCCCGTTTCGCTTCGAGATCGACGGCCTTGAGCTCATGCGCCTCATCGACGGCATCGAGGCCGCGGGCGACGAGCTTGCCGCGATCTACCACTCGCACACGCGCTCGGACCCGTTTCCGTCGCAGACCGACCTGAACTTCGCGGCGCTGTGGCCGGGCGTGGAGTGGCTCATCGTCGGCGTCCCGAAGCGTGGCGATCCGACCGTCCGCCACTACCGGATCGAGGACGGCACGATCTCGGAGGCCGCGCTCGAGGTCACGTGATGGCTCGCGCGTCGCAGCCGCTCGTGTGCCCCAGCTGCGCCGAGCCCCATCCGCTCGACGCGCGCTTCTGCCGCTTCTGCAACATGCCGCTGGTCTACTCGGGGAGGGCGCTCTCCGACGAGACCTCGCGCAGCCACGAGCGCGCGCGCAAGATCAAGCCGCAGTACGCCGAGGGCGACCTCGTCCGGGTCGCCGGCGCGCAGAACCAGGCGGAGGCCGAGTTCATCCAGGGCCTGCTGCTCGAGGAGGGCGTGCCGTCGGCGCTGCAGCGCACGCGCGGCTTCGACGTCCCGGACATGCTCGCGGCGGGGCCGCGCGACGTCATGGTGCCCGAGTCCGGCTTCGCGGCTGCGCGCGAGGTGCTGCTGCAGGCCGAGATCGTCAGCGCGGAGCGGCCCTCCGGGCCGGCGCCGGGGCGCGTGCTCGCGGGCCTGCTCGGCGGCTGCGCGATCGTCGGCCTCATCGCCTGGATCGGGACGGAGCTGCCGCTGTAGGACGTGAGTTCCTCCCCGGACGCTGCTACGTTGGAAGTTCATCTGGCCCGCCGAGGACCGTACGCGGGGACGAGTTGTGGACTCGTGGGGGCCTCCCTTCCAGCGGAAAGGGGCAAGTCGTGGCGCGCGAGCGACCGATCGCCTCCGACGTTCTGCAGTCCCCCGCCCGGCCCGATGCGTCCCCATCGGTGGGCGTGCCCGGGGCCGACGGGCTGACCTACGCGCAGGCGCATGCGCTGCGGCGCTGCGCGCGCTTGAGCAAGGCCGACGTCCAGGCGCAGAAGGACCTGCTCGCGCAGCGCCACAGCGCGGTCGCGGGCGACATCCCCGACGATGCGCTGCCGGCGCGACATGCCTGAGACCCGCGACTCGGCGCCGGAGCTCGCGGTGGAGCTGCCGCGCAGCACCGACGCGTCCGTCATCGCGCGGACGGCCGTGCACGCGCGGCTCGAGCGCGAACTGCCGTCGCGCCAGCTCGACGATCTGCTCGTGATCGTCTCCGAGCTGACGACGAACGCCGCGATCTACGGCGTCGGCGAGATCCGGCTGCGCCTCGCCGTCGAGGGCACGAGGGTCTACGGCGAGGTCGCCGACGAGGGCGCCGGGTTCGTCAGCGACGTCCGTGAGCGGCGCCGCGACGAGATCGGCAAGCGGGGGCTGCTCATCGTCGCGAAGCTCGCGGACTGCTGGGGGATCCACGAGGGCAGCAGCCGCGTCTGGTTCGAGATCGACGCGCGGCCGGTATAGCATCGCCGCGTGGCCGCCGGCGAGGGGACGAGGGACGACCCGTGGGTGCTGAAGACGCCGCCGGGCACGTCTGAGTACACGATGTACCGCGACGAGTCGGCCGACCCGCCGGTGATCGTCTGCCAGGTGGGCTCGTCGAGGCTCACCTACCGTCTCGAGGCGATCGAGGACCTCCACGCGATGCTCGTCGAGCTCGGAGACTGGATGGCGCTGGGCAGCGCCGACGAGCAGAAGCCCGCGAAGGAGGGCACGGTCGAGGCGTGGGCGCGGTCGGAGTCCAATCCGGTCGGCGGCTTCTACGGCACGAGGAAGGGGATGCGGGGGCGCTTCGGGATGTACATGCCGCCGCTGCTGGAGGCGCTCGGCCTGGCGGAGGTCGAGCACAACCCGCGCAACAACAGGATGCGGGCGCTGTAGCACCGGTGGTCGAGTCGGCCGCGTTCGCGGTGACCGTCGACGGCGCAGTGCGGCTGCGGCGCGTGGCAGGCACGGGGGAGCGCCTGCGCTGCGCGAGCGTCCTGAAGCCGCTGGTGTTCTGGGCCGGCGCCGCGTCGTTTGCCGATTCGGAGGAGTGGGCCCGCGCCGCTCGGCCCGCGGTGACCGTCAGCTCCAACGACGAGACCGTCGCGCTGTGGGACGCCTGCGGCGGGCCCGAGCTGCTCGCCGAGCTCGCCGCGCGCACGGGCCGGGAGTGGCCGCTGGATGGGGCGGGCCCGCGGAGCTTCGGCCGCGTGCTCGTCGGCGCCGAGGACGTCGCGGCCGGCTATGCCGCGCTCGTTCTCGCCGGGCGGCGCGGCGACGACGTCGCGGCACGGCTGCTGGACTGGATGCGCGCGGTGCCCGAGGGCCAGACGTTCGGCGCCCGTCGCGCCGCGGCCGCCGCGCTCGGCGTGCCCGAGGCGGCGGTCGCCATGAAGAGCGGCTGGTTCGTCGCCGGCGACGAGACCCGCCTGCGCACGCACGCCGTCACGCTCGCCGAGCTGCCCGATGGGCGGGTGCTCGGCAGCGCCGTGCTCACCGCCGTCGAGGCGCCGGACGACCTCCGCGCCGCCTACGCGCAGGAGTACGTCCACGGCGACGAGGTGCTCCACCACCACGACGCGCTTGCCCGCGAGATCGTCGAGCACGAGACGCGTCAGGCGCTGTCAAACGGGTCGAACGGCAGCGAGACCTCGTCGTAGTACGCGATCCAGCCCGCCAGCTGCTCCCCGGTGTGCCGCTGATAGGCGCTCGCCTTCGGCTCGCCGAGCAGGAACAGCTGCTGTCCGTCTTGACGCACGGCCTTGAGATAGAGCGCGTGTCCGGGAACGCCGAGGGGCACGCCGCCGTACCACACCGTCGTCTCCCAGAGCCGCGTCAGCACGCGCGCGTCCTTCCACTCGTCGCGCGTCCTGCGAATCGTGGTGCCGGCGTGCTGCTGGAATGGATAGAGCTCCGACGTCAGCAGCATCGAGTACTGCCCGGCATCCGGCGGCTCCTGTCGCGCGTCCGCTTCTCCGCGGAGGAAGATCCCGAGCCCTTCGACGAGCGCGGCGGCGAACGCGCTCGTATGCCAGTGGCCCCCGAAGTACTTCGTCGTCAGCAACGACAGGGGCGCGTCGGGGTTCGCGGCCGGTGCGAGGATGACGACCGCGCGCTGCATGACCTTCGCCCAGCGGTCCGTGAGCCCCTCGAGGTCGCCGGTGCAGGAGCGCGATCGCTGGAGGATGGCGAGCGCGTCCTGCTCGATGCTGGAGAGCTCCGCGCCGGCGTCGGCGATCGTGCCGGCGCACATGTCGTAGACGGACACCCACTCCATGAGCTCGGGCGCGTCGCCGACGGCCTGGAACGAGTTGCGCTTGCGCAGCGCCGCCTTGTTGCGATCGAGCTTCGTCCCGGCCGCGGCGAGCACGTGGCGACCCACGCAGATGAGCCCGGCGATGCTGCCGACGTGGGTGAGGATCTCCTGGTCGCGGCTGGCGATCCCGCACGTGCTGAGGTAGTGCTGCTCCTCGTGTCCCGAGCTTGCCAGCATCACGTCGTCGATCCGGTCGCTCGCGCGGATCGCGTCGAACAGCGTGCTCGAGAGGATCTCCGCGCGCGCCTTGGGCAGCATGTTGAGGAGGTTGAGGAGCAGCATGTCCTCAGCGAGCGTCTTGCCGGCTCCGATCGTGCCGATCGCCGTCTCGCCGAAGGGCTTGCGTCCTCGCAGCTCGATCGCCAGCGACAGCAGGTGCCTCTGCAGCGTGTCGGGGGTCATCACCTCGATTCGCCGGTTCGTGCCGCGAGCGACGACGAGGCAGGTGGCGACGAGAAGGTCCGTCACGCGCTCCGCAACGACCTGCCGGGCGTCGTCGTCGGCGGGCAACGCGGCCGCGAGCCGGCTCAGCGCGTCGCGAAGGCGGGGAACGACCACCGCGGAGGAGTCCTCGATGCGCCCGTCCTTCGTGAACCGCTCCAGCGCGCTGAGCCGCTGCTCGAGGTACTCCGGCAGCTTCAGCGCGTCCGGCAGCGTCGTATAGGCCGCTTCGAAGTCCGCCACGATCGGGGCCCACTTCGCGTTTCCGCGATAGCGCTGGAGCAGCGCGACCGGCGCCTCGCCCCGCTGACGCACGGCCCGCGCGAGCGAGCGCGCCAGGGGATCGTCGGGTGCGACGCCCGCGCGTTCGCGCTCGCCCGGCTCGCGCGCGATGTCAGCGAGCGGCTCGGTCGACGGGCTGATCCTCGGCGCGCGCGCCCGTTCGCCAGCGGCGCAGGTTGCGTGGGGATCGGCAACCTCGAACATCATCGCCGTCGACGCTACCGGCGGCGCTCGAGCCTCGCGAACGATCTTCGGGTGTGCTTTTGGGAGGCCGGGATCGGCGGCGTCTTGCAACCCGCTGATGAGGGATCCGACACCCGCGGATCAGCGTCCGGCCATCCGCGACAGGTGCGCGCGCCAGGTGCCCTCGGTATGCACCATCGCGCGGCCCCCGAACGTCGCGATGAGCGCCTCGCGCGGCCCGCCGCGCGGCAGCGAGCAGGCCAGGCGCACGGCGCTCGCGACGCCCTCCTCGCGCGCGACGAGGTCGACGACCGTGCCGCCGAGCAGCGCGGCGTCGCGCAGGCCGGGCGGGAAGTCCGGGCGCCGGCCCTCGCGCAGGCGGCGGGCGATCGCCGGGCGGGCGTGGGCCGTCTGGCCCGAGAACCACTGCGCCGCGCCGGCGACGAGCCACGCCCACTTCGCGGCGCGCGACGTGCTGCGCAGCGTCCACGGCGGCGGCAGGTCGGGGTTGCACTCGGCGACGACGAGCTGGACGTAGAGCGCGGACGGCGTCAGGGCGAGCATCTCGCGCGAGCCCTCGACGTTCGCGGCGCGCTCGGCGAGCAGCCGCGGCGTCAGGACGTGCAGCGTCGCGCGGGTGGGCCAGCCGGCGAGGTAGCGCCGCGCGGCCGGCGTCGTGATGCGCCGCATGACCGGCAGGAACGGCTGTGCGAGGTCCAGCGCGGCGCCGCTTGAGTGCACGACGACCGCGACCTCGGCGGGGAGCTTCGGAAACAGGCCGCCGATCCGCTCGCGGGTGGCCTCGAGCTGCTCGAGCACGCCGCGGACCTCGGCCGTGTCGCGCTCCTCATGCCGCGCGCTGAAGTTCCGCGAGCTCGACTCGACCCACACGAAGCGCCTACGGCCGCGGCCGGTGGCCCTGGACCTCGACGGCCTGCTGGTACGTCGGCCGGTTCTGCCAGCCGATCATCGGCTGCGTCACGCCGCCGGTCGGGCGGAAGCCGATCGCGTCGAAGCACGCCTGGTCGGCCGGCTTGCCCGCGGCGGCGCACGCGCTGTCGGCGTAGAGCCTCGTCGGGCTGTCGCGCAGCGCGGCCGCGAGCGCTTCGCGCAGCGCGTCGCGGCAGCGCGCGCGCCGCCCGGCGCCGCAGTAGCGCTTGGAGTACGGCTTGGCGACCCTGCGGCCGAGGACGCGCCGCAGGTCCTTCGCCGCGTAGCCGTACCAGCCGCCCTGGTACGCCGAGCCCCTGTGCGCGCCGTGGCCGTTGGGCGTGTCGTCGACCTCGTGGGCCGCGACGAGCTGCTCGTAGAGCGCTGCTCCGAGCGCCGGCTCGAACTGCGCGCGCATCCAGCGCGGCCAGAAGGCGTCGAGGATCCGGATCGCCTCGGCGTGCTCGTAGCGCCCGTCGCCGTCGCGGTCGCGGCGGTGCGAGCCGTCGGCGACCCAGGCGCGCAGCGCGGCGACCGCCCCGGCGAGCGCCGGATCGGCGGGCGTGCCGATGACGTCGAGCGCCAGCGGCAGGACGCGCTCGGCGCGCAGGTCGGTCGTCGCCGCCTCGCCCATCGCCTCGACGAGATCGGGCAGGTCGATCGTCCGCGGCCCGGCGATGCGCGCCGCGATCTCCTCGTCGAGCATCTGTGAGCGGAAGACCGACGAGTAGACGTTCGTGTCCGCGCCTGCGTAGCCGCGCGCCTGCTTGTTGTTCCAGGACGTGATGTACGGCTGGCCGTTGATCGCCTGCGGATGCTGGGAGAACGGGGTGTACGCGGCGGTGCTGCGAGCCGCGTCGAAGCGCCGCCACTCCAGCCGCGCCGGCATCGGGAGCTGGCCGGTGACGCCTGCCGCGCGCTGCGGGTTGTTGCCCGAGTTGAAGTACGCGATGTCGCGGTCGTCGGCGTAGAGCCAGTTGAACGTGTAGCCGATCTTCGCGGCCGCCCGCTGGAAGTCGCGCGCATCGCGCATCCGGGCGGGATCGTTGAAGTCCGCGAAGCCGCGCGCGGAGTCGACCTCGTGCATGTACGTCGAGCGCAGCTGGGTGTAGAGCACCGGCTTGCCGGCGATCGTCGCCCGGCCCGTGACGAGGCCGAGCTTCGTGCGCTCGGCGCGCAGCGTCTGGCTGCCGGCGGGCGTCGCGTCGGCGACGGTCGGCGACCAGCGGTTGACGCGCTCGAGCTTCTCGATCGCCTCGCAGTCACCGCGATAGCGGTAGTGCGACGAGTCGATCGAGGGCGTGCCCCCGTCGGGCTCGCAGAGCTCGAGCGCGAACGTGTCGGTGATGTCCTGGCCCGCGGAGGTCGCGCTCCAGGCGTAGTCCTGTCCGCGGCCGAGCAGGACGAAGAGGTTGACGCCCGGGAACGCCGCGCCGCGGGCCTCGAGGCCCGGGGCGTGGACGTCCTGCTCCATGAGGATCTGCGGCGAGAAGTAGCCCGTCTGCGGCCCGAAGACCGCCAGCGGCTTGCCCGTCGCCGACTCCGTTCCCGCGACGAGCAGCGCGTTGGACATCGCGCCGCCCGGGCCGCCGAGCAGCCCGCCGAGCAGGCCGGTCAGGGCGTTGCCCGGCGCCGTCGCGCCCTCTGCGACGACCGTCGTGCGCCGCAGCGACCCCTTGTCGGCGATCGCGAGGCCGCGGCGGGCGGGCCGCTTCGGCTGCGCCTGGTAGGAGAAGCGGCGGCCGCGCACGGTCGTCGGCGCGTCGGGGTCCTCGAAGGCCGCCCACTCGCGCCAGAGGACCTGTCCGCGGCGCGAGCCGTAGCGCTCGACGAACGACCGCCGCAGCTCCATCTGCGTGAGCTCCCGCCCGCCGCCCTTGCCGAAGATCCCGCCGACGAGCGATGCCGTCGCGATGACGTCGTTCACCCGCCAGGGGTCGGGTCCGAGCGGGCGGCCGATCGCCGCGTACTCGCCCGGCATCCGGGTGACGTCCGCCTTCGCCTCGGAGATGAAGCGGTTGACCCCCGCGACGTAGTTCGCCGCGTCCTCCTGCAGCCGGCGGCCCTCCTCGCCGTAGAGGTCGTCGAGCTGGTCGGCCTGGCGCTCGAGGTCGGCCTCGGTGTACGGCGCGACCTGCCACTGCTCCTGGTCCTGCGCCCGGTTGCCCGCCGCGCCGCCGGCGAACGAGCTGAGCTGGCCGCGGCCGGCGTGGCGCAGGGCGTCCATGAAGAACAGGCGGTCCTCGGCGCCGACGTAGCCGAGGCCGAACATCGCGGCCGCCCGCGTGCTGCCGTAGACGTGGGGGACGCCGAAGGCCGCGTCGCGCGCGATCGTCAGCCCGTCGCGCGGGCTGTAGACGCGCGCCTGGCCGCCGGGCGGGATGCCGAAGCTCGCGTCCTTGAAGAGCGAGCCGAGGTTCTCGCGGGTGACGCCGGGGGTTGCGCTCAGCAGCCGCGCGTACATGTCGCGCTGGTCGTCGTTGTGGGCGGGGCGCGCGCCGGAGGCGAGGAACGCCGCGAGCTCGACGAGGTTCGTCCGGCCGTTCGTGCCCGGCGGGAGGATGTCGTGGAAGCCGCCGAAGTCCCCGGCGCGGTAGGGCTGCACCTGCGCTGCCGCGGGCGCCGCGAGGACGCACAGCGCGGCGGCGGTCGCGCAGGCGATGAGCAGTCGGGCGGGCACCGCCGAACCGTAGCGTTCACCTGCTCCGGCGGTCGCGGATGTCTCGGCGCCTCAGCTGCGCCGCTCGTACTCGAGCTCCGTCGAGATCCCGCGGGCGAGGAGGATCGCGTTGGCCTCCTCGAGCGACGCCGCCTCCTGCACGAGCGCGGCGCAGCGGCTCGCGGTGCGCAGCGCCACGAGCGGTTGCAGGAAGAACACCAGCCCCCCGGCGTACGTGAGCTCCACGGTCCTGCGGCCGCGGCGGATCGGCACCGCACCGGTCGCGCCGCGCGCGCAGCGCAGCGCCATCGCGCTGGCCTCCGTCGGGACCTCGGCGGCCGCGGCCTCGAGGCGCTCGAGCTCCGCGGCGCCCGGGCCCCAGGTGCCGAGGTGTCCGCCGGCGGCGGCGACCTCGGCGTTGCGCTCGAGCACCTCGCCGGGCCGCAGCTCGCCATCGCAGCCGGCCCCGAAGACGGCGAGCAGCACGGGGAGACCGGCCGCGACGAGCGCGGGCGCCGCCGCGAGGCACACCGCGTCGGCGAGCGGGCTCGCGAGCCCGTCCTCGTCGCCGTGCCCGAGGACGTCGCCGCCGACGTCGAGGAGCACGACGAGGTCGCAGTCCAGGGCGGAGGCGGCTTCGCGCAGGCCGGCCGCAACGGCCGCCGGCCCGCCGTTGGGATCGAGCAGGAGCGTCGGCTCGCCGAGGTGGCGGGCGACGTGCGACTCGGCGAAGAGAAAGCCGCCCGGCCCGCTCGTGTCGGGTCCGGCGAGTGCGATCGCATCGCCGAGGCGGCGCGCGGCGGAGAGCTCGTCGATGCGCCGGGGGCCGGGCAGCGGGTCGATCGGCCGCCGCTCCCAGGTCAGCCCGCCGACGACCGATGGGGTCCCGAGCGCGCGGGCGAGCTCGGCGACGGCGAGCGCGCCGACGACGTCGCCCCCGCCGCCGATGCCGACGGCGAGGATCCGCCCGGCAGAGCCGAGCGCTGCGATCAAATCAGGCCAGCGCGGGGACGCCGCCGTCGGCGATCGCGCGGATCTCCTCGGCTGCGCGCTCGAACTCGTCGTCGGAGAGCACGGGCGTGCCCTCGAACGGGAGATCGCGCTGGAGATCGAGCCACGAGCGACAGCCGCCGTACTCGTCCTTCACGCGGACCGTGACCGGGCGCGGGATGCGGTAGGTGCGCAGCAGCAGGACGTGCAGCGGGTGGCGGCGCTTCCACTCCAGGCGCTTCTCGGCGTAGTCCGTGCTCCACACGTAGAACGGCGACAGCGCGTCGACGCAGCGCGGATCGGTGATCGTGAACTGACCGGCGAGCTCGGCCCAGGCGCGGATGCGCACCCGGTCGGGCTGCGGGATGTGGCCGTCGTGCGTCAGCGCCTCGGAGGGCGCCTCGCCCTCGGGCCAGACGCCTTCCTCGAGGGCGCGATCGAGCTCGGGGATGTGCGAGGCGCGCACGAGATCCCGGCGCTGATGGTCGAACGTCGGGTACAGGAAGAAGCGTTCGTGCTCCACGCGAAAGCGTTTGTCGGACTCGCGGATTCCGCCCTTCCGCAGGGTGATGAGTTGCTCGCCTTCGGCGAGCGCACGGACGGTGACCGCCCACTCCTTGAACGCAATAGGCATAGAGAACCAGACGACGACGGGACGGGACGGTGAGACTCGAAACGAAACGAACCCGTCATACGCGGACCGTCCTGAGGTCCGGACAACGGGAGGCGGACATTGTGCCACAGGTCGCGCCGAAACCACAAACTTCCCTGCTAATCAGCGGGTTTTGATTGTGACGAACCTGTGCCTCGGGAGTCCAGGCGCGTCCCCGCGAAGCCCTCGAGCACCTCGATGAGCGCCGCGAAGTCGTCCTGTGCGTGGCCTCGGGCCATCGCGGCCACGAGCACGTCGCGGGCCCGGCCCGCCGACGCGAACGGAGCCTGCGCCGCCTGCGCCTCCTCGAGGCAGAGGCGCACGTCCTTGAGCATGTGCTCGAGCTTGAAGAGCGTCGTGTAGTCGTGCTCGCGCATCGGTCCGGACTTCAGCGCGAGCATCGCCGATGCGCCCGAGCCCTTTCCCATGACCTCGACGAGCGCGTCGAGGTCGACGCCTGCGCGCTGGCCGAGCAGCAGCGCCTCGCCGACGGTCGCCGCGTTCGCGGCCGCGACGGCGTTGTTGATGAGCTTGACCATCTCGCCCTGGCCGAGCTCGCCGACGTGCACGACGAGCTCGCCCATGACGCGCAGCAGGGGCTCGGCACGCGCGAAGTCGGCGCGATCGCCGCCGGCCATGATCGTCAGCGTCCCGTCCTGCGCCTTCGGGGACGAGCCCGTCACCGGCGCGTCGAGCATCCTCAGGCCGCGCTCGGCGAGGGCGGCGCCGATCGCGCGCGTCTGCGCGGGCGCGATCGTCGACATGTCGACGCAGAGGCTCCCGGGCGCGGCGCCCGAGGCCACGCCGTGCTCGCCGAGCAGGACGTGGCGCACCTGGTCGCCGTCGACGACCATGCTGATGACGATGTCGCTCTCCGCGCCGACGCGGGCGGGGGAGTCGGCGACCGTGCCGCCGTGCTCGGCGACCCACGCCTCCGCTGTCGCCCGCGTGCGGTTGAAGACCGTGAGCTCGTAGCCGGCGCGGGCGAGGTTCGCGGCCTGGCGCGAGCCCATGATCCCGAGCCCCACGAAGCCGATGCGCTCGCGTTCGTCCATCGCCGGAAGGATGTCAGGCGCCCGGCGCGGGCCGGCCGTGGCCGCCGCCGCCCGGGGTCTCGATCGCGAGCCGGTCGCCCGGCGCCAGCTCGCCGGTGGCCTTCGCGGGGAGCTCCTCGCCGTTGAGGAGGTTGCGCCCGTGCGCGCCGGGCTCGCCCCCGGCCGCGCCCCGCGGGGCGTGGCGGCGGCGCTCGGTGATGAGCGAGTAGGCCATCGGCGCGAGCGCCTCGAGCTCGCGGACGATGCCGTCGCCGCCGCGGTGCTCGCCGGCGCCGCCGGAGCCGCGGCGGATCTCGTAGCGCACGACGCGCAGCGGGAACTCGAGCTCGAGCGCCTCGACGGGCGTGTTGAGCGTGTTGGACATCGCGACGTGGACGCCGCTGGGGCCGTCGGCGTCCGGGCAGGCGCCCTGGCCGCCGCCGAGCGTCTCGTAGTACGTGAAGCCGTCGCCGCCGGAGGCGGCTGCGCCCGCCGGCTCGGATCCGAGGGTGAGGTTGTTCATCGTCCCCTGCCCGAGCGCGCGCCCGAACGCGGCGAGCACGAGGTCGGCGACGCGGCTGGACGTCTCGACGTTGCCGCCGGCGACGGCCGCCGGCGAGCGGGCGTTCAGCAGCGAGCCCTCCGGCGCGCGCACCTCGATCGGGCGATAGGCGCCCGCGCTCGGCGGCACGTCGGGATCGGTGAGGACGCGGACGGCGAAGTAGGCCGCCGAGCGCGTGACCGCCAGCGGGCAGTTGAGGTTGCCGGGGTCCTGGCCGGCGCTGCCTGCGAAGTCCAGCACGAGGCGGTCGCCCTCGACGGTGGCGATGAGGCGCAGCTCGAGATCGCCGTCGATGGCCTCCAGGACGTCGTGCGCCTCGCGCGGGCCGTCCGGAAGCGCGGCGAGGCAGGCGCGCGTGCGGCGCTCGGCGTAGTCCAGGACGGCGCCGGTCGCCTCGCGCAGGGCCTCCGGGCCGAGGCGCTCGGCGAGCTCGCGCAGGCGCCGCGCGCCGATGCGGTTGGCGGCGAGCTGGGCGCGCAGGTCGGCGCGGCGCTGGTCGGGCTGGCGCATCTGCGCGACGAGCTCGTCGATCGCACCGCCGTCGAGCACCCGCGGCGCGATGACGACGCCCTCCTCCTCGAGCGTCGTCGAGTCGGCGGGCATCGACCCGGGGACGCGGCCGCCGACGTCGGCGTGATGGGCGCGGCTGGCAGCGAAGCCGAGCAGCTCGCCGTCGCCGGCGAGGACGGGCGTGATGACCGTGATGTCGGGCAGATGCGTGCCGCCGCGGTAGGGGTCGTTGAGGACCCACGGCCGCCCCTCGGCGTGATCCTCGCCGAGGACCGCGGCGACGGCGGCGGGCATCGCCCCGAGGTGGACCGGGATGTGCTCGGCCTGCATGACCATCTCGCCCGCCGGGTCGAAGAGCGCCGTCGAGCAGTCGCGGCGCTCCTTGATGTTCGCCGAGTGCGCGCTGCGGATGAGCGTCGCGCCCATCTCCTCGCAGGCGGCGCGCAGCGCGCCGCCGACGACCTGCAGATCGATCGGGTCGAGGCTCACGCGGGCGCCTCGTGCCTGTGCAGGACGATCGTCCCGGCGTCGTCGACGGTGCCGCTCCAGCCGGGCGGCAGCGCGAGCGTCGCCTCGGGCAGCTCGCAGATCGCCGGCCCGTCGATCCGCTCGCCCGGCGCCGGCTCGCCGCGCAGGACCTCGGCGTCGTGGCGCTCGCCGTCGAAGACGACCTCGCGCCGGGTGCGCTCGAAGCCGGCCGCGCCACCGCCAGCGGCGAGGTCGAGCCGCGGGCCCGCAACGCTCGCGCGCGCCCGGATCGTCACGACCTCGATCGGCGCGCGCTCGTCGCGGTAGCCGTAGCGCTCCTCGTGCAGCGCCTCGAAGGCCGCCCGCAGCTCCTCGACCCCCGGCCCGGCGGGCTCGTGCACCGTCAGCTCGTGGGCCTGGCCGCGATAGCGGACCTCGTGGGCGAGCTCGACGCGGGGATCCGGTGCGCCGAGCGTCTCGCGCGCGGCGCCCGCGACGGCGTCGCGCGCGGCGGCGAGGGCGCCGGCGTCGAGCTCGTCGCCGGCGAGCAGGACGGTGCGCTGCTCGGTCGCGCGGCGGTCGGCTGCCGCGAGCCCGAGCGCGCTCAGCACGCCCGAGGCGCGCGGGCAGAGGATCGTGTCCATCCCGAGCTCGGCGGCGATCGCCGCGGCGTGCAGCGGCCCGGCGCCGCCGAAGGCCAGCAGCGCGAAGCGGCGCGGGTCGATGCCCTGCTCGACGGTCATGACGCGCAGCGCGCGCACCATCTCGGAGTCCGCGACGCGCACGATGCCCTCCGCGCAGGCGACGGCCTCCAGGCCGAGCTCGGACGCCAGCGCCCCGATCGCCCGCTCGGCCGCCGCGCGGTCGAGCCTCACGCCGCCCGCCAGCGGCGCGTCGTCGCCGAGACGGCCGAGCACGAGGTTGGCGTCGGTGACCGTCGGCTCCTCGCCGCCGCGCCCGTAGCACGCCGGCCCGGGCTCGGCGCCCGCGCTGCGCGGCCCGACGCGCAGCGCTCCGCCGGGATCGCGCCAGGCCACCGAGCCGCCGCCGGCGCCGACGGTGTGGATGTCGACCATCGGCAGCGCGAGCGGCCGCCCGCCGACCTCGCGTCCCGCCGTCTCGCGCACGGCGCCCCCCTCGACGACGCACACGTCGCAGGACGTGCCCCCCATGTCGAAGCAGACGAGGTCCTCGCGGTCGCTGCTGCGCGCGACGAGCGCCGCGGCGGCGGCGCCCCCGGCCGGCCCGGAGAGCACGGTGAAGGCGGCGTGGCGGGCGGCGAGCGAGGCCGCCGCCAGGCCGCCGCTGGACTGCATGATCCGCGGCTCGGGCAGGCCCCCGCCGGCGGCCTGCTCGAGCAGCCGGCCGAGGTAGCGCGAGAGCAGCGGCGACAGCGCGGCGTCGACCTCGGTCGTCGCGGCGCGCTCGTACTCGCGAAACGTCCCGACGACCTCGTGCGACAGCGAGACGTGGACCTCGGGCAGCGCCGCGGCCAGGGCGTCTGCGACCGCGCGCTCGTGGCCGGGGTGCGCGTAGGCGTGCAGGAGGACGACCGCGACGGCCTCGGGCTCGTGCTCGGCGACGGCCGCCGCGAGCGCGGCCGGATCGGCGAGCTCGCGCAGGACCCCGGCCGGGCCCGTGCGCTCGGGCGCCGGGACGCGCCGCTCGGGCGGGACGAGCGGCGCCGGGTGCGCGGCGCAGAGGCGGTAGAGGTCGGCCCGCGCCTGGCGGCCGAGCTCGACGACGTCGGTGAAGCCCTCGGTCGCGACGAGCGCGGTGCGCGCGCCGCGCCCCTCGAGCAGCGCGTTCGTCGCGACGGTCATGCCGTGGGCGAAGGCCTCGACGTCGGACGCCGTCGCGCCCGCGCGCTCCAGCGCCGCGGCGACCGCCGCCATGACGCCCTCGGACTGATCGCCGGGCGTCGTCGGCGCCTTCGCCGTGACGATCCGCCCGCCGCTCGCGAGCACCGCGTCGGTGAACGTGCCGCCGACGTCGACGCCGAGCAGCACGGGTCAGCCGCGCAGGCGCGCGAGGACGACGTCGGGTGCCTCGACCGCGGTGGGCGGGCTCGGGACGACGCTGAAGCGCGCGACGGCGGCCAAGCCGTCAATGTAGCCCGCTCAGCCCAGCGCGGTGAGCGCAGCCGCCACGACGGTCGGGCAGAACTGGCTGCCGGCGTTGTCGCGAAGCTCGCTCAGGACCACGTCGCGCGGGAGGGCCCTGCGATAGGGCCGGTCGGAGGTCATCGCGTGAAAGGCGTCCGCGACGAGGATGATGCGCGACGCGAGCGGGATCTCGGTGCCCGCCAGCCCGTCCGGATATCCGGCCCCGTCCCAGCGCTCGTGCTCGGCGCGGACGACGGGCGCGAGATGCGCGAGCGTGTCCATCGACGCGACGACCTGTTCGCCGATGACGGGGTGCAGCCGCATCATGTCCCACTCGTCGTCGTCGAGCTTGCCGGGCTTGTGCAGCACGGCGTCGGGCACGCCGATCTTGCCGATGTCGTGCAGCAGCGCGGCGTTCTCGACGTCGAGCAGCTCGCCATGAGACATCCCGAGGCCCGCGGCGATCGCCAGCGCCAGGTCGACCACCGCCTGCGAGTGAGACTCGGTGTAGCCGTCGCGCGCGGCGAGGGCGGCGAGCAGGGCGCCGACGTTGGCGGCGGTCATCTCGGCCCGGCGCGCCTGCGTTTCGACCTCCTCGCGCTTGAGCTGATCGGCGATGAGGCGTGCGAAGACCTGCAGGAACCGTACGTCGCGGGCGTGCAGCGCGGGGTCCGGCTCGTGGCTGACGCAGCAGAACGTGCCGTAGAGCTCGCCGTCCGGAAGGACGACCTCGACGCCGATGTACGCGCCGATCTCGGCGTCGCCGGTGATCGCGAGGTCGCGGACGCGGGGGTCGGCGGTCGCGTCCTGGACGATGTTGCCGTCCAGGCGCCGGTCGAGCAGCAGCTCGCAGTACGTGCCCTCGAGCTCGATCGGCTCACCGACGGCGGCCCCGAAGGACTCGCCCGCGCCCGTGATGGCGCGGTAGTCCTGCAGCCCGGCCCGAGTGTCGGCGAGATACGCCATGTCCATCCCGAGCATCTCGCGCGCGGCCTCCAGCGCGCGCGCGATGATCTCGTCGACGGGAGCGTCCCGGAGGGCGTCCACCGCGACCCCCGCGCCGTGCGCGATGAGCTCTTCGGGATCCTGCTCGAGCGCTTGCGTCGTCGGCATGTCGTCTGGTCCTTCCGTGGATGCGACGGCTGGCGTCGATCGGTTCGCGGGTCTACCCCACGATCGGCGCGTAGACGCGCGGGCTTGAGCCGCGAACGCGCCATCTCGGCTAGGCCGCCGCCGACCTGCGGCTACGCGGCGAGCGACTCCTCGAGCTCCTCGGTCTCGGCGAGGTGCTGGTGCGACGGGCAGTAGCCGTTGTGGGCGAGCGGCATGCGCTGGCACGCGGTCCCGCGGCGCGTCGTGGCACGGCACTCGAGCGGGTTGCCGTTGACGTCGTAGCCGTGCTGAGGCTGCTTGGCGAGCCAGTCCTGGGCCGCTGCGACGTAGACCGAGACGACCTGCCACACCCGCTGCTGATCGGCGATGGGGAAGAAGAGACGGATGTCGTTGAAGAGCGTGCGCGCCGGGCGGGCGAAGTAGTGACGATCGGAGACCAGGCGCTCGATCGTCGACTCGCATGCGTGCAACACGGCGGCCTGCCCATCCCGCGCCTGCGAGGTGTCGATGCGTGGCGACAGCTCGCGATAGATGGCGCGGCTGAATTGGTACATGGACAGGAGCTCCTTTCCTCTGCGGCGGGGCCGCGCAGTCTGGCTAGAACTTGTGAAGGTTTGAACGAACTCAATGTTGAGTTCGTATTAAGCAGGGCGTTTCCCTACCGCCAGTGTGCCAAACGCGGACGTTCATCAACACCCACAACGGTATGAGCGTGGCTAAGCGCAGGATCAATCTCGGGGAAGTCCGCCCGCTGGTGTGCGCCCCGGCTCTCCTCGCGGTGCAGCGCGCAGGCGGCGATGAGGCGCGCGAGCGGGTGGGGATCCTCGAGCAGGCGCGCGAGGCGCTCGCGCGTGCGCACGATCCCGGCGTCGCGCCACAGCGCCTCCTGCGTCGCGCGCGTCGGGCGGGCGAGCGCCGGCGCGTCGGGCGGTGACCGCGCCGCTGCCGGGGGCTCGGGTTCGGCGAGCCCCGCGTTCGCGGCGCGCGCGCCGAAGACGAAGCACTCGCTCAGCGAGTTGGACGCCAGCCGGTTGGCGCCGTGCAGTCCCGTGCACGCCGTCTCGCCGACCGCGTAGAGGCCCGTGACCGTGCTGCGGCCGTGCAGGTCGGTGACGATCCCGCCCATCATGTAGTGCGAGGCCGGGGAGACCGGGATCATCTCGCGCGTCGGGTCCAGGCCCGCCTCGCGCAGGGCGGCGACGACGTTGGGGAAGCGCGCCGGGTCGATGCCGCGCATGTCGAGGCCGACGGACGCCGCGCCGGTCTCCACGAGCAGCGCCGCGATCGCCCGGGCGACCTCGTCGCGCGGCGCGAGCTCCTCGACGAAGCGCTCCCCGTCGGGCCCGTGGAGCGTCGCCCCCTCGCCGCGGATCGCCTCCGTGATGAGAAAGCCCTCGCGCCCCGGGATGCCGATGACGGCCGTCGGGTGGAACTGGAGGAACTCGAGGTCGGCGAGGTCGGCGCCGGCGGCGTGGGCGAGCGACATGCCGATCCCCAGCGACCCCGGCGGGTTCGTCGTGCGCGACCAGAGCGCCGCCGCGCCGCCGGTGGCGAGGATCGTCGCGCGCGCCCGCAGCGCGCGGCCGTCCTCGAGGACGACGCCGACGCAGCGGCGGTCGTGCATCCACGCGCCCGCGGCGCGCGCGCCCTCGAGCACGCGGATGCGCGGCTCGTCGACGGCCAGCGCCGAGAGCTGGCGGACGATGCGCCGGCCGGTGGCGCTCCCGCCGGCGTGCACGACGCGCCGCAGCGAGTGGCCGCCCTCGAGGCCGAGCGCGAGGACGCCGCGGCGGTCGGCGTCGAAGCGGACGCCGAGGCGCTCGAGGTCGCGCACGCGGGCGGGCGCCTCGTCGACGAGCACGCTGGCCGCCGATCGGCGCACGAGGTCGCGGCCGGCGATCTCGGTGTCGGCGAGGTGGCGCTCGAAGGAGTCCTCCGCCGCGAGCGCCGCCGCGATCCCGCCCTGCGCCCAGTAGCTGGCGGTCTGGGCCAGCGGCGTCGCGGAGACGAGCACGACGGACGCGCCGGCGGCGGCGGCGGTCAGCGCGGCGTACAACCCGGCCCCGCCGGCTCCGACGACAGCGATCTCGGGGCTGAGCATCGGTTCCTCGGGCACGCCGGGGTACCGTATCCAGATGGCCTCGCCGGTCCTGCTGCGCCATCCGTCGTCGCTGGAGCACGACACCGGGGCGCATCCGGAGTCCGCCCAGCGGATCGTCGCGATCGAGCGCGCTCTCGCGGCGCGCGACTGGCTCGGCTGGGAGGTGCGGCCGTCGCCGGCGGCGGAGCGCTCGAAGATCGAGGCGATCCACCCGGCGCGGCACGTCGAGCGCATCGCGGCGCTGTGCGCGCGCGGCGGCGGGATGATCGACATGGACACGCTCGTCAGCGCGGGCTCGTTTCAGGCGGCGCTGCACGCCGCGGGGGGCGCGATCGCCATGGTCGACGCGCTGCTCGGCCCCGAGGGAGCGCGCGCCGCGGCCTCGCTGCACCGACCGCCCGGACACCACGCCGAGCCGGCCCGTGCCATGGGCTTCTGTCTCTTCTGCAACGTCGCGATCGCCGCCCAGCACGCGCTCGACGAGCACGGCGCGCGGCGCGTGCTGATCGTCGACTGGGACGTCCATCACGGCAACGGCACGAACGCGATCTTCCACGACCGCGCCGACGTCCTCTTCTGCTCCGTGCACCAGTCTCCGCTGTATCCGGGAACCGGCCCCGCGTCCGACGTCGGCCACGGCGCCGGCGAGGGGTACACCGTGAACATGCCCGTCCCGGGCGGCTCGGGCGATGCGGCGTTCCTCTCGCATCTGTGCCACGTCGTCGCGCCGCTCGCGCGCGCCTACGAGCCCGATCTGCTCCTGCTGTCGGCGGGCTACGACGCGCACGCCGACGATCCGCTGGCGGGCTGCACGGTGACCGATGCCGGCTACGCCGGCATGGCGGCGTGCCTGCGGGCGGTCGCCGACGAGCTCGGGATCGCCATCGGCGTCGTGCTCGAGGGCGGCTACGACCTCGGCGCGCTGGCGCGCGGCGTCCTGCTCACGCTCGCGGTCGTGGGCGCCGAGGACCCGCCCGCGGCGCCGCAGGTCGACGTCCATCCGCTCGCGGCGCGGGCGGCGGCGAACCTCGCCGCCTACTGGCCGGCGCTCGCGACGACGCGCTGACGGTCAGCGCCCGGTCGTGATCGTCACGACGCCCTGGGCCGTCGTGGCGGTGATGACCTTCGGCGGTGAGCCCGTCGCGGCCGGCGTGGTCGCGGTCGACGAGCGCGGGGTGGTGGTCGTGGTGGTCCTCGTCGTCGTCTGGGGCGGCGTGACCGCGACGGTCGGCGGGGTCGTGAGGGGCGCTGTCGCGACCGGCGCCGTCGCGACGGGCGGCGCGGTCTGGATCGCGGTCGCCGTCGTGGCCGCGGGGAGCGGCTCGTCGTCGTCGCTCGTGAGCTTCACGAACGCGAACGCCAGCAGCGCGCCGGCGATCGCGACGATCGTCCCGATCGCGACCGTCGGCAGCCGCCAGTTCGGCGTCTGGGCCAGGCGGGTGCGAGCGGGGGCGCCGCATTCCAGGCACCAGTCCTGATCGGGCCCGATCGGCGTCGAGCAGCGCGGGCAGTGGATCGTCCCCGGATCCGGGAGCGGCTGGCCGGGAGCGGGAGGCTGGGCGCTCACGTCGGCGGTTACGGGGCGTCGGGCGGGCGGAGGGTCTGCGTCGGCTGCTCCGGCGGCCGGGAGGAACGCGTCGCGGCGGCGGGCGTGGCGGGCGCCTGGGGTGGCGCGGCGATCGCGCCGCCGACCTCGCCCATGGCGCGCGGGCCGCCGAGCTGCAGGCCGCAGTGCGGGCAGAAGTTCGCCTCGCTGTCGTGCAGGGCGCCGCAGCGCGGGCAGGAGGAGATGCCGGGCTCGCGCAGCTCGTGGATCGGGCGGCGATCCTCCAGCGCGCGCTCGAGCGCGCGCAGCTCCTGGTCGACGGCGCCGAGCGCCCCGAGCTTCGCGTCGAGCAGGTCCTGGCGGTTGCGGCCGAAGCGGCGCATGTCGAAGATCAGGCCGCCGATGTCGCGGTAGGCGAGCTCGCGCGCGCGGCGCAGGAAGCGCAGGCGCCGGCGCAGCTTGCCGCGGTCCTTGAAGCTCGCCCTGCCGGCGGCGGCGGCCGCTGCCGCCGCCTCCACGGGCTGGTCGTGTGCCGCGGGCGCGGCGACGGCCTCGGCGGGCGGTTGCTGCCTGGCCTTCTTGCCCCACGGCAGGCGGTCGCCGCGGGAGCGGCGGCTGAAGAGGCCGAACCGCCTCCGGCCGGGAGAGCCGCTGGCGCGACGGCGGAAGATGCGCTGCATCAGTCCGGTCATGAGGTCGGGGCGCCGGGCGACGGTCGGGTCGGCACCTCGGCGCGCGAGTATAGCGGCGCCGCCGGAGCGGATTTCAGACCCTGGCCGGGCGGGGAGGGTCGCGGCAGATTTGTTGCAAAGGCGTGTGGTTCCGGCACACGCGGCCGTCGAATATCGGGCCCATCACGAACTCACGCCGGGAGGCCCCAAGATGCCGTATCGAACGATGGGCTGGATCCATGCACACGTCGCGCGCCTGCTGCGCGACGAGACGGGGCAGGGGACCGTCGAGTACGTCGGGCTCATGCTCCTGCTCGGGACGCTGCTGACGGGCGTCGTCGTGGCCGCCGGCGCGCTGAAGGGCGGCGGGCTGGCACAGGAGATCGCGAACAAGCTCAAGGAGACGATCGAGTCGGTCGGCAAGAAGTAGGGCGCGCGGTACGGTTTCGGCCGCCATGCGCAGCCATGCGATGGGACCATGAGCGTCGTCGCCGCCGACATCGAGCGCGCGCGCCTCGCCGTCTGCGACGTCGTGCGGCCGACGCCCGTGCTGCCGTCCAAGACGCTCTCCGAGCGCTGCGGCGGGCCGGTCGCGCTGAAGGCCGAGAACCTCCAGCGGACCGGCTCGTTCAAGCTGCGCGGCGCGCTGAACAAGCTCGCGGCGCTCGGCGATGGGTGCGAGCGCGGCGTCGTCGCCGGCAGCGCGGGCAACCACGCCTGGGCGCTGGCCGACGCGGCGCGGGTGCGCGGCGTGCCCTGCGAGGTCTTCATGCCCTGCCAGGCCCCGCTCGGCAAGGTCGAGGGCTGCGCGGCGCTCGGTGCGGTCGTGCGCCTCGTCGGCGACGGGCTCGAGGACTGCGTCGCGGCGGCGCGCGAGCGGGCGCAGGAGGGGGCCCTGGCGTTCGTGCATCCGTTCGACGACCCGGACGTCGTGGCCGGGCAGGGCACGATCGGGCTCGAGCTGCTCGACGAGGTCGACGACCTCGCGAAGGTCGTCGTGCCGCTCGGGGGCGGCGGGCTGTCGAGCGGCATCGCGATCGCCGTGAAGTCGGCGCGCCCGGAGGTCGAGGTCGTCGGCGTGCAGGCCGAGGCCTGCGCGTCGTTCGCCGAGTCGCTGCGCCGCGGCGAGCCGGTCGGCGTCGCCTCCGCGCTGACGATCGCCGACGGGATCGCCGTCAAGCGCCCCGGCGAGCTGACGCTCGGGCTCGTGCAGCGCTGGCTCGACGACGTCGTCGTCGTGGGCGAGGACGAGATCGCCGAGGCGATGGTGCTGCTCATGGAGCGCAGCAAGCTCGTCGTCGAGGGCGCGGGCGCCGTCGGCGTGGCGGCGCTGCTCGGCGGCCTCGTCGCGCCCGCGCCCTCCGGGACGACGGTCGTCGTGCTCTCCGGCGGCAACGTCGACGCCGGCATGCTGGCAGCGGTCGCCCGCCGCCACGAGACGCAGGTCGGGCGGCGCCTCGCGCTCTTCACGCGCGTCTCGGACCGCCCCGGCGCGCTGGCGCGACTGCTCGCCTGCGTCGCCGGCGCGGGCGCCAACCTCCTGGAGGTCGAGCACGTCCGCGAGGGGGTCGACCTGCACGTGCGCGAGACCGCCGTCCAGCTCGTGCTGGAGACCCGCGGCCGCGAGCACGCCCAGGAGGTCCTCGACGCGATCGCGCACGAGGGCTACGCGGCGCGCGTGATCAGCTGAGGTTGCGGTTGACGCTCGTCGCGGCGGTGCGTAGCGTCGGCGACACATGCAGATCGGTAGGCCGGGCAGCCCGGTGAGCTCCATCAGCCAGGCCCATCCCGACCGCGTCGAGGTGCGCGGGCGCGACCTCTGCGGCGACCTCATGGGGCGTGTGAGCTTCACGGAGTACTTCCACCTCCTGCTCACCGGCGACGAGCCGACCGCCGACCAGCGCGACTTCCTCGACCTCCTGCTCGTCGCGATCGCCGAGCACGGGATGACGCCGACGAACGTCGCCGCTCGCATGACGCTCGCCGCCGACCCTGGCTCGCTGCAGGGCGCCGTCGCGGCCGGGATCCTCGGCTGCGGACCCGTGATCCTCGGGACCGCCGAGCTCTGCGCGCGGCTGCTCGAGGACGGCCAGGCGCGCATCGCGGCGGGCGGCGAGCCGGCGGCGGTCGCGGCTGAGCTCGCCGCGGCGGTGCGCGCCGCGGGCGACAAGCTGCCCGGGTTCGGGCATCCGCTGCATCGGCCGCTGGACCCGCGCGCGGAGCGGATCCTCGAGCTCGCCGACGCGCGCGGCGTGAGCGGGCCGCACATCGCGCTCGCGCGGGCGCTGCGCGACGCGGCGGTTGAGGCCTGGGGCAGGCCGCTGCCGATGAACGTCTCGATGCCGATCGCCGCGGTGATGCTCGACCTCGGCTTTCCGTCGCGGGCGGTCAAGGCCGTGCCGATCCTCGCGCGCACGGCGGGCCTGCTCGCGCACCTGACGGAGGAGCAGGAGCGCCCGCTCGGCTTCCTCATGGCGAACGCCGCGGAAGAGGCCGTCACGTATGAGCGCTGACGAGCGCCTCCCGTGGGAGGAGCAGCTCGCTCGCGACGACGCGTCCTATCGCGAGCAGCTCGCCTACCTCTTCGAGCGCTCGGAGTTTCACCGCGAGAAGCTGACGGCGGCGGGCGTCGGGTCCGCGGCGGACGCCGGCGGGCTCGACGACATCGCGGCGCTGCCCCTGACCGAGAAGCCCGAGGTGGCCGCCACCCGCACCGCCGAGAACCCCGTCGGCGCCCACCTCTGCGCGGCGCCCGAGGAAATCGTCCGCATCTACGCGACGAGCGGGACGACCGGCACGCCGAGCTACCTCCCGCTGACGGCGACCGACCTCGACAACTGGGTCGCCGGCTCGGCGCGCAGCTACGGGGCGTGCGGCGTCGCGGCGGGGCAGCGGATCGTGAGCACGTACAACGCGGGGCCGTTCGTCGCGGGCGCGGCGCTCGCCGCCTTCGACCGGATCGGGCTCTGCCACATCCCCGTCGGGACGGGCAACAGCGACCGGCTCGTGCGCGCGATCGAGCGCCTCGGGCCGCACGCGGTGGCGCTGACGCCGTCCTACGCGGCGCACCTCGTCGAGCTGGCCGCCGAGCGCGGCGTCGACCTGCGCGCCTCGAGCGTCGAGCGCCTGCTCGTGGCCGGCGAGCCCGGCGGCGGCGAGCCGGCCTTCCGCGCGATGCTCGAGGAGGGCTGGGGCGCGCGCGTCACCGAGGCCATGGGCATCGGCGACATCGGCCCGTCGCTGTGGGGCGAATGCGAGCACCAGGACGGCATGCACCTGGGGGCGCGCGGCTTCGTGCACGCCGAGCTCATCGATCCCGAGACCGGCGCCGCCCGCGCGCTCGAGGACGGCGCGACCGGCGAGCTCGTCCTGACGCACCTGCGCCATCGCGCCGCGCCGCACCTGCGCTTTCGCACCCGCGACCACGTCGAGGTCCGCACGAGCCCCTGCCCGTGCGGGCGCACCGGCCCGCGCGTGCGCTGCATCGGTCGCACCGACGACATGGTCATCGTCCGCGGCGTCAACGTCTTTCCCTCGGCGGTCCGTGACGTCGTCGGCGAGTTCGTGCCGCGCGTCAGCGGCCACATCCTCGTCCGGCCCCAGGGCGACAGCACGCAGCAGGGTCGCCTGCCCGTGAGCGTCGAGCTCGCACAGGGCGCGGCGATGGACCCCGCCCTCGCCGAGGAGATCCGCGCGCGGGTGCGCGCGGCGCTCGTCGTGCAGACCGAGGTCGAGCTCGTCCCGTGGGGGAGCCTCGGTCGCAGCGAGTACAAGTCCAGCCTCCTGCAGCGATGATCGCTGCCACCCGAGAGCGAGGGAGCATGAGATGGCCGCCAGCACCTTGAACGTCCTCACGCCGAGCGTGAACAACCTCGCGGCCCGCATCTTCGTGCGTGCCGCCGGCCTCGACTGCGAGGAGGTCGACGTCTGGGGTGCGACGCGGACGCCCGAGTTCCTCGCGAAGGATCCGGCGCACCTCACGCCGATGCTCGAGGAGGAGGGATTGCCCCGCGGCTCGCTGTGGGAGAGCTGCGCGATCATGTCCTACCTCTGCAACCGGCACGGCCTCGACGAGCTGTACCCGGCGGACCCGGGCGAGCGGGCGATGGCCGACAGCGCGATGTTCTACGTCGTCGGCACGCTGTATCCGCTGATCACCCGCGCCACCTACCCGGCGCTCGGGTTTCCGCAGTACCCCGGCGACATCGCGACGTCGGACGCGTCCGACGAGCTCAAGGCGCGCGCCCAGCAGGACGCCCATGCGGCGATCGCCGAGCCGCTGGACGCCATGCGCGCGTTCTTCCTCGACGACAAGACGTTCATCGGCGGCGACCGGCCCGGGATCGCAGACATGCGCCTGGCCGCGTCGCTGGAGTTCCTGCGCGCGGTCGACTACGAGTTTCCGGCCTGGGCCGAGGAGTACCTGACCGCGATGGAGGCCGCGCTCGGCGAGGCCTACTCGGAGCCCGCGGGCGACGTGCGCGGCTTCATCGCATCCGTGAGGTCGCCGCCGGAGGGCTGAACCGGGCGACCGGCGGCGAGGAAGAGCCGCGTTCGCGAGCGCCTGAGCGTCCGGCGACCTCGCGCACCTCCAGCGGTCCGCGAGCGGCCCGCGCCACGCGATCAACCGCCGCGGCCCCTCTGCGAACATCAGACCCGTGGCCTCCGCCCCCCAGCGCATCGCGCCGATCGGCGTCTTCGACTCCGGCGTCGGCGGCCTGACCGTCCTGCAGGAGCTGCTCGTCGCGCTGCCCCAGGAGGATTTCCTCTACCTCGGCGACTCGGCGCGCTTTCCCTACGGCGACCGCACGCCGGCCGAGCTGCAGGCCTTCAGCCGCGAGATCGCCGACGTCCTACTCGACCGCGGAGCAAAGCTCATCGTCGTCGCCTGCAACTCGGCGACCTCCAGCGCCCTGCCGGAGATCGTCGCCCACGTGGCGGCCGGCGAGCACCCGGTCGACGTCATCGGCGTCGTCGGCCCGGAGTCCAACCTCGCGGTCGCGCAGACGCGCAACGGGCGCGTCGGGGTGCTCGCCACGCCGGCGACGATCGCAAGCGGCGCCTACGAGCGCGCCGTCCTCGCCGTCGATCCGCTCGTGCGCCTGACGAACGTCGCCTGCCCGCTGCTGGCCCAGATCTCGCAGACCGGCGCGCCGATCACCGCCGCCGACGTCGAGCTCGCGCGCGGCTACTGCGCGCCGCTGCGCCAGGCGGGCGTCGATACGGCGATCCTCGGCTGCACGCACTACCCGTTCGTGCGCACGCTGCTGCAGCGGCTGCTCGGGCCCGACGTGACGCTCATCACCTCGGGCACCGCGATCGCCCGCCGCGTCGAGCACGCGCTCGCACTGCGCGATCTCGCGAGCGAGCGCAGCGGCGAGGGCCGCTACAGCTTCCTGTGCACCGGCGACGCGGACGCCTTCGCGGAGATCGGGTCGCGCTTCCTGCAGCTGCCGATGGGCGCTGTCGACCACGTCGAGCTCCCTCTGGAGGCCATCGCATGACCACCGCCGTGACCCGCTCCTACGACCGCACCCCCGACGCGTTGCGCCCCACGACGATCGATCCGCACTTCGTCAAGCCCGCGACCGGCTCGGCACTCATCACCCAGGGCGAGACGCGCGTCATCTGCACGGCGTCCGTGCAGGAGAGCGTCCCGAGGTGGATGGCCGGCAAGGGCCGCGGCTGGGCGACGGCGGAGTACGGGATGCTCCCGGCGTCGACGGGCGAGCGCAAGGCGCGCGACGTCACGAAGGGCCGCCCCGACGGGCGCACCGTCGAGATCCAGCGCCTCATCGGCCGCTCGCTGCGCGGCGTCATCGACTTCGAGGCCCTCGGCGAGCGCACGATCTACCTCGACTGCGACGTCCTGACCGCCGACGGCGGCACGCGCTGCGCGTCGATCACCGGCGCCTTCGTCGCCCTCGACCTCGCCTGCCGGCGGCTCGTCGAGGAAGGCAAGCTCGAACGCTCGCCGCTCACCGGCACCGTCGCTGCGATCTCCTGCGGGATCGTCGGTGGCGTCCCCCTCCTCGACCTGGACTACTCCGAGGACTCGACCGCCGAGGTCGACGCGAACGTCGTCATGACCGGCGAGGGCGGGCTCATCGAGGTCCAGGCGACCGCCGAGCGCACGCCGCTGTCGCGCGCCCACCTCGACGAGCTGCTCGCGCTCGCCGCCGGAGGCATCGAGCAGCTGCGCGCCGAGCAGGCGCGCGCGGTGCGGTGAAGGTCGTCCTCGCGACCCGCAACCCGCACAAGGCGCGCGAGTTCGCGACGCTGCTCGCGCCGCACGACGTCATGCCCCTGCCCGCCGACGTCCGGCTGCCGCCGGAGACCGGTGAGACGTTCGCCGCCAACGCGCTCGGCAAGGCGCGCGCGGCCGCCGCGGCCACCGGCGAGCAGGCGGTCGCCGACGACTCCGGCATCGAGGCCGCGGCGCTCGGCGGCGCGCCGGGCGTGCGCTCGGCGCGCTTCGCCGGAGAGGCGGCGAGCGACGAGGAGAACCTCGCAAAGCTCCTGCGCGAGGCGCCGGCCGGCTCGGCGCTGGCCTACGTCTGCGCCCTGGCCTACATCGACGGCGACGGTGCCGAGCATCTCTTCGAGGGCCGCTGCACCGGCACCCTCGCGGCCGACCCGCGCGGCGACGGCGGCTTCGGCTACGACCCGGCGTTCGTGCCCGACGACCTCCCCGACGAGCGCACGATGGCCGAGCTCGCGCCCGCCGAGAAGGACGCCATCAGCCACCGCGGCCGCGCCGCCCGCGCCCTGCTCGCGCATCTGGGGAGCTGATGGCGGCGGGCGCGGACATCGCATCGGCACAGGACCGGCGCGGCACGGTCAAGACCCGCGCGGCCGCGCTCTCGATCGCCTCCAACGCGCTGCTCATCGCGCTGAAGCTCGCGGCGGGCGCGATCACGGGTTCCGTGGCGCTGCTCACCGAGGCGATGCACTCGTCGATCGACCTCATCGCGTCGTTCGTCGCCTATTTCTCGGTCCGCGAGGCCGACAAGCCCGCCGACGCCGAGCATCCCTACGGCCATGACAAGATCGAGAACCTGGCCGCCGCGATCGAGGCGATGCTCATCCTCGTCGGCTCGGGCGTCATCATCTACGCCGCCGTCCGCAGCCTCGCCAACGGGCCCGAGGTCCACTCGCTCGGCATCGGCATCGCCGTCATCGCCTTCTCGATCGTCGCGAACGTCGTCGTGTCGTCGGTCGTCGCGCGCCGCGGCCGGGAGACCGACTCGCCGGCGCTCGAGGGCGACGCGGCCCACCTGCGCACCGACGCCGCCACGTCGACCGGCGTGCTCGTCGGGCTCGTCGTCGTCCAGCTCACGGGGGCGACGTGGCTGGATCCGGTCATCGCGCTCATCGTCGCCGTCGCGATCGTCTACGCCGGCGTGCGGCTGCTCGCCCGTGCCTCGCGGGTCCTCGTCGACGAGGCGCTGCCGCCGGAGGAGCTCGACGCCGTCCGCGAGGCGATCGCCGACTTCGGTCCGCGCGGCGTCTGCGGCTACCACAAGCTCCGCGCCCGGCGGGCGGGCTCGCGGCGCTACGTCGACCTGCACGTCCAGTTTCAGTCGGGGACGACGCTCGAGGACGCGCACGCGACCGCCCACGCGCTGCAGGACGCGATCCGCGAGCGCCTGCGCGGCGCCGACGTCCTCATCCACCTCGAGCCCGAGGGCAGCCTGCACCCGGGCACCGAGCTGCGCCCGCGTTAGCCCAGCCGGTTCGGCGCGCGGACCTAACGCAGGTTGATGGCCGCGGATGCGCCGACGGCGATCGCCAGCGCCCCGTAGCCGTTGTAGCCCGACAGGAACAGCAGCAGCGCCGTGATGAGCGCGGCCGCGACCGTGACGAGCCAGCCGATGCGGTTCAGTGGCACGCGCGCATCCTCGCCGATCCGGTCCGGTCGCGCTGCTAGCGTCGCCGCCGACCTGTATCCCGCAGCACGAGGAGCATCCGCCGTGACGAAGTCTCAACTCGTCGACGCGATCGCGGCTCGCACGGGCCTCACGCGCAAGCAGTCCACCGACGCGATCGACGCCGCGCTCGGAGCCGTCGAGGACGTCCTCGGCCGGGGCGGCGAGGTCTCGCTCGCCGGCTTCGGCAAGTTCAGCGTCGCCGATCGCGGCGCGCGCCAGGGGGTGCACCCCCGCACGGGGGAGCCGATGCAGATCGCCGCCACCCGGGTGCCGAAGTTCACCGCCGGCTCGAACCTGAAGGCGGCCGTCCGCGCGTGACGGCCGACCCCTAACCACCTGTGACGTTCGCCGACCGGCTCGCCGGCCTCGTGCAAGCGCGCGGGTCGCAGATCGTCCTCGGGCTCGACCCGGACCCGGCGCGGCTCTGGCCCGAGGCGCTCGCCCAGGCGCCCGCCGACGGGCCGCCGGCCCGGCGGGCCGCCGCGGCGGTGCGCGCGCACTGTGCCGCGCTCATCGATGCCGCGGGGCCCGCGTGCGTCGCGGTCAAGCCCCAGCTGGCGTGCTTCGAGCGCCTCGGCGCCGACGGCTGGGCCGCGCTGGCGGCGACCGCCGAGCACGCCCGCGCGGCCGGGCTGCTCGTGCTCGCCGACGGCAAGCGCGGCGACATCTCGGTCTCCGCGGCGGCCTACGCGCAGGCCCTCGTCGGCAGCACGCCGACGCCGTTCGGCGAGGTCGAGGGCCTCGGCGCCGACGCGTTCACCGCCAACCCGCTCATGGGCATCGACTCGCTGCAGCCGCTCATCGACGGGGCGCGGGCACGCGGCGGCGGGATCTTCGTGCTCGTGCGCACGTCGAACCCCGGCGCCGCCGACGTCGAGGATCTCGAGCTCGGCGGCGAGGGCGGGGCGCTGTGGGAGCGCCTGGCGCGGATCGTCGACGAGCTCGGCGAGACGGGTCCCGAGAGCGGGCTGTCGGACATCGGGGCCGTCGTCGGGGCGACGGAGCCACGCCACGTCGCGCGGATGCGCGAGCTCATGCCGCGCACGCCGTTCCTGCTGCCGGGGATCGGCGCCCAGGGCGGCCGCGTCGAGGACCTCGCACCGGCCTGGGCGGCGGGCCGCGCCGGCGGGCTCGTCAGCGCGTCGCGATCGATCGCCCAGGCCCACGAGACGGCCTCCGGCCCGCCCGCCGCAGCCGCGCGCGCAGAGGCCGAGCGCCTGCGCGACAGCGCCTGGGCGCTGTCGTGAGGCTCGGCCGCACCGCGTCCCGCGTAGTCTCCGCGGGCGATGGACGAGCTCGCGCCGTGACGTGCCCCAGGACCATCTCGGCGATCGTGCTCGCGCTGCTCGCGATCGCGCCGGCGGCCGCCGCCCAGGCGCCCGGCCCGCGCCTGGCCGGGGCGAAGGCGGCGATCGTCATGGAGGCCTCGACCGGCGACGTCCTCTTCGCCCGCAACGCCGACGACCGCAGGTCGATCGCCTCGACGACGAAGCTCATGACGGTGCTCGTCGCCCTGCAGCGCACCGATCTCGACGACGTCTTCAGCGCCGTGGACTACGAGGCGCTGCCGATCGAGTCGCAGCTCGGCCTGCGTGCCGGCGAGCGGATGACCGTCAAGGACCTCCTGCGCGCGGCGCTGCTGCCGAGCGCCAACGACGCAGCGGCGACGCTCGCGGTCGGGACGATGGGCTCGACGACGGCCTTCGTGCGCGAGATGAACCGCGGCGCCCGCGCGCTCGGGCTGCGCAACACGAGCTTCGCCAACCCGATCGGCCTCGACGACGCCGACAACTACTCCTCCGCGCGCGACCTCGCGACCCTCGCCGTGAAGCTGCGGACCTACGAGTTCTTCCGGCGCACCGTCGACCTGCCGCGCGCCACGCTGCGCAGCGGCGCCCGCGTCCGGACCGTCGTCAACCGCAACACGCTCGTGGTCCGGGTCGACGACGTCGACGGCATCAAGACGGGGCGCACGAACCGCGCCGGCTACGTCCTCGTCGGGTCGGCGTCGCGCCGCGGCGTGACGGTCGTGACCGTCGTGCTCGGCGAGCCGAGCGAGCGCGCGCGCGACAACGACTCGCTCGCGCTCCTGCGCTACGGGCTGGACAGCTACCAGGCGACGACGCCGCTGCCCGAGGGCCGCGTGCTCGGGAAGGTCGCGTTGCGCTACCGCGGCGGTGAGTCCGTCGACGTCGTCGCGGGCGACACGATCCGTCGCGTCCAGCGCAAGGGCGTGCGCACGACCGTCACCGTCGCCGGGCTGCCCGAGGAGGTCGACGGCCCGCTGCCGCGCGGCACGCGGCTGGGCACCGCGACCGTCCGAGCCGGCGCCGAGGTGCTCGCGCGGGTGCCGGTGGTGACCGCGGCGCCGGTCGCCGAGGCGACGCTCGGAACGCGCCTGGACGATCTGCTGGGGCGCCCGGAGACGATCGTCGCGCTCGTCGCACTACTGGCCTGTAGCCTCCCACTCCTGCTTCTCCGCCGCCGGGCACTTCGCCGCAGGCGCGCGCTGGACGCAGAGCACCGGCGGGCTCGCCGCCGGGAAGAATCTGCGGTCCCATGATCATCACCGTCACGCTCAACGCGGCGATCGACAAGTCGCTCTCGGTCCCGAACTTCCGGCTGGGGCGCCGGCACCGGACCGTCGAGCAGACGACGCTGCCGGGAGGCAAGGGCGTCAACGTGGCGCGGACGCTCAAGACGCTCGGCCAGCCGGTCATCGCGACGGGCTTCGCCGGCGGCGCGACGGGCACGCGGATCGTCGAGGCGCTGACCGACGAGGCGATCCTCAACGACTTCGTCCGCATCCGCGAGGAGTCGCGGACGAACACCGCCGTCCTGGATCCCACCAACGGCGAGCAGACCGAGATCAACGAGCGCGGCCCTGCCGTCAGCGCCCGCGAGCTCGAGCTCTTCCGCGACAAGCTCCTGTACCTCGCGCGCGGCGCGGCGATCGTCGTCTTCGCCGGATCGCTGCCGCGCGGCGTCGACGCCGAGTTCTACGCCGAGCTCATCAAGGAGCTGCGCAAGCTCGGCCTCGTCGTCGTCATCGACACCGACGGCGACCCGCTGCGCCACGCCGTGCGCGCCGAGCCGCACGTCGTCTCGCCGAACGTCCTCGAGGCCGAGGAGCTCGTCGGCCACGAGTTCAACGACGACGAGGACCGCGTCATCGCCGTGCGCGAGATGGTCGCGCTCGGGGCCGTCGAGGCGATCATGACCGTGCCCGACGGCTGCTTTGCGTCCGTCTGCCTCGACAACGGCGACTCCGCCCTGTACCGCGTGCGCATCGAGCCGCGCGAGGCGGTCGCGACCGTCGGCGCGGGCGACGCGTTCCTCGCCGGCTACGTCGCCGCCCGCTACGGCGGCAAGCCGCCCGCGGAGTGCCTGCGCTATGGCGTGGCCTGCGGCGCGGAGTCCGTTCAGCGCCTCGGTGCCGGCCTGCTGGACCCGCAGAAGGTCGAGCGCCTGCTGCCCGAGGTCGACGTCGCGCGCCTGCCGACCCCCGCCGAGGTCTCCTGACCCCTAGTTCGTGAGCCTGGCGGAGGCCGACCCGCCGAAGTTGCTGCGCACGCTGATCTGGACGGGGTTCGTGACGAAGCCGCGCTGGTCGGCGTAGCGCCCGCCGCCCTTGTTCGTGAGGTCGAACATGAAGTTGCCCGCGCTCGAGTAGACGCTGAGGATGGCGTTGGGGTTCGTGCTCGTCGCCTCGATCGTCAGCAGGCCCTTCTTCCACTCGGCCTTCGTGATCCGCACGACGTCGGCGGCCGGCGCCTGGCCGGGCGCGACCGTGATCGTCGTCGTCTTCTTGTTGCCGAGCCAGTTGGCGGTGATCGTCACCGTCGTCGGCGACGTCACCGTCGAGGACGTCGAGAGGTTGAACGTGCTCGTCGACTGGTTGGCGCTGACGGTGGTCTCAGACGGCACTTGGGCGACGGCCGGGTTGCTGCTCGTCAGCTGCACGTTGGCGCCCTGCGTCATCGGGCCGGTGAAGCGCACGGTGCCGGTCGCGTTGCGGCCGGCGACGATCGACGTCGGGACGAACGAGACCGACTGCAGCGTCGGTCCAGCCGGCGTCGCCGGGTTGACCGAGACGTTGTACGTGCGCAGCGAGTTATCGGGCGACCACGCCCAGATCTGCACGATCTCGGGGGGCGCGGCGGCGTTCGTCGTCAGGGTGAACGTGCCGCTCGTCTGCCCGGCCGGGATCGTGAACGACGCCGGCACCTGGGCGACCGAGGGATTGTTGGACGACAGCCGCACGAGCGTCGGCCCGGGATCAGGGAAGGCGAGGTCGACGGTGCCGGTCGCGGAGGCGCCGCCGTTGAGCACGCTCGGGAAGATGTTCAGCGCGCTGACGCTGCCCGACGCCAGCGCGCTGCCCGGGAGGGCGAGCACGAGAGCCACTGCGAACAGCCCGACGAGGGTGCTGAGGCGGCGCATGACGGTCGGCTCCGCAGTCTACGCCCGCGCGTGTGGCGGTCCCGCACGTTCGTCCGTTTATCGGCGCTGACCGACCGCCGCGCGCTCCTCGGCGCCAGGGTCGCCGCCGAGGGCGACGGTCGCGCGTGCGAGCGCGAGGTGGTAGAGGATCAGCAACTGCACGAGCGCGAGCGATTCGGAGCGGTGCACGTCGTTGCCGACGCGAAACTCGCCGAGCTGCTCGGAGCGCAGGTGGCTGGCGAAGTGCATCCGGTCCCAGACGGTCTCCTCGATCGCCGCCGAACGCACGCGGTCGAGCATCCCGGGGATGAAGAGGACGCACTCGCCGTTGCCGTCGGTCATCGTGATCTCGCCGTCGCTGCACTCGACGAACGGGGTGAGGTCGGGGTGGCGCAGCCCGTCGCGCAGCGTGAGCTCGGCGTCGAGGACGAACGGGTTCTCGGGGTTCGGCATCCGGCGCACGACGATGTGGGCGAGCCGCCGCTGCGGGCGGATGAACGCGGCCGAGTCGGGCTCGCGGCGGTCGAGGTCGGCGAGCACCTCGTCGGTCGTGTAGCCGCGCTGGGAGCAGTCGCGGTCGACCTTCCACTGCCGTCGCAGCGACTCCGGCGGATCGAGGTACACCCGGACGTCGAAGGCCGAGCGCATGTCCTCGGTGTAGAACCCGAGCAGCCCCTCGATGACCGTGAAGCTCTGCGGGACGGTGTAGACGAGCGGCCCGAACGTGCCGTTCGTGTGCTGGTAGACGGGCTTGAGGATGCCCTCGCCGAGCTTCAGGCACTGCAGGTGCTGCGCCATGATGTCGAGGTAGTTGCAGTCCGGATTCAGCGGCGTGATCCCGCGCTCGGCCCGCTGCCGGCGGTCGTACTTGTGGTAGTCGTCGGTGCAGATGTGCGTGACGGCCTGCTCGCCCAGCACGCGCACGAGGCCGCGGCTCAACGTCGTCTTGCCGGACGCCGAATCGCCGACGATCCCGAGCAGCACCGGTCGCGCCATGCGTGGACAGTAGCGGCGCGGCCCGCAGCCTGGAAGCCGGGGTCAGGCCGCACGCGGTCACACGGCGCCGCATGGCGAGCGCTGGTCCAGCCGAAGCGCCGTTCGCGTTCGGAGGCGATGAATGCAACGGCGGTTCGCGCTGCCGGCGAGGGGTAGCGGTCGGAAAGGCAGGCCTGGAGACGGCCGCGGGGCGCTACGAGATCGTCGAGAAGATCGTCAACCCGCCGTGGCACGTGCCCGACAGCGACTGGGCGGGCGACCTCGCCGGCCGGACCATCGCGCCCGACGACCCGCGCAACCCGCTCGGGGCGGGCTGGCTCGGCTTCCACGCCGGGCAGGGGATGCACGGCACCGATGACGTCGACTCGCTCGGGACCGCCGCCTCGCACGGGTGCATCCGGATGGCGGTGCGCGACGTGGAGCAGCTCTACAGCGTCGTGCCGGAGGGGACGCCGCTGTTCCTGCAGTAGCCCGGCGTCGTCTAGAACCTGCGCAGCGACAACCGCACGCGGCCCTTGCGCGACCAGCCGACGAGCGCGTAGGAGCCGGCGGTCGAGATCGACCGGTTCGTCGGGTTCGTGTGAAACGGCTCCGGCGGCGGGCCGGGTGGCTCGGCGGTCTTGCGGAACGTCCCGTCCGGCCCGGCGAGCGCGGCGCCGAAGCCGCGCGTCCCGCTCCACAGCGCGAGCACGCGGCCGCGGCTGAGCGCGACGGCGACCGGTTCGCCGGCCTCCTTCGTCGTGAGCGTCTGGATGGCGCCGGGCGCGGCGCCGTCGCGCAGGGCGACGGCCTTGACCGGCGCGAGCTTGCTGAACGGGCTCGGCTTGGCCTTCAGCGAGAAGACGAGTGCCGCGGCGCCGGCGCCGAGCGGCGCGATCGAGGGCCCGAAGGCGCGGTTGGGGTGCTCGAGCGCGGGGATGCCGAAGGGAAGCGCGTTGCCCCGCGGCGTCACGCGCGCGGCGACCGGCGCGCCGAAGCAGCCGACGTCACCGCAGTTGCCGGCCCTCGTCGCGGCGACGAGCACGTCGTCCGATCCCCGGCCGGGGGCGATCCACAGGCTCTCGATCGAGCTGTCGCCGAAGGGATGGACCGGCCCGAAGTGGCCCTGGTGCACGGCCTGGCTCGTCAGCGGGCCGGTCTTCGAGGAGAAGATCGCCGTCGCGGCGCCGCGGCGATCGCCCGCGACCGCGCGGATCGGGCGGGCATCGGCGCCGAAGGTCCCCTCGCCGAGCACCTGCGGCCGCAGCGCGAGGGTGCCGTCGGCACGCAGGGTGAAGGCCCGCACACGGTTGCTGCGGCCCTTCTGGTTCCACTCGCTCTCGAGCAGGAACCAGCCGCCGCGCGGATCTGCGACGACGGCGAGGTCGTTGATCGCCTCGCCCGTCGACGACGTGAGAAAGCGCGTTCGCAGCGGACGCCCGGCGCGCGTTCGCACGGCGACGTGGATCCCGTCGCTCTGCTCCCACGCGGCGAGGGCGGCGCCGCCGCGGCCGGCGGCGGCGACGCTCGTGATCGCCGCCCACGGGCCGAGCCGGCGCGGCGTGTCGAAGCGCCCGCGGCGATCGCCGGTGACCGCGTAGATGTTCGGCCCGTCGGCGAACGTCGCGATGCTCGTGCCGTCGTCGGCGACGGCGACGCGCGGGACCGGTTCGTCGAAGACCCGCGTCCCCGCGTCATAGCCCTGCGGATGCGACCAGCCGGCGGCGTGGGCCGCCGGCGCGCCGGAAAACGTGGCCAGAACGAGGAGGAGGGGCAGCGTGCGCATGCCCCTCCAACGTCCTGGCGCGCAAGGGGTTGCGCGCCGCCTATGACCGGTTCGGCTAGAGCCTGCGCTCGCGATAGGCGACCGGCTCGTCGACGACGACGTCGCCGCGGCGTCCGTAGGAGCGCGCGCCGATCATCTCGACGAGCAGCCAGACCGCTCCGACGAGGAAGAGGATGATGCCGATCGTCTGGATCGAGATGCCTGCAACCGTCGCGGTGACAGCAAGCCAGAGGACGAGGCCGAGGGCCATGAGAACAAGCGGGGGTCCTGCGTCGGCAACCATGCGATGAAGCCTCCTGGTGGTCGAAGGAACTGCTCTTGGTACTCCCCGGATCAGGCGGCTGCGCATGCATTTCCTCAGACGAATCTCATAACCATCGATCGCGCAGCGTGATCGCTGACCCCACGGACCGATCTTCGACTTCTTCATGCCGACGCGGCACGCTTGTCGGCATGGAGATCCGCCACCTTCGCTCGGTCGTCGCGATCGCCCGCCACGGCTCGTTCACGAAGGCCGGGGAGGAGCTGCATCTCGCGCAGTCCGCGGTGTCCCAGCAACTCAGCCGCCTGGAGTCCGAGCTCGGCATCACGCTGTTCACGAGGTCGAGCCGCAGCGTCGAGCTCACGTCGGAGGGCGCGGTCGTCCTCGACTACGCCCAGCGCGTCCTGTCGGAGGTCGACGGCCTGCGCGACGAGCTCGACGAGCGCGCCGGCCTGCTGCGCGGCGACCTTCGCCTCGGCGGCATGTGGCCGACCGGCCTCTACGACATGTACGCCGTCATCGCCGACTTCCACGCACAGCACCCGGGCGTCGCGATCCACTTCGTCGAGGGCATGCAGGAGGAGCGGCTCGCGCAGATCCGCGCCGACGAGCTCGACGCGATCTTCACCGCGGTCGATCCGGACGCCCTCGGCGACGAGTTCGCCGCGACGCTGCTGAGCGAGGAGGAGTTCGTCTGCACGCTGCCCGTCGGCCATCCGCTCGCCGACCAGCAGTACGTGACCTTCCAGCAGCTCGCCGGCATGGATCTCGTGACCTACCGGGAGAACTCCGCGCTCCGGCGGCGCCTGGAGGCCACGCTCGACGACCACGGGCTGACGCCGGGCAACGCCTTCATCTGCACCGAGATGGGCGCCGTCCGCGCGCTCGTGTCCAAGGGCATGGGCATCGCGGTCATCCTGCGCTCGGCCGCGGAGGAGCCCGGCCCGCCGATCGAGCTGCGGCCGATCGGGTTCCAGCCCTTCACGTGGCCGGTCGCGCTGGTCTGGCGCGCGACGCGGCGCCAGCCGCCGGCCGCGAAGGCATTCCTCGCGCTGGCGATCGCCTGTGCCGAGTCGCACCCGCCGGTCCGGCTCGTCGCCTGAGCCTACGGTTCGCCGCCGAGCTCCGGCGGCAGCGCCTTGGGTCCGTCCGGGTACAGGTGCTCGAGCTGCTCGGGCGTCATCTCCAGCGTGTTCGCGAGCTCCGGCGGCGCGCCGACGACGAGCCACAGCGCGTCCTCGTCGAGGTCGTTGAAGATCTGGCGGACGACGTCGGCCTCGACGAGCACGCTCGACAGCGGCGCGAGCGTGTGGACGTCGTCGCCGATCCGCATCCGGCCCGTGCCCTCGAGCACGACGTACATCTCGGCCTGGTCGAAGTGCTGGTGCTTCGTCGACGCCTGGCCGGGCGTCAGGCGCCACAGCCGCGCGGCGAGCGCGTCGGCGCCGAGCTGCTTGGCCAGGTCGCAGTTCGCGACGCCCATCTGGTTTGAGGGGCGCCAGAAGGCGTCGCCGGCGTGCAGGACGGTCGGGCTCACGGGCGAGATCCTAAGTGGCCATCGGCGATGGAACCGCGCGCCCGCCCGCGCGCGTCATAGGAGGCAGAAGCCCGAGCGAGGCCCGGGCGTGGAGCCGGAGGACGTCATGCTCACCCCGACCGTCACCGAGATCACCCGCCTCTCACCGCATCGTCACGCCGCCTCGGCAGGCACACGACGGCCGGCCGCAGCCGCTCTCGCCGCCGCCAAGAGCCGCTAGACGACCCCGCCGATCGCGCTCGCCGCGCTCGTCGACGAGGAGCGCTAGCGTCCGCGCGCATGGCGGTCTCCATCCACGAGGCTCGTGCGGCCGTGCTCGAGCACGCCCGCGTGCTCGACGCCGAGGAGGTCTACCTCGATGACGCCCTCGGCCGCGCGCTCGCCGTCGACGCGAGCGCGCCGAGCGACGTCCCGCCGTTCGCCGCCTCGGCGATGGACGGCTTCGCGATCCGCGCCGCCGACACGCTCGCCGGCTCCGCGAGGCTGAAGCTCGTCGGCGAGGCGAAGGCCGGCGCCGGGGCCGGCGTGCGGGTGCAGCGCGGCACCGCCGTGCGGATCTCGACCGGCGCCCCCGTGCCCGACGGGGCCGACGCGATCGTGCCCCAGGAGCTCACGACGCGGCCCGACAGCGAGACCGTCGCGATCAAGGGCCAGATCGCGATCGGCTACCACGTGCGGCCGGCGGGCGAGGACATCCGCGCCGGCGAGCTCGTCGTCCGGGCGGGCTCGGTGCTCGGGCCGGCCGAGCTCGGTGTCCTGGCGTCGATGAACATCCCGCGCCCGAGCGTCGTGCGCCGGCCGCGCGTGGCGATCGCCGGCACCGGCGACGAGCTCACCGATCCCGGCGTCGAGCTCAGGCCCGGCGCGATCCGCGACTCCAACGGCCCGGCACTCGGCGGCGCCGTGCACCGCGCCGGCGGCGAGCTCGTCACCCGCGTGCGCGTGGGAGACGACCTCGACGCGACCGTCGCCGTCCTCGGCGCAGCGCTGCGCGACGTCGACATGCTCATCACGACCGGCGGCGTGTCGGTCGGCCCGCACGACCACGTCCGCCCGGCGCTGGCGCGGCTCGGCTACCGCGAGGTCTTCGCCGGCGTGAAGCTCAAGCCCGGCCGCCCGACGACGTTCGCGGTCGGCGAGAACGGGACGCTCGTCTTCGCCCTGCCGGGGAACCCGGTCTCGGCGCTCATGGCGTTCCGCCTCTTCGTCGTGCCCGCGCTGGACGCGATGCTCGGCCGCCACGGCGAGCACCACCCCGTCAAGGCGACCGCCGACGAGCCGCTGCCCGGCGCGATCGGGCGCACGACGGTCATCCGCTGCCGCACGACGCTCCAGGACGACGGCTGGCACGTGCGCTCCACGAAGTCGCAGGACTCGCACATCCTCACCTCGATGCTCGGCGTCGACGCGCTCGCGCTCGTCCCCGAGGATCGCGACGGGATCGAGGCGGGGGAGCCCGTCGAGATCGAGTTCGTCGGCTGAGCCGAATCAGCGCCCGGCCGTGCGGCGCAGCGCCATGACCGCGATGTCGTCGCGCAGCGGGCGCTGCACGTCCCGCAGGGCGCGCATGACGCGTTCGACGAGATCCTGAGCGCTCGCCCCCGGCGGCCCTGCCAGCAGTTCGGCGAAGCGCGCCTCGTCCAGGCGCGCGCCGCCGAGCTCGACGTCCAGGATCCCGTCGCTGGAGGCGACGATCGCATCATCGATGCCGAGGCTGACCTCGCAGCCGTGAAAACTCGGCGCGGCGACGGCGCCGAGCAGCGTCCCGTGCGCCTGCGTCGTCTCGACGCTGCCGTCCTCGCGGACGATCAGCGGCGGCGGATGGCCCGCGACCGCCAGCAGGACGGTCGTCGCGCCGTCGCGGCTGTCGATCTGGCCGTAGACCGCCGAGCACGTCGACATCGGATCGGGGCCGTGCATGAGCAGCGCGGCGTTGAGGTCCAGGAGGATGTCCTCGGGCTCCTCGTGGAGCATCGCCGCGGTGCGCATCGTGTACCGGGCGAGCGAGGTGATCGCAGCCGCCGCGGGCCCCTTGCCGCAGACGTCGCCGAGGAAGAAGCCAGACCGGTCGGCGGCGAGCGGGAACAGGTCGTAGAAGTCGCCGCCGACCTCCTCGGGAGCGGACGGCTCGTAATGGACGGCGACGTCGAGCCCCGCGATCTCCGGGAGGCTGGGAGGAGACAGGCTGCGCTGGAGGGTGCGCGCGAGCTGCTCGGCGCGGTCCCGGTGTCGCAGCGCCTGGTCGCGAAGGTCGTGCAGGTACTCGAGCTCGTGCACGAACTGCTCGCGGTCGAAGAGCGCGCTGCGGCGCTCGCGCGCCGCCTCCTCGCGGTCGCGCTCTGCCGCCGCGCGGTCCTCGGCGGCCTTGGTGCGATGCTCGGCGGCCTTCGCACGCTGCTGCGCAACCCTCCGGCGCTGGTCGGCCGCGCGGACGACGATGTCCACGCCCGTGAGCGCGCGCGTCCCGTCCGCGTTCTCGTATTCAGCGCCATCCTGGGCCATGGTGAGATCGCGCGCGGCCGCCATCTGGTCGCGGGCCAGCGCGGCGACATCGCGGGCGGCGGCGATCGCATCGCGCTGCTCGCCGGCGCGCAACCGCGCCTGGGCGATGTGATCGCGCCGGACGGCGGCGTGCTCGCGCTCGTTTCTGGAGCGCGCGCGGATGCCCTGGCTGATGTCGTGCTCCTCGCGATCACCGCCTGCCGCGAGGTGCCGGTCGCTCGCGAACTGGTCGCGATCGCTCGCACGCTGGTCGCTGTCGGCGCTCGTCTGATCGCTGTCGGCGCTCGTCTGATCGGCGTCGGACAGGGTCTGATCGGTCTCGGACGCGGTCTGGTCGGCGTCCGCGAGGGCGGGATCGTCGCTTGATGTGGAGCGGGCCACGATGGGCCTCCCGTCTGGCTCGGCCGCGAGTCTCGGTGATCCCCGCCCCGATCCAGTTTGACGACCCCAGCCTAGCGCTCTTTCGCGGCCCTCCGGTGCGCCACGGTCCGCGCCCGCCCGAGCGTCGTTATGAAAACCCGCTGCTAAGGTGGGACAACGTGGTTGCCGTCCCCGCAACGTGCGTCTTTTCGCTGCCCCCGACCCCGCCCAGGCGGGGTCTTCTTGTCCGCCCCCACGCCTAGGATTCGTAAATGGAGATTGAGATCGGCCGCGGCAAGAAGGCCCGCCGCGCATACGGCTTCGACGACATCGCGATCGTGCCCTCGCGGCGCACGCGCGACCCCGACGACGTGGACATCTCGTGGAAGCTCGGCGACTACCGCTTCGAGCTGCCGCTGCTGGCCTCCGCGATGGACGGCGTCGTCTCGCCCTCGACGGCCGGCATCATCGGCCGGCTCGGCGGCCTCGCGGTCCTGAACCTCGAGGGCATCTTCACGCGCTACGAGGACGCCGACGAGCAGCTCGAGCGGATCGCCCGCCTCCCGAAGGAGGCCGCGACGCGCGAGATGCAGGAGATCTATCGCCAGCCGGTCGATCCCGAGCTCATCGCGCAGCGGATCAAGGAGATCAAGGACCAGGGCGTCGTCGTCGCGGCATCGCTGACGCCGCAGCGCGTCCGCCACTTCTACGAGCTCGCGCTCGACGCGGGCCTCGACATCCTCGTCATCCAGGGCACGGTCGTCTCCGCCGAGCACGTCTCCAGCGACGAGTCGCGCCCGCCGCTGAACCTCAAGGAGTTCATCCGCGAGGTCCCGCTGCCGGTCGTCGTCGGCGGCTGCGCGAGCTACCACACGGCGCTGCACCTCATGCGCACCGGCGCGGCCGGCGTGCTCGTCGGCGTCGGGCCCGGCGCGGCGTGCACGACGCGCGGCGTCCTCGGCATCGGCGTCCCGCAGGCCACGGCGATCGCCGACGTCGCGGGTGCGCGCTCGCAGAACATGCTCGAGACCGGCGAGTACTGCCAGGTCATCGCCGACGGCGGGATGCGCAACGGCGGCGACGTCTCCAAGGCGATCGCCTGCGGCGCCGACGCCGTCATGATCGGCTCGCCGCTCGCACGCGCCTACGAGGCGCCCGGGCGCGGCTTCCACTGGGGGATGGCGACGTTCCATCCGACGCTCCCGCGCGGCGCGCGCGTGAAGACGGTGCAGAACGGTTCGCTCGAGGAGATCCTCACCGGCCCGGCTCACGAGAACGACGGCACGTTCAACCTCATGGGCGGCCTGCGCACGTCGATGGCGACGTGCGGCTACCAGGACATCGCCGAGTTCAACCGCGCCGAGCTCATGATCGCGCCGTCGTTGCAGACCGAGGGCAAGCAGCTGCAGGTCGCGCAGGGCGTCGGCATGGGCGCCCGCGGCTCGGCCGCCGCCGCGCCGCCGCCCGCGGAGCCGACGAACGGCAACGGCGCCCATCAGGAGCCCATCCTCAGCGAGACATGAGTGACGGCATCGTGACCTCCGCGACCGCGGCGACCGAGCTGGTCGTCGAGGACGTGCGCGAGGTCACGGCGCCGCGCGCGGTCGACGAGGTCGTCGTCCTCGACTACGGGGGGCAGTACTCCCAGCTCATCGCCCGGCGGGTGCGCGAGCTCGGCGTCTTCAGCGAGCTGCTGCCCCACCACGTCGGGCCCGAGGAGGTCCGCCGCCGCAAGCCGAAGGGGCTCATCCTCTCCGGCGGTCCGGCCTCGGTCTACGCGCCGGGCGCGCCGCGCCTGGATCGCGAGCTGCTCGAGCTCGGCATCCCGGTGCTCGGCATCTGTTACGGCATGCAGCTCATCGCGACCGAGCTCGGCGGGACGGTCGAGGGCGCCGAGGTCGGCGAGTTCGGGCGCTCCGAGCTCGAGGTGCGCGAGCCCGGCCGGCTGTTCGCGGGCCTGCCGGCCCGCCAGACCTGCTGGATGTCCCATCGCGACACGGTCTTCAGCGCCCCGCCCGGCTTCACCGCGCTCGCCTCCTCGACGGCCTCGCCGGTCGCCGCGCTGGAGCACGTCGAGCGCGGGATCTACGGCATCCAGTTTCATC
Source organism: uncultured Actinomycetes bacterium (assembly GCA_963797025.1). GTDB lineage: Bacteria > Actinomycetota > Thermoleophilia > Solirubrobacterales > Solirubrobacteraceae > CADCVQ01. The sequence continues at coordinate 512,724 of CAWCNU010000003.1, forward strand.
CCGAGGTCGTCCACACGCCCTACGGGCAGACGATCCTCGAGCGCTTCCTCGGCGAGATCTGCGAGGCCGACCGCTCGTGGAGCCCGGAGAGCATCGTCGCCGAGCAGATCGCGCGCATCCGCGCCCAGGTCGGCACGAGCAAGGTCATCTGCGGCCTGTCGGGCGGCGTGGACTCGAGCGTCGCCGCGCTGCTCGTCCACCGCGCGATCGGCGACCAGCTCACGTGCGTCTTCGTCGACCACGGCCTCATGCGAAAGAACGAGGGCGAGCAGGTCGTCGCCGCGTTCCGCGACCACTTCAAGGTTCCGCTCGTCGCCGTCGACGCCGAGGAGCGCTTCCTGCGGCGCCTCGCCGGCGTCACCGACCCCGAGACGAAGCGCAAGGCGATCGGCGCCGAGTTCATCCGCGTCTTCGAGGAGGAGGCCGCGAAGATCGGCGATGCGCACTATCTCGTCCAGGGCACGCTGTACTCCGACGTCATCGAGTCCGGCGGCGGGACCGGCGCGGCGACGATCAAGTCCCATCACAACGTCGGCGGCCTGCCCGACGACCTGCAGTTCGACCTCGTCGAGCCGCTGCGCGCGCTCTTCAAGGACGAGGTCCGCGCGGTCGGCGCCGAGCTCGGGCTGCCCGAGCGCCTCGTCTGGCGCCAGCCGTTCCCGGGCCCGGGCCTGGCGATCCGGATCGTCGGCGGCGAGGCGACGAAGGCGCGCCTCGACCTCCTGCGCGAGTGCGACTACATCCTCCAGGACGAGATTCGCGCGGCCGGCCTGTACCGCGACCTCTGGCAGTCCTTCTGCGTGCTGCCCGACATCCGCACCGTCGGCGTCCAGGGCGACGAGCGCACGTACGGCAGCGTCGTCGTCATCCGCGCCGTGACGTCCGACGACGCGATGACCGCCGACTGGGCGCGGCTGCCCTACGACCTGCTCGAGCAGATCGCCTCGCGGATGATCAACGAGCTGCGCGACGTCAACCGCGTCGTCCTGGACATCACGTCCAAGCCGCCGGGGACGATCGAGTGGGAGTAGACGGCCGGATCGGGTAGACGGGGGGCCGCGCCGCGCGGCGGCGCGCACATTCCCTCCTCAAAGGAGTCCCGATGAGCGATCCGCAGGACGAGTCGACGACCCTGAGCGACGACGACGTGACGACGGACTACCTCTCCACGCCGTCGGCGAGCACCGACGACACGGGCGACGACACAGGCGATACGACGGACACGACGGACACCGGCGACGACTCGGGCGATACGACCGACACCGGCGACGACACCGGTGACGTCACCGATACGACCGACACCGGCGACGACTCCTAGGTCACGGCCACGTCAGCGACCCTCGACGCAGCACGCACCCCGGCCGGCGCGCTCGAGCTCACCCTCGAGCCCGTCGCGCCGGAGGTCTTCCTCGCCGAGCACTGGCAGCGGCGGCCGCTCGTCGTCGCCCGCGACGAGCCCGGCCGCTTCGACGCGATCCTGTCGGCCGCCGACGCCGAGCACCTCGTCTGCGCGACCGCCATCCGCGTTCCGGCGTTCCGCCTCGTCAAGGACGGCGCCCAGCTGCCGCTGAGCGGCTACACGAGCGACATCCCCTGGCGCCCCGGCAGCTTCTCGGGCACCGCGCGTGTCGACCGGATCGCCGCCGAGCACGACGCGGGCGCGACGATGGTCCTGCAGGCGCTGCACCTGCACTGGCACCCGGCGGCGCTCTATTGCCGCGAGCTCGAGGCCGCGCTCCGCTGCCCGGCACAGGCCAACGCCTACTTCACGCCGGCATCGTCACAGGGCTTCGGCGTCCACCACGACACCCACGACGTCCTCGTCCTGCAGGTCGCGGGCCGCAAGCGCTGGCGCATCTACGAGCCGCGGCTCGAGCTCCCGCTGAAGGCCCAGCGCTGGTCGGACGCGCTCGGCGACCCCGGCGAGCCGGTCGACGACGTCACGCTGGAGGCGGGCGACACGCTCTACCTCCCGCGCGGCTGGCCGCACGAGGCCGCGGCCGCCGACGCCGCGTCGCTGCACATCACGGTCGGGCTGCATCCGACGACGCGGATGGACGCCCTGCGCGCCGCGCTGAGCGCGTGCGCCGACGACCTCGAGTTCCGCCGCAACCTCGACGAGGACGGCGAGCTGCCGGCCGAGCTGCTCGAGCGCCTCGCGGCGCGCCTGCGGCCCGCCGACGTCGCGCGGCGCGCCCGCCGCAGGCTCGTCGACTCGCGCCGGCCGATCCTCGCCGACCAGCTCGCGCAGCTGCGCGCGCTCGAGCACCTCACGCCGGCGACGCCGGTGCAGCGCCGCGCGACCGTCATCGCCGAGCTCGAGACGACCGCCGGCGACGGCGACGGCGTGACGCTGCGCTTCGAGGGCAAGCGGGTGCGCTTCCCGCCGCAGGCCGCCGAGGCACTCGCCTTCGCGCACGAGACCCGGGGCCCGTTCACCGCCGGCGATCTTCCCGGCCGGCTCGACGCGCCCAGCCGGCTCGTGCTCGTCAGGCGGCTGGTCCGGGAGGGCTACCTGCAGGTGGCGCAGGCGGCGCCGGGCGCGCCGGGCGCGTGACGACGACGATCCTGCGGTCGGCGCGGACGAAGACGTCAGACCACGGTCGCCCGCCGCTGCGGCGGTAGTCGTAGTAGCGCCAGCCGCGGATCCCGGCGTACGCCGGGGCGCGGGCCAGGCGCCGCGCGCGCAGGCACAGCAGGCGCGTGCCGCCGCGCAGCACGAGGACGTCGAGCGCCCGTCCGCGGCGCCGCACGGCGCCGCAGGGGCGCGCGCCGGCCTCGGTCGCCGCCACGCGCAGCGCCCGGGGCGGGCGGAGGAACGGGTCCAGGCGCCGGCGCACGAACGCCGCGAAGATCCGCGCGCCGCGATCGCTGACGTGCAGCCCGTCGCCGGCGAAGATCGCGCCGCCGCGGCGGCGCCCGAAGCGCTCCCAGTCGACGAGCACCACGCGGTCGGGATAGCGGCGCGCCGCGCGCCGCATCGCTGCCGTGGAGCCCGAGCCGGCGCGGCTCGGGGTCACGAGCCCGAGCACCCGGAACGGCCCCATGACGCGCAGCGCGCGGCGGATCTCGCGCGCGCTGATCGCGCCGTTGGCGCCGAGCGCGAGGACCGCGACGGTCGGCAGCGTGTGCGCCCGCCGGCGCGCGCGCAGCAGCTCGATCCCGGCGCCGACCTGGCGGCAGCCGCGCGCGTCGGCCTCGAGCCCGAGCCGCCCGAGGTACGGCGCGGCGAGGAGCATCGTCGAGTCGCCGACGACGAGCGGCGCCCGCCGCAGGCGGCCGGGATCGTGGCGGGCGCCGGCGCGCTCGACGGTCTCGCAGGCGCCGACGGCCGCCGCCGGCGCGGCCGGGACGAGCAGCGCCGGCACCGCGACGACCGCGATCCACGCCGCGCGGCTCACGCCTCGAGCGTCGCCTCCACGGTGATCTCGAGGTTGCCCTGCAGCGCGCCCGAGATCGGGCAGTTCTCCGCGGCGGACGCCGCGACGGCGCTGAACGCCTCCCCATCGATCCCGGGGGCGCTGCCCGTGACGACGAGGCGCGAGGACTTCACGCCCTCGCCCGGGACGAAGTCGACGGTCGCGGTGCACTCCAGGCGCGCCGGCGGCGAGCCCGCCTCGGCGAGCTCGTGCGAGAACTGCATGCAGTAGCAGGCGCTGTGCGCCGCGGCGAGCAGCTCCTCGGGGCTCGTCTTGCCGGCCGCGCGCTCCGTGCGCGAGGCCCAGCTCACATCGGTCTCGGCGAACGCGCCGCTGGCCGGTGTCGTCGTTCCCGCGCCGTCGGCGAGGCCGCCCGCCCAGACCGTCGTCGCGCTGCTGGAAGCCGCCATGGTTCGTCCCTTCTCGTTCGCGTGGGCGCCCGACACTATCGAGGCCGCGGTGCGCCGTCAGGCGACGGCGGGCGCGGACAGGCGGTGCTTGCGCACGAGCAGCCACGTCAGCCAGAGGCCGAGCGCGAAGAGGGGAAGCCCCATCGCGGTCTTCGCGACGCCGAGCGCGACGACGGCGCCCGCGAGGTACAGCGGCAGCTGGACGACGAGGCGCAGGAGGAACAGCCCGGCCCACATCCAGGTCGCCCAGACGAACGCGCGCGTCGTCTTGGGGTCGTCGCGCCAGTGCTCGCCCTCGCCGTCGAGCTTCGTCACGATGATCTTCACGAGCGGCTTGCGCAGCGCGAGCGAGATGAGAAACGCCGACGCGTACGCGGCGTTGAACAACAGGCCCGGGAGGAAGAAGTCCTCGGCCCGGCCGCTGCGGGTCGCGATGAACGCCGCGAAGCCGACGCCGACGAGGCCCGAGAGCGCGTGGCGCGGCGACTCGCGCCGCACGAGGCGGGCCACCGACAGGACGAGCGCGAGCCCGACCGCGACGATCGCCGACGTGTTCGTGTCCGACCCCGACGCGGTGTACGCGACGACGAACGCGATCGCCGGCAGCGAGGTCTCGGCCATGCCCAGCGGGCCGCCGACGGCCTCGGTGAGGCTCAGCGGCCGGATCGGCTCGGGCTCGGCGTGCTCGGTCATCGCACGATGATGTCAGCCTGCGCGCGCGCCGCGGCGCAAGCCCGGGCCGAGCAGGACGAGGCCGATGAAGATGAACGGCACGAAGTTCAGGAGGTGCAGGACGAGCGCGTAGGACAGCGCGTCGGCCTGCGGCACGTCGAACGCCCGCAGCGCGACGACCGTCGCCGCCTCGAAGACGCCGAGCGCCGCCGGCGACGACGGCAGCACGAGCGAGAGGTTGATCGCGACGACGACGAGCATCCCGGCGACGAGCGGCAGCCCGAGGTCGAAGGCGAGCGTCAGGATCCAGAACGACACGCCGAGCGCGGCCCAGGAGGCGATCGTCAGCGCCATCCCGCGTAGCGCGACGCTCGGCTCGCGCAGGGCCAGCAGGCCGCGCGTCGCGTTGACCGCCGCGAGCTCGACGCGGTCGGCGACGCCGGCGCCGGGCAGGCGCCGCAGCGGCGACAGCAGCCAGCGCACCGCGCGCTCCTCGTAGCGCACGAGCACGAAGACGAGCGTCGCCGCGACGACGACGACCGCGACGCCGAAGAGCGCGGCGGCCTTGAGCCACGAGATCTCCGGCAGCAGCGGGTAGGACGCGAAGAGCAGCAGCAGCAGCGCGAGCAGGTCGAAGACGCGCTCGATGACGACGGTCCCGATCGTCTCGGCCCGCGGCGTGCCGGCCTTCGCGTGCAGCGCGATGATCCGCGCCGCCTCGCCCGCGCGCGCCGGCAGGATGTTGTTGAAGAAGTAGCCGACGAAGGCCGCGTGCCCGACGGCCCGCAGCGGCGGGCGCGACGACGGCTCGAAGAGCACCCACCAGCGCAGGACGCGCAGCCACAGCGCGAAGCCGAGCACCACGCTGGCCGGGAGCAGCCAGCGCAGGTCGCTGTCGGCGAGCGCCTCGCGCGCGTCGTCGAGGGCGACGCCGCGGACGGCGAGGACCAGCGAGGCGGCGGTCACGACGACGCCCGCCGCGACGAGCAGCGGCCGGACGCCGCGCCGGGAGGTCACCCCCGCCGCAGCCGGACCGCGACGAGCACGAGGATCGCCTTGAACCCGTCGCGCCACGTGATGTTCTTCCCCTCGGCGTAGGTGCGCCCGTAGTAGGCGATCGGCATCTCGTAGATGCGCAGCTTGCGGCGGCAGACCTCGCCGGTGATCTCGGGCTCGATCGCGAACGAGTCCTGCGTGAGCCGCAGCGAGCGCAGGACGTCGGAGCGAAAGGCCTTGTAGCCGGTCTCCATGTCGCTGAGGGTCGTGTTGAACAGCAGGCCCGTCAGCAGCGACAGGAAGCGGTTGCCGACGAGATGCCAGAAGAGGTACGCGCGCTGCGGCGCGCCGCCGGACAGGCGCGAGCCGTAGACGACGTCGGCGACGCCGCGCTCGATCGGCGCGATGAGCGCGATGACGTCGGAGGGGTCGTACTCCATGTCGGCGTCCTGGATGACGGCGATGTCCTTCGTGATGCGCGTCGCCGCCAGGCGCACCGCCGATCCCTTGCCGCGGTTGGGCTGGCGCAGGAGCTCGACGTGCGCGCGGCCGGCGGCATAGTCCTCGACGATCTGCGCCGTGGCGTCCGTCGAGCCGTCGTCGACGACGACGATCTGGGCGTCGAGGCCGAGCGCGTCGATGCGCTCGAGGACCTCGGCGATCGTCGCCGCCTCGTTGTAGGCGGGGATGAGGAAGGAGACGCCGATCGGCTCATTCAACTGCACGCGACCGGCGAACCCGGTCTTTGAACTAGATTGCCCGCGATGGCTCCGGCGCGGGAGGACCGCAACCTCGCGATGAGGCTCGGGGCCGTGGTGACCCTGTTGCTCCTGCTCGTCGGCCAGGCGCAGGTCACGGTCCTCGATGGCAGCTCGATGCTCGCGGTCGCCCGCTCGCTCGTCCACGACGGCTCGATCGCGGTCCCCGCGCCGCTCGGCGTCGCCGGCGACGACGGTCTGTTCTACTCGAAGTACGGGCTGCTGCTGCCGCTGCTGTCGACGCTGCCGGTCGCGCTCGCGCAGCCGATCGGCGCGGTCACCGGTCACGTCGACCTCCTCGAGGCGGCGCTGGCCGCCTCGCTCATGCCGCTCGTCTGCGGTGCGCTCGCGGCCGCGATCTTCGTGCTCGGCAGACGTCTCGGGGCGCCGCGCCCGGCCGCCGCGCTCGTCGGCGCCGGCACCGTCCTGGGGACGTACGCCCTGCCCTACGGCCGCGACTTCTTCACCGAGCCGCTCGTCGCGCTCGGGCTCGTCGTCATGGTCGAGCGCGCGCTCGCCGGTCGCGGGCTGCAGGCCGGCGCGGCGCTCGCGTTCGCGGTGCTCGCGCGGCCGCAGTCGGCGGCCTTCGCGCCGCTGCTGCTGGCCTACCTCGCGCTGCGCGACGGCGGCAGCGTCCGCGCCGCCGCCAGCGCGCTGCCGCCGCTCGCGCTCGCCGCCGTCATCACCGTCGCCTACAACCTCCTGCGCTTCTCGGACGCGCTCGAGTTCGGCTACCGCCCGCCCGTCGATCCCGGGTTCACGACGCCGCTGCTGGAGGGCGCGTCGGGGCTGCTGTTCTCGCCCGTGAAGTCGATGTTCCTCTTCGCGCCCGCGCTGATCCTCGCGCCGCTCGCGGTCGCGGCGCTGTGGCCACGGCGGCGGGCGCTCGTCGCGCTCGTCCTCGGGCTGTTCGCGGTGGCGTTCGTGCTGGCCGCGACGTGGCACTCGTGGCAGGGCGGCTGGAGCTGGGGGCCGCGCCTCGTCATCCCGGGCGTCGTCGTCGTGCTCGCCCTGCTGGCCCCCTGGATCGGGACGAGCGCGGCGCGCCTGCGCGCCGCCGCCGCGCTCTTCGCCGTCGGCTTCGTGCTGTCGTTCCCGGCGGTCCTCGCGCCGGCCGGCACGCAGCTGCTCGACCCCGGCCACGACGCGATCGGCCCGTCGATCGCGCGCCAGTTCGAGAAGCTGCCCGGCCTCGCGCGCAGCTCCGTGCGCGCCGGCCGCAGCGACGCGCGCCGCAACGACGACTACCGCCGCCACCTCGCCGTCTGGCAGGCCGGGATCGTGCGCCGGTTCGGTCCCGGAGGGCTGATCGTTGCGGTCGTCGGTACCCTCGTGTTGCTGGTCGCGCTCCTGGGAGCTGCGCGGCCGCTGGCACTGCAGCTGCGCGCGACCTGACGGGAAGGTCGGGATCGCGCGGCGGGCGCTATCTTTCGCGACTTCGACGGCGGGCAGGAGAGGGAGAAGACATGGCACGACCCATCATTCTCGGCGTCGTCGGTGATTCTGCGAGCGGGAAGACGACGATCACCAAGGGGCTCGTGGCGATTCTCGGCAAGGACGCGGTCACCCACATCGGGACCGACGACTACCACAAGTACGACCGTGCGGAGCGCAAGGAGAACGGCATCACGCCGCTGCATCCGGACTGCAACTTCATCGACATCATCTCGCAGCACATGCATCACCTGCGAAACGGTGAGCCGATCCTCAAGCCGGTCTACCAGCACCACGACGGGACGTTCGGGCGCCCCGAGTACATCACGCCGAAGCGCTTCGTCGTCATCGAGGGGCTGCTCGGCTACCACACCGAAGAGCTGAGCTCCGCCTACGACGTGCGCGTCTATCTCGCGCCGCCGGAGGAGCTGCGCCGCGACTGGAAGCTCAGGCGCGACTCGACGAAGCGCGGCTACACCGAGGATCAGGTCCTCGAGGAGCTCGAGAAGCGCGAGCCCGACTCCGCCGCCTTCATCCGCCCGCAGGAGCACAAGTCCGACCTCGTCGTGTCCTTTCAGCCCGGCAAGGTCGGCGACGACGACCACCTCGACGCGATCCTCACGATGCGCGAGGGGCTGCCGCACCCGGACCTCTCGGTCATCGACGAGGAGAAGGACGGGATCACGCTCGAGGATCAGGGCGACAATCGCTGTCTCTACGTCCCCGGCGACCTCGACCGCGATCGCGGCGCGGCGATCGAGGAGGCGATCTGGGAGAAGATGCAGTTCGCCAGCCACCTGCGCACCGAGCGCCTCGGCGAGTACACGGTCGGCGACGAGGTCCACCGCTCGGAGTCGCTGGCGATCGTCCAGGTCCTCATCCTCTACCACCTCGTGACGGCGAAGGCCGCCGTCGCCGTCGCAGGCGACGAGGCCACCGCCCGCCAGGACACCGGGCGCATCCCGATCGTCAAGGCGCCGGCCGCCGACCACGCGTCGAAGGAATAGGCGCACGCGGAGCCTGCTCGTCCTCGCGGGTGTCGTGCTCGCGGCGGGCGCAGTCGCCGGCTGCGGTTCGGGCGACGACCGGCCCGACGCGGCCGGGCCGCTCGTGGTCGCGACGACGACGCAGCTCGGCGATCTCGCGCGCGCCGTCGCCGGCGAGCGCGCCGAGGTGCGCCAGATCCTCAGCGCGAACTCCGACCCGCACGCCTACGAGCCGCGCCCGAGCGACGTCCGGGCCGTGACCGGCGCCGACATCGTCCTGCGCTCCGGCGGCGACCTCGACGACTGGCTGCAGGGCGTGCTCGCCAACGCGGGATCGCACGCGAAGACCCTGACGCTGCTGGACTCGCTGCAGGTGCGCCGGCCCGGCGACCCGCACTGGTGGCAGGACCCGCGCAACGTCGAGAACGCCGTCGTCGTCATCCACCGCGCGCTCGTCGCGGCCGATCCCGAGGGCCGTCCGGCGTACGACGCGGGCACGGTGCGCTACATCCGCGACCTGCGGCGCCTCGACCGCGCGATCGCGTCGTGCATGCGGTCGATCCCCGCCCGCAGGCGCAAGCTCGTCACCGACCACGACGCGCTGGGCTACTACGCCGACCGCTACGACATCGATGTCATCGGCACCGTGATCCCCGCGCGCTCGACGCAGGCGCAGGCCTCCGGCGGCGAGGTCGCGCGGCTCGTCCGGACGATCCGCCGCGCCGGCGTGACGACGATCTTCTCCGAGAGCTCGGCGAACCCGAAGCTCACGCGCGCGATCGCCCGCGACGCGGGCGCGCGGCTCGGGCCGGCGCTCTACGCCGACTCGCTGGGACCGCAGGGCTCGGCCGGGGCGACGGTCCTCGGGTCGCTGCGCGCGAACACCCTCGCGCTCGCCGACGGGTTCTCAGGCGGGCGGGCGCGCTGCGACCTGCCGGCCGCGCGCCAGACCCGTTAGCTGTAGGCGTCCCACGCCAGCAGCGACGGCAGCGGGTCCACCGGCGCGCCGCCGGAGTACCAGCCGGGGCCGCTCCACATCTCGAAGTGCAGGTGGCAGCCGTGCGCCACGCCGGTGTCGCCGACGGCGCCGATGGCCTGCCCGGTCATGACGCGGGCGCCCTTCTGCAGCGGCGATGGCTCCTGCATGTGCATGTAGGCGTAGTCGACGTCGGTGCCGGCGCCGTCGATGACGAGGTAGTTGCCGGCCCGGCCCTCGTGCTGGTTGAGCTTCACGACGCCCCCGCGGGCGGCGACGAGCGGGGTCCCGCAGGCGGCGAAGACGTCCTGGCCCTGGTGGGTGTGGCCGTCGCGCCCCGCGCCGAAGGCCGCCTCGCCCTCCCCGAAGGTGTGCTTGCCGCGGATCGGGAACTTGTGGTCGACGAGGTCGAAGGAGCCGGTCGCGAGGGGGCCCGGCCCGGCGCCGGCGACCTGCGCGGCCTGCGCGCCGCCGTCGGAGAAGACCTGGAACTCGTAGCGGCCGGCGGGCTGGGGCAGGCCCGTGATCGTCCCGTCCCAGATGACGGTCCGCGCGACGCCGGGCACGAGCGCGCCGAGCGGCCAGCCCGCGACGATCGCGCCATCGGACAGGCGCACGAGCGCGACCGTCAGCGACATCGGCTCGCGCACGAGGATGTCGATCCGCGCCGCGCGCTCGGCGTCGTAGAAGACCCGGCGGCCGACGACCTTGACGTCGAGCGCGCCCTTCATCGCCGCCCCGCGCTCGATCGAGACGGTCGCCCTGCTGGCGGCCGAGCGCATCCCGTCGCCGTTGACGGCGCGCAGGCGCCCGCTCGCGGCGTTCTCCGGGACCGCGACGTCGACGTTCGTGCGCCGGCGCTTGAGCACCTTCGCGGTCGCGTTGTCCGCGTGGCCGGAGGCGCCGAGGAAGACGATCGTCTCGACGTCGCGCATGTTCCTGCCGCGGACGCGCAGGACGCTGCCGGGCTGCGCGGCGTCGATGCTCGCGCAGCCGGCGAGGCAGGAGACGCCGGAGATCTTGGCCGGCATCGTCGCAAAGGCGCCGCCGGAGCTCGCGTGGGCCGGGACGGCCACGGCGAGCGTGACGACCAGCCCGGCTATCGCTGCGACGACCCTGTTGCGCTCCACCAGCTCCCCTTGTGTGCTGCCTACGGGGTTAGCTGACGGGCTCGCGCGGTCAAGGTCCGCGCTACCACCGACCTCGGTGGATTCGCCCCACAGCACCCGCGCGCGAGCGCGGGCGCCGATGGTTCCCCCGCTCCACCGCTGACCCGCGATGGACTCGGCGTTTTGATGGGCGGCACTGTAGACGATCGCGCAGCCGGAAGTCCGGACATTCCCGCTGCAATTCCACACAAGCGCGCGATTCCCTATGCTTCGTCGTCGCCGCGCGGTCCAACGCGTGGCATTTTTCACGCCATGAAGACCTACGTCGCCAATGCCAACGACCGCGAGCGCAACTGGCTCGTCGTCGACGCCACCGGGCAGACGCTCGGCCGCCTGGCGACCCAGATCGCCGACACGCTGCGCGGCAAGCGCAAGCCGACCTACACCCCGCACGTCGACACCGGCGACTTCGTCGTCGTCGTCAACGCCGAGAAGATCTCGGTCACCGGGAACAAGCGCGCCGACAAGAAGTACTACCGCCACTCCGGCTACCCGGGCGGGCTGAAGACGCGCACGCTCGACGACATGCTCGAGCGCCGGCCCGAAGAGGTCCTGCGGCTCGCCGTCAAGGGCATGCTGCCGCGCAACCGCCTCGCCCGCAAGCAGCTGACGAAGCTCAAGATCTACGCCGGGCCGGAGCATCCGCACGAGGCCCAGAAACCGCAACCGATGGAGATCCACCCCTCGTGATCGACGAGAGCCCGGAGCCGCCCGAGGACGTCCCGGCCGGCGAGCAGGAGCAGGCCGAGCCCGCGGGCTCCGCCGAGGAGACCGCCGCCGCACCCGACGCCGCCGCCGAGCCCACAGCGGCCGCCGCCGAGCCGGAGGCCGACCTCGAGGACGACGAGCCCGCCGCGCCACGCGAGAAGCCCGCGATCCCGGGCGCCGACCTCGAGGTCGACATCGTCCTCGAGGGCGCCGACCCGCTCGCCCAGGAGGAGGCCGACGCGGCCGCCGAGGCCGAGGCCGAGCAGGACCGCGCCGACGAGACCCCCGTCGCCGCCGTCATCGACCTCGCCGCGGGCGCGCGCTACCGCGCGACCGGCAAGCGCAAGACCGCCGTCGCCCGCGTGATCCTGCGGCCCGGCACCGGCGCCTACACGATCAACGGCAAGGCGCTGGACGACTACTTCCCGCGCCCCGCGCTCGGTCGCAACATCCGCCAGCCGCTGGAGGCTGTCGGCTACGAGGACCGCATGGACGTCGTGGCCCGGATGCACGGCGGCGGCGTCAGCGCCCAGGCCGGCGCGCTGCGCCACGGCATCTCGCGCGCGCTGCTCGAGGCCGACCCGAACCTCCGCGGCGAGCTCAAGCGCCGTGGCTTCCTCACCCGTGACTCGCGGGCCAAGGAGCGCAAGAAGGCCGGCCTGAAGAAGGCCCGCAAGCGGCCGCAGTTCTCCAAGCGCTAGCGCTCTCATCATGAGCTCGGGCGGGGCTGCGACGCGCAAGCTCTTCGGCACCGACGGCGTCCGCGGCGTCGCAGGCGAGCACCTCGGCGCCGAGCTCGCGATGCGCCTCGGCGCGGCCGCGACGCGCGAGGTCGGCGGGGAGCGTCCGCGCGTGCTCGTCATCCGCGACACGCGCGAGTCCGGCGAGATGCTCGAGTCCGCGCTCGCGGCGGGCATCGCCTCGGCCGGGGGGGACGTCCTGCTCGGCGGCGTCCTGCCGACGCCGGCCGCGCCGCTGCTCATCGCGCGCTACGGGCTCGATCTCGCGGCCGTCATCTCGGCGTCGCACAATCCCTTCGAGGACAACGGCATCAAGTTCTTCGGCGGCGACGCGTTCAAGCTCTCCGACGCGACCGAGCTCGCGATCGAGGCGCGCGTCGACGCGGGCCCGGAGGCGACGGGGCGCATCGGCCGCATCCGCGCGATGCACGGCACGCGCGAGGACTACCTGCGCGCGCTGCAGGAGCGCTTCGGCCACCTCGACCTCGGCGGCCGCTCGATCGCGCTGGACTGCGCCAACGGCGCGACGTACCGCGCCGCGCCCGAGATCTTCCGGCGCCTCGGCGCCACGGTGACGGTCATCGCCGACACGCCCGACGGGCGCAACATCAACGACGGCTGCGGCTCGACGCACGTCGAGGGCCTCGTCGCGCGGGTGCGCGAGGGTGGCCACGACGCGGGCTTCGCGTTCGACGGCGACGGCGACCGCGTGCTGGCGGTCGATCGCGACGGCGCGCTCGTCGACGGCGACGAGCTCATCGCGCTCGCGGCGCTGCACCTGCGCGCGCAGGACCGGCTGCCGGGCGGCGGGGTCGTCGTGACGGTCATGACGAACTTCGGCTTCCACGCGGCGATGCGGGAGGCGGGCGTCGACGTCGCGACGACGCAGGTCGGCGACCGCTACGTGCTCGAGGAGCTGCGCGCGCGCTCCTGGGGGCTGGGCGGCGAGCAGTCCGGCCACATCATCGACATGGACTTCGTGCCCTCCGGCGACGGCATCGCGAGCGCGCTGCTGACGCTCGAGGCGCTCGCCGGCGGCGACCTCGCCGAGCGCGACGCGATGCAGAAGCTCCCGCAGCAGCTCGTCAACGTCCGGGTCGCCGATCGCGACGCAGCGATGGCCGGCGCCGAGCTCGCCGAGGCGATCGCGCGCGAGTCGGCGGCGCTCGAGGGGCGCGGCCGCGTGCTCGTGCGCCCGTCGGGCACCGAGCAGCTCGTGCGCGTCATGGTCGAGGCGCCGACGCAGGAGGAGACCGAGGCGGTCTGCGGACGCCTGGTCGGGGTCGTCGAGGCCAGCACCTAGGATCTGTCGCTCATGTGCGGCATCGTCGGCTACGTCGGGCAGCGCCCCGTCCAGGAGATCCTCCTCGCGGGCCTCGAGAAGCTCGAGTACCGCGGCTATGACTCCGCCGGCGTCTCGGTGCTGCACGACGGCGAGATCTCGTCGGTACGCGCGGTGGGCAACCTCAGCAAGCTCCGCGACGCGGTGAGCGCCGCGCCGGCGGCATCCAACGGCGCGGTGGCGACGGTCGACGCGACGAGCGGGATCGGCCACACGCGCTGGGCCACGCACGGCCGCGTGACGGAGTCCAACGCCCACCCGCACTTCGACACGAGCGACCGCGTCCACGTCGTCGTCAACGGCATCGTCGAGAACTACATCGCGCTGAAGCGCCGCCTCGCCGACAGCGGCGCGACCTTCACGTCGGAGACCGACGCCGAGGTCATCGCGCACCTCATCTCCCACCACATGGCGCTCGGCAGCCTCGTCGAGGCCGTCCGCGCCGCCTACGCCGAGCTCGAGGGCCACTACGCGTTCGTCGCGATGTCCGCCGACGAGCCGGGAACGCTCGTCGGCGCGCGCAAGGAGTGCCCGCTCATCGTCGGCCGCGGCGACGGCGAGCAGTTTCTCGGCTCCGCGATCCCGGCCTTCCTCGCGCACACGCGCGACGTGCAGTTCATCGAGAACGAGGAGATCGTCGTGCTGACCCCGGGGGGCGTCGAGTTCCTCACGCCGGCCGGCGAATCGATCGAGCGCGAGATCACGCGCGTGGACTGGGACGAGTCGACCGCCGAGAAGGGCGGCTATGAGACGTTCATGCTCAAGGAGATCCACGAGCAGGCCGACGCGGTGGCCGAGACGGTCGCCGACCGCACCGCGCGCGGCGACGGCGTCGACCTCGGCGAGGCCGAGCTCGACGAGTCGCTGCTGCAGGGCGTCGACCGGATCCTCATCCTCGCGGCGGGGACGTCGTTTCATGCCGGGCTCATCGGGCGCTACGCGATCGAGGAGTGGGCGCGGCTGCCCGTCGAGATGGACATCGCGTCCGAATGGCGCTACCGCAACCCGATCGTCTCCGAGCGCGAGCTCGTCATCGGCATCACGCAGTCCGGCGAGACGGCCGACACGCTCGCGGCGATGCGCCTCGCGCGCGACCGCGGCGCGAAGGTGCTCGCCTGCACGAACGTCGTCGGCTCGCAGGCCACGCGCGACGCCGACGGCGTCCTCTACACGCGCGCCGGCCTCGAGGTGTCGGTGGCGGCGACGAAGACCTTCGTCTGCCAGGTCGCGGCGATGTACCTGCTCGCGCTGCGCCTCGCCGAGCTGCGCGGGACGCTCGAGCCCGGCCGGATCGCCCAGCTCGTCGGCGAGATCAAGCAGCTCCCGGCGCGGATCACCGAGCTCATCGAGACGCTCGAGGCCCCGGTCAAGGCCGCCGCCGAGCGCCACGCGGGGTCGGACTTCTACCTCTACCTCGGCCGCCACGTCGGCCGCGCGGTCGCGCTCGAGGGCGCGCTGAAGCTCAAGGAGATCTCCTACATCGCCACCGACGCCTACGCCGGCGGCGAGATGAAGCACGGCCCGATCGCACTGCTCGACGAGTCGACGCCCGTCGTCTGCGTCGCGACCGACATGCCGATCCTCGAGAAGATGATCTCCAACATCCAGGAGGTCCGCGCGCGCGGCGCGCACGTCATCGCGATCGCGACCGAGGGCGACGACCGCCTCGACGACATCGCCGAGGAGGTCCTCGCGATCCCGCGCACCGACTGGATGCTCCAGGCGCTGCTCGCCGTCATCCCGCTGCAGCTCTTCGCCTACTACGTCGCCCGCAAGCGCGGGCTGAACGTCGACCAGCCGCGCAATCTCGCCAAGACGGTGACCGTCGAATAGCAGCGCCCTCCCCGTAGGGCTCGAACTTGGGCGATGAAAGGTCGCGTAGCATCGGGCGCATGCCCGTCGGGATCGACCTGCTGGAGATCGAGCGCATGGAGCAGGCGCTGGAGCGCCGTCCGGGCCTCGCGCTGCGGCTCTTCACCGACGGCGAGCGCGCGTATGCGGCGCGTCGGGCGCGGCCGGGGCAGCACCTGGCGGCGCGCTTCTGCGCGAAGGAGGCGGTCGCCAAGGCGCTGCGGCTCGAGGCCTGGAACCCGCGCGACATCGAGGTCGTCGGCGAGGGAGCGCGGACGGCGATCGCGCTGCACGGGGACCTCGCGGCGCTCGGGGTGCAGGTCGACGTGTCGCTGACGCATTCCAAGGCGACCGCGGGCGCCGTCGCGCTCATCCGGTGAGCCTCCCGGACTGGCTGGACCCGCTTCCGGGCGCCGAGCAGATGCGCGCGATGGACCGGTGGGCGATCGAGCAGCGCGGGATCGCGTCGCTGGATCTCATGGAGAACGCCGGCGCCGGACTCGCGCTGCTGACCGACCAGACGGTCCCGCGGGGACCGATCGTCATCGTCTGCGGCAAGGGCAACAACGGCGGCGACGGGCTCGTCGCGGCGCGCCTGCTGCGCCAGATCCGCAGCCGCGTCCGCGTCCTGACGCTCGCCGATCCGGACGAGTACCGCGGTGACGCCGCGGAGAACCTGCGCCGCCTCGACGGCGACCACGAGCCGTTCTCCGTCGCGGGCCTCGGCGACGCGGCCGTCATCGTCGACGCGATCTTCGGCACCGGCTTCCGCGGCGCGCCGGAGGGCCCCGCCGCTGACGCGATCGAAGCGATCGCGATGCTCGACGCGCCGGTCGTCGCGGCCGATGTCGCCAGCGGCGTCGACGCGTCGACGGGCGCCGCGGCCGGCGTCTGCGTCCGCGCCACGGCGACCGGGACGTTCGCGCGCGCGAAGCCGGGTCACTGGATCAACCCCGGCAAGCAGCTCACGGGCGCGCTGCGCGTCATCGAGATCGGGATCCCGCGCGGCGCGCCGATCGACCCCGACGTCGGCCTGCTCAGCGCGCGCGTCCACGCGCTCGTGCCCGGCCGCGAGGCGGCGGGCACGAAGTTCACGTCCGGGCACGTCGTCGTCGCCGGCGGCTCGCGCGGCCTCACCGGCGCGCCCTGCCTGGCCGCCGAGGCGGCGATGCGCGCGGGCGCGGGCTACGTCACGGCGCTCGTGCCGGCCTCGCTGGAGCCGGTCTTCGAGCTGCGGCTGCTCGAGGTCATGACGCGCGGGCTCGCCGACGACGACGGCGCGCTGACCGCGCGGGCCGCCGCGGCAGCGCTGGAGGCCTGCGAGCGGGCAGGCGCGCTCGTCCTGGGGCCGGGGATCGGGCGCAGCGACGGCGCCTTCGCGTTCGCGCGCAGGCTCGCCGCCCGCGCGCCCGTCGCGCTGCTGCTCGACGCCGACGGCCTCAACGCCCACGCGGGACGGCTCGACCGCCTCGCGGGTCGCGACGCGCCGACGGTGCTCACGCCGCACGCGGGCGAGCTCGGGCGCCTGCTCGAGCGCCCGAGCGCCGAGATCGAGCGCCATCGCCTCGACAGCGCGCGCGAGGCCGCGGGTCGCGCGCAGGCCGTCGTCGTGCTCAAGGGCGACGACACGATCGTGGCGGCGCCGGACGGACGCGCGGCCGTCAACGGGCTCAGCGCTCCGGCGCTTGCGACCGCCGGCACCGGCGACGTCCTGAGCGGCGTGATCGGCGCCTACCTCGCCAAGGGCGTCGAGCCGTTCGCCGCGGCCTGCGCCGGCGTCCGCCGCCATGCGGCGGCCGGCCGCGTCGCGGCGCAGGAGATCGGTGCCGACGGCGTCATCGCCGGCGACGTCGTCGCGGCGCTGCCGCGGGCGCTCGCCGCCGAGCCCGAGCTCGTCCGCGAGGACGAAGGATGACCGTCCGGGCACAGGCGCTCGTGAACCTCGCCGCGATCGAGCGCAACGTCGCGCGGCTGCGGCGCGAGCTGCGCGCGACGACGAGCCTCTGCGCGGTCGTCAAGGCCGACGGCTACGGCCACGGCGCCGTCCCGGCCGCGCGGGCGGCGCTCGCCGGCGGAGCGCGCCGGCTGGCGATCGCCGCGGCGGACGAGGCCGCGGAGCTGCGCGACGCCGGCATCGACGCGCCGCTGCTCGTCATGGGCGCGCTGGCGGAGTCCGAGCTCGACGTTGCCCTGGCCGCGCGCGCGGACGTCGTGGCCTGGGACGAGGACTTCGTCCGCGCCGTCGCCGCCCGCGGCGGCGGCGCGGTCCATGTCAAGCTCGACACCGGGATGGGGCGCCTGGGCACGCGCGACGTCGCGCTCGCCACGCGCGTCGCCGAGGCCGCGGCAACGCTCGACGGCGTCACGCTCGCCGGCGCGATGACGCACTTCGCGACGGCGGACGAGATCGGCGACGAGTTCTTCGGGGCGCAGCTCGAGCGCTTCAGGGCGTGGGCGACGCCGCTGAAGCACGCGCACCCGGACATCCTGCTGCACGCCGCCAACAGCGCCGCGACGCTGCGCGACGACGCCGCGCACTTCGACCTCGTGCGCACGGGCATCGCGATCTACGGCCTGGACCCGTTCGGCGACGATCCCGCCGCGCGCGACCTCGAGCCCGCGCTCGAGCTGCGCTCCTATGTCGGGGCGCTGAAGCCGATGGAGGCGGGCGACAGCGCGGGCTACGGCCGCCGCTTCGTCGCGAGCGCGCCGACGACCGTCGCAACGGTGCCGATCGGGTATGGCGACGGTGTGCGGCGCGGGCTCACGAACAACGCGGAGGTTCTCATCGGCGGCATGCGCCGCCCGCTCGTCGGGACGGTGAGCATGGACAACGTCGCGGTGCAGGTCGGCTCGCCGCCCGCCGCGGCGCGCGGCGACGAGGTCGTGCTCATCGGTGCGCAGGGCAACGAGCGGATCACCGCCGAGGAGATCGCCGAGCGCCTCGGGACGATCAACTACGAGGTGACCTGCGGGCTGCTCCCGCGCATCCCGCGCGTCTACCACCGCGACGGCGAGCCGGCGTGACGGACGCGGTGCGGGCGGCGCGCGAGGCGCTCGCGGGGCGATCGGCGTGGCTTGTCGGCGGCGCGATCCGCGACCGCCTGCTCGACCGCCCGACGGCCGACCTCGACCTCGTCGTCGACAGCGACGTCGCCGGCGCCGCGCGGATGCTCGCCCGCGCCGTCCGCGGCCCGGCCTTCGAGCTCTCCGACGAGTTCGGGGCGTGGCGGGTGCTCGCCGGCGACCGCTCCTGGCAGGCGGACCTCAGCCCGCTGCGCGGCGGCTCGCTGCGGGACGACCTCGCGCTGCGGGACTTCACCGTCAACGCCATGGCGCAGCCGCTGGCGGGCGGCGAGCTCGTCGATCCCCACGACGGCGCAGGCGACCTCGCCGCGCGGCGCCTGCGGGCCGTCGGGCCGGCGGCGTTCGCCGACGACCCGCTGCGCGCGCTGCGGCTCGTGCGGCTCGCGGCCGAGCTCGGCCTCGAGCCCGAGCAGGCCACGGTCGCGCTGGCTCGCGAGGTGGCGCCACGCGTCGCGACGGTCGCGCAGGAGCGCGTCTTCGCCGAGCTCAAGCGCGTGCTCGCCGGCGAGGCGGTCCTGCACTCGCTGCGCCGGATGGACGAGCTCGGCCTGACGGCCGCGATCCTCCCCGAGCTCCACGCGCTGCAGGGCATCGAGCAGAACCGCTACCACCACGCCGATGTCCACGACCACACGATCGAGGTCCTCGAGCAGACGATCGCGCTGCAGTCCGATCCCGGCGCGGTCTTCGGGCCCGAGCACGGCGAGGCGCTGCGCGCGCTGCTGGCCGAGCCGCTCGCGGACGACATGGACCGCGGCCTGGCGCTGCGGATCGGCGCGCTGCTGCACGACGCCGCGAAGCCGGCGACGCTCGGCCGCCGCGACGACGGCACGCCGACGTTCCTCGGCCACGACCGCGCCGGCGCGCTGCTCGCCCGCGACGTGCTCACGCGGCTGCGCGCGAGCGAGCGCACGAAGGCCCATGTCGCGGCGCTCGTCCGCCACCACCTGCGCCTGGGCTTCCTCGTCCACGAGCGCCCCCTGAGCCGGCGCGCGGTGTACGGCTACCTCACCGCGACCGACCCCGTCGAGGTCGACGTGACGATGCTGTCGGTCGCCGACCGGCTCGCGACGCGCGGGCGCAAGGCGCCGGAGGCGATCGCCGGCCATCTCGAGCTCGCGCGCGAGGTCATGCCCGAGGCGCTCGCCTGGCGCGCGGCGCGGCGCGAGCCGCTCGTCCGGGGCGACCGGCTGCGCGACGCGCTCGCCATCAGCGACGGGCCGCAGATCGGGCGGCTGCTGGCGGCGATCGAGGAGGCCCGCTTCGCGGGCGAGATCGGGACCCTCGACGAGGCGCTGGCGTTCGCCGCGCGGATGCGCGACCGGGCGTAGGCTTCGCGGCCGATGGCCGATCCGGACTGCCTCTTCTGCAAGATCGTCGCCGGCGAGATCCCCGCGACGATCGTCGACGAGGACGAGCGCACCGTCGCCTTCATGGACATCAACCCCGCGACGCGGGGTCACGCGCTCGTCGTCCCGCGCGCGCACGCGGTCGACGTGTTCGCGATCGATCCGCAGGACCTCCAAGCGGTCGCCGTCGCCGCGCAGCGCCTGGCGAAGCGGGCGCGCGAGCGCCTCGGCGCCGACGGCGTCAACCTCCTGAACTCCAACGGCCCGGCGGCCTGGCAGACGGTCTTTCACTTCCACCTGCACGTCATCCCGCGCTACGAGGGCGACCCGCTGCGGCTGCCGTGGGTCCCGGGCCCGGGCGACAAGGACGAGATCGCCGCCGCGGCGGCGGAGCTTCAGCGCTGACGCCGAATGCGCGGGCGCGCGGTTGCGGGTTCGAATCCGGCGCTGGAGTTCGTCATGCTTGGCCGATGCGCGCACGCGTCAACGGGCGGGGACCGCGGCGGCGCCCGTTGCTGCCGGCGGTGGTCGTCGCCGCAGCCGTCGCGCTCGTCGCAGGCGTCGCGGCGGCTGCGCCGTCCAAGCCGGTGGTCATCCAGGATGCGGCCGAGGACGTCACCGGCCCACTCGATCTCCAGCGCGTCTCGCTGAGCCGCGCCGCCGACGGGCGCCTGCGCGCCGTGCTGACGTTCGCGGCCGAGGTCACGCCGGCGAACCTGCTCGCCGACACCGGCCCGCCGGGCTCGGCGTGCCTGCGAATCTGGACGGCCGCCGACGCCGATCCGGCCGCGATGCGGCCCGACCGCCTCGTCTGCGTCACCGCCGACAAGGACGAGAAGCTGCGCGCGGGCGTCTTCGAGCAGCGCGACGCGGGCCTGCCGCGGCGCCTGGCCAACGCGTCGGTGAAGCCCAATGCCAGCGGGCGCAGCCTCGTCGTGCGCGTCTCGCAGAGCTCGCTCGGGCGCCCGGCGCTCATCCGCTTCGCGGCGGAGTCCACCCGCGCGGGCTGCGATCGCACGTCGTGCGTCGACAGCGCTCCGGACGGCGGCGCGGTGCGCCGCTTCCGGCTGCGCTGAGACGGCGCGCCCGTCGGTTGCACGCGCAACTTCTTCGGGGACCGCACGCAACAAGGACCGCCCCAGCGTGTTGAATGGCCCAATGACACGCATACGGGGAACGATCTGCTCCGCCGCTGTGGCCTGCGCCGCGATGTTCGTCCTGCCGACGGCCGCCTCCGCCGCGATCACCGAGCTCGGCGCGCTGCCCGAGGGCGTTCGCGGCGCGTGCCCGGAGAACTGCCAGGCCGTCAGCCGCACGACCGGCTACCAGGCGAAGGTCGGCCCGGACCGCGCGCTCTACCAGGCGCCCGCGGACGGCCGCGTCGTCGCGTGGACGCTCGCGCTCGGCAAGCCCGGCCCGAAGCAGACGGCGTTCTTCACCGAGCGCCTCGGCGGCGACTCGCAGGCTGCGATCGTCGTCCTCGCGGCGGGCAAGAAGCTCGTGCGCGAGGTCGTCGCGAAGGCGCCGCTGCAGAAGCTCACCGACTACTTCGGGACGGTCGTCCAGTTTCCGCTGGAGCGGTCGCTGCCGATCAAGAAGGGCCAGTACATCGGGCTCACGGTGCCGTCCTGGGCGCCGCTGCTGCAGATCGGCCTCGGCTCGGACACGTCCTGGCGCGCGAGCCGCGCCGCCGACGGCTGCGGCGACACCGCGACGCAGTCCGCGCTCGTCGGCGCGCGCCGCGCCGTGGCCTTCAAGTGCCTCTTCCGCACGGCGCGCCTGACCTACAGCGCGACGTTCATCTCGAGCCCGACGAAGGACGCCACGACGTAGGCGGCGCCGGCCGGCCGGCGGGCCGGCGGGCGCTCAGCAGGCGCCGGGGTTCTGGGCGCAGAAGTTCTCGAACTCGCCGCCGCCGGCCGGCGAGCCGCCGGTGGTCGACTGACCGGTCGCCGGGGCGTTGCCGCCCGTGGTCGGTGATGCCGGCTGGACCGGCGGGGGGGTCGCCGGCGGAGCTGCGGCGGCCGGCGGCACGACGGGCGCCGTGCTCGTCGTCGACGTCGTATCGGTCGTCGCCGTCGTATCCGTCGCGGGCGGTGCCTCGGTCGTCGCCGTCGGGATCGTGAGGTCCGGGCTCGTGCGCGGGATGTCGGTGGACAGCTCGTCGTCGGAGCCGCACGCGCCGAGACCGACCGCGAGGACGAGGACCGACAACAGCGTGAGAAGGCGCGCGGGCATCGCCGGCGACGTCGTCAGGCGATCGGATCCATGCGACGGCCGCACCACGGGCAGTCGTTGAGATCGCGCTGCGCGAGCTGGTCGCAGTGGGGGCAGAACCGCAGCGTCTCGACCGCCCAGGGCAGGCGTGATTGCGACGGCACGAGCGGCAGGACCTTGCCGACGATCGTCAGCTCCTCGCCCGTGTCGCGGTCGACGTAGACCCGCCTGGGCTCGGCTTGGCGGATGATCTCGCGCCCGCTCTCGGGGGCTCGCATCCGGTAGCGCTGGGAGGGCGTCACGGCGCGAACCCTACCATTGGACCCCGCCGAAACCGTCGGCAACACCGTCCGGTCCGCTTGGATAGAGTCCCGCCCGCTCATGGGCCGAACACGAACGACGAACCGACTCCTGGCCGTCGCGGCATGCGCGGCACTGGCCGCCGGGCTCAGCGCCTGCGAGAACGACAACGTCGCCGAGAACGCCGATCTCATCGCCGGCAAGAAGGCGTTCGCGCAGAAGTGCGGCTCCTGTCACGTGCTGGCGCGCGCGGAGACGAAGGGGACCCAGGGGCCGAACCTCGACGACGCCTTCCGCCAGGCCCTGAAGGACGGTTTCGGGCGCGACACGATCCACGGCGTCGTGTTCGACCAGATCCGTCATCCGGCCGACGTCGGCGAGGACAGCCCGGCCTTCATGCCGGCCAAGCTCGTCACGGGCAAGCTCGCTGCCGACGTCGCGTCGTACGTCGCCTCCGTCGCAGCGCGCCCGGGCAAGGACGAGGGCAAGCTCCTCACGGCGGTCCCGGCCGCCGGCGCCGGCAAGCCGGTCGCCGCAAAGGACGGCAAGCTCGCGCTGCCGGCAGATCCCAACGGCCAGCTCGCCTACATCACGAAGCAGGCGTCGGCGCCCGCCGGCCAGCTCGAGATCGACTCCAAGAACGACGCGTCGATCCCGCACGACATCGCGCTGGAGGGCAGCGGCGTCAACGAGAAGGGCGAGGTCGTCCAGGGCGGCGGCGTCTCGAAGATCTCGGTGAACCTCAACGCCGGCAGCTACACGTTCTACTGCAGCGTGCCCGGCCACCGCGAGGGCGGCATGGAGGGCAAGCTCACCGTCAAGTAGGGGTTCCTCTCGGTGGGGCTTTCGGCGCGGTGGGCCGGGCCGCGGTCGGATCGCGGGCTCCGCCCCCCTCCGTACACGTGGGCGTCGGTGGTCGCGCTCCTTGCGGTGTAGCCGCCAGACACTCCGGGGGGCGGACCCACGACCCGCCACGTCCCGGGCAGGTGCGCCGTGGTGTGCCGGAGTCGGCGAGGACGGTGATCGTGGGTGGGGCTTTGGACCGGGTGGTGGTCTGGGCGTCTTCGGCGGCGCGTCGCGCTAGAAGATCGCCTTGAGGGCCAGCGAGATCAGCACGATGACGACCGCGACCGCGACCGCGCGCAGGAGGAAGCCGAACGCCGCCTCCTCCGATTCCCAGGGCTTGCGGCGCATCGCTGTCTAGAGGATGTAGATCGTCGTGTACACGACGACCCACATGACGTCGACGAAGTGCCAGTAGATGCCGGGCACCTCGACGCCGTGGTGGTGCTCGGGGCTGAAGTGCCCGCGGAACGACCGCACGGTGACCATGACGAGCAGCGTGAGGCCGATGAAGACGTGTGCGCCGTGCAGGCCGGTCAGCCCGTAGAAGATCGTGCCCTGGGCGTGATCCTGGGGCGAGAATCCGATGTGGACGTACTCGTTGATCTGGATGAAGAGGAACGTCGCGCCGAGGCCCGTCGTCAGCAGCATCCCGGCCTTCAGCCCGAAGTGGTTGCCGTTCTTGATCGAGGACTGCGCCCAGTGCATCGTCAGCGACGAGCTCAGGAGGATCGCGGTGTTCATGCCGGCGACGGCGACGGGCAGCTCGGCGCCCTCGAAGGGGAACCAGCGGTGGCCCTCGGCGACGAGCCGGATGAAGAAGTAGGCCGTGAAGAAGGCCCCGAAGACCATGATCTCCGAGATGATGAACAGCAGCATCCCGAGCAGCTCGGGGTCGACGCGCGAGCTGCGGTTCGCCGGCGGCGGGCCGTGGTGCTCGCCGTGATGGTCGTCGTCGTGGTCGAGCGCGGCGCCGGCGCTGATGCCCGCGGCCTCCACTAGGAGGAGACCTCGGCGGGCGCCTCGGCGACGATGTGCTCGACCTCGAGGTTCGTCGCCTTCTGGACCCGCGAGACGAGGTCGGAGCGCATCCAGCCGGACTTGTGGACCGGCAGCGTCGAGATGACCACGCGCGAGACGCGGAAGAACTGCAGCGCGTTCATCGTCGCGGTGTAGGCGTCGGGGTCGCCGATCATGCCGGCGACGAGCAGGCCCTCGCGGCGCATCTTGTCGAGCGTGTTGCCGAGCCGGGCGCGCGCGACCGCCGCGGCGCGCCCGTCGTCGTGCGCCTGCAGCGGCACGACGACGATGAAGAGCATGTCCTCCGACGACTCCGCGAGCTCCTTCATCCGCGCGCGCAGCTTGCCGCGGCCGGCCGTGACGTTCGCGACGATGAGCGTGACCTCGAAGGGCAGCCCCTCGGCGTCGATGTCGGAGACGACGTGGGTGACCGGGACGCCGGTGCTGTCCTGGATGCGCTCGATGAGATCGCGCCGCAGCCAGCCGGAGGAGGCCTGCGGCAGCGTCGAGATGACGACCTCGTCGGGCCGGTACTCGCTGATCGCGTCGAGCGTCGCGGTGAAGGGGTCCTCGTCGCCGATCTCGCCGCTGGCGACGATGTCCTCGCCGCGCAGGTAGGAGAGCGCGAGGTCCAGGCGCACCTGCGCGGCGTCGCGCACGACGTCGTCGTAGATGACGTAGCCGGACCGCGGCTTCGTCATCGGCACGACGAGCGTGAAGCTCGTGTCGGGCTCCTGCGCGCGCTCGCGGACGAGCTTGAGGAGGTTGGCGCCGCCGATCGTCTGGTTGGCGACGACGAGGATGTGCTTGCTCATCGGGCTACTCCTCCTCTCTGCCGGAGCCCGAGCTCGACGCGCCGCCGGAGCCGTGCGCGGTCGCACCGGCCGGTGTCGGGATCTCGGCGCCCTTCAGGACGCCGTGCACCGCGCCGGGGACGCCGTACTCGTAGGGCCCGCCGACGACCGTCGGGATGGCGTCGAAGTTGAAGATCGGCGGGGGCGAGGAGACCTGCCACTCGAGCGTCAGCGAGCGCCACGGGTTGGACTCCGCGCGCGGGCCGCCGCGCCAGGAGGCGATCATGTTGTAGGCGAAGACGAGCGCGCTGAGGCCGAGGAAGAAGCTCGCGACCGAGATCGCGAGGTTCCAGCCCGCCCACTGCTCGGCGTAGTCGGCGACGCGGCGCGGCATGCCCTGCATCCCGATGACGTGCATCGGGGCGAACGTGAGGTTGAAGAAGATGAACGTCGTCCAGAAGTGCAGCTTGCCGAGGCGCTCGTCGTACATCCGCCCGGTCATCTTCGGGAACCAGAAGTAGACGCCGGCGAAGATCGTGAAGAGCGATCCGCCGAAGAGCACGTAGTGGATGTGGGCGACGATGAAGTACGTGTCCGAGACGTGGATCGTCACGGGGATGATCGCGAGCATCACGCCGGAGATCCCGCCGAGCGTGAACATCGTCAGGAAGCCGAGCGCGAAGAGCATCGGCGTGTCGAGATGCAGGACCCCGCGCCACAGCGTCGCGAGCCACGAGAAGATCTTGATGCCCGTCGGCACGGCGATGATCGCGGTCGTGATCATCATCGGGATGCGGATCCAGTCCTGCATGCCCGAGACGAACATGTGGTGCGCCCACACCGTGAAGCCGAGCACGACGATCGCCAGCAGCGAGAAGGCCATCATCCGGTAGCCGAAGATCGGCTTTCGGGACTTCACGGCGAGGATCTCCGAGACGATCCCGAACCCGGGCAACATCATGATGTAGACCGCCGGGTGCGAGTAGAACCAGAAGATGTGCTGGTACATCAGCACGTCGCCGCGCCCCGCCGGTTCGAAGAAGTTGAAGCCCAGCGACCGGTCGAAGAGGACCATGAACTGCGACACGGCGATGAACGGCGTCGCGATGACGACGAGCAGCGACGTCGAGAAGTTCGCCCAGACGAGCAGCGGCATCCGGAAGAAACTCATCCCTGGGGCACGCATCGTGATGATCGTCACAAGGAAATTGAGCGCAGTGGCGATGCTGGAAGCCCCCGCGAACTGCACCCCGATGGTGAAGAAGACCTGCCCTTCAGGCGCTGTCACCGAGAGCGGCGCGTAGGCCGTCCAGCCGCTGGCGAACGAGCCGCCCGGCGCCGCGAAGGACAGCAGCATCATGATCCCGGCGACCGGCAGCATCCAGAACGACAGGGCGTTCAGGCGCGGGAACGCCATGTCGGGCGCGCCGATCATGATCGGGATGACGAAGTTCCCGAGCCCCGCGAAGACGGGGATGATGAAGAGGAAGATCAGCAGCGACGCGTGGACGCTGAAGAGGCCGTTGAACGTGTTCGGATCGACGAACTGCCGGCCCGGCTGGGCGAGCTCCGCGCGCATGAGCATCGCGAACAGCCCGCCGACGAAGAAGAAGAAGAACGAGGTCACGACGTACTGGATGCCGATGACCTTGTGGTCGGTGTTGATCCGGAAGTAGTCCTTCCAGGAGTACGCGCCGTGGCCGGAGTGGTCGTCGACGAGCGTCTTCTTGCCGGTCGCCCAGTAGAACCAGTACTGGAAGCCGCCGAGGCCGACGAGGAAGCCGAGGCCGGTCGTGAAGAGCGCGAGCTCGAGGACCGAGTTGCCGTCGATGACCGGGTCGAGGTCGTACCAGGTCCGGAAGACGAAGATGATCGCGTACGCCAGGAGGATTCCGTAGAAGACGTACAGGAAGGCCCTGGCCAATCCCGGTTTCCGGAGCTGCGCGAACATCTAGCTTCTCCTCATCGTAAGGATCACTTCCCGGCCACCTCGCCGAGGTACTTCACGAGCGCGTCGAGCTCGTCCGCCGAGAGGGTATCGCCGTAGTTCTTCGGCATGATCCCCCCCTGGAATCCGGGCGCGATCGCGGCATCCGGGGTGACGATCGAGGCGCGGATGAACGCGGCGTCCTTGCCCGCCAGGGCCTTGTCGAGATCGGGGCCCGTCGTCGCGGTCGAGCCGGCGTCGGCGAGCGTGTGGCAGGCGCTGCAGGCGGTCGCCGTGCCGTTGCCCTCGGCGAAGAGGGTCTTGCCGTCGGGCCCCGCGCCGCCGGCGCCGCCGGCGGCCTGCGCGGGCGCCTTCTGCTTCGCCAGCCAGGTCTTGAACTCCGCCGCCGAGACGACGCGCGCGGTCGAGCGCATGACCGAGTGCCCGAGCCCGCAGAGCTCCGCGCACACCACCGGATAGGTGCCGAGCCGGTTCGGCGTCACGCGGTACTTCGTGATGATCCCGGGGACCGCGTCGACCTTCATGCGGAAGGCCGGCACCCAGAAGTCGTGCAGGACGTCGAGGGCCTTGACGAAGAAGCGGACGGGCTGGTCCTCGGCGAGGTAGAGCTGATTGGAACGCACCGGCTTGCCGTCGGGCTGCGGGTACTCGTAGGACCAGGCGAACTGCTGCCCGGTGACGTTGACGCGCATCTCGTTGGGCTGGGCGGCCTCGATGTCGACGAGCACGACCCACGCGTAGGAGCACAGCGCGACGAGGATGACCGCCGGGATCGCGGTCCAGATGACCTCCAGGCGCGTGTTGCCGTGGATCGGCGGGCCGTCGAGGCTCTCCTCGCCGGGCCGCATCCGGAACTTCCAGACGCTGAAGAGCACGACCACCGTGACCATGACGAAGATCGGCACCGAGCTCCAGATCAGGACGTCGTACAGGTGGTCGATCGGACCCGCCTGCGTCGCGCCGGCTTCCGGGAACCATTCGATCGCCAGCCCGACCGCGATGCCGATCGCCGAGGCGATGAGCCCCACGATCACCATCTGCAGCACGGGAATGCGCTCGTGGCGCCGGGAGTCCTCGTTCATGCGGCGCGCATCCTATGCGGTGCGCGCGACGAACGACAATCCGGTACCGCGGGGCCCGGCGCGGCTCCGCTGCGGGTTGTGACGAAGGCCACGAGCCGCGGCCGCCGCGAGGGCGGCCGGGACCTGGCGCAGGTCAGGAAGCGTCAGGCGGCGACGGGCGCGGCGCCGTGAAATCGGCGGGCGTCGCGAAAGCCCGACGGCGGGACGCCGTGATGGCGCCGGAAGGCCTTGGCGAACTGCGCGGGCTGGCGGTAGCCGACGCGCTGGGCGACCTCGCGGACCGTGAGGCCGCGCGTCGTCAGGAGGTCGGCGGCGCGCTCCATGCGCACGGCCGTCAGATGCTCGCGGAACGTCGTGTCGCCGATCTCGGCGTACGAGCGCTGGAGCTGGCGTCGCGACGATGCGACGCGACGGGCGATCTCGTCGAGGGAGAGATCGGAGCCGAACTCGGCCTCGACGATCGCGACGGCGTCACGGAACAGGCTCGTCCTGTGACGGACCGTGGCTGGGCGTTGAATGGGAATCTCCATGAGCGTCTCTACGCCCATTACCCAGGCAGGGATGAGCGGGAGTACCCCTCGCGGACAAATGTGGCGCGGGGACACTCTCTTTGTAGCAGCCGCGCCCGGCGCGGCCGCTACGGGAGCTCGAGATCCTCGGGCAGGTGGCTCATCTCGCGCTTGGTGTCGCGAATCCAGCGCACGGTCACCCAGGCGGTGAGCACGAGGCCGGCGACGAGCAGGAACGTGCCGATCGTCACGCCGACGAGCGCCAGCGTGATCCCGAGCGCGAGCAGCAGCGGCTGGATGCTCGGGCCGGGAAGGTGGATCTCCTCGCCGGGCGGTGCGACTGCGGGATCGAGCGGGCTCAAGGCGCTAGTGGTCTAGGAGACGTAGATCGCGGAGGCGACGAACGTCATCCCGAACATGAAGAAGATCACGGCGGCGCAGAGGAGGCCGGAGCGGAGGTTCTTGCGGGCGAGCTTCTGGTCCATGACGGCGCGGAGTCTAGACCTTGACGTCGAGCACCATCGCGCCGAACAGCAGCGCGAGGTACAGCAGCGAGAACAGGTACAGGCGCAGCGCGCTCGTGCGGTCCGCGCGGCGGTAGAGCACGACGGCGCCGCCGATGAGCAGCCCGCCGAGGACAATCGAGGAGACGAGGTAGATCGTGCCCAGGCCGCCGGCGCAGAAGGGCAGCTGCGTGATCGCCCAGAGCAGGATCGAGTACAGCAGGATCTGCTTGCGCGTCTCCTGCTCGCCGCGCACGACCGGCAGCATCGGCACGCCGACGCGCGCGTACTCGTCCTTCATGAGCAGCGACAGCGCCCAGAAGTGCGGCGGCGTCCAGAAGAACACGATCGCGAAGAGATACAGCGGCATGCCGCCGAGCCCGCCGGTGACGGCGGCCCAGCCGACGAGCGGCGGGAACGCGCCGGCCGCGCCGCCGATGACGATGTTCTGCGGCGTGCGGCGCTTGAGCCAGATCGTGTAGACGAAGACGTAGCCGAGGAAGCCGGCGAGCGCGAGCGTCGCGGCGAGGACGTTGACGGTCGTCGCCAGCAGCAGGTAGGACAGCGCGGCGAGCACGACGCCGAAGACGAGCGCCGCCCGCGGCGAGACGCGCCCCGACGGCACCGGGCGGTCGGCCGTGCGGGCCATCTGGGCGTCGATGTCGCGGTCGTACCAGTGGTTGACCGCTCCGGCGCCGCCGGCCGAGAGGTAGCCGCCGAGGACGGTGAGCGCGATGAGCCCGACCGACGGGTCGCCGGCGACCTCCATCGAGCAGACGGTCGTCAGCAGCAGCAGCGACTGGACCTTCGGCTTCGTCAGCGCGACGTAGTCCGAGACGACCTGGCGCACGCCGCCGGCGGCCTCGGCGGGCGGGACGGCGACGGTCGAGGTGGCGCGCGAGGCTTCCATCAGCGCGACGCGCCGACCTCGAGCGGATCGGGCTCGTTCTGGCGCGCGACCTGGCGGCGGATGTCCTTCATCGGCTCGACGGAGCGCACGCGCGGGACGACGTCGAAGTTGTTCACCGGCGGCGGCGAGGGCACGAACCACTCGAGCGTGTTCGCCTTCCACGGGTCCGGGCCGGCCTTCACGCCGCGCTTCAGCGAGCGCACGACGTTGATGACCGTCAGCCCGACGCCGGCGGCGAGGATGAACGAGCCGATCGTCGAGATGAGGTTGTAGAGCGCGAGGTGGCCGACGTCGGGGTACTCGTAGACGCGCCGCGGCATCCCGTCCAGCCCGATCGAGTGCTGGATGAGGAACGTGACGTTGATCCCGACGTACATGCAGGCGAACGACCACTTGCCGAGGCTCTCGCTCAGCATCCGGCCGCTCATCTTCGGGAACCAGTAGTAGATCCCCGAGAAGATCGCGAAGACCGACCCGCCGACGAGCACGTAGTGCAGGTGGGCCACGACGAAGTACGTGTCGGTCAGCTGCCAGTCGACGGGGAAGACCGCGAGGAAGACGCCGGTGATGCCGCCGATGAGGAACACCGAGATGAAGCCGACCGCGAAGATCAGCGGCGTCTTGAACTCGACCGTCCCGCGCCAGAGCGTCGCGACCCAGTTGAAGATCTTCACGCCCGTCGGGATGGCGATGAGGAACGAGCTGATCATGAAGAACACGAGCACGACGGTCGCGCTCGGCGTCGCGAACATGTGGTGCGCCCAGACGAGCAGCGCGAGGAACGCGATGACGACCGTCGCCGCCGCGATCGCCTTGTAGCCGAAGATCGGCTTGCGCGCGAAGACCGGCAGGACCTCGGAGATGATCCCGAAGCCCGGCAGGATCATGATGTAGACCTCGGGGTGGCCGAAGAACCAGAACAGGTGCTGCCACAGCAGCGGATCGCCGCCCTGGCTCTGGTCGAAGAAGCCCGTCCCGAAGTGCCGGTCGGCGAGCAGCAGCGTCACGGCGCCGGCGATGACCGGCAGCGCGAGGATCAGCAGGATCGCGTACGTCAGCAGCGCCCAGACGAACAGCGGCAGGCGACCCCAGCCCATGCCGGGCGCGCGCATGTTCGCGATCGTCGCGTAGAAGTTGATCGCGCCGAGCAGCGACGAGATGCCCGTGAGGTGGATGAGGAAGATCCACGCGTCGATGCCGCCGGTCTCGGCGTAGACGTTGTTGCTCAGCGGCGCGTAGGACGTCCAGCCGGCCTCGGGCGGGGCGAAGAACAGCGAGACGTAGAAGACGACGCCGCCGGCGAGCAGCAGCCAGTACGACAGGGCGTTGAGCTTCGGGAACGCCATGTCGCGCGCGCCGATCATGAGCGGCAGGAAGTAGTTGCCGAAGCCGGCCATGACCGGCACGACGAAGAGGAAGATCATCGTCGTGCCGTGCAGCGTGAACAGCGCGTTGTACGTCGCCGGCGTCAGGAACGTGTTGTCCGGCGCGCCGAGCTGGACGCGCATGAGCAGCGCCTCGACGCCGCCCAGGATGAAGAAGACGAACGTCGTGACGAGGTAGAGGATCCCGATCCGCTTGTGGTCGGTCGTCGTGACCCACGAGACCCAGCCGCGAGGCTCGGGCTCGACGGCGTGGGCGGTGATCTCGGGGACCAGGACGGCGGTGTCGGTGGCTGCCATGCGTTCCTAGGGGGTCTCGGCGTCGTTCTGCTCGGCACTGCTGGTGTCGCCGGCGGTGTCGGGCTGCCCGCCGCGGGGGCTGTCCTGGTCGGCGTCCTGCGTCTGCTCGGACGCGATCTGCTCCCGGCGGTCCTGCGCGAGCTTGTCGGCGGCCTCGATGTCGGTCTTCTTGTCGGCCAGCCAGCGGCGGAACTCGTCGGGCTCGATCGCGCGGACCGTGGCGATCATGTCGGCGTGGTTGCGCCCGCACAGCTCGGCGCACTGCCCGCGGTAGACCCCCGGCTCGGGGATCTGGAACCACGTGAAGTTCGTGTGCCCGGGGATCGCGTCGAACTTGCCGCCGAGCTGCGGGATCCACCACGAGTGCGCGACGTCCTGCGCCTGGATGTCGAGCGTCACCGTCGTCTTCGTCGGGACGACGAGCTCCTCGTAGGAGAAGACGTTGTTCTGCTGGTTCGAGTCGCGGTCGGGATACGTGTAGCGCCAGATGTAGCGCTGCCCGTTGACCTTGATGTTCAGCGCGCGCCCGTTGGGCGTCCGCGGCTGGTAGGCCGACGCGTTCTGGACGTTCGCGACGCGGTCGGTGGGGAAGCCCGCGGCGGCGGAGTTCGGCGGGTTGCGGATGTCGTCGAGCATGACGAACGTCACGACGGCGAGGACGACGAGGATCACGGCCGCCCCGAGCGTCCAGCCGATCTCCAGGCGCGTGTTGCCGCGGATCTGCGCCGGCACGGCGTCCTTGCGGGCGCGGAACCTCACGATCGAGTACAGCAGCAGGCCCTCGACGCCGAAGAAGACGATGGCGGCGACCCCGAGGATGATCTTGTAGAGCGTGTCGATGCTGTCGGCCTGCGGCGACCCGCCGGACTCCGGCGTCAGGAGATCCGCCGACGCGCCGGTGGCGAGCGCGAGCAGCCCGACGACCCCCGCGGCGAGGGTGAGTGCGAAGACGCGGCGGGGGTGGCGAACGCGGTCTGCAGGCAAGGCGGCGGGCATTCTATTCATGCGGCGGCGAACTGCCTCCGCGCCGCCGGCGCGGGGCCGGATACCCGGCCCTCGCAGCGGTCATCCGCCGGAGAACTTCGCGGTGCGCTTCTCGAGAAATGCACCCACGCCCTCGCCGAAGTCCGCGGACTCGACCATCTCCTGCTGGATCCTGGCCTCGAGCTCGAGCTGCTCGTCGAGGCGCGAGTAGGCCCAGTTGTTGAGCTGGCGCTTGGTTCCCGCATAGGAGCGCGTCGGGCCGGTGGAGAGGCCGTCGATGATCTCGCAGAGGTGGTCCTGGAGCTCGTGGTCGGGCAGGACGTGGTTCACGAGGCCCCAGCGGCGTGCCTGCGACGCCGTGATCCGCCCGCCGAGCATCGCCATCTCGGCCGCCCGCGCGGTGCCCGCCCGCGCGGTCACGAGCGCCACCGCGCCGCCGTCGGGAACGAGGCCGATGTTCACGAAGGCCAGCAGCAGGTACGCCGACTCCGCCGCGACGACGATGTCGCAGGAGAGCGCGAGCGAGCAGCCGATGCCCGCCGCCGGGCCGTTGACGGCGGCGACGACCGGCTTGGGCATCGTCCGCAGCGCCTTGAGGATCGGGTGGTAGATCGTCGTGAGCGTCGTGTAGACGTCGATGTTGCCCTCGGGCGTGAGGTCGCGCGACGTGAGGTCGCGCAGGTCGGCGCCGGAGGAGAACGCGCGGCCGTTGCCGGTGATGCACAGCGCGCGCACGTCGTCGTCGCCGGCGGCGGTCTGGACGGCGTGAAACAGCTCCTTGCCGAGCGCGACGTTCCAGGCGTTCAGCGCGTCGGGCCGGTTCAGTCGGATGATCGTCGCCGCGCCGCGGCGCTCGAGCTCGATGGTCTCGTACATGCCGCCCAGTATCCCCGCTGGATACCGTGCAATCCATGGCACGGCCGACGATCGGGATCTGCACCCCGCTGGAGCGCGCGCAGTGGGGCGCCTGGGACCTCGAGGCGTTCCTGCTGCCGCGCAGCTACGTCGACGCGGTGCACCGCGCCGGCGCGATGGCGCTCCTGCTGGCTCCCGATCCGGCGCTCGTCGAGGATCCCGACGAGATCCTCGACCGCATCGACGGCCTCATGCTCGCCGGCGGCGCCGACATCGACCCGGCGGCCTACGGCGCCGAGCCGCACCCCGCGACCGTCGGCGCCGTCCCCGCGCGCGACGCGTTCGAGATCGCGCTCGCGCGGCGCGCGATCGAGCGCGACCTCCCGCTGCTCGGGATCTGCCGCGGCATGCAGGTCATGAACGTCGCCTGCGGCGGCACGCTGCATCAGCACCTGCCCGAGCTTCACGGGCACGAGGACCATCGCCGCGTCCTCGGCAGCTTCGACGGCGCCGACCACGACGTGCGACTGGCGCCCGGCTCGCTGGCGGCCCGCGCGGCCGGCGAGGAGCACCACGCCACGAAGTCCCATCACCACCAGGGCGTCGACCGCGTCGGCGACGGCCTCGAGGTCACGGGCTGGGCGGCCATGGACGAGCTGCCCGAGGCGATGGAGGCGCGCGGCAGCCGGTTCGCGCTGGGCGTGCAATGGCATCCGGAGGCCGACGACACGAGCCGCCTCATCGCGGCGCTCGTCGAGGAGGCGCGCGAGCGGCGCGACGGCCCGGGCTGACGGGGCGTTTCTCGACCGGTCCAGGGGCCGACCTATACTCGCGCGTGCCGGGACCCGAAGCCATGGACACGACGGTCAACCGCCCCGAGGTCGATCCGCCGCATCCCGGCGGTGAGGAGGACGACCTCGACGAGGCGATGCCGCGTGTCAACGTCACGCGCCGCAGCCTCGTCCTCGGTGTCTTCTTCGTCGTCTCGGCGGTCGCGTTTCTGTACTTCGTGCTGCCGGAGCTCGCCGACCTGCAGGACACCGGCGAGCGCATCGGCGAGGGCAACAACGCCTGGCTCGCCGTCGCGCTGATCTTCACGATCCTGTCCTTCGGCGGCTACGTCATGATGTTCCGCGGGATCTTCGTCCGGGCGGGGACGCGCATCGACTGGCGCGCGAGCTACGAGATCACGATGGCCGGCCTCGCCGCGACGCGCCTCTTCGCCGCCGGCGGCGCGGGCGGGATCGCGCTCACGGCGTGGGCGCTGCGCCGCGCCGGCATGCCGCGCCGCGACGTCGCCGACAAGACGCTCGCCTTCCTCATCCTCACCTACGCGGTCTACATGGTCGCGCTCGTCGTCTGCGGCTTCGGCCTCTACCTCGGCCTGCTGCCCGGCCCCGACGGGTTCGGCATCACGGTCGTGCCTGCGATCTTCGGGCTCGTCGTCATCGCGCTCGCGCTCGGGCTCTCGCGCGTGCCGCCCGACCTCCAGCGCCGGCTCGAGGGCTTCGCCAGCAGCCACGGCCGGTTCGCGCGGTTCGCCCAGCGGATCTCCAACGCGCCCGCCGCGTTCTCGGCCGGCATGCGCGAGGCGCTCTGCCACGTGCGCGAGCGCGATCCGGCGCTGCTCGGCGCGATCGCCTACTGGGCCTGCAACATCGCCGTGCTCTGGGCGTGCTTCCACGCCTTCGGCGAACCGCCCCCGCTGGCCGTGATCATCCAGGGCTACTTCGTCGGGTTCCTCGGCAACCTCCTGCCGCTGCCGGGCGGGATCGGCGGGGTCGACGGCGGCATGATCGGCGCCTTCGCGGCGTTCGGCGTCCCGCTGCCGCTCGTCGTGCCGGCGGTGCTCGCCTATCGCGTGTTCACCTTCTGGCTGCCGACCGTCCCGGGCGCGATCGCGTACTTCCAGCTGCGCCGCACCGTCGCGCGCTGGCGCGAGGAACGGGGGGCGCGCCAGGACGTCCCGGCCACCGCGGGAGCATGATTCAAGGTTCACTATCCTTTGTGAAGTGACCAGCCCAGACCAGGACAAGATCGAGAACGTCATCATCGTCGGCTCCGGCCCGGCGGGGTACACCGCTGCGCTGTACACCTCGCGCGCGAACCTCGAGCCGCTGGTCATCGAGGGCTTCCTCTGGGGCGGGCTGCTGCAGCAGACGACCGACGTCGAGAACTACCCCGGCTTCCCCGAGGGGATCATGGGCCCCGAGCTCATGCAGCGCTTCCGCGACCAGGCCGAGCGCTTCGGCACGCGCTTCATCACCGACCAGGCGACGAAGGTCGAGCTCTCCGACGAGGCGGGCGGCGTCCACAGGGTCTGGGTCGGCAAGGACGAGCACCGCGCGCGCACGGTCATCCTCGCGATGGGCGCCGAGCACAAGAAGCTCGCGGTCCCCGGCGAGGAGGAGCTCGGCGGCCGCGGCGTGAGCTACTGCGCCACCTGCGACGCGGCGTTCTTCAGGGAGAAGCCGACGATGATCGTCGGCGGCGGCGACAGCGCGATGGAGGAGGCGATCTTCCTCTCGAAGTTCGCGTCGAAGGTCATCGTCGTGCACCGCCGCGACGAGTTCCGCGCGTCGAAGATCATGCTCGAGCGCGCCCGCGCGATCGACAACATCGAGTGGATGACGCCCTACACGCCCGAGGAGTTCGTCGCCGGCGAGGGCAGCGGCCTCACGCACGTGCGCCTGCGCCATGCCGTCACCGGCGAGACGCAGGAGGTCGAGATCGCCGGCGCGTTCATCGCGATCGGCCACGAGCCGCAGTCCGAGCTCGTCGCCGGCCAGATCGACGTCGACGACGAGGGCTACGTCATCACCGAGGGCCGCTCGACCCGGACGAACCGTCCCGGCGTCTTCGGCGCCGGCGACCTCGTCGACCACACGTACCGTCAGGCGGTCACCGCCGCGGGCTCGGGCACGCAGGCCGCCCTCGACGCGGAGTGGTACCTGCGCGACACGCCGGGGATCGCCACCCCGCCCGGGATGCCCGAGGGCGATCTCGCCGAGGCGCAGTGGGCGCCGCGCGCCGGCTGACGCGCCCTCTGAACGACCCTTAAGTACGCGGACCCGGGACAGTCCCGGTCCCGGGTCAGAAGCCTCCGTGCGACTCCGCGTACAACCTTGCGCTCCCTCGACATCCGTGTCGTGCGCCTCAGCCGACCTTCCGAGTCAGCCGCTAGGCTCTTTCTAAAGGTTTGCCGGGCCGGGCACACTAGGGCAGCTCCCCAGTCTTTTGACGAAGCGCTCACCAGTCGCCGCGAACATGGGGTCGGGGGGTCTCCTCGAACGACAGGTCGAGTTGCGGGCGCTCGACGAGCTGCTCGCGGCCGGCCGCGAGGGCCGCGGGCGACTGCTGCTCGTAGAGGGCCACGCGGGCATCGGCAAGACGTCGCTGCTGGACGCCGCCGTCTCACGTGCGCGCGCGAGCGAGATGACGGTCCTGCGCGCGCGGGCGTCCGAGCTCGAGAGCGACTTCGCCTTCGGCATCGCCGTGCAGC
Source organism: uncultured Actinomycetes bacterium (assembly GCA_963797025.1). Taxonomy (GTDB): domain Bacteria; phylum Actinomycetota; class Thermoleophilia; order Solirubrobacterales; family Solirubrobacteraceae; genus CADCVQ01. The sequence goes on from CAWCNU010000003.1 coordinate 549,770, forward strand.
TCTTCGAGCCGCTGCTGGCCGGCGCCGACGACGAGACGCGCGACCGGCTGCTGGCCGGCTCGGCGGCGCTCGCCGGGCCGCTGCTCGAGCGCCCGACGAGCTGGGGCGGCGACGAGGCCGAGGATCGCTCCTATCCGGTCATGCACGGGCTCTTCTGGCTGCTGTCGAACCTCGCCGAGAGCAGCCCCGTGCTCATCGCGCTCGACGACGCCCACTGGGCGGACCGCCCGTCCCTGCGGCTGCTGCTCTACCTCCTGCAGCGCCTCGACGAGATGTCGGTCGCGATCGTCGTCGCCCGGCGCCTCGGCGAGCCCGGCGCGCCCGACGACCTCCTCGGCCAGCTCGCCGCCCACTCCACGAGCCGCCGCGTGCGCCCCTCCGCGCTGTCGCGCGAGGGCGGCCGCGAGATGGTGCGCATGGCGCTGCCCGACGCCGACGATGCGTTCGCCGACGCCTGCTGGCGGATGACGGAGGGCAACGCCTTCCTGCTCGGCGAGCTCGTCGGCGCCATCCAGGCCGAGGGCTGGCAGCCGACGGCGCAGAACGCGCCGCGCATCGGCACGCTCGCGCCCGAGGCCGTCCTGCGCGCGGTCGCGGTGCGCCTCATGCGCCTCTCCGACGACGCCGCCGGGGTCGCCCGCGCGGTCGCCGTGCTCGGCGACGACGCGCACCTGCGCCACGTCGCGGCGCTCACCGGCCGCGAGCCCGACCGCGCCGCCGCCGCCGCCGACGCGCTCGCCGCCAGCGAGATCCTGCGCCCGATCGATCCCGGCGTGCTCGCGTTCGCGCACCCGCTGCTGGCCTCCGCCGTCTATGCCGACGTCGGCACCGGCGAGCGCGCGGCGCTGCACCGCCGCGCCGCGGAGATCCTCCACAGCGAGGACATCGCGCCCGAGCGCGTGGCCGCGCACCTGCTGCCGAGCCCCGGGACGAGCGCGGGCTGGGTCGTCGACGTGCTCTGCGCGGCCGCGAGCCGCGCGCTCGCGCTCGGGATGCCGGAGTCGGCGGCGAGCTACCTGCGCCGCGCGCTCGACGAGCCGCCCGGCGCGTCGAAGCGGTCCACGATCCTGCGCCAGCTCGGCGCCAGCGAGGCCGCGACCGGCCTGCCGACGGCCATCGCCCGCCTGCAGGAGGCGCTGGCGGCGTCCGTCGACGAGCCCGATCGCGCGGCGACGCTGCTCGTGCTCGGGCGCACGCTGGCGTCCGGCGGCCGCCACCGCGAAGCGCTGCGGGCCTTCGACGACGCGGCCGGGCTCGAGGAGGCCGAGGCGCACGTCAGGGTGCACGCGCGCGCGGAGGCCGACGCCCTGGGCCTCCTGGATCCCGAGCGCCGGGCGATCCTGCTCGACGCGCCGGCAGCGGCGACGGACGAGGCCGCCAGCGGGCGCGTCCAGCGCACGGTCCTGGCGACGCGCTGCATGCACATGGCGCTGCTGGGCGTCGCGCACGACGAGGTCGTGGCGTGCGCCGAGCAGGCGCTCTCAGGCGACGCGCTCACCGATCACGCCGCCGACGGGACCGTGCTCTTCGGCATCTCCCTCGCGCTGTACGCCTGCGACGAGCTGTCGTGGGACGACCGCGTGCTGACGTCGGCCATGACGCAGTCGCGCGCGCGCGGGTCGATGATGGCGCTCGCGACCGCGAGCCTCTGTCGCAGCGCGTCGCGCTGGGCGCAGGGCCGCATCCCCGAGGCCCTGGCCGACATCGAGCAGGCCATCGACGCCGAGCGCTACGGCTGGCGTCACTTCCTGCCCGCCGCCTACGGGCTGCTGCTCGGCCTCGAGCTCGACGCCGGCGCGGTCGACGCCGCCGCGATGACCGCGAGCTCCTACGACCCGTCGGAGTTCGCCGGCTCGGCGATGCTCGCGCCGTGGCACGAGGGGCTGGGCCGCCTCGCGCTCGCCGAGCGCCGCGAGAACGACGCGCTCGAGCACTTCGCCGCCTGGCGCGACGTCGTCGGGGGCATCGAGAACCCCGCCTGCTTCGCGGGCTGGCGCGGCGCGACGGCGCTTGCCCTCGCGAGCGTCGGGCGCACGTCGGAGGGCGAGGAGCTCGCGGAGGAGGAGGTCCGCCTTGCCCGCGCGTTCGGTGCGCCGCGCGCGATCTCGGCCGCGCTGCGAGCGCTCGCACACGTCGGCGTGCACGCCGACATCGAGGCGCCGCTGGCCCAGCTCGAGGAGGCCGTCGCGCTGGCGGGCGCCTCCGAGGCGCGCCTCGAGCACGGCCGCGCGCTGCTCGACCTCGGCACGATGCTGCGCCGCGTCGGCCGGCGTTCGGATGCGGGGCGGGCGCTCGGCGAGGCGCTGGAGCTGGCGCGCGGCTGCGGCGCGCGGATGCTCGAGGAGCGCGCGCTGGAGGAGCTCGAGGTCGCCGGCACGCGCGTCCAGCGTGCGGCGCTGCGCGGCGCCGACGCGCTGAGCCCGAGCGAGCGCCGCGTCGTGGCGCTCGCGATCGAGGGGCTGAGCAACCGGCAGATCGCCGAGGCGCTGTTCGTCACGCGCAAGGCCGTCGAGTGGCACCTCGGCAACGCCTATCGCAAGCTCGACGTGCGGTCGCGGCGCGAGCTGCCCGCCGCGCTCGGCGGGGGCGAGCAGTAGGCGCTCAGTCCGGGCGCGTCGGCACGGGGCGCCGCGGCGGCGGCTGCGTCACGTCGCGCGACATGAGCACCGAGCGGATCGCGAAGCCGACGACGAGCAGCAGCCCGATCGCCAGCGCGGCGACGGTGATGACGCCGTCGGGCAGCACGAGCCACAGCAGCGGCGCGCCGATCGCGAAGGCGAGCATGAAGGCGATGAAGCGGAACGTCGCGGGCGGCTTGCGCGGCAGGTCGTAGGACTCACGGATGTCGCTCATGACCGCGGGGCTACCCGCGCCGTCAGGCGCGCAAAAGCGCTCAGCGAACGCCGGCCGACGGGCCGCAGGCCGCGACGTCGTCGACGAGCCGGCGCGCGCGCTCGGACGAGAGGCGGCCGCCGTCGACGAGCTGCTGCGCGAGGTCCTCGACAGCGGCGAGCTCGTCGTAGGCGTCGCCGTCGAAGAGCAGCGCGTCGGCCGCGGTGCGGATGACCTGCTGCTCGGCGGCCGAGAGCTTGGCCGGGCCGAGGTCCACCAGCGTCTTGATGACGCGTCCGTACGCCTGCGAGCGATCGTTGTCCATGAGCGTCAGGCTAGCGCGCCTGCAGGGCATCCATCCCGACGGCGATCGCGAGCACGAGGCGGCGGTCGATCGTGTGCTGCGGGTCCGCGCGCATGTCGATCGTGTACATGTCGCGGATCTTCCACATCTGCCGGGTGTTCTGGCCGATGATCTGCTCGCCGCGCTTGAAGACGAAGTGATAGGGGATCGGCAGCCAGTCGGAGATGTTGTCGACGTAGGGGATGAAGCCGACGAGCCGGCGGACGATCGCGATCGGCATGCTCTTCTCGGTGACGATGCACAGCTCGGCGCCGGATGCGTCGTTGATGCGGTACGTCGAGCGCAGGAGGCTCGCGCCGAAGACCTTCTGGATCTCGCCGATCTTCGTGCCCGACTCGTCGGTGACGTCGTAGGTCGCGCGCGGGTCGAAGCGCTGGCGCGCCTTGATCGCCAGCAGCTCGACGGTCTTGCTCTCGTCGACGTAGAAGCGGATGTCCTCCTTGAACTTGAAGCGCTTCTGCTCGACGAAGCAGATCCGCGAGCCGACGAGGTCCTTGGCGGGCGCCGCCGCCGCGCCGTCGTCCTCGGACAGCGGCAGGAAGAACTCGTACTGGTTGATGACGAGCTTGAACTTCTGGCGCAGGAGAAAGACGTCGTGCTGATTGGGGTCGACGGTCATGCGGCCTAGCCTAGTCGGCCGCGCTGTCGGGCCTAGATGTAAGACCTGACCCTGCTTAGGCTGGGGTGCTGCCGACGCCGGCGACCTGCATCTTTGAGGGCGTGAGTCCGGTTCGCGTGCTGTGCGCGCGGGGGTTTGGCCTGAACGAGACCACATACGTCCGTCTGGGGCCAAACCCCCCGCGCCGAAGGGGGTTGGGCACCAAACGACGCAATGTGCGACGTTCTGGGCCCATCCCCCCGCCGGCGACCGCTCGGCGCGCCCCCGCGCCTCGTCTGTTCCTCAAAGCCGCAGTTCATCTCGCCCCGGGTCTTACACCTAGACGGGAAGCATCCCGCCCTCGATCGCGAGCAGCAGTCGCTTGCGCTCCAGGCCGCCCGTGTAGCCGCCGAGCCCGCCGTCGGAGGCCAGGACGCGGTGGCAGGGCACGACGATCGGGATCGGGTTGGAGCCCAGGGCGTTGCCCGCGGCGCGAAAGCCGCTCGGCGAGCCGGCAGCGACCGCGATCTGGCGGTACGTGCTCGTCGCGCCGAAGGGGATCTCGGCCGCCGCCTGCAGGACGCCGCGCCCGAACGGCGTGCGGACGAGCGCCCAGTCGAGATCGAGGTCGAAGTCGCGCCGGCGGCCCTCGAAGTACTCCTCGAGCTCGCGACGGACGCCGTCCAGGCGCCGCGGCGCCTCGACGATCGACGGCGACAGGCGGCGCGCGACGTCGTCGAGCACGCCGTCGAGGCCGCCGTTGGAGAGCTCGTAGGCCAGGCGCGCGAGGCCGCGCGGGGTGGCGATCGCGACGAGCCGGCCGACGGGGCTGTCGACGCGCGCGTAGGCGACCTCGGCGACGCCCTCGTCGGCGGCGCGGGCGGCGGTGCGGGCGGCGAGCGCCGCGGCGTGGCCGGGCAGCAGGTCAGGCGGGGGCAGGGACATCGGGGAGCTCCTTTCGCAGGCTCTTCAGGCCGTCGGCGGCGGCGCGGCGCGCCGCCGCCTCGGTGCAGCCGAGCGCGAGCGCGATCTCGGCGTGGGTCAGGTCGGCGCCGTAGCGCAGCGTCAGGACCTCGCGCTGGCGCGCGGGCAGGCTGCGCACGCGCTCCCAGTGATCGCCGTCGGGCGCGGGCCGGGGGGCGGGTGCGGGGCGATCGCCGAGCTCGGCGACCGGCACCGGCCGGCGGCCGCGGGCGCGGTGGACGTCGAGCGCCTTGCGGTGCGCGATCGTCAGCACCCAGCCGCGGAGGTTGGAGTCCGGCCGCAGCCGCGGGTAGGCGCGCAGGGCCGAGATGAACGTCTCCTGGAAGGCGTCGTCGGCGTCGTGGCGGCCGAGCGTCGCGACGAGGAAGCGCAGGACGTCGTCGGCGTGCGCGTCGAGGAAGCGCTGGAAGGGGGGCAGGCTGCTCACAGGGATAGAACGTCCCGCGCGGCCCGGACGTGAGTCCTAGTCCGGGACCAGCGCGTTGATGCCGGTCAGCGCGCGGCCGATGATGAGCTTCTGGATCTGCGACGTGCCCTCGTAGAGCGTCGTGACGCGCACGTCGCGAAACCAGCGCTCGACCGGGTGGTCGTCGACGTAGCCGGCGCCGCCGTGGACCTGGATCGCCTCGTTGGCGCACCAGACCGCCGCCTCGGTGGCGTAGAGCTTGGCGATCGAGGTCTCCGTCGTGCAGGGGCGGCCCTGGTCGCGCTCGAAGGCCGCGCGCCAGACGAGCATCCGCGCGGCGTCCGTGCGGACCTTCATCTCGGCGAGCATCGACTGGACGAGCTGGAAGCTCGCGATCGGGCGGCCGAACTGGCGGCGCTCGGTCGCGTAGCGCACGGACTCCTCGACGCAGCCCTGGCAGATCCCGACGCAGCCCGCGGCGACGGAGTAGCGCCCCGAGTCCAGGGCGCTCATCGCGATCCGGAAGCCCTGCCCGACCTCGCCGAGCACGCCGTCGTCGGCCACGAAGACGTCGTCGAGAGCGATCGACGCCGTGTCGGATCCGTGCAGCCCCATCTTGTGGTGGATCTCCTGGGGCTGGAAGCCGGGGTCGTCGGTGTCGACGAGAAAGCAGGCCAGGCCGCGGTGGCGCAGCTCGGGATCGGTCTGGGCGAAGATCAGCGCGACCTTCGCGTGGTTGCCGAGCGAGATCCACATCTTCGCGCCCTGCAGCAGCCAGCCGCCCTCCGTCCGTGTCGCGCGCGTGCGCTGGCTCGCGGCATCCGATCCGGCCTCGGGCTCGGTCAGCCCGAAGCAGCCCAGCCACTCGCCCGAGCACAGCCGCGGGAGGTAGCGCCGCTTCTGCTCCTCGCTGCCCCAGGCGAGGATCGAGCTGCAGACGAGCGAGGTCTGCACGGAGATGACGGTGCGCATCGCGCTGTCGCCACGGCCGATCTCCTCGACGATGAGCCCGTACGTCAGGTAGTCCAGGCCGGCGCCGCCGTACTCGCGGGGGACGATCGCGCCGAGATAGCCCTGGGCGGCGAGCTTTCCGACGAGATCGCGGTCGAAGTACTGGTTGCGCGCGTTCTCGCGGGCCTGCCCCACGATCTCCTTGTCGGTGAACGCCCGCGCGGTCTCGCGGATGAGCCGCTGCTCGTCGCTGAGGTCGAAGTCCATGCGGGTAGCGTAGGTGGCCTCGTGGCGCCTCTCGCCTATCAGCAGTGCCAGGACTGCCGGGCGGTCGTCCACCCGCGCCGCCACGCGTGCCCGGTCTGCGGCTCGCGGCGCCTGGACGGCAGGACGAGCGCCGGCCGCGGGACCGTCTACTCGACGACGACGGTCCACCGTCGCGAGGGTCCGCACAACGTCGCCCTGGTCGACCTCGACGAGGGCTTTCGCGTCATGAGCGAGGTCGCCGGGGTCGAGCCCGACGATGTGCGCATCGGCATGGACGTGACCGCGGCCGACGACGACGACAGGATCGTCTTCCGTGCCGGCTGATCCGCTGCGCGGCGCCGTGTCGGTCGTGGGCGTCGCCGAGTCGCGCCTCGGGGAGGTCGGCCCCGGCGTGACGCCGCTGGATCTCGTCGCCGAGGCGACGGCGGCGGCGCTCGAGGACGCGGGCCTGGGCAAGAACGACATCGACGGGCTCTTCACGGCGTCCGCCTACTACGGGCTGCCGGGCGTCAACGTCGGCGAAGCGCTCGGCGTACGCCCGCGCTACAGCGACTCGACGAACCTCGGGGGCGCGTCGTTCGTCTCGCACCTCCTGCACGCGGCCGCGGCGATCCACGCGGGGCTCTGCGAGGTGGCGCTCATCACGTACGCCAGCACGCAGCGCTCCGACGGCGGGCGTCTGAGGTCGGTCGTCGAGTCCGACCCGCACGAGGCGCCCTACCACCCGCGCTACCCGGTCTCGATGTTCGCGCTCGCGGCCGCCCGCCACATGCACGAGTTCGGCACGACCCGCGAGCAGCTCGCCGCCGTCGCCGTGGCCGCCCGCGAGTGGGCGCGGCTGACGCCGGACGCCTTCGCCCGCGACCCGCTGACGATCGGCGACGTCCTGAGCAGCCGGATGCTCAGCTCGCCGCTGACGGTCCGCGACTGCTGCCTCGTCACCGACGGCGGCGGCGCGGTCCTCGTGACGTCGACCGAGCGGGCGCGCTCGCTGCGCCGCCCGCCCGCGGTGCTGCTCGGCGCCGGCGAGGCGCACTGGCATCGCGCGATCGCCCAGATGCCCGACCTCACCACGACCGCGGCCGTCGACTCCGGCGCCCGCGCCTACGCGATGGCGGGGCTGTCGGCCGTCGACGTCCAGCTCGTCGAGCTCTACGACGCCTTCACGATCAACCCGATCCTCTTCCTCGAGGACCTCGGCTTCTGCGCCAAGGGCGAGGGCGGCCCGCTCGTCGCCTCCGGCGCCATTGCGCCGGGCGGCATCCTGCCGGTCAACACCAACGGCGGCGGCCTGTCCTACACGCACCCCGGGATGCTCGGGATCTTCCTCATCATCGAGGCCGTCCGTCACCTGCGCGGCGAGGCCGGCGAGCGCCAGCAGCACGGAACCGACGTCGCCCTCGTGCACGCCAACGGCGGCGCCCTGTCGGCGCAGGCGACCGCGCTGCTGGGCACGCTGGAGACGCTGTAGTGCGCGTCCTGCTCGTCGGCGGCGGTTGCCGCGGCCTGGCGCTCACGCGCGGGCTCGTCGCGGACGGTCACGCGGTGCGCGCGGTCACGCGCAATGAAGCCGGCCGCGCGGCGATCGAGGCGGCGGGCGGCGAGTGCTGGATCGGCGATCCGGACGTCGTCGGGACGCTGCGCTACGCACTGGAGAACGTCACGATCCTCGTGTGGGCGCTCGGCACGGCGGCCGGCAGCGAGGAGCAGGTGGCGGCGCTCCACGGGCCGCGACTGGAGATGATGCTCAGCAAGGTCATCGACACGACGGTCCGCGGCGTGGTCTACGAGGCGGCGGGCACGGTGGACCCCGCGGCGCTCGCGGCCGGAGTCGCCGAGCTCGAGCGGATGGGACGCCTCAACGAGATCCCGATCGCGACCGTTCATGCCGATCCGGCCACTTCGGAGCAGTGGGTAGCGGCGACGCGCCAAGCGATCCACGCGATGCTCGGGTTGTAGGCTCTATGGAAATCCGGCTATCCGGATAGGGATTCAAACCAGGAGGCAGAAGATGGCGTTGACGATCGGTGACACGGCACCCGATTTCGAGGCTGAGACGAGCGAGGGACCGATCTCGTTCCACGAGTGGCTCGGCGATTCTTGGGGCGTGCTGTTCTCGCACCCGCGCGACTTCACCCCGGTCTGCACGACCGAGCTCGGGTACATGGCGTCGATCAAGCCCGAGTTCGACAAGCGCAACACGAAGATCATCGGCCTGTCCGTCGACCCCGTCGGCAACCACGAGAAGTGGTCCGACGACATCGAGACGGCGACCGGCAGCGCGCCGAACTACCCGCTCATCGGCGACGACGACTTCAAGGTCGCGAAGGCGTTCGGGATGCTGCCCGAGGACGTCGAGGGCGACGCCGCGAAGCGCACGCCCGCCGACAACCAGACGGTCCGCAACGTCTTCGTCATCGGGCCCGACAAGAAGATCAAGCTCCTGCTCGTCTACCCGATGACGACCGGCCGCAACTTCGACGAGGTGCTGCGCGTGCTGGACTCGCTGCAGCTCACGGCGAACCACAAGGTCGCGACGCCCGCGCAGTGGCAGCAGGGCGACGACGTCATCATCGCCGGCTCGGTCTCCGACGAGCAGGCCAAGGAGACCTACCCGGATGGCTGGGACGCGCCGCTGCCGTACCTGCGCAAGGTCCCACAGCCCACCTGAGCAGCATCGTGAGCCGGGGGGTGCGGCGCAGTCCGCATCCTCCGGTCATGCGTCCGGCGGCGCGGGCGCGCCCTCGTCCCAGCCGGCGAGCGGCCCGGCGACCCGCCGCGGGCCGGCCGCGCGGATGCCCCGCGGCCGGCGCGTCCCGTCCGCGTAGGCCTGCTCTACGGCGCGGTGCAGGTCCTGCTTCCAGCCCCACTTCGGCAGCGCGCCGAGACGGCGCGCGCGCGGCGTCGAGTGGTCGCAGACGATGACGACGCCGGTGCGCGGCGCGGCCGACGCGAGCACCGTCGCGATCCGCTCGGCAGCCGGCTCGCACTCGGTGGCGTCGAGGACGACGACGTCGGGATGCTGGTGCTCGACGAGCGCCAGGACGTCTGACAGCTCGTCGGATTCCCACAGCGCGGCGAGCGCGAAGGACACCGGGCCGAGGTCGCCGAGCACGCCGGCGACGCGATCGCGGTAGGCGGGCTCTGCGCCGAGGACGAGGGTGCGGACCGGATGCAGACGCACGACCGTCGACATCGCATCGCTGGCACGGCTCGAGGACACCGGCGCAGTCTCTCCCTCCGGCCCGCCGCTGTCGCTGGATGAAGGTCGAGGATCTGTCAGCGAAGCGGGACGAAGCGCACCGGTTCGAGCACGCTGCGCCGCAGCCCGCCGGGCTCGCGGCGGACGAGCACGAGATGCTCCGCGTCGCCGCGGCCGATCGGCGCGACGAGGCGTCCGCCCTCGGCGAGCTGCGCCTCGAGCGCGGGCGGGACCTCGTCGCGAGCCGTGGCGGCGACGTTGATCGCCTGAAACGGCGCCTCCGCGGGCAGCCCGAGCGCGCCGTCGCCGGTCACGATCGTGACGTTGTCGATCCCGGCCGCGGCGAGCGAGCGGCGGGCGCGGGCCGCGAGCTCGGGTTCGAGCTCGATGCCGTAGACGTGCCCGGCGAGCCGTGACAGCACCGCGGCGTGCCAGCCCGATCCGCTGCCGACGTCGAGCACGCGGTCGGTCGGCTCGAGCTCGAGCAGCTGGCACATCCGCGCGACGACGGTCGGCTGGGAGATCGTCTGCCCGGCGCCGATGCGCAGCGGCCTGTCGACGTAGGCCGCCGCCGCGAGCTCGGGGGCGATGAAGAGCTCGCGCCGGACGGCGGCGATCGCGTCCACGACGCGGTCGTCGCCGATGCGCGAGCGCAGGCCGGCGAGAAGCTCGTCGCGCTCCATCCGCGGCCGATCAGGCGGGCGCCGCCGCCAGCAGCGGGTCCACCCGCGCGAGCAGGTCGCCGACGATGCGGGCCGTCGCGCCCCAGATGACGAGGCCCTCGCCGGCGTCGTAGACGTCGGTGCGAAACGGGATCCCGCGGTGCAGCAGGCGCCGGCGCGAATGCGCCGCGCGCAGGTCGGTGAGGCGCAGCTCGATGACCTCTTCGACCTCGTTGGCCGACAGCGTCCATGCCATGCCCGCGTCGATGAGGCCGACGAAGGGATAGACGGCGTAGTTCGTCGCGACGGTCGGCGTCGGCGTCAGCGCGCCGACGATGTCCACCTGCGCGCGCGGCAGGCCGATCTCCTCCTCGGTCTCGCGCAATGCCGTCACGCGCAGATCCTCGCCGGCTTCGCGGCGCCCGCCGGGAAACGAGATCTCGCCGGCGTGGCTGCGCAGGTCGTGGCGGCGGCGGGTGAAGACGGCGTGCAGGTCGCCGCCGTCGACGTAGAGGGCGACGAGCACGGCGGCCTTCGTGCGGCCGTGGACCTCGAGCATCGTCGCCTCGGCCGGATCCAGCAGGACCGCGCGCAGCGCGTCAGGCAGCGAGCTGGATGCGCTCGACACGCTCGTCGAACATGACTTCGCCGTCGAGCGTGCGGTGCACGGGGCACTTCGTCGCGATGACCTTGAGCTTCTGGACCTGCTCGTCGGAGAGATCGGAGGGCAGGCGCAGCGTCAACGAGAACCTCGTCGGGCAGCCGCGCTCGGCCGGGGAGTATTCGCACGCGACCTCGACGTCGCGCAGCTCCCAGCCCTTGCGGGCGGCGTACATCTCGATCGTGACGGCGGTGCAGGAGGCGAGGCTCGCGGCCAGCAGCTCCTGCGGCGAGGGCGCGGCGTCGTCCCCGCCGGCCTCCGTGGGTTCATCGGAGTTCAGACGGTGCTGTCGCACCTTCACGACGTGGCGAAAACCGTTGATCCGTTGCGCCGATGCTTGCATGCGTCTCATGCTACTCCGCGTCTAAGGGGTGAAAGAGCAGTCCGGTCGGAACCTTCGGGTAGAAGTACGTCGACTTCGGCGGCATGTTGACCCCCGCCGCCGCGATCTCCTGGATCTGCGCGACGGGGATCCCGCGCAGGAAGAACCCGGCGTCGTACGTGCCCGACTCGACGAGCTCGCGGGCCTCCTCGAAGGAGCGTGCGTAGCCGAGGCCGTGCAGGTGTGAGATGTCGTCCTCGCTGAGCGCCAGCGGGCCCTTGAGCACGAGCGCCTCGAGGACCGCCGTGTCGAGGCGCCGGTAGGGCTCGGGCATGTCGCCGATCGCTTCGTCGGCGATCGCCTGGTCCTTGAGCGTCAGGCGGAAGGGGCGGCGGAAGTGGCTGTCCATGTAGCCCATCTGGATGCCGCCTCCGTCGGTGGGCGGGACGAGGTCGTCCACCTCGATCGGCTCGATGTCGAAGGCCTCTTTGAGCGTGGCGGCGAGCGTCTCCGGCTTCTCGGTGTCCTTCAGGCCGTCGACGAGGCGGTGCGTCGGAAAGACCGTGAGGCCCTCGTCCTGGAGGGCGACGAGGCACATGAGCACGTAGCGGTGGGCGCCCTCGCCGCCGATCTCGTCGGCGTAGACGCGCGCGGTCTCGTAGCGGTGGTGGCCGTCGGCGATGAGCAGCTCGACGTCGGCGAGGGCGTTCGTGGCCGTCGCGATCGCGGCGCTGTCCGTGACGCGCCAGAGGCGGTTGCGCGTGCCGTCGTCGTCGGTGACCTCGGCGAACGGCTCGTCGTTCGTGGCCGGCGCCAGCGCGCGCCAGGCCGTGAGGTCGGGGTCGGAGTACAGGGAGAAGATCGGCGAGAGGTTGGCCTTCGTCGCGCGCGTGAGCCGCAGGCGGTCCTCCTTCGGGCCCGGGTGCGTGCGCTCGTGCGGGCGGATCGTGCCGGGGCCGTAGTCCTCGACGCGCACGCGCGCGAAGAAGCCGTTGCGCGTCAGGCGCCGGCCGTCGGGGCCCGTGTAGTCCTGGACGAGCGCCCAGAGCGCGGGCTCGTCGTCTCGGACGACGGCGCCCTCGTCGCGCCAGGCGCCGAGGAGCTTCGCCGCGTGGGCGTAGCGATCGCCGCCTTCGGGGTCCTCGGGGAGGTCGATCGCCACGACGTTGTGCGGCGCGCGCGCCTGCAGCTCGGCGCGCTGCGCGGGGTCGATGACGTCGTAGGGCGGCGCCGCGAGGGCCTGCAGCGGCCCCGCGACGGCGGGGTCGTAGTGCAGGGCGTGGAGCGGCTCGACGCGTGCCATCGGCGCGAGAGCCTAGATGGTCCGTACGGCGGGGCGGCCGCCGCGGCACCCGTGAGGGCGCCGCGGCGGCCGGCCGCCCCGTGGCCGTTCAGCGTGTCCGCGTGCCGAACTCTGTGGTGTACGTCGCCGCCGGCGATCCGCCGACGTCCTGCGGTGCCCCCAGCGCGATGCCGATGCCGATGTCCTTGAAGCGGCGATCGAGCATGTTGCGGCGATGGCCCGGCGAGTTCATCCAGCCCTGGACGCTCTCCTGCGGTGTCGCCCGCTGACCGGCGCCCCAGTAGAGGTTCTCGCCGAGCGACCAGCTCGCCGCCTGCGTGAGGTACTTCGTGGCGCCGACGATGCGGGACTTCAGCGTGCTGCCGTCGTGCCCGACGTGGGCGAAGAAGCCGTGGGTGACCATCTGGGCGCTGTAGCTCTCGGCGACCTTGCGCAGCTGGCCGTCGTGGCGCAGCTTGCGCAGGCCGCGGCTCGTGCGCTCGCGGTTGATGAGGCAGAGGGTTGCGGACCGCACCTGTGCGACATTCGACGACGTGGGGACGAGATCGGCGTTCGCGCAGGGTGCCGCGGCTGCGGAGGCCGTGGCGGGGACCGACGAGACGAGCAGTGCAAGCGCGAGGGGGGCGAGCACGCGGCGGAGGGCGGAGCGGTTCATGCCCTACCGATCGGCGTGTCCAGGGGGTGTCCAGGATCGTGGACGGCGTCCACTGGACGTTCGGCGGGATCGCGTGGACGCCCGAACTGGACGCCTGTACGAGCGGGTGCGTCGAGAAGCCGTCCAGCGCTCCCCCGCCGGAGGCCCTACCGTTCAGCGGGCATCGGGATGTAGCTCAGCCTGGTAGAGCACCGCGTTTGGGACGCGGGGGTCGTCGGTTCGAATCCGGCCATCCCGATACGCCGGCACCGCCGGCGCCGGGCCCCGGTAGCTCAGCTGGATAGAGCAGCGGACTTCTAATCCGCAGGTCGCAGGTTCGAATCCTGCCCGGGGCGCTGCGGCCGTGGTGCGCATGTGACGCGCACGGTTTGGAGGGCTCCGGTTCGGGGAGAGACCGACCTCCCGCTCATCTTCGAAGCTCACCGAGGGCGAGTGCGCCGGCCTCGTTGCCGCCCATTGGAGGCGCCTTGCCCTCCGTGAAGCCCGCGGGTCGTGCCCGTGTCGCCGTCGCCGCCCTCGCAGCAGTCGTGCTGCTGGCGCCGCTCGTCGCAAGCGCCGCGAGCGCCGCGGTGCCCGCGTTCGGCCCCATGCAGGTCGTCGTCGGCAAGCAGAGCCCGGGCCAGCTCGTTCGCGCCCGCCTGAACAGCGACGACTTCGGGGACGCGATCAACGCCGGCGGCGGGCCGGGGCCGGGCCTGCTGTCGACGAGCTTTCACACCGGCGCGGCGAGCGGCCTGCAGCCCGGCTTCTCGCTGAACATCGGCACGGAGTCGGCCCAGGCGCGCGCCGTCGCCGCCGGTGACCTCGACGGCGACGGGATCGACGAGGGGATCACCTTCTCCATCTCCAACGGGGGCACCTCGATCTCGGCCTTCGACGTGAGCCCCAACGGCACGACGTTCAACCGGGAGTTCCGCGGCACCCTGGCCGGCGAGGCGAAGGACGTCGTCGCCGGCGACTTCGTGACGGGCGACAACGGCGCCGACGAGATCGCCGTCCAGGCAGCTCGTTCACGGCCGCGCCTGGGGTGCTGGGCAGCATCGACTACGACGTCACGGCCAGCCGGCCGACGGCATCGACGACATCCTCGTCGGCTCGACGACGCCCGGCGACCCGATCGTCGTCGTCTTCGCGGACACGGCGAGCATCTACAGCCGCGCCCAGGACGCGCCGGTCATCGCGACCGCGGCCAGGACGAGCTTCCGTCAGCGGAACGGCCGACCTCGCCGACGGGCCGCACAGCGCGATCGCGATCGTCGGGTTGCCGAGCGTCGTCGCGTTCACCATCGCCGCTCCCGCCCCAGCGCCGGCCCCGGCTGCGCCGGCGCCGGCCGCCGCCCCCACCGCGCCGCCGCCCTGGCGCTCGCCGTCCCGCGGCGCACGACCGTCGCCGGCGGCCGCGTCGCGGTCGGATGCAGGGTGAAGCTCGCCGCGATCGCCCGGTGTGACGTCCGGGCCTACGCCGGCACCCGTCTCGTCGGCACCGGAGGCAAGGCGGGCGCGGGCACGAGCGTGACCGTGCGCGTCCGGCTCAACGCTCGCGGGCTGCGCCTCGTGCGCCGGATCGGCGGCGTCCGGATGCAGTTCCGCGGCACGGCGAGCGCCGGGGCGCACGCCTCGTCGCGCGAGCCACGAGCATCGTGCTACCGCCGCGCGTGCTGTCGGTTCCGACCGACGGGCTGTTCGCCGTCGGCGCCAGCGCGCTGAACCGCGCGGGCCGGACGTACGTCGGCCGCATCGCACCGCAGCTTGCCGGCGTCAAGCGGGTCGTCTGCGTCGGTCACACCGATGCCGTGGGCTCGGCGGCGGCCAACCGTGCGCTCGGCCTCGCCCGCGCCCGCGCGGTCTGCGCGGCGCTCGCCCGCGCCGGGTTCTCCGGCGGGTTGCGGACGGCGACGGCCGGTGAGCGCAGCCCCCGCGCCGACAACCGCACGGCCCGCGGGCGCGCGCTCAACCGCCGCGTCCAGCTGCGGATCGAGTACCGCTGAGACCGGCAGCGCGCTCGGTTAGGATCGGCCGGACTCCAAGCCCACGGGAGGCCTCATGCACGCAGTGATCGTCAGGGTGAACATCAGCGACACCGAGGCGGCGACACGCTTCCTCGATGAGCGGGTCGTCCCCGGTGTCTCGCAGGCGCCGGGTTTCGTCACCGGTTACTGGACGCAGTGGGATGACGGCAGCCAAGGCGCCGCCATGATGATCTTCGAGTCCGAGGAGGCCGCGCTTGGGGCCAAGGAGATGATCCAGCCGCCGCCGGACGGCTCGGCGTCGCTCGAACGCGTCCAGGTCGCCGAAGTCGTGGCGAGCGCCTAGATCTAGTCCCCGCTCCATCGGAGCCGGTTTCACTGCCGCCGGCCGTGCTCGCGCGCGGTGCCGGCCTCGTCGAGGTTCGTTGCGCGACCTCACAGACCGACGGCCGCACCGTCGGCGAAGATCCGCCGCGTGACGATGACCGCCGAGACATTCCTCGGACTCGACGGGCCGCCTGCGAGCTTCGACGGCGCGCGGGTGCTCGTGCTGCCCGTCCCGCTGGAGGCGACCGTGAGCTACGGCGGCGGGACGGCTGCGGGGCCGGCGGCGATCATCGCGGCCTCGACGCAGGTCGAGCTCTACGACCGCGAGCTCGACGGCGAGCCGGCGCTCGCCTACGGCGTCCACACGCTGCGGCCGGTCGAGCTCGACCAGAGCAGCGCGGCGACCGCGGTCGGACAGATCGCCGACGCGGTCTCCGACGCGGTCGCGACCGGCAAGCTCGTCGTCGCGCTCGGCGGCGAGCACACGATCAGCGCCGGCGTCAGCCGCGGGCTGCTGGCGGCGCGCCCGGGTCCGGTGACGGTCGTCCAGATCGACGCCCACAGCGACCTGCGCGTCTCCTACGAGGGCGATCGCCACAGCCATGCGTGCGTCGCGCGGCGGATGCTCGAGGACCCTCGGGTCGAGCGGGTCGTGCAGCTCGGGATCCGCTCGATCGACGCCGAGGAGGCCGCGTTCACGCGCGCGAACCCCGACCGCGTGCGCGTCTTCGGCGCCGAGGACGTGCGCGCGGGCGGCTGGCACGACGAGCTCGGCCGGCTGCTCGCAGGACGGCGCGTGCACCTCACGATCGACGTCGACGGCCTCGATCCGTCCGTCGTGCCGGCGACCGGCACGCCCGAGCCCGGCGGCCTGTCGTGGTACGAGGCGCTCGACGTCATCCGCACGACCGCGCGGGCCGCCGAGCAGATCGCGATCGTCGACTGCGTCGAGCTCGCCCCGCAGCCGAGCCTGCACCACGCCGACTTCGCCGTCGCCAAGCTCCTCTACAAGACGATGACCCACGCCCTGAAGCACGGAGGATGAGCCGCATGGAACACGCGCAAGAGGTCAAGCGGTTCATCCGCCACCACTACCGTCACTTCAACTCCGCGGCGCTCGTCGACGCCGCCGAGGGCTACGCGAAGCTCATCGGCGACGGGGGCGCCATGTTCGTGACGCTCGCCGGCGCGATGAGCACCGCCGAGCTCGGCATCTCGCTCGCCGAGATGATCCGCGCGGACAAGATCCACGCCATCTGCTGCACCGGCGCGAACCTCGAGGAGGACGTCTTCAACCTCGTCGCGCACGACCACTACGTCCGCGTCCCGCGCTACCGCGAGCTCACGCCGCAGGACGAGCAGGCGCTGCTCGAGCGCCACCTCAACCGCGTCACCGACACCTGCATCCCCGAGGAGGAGGCGATCCGCCGCATCGAGGACGCGATCCTCGACGAGTGGACGCGCGCCGACGCCGCCGGCGAGCGACTGTTCCCGCACGAGTTCCTCTATCGCGTCCTGCGCAGCGGCCGCCTCGACTCACAGCACCAGATCGACGCGCGGGACTCCTGGCTGCACGCCGCCAGCGAGAAGGACCTCCCGATCTTCGTCCCGGGCTGGGAGGACTCGACGAGCGGCAACATCTACGCCTCGCACTGCATGAAGGGCACGATCGCAAAGGTCCACACCGTCAGGACCGGCATCGAGTACATGATGTCGCTGACGCGCTGGTACGAGGCCGAGGCGGCGAAGCGGGACGTCGGCTTCTTTCAGATCGGCGGCGGCATCGCCGGCGACTTCCCGATCTGCGTCGTGCCGATGATGCGCCAGGACATGGAGCTCTCGGACACGCCGCTGTGGAGCTACTTCTGCCAGATCAGCGACTCCACGACGAGCTACGGCTCCTACTCGGGCGCGGTCCCCAACGAGAAGATCACGTGGGAGAAGCTCGCGGTCGACACGCCGAGCTACGTCATCGAGTCCGACGCGACGATCGTCGCGCCGCTGATCTTCGCCTACGTGCTGGCGGACGGCTGACGGGCACTCACCTCGCAGCCAGCCGCGCGCGCACGAGCCGGTCCGCCGCACCGGCGCTCGCCGGGTGCCCGGTGACGACCTCGATGAAGTGCGCGGGCTCGATCGCGAGCAGCTCGACGTCGGTCAGCGCCGTGACGGTCGCCGAGCACGGGACGCCCGCGAGCAGCGAGATCTCGCCGACGCCGTCGCCGCGCGCGACCTCCGCGATCGCCGACGCTGCGCGCGACACCTCCAGGCGCCCGTCGGCGACGACGTAGTAGCGCTCACCGGGGTCGCCCTCGCGGATGAGGCAGGCGCCGGCGGGCAGCGAGAGCGCCGTCATCCCGCGGGCGAGGCCCTCGAGCTCCGGCGGGCCGAGCGCCGAGAAGATCGGATGGGAGCGCAGCAGCGCGACCTCGACGACCGGGACGTCGGCGCCCTCGTCCACCGAGCGCAGCCGCCGCGCCGCGAGCGCCAGCATCGCCGGCAGCAGCACCGCGAGGCCCGCGACGGCGCTCCCCGGCCCGAGCGCCGCGACGAGCACGGCCGCCAGCGCGGACCCGATCGCCAGGCCGATCGCGTCGAGCGTCTCGAGGACCCCGAAGACGCGCGCGAGGACGCCGGGCGGCGCGCTGCGCTGCAGCAGCGTCCGCGCCGCGACGTCGAGCACGACGCGCCCCGCGCCGGCGAGCGCCAGCAGGACGAATGCGGCGCCCGCCGCATGCCAGAGGCCGAGCGCGAGCAGCGCCAGCGACCATGCGAGCGCCGCCGCGGCGATCGCCGGCGCGAGGCGCGCGCGGCCGACGAGGCGGACGGTCAGGGCGATGCCGGCGACGCCACCGGCGCCGAAGGCCGCGTTGAGGTAGCCGGCGCCCGAGCCGCCGAGGTCGAGCACCTCGATCGCGATCACGACGAAGAGGACGTCGAGCGCGCCGATGAGGACGAACTCCATCCCGAGCACGCCGGCGAGCAGCCGTGCATGGGGGTCGGCGCCGACGACGCGCGCGCCCGCCAGCAGCTCGCCCGCGACCGCGCGCGCGTCGCCGCCGGCCACATCGGGTGCGGGCGCCGCCGGCCCGCGCACCGGCGCGACGATCGCCGCCGACGCGAGCGCGAGCGCCGCCATGACGGCGAAGACCGTGGCCGGCACGCTGACCGCCAGCAGCGCGCCGGCGACGGCCGGCGCGACGAGCAGCCCGATGCTCTCGATCCAGCCCAGGACGACGTTCGCCGACGTCAGCTCGTCGACGCGGCGCACGAGCGCCGGGACGAGCGCCGCCTGGGCCGGTCGCGTGAACGTCGTCGCGCTCGCTGCGAGGCCGGCGAGGACGAACACGAGGGCGGGCGGGGCGCCCGCGAGCAGCGCCACCGCGGTGAGGCTCATCGTCACCGCTTGGGCGAGGTATCCCCCGAGCAGGACGCGCGCGGGCGCGCCGCGATCGACCATCCGCGCCGCGAACGGCGCGAAGAGCCCGGCGGGCACGAGCTGGACGACGGCCGCGACGCTCGCCGCGGTAGCGCCCCCGTGCCCGTAGGCGTAGACGAGCAGCGCGATCCAGACGCCCCACTCGGCGGCGTTGAAGCCCGCGTACGCGAGCCCGACACGCCGCAGGTCGGCGTTGGCGAACGCGGCCCCGAGCAGGTCCCGGATGCGCGTCCGCGGGCCCACGGCGTCAGCGCCGGTCCTGGTGCAATCGCTCCATGCCGGCGCGGCGGATCCGCTGGGCGATCGGCGGATGGTCGCGCGCGAGCTCGTTCAGCGAGCCGGCCGGGAACGCCAGGAGCGTCGAAGCGTCGAGCGTCCGCACCGAGGCGATGCGCGGGTAGCCGTAGCCCGAGCCCCAGTCCAGCGCCGCGAGCTCGCCGAAGAACTCGCCGGTGCGCAGCACCGCCACCCTGCGGCCGTCGACGAGCACCTCCACGCGGCCGTGGACGATGACGAAGAAGTCCAGCGACGGCTCCCACTGCTCGACGACCAGCTCGTCCGCCGGCCGGCCGTCGAGCTGCGCGAGCGCCGCGATCGGCTCGAGCTCGGCCTCGGGCACGGCGTCGAACAGCGGCAGGCCCGAGAGCATCTCGACGGGGACGCCGCAGTCGCCGTTGCCCATGATGCGGCGGCGAAGCGGCGTGCGGCGGATGAGCGGGTCGCGGGCGTAGCCGGCGCTCGTCCCGGCGCCCGCGGCGCCCGTCGATCCCGGATCGGCGGTCTCGAAGAGGTCCATGAGCCGGTCGATGTCGCTCGCAGCGGTCGTGTGGTTCAGGACGCAGACGCGCAGCGAGTAGCGCCCGCGCAGCATCGTCGAGGACACGAGCCCGAGGCCGCTGCGCTCGCACGCGACGACGAGGCCGGCGTTGTGGCCGTCCTCCTCGTCGGCGTCGGCGGCGCCGGGAAAGTGGCGGCGGAAGCAGACCACGCCGAGCGACGGGGGCGCCATGAGCTCGAGGACGTCGCTGTCGCGCACGCGTTCGACGACGCGCGCCGCGAGGTCCAGCGAGCGGTCGATCGCGGCGGCGAAGGCATCCAGGCCGAAGTACTGCAGCGAGATCCAGACCTTCAGCGCGCGCGAGCTGCGCGTGAGCTGCACGCCGCGGTCGGAGAGGTTGACCTCGTCGATCGCGAAGGAGTCCTGGAGGTAGTCCGGCGTCATCTGAAACGCCGTGCGCAGCTTGTGGTCGTCGCGGACGAGCAGGGCGCCGCACTCGTAGGGCTGGTAGAGCCACTTGTGCGGATCCAGCGTGACCGAGTCCGCCAGCTCGATCCCGCGCAGCGCCTCGCGCCCGCGCTGCGTGAGGGTGGCGAACCCGCCGTAGGCGGCGTCGACGTGCAGCCAGACCCCGCGCTGCCGGCAGAGCTCGGAGATCGCGAGGAGCGGGTCGATCGCGCCGGTGTTCGTCGTCCCGGCGGTCGCGGAGACGAAGATCGGCCGCCGTCCGGCGCGGACGTCGGCGTCCATCGCGGCGGCCAGGACGCGGGGGTCGATCCGGAACTGCGCGTCGCTCGGCAGCACGCGCAGCTGCTCGGGGCCGAAGCCGAGCACCCGCGCCGCCCGCCCGAGCGACGAGTGCGCCTGGTCGGAGACGTAGCCCACGAGGTCGCCCGCCATCTGCCCGGCGATCGCCTCGCGGGCGCACGCCAGAGCGGTCATGTTCGCCGCCGAGCCGCCGCCGACGAGCACGCCGCCGGCCTCGGGCGGGTAGCCGATCCAGTCCTTGAACCAGCCGAGGACCTCGAGCTCGAGCTGCGTCGGCCCCGCGGACTCCATCCAGGACCCGGCGTAGATGTTGCAGGCGCTGGCGATGAAGTCGCCGAGCGCGCCCGGCCAGGTGCCGCAGAACGGGACGAACGCGAGAAAGCCGGGGTGGTCGCCGCGGCTCATGAAGGGCAGCACGTCGCGGTCCAGGCGCTCGAGGATCGCGTCGTAGTCCTGGCCGGCGGCGGGCGGCGGGCCGGCGAGGCGCTCGCGCATCTCGGACGGCGTGGCCCGCCGCAGCGGCGGGATCGACGCGTCGCTCAGGCGCTGCACGAGCATGTCGACGGTCCGGTAGCCGATGGCTCGCATCCGCTCGGCGTCCAGCGCCAGCGGGTCTGGATCGCGTTCCTGCTCAGCCACGGTGGTGCATCGTCACATTTCGGGTGCCGACATCGCAAACGCGACGAAAGCGCAGGTCGGCACATGATCTGCGCCGCATGTGGGCAAGGGGGGCGGCGGACGAGCTCACATGGGACGGTGGTTTCTCCTCGTGGCGGCGCTCGCGGCGGTGTCCGTCGCGGTGCTGACGCCCGTGCTGCTGTCGGGCATCGGTCCCGCCGCCACGCCCGCCCGCGGCGCTCCGATCGCCGGGCTGCCGCCGTACTGGACCGTCCACGAGGGCGACAGCTACGGCGTCATCGCGCACGAGACGGGGCTGACCGTCGACGACCTCGAGGCGTTCAACCCCCTCGTCAATCCCAACGCGATCGTCCCTGGGCAGACGCTCAAGCTGCGCCTGCACGTGCCGGCGCCGCCTCGGCGCCCCAAGGGCCCGGTCTGGGCGACGGTCCACAGCGGCGACACGTTCGACTCGATCGCCCGGCGCACGCATCACAGCGTCGAGCAGCTGCAGCGCCTGAACCCGAAGCTCCACGTCGCGACGCTGCAGCCCGGCGCCCGGATGCGCCTGCGCGCCGGCCGCTAGGACGGGACGCGGGTGAGCTCGGAGAGCGGGAAGGCGACCTGACCCTTGCCGCCGGGGAAGCGGATGAGCGCGTTGTCGTCGTCGATGTACGCGACGAAGATCGCGGGGACGATCTGGATGTCGTTTGCCGGCGACATCCGCAGGAAGGCGACCCGATCGCCCTCCTCGTAGACCTCACCGCTCATGTGCGCAGGATACGTCGTCGGGCTTTACCCGTCGTTGGGAATGCAAGGCGTACGGTGGGGCTGACGTTCCACCGAAGGAGGAGAAGACAATGCCGCTTTCTCGCAGCCGCACGACCGCGCTGCTCGCCGCAGGGCTGACGGCCGGCTCACTCTCTTTTGCGGTCGCGGCGGTCGGCCACGGCGGTGGCGGCGGGCGCCACGGCGGCGAGCTGCGCACGTCGCTCGTGCCGAGCCTCCCCGGCGACCCCGCCATCCACGGCGTCCAGCCCGGCGGCGCGCCCTGGGTGCTCGATCGCGGGCAGGTCCGGCTCCGGGCGAAGGGCAAGGACCGGGTCCGGCTGCGCGTACGCGTCCGCGGTCTCGTCATCCCGCCCCCGCAGGGCAACAACACCGCCGGCGGCGTGACGACGATCACGGCCTCGATCTTCTGCGGCACGAGCACGACGCCGGCCGCCACGAGCGCCGCCCGCCCGCTCTCGCAGGCCGGCAACGCCCGCATCGACCAGAAGCTGACGATCGCCGGCGCCTGCCCGGCGCCCGTCGTCCTCGTCCATCCCAACGGCAACCTCACGCGCTTCATCGCCTCCAGCGGCGCTGCCGACTAGCTAGGCCCAAGCGCCCCAGCTCGGCGACCGAGTGCCCGTTGCGCGCGCAGTGCTTCAGGCCTTCCATTTGACAGAGCAACCGCGCGGGCGGGTGTCGGTCGTGGCCGGCTCGCCGCCGTCGAGCAGCGCGTCGAGCGCGTCGCGCAGGTAGCGCGCGTCCTGGCTCGGGTCGCCGTGATCGCCGTCGGGCGCGCCGCGGTAGCGCAGCCGGTGCTCGGCGTCGAGCACGAAGACGTGGGGGGTGACGAGCGCGTCGAGCTCGCGGGCGACGTCCTGGGACTCGTCGCGGAGGTAGGGGATCGGCCAGTCCTGGTCGCGGACGAATCGCGCCATCGCCTCGGGCGAGTCGGCGGGGTAGCGCGTCGCGTCGTTGGGGTTGATCGCGAGCAACCGCACGCCGCGCGGCGCGTAGTCCTCGGCGACCGCGCGCAGGCGCGGGTTCCAGGCGACGACGTACGGGCAGTGGTTGCACGTCACGACGAGGACGGTGGCGGGCGGCGCGGGGTCGGCGGGCACCGCATGGGCGGCGCCCTCGGTGTCGGCCAGCGTGAACGCCGGCACCGGATCTCCGAGTTCGAAGCTCATGCGGGGATGATCTCAAGCCGGCTCCCGCTGCTAGATTCAGAGCGGCACGGTGGGCGTAGCTCAGCTGGTAGAGCTCCTGGTTGTGGTCCAGGCGGTCGGGGGTTCGAGTCCCCTCGCTCACCCTGAGGCCTCTGTAGCGCAATCGTTGTCACAATCGTTTGCCGGAGAGGCCACGCAGCATGAAGGCCGCCCTCGGCGGCCTTCAGTGTTCGGCGGCGGTGTTGCCGGCGGTGGCGGCGGGTTCGCGGCCGGCGCGCTCGGCGACGCCGTCGCGCAGCGCGGCCACGACCGCCTCGGCGAGGAAGCGCTGAGCCTCGGCCGCCGTCGGGCGACCATCGCCGATGATCCGCCCGAAGGCCTCACCCGCTTGCGTTTCGTGCCTCACGCAGCTCGCGTTCGCCTTGGCGATGTACCGCGGCTTGGAGAGCGCCAGTTCCTGGTTGGACCCATCGCCGCAGCCCGCGCCAGCACGAGCGGCACGGTTCCCGCGACGAGCAGCATGGGCTTTGGTCTCATCGGTCACTCCTCTTGCGCGAGTGGCGTCGCAGCGGCGGTGGGAAGGCTGCCGGGCGGCCCGAGCACCTGGATGTCGTGCTCGGTGGCCAGGGCGGCGAGGCGCTCCATGTCGGGCGCCGGCTGGTCGGCGGGCGGCAGCGTCAGCATGCCGGCGGGCTCCCCGGCGGCGGCGACGAACTCGTCAAACCCGGCCGGTGCGTTGACGTCCAGGACTCGCGCCGGTGCTGCCGAGGTCACGCACTCGGTATGCGGCACGTTCATGGGCGTGGTGACGCACTCGCCCGCCCCAACGACGACCGACGTGCCCGGCAGGTACACGGTCAGCTCTCCTTCGCAGACGTAATGCGTCTGGTCGGCGTCGGTGTGGACGTGAAGCGGCGTCCACGCACCGGCTGCCTGAAGGAATTCGACGAGACAGAACCGGCCATTCGTCTCCTTCCCGCTAACGTGGACGGTGACCAGGTCGCCGTAGAACCAATACGCCCTGTGGTTCGTCTCGGCGCCTTCCTCCTTGCGAGCTGTTGCCCCCGCCGGCATCTCAGTCCTCCCCTCGCATATAAGCTCCCATTGGGAGCTAATCTAAACTCCCAAAGGGACCTATGTCAAGTGATCTGAGGCCCGTTTCCTATGTAGTCCTAGCCCTCGTGGGCCGCGAGGGTGCCGCCCCTCACGACCTGGTCCGCATGGCGCGAGAAGGACAGCGCCTCTACTACGCAGGCGCGGCGAGCAAGATCTACGAGCAGCCCAAGCGGCTCGAGCAGCTCGGCTACCTGAACTCGGAAAAGCGACCCGGGAGGACCAGGCAGCGCACCTACTACACGCTCACCGAGAAAGGACTCGCCGCACTGCGGGAATGGCTCGGCCGACCATCCGCGTTCCCGCGCATCCAAAGCGATGCAGTGGCGCGGGTACTGGCCAGCGACCTCGCAGACGACGAGCGCGTGGTCGTAGAGAGTCTCCAGTCGCTGCGGCAGGAGATCGCCGAGCTCTCAGAAGAGATCGACGCGGACGAGCGGCGCGCCCCGTCGTACCCCCACCGCGAGCGCCAACTCAAGCTCGTGCGCTCCTTGGGACGCCGGCTCCTCCAGGCACACCTCGACTGGATCGACGAAGTCGACCAAGACCTCGGAGGCCCCGGTACACGGCCTCGCACCACGCCGCCCCCGCCGAGACACGAGCGTTCCGACTGACGTCCAGGCCCGCGCTCGCGCACCGCGCAGACCCTTCCCGAAGAGCGGGCAATACGACCAGGAGATCCCAGGACGACCATCAAGCCGCATAGCCACCTCGCAATGCGGCTCGCCGCCGGCCTTCGATCCGCGGCGCCGGATTGCCGGCCGCTTCGACGTCGGCACCGACCGCAGCGATCGGGATCGGCGTCGCGGGGACGGCGGACGCGGGAGTACGCGTAGAACTGGTGAAGCCTCACGTGGTCCCACGGCCCGGATGGCACGCGCCCCCGAGCTCATCGACGAGTGCCGCGCGCCGAACTGCGGCCACGGCTGCGGACCGATCCGGCAGAGGAATCATCCGTTTGACTTTGTGATGTTCGTTGCTAAAGTCGCTCGGCAAGTCCTGTGCCCGGTAGGCGCGGGACCGGGCGTCGGCGGTGGAGACGCCCGTTGCGGTCGACCAAACGGGGCCAACGGCGGCGGCGCACCCATCGTCAGGGATCGCGATAGCGATAAGCGACCCTCGCCACCGCCGCTGCGTCGGCGAGTGCGACGCGGGGGCGACGCGGGCGCACCTCGCGCCGGTCAACCAAGCAGGAGGTGCCGAATGGCATCAATCGAGTTCGCTCCGCGTCAGCACGAGACGGAGCAGATCACCGCTCACGTCATCTGGATGACCACGGGGCTGGGCTGCGACGGGGACTCGGTCGCCATGACGTCGGCGGTCAACCCGAGTCTTGAGGACATCATCACGGGCGCGATCCCCGGTATGCCGAAGGTCGTGGCGCATACCCTGGTGCTCGCGTACGAGAACGGCGGCGAGTTCCTGCAGGCGTGGTATGACGCCGAGGCCGGAAAGCTCGATCCGTTCGTCCTCATCCTCGAAGGGTCCGTGCCGAACGAGAAGATCAACGGTGAGGGTCACTGGGCCGGCTTGGGCGTCAACCCGTCCAACGGTCAGCCGATCACGACCAACGAGTGGATCGATCGCCTCGCGCCGAAGGCCGCCGCGGTCGTCGCTCTGGGAAGCTGCGCGACGTACGGCGGCATCCCGGCGATGAAGAACAACCCGACGGGCGCCATGGGCCTGTGCGACTACCTCGGCTGGGGCTGGACCTCTGCCGCGGGGCTGCCCGTCATCAACATCCCCGGATGCCCCGCGCAGCCGGACAACACGACCGAGTCGCTGACGGTTCTCGTCATGGCGCTGGCCGGCATCACGCCGGTTCCGGAGCTCGACGACCAGCACCGCCTGGCGATGCATTTCAGCCGCACCGTGCACGAGGGCTGCAACCGCGCTGCCTTCTATGAGCACGGCAATTTCGCGACGGAGTACGGCTCCGATCACCGGTGCTTGGTCAAGCTCGGGTGCAAGGGTCCGGTCGTGAAGTGCAACGTTCCGATCCGCGGTTGGCAGAGCGGCGTCGGTGGCTGCCCGAATGTCGGCGGCATCTGCATGGCCTGCACGATGCCCGGGTTCCCCGACAAGTACATGCCGTTCATGGAGGAGGACTCCAAGGCGAAGCTTTCGTCGACGACGGCGAAGTTCACCTACGGGCCTCTGCTTCGGTACTTCCGCAATCAGTCGATCGAGCGGAACTACGACAAGGAGCCCGAGTGGCGGCATCCGCGCGCGGAGATCACCACCGGCTACACGCCTCACTGGATGTGAGGCCCACCTGACGGGCGGTGCGGCGCCGGTGTCTTCGGGCACCGGCGCCGCAGGACGTATGAGGCGCGGCTGCCCGGCGTCGACGCCCCGGCCGGCAGGGATGGAAGGCGCGCCCGACGGTCACGGTGCGCGCCCTGGAGTCGCTTGCGGATCTCGACCTTGACGGTCGCGCTCCCTCCCGCGCATGTCCGTGGATGACGAGCTGCGGCTTGTCGGCCGCAGACGTCAGCGCGAGGCGGGGGGTGCGGCCGGGCTGACCGTGCGACCGTTCTCGTCGTTGTCCGTCGCCGGCTGCGGCGGCGGGACGAAGCCGCCGAGGACGTCGTCGCGCGAGTAGTGGCCGACGGCGTCGAAGAGGCGCTTGGCGTGCAGGCCGAGTCGCAGGTCGCAGTCGTAGACGAGCATCCCCTCCTCGCCGTAGAGCGGCCCCGCGACGATCTTGCCCCACGTCGGCTCGACGATGACCGCGCCGCCGTTGCCGAACACGGGGCGGTCGGGCAGCGGCAGCGGGAAGTCGTCGGGAAACGCCGCGCGCGGGATGTACTGCGGGACGGAGACGACGAACGCGCCGGACTCGATCGCGATCGCCTGCATGTGGGCGATCCAGCCGTCGGAGTCGTCGGCCGTCGGCGCGGCCCAGATCTGCGGGCCCTGCCGGTAGACCGAGTAGCGCGCGAGCGGCATCCGGTTCTCCCAGCAGATGAGGCCGCCGATCCGGCCGCAGCCGGTGTCCACCGCGCGCAGGTCGTCGCCGCGCCCGATGCCGTGGAAGAGGCGCTCGTGCTGCGTCGGCATGAGCTTGCGGTGCTTGTGCAGCAGCCCCTCCGGTCCGAGCCAGAGCATCGTGTTGTAGAGCGTCCCCGGGCGCTCGGACTCGCGCTCGTTGACGCCGATGACCGCGTGGATCCCGAGCGACCCACAGGCCGCGGCGAGCTCGTCCACGAGCGGGCCGGGCACGTCGACCGAGCTGAGCCACATCCGCTCCCAGAGCTCGCCTCCGCCGCCGAACGTCGCCGCCTGATGGGCCCACGCGTTGGAGGGATAGACCGACACGAACGTCTCGGGCAGCACCGCGAGCTCACAGCCTTCGCTCGCCGCCTCCCCGAGCAGGGCGACGGCCTTGCGGACGGTGGCCTCGGCGTCGAGGATGACGGGCGTCGCCTGGATCGCGGCGACTCTGACCGTGCGCAGGACCGTCATGAGACGCAGATCATGGCAGGGGATCCGAGTCCTGTCAGGGCCACATATCAGCCCGACGGCGTCCGGGGGTCCGTCTCGTCGACGATCGCGGCCGCGTCGGAGTGCTTGCGCACGACGTTGTAGCCGTCGGCCTCTTCGACGACGTCCTCGACGTCGGGCGCCTCGTGGCCGGGGCACAGGAAGAAGAGGCACGAGTCCTGGCGGATCGCCTCGTAGGCGGCGAGCGGCAGGCGGACCGTCGCCTCGCAGTCGGCGTCGCCGCATTCGCAGACGAAGCCGGCGAGGTGATTCTCGCTTCCGCCGTGGTGGACGTTGGTCCCGAGGCTCTCGTTCAGCGACCGGAACGCGCTCTCGTTGCGCGCGATGCGCGCTGTTCGCGGATCTGGCATGACCAACTCCTACCCACTTGCGCGCAGGCGACGCGGGCAATGGGTAGGAGCCGCGCGATGCCACGCTCCGGATCGCGCAGCGCCAACGTCCCAGTCGCCGCCGCGCCGGTTCCCACAAGCCCCGGGGACACGGGGCTGCGGCGCGCGATCACGCCCCGGCTGCTGCTGTTCTTCATCGTCGGCGACGTCCTCGGCGGCGGCATCTACGCCCTCGTCGGCGAGGTCGCGGGGGAGACCGGCGGCGCGATCTGGGCCGCGTTCGCGCTCGCGCTCGTCATGGCGGCGTTCACCGCGGGCTCCTACGCCGAGCTCGTCAGCAAGTACCCGCGCGCCGGCGGCGCCGGGCTCTACGTGCACCGCGCCTTCCGCCGGCCGTTTCTGAGCTTCATCGTCGCCTTCGCCGTCGTCGTCTCGGGGATCACGTCGGCGAGCGCGCTCGCGCGCGGCTTCGGCGGCGACTACCTCAGCACGTTCGTCGACATCCCCGTCGTGCTCACGGCGCTCGCCCTGCTCGCGCTCATCGCGGCGGTGAACCTCCGCGGCATCGAGGAGTCGGTGAAGCTCAAC
This sequence comes from uncultured Actinomycetes bacterium, assembly GCA_963797025.1. Taxonomy (GTDB): domain Bacteria; phylum Actinomycetota; class Thermoleophilia; order Solirubrobacterales; family Solirubrobacteraceae; genus CADCVQ01. The sequence goes on from CAWCNU010000003.1 coordinate 578,351, forward strand.
GTCGGCTTCACGCTCGTCGAGGTCGGCGGCCTCGTCCTCATCGTCCTCGTCGCCGCGGTCGCGCTGGGCCAGGGCGACGCCGAGCCGTCGCGCGCGTTCGAGTTCAAGGAGGGCGGCTCGGTCTTCGCGGCGACGCTCGCCGGCGCGGCGCTGGCGTTCTATGCGCTCATCGGCTTCGAGGACTCCGTCAACGTCGCCGAGGAGACGCGCGAGCCCAGCCGCGCGTATCCGCGCGCGCTCTTCGGCGGCCTCGCGATCGCCGGCACGCTCTACCTCCTCGTCACGATCGGCGCCTCGATGGTCGTCCCGACCGGCGATCTCGAAGGCTCGAGCGGGCCGATGCTCGAGGTCATCAAGCAGGGGCCGCTCGGCATCCCGGAGAAGCTCTTCGCCGCGATCGGACTGCTCGCGCTCTCCAACGGCGCGCTCATCAACATGATCATGGCCTCGCGGCTGCTCTACGGCATGGCCGAGGAGGGCGTCATGCCGCGCCCGTTCGCGTCGGTCCTGCCGGGCCGGCGCACGCCGTGGTTCGCGATCGCGTTCACGTCGGCGATCGCCGCGGTGCTCGTCGCGACCGGCGACCTCGCCTCGCTCGCCGACACGACCGTCGCGCTGCTCGTCATGGTCTTCGCCGTCGTCAACGTCTCGGTGCTCGTCCTGCGCCGGGAGCCCGTCGAGCACGAGCACTTCCGCGTCTGGTCCTTCGTGCCCGTCGTCGGGGTCGGGATCTCGATGGCGCTGCTGACGCAGGTCGAGGCCGCGACCTACGGGCGCGCCGCGATCCTCGTCGCCGTGGGCGTCGTGCTGTGGATCGTCAACTGGCTCGTCCTGCGGCGCGAGGGCGCTACGGCGCCGCGCGCCACTTGACGACGCCCGACTTGCAGGACTGCAGGACCCGGCCCGTGGTCCTGTCGAGCGTCACGTCGCTGAGCGACAGCGTTCCCTTCGCGCCCTTGGAGCCGAACTGCCCGGTGAAGCGGTCGTCGAACGTCACGAGCGTGTTGCCGCTGGAGGCCTTCGATCGCTCGACGTCCTTCACCCGGCCCTTGGAGTCGATCGGGGCGTTCGTGCGCGGCGCCTCGATGCCGCTCGCGCGCGTGTCGTCGCTGCAGCGCACGGACTCGCCGAACAGCGCGCGCAGGATGACGCGCCCATCCGTCGAGATGCGGATGACGATCGGGCGCCGCGGCCCGACGCCGCGCTGCGCCGTCGTGCCGTAGTAGCGCCCGCCCGGGATCGCACCCGGCGTGCCGATCTCGCCACCCGGGCGCCGCGCGCCGAACTTCACGGTGCCCGATCTGCAGGTGCTCGTGCGCCCCTCCGTGCGCCGCGAGATCGTCGCCGTCAGCGTCCCGTCGGCGGCGGTCGGGCTCGAGAACGTGCCCGCGAGCGCGTACTTCGTCGTGACGCTCACGCCGCGCTCGGGCTCGGTGCGCTCGGTGCCGTCGGCGCTGAAGCTGCCGTCCGCGGCGACCGTCGTCGCCGCCGCGATCTCGCCGCCCGCGCACTTCGCCCGGATCGACGCCTCGATCTCGAGCCTGCGCTCGGGCAGCGCGCGCAGGCCGATGACGAGGTTGCCCGGCCCGAAGTGCTCGCGCGGGGGCGCGACGAGCGCCCCGCCGCCGAAGTTGCCCTCCGGCGCGGGCGCCTGTGCGGTCGCCGCCGCCGTCGTCAGCATGACGGCGGCGCTGACGCCACACAGAGCCGTGCGAGCTCGCATCCACGCAACCCTATTCCCGTCGCCGGTCATCGGTTGGCTCGCACGCAGGCCGGCGCTACTCTCGATCTCCGGACCCGACGACCCAGGAGCCACGCATGGAGGACGCTCGCACCGACTACGCCGCGCGCGTGGGCGCGCGTGCCCACGCCGGCACCGCGACGCTGCTCGGCCAGGTGATGTTCCTCGTCGCCGTCGCGATCGGCTTCACCGTCCTGGGCTCCTACGTCGGGCGCGATCTCGCGCTCGGCACCGCCCGCATCTGCGGCTTCGCCGGCTTCGGCATGCTGATCCTGGCCTCGTTCGCGGGCGAGCGCTTCCGCGTCGGGACGTTCGCGATCGGCTGGCTCTACGCGACGGCGTTCATGATCGGGCTCGGGCTCGGGCCGATCCTCGCCTACATGGTGGCCAACGAGCCGTCGACGGTCACGCAGGCGGCCGGGGCGACCGCGCTCATCACGCTCGGGATGGGCTCGCTCGGGTTCATGCTCGGCAAGGACCTCGCGCGGTGGATGCGCCCGCTGTCGTACCTCGTCTTCGGTGCCGTCATCGTGTCGTTCGGGCTGCTGCTGTTCTCCAGCGGCGGCAACCCGGTCATCAGCATCGTCATCGGCGGCCTGTCGGCGCTGCTCATCACCGTCGACTTCAACTACCTGCGCAAGCACGGCACCGAGGCCGACGCCGTCTGGCTGGCGACCGGCATCTTCGTGTCGATCATCAACATCTTCCTCTCGCTGCTGAACCTCTTCGGCGAGTAGCCGCCGGTCCGATCGCGGCGCGCGCCGCCCCGCCGCCCGGAGCGTCCGGGCGCGATCGTCGATGATGGTCCGACGATGGCGCCCACGACGGTCTACGCGCGCAACGGCGACGTCAACCTCGCCTACCAGGTCCACGGCGACGGGCCGCCGGACCTCCTGTTCGTCAGCGCCTTCATCTCGCACGTCGAGCACATCTGGGAGGACCCGAGCCTCGAGCGCTTCCTCACGCGCCTGTCGGGCTTCGCGCGCCTCATCATCATGGACCGCCGCGGCAGCGGCCTCTCCGACGACGGGCCGCTGGACATCGAGCACGAGCTCGAGGACATCAACGCCGTCCTGGACGCCGCCGGCAGCGAGCGCGCCGCGGTGATGTCCTACACCGCGGGCGGACCGCTGGCAGCGCTCTTCGCCGCGCGCTTCCCGGAGCGCGTCAGCGCGCTCGTGCTCTACGGCTGCATGTTGCGCGCCACGCGCGACGACGACCTGCCGTGGGCGCCGACGGCGCAGGAGCGCGCGCAGCGCTTCGAGCTCCTCTTGGCCAACTGGGGCCAGGGAACGAACGGCGGGCTGCTCGCGCCGAGCGTCGCCGAGGACCCGCAGTTCCTCGCCTGGCTCGCGCGCCTGGAGCGGCTCGCCGCGAGCCCGGGGCGGATGCGCCGGCTCGTCGCCGCCGCCGGCGAGGTCGACGTGCGCCCGGAGCTTCCGACGATCCGCGTCCCGACGCTCGTGCTGCACCGCACCGAGGACGCGTTCATGGACATCCGCCACTCGCGCGAGTACGCCAAGCGGATCCCGGGCGCACGGCTCGTCGAGCTGCCGGGCGTGGACTCGCTGCCGAGCGCCGGCGACGCCGACGCGCTGCTCGGCGAGGTCGAGGAGTTCCTCACCGGCGGGCGCCGCGGCGCCGAGCAGGAGCGCGCGCTGCTCACCGTCCTCTTCAGCGACATCGTCGGCAGCACGGTGCGCGCCGCCGAGCTCGGCGACAAGCGCTGGCGCGACCTGCTCGCCGCGCACGACAGCGAGGTCACACGCACGGTGCGGCGCTTCGACGGCGACGTCGTCAAGCGCATCGGCGACGGCTACCTCGCGGTCTTCGACGGCGGGCCCAGCCGCGCGGTGCGCTGCGCCGCGGCGCTGCGCGAGGCCGTCGCCCAGCAGGGCGTCGCGGTCCGCGTCGGGCTGCACACCGGCGAGTGCGAGATCATCGGGGACGACGTCGGCGGCATGGCGGTCCACATCGCCGCGCGCGTCGGGGCGCTCGCCGAAGGCGGGGAGATCCTCGTCTCCGGCACGACCTACGGGACGGTTGTCGGCGCCGGCCTGGACTTCGACTACCGCGGCGAGCAGCGCCTGAAGGGCGTCCCCGGTCGCTGGCCGATCTTCGCGCTCAACGCCTGAGCGTCAGCGCGGCCGGCAGACGAACGCAACCTGCTGGGCGGGCGTGCGGTAGCGGCGCAGCATGTAGCCGTCGAGGCCGGCGTCCTGGTGGGCGAGCAGCGCGTCGGCCTGCCGGCGGCTCATGGCGCCGCTGCGGACGGCCTGGTCGCCGCGGCGCACGAGGATCGCGCGCAGCGCGTCGCGCGACGCGCGCGGCGCCATCCCACCGGTCTGCGCGATGCGCGCCGGCGACCACCCGCGGTCGCGCAGCGTGCGGTAGCGGCCGGAGCTCATGCCGAAGATCTCGCGCGCGTGGCGCGGGATCGCGGGCGTGTGGTAGATGTGAAACAGCACGTGGCGGGCGAGGTGCGGCTGGGTGAGCATGTCCATCGCGCGGGTGCGCAGCGTGCGCCGCATCGCCGCCGACGCCGTCCGCAGCCGCGGCGCGACCAGCGCGTCGGCGAGCTTGCGCCGGTCGCGCAGGCCGTGCTTGGCGGCGAGCGCGCCGAGCGAGCGCTCGTCGTCGAGCCAGGTCTGCAGCTCGGCGCGGTTCGTGCCCGCGAGGTCGTGCAGGCGGGCCTCGTCGAAGGGCAGCCAGCTCGACATGACCCACTCCGAGCGCGGGAGCCAGTCGCCGCGGGCGCCGGCGGGGGCGTTGCTGTCGGTCGCCGACGCGACGGCGGGGGAGACGATGAGCAGCAGGGTGGTCGTGAGCAGCAGGCGGCGGAACATGGGGCGCTCCTTGGCGGGCGGGGGGTACGTCCATTAACGGCTCGGAGACCGCCCTGCGCCTCCCACCCTGGGTGGGTGCCTCGCACACCTGCGCCCGCCGCTACATGTCCTCCCAGCGTCCCCGCGCGCGCACGTACCGGACGAGCACGCCGAGCCAGTCGGCGACGCCCGCGTAGAGGTGGCCCAGCGGACCGGTGACGACCCACGCGGCGACGACCTCCGGTAGGGAGCGGGAGCGACGCATCGCGTGACGATAAGGTGCGCTCATGGCCACCGCAGTCAACACCACCGTCACCGAGCTCCCCGAGTCGCGCGTCAACGTCTCCGTCGAAGTCGCTGCCGAAGAGGTCCAGCGCACGCTCGAGATGCAAGCACGCAAGCTCGGACAGGAGATGAAGGTCCCCGGTTTTCGCACCGGCAAGATCCCGCCTGCCGTCGTCATCCAGCGCATCGGCCGCGACCCGATCCTCGACGAGGCCGTCCGCGACCGCCTGACGGACTGGTACCTCAAGGCCGTCCAGGACTCGGGCATCGCGCCCGTCGGCGACCCCGAGGTCGACCTCGGCGACCTGCCGCCCGAGGGCCAGGCGCTGAAGTTCTCCTTCGAGGTCGGCGTGCGCCCGAAGGCGACGCTCGGCACCTACCGCGGCGTCGAGGTCGGCCAGCGCGAGCCGGCCGCCGATCCCGAGGCGATCGATGCGCAGATCGAGGAGATGCGCGAGCGCTTCGCGCGCCTCGAGCCCGTCAAGCGCCCCGCCGAGATGGGCGACTTCGTGACGATCGACTTCGTCGGCACGATCGACGGCGAGCCGTTCTCCGGCGGCGAGGGCCGCGACCAGCTCGTCGACCTCGGCGCCGGGCAGCTCATCCCGGGCTTCGAGGAGGGCATCGTCGGCGCGAAGGCCGGCGAGACGCGTACCGTCCCGGCGACGTTCCCAGAGGACTACGCCGCCAAGCACGTCGCCGGCAAGGACGCCGAGTTCGAGATCACGGTCAAGGAGGTCAAGCACAAGGACCTCCCCGCGCTCGACGACGACTTCGCCTCCGAGGCCGCGGGATTCGACACGCTCGAGGAGCTGCGCGAGAACATCGCCACCGAGCTGCTCGAGCACGACCGCAAGCAGGTCGAGAACGAGTTCCGCGCGGGCGCGCTGGACGCCGTCGTGGCCGGCGCCGAGATCGAGGTCCCCGGACAGCTCGTCGAGGCGCGCGCGCACGAGCTGCTGGACCGGATGCTGCACTCGCTGAGCCACCAGGGCATCTCCAAGGCGCACTACCTGCAGATCTCCGGCAAGACCGAGGCCGAGCTCATCGACGAGTCCAAGCCCGACGCCGAGCAGGCGCTGCGCCGCGAGGCGGTGCTCGCCGCGATCATCGAGGCCGAGAAGATCGAGCCCACCGAGCAGGAGCTGCTCGACGCGCTCGAGCCGGCCGCGATGCGCGAGCAGATCTCGCGTCAGAAGCTCCTCGACAAGCTCCGCCAGGCGGGGCGCGTCGACGCGCTGGCCAAGGAGGTCGCCGCCGAGCAGGCGATCGATCTCGTCATCACCGAGGCCAAGCCCGTGAGCCTGGAGCAGGCCGAGAAGCAGCGCGCGGCGGCCGCGAAGAAGCAGGCGGCCGCACCGGCGAAGAAGAAGCCCGCGGCCAAGAAGAAGCCCGCCGCGAAGAAGGCCAAGCCGAAGGACGAGCTCTGGACGCCGGACGCCGAGGAGGACGCCGGCAAGGCCGACAAGCTCTGGACCCCCGGGTCCTGACCACAGGACCAGGGCCCTGCCGGGCGGCGGGAGGACGTTGGTAGGCTGCCCCGGCAGGAGTTCCTCAGACGACGCCTAACTGAAGCGAGGACCATGAGCCCACTTGTCCCCATGGTGGTCGAGCAGACGTCGCGAGGCGAGCGCGCCTTCGACATCTACAGCCGCCTGCTCAACGAGCGGATCGTCTTTCTGGGGACGCCCGTGGATGACCAGATCGCGAACCTCATCGTGGCGCAGCTCCTGCACCTCGAGTCCGAGGATCCCGACAAGGACATCTCCCTCTACATCAACTCGCCGGGCGGCTCGGTCTACGCAGGCCTCGCGATCTACGACACGATGCAGTTCATCAAGCCCGACGTGCAGACGATCTGCGTCGGGATCGCGATGTCGATGGGCGCCCTGCTGCTGGCGGGCGGCGCGGAGGGCAAGCGCATGGCGCTGCCCAACGCGAAGATCCTCATCCACCAGGTCTCCAGCGGCTTCCAGGGCCAGGCGACCGATATCGAGATCCACGCTAAAGAGATCATCGACATCCGCCGACGACTGGACGAGATCATCGCCCAGCACACGAAGCAGCCTTACGAGAAGGTTCGCACCGATACCGAGCGCGATTACTTTCTCAGCAGCGACGAGGCGCAGGCCTACGGCATCATTGACAGGGTGATCCACCAGCACTGAGACCATGGCGCGCCCGACCGACTCCAACGAACAGCTGCTCTGCTCCTTCTGCGGCAAGTCCCAGCGCCAGGTCAAGAAGCTCATCGCCGGCCCCGGCGTCTACATCTGCGACGAGTGCATCGATCTCTGTAACGAGATCATCGACGAGGAGCTCACCGCTCCGCCGTCGTTCGACATCGAGAGCCTCCCCAAGCCGCGCGAGATCTACGACGTCCTCGACGAGTACGTCGTCGGCCAGGAGGAGTCCAAGCGCACGCTGTCGGTAGCGGTCTACAACCACTACAAGCGCGTGCAGATGATGCAGTCCGACGACTCGGACATCGAGCTGCAGAAGTCCAACATCCTGCTGCTCGGCCCGACCGGCTGCGGCAAGACGCTGCTCGCCCAGACGCTCGCCCGCATCCTCAATGTCCCCTTCGCGATCGCCGACGCCACGGCGCTGACCGAGGCCGGCTACGTCGGCGAGGACGTCGAGAACATCCTGCTGAAGCTCATCCAGGCGGCCGACTACGACGTCAAGAAGGCCGAGACCGGGATCATCTACATCGACGAGGTCGACAAGATCGCGCGCAAGGCCGACAACCCGTCGATCACGCGCGACGTCTCCGGCGAGGGCGTCCAGCAGGCGCTGCTGAAGATCCTCGAGGGCACGACCGCGTCGGTCCCGCCGCAGGGCGGGCGCAAGCACCCCCACCAGGAGTTTTTGTCGATCGACACGACGAACGTCCTGTTCATCTGCGGCGGCGCGTTCGCGAACCTCGACAAGGTCATCGAGCGCCGCATCGGCTCCAACGGCATCGGCTTCGGCGCGTCGATCATGTCCAAGTCGCACCGCGACCAGGGCGAGCTCTTCCAGAAGACGCTGCCCGAGGACCTCGTGAACTACGGCCTCATCCCCGAGTTCATCGGCCGCCTGCCGGTCGTCTCGGCCGTCCACCAGCTCACGCGCGACGACCTCATCACGATCCTCACCGAGCCGCGCAACGCGCTCGTCAAGCAGTTTCAGCGCTTCTTCTCCTTCGACGGCATCGAGCTCGTCTTCTCCGACGAGGCGCTCGTGTCGGTCGCCGAGCGCGCGCTCGAGCGCGAGACCGGCGCCCGCGGCCTGCGCTCGATCATCGAGGAGACGCTGCTGGAGGTGCAGTTCGAGCTGCCCTCGCGCCGCGACGTCAAGAAGTGCGTCGTCACGAAGGAGACGATCGAGAAGGGCCTGTCGCCGACGCTCGTCACCGAGACGCCGCGCGACGAGCAGAACCAGCGCCGCGCCGAGTCGGCGTAGCCGCGCCGGAGTTCGGGCACCATGCCTCCGATGCTGCCGATCACCCGCGTCCGCGCCGTCCCCTGGAGCATCGTCTTCCAGCTCGCGATGGCCGCGCGCAAGCACTGGAAGAACCTCGAGCCCAAGGACCGTGCGCGGCTCGCCGAGCTGCTGAAGAAGTCACAGGGCCGCCCCAACCGCCTGTCGGCGAAGGAGCGCGCGGACGTCCGTCAGCTCGTCGCCAAGCTCGAGCCGCGCGAGTTCGCGCGCAGCATCGTGCCGATCGGCCGGCGCGCGGTGATGAAGGGGCGCGGCAAGCGCCGCTAGTCGGATTTCGGCCGGTGGGCCTCAGCCCACCGTTGCGAGCGTCCGACCGTTGCCGCCCGCGCCTGATCGGAGTTCTCGATCTCCGTCGGGTAGGGCGGGCGCTTCCAGGGATGCGGCCCGATCGCGCCGTAGTGGCTGCGCAGGTAGGCGACGAGATCGCCGCGGTGCTCCGGGCAGGCGTAGCGCGGCGGCCCGTAGGGCCCCTTCCCGTGCCAGACCAGCCACTGCTCCGGCATGGCGTCGACGTAGGCGCCGAAGCCCGCTCGGGAGACCGTCTTCTCGAGGCTGATCTGGGTGAGCGGGTCGGGTTTGCGTTCGCAGAACTGGCAACGGAAGATGAACTGGGGCGACATACGACGTCGCCATACCCGCTATCCGGCCTTGCGAGCCACGATCCGCGCGTACTCCGCGTCGTAGGCCAGGCCGCCGTCGGTGGCGGTGTTCAGCGAGCGCATGAGGTCGTCGATGTCCTCGGCGAGGGCGGAATAGCGCTCGAGCGACAGCATCGACCTGGCCGCGACGACGAAGTTGTTGGACTCCTCGGCCTCCTCGCGCGCGGCGGCCGCCGACGGCCATGACCACGGAACGGCTCCGACCTCGAAGCGCACGTCGACGGCGTACGGCGCGAGGCGCTCGCGGGCGGTCGCCTCGTCGCCCCAGAGGTGCGGCGCCGGCGGCGGGTCCGCGCGCTGGGGGAAGTGCCTGCCGGCGACCTCGCCGAACTTCGCGGCGGCCGAGCCGGGCGTCCAGGCCGTGAAGGCGACCGTCCCGCCCGAGCGCGTCACGCGGAAGGCCTCGGCGATCGCGACCTCCGGCCGCGGCGCGAAGACGAGGCCGAAGACCGACAGCACGGCGTCGAAGCGGCCCGCGGCGTAGGGCAGCTCCTCGGCGTCGGCGACGAGCCACGGGATCTCCCACTCGCCGAGGCCGTCGCAGCGCTCCTTGCCGCGGGCGACGAGCTCGGGGGTGAGGTCGCAGGCCTCGGGGCTCGCGCCCGACGCGGCGATCGCGAGCGCGACGTTGCCGGTGCCGGCGGCGACGTCGAGCGCCCGCTGCCCGGGCCCGAGGCCGCAGGCGGCGACGAGCTCGGCGGCGACGCCTTCGAAGCGCCGGGCCGTGACCGAGTAGTCCCCGGCCGCCCAGAGCTTGCGCTGTCCCTCCTTGAAGCCCGCGAGGTCGGTGCTCATGGAGCCTCCATAGACTGAGAAGAGTCTATGGCCGATCTGCACGAGCGCACACGTTTTGATCCCGCGGAGGTCGAGCCGCGCATCCTCGAGCGCTGGCTTTCGCCCGGTCTCGTGCATCCCGAGCCCGAGGGCACGCCCGCCGAGAACTACTCGATCGCGGTCCCGCCGCCGAACGTCACCGGCGTGCTGCACCTGGGCCACGCGCTCAACGGCTCGATCCAGGACGCGCTCATCCGCACCAACCGGATGCGCGGCCGGCGCGCGAAGTGGATCCTCGGCACCGACCACGCGGGCATCGCGACGCAGCGCCAGGTCGAGAAGCGCCTCATCGAGGAGGGCACGTCGCGCCAGGAGGTCGGGCGCGAGGAGTTCGTGCGGCGCGTCTGGGAGTGGCGCGAGGAGCACGGCGGCCAGATCATCGAGCAGTTCAAGCGCCTCGGCGCGACGCTCGACTACGAGGACGAGCGCTTCACGATGGACGAGGGCTACGTGCAGGCCGTGCTGAAGGTCTTCGTCGAGCTCTACGAGCAGGGCCTCATCTACCGCGACCTCTACATGGTCAACTGGGATCCCGTGCTGCGCTCGGCGATCTCCGACCTCGAGGTCGAGGAGCACGAGGGCGAGGTCGACACGCTGTACTCGATCGCCTACCCGCTGGCGTCCGGCGAGGGCGAGCTCGTCGTCGCGACGGTGCGCCCGGAGACGATGCTCGCCGACACCGCCGTCGCCGTGCATCCCGGCGACGAGCGCTACGCCGCGCTCGTCGGCCAGGAGGTGATCCTGCCGCTCGTCGGCCGCCGCCTGCCGATCATCGCCGACGAGTACGTCAAGTCCGACTTCGGCACCGGCGCGCTGAAGATCACGCCCGGCCACGACCCCAACGACTTCGAGATCGGCCGCCGTCACGGGCTGGCGGAGATCGGCGTCATCGGCGAGGACGGGCTCATGACGGCGGACGCCGGCGAGGCCTATGCGGGGCTGACGGTCGCCGAGGCGCAGGCGCGGGTCGTCGCCGACCTCGAGGCGGAGGGTCTCATCCGCGCGCGCGAGGACCTCGTCCACACGGTGCCCTACAGCCAGCGCTCGGGCGCGCGCGTCGAGCCGCTCATCTCGCTGCAGTGGTTCATGCGCATGGACGAGCTCGCGGCGCCGGCGATGGAGGTCGTGCGCTCGGGGGAGGTGCGCATCCACCCCGAGTCGCAGTCCAAGCGCTACCTCGACTGGCTGGGGGAGATCCGCCCGTGGTGCATCTCGCGCCAGCTGTGGTGGGGCCATCAGATCCCGGTCTGGTACCGCGACGAGGAGGTGTATTGCGGCATCGACCCGCCCGACGGCGAGGGCTGGGAGCAGGACCCCGACGTCCTCGACACCTGGTTCTCGTCGGCGCTGTGGCCGTTCGCGACGCTCGGCTGGCCCGAGAAAACACCCGAGTTGCAGGCGTTCTATCCGACCGATGCGTTGTCGACGGCGCGCGACATCCTCTTTCTCTGGGTCGCGCGGATGGTCATGATGGGCCTGCGCTTCACCGGCGAGATCCCGTTCGCCGACGTCAACATCCACTCGGTCATCCAGGCGCCCGACGGCCGGCGGATGAGCAAGACCCTCGGGACGGGCATCGATCCGCTCGCCCTCATCGAGGGGGGGCCGCGGCCGCCGGTCTACGGCGATCAGGCCCACCCGCCCGGCAACTTCCCCGCCTACGGCGCCGACGCCGTGCGCTTCGGCCTGCTCGCGATGTCCTCCTCGCAGGACGTGCGCTTCAGCGAGGAGAAGATCGCGCAGGGCCAGGCGCTGGCGAACAAGCTCTACAACGCCACGCGCTTCGTCGCGCTGCGGATCGGCGACGGCGTGCGCCCGGCGCCGCAGCCGCGGACGGTCGAGGACCGCTGGATCCTCTCGCGCCTGCAGGCGATCGAGTCCGACACGCAGGCGCGCATCGACGGATTCGACTTCGCGAAGGCCGCGCTCGGCCTCTACGACTTCATCTACGGCGAGCTGTGCGACTGGTACATCGAGCTCGTGAAGCCGCGACTCGGCGACGATGCCGATCCCGAGGAGCGAGCCGCCCTCGGCGCGACGCTCCTGCACGTCCTGCGCGAGACGATCGCGACGGCGCACCCGATCATCCCCTTCGTCACCGAGGAGCTCTGGGAGCTGCTCGGCTGGACGGAGGCCGAGGGCCTGCTGGCGACGGGCCGCCTGCCCGAGCCCGACGAGGCGCTGCGCGACGTCGGCGCCGAGGACGAGATGGCGCGCGCGATCGAGGCGATCAAGGCGCTGCGCGGCTGGCGCGACTCGGTCGGCGTCAAGGCGGGGACGGTCGTGCCGGGCATCCTGCAGGCAAGCGGCTACGGCGAGACGGCGGCGCGGATCGCGTCGCTCGCCCGCTTCATGCTCGGTGACGGCGCGGGCGAGGACGAGCCGGTCGCGACGATCGCGATCCCGGGCGGCGCGGTCGCGGTCCTGCCGTCGGACGCCGTCGACCTCGGCGCCGCCGACCGCAGGCTCTCCGCCCAGCGCGACGAGCTCGCCCGCGAGATCTCCCGCGCGGAGGGCAAGCTCGCCAACGAGGGCTTCGTCGCCAAGGCGCCGGACGCCGTCGTCGCGGCCGAGCGCTCCAAGCTCGAGCGCCTGCGGGAGGAGCTCGCGGCGCTGCCCGCGCCGTCACGGGCGCAGTCGTGACGACCCCCGAGCCGCGCACCGGCGGCTGGGACGCCGCCGCGGCGGAGCGCTGGCTGCTGTCGCTCGAGCTCTTCGGCATGCGGTTCGGGCTGGACCGCATGCGCCGGCTCATGACGACGCTGGACTCGCCGCAGCGCGCGTTTGCATCGGTGCACGTCGTCGGCACGAACGGCAAGTCCTCGACGGTCCGGATGATCGCCGCGCTGCTGCGCCACCACGGCCTGCGCAGCGGCGCGTACCTCTCGCCGCACCTCGTCTCGTTCGCCGAGCGGATCCGGATCGACGGCTCGGATGTCTCCGAGGCCGAGTTCGCCGCGGCTGTGGGCCGGGCGCGACGCGCTGCGTCGCTCGTGGACCGCACGCTCGACGAGGGCGATCGCGTGACGCAGTTCGAGGCACTGACGGCGGCGGCCTACGCGCAGCTCGCGGCGGCGGCGGTCGACGTCGCGGTCGTCGAGGCCGGCCTCGGGGGCCGCTGGGACGCGACGAACGTCATCGACGCGGAGGTCGTCGTGCTGACGAACGTCGGGCTGGAGCACACGCGCTGGCTCGGGCCGACGATCGCCGACATCGCGCGCGAGAAGCTCGCGGTGGTGGCGGGCGGGCGGGACCGTGTCACGCTCGTGCTCGGCCCGGACCTGCACCCGGACGCCGTCGCGGAGGCGCGGATCGTCGCCGAACGCCAGGGCGCGCGGATCGTGCGCGCGCCGGCGCAGCCGCCGCCGGACTTCGAGCTGCTCGCGCGCGGCGCCTTCCAGCGGCGCAACTTCGCGGTGGCGTGCGCGGCCGCCGAGGCGCTGCTCGGGACGCCGCTGGACGACGAGGCGGTGCGGCGCGCGGCGGCGTCGACGGCGGTCCCCGGTCGCTTCCAGGTGCTCCCGGACGTGGGCGACGGCGGCGCGGAGGTCGTGCTCGACGGCGCCCACAACGCGGGCGGCATGGCCGCGCTGGCCGAGTCGCTGCCGGACTTCCTCGCCGGGCGTCCGCTCGTCGCCGTCGTGTCGGTGCTCGACGACAAGGACGCCGCGGCGATGCTCGCGGGGCTGCTGCCGCTGTGCTCGGGCGCGGTCTTCACGGCCAACGCCAACCCGCGGGCGCTGTCGCCCGCGACGCTCGCGTCGCTCGCCGGGCAGGTGGGCGCGGGCGTGTGGGAGGGCAGCTCGCGGGTCGAGGCCGACCCGCACCGCGCGGTGGCGCTGGCGCGCGAGCTCGCGGGCCCCGGCGGCGTCGTGCTCGCGACCGGCTCGATCTACCTCGTCGCCGACCTGCTGCGCCCGGCGGGCGCCGGGCGGGGGTCGACGCTGTGAATCGCGAGGGCCCGTCGGCGCTGGCGCTCATCGGCGTCGTCGCGCTCATCGTCGCGCTCGTGATCCTCGTGTTCTTCGCGCTCGGCTACGGCTTGGGCCGCCTGTTCCTCTGAACGGCGGCCGGCAGGACCCGCCGCGCCACCGGATAAGCTCCCGCGAATCGTGCTCGCCGTCTTCGGCATCAACAGCGATGGGCTGAACCTCGCGGTCAACATGCTCATCCTGTTTCTCGTCGTCATCTATCTGGCGCTCGTGTACTGGACGTACACGGACGCCATCCGGCGCATCGAAGACCCGATGCTCGTCATCTGCGCGACGGTCGCGTCGCTGTTTCCGTTCGCGGGAACGATCCTCTACGTCATCGTGCGACCGCCGGAGTACCTCGACGACATCCGCGAGCGCGAGCTCGAGATGCAGGCGGCCGAGGCGCGGCTGCACGAGCTGAACTACATGCTCTGCCCGCATTGCGACTACGAGGTCGAGAAGGACTTCCTGCGCTGCCCGAGCTGCACGCGCAAGCTTCGCGACCGCTGCGCGTCGTGCGCCAAGCCGCTCGATCCGACCTGGAAGCTCTGCCCGTACTGCGAGGCGGAGATCTCCAACGCGCCGGGCACCGGCCGCGTCCGCCGCCGAGCCACGGCGACCGAGGCGTGACCGCCCCGCACCCACACCGGACTTGAGGAGCCCCATGGACCGGACTCTGATCCTGGTCAAGCCGGACGCGTTCGCGCGCCGCCTGACCGGTGAGATCATCGCTCGCTTCGAGCGCAAGGGCCTGCATCTCGCGGAACTCAAGCTCATGACCGTCGACCCCGCGCTCGCCCGCCGCCACTACTCCGAGCACGAGGGCAAGCCGTTCTTCGAGGGCCTCGTGTCGTTCATCACCTCGGGGCCGATCGTCGCGATGGTCCTCGAGGGCCCGAACGCCATCGAGGCCGCGCGCCAGCTCATCGGCGCGACGAACGGCATCGAGGCCGCCCCCGGCTCGATCCGCGGCGACTTCGCGCTCGAGGTCCGGCGCAACCTCGTCCACGGCTCGGACTCGCCCGAGTCCGCCGAGCGCGAGATCGGCCTGTTCTTCGGGACCGAGATTCGGCCAGACTTTCCTCGCTCTTGATCATGCCGGTACTACGGTGTGCACATGCGGCTGTTCGGACTGACCGCGCTGGTGGTCTTGGCTCTCCTTGGAACGGCCGGAGCGGCGCAGGCCGCGTTCGTCATCGACGACCGGCCGCTGCCTGACGGGAACGTCGGCACCGACTACGCAAACTTCGTCACGGCGACCGGCGGCAACGGCACGCCGTACCGCTGGTCGATCGTCGCGGGCACGCTGCCCAACGGGCTGCGGCTCACGGACTTCGCGTCGGCATCAGGGCTCATCTCCGGCCGGCCCACGACCGTCCAGACCTCGACGTTCACGGTCCGCGCGCGCGATCAGCGGGGCAACAGCACGACGCGCCAGTTCACGATCAGGATCAACGCGCCGCGGCCGCTGGTGTTCAACAGCCCGAGCCAGCTCCCGTCGGGGACCCGCGGCCAGTCCTACGCCGTCGGCGTGTTCGCCGACGGCGGCACGGCGCCCTATAGCTGGACGCGGACCGCCGGATCGCTGCCGCCGGGGCTGAACCTCCAGGCGTCGCCGGGCCGCATCTCCGGGACGCCGACGACAGCGGGGACGTTCAGCTTCACGCTGCGCGTCGCCGATTCGGGCGGCCAGTCGCTCAGCGGCACGTTCAGCATCACGATCAACGCACCGACGCCGCCCCCGACGCCCCCCGGCGCGCCGACGCTCGTGAGCCCGGCCAACGGCGCGTCGGTCGTCACGCCGTTTGCGATCTCCTGGGCAGCACCGTCGGGCCCGGTCTCGGCGTACAACTGGCAGGTCAGCACGAGCTCGAGCTTCACGACCACCGCTCTGGTTGGCACCACGGACGGCGCCGTCACCCAGGCGACCGTGACGAACATCCCCAACGGCACGTACTTCTGGCGGGTGCAGGCGGCCAACGGCGCCACCACGAGCCCGTATTCGGCAGCGCGCAGCTTCACGATCACGGGCACGACGGCCCCGCCGACGCTCACGGGGCTCGGCCTGAACCCCGGGAACGTGAAGGGCGGGCAGTCCGCCATCGGCACGGTGTTCCTCTCGCTGCCGGCGCCGCTCGCCGGGACGACCGTCGCACTCTCCAACAACGCGCCCTCGGTCGCATCGGTGCCCTCCTCGGTGACGGTCCCCGCCGGCCAGACCACCGCGAACTTCACGATCACGACGCAGGCCGTCACGTCGAACTGGACCGCGGTCATCACCGCGACGCTGGGCAGCGACAGCCGGTTCGGGTTCCTCTCGATCGCCCCGTAGCGCGAGGGCGTCAGCGCCAGGGGATCCGCCAGGTCCTGCGGATACGCTCCGGAGATGTCACCTGAGCGTGCGCAGGACGTGGCCGCTGCGCGAGCGCCGCTCGTCCTCGCCAGCGGCTCCCCGCAGCGCCGGCGGATCCTCGAGCAGCTCGGGATCGCCTTCGAGATCGTCACGGTGGACGTCGAGGAGATCGCCGCCGGGGAGCCCGTCGAGGTCGCCCGCACCAACGCGCTGCGCAAGGCCGAGGCCGGCGCGGCGGCGCGTCCCCGCGACACCGTCCTGGGGGTCGACACGATCGTCGTCCTCGACGGCGAGATCTTCGGCAAGCCGGCCTCCGAAGCGGACGCCGCAGCGACCCTGAAACGCCTCTCCGGGCGTTCGCACGAGGTCATCAGCGGCCTCGCGCTGCTCGTTCCGGGCAACCCTCAGGTTGTGCATGAGGTCACGAACGTGACCTTCCGGGACCTTCCCGGCGAACTTATCTCTCTTTATGTCAAGACCGGCGAATGGCAAGGCCGGGCGGGGGGTTATGCCATCCAGGAGCAGGGTGCGGCGCTCGTTCGAGCCATCTCCGGGGACTACCTGAACGTCGTCGGACTGCCCCTCGGCGCATTGCTCGACCTCGACTTGAGCCTTATTCTCAGGTAACGGTAGAGGGATTGCTTGGCGCGAGCGGCCCAAGGGCTAGACTCAAACGCGGCGGTTCGTCCCACGCGATAGGCCCACGCGGACGAGAGTCGGGGGCCCCGCCAACCTCTTCATGGGCTTCTTCAGCTACCTCACGGGCTTCGGCGGACGCGACATGGCCGTCGACCTCGGAACCGCGAACACCCTCGTCTACGTGCGCGGGCGCGGCATCGTGCTGTCGGAGCCGTCGGTCGTCGCGATCGACTCGCGCAGCGGCGAGGTCCATGCCGTCGGGATCGAGGCCAAGCGGATGCTCGGCCGCACACCCGGCACGATCTCGGCGATCCGGCCGCTGAAGGACGGCGTCATCGCCGACTTCGACGTCACCGAGGAGATGCTGCGCCACTTCATCCAGAAGGTGCACCAGAACCGCTGGGCGCACCCGCGCGTCGTCGTCTGCGTGCCGTCCGGCGTGACGGGGGTCGAGAAGCGCGCGGTCGAGGAGGCCTGCCTCAGCGCCGGCGCCCGCCAGGCCTACCTCATCGAGGAGCCGATGGCGGCCGCGATCGGCGCCGGGCTGCCGGTCGGGGAGCCGACCGGCTCGATGGTCGTCGACATCGGCGGCGGCACGAGCGAGGTCGCGGTGATCTCGCTCGGCGGCATCGTCGTCAGCCAATCCATCCGGATCGGCGGCGACGAGCTCGACGAGGCGATCATCAACTACGCAAAACGGGAGTACAAGCTCCTCATCGGCCAGCAGACGGCCGAGGAGGTCAAGCTCGAGATCGGCTCGGCGCACCCGATGGCCGAGGAGGTCCAGGCCGAGATCCGCGGGCGCGACATGGTGTCGGGCCTGCCGAAGACCGTCGTGCTGACGAGCGAGGAGATCCGCCAGGCGCTCGAAGAGCCGCTGTCGCAGATCATCGACGCGGTCAAGGAGACGCTCGACCGCACCC
Organism: uncultured Actinomycetes bacterium; assembly: GCA_963797025.1. Classification (GTDB taxonomy): domain Bacteria; phylum Actinomycetota; class Thermoleophilia; order Solirubrobacterales; family Solirubrobacteraceae; genus CADCVQ01. Next base: position 596,070 of record CAWCNU010000003.1, read on the forward strand.
CGCCCGAGCTCTCGTCGGACATCATGGACCGCGGCATCATGCTCGCGGGCGGCGGCTCGCTGCTACAGGGGCTCGACGAGCGCCTGCGCGAGGAGACGCAGATGCCCTGCCACCTCGCCGAGTCGCCGCTGACGTGCGTGGCCGTCGGCTCGGGGCGCTCGCTGGAGGAGTTCGAGGTCATCCACCGCACGAACCGCAATTCGAAGAACCGCCGCCGGCGATACTAACGTCGCCCAAGATCTCCGCTTGCGGTGATCGACGGGCGAAACGCTCAATCTTTTTGGAGTCGACGTTTCCGTGTACGACAAGACGGTCCGGCGCAGGCGGGCGGTGCTCGGCCTGCTTGTGGCCTGTTCCCTGATTCTGCTGACGGCCTATTTCGGTGAATCCGGCGGCGGCGCGCTGCACGGCGTGCAGCGCGGCACGAGCGAGGTCCTCAACCCCGTGCAGGAGGGGGCGTCGCGGGCGCTGAAGCCGGTCCGCGACCTCTTCGGCTGGTTCGGCGACACGATCGCCGCCAAGGGCCAGGTCAAGGACCTGCGCGCCGAGCGCGACCGGCTGCGCACCCAGGCGCTCGACAGCGAGCGCCTCGAGGCCGACAACGCGAAGCTCAGCCGGCTGCTCGAGCTCGACGGCGCCCTCGGCCTCGCGGACTACGCGCCGAAGACCGGGCGCGTGATCTTCCAGTCTCCGACCGTCTGGTACGCGAAGATCCGCGTCGACAAGGGCTCGGACGACGACGTGCGCGTCGGCCAGCCGGTCATCAACGAGGAGGCGCTGATCGGGCGCGTCACGGATGTCATCGGAGGCTCGGCGCAGGTGACGCTCATCACCGACCAGACGATGAAGGTGCCCGCGCGCGCGGGGCGGCGCGGCGTGTTCGGCGTCGTCGAGCCCTCGAGCGTCGGCAACCCGACCGACCTCGTCATGAGGTTCGTGCCGCCGGGCGCGCGGGTGCGGCCCGGCGATCGCGTGCTCACGCGCGGGACCGAGCCCGACGACGAGCGCGAGTCGCTGTACCCGCCGGGCCTGCCGATCGGCGAGATCACGCGCATCGAGAACGAGGGCACCGACACCCAGGAGATCCACCTGCGCCCGTTCGCCGACATGCGCAGCCTCGACTTCGTCCAGATCCTCACCCGGCCGCGGGGACCGCGCGCGTCATGATCGTCTCGCCGAAGCTCGTGGGCCGCCTCGCCGCCATCGCGATCCTCGGCGTCATCGTGCAGACCGCGATGATCTCGCAGCTGCCGATCGCGGGCGCGACCGCCGACCTCACGCCGCTGCTCGTCATGGCGGTCGGCCTGCTCTGCGGGTCGCTTGCCGGCGGCTGCTTCGGGTTCGGCATCGGCCTGTTCTTCGACGTCGTGGCGCTGCAGACGCTCGGCGTCTCGTCGCTCGTGCTGCTCGGCGTCGGCTACGGCGCCGGGCGCCTGCGCGAGGCGCGCGACCCCGAGGGCACGCTCGTGCCGCTCGCCGTCGGCGCCGCCGCGACGCTGCTGTTCGCCCTCGGCTTCGCGCTCATGCAGTTCCTCCTCGGCGCCGACGCGCCGGTGAGCTGGGCGCTCGTGCGCCAGACGCTCGCGACGCTCGTCGTCAACACGCTCATCGCGGCACCGGTCTACGCGATCGTCCGCCGCTCGCTGGCGGGCACGCTGCCCGACGACCCGCGCCGCCGCCGCCGGCGCGCCTACACGACCGGCGGCCTGTCGCCGCTGTCGCGGGGGATCGACCTGCGGTGATGATGGAGCCCGTCAACGAGCGCCGCGCGCCGATCACCCCGCAGCTCGCGCTGCGCGTCGCGATCCTCGGAGGCGTCGCGCTGGCGCTCTTCGCGATCGTCTTCTTCCGCCTCTGGTACCTGCAGGTGCTGTCGGGCGACAAGTACCTCGCGCAGGCGACGGTCAACCGGGTGCGCGACCTGCGCATCCAGGCGCCGCGCGGCAAGATCGTCGATCGCGACGGCACGATCATCGTGCAGAACCGCCAGGCCGTCGTCGTCCAGCTCGACCCGTCCAAGCTGCCCCAGGCCGAGCGCGACCTCGCCGCCGAGTGGGGCCATCGGATGACCCTGCGCGCCGCGCGGCTGAAGGGCGAGCGCGGCGAGCCGATCAAGATCCCGCCGATCCCGACCGCCGGGCTGCGCGCGCGCTACCGCCGCCTCGCGAAGGTCCTCGACACGTCGGCGACCTCGATCCACCGCCAGGTCGTGCGCTCGCTCGTGCTCGTCCCGTACTCGACGGTCCGCGTGAAGACCGACGTCGACGAATCCGTCCTCGCGTACATCTCCGAGCGCCCCGAGCAGTTTCCGGGCGTGAAGGTCCAGCAGACCTACCTGCGCGACTACCCGCAGGGCACGCTCGCCGCCCAGATCCTCGGCACGGTCGGCGAGATCAGCCCGAAGGAGCTGAAGTCCTCGCGCTTTCGCGACGTCAGCGCCGGGACGATCATCGGCAAGACCGGCCTGGAGCGCAGCTACGACCGCTACCTGCGCGGCCACGACGGCGTCCAGCGCGTCCAGGTCGACGCCTTCGGCCGGCCGATCCCCAACGACCGGCTGCGCGACACGCGGCCGGTGCCCGGCCAGCGGTTGCGCCTGTCGCTGGATCTCGCGCTCGCGCGCACCGGCGACCGCGCCCTGCGCGGGCCGCTGAACCCCGGCAACAACCCCGGCGCCTACGTCGCGCTGGACCCGAGCAGCGGCGAGGTGCTCGCGATGGGCTCCAACCCGACGTTCAACCCCGAGCGCCTCACGCGGCCGATGACCCAGAAGGTCTACGACACGCTCTTCGGCGACGACGCCGGCGCGCCCGCCTTCAACCGCGCGATCCAGGGCGGCTACCCGACGGCCTCGACGTTCAAGACGATCACCGCGCTCGCGGCGCTGAAGGCCGATCTCATCTCCCCGGGCACGTCCGTCGACGACGCGGGCTGCATCCAGGTCTACGAGCAGAAGCGCTGCAACGCCAACGACCAGGCCTACGGCAGCGTCGACCTCTCGCGCGCGCTGCAGGTCTCGTCGGACGTCTACTTCTACAAGCTCGGCGTCGCCGCCTGGGAGCGCGGCGGCACCCACGACCTCATGATCCAGGACCTCGCGCGCAAGCTCGGCTTCGGGCGCGCCACGGGGATCGACCTTCCCGACGAGAGCCGCGGCATCATCCCCGACCCCGCGTGGCGCAAGGACGTCAACGCCACCGAGCTGCGCTGCCGCAAGAAGCGGCAGATCTCCCGCGACGCGAACGTCTTCGCGGCCGGCGCCGCCGGCTGCGGGATCTCCGACCTGCGCGACTACAACGGCGGCGACACCGTCAACCTCGCCACGGGCCAGGGCGACCTCGTCGCAACACCGCTGCAGCTCGCGGTCGCCTACGGCGCGGTCGCCAACGGCGGCAAGGTCGTCACGCCGCACCTGGGCCTGGAGATCGAGACCGAGCGCGGGGAGCTCATCCAGCGCATCGAGCGCGATCCGGCGCGCAGGGTCGAGCTCGACGAGGCCGACCGCCAGGCCGTCGCCAACGGGCTGCACCGCTCCACGAGCGAGTCTGGCGGCACGTCCGCCGACGTCTTCGCCGGCTGGCCGCAGGACCGCTACCCGGTCTACGGCAAGACCGGGACGGCCGAGCGCGGCCTCAAGCAGGACCAGTCCTGGTACGTCGCCTACATCCCCGATCCCAAGCGGCCGATCGTCGTCGCGGTGACGGTCGAGGAGGGCGGCTTCGGCGCCGAGACCGCCGCGCCGATCGCGCGCCTGCTGCTGTCGGAGTACTACGGCATCGAGAAGAAGATCATCCAGGGCGCCGACGAGTCGGCATGAGATGAACGACTCCCGCCCAGCCATCCGCGTCCCGCTCGGCCTCCGGCTGCCCTTCGATCCGCTGCTCGCGCTCGCGACGATCGGGCTCATGGCGGCGTCGCTCGTTACCCTCCAGGCATCGACGCGAACCGATGTCCCCGGCGATCCGAATTACTACGTCACCCGCCAGGGCGTGTTCTTCGGCCTCGGGATCTTCCTCGCGATCGTCCTCAGCCGCATCGACTACTCGCGGCTGCGGGAGCTGAAATACGGCATCTACGGCCTCATGATCTTCGGCCTGCTGGCGGTCGCGGCGATCGGCGGCAACACGCGCGGGTCGCGGCGGGCGATCCAGCTGCCGTTCTTCGAGGTCCAGGCGTCGGAGCTCGGCAAGGTGCTGCTCGTCGCGGCGCTCGCGGCGTTCATCGTGGACCGTGCGCGCCGCCTCGGCGAGCGCGACACGACGGCGCGGGTCGTGCTCGTGGCGATGGTGCCGGCGACGATCGTCATGGCGGGCGACCTCGGCTCGGGGCTCGTCTACATCGCGATCCTCTTCGCGGTGCTCTTCGTCGCCGGCGTGAGCTGGCGGCACTTCGCGGGCCTCGCGGCGCTCGGCGCGGTCTCGATCGCGCTCGTCCTGGCGGCCGCCCCGGCGCTCGGGGTGACCGTCCTGAAGCCGAAGCAGACCGAGCGGCTGACGTCCTTCCTCTATCCGTCGGACGTCGCGGGCAGCGCCGGCTACCAGCAGAACCAGTCGCGGATCGCCATCGGCTCGGGGCAGAAGACCGGCCGCGGCGAGCAGGCCAGCCAGACGAACCTCAACTTCCTTCCCGAGGAGCGCACCGACTTCATCTTCGCCGTGGTCGGCGAACGCTGGGGCTTCGCCGGTGCGGGACTCGTCCTCTCGCTGTACGCGCTGCTCATCTGGCGCGGTCTTCGGATTCTCACCGTGGCCAAGAACCTCTACGGCGCGCTCATCGCCGGAGGCGTCGTGGCCATGCTCCTGTTCCAGGTCTTCATCAACGTCGGCATGAACGTGGGGATCATGCCCATCACCGGCATCCCACTGCCGCTCCTCTCATACGGCGGCAGCTCCGTGATCGCCACCCTCTTGGCCATCGGCCTCCTGCAGTCGATCTACGCGCAGGGGCGCGTGTCGGCTGCTGCGAAGGGCCGGGGCCTCTCGTTCTAGGCAAAGGAATCACCTTCACATGAAGAAGCAACTGCTGGTCAGCGTCGATCGCGGGGAGACCCGCGTCGCGCTGTTGGAGGCGACGGGCAAGCCCGGCGCCGCGAAGAAGCCCGCGTCGTCGCGGGCGAAGAAGGACGCGAGCGCCGGCTACCGGGTCGCGGAGCTCTACTTCGAGCGCCGCGGCGCGCGCTCGATCGTCGGCAACATCTACAAGGGCAAGGTCGACAACGTCCTCGCCGGCCTCGAGGCGGCGTTCGTCGACATCGGCCTCGACAAGAACGGCTTCCTGCACGTCGACGAGATCGTCGTGCCGGGCGTCGACGTCGGGCGCCGCGGTCGCGGCAAGGAGGGCGGCTCGAAGATCACCGAGCTCATCAAGCCCGGCCAGGAGATCGTCGTGCAGGTCGTCAAGGACCCGCTGAAGAGCAAGGGCGCGCGGCTGAGCATGGAGCTCACGATCGCCGGGCGCTACATGGTCTACGCGCCGACCGGCGAGGGCGTCGGCGTCTCGCGGCGGCTCGACGACAAGGAGCGCGACCGCCTGCGCAAGGAGACCCGCGGCCTGGACCTGCGCGGCGGCGGCGCGATCATCCGCACGGCCGCCAGCGGCGCGACGCGCGCGGACTTCGAGCGCGAGCTGCAGTACCTCTTCAAGCTCCACGAGGTCCTGCAGAAGCGCGTCGAGGAGACGCCGGCGCCGGGCCTCGTCTTCCAGGAGGCCGACCTCTCGGTGCGCGTCGTGCGCGACATCTTCTCCGAGCACTTCGAGCGCGCGATCGTCGACGACCCCAAGCAGCACCACCGGCTCGTCTCGTTCTTCCAGCGCACCGCGCCCGAGCTCGTCGACCGCGTCGAGCTCTACGAGGAGAAGGCGCCGCTGTTCGAGGCCTACGGCGTCGAGAAGGTCATCGACGGCCTCATGACGCGCCGCGTCGACCTGCCCAGCGGCGGCTACCTCATCATCGACTACGCCGAGGCGCTGACGGTCATCGACGTCAACTCGGGCTCCTTCATCGGGCGCGGCAAGGGCGCGCGCCTGGAGGACACGATCACGACGACGAACCTCGAGGCCGCCGAGGAGGTCGTCAACCAGCTGCGCCTGCGCGACATCGGCGGGATCATCGTCATCGACTTCATCGACATGGCCCGCGCGCGCAACCGCGAGGCCGTGCTCAAGACGCTGCGCCAGACCCTCGACGAGGACCGCACGAAGACCTTCACGGCCGAGATCTCCAAGCTCGGCCTGGTGGAGATGACGCGCCAGAACGTCACCGAGGGCGTGCGCGAGATCATCTCGCGGCCCTGCCCGATGTGCGACGGCGATGGCGTCATCAAGTCCGAGGACACGATCGCGATCGAGTTCGAGCGGCGGCTGCGGCTGCTCTCCAAGAAGGCGCCGAAGAAGCACGAGGCGTTTCTCGTGCAGATGAACCCGCGCGTGAGCGCCGTCTTCACCGGCAACGCCAAGCGGGTGCTGCACGCCCTGGAGGAGGAGACCGGCCGGCGCTACCACTTCACCGGCTCCGAGGGCCTGCCGCTCGACCACTTCGACATCGTCATGGAGGGCTCGCGCGACGAGGTCCAGGAGCGCGCCGTGCCGTTCCGCGAGGGCGACGAGGTGCTCGTCCACATCGTCGAGCCGCACATGTACGACGTCGACGACGCGGTCGCCAAGATCGACGGCTACATCATCAGCGTCAGCGGCGGCGGTCGCTTCGTCGGGGCCAAGCGGCTCGTGCGCATCGAGCACGCCGGGCGCACCTCGGCGACGGCGACGCTGCTGGACGCCGACCCGCCGCCCGCGGCGGGGGGTGCCGGCTCGGAGCCTGCCGAGGGCGACGCCGAGGACCCGGCCGACGGCGATGGCGTAGAATCGACGACTCGGCGCCGCGGCCGCAGAGGCGGACGGCGCCGTTCGCGCGCCACGGCAGACACGACCGCGACCCCCACCGACTCCCCGAGCTGAGCATCCTTTATGGCCTACGCAATCGTCAAGACCGGCGGCAAGCAGTACCACGTCGAGGAGGGCCAGACGCTCCTCGTCGAGCGCCTGCCCGAGGACGAGGGCGCGATCGTCGCCCTCCAGCCGCTGCTGTTTCGCTCGACGGACACGATCTTCGATGCCGACGGCCTGCAGAAGGTCTCGGTGAAGGCCAGGATCGTCGGGCACGAGCGCGGCGAGAAGCTGCGCGTCTTCAAGTTCAAGCCCAAGCGCGGCTACAAGCGCACCGCCGGCCACCGGCAGGAGCTCACGCGCCTGGAGATCACGGAAGTGACGTCGTCTCCGCCGGCCGCAGCAGCCAAGTCGAAATCAGAACGCGCGGCCGCACGCCCCGCGGAGGTCTCCACCTAATGGCACACAAGAAGGGCCTCGGCTCCTCACGCAACGGGCGCGACTCCAACGCGCAGCGCCTCGGCGTCAAGACGTTCGCCGGCGAGACGGTGACGGGCGGCGAGATCATCGTCCGCCAGCGCGGCACGCGCTTCCGGCCCGGCGACGGCGTCGGCATCGGCAAGGACGACACGCTCTACGCCCGCGCGGCCGGCACGGTCGTCTTCGGCCGACAGCGCGGCAAGCGGATCGTCTCGATTGCCCCCGACGACGCCGACGCCTAGCGCCAACCCCGCGCGCGACGTCGCCCGCGCGATCAACCAGGGGCGCGTGCTCATCGGCATGAGCCTCGTGGTCGCGCCGCGGCTCGTCGCGTCTGGGTGGCTGGGCGCGGAGTCGGCGCGGCCGCCGACGGGCGTGGTGCTGCGCGCCCACGGCGCGCGCGACGCGATCATCGGCGCGATCGCGCTGCATACGATCGACAACGCGGCGGTGGCGCCGCGCTATCTGCGCGTCGCAGCGGTCTGCGACGTCGTGGATCTCTGGGCGACGCTCGTGGCGCGGCGGTCGCTGCCGCGGTTCGGGGTCGTGTCGGTGTCGGCGATGGCGGCGTTCGCGGCGGTGGCGCAGGTGTGGGCGGCGGGCGAGCTTGCGGCCGGCGCTGCTGCGGAGGACTCCGAGGGCTGACGTCGGGCGGGGCCCCGCGTGCCGGGGACTCGGAGGGCTGACGTCGGTGCGGTCGCACGCGAACGGCCGCATGAAGGGAACCGCGGATCGCGCCGACGCTCCTGCGATCGCTGCGTCTCACGCCTGTCGAGCTGGCCGCTGCCGTTGTGACGGCGAACTCGACGGGCGGGCGATCTGAGTCGCCTTGACCCCGTATACCAGGGAACAAGCGACTCACGACTGCCGAGAGCCGAACGCGCGGCGAGCCGCGCGCCGGCGACGCTCGCGCTCCCTCAGAGATGTGCAGGCCGGGCCGCGGGCGGGCTGCCGGGGCGGCCCTGGAGCGCGCGGTCCCGCAGGCGCGCGGGCTCATCGGGATCCATCACGAGCCGCGCCGCGCCGCGCGCGTGGCCGACGGGTCGTTCGCATGGCACGAGCGCACGGGCGCCGCCGCGGTGCTCGCCGTGGACCGGCAGCGCCTCGGGATCGCGGCGCCGCTCAGGTCGGCTGGCTGACCGGCCGGATGAGGATCTCGTTGACGTCGACGTGCGGCGGCTGCTGCACGGCGTACATGACCGCGCGGGCGATGTCGTCGGGCTCGAGGACGTTGGAGACCGGATTGTCGAAGAACGGCGTGTCGACCATCCCGGGCTCGATCGACGTCACGCGGACGCCGGTGTCGTTGAGATCCTGGCGCGCGGACTCCGCCATCGCCGTGACGGCGTGCTTCGTCGCGCTGTAGAGCGACCCCGACAGCGCGCGGCGCCCGGCGACCGAGCTCGTCAGCAGCAGGTGGCCCTTGCTGTCCTTCAGCGACGGGATCGTCGCGCGGATCGTGTACGCGCAACCGAGGACGTTCGTCAGCACCATGTCGCGCCAGTGCTCCGGCGTCTCCTCGAGAAAGCCCCGCTTGGCCCCGAAGCCGGCGTTCGCGAACACGACGTCGATGCGCCCGAAGTCGTGCAGCGCCGCGCGCACCATGTGATCCTGCTGGGCGTAGTCGGTCACGTCGCACGTGACGGCGATCGCGCGATCGGGCCCCCCGAGCCGCTCGGCGAGCTCCTCGAGCCTGCCGGTGGAGCGGGCGGCGAGGACGAGCCGATAGCCCTCCCGCGCCGCGCGCTCGGCGGTCGCGGCGCCGATGCCGCTCGAGGCACCGGTGATGAGGAAGACGGGATCGTCGGCCATTGCCTGCTCCTTCTCGGGGGCTACGGTGGTACCCAATGCTCTACGACAAGGCCCGCATCTTCGTGCAAGCCGGCGGCGGCGGCGACGGCTGCCTGAGCTTCAGGCGCGAGGCGCACGTGCCCCACGGCGGGCCCGACGGCGGCGACGGCGGCCACGGCGGCGACGTCGTGCTCGTCTGCGACGACTCGCTGCGCGACCTGCAGACCTACAAGCGCCGCGCGCACTACAAGGCCCGGCGCGCGGGGCACGGCGAGGGCGACCTGCGCCACGGCGCGAGCGGCCCGGTGCTCGAGGTCCCGGTGCCGCCGGGCACGCACGTCACGAGCTGGGACGGCAGCACGCACGACCTCGTCGTCCCCGGCCGGCGGGTCGTCGTCGCCCGCGGCGGGCCGGGAGGCCGCGGCAACAAGCGCTTTGCGACGTCGACGGTTCAGGCGCCGCGGCTCAGGGAGCGGGGATTGCCGGGGGAGGAGGGCTGGCTCGACCTGCGCCTGAAGCTCCTCGCCGACGTCGGCCTCGTCGGGCTGCCGAACGCCGGCAAGTCGTCGCTGCTGGCGCGCATGACGCGCGCGGCGCCGAAGGTCGCGGCCTATCCGTTCACGACCCTGGAGCCGGTGCTCGGGACGCTCGAGGGCGCCGACCGCCAGCTCGTCGTCGCCGACATCCCGGGCCTCATCGAGGGCGCCAGCGAGGGCGCCGGGCTCGGCCACGACTTCCTCGCGCACGTCGAGCGCACGCGGCTGCTCGTGCACGTCCTCGACCTCGCGCCCGTCGACGGCTCGGACCCCGCCTCCAACCACGCGACGATCGAGTCCGAGCTGCGCGCACACGACCGCCGGCTCGCGGGCCTTCCGCGGCTGCTCGCGCTCTCGAAGGCCGACCTCGTCACGCCGGAGGCCGCCCACGCTGCCGCGGCGGACTGGCGCGAGCGCCTCGGCGGCGAGGTGCCCGTGCTCGTGACGTCGTCGGCGACGGGGCGCGGCCTGGACGAGCTGGCCGCCGAGCTCCTGCGCCGCGTGCCGCTGGCCGGCCGCGACGCCACCGCCCCGGACGTCGCCGAGCCCGACCTCCCGGTCGCCGAGCACCGGGTCTTCCGGCCCGCCGCGGGGCGCGGATACAGCGTCCGGCGCATCGGCGAGCGCGCGTTCTGCGTCGAGGGCGAGGCAGTCCACCGGCTGCTCGCCCGCCACGATCTCGACAACGACGAGGCGCTCGCCCACGTCGAGCACCGGCTGCGGCGGATGGGCGTCATCAGCGCCCTGGAGAGCGAGGGCTTCGAGCCCGGCGACGACGTCGAGATCGCCGGCGTCGAGTTCGAGCTGCACCCCGGGTGAGCGCCGCTGCTGCGCAACCTTTCCGCCGCGCGGCTGTTGTCGCCCAGAGGTGTAGGGGAACGATCAGGGGAGGTTGCGGTGCGGGGTGACGGGCAGGCGACGACGACGCGCGAGCGCGCGACCCTCTACCGTTGCGCGCCGATGACCCTCCGACGACTCGCGCTCGCGACCTTCCTCCTGGCGATGCTCTGTGCGCCGGCCGCGCACGCCGCCCCCGACCAGGCGTCGATCATGATGGACGACGACCAGCTGCTCTACCGCAACGGCGTCACGCAGACGCGCACGCTCGTGACGATGCGCTCGCTCGGCGCCGATGCCGTGAAGGCCACGGTCCTGTGGCGCGTCGTCGCCGAGGGCGCCGACCTCACGAACGACGAGATCGACAAGCTCAAGACCGAGACGCAGCGCAACAGGGCGCGCAAGCAGCGCGATCGCTTCAAGCCGGCCGACCCGCGCACGTACCCGACCCGCAACTGGGATCGCTACGACAACCTCGTCAAGGAGGCGACGAAGCTCGGCATGCGGGTGTTCTTCAACGTCACCGGGCCCGGGCCGCGCTACGGCCACCGCAAGGCGCCGCCGAGCCAGCGCGCGAACGCCGGGACGTTCAAGCCGATCCCGACGCGCTTTCGCAGCTTCGTCGAGGCCGTCGGCAAGCGCTATTCGGGCACCTTCCGCGACGAGAACGGCATCCGCCAGCGCCTGCCGCGGGTCGCGCTGTGGTCGATCTGGAACGAGCCCAACCAGCCGGGCTGGCTGTCGCCGCAGTGGGAGAACGGCAACCCGGCGTCGCCGGCGCTCTTCCGCGAGCTGTTCTTCGCCGGCCGCCAGGGGCTCGAGCGCAGCGGCCACGGCGCCGACGCGATCCTCATCGGCGAGACCTCGCCGCTGGGCTCGGACCTGAAGGGCCCGCGCAACGGCATCCGGCCGGTGCCCTTCCTGCGCGAGCTCGTCTGCGTGAAGCCCGACGGCACGCAGTACGCCGGGCCCGACGCGACCGCGCGCCGCTGTGAGGACTTCACCCGCAACGGGCCGCTGCAGGCGACCGCCTACGCGCACCATCCGTACACGAAGAAGGGCGCGCCGTCGGTCGCCCCGAAGACGCCCGACGAGATCACGATGGGCAACATCGGCACGCTCGGGCCGATCCTCGACGCGCTGTCGGTGCAGTCGGGCGGCAAGATCGCGGCCGGGCTGCCGATCTTCCTCACCGAGTTCGGCTACGAGAGCAACCCGCCCGACCCGCGCAACGGGATCCCGTACCTGCGCCAGGCGCAGTTCAACCAGCTCGCCGACTTCCTCGCCTACAACGACCCGCGCGTGCTCGCCACGACGCAGTTCCTCGTGCGCGACGTCGGGCCGGTGACGAAGTACCCGAAGGGCTCGCGGCTGTACTGGTTCACGTACCAGTCGGGCCTCTACACCGTGACCGGCCGCGCGAAGCCCGCCGCGTTCGCGTACACGCTGCCGCTCGTCGTGTTCCCCGCCGGCGAGGGCGTCACCGGGTTCTGGGGTCAGCTGCGCTTCCGTCCCAACGGCGCGCAGGACGCCGCCTACGTCTACTGGCGCCAGACGCCGAACGCCAAGGAGCCGTGCGGGACGGGCACCTGGGCGCAGCAGATCGCGGTGCCGACGAGCTTCCGGGGGTTCTTCACGGGCGTCATCCCGACGCCGGGCGTCGGCGGCGAGTTCTGCGCCGGCTACTTCGACGACGCGACCGGGAAGTTCACGCACGTGTCGCTGCCGACGAAGCCGTAGCGCCGTGCGGCTCTAAGCTGCGGCGGGCCATGGCCCGCTACGTCATCAAGCTCGGATCGAGCATCGTCGCCGAGGACTCCGGCGAGCTGCGCGCCGAGGTCATCGAGCGCATCTGCGCCGAGGCCGCGGCGCGCCACGGCGCCGGTCACGATGTCGTGCTCGTCACGAGCGGCGCGATCGCCCGGGGTATGCGCGTCATGGACCTGCCCGTGCGCCCGCGCGCGATCGAGGACCTGCAGGCCGCCAGCGCCGTCGGCCAGGGCAAGCTCTACCGCGTCTACGACGAGTTGCTGCGCGAGCGCGGGATCACGAGCGCCCAGGTGCTGCTGACGTTCTTCGACATGAGCGCGCGGACGCACTACCTCAACGCGCGCCAGACGCTCGGCAAGCTCCTGGAGTGGCGCGTCCTGCCGGTCATCAACGAGAACGACACGACGACGACCGACGAGATCTCCTTCGGCGACAACGACTTCCTCGCGGCGCAGGTCGCGATCCTCATCGGCGCCGACCTGCTCGTCCTGCTCACCGACGTCGAGGGGCTGTTCACGGCGAGCCCGCGGGCGGACCCGGCCGCCGAGCTCGTGCCCGCGGTCGACGACTTCTCGGTCCTCGGCGACCTGAACATCGGCCACGCGACGTCGCCGCTGGGCTCGGGCGGGATGCGCTCGAAGGTCGTCGCGGCGGAGATGGCGACGGCGGGCGGGATCGAGACCGTCATCTGCAGCGGCCTGAGCCCGACGGCGCTGGCGGCGGCGCTCGACGGCGAGGCGTCGGGCACGCGCTTCGCGGCGCGCGAGGCGCGCTACTCCTCCTTCAAGCTCTGGCTGAAGTACGCCAAGCCCTCGCGCGGGACGATCGTCGTGGACGCCGGCGCGGCGCGCGCGCTGCGCGACGGCGGGACGTCGCTGCTGCCGGTCGGGATCACCGACGTGCGCGGCGAGTTCGACGCCGGCGACGCCGTCCAGGTCGCCCACGGCGCGATCGTCATCGGCAAGGGGATCTGCAACTACGCGGCCGGCGAGCTGCTGCGCGTGAAGGGCATGAAGTCGATCGCCGTCCGCGAGGTCATGCCGCGCGCGACCGACGAGGCGATCCATCGCGACTACTTCGTGCTGAGCTGAGCGTTCCCGTCTAGGGTGGGCCATGGCCTTCCCGCTGAAGTGGCTCGCCAGGCTCGGCGCGCTCGTCGCACTCGTCGCCGTCTTCGGGTTGCTCGGCTATCGCTACGCCTACCACGACTGGCCGTGGAACCAGCCCGCGAAGATCGCCGTCTGCGACGGACACTGGGAGCGATCCACCCTCCCGAACCGCAGCCGCCACGAGCTGCGCGTCGCGCGGCTCTACCAGGTGCGGCGCGTCCCACCGCGGATCGGGGAGCAGTTGCTCTCCGCGACGCCGGTGCGCGCGGGATCGTGCGACAAGCGGCTCTACCTGCGGAGCTTCGCCGGGGGCTACGTCGTCTACCTCCGCGGCGCCCGATAGCGCGCGGCGACCACGTACGCTGTGGGGATGGCGATCGCGACGCGCACCGTCTCGGATGTCTGCCTCGCGGCGCGCGACGCGTCGCGGGCGCTCGCGGCGCTTGACACCGACACGAAGAACGCCGCGCTGGGGGCGATCGCGGACGCGCTGATCGCGCGAGCGCCGGAGATCCTGGAGGCCAACGCGCGCGACATGGAGGCCGGGCGCGCCAACGGCCTCGACGCCGCGCTGCTCGACCGGCTCGCGCTCGATCCCGGCCGGATCGCGGGGATCGCCGCGGGCACGCGCGCGATCGCCGCGCTGCCGGACCCGGTCGGCGAGGTCGTCGAGGGCAAGCGGCTGCCCAACGGCCTCGACGTCCGCAAGCTGCGGGTGCCGTTCGGCGTGGTCGCGGTCGTCTACGAGGCGCGCCCGAACGTCACGATCGACGCCGCGGCGCTGTGCCTGAAGTCCGGCAACGCGGTCGTCCTGCGCGGCTCCTCGTCGGCGGCGCACTCCAACGCCGTGCTCGCGCAGATCGCATCGGATGCGGCGTCCGGGGCGGGCGTGCCCGAGGGCGCGATCGGCCTCGTCGCGGGCGGCGGCCGCGAGGAGCTCGCCGAGCTCGCGACCCAGGACGGCGTCGTCGACCTCATCTTTCCCCGCGGCGGCGAGGGCCTGAAGGCGGCGCTGAAGGCCGTCGCGACGGTCCCCGTGATCTACGCGGCGTCGGGCAACTGCCACGTCTACGTCGACGCGTCGGCCGACCTCGACGCGGCCGAGCGGATCATCCTCAACGCCAAGGTCCAGCGGCCGGGCGTCTGCAACGCCGCCGAGACGCTGCTCGTCCACGCGGGCGCCGCGCCGGCGTTCCTTCCGCGCGCGCTGGGCGCGCTGCGCGAGGCAGGCGTCGAGCTGCGCGTCGACGGGCGCGCGCGGGCGCTGTCGGGCGAGCTCGCGGCCTCGCTCGCGGACGCGACCGAGGAGGACTGGGACACCGAGTTCCTCGGGCTCGTCCTGGCGGTCGGCGTCGTCGATTCCGTCGAGGAGGCCGTCGAGCACGTCAACCGCCACGGCTCCGGGCACTCGGAGGCGATCGTGACGAACGACGCCGCCGCCGTCCGGCTGTTCGAGCGCGGGGTCGATGCGGCCTGCGTCTACGTCAACGCCTCGACGCGCTTCACGGACGGCGGCGAGTTCGGGATGGGCGCGGAGATCGGCAACTCGACGCAGAAGCTCCACGCCCGCGGGCCGATCGGTGTCCGCGAGCTGTGCACGTTCAAGTACGTCGTGGTCGGCGACGGCCACGCGCGCGCGTAGGTGGCGCGGGTCGGGATCCTCGGGGGGACGTTCAACCCGCCCCACGTGGCGCACCTCGTCTGCGCGGCGGAGGCGGCGTCGCAGCTCGGGCTGCAGCGCGTGCTGCTGACCCCGGTGGCGCTGGCCCCGCACAAGACGGCGGAGCGCGATCCGGGGCCCGAGGAGCGCCTCGAGCTCTGCCGCCTCGCGGCCGCGGGCGACGAGCTGCTCGAGGTCTGCGATCTGGAGGTCCGCCGTGGCGGACCGTCGTACACGGTCGATACGCTCCGCGAGCTTCATGCGCGCGCGCCGGAGGACGACCTGACGTTCATCGTCGGGGGCGACATCGCCCTCGGGTTCCCGGAATGGCGCGAGCCCGCGGCCGTGCTCGGGCTCGCGACGCTCGCCGTCGCCGAGCGGTCGGGCGCCGCTCGGGAGGACGTCGCCGAGCGCCTGCGCGCCAGCTTCCCGGATGCGCCGCCGCCGGTCTTCTTCGAGATGCCGCGGCTGGACGTCTCCTCCTCGGAGATCCGCCGGCGCGTCGCCGAGGGCCGCCCGATCCGCTACCTCGTGCCCGATCCGGTGGCCGACCGGATCGTGCGCTCTAGGCTCTACGTATGACGCCTGAGGAGCTCGCAGAGAACATCGCCGCGCTCGCGGCGGACAAGAAGGCGGTCGACGTCGTCGAGCTCGACGTCCGCGGCGTGCTGGGCTACACGGACTTCTTCCTCGTCTGCTCGGGCAACACCGCGCGCCAGACGAAGGCGATCCACGACGGCATCCACCAGACGCTGAAGGACGAGCACGCGATCCTGCCGCGACGCGTCGAGGGGCTCGGCGAGGCGCGCTGGATCCTCATGGACTACCTCGACGTCGTCGTGCACATCTTCACGCCGGACGCGCGCGACTTCTACCGCCTCGAGCAGCTGTGGGGCGAGGTTCCCGCCCGCGCGCTGGAGACGTCCGCGTAGTCAGCGCCTGCGCGGCCGTGCGCAGGTCCTCGGTGAACATCCGGCGCAGGCCGGCGCGCGACTCGTCGTCGCGGCCGCGCAGGATGGCCGAGGGATGGATCGTCGCGATGACGACCGCGGCGAGGTCTGACTCGACGGGGCGCCCGCGCTCGGCCATGACGCGAAAGCCGCTGCCGAGCAGCGACTTCGCCGCCGTCGCGCCGAGGACGACGAGCACCTCGGGGCGGATGACGTCGATCTCGGCGCGCAGCCACGGGCGGCAGGCGCGGATCTGGCCGGCGTCGGGTTTCTGGTGGATGCGGCGCTTGCCGCGCTCCTCGAAGCGGAAGTGCTTGACGGCGTTCGTGACGTAGACGTCGCGGCGCTCGATGCCGGCCTCGTCGAGCGCGTGGTCGAGCTCGCGCCCCGCGGGGCCGACGAACGGGCGTCCCTCGCGGTCCTCGCGATCGCCGGGCACCTCGCCGACGAGCATCATCCGCGCGCTCTCGTCGCCCTCGCCGAACACCGCCTGCGTCGCATGCCGCCAGAGGTCGCAGCCGCGGCAGTCCTGGACGGCCTCGCGCAGCGCGTCGAGCGTCAGCTCGTCGGGCAGGTACTGCGTGGCGTCGTCGGTGAGCTTCGGGGCCACGTCGCAGCGTGTTCCCGCCGCGGGGCGGGCCCGAACCTATGAGATGGAGCTGAGGGGGCTCGAACCCCTGACCTTCGCGCTGCCAGCGCGACGCTCTCCCAGCTGAGCTACAGCCCCAAGCGGGTAATCGTCGGCCATCTTAACACCGACCAGCTGTCCGTTCCGCGCGGGCGCCAGCCTGAGGCGCGCCGACGTTCGGCGTTCGAACTCCGCGATCGGAAGAAAGAAGCAGCGGTTCAGCTCGCGGCAATACGCCGCGATGGCGTCGACCTCGACCGCGCAGTACGTCGTCCGGATGTACCCATGCGACGCGCTGTGGCGGGATGTGCGTAGCGGGATGACGATCACGTCGTCCTGCCGGGTCGCCCATTTGCACTGGATCCTCAGCAGGCGGGCGCCGGTGTCGAAGATCAGATCGCACCTCGCGCCGTCCACCATCGGACGGTGAACGTCGACGCCGAGCTTCGCCGCCTCGGCAGCGATCTGACGTTCGGCGACACCGCCCTTCTGACTCGGGGTGAGCTCCATGACCGATACGAACACTGGTTCGTATGCCGGACGGAACTCTCAGCGTCGGCGGGGGAGGAACTCCGGGACGTCGAGGGCGGGAGCGTCCGGCGCCGGTGCGCGCGAAACCGAGGGTGCCGGCTCGCGGTCGAGGTCGACGGCGTCCAGGCGCGCCTTGAGCTCGGAGTGCGCAGCCCGGACGTCGCGCAGCAGCCGCTCGGCGTTGACGCGCAGCGCGTCGGAGAGCTCGCGCAGGTTGCCGCTGAGCTGCTCGCCCTCGCGCAGGACCTCGCGCGCGGCGGCGCGCGCCTCGTCGAGCACCTCGCGCGCGCGGGCATGCGCGCGATCGCGTTCCTCCTCGGCCTTCTCCGCGGCGCCGGCGCGCAGCTCGTCGGCCTCGGCGATGGCCTGCGTCCGCACCTGGCCGGCCTCGTCGTCGGCCGCCTCGATCCGCAGGCGGGCCGCGCGCTCGGCCTCGGCGATGCGCTCGCCGGCGCGCTGCTCGGCGGCCGCGAGCAGTTCCTCGGCGGCCTGCTCGGCCGCCGCGACGATCTGAGCCACATGGCGGGCAGTGCTCTGTGGCTCGTCGCTCATGCACGCCGATGGTAGGCCTGCGCGAAAGCCGCGTGCGCAAGAACGCCACCACGGCGGCCGCGCCGGGGCGTGAGGCATCCTTGGCCGGTGCCCCCCGTCGCGAAGGTCGAGCCGATCACGACGGCCCGCGCGCTGCGCGGGCCGTTCGACTACCTGCGCCCCGACGGCGTGGGCGTCGGGTCCGTGCTCGTCGTGCCGTTCGGCGGGCGCGACGTCGTCGGCGTCGTCGTCGGCGTCGCCGACCGCTCCGAGCTCCCCGACGACCGGCTCGCCGCGCCACGGCGGGTGCTCGGCCATGACCTGCCGCCCGAGCTCGTCGACCTCGCGCGCTGGATGGCCGCCGAGTACTGCTCGACGCTCGCCCGTTCGCTCGCGCTCGTCTCGCCCGCCCCCGCCGGAAAGCCGAAGCTCGCCTGGTACGCCCAGGTCACCGCCGCGGACGCCGCCGGCAGCCCGCTCACGGCGCGCCAGCGCGCGCTGCTCGACGACCTGCGCGCCGGCGGCCCGCGCCTTGCCGGCACCGACCTCCCGGCGCTGCGGCGCCTGCAGACCCGCGGGCTCGTCGAGCTCGAGCGCCGCGCGCAGCGCCGGCACGTCAGCCACGAGGCCGTCGGCGCCCGCCGCGCGCAGCCGCCGCCGCTGACCGCCGACCAGCAGCGTGCGCTCGCCGAGGTCGACGCGCAGCTGACGGAGCCCGATCCCGAGCCGCTGCTCCTGCACGGCGTCACCGGCTCGGGCAAGACCGAGATCTACCTGCGCGCCGCGGCGACGACCCTCGAGCAGGGGCGCGGCGTCATCGTCCTCGTCCCCGAGATCGGCCTCACCCCGCAGATCGTCTCGCGCTTCGCCGAGCGCTTCGGCGACACCGTCGCGGTCCTGCACTCCAAGCTCTCGGCGGGCGAGCGCCACGACGAGTGGGCGCGCCTGCGCAGCGGCGCCGCGCGCGTCTGCGTCGGCCCGCGCTCCGCCGTCTTCGCGCCGATCGAGCGCCTCGGCCTCGTCGTCCTCGACGAGGAGCACGACGCCTCCTACAAGCACGAGGGCGACCCCCGCTACGACGCGCGCCACGTCGCCGCCCGCCGTGCCCGGCAGGCCGGCGCCCTGCTGCTCGCCGGCAGCGCGACGCCGCGTCCCGAGAGCGTCCATGCGCTGCGCCGCGTGCGCCTGCCGGCGCGCGTCGACGGCCGGGCGCTGCCACCCGTGACGATCGTCGACATGCGCGAATCGGACCCGCCCGCCGCGCTGCACCCCGACACGAGCCACGCGCTCGTCGACGCCGCCAAGGCGATCGTCCTGCTCAACCGCCGCGGCTGGTCGAACTTCGTCGACTGCCGCTCCTGCGGCCACGCCTGGATGTGCCCGCAGTGCGACGTCGCGCTCGTCCTGCACCGCGCCCGCGGCGGCCTGGACTGCCATCACTGCGGCCATCGCGAGCGCGTCCCGGAGCGCTGCGTCGCGTGCGGGTCGATGTCGGTGGCCCGCCACGGCGCGGGCACCGAGCGCCTCGAGCACGACCTCGCGGCGATCGGCCACGAGGTCTTCCGCCTCGACGCCGACGTCGCCGACGCCGGTGCGCTGCTGCGCCGCTTCGAGGCCGCGCCGCGGGGGATCCTCGTCGGCACGCAGATGGTCGCCAAGGGCCACGACTTCCCCGACGTCACGCTCGGCGTCGTCGTCGACGCCGACGGCACGCTGCGCTTCCCCGACTTCCGCGCCGAGGAGCGGACGTTCGCGCTCGTCGCGCAGCTCGCGGGCCGCGCCGGGCGCGGGCCCGGGGGCGGCCGGGTGCTCGTCCAGACGCTCTCGCCGGACGCGCCGTCGATCGCGGCCGCGGCCCGCCACGACGCCGACGGCTTCCTGCGCGGCGAGCTCGCGCGCCGCGAGGCGCTGCGCTATCCGCCGTTCTCGCACCTCATCCGGATCGTCTGCTCCGCGCAGGCGCCGCAGGCCGTCGGCGAGGCCGCCCGCGCGCTGCGCGCCGCGCTCGGGACGATCCCGTCGGCACAGGTGCTCGGGCCGGCGCCGCTCTTCCGGCTGCGCGGTCGCGACCGCGCGCAGCTCGTCGTCAAGGCCGGCGATCGGGCGCTCGCGGTCGCTGCGGCGGGGGCGGCCGTCGCTGCCGTGGCGGGCGATCGAGCCCGCCGCGGCGTCGCGTTCAGCGTCGACGTCGACCCCCAGTAACCGGCATCTACACTGGGATTCGCATGGCCGACGAGGAGACCGAACCGCCCGAGCCCGAGCCCGACGTCGAGGTCGAGGCGCCGCCGGCACCGCCGCCGCTGGACCCCGAGGTCCGCGCGCGCCGCAACGCGGCGCTCGCCCACGTGCGCAAGCTCGGCGACCCCGTGCTGCGCACGAAGGCCCTCCCGGTCGAGCGCTTCGACGACCGGCTGCGCGACGAGGTGGCGCGGATGGCGGTCCTCATGGAGGACGCGCTCGGCATCGGCCTCGCCGCGCCGCAGGTCGGCATCTCGCACCGCGTGCTCGTCTACCGCGTCGAGCCCGAGTCGCCGGTCACGGCGCTCGTGAACCCGAAGATCGAGTGGTCCAGCAAGGACGAGGAGATCCTCGAGGAGGGCTGCCTGAGCCTGCCGTTCGTGCATGTCGACGTCGAGCGCCCGGTCGCGGTGCTCGTCACGGCCCGCGACGAGCGCGGCGAGGAGCTCGTCATCGAGGCGATGGGCCTCGAGGCCCGCGTCATCCAGCACGAGATGGACCACCTCGACGGCGTCCTCATCCTCGATCGCACCTCGCGCGAGCAGCGCAAGGCGGCGATGCGGGCGATGCGCGAGGCCGAGCAGGCCGCGGCCGCCGCCAGCGCCGCGTAGGCGCCGGCGTGCGCACGGTCTACCTCGGCACGTCGGGCTTCGCCGCGGCCGTCCTGGCGCGCCTCGCCTCCTCCGACCACAGCCCGCAGCTCGTCATCACCCGTCCCGATCGCCCGCGCGGCCGCGGGCGCCGCGTGTCGCCGCCGCCGGTCGCCGAGACGGCCCGCGCGCTCGGGCTCGGGCTCTACCAGCCCGAGGACGTCAACGGCGAGGAGGCGCGCACGCGGATCGCCGCCGCCGAGCCCGAGGAGCTCGTCATCTGCGCCTTCGGCGCCCTCATCAAGGAGCCGCTGCTCTCCGACCACCCGCTGCTGAACGTCCACCCGTCGCTGCTGCCGCGCTGGCGCGGCGCGGCGCCGGTCGAGCGGGCGATCATGGAAGGAGATGCCGAGACCGGCGTCTCGATCATGCGGCTGACCGCCGGCTGGGACAGCGGCCCGGTCTGCCTCGCGGGCGCCGAGCCGATCGCGCCCGATGACACGTACGGCACGCTCGCGCCGCGGCTGCAGGAGCTCGGCTCAGACCTCCTGCTGCGCGCGCTCGACGAGCGCCCGCCGTTTCACGAGCAGCCCGAGGACGGCATCACGTACGCCGAGAAGATCGGCCCCGGCGACCGGACGCTCGATCCCGCGGCGCCCGCCGAGGCCAACGATCGCGTCGTGCGGGCGCTGAGCCCGCACATCGGGGCGCGCGTGGAGCTACCCGGTGGTGGGTTCCTCGGCGTGCTGCGCGCTGTCGTGCGAGAGCCTGACGCTGCCGGTTCCTTGCGCGCTCATGAGGGGCGGCTGCTGCTCGGCGGCCTGGATCTGCTCGAGATCCAGCCCGCCGGTGGCAAGCCGATGGACGCGGCGGCGTATCTGCGGGGCCACGGCCTGGGCTGACGCTCGCCGGCACTGAGGTGAAGCCGACGCCGGCGAACGGCGGCGATGAACGACGGGTGCGCGGGGCGCTCGAGCGATCGGCTCGGGAGGTGTGTCGAATCGTGCACGCATAGCGATACTCATTCGACACACCCCTCGCTCACCAGCGCCCCGAGCCCGTCCCTCAATGCCGCTGTTCACAAGCGCGCGCAAGGCCGCGACCCACCGAGCCACTAGCCTCGTCCGCAGTGCCGGCGTCAGCCACAACCGCAGGAATCACCCCCGCCCGCCGGGCGGCGTTCGCCGTCATCCGGCGCGTCTTCGAGCAGGACGCCTACGCCGACCGCGCGCTGCACGGCGAGGCCCGCGACCTCGACCCGCGCGAGCGCGCGTTCGCGATGCAGCTCGCGTTCGGGACGATCCAGCGGCGCCTGACGCTCGATCACCTCATCGAGCAGCTCTCGGACCGCAACACCACCGAGCTCGACGCCCGCACGCTCGCCGCGCTGCGGCTCGGGCTCTACCAGCTCGTCTTCCTCGACGGCGTCGCGCCGCACGCGATCGTCGGCGAGAGCGTCGAGCTCGCGAAGGGGGAGGGCGCAGGCCACAAGCTCGTCAACGCCGTCCTGCGCCGCGCCACGCGCGAGCTTCCCCCGATCCCCTCCGACGACACGCCCGCCGGCGCTGCGATCGCCCATTCCTATCCACCGTGGCTCGTGGAGCTGTGGTGGGAGCGCTTCGGCGCCGACGAGACGCGCGCGCTGCTGCGCGCCGGCAACGAGCCGGGCGAGCTCGCGCTGCGCGCCAACACGCTCGTCACCCAGCCCGAGGAGCTCGCGGCCGCACTGCCCGTCCCGACGACCCCCGCCGGCGACGAGCTGCCAGAGGGCCTCGTCGTCGCGGGCCGCTTCGACGCCCACGGCCACGAGCTCTGGCGCCGGGGCGCGTACGTCGCGCAGTCGCGCGCCTCGATGCTCGTCGCCCGCACGCTGGACCCGCAGCCCGGCGAGCGCATCCTCGACCTCTGCGCCGCCCCCGGCGGCAAGACGACCCACATCGCCGCGCTCATGCAGGACCGCGGCGAGATCGTCGCCGTCGAGCGCCACGCCGGCCGCGCGAAGGCGCTGCGGCGCACGTGCGAGCGCCTGCACGTCACGAGCGTCGAGGTCGCCACCGAGGACGCCGCCCGCGTCACGAGCCGCGAGACGTTCGACCGCGTCCTCGTCGACCCGCCCTGCAGCGGCCTCGGCACGCTCCAGGGCCACCCCGACCTGCGCTGGCGCGCGACGCCCGAAACGATCGACCGCCTCGCGACGACGCAGCGCAACATCCTGCACGCGGCGGCGAGCGCGCTGAAGCCGCACGGCACGCTCGTCTACTCCACCTGCACGCTGTCGCCGCGCGAGAACGAGGAGCAGACCGCGCGCGCCGGGCTGCGGGTAGAATCCGAGCGCCTCGTGCTGCCACATCGCGAACGTTCGGATGGCTTCTATATCGCCATGATGCAGTCGTGACCGACGAGGTCGGCATGGCCTGCCCGAACTGCAAGGAGCCCTGGCTGCGGCCGACGAACCTCGCAGGGCGCTACCGCTGCGTCTACTGCCTGCACCGCTTCGAGCTGTGCTCGCTGTGCCCGGAGTGCGGCGCGCACTCGACGATGGTGCGGATGTCCACGACGTCGATCCTGTCCTGTAACGCGTGTGCAGCCTCGATGCTGCAGGAGATCTGAACCGACCCCATGCCATTGACCGAACGCCACGTCGCCCCCTCGATCCTGTCCGCCGACTTCGCCGACCTCGCCGCGCAGGTGCGCGAGATCATGGACGCCGGCGCGAAGGTCATCCACTGCGACGTCATGGACGGCCACTTCGTGCCGCCGATCACGTTCGGGCCGATGGTCGTCGCGGCGCTGCGCGAGTCGATCCCCGATCACGCCTACCTCGACGTCCACCTCATGATCGAGAGCCCCGAGAAGCACGTCGCCGAGTTCGCGAAGGCCGGCGCCGACGGGATCACGATCCACGTCGAGTCCACGCCGCACATCGATTACACGCTCTCGGCGATCCGCGAGGCCGGCTGCAAGGCCGGGCTCGTCGTCTGCCCCGGCACGCCGCCCGACGCGTTCGCCGAATCCGGGCCCGACCTCGCGCTCATCATGACCGTCAACCCCGGCTGGGGCGGCCAGGCCTTCCTGCCCAACCAGCTCGACAAGGTCAAGCGCGTGCGCGCGATGCTCGGCGACGGCGTCCCGATCGAGGTCGACGGCGGGGTCAACGCCGAGACCGGCGCCCAGTGCGCCGAGGCGGGCGCGACGTGGTTCGTCGCCGGCAGCGCGATCTTCAACTCCGACGACCCCGCGGCGACCTTCCGCGAGATCTCCGCGGCGGTCGGCGCCGCCGCCTGACGAACCCCTAGGGGGCATTCCCGATGGACCCCCCGGGGCCGGCTCGTGCATGCTGGCCCGATGAACGCCACCCCCACCGCCATCGCACGTGACGCGCCGGTCGCCCCCACGATCATCGCCACCGCAGATCTCTCTCGCCGCTACGGCGAGGGCAGCGCCGCCGTCGACGCCCTCGCCGGCGTCAGCGTCGACATCCACCGTGGCGAGCTCACCGCGATCATGGGGCCCTCGGGCTCGGGCAAGTCGACGCTCATGCACCTCATGGCGGGCCTCGACATCCCGACCGCGGGAACCGTGACGCTCGACGGCGTCCGGCTCGACACGCTCGACGACCGCCGCCTGACCGAGCTGCGCCGCGACAAGGTCGGCTTCGTCTTTCAGGCGTTCAACCTCCTGCCGGTGCTGACGGCCGAGGAGAACCTCGTCCTGCCGCTGACGATCGCCGGGCGCAAGGCCGACCCCCAATGGCTCGAGTCGCTCATCCAGACCGTCGGCCTCGGCGACCGGCGCACGCACCGCCCGTCCGAGCTCTCCGGCGGCCAGCAGCAGCGTGTCGCGGTCGCGCGCGCGCTCGTCTCCAAGCCCGCGGTCGTCTTCGCCGACGAGCCGACCGGCAACCTCGACTCGGTCGCCTCGGGCGAGGTGCTCTCGCTCCTGCGCCGGGCCGTCGACGACTTCGGCCAGACCGTCGTCATGGTCACCCACGACGCCGGCGCGGCGGCCTACGCCGACCGCCTCCTCGTCCTCGCCGACGGGCGCGTCGCCCATGACGGCGCGGCCGGCTCGGCCGAGGACATCCTCGACGTCTTCAAGCGCGTCGGGCCATGAGGCGCGTC
Source organism: uncultured Actinomycetes bacterium (assembly GCA_963797025.1). Lineage (GTDB taxonomy): Bacteria > Actinomycetota > Thermoleophilia > Solirubrobacterales > Solirubrobacteraceae > CADCVQ01. Next base: position 620,724 of record CAWCNU010000003.1, read on the forward strand.
GCGCTTCGCGGCCTGCGCGCCCGCCCGCTGCGGACGGCGCTGACCGCCCTCGCCGTCGTGCTCGGGGTCGCCATGATCTCCGGCACCTACGTCCTGACGGACACGATCAACAAGTCCTTCTCGGAGGTCTTCGACCAGGCGAACTCCGGCACCGACGTCGTCGTCGTCCCCCAGAAGGTCGACGAGGACTTCTTCTCGGACCCGGCGCCGCTGGACGACCGCCTCGTGGAGCGGGTCGCGGCGGTGCCCGGCGTCGGTCTCGCCGTCGGCGGCGTGCAGGGCGACGTCTCGATCCGCAACCCCGAGGGCGACCGCGTCGGCGGCAACGTCAACTTCGTCCTCTCCCATCAGCCCGGCGTGCTGGACTCCTTCGAGTTCGTCTCCGGCCGCGCGCCCGCCGCGGCGTCGGAGGTCGCGCTCTCGAAGCAGGCCTTCGACGAGGAGGGCTTCAGGCTCGGCGACCGCATCACGATCGTCGGCGACGAGGGCGCCAGGCGCTTCACCGTCGTCGGCAGCGCGACCTTCGGCGACGTCGACACGGTCGCCGGCTACCCCGCCGCGATCACGACGCTCGCCACGGCGCAGGCGCTCTCCGGCCGTCCCGGCGAGGTCGACTCGATCTCGATCGCGGCGCGCGACGGCGTCACGCCGGCCCGCCTGCGCGCAAGCGTCGGCGCGGCGCTCTCCAAGGAGCCCGTCGAGGTCCGCACGGGGACGCAGGACGCCGAGCAGCAGACCGCCGACCTCGAGGATTCCTTCGGCTTCGTCCGCACGGCGCTGCTCGTCTTCGGCGGGATCGCGCTGTTCGTCGGCGCGTTCGTCATCTACAACACGTTCACGATCACCGTCGCCCAGCGCACCCGCGAGCTCGCGCTGCTGCGCACGCTCGGCGCGAGCCGGCGCCAGGTGCTGCGCTCCGTCGTGCTCGAGGCGGGTGTCATCGGCCTCATCGCCTCCGTGCTCGGCCTGCTCGGCGGGCTGCTGCTGGCGCCGGGCCTGCGCGGCCTGCTGAAGATCATCGGCGCCGATCTGCCCTCGACGGCCTCGGTCATCGCGACGCGCACGATCGTCGTCGCGCTCGTCGTCGGCGTCCTCGTGACCGTGCTCGCGAGCCTCGTGCCCGCGCTGCGGGCGACGAAGATCGCCCCGATCGTCGCGCTGCGCGACGGGCTCACCGCCGAGACGAAGGTCAGCCGCAAGCGGATCGTCATCGCGACGCTCATGTGCCTCGCCGGCGCCGCGATCGTCGCCCTCGGCCTCTTCGGCGGCGGCTCGGGCGGCTCCGCGGCGGCGACGCTCGGCGGTGGCTCGGTCCTCGTGTTCCTCGGCGTCGCGCTCTTCAGCCCGCAGCTCGTGCGGCCGATCGCGTGGCTCGTCGGGGCGCCGCTGCAGCGGCTGGCCGGCGTCAGCGGCCGCCTCGCCCGCGAGAACGCGATCCGCAACCCGGCCCGCACGGCCGTGACGGCGGCCGCGCTCATGATCGGGGTCGCGCTCGTCGCGTTCGTCTCGATCTTCGCCGCCGGCCTGCGCGGCTCGATCGACGGCGCCGTGGACCGCGCCTTCACGGGCGACCTGTCGGTCGTCGCGAAGTCGGGCTTCGGCTCCACGCCGCCGGCGCTCGTGGCCGCGGTGCGCGCCGTCCCCGGCGTCGGCCCGGTGAGCGCCGTGCGCTTCTCGGAGGCGAAGGTCGCCGGCAAGAAGAGCACGACCTCGGTGTCGGGCATCGACCCGGCCACGGTTGCGCAGACCTACACGATGAAGTGGAAGGAGGGCTCGGACGCCACGCTTGCCACCCTCGGCTCCGACGGCATCCTCGCCGACGTCGCCTACTCGAAGAGCACGAAGATCGGCGACCGGATCAGGCTGCTGACGCCCGCCGGCAAGCGCGTGACCTACACCGTTCGCGGCATCCTCGACGAGGGCAGCAACTTCGGCCTGCTCGGCGGCGGGCTCGTCGTGCCCAACGACCGCCTGGCGGCGGACTTCGCGACGAAGGAGGACTCGTTCGTCTTCCTGCGCTTCGCCGACGGCGCGCCCGCCGCCGCGACGCGCGCGTCGATCGACAGGATGCTCGCGGCCCGCTTCCCGGAGACCGAGACCCAGGACCGCGAGCAGGTCAAGGACGCGCAGGCGGGGCAGATCAACCAGCTGCTCTACCTCATCTACGCGCTCCTGGCCCTGTCGGTCATCGTTTCGCTGTTCGGCATCGTCAACACGCTGGCGCTGTCGATCTTCGAGCGCACGCGCGAGATCGGGATGCTGCGCGCGATCGGGACCTCGCGCCGCCAGGTCAAGCGGATCGTGCGCCTGGAGGCCGTCATCACGTCGCTCATCGGGGCGCTGCTCGGCCTCGTGCTCGGCGTGCTGTTCGCGCTGGCGATCAGCCGCCCGCTCGAGGAGGAGGGCTTTCGCCTGACGTTCCCGTTGACGACGCTCGCGCTGCTCGTGGCCGCGGCCGCGGCCGCCGGCGTCGTGGCCTCGCTGTGGCCGGCGCGGAGGGCCGCGCGCCTGGACGTACTGCGGGCCCTCGCCTACGAGTGAGGTAGCTTGCCGGGACCGTATGACGGCACGCATCCGGACACGGCCCGCGCGTAGCGTCCTCGTCGCGCTGGCCCTGAGCATCGCGACCGCGCTGGTCCCCGCGGTCGCGAGCGCCGCCGGCCCGGGCGTCACGGTGTACTCCGCCGAGAAGCGCGTGCCGTCGACGCTCTCGGGCTCCCAGATCGGGTCCGGCCTGTCGATCACGAGCCTGCTCGGGCGCGCCGGGGTCAACCTCGCCACCGTGCGCTACATCACCGTGGAGTCCGAGGACGGCAGCCTCGTCCTGCTGCGCCGCTCGCAGTTCGGCGGCGCGGTCGTCTCGGACACGGGCGACAGCACCCGCTTCTCCAGCGCGAGCAAGACCGTCGTCAACGCCGCGGGCGCCGGGCCGCTGCAGATCACGGTCAACGGCGGGTCGCTGCTGGCCGTCAGCGCGACGGCGAGCCGCGACAGCGCGGATGTCGGCGAGCCGATCACGTTCAGCGCGCGCGTGCGCTCGCCGCCTCCCGGGCCGGCGCCGACGTTCACGTGGACCTTCGGGGACGGCACGACCTCCAGCGGCCAGAGCGTGACGCACACCTTCAACGCAGCGAACGAGTTCCAGGTGCAGGTCTTCGCGCAGGTCATCGGCGGCTCGAGCCGCTGCCAGTCGGTCTGCGGCGGGATCGCGAACGTCAGCGTGCGCATCGGCGACCCCGAGGCGGGCCAGGACGCGCCCGGCGCGTCGTCGCCCGGCAGCGGGACCGGCAACCCGCAGGCGGCCGGCTCGGGCTCCGGGACGGGCGCGGGCGGCCCGGGCGGCTCCGGCGGCGGGACGACGCCGGGCGCGACCGGCGAGTCCTCGGTGCAGGCGGTCGTCGAGGAGCTCGCCCGCCAGCGGGCGGCCGACCGCGCGAAGGAGCGGGCGGCGGAGCGCCGCAAGCGCGAGGCCGCCGAGCGCGCGGCCGCGGCCGATCGTGCGCGCCGGCGCGTCTCGCCCGCCGAGGTCACGCGGCCGAGCGGGCTCGTCGTGACCGGCGTGCTGCTCACGGGCCAGGGCCTGACCGTCACGAAGCTGCCGACGTCGGTGACCGAGCAGCCCGCCGGCGCGCCCGCGGGCGTCCAGGCCGCGCGCGGCACGAGCGACGACCCGGGGGTCACGGTGCCCGCCGGCGTCGGGCTCGCGCTGCTCGTGCTGTTCACCGGAGCGCTTCGCGAGCAGCGAGGCGTCAGACTGCGCATCGCATGATCGCCGCCAGCGGCATCGAGGAGGTCCTGTTCGAGATCGCGAACGCGCTCCGCGTCCCGGTGTTCGCCGCGGCCGGGATCGCGCTGGCGTTCCTGCTCTTCGACCTCGGCGCGTTCTTCGTCGAGCTCGCGCGGCGCGGTCGCAAGGGCCGCATCGGAGAGGTCCAGGCCGCGTCCGACGACGCGCGCCAGGCGCTCTTTCTCGGCGATCCGAACGCCGCGCAGCGGGCGCTCATGCCGCTGGCCTCCAGCGCCCAGATGGCCGACACGCTCACCGAGCTCGTCGAGCACCACGGCGAGGCCGGGGCCGACGACCGGCGCGCGAAGGCGCTCGCGGACTTCGACCTGCGCTCGCTGCGCAAGCTCGAACGCAGCCGCATGCTCGTGCGCTTCGGTCCGGCGCTCGGCCTCATGGGGACGCTCATCCCGCTGTCGCCGGCGCTCGACGGCCTCGCGAAGGGCGACGTCGCGCAGCTCTCGGAGAACCTGCGCGTCGCGTTCAGCGTCACCGTCATCGGCCTGCTCATCGGCGCCGTGGCGTTCGCGATCTCGCTCGTCCGCGACCGCCTCTACGCGCAGGACCTCTCGGACCTCGAGTACATCGCCGCGGCGCTCGAGCCGGAGCGCGGGCGATGAGCTCCACGCGCGTCTCCTCGCGCGCGCGGATCCGCGGCGACCGCGCCGGCGACCCGCTCGACGGCCTCGTCAACCTCTTCGATCTCGGCATCGTCCTGGCGGTCGCGTTCCTGCTCGCGGCGCTGCAATCGGTGAACCTCACCGAGCTGCTGACGCGCAAGAACGTCACCGTCGTGCGCACGGACCCCACCGGGCAGACGCTCATCGTCAAGGAGGGCGATCAGATCAAGACCGTCCGCCTGAGCAGCAAGACGGTCACCGGCCAGGCCGAGCGCGTCGGCGACGTCTTCCGCCTCAACGACGGCCGGCTCGTCTACGTCCAGCAGGGCGCGAGCGGCACGTCGACGACGCCGACGACGCCCACGACGCCGCCGTAGCGCCGCCGCTCAGCGGCCGGGCCGGCGGCCGTTGACGCGCTCGCAGTTGCGCGCGCGGTCACGGCGGTCCTTCAGGACGCGGTCGAAGCCCGCGCCGCAGTCGATGACGTCGCTGCCGCCGCCGACCGAGCGGATCGTGTCGTCGCCGGCGCCGCCGGAGATGCGGTCGCGGCCGTAGCCGCCGTTGAGGCTGTCGCCGCCGCCGCCGCCGTCGAGGCGATCGTCGCCGCGGCCGCCCTCGAGCTCGTCGTGGCCGCCGCCGCCGTAGAGGCGGTCGTTGCCGAAGCGGCCGAAGAGCTTGTCGGCGCCGGCGCCGCCGCGCAGGACGTCGTCGTCGTGACCGCCGTCGAGCATGTCGTCGCCGGCGTCGCCGACGATCGTGTCGTCGCCGTCCCAGCCGAGCAGGTTGTCGGCGACGGCGGTGCCGAGGAGGCGGTCGGCGGCGGGCGTGCCCTTGAGCGTCGCGTGGGCGAGCTCGCCGCTGGCGGGCGAGCCGAGCGCGGCCCGCCTGGCGCCGCCGCGCGCCAGGCCGGCGTTCACGCGCCCGGCGATCGGGTCCAAGCCGCTGTCGTGGACCGGGTCGCCGAGCTTGATGCGCTCGCAGCCCGTCGTGCCCGAGGCCTCGCCGATCGAGGAGACGAAGACCGTGTCGGTGCCGTCGCCGCAGTCGACCTCGTCGACGCCCGAGCCGGAGTAGATCGTGTCGTTGCCGGCGCCGCCGAGCAGCCGGTCCTCGCCGGCGCGGCCGCCGGAGATGACGTCGTCGCCGTCGCCGCCGGTGATCGTGTCGTTGCCCGCGCCGCCGTCGATGACGTCGTTGCCGGTCCCGCCGTCGCCGCCGTCGGCGCCGTTGCCGAGCAGGATGATGTCGTTGCCGTCGCCGCCCGCGACGAGGCGGTCGCTGCCGCGGTTGGAGTCCAGGTAGTCGTCGCCGGGCCCGCCGTCGATGAGGCGGTCGTCGCCGAAGCGCTGCTCGACGACGAAGTCGGCGCCGTCGCCCGCGCGGATCGTGTCGTCGCCGTCGTCGCCGTCGACGACGTCGTCGCCGCTGCCGCCCTCGACGTCGTCGTTGCCCGTCCCGCCCTCGATGTCGTCGTTGCCCTCGTCACCGCGGATCTCGTCGTCGCCGGAGCCGCCGAGCAGGCGGTCGGCGCCGAGGCCGCCGATGATCCGGTCGGCCGCGAAGCCGCCGGAGAGCAGGTCGTCGCCGAGGCCGCCGAGCAGCGTGTCGCTGGACCCGCCGCCGCGCAGGACGTCGTTCGTCACGCCGCCGACGAGCCGGTCGACGAGCGCCGTGCCCTCGTCGACGATGCCGGCGGACGCGATGTTCGCGCCGATCGACAGGGAGAGGATGGACGCGGTGATGGCCGCGGCAAGGACGCCTCGCATGCGGGGGTTGTCGGCGCGCGCCGCCGAGCCCGCAGCGCTGGGCGCGACTTGATCGTCCGTTCGTCCGTTGCTCTGTGGTGACTCGGCTGGCCGTTCGGCGCGCGGGCGCTTGCGAACGGCGGCATTGAGGGAAGGCGGTTCGGTCTGCCGGGGCGCTCCCTCGGGGGGTTGGGCCCGAAACGACGCAATGTGGGACGCCCTGGGCCCAACCCCCACGAGCGTTCGGCCCGAGCGCCCCCGCGCCCCGCTCACCCTCCCTCAAAGCCGCCGTTCACAGGCGCCGCGGGCCCCACCCGCCGCACACGCGATCAACCGCGCCGGTACACGACCGCCAGCAAGAGGCACAACAGCGCAGTCGCCCCGAAGTACCCGACCTCCGCGCGCAGCAGCTGGTCCTCCACCACCGAAGACAGCATGAACACGACGAACGCCAGAGCGCTGACGAGCCACGAGATGCTCGCCGCCACCGCCCGCTCCCGCGCCAGCGCGGCCTGGTTCAGCGTCCCGGCGACGAGGTGCAGCCCCATCCCGAGGCCGACGAGCGCCAGCCCGCCGCGCGCGAGGTCGCGGTCGATGTCGAACATCGGCCCGACGACCTCCGGGCCGATCGCGAAGAGCCCCAGCGCGACCGCGAGGCCGAACCCGCCGCTCGCCAGCACCGTCACCCGGATCGCGCGGCGGAACTCGGCGCCGCCGGCCGTCGCCTGCAGGCCCGCCAGATGCGGCAGCAGCGATCCCTGCACGGCCTGGAAGAGCTGCAGCGGCGCGCGCGCGATGAGCAGGACGCTGAAGACGATGCCGGCCAGCGCCGGGTCGTCCGAGGTGCCCGACACCGTCAGCACCGCGGCGTTCAGCAGCGTCTGCTCGGCGACCATGACGCCGAAGACCGCGACCGCGAACCCCGCGCCGCGGCGCAGCGTCAGCGCGCCCTCGCTCGCCGCGACGGCGGCCGGATCGGCCGGCGGGTCCTCGCGGCGCGCGAAGAACGCCGGCACGACGACGAGCGAGACGAGCGGCGCCGCCGCCATGCCCATCGCGACCGCGGTCTGTCCGGACGCCAGCCCGACGATGACCGCCAGCGCGAAGCACACCCGCGACGTCGCCTCGAGGAACACGAGCGCGCCGTAGAGCGCAAAGCGCTGGTGGCCGGCGAGAAACCCGCGCGCGAAGTAGCTGGCCGCGTAGGCGAGGACGCCGACGACGAGCACCCAGTACAGCGAGGAGGAGCCGTCGAAGATGTCGTCCTGCAGCTCGTCGCGGAACGCCAGCGCGGCCGCGAGGAACACGAGCGCGAACGCCGCCTGGATGAGCAGCGCGATGCGCAGGTGCCCCCCGCCGGAGCTCTGCCCGCGCGCCCGCCGCTCGGCGATCGTCCGCGACAAAAGCTGCTCGATCGGCCGGTAGATCACCGAGACGATCACGAACATGATCGACCACAGCAGCGAGATGCGGGTGTACTGCGCGGGCGTCAGCGCGTGCGCCGCGAGCGCGAAGTACGCGAACGTCACGACCCCCGTCGTCGCGATGCCGACCGACAGGACCCGGGCCCCGCGGCCGTAGGAGGAGCGAGGCGCGGAAAGGCTAGTGGAGATGGCCGGAAGTTCGGCGAGGTTTTGCCGGATGCCCGGCCGGGATCTGACGGTCGACGGTGATCCGGTGTGCGTGCCTCTGGCACGTGCCCGGTCGCCGGCGGCCGTCAGGCACGGATCGGGCGCCGGGAAAACCCGTCGAACTTCCGGACGGGTCCACTAGAGGCGGACAAGCAGCATGGTCCACGGAAACGGCGAGCGCGCCTGCACGACGTCGCCGTGGCGGGACAACAGCTCGACGAAGCTGCGCTTGGACCAGTGGTTCAGGTGCCCCGGCGTGTTGCCGAGCTCCTTGAGGTAGGCGCCGCGGGCCATGTTCAGCCCGCGCCACAGCGGCTCGCGGGGCACCGACACGAGCAGGTGGCCGCTCGCGACGCGCGCCATCTCGGCGACCGTGTGCTCGGGGTCGGGCACGTGCTCGAGGACCTCGATCGCGCTCGCGACGTCGAACTCGCCGTCGGCGAAGGGCAGGTTCTCCGCCTTCATCACGGCGTAGGTGAGGTTCGGCGCCTGGCGCTGCGCCCAGCACGCGTGCAGCTGCGGGTCGTCGAGGTCGATCCCGACGACGCGGCGGCCGTCCAGGCGCTGGGCCCACTTGTGTGTCAGCACGCCCTCGCCGCAGCCGACGTCCAGCAGCGACCGCGGGTCGGCCTCGGCGAAGAGCTCGTCGAGCGTGCGCTCGAAGGACGCCATGAGCCGCCGGACGACCGGGTTCGTCGAGCCGTACTTGTCGTAGGTGTTGCCGGTGACCGTGCCCTCGTCGTCGACCGTGACCGACGGGGTCAAAGCGCCACCACGTTGTGCTCCTCGGTCTTGCCCGTCGCCGCGCCGGACTCGGCGCCGGTCGTCGCGCCCTGTCGCTCGCCGCCACCGGCCGCGCCCGGCTCGTAGTGCGACGGCGCGACGCCGAGCTGCAGCTCGATGCGGCGCACGCGCTCGAACGTCCGCTGGGCCATCGTCCGCTGCGCCGCCAGCAGGTCGCCCATGACGCCGAGGGCCGCGAGCACCATCGCCGCGTTGAAGAGCACCGCGCCGAGGATGAGCGACTGGACGTGGCCCTTGCCCTCGTCGGCGATGACGTAGAAGTACGCGAAGCGCCCCCAGACGACGCCCGCGATGAGTCCGACGATCGCCGCCGCGGTCATGAAGACCTTCAGCGGCTCGTACTGCGCGTAGATCCGGAAGATCGAGACGCTGTTGCGCCGGACGTAGGACCACATGGAGGGAAACAGCCGCGACTCGCGCGTCTTCGGGTTCGTCCGGATCGCGACGTGGTCGACGGCGACGAGCAGCTTGCCCGCCTGGATGATCGTCTCCAGCGTGTAGGTGAACTTCGAGACGACCGCCATCTGGATCGCGGCCTCGCGGTTGTAGGCACGAAAGCCCGAGGTCGTGTCGGGGACCTCGGTCGACGAGGCCTGGCGCACGACCCACGAGCCCAGGCGCTGGAGCGTGACCTTCAGCGGCGAGAAGTGCTCGATCGTGTGAACCTCGCGGTCGCCGACGACCATGTCCGCCTTGCCGGCCATGATCGGCGCCACGAGCTTCGGGATGTCGCGGCCGTCGTACTGGTTGTCGCCGTCGGTGTTGACGATGACGTCCGCGCCGAGCTTCAGGCACGCGTCGAGGCCGGCCTGGAAGCCCGCCGCGAGGCCCTTGTTGTTCGTCAGGCGGACGATGTGGTCGACGCCGCCGTCGCGCGCGACCTCGATCGTCCGATCGCGCGAGCCGTCGTCGATGATGAGCCACTCGACCGCATCGAAGCCGTCGACCTCACGGGGGAGGTCGGCGAGGACGAGCGGAAGGGTGTGCTCCTCGTTGAAGCACGGGATCTGGATGATCAGCTTCATGGGCTGGGCCGGCGTGGGATTCTATCCGCCATCGCCCCGTCATCCGTGTCCAGCGCCCTGAGCCCGGCCGCCGTCGTGTCGCCGCCGTCGCCCGCCGAGGCTCCCTCGGCGCGTCGCGGGATGGCGCGGTTCAAGACGCGCACGCTCGAGCGCGCCGGTCTCGCGGGGCTGACGCTCGCCGCGATCGTCGGCTTCGTCGTCTACCCGACGTATCCGAACTACGACTCCTACTACTCGCTGCTGTGGGGGCGCGAGCTGCTCGGCGTCGACCAGCTCTCGTTCACCGCCTACCGCGCGCCGACCGAGCATCCGCTGGCGATCGCCTTCGGAGCGCTGCTGACGCCGCTGGGCGACGGCGCCGACCGCGTGATGGTCGCCTTCGCGGTGATCTCGTTCCTCGTGCTCGTGTCCGGCGTCTACGCGCTCGGCAAGACGGCGTTCACGCCGCTCGTCGGCGCGGCCGCCGCGGCGCTGCTCGTGACGCGCTTCGACTTCCCGTTCCTCGCCGCGCGCGGCTACATCGACATCCCGTACCTCGCGATCGTCATCTGGGCGGCGGTCTTCGAGGCGCGGAGGCCGCGCGAGCGCCCGCTGCTCGTGCTCGGGCTGCTCGCGGCCGCAGGCCTCATGCGCCCGGAGGCCTGGGTGCTCGCGGGCCTGTACTGGCTCTGGCTCTTTCCGCGCGCGACGTGGACCGGGCGCCTGTGCTTCGCGGCGCTCGCGGCCGTCGGGCCGCTGGTCTGGGTGGCGGTCGACTTCGCGGTGACCGGCGACCCGCTCTACTCGCTGACCGCGACCGGCGAGCTCGCCGAGGAGCTCGGCCGCAACAAGGGCGGCGCCGCCGTCCCCGAGGCGCTCTACGCCTTTCTCATCAAGCTCGCGAAGTTCCCCGTCGTCATGGGCGCCGCGGTCGGCGTCGTGCTGGCGATCCTCCTGACCCCGCGCCGGGCGGTCATGCCGCTGGCGCTCTTTCTCGCGGGCGTCGGGACGTTCGCGCTCGTCGGCTTCGCGGGGCTGTCGGTCATCGACCGCTACCTGCTCGTCCCGTCGCTGTGCGTCATGGTCTTCGCGGCCGTCTTCATCGCAGGCTGGACGATGCTGCGCGAGCGCAGCGCCTGGCGGCGGCTGTGGGCGACCGCTGCCGCCGCGCTCGTCGTCTTCGGGATCGTCTTCACCGCGACCCGCGTTAATCTCGAGCAGCTGCACAACGAGCTGCGCTTCCGCGGCGATGCTCACGGGGCGCTGGAGAACGTCCTGAAGGATCCGGCCGTCGTCGCGGCCCTGCGCTGCGGCCCCGTGTATGTGCCCAACCACAAGCTCATCCCCGACGTGCGCTGGATCCTCGACCGCGACCGCACGGGCGTCCTCGCGCGCTCCAGCGACAAGGTCGCGCCGCCTGCCCGCGGAGTCGTCCTGCTCGTCCACGACCGCATGGCGATCTTCAAGCAGGCGTTCGTGACCGACAACGACGAGACCGTCAACAACCTGCCGCCGGCCGGCTTCACGCGCGCCGCGACGAGCCGCTACTACGCCGCCTATGTCCGCTGTTGAGACGCGGCCGCGCCATGAGCTGCCGTCGCAGCCCGGCGGCGGGCCGCTCATGAACCTCCCGGCGGCGAGCACGCGCGGGGGCGGCCGGCTCGGCTGGGGCCTGGCGATCGGCGCCGTGCTCCTGCTCGCGTTCGGGCTGCGGATCTGGGGCGTCGACCACGGCCTGCCCTACGCCTACAACGCCGACGAGAACGCGCACTTCGTGACGCGCGCCATCGGCCTGTTCGGGCACGACTGGAACCCGAACTACTACGTCAACCCGCCGGCCTACACGTACCTCGTCCACATCGTGCTCGGCGCGTGGTACGGCGGGCGGGCCGGCGTCTCGGACGCCTTCGCCGCCGATCCGACGGAGATCTGGGTCATCGCCCGCGTGCTCGCGGCGATCCTCGGCACGCTCGCCGTCTGGCTGCTGTACCTCGCCGGCTCGCGCCTCGTCGACCGCCGCGTCGGCCTGCTGTCGGCGGGCATCTTCGCCGTCGCGTTCCTGCCGGTCTTCTATTCGAAGCTCGCGCTCAACGACGTGCCGACGCTCTTCGGCGTCTGCCTCGCGCTCTGGGGCACCGCGGGCGTCCTGCGCAACGGCCGCGCCCGCGACTACGCGTTCGCCGGGATCGGCCTCGGCCTCGCCTGCGCGACGAAGTACACGGGCGGGATCGTGCTGCTCGCGCTGCTGGGCGCCGTCGGCGCGCAGTTCGCCGCGCAGGGCGGCAAGGGCTTCGCGGCGCGCGGCGTCGCGATCGCCGCAGGCGCCGCGCTGGCGATGTTCCTCGTCGCCAACCCCTACGCGCTGCTGGACTTCAGCGCGTTCTGGGACGGCCTGACGCACCAGTCCGACGCCTCGGGCGACGCGGCAGGCAAGCTCGGGCTCACGCAGGACAACGGCTACGTCTACTACCTGTGGTCGTTCGGCTGGGGGCTGGGGTGGGTGCCGCTCGTCCTCGCCGTCGGCGGCGCCGTGCGGCTGTGGTTCGACGAGTCGCGGCTCGTCTGGATCCTCGTCCCGCCGGTCATCGTGTTCGTGCTGTTCATGGGCTCCCAGGAGCGCTACTTCGGGCGCTGGCTCATGCCGGTGTTCCCGTTCGTCTGCATCCTCGCCGCGTACGCCGCGATGGAGCTCGTCGACTGGGTCGCGCGCGCGTCGCCGGTCCTGAAGCCGACGTTCGCGACGATCGCGGTCGTCGCGCTCTGCGGGCAGGGCTTCGTCTACTCGCTGCACAGCGGCCTCGTGCTCTCGCGCGAGGACACGCGCAACCTCGCGCGCGAGTGGATGGTCGCCAACGTCCCTGCCGGCAAGAAGGTCGTCGTCGAGCCCGTCGTGCCCGACCAGTGGGCGCAGGACATCGGCAACCCGCTGCCGATCATCCCCAACGGCAACCGGTGGAACAAGTACCCGCTGAGCCGCAAGATCGACCCGCAGACCGGCCTGCCCGTGCCCGGCCCCGCCGGCGTGCTGAACATCGAGGACTTCGAGCGCGCGCTGCGCCCCGATCTCGTGAGCCTCTTCGAGCAGCAGGAGTACTGCTGGGTCGTCGTCGGCTCCACGCAGCGCGGGCGCGCCGAGGCGGAGCCCGGCGTCGTACCCGACGCGCTGCGCTACTACGAGGAGCTCGAGCGGCGCTCGAAGGTCGTCTACGACGCCTCGCCGTACTCGGAGGGCAAGGGCCCGGTCGGCTTCAACTTCGACTGGACGTTCAACTACTACCCGCTCGCCTACAACCGGCCAGGACCCGAGATGACCGTCTACCGCCTCCAGGGCGGCCAGTGCGCAAACGGCTGACGACCGCCGCGCGGCGGCCCTATGCTGCGTCGGATGGCCCTGCTGACCGCAGCTGACAACGAGCATCTCGCGCGGTCGATCGAGCTCGCCGAGTTCGGCCTCGGGCGGGTGCATCCGAACCCGATGGTCGGCGCCGTCATCGTCCGCGACGGGCAGGTGCTGGGGGAGGGCTGGCACGAGGAGTGCGGCGGGCCGCACGCCGAGGTCAACGCCATCGCGGCCGCCGACGCCGCCGGCGCGAGCACCCACGGCGCGACGCTCTACGTCTCGCTGGAGCCCTGCTGCCATCACGGCAAGACGCCGCCCTGCACCGATGCGATCGTCGCCGCCGGCATCGCCCGCGTCGTCGTCGCCTCCGACGACCCCAGCGAGAAGGCGTCCGGGCGGGGCCTGGGCATCCTGCGCGACGAGGGCGTCGACGTCGTCGTCGCCGAGGGCGAGATCGCCGCCCGCGCGCGGCTCGTCAACCAGGCCTTCCGCAAGCACGCGCGCATCGGGCGCCCGTGGGTGCTCTTCAAGTCGGCGATGACGCTCGACGGCAAGGTCGCCACGCGGACCGGCGACTCGCGGTGGATCTCCGACGAGTCCAGCCGCGCCCGCGCGCACCGCTGGCGCGCGAGCGTCGACGCGGTGGCGGTCGGCATCGGCACCGCGCTCGCCGACGACCCGCAGCTCACCGCGCGCGTGGACGGCGTCCACCACCAGCCCCGCCACGTCGTCTTCGACGCCACCGCCCGCCTGCCGCTGGACTCCCAGCTCGTGACCGCGGCGCCGCAGCTGCCGCTGACCGTCGTCGTCTCGCGCGCCGCCGGCCGGTCGGCGACCGAGGCGCTGGAGATGGCCGGCGCGGAGGTCGTCGTCGCGATCGGCGCCAACGAGCCCGCGCGCGTGCGCTCGGCGCTCGATCAGCTCGGCGCCGGCGGCGTGACGTCGATCCTCCTGGAGGGCGGCCCGCACCTCGCGGGCGCGTTCCTCGACGCCGGCGAGATCGACGAGGTCCGGCTCTTCCTCGCCCCGCTGCTGCTCGGCGGCCGCGCCGCGCGCGACCCGCTGGAGGGCGAGGGCGTCGAGCGCATCTCCGAGGCGCTGCGCGCCATGACGCTCGACTGCGAGCGGGTCGCCGACGACCTGCTGATCTCCGCCCGCCTGCGGGAGTGGTGATCTCGTGTTCACCGGACTCGTCGCGGGTCTCGGGACCGTCGCGAGCGTGGACAGCACCGCCGACGGGGTGCGCCTGACGCTGCAGTCGCCGCTCGCGCGGGAGGTCGAGGAGGGCGACTCGGTCGCGGTCAACGGCGTCTGCCTCACGGCCGTCGGGATCTGCGGCGACCGCTTCGGCGCCGACGTCATGCACGAGACGCTGCGCCGCTCGGCGCTCGGCGACGTCGAGGCGGGCGCGAGCGTCAACCTCGAGCTCTCCCTGCGCGCGAGCGACCGCCTCGGCGGCCACATCGTGCAGGGCCACGTCGACGGCGTCGGTGCCGTCGCGGGCGTGCGCGAGGACGGCTTCGCGCGCGTCGTGACGATCCTCGCCGGCCCCGACGTCCTGCGCTACGTCGTCGAGAAGGGCTCGATCGCCGTCGACGGCGTGTCGCTGACGGTCGCGCGCATCGACGGCGAGGGCTTCGACGTGTCGCTCATCCCCGAGACGCTCGAGCGCACGACGCTCGGCAGCGCGGCCGATGGCACACCGGTGAACCTCGAGGTCGACGTCCTGGCGAAGTACGTCGAGAAGCTGCTGCCGGGCGGTCTCTAGCTAGCTCGCAGCGGGCGACGGAGGGCCCGGCACGAGCGCGCCGGGGTCGCGCCTGAAGCCGCGCTCCGACGTCAGGCCGTGGAAGAGGAGCACGAGCACGCCCACCGCGGGCCAGAAGAACGGCGGCGGGAAGATCGTCAGCACGGCGGCCGCGATCGCGAGCTTCAGGGGGACCCGCCGCGCGATGCCGGCTGCGATCGCGAACGCGAGACCGCCGGCGAACACGATGAGATCGCCGAGCTCGCCCGTCTCGTGTCCGGACTCGTAGCCCGCGCCGCGCTCCGGGTTGCCGGACGTGCGCCAGATCGACTCGGCGACCTGGGCGTCACCGACGACCTGCACGAGAATGCCCGACGCCACGACGCCGAAGGCGATCAGCAGCGGCACGGACAGTCGCCGCCATCCCAGCAGCGCGAGCAGGCCGAGCAGCAACAGGAGCTGCACGCTCTTCAGCCCGACCGCCGACAGGTGCTCGGACCAGTGGCCGTGCGGTCCCGGCGCCAGCGTCGCGACGAGGATCGACACGACGGGCGGGATCGCCGCGAGCCAGAAGATTCGCCTGCCGCGCGGCATCCCGGCGCGAGCCTACACCCGCCGGCGCCGACGTCGACTTCACCGCCTGACCGGCGAGCGCCCGCGGTTTGCGAAGCTTCTGGGCATGAGCCCGACGAAGCACAGCCCGTTCGCGACGATCGACGAGGCGCTGGAGGACATCCGCCAGGGCAAGATGGTCGTCGTCTGCGACGACGAGGACCGCGAGAACGAGGGCGATCTCACGATGGCCGCGCAGTTCGCGACGCCCGAGGCCGTGAACTTCATGGCGAAGGAGGGACGCGGGCTCATCTGCCTGTCGCTCACCGCCGAGCGTTGCGAGGAGCTCGGCCTCGACCTCATGGCGGCGAAGAACGAGTCGCCCTTCGAGACGCCCTTCACGGTCTCGATCGAGGCCCGCGAGGGCGTCACCACCGGGATCTCGGCGCCCGACCGCGCCCGGACGATCCAGGTCGCGATCGATCCCGAGAGCTCGCCGCGCGACCTCGTCCAGCCCGGCCACGTCTTTCCGCTCAAGAGCCGCGCCGGCGGCGTCCTCGAGCGCGCCGGCCAGACCGAGGCGGCCGTCGACCTCGCCCGCCTCGCCGGCCTGAACCCGGCCGGCGTCATCTGCGAGGTCATGAACGACGACGGCACGATGGCGCGCGTCGACGACCTCGTCGAGTACTGCCGCCGGCACGAGCTGAAGATGATCACCGTCGCCGACCTCATCGCCTACCGTCGGCGCCACGACAAGCTCGTCGAGCGCGTCGTGTCGACGAAGCTGCCGACCGGCTTCGGCGACTTCGAGGCCGTCGGCTACCGCGAGCTCGTCGGCGGCAAGCACCACGTCGCGCTCGTCAAGGGCGAGGTCGACGGGCACGACGACGTGCTCGTCCGGGTGCACTCCGAGTGCCTCACCGGGGACGTCTTCCACTCGCTGCGCTGTGACTGCGGCGAGCAGCTCGAGGCGGCGCTCGCGATGATCGAGACCGAGGGCCAGGGCGTCCTGCTCTACCTCTCCCAGGAGGGTCGCGGGATCGGCCTGCTGAACAAGCTGCGCGCCTACAAGCTCCAGGAGGGCGGGATGGACACCGTCGAGGCCAACCTCCAGCTCGGCCTGCCCGCCGACCTGCGCGACTACGGCATCGGCGCCCAGATCCTCGTCGATCTCGGCCTGAGCTCGATCCGGATCCTCACGAACAACCCGAAGAAGATCCGCGGCCTCGAGGGCTATGGGCTGTCGGTCAGCGAGCAGCTGCCGATCGAGCACATCCCCAACCCGCACAACGAGGCCTACCTCCGCGCCAAGCGCGAGCGCATGGGCCACACGCTGCACCACCAGGGCCTCGACGTCGACAAGGAGATGCTCCACGACGAGGAGGCGCGCGACCAGCGCGAGGAGCGCTCATGAGGTACGCGATCGTCGTCGGCCGCTTCTACGAGGAGCTCGCCGAGCGTCTCGTCGCCGGCGCGCAGGGCCTGTTCCAGGCCGCCGGCGGGGAGGTCGACGTCTTCGAGGTCCCCGGCGCCTTCGAGCTGCCGCTCGCCGCGCTGACCGCCGCCGAGTCCGGCCGCTACGCCGGGATCGCCTGCCTCGGCGCGGTCATCCGCGGCGAGACGAGCCACTACGACCACGTCTGCGCCGAGGCCGCGCGCGGGATCATGGACGTCATGCTGCGCACCGGCGTGCCCTGTGGCTTCGGGGTGCTGACCGTCGACAGCATGGAGCAGGCGCTCGCCCGCACCGGCGGCGGCAAGCGCAACCAGGGCGAGGACGCCGCCGAGGCCGTCCTCGCGCTCGCGCGCATCCGCGCCGAGCTCGCCTGAGGGCGCTCGACAGCCGCGCGGCCGGGGTAGGCTTTGGGCATGCCCGCGGTCGAGTTCCAGGAGGTCATCGCCCTCTCGCTCGTCTTCGTCGTGCACGTCGCCGGCGGCGTGGCGCTCGTGTGGGCGATGCTCGAGGAGGACACCCGCGCCGGCTGGCGCCGGCGCTGGGGCTTCGGCGGCGGCCCGCCCGACGACGAGCCGCGGCCCGTCCCGCCGTCGCCGCAGCCGGCGGTGCAGACCTCACGGCCGCAGCTGCCGCTCGCGGCCAGCGATCCGAGCGGCGTGCGCCTACGAGGACCGCGTCGTCTTGCGGACGGTCACGAGCCCGCTCCGCGCCGGCCGGGTCACGCGCCGCGCCCTGCGCGCACCCCGCGCTGAGCGTTTCGCGAACGACGAGCGCACCGCCGTGTAGGCGGGCTTGCGCTCGTACTGCGTGTCGAAGAGCAGCGGCATCTCGCCCGCTCCGAGCCACGACACCCGGTCGGTGATGCCCCAGGTCGTGAACGCGCTGCACGCCAGGACGGCGTTGCAGGCCCGCGCCGCGGCGCCGTAGGCCTCCGCCTGCCGCGCGAGCCGCTGCTCGCGCGTGCCGTCGAGCAGGCTCGTCCCGACATCCATCTCGCTGATCTGCACCTCGACTCCGAGGGCGCCGAACGCGCGGATCGTGTCGGCGAGCGTCGCCTCGTCGTGGAAGCCCTGGATGTGGGTGTGGTACTGCAGGCCGACGCCGTCCAGCGGCACGCCGCGCGCCTTGAGGTCGCGCACGAGCGCCAGCAGCCCGGCGCGCTTGGCCGTCGGGCTCTCGACGGCGTAGTCGTTGATGAAGAGCTTCGCGCGCGGGTTCGCCGCGTGCGCGGCGCGCAGCGCGAGCTCGACGTAGTCGGCGCCGATGAACCGCCGCCAGACGTTGTTGCGCAGGCTGCCGTCCTCGGCCATCGGCTCGTTGACGACGTCCCACTCGGGCACGCCGTCGCCGAAGTGGCGCACGACCGTGTCGATGTGGCTGCGCATGATCCCCAGCAGCTCGCTGCGCGTCCAGCCGGTCGCGAGCGTCAGCAGGTCGTTGACCGGCGGGCCGAGCCGCCGCGGCAGCTTCGGGACCGAGAGCGGCGGCAGCGTCAGCCCGAGGTTCTCGGTGACCCCGTGGTCGATGAGCCACAGCGGGACCTGCAGGCCCCAGACGAGCGCGTGACCGTGGACGCGCCGGCCCTCGGCGCGGCCGAACGCGACGAGCGCGTCGGCGGCCGAGAAGTCGTAGACGCCGCGGCGCGGCTGCAGCGTCTGCATCTTCATCTCGTTCTCGGGCGTGAGCTGGTCGAACTCCCGCAGGAACGTCTCGCGGTAGCGCTCGTCCCCCCGCAGCGCATCGAGGCGCAGCGCGGTGCCGAGCTGCACGCGCCGCAACGCCGGCGGCGGCGTCACGACGTGGACGGGTGCCGCCTGGCGCTTCGGGGCCGCCTGCGCCCGCGCAACCGACGGTCCTGCCAGCACTGCGAGCGCCATGCTCGCCACGGCACACCAGCGGCATCCTGCCATCGATCGAGCGTAGCGCCGGTGCACCGGATTATCGAGCGCGAACTGTCCGTCCGGGTGGGCTCGGGGCGGGCGGCCCGCCGCGGGGTCAGTCCTGGCCCTTGGCCTTGGCCTTCTTGCCGCCGCCGAGCTTGGCCTGCGCGCTGTCGAGCTCGCGCTGCACCGTGCCGCGCTGGTTGGGGTTCTGCAGGCGCTCCTGGAGCACCGGGATCGCCTCCTGCGGGTTGCCGGAGCGGTTGAGCGCGACGCCGAGGTTGTAGAGCGCGAAGTAGAAGCCCAGCTCGCCGGTGCGGCCGGCGTCGCGGTAGCCCTGGACGGCGGCGCGCAGCGGCTCGACGGCACCGGCGTAGTCGCCGGCGTTGATGAGGGCGAAGCCGCGGTCGTTCAGAGCGCTGGGACTCGCGGAGCCGCTGGCGGCCGGCTGCTGCGAGGAGCTCGTGCTCTCCTGCTGCCCCTGCTGCGCTGTCGCGCTGGGGGTCGACGACGTCTTCTGCTTGGAGGCGGAGCTCTTCTTGCCGGAGGAGATCGCCGGGCGGTCGGGGTTGTTGCCGCCCTGCAGCGCGAGGCCGACGAGCGCGCCGACGATGACGACGGCGACCGCGAGCACGCCGACGAGCGGCAGGCCGCGCCCGCGCACCGGCGACGGCCGGGCCGCGGCGGGCGCGGGACGGGCGGGCTCACGGGCGGCGCGGGGCGCCGGCGGGGGCGGGGGAGGCGGTGCGGCGGCGCGCCGTGCGACCGGTGCGGGCTCCGGTGCGGGCGCGGGCTCCGGCGCGGGCACGGGCTCGGGCTCCGGTGCGGGCTCCGGCTCCGGCTCGGGCTCGGGCTCGGGCACCGCGGCGACCGGCGCCGGCACCGCCGCGACCGGGACCATCGGGCGCGTCGTGTCGATCGGGGCATTGCTGTCGGCGAGCGCGCGCTCGAGCTCGTCGACGAGGTCCGTCGCCGTCGCCGGCCGCGCCCGCGGGTCCTTCGACAGCCCGCGCTTGAGCACGGCGTCGACGGCCTTCGGCAGATCGGGCGCCGCGTCGGTCGCGCGCGGCGGCGGCTCCTCGGCATGCTGGAGCAGCTGGGCGGCGGGTGCCGTCGCGGCGAACGGGCGCTCGCCCGAGAGCAGCTCGTAGGCGACGACCGCCAGCGCGTAGCGGTCGCTGGCATCCGTCGCCGGGTCGCCGGTGGCCTGCTCGGGCGAGAGGTAGGCGGCGGTCCCCATGACCTGCCCGGTCTGCGTCATCCCGGTGTCGTCCGCGAGCCGGGCGATCCCGAAGTCCGCGACGGCGAGGCGATCATGGGCGTCGAGCAGGAGGTTCGCGGGCTTGACGTCGCGGTGCACGATCCCGGCGGCGTGCGCGACGTCGAGCCCGGCCGCGGCCTCGCGCAGCCAGCCCATCGCGGTGTCGCGATCGACGACCTCGCCGTGCTCGCGCGCGGCCTTCAGCCGGTCGGCGACGGTGCCGCCGGAGAAGTACTCCATGACGATGAAGGCGTCGTCGCCGTGCTCGCCGATGTCGTAGATCGTCACGACGTTCGGGTGGGCGGACACCTGCGCGGCGGTTCGCGCCTCGCGCTGGAAGCGCTCGCGCGCGCCGGGGTCGGCTGCATACTGGGAGCCGAGCACCTTGACCGCGACGACCCTGCCGAGAAGGAGGTCCTCGACCTCCCAGACGGAGGCCATGCCGCCGCTGGCGATGTGGCGGGCGACGCGGTAGCGCTCCGGCAGCTCGATCTGAGAGGCCAGGGGCATTGTTCGGGTGACGTTACCCGCCGACCCCCGGCGCCCAACCCCGCCGCAGCCGTCCTCTACACTGCTGAGCGCGATGGCCAAGGTCTGTCACAGCTGCGGGAAGGGTCCGGCGTTCGGCCAGAGCCGCAGCCACTCGATGGTCGCCACGAAGCGGCGCTTCAACCCGAACCTCCAGAAGGTCCGGATCCTCGTCGGATCCGCGCCGCGCCGGGTGTACGTCTGCACCCGCTGCCTGAAGGCCGGCAAGGTCACCAAGGCCCTCTAGGTCGCGTCGCCCGCACGTCGGAGCGTGCGACGACCGTAGGGCGAGACCGGTTTTCAGCATGTCGGACCCCTCACTCGTCCGGTTTCGCGCCGTCGTAGAGGGCGCTCTCGCGCACCTCGAGTCGCGGCGCGAGGAGATCAACGACCTCAACGTCTTCCCGGTCGCCGACGGCGACACCGGCGACAACATGGCGCTGACACTGCGCGCGGTGCTCGTCGAGGTCGACCGCCTCGCGAGCGGCGGCGACCGCCTCATCGACGAGATCGGCCGCGACGAGATCGTCGAGTCCGTCGCGCGCGCGGCGCTGCTCGGCGCGCGCGGCAACAGCGGCGTCATCCTCTCCCAGCTCATCCGCGGCGCCGCCGAGGAGCTCGTGTCGAGGCCCGGCGAGCTCGTCGATCCCGTCCTCATCGGCGCCGCGATGGCGCGCGCCGCACAGCGCGCCTACGGTTCGGTGCGCGCGCCCGCCGAGGGCACGATCCTCACCGTCATGCGCGAGATGGCCACGCGCGTGGCGACCGACCTCGCGCACATGGGCGACACGCGGCTGGGCTCCGAGGGCGACCCCGCGGTCCAGAACGCGCTCATCGCCGACGTCCTCGAGCGCGCGCTGGAGGCGGGGGAGGAATCCGTCCGCAGGGGGCCGGACATGCTCGAGATCCTGCGCACGAGCGGCGTCGTCGACGCCGGCGGCCACGCGCTGACGATCATCTTCGCCGGCATCATCGCCGCGCTGCGCGGCAGCGACGGGCCGCAGGTCGCTCGCCATACCGCTCCCGCGCGCATCAGCCATCCCGAGCACAGCTCCTCGACGTACCGCTACTGCACGAACTTTGCCGTCACCGGTCACGCCCTCGACCCCGTCGAGTGGATCGACCCGCTGGAGGCGATCGGCGACTCCGTCCTCGTCGTCGGTGACGCCGCGACCCTGAAGGTCCACGTCCACACCGACGAGCCGGCCGCCGCGACGTCGCTCTTCGACGCCGTCGGCGACGTGTCGCGTCTCGACGTCGCCGACATGCACGCCCAGGTGCTCCAGCGCTCCGCGCGGCTGGGCACGGCCGGCGACGGCTCGGATGCGCCGCGGCCGCGCTGCGGCGCGCTCGCGGTCGTCGCAGGGCAGGGGATGCGCGAGCTCTACGCGAGCCTCGGCGTCGCCGTCCTCGACGGCGGGCCGACACTGAACCCCTCGACCTACGAGCTGCTCGCGGGCATCCACGACGTGCCCGCCGAGGAGGTCGTCGTCCTGCCGAACTCGCCGAACGTCGTCATGGCCGCGGCGCACGCCGCCGAGCTGTCGGAGAAGGTCGTCCACGTCACCGCCGCGCGCTCGCAGCAGACGGGCCTCGCCGCGGCGTTGGCGCTCGACCCACAGCGCTCGGCGGCGGAGAACCTCGCGGCCGTGGACGCGGCTCTCGAGCGGCTGCGCAGCGGCGCCGTCGCACCGGCCGCGCGCGACGACGGCGAGGGGCGCTTCGCCGTCGGCGACGCCGTCGGCTTCGTCGACGACGCGATCGTCGCCTGGGGCGAGCCGGGCCCGACGCTGGCCGCCGTCCTCGGCGCGCTTGCCGGCGACGCCGAGCTGCTGACCTGCATCTCCGGCGAGGGCGCGCCGCTGGACGAGGCCGGCGTCCGCGCGCTCGGGCCCGGCGGCGTCGAGCTCGAGTGCGAGGTCGGCGGGCAGCCGAGCTACTGGTGGCTCGTGGCGGCCGAGTAGCGCCGACCGCCGCGCCGATCATCATCCAGGTGTGGGGAGACCACCCGTGCCCACCGCGTTCGGCAGCGCCGACGAGCTCGACCACGACGAGCTGCTGGGCGCCCCGCTGCGCTGGCCGCGGCCGTCCGTGCTGGCCGCGGCGCTGAAGGTCACGCCGAGGACCGCCGCCGAGGCGGCCGAGCAGCTCGGCCTGCACACCGTCGGCGACCTCCTCGAGCACCTCCCGCGCGACCGCCGCGAGGCGCGCACCGTCGCGACGCTGACCCCCGGCGAGGCCGCGACCGTCGTCGTCGAGGTTCGCTCGATCTCCAGCCGGCCGGTGCGCCGCCGCGGGATGAAGCCGCTCGTCGAGGCGACGGTCGCCGACGAGACGGGGGTCATGAAGGTCACGTTCTTCAACCAGCCGTGGCTGCAGCGCAAGTACCCGCCCGGCACGCGGCTCGTGCTGCACGGCACGTATGCGGCGCGCAACGCCTTCCGCGTGTCCGGCCACGCCCCGACCGCCGAGAACACGAGCGGCGAGGGCGCGGTCGCGCACTACCCGACGACGGAGGGGCTGTCGTCGACGCAGATCCTCGCGCTCGTCCGCGCGCACCTCGCGTCGGCGATCGATGCCGTCGAGCCGCTGCCGGCGCGCGTCCGCGCTCGCGGCGGCTTCCCCGACCGGCCCGCGGCGCTCGTCGCCGCGCACGCCGGCGACCACGAGGGCGGCCGGCGCCGGCTGGCGTTCGACGAGCTGCTGCTCGCGCAGCTCTCGCTCCTGCGCCGCCGCGCCCACCGCCGCGCCTCCGCCAGCGCGCCGGTCCTCGACGAGCCGCCGGTGCTCTCCAAGCGCTGGCGCGAGGAGCTGCTGCCGTTTGACCTCACCGGCGACCAGGTCGCGGCGATGGACGTCCTCGACGCCGAGCTCGCCCAGGCCCGTCCGATGATGCGGATGCTCATGGGCGAGGTCGGCTCGGGCAAGACGGTCGTCGCCCTGCACGCGATCCTGCGTGCCGTCGAGAACGACATGCAGGCGGCGTTCATGGCGCCGACCGAGGTCCTCGCCGAGCAGCACTTCGCGACGCTCCAGCGGCTGCTGCCGGGCGAGGCGGTGCGGATCGCGCTGCTGACGGGCTCGACGACGAGGTCGCGGCGCACGGACACGCTCGGCAAGCTCGCCAGCGGCGAGCTGTCGTTCGTCGTCGGCACGCATGCGCTCGTCGAGGAGGACGTGCGCTTCGACCGCCTCGCGGTCGTCGTCGTCGACGAGCAGCACCGCTTCGGCGTGCGCCAGCGCGCCGCGCTGGATGCCAAGGCGCCGGCGGGGCTCGTCCCGCACGTGCTGCACATGACGGCGACGCCGATCCCGCGGACGATGGCGCTCATGCGCTACGGCGACCTCGACGTCACCGCGCTGCGCGAGCTGCCGCGCGGGCGCCGGCCGGTGACGACGCACGTCGCCTCCAGCGACGGCGAGCGCGCGCGCGCCTACGAGCGCATCCGCGAGGAGCTCGACGCCGGCCGCCAGGCGTTCGTCGTGTGCCCGCTCGTCGAGGAGTCCGAGGTCCTGCAGGCGCGCGCCGCGACTGTCGAATACGAGCGGTTGCGCACCGGCGAGCTCGCTGGCTACCGCGTCGCGCTGCTGCACGGGCAGATGCGACCGCGCGAGAAGCAGGAGGCGATGGCGGCGTTCGCCGCCGGCGGCGCCGACGTCCTCGTCGCGACGACGGTCATCGAGGTCGGCGTCGACGTCCCGAACGCGACGGTCATGCTCGTCGAGGGGGCCGAGCGATACGGGATCAGCCAGCTGCACCAGCTGCGCGGCCGCGTCGGGCGCGGCGAGCATGCGTCGCTGTGCCTGCTCTTCGGGCCCAAGCTGTCGGCGCGCCTGCGGGCGCTCGAGCGCCACACCGACGGCTTCGAGCTCGCGCGCATCGACCTCGAGCTGCGCGGGGAGGGCGAGCTCGCCGGGACGCGGCAGTCGGGCCTGGCGCAGTTCAAGGTCGCGCGGCTGCCCGAGGACGAGGCGCTCGCCGAGGCGGCGAAGGTCTACGCCGAGGGGCTGCTGGCGGCCGACCCCGATCTCGACGCGCCGGAGCACCGCCTGCTCGCCGAGGCGCTCGCCGCGGCCTACGGCGAGACCGAGCTGCAGCCGCTCCCGGCCTGATGCGCGTCGTCGCGGGGCTCTACGGCGGACGGCGCCTCGTCGCGCCGCCGGGCACCGCGACGCGGCCGACGAGCGACCGCGTCCGCGAGGCGCTCTTCAGCGTCCTGGGCGCCGACGTGCGGGGCGCGCGCGTGCTCGATCTCTACGCCGGCTCGGGCGCGCTGGGGATCGAGGCGCTCTCGCGCGGTGCCGCCGCGGCGGTCTTCGTGGACCGCTCGCCGAAGGCGATCGCGGCCATCAGAGCCAACCTCGCGGCGCTCGGGATCGAGGCGCAGGTGCGCCGGATGGAGGCCCGTGCAGCCCTGCGCCCGCCGCCGGATCTCGCCGACCCATACGATCTGGTCTTCCTCGATCCTCCCTACCGGCGCGCCGCCGGGCTGGGGCGGGAGCTCTCAGAGGCGCTTCCCGCGGTGCTCGCACCCGGGGCGCGCGTCGTCAGCGAGAGCGACCGCCGCGAGCCGCTGGAGCTCCGGTTCGCGCTCACCGACGAGCGCCGCTACGGCGACACCGTCATCCGCATCCATGAACCCTGACCACCGAATCGCCGTCTGCCCGGGCTCGTATGACCCGATCACCAACGGGCACCTCGACGTCATCGCGCGCTGCTCGGAGCTCTTCGACGAGGTCATCGTCGGGGTCGTCAACCTGCCCGCGCGCAAGGGCCAGACGCTGTTCGGCGTCGACGAGCGCCTCGCGTTCATCGAGGAGGCGACGGCCCATCTCGACGGCGTCCGCGCGATGGCGTTCTCGACGCTCGTCGTGGACTTCGCACGCGACCAGGGAGCCAAGGCGATCGTCAAGGGGCTGCGCGCGATCTCCGACTTCGAGTACGAGTTCGAGATGCACCAGCTCAACCGCCTGCAGGCCCCCGATCTGGACACCCTCTACCTCATGGCCAGCCCGCAGTACAGTTTCCTGAGCTCGAGCGGGATCAAAGAGCTGGCGATGTTCGACGGGGCGATCGAGGAGCTCGTCCCCGCGCGCGTCGCACAGCGGTTGAAGGAAGAGCTCGGGCGCTAGCGAACAAGAGGGTTGCCAATGGACGTCCTGGTTCTCATCGACAAGCTGGATGACTTGGTGCACAACGCCAAGCTCGTCCCCATGACCGGGCAGGTGCGCGTCGACAAGGACGAGATCTACGACATCCT
The DNA here is from genome assembly GCA_963797025.1 of uncultured Actinomycetes bacterium. Classification (GTDB taxonomy): domain Bacteria; phylum Actinomycetota; class Thermoleophilia; order Solirubrobacterales; family Solirubrobacteraceae; genus CADCVQ01. The sequence goes on from CAWCNU010000003.1 coordinate 646,337, forward strand.
CGACCAGATGCGCGCGACGATCCCCGAGGAGATCAAGCAGGCGCGCTGGATCGTCAAGGAGCGCCAGGAGATGCTCGCCGAGGCCAAGCGCGAGGCCGAGCGGATCGTCAAGGAGGCGCGCGAGCGCCAGAACCAGCTCGTCGGCGAGGAAGAGGTCACCAAGCAGGCCGAGCGCGCCGCCGAGGACATCATCGAGGACGCCCGCGCCCGTGAGCGCGAGATCCGGCTCGGCGCCGAGGACTACGCCGACGAGATCCTCAACACGCTCGAGGTCAACCTCTCGAAGTTCATCGCGGCCGTCCAGCGCGGCCGCGAGCGCCTGCAGGGCAAGGACGAGCCCGCCGAAGTCCGGTAGGCGGGCGGGTCACGCGGGCGCGGGAGACCCCGCGCCCCGGACCACCCGTGCGCTACGCCTTCGAGACGTTCGCCGCGAACTGCTTGACGAGCTGCTGCAGCACGGCCTGCACGGTGCCCTCGCCCATCGACGCGGCCTTGCCGCTGACGTTCGCCGAGCCCTCGACCGTCCCACCGTCACCGGAGATCTGGATCGTGACGGTGCCGTCGGCGTTGCTCTGGCCGCCGGCCTCCTTCGCCTGGGCCCTGACGACCGCGCGCTTGGACCCGGCGTCGGCCTCGACGATCTCGACCGGGCCGGAGAACTTCATCGACATCGAGCCCATGTCGACCGCGATCTCGGCCTTGGCCTTCGTCGGGCTGTCCGCCGAGACGACCGTTGCACCAGGAACGCAGGCCACGAGCTTGGTGACGTCGGAGACCGTCTCCCATGCCTGGTCGGGGTTGGACACAGAGAACGATTCCTTCACTTGGGTTGCCATTCGCAGGCTCCCTTCATGTTGACTTCGCGGGGCTGGCGTACCCGCGTCCTCCGTGGTCAATCGTCTAGCGGATGCTGAAGCGCTCGAGCCCCTGCGGCTCGGCCTCCTCGACGCGCACCTCGTGGACGGTCGCGTGGCGCGGGCCCTCGCGCGCCCAGACGACGAGCTCGCCGACGGCGGCCGGCGGCCCCTCCAACCACGCCTCGACGGTGCCGTCGGCGCAGTTGCGCACCCACCCGGCGACGCCGAGGCGATGCGCCTCGCGGCGCGTGCGGTCGCGGAAGAACACCCCCTGGACGTGCCCGCTGACGACGACGCGGCGGGCGACGATCTCCTCGCTCATGCCGCCAGGAGGCCGGGCAGCTGCGCCATGTCCGAGAACGGCTCCCCGCCGGCGGCGGCGAGGACGTCGGCGTCGGTGTGGCGCGCGAACGCCAGCGCGCGCATCCCGGCGGCGCACGCGGCCTCGACGCCCGGCACGCTGTCCTCGACGACGGCGGTCGTGGCCGGATCGAAGTCCATCCGCCGGGCGGCGTGGAGGAAGAGGTCGGGCGCGGGCTTGCCGTGGCGCACCTCGGTGGCGCTGAAGATCCGCCCCTCGAAGCGCTCCCACAGGCCGGTGCGCCGCAGCGTCAGCGCCATCTTGTGGTGCGGCCCGCTGGATGCGACGCACGACGGCAGCTCGATGCGCGCCAGCGCCGCGACGATGCCGGGCACCGGCTGCAGCTCGCGCGCGAAGACGTCCTCGACCGCCGCGTAGTAGCGGTCGCTCAGGTCCGTCGGCAGCGGCCCGCCGTGGCGCTCGGTGGCGAGCGCGAGGACGGAGGGCATCGCGCGGCCGCGGTAGTCGCGCATGCAGTCCTCGAGCGTCGTCGGCAGGCCGGCCTCCGTCAGCAGCCCCGCGAGCACGGTGTTGGAGATGTGCTCGGTGTCGACGAGCACGCCGTCGCAGTCGAAGATGACCGAGCGCGTCACCGCTCTGAGGCTAGTGGTCGCCGTCCTCGTCCCCGGGGGCCGCGGCGGCGAGCAGCGTCTCGATCGTCGCGAGATGCGCGCGGACGTCGGCGGCCATCGCGTCGAGGATCTCGCGCGCGCTGTCGACGCCGTTCGTCGCGTTCGTGAGCTGCGACTTGATCCGCCGGACGTTCTCCATCGAGCCCTGCGCGCGCTCGACCTCGGCGCGCAGCGCGCCGGTGTCGACGCCCTCGTCGCCGGCGTGCGCCATGAGCACGCGGGCGCGCGCCAGGCCGTAGCCGACCTCGAGCGCGAGCGTCGAGCCCTCGTCGGGGTCGTAGGTCACGAAGAGCTTGTCGCCGTTGAACTCGCGCAGCGGGTGCGTGCGCGCGGGCAGCCGCGCCTCGCTGGGCACGACGAGGACGCCGTAGTCCGCGCCGCGGGTCTCCATCGCGCCGTCGAGCTCGGCGAGCGCCTCGTTCTTGGAGAGCTTGCGGTCCTTGGCCTCGAAGACGATCTTGCCGCGCGGCGGGCCGGCGCAGGCGTCGATCGCGACGACGACGTCGCCCTTGCGCCCGCCCTCGCCGCGGACGTCGCCGACGGCGTCGCAGTCGTCGCCGCGGGCGACGGCGATCGACTCGAGGGCCTCGGCGACGGCCTCCTCGTAGGTCCGGCCCTTCGCCGTCCCGCGCTCCTCGACGGCCGAGATCTCGGCGAGCTTGACCTTCTCGGAGCGCAGCTCGGCGATCTCGAGCTTCAGGGCCTCGAGCTTGTCGGTCATCGCCGTGAGCTGCTCGGCCTGGCGGCCGGCGATCTGGTGCGCGGCCGCGAGATGCGTGCGCTGGAAGACCGCGAGCGGGTTGGAGTCCGCGTCGGCGGAGAACTGCTTGCGCAGGTCCTCGCGCAGCTGCCCGCGGACCTCGTCGAGCACGGCCTTCACGCGGTGCTGGACGGCGACCGAGGACTCGTCGCCGAAGTGGCGCGCGAGCGCCTTCGTGACATGTCCGTGCTCGGGACCGAAGACCTCGTCGACCTTCGCGTCCAGGCGCTCGGCGACCTTGCGCGCCCGCTCGACGAACTCGCCGTCCAGGGCGCGGGCGGTCTTCTCGAACTCCGCCCGGACGAACTCGGCGTTGGCCCCGGTCTGCTCGCGGTCGAGGATCCGCGCGCCGATCTCGACCGCCTCGACGACGAAGCGCGCCGGGTCGTCGCGCTCGGAGGCGAGCCGGACGGCGATCTCGTCGGCGATCGTCAGCCAGTCGATCGCGAGGCGGCCGTTGACGACATGGACCCGGGCGAGGGGCAGGGGTGTGGCAGCTTCCATGGGAATGACGTCGCACGCTACGGACCGCATCTGACGGAACGCCGGCGCGCGTGCGTCAGGCGCTGCGCTGCTCCCACCAGCGCAGGAGGTCCCGGCGCTGGTGTGAGAGCGGGTTCGCGCTCGGCTTGCGGGCGCGGATGCGGTCCAGCGCGGCCGGCGCCTCGAGCCCGTCGCGCAGCATGACGATCGCCGCCGCGACGGTCGCCGAGCGCTGCATCCCGGCGCGGCAGTGCACGTAGACGCGCTCGCCGGCGTCGAGCCACCCCAGCGCGACGCGGGTCGCGAGCTCGATGTGCCCGGGCAGGAGGTTGCCGAAGTCGACGACCTCGATGCGGTGCTCCTCGATGCCGGCCTGCGCGAGCGCCAGGACGCAGGCATCCCGGCCGCCGGGGTCGTACTCGATGTCCTGGACGAGGTTCAGCACGCGCGTGACGCCGCAGTCGCGCAGCGCGGCGACGTCCTCGGCGTCCTGCGGGTAGGCCCCGATGAGGAGGTCTTCGGCGACCTCCGCGTAGCCGAAGTGCGTGAACCAGTCGGACATGCGCCCACGACACTAGATACTCGATGCCATGAGCCTGCTCGCGACCGCGCTCCAGGATGCCGGCGGCGTCGATGCCCCGCGCGAGCGCGGTGCCCGGCTGCGCGCGCTGCTGCGCGACGAGCTCGCCCGCTCGCAGCAGGAGCTCGCGCTCGCCCGCTCGGGCCGCGAGCAGCCGGTGACCGTCGTCTTCGCGGCGCTGCCCGACGCGCTCGTCGCGGTCCTGCCCGCGCCCGTGGCCCTCCGCGCCGATCCCGCCGCCGCCCCCGAGCGCGCCTGGCTGACGGTCGCCGCCGCCGCGGGCGCGCTCGTCGAGATCGCCCAGCTGCCGGCGCCGCGCAGCGCGGGCGAGCTGGCGCTGCAGGCCGGCGAGCTCGACGGCCACCTCGCCCTGCGGCTGCGGACCGCCGCGCGCGAGGACGCCGAGCTCGCCGCCGTCGCCTTCGACGAGCACATCGCCCCGGTCGCGCGGCTGCGGGCGCGGGCGCTCGCGCTCCCCGGCCACGTCGTCGCCGACGCCGGGGACTGGCGCGCGCCGATCGCCCAGCCGCTGCGCAGCGCGGAGGCCGTCGCGCGGCTCGGCGGCCGGCCCGCCGACGCCGACTCCGTGGCCGATCGCGAGGACGCCGTGCTGGCGCTGCTCACGCCCGCCGGCGCGGGCGCGTCACGGCCGCACGACGACCCGCAGCCCGCCCGGCGGATCGCGCGGCGCATCCTGCAGCGACTCAACGGCATGGGGAAGTGGGGCGGCTACCACACCGACATGCGCCACCTCTCGCGCGGCTTCGCGGGCAACGACCGCGCGCTGGCAGACGAGGTCGGCGAGGCGCTCATCGCGGCCGGGCTGCTCAGCGAGAAGCCGAGCGTCGGCCAGCGCCACGTCTACCTCAACCCGCGCCGCGCCGCCGACATCCACGGCCTCATCGAGCGCGGCGACCTGCCGCCCGGCCTGCGGCTGCCGTGAGGTTCCGGCGGCGGACGCGCACGCTGAGGACCCGGCTGTTGCCGGCCGACGGATAGATCGGGCTGTCGACGCGCGCGCGGAAGAGGTACCGCCGCCCGGGCGAGCCCGCGGAGCGGAAGCGGCAGGGCCGGCTGTAGTGGCCGCTCGGCCCCGCTCTTCACCGTCGTGTGCGCTCCCCGCGCCTGCACCGTAATAGATTGCGGGCCATGCGACTGGACACCCTGTCAACGAAGGCCTTCACCGCGCGCACGCTCATCGAGTCGCGGATGTTCGGTCCGACCCGGCCGGACAAGCTCGTCCGGGCCCTGAAGGCCATCAGGATGTGGGGGCCGACGCCGGCCGCCGGCTACACCGCGTCGGCGATCCGCCATCCCGAGCAGGTCTCGATCATCGACGAGCTCGGCTCGCTGACCTTCGAGGAGGTCCATCGCCGGACCAACGCGCTCGCGCACGCGCTCGCCGACGCCGGCGTCAACGAGGGCGACGGCGTCGCGATCATGTGCCGCAACCACCGCGGCTTCGTCGAGGCGATGGTCGGATGCTCGAAGCTCGGGGCGCACGCGCTGTTGCTCAACACCGCCTTCGCCGGGCCGCAGCTCACCGAGGTCTGCGCGCGCGAGGATCCCGCGGCGATCATCTACGACGAGGAGTTCAGCGGCCTGCTCGCCGGCTCGTTCGACGGCCGCAAGCGCTTTCTCGCGTGGTCGGACGGCAACGCCGCCGGCATCCCGACGCTCGAGGAGCTCATCGATTCCGGTGACCGCTCCGACGTCGTGCCGCCCGACACGAAGGGCCGGCTCGTCATCCTCACGAGCGGCACGACCGGCACCCCGAAGGGCGCCAACCGCCGCCAGCCCGAGTCGCTGGATCCGATCGCGGGCCTGCTCGCGAAGATCCCGCTGCACGCCCGCGAGCGCACGCTCATCGCCGCGCCGCTGTTTCACTCCTGGGGTCTCGCGCACCTCATCATCGGCATCGGGATGTCCTCGACGCTCGTCCTGCGCCGGCGCTTCGACCCCGAGGACACGCTGCGCGCGATCGACGAGTACGGCTGCTCGGCGCTCGCCGTCGTCCCGGTCATGCTCCAGCGCATCCTCGAGCTCGGGCCGAAGGTCATCGGCCGCTACGACACCGGCTCGCTGCGCGTCATCGCCGCCAGCGGCTCGGCGCTGCCCGGCGAGCTGGCGACGAAGGTCATGGACACCTTCGGCGACGTCCTCTACAACCTCTACGGCTCGACCGAGGTCGCCTGGGCGACGGTCGCGACGCCGGAGGACCTGCGCGCCGCTCCCGGCACCGCCGGAAAGCCGCCGCGCGGGACGGTCGTGCGCCTCTACGGCGCCGACGACAAGGAGGTCGCGCCGGGCGAGACGGGCCGCATCTTCGTCGGCTCCGAGCTCGCCTTCGAGGGCTACACGGGCGGCGGCGGCAAGGCGACGCTCGACGGCCTCATGTCCTCCGGCGACGTCGGCCACTTCGACGAGGACGGCCGGCTCTTCATCGACGGCCGCGACGACGAGATGATCGTCTCGGGCGGCGAGAACGTCTTCCCGCGCGAGGTCGAGGACCTCGTCGCGTGCCTCGACGGCGTCGAGGAGGTCGCGATGGTCGGCGTCCCCGACGAGAGCTTCGGCCAGCGGCTGCGGGCCTTCGTCGTGCTCTGCGACGGCGCGGAGGTCACGGAGGACGAGATCAAGGCGCACGTCAAGGCGAACCTCGCGCGCTTCAAGGTCCCGCGCGAGATCGTGTTCCTCGACGAGCTGCCGCGCAACGCGACCGGCAAGGTCCTCAAGCGCGAGCTCGTCGAGCTGCCCTAGTGGGTAGCCAGGTCCCGATGGCGGCACCCCCCGACAGCTTCGACCTCGGCCGCCTGCGCCTGACCTCCGGCGAGGGCCGGCGGCTGACGCTCGAGGTCGCGCTCGATCCGCTGCAGTTCGGCGGCGAGACCTACACCGTGGCGCCGGACGTCGCCGAGGCCGTGCTCGACATCTCGCGCACGACGCACAACGGCTACGCGCTGCGGCTGCGCTTCGAGGCCGGCCTCGCCGGGCCGTGCATGCGCTGCCTGGAGCCCGCCCGGCCGGCGATCGCGGTCGACGCGCGCGAGATCGACCAGCCCGGCGACGTCGAGGAGCTCCAGAGCCCCTACGTCTCCGACGAGGTGCTCGACGTCCACGCCTGGGCCCGCGACGCGCTCGCGCTCGCCCTGCCCGCGCAGCTGCTCTGCCGCGAGGACTGCGCCGGCCTCTGCGCGATCTGCGGCGCCGACCTCAACGAGGCCGGGCCCGAGCACGCGCACGAGCGCGAGCCCGATCCGCGGTGGGCGAAGCTGTCCGAGCTGAAGCTCGACTAGCGCCGGCGCAGGTGCCACTCGGTGGCGCGGTGGGCCCCGGCGCTTGTGACCGGCGGCATTGAGGGGTGAGGTGAGCGGGGCGCGCGGGCGCTCGGCTCGCGCGGGGGGTTGGGCCCAGGGCGTCCCGTCTTGCGTCGTTTCGGGCCCAACCCCCCACGCGAACCGGGGTCTGGTCCGAACGAGACGCATATGGTCTCGTTCGGGCCAGCCCCCCACGCGAGCCGCCGGCGAGCCGGACCCATTCCCTCAAAGCCGCCGGTCGCAAGCGCTTCGAGCGCCCGGCGACCGAATGAGTAGCGCCAGCCAGACCTACACGCGCGTCGGCGCCGACACCCAGAGCTCGTCCGGCTCCGGCGGCAGCGCCACGGGCGGCTGCGCGGGCGGCAGCTCCGGCGCGTTGCCGTGCGCGATGCGCTCGAGGTCGGCAAGCGAGGCGACGAGCGGGTTGACGCCCGGCGCGAGCCGGATGCGCGCGGCGTCGTCGAAGAGATCGCGGTAGCCGCGGGTCCCGTGCGGCTCGAACTCGACGTCGATGTCGGCCTGCGAGGTCATGAACGAGCAGGGCGCGAGCTCGCGGAGATCGGCGCCGCGGCGGAGGTCGAGCTGGCGGTCGTCGGGCTTGCCGGCGATGCCGAGCTCGGCGTTCAGCGCCAGCAGCGCGGCGCAGAGGCGGTCGACGTTGCGCGAGTAGGAGCCGGGAACGATCGCGACCCCTGAGACGAAGCCCCCGTCGTTGTAGATCGCCTCCGCGATGTCGCCGACGAGGACGAACTCGACGTCATGCTCCTCGAGCGTGCGCAGGGTCACGAGAAGCGCCGGATCCAGCTCAAGCGTGCTCATGCGCACGATCTTCGCCCAGGACGCCCGCACTCCTTCCCCCGTGGGAGCCGAGCCCGGCCGCCGCCTGCGCTACCCTGTCGCAGCCATGGCCGTCCCCAAGCAGAAGCAGTCGCACAGCCGGACCGCGAAGCGCCGCGCGAACCACAAGATGGCCGCACCCGCCTTCAATGCGTGCCCCCAGTGCCACAGCCCGCGGCGGCCGCATCGCGTGTGCCCGGTGTGCGGGACCTATGCGGGTCGTGAGGTCGTCGCGCCGACGGCGCACGATCACGACCACGACCACTAGGCGGTCCCCGGGCGGATGGCCCGCCGCATCATCGCCAGGGTGAGCCGTTCCAACGGCGGCGCCCCGGAGACCCCGCAGCGCGTGCCGATCGTCGCCGTCGACGCCAACGGGGCCGACCTCGGTCCCGCCGAGGTCGTGGCGGGGGCCAACCTCGCCGCCCAGCACGGCGTGCGGGTCCTGCTCTTCGGCCCGGCCGCCGAGATGGGCGCCGCGGGCCCCGGCATCGAGGTCATCGACGCGCCCGAGTCGATCGCGAAGACCGCCAACCCCGCGGCGGCCGCGCGATCGCACCCCGACTCCTCGATTGTCCGCGCCGCCCGCGCCGTCGCCGCCGGCGACGCCGACGCGCTCGTCTCCGCCGGCGCGACCGGCGCCGCGCTCGCCGCCGCGCTGTTCAACATCAAGCGCGACCGCGGCATCCTGCGGCCCGCGCTCGCCGCGCAGGTGCCGGTCCCCGGCGCGCCGGTCACGCTCGTCGACGTCGGCGCGAACACCGAGGTGCGTCCCGAGCACCTCGTCCAGTTCGCGTTCATGGGCGCGGCGCTGGCCCAGATCGTGCACGGCGTCGACCGCCCGCGCGTCGCGCTGCTGTCGGTGGGCGAGGAGGCGACCCGCGGCACGCCGACCGTCCAGGAGGTCCACGCCCGCCTGAGCGCCGCCGAGGGCCTGCGCTTCGTCGGCAACATCGAGGGCCACGCGCTGACCGAGGGCAAGGCCGACGTCGTCGTCACCGACGGCTTCACCGGCAACGTGACGCTGAAGGTCATGGAGGGCGTCTCGGACAAGATGATCGCCCTCCTGCGCGAGACGGCGACCTCCAGCCGGCGGGCGAAGGCGGGCGGCGTCCTCATGCGCCCGGCGCTGCGGGAGTTCCGCGACGAGATCTCTCCCGAGATCGCGGGCGGCGCCTACCTCCTCGGGCTGCGCCGCATCGGCGTCGTCGGGCACGGCCGCTTCACCGCGCGCGGCTTCGAGCAGGCGATCCTCCTCGCGGCGCGCGGCGTCACCGGCGACATCGTCGGGCGCACGCACGAGGCGCTCGAGCGTGCCGGCGCGCTGCGCAAGCCGGGCGCGGCGATGTCCGACAGCGGGTCTACGGTTTCGGCGTCATGACGAGAGAAGAGGTCTTCGCCATGGTCCAGGCGCATCTCGTCGACGAGCTCGAGATCGACCCCGCCCGGATCGACGACAGCACGAACTTCCGCTCCGACCTGGAGGCCGACTCGCTGGATCTCTACACGCTCGTGCAGGAGCTCGAGGACTCCTACGGCGTGAAGATGACCGACGAGCAGGCGGCCCGGATCGCGACGGTCGGCCAAGCCGTCGACTTCGTCCTCGCCCACGCCGCGACCCCCGACTGACGAGCTGACCCCTGAAGCTCCTCACCGCCCTCCTGCAAGAGCTGCCGGAGCACCTCTACCGGCAGGTGTTCACGCACGCGTCATGGACCGAGCGCCGCAGCGACTCCTACTCGCGCCTGGCGTTCCTCGGCGACTCCGTCCTCGGGCTCGCCGTCACGTCGCATCTGTACCCCCGCCTGGAGGCCGAGCGCTTCGGCGCCGGGCGGCTGACGAAGATCCGCGCGCAGAGCGTCTCGGGCGTCTCCTGCCGGGCGGTCGCCGAGCGCCTCGGGGTGCCCGATCGCCTGCGCGCGACGGCGCCGAGCGGGATCGGCCAGAGCGCCGAGACGCTCGTCGAGACCGAGCGTGTCCTGGCCTCCGTCATCGAGGCGGTCATCGGCGCCTGCTATCTGAACAACGGCTACGAGCAGACGGCGGCGGCGGTCGTCGAGGCCTTCCAGCCCGAGATCTCCAACGCGCTGAGCAACCCCGTGGACTTCAAGTCGACGCTGCAGGAGCGCCTCGCGCGGCGCGCGGAGACCGTCGAGTACACGATCGCGTCGGAGGAGGGCCCGCCGCACGACCGGACCTTCGAGGTCGTGGCGTCCGTCAGCGGCGCGCCCGTCGGCCGCGGCGCCGGGCGCTCGAAGAAGCACGCCGAGCAGGAGGCCGCGCGGATCGCGCTGGAGACGCTGCACCCCGACGCACCGCTCCCGGCGGGCGAGGAGGCGTGACCGCGTGCACCTGCGCTCGCTGACGCTCAAGGGCTTCAAGTCCTTCCCGGACCGCACGAAGCTCGAGTTCGGCCCGGGCGTCTCGGTCGTCGTCGGGCCCAACGGCTCGGGCAAGTCCAACGTCACCGACGCCGTCCTGTGGGCGATGGGCGAGCAGTCGCCGCTGGCGGTCCGCGGGCAGTCGATGCGCGACGTGATCTTCGGCGGCGGCCGCGGCGTGCAGGCGCGCTCGTCGGCCGAGGTCGAGCTCGTCATCGACAACTCCGACGGCGCCGTGGACGTGCCGATGGGGGAGATCTCGATCCTGCGCCGCCTCGACCGCTCGGGCGAGGGCGAGTACCGCCTCAACGGCGCGCGCTGCCGCCTCGTCGATGTCCTGGAGATCCTCTCGGACACGGGCCTGGGCAAGGAGATGCACTCCGTCGTCTCCCAGGGCCGGGTGGAGACGATCGTGACGTCCAAGCCGCGCGACCGCCGGCTGCTCATCGAGGAGGCGGCCGGGCTCGGCAAGCACCGCAAGCGCCGCCGCCGGGCGCAGCTGAAGCTCGAGCGCACGCAGGACAACCTCGACCGCGCCCTCGACGTCGAGCGCGAGGCGCGCTCGCGGCTGCGCCCGCTCAAGCGCCAGGCCGAGGCCGCCGATCTGCACGAGCGCCTCGAGCGCCAGACGCTCGAGGCCCGCTGGGAGCTCGTCCGCGACGTCGCCCGCCGCCGCTGCGCCGAGCTCGCCGGGGCCGAGCGCGCCGCGGCCGAGGCGCGCGCCGCGCGCGAGGAGGCGCAGGCCCAGCTCGCCGAGGTCGCCGCCCGCCGCGGCGAGGTGGAGCAGGCGATGGCGGCTCGCGCCGAGCAGCGCGAGGCCTTCGCCCAGCGCGTCTACGCGGCGCGGTCCGCCGCCGAGCGCGTCGACCTGCGCCTCGAGCGCGTCCAGGCGGCCGCCGAGGATCTCGCCGAGCGCGCGGAGCGGCGCGAAAACGAGCTGCGCGCGCTCGAGACGCTCGAGCGCCGGCCCGACGACGAGGGCGCGCCCGACGAGCAGGGCCGCGAGCGCGTCGCGGCGCTCGAGGCCGAGCTCGAGGCGCTGGCCGTCGACCACGCCGCCGCGGTCGAGCGCGAGCTCGCCGGCCTGCAGGCCGCGCGCGCGGCCGCCGCCGCGGGGGTCGAGGAGCAGCGCGCACGCGTCGAGGAGCACCGGGCGGCCGCCGGCGCGGCGGCGGCCGCGGTCGAGGCCGCACGCGAGCGCCGGCGCGAGCGCGATCGCGCGCTGGACGCCGCCCGCCGGGAGTCCGCGCGGGTCGGCGCCGAGCTCGCCGCCTGCAACCAGTTCCTGCGCACGCGCGCGGGCGCCGCGTCGAAGGGGGGCGAGGCGGGGCAGACGCTCGCCGACGCCCTCGACGTCACGCCGGGCTACGAGCGCGCGGTCGCCGCCGCGCTCGGAGGGCTGCTGCGCGCCGGGCTCGTCGAACGTGTCCGCGACGGCATCGCGCAGCTCGACGCCGCCGGCAGCGACGGCGGGCGCCTGCTCATCACCGGCGATCTCGCGCCCGGCGCCGCGGTCACGCCGCGCCCCCCGGCGCCCGGCGCTCGCCATCTCGCCGAGGTCGTCGACGGCGACGCCCACACGCTCGCCGTCGCGCGGCGCCTGCTGTGGGACGCCTGGGTCGTCGAGGCGCTCGAGCAGCTGCCGCCGGGCTTCACCGACGTCGCGGTGACGCGCGAGGGGCGCGTGTGGCACGGTCGCCGGCGCGAGCTGCGCCAGGCGCCGGAGGGCGGCGAGGAGCGCGTGCTCGCCGAGCGCAACCGGCGCGAGGAGCTCGTCGCCGCCAGCGACGCCGCCGTCCGCACCGAGCATGCGGCGCGCGGCGCCTGCGAGGAGGCCGAGCAGGAGGTCGCGGCCGCCGACGCGGGTCGCGAGCAGGCCGACCGCGCGTTGCGCGAGCTCGCCCACGGCCTCGCCGTCGCCGAGGAGGAGGCGCGCCGCGCGGCCTGGCGCATCGAGCAGCGGCGGGCCGCGCCGCAGGAGGGTGCCGGAGCGGTGCGCCGCGCGCAGCTCGAGGGCGAGCTCGCCGCCGAGCGGCGCGCCGCCGAGCGCGCCGCCCGCGAGCGCGCCGAGCGCGCGGCGCGGATCGAGCGCCTGCGCCGCCGGCTGCAGGTCGAGCGCGCGCTCGCCCCCCGCGCCGTGCGGCTGGCCGCGGCGCTGCAGGTCGCCGCGACGGCGATCGCCGAGCGCGTGACGATCCTCGACGCCGAGCTGCTCGCCGGGCGCGCCGCGGGCGAGGGCCTCGCGTCCCAGCTGCGCGCATGCGCCACCGAGGAGGCCGAGATCCAGCGCCGGCTGCGCGACCGCGGCGAGCTCGTCACCGCCGCCGAGGTCCGCGCCCAGCAGGCGCGCGACCACGCCTGCGACGCCGACCACGAGCTCGTCCTGCTCGCCGAGCGCCTCGGCCTGCCCGCCGACCGCGCCGCCGAGCCGCTGGCGCCCGAGGAGGACGAGACGCTGCGCACCCGCATCGAGCGCCTCGTCCGCCGCCGCGAGCAGCTCGGGCCGGTCAACCCGCTGGCCAAGGACGAGTACGACGACGCGCTCGCCCACGTCACCGAGCTCGAGCGCCAGCGCACCGACCTCGAGACCGCGCTGCGCGAGCTGCGTGCGCTCATCCGCGACACCGATCGCCAGATCCACGAGACGTTCGAGCAGACCTTCGACGCCGCCGCCCGCAACTTCGAGGAGCTCGCCGGGCAGCTGTTCCCCGGTGGCCGCGGGCGCCTGCGGCTCGTCCGCGAGGAGCACGGGATCACCGGCTTTGCGGGCGCCGCGCCGGCGGCCGGGCCCGGCGCCGCGAGCCCCGACGAGGACGCCGCCGACGCCGCCGCCGAGGCCGAGCTGGCGCGCGGCGCCGAGGAGGACATGCTCGGCGTCGAGATCGAGATCACGCCCGCCGGCAAGTCGATGAAGCGCCTGAGCCTGCTCTCCGGCGGCGAGAAGTCGATGACGGCGATCGCCTTCCTCTTCGCGGTCTTCCTCGCCAAGCCGTGCCCGTTCTACATCCTCGACGAGGTCGAGGCCGCGCTCGACGACCCGAACATCACCCGCTTCCTCGACCTCCTGCGCCGCTACGCCGACCGCGCGCAGTTCATCGTCGTGACGCACCAGAAGCGCACGATGGAGGCGGCGGACACGCTCTACGGCGTGTCGATGGGCGACGACGGCGTGTCGAAGGTCGTCTCGCGCCGGCTGCCGCGCGAGGACGCGCCCGCGATCGGCGCGGCGTAGGGTCCGCGCGATGGATTTCGAGCACGAGTTCTCCGTCGCGGCGCCGATCGACGACGTCTGGGCGGCGATCACCGACATCGAGCGCGTCGCGCCGTGCATCCCCGACGCGCGCGTGACCGGCCCGGCCGGCGACGACGGGGTGCGCGTCGAGATCAGCGTGTCGGCCGGCCCGCTGGACGTCACGAGCGAGGCCACGATCACGGTGACCGGGCGCGACGACGCCGCGCATCGCGAGGTGCTGACCGTCGCGGCGACGTATGCCGACGGCGACGCGCTGGCGGACGCGACGGTCACGATCGTGCTGCGCGAGGCCGGCGCGGGCACCGCCGCCGCGGTGCACTCGAGCGTCGAGGTCAGCGGCATCGCGGGGCTCGTCGGCGAGGGCAGGCTGGACTCGATCGCAGCCGACACGATCGGGCAGTTCGCGGAGAACCTCGCCGCGCTGCTGCGCCCGGCCACCAGCCCCGCCTAGCCGCCGCTCCGTTCTCATGGCACGCGAATGGTCCGACCTGTTCATCTCCGACGCGATCGTCCCGGCCCCGGACGGCGGCGCCGGTGACGCTGACGCCGAGGAGCCCGAGCGCAAGCGGCGGTTCTTCAAGCGCCTGCGCAGCAACCTCTCCAAGACGCGCGAGGCGCTCGGTGCGGAGATCCAGGCGACGCTGCTGGAGGGCGACGTCGACGAGGAGACGTGGGAGCGCCTCGAGGAGGCGCTGATCATGGCCGACGTCGGCGCGTCGACGACGGCGCGCGTCGTCGGCGAGCTCGAGCAGGAAGCCGCCGGCGGCGAGCTCGTCGGCGGCGAGGCGCTGAGCCGCCGGCTGGAGGAGATGCTCGCCGCGATCGCGCGCACCGGCGACGACCGCATCGACCTGCGCGCGAGCCCGACGGTCATCATGGCCGTCGGCGTCAACGGCACCGGCAAGACGACGACGATCGGCAAGCTCGCCTGGCACCTGCAGCGCGAGCTCGGCCTGAAGGTCGTCCTCGGCGCCGCGGACACGTTCCGCGCCGCCGCCGTCGAGCAGCTCGCGGGCTGGGCCGAGCGGGCCGGCTGCGAGATCGTCACCGGTCGCGAGGGATCGGACCCCGGCGCCGTCGCCTTCGAGGCGATCAGGGAGGGGCGCGAGCGCGGCGCCGACGTCGTGATCATCGACACCGCCGGGCGCCTGCACACGCAGGACGACCTCATGGCCGAGCTCGCGAAGATCCGCCGCGTCATCGGCAAGCAGATCGAGGACGCGCCCCACGAGACGCTGCTGACCGTCGACGCGACGACCGGCCAGAACGGGCTGCGCCAGGCCAAGCTCTTCTCCGAGGCGGTGCCGGTCGACGGGATCGTCCTGACGAAGCTCGACGGCACGGCCAAGGGCGGGATCGCGCTGGCGATCGCCGGCGAGCTCGGCATCCCGGTGAAGCTCATCGGCATCGGCGAGGCGCTCGAGGACCTGCGCCCGTTCGACGCCGACGACTACGCCCGCGCGCTGCTGACCTGAGCCTGCGTCAGGGCCGGTAGACCGCGAGCTGCAGCGGCCCGCGCCCGGCGCTGCCGAACGACTGCCACAGCACCAGCGCGCTGCTGCGCGAGGCGGCGATCGAGATGCTCCCGTCGGTCTCGGCGAACGTCTGTGCCGTCGGCCGGCCCTCTCCCGGGATCCGGACCGCGAGCCGCAGCCGGTGTCCCGTCGGCGTCGACTCCGGCCACGCCACGAGCGTGCGGTCGGCCGTCGCCCCGATCGCGGGGACTCCCGTGATCCGGCCCGGCTCGGAGACCGCGATCGGCGACAGGACGGTCGGATCATCGAAGGCGCCGACCTCGACGCGCGTCTGGTCGACGCGGCCGTCGCCGGCCTCGCTGATGTCGCGGAACACCTGCCAGGCCGCGACGGGCCCGCTGCCCGGCACCGCGAGGAACGGCCCGTCGACCTCGAGCGAGCCGCCGGCCGAGTCGACCCGCGCGATCGAGTGCGGCGCGGTGAAGGTGCCGTCGCGGCGCAGGCTCGCCACGCGCAGCCGGATCCGCCGTCCCGCCACCCGGCGGTCGTCCCTCCAGCTCACGGCGACGCCGCCGGGACCGGCCGTCGCGCGGACCTGCTCGGCGCTGTCGGCGCCGGAGATCCTGCGCGTCGCGCCGAACCTCCGGGCGCGCGGTCGCAGGGTCGCGACGACCGCGGTCGGCTTCGCCGTCGGCCGCCAGGCGGCGACGACCGCGCCCGACGCCGCCATCGCGAGCGATGGCCGCGAGCTGAAGACGAGCGAAGTCGTCCCGAGCCGCTGCGAGCGCCCGAAGCCTCTGCGCGCGGGCCGGACGGCGGCGCGCAGGGACCCGACGTCGGTGTCGCGCGGGCGCAGCGACCACGTCACGACGGTCCGCCCGCGCGACCCGGCGGCGACGCCCGCGACCTGGATCTGCGGGACGAAGCCGGGGCGAAAGCGCACGCGAGCAAGCGTCCGGGGGCGCCCGAAGCGCCGGCGCGGCGGCGCGATCGCCACGCGCAGGTGGTCGAGGCCTGCCTCGCGGCCGCGCGCGACCCAGGCCGCGACGGCACCGCCGTCCGGCGCGACGGCCACCTGCGCGCCGGACGTCGCGATGCGAAAGCCGTGTCCCTGCACGATCCGCTGCTCGAGCTCGAGCGGCGGGCCGAGGTTGCGCCCGCGCCCGAGACGGGCGAAGAGGCGCGTGGGCTCGCCGCCGCAGCCGGTTCCGGCCTCGTAGAGGACCGCGGTGCGCCCGCCCACCGGACTCGTCGCGACGACGTGGTCGCACACGACGACGCCGGGCGGCGTGACCGTGCGCGCGGGCGACAGCGAGTCGGCGTGCGCGGCGGCCGTGCCGAGCGCGGCGGCTGCGACCGCGAGACCCGCGAGCACGGCCGCGGCGCGACGGCCGGTGGTGCGGCGCTCTGCGGTCACTGTTGCGGTCCTCGTCTCGGTGGCACCTGCAGTAACGGTGAACGCGGGCGCGGGTTGCGCGCGGACCAACCGGGTGGACGCATGTCGTCCTGTCCCTATATTTGGTCCGGCGATGGACGCCTGGATGTTCTGGATCATTCTTGCCGTGATCCTCGCGGCGGGCGAGATCATGTCCCTGAGCTTCTTCCTCGCGCCGTTCGCCGCAGGTGCGCTGCTCGGCGCGGTCGCCGAGCTCGCCGGCGCGAGCGCCGCCGTCGCGTTTCTCGTCTTCATCGTGAGCTCCGGGCTGCTCTTCGGCTTCGTGCGCCCGATCGCCCGCCGCCACATGCGCACGCCCGCGCAGCTGCGCACGGGCACTGCCGCGCTCGTCGGCAAGACCGCGATCGTCACCGAGCTCATCGACAACGGCGCGCAGTCGGGTTCGGTGAAGCTCGACGGCGAGCTGTGGACGGCGCGCGCCTATGACGACGACGAGGTCATCGAGGCCGGCCGCCGCGTGCACGTCGTCGAGATCAAGGGCGCCACGGCGCTCGTCAGCGAGACGGGCTGATGCCCGCTCCCCCGTCAGCCCACTGGAGGTAGGAATGGAAGCCGGCCTGATCGTGCTGCTCGTCCTCGCCGTGTTCGCGTTGCTGCTCGCGTCGCGGACGGTGCGGATCATCCCGCAGGCGCGGGCAGGCGTCGTGGAGCGGTTCGGCCGCTACCAGCGCACGCTGAACCCCGGCCTCTCGGTCGTCGTCCCGTTCGTCGACCGCGTCAGCCCGCTCATCGACCTGCGCGAGCAGGTCGTGACGTTCAAGCCGGCCGGCGTCATCACCGGCGACAACGTCGGCATCCAGATCGACAGCGTCCTGTACTTCACGATCACCGACGCGAAGTCCGTGAGCTACGAGGTCGCAAACCCGCTGCAGGCGATCGAGCAGCTGACGGTCACGACGCTGCGCAACGTCATCGGCGGCCTGACGCTCGAGGAGGCGCTCACGAGCCGCGACGCGATCAACGCCGCGCTGCGGACCGTCCTGGACGACGCGACCGGCCGCTGGGGCATCCGCGTCAACCGCGTCGAGGTCAAGGCGATCGATCCGCCCGCGACGATCCAGGAGGCGATGGAGAAGCAGATGCGCGCCGAGCGCGACCGGCGCGCCGCGATCCTCACCGCCGAGGGCTCCAAGGCGTCGGAGATCCTCAACGCCGAGGGCGAGAAGACGGCGGCGATCCTGCGCGCCGAGGGTCAGCGCGAGGCCGCGATCCTGCGCGCCGACGGCGAGGCGAAGGCGATCGACACGGTCTTCAAGGCGATCCATGCGGGCGATCCCGACGAGGGCCTGCTCTCCTACCAGTACCTGCAGATGCTGCCGAAGCTCGCGCAGGGCGACGCGAACAAGATCTTCATCATCCCCAGCGAGTTCAGCCAGGCGCTGGGGAACATCGGCGGCGCGATCGCGGGCGTCGTCCGCCCGGGCCCGCCGTCGCCGCCTCCGCCGCCGGTCGCGTGAGCCCCGGCTTCGTCGCGGAGGCCGTCGAGGCCTACGCCGCCGCGCACACGACGGCGCCGGCGGAGCACCTGCGCGCGCTGGCCGAGGAGACGAAGGCGACGCTCGGCTCGCCGCAGATGCTCACCGGGGAGGTCGAGGGGCGCTTCCTGGAGATGCTCGTCTTCCTCGCGCGCCCGCGGCTCGTCCTCGAGCTCGGCACGTACTCGGGCTACAGCGCGCTGACGATGGCGCAGGCGCTCGACGACGGGGCGCGGATCGTCACCTGCGAGCTCTCCGACGAGCACGCGGACTTCGCCGAGCGCCACATCGCCGAGGCGGGGATGGCGGACCGCATCGAGGTCCGCCGCGGCCCGGCGCTCGAGACGATCGCCTCGCTCGACGGGCCGTTTGACCTCGTCTTCATCGATGCCGACAAGCAGGGCTACCTCGGCTACTACGAGGCGGTCCTGCCGAAGCTCTCCGAGCGCGGGCTCATCGTCGTCGACAACGTCCTGTGGAGCGGGCGCGTCGCCGCTGCGCCGAGCGACGAGGACGACGCGAACACGCGGGCGCTGCGGGAGTTCAACGACCACGTCGCCGCCGACGGGCGCGTGACGAGCGTCATGCTCACGATCCGCGACGGCGTGACGCTCGTCCGGCGCGCGGAGCCCTAGCTCAGCGCCGACGTCTGAGACGACGAGACGAGCACGATGAGATAGCCCATGAGCACGGACGTCGCGACGCCTGCGCAGAGCCAGACGGCCGTGCGCTTGACATAGCCGGCGATCCCGCCGGCGAGCGGGGCGGCGACGGACAGCAGGAAGATCGGCCACTCGAGCACGGGGACGAGCCACGCGGCGTCGACGCACAGGCCGTCGGTCTCGACGCCGTAGCAGCCGAACATCGCAGCCCAGAACCCGACGCAGACGAATGCCGTCGCCGCGACCGCGATGCCGCCGACGAGGTACAGCGCGCGCAGCGTCGCCCTGACGCGCGGGCGCCGCCAGAGCGAGGGGTCGCGGTCATCTGCCTGGCTGCGGTTGATCTGCGGCTTCCACGCCGGTGCGGTCGCGCCCATCTCGGTGCCCCTTCCACGTTGTTGACCATCGGTTGACAAGATGGACCGTAGCAGGCTGTTGACCATCGGTCAACAGCCGTCGCCCGGGGATGTCGCGTTCGCGGATCCCTATGCTGGAACGCGGTGTTCGACTCCCTCTCAGAGAAGCTCCAGGCCACGCTCGCCGACGTCCGCTCGCGCGGGACGCTGACCGAGGCCGACGTCACCGCGGCCATGCGCGAGATCCGCCTCGCGCTGCTCGAGGCCGACGTGAACTTCAAGGTCGTCAAGTCGTTCACCGCGAAGGTCAAGGAGCGCTCGCTCGGGGCCGACGTCATCGGGCAGCTCAACCCCGGCCAGCAGGTCGTCAAGATCGTCAACGAGGAGCTCACCTCGCTCATGGGCGGCTCGAGCGCCGGCGTCGTCTTCGCGCCGCGCCCGCCGACGGTCATCCTCATGGCCGGCCTGCAGGGCTCCGGCAAGACGACCGCGACGGCGAAGCTCGCCCGCTATCTGCAGAACGAGCACGGCTCGTCGGTCGCGCTTGCGGCCTGCGACGTCTACCGCCCGGCGGCGGTCGACCAGCTCGTGAAGGTCGGCGGCCAGGTCGGGGCGACGGTCTACGAGCAGGGCACCGACCGCGATCCGGTCGACATCGCCCGCTGGGCGCTCGACCAGGCCAAGCGCGACGGCAAGGACGTCCTCATCGTCGACACGGCCGGTCGCCTGCACATCGACGAGAAGCTCATGGACGAGCTCGTGAAGATCCGCAAGGCCGTCAAGCCGACGATGGTGCTGCTCGCCGTCGACGCGATGACCGGCCAGGACGCGGTGAACGTCGCCGAGCAGTTCGCCGCCGCGGTCGCGTTCGACGGCGTGCTCATGACCAAGCTCGACGGCGACGCCCGGGGCGGCGCCGCGCTGTCGGTCAACGCCGTGACCGGCAAGCCGATCCTCTTCGCGTCGACGGGCGAGAAGCTCGACCAGTTCGAGCGCTTCCACCCCGACCGCATGGCGCAGCGGATCCTCGGGATGGGCGACGTGCTGTCGTTCATCGAGAAGGCCGAGGCGCAGATCGACGAGGACGAGGCGCGTGAGCTCGAGCGCAAGCTGCGCCGCAACGAGTTCACGTTCGAGGACTTCCTCTCGCAGCTGAAGATGATGCGCAAGATGGGCCCGCTGCAGTCGCTGCTCGGGATGATCCCGGGCTTTCAGGGTACGCAGATGAAGAACGTCAAGGTCGACGAGCGCGAGCTCGACCGCATCGAGGCGATCATCCTGTCGATGACACCGCTCGAGCGCCGGCGGCCCGATCTCATCAAGGGCTCACGGCGGCTGCGGATCGCTCGCGGGTCGGGGACGACGGTCCAGCACGTCAACCAGCTCGTCAAGCAGTTCGGCCAGATGCAGAAGCTCATGAAGCAGCTCGGGAAGGGCAAGATGCCCGACCTTCAGGCGCTCATGCGGCAGGGTCGGTAGGCTCTGCGTTTCGCTTATGGCTGTCCGATTGAGACTTACACGCGTCGGTGGGCGCAAGGATCCGATCTGGCGCATCGTCGTCGCCGACTCCCGGTCGCCGCGCGACGGGCGCGTCATCGAGACGATCGGCCACTACAACGCCCAGACCCAGCCGTCGACGATCCGCGTCGACGAGGACCGCGCGCGCCACTGGCTCGCGCGCGGCGCCCAGCCGTCTGATCAGGTGCGCAAGCTCCTGCGCATCAACGGCATCTCCTAGTGGACCCGTCCGGAAGTTCGACGGGTTTTCCCGGCGCCCGATCCGTGCCTGACGGCCGCCGGCGACCGGGCACGTGCCAGAGGCACGCACACCGGATCACCGTCGACCGTCAGATCACGGCCGGACATCCGGCAACACCGCGCCGAACTTCCGGCCAGATCCACTAGACGACCGAACGCTCGCTCGGCGCGTGCAGGAGCTGCTCGAATATCTCGCCCGGGCGCTCGTCGACGATCCCGATGCCGTCCGCGTCGAGCAGTTCGACGAGGACGACGGCACGATCGTGCTCGAGCTCTCCGTCGGCAAGGACGACTACGGCAAGGTCATCGGCCGCGGGGGCCGCACGGCCAACGCGCTGCGCACGGTCCTGAAGGCGGCGGCGGTCAAGGAAGGCTGCCGCGTGTTCGTCGACATCGTCGACTAATGGGCATCCAGGTGGTCGTCGCCGTGCCCGCCGGCGCGCGATCGGATGCGCCATGAACCTGCTCAACGCGGGCCGCATCGGGCGCCCGCACGGGCTGGACGGGTCGTTTCACGTCACGCGGCCGCGGGCGGGGCTGCTCGTGCTCGGCAACGGCGTGCGGGTGGGGGAGACGGTCCGCGAGATCGTGCGCCGCTCGGGTACCGACGACCGCCCGATCCTGCGCCTGGAGGGCGTGGAGGACCGGCCGTCCGCCGAGGCCCTGCGCGGCGAGGCGCTCATGGTCGACCGCGCCGACGCGCCATCGCTTCCTCCGGGCGAGTACTGGGCCGAGGACCTCGAGGGTTGTCTCGTCGTGACGCCGGACGGGCGCGAGCTCGGCCAGGTGTCGGCGATGCGCGCCCTGCCCTCCTGCGAGGTGCTCGAGGTCGGCGAGCTGCTCGTGCCGATGGTCTCCGACGCGGTGCTCGAGATCGTGCCCGAGCAGCGGCGGATCGTCGTCGATCCCGACTTCCTCGGCCTCGGCGAGAACGGCGAGAACGGCGAGAACGGGGAGGCGTGACGGCGCGTGCGCCTCGACGTCATCACGTTGTTTCCCGACTGGTTTGACTGGTTTCGCTCCCAGCGCCATGTCGCCAACGCGCTGGCCGCCGGCCACGACCTGCGGACGCTCGACCTGCGCGAGCACACGCCGCTCAGCGGCGGCCAGGTCGACGACACGCCGTTCGGCGGCGGCGCCGGGATGGTGCTGCGCGTCGACGTCATGGACGCCGCGCTGCGGGGCTTCTACGGCGTCGACCCGCTCGAGCTGCGCCAGATGCGGCGCGTCATCGCGCTGACGCCCGGCGGCCGGCTGCTCGACGACCGCCTCGTCGACGAGCTCGCGCTCGAGCCCGACATCACGCTGCTGTGCGGGCGCTACGAGGGCTTCGACGAGCGCATCGTCCAGCACTTCGCGACCGACGCCGTGTCGATCGGCCGCTACGTCATCGCCGGCGGCGAGCTCGCCGCGATGGTCGTGGCCGACGCCGTGCTGCGCAAGCTGCCGGGCGCGCTCGGCCACAGCGAGTCGGCGCTGGAGGAGTCGTTCTCGGTGGCGCTCGAGGGGCGCCCGGAGTACCCGCACTACACGCGCCCGGCGGAGTACCGCGGCTGGAAGGTGCCCGACGTCCTGCTCTCCGGCCACCACGAGGAGATCCGCCGCTGGCGCCGCGACCGCACCCGCGACGGCGACCCGTTGCCCTGAGCCTCCCAGCGGGACCGCCGGGACACCGCTTCGCTACCATCTTGCCTTCGGCGCGGCCACCCTTCGTCCGCGCCCTTTCTTCGCCATGTCCTCAGCTATCGAAAGTCTCGAGCGCGCTCAGCTGCGCCGAGTCCCCAACTTCCAGGCCGGCGACCGTCTGCGCGTCCACTTCCAGGTCATCGAGGGCACGCGCCGCCGCACCCAGGTCTTCGAGGGCGTCGTCATCAAGCGCCAGGGCCACGGCTCCCGCGAGACGTTCACCGTCCGCAAGCAGTCCTTCGGCGTCGGCGTCGAGCGCACGTTCCCGGTCCACTCGCCGAAGATCGAGAAGATCGAGATCGCCGCCCGCGGTGACGTCCGCCGCGCCAAGCTCTACTACCTCCGCGACCGCGTCGGCAAGCGTGCCCGCGTCCGCGAGCGCCGGTACACCGGTCCCGAGGAGCGCGTCGAGCCCGGACTCCTGCACGACCCGTCGGCGCAGCTCGAGGCGGAGGCCGCGGCTGAGCCCGAGGCCGTCGACGCCGAGGGCGCAGCGCCCGACGAGACGGTTGCCGAGGCAGTCGAGGCCGCCGCCGCCCCGAGCGGCTCCGAGACGTCCGAGGAGACCGCTGCCGGCGAGGCCGACAAGGCCACCGCCGGCGAGCAGGCGTGAAACAGGAGCGCTCCTCCGCAGGAAACTCGCTCGTCGAGCTCGTCCTGATCGTCGCTGTCGCACTCGGCCTCGCCCTCGGCATCCAGGCCTTCCTCGTCAAGCCCTACCGGATCCCCTCGCCCTCGATGGTCCCGACGCTGACGCCCGGACAGCGGGTCCTCGTCAACAGGATCGGCAACAACTTCGGCGAGCCGGCGATCGGCGACGTCACGGTCTTCCACCCGCCGACGGGCGCCGAGGACGGCAAGGAGTGCGGCGGCCAGCACCGCGACGACCAGGCCTGCCCGCAGCCCACGCCCGAGAAGGCCAGCGTGAACTTCATCAAGCGGATCGTCGCCGGACCCGGCGACAAGCTCGCCATCGTCGACGGCCACGTCATCCTCAACGGCAAGCGCCAGAAGGAGTCGTTCATCCGGCCCTGCGGCGGCGGCGAGGGCTGCAACCTGCCGACGCAGATCACGATCCCGCCGAAGCACTACTTCATGATGGGCGACAACCGCGGCTCGTCGGACGACAGCCGCTTCTGGGGCCCGGTCCCGCGCGACTGGATCATCGGCAACGCCTTCGCCACGTACTGGCCGCCGAAGCGCATCGGCCTCTTGTAGCCCGCCCTTGCAGGGCCTACCGCGCGCCGTAACCATTCCGCCCGGCCGCTGCTTCATGATGGCCACCAGTCGTGGATCCCGTCACCGCATCCCTCGCCCCGTCCGCTCCGGTCTCGCCCCCTGCGACGGTCGCCGCTGACGGCGCAGCCGCCGCGGCAGCGCGGCGCAAGCGCGCGCAGCGCAAGCGCACGAGCGGGCGGCGGCTGTTCGCGTTCGACCGCCGCCTCGGCGTCCGTTGGGTCGCCGGCGCCGACGAGGCCGGCCGCGGCTGCCTCGCCGGTCCGCTCGTCGCCGCCGCCGTGCTGTTCGACGTCGAGGCGATCACGACACGCGAGCTGCGAGCCCTCAGTCGCCTCAACGACTCCAAGCAGCACACGATCGAGGTCCGCGAGGAGCTCTTCCCGGTCGTCCTGCGCACGGCGGCGAAGGTCTGCGTCGTCTCGCGCTGCGCGGGCACGATCGACGCGCGCGGATTGCACAAGACGAACCTCGCCGCGCTGCGCGATGCGCTGCTCAGCGTCGCCCGCCCCGGCTGCATCTGCCTTTCCGACGGCTTTCCCGTCGGCGACATCGGCTTCGAGCAACGCGCGATCGTCGAGGGCGACGCGACCTCCGCCGCGATCGCCGCCGCCTCGATCATCGCCAAGGTCACGCGCGATCGCTACATGCGGCGCGCCGACGAGCTGCATCCCGGCTGGGAGTTCGCTGCTCACGTCGGCTACTCGACGCCCGAGCACCGCGAGGCCATCCAGCGCCTCGGCGTCTCGCCGCTGCATCGGCTGAGCTTTCAGTCGACCGCCTACCAGCAGCTCGCCCTCTAGACAGCAGCTCCGCCACGCCATCAGAACGCCGCCTCGAGATGGTCGAGGCGCACGAGCCGGCCGTCGCGGTCGACCGTCACGCCGATGACGTCGAAGCGCAGATCTCGCGCGCGCGGGCGATCTGCGGCCTCGACGAGCCACGCCGCCGCCATGCTGCGCACCTGACGCTGCTTGCGCGGGGGCACCGAGTCCAGCGCGCCGGCCACGGCGTCGGCACGACGCGCCTTGACCTCGACGAACACGAGCGTCTGCTCGTCGCAGACGACGAGATCGATCTCGCCGAAGCGCGTGCGGTAGTTCTTCGTGACGACGACGTACCCGAGGCGCTCGAGGTGCTCCCGGGCGAGGCGCTCGCCGACGCGTCCGAGGTGGTGGCGGAGATCGATGGCCATGCCGCCGGAAGCTAGGCACGAACGTGTGACGTGTCAGCACGGCTCTGCAACGAATCTGCGCAGCGCGTGTGTCGTCTTTGCGCACTCGGACCCCGCGTTCTCGGCTGCGCAGATTTGTCACGAAGCGATGGTGTTCCGGCACGCGACGGCGCCTAACGTCCGGCCGGTGCTCGCCCATGTCACGACCTTCGCGATCGACGGCCTCGCGTCCCGGCGGATCACCGTCGAGGTGGACCTGCGGCGCGGGCTGCCGGCGTTCACGATCGTCGGCCGCGGCGACGCGGCCGTGCGCGAGTCGCGCGAGCGCGTCCACGCGGCGTTGCTGAACTCCGGGTTCGCCTTTCCGCAGCGGCGGATCACGGTCAACCTCGCGCCCGCGCACCTGCGCAAGATCGGGCCCGGGTTCGACATCGCCACCGCCTGCGGCATCCTCGCCGCCTCCGAGCAGGTGCCGCTTCCCGAGCTCGAGCGCTGGGCGGTCTTCGGCGAGCTCTCGCTCAGCGGCGAGCTGCGCCCCTGCCGCGGGGTCCTCGCGGTCGCCGAGGGAGCGCGCGCGGCCGGACTCGCCGGCCTCATCGTGCCGCGCGAGTGCGCGCGCGAGGCGGCGCTCGTCGACGACCTGAAGATCGCGGGCGTCGCGACGCTGCGCGACGTCGCGGACATCCTCCGCGGCGGCGCGGCGCCACCGCTGCCGCCGGAGTCGCAGATCCGGGCGCCGCGAACGCTGCCGGCGGACCTCGCCGACGTCCGGGGGCACTCCGGAGCCATCCGCGCGCTGATCGTCGCGGCTGCAGGCGCCCACAACCTCCTGCTCTCCGGTCCGCCGGGGACCGGGAAGACGATGCTCGCGCGCCGGCTCATCTCGGTGCTGCCCCCGCTGCGCCGCGACGAGGCGATCACCGTCACGCGGATCCACAGCGTCGCGGGCGTGCGCGCCGGCGGCGCTCTCATGACGCAGCGCCCGCTGCGCGCGCCGCACCACACGATCTCCGCACCCGGCCTCGTCGGCGGCGGCGCCCTCCCGGCCCCCGGCGAGGCGAGCCTCGCCCACCACGGCGTCCTCTTCCTCGACGAGCTCTCGGAGTTCAGCCGCAGCGCACTCGAAGCGCTGCGCCAGCCGCTGGAGGACGGCTTCGCGGCGATCGTCCGCGGCCAGCGGACGCTCGTGCTGCCGACGCGCTTTCAGCTCGTCGCGTCGACGAACCCGTGCCCGTGCGGGCATGCGGGCACCGACCGCTGCCGCTGCTCGGACGCCGACGTCGCCCGCCATCGCCGCAAGCTCAGCGGCCCGCTGCTGGACCGCATCGACCTGCTCGTCCACATGCCTCGTCCGTCGGCCGAGCAGTTGGCCGCGCCGCCGGCCACGACGTCCGCGGAGGTGCGGGCCGCCGTTGCAGAGGCGCGCGAGCGCCAAGTGGCCCGGCTCGCCGGGACGGGGCTGACGACGAACTCCGAGCTGACGCCGCGGCTCATGGACGAGCACGTCGGCGCCGACGCCCGGGCCCACGCGGCGCTGCAGCGCGCCTATGCGCGCGGCGAGCTCAGCGCCCGCGGCCATGGGCGGGTGCTGCGCGTCGCGCGCACGATCGCCGATCTGGCCGGCGACGTGCGCGTGCGCGAGCGCCACGTCGGCGAGGCGCTCGGCTTCCGCCAGGAGGACGTGCTCGACCGCGCGCGCGCCGCCTGATGGCCGCCTGCGATCACTGCCTGCGCCGCACGGCGCTCGTCGCGCTGCTCGCGCCGCACGTCGAGCGCGCGCGCCGCGACCATCGCCACATCCGCGAGCTCCTCGCGCTCGACGACGCCAGCCTCCTGGCCGCGCTCGGCGGCGACCGCCGCAGCGAGCTCGAGCGCCTGCACGCGCGATGTGACCCGCAGGCCGAGCGCGCGCGCCACGAGGCGGCGGCATTGCACGCCTTCTGCCGCCACGACGGCGACTACCCCGCGCTGCTGAAGCAGGCGACCGACGCCCCGGCCGTGCTGCACCTCGCCGGCGATCCGGCCAGGCTCGAGGCGCTCGCGCGCCGCGGTGCGCCCGCGGTGGCGGTCGTCGGAGCGCGACGGGCCGGGCACGACGGTCTGGAGATCGCGCGGTCGCTCGGGCGCGGCCTCGCTGCCGCCGGCGTGACGGTCGTCAGCGGGATGGCGCTCGGTGTCGACTCCGCGGCGCACGCCGGCGCGCTGGAGGTGGGGGGTCCGACGGTCACCGTCCTGGCGTCCGGGCCCGACGTGCCCTACCCGCCGAGCAAGCGACCGCTGTACCGCGCGCTCGTGCGCACGCAGGCCGTCCTCTCCGAGATGCCGCTCGGCTTTCGCCCGTTCAAATGGTGCTTTCCCGCGCGCAACCGGACGATCGCCGGGCTCGCGTCGCTGACGATCGTCGTCGAGGCCACCGAGCGCTCGGGCTCGCTCATCACCGCCGAGCTCGCGCAGGAGCTCGGCCGGGCGGTCGGCGCCGTGCCCGGACCGGTGCTCGCGCCGCGGACGGCCGGGTCGAACGCGCTGCTGCGCGACGGCGCGCTCGTGATCCGCCACGCGCAGGACGCGCTCGACGAGGCGCTGGGCGTCGGCGTCGCGACGGCGCTCGCCGGCCGCGACCCGGCCGAGCTCGAGGCGCGGCTTCGGCGCCTGCTCGCGCGCGTCGATGCCGGCCGCGACACGGTCTCCGCGCTCGCGGCGACCCCCGCCGAGGCGCAGGATGCGCTCGCCGGGCTCGCCGAGCTCGAGCTGCGCGGGTTCCTGCGGCGGGGACCGGGAGGGCGGTATGTCCGGCTTGCATAGTGCCTATCCTCGCTGCCGTGCCCTCCCGACCCGTGCCCGTCGCGCTCTCGATCGCCGGCTCGGACTCCGGGGGCGGGGCGGGGATCCAGGCAGACCTCAAGGCCTTTGCGCACGCCGGCGTGCACGGTGCGACGGCGATCACGGCGATCACGGCGCAGAACACGGTCGCCGTCACCGCGATCGCGCCGATTGCGCCCGAGATCGTCACTGCCCAGATCCGCGCGGTGGCCGAGGATCTCGGCGTCGACGCCGTGAAGATCGGGATGCTCGGCGATGTGGCGACGATCGAGGCCGTGGCGGCGGCGCTGGACGCGCTACCCGCCGGGACGCCCGTCGTCCACGACCCGGTGATGGTCGCCGAGTCCGGCGCGCGGCTGCTGCCCGAGGACGCCGTCGAGGCGCTGCGATCGCTCATCGTGCCCCGCGCGACCGTCATCACGCCGAACCTCGCGGAGGCGCGCGTGCTGGCCGGCGACGACAGCCTGGACGGCATCGCGCTCGCGCGGGCGCTGCACGCGCTGGGACCGGCAAACGTCGTCGTCACCGGCGGTCACCGTGACGCCGCCACGGACCTCTTCTTCGACGGCGCGAAGCTCACGAAGATCCCTGGCGCGCGGCACGCGGACGGGGCGGCGCACGGATCGGGCTGCACGCACTCCTCGACCCTGGCGGCGAGGCTGGCGCTCGGCGACGAACCGCTGGCGGCGGCGCGCTACGCGCGCGACGTTTCCGCGCGCGCCATCGGGTTCGGCCTGCGCGATCTGGGTTCGGGCCCGGGGCCCGTGGACGTCTTCGGCCTCGGAGAGCGTCGCTGACGACAGGCCTGCGAAAGACGCCGCGGCGATCGCGGCGGCCGCGGGCGGCTCGGCGCAAACGGGGCCCGCGGGACCCGGTCGCTTTGTCATAATCGCTCGCGATGCGGTTCCTGCGCATGAAGCCCGGGCATGGCGAGGTCCTCATCGCGGAGGGGGACGTCGCGGTGCCGGAGGAGCACGAGGAACTGCTCGCGGAGTTCCGCGCCCAGCTGGACGGCGGGATGTGGGCGGCGGTCCCGCTCGCGAAGGACGGTGGCCGGCGCGAGGCGTTGATGGTGTCGAGCTTCGAGGACGTCCCGCTGGACGCCGACCGCGTGATCTTCTTCCCGCGCGCGGCCGGCGGGCGCTAGAGCGAGCCGACGACGATGGTTCTCGCGATCAGCGCCAGCGTCATCGTCGTTCTCGTGTTGCTGTGGGAGGTCGGCTGGCCGCTGGCGTCCGAGCGGGTCGCGCGCTGGCGCGCGGGCCGCGCGCGCATCGAGGCCGACGGCTACGACCCGGGGCGCGAGCGCCGGGCCGAGCAGCGCGCGCGGACGCTCCTGCGTTCGTGCGTCAACGAGGAGGAGTGGGCGATGTACCGCGACCTGGGCTTCATCCGGGTCTGGGGCGGCCTCGCCGACGGGCCGATCCGCGACCGCGACCGCGACGGCGCGGGCGCGGGCGCGCCGTACGCCTACCTCGTCTACCCGCACAAGCCGATCGTGGCCTTCCTCCCGCAGACGCGGCGTCTGCTCAGCGAGTACTGCGTGACGTTCCCCGACGAGTCTCGCCCGTACGGCTCGGCGCGCCTGCCCGACGCCGACGACGTGCTGGCGAAGTGGATGGCGCTGACGGGCGACGAGCGGCGGATCATCGCCACCGCGAACATGCACCTCCCCGGCCGCCAGGTCGACCCCAAGCAGGTCAAGCGTGACCTCTGGCGCCTCGGGCAATGGGAGCAGGAGCGTCTCCGCGACGAGCAGCGCGGCGCGGGTAGTGTTCCCGCCCCGTGACGACGACGCCGGCGCCCAAGCTCGATCCCAAGCACCGCAGCCGGGCTCTCACCGAGGGCCCCGAGCGCGCCGCCGCGCGCGCCTACCTCTACGGCATCGGCTTCGACGAGGAGGCGCTGAAGAAGCCGATCATCGGCGTCGCGTCGACGTGGATCGAGACGATGCCCTGCAACTTCCACCTCCGCGCGCTCGCGGCGAAGGTCAAGGAGGGCGTCCGCGCGGCGGGCGGCACGCCGATGGAGCTCAACACCGTCGCGATCTCCGACGGCATCACGATGGGGACGAGCGGCATGAAGACGAGCCTCGTCAGCCGCGAGGTCATCGCCGACTCGATCGAGCTCGTCGCCCTCGGTCACCTCTTCGACGGCGTCGTCGCGATCAGCGGCTGCGACAAGACGATCCCCGGCACGGTCATGGCGCTCGCGCGGCTCAACGTCCCCGGCGTGATGCTCTACGGCGGCTCGATCGCGCCCGGCCGCTTCAAGGGCGCCGACGTCACGATCCAGGACGTCTTCGAGGCCGTCGGCAAGCACGCTGCGGGAACGATGAGCGACGAGGAGCTCGACGAGCTCGAGCACGTTGCGAGCCCCGGGGCGGGCGCCTGCGGTGGGCAGTTCACGGCCAACACGATGGCGATGGCCTTCGAGGTGCTCGGGATCAGCCCGATGGGCAGCGCGATGGTGCCGGCGGTGCACGCGAGCAAGGCCGAGGTCGCCGTCGAGGCGGGCAGGCTCATCATGGACATCCTCGATCGGGGCCTGCGCCCCCGCGACATCATCACGAAGGACGCGCTCGAGAACGCGATCGCCGCGATCGCGACGAGCGGCGGCTCGACGAACGGCGTGCTGCACCTGCTCGCCGTGGCGCGCGAGGCCGGGGTCGAGCTCGACATGGACGACTTCGACCGCATCTCCGAGGCGACGCCGCTGCTCTGCGACCTCAAGCCCGGCGGCCGCTACGTCGCGACCGACCTCTATGCCGCGGGCGGGGTGCCGCTCGTCGCCCAGCGGCTGCTCGAGGCCGGCCTGCTGCACGAAGACGCCATCACCGTCACCGGCCGGACCGTCGGCGATCACGCGCGCGAGGCGACGGAGACCGCGGGCCAGCAGGTCGTGCGGCCGCTCAGCGACCCGATCAAGGCGACCGGCGGCCTGGCGATCCTCCGCGGGAACCTCGCGCCGGAGGGTTGCGTGGTGAAGCTCTCCGGTCACGAGCGCCGCCGCCATCAGGGGCCGGCGCGCGTCTTCGAGAGCGAGGAGGACGCGATGGCCGCCGTCGTCGGCGGCACGATCGAGCGCGGCGACGTCATCGTCATCCGCAACGAGGGCCCCGCGGGCGGGCCCGGGATGCGCGAGATGCTCTCCGTCACCGCGGCGCTCAACGGGACGGGCATGGGCGAGCACGTCGCGCTGCTCACCGACGGGCGCTTCAGCGGCGCCACGCACGGGTTCATGGCCGGGCATGTCGCGCCGGAGGCGGTACGCGGCGGGCCGATCGCCGCCGTCGCCGACGGCGACGTCATCACGATCGACGTCGACGAGCGCCGCCTCGACGTCGAGCTCGACGTCGCGACGCTGAACGAGCGGATCGCCGCCTACGAGGGGCCCGACCACACCGCGCTCGGAGGCGTGCTCGGGAAGTACGCGAAGCTCGTCTCGAGCGCGTCGCAGGGCGCCGTCACCTAGCCGGCGCGCTCACCGCGCGACGCTAGCTCGCCGCGGCAGCCCGGGAGGTGCGCGCAGCGCCGCCGGCCCCCGCGCCGCCCAGCACGGTGCCGAGCATCCGGCGCAGCGCCACCGCGTTGCGCGGCGCGAAGACCTCCCAGTCGTTGTTGAAGTACGCGTAGACGTCCACCCGCTCGCCCCAGGCCGCGATCCGCGCGGCCCATTCGCGCAGCTCGGCCTGGGAGTAGTTGCCGCGCCTGCCGCGGTGGCCGTAGTGGAAGCGCACGAACGTGAACTCGGCGGTGATCTCGTGCGTCTGAAAGCCCGCGACCTCCGGCCGGTCGCCGATCGTCAGCGCCGCGCCGTGCCAGCGCAGCAGCTCGTAGACCTCGTCGCAGAACCACGACGGATGGCGGAACTCGAACGCATGGCGCCCGGCGGGCAGCGCGTCCAGCGCCGCCGCCAGCCGCTCGTCGTTGCGGTGGAAGTTCGGTGGCAGCTGCCAGAGCATCGGCCCGAACTTGCCGGCGTCCGCCAGCGGCTCCAGCGGCTCGTAGAGCCGCTGCACGCCGCGATCGAGGTCCGTCAGGCGCTTCATGTGCGTGAGGTAGCGCGAGGACTTCACCGCGAAGCAGAAGCCCTCCGGCGTCTGCCGCGCCCAGCGCTCGACCGCCTCGCGGCGGGCCAGCCGGTAGAACGTCGTGTTGATCTCGACGGTGTCGAACACCGACGCGTAGTGCTCGAGCCAGCGCGACGCCGGCAGGCCCTTGGGATAGAAGCTCTCCCGCCACGACGCGTAGTTCCAGCCGCTGCAGCCGATGCGGATCACGCCCCGCGGTTACCCGCTATCGCCGGGGCGACCCTCCTCGTCGAGCAGGAACGCGCGCAGGTCCTCGTTGAAGCAGTCCGGGCGCTCGAGCATCGGCACGTGGCCGGTGTCCGGATAGACGATCCGGCGCGAGCCCGCGATGAGCCGCTCGAACTCGGCTGCGTCGCGCATCGGCACGAGCCTGTCGCGCTCGCCCCACACGATGAGCGTCGGGCAGACGATCTCGCCGAGGCGGTCGCGCAGGGGATAGCCGGACATCGCCCGCAGCGCCGGCAGCAGGCCGGGCCGCCCGGCGCCCGCGATCTGCTCGCTCACGAGCGGCGCGGGCAGCCGCCCGGGATGCGCCGCGATCGCGGCCAGCGCCAGGCGCCGCAGGCCCGCGCGCCGCGCGAGCAGCTCCGACTGCGCGGCGACCACGCCGCCGTAGAGCGCGACGATCCGCTCGATCCCAGCCAGCCGGCGCAGCAGCCGCTCGAGGCGCAGCTGCTCGATGCTCAGCCCCGCCGCCGAGACGAGCACGAGGCGCTCGACGCGCTGCGGGTAGGCGATCGCAAGCTCCGCCGCCACGAAGCCGCCCATCGAGTTGCCGACGACCGCGGCGGCGTCGATCCCCAACGCGGCGCACAGCGCGTCGAGCATCCGCGCGTAGCCCGCGATCGAGATCGGCTCGCGCGGCAGCTGCGACGCGCCGAAGCCCGGGAGATCGAGCGCCACCACCCGCCGGTCGCCGGCAAAGCAGCACACGTTCTCCAGCCAGTTCGCCCACGAGCCGCCGAGTCCGTGCACGAAGAGCAGCGGCGCGCCGGACCCGAGCTCGACGAGATTGACCCGGCGTCCCTCCACGAGCACCGAGCGGCGGTGCGCCCGCCAGTCGACGTCGAGCCACGGCGAGCGCCCGGACGGCCCATAGACATCCATGCAGGGGCGCTGATCTAGGCTTGAGGAAGTCCCCACCGGCAGCCGACAACGGTACAGCCATGCGCATCGCAATCGACATCGACTCCACGCTGCACCATTACTGGAACGTCCTCTCCGACGCCGCCAAGCGCCGCTTCGGGATCGACCTCCCCTACGAGGAGCAGCTGGACTGGGGCATCACCCGCCTGCGCGCCGATCAGCTGCACCTCTGCATCCAGGAAACGCACTGCGAGGCGGCGATCCTCGCCGGCGAGCCCTACCCCGACGCCGTCGAGACGGTCCGCCGCTGGAAGGAGGAAGGGCACTTCATCCACATCACGAGCCACCGCGATCCGCACGCCTACGACGCCACCGCCCGCTGGCTGCACGAGATCGGGCTGCCGTTCGACGACCTCTACTGCGCCCACGACAAGGTCGGGCGCTGCCTGGAGCTCGACATCGAGCTGCTCATCGACGACAGCCCCGAGAACCTCTCGCGCGCGATCGGCCACGGGATCACCGTCGCGACGATCGCCCATCCGTGGAACCGCGATCTCTGCGAGGAGGAGGACGTCATCTGCGCCGAGGATTGGCGCGGCCTCGCCGCCCGGGTGGACCCGCTCTTGCGCCGGGCGCGCCTGCGGCGTGCATGATTCGCTGCGCAGCGGCAAGAACCCCTGCAATCGTCACTTCGCTTCGATCTCGTCGCGTACAGTGAACCGCGGCGCGCGTTGAAGCGCAGCCTCTCAGCAAGGAAGCCATGCCGCGCATCGCACTCATCTCCATCGCCACGCTCGCACTGCTGCTCGCCGGCGCCGGCGCGGTCTTCGCCTATGACTCCAGCCGCAGCGACGTCATCGCCAAGGGCGTCACGATCGGCGACATCGACGTCGGCGGCCTGAGCGCGGCCGACGCCAAGCAGAAGGTCACGCGGGCGCTGTTGCAGCCGCTGCAGGAGCCGCTCGTCATCACCGCCGAGGGCAAGACCTACCCGCTGTCGGCCCGCGAGGCCCACATCCGCGCCGACCTCGAGTCGATGATCGACGACGCCGTCGACCGCAGCCGCGAGGGCGGGGTCCTCGCCCGCACCTGGCGCGGCATCACCGGCGCCGACGTCAACGCCCGCGTCGCTCCGGACATCGAGTACTCGCGCGCGTCGGTCCAGCGGATCGTCGATCGCGTCCGCGTCGCCGTCAGCCGCAAGCCGCAGGACGCCAAGGTCGACTTCGCGCCCGACAGCCTCTCGATCCGCCCCGCGCGCACGGGCAAGTCGATCGACGCCCGCCTGCTGCGCACGAAGATCGAGACCGCGCTCGTGGCGGCCACGGGCAGCCGCACGCTCGACGTGCCGGTGCAGACCGTCCAGCCGAAGGTCACCGGCGAGGGCCTGGCCGACAGGTACCCGGTCGTCCTCACCGTCGACCGCGGCAACTTCCGCCTGAGCCTCTTCAAGAAGCTCAAGCGCGAGCAGGTCTACCCGATCGCGGTCGGGCAGGCCGGCCTCGAGACGCCCGCCGGCCTCTACGAGATCCAGAACAAGGCCGTCAACCCGGCCTGGCACGTCCCGAACTCCGACTGGGCGGGCGCGCTCGCCGGCACGGTCATCCCCGGCGGCACGCCGCAGAACCCGATCAAGTCGCGCTGGCTCGGCGTCTACGACGGCGTCGGCGTCCACGGCACCGACGCGCGCGGGTCGATCGGCTCCAACGCCTCGCACGGATGCATCCGCATGCTCATCGAGGACGTCGAGAAGCTCTACGACGAGGTCCCCGTCGGGACCCCGATCTTCATCCACTGAGCCGTTTGCGACGCCCGCGCGGCGGGCATCCGCGCCGGGCCATGACGCGCGCCGCCCTCGTCCTCTGCACCGTCGTGCTCGCGCTCGCCGGCGCGGCCGGCTGCGGCGAGGACACCGCCGGCGAGGGCAACGACACCGAGGTCGTCGGGCAGGGCGGTGGGACGCTCAGCGCCGTCGACACGGCGACCGTCGAGCGCGCCAACCAGCAGGTCGAGCTCGTCTGCACGCAGGGCCGCAAGGAGGCGGAGAACCTCGAGTCCAGCGTCCGCGCCGCCGCCGCGGTCGCCCGCCGCGAGCCGAACAAGACCTTCCGCTCCGGCAACAGCGAGTCGACCGAGCCGATCGTCGACGTCGTGGGCGACATGGCCAAGTCGCTGCGGCGCTGCGGGCACAAGCAGCTCGCGACCGACCTCCTCAGCCGGCCCGACAAGTCCGACAAGTCCGACAAGGACGACAAGGACGACGACGGCGGCACGGGCGGCGCGCCCGGCTACTGATCCGCCGCCGGGCCGATCTCGCTCGGCGCGATCTCCTCCCAGCCGTGCTCCAGGAGCAGGGCATGGTGCGGGGAATGTCGAAGCACGAGCGTGCCGATGAAGACCCCCCGCTCACGCTTGCGCATCACCGCGTACCACATCGTCGACGCATCGCCCGTGCCCTGGATGCGCAGCCACGGCCGCGGCGGCGTGTCCCCACCCTCGACGATGCCCGCGCCAGCGAGCTGTCGCTGGGTCGCGATGGTGCCCTGAGCCGTGTCGATGAAGAAGAGCGCCACCGAGATCGAGGCTAGCGCGCAGTGGCTGGCGACCGTCGCACGCTTCGACGACGACCTGCGCCGCCGCGGCGCCGCCGAGAAGACCCGCCTCGCCTACGCCGCCGACATGCGCCAGTTCGCCGTCTGGGCGAGCTCGTCGCAGACCGAGCCGGCCGACGTGACCCACCGCGTCCTGCGCCGGTACGCGTCCGCCCTCTCCGAGCGCCGCGCGGCCCCGGCGACCGTCGCCCGCAAGCTCGCCGCGCTGCGTGCGTTCTTCACGACGATGCGCGAGCACGGCGAGATCGCCGCCAACCCGGCCGACCTCCTGTCGGCCCCGAAGCGCGCCCAGGAGCTTCCGACGGTCCTCGCGCCCGAGGCCGTCAGCCGCCTGCTGGACCGCATCCCCGCCTCCACGCCGCTCGAGCTCCGCGACCGCGCGCTCTTCGAGATCGCCTACGCCAGCGGGCTGCGCGCCGAGGAGCTCGTGAGCCTCGACAGCTCCTCGATCGACTTCGACGCCGAGGAGCTGCGCGTCGAGGGCAAGGGCTCCAAGACCCGCTTCGTGCCCGTCGGCGAGCCGGCGCTCAAGGCCGTCGCGCGCTACCTCGAGCGCGCGCGCGGCTCGCTCGCACGCGGCGACGGCGAGCCCGCGCTGTTTCTCAGCAAGTCCGGCCGGCGTCTCTCGACGTCGGACATCCGGCGCCGCCTCAGCGTCTGGGCGCGCCATGCCTCCCTCCAGGGAGCCGTGCACCCGCACGCCCTGCGCCACTCCTTCGCGACCCACCTCCTGGAGGGCGGCGCCGACCTGCGCACGATCCAGGAGCTGCTCGGTCATGCCTCGGTATCGACGACCCAGACCTACACTCGGGTAGAGTCGGCGCGCCTGAAGACCGCATACGCACGCGCACATCCAAGGGCATAGGGGATGGAGACGAACGTCAAGTCGATCGAGCTGAAGGATCTGTGGCGGCGTTACAAGCGTGACGGCGACGATCGAGCGCGGGAGCGTCTCGTCGTCGCCTACTCCCCGCTCGTGAAGTACGTCTCGGGCCGGATGGCGTCCGGGCTGCCCGCCCACGTCGAGGAGGCCGACCTCATCTCCTACGGGCTCGGGGGCCTGATCTCGGCGATCGAGCGCTTCGAGCTCGAGCGCGAGATCAAGTTCGAGACCTACGCGATCACGCGCATCAAGGGCGCGATCATCGACGAGCTGCGCTCCCTGGACTGGGTCCCGCGCTCCGTCCGCGCCCGGGCTCGCGCCATCGAGCGCGCGAACACGAAGCTCGAGCACAAGCTCCAGCGCGCGCCGACCGACGAGGAGATGGCCCACGAGCTCGAGATGTCGGTCTCGGACTTCCAGGACGCACTCCTGCAGATCTCCAACTCGACGGTCGCCGCGCTCGACGAGCTGTGGACGGTCTCCGACGCCTCCGGCGACCAGGTGTCGCTGCTGGACACGCTCCAGGACCCCGGCGCGCCGGACCCCGCGGCGGTCATGGACGCGACCGATCTCAAGGACCGGATCGCCGACGCCATCGCCCGCCTGCCCGAGCGCGAGAAGCTCGTCGTCGCCCTCTACTACTACGAGAACCTGACCCTCCGGGAGATCGGCGAGGTCCTCGGCGTCACCGAGTCGCGGGTCTCGCAGCTGCACACGAAGGCCGTCCTGCGCCTGCGCGGGCGCATGTCCGACGAGAACATCCGCGGCGACTGAGCAGCGCGCGCCCGCGGGCGCCCGCCGGAAGTCGATATTTGAACGCGGCGGTACTAGCATCGCGCCTTCCCCGAGGAGAGGAGCCGCGGTATGCACAAGCCTGCCGACCGCATTCGCAACGTCGCCCTGATCGGTCACCGCGGTAGCGGAAAGACGTCGCTGCACGAGGCGCTGCTCTTCGAGGCCGGTGCGACGAACCGCCTGGGGTCGGTCCTCGACGGCACGACGGTCTCGGACTCCGAGCCCGACGAGCAATCGCGCACGATGTCGATCTCCGCCTCCCTGAGCTCCTTCGAGTGGGCCGACCGCAAGATCAACCTCCTCGACACCCCGGGCGAGCCGAGCTTCGTCGCCGACGCGCTCGGCGTCATGCGCGTCTGCGAATCGGCCGTCTTCGTCGTCAACGCCGTCATGGGCGTCGAGGTCTCCACGCGCCGGCTCTGGGCGCGCGCCGAGGAGCTCGACCTCGCGCGGATGGTGTTCGTGAACATGCTCGACCGCGAGCGCGCGGACTTCTTCCGCGCCCTGGAGTCGCTGAAGGACGCCTTCGGCGCCCACGTCGTCGCCACCGAGATCCCGATCGGATCCGAGCACGACATCTCCGGTGTCATCGATCTCGTCGACATGAAGGCGTATCGCTACGACGGCGACAGCCGCGACAACTGCACCGAGATCGACATCCCGGAGGACATGCAGGGTCTCGCGGAGGAGTACCGCGAGAAGATGATGGACGAGATCTGCGAGGTCTCCGACGCGCTCATGGAGCGCTACCTCGAGGGCGAGGAGATCGCCCACGACGAGATCGTCACCACGCTGAAGGACGGCACGAACCACGGGTCGCTGTTTCCGGTCACCTGCGGCGTCGCCACACGCAACCTCGCCGTCAACCGGCTGCTCGACGCGATCGTCGAGGATCTGCCCTCGCCGGTGAAGCACGGCAGCCTCGAGCTCCCCGAGATCACGCTCGAGGCCGACGAGGAGGCGCCGCTGTACGCCTACGTCTTCAAGACCCGCGCCGACCCGTTCGCCGGCCGCATCAACCTCTTCCGCGTCTATCAGGGCCTCATGGCGCACGACACGCACGTCATGAACACCCGAACGCACCACAAGGAACGCATCGGCCAGCTGCTCGTCTTCAGCGGCAAGGAGTCAGGCCACGCCGACGAGTTCGGCCCGGGCGACATCGGCGCCGTCGCGAAGCTCAAGGAGACCCGCGCCGGCGACTGGCTGGCCGAGCGCGACGAGCCGATCTCGATGCCGCAGGTCGCGCTGCCCGCGCCGGTGATGGCGTTCGCGATGGAGGCCCAGGGCGACGAGGACAAGGTCTTCACGTCGCTGCGCCGCCTGCAGGAGGAGGACCCGACGATCGACCTGCACCGCGACCCGCAGACGGGCGACCAGATCATCGCCGGGCTCTCGCAGATGCACGTCGAGGTCATCGTCGACCGCCTGAAGGAGCGCTTCGGCGCCGAGGTCGTCCTCAAGCCGCCGCGCGTGCCCTATCAGGAGACGATCCGCAAGCCGGCCAAGGCCCACGGCCGCCACAAGAAGCAGTCCGGCGGCCGCGGGCAGTTCGGCGACTGCCACATCGAGATCGCCCCGCGCGAGCCGGGGGCGGGCTTCGAGTTCGTCAACCACATCAAGGGCGGGGTCATCCCGACGTCGTTCATCCCGGCCGTCGAGAAGGGCGTCATCGACGCGATGCAGTCCGGTCCGATCGCCGGCTGCCCGGTCAAGGACGTCAGCGTCACGGTCTTCGACGGCAGCTTCCACACCGTCGACTCCTCCGAGATGGCCTTCAAGCTCGCGGGCTCGATCGCGATGCGCGAGGCGATGGCCAACGCCGGGCCGGTGCTGCTCGAGCCGATCATGCTCGTGACGCTCACGATCCCCGAGGACTCCGTCGGCGACGTCATCGGCGACCTGAACTCCCGGCGCGGCCGGCCGCAGGGGATGGAGGGCGTCGGCGGCGGCCTCACCGAGGTCAAGGCCGAGGTTCCGATGGCCGAGATGCTGAGCTACGCGCCCGACCTGCGCTCGCTGACCGGCGGCCAGGGCGACTACACGATGGAGTTCGAGCGCTACGAGGAGGTCCCGGCGCACCTGCAGCAGAAGGTCGTCGAGCAGGCCAACCCGGAAGAGGCGGTCGCCTAAGTGCCTCCGACCGGGGGCGAATCGCCGGGCGCGAGACCCTCAGCAGGGTGTGACCGACCGAAGGGAGCTGCCATGTGGCCGCCCGCAGCGCTCGAGTTCCTCCGCGAGCTCGAGGACAACAACGACCGAGACTGGTTCAAGGCCAACCGTGCGCGCTACGACAACGACCTGCTCGCGCCCGCGCAGGCGCTCGCCGCCGAGCTCGCCGACCTCGGCGAGCCGCACTTCTTCCGTCCCTACAACGACACGCGCTTCCACGCCCGGCCGCCGATCAAGGAGCAGCTCGGCGTCGCGATCGGCTACGGGCCGGCCGGCGGCTACTACGTCGAGCTCTCGCTCGACGGGCTGCTCGTCGCGGCGGGCCTGCACCGTCCCGCCTCCGATCAGGTCGAGCGCCTGCGAGCCGCGATCGCCGACAACCGGCGGGCGAAGGCGCTGGAGCAGGCGATCGCCGGGGCCGAGGCGGCGGGCCTGCAGCTCACGCCGCCGGCGCTCAAGCGCGCGCCGCGCGGCTACCCGCCCGACCATCCGCGCGTCGACCTGCTGCGCTGCAAGGAGCTGACGGTCTACCGCCGCCACGCGCTCGAGCCGTGGCTGCACGAGCCGCGCGCCGTCGAGCTCGTCCGGGGCCAGCTGGAGGCCGCACGGCCGCTCGTCGCGTGGCTCGGCAAGCACGTCGGGCCCGCCGCGGCGCGCCCGCGCGCGGCCTGAACGGGTCCCGCCCGCGCGGCGCCGGGCCGGTACGCTGACGCGCGATGGCGCCCCGCAAATCGATCACGACCACGCGCGCGGCGGTCTCCTGCGACGTCTGCGGGCGCACCCTGCTGCGGGGCGAGCATGCCGACCCCTTCATCGCCGGCGGCTCGCGGCGCATGGTCTGCGAGCTCTGCACGGCCCGCGCGGCGAACGAGGGCTGGATCCGCGAGGGGGCCGACAACGCGCTCGGCGTCCGCCGCAACGGCCCGCGCGGCGGCCGCTCGCTCATCGAGCGGCTCATTCCCCGCCGCGACGGCGCGACGCGCCCGGTTCCGATCGTCCCCGCCCGCCGCGCGCCCTCGACGAACGTCGCCCGCGTGCAGTCGGTCGGGCGCTCGCGGGGGCACCGCGACGAGGACGCCGCCGACGGCGAGGAGCTCGGCGCCGGTGGCGCGGCGCTCGCCGCCGAGGAGCCGGCGGCGCCGCGCGAGCCGCGCCACGTGCGCGCCGTCCCGACGAACGCCGACCTCAAGATGGCCCGGGCGCTCGACGTCTTCAACACGAGCGCGCACCCGCGCCGCATCGCCGGCGTGACGCGCTCGCTCGGCGTGCCGGCCGTCAACGTGCTGCCCTCGGACACCGAGGGCTCGATCGTCTCGATCGTCGTCGGCTGGGAGCTGTGCTGGTATCGCTACGAGGTCGATCTCGCCGACGAGGCGGCCGGCGTGCGCGTCACGGCGCAGGGCGCGGAGCTCTCCGAGCTCGCGCCGGAGGAGCAGGTCGCAAACGCCGCCGCGGACGAGCACGGCCGGCTCGTCCTCGCGGCGTGAGCAGGCCGCCTGGCCGCGTGTACTAGGGTGGCGCCCGGCTCGTGAATCCTTCCGGCGACATGTTCTCGCGCGCGGTCACCCGATGATCTCCTGCACGGAGTCCTCGTGATCTACTGCGTCGTGCCCGAGGCGCTCGAGGAGGAGCTCTTCGAGAAGCTGACCGACTACTACGCCGACGACCCGAACGTCACCGTCATCGTCGACCGGCGCAGGTCCGAGCGGCGCGGGCCCGGCGACGACCCGTCGGACATCGAGAAGCGCGAGACGCGCGACCGCCGCCGTCCCCGCGTCGCCGGCGAGTTCCCGCGCCTCGACCCGGAGTAGCGCCGCGGTGAAGGTCGTCGTCCACGTCGACGGCGGCGCCCGCGGGAACCCCGGGCCGGCCGCCGCAGCGGCCGTGCTGAGCACGCCCGGCGGCGAGGTCCTCGACGAGGCCGCCGAGGCGATCGGCGTCGCGACGAACAACGTGGCGGAGTACCGCGGGCTGCTGCTCGGCCTGCAGCGGGCGAGCGAGCTCGGCGCCACGGAGGTCGAGGTCGTCAACGACTCCGAGCTCGTCGCCAAGCAGGTCAACGGGGTCTACAAGGTCAAGCACGCCGACATGAAGCCGCTGCACGCGGCCGCCCGCGACGCGCTGCGGCGCTTCGAGCGCTGGAGCGTGCGTTCGGTGCCGCGCGCCGAGAACGCCGCTGCCGACGCGCTCGTCAACCAGGCGCTCGACGCCGCGCGGGAGTAGGCCGTGCAGGCGCTGACGGCACGTCCCGCGCTCGCCGCGGTCGCCGGCGCGCTCGCGATCGCCTTCTCGGCGATCCTCGTCGACCTCGCGAACGTCAGCCCCTCGACCGCGGCCGTCTTCCGCTGCGCCTACGCGCTGCCGGTCCTCGCGGCGCTCGCCTGGCGCGAGCGCCGCCGCTACGGCCCGCCTCCGCGCACGGCCTCTCGCCAGGCGGCGGTCGCGGGCGTCTTCTTCGCCGCCGACCTCATCCTCTGGCACCACGCGATCGCCGATGTCGGCGCGGGCCTCGCGACCGTGCTCGCGAACCTCCAGGTCGTGCTCGTCGCCGTCGCGGCCTGGCTCGTGCTCGGCGAGCGCCCGTCGGCGCGGGTCGCGGCGGCGGTGCCGCTCGTCTTCCTCGGCGCCGTGCTGATCTCCGGCGTCGTCGGCGACACGGCGTACGGCTCGGACCCCGCGCTCGGCGCGCTCTACGGCGTCCTGACCGCGGTCGCCTACACGGGCTTCATCCTCGTCCTGCGCGAGGGCAGCCGCGACCTGCGCCGGCCGGCGGGGCCGCTGTTCGAGGCGACGCTCTCGGCGACGCTCGTCGCGATCGCGGCGGGGGCGGTGCTCGGCGAGGTCGACCTCGTCCCGAGCTGGCCCGCGCACGGCTGGCTCGTGACGCTCGCGCTGACGTCGCAGGTCCTCGGCTGGCTGCTCATCGTGCTCGCGCTGCCGCGCCTGCCGGCGTCGCTGACCTCCGTCGTGCTGACCGTGCAGCCGGTCGGCTCGGTGATCCTCGGGATCGTGCTGCTCGGCGAGAACCCCGCGCCGCTGCAGCTCGCGGGCGTCGCCGTCGTCGTCGCGGGCATCGTCGTCGCGACGCGCCGCCGCGCGCCGGTCGCCGTCTGAGCGCCCATGCGCCGACCGGCGCTTGCGAACGCGTCCGTTTGTAAGGATCGAGCCGTAGCGCTGTGTGGAAGAGAACGACGGATTGTGCGGGCCGCCTCGTGGGCAACTGGGGCGGCGGAGGCGTGACCGGATGGGGTCGCGTAGGGCCCGAGAGGAGATCGAATGGCACGGACCGTGACATTGCAGGTGGACGTCAACGGGACTTCGCACAGCGCGGAGGTCGAACCGCGCCTGCTGCTGGTCCACTATCTGCGCGACGAGCTGCGGCTGACCGGCACCCACATCGGGTGCGACACGTCCAACTGCGGCGCCTGCACGTGCCTCGTCGACGGCGACGCCGTCAAGAGCTGCACCGTGCTCGCGGTCCAGTGCGACGGCGCGAAGATCACGACGATCGAGGGCATGGCCGGCGCCGGCGGCGAGCTGCATCCGCTGCAGGAGGCCTTCTGGTCAGAGCACGGCCTGCAGTGCGGCTACTGCACGCCGGGCATGATCATGGCCGCCGCCGACGTGCTCGCCCGCCACGAGGGGGAGGGGGCGATCACAGAGGAGGAGGTCCGCAAGGGCCTGGAGGGCAACCTCTGCCGCTGCACGGGCTACCAGAACATCGTCAAGGCGGTCATGGCCGCCGCCGAGGCCGGACGGGGGGTGACGGCATGAGCACGATCCAGGACGCTCCCGCCAAGTGGGTGGGGCAGTCGATCCGCCGCAAGGAGGACCCGCGCCTCATCGCCGGCCGCGCGACGTACGTCGACGACCTCGAGCTTCCGGGCATGCTGCACGTCGCCGTCGTCCGCTCGCCGGAGGCGCACGCGACGATCCTCTCGATCGACGGCTCCGCCGCGCTCGCCCGCCCCGGCATCCGCGCGGTCTTCACCGGCGAGGACATGGGCGACCTGCTCGCGCCGCTGCCGATGGCCTGGGCGCCGCCCGGCGTCGAGATCAAGACGCCCGAGCGCTGGCCGCTGGCCCGCGGGCGCGTCTGCCACGTCGGCGACGCCGTCGCGATGGTCGTCGGCGACGACAAGTACGGCGTCGTCGATGCCGCGCAGCTCGTGCAGGTCGAGTACGAGCCGCTGCCGGTCGTCGTCGACGTCGAGGAGGCGATGAAGGACGAGACGCTGGTCCA
Source organism: uncultured Actinomycetes bacterium (assembly GCA_963797025.1). Classification (GTDB taxonomy): domain Bacteria; phylum Actinomycetota; class Thermoleophilia; order Solirubrobacterales; family Solirubrobacteraceae; genus CADCVQ01. The sequence goes on from CAWCNU010000003.1 coordinate 689,780, forward strand.
CCCGGACTTCGGCACGAACACCGCGCATGAGTGGTCGATGGGCGGCGGTGACGTCGACGCGGCGCTCGCGTCGTCGGACGTCGTCGTGGAGCGGCGGATCGTCAACCACCGCACGGCGGGTGCCGCGATCGAGCCGCGCGGCTGCATCGCCGAGTTCCGCGGCGGCAACCTCACCGTCTGGTCCTCCACGCAGGTCCCGCATCTCGTGCGGCTGTTCTTCGCCGTGCAGATGGGCATCAGCGAGGACAAGGTCCGCGTCGTCGCGCCCGAGGTCGGCGGCGGCTTCGGCGGCAAGCTGCAGATCATGGCCGAGGAGACGCTCTGCGCCTGGGCCTCCAAGCAGCTCGGGCGCCCGGTGAAGTGGATCGAGACGCGCTCGGAGAACATGCTCGTCTCCCACCACGGCCGCGATCAGGTCGACTACGTCCGCATGGGGGCGACGTCCGACGGCACGCTCACCGCCTTCCACGCGAGGATCATCCAGGACCTCGGCGCGTACTTCGGCCTGCTGACGCCGATGATCCCGGAGCTCGGCGCCTTCGTCATGACCGGCTGCTACCGGATCCCGGCGGTGAAGACCGACATCACCGGCGTGTTCACGAACAAGTTCTTCACCGACGCGATCCGCGGTGCGGGCCGGCCGGAGATGACGCACATGCTGGAGGTCATGATCGACCAGCTCGCCGACGAGCTCGGCATGGACCCGATCGAGATCCGGCGCAAGAACTTCATTGCGCCGGAGGACTTCCCCTACGAGACGCCCTACGGCATCACGTACGACTCTGGCAACTACGAGGTCGCGCTCGACCGCGCCCTGGAGATCGTCGACATGGAGGCGTTCCGCGCCGAGCAGGCCGACCTGCGAAGCCAGGGGATCCTCCGCGGGATCGGGTTCTCGACGTACACCGAGATCTGCGGCCTCGCGCCCTCGCGGGCGGTCGGCCCCAGCGGCTTCGGCCTCGGGATCGGCCTGTACGAGTCCGCGCTCGTCCGCGTCCATCCGACGGGCTCGGTGACGGTCTTCACCGGCGCGTCGCCGCACGGCCAGGGCCACGAGACCGGCTTCGCGCAGATCGTGGCCGACCGTCTCGGCGTCGACCCGGCGGTCGTCGAGATCATCCACGGCGACACGGCGACCGGCCCGATGGGACTCGGCACCTACGGCTCGCGCTCGCTGGCGATCGGCGGCGTCGCCGCCGCCCACGCCGCCGAGAAGATCGCGGCGAAGTGCCGCGAGATCGTCGCGCACAACCTCGAGGCCGACCCCGGCGACATCGAGGTTCACGACGGGAAGTTCTCGCTGCGCGGCGATCCCGAGCAGGGCATGACGCTCGCCGAGGTCGCGGGCTGCGCCTACATCGACGCGACGAAGATGCCCGAGGGCATGGAGCTCGGCCTCGAGCAGACGCTGATCTACGACCCCTCGAACTTCGTGTTCCCGTTCGGCACGCACGTCTGCGTCGTCGACGTCGACCCGGAGACCGGCAAGGTCGAGGTCGTGCGCTGGGTGGCGGTCGACGACTGCGGCCCGGCGATCAACCCGATGCTCATCGACGGCCAGGTGCACGGCGGCATCGTGCACGGCATCGGCCAGGCGCTCTACGAGCAGGTCGTCTACGACGAGCGCGGACAGCTCATCACCGGCACGTTCATGGACTACGCGCTGCCGACGGCGCCCGAGATCCCGCACATCGAGACCGATCGCACGGAGACGAAGTCGCCATCGAACTCGCTCGGCGTCAAGGGCATCGGCGAGGCCGGGACGATCGCCGCGACGCCGGCGATCGTCAACGCCGTCATCGACGCGCTGCGCCACGAGGGCGTGTCGTACATCGACATGCCGCTCACCTCCCTGCGCGTCTGGCAGGCGCTGGAGGAGGCCCGCGGCCGCGGCGAGGGCCCGCGCGCGACCGAGCAGGGCGTCTCGCTGCCCGAGCAGGGCGAGGGCTCGGCCGGCTCCGGACCCACGCGGCCCGAGGGAGGTGCGACATGACATCGGGTCATTGCTCGCCCATCGTCCACTTCGAGTCCGAAAGCAGGTGCTCGCGATGATCCCCGCCGCGTTCGACTACGCCGTCGCCGAGTCCGTCGACGACGCGATCCGGCTGCTCGCCGAGGGCGGCGGCGACGCCAAGATCCTCGCCGGCGGCCACTCGCTGCTGCCGCTCATGAAGCTCCGCTTCACGGCGCCGTCGCTGCTCGTGGACCTGCGCAAGGTGCAGGAGCTGCGCGGGATCGACAACGGCGGCGACCTGCTGCGGATCGGCGCGATGACGCGCCACGCCGACCTCCAGGCGCGCGACGATCTCGGGCTCATCGCGACGGCCGCGAAGGAGATCGCCGACCAGCAGGTGCGCAACCGCGGGACGATCGGCGGCTCGCTCGCCAACGGCGACGCGGCGGCCGACCTGCCGGCGGTGATGCTCGCGCTCGACGCCTCGGTCGTCGTGCGCGGGGCGGACGGCGAGCGCGAGATCGCGGCGGCCGACCTCTTCCAGGGCTACCTCACGACGTCGATCGCGCCGGGTGAGGTCCTCACGGAGGTCCGGATCCCGACGCTCGTCGGCCACCGGCACGGCTACGAGAAGTTCAACCGCCGCTCGGAGGACTGGGCGATGGTCGGCGTCTGCGCGCTCGTCAAGGCCACCGACGGCGTCTGCGAGGACGTGCGCATCGGCCTGACGCACATGGCGGCGACCCCGCTGCGCGCGAGCGCCGTCGAGGACGCCCTGCGCGGCAAGCCGCTGACCGACGAGAACATCGCCGCGGCGGCCGAGCTCGCCGCGGAGGGCACCTCGCCGGTGCCGGACCTCAACGCGACGCCGGACTACAAGCGCCACCTCGCGCGCGTGCTCTGCAGGCGGGCGCTGAAGACCGCGAGCGGCGGGTGATCGCGGGCGTCGTCCTCGCCGCGGGCGGCGCCTCGCGCTTCGGCGCTCCGAAGCAACTCGCCGAGCTCGACGGCATCCCGCTGCTCGAGCACGCGATCCGCTCGATCGAGGCCGTGCCGTCGATCGAGCGGATCGTCGTCGTCCTCGGCGCCCACGCGGCGCAGATCCGCGCGGGCGTCGACTTCGGCGCGGCCGAGGTCGTCGTCAGCGAGGACTGGGCGACCGGCCAGTCGGCATCGCTGAAGACGGCGATCGCGGCGATCGGCGACAGCGCCGAGGCCGCCGTCATCACGCTCGGCGACATGCCCCGCGTCACGTCGCAGGTCATCGCCCGCTTCGCCGGGCTCGCAGACGAGCACGGCCCGCTCGCACGGGCGCGGGCCGTGTACGACGGCAGGCCCGGGCACCCGGTCGTCCTCGGGCGCGCGTACTTCGACGCCGTCGCCGGCATCGAGGGCGACGTCGGCGCCCGCGACCTGCTGCGGTCGATCGGCGTCGTGGAGATCGAATGCGCCCATCTGTGCTCGGCGATCGACATCGACACGCCCGCCGACCTCGACCGCCTCCGCGGCTGAGCGATTGAAGCGCGCCGAGTTGCGGTAGAGCGAGGTCACGGGGCCATCTGGAGGTCTCCGTGCGACGATGGAGGACGCCGTCACCCCGGCCACCCCCGGCGGGAATAGAGGTTCCTCTTTGAGAAGCGGCGGACATTTCGCTTGAAGTCAAAGTCACAGCGCGCGAGGATGGCACCATGACCCTGGTCGAGGAGGAGTCGGCAGGCCTGCTTGCCGGCGTGCCCTCGCCGGATCTGCCGGCGAGCCTCGAGTCGCTCGCGCTCGCAGCCGTCCGCGCCGCGGCGATCGCGGCCGCCGAGCACGCCGGCTCGGGCGACGGCAAGGCCGCCGACGGCGCCGCGACCGAGGCGATGCGGGACGTCCTCGGTCGCGCCCACGGCCTCGGCGTCGTCATCATCGGCGAGGGCGAGAAGGACAACGCCCCGATGCTCTTCAACGGCGAGGAGCTCGGCGACGGCGACGGCCCGCGCTTCGACATCGCCGTCGATCCCGTCGAGTGCACCGACCTCTGCGCCAACGGCCTGCCCGGGTCGCTGGCGACGATCGCGTTCGCCGGCGAGGGCTGCCTCTGGTCGCCCGGGCCCGGCCACTACCAGGACAAGCTCGTCGTCGGCCCGGCCGCCCGCGACGCGATCGATCTGCGCGAGTCGCCCGAGCACAACGTCACGGCCGTCGCCGCCGCGCTCGGCAAGCCCGTGAACGAGATGCGGGTGCTGATCCTCGACAAGCCGCGCCACGTCGAGCTCGCGGCAGCACTGCGCGAGATGGGCGTCTGCGTGATCATGCCGAGCGCCGGCGACGTCGCCGGCGCGATGTTCGCGCTCCTGCCGGGCACCGGCGTCGACATGCTCATGGGCATCGGCGGCACGCCCGAGGGCATCATGGCCGCCTGCGCGGTGAAGGTCCTCGGCGGCGGGATGCAGACGCGCCTCGCGCCCCAGCGCGACAGCGAGCGCGAGGCGATCGCCGCGGCCGGGATCTCGACCGACGAGATCCTCGAGGTCGACGACCTCATCCGCGGGCCGGCGATCTTCGCCGCCTGCGGCATCACCGGCGGCACGATGCTCGACGCGCCGCGGGAGCTGACGCCCGGCTGGATCTCGACGCATTCCCTCATCGTGCGCCCCGGGTCCTACCGCCGGATCGTCGAGAGCACTCCCGCCCCCGAATCCAACTCCACAGGAGGATGACCACATGCCCCTCGTGACCATGCGCCAGTTGCTCGACGAGGCCGCAGCCGGCAACTACGGCGTCGCCGCCTTCAACGTCAACAACATGGAGCAGATCCAGGGGATCATGGAGGCCGCCCAGGAGACGCAGTCGCCGGTGATCGTCCAGGCCTCGCGCGGCGCGCGCTCCTACGCCGGCGACCGCTTCCTCTACCACCTCATGCTCGCCGCCTGCGAGACCTACCCCGACATCCCGGTCGCCCTGCACCAGGACCACGGCAACTCGCCCGAGACGTGCATCAGCGCGATCGAGCTGGGCTTCACGAGCGTCATGATGGACGGCTCGCTCGCCGAGGACGCCAAGACGCCCCTGAGCTTCGAGGACAACGTCGCCGTCACCAAGCAGGTCGTCGACTACGCCCACGAGCGCGGCGTGACCGTCGAGGGCGAGCTCGGCACGCTCGGCGGCATCGAGGACGGCGTGGGCTCCGGGGAGATCTGCCTCACCGATCCCGCCCAGGCCGAGGAGTTCGTCGAGCGCACCGGCGTCGACGCGCTCGCCGTCGCGATCGGCACGAGCCATGGCGCCTACAAGTTCTCGCGCGAGCCCGACGGCGACATCCTCGCGATGGAGATCATCGAGGACATCCACCGCCGCCTGCCCGACACGCACATCGTCATGCACGGCTCCTCGAGCGTCCCGGCGGACATCGTCGAGCGCGTCAAGGCCGCCGGCGGCGAGGTCGACGCCGGATTCGGCGTGCCGATCAGCGCCATCCAGCGCGGCATCGAGCACGGCGTGCGCAAGGTCAACATCGACACCGACGGCCGCCTCGCGATCACGGCGTTCGTGCGCGAGCACTTCAAGGACAATCCCGGCGACTGGGATCCGCGCGGCCCCGGCAAGGCGGCGCGCGCCGGCCAGAAGCACATCTGCATGCAGCGGATGCAGGAGCTCGGGATGGCCGGCCACGCCGGCGACTACGAGGCCATGTCGCTCGAGGACATGGCGGCCCGCTACGCCGCCGGCGTCCGCACCGCGGTCTAGTGGGCACGGGTCACTCACCGGCATGATCGACGTCGCCTTCCTCGGGACGCACGTCCGGCCGGCCGACACCGCCGTCGTCGTCGACGTCCTACGCGCGACGTCGACGATCACGCTCGCCCTCGCGTCCGGCTATGAGCGCGTGCGGGTCGCCGGCAGCATCGACGACGCCAGGCAGCTGCGCGCCGACGGCCGCGTGCTCGCCGGCGAGGTCCAGTGCGCCCGCGCGCCCGGCTTCGATCTCGGCAACTCCCCGGAGGAGACGCTGTCGCCGCGGGGCCCCGAGCTCGTCCTCGCGACGACGAACGGCGCGCCCGCGATCGTCGCCGCGGCCGGGGTGGCGGGCGAGGTGCTCGTCGCGTCGCTGCTGAACCTCGCCGCCGTGGCCGCCCAGATCGGCGGGGGCGACGTCCTCATCGTCTGCGCCGGGACCGACGGCAGCGTCAGCATCGAGGACGTCTATCTCGCCGGGCGGCTCAGCGCGCTGCTCGAGGGGGAGCGCACCGATGCCGCGCAGGTCGCCGAGGCAGTCGCCGCGGCGTACGCGACGGCGCTGGAGGCGCTGGAGGCGAGCGCCGGCGCCGTGGGCCTGCGGCGCGAGCACCTGGAATCGGACATCGCCTTCTGCGCGCAGGAGTCGATCGTGCAGACCGTCCCGCGGCTGACCGAGATGGTCGACGGCGTGGCGATCCTCGAGGCCGCGCCGGCCCCGGCCGCGACAGGGGCGGCTGCGGAGGCCGACGATGCCTAACCAAAACTCTATGTAAAACCCTCGATCTTTTGCTTTCAATCTTTGAATGGCGCGGGTAGCCTGCGCGTACGGACATCGAGAGAGGATGGAATGAGCACCACCGAGAAGGACGGACAGAAGAAGACCAAGAGCCGCTGGGACTCGGGAGTCACCCCGTACGCCGAGATGGGCTACTGGAACCCGGACTACGAGCCCAAGGACACCGACGTCCTGTGTGCCTTCCGCATCACGCCGCAGGAGGGCGTCGATCCCATCGAGGCCGCGGCGGCAGTCGCCGGCGAGTCGTCGACCGCGACGTGGACCGTCGTCTGGACCGACCGCCTGACGCCCTACGAGCACTACCAGGCGAAGGCCTACAGCGTCGAGGAGGTCCCGGGCACCCCCGGCCAGTACATCGCGCTCATCGCCTACGACATCGACCTCTTCGAAGAGGGCTCGATCGCGAACCTCACCTCCTCGATCATCGGCAACGTCTTCGGCTTCAAGCCGCTGAAGGCGCTGCGCCTCGAGGACATGCGGATCCCGGTCGGCTACGTCAAGACGTTCCCGGGCCCCCCGCACGGCATCGTCATGGAGCGCGAGTACCTCGACAAGTTCGGCCGCCCGCTCATCGGCGCGACGACGAAGCCGAAGCTCGGCCTCTCCGCGAAGAACTACGGACGCGTCGTCTACGAGGCGCTGCGCGGCGGCCTGGACTTCACGAAGGACGACGAGAACATCAACTCGCAGCCCTTCATGCGCTGGCGCGACCGCTACATCCACTGCATGGAGGCCGTCCAGCGCGCGCAGGCCGCGACCGGCGAGGTCAAGGGCCACTACCTCAACGTCACCGCCGCGACGATGGAGGACATGTACGAGCGCGCCGAGTTCGCGAAGGAAATCGGCTCGATCATCATCATGCAGGACCTCACGGTCGGCTACACGGCGATGTCGTCGATGTCGAAGTGGTGCCGCGCGAACGGCATCATCCTGCACCTCCACCGCGCCGGTCACGGCACGTACACGCGTCAGAAGACGCACGGCGTGTCCTTCCGCGTCATCGCGAAGTGGTGTCGCCTGCTGGGCGTCGACCACGTCCACGCGGGCACCGTCGTCGGCAAGCTCGAGGGCGACCCGGCGATGATCATGGGCTACTACAAGATCCTGCGCGACAACTACATCGAGAAGGATCTCCAGCTCGGGATCTACTTCGACCAGGACTGGGCGTCGCTGCCGGGCGTCATGCCCGTCGCCTCGGGCGGCATCCACGCCGGCCAGATGCACCAGCTGCTGCACTACCTCGGCGAGGACTCGATCCTCCAGTTCGGTGGCGGCACGATCGGCCATCCGATGGGCATCGCGGCGGGCGCCAGCGCCAACCGCACCGCCGTCGAGGCGATCATCCAGGCCCGCAACGAGGGCCGCGACTACTACGAAGAGGGTCCCGACATCCTCATCGAGGCCGCCAAGGGCTGCCCCGAGCTCAACGCCGCGCTCGAGGTCTGGAAGGACATCACGTTCGATTACACCTCGACGGACACGGCGGACGTCGAAGTCACGCCGACGTCGGCGTAGAGGAGACAGACATGAGACTCACACAGGGAACGTTCTCTTTCCTGCCCGACCTCACCGACGAGCAGATCGAGGCGCAGATCTCCTACGCGCTCGGCAACGGCTGGTCGATCATGGTCGAGTACACCGACGACCCGCACCCGCGCAACGGGCTGTGGGACATGTGGTCGCCGCCGATGTTCGACCTCGCCGAGGACGAGGCGGACGTCGTGATGCGCGACGTCAACGCGTGCCGCGAGGCGCATCCGCACCTCTACGTGAAGGTCGTCGCGTACGACCGCTCCAAGGGGCGCCAGACGTCGGCGCTGTCGTTCATCGTCAACCGCCCCGAGCACGAGCCCGGCTTCCGCCTCGAGCGCCAGGAGACCCACGACCGCGTCATCCGCTACACGATCCACTCCTACGCCGGGCTCAACACGCCGGCGGGCGAGCGGTACGGTGGCGAGGGCGGGGAGCTGGCACCGGTCATCAGCGCGTCCAAGGCGACGCCGGACGGCAGCTCCAACGGCAAGTCGACGGACGACTAGCACCGTGGCACAGACGCTCGAAACCGAACCGGAGAAGCTCGACGAACAGGTGCCCGACGGCGGCGACGCCGTCGAGGCGGTGCTCAGCCAGCTCGATCGCGAGATGGTCGGGCTCGCTCCGGTCAAGGAGCGGATCCGCGAGATGGCGGCGCTGCTGGTCATCGACCAGCTGCGCCGCGACGCGGGTCTTGAGTCCTCGCGGCCGTCGCTGCACATGACGTTCACCGGCAACCCGGGCACCGGCAAGACGACGGTCGCGCTGAAGATGGCCGAGATCCTCTACAAGCTCGGCTACATCGACAAGCCGAAGGTCGTGTCGGTCACGCGCGACGATCTCGTCGGCCAGTACGTCGGCCACACCGCGCCGAAGACGCGCGACGTGCTCAAGCGCGCCAAGGGCGGCGTGCTGTTCATCGACGAGGCGTACTACCTCTACCGGCCCGAGAACGAGCGCGACTACGGCCAGGAGGCGATCGAGATCCTGCTGCAGGTCATGGAGACCGAGCGTGAGGACCTCGTCGTCATCCTCGCCGGCTACAAGGACCGGATGGAGACGTTCTTCAAGTCCAACCCCGGCATGGGCTCGCGCGTCGCGCACCATCTGCACTTCCCGGACTTCACGCCCGAGGAGCTCGTGCAGATCGGCGACCTCATGATGGAGCAGCTGCAGTACGAGTTCGACGACGACGCTCGCGAGGCCTTCGAGGAGTACATCATGCGCCGCCTCGAGCGCCCGCGCTTCGCCTACGGGCGCAGCATCCGCAACGCGATCGATCGCGCGCGGATGCGCCAGGCCGGCCGGCTCTACGCCGACCGCGACAACCTGAGCAAGGAGGACCTCATGACGATCAAGGCCGAGGACATCCTTGCCAGCTCGCTGTTCGGCGACGAGGAGGGCGAATCGCCCGGAGACGACGAGAAGAAGTCCTCCTCCGACGGCGACGAGCAGAAGAAGAACGCCCGCGGCAACGAGAGCTAGGCCGAGAGCAACCGTGCCCCGTCCGATCATCCTCGGCGTCGTCGGCGACTCCGCGTCCGGCAAGACGACGCTCAGCCGCGGCCTCGTCCGCATGCTGGGCGACCACAACGTCACGCACGTCGCGGCCGACGACTACCACCGCTACGACCGCCGCCAGCGCGCCGAGCACCAGATCACGCCGCTGCACCCGGACTGCAACTACGTCGACATCATGGAGCGCCACTTCGCCGAGCTGCGCGCCGGCAACGCGATCCTCAAGCCCGTCTACCAGCACAAGAACGGGACGTTCGGGCCGCCGGTCTACACGAAGCCGATGCAGTTCACGCTCATCGAGGGCCTGCTCGGCTACCACACGCCGGCGCTGCGCGACGCCTATGACGTCCGCGTCTTCCTCGCGCCGCCGGAGACGCTGCGGCGCGCGTGGAAGGTGCAGCGCGACTGCTCGCGGCGCGGCTACACGACCGATCAGGTGCTCGAGGAGCTCGATCGCCGCGAGCCCGACTCCGAGCTCTACATCCGCCCGCAGCAGCGCTGGGCGGACCTCGTCGTGTCCTTCAAGCCCGGCAGCCGCGGCGACCAGGAGCATCTCGACGCCGAGATCGTCCTGCGCAAGGAGCTCGCGCACCCGGACCTCACGGACTTTGCCGACGACGGTGGCAAGGGCGTCACGGTCGTCGAGAGCGAGCACGAGCACCGGCTGTTCGTCCCCGGCGACATCGACCCCGCGCGGGGGTCGGAGATCGAGGAGTCCGTCTGGGACCGGATGCACTTCGCCAGCCACCTGCGCTCCGAGCGCCTCGGCGAGTTCACGGTCGGCACGGAGCTGCACCGCTCCGAGTCGCTGGCGATCGTCCAGGTGCTCGTCCTGTACCACCTCGTGACGGCCCGCGCCACGGTCGCGCTCGGCGGGGACGGCACGCGCGCGGACCGCAGCGACACGAGCCAGGCGCCCGCGCCGGCGGTGGCACCGCAGCCGTAAGCCTTCGTCCCCGGCGCGTGCTCTGGGAAAGTCGTGTCGTGGTTACAGGGCCGTCGCGTGTGAACGGCGGCATCGAGGAAGACGTGTGCGGGGCGCCCAGGCGCTCCGCGCGGCCACCGGCGGCGAACCGGCCCCGCCGCAAACGCGACGTCTCCGTCATCGATGCTGGTCGCCGGCGTCTCACGCTGCCGGGTGCATGAGGGTTGGCGCGCTTTGCGTCCGGGCCCCTCCGCAGTACACTGGGCGTTCGTAGTTCGTGCGTTTTGTCACAAGACCGCAAGGGGAACACATGACCGGGCCTGCACGCGTGCTCATCGTCGCCAACCGCACGGCCGCGACGGAGTCGCTGCTGGAGGCGGTCAGGCGCCGAGCGCACGCGGGCCCGGCCGAGTTCCATCTCCTCGTCCCGGCGACGCCCCGCGGGCTGCACCGCGTCGTCGACCCCGAGGTCGCCGGTCGTCAGGAGGCCGCCGCCCAGCTCGAGCTCGCACTCGGCCTGCTGCGCGAGGCGACGGGCTCGGAGGTCAGCGGCCACGTCGGCGACGCCGACCCGCTGGCGGCGATCTCCGACACGATGCACGAGCGCTCGGTCGACGAGATCATCGTCTCGACGCTGCCGCGCCGCCTCTCGCGCTGGATGCACGTCGACCTCGTGAGCAAGATGCACGGCCTCGGCCTGCCGGTCACGCACGTCGAGGCCAAGCGCGCGCCCGACGACGCGGTGGCCAAGGAGGCGGCCGCCTAGCGGTTTCGGAGGGAGCGCTGGGAGCTCGAGCCGCGGGCGCCGGCGCGGGGCGCGCCGGAGCGGGCGACGAGCCCGGAGCTCTCGGCGAGCGTCTCGCGCGCCAGCGGCGAGGCCGCGAAGGCCATGAAGCGCTCGACGGCGGCGCGGCGCGGCCCGATGGTCGAGCACATCGCATACCAGCGCCGGGGGGCGGGCCGGTTGCGCACCGGCAGCGCCGCGAGCAGGCCGTGCTCGAGCTCGAGCGCGACGGCCGCGCGCGAGATGAACGCCACGCCGATGCCGGCGCGGGCAGCCTGCTTGATCGCCCCGTTTGATCCGAGCGTCAGCGTCTGCGGCTGCAACGACGCGGCCACGAGGAACTCCTCGTTGACGACGCGCGTGCCCGAGCCGGGCTCGCGCAAGAGCCAGACGCGCCGCTCGAGCTCCGCCGCGTCGACGTTCCCGCCGCCGGCGAACGGATCGTCCGGCGAGGTGATGAGGACGAACTCGTTGGGCAGCACGGCGGTCGACTCGATCCGCGGGTCGCGCGGCGGGCGACCTCCGATCGCGACGTCGGCGCGGTGGTCGAGCACCATGTCGAGGACCTGCTCGCGATTGCCGACGGCGAGCGTCAGGCCGATGTCCTCCGCGCTCGTGGTGAACGACCGCATGAGCGGCGGGACGAAGGACTCGGCGGCCGTCGTGACGGCGGCCAGGCGCAGGCGCCGGTCGGCGAGGTGCGCGGCCTCGCGCGCCGCACGGCGGCCCTCCTCGAGCAACCCGATGACGTCGGCGGCGAACGGCGCGAACGCCGTGCCGGCCGCGGTCGGGCGGATGCCGCGGCCCTCGCGCTCGGTGACCGGCGTGCCGAGCTCGCGCGAGAGCGCCGCGACGGCGGCCGAGACCGACGGCTGCGTGACCACGAGCTCATCCGCCGCGGCCGTCACCGAGCCCCCGCGCATGACGGCGAGAAAGCTCCGAAGCTGCGTCAGAGTTATAGACACAACCCGTACCTTAGCCGCTGACAGGTTGAGAAACGCGGGTTACCGAGCGGTCTCGTCGCGAGCCCGGAACGCCGACAGCCCGCCGGGGCGGGCTGTCAGAAGCGGATGAAGGGACTCGAACCCTCGACCTTCTGCATGGCAAGCAGACGCTCTAGCCAACTGAGCTACATCCGCGAGGGCGCCGGATTATAGCCAGGGGCCCCGAGGCGGGCGAGCGGCCCTGCGCGTGCGACGTTCGTCGCAGAGGCGATGCGCGATCCGGCAGCGGGGCCTTCAGGTGTCCACGTCTGCGGTGGCCCGGAGTCCGCAACCGACGTACACGTTTCGGAAGGGCAACGGGTTGCGACGACCGATGGAAACGCGCCGAACCTATGCGACCGTGCAGGCATAGATGGCCGCGGAGCGGCCTGAGGACATCGGAGTTCGAGGTGCACATGAAGCTGCCGGTCGCGGCGGGAACGGATCACCGGGTACGAGGCAGCCGAGCGCTCCGGCGCGTGGCGGTTCGGCGCCCGTCATGAGCCTCGACGCCTACGACGGCGCGGCCGCGACGATCGCCGAGGCGCCGCTCATCGCGATCCTCGCCCCCGACGACCTCGCCGCCCGCCGCATCGAGAGCGCCCTCGCCGCCGACGGCCTCGGTGTCCGCGCCCGCGGCTGGAGCACCGGGGAGCCGCCGGCCGACGACGCCACCGACCTCGACGTCCTCGTCGTCGCGTTCGGGCACGGCGTCACCGAGCGAGACCAGCAGATGCGGCGCCTGCGGCGCGCACTGCCCAAGGCGCACATCATCGTCGTCATACCCGAGGACTCGCGCCGCGGCGTCCGCCGCGCGCTGGAGGCCGGCGCCGACGGCGTCGTGTTCGAGACGGGCCTGGAGACGGCGCTGTCGCTGACGGTCCGTGCCGTCCTCGCGGGCCAGACCGCCGTCCCGGCAGCCCGCCGCCACGAGGTCGACCGGCCGACGCTCTCCAGCCGCGAGAAGCAGGTCCTCGGCATGGTCGTCACCGGCAAGAGCAACAAGGCGATCGCCGGCGAGCTCTTCCTCGCCGAGAGCACCGTGAAGTGCCATCTCTCCTCAGCCTTCTCCAAGCTCGGCGTCCGTTCTCGCAACGAGGCAGCCGATCTCGTCCTCCAGTCCGGCACGGAACTCGGCTTCGCCATGGTCCTCACGCCGGGTGTGTACGCAACCACGGAAGGAAGCGAACAATGAGCACCGCCAACACCCAGGGTGACCGGTCATGAAGCGCCTGCTGATCGTCGCCGACCACTCGCTGGTCGCCCACTCGATCCGCCTCGCCCTGAAGCAGACGGCCGGCTTCCACGTCGTCGGCGTCATCGACGGTCGCATGAACGCGCGCGACGCGCTCATGGACCTGCGCCCGGACGTCGTGCTCGTCGACGACATGCACGACGCCCGCGACAACGGCGTCCAGCGTCCCGATCACGCCTTCGCGCGGCTGCGCGAGGCCGCCGATCATGCGCCCGGCGCCCAGCGCCTGCTCCTGACGCTCTGCATGGACGAGGAGCGCCTCACCGAGGTGTTCGAGGCCGGCGCGCATGCGGTCCTGTCCAAGGCGATGCATCCCGTGAGCCTCGGGACGATGCTGCGCGAGGTCGTGCGCGGCAACGTCGTGCACCGCTTCGAGCGGCGCGCTCCGGCCGCGGTCGTCGACTGTCCGCTGACGACCCGCGAGAAGGAGATCCTCGGGCTCGTCGCCGAAGGCCACACGAACGGGCAGATCGCCCGCCGCCTCTGGGTCACCGAGCAGACGGTGAAGTTCCACCTCTCCAACACGTACCGCAAGCTCGGCGTCGCCAACCGCACCGAGGCCAGCCACTACGCGCACGTCAACAACCTCATGCCGGTCGCCGAGGCCGTCGCCTGCTAGATGCATCCGGCCGGGCTGGGCGCGGAGCGGGTCCCTCCCTGGACCCTCTCCGCGCGCCACATGCCCGGCGCCGTTGGGGGCGACGACCGCGGGCATGAGGCCGGGGCTCCTTGCACAGAGCGCCGGTCTCCGCCTGACTCTCGATCTCGGGAGGTTCACATGCCCTATTCGAAGGTGTAGGCCGCCCGGAGGACACGACCTTTCTCCTCCTCGCATTTGCAATGGGACTTTGGTGGCAATGCCCGATCCCGTCGTGGCGACCCGGTTACGTTTGGCGCAACGGACAGGGAGGGCCACGTGAGGTCGAGGTTCACCGTCGTCGCAGCGGCATTCGTCCTTGCGGCGGCAGCGCCGACGTTGGCTGCTCCGGGGTCGGGCAGCGGGGGGACGCCATCGTCGTCCGGGAGCTCCGGGCCGTCCGCACCGCCGGCCGAGGTCCCACCGCCGGTGGACCCGCCGGTCGTCGATCCGCCGGTCGTCGATCCGCCGGTCGTCGATCCGCCCGCGGCCGATCCCGTCGTCACCGCGATCGGTGACCAGACCGTCGCGCTCGACGCATCCTCGGTCGTCTGCGAGTTCGGGCCCTGCGGCTACACGTGGCGGGAGCTCGACGGCACGCGCCTGGGCGTCCACATGGGCGACGGCGTCGCCCTCACCTACCGCTTCGCCGCGGGCGGGTCCAAGCTCGTCGAGCTGCGCGTGACGTCGCGCTGCTTTGCGGGCAGCACGAACATCTGCGCGTCGGTGAGCACGCACGCCGTCGACGTGCCCGCCGTCTAGGGTTCAGGGGGTCGAGGCCCCGGCTGGGTCGGCGACCGGCTCGATTTCGGCGAGCACCGCATCGGTGTGCTCGCCGAGACGCGGCGAGGGACCCGCGGGCAGCCGCCCGCTGACGCTGAACTTCAGCGGCGAGGCCGGCGTGAGGTACGTCCCGACCGGGTGCTCGACCATCGAGAACATCGGGTTCTCGATCGAGCACCGCGGGTCTTCCTCGACGAGCTGCTTGAACGTCTGGTAGGGCCCCCATGAGACGCCCGTACCGGCGAACGCCTCGCGGATCTCCGCGAGCGTGCGCTCGCCGAACCACGGCGTCAGCAGCTCGCGGATGAGGTCGCGGCCCTTGTAGCGCCCGGCCTCCCCGCGGAAGTCGTGGCCCGTCGCTGATTCGACGTTGGAGAACAGCTCCTCGGTCCCGGTCGCCTCCTTCAGGGCCTTCCACTGGCGGCCGGTGAGCGCGACGACCATGACGCGCCGTCCGTCCTTCGTCGGGAAGTCGCCGCCGAAGGCGCCGTAGAGGTAGTTGCCGTCGCGCGGCTGGTCGCGGCCCTCGAGCTGGACCTCGGCGATGCGGCCGAGGTTGCCGACCGTCGCCATCGCGACATCCGACAGCGCGATCTCGACGAGCTGGCCCTCGCCGGTCTGCTCGCGGTGGCGCAGCGCGGCGAGCAGGCCGACGCACGCGAGGCCGCCCATCGCCGTGTCCCACGCCGGCATGAGGCTGTTCGTCGGCACGGCGCTGTCGCGCGGGCCCATCGCCTCGGGGAAGCCGACCGACGGGTTGACGGTGTAGTCGACCTCCGACGAGCCGTCGTGGTTGCCCGTCATGACGACCATGATGAGATCCTCGCGGCGCTCCTTGAGCTTCTCGTAGCTCATCCAGCCCTTCGCGGGGAAGTTCGTCATGAAGATGCCGTTGCCGGGACCCGGCATCGTGATGAGCTGCGAGAGCTGCTCGCGGCCCTCGTCCGAGCGCAGGTCGATCTCGATCGAGCGCTTGCCCTTCTGCAATCCCGACCAGAAGAGGCTGTCGCCGCCGGACGTCAGCGGCCAGCGCTTCCAGTCCAGGCCGCCGCCGGGGGCGTCGAAGCGGATGACGTCCGCGCCGAGCTGCGCGAGCGTCATGCCCGCCGTCGGCGCGGCGACGAACGCCGAGCCCTCGATCACGCGTACCCCGTTGAGGATCCCTTCGCTGCTCATGCCATCGCTCCCACAAGTCGCCAGTCCAGAACCGCGTCGAGCGCGCCGTCGGCCCGCTGCGCCGACACCTCGACGCGCAACGTCACGAGGCCACCGCCGCCGGGCAGCGCCTCGGCCTCCTCGAGATGCACCGTGCTGCGCAGGACGTCGCCCTCGAACACCGGCGCGAGGTGGTTGCAGTGGTGCCAGCCGATGATCGTCACGAGGTTGGGCAGCGTCTTGGTGATGTGCGCCGCCGCGATGCCGATCGTGTGGCCGCCGTAGACGAGCCGCTTGCCGGAGTGATGCGATCCGGGGTCGCTGTGGGCCTTGGCGATGTTCAGCGAGAGGCGCACGAGCTCGGGCGCCCCGGTGACGCTGTCGCCGCCGTCGAGGACCCACGTCGTCGGCGCGCTGAGATCGGAGAAGTGGCGCCCCGGGACCTCGTTGCGGTAGACGTCGAGGTCGATGCCCTCGAGCGTCGCGGCGAGCGCCTCCGGCGGCAGGTCGGCCGGGAACTGGTCGAGGTCGTCGGCGTGCGGCTGCGAGGCGTCGACGTCGCTGATCGGCAGCATCGCGCAGCGCCAGTAGTCGAGGATCGCGCGGTCCTCCTGGTCGGTCGTGACGATGTGCAGGACCGCCAGGCCGGTCGGCTTGCGGCCCTCCTTGATCGCGTTGCGCTTCAGCGCGACGATCTCGGTCGTCGACTTCAGCGTGTCGCCGATCGCCGGCAGGCGGCGCAGCATGAGGCGGCGGTAGAAGAGGTTGCCGATGACGCGCTGGGTCGGCAGCGTCGACTGGCCGATCGAGATGTCGCACACGAGGTTCGGGTGCGCCAGCCGCCGGCCCGCGACCTTCTCCGACAGCGACGCGTCCAGCGCGAGGCGCAGGCGGTCGCCGACGATCGACTGGTGCAGCGCGGCGTGCCCTTCGTTGAGCGTCATCGCGGGGAACTCGACGTAGAGGTCGCCGACGGACAGCTCCTCCCAGTACGGCCCGCCAACTTGTACGGGCTCACTTGCGATCGTCGGCTGTGCGCTCATCTGGCGAACCTCGTTTCGTCGGTGCGCGGGCGCGCGAAAGACCGGTGGAGCGATGCTCCAAGGGCTGAAACTAGCACGATCCGCGCGAGCAAAACTGCCCGCTAGGAGGGTGGTTTCGAAGGTTCGTGCGGCGGATTAGACGACCGTCGAAGCGTCACGCCACAGCGTCACGGCGTCGCCGCGCACGAGCGGCTCCTGCGGATCGCCCGCGGGGTCGGCGTTGATGCTCGCGTGGAGGTCCGGCGCGGACACGAGGCCGGCCGCGCCGATGGCGGCCTCGAGCGTCGCCGCGCGCACGACGCGCTCGCCGACGTCGCCCTCGACGGCGACGACGACGTCGGGCGCCGGCCGCGCGCGCGCCGCCTCGTACTGCGCGCGCTCGTTGACGTTCAGCAGCGAGTCCAGCGCGGGGTCGAACGCCGCGACGGCGGGATCGGCGAGCAGCTGCGCCTCGCTGAGCTCGGCGACGCGCAGGCGCTCCAGCAGCGCGCGGCTGCCGGGCTGTCCGTCCTCGGCGAGGAGCTCGTCGAGGGTCGTCGAGACGCTCGTGCGGTAGGCGGCGCAGAGCGGCTGCGCGAAGCCGTGCGCGCGCGGCAGCGCGACGTCGTCGCCGGCGCCGAGCAGCGCGATGACGCGGCGGATGACGGCCGGGTGCAGCAGCGGCGCGTCGACGCCGCAGACGAAGACGATCTCGGCGCGCTCGCCGACGGCGTGCAGGCCGGCCGCGAGGCCCTGCAGCGGGCCGCGGCCGTCATGGGCGTCCTCGGCGATCTCGACGGCCCCGGGCAGGCGGGGAAGCTCCTGTCCCCGCGCGCGCACGAGGACGACCGGGCCGCCGACGGCGCGCGCGGCGATCCCCGCCGCGCGGTGCGCGAGCGTCGAGCCGTGCCACTCGAGCATCGCCTTCGGCGTGCCCATGCGCGTCGAGCGCCCCCCGGCGAGCACGACGGCGGCGGTGCGCGCGGTCATCGCGCCAGCGCGGCGGCGAAGGCGTCGTAGGCAGGTCTTCCGTACAGCCAGAAGCGCGCCTCGGCGACCTGCGGGTGATCGGCCAGCGCGACGCGGGTCGCGTCGATCGCGACCTCTGCCGCCCGGGCGATCGGATAGCCGTAGACCCCGGCCGAGATCGCCGGAAACGCGACGTGCTCGCAGCCGTGCTCGGCCGCCAGCTCGATCGCCCGGCGATAGCAGGAGGCCAGCAGCTCGGGCTCCCCGTCGCGACCGCCGCGCCAGACCGGCCCGACCGCGTGGATGACGTGCCGGGCCGGCAGCCGGCCGGCGCCGGTGATCTTCGCGTCGCCGGTCTCACAGCCGCCGAGCTCGCGGCACTCAACGAGCAGCCGCGGCCCGGCGGCGCGGTGGATCGCGCCGTCGACCCCGCCGCCGCCGAGGAGGCTCGGGTTCGCGGCGTTGACGATCGCGTCGGCTTCGGCGTCGGTCGTGATGTCGCCCTCGTGCAGCGTGATCGTGCCCACGGGCATAGTCTGGCGCGGATGCGCGACGACGCTGCCGCCCGGGAAGCCGCCGCCCCGCTTCCGCCGCACGCGCTGGCGATCCGCGCGGGCGTGCCGGACCCCGCCGACGTCATCGCCTCCTATCGCGCGGTCGGCCGCGACTCGCGCGCGACGATCCTCGATCTCCTCGGCGAGGACTGGTCCTTTCAGGGCAAGCGGGTCCTGGACTTCGGCTGCGGGTCGGGCAAGGTCATGCGCCACTTCCTGGCGGAGGCGGCGGACTGCGAGCTGTGGGGCTGTGACATCGACGAGCGCAGCGTCGCCTGGATCAACCGCGCGCTGCGCCCGCCGCTGCACGCGTTCGCAAACGGCGAGGCGCCGCCGCTGGCCGTGCCCGACGCCCGCTTCGACCTCGTCTGGTCGGTGTCGGTCTTCACCCACCTCACCGATCACTGGGCGGGCTGGATCGCCGAGCTGCACCGCGTCCTCGCACCCGGCGGCCTCGCGATCGTCTCGTTCCTCGGCGGCGCGATGTACGAGGTGTGGACGGGGGAGGCGTGGGACGAGGACGTCATCGGGATGACGGTCCTCGACCACGGCCAGGACTGGGAGCGCGGCGGGCCGACGGTCTTCCACTCGCCGTGGTGGCTGCGCGAGCACTGGGGCCGGGCGTTCGAGATCGAGCAGATGCGCGAGGGCTCGGCGCCGCGCGAGCACGGGCTCGTGCTGCTGCGCCGCCGCCCCGGCCCGCCGATCGCGCCCGCCGAGCTCGAGCGCATCGATCCGGTCGCCGAGCCGCGCGAGCTCGCCGCGCTGCGCCACCAGGTCCGGATGCTCCACGGCGAGTCGCGGCGGCTGCGCGCCGAGCGCGATGCCCTGGCGCTCGCGGCCGCCCGCCGGCTGCACCGCCGCGTCGCCGGCCGGCTCGGCCAACTGCGCCGCGGACACTGACCTCGCAGAATTTTCGCGCGGCCGGTGATCCAACCCCGGCCCGCCTGCGTCATTGCCGGTAGCCCTGCCTCGTGCGAGGACCGCGGCGCCTCCCCCGGGCGGCGTGTCGTCCACCTCCGATCGGACGAGGTCTGCGGAGCGGCCGCTCCTCTGCCGCTCTCGGCCCGGTCACGGTCCCGCGCGCCACGTCCCCAAGTCGTGGCGCGCGGGATGACCGCGCGCCACGTCAAGGCGCCGTCCGGATTCGAACCGGAGTAAACGGCTTTGCAGGCCGCTGCGTAGCCACTCCGCCACGGCGCCGAGTGCGTTGGCAAGGGTAGCGACCGGTCCCGTGCGGTTCAGGCGTCGCCGCCCTCCTCGGCCAGCCGCGTCGCCTCGCGGGCGAGCAGTCCGAGGCGCGCCTCGCGCACGAGCGGCACCTCGCGGCGGCGCTTGCGGACCATCGCGAGGTCGACAGTCGTGGTGACGGTCGCCTCCTCGTCGTCGGGCAGCGCGCAGACGATCTTGCCCCAGGGATCGACGATGTGCGACCCGCCCCAGAAGCGCAGGTGCTCGCCCTCGTCGCCGACGCGGTTGCAGAACACGACGTAGCACTGGAACATCCGCGCGTAGAAGACCGTGATGTCGCGCCAGTACGTGCGCGAGTCGTACTGCTCGGGGAAGCGGCTCTGGGCGGAGTTCGTCGGCACGAGCAGCACGCGCGCCCCGTCCTGGATCGCGACGAACACGAGGTGCGGCTGCCAGGCGTCGTTGCAGATGAGCGTCGCGACGCGGCCCTGGCGCGTGTCGAAGGCGCGCATCGACTGGCCGGGGGAGAAGTGCTTGCGCTCCTCGAAGACGTCGTATGTCGGCAGGTAGAGCTTGCGATGCGTGTGGACGAGCTCGTCGCCGTCGTAGTAGCCGGCGGCGTTGTAGTTGTGCACGCCGCGGCCGTCCTCGTGGAAGCCGACGAGGACGTCGGTTCCCTGGGCGATCGTGCTGAGCTGCGTCAGCCGCCGGTCGTCGGCGGACATCGTGACGTCGGCATCGACCTGGCCCAGCGCGTAACCCGTGAGGAAGAGCTCGGGGAAGACGACGAGGTCGCTGCCGTCGCGCCCGGCGGCCCCGATGATCTCCGCCGCGCGCTCGAGGTTCGCGTCGACGTCGCCGAGCTGGCTGGCAGCCTGAGCGAGCGTGATCCGCATGGTTCGCGAGCCTAATGGTCGGCGCCGAAGACCACTGGTCCGCGGTCGCGAAGCGTGCGCCCGCATTGCTATCCTCGCCGCTCCCAGGGCGATTAGCTCAGCTGGGAGAGCGCCGCCTCGACAAGGCGGAGGTCACTGGTTCGAGCCCAGTATCGCCCATGGTTCAGCCCGCGCCGCCGCTGGGGCCGGCGGCGGCCCGTTTGTCCACCGAGCCCGCTGCGCGCCGGTAGACGTTCGTCGGCTTCAGCACGAGCGGCGTCGTGCCGATACGTACGCGTGCACCGAACGGGGAAGCTGACGAACCGGCTGCGGGGAATCCGCGCTGCCGCGATCCGACACCCCGACGCCGCCCACCGGCTTCGCGCCCTCGCCACCGGTCGCCGCGCCTGGTTCGCGCTCTGCGTCGCGGGGCTCCTCACGCTCGGCGCGCTCGCCGGCCTCGGGACCTCGCTGCACAACTCGCAGTCCAACGCCCGCGAGTCTGTCGCCGATCGCTTCGCCGAGCGCGCCCGCGTCAGCGCGGCGCTGACCGAATCGCTGTTCGCGTCGTCTGCGAGCGCGTCGCAGGCCACGAACGCCGCGCGCTTCGGCGCCCCCCGCGTGAGCTCTAAGACCCTCGGAGCCGAGGCCAGGCGCGGTCGGATCACGAGCCTCGTCCTGCTCGACGCGCGCGGCGAGATCATCTCCCGGGCCCCCGCGACACCGCCCGCGATCCTGCGCATGATCCGCACGCGGCCCGCCTTCGTGCGCTCCGCGCTGGCGGGCGGCGCGTTCGTGCTCACCGACGTCATGCGGATGGCGGGCAGCCCCGACACGATCCAGTTCGCCCAGCCGTTCGCGACGCCCGCGGGCAGGCGCGTGCTCGTCAGCGGCGTCGCGCCCGAGCTCCTCTACGGCTTCATCGGCGGCTACCTCGCCGAGGTGCCGGAGGTCGCGGGCGGCCACGCCTACGTCCTCGACGGCCACGGGGCGGCGGTCGGCGGTCCGAAGACCCCGGCCCGCCCAGGCCTGCGCGTGCAGGAGCCCGGCCTCGTGGCCGCGGCCGCCCGCGCGCGCCGCGGCGGCTTCGGCGACGGCCAGTACTTCGCCGCCAGCCCCGTGAAGAACTCGAGCTGGCGCGTCGTCCTGACGGCGCGCGAGAGCGTTCTCTTCGCCTCGGTCAACGGCCCGAGCAGGTGGGTGCCGTGGCTGCTCTTCGCGGCGTTCGGCCTCGCCGCGGCGGCGGCGCTCGTGCTCGTCACCCGCCTCGTCCGCGGGGCGGCGCGCCTGCGCGTCAGCCAGGAGCGCTATGCGCTCGCCGTCACCGGCGCGAACGACGGCATCTGGGACCGCGACTTCGCCACCGACGTCGTGTACTTCTCGCCGCGCTGGAAGGCGATGGTCGGCTGCGAGGAGCACGAGGTCGGCGACCAGCTCGAGGAGTGGCAGAAGCGCGTGCACCCCGAGGACGTGCCGAACCTGCAGGCCGCATGGGACGCGCACATCGACGGTGACGCCCCGTACTTCGAGAGCGAGCACCGCATGATGCACAGCGACGGCGCCTACCGGTGGTTTCTCACGCGCGGCGTCGCGATCCGCAATGCCGGCGGCGAGCCCGCGCGCATCGCCGGCTCGATGTCGGACATCACCGATCGCAAGGAGGCCGAGGAGCTTCTGCGCCAGCGCGCGCTGCACGACGCGCTCACGGGCCTGCCCAACCGGACGCTCTTCCTCGACCGCCTGACGCTCTCGCTGGCGCGCAACCTGCGCGACCCCGAGCGCCGCTGCGCGGTCCTGTTCCTCGATCTCGACCGCTTCAAGCGCATCAACGACAGCTTCAGCCACGCCGTCGGCGACGAGCTGCTCGTCGCGCTCGGGCGCCGGCTCAGCGCCATCCTGCGGCCGACCGACACGATCGCCCGCGGCGGCCCGGACGGGTTCATCGCGCGCCTCGGCGGCGACGAGTTCACGATCCTGCTCGACAACCTCGACACGCCCGCCCGCGCACGCGACGTCGCCGAGCGCATCCAGGCCGCGATGCAGCAGCCCTTCCGCGTCCAGGACCGCGAGCTCGTCGTCAGCGGCAGCATCGGGATCGCGATCAGCAGGCCCGGCTCGACCGCGCTGGAGCTCATGCGCAACGCCGACATCGCGATGTACGACGCCAAGCGCCAGGGCACGGCGCGCTGCTCGATCTTCACCGACGAGATGCACAGCAACGTCCTGGACCAGATCGAGCTCGAATCCGAGCTGCGCACGATGATCGAGGAACGCCGGCTGCGCGTCTTCTACCAGCCCGTCGTGGACCTCGCCAGCGGCGAGATCGCGGGCTTCGAGGCGCTTGCCCGCTGGCCGGAGGGACGCCCCCGGGTCTCGCCGGCGCGCTTCATCTCGATCGCCGAGGACACCGGCCTCATCGCGGGGCTCGGCCGCCTCGTCCTCGACGAGGCCTGCGAGTGCCTCGCAGACTGGCGCCGGCGCGCCGTCGTGTCCGACGACCTGACGATGAGCGTCAACGTCTCCGGCCGCCAGTTCGGCGAGCCCGAGCGCTTCGTCGCCGACGTCAGGGCCGCGCTGAACGCCAGCGGCCTGCCGCCGAGGTGCCTGCGACTGGAGATCACCGAGAGCACCGTCATCAGCCGGCCCGAGCGCGCGCGCATCGCGCTCGACGAGCTCGCGCTGCTCGGCGTGCGTGCCGAGATCGACGACTTCGGAACCGGCTACGCGTCGCTCACCGTCCTGCAGTCCTTCCCGGGCGACACGCTGAAGATCGACTGCTCCTTCATCGGCGCGATGCACGAGGACCCGAGCCAGGAGGCGATCGTGCGCGGGATCGTCGCGCTCGCGCACAACCTCGGCAAGCACGTCATCGCCGAGGGGATCGAGAACGTCGCGCAGGTCTCGCTGCTGCGATCGATCGGCTGCGCCTACGGGCAGGGCTTCCTCTTCGCAGCGCCGATGGCCGCCGGCGATCTCGAGCCGGTCATCACGGCATGGCAGCCGCCGGCGACATTTGCTGCGCCCGGCACGCCGCGACCGCCAGCTCGTCGCAGCGCTCGTTGAGCTCGACGCCGGCGTGACCGCGGACCTTGCGCCACGACACGTCGTGGCGCTCGAGCTCCTCCAGCAGGGCCTCCCAGAGCTCCTGGTTCTTCACCGGCTGCTTGGCCGCCGTCCTCCAGCCGCGGGCCTTCCAGCCGACATGCCAGCGCTTCGTGATCGCGTCCATGACGTAGCTCGAGTCGATGTGCACCGTCACCGCCGAGCGCCGGCGCAGCGCGCGCAGCCCCTCGATGACCGCCTGCAGCTCCATGCGGTTGTTCGTCGTCGCCGGGTCGCCGCCCGAGAGCTCGACCTGCTTGGCGGCGCTGCCGTCGGGGCGGCGGGCGACGAGGATCGCCGCCCAGCCGCCCGGGCCGGGATTGCCCGAGCAGGCGCCATCGGTCCAGAGCTCGACGTCCATCGCAGGAGCGTAGGGAGCGTGCCGGAGGGCTTGCGCGGGCTGCGAACATACGTTCGTGACCAGCCAGGGCAGCGCGTACTCGAGATTCCAGCGCGCGCTGCGGACCGGCAACCTCCAGCTCGTCGAGGCCGCGGCCGCCGACCTGCCCGCGGTCAAGCTCGACGACGCCCTCGTCATCCTGTCGCTGCTGAAGGACGCCCGCGACGAGCGCTTCGACCGCGCGGCGGCGCGCTGGATCGGCCGGCTGCTCGTCGAGACGCCCGCCGGCCTCAGCGACGCCCGCTACGCGCTCGCGCTCGTCGAGCGCCTGCCGCGCTGCCGCGACGCGCTCCTACAGCTCGCTCGCCGCCGTTGACGCGCCGACGGATAATGGGCGCAGGCGCCGTCATGACAGCCCTTCGTTTCCAGGTTCCGCCGGAGCACGCGCTGCTGACGCTCACGGATGCCAGCGGCGGGCTGTCCGCGCTCTTCGCCTTCGAGGCGCACATGCAGCACCACCTCGCCTGGCTCAACGACGCGGCCGAGGCGGTCGGCGGCGGGCCGTCCTTCGACGACGACGAGATGCGCGACACGCGGGCGGTCGCCAACGCGCAGACCGAGCCGATCCGGGCGCTGCGCACCGAGCTTGCCGAGCTCGCGGCCGACGCCGAGCAGCACCTGCCCGCCGGCGTGACGTGGACCGGCGAGATCGTCGCGACCGGCGAGCTGCCGCGGCTGCCGGACACGCTCGGGCCCGACGAGCTCGTGGATGTCGAGCGCAGCTTCCGCCAGGGGATGGCCAGGCACCTGCTCGCCGCCAGCGAGTCGCTCGGCCCGCTGGCGGAGCGGCTGCAGAGCTTCGAGGACGAGGAGTGCCGTGCGCTGGCCGAGCGCGTCGCGGCGTTCGTCGTCGCCGTGCGCAGTGGCAGCTAGACGAGGTCGCCCTCGGGCTTGGGCAGCCACGTCACGACGAGGCGGGCGCCGCCGGTCAGGCGGAACACGAGGCCGTTGCCGCCGGTGTGGTCGCCGACGGACTCCACCGGCGCGTCGCTGAGATCGAAGCGCGCGTCGCCGATCGAGTAGTGCCCGCGCAGGTCGAAGTGCTGCGTGGGCTCGGCCGGCAGGATCTCGGCGGCCGTCTCGCGGCTCCAGTTGTCGAGCAGCCCGGTGGCGATGAGCAGCGGCCTGTCGTGGTCGATCTCGACCCAGGCGGTGACCTCTTGACCGAGCCGGTCGTTGAGCGCCAGCAGTGCTTCGTCCACGGACATCCGCGTGAACGTATCGGGAACGCGGCATGCTCGTCAGCCCGCCGTGCAGGCAGTGGTCATCGACGGCGCCGGCGCGCTACCCTCGCCGCAGCATGCGCTCCGCATCACTCGCACTGCTCGCCGTCGCCGCGCTCCTCGCGGCCGGCTGCGGCGGTGACGCGAGCGAGGCCGAGGACACCGTGAGCAGCGCGGTCAGCGGCCTGGCCGAAGGCGACGGCAAGCAGGTCTGCGGCAAGATGACGGTCGCCGCGCAGAAGCAGATCCTCACGCTGCTCGCCGACAACCCGCTCGGCTTCCCGGACATCAAGGCCGCGACCTGCGTCGAGGGCATCGAGAAGCTCCACGCCGCGCTGAGCCAGGCGCAGCGCAACGTCCTCGTCGACGGCGAGGTCGGCGACGCGAAGATCACGGGCGACAAGGCGACCGTCCGCGTCATCGGCGTGGGCATGACCGCCGACCTCCAGAAGATCGACGGCAAGTGGATGATCACCGGCGGGCTGTTCCGGCTCGGCAACCGCACCGTCAGCGGCTAGGCACGCCGGCACCGCGATGGCCGCCGCGCCGCCGATCGTCTTCGAGGTGAACTTCGCCGTGCCGGGCGAGCTGCGCTGGTGCATGCGCGCGAAGGGCCTCTTCGACGACTGGATCCACTCCGACGCCGCGAACGAGCGCCCGATCGACCAGCTGCCGGCCGCCGACATGGCGCCGCAGACGACCGACGTCTGCGAGCTGACCCTCACGTGGCTCGAGCTCGAGTCGACGAACGCCTGGGCGGCGATCCAGCGCGCTTCGGAGATCGTCGAGGAGGTGCTGCCCGAGCTGCTGCGCACCCGCCAGCTGCGCGTGGAGGCGAAGCTCCAGAGGCCCGGGACCGACCGGCCGCCGCCCGTCGGCTAGCTGCCCCCGCCGTCGAGCTCGTCGACGAGCCGCAGGAGGTCGAGCGGGCTGAACGGCTTGGTGAGGAAGAAGTCGGCGCCCGCCTCGCGTGCGCGATGGCGCGCGGACTCGTCGGCGGACGCGGTGAGCATGACGATCTTCGCGTCGGTCATCTCGGGCACGGCGCGCATCTGCCGGCAGGCCTCGATGCCGTCGAGGACCGGCATGTCGATGTCGAGGAAGACGAGCCGGGGCGCCTCGCGCAGCGCCGCCTGCACGGCCTGCGAGCCGTCGGCCGCCTCGTGCAGCGCGTACGCCGACACGCCCTCGAGCGTCGTGACGATGAGCTTGCGGATGAACGGGTCGTCATCCACGATGAGCACCGCCCTCATCCGATCTGCCTTCGGATGTCCTCGAGCGCGCCCTCGGGCAGCGACTCGAACGCGGCGATGACCTCGGGATCGAAGTGGCTGCCGCTCGCGCGCAGGATGATCGTCCGCGCCTTGGAGAACGACGACGCGCGGCGGTAGGGACGGCTCGTCGTCAGCGCGTCGAGCGTGTCGGCGACGGCGAAGACGCGCGCCGAGAGCGGGATCTCGTCGCCGGCGAGCCTGTCGGGATAGCCCGCGCCGTCCCAGCGCTCGTGGTGGGAGCGGATGACGTCGCGCGCCGCGCCGAGGAACTCGATGTCGCGCACGATCTTCGAGCCCGTCACGGGGTGCTGCTCGATGATCGCCCGCTCGGCCGGCGTCAGCGGCCCGGGCTTGAAGAGGATCGCGTCGGGGACCGCGACCTTGCCGACGTCGTGCAGGAGGAAGCCGAACTCGATCTCCGGCTCGTGGCCGAGGCTCATGCCGGCGGCGTCGGCGATCAGCAGGCCGTAGGCGGCGACGCGCTCGGCGTGGCGGCCGGTGTAGGCGTCGCGGGCCTCGACGGCGCTGGCGAGCGCGCGCACGGTGAGCATGTAGGAGCGGCGCAGCTGCTGGGCGCGGGTGCGCTCCTGCTTGAAGGTCTCGCGCAGGTCGGCGGCGTAGCGCTGGAGCTGCTGCTCCTTGTCGGCGGCGTCGCGGGTGCGGCCGGCGAGCTCCTCCTCGAGCTTCGCGATCCGGGCGCGCATGTCCTCCGTCGTCGTCACCGCCACGATCCTCCCTGATCCGCTCCGGTCTCGCCGAGCGCAGCCCGCAAGGCGATGACGGCCTGCGGCAGCGGGAAGACCGGCACCCCGACAGCCGCGCCGTGCGGCTGCCACTCACCTTCGGTAGAGAAAAGTATGACCGAGCGCCCGCGCCTGCGTCCTCGCAGACCGGCGCCCTGCAGCAGCGCCGGCGCGTTGCTGACGCTCGCGTGCACGAGCGCCACCTCGAAGAGCTCCTCCTGGCCGACGCGCGCCGCCTCCTCCGGCGTCGCGACCCAGCGGTGCTCGATGCCGAGGCCCGTCAGCGAGGGGCCCAGTGCCGGCCGCACCCGCTCCGGCGCGACGACGAGGACGCGCGAGCGGTGGGCCTGCACCGCGGCCTCCAGCACGTCGGTGAGGCGCTGGCGGTCGATCGGCTTGCCGACCGCCCACTCGCCCTCGAGTGACGGCAGCTTCGAGGAGACCGAGACGAAGACGACCGGCAGATCGCGCAGCCGCGGGTCCGACCGGACCTGGCTCAGGACCTCGAGGCCGTTCATGCCCGGCATGAGGACGTCGAGCGTCATGGCGTCGAAGCGCTCGCGGCGCAGGTGCGCGAGCGCGTCGGCGCCGGAGTGCACCTGCACAGTCTCGACGCCGAGCGTCTGCAGCTGCTGGGCGATGAGCGCGGCGAGCGCCGGCTCGTCGTCGACGACGAGGACGCGGCGCGCCGCGAGGGCGGGGGGCGCCGGCGGCCCCGGCCCGAAGCCGGGCGCCGAGGGCAGCGCGACGGTGAACGTCGTGCCGCGGCCCTGCTCGCTGGCGACCTCGACGGCGCCGCCGTGCATGTCGACGAGCGACTTCACGATCGCGAGGCCGAGGCCCGTGCCGGGGCTCTTGCGCTCATCCGACGAGCCGCGGTAGAAGCGGTCGAAGACGCGCCGCAGATCCTCCTGGGACATGCCGCGGCCGCTGTCGGCGACGGTGATGCGCGTCGTCTCGCGGTCGGCGTCCAGGCGCACGGTGATCGTCCCGTCCTCGCCGGTGTAGAGGTGGGCGTTCGTCATGAGGTTCGTGACGATCTGGCGCACGCGGGCGGGGTCGGCGAGCGCCGGCGGCCGGGGCTCGGAGATCTGGAGGTCCAGGCGCTGGCGCTTCTCGAGCAGGCGCGGCTGCATGAGCGCCGCGACCTCCTCGACGGTCGCGCGCAGGTCGACGCTGCGCGCATGGATCTCGAACTGGCCGGACTCGATGCGCGCGATGTCGAGCAGGTCGTTGACGAGGTCGACGAGCCGGTCGGTGGACTGCAGGACGATCCGGATGAACTCGTGCTGGCGTTCGGTGAGGTTCTCGCTGTTCGTGGAGTCCAGCAGCTCGATGAAGCCCTTGATCGAGGTCAGCGGGCTGCGCAGCTCGTGCGACGCGGTGGCGACGAAGTCGCTCTTGGCCTGCTCGAGGCGCGCGCGCTCGGAGATGTCGCGCAGCGTCCAGACGACGCCGCCCTCGGGCCCGGCCAGGCGCGCGGCCGTGATCGCCAGTGCGCCGTCGTCGCGCTGCACGATGACCTCGCCGGCGAGCGCGTCCTGCAGCGACGGCAGCGGGCTCTGCGGCCCATGCGCAAAGCCGCCCGGGCTCAGTCCCGGGGCGAGCTCGCGCGCGCGCGGGTTCATCGTCGTGATGCGGTCGCCCGGATCGACGATGACGAGGCCGTCGCCGAGGCTCTCCATCGTCGTCGCCAGCCGCTGGCGCTGGGTCTCGACCCGGCCGCTGGCCTCGGCGAGGTCCTTGCCCATCGTGTTGAAGGCGTCGCCGAGCGCCTCGAGCTCAGCCGGGCCGGCGGCCTCGACGCGGACGCTGAGATCGCCCGCCGCCATCCGCCGCGTCGCGGTGACGAGATCGTCGAGCGGGCGGTGCATCGTGCGGATGAGCAGCGTCAGGAACGCGAGCACGCCGATGAGCGCGAGCCCGGCGCTGATGCTGATCGCGAGGATCGCCGTCCGCGAGTGCGAGGTGGCGAGGTCGCGCGCCTCGCTGCGTCGCACCTGCTGGCGCTCGGCGAGCGCGACGACGGCGCGGCGTACCGCGAGCAGGTCGCGCCGCGCGCGGGCGCGGGTCGCGTCGACGGTCGGATGGCGCGCGAGCGCGCGCGCGTCGGCCTGCGCGGGCGCGATCGTCCTGGCGATCCTGTCGCTGCGGCCGTCGTCGGTGGCGAGCACGCGCACCTGCCCGGCGCTGCGGTCGAAGCCGCGCGCGGCGTTTGCGACGAAGCGCGCCGTGTCGCGCGTCCGGCGGCGCGCGAGGTTGGCCTCCAGCGCTACGGTCGCGGCGAGCAGGTTGGCGGTCGAGACCTCGAGCGAGGAGGCCGCGCCGAGCTCGTCCTCGTAGTCCTGGCGGGCGTCGTAGAGCGCGCCGATCCCGACGGCTCCGATGATCGCCAGCAGGATCGTCAGACCGAGCAGCGAGATCTGCAGCGTCCGTGCGATCGAACGTCCTTGCGGGGCCGGGGCGATGCCTATCATCGGAGCATGGACCTCGTCGGCGCATGGCTGCGCCAGCTGCTCCGGGCCGGGACGGCCGCCGCGATCGTGCCTGCGGCCATGGTTGCCGCGCTCGTCGTCGTGCTCGTCGGAGCCGGGGGGTTCGGTGGCCTGAGCTCGCTGCGCCAGCTCGTCGTCGGACCGACGATCCCGCCGGCGGTGGCCGGCGCCGTGCCGCGCCCCACCGACGTCGGCTCGATCCCACCGCCGGCGCGCCGGCCCGCCGTGCGGCGGGCGACGCCGCCGCCCGCGCCTGCGCCGTCGTCGCCGCGCGAGGTCACGCCGCCGGTCGCCCCGCCGCCCGTGCTGCGACCGCCCGCGCCGCCCCCGCCGCCGGCCGTCACGGCGCCGCCAGCGCCCCCGCCCGCGGCGAGCAGCCCGCCGCCCGCGTCGCCGGAGGACGTCGCGACGCCCGAGCGCCCGGCGGTCGAGCAGGTCACGCAGAACGTCGTCGACGGAGTCGACGAGACGCTGGACACGGTGGGAGAGCTCTTGGTGGCGATCATCGATCGGCTCGGACGGCTCCTGCCGCCGCCGCGCTGACGTTAACGTTGTCGCTCGTGGAGTACCGCGAGCATCCGCCGTCTCCTGCGCTGGCCCGGTGGGTTGCGTGCACCTGGGAGCGCCGCGACGGCGGCGGCCCGCCGGTGCGCGTCGTGCCCGACGGCTGCATCGACATGATCTGGACGCAGGGCCGCGGCGCGACGGTCGTCGGAGCGAACACGACGGCGTTCCTCGTCGAACTGCCGGCAGGCACGCACGTCGTCGGGGTGCGGATGCGGCCGGGCGCTGCGCCGCCGCTGCTCGGGGTCGACGGCGCGGCGCTGCGCGACGCGCGCGTGTCGCTGCGGGAGGTCTGGGGCGATGACGCGTCGCGGCTCGCGGAACGGCTCGAGGTCTCGTCCGCGCCGGTCGCGGAGCTCGTCGCGGCGCTGTTTGCGCGCGCGTGCGCGGGCGGCGCGCCCGACCCGCTCGTGCAGGCGGCGGTCGCGCTGCTGCAGGACGGCGGCCCGCCGGTGACCGAGCTCGCCGCCGAGCTGCACGTCAGCGAGCGCCAGCTGCGCCGGCGCTTCGGCGCGGCGGTGGGGTATGGCCCCAAGCGGTTGGCGCGCGTGCTGCGGCTGGGCCGCGCGCTCGCGGCGGCGCGGGCCGGCGCCGAGCTCGGGCGCGTCGCGTTCGACGCGGGCTACGCCGACCAGGCGCACTTCGCGGGCGACTGCCGCGAGCTCGCCGGCGTGCCGCCGACGGCGCTCGTGTAGGCCTCAGAACTGCATCATTGGTCCTTCAATGCCGCTGTTCACAGACGCATGAACCCACCCCAGGCGTCCGTTTTCTCCAAGACACGACGCACGAGAACCGCCACGATGAACCAATGACCACCCCCGAACTCAAGCTCGGCTGGGTCATCGTCTACGTCGACGACCCGGCAGCCGCCTCCGCCTTCTACGAAACCGCGTTCGGCCTCAGGACGGAGTTCGTCGCCGGCGGTGGCACGTACGCCCAGCTCGACACGGGCCCGACGCGCCTCGCCTTCGCCGCGTACACGCTCGGCGACGGCAACTTCCCCGGCGGCGTCCAGCGCCCGCGCGACGAGCAGCCGGCCAACGTCGAGATCGCGCTCGTCGCAGACGACGTCGACGCCGCGTTCGCGCACGCGCTCGACGCCGGCTGCACCGCGCTCGCCGAGCCGTCCGACAAGCCGCAGGGCCAGCGCGTCGCGTACGTCCGCGACCCGTTCGGCACGCTCGTCGAGCTGGCGACGCCGATCTGAGCGTTCGCTAGCGTCCCGGCGCGTGGCGACCCCGGACGCGAGCCGCGACGACTACGCGCACATCGAGACGATCCCGACCCGCTGGGCCGACAACGACGTCTACGGCCACGTCAACAACGTCGAGTACTACGCGTTCTTCGACACGGCGATCAACGCCTGGCTCATCCGCGCGGGCGGCCTCGACATCCACGCCGGCGACGTCATCGGGCTCTGCGCCGAGTCGCACTGCACCTACCACGCCGCGATCTCGTTTCCCGACGTCGTCGAGGCGGCGCTGCGCGTCGGCCACCTCGGCCGGCGCAGCGTCCGCTACGAGATCGCGCTGTTTCGCGCCGGCGACGACGACCCCATCGCGCTCGGCTGGTTCGTCCACGTCTTCGTGCGGCGCGACAGCCGCCGGCCGCAGGAGATCCCGGCGCCCCTGCGCGCAGCGCTCGAGCGGCTCGTGAGGCCATGAGGGTCCGCGGCGCCGTCCTGCGCGAGATGGGGCTGCCGGCGCCCTATGCCGAGTCGCGCCCGCTGGAGATCGCCGACCTCGAGCTCGCCGGTCCCGGTCCCGGCGAGATCCTCGTCCATGTGCGCGCCGCGGGGCTCTGCCACTCCGACCTCTCGGTCATCGACGGCTCGCGCCCGCGCGTCATGCCGATGGTCCTCGGCCACGAGGCGGCGGGCGAGGTCGTCGAGGCCGGCGCCGAGGTCCGCGACCTGCGGCCCGGCGACCACGTCGTCATGGCGTTCGTCCCCACCTGCGGCTCGTGCGGCCCCTGCCTCGCCGGCCGCGCCGCCCTCTGCGAGCCCGGTGCCGCCGCGAACACCGCCGGCACGCTGCTCTCCGGCGACCGCCGCTGGCAGGACGGGCTGCACCACCACCTCGGCGTCTCCGCCTTCGCCGACCACATCGTCGTCTCCGCACACTCGGCGGTCCGCGTCGACCCGGCGCTGGACTTCGCGATCGCCGCCCTCTTCGGCTGCGCCGTGCTCACCGGCGTCGGCGCGGTGCTCCACAGCGCCGCGGTCAGTCCGGGCGACAGCGTCGCCGTCTTCGGCCTCGGCGGCGTCGGCCTCTCGGCGCTGCTCGGCGCGCAGGTCGCCGGCGCGGGCACGATCGTCGCCGTCGACGTCGTCGCAGACAAGCTCGCGCTCGCCCGCGACCTCGGCGCCACGCACGCGATCCCCGCCGGCCCCGACGCCGTGGAGGCCGTCCGCGAGCTCACCGGCGGCGGGGCCACGCACGTCGTCGAGACGGTCGGCAGCGCGCGCGTGCTCGCCGACGCCTACGCCGCGACCCGCCGCGGCGGCACGACGGTGACCGTCGGGTTGCCGCACCCCGAGCAGTTGCTGAGCATCCCGGCGGTGAGCCTCGTCGCCGAGGAGCGCACGCTGCGCGGCTCCTACCTCGGCTCGTCGGTGCCCGCGCGCGACATCCCGCGCTTCGTCGCGCTGTACCTCGCGGGCCGGCTGCCGGTCGACCGCCTGCTGACGCACCGCCTCGCGCTCGACGAGATCAACGAGGGCTTCGACCGGCTCGCCCGCGGCGGGGCGGTTCGCCAGGCCGTGATCTTCTAGTACTCGTCGCGGGCGCTGTTGTACGCGCCGAGGTCGCCGAGGAAGGCGAGGATGACGATGAACCACTCGAAGCCCATGACCTCGTGCGTGCCGGCGTTCCACATGACGACGTAGGCGAGCGTCGTCCACGGCAGCAGGAAGAACCCGATGACGGCGACCCAGAGGTTGTCGAACGCCCGGCCGAGGATGTCGGTTCCCAGCCAGATGAGGATGAGCGCCAGCCGCGGCGAGAAGATCGCGAGGAGGAGGATCAGGCAGCCCACGCGACCAACCTACGCGGTCGCGCGGGCGATGCGCAGCGCGAGGCGGCCGTGCAGCGCCGCGGTGTCCTGCGCGCTGCGCGCGCCGCCGGGCCCGAACCACTCGCCGACGAGCACGATCATGTTGAGGATCGCCATGCTCGCGGCCTGCACGGCGTCGTCGCTGCCGAGCTCTCCGAAGGAGAACCTGCCGCGCCGCTCGCCCTCGCGCAGGACGTCGGCGAACAGCGCGCGCACGCGCCGGCGGCGGCGCACGATGCTGTCGCGCTCGCCGGCGGGCAGGTAGATGTAGTCGCGGTTGGCGACGCGCGTCTCACGCGGGCGCGCGATGTGGAACATCGTGAACGCGGCCGCGAGCGCCTCGAGCTGGCCGGCCGGGTCGTCGCCGCCGCCGCGCAGCGTCTCGCTCAGCACGGCGTCGGCCTCGTCGTGGACGCGGTCGACGATCGCGAACAGCAGCGCCTCCTTGGAGGCATAGTGGTTGTAGATCGCGCCGGGCGTCAGGCCGCAGGCGTCGGCGAGCTCGCGGACCGTCGTGCCGGTGTAGCCGCGCTCGTTGAAGAGCGTGAGGCCGGCATCGTGGATGCGCTCGCGCGTGTCACCGGGTGAGCGGGCGTTCACCACCATGAACGCCATGCTACGCCAGTGCACAAGAACATGTTGCGCAGGGATGAACGCTTGTTCATACTGCGGCCCATGAACTTCGAGCTCTCCGACGACCACGAGCTCCTGCGCCGCACCGTCCGCGACTTCGCCGAGAGCGAGGTCGCGCCGGTGTCCGAGGAGCTCGACCGCACGAAGTCGATCCCCTACGACATCATCGCCAAGCTCGGCGCCCTGAACCTCATGGGGATCCCGTTCCCGGAGCAGTACGGGGGCGCGGGCGGCGACACGCTCGCCTACGCCCTGACGGTCGAGGAGCTCACCCGGGTGGACTCCTCCGTCGCGATCACGCTCTGCGCGCACACCTCCCTCGGGACCCAGCCGATCTACCTCTTCGGAACCGAGGAGCAGCGCCAGGACTGGATGCCGCGGCTGTGCAGCGGGTCGATCCTCGGCGCCTTCGGGCTCACCGAGCCCGAGGCCGGATCGGATGCCGCGAACACGAAGACCCGCGCCCGGCTGCAGGACGGCGACTGGGTCATCGACGGCACGAAGCAGTTCATCACGAACGCCGGCACCGACATCTCCGGCGTCGTGACGATCACGGCGCTCACGGGGGAGGGCGAGATCTCGAACCTCCTCGTTCCCAACGGCACGCCGGGCTACGAGCAGGGCGAGCCGTACCGCAAGATGGGCTGGCATGCGTCCGACACCCGGCCGCTGACCTTCGACGACTGCCACGTCCCCGAGGAGAACCTGCTCGGCCCGCGCGGCGCCGGCTTCAAGCAGTTTCTCCACGTCCTGGCGATCGGGCGCATCGGCGTCGCCGCGATGGGCCTCGGCCTCGCGCAGGGCGCGCTCGACCAGGCGCTGGCGTACGCGAAGGAGCGCCGCGCGTTCGGTCGGCCGATCTCGAAGTTCCAGGCGATCCAGTGCAAGCTCGCCGACATGGCGACGGAGATCGAGGCCGCGCGGCTGCTCGTCTACCGCGCCGCGCTGCTCAAGGACGCCGGGCGCGACTTCAGCCTCGCCGCCGCGCAGGCGAAGCTCAAGACCGGTCGCCTGGCGGTGCGCTGCGCCGAGGAGGCCGTCCAGATCCACGGCGGCTACGGGTACATCGAGGAGTACCCGGTGTGCCGCATGTACCGCGACGCGAAGATCCTCACGATCGGCGAGGGGACCGACGAGATCCAGCAGATGGTCATCGCGCGGGCGCTGGGAGCGTGAGTGACGTCGTCCGGAGGTCAGCGATGCCGGTGATCATCAAACGCGCCGCGGCTTCTGGGCGGCATCGATGAACGCAGGCCGAAACCTTCCTCATTCCGTCTCCATTCGCGAGGTCGGGCCCCGCGACGGCTTTCAGAACGAGCCCGAGACGATCTCCACGCGCGACAAGATCGCGCTCGTCGAGCAGCTCGCCCGCACGGGCCTGAAGCGCATCGAGGTCACGAGCTTCGTGCGCGCCGACGTCATCCCGCAGCTCGCCGACGCCGACGCGCTGCTCGCGTCGATCGACGTCCCCGCCGACGTCTCGCTCAGCGTCCTCGTCCCCAACGAGCGCGGCCTCGACCGCGCGCTGGAGCGCCGCGACCACTTCCAGGAGATCGGCGTCTTCCTCTCGGCCAGCGAGACGCACAACCAGCGCAACGTCAACCGCTCCGTCGACGAATCGCTCGCCGTCCTGGACCGCGTCATCGCCCGCGCGCGCGGCGCCGGCCTGCGCGTGGAGGCCATCATCGCGACGAGCTTCGGCTGCCCCTACGAGGGCCCGGTGCCGCGCGAGCGGGTCCTCGCGCTCGCCCACCACCTCATGCACGCCGGCGCGCAGGAGATCGCCTTCGGCGACACGACCGGGATGGCGAACCCGGTCCAGGTCGCCGAGCACTTCGCCGCCGCGCGCGCGGCGCTCGACGACCGCGTCCAGCTCACCGCCCACTTCCACAACACGCGCGGGCAGGGGCTCGCGAACGTCCTCGCCGCGCTGCAGGCCGGCTGCGACTCCTATGAGTCGAGCTTCGGCGAGCTCGGCGGCTGCCCCGTCCCGCCGGGCGCGACCGGCAACATCGCGACCGAGGACCTCGTCTCGATGCTCCACGAGATGGGGATCGAGACGGGCATCGACCTCGAGGCCCTGCTCGACGCCGCCCGCGCCGTCTGGCGGGTGCTCGGCCGGCCGCTGGGCTCGCACACGCTCGTCGCCGGGCCCGTGGACTGGCATCCCGCCGGCGGCGGCCACTGATGTTCGAGAGCGTCCTCGTCGCCAACCGCGGGGAGATCGCGGTGCGCGTCATCGCGACGCTGCGGCGCCTCGGCATCCGCGCGATCGCGGTCTGCTCGGAGGCCGACGCGAACGCGCCGCACGTCCGCCTCGCCGACGCGGCCCTGACGATCGGGCCCGCGCCGGCGCCGCAGTCCTACCTGCGCGCCGACGCGATCGTCGACGCCGCGCTGCGCAGCGGCGCGCAGGCCGTGCACCCGGGCTACGGCTTCCTCGCCGAGCGCGCCGACTTCGCCCGGGCCTGCGAGGCCGCCGGGCTGACGTTCGTCGGGCCGCCGCCGGCGGCGATGGAGCTGCTCGGCGACAAGATCGCCGCCAAGCGCTGTGCCGCCGCCGCGGGCGTCCCGGTCCTGCCGGGGCTCGACCGCCCCGGCCTGACGGACGAGGTGATCCTCGACTGGGCGGCGGCCGACCGGGCGCGTCTGCCGCTCATGGTCAAGGCCGCGGGCGGTGGCGGCGGGCGCGGGATGCGCGTCGTCCATGAGCTCGACGAGCTGCCCGCGGCGCTGCACGCCGCCCGCCGCGAGGCGCTCGCCGGCTTCGGCGACGACGCGCTGCTCGTCGAGCGCTACGTCGCGCGCGCCCGCCACATCGAGGTGCAGGTGCTCGCCGACGCCGAGGGCCAGGCGCTCGCCGTGGGGGAGCGCGAGTGCAGCCTCCAGCGCCGCCACCAGAAGCTCGTCGAGGAGTGCCCGTCACCGGTCGTCGACGAGGACCTGCGCGCCGAGCTCGCCGGCGCCGCCGTCGCGCTCGCCGTCGCCGCCGGCTACGAGGGCGCCGGCACGTGCGAGTTCCTCGTCCCCGTCGACGCGCCGCGCGACTTCGGCTTCCTCGAGTGCAACGCCCGCCTGCAGGTCGAGCACCCGGTCACCGAGCTCGTCTACGGCCTGGATCTCGTCGAGGCCCAGCTGCGCCTGGCGGCCGGCGAGCCGCTGTGGCTCACCGCCGACGACCTCGTCGCGCGCGGCCACGCGATCGAGGCGCGCGTCTGCGCGGAGGACGCCGACCGCGGCTTTCTCCCCGGCGCCGGGCGGATCGTCGCCCTTCGCGAGCCGCGCGGGCCGGGGGTACGCGTCGACAGCGGGATCGAGGCCGGCGGCGAGGTCACGACGGACTACGACTCGCTGCTGTGCAAGGTCGTCGCCCACGCGCCGACGCGGGCCGCCGCGATCGAGCGCCTCGACGCCGCGCTCGCGCACCTCGCGATCCTCGGCCCGCCGACGAACACCGCGTTCCTGCGCCGCCTGCTCGCCGAGCCCGACGTCCGCGCGGGCGTGCTCGACACCGGCCTCGTCGAGCGCCTGCCGGCGCCCGCGCCTGACCCGGCGGCCGACGAGGAGGCGCTGATCGCCGCCGCGCTGGCGCGCACGCTCGAGCTCGCGGCAGGCGCCGGCGACGACCCCTGGGACCGCCTCACCGGCTGGCGCGCCGACGGCCGCGCGCCGCTGCGCTGGCGCCTGGCCCCGGCGCGCGGCGGCGTCGCGACGGAGGTCCTCGTCGGCACCGGCGAGCTGCGCGCCGGCGACGGGCCGCCGCGGCGCGCGCACGCGACGCTCGACGGCGACGAGCTCGCCGTGACGCTCGACGGCGAGCGCCGCGCCTGGGTCTGCGCGCGCGACGGCGCGACGACGTTCGTCGGCCGCGACGGCCGCGCGTGGGGCGTGCACGAGGAGGTCGTCGAGCTGCGCCGCGAGCGCCACGACGGCGGCGCCGCGCTGCAGGCGCCGATGCCCGGCAGCGTCCTGGACGTGCGCGTCCGCGACGGCGACAGCGTCCGCGCCGGAGACGTGCTCGTCGTGCTGGAGTCGATGAAGATGGAGCTCGAGGTCGTCGCGCCGGCCGCCGGCACCGTGCAGGGGCTGGCGGTCGCGCCCGGCGACCGCGTGAGCGGCGGCCAGCGGCTCGTCGCGGTCGGCGAGGACGGCGCGCGATGAGCGTCGTCCTGGAGTCCACGGCGCACCGCCGCGCCGCCGCGTTCGCCGCCAGCGACGCCGCCCACCGCGCGCTCGTCGCCGACCTGCGCGAACAGCTCGCGCTCGCGCGCGCCGGCGGCGGCGCGCGCGCCGCCGAGCGCCACGTCGCGCGCGGCAAGCTCCTGCCGCGCGAGCGCGTCGAGCGCCTGCTGGACCGCGGCGCGCCGTTTCTCGAGCTCTCGCCGCTCGCCGCCCACGGCCTCTACGACGGCGCCGCTCCCGGCGCCGGGATCGTCACGGGCATCGGCCGCGTCTGCGGGCGCGAGGTCGTGATCGTCGCCAACGACGCGACGGTCAAGGGCGGCACGTACTTCCCGATGACCGTCAAGAAGCACCTGCGCGCGCAGGAGATCGCGCTGCACAACCGGTTGCCGTGCATCTACCTCGTCGACTCCGGCGGCGCGTATCTGCCGCTGCAGGACGAGATCTTTCCCGACCGCGAGCACTTCGGGCGCATCTTCTTCAACCAGGCGCGGATGTCGGCGGCCGGCATCGCGCAGATCGCGGCCGTCA
Source organism: uncultured Actinomycetes bacterium (assembly GCA_963797025.1). Classification (GTDB taxonomy): domain Bacteria; phylum Actinomycetota; class Thermoleophilia; order Solirubrobacterales; family Solirubrobacteraceae; genus CADCVQ01. The sequence goes on from CAWCNU010000003.1 coordinate 728,635, forward strand.
TGGGCTCCTGCACCGCCGGCGGCGCGTACGTCCCGGCGATGAGCGACGAGACCGTCATCGTGCGCGAGCAGGGGACGATCTTCCTCGGCGGCCCGCCGCTCGTGAAGGCCGCGACGGGGGAGGAGGTCAGCGCCGAGGAGCTCGGCGGCGGCGACCTGCACGCGCGCCGCTCGGGCGTCGTCGACCACCTCGCCGCCGACGACGCGGAGGCGCTCGAGATCGTCCGCTCGATCGTCGCGACGCTCGCGCCGCGCGTCGCGCCGCCGTGGGAGCGCGCGCCGGTCGCCGAGCCGGCCGTCGCCCCCGAGGGGCTCTACGGGGCGGTGCCGGTCGACGCGCGCACCGCGTACGACCCGCGCGAGATCGTCGCTCGCATCGCCGACGGCTCGCGGCTGCACGAGTTCAAGGCGCTGTACGCGACGACGATCGTCTGCGGCTTCGCCCACGTCCACGGCCACCCGGTGGGCATCCTCGCCAACAACGGCGTCCTGTTCTCCGAGAGCGCGCTGAAGGCGACGCACTTCATCGAGCTCTGCGACCAGCGCGGGATCCCGCTGCTGTTCCTGCAGAACATCACGGGCTTCATGGTCGGCCGCGAGGCCGAGGCGGGCGGGATCGCGCGCGACGGCGCGAAGATGGTCGCGGCTGTCTCCTGCGCGCGCGTGCCGAAGCTCACGGTCATCGTCGGCGGCTCCTACGGCGCGGGCAACTACGGCATGTGCGGGCGCGCCTACGACCCGCGCTTTCTCTGGATGTGGCCGAACGCGCGGATCTCGGTCATGGGCGGCGAGCAGGCGGCGACCGTCCTGAGCGCGGTCGCGTCCGACCGCTCGGCGCAGGAGCTCGAGGCGCTGCGCGAGCGCACGCGCGCCCAGTACGAGACGCAGGGCCACCCGTACCACGCGACCGCGCGGCTGTGGGACGACGGGATCATCGACCCGCTCGCGACCCGCGACACGATCGGGTTGGCGCTGTCGGCGTGCGCCAACGCGCCGCTCGGCGAGTTGCAGCGCCCCGTGCTGCGGATGTAGGTCGTCAAGATGTCTTGACAGGACAATGCCGTCAAGCTACCTTGACGGCATGGACGACTTCACCACGACGCTCAGCCGCCTCGACGAACAACTCGACGAGGCCATCGCCGCCGACCCGCTCGACGGGCTCTCGCTCACCGCCGCCGTCCAGCGCGACATCGCCGCGCGCCAGCGCGCCGCCGTCCGCGCCGCCGTGCAGGAGCATTCCTGGAACGAGATCGGCGCGGCGCTCGGCGTCTCCAAGCAGGCCGCGCACCAGAAGTGGGCCAACGAGCTCAAGGAGGAGGTCAAGGCGGAGGCGAAGGCCTTCAAGACGCTCATGAAGCAGGGCGACCTGCGCAAGGCCGCCGACGCCAAGGACAAGCTCGACGCCGTCATCGACGAGCTCAAGCAAGCCCACGTCCGGCGCCGGTAGCCGATCTGTGCCGGCTGGATCGGACTGCAGGCCTGGATGGCCCGCGACGCCGGCGGCCCGGCGACCTCGCACCGTCTAGCTGTCCTCGAGGTGCGCCTTGAGGTCGCGCAGCGCGCGGCGCATGACGGCGTCGGCGATCGCCGCGCGGACGAACCCGGGGACGAAGCGGCCGGGGTCGATGTTGAGATCGAGCTCGACGTGCGTGCGGTCCTCGCCGGCCGGCTCGAAGCGCCACTCCCCGCAGAAGTCGCGAAAGTCGCCGCCGAGGTACTCGCTGGCGAGCCGGCGCGGCGGGTCGTAGACCTGGCGCAGGCGGTAGCGCACGGTCTTGACGCGGGCGTCGACCTCGTATTCGACGACCGTCGCGCGGCCCTGCGCGTCGCGTTGGAGGACGTCCACGGACTTCACGGCGCCCTGCCACTCGGGCAGGCGCTCGAAGTCCGTGAGCGCGTCGAAGCACTCCTGCGGGCTCGCGGCGATGTCGGCGCTCTGGCACTCGCCGTAGGCCGGCATCTCACTGCGCTCCCAGGATCGGCTTGCGCTCGAGGCGGTGCACGGCCGGGCCCTGGAGGACCTCGCCGGTCGGCGCGAAGCGCGACCCGTGGCAGGGGCAGTCCCAGCTGCGCTCCGCGCTGTTGAAGTTCACGCGGCAGCCGAGATGGCTGCACGTGGGGGAGACGGCGACGAGCGTCCCGTCGGCGTCGCGGTAGCCCGCCACCGCCTCGCCGTCGAGGCGCACGATGTCGCCCTCGCCGGGCGCGAGGTCCTCGATCGGCCGACGGCCGGGCTTCGTGATCCGGTCGCCGACGAAGTGCAGGCCCGCGACGGCGTTCTCGGTGAGCAGCCGCGGCACCGACGCGCGCACCGTCAGCCGGTTGGGGTCCATGAGGGCGGCCCACGGGTTCTCACGGCCGAGCAGGCGGTCGGCGAGCATGTGCGCGGCGGCGGTGCCGCCGGTCATGCCCCACTTCGCGAAGCCGGTCGCCATGAGGATGCGGTCCTCGCGCGGGTTGACGGGCCCGACGTAGGGCACGCCGTCGAGCGTCGTGTTGTCCTGCGCCGACCAGCGGTACTCGACGGACTCCACGTCCCAGTGCTCGCGCGCGAAGGCCTCCAGGCGCTCGTAGCGCTCCTCGGTGTCGCCGCCCGTGCCCGTGCGGTGGCTCTCGCCGCCGACGAGCAGGAGCTCCTCGCCGTCGCACGGCACGGCGCGGACCGAGCGCGTCGGCGAGCCGGCGCTGATGAACATGCCCGGCGGCGGCTCGCCGCCGATGCGGCAGACGATCGCGTAGGAGCGCTGCGGATGGACGCGCGCGAACGCCAGCGAGCGGTCGAGGAACGGGTAGTGCGTCGCGAGGACGACGCAGCCGGCGACGACGCGGCCGCCGGGCGTCTTGACGACGGCGTCCTCCTCGCTGTCGACGACCGCGGCGCGCGAGTGCTCGAAGACGCGGCAGCCCGCGCCGGCGAGCTGCTCGACGAGCCCGAGCAGGTAGCGCGACACGTGGAACTCGGCCTGGTCGTCGAAGCGGACGGCGGCGGCGACGGGATAGGGCAACGGCGTCGTGTCCACGAGCGTCGCGGGCAGCCCCGCCTCGGCTGCGGCAGCGGCCTCCTCCTGCGCCTTGCGCACGTCCGACTCGTCCGTGACGTAGGCGTAGGACGGCTGCCGGCGCCAGTCGCAGGCGATGGCGTGGCGCTCCACGCGGCCGGCGATCCAGTCCAGCGCCGCCTCGTTGGCCTCCGCGTACGTGCGCGCGCCGTCGCGGCCGAATCGCGAGCGCAGCTGCGCGTAGATCATCCCGTGCTGGGAGGAGACCTTCGCGGTGGTGTGGCCGGTGACGCCGTGGCCGAGCCGGTCGGCCTCGACGAGCGCGACGTCGGCGCCCGCCTCGGCGAGCAGCAGCGCCGTCGTGATGCCGACGATCCCTCCGCCGATGATCGCGACGTCGGCGTGGACGTCGCCGTGCAGCGCCGCAAAGGAGCGCCCGGGCGGCGCCGTGTCGATCCAGACCGAGGCGCCGCGGGCGACGTCGACGCTCATGCCGCCCGCTCCAGCGCGAGCTCCTCCAGGCGCATGAGCGACTCGGCGTTGCGGAGCTTCGTGAGGACATGGACGAGCGGGTTGAGGTTCAGCAGCGAGTAGATGCCGTCGAGGTTCTCGGTCATCCGCACGACCGTCCCGCCGTCCTTCGGCGTCAACTCGAGCGTCACGTGCGCGATCCCGAGCGGCCGGGCCTTCGCGCGCATCCGCAGCAGATGGGGCGGGTCGGCCTCGAGCGACTCGGTGTGGTCGCTGGACTGCAGCGGCCCCATGCCGATCGTGTGGTGAAAGCGTGAGCCGGGCGCGGGCCACTCGGGGTCGGCGTCGCGGATCGTCTTGGAGCCGACGACCCAGTAGCCGTAGCCGCCGGCGTCGGCCAGGGCATCCCATACCGCGGTCGCCGGCACCGGCATGAATCGCTCGTTCGTCGCCACGACAGCCGGGCGTACCCCGGCGGCGACGGCGCGGAACGCGGTCACGCGCGGGCGAGGACGACCATGAGCCAGCTCGCCACCGCGTCGCGCAGGCCCGGCATGTCGGACTTCAGCCCGTGGTCGCCGCGGATCACGACGACCGAGCGCGACGGGCCGGGCGCCGGCGTGCCGAAGCGGTCGCTGGCGCCCTGGACGACGAGCACCGACACGCCGGCGCCGTCGAGCTCGTCCTGGCGGCTGGCGCCGGAGGGCGCGACGAGCGGGAAGGCGAGGCACAGCACGCCGATCGCCGCGGTCTGCCGCGCCGTCCGGCATGCGACGCGGGCGCCCGACGAGCGCCCGCCGGTGATGAGCGGCAGGCCGGCGAGCGCTCCCTCGCGCAGCTGCGCCACGACGCTCGTCCACGCGTCGTCGAGGACCGGCGCGCGCGGCGGCGAGCGCCGCCCGGCCACCCGGTAGGGCTGCTCGACGAGCGCGACGGTCACGCCCGCGTCGCCTGCGACCGCCCTGACGGCCTGCAGGTCGGGCGCAGCGACCCCGCCGCCGGCGCCGTGGCCGAGCACGAGCGCAGCCCGCGGCGCCGGCGCCGCATGCAGGTGCACGCGCGCCGTCCCCTTCGGCGTCTCGAGCTCGAGGACGGGCACGGGCGAGATCTTCTCGCACGGGCGCGCCGGAGAACTACTCTGGACGGTATGGCCTATTCCGCCGCCGACGGCCGGACGCAGCTGCTCGACACGCTCGCCGACGCGACGGACGAGCTCGGCCTCGCGCTCGCCGCCCTCGGCGAGGCCTACGAGCAGGTCGACGAGCACACCGGCGACGTCCTCGAGGAGCGGCTGTTCCGGCCGGTGCAGCTCGCCTACGGGCGCGCGTCGCGCGCGCACGGGCAGTTCGCCGCCCGCCACGGGCTCGAGAGCCGGGCCTTCGAGGCGCGCAATCCCGGCCTGCCGTCGCTCGGCGCCAAGGGCTTCGTCGAGAGCGCCGTCGAGGCGATCCGCGAGGCCGACGGGACGCTCTCGACGCTGCAGGACTCGCTGCTGCCCGTCGAGGTCGGCGACCCGCAGATCCGTGCCGAGCTCGCCGACCTGCGCGAGATCATGGGCGACCTGCCCCACCAGGCGCGCGAGCTGCTGCGGACGTTCGGGCGCTGACCCGGATGGACGTCGACCGGCGGGTGCTGTTCTTCGGCGACTCGATCGTCGCCGGCGTGGGCGACCCCGAGGGCCGCGGTTGGGTCGGCCGGGTCGTCGAGGCGTCGTTCGCCGCCCGCCTGCCGCTGACGGCCTACAACCTCGGCGTGCGCCGCGAGACCTCGGAGGAGGTCGGGGAGCGCTGGCGCGGGGAGGCCGAGCCGCGGATGCGCGTCGAGGCCCGCTACGCCGTCGTCTTCTCGTTCGGCGTCAACGACACGACGCTGGAGGAGGGACGTCTGCGCGTCATGCAGAACCGCAGCACTCGCGCGCTCGGGCGCTGCCTCGACGACGCCGCCGAGATCGGCCTGCGCGCGCTCGTCGTCGGCCCGCCGCCGGTGAGCGATCCCGAGCAGCGCTCGCGCGTCACGGCGCTGTCGGCGGCCTACGCCCAGCTCGCCGCCGGGCGCGGCGTCCCGTTCATCGGGGTCGCGGGCGACCTGGCGGCGAACCCGGAGTACGGCGCGGATCTCGAGGCCGGCGACGGCGCGCACCCCGGCGCCGACGGCTACTCCGCGCTCGCGCGGCTGCTGCTCGCCGGCGGCTGGCTGAGCTGGCTCAAGGACGTGTAGCCAGACCTCCGGGATAGAACCCATAAATCCGATCCGGCGCGCTGGACGCGCTCGTCACACGCGCGACGAGGCCGACCATCTCGAGCTGCGCGCGGGCCAGCTCGTCTGGCTGACGCGTACGCCGCACGCGCGAGTTCGCGAGATGATCTGACCCGTGCGCGTCTCCGCGAAGGTCGACTACGCCGTGCGAGCCTGCGTCGAGCTCGCGGCCGCGCAGCGAGGCGACACGCCGTCGCGGCCGGTGAAGGCCGAGGCGCTCGCGCGCGCCCAGGACATCCCGGTGCCGTTCTTGGAGAACATCCTCCAGGGGCTGCGCCAGGCCGGCATCGTCGAGAGCCGGCGGGGGCCGGAGGGCGGCCACCTGCTCGCCCGGGCGGCGATCGAGATCACGCTCGCCGACGTCATCCGCGCGATCGATGGCCCGCTGGCCGGCGTCAACGGCCGCCGGCCCGACGAGATCGAGTTCACGGGCACCGCGCAGCCGCTGCGCGACGTCTGGATCGCGGTGCGCGCGAGCGTGCGGCGGGTGCTCGAGGAGGTGACGCTCGCCGACGTCGCGGCGGGGACGATCCCCGACCGCGTGACGGAGCTCACCGCCGACCCGGGCGCCTGGGACCGTCGCTAGCCCGGCAGCGCCGCGAGCAGGCGCTCGAGGTCGGACTCGTCGTTCCACGCGCCGACCGAGGCGCGCAGGAGATCGGTGCCGGGGAGGTCGCGCACGATGACGCCGGCCTCGGCGAGGCGCTCGCGCGTGGCGGGCGGGTCGGCATCGTGCCAGGCGACGAGCGGCGTGCGGTCGCGCGGCGCGACCTCGATGCCGCGGTCGCCGAGCTCGTCGACGAGCGACTGCGCGAGCGTCGCGGCGCGCTCGTGGACGGCGTCCCAGCCGGCCTCGGAGAGCACGTCGAGCGCGGCGAGCGCGCCGTCGAGGAGCTCGAGGGTATGCAGGCCGGAGTCGTGGCGCGCCGCGCCGGCGTGCGCCACGGCGTCGAGGCCGGCGTTCGGCGTCGCGAGGTTGAAGTACGACGGCCCGCCGGCGGGGACGCGGTCGCTCCACTCCGGGCCGATCCAGAGCATCCCGGTCCCGATCGGCCCGCAGAGCCACTTCTGGCCCGACCCGGCGTAGAACGCGCAGCCGAGCGCCGCGACGTCGACCGGAACGCCGCCGACGCCCTGGGCCCCGTCGAGCAGGACCGGGACGTCGCCGAGCCCCGACAGGTCGGGCGCGAGCGCGCCGCGGATCCAGCTCACGTGCGACGTCGCGACGAGCTGCGTCTCGGGCGCGACGGACGTTGCGAGCTCGTCGAACGGGACGACGCGGACGGAGATGTCGCGCTGCCGGCGCGCGGCCGACAGCGGGCCGGTGATGCCCGGATGCTCCTCGTCGGAGATCAGGACCTCGTCGCCGGGGGCGAGGTCCAGCGCGGTCAGGACGCGGACGACCCCATCGCTCGTGGAGGTCGTCAGCGCGACGTCGTCGGTGGCGGCGCCGAGCAGCTGCGCGTAGGTCTCGCGCAAGCGCTTGCGACTGTCCAGCAGCGCCTGGAAGTACGCGCCGAAGCGCCCCTCGTCCGTCGCCTGCTCGATCGCGGCGCGCGCGCGCTGCGCCGCGCGCGCGGGCAGCGGGCCGCAGGTGCCGGCGTTGAGGTAGGCGCGGCGCTCGAAGATCGGAAACTGCGCGCGAAGCGCCGCGGGATCCATGGCCGCGGAGGCTATCGGGCGCTGGGCCTCGGCCTACCGCCCGGACGTCGCCGCGAGCGGGCGCCATTGCCGGCGAACGGCCCCACTCGTCCGCGGGAGCGCCCGGGGAATCCGACCTCTCCCTCAATGCCGCCGGTCGCCGGCGCCGGGGCGCGCCCGGCCCGGCGAGAGTCCGCCAGGCCGAGGGCACGCGGCGCCACACGCAGGCCTCAGCGACCGCAGACCGGCCAGTGGCCGGGCCCGCCGGTGCGGTAGAGCTTCGCCGCGCGGCGATCCTGCTCGGCCTCCGAGGCCCGCGCCGGATCGCCCGTGCCACCGACGGAGCGCCAGGTGCTGTAGGAGAACTGGTACTTGCCGCGGTAGCTCCCGCCGGCCGAGATGGCGCGCGGGTCGCCGCCGGACTCGCAGCGCGCGATGGCCTGCAGCTGCGGCGGCAGCGCGCGTGCCTGGCGCTTGCGCTCGAGGCGCCGGCGCGTGCTGCGGATGTCGCGGCGCAGCTCGTCGGTCCGGGCGCGCAGGCGCGCCGGCGTGAGCTTCAGGAGCTCGGCGCGCAGCCTGCGCCGCTCGGAGAGCGAGAGCGCGTCGCCGAGCAGCCGGTGGTGGCGGCGCGCGAAGTAGAGGTGGCGGTTGGCGAGCACCTGCATCGCCGTGGAGTGCAGGTTCGCGATCGGAACGGCCGCCGCCTGGGCGGTCAGGGTCGGCGGCGGCGACGCGGCGACCGAGGGCTGGGCCGCAGGAGCGGGGGCCTCCTGGGCGAAGGCGGATGTGGCAACGGCGGAGATGGGCACCGCGACTGCGCTCGTAGCGCAGACGGCGCCCAGGGTTCTGAGGCGCATTCCGTTGTGGGTCCTTCCACGGCCCGATGGCGACACGCGGTGCGCGGCGCAGGTGACCGGTCGTTTGCAGCGGGCGGCGGCGCCACGACGGCACCCGGAACTCACCCGCGGTCGAGGACCCTAGCAGCCCGAAGCGAACGGCCGTTCGCTTCGGGCCCGAACCGTGACGGATGTCACGGAGTGCGGTGCTATGGCTTCAGGACGACCTTCACGCACTCGTCGCGCTTGTTCTTGAACGTCTCGTAGCCGTCCGGCGCCTCGTCGAGGTTCATCCGGTGCGTGACGATGAAGCTCGGGTCGATGTCGCCGTTCTCGACGCGTTCGAGCAGCGGGCGCAGGTAGCGGTGGACGTGGCACTGGCCGCTGCGGATCGTCAGCGACCTGTTCATGACGGCGCCGATCGGGAACTTGTCCATGAAGCCGCCGTACACGCCGACGATCGAGACGACCCCGCCGTTGCGGCAGTTGAGGATCGCCTCGCGCAGGCTGTAGCCGCGCTCGGTCTCCATCCTCGTCGCCTGCTTCACGCGGTCGTAGGCGTACATGCCGGCATGGTGGTGGTGCGCCTCCAGGCCGACCGCGTCGATGCACGCGTCCGGGCCGCGGCCGCCGGTCATCTCGCGCAGCGCCTCGCGGACGTTCGTCTGCTCGTAGTCGATCGTCTCGGCGCCGGCCTTCTCCCGGGCCATCCTCAGCCGGTACTCGAAGCGGTCGATCGCGATGACGCGCTCGGCGCCCAGCAGGTACGCGCTGGCGATCGCGAACTGGCCCACGGGCCCGCAGCCCCAGACGGCGACGACGTCGCCGGGCTTGATGTCGCACATCTCGGCGCCCATCCAGCCGGTCGGGAAGACGTCCGAGAGGAACAGGACCTGCTCGTCGTGCAGATCGCTCTCGATCTTGATCGGGCCGACGTCGGCGAACGGGACCCGCGCGTACTCGGCCTGCCCGCCGGCGTAGCCGCCCGTGGCGTGCGAGTAGCCGAAGATCCCGCACGTCGTGTCGCCCCAGAGCTTCTCGGCGATCGACGCGTTGGGGTTGGAGTTCTCGCACAGCGAGAACAGCCCGCGGGTGCACGAGTTGCAGGCGCCGCAGGCGATCGGGAACGGCACGACGACGCGATCGCCGACGGCGAGGTTGGCGACGTCGCGGCCGGTCTCGACGACCTCGCCCATGAACTCGTGGCCGAGGATGTCGCCCTTGCGCATCGTGGGGACGTAGCCGTCGTAGAGGTGCAGGTCCGAGCCGCAGATCGCGGTCGACGAGATCTTCACGATCGCGTCGCGCGAGTTGAGGATCTTCGGATCCGGCACGTTCTCGACCTGGACCTTGTTGCGGCCCGACCAGACGGTGGCCCTCATGAGGTGCCTCCTGACGTCATCGATTCGACCTTGTCGTCGGGCAGCGGCTGCGCGGGCCGCTGCTTGAGCATCCGCAGCCCGCGGGTGCCCTCCGGCGTGCCGTCGGATCGTGCGATCTCGCCGGTCTCGACGATCTGCTTGAAGCGGCGCAGGTCGTCCTTGATCTGGATCGCGGGCTCCTCCCCGGAGAGCTTGGCGATCGTCGAGCCGATCGCGCCGCCCGGGACGTCGTAGCGCATGTCGAGGTGCACCTCCGTGCCCTGGTCGCCCGGCGCGGGCACGAACCGGACGGTGCCGGAGTTCGTGACGCGCGAGCCCTCGACGGACCGCCACGAGATGCGCTCGCCCGGCACGTCCTCGATGATCTCGGCCTCCCAGGAGACCGTGACGCCGAGCGGGCCGCGGGCGCCCCAGCGCGAGCGGCCGCTGCCGAGGTCCTGCACCTCCTCGAGGTGCGTCATGAAGTCCGGGAACCCCGAGAAGTCGCGCCAGCGCGTGTAGAGCTCGTCGCGGTCGCGGCGGATCGTGAGCGCGGTCGTCACGTGGATCGGCTCCGGCGCCTTCTGCTGCTGCGGGGGCTCCTTGGACCGGCTGAGCTTCACGCCGTCGGCGACGTCGGCGGCGAACGCGCCGACGACCGCCCCGGTCGCGGCGAGCGTCTTGGCCTGCGACTCGCTGCGGCTGCGCAGCGCGGCGCCGAGCAGCGCGAGGTCCATCGTGTCGCCCGCGACGCGCGCCCAGACCCACTCCACCGGCTTGCGCTCGGCGAAGATCCCGACGCCCGAGGCGATCTCGCGGACGCCGACGGCGCGCATCCACATGCGGCTCTTCGCGTCGTCGCGGACGCCGATCATCCGGTTCATGCGCCCCGGGGCGAGGACCTGCGGGATGCCGAGCGCGAAGCTCAAGGCTCCGAGGCCCTTGGCGAGCGGCTCCTGCGGTCCGGCACTGCCGTTCTTGGAGATGGTCATGACGAGCGCACCGCCGAGAACTCGCGGATGATCGCGCTGCAGAACGCGGGCAGGTCGTCCGGCTTGCGGCTGGAGATGATGTTGTCGTCGACGACGACCTCCTCGTCGACGACGTTCGCGCCCGCGTTACGCAGATCGGTGCGCACGCTCGGCCACGACGTGATCCGCCGGCCGCGGACGACGTCGGCCTCGGCGAGTGTCCACGGGCCGTGGCAGATGACGCCGACAGGCTTCCCGGAGCGCACGAAGTCACGCACGAACGACACGGCGTCGGAGTCCATCCGCAGCTTGTCGGGGTTGCACGTGCCGCCGGGAAGCAGCAGCGCGTCGTACTCGTCGACCGATGCGTCGCTGACCTGACGGTCGACGGAGAAGGTGTCCGCCGGCTCGAGGTCGTGGTTCATCGCCTGGATCTCGCCGTCCTCGATCGACAGCAGGTCGGTGTGCGCGCCGGCGTCCTGGACGGCCTGGCGCGGCTGCTCGAGCTCGACCTGCTCGACGCCGTCGGTGGCGAGGATCGCGATTCTGCTTCCACCGAGCTCGTTGTCCATGTCACTCCTTCGGGTGTTGAACGGTGCTCGCCGCCGTCCCTGCGGTCTGTTCCCGGGGTAGGCCGGAATGGCGCTCCTCAAACGTCGGATTGCATGCCGCGTGTGACAATGGCGCGGTGAACGTCACCCTCCCCGACGGAACCGAGCTCGAGCTCGCAGAGGGCGCGACCGGCGCCGACGCCGCCGCCGCGATCGGCGCCGGCCTGGCGCGCGCGGCGCTCGCGGTGCGCCAGAACGGCGAGGTCCGCGATCTCGCCCGCCCGCTGCAGGCAGGGGAGCCGCTGGAGATCATCACGCCGAAGAGCGAGGGCGCCCTGGACGTCATCCGCCACGACGCCGCGCATGTGCTCGCGGCGGCCGTCATGGAGCTCTATCCGGGCGTGAAGATCTCGATCGGGCCGCCGATCTCCAGCGGCTTCTACTACGACTTCGAGTTCCCCGAGGGCGTGACGGTCTCGGATGCCGATCTCGCGCGCATCGAGCAGAAGATGCGCGAGCACATCAACGCCGACGAGCAGTTCGTGCGCGAGGACATCAGCGTGCGAGAGGCGCTGGATCGCTTTCGCGCCGAGGGCCAGGACTACAAGGTCGAGCTCATCGAGGACCTCGTCCGCGATGCCGATCCCGCCCGCCCCGTCGAGACCGTCAGCCTCTACACCAACGGCCCGTTCACCGACCTCTGCCGCGGGCCGCACGGGCCGGGCACGAAGCGCATCAAGGCGTTCAAGCTGCAGTCCGTCGCCGGCGCCTACTGGCGCGGCGACGCGAGCCGCCAGATGCTCACCCGGATCTACGGCACCGCGTTCTTCTCCAAGGAGGAGCTCGCCGAGCACCTCGAGCGCCTCGAGCAGGCCAAGGCCCGCGACCATCGTCGCCTCGGCCCGCAGCTGGGGCTCTTCACCTTCTCCGAGATCGCGCCCGGCAGCGCGTTCTGGCTGCCCAACGGCACCGCGCTCTTCAACGAGCTCGTCGGCCTGAGCCGCGAGATGGGGCTCAGCCGCGGCTACACCGAGGTCAAGACCCCGCAGCTCTACGACAGCGAGCTGTGGAAGATCTCCGGGCACTGGGGCAAGTACCGCGAGCACATGTTCGTCACCGAGACCGAGGGGCGGGAGTTCGGCATCAAGCCGATGAACTGCCCCGGCCACGCGCACCTGTTCAGCATGCAGAAGTGGTCCTACCGCGACCTGCCGGTGCGCTACTCCGAGCCCGGGCTGCTGCACCGCAACGAGCCCGGCGGGACGCTGCACGGGCTGCTGCGCGTCCGCCACTTCGCCCAGGACGACGCCCACATCTTCTGCACCGAGGAGCAGGTGCAGTCGGAGGTCAGCGGGTGTCTGGACTTCGCCTTCGACACCTACAGGCTCTTCGGCATCGAGCCGCACCTCGAGCTCTCGACGCGCCCCGCGGTGCGCGTCGGCGACGACGCGCTGTGGGACCGGGCGGAGGCGGCGCTCGAACAGGCGCTCGAGGCGCGCGGGCTGCCGTACGTGCTCAACGAGGGCGACGGCGCGTTCTACGGTCCGAAGATCGACCTGCACATGACCGACTCGCTCGGGCGCTCCTGGCAGCTCGGGACCGTCCAGCTCGACTACTCGTTCCCGGAGCGCTTCGACCTCACGTACACCGGGGCCGACAACGCCGAGCACCGCGTCGTGATGATCCACCGCGCGCTCATGGGCTCCTACGAGCGCTTCATCGGCATCCTCATCGAGCACCTCGCCGGCGAGTTCCCGGTCTGGCTGGCGCCGGTGCAGGCGATCGTGCTGCCGATCTCAGACCGCCACCTCGAGGCGGCCGCGAAGGTGCGCGACGCGCTGCGCGACGCCGGCCTGCGCGGCGAGCTCGACGACCGCACGGAATCCGTCGGGCGCAAGATCCGCGAGGCGGAGCTGCGCAAGATCCCGTACATGCTCGTCGTCGGCGACCGCGAGGCCGAGTCGAGCAGCGTGGCGGTGCGCGAGCACGGTCGCGGCGACACCGGCAGCGTCCCGATCGCGGACTTCGTGGAGCAGCTGCGTGAGAAAACCTCGCGCCGGACCGGCTGACCGGCGTATACTGGCCCGGTTGACCGACTCTCCGATCTTCCCGTCGCGCTCGCTCTCCGCTTGACGCGCGTCCTCCAAACCTAGTGCCGGTTCCTCGCAGGTTCGACCGGCGCCCGCCCGAGCGGGACTCGACCCGGATCAACGAGCGCATTCGCGTGCCCGAGGTGCGGCTCATCGACGAGAAGGGCGAGCAGGTCGGCGTCATGCGCACGAACGACGCGCTGCGCTATGCCCAGGAGCGCGACCTCGATCTCGTCGAGGTGGCGCCCGACGCGCGCCCGCCCGTCTGCCGCGTGCTCGACTACTCCAAGTACAAGTACGAGCAGGCCCAGAAGATCAAGCAGGCGCGCAAGCACCAGCAGCAGATCACGATCCGTGAGATCAAGTTCCGGCCGAAGATCGCGGAGAACGACTACAAGACGAAGAAGGGCCATGTCGAGCGCTTCCTGCGCCACAAGGACAAGGTCAAGATCACGATCATGTTCCGCGGCCGCGAGGTCACGCATCCCGAGCGCGGGGTCATGATCCTCGACCGCCTCGCCGAGGAGCTCTCGGAGGTCGGCGTCGTCGAGCAGCGCCCGCTGCAGGACGGCCGCAACATGACGATGATGCTCGGCCCGTCGAAGGCCGTGCTCAGCGGCGAGATCGATGCCGCCGCCGCGCCGCGCAACGACGCGCCCGATGTCGCCGAGCCTCCCGAGGGCGTCGACGAGGCCGAGCCGGCGGTCGCAGACGACGAGCCCGAGACGACGGTCGGAGACGACGCGCCCGAGGCGGCGGTCGCAGACGACGCGCCGGAGGCGGCGGTCGCAGACGAAGAGCCCGAATCCGAGCCCGAGGCCGCGGCCGCCGAGGCCGACACGAAGGCCTGACCCAGCCGGCCGCAGGTCGCCATGCTGTCGCGGCGCACGCTCTTCACGCTCGGCCTCTCGCGTGTCGCCGAGCGCGTCGAGGAGCAGTACGCCGAGCAACTGGACCCGACGCCCGTCCCGCCGCCGCCGCGACGGCGCGTGCCGGCGCGGCCGCCGGGGGTCCCGCCGCCCGCGCCGGCATGGCCGCACCGGCAGGGGGCCGAGCTCTGGGAGCCGGTCTCCGCGGCGCTGCCGCGACCCGCCGGCGGGCGCGTGCTCGAGGCCGACGACCTCGACTACGACCTCGCGTGGCTCCCGCTCCAGGACGCCGAGTTCGACGGCGCCGTGTCGGCGTTCGCGCCGATGTTCGCCTCCGACGGGCGGGCCGCGATCGACGAGCTCTTTCGCGTCGTGCGGCCCGGCGGCTTCGTCGCGTTCACGGTCTGGACGGCGCCGGGTGTCGTCGGGCGGCTGCTGGCCCTCGCCGAGGAGCTCGATCCGCCGGACGCGGGCGTGCCGGCGCCGATGGAGTGGGCGCGCGAGGAGCTCCTGCGCTCCGAGCTGCAGCGTCACGCCGACGACTACGAGCTGCGGCCCGGCGACCTGCCGCTGACCTTCGCCTCCGCCGAGGAGGCCGTGGGCCGGCTGTCGGCCGCGCTGCGCCCGCTGGCATGGGCGCCCGACCAGCCCCGGCTGCGCGAGCTGGCGCTGGAGATCGTCGACGGGCTGGGCGGCGGCGACCCCGGCCCGGTGGCGCTGCGCGCGACGTATGTCACGGCGATCGCCGAGCGGCGTCCGCAACCGGCCAGCGCAGGCGCTCTGCAATACTGACGCGCTCGTATGCCGAAGATGAAGACCCACTCAGGCGCCAAGAAGCGCTTCAAGACGACCGCCACCGGCAAGGTCCGCGGGCGTCACCCCTTCACGAGCCACATCCTCGAGAAGAAGTCGCCGAAGCGTAAGCGCGCGCTGGGCAGGCCGGCCATCCTCTCCGACCACGACGCGCCGCGGGTCAAGAAGCTCCTGCGCACGGGGAGCAAGTAGTGCTCCGTCCAGCAAGCCCGCACGCACTCGGATCGGCCGCTGATCACCGCCTGGCGGCGTCCTCGGTCGTCGATGTGCCAGAGGCACACCTTCCTCCCTGCGTCCTTGCCAGACGGCGCCGGCAGCCGCCCGAGTACGCGCGGGCTCACCGGACGGAACACTCGTGACCCGGGTCAAGCGGTCCGTCCACGCCCGCAAGAAGCGCCGCGCGACGCTCGAGCGCACGAAGGGCTTCCGGGGCGAGGCGAACTCGAACTACAAGCGCGCGAAGGAAGCGCTCATGAAGGCGGAGGCGTACCAGTACCGCGACCGCCGCAACCGCAAGCGCGACTTCCGCCGCCTCTGGATCACCCGCATCAACGCCGCCGCGCGCCAGAACGGCATGACCTACGCGACCTTCATCCACGGGCTGCAGCTGGCCGGCATCGAGCTGGACCGCAAGGTGCTGGCCGATATCGCCGTGCGCGACCCCGAGACCTTCCGCCGATTCGTCGACGCCGCCCGCGAGGCGTCGGCTGCCTGACAAGCACGAGCCGACTCACACCGACCTCACGGGCGCCGCTTCCTCTCCAGGACGGCGCCCTTTTTCGTTTTCAGATGACCATCACCTCAAGCCACAACGACAAGCTCAAGGAGATCCGCAGGCTCGCGCGCCGCCGTGCGCGCGACGATGCCGGGCGCTTCGTCGCCGAGGGCGAGGATCTCGTCGCGGCGGCCGCCGCGGCCGGCTGGACGCCGCTGCACCTGCTCGCCGCCGCCGGCAGCGGCCTCGAGGGCGACGAGGTCGAGCCCGACCTGCTGGCCGCGGTCTCCGGGCTCGGCTCCGGGACGCGCCAGCTCGGCGTCTACGAGGCACGCTGGTCGGCCCCGGCCGGGCCGCTGTGCGTCGCGCTGTGGGGCGTCGGCGATCCGGGCAACGTCGGGACGATCCTGCGCTCGGCGCTCGCGTTCGGCGCGGGGTCGGTCGTGCTGGGCCCGGACTGCGCCGACCCGTTCGGCCCCAAGGCCGTGCGCGCGTCGATGGGCGCGATCTTCGAGGTGCCGGTCGCGCGGGTGTCGAGCACCGCCGAGCTGCCGGGCGAGCGCGTCGCGCTCGTCGCGAGGGCGGGCGAGCAGCTCGCCGGCCGGGCGCCGGGCGAGACGACGCTGCTCGTCGGCGCCGAGCGCGCCGGGCTGCCCGCGGACGTCGTCGCCGCCTGCGACCGCGTCGCGCACATCCCGATCGCCGGCGAATCGCTGAACGCCGCGATGGCCGCGACGGTCGCGCTCTACGAGCTCGGCCCTAGGATGGCGCCGCGATGACTGCGCGCCATCACTCGTCCGTCGTCGCCGGTCACCGCCGGCGGGAGCGCTCGCGATGATCGACCGGATCGCAGAGCTGCGAGACGAGGCGCAGGCGGCGATCGCCGCGGCGACCGGCAGCGCGCAGCTCGAGGAGCTGCGCGTCCGCTACCTCGGGCGCAAGGCCGAGCTGCCCAACGTCCTGCGCGGGATCGCGCAGCTTCCGCCGCAGGAGCGCGGGCCGACGGGCAAGGCCGCCAACGAGGCGCGCCAGGCGCTCGAGGCGCTCATCGCGGCGCGCGGCGAGCAGCTCGCGGGCGGTGAGCTCGAGGAGCGCCTGCGCACCGACACCGTCGACGTCACGCTGCCCGGCGACCCGCCCCAGCCGGACGGCCGCCACCACCTGCTGACCGCGACGCGGCGCGAGATCGAGGACGTCTTCCTCGGGCTCGGCTTCCGGATCGCCGAGGGCCCCGAGGTCGAGACCGTCTACTACAACTTCGACGCGCTGAACCACGCGCCGACGCACCCCGCGCGCGGGCGCTCGGACACCTTCTACGTCAGTGACGAGGTGCTGCTGCGCACGCACACCTCGCCGATGCAGATCCGCGCGATGGAGGCCCAGCCGCCGCCGATCTACATCATCGTCCCGGGCCGCGTCTACCGCCCGGACTCCGACGCGACGCACACGCCGCAGTTTCACCAGATCGAGGGCCTGGCGGTCGACGAGGACATCACGCTCGCCGACCTCAAGGGCACGCTGCTGGCGTTCGCGCGGGCGATCTTCGGGCCCGACCGCGAGGTCCGGCTGCGCCCCCACTTCTTCCCGTTCACCGAGCCCTCGGTCGAGGTCGACGTGTCGTGCTTCATGCCCCATGATTCGTCCCACCCACCCCGGCGCTGCCGCGTGTGCAAGGACACGGGCTGGGTCGAGATCCTCGGCTCCGGCATGGTCGACCCGAACGTCTTCGGCTACGTCGAGGAGTACGGCTACGACCCCGAGAAGGTCCAGGGCTTCGCCTTCGGGATGGGCATCGAGCGCATCGCGATGCTCAAGCACGGCGTGCCGGACCTGCGGCTGCTCTACGACAACGACGCGCGCTTCCTGGAGCAGTTCGGATGACTGCGCGCCATCGCTCGACCATCGCCGCCGCGACGATGGAAGGCACGTCCTCGCCATGAGGGCCCCGGTGCAGTGGCTGCGCGAGTTCTGCGATCCGCCCGTCTCCGTCGAGCAGCTCGCCGAGCGCCTCGCGATGACCGGCACGGAGGTCGACCGCATCGACCACCACGGCGTCTCCGAGCTCGACGCGTTCGTCGTCGGGCGCGTCGTGAGCGCCGAGCAGCACCCCGATGCCGACCGGCTGAAGGTCTGCGTCGTCGAGGTCGCGCCGGGGGAGACGACGCAGATCGTCTGCGGCGCCCCGAACGTCGCGGCCGGCCAGACGGTCGCCGTCGCGCGACCGGGCGCGGTCATGCCCGACGGGACGCGCCTGAAGCGGGCGAAGCTCCGTGGGCAGTCCTCCGACGGGATGATCCTCGCCGAGGACGAGCTCGGGATCGGCCTCGACCACGCCGGGACGATGGTCCTCGACGGCGAGCTCGAGGTCGGGTCCGCGCTGGCGGACGTGCTGCCGCTGTCGACCGACGTCCTCGAGCTCGAGATCACGCCCAACCGGCCCGACTGCCTCGGGATCTACGGCGTCGCCCGCGAGGCGCATGCCGCGACGGGCGCGCAGCTCGCGCGGCCGCCGTGGGCGGATGACCCGGGGTCCGCGCAACCCGACGCGGGGGGCCTCGGCGCCGAGGTCGTCGTCGAGGCGGCCGACCTCTGCCCGCGCTTCACCGCCCGCGTCTTCGACGACGTGACGATCGGCCCCTCGCCGCCGTGGCTGAAGGCGCGCCTCATGGCCGCCGGGCAGCGCCCGATCAACAACGTCGTCGACATCACGAACTACGTCATGCTCCTGACCGCCCAGCCGCTGCATGCCTTCGATCTCGACCGCATCGCCGGCGGGCGGCTCGTCGTCCGCCGCGCGACCGACGGCGAGCAGATCGTGACGCTCGACGGCCAGACGCGCACGCTCGACCGCGACGTCGTGCTCATCGCCGACGACGACGGCCCGACGTCGATCGCGGGCGTCATGGGCGGCACGCGCTCGGAGGTCCAGCCCGACACGACGCGCGTGCTCATGGAGGTCGCGAGCTGGGTCGGCCCGAACATCCACGCGACGTCGCTGAAGCTCGGCCTGCGCAGCGAGGCCAGCGCGCGCTTCGAGAAGGGGCTGTCGCCGGAGGCGACGATGGAGGCGCAGGCGGTCGCGACGAAGCTCATGCTCGAGCTCACGGGCGCGCGGCTGCGGCCCGGGACGATCGACGTCGGCAAGCCGCCCGCGGAAGACGTGACGATCCGGCTGCGCGACAAGCGGATCGTCGGCCTGCTCGGCGTGAACATCACCCGCTCGGAGTCCGCGCTGCACCTCCAGCGGCTGGGCTTCGAGACCGCCGAGCGCCCGGACGGCCTGGACGTCACGGTGCCGCACTGGCGGCGCAACGACGTCACCCGCGAGGCCGACCTCGTCGAGGAGGTCGCGCGGCTGCACGGTGTCAACGACCAGCTGCCCGCGACGCTGCCGAGCCGCCGCGGCGCCGTCGGCGTCCTGACTTCCGAGCAGCGCCTGCGCCGCCGCGCCGAGGACGTCCTCACAGATCGCGGCCTGCTGGAGATCGTCGGATGGAGCTTCGAGGCGCCCGGTCGCGACGACCTCCTGCGGCTGCCGGCGAGCGACCCGCGCCGGAAGCACGTCGTGATCTCCAACCCGATGAGCGAGGACCAGTCGGTGCTGCGCACGACGCTGCTCGGCTCGCTGCTGGACGTCGCGCGCCACAACGCCGCGCGCGGCCAGGGCGTGCCCGGGCTCTACGAGTCCGGTGCCGTGTACCTCGCGACCGGCGAGGCGCTGCCGCACGAGCACCGCGCGCTCGGCGCGGTCGTCCCGGGCGACGTCTTCGCAGCCAAGGGCTACCTCGAGGGCCTGCTGCGCGCGCTGCGCGTCGAGGCGAGCTACTCCGCGGGGCCGCAGCCGTTCCTGCACCCGGGGCGCAGCGGCGTCGTGAGCGCCGGGGGCGGCGTCGTCGGCTGGTTCGGCGACGTCCACCCGCTCGTCGCGGCCGAGTGGGACCTCGACGCGATCGCGGCCTTCGAGATCGACCTCGACGCGGTCGTCGCGGCCGCGCCGGCGATCCCGGAGTACCGCGACCTCACGTCGTTTCCCGAGCTGCGCGAGGACATCGCGATCGTCGTCGACGCCGGCGTGCCCGCCGCGCGGGTGCTCGACGTCGTCCGCGACGCGGGCGGCAGGCTGCTCGCGCACGCCGAGGTCTTCGACGTCTACCGCGGCGAGCAGATCGCGGAGGGCCGGACGTCGCTGGCGATCGCGCTGACCTTCCGGGCGGGCGACCGGACGCTCACCGACGAGGACGTCGCACCCCTCCGCGAGAAGATCGTCGGGCGGCTGTCGCAGGAGCTCGGGGGCGAGCTTCGTGGCTGACCCGCGGATCCTCGTCGCCGGCGGCTCGGGCTACACCGGCGCGCTCGCCGCGAGGCTCGTCGACCGCCACCCGGTCTTCGAGCTGCACGGCGTCACGAGCCGCAGCGACGCCGGCCGCTCGCTCAGCGAGCTCTACCCCCAGCATCGCGTCGACGTCGTCCTGCACGAGCTCGACCTCGACCGCGACGCGGAGGTCGACGCGGCGATCGTCGCCTACCCCCACGGCGCCGCCGCGCCGGTCGTCGAGGAGCTGCGCGAGCGCGGCGTGCGCGTCGTCGACCTCAGCGCCGACTTCCGGCTGCTCGACCGCGACGTCTACGAGCGGTGGTACGGGCCGCACGGCGCGCCCGAGCTCTTCGGCTGCGGCGTCTACGGGCTGCCGGAGCTCTACGGCGACCAGGTCGCCGGCGCCGACCTCGTCGCCAACCCCGGCTGCTATCCGACCGCGACGCTGCTCGCGCTCGCCCCGCTGGCGGCCTCGGGGACGATCGCCGACGTCGTCATCGACGCGAAGTCGGGCGTCTCGGGCGCGGGCCGCGCGCCGACGGCGACGACGCACTTCGTGACGATGACCGAGAACGCCGTGCCCTACGGCGTCGGCGCGCACCGCCACATGCCCGAGATCGACCAGGAGCTCGCGATCCTCGGTGCTCCCGTGACGGTCGCGTTCACGCCGCACCTGCTGCCGCTGGACCAGGGCGAGCTCGTGTCCTGCTACGTCACGACGTCCGAGCGCTGGACGCAGAAGCGCGTCGACGCCGCCTACGAGGGCTGGGCGGAGAGCCACCCGTTCGTCGAGATCGTGCATGCGCCGCCGGGCGTGCGCGACGTGCGCGACACGAACATCTGCGCGATCCACGTCCGCGCGGACGAGCGGACCGGCAAGGTCTTCGTCTTCTCGGCGATCGACAACCTCTGGAAGGGCGCGTCGTCGCAGGCCGTGCAGAACCTCAACCTCATGTTCGGGCTGCCCGAGACGACGGGCATCGAGCCGTGAGCTCGTTCTTTGACTCGCGCTGGATCGACCGGCCCGGGCACGTCGCCGAGGACCCCTCCGGCGGGCTGCCCGCCGGCTTCCGCGCCGCCGCGACGTCGGCGGGCCTGCGCCCCGACGGCCGCATCGACCTCGCGCTGCTCGTCTGCGACGCCCCCGACGCGACGAGCGCCGCGCGCTTCACCCGCTCGGGCGTACTCGCCGCTCCGGTGCTCGTGACGATGCGGCGCGCGCGCCTGGACGCCCTGCGCGCCGTCGTCGTCAACGCCGGCAACGCGAACGCGGCGACGGGGCGGCCCGGTCTCGACGAGGCCGCGCGCGTCCAGGGCGCCGCGGCGATGGCGGCGGGCGTCGCGGCCGATCAGGTGGCCGTCGCGTCGACGGGCGTCATCGGGGTTCCACTCGACGGGCGCGCGATCGTCTCCGCGCTCGCGCGCGTGCGCGGCGAGCTGCACCCGGCCGGCGACGCGGAGCTCGCGACGGCGATCATGACGACCGACGCGTTCGAGAAGCGCGCCGCGCTGACGGTCGCGCTGCCGTCTGGGACCGTGCGCCTCACCGCGCAGGCCAAGGGCGCCGGGATGATCGAGCCGGCCTTCGCGACGATGCTGTGCTTCGTGCAGACCGACGCCGCGCTGTCGGCGCAGACCGCCGACCTCCTGCTCGGCGTGTGCGTCAAGCGCTCGTTCGACCGCATCTCGGTGGACGGGCAGCTGTCGACGAACGACACGGTGATCCTCCAGTGCTCGGGCGCCGGCGGCGTGCGCGTGCAACCGGAATCCGAGGACGAGCTGCGCTTCGGCGAGGCGCTCGATGCGCTGCTGCGGATGCTCGCGGTCCTCATCGTCCGCGACGGCGAGGGCGCGCGGCGGATCGGCCGCGTCGTCGTGCGCGGCGGCGACCAGGGCGCGGTCGAGCACAGCGCGCGGGCGGTCGCCAACTCGCCGCTCGTCAAGACGGCGCTCTATGGCGCCGACCCCAACTGGGGGCGCATCGCACAGGCCGTCGGCGCCGCGCTGCACGGGACCGCGCCGCTTCCGGTCGACATCGCGATCGAGGGCATCGAGGTCTGCGCCGGCGGGGCGGCGGTCGCGCACGACGCCGCCGCGCTGCAGGCAGCCGCCGCGGGCCCCGAGATCGAATTCGAGGTCGGGCTGCCGGGCGCGGGCGCCGAGACCGAGGTCTTCTTCTCGGACCTCGGCCACGAGTACGTGACGATCAACGCCGAGTACACGACGTAGGAACGAGAGACCCATGCGCGACATCGGAACCCTGCTCGAGGCCCTGCCGTACATCCGGGAGTTCCACGGGCGAACCGTCGTCATCAAGTACGGCGGCGCCGCGATGACCGATCCCGCGCTGCGCGAGGAGTTCGCGCGCGACGTCGTGCTGCTGAAGTACGTCGGGATGAACCCGGTCGTCGTCCACGGCGGCGGGCCGGACATCACCGACTACATGGAGCGCCTCGGGATGCCGGTCGAGTTCGTCGCGGGGCTGCGCGTCAGCGACGAGGCGACGGTCGAGATCGTGAAGATGGTGCTCGTCGGCAAGGTCAACAAGGACATCGTCCTGCGCCTGAACCGCCACGGCCAGCAGGCGGTCGGCCTCTGCGGCGACGACGGGACGCTGCTGCGCGTCTCGCGCCAGAGCGCGCCGGGGGGAGAGGACATCGGCTTCGTCGGGCAGATCGACCGCGTCGACGTCGGCGTGCTCGAGCACATCGCCCTGGACTACATCCCGGTCATCGCATCCGTCGGCGCCGACCGTGAGGGCAACTCCTACAACGTCAACGCCGACGAGGCCGCCGGCGCGATCGCACGCGCGCTCAGCGCCTACAAGGTCATCTTCCTCACCGACGTTCCGGGGTGGCTGCGCGACCCCGCCGACCCGGAGTCGCGCATCACGTCCGCGGGCGCGGACGAGGTGCTCGAGGCGCTGGACTCCACCGGCGGCGGCATGCGCCCGAAGCTCCAGGCGTGCATCGACGCGATCCACGGCGGCGTCACCGCGGCGCACATCCTCGACGGGCGCCTGCCGCACTCGCTGCTGCTCGAGCTCTTCACCGACGAGGGCATCGGCACGAAGATCCACCCGGCCGTCTGATGGGGCTCGAGGAGCTGCAGGCGCTCGAGCGCGAGCACCTCGTCCCGGCGTACGCGCGGATGCCGGTGGAGTTCGTCCGCGGGGAGGGCGCGCGCCTCTGGGACTCCGAGGACCACGAGTACCTCGACTTCCAGACCGGCCTCGCGGTGACCTCCCTCGGCCACTCCCATCCGGGCGTCGTCGCGGCGATCTCCGACCAGGCGCAGCGCCTCGTCCACGTCGGCAACCTCTTCTACACCGAGCCGGGCGTGCGCCTCGCGCAGCGCCTGTCGGAGGGCTCGCTCGGCGGCAAGGTCCACTTCGCGAACTCCGGGACCGAGGCCAACGAGGCGGCGCTGAAGCTCGCGCGCAAGGCGAAGCCCGGCGGCACGATCGTCTCCGTGCACCGCGGCTTTCACGGGCGCACGTACGGCTCGCTGTCGGCGACCCCGCAGGAGTCCAAGCAGGCGCCGTTCGCGCCGCTCGTGCCCGGCTTCGTGGCGGTCGCGCCGACGGCCGAGGCCGTCGCCGGCGCAGTGGATGACGAGACGGCAGCGGTGATCCTCGAGCCCGTGCAGGGCGAGAGCGGCGTCTGGGTGCTCGACGACGAGCTGCTGCGGGCAGCTCGCGCCGCGTGCGACGAGCACGGCGCCGCGCTGATCTACGACGAGGTCCAGTGCGGCCTCGGGCGCACCGGCACGCTCTGGGCCTACGAGGACGCGGGCGTCGTCCCCGATCTCATGACGTCGGCGAAGGCGCTCGGCGGCGGGTTGCCGATCGGCGCGCTCATCTGCGGGCCGCGCCTGGCCGACGTCTTCGAGCCCGGCGACCACGGCTCGACGTTCGCAGGCGGGCCGGTGGCCTGCGCTGCCGCCCACGTCGTGCTCGACGTCGTCTCCGATCCCGCGCTGCTGGCGAGCGTGCGCGAGCTCGGCGCCCGCCTGGCGGAGGGGCTCGCGCAGCTGCCGGGCGTCGTCGAGGTCCGCGGCCGCGGGCTCATGCTCGCCTGCGACTTCGAGGCCGGCGGGGTGCCCGAGCTCGTCCGCCGGGCGCTGCTCGAGCAGCGGCTCGTCGTCAACGCCACCGGCCCCGCGACGCTGCGGCTGCTGCCGCCGCTGACGATCGGCGAGGCGGAGGCCGACGACGCGCTCAGCCGCCTGCGCGCGCTCCTTTAACGACTGCGGGCCCTCCTCTCGGAGGGCCCGCGGCCGAATGCCTGGCTGATCGCTCCGGCTAGCGGCCGGGGACGATCGTGACGTTCCGGCGGACGTTCTGCCGGTTGTTGTTGGCGTCGATCACCGAGACGATGACCGAGGCGCGAATCGACCTCTGCCGGCGGATGACCGCGCGGCGCTGGGCGTTGAAGTTCAAGATCCCGAAGCCGATCTTGCGAACGTCCAGCTGGACTGCGTCGGTCGCGAAGGTCACGCGGCGGGCGGGGCGGGTGCCCCTGCTCGCCGGGTTGATCTTGTTGATCGAGCGGACCTTCATGTTGCCCGAGCACGTGCGGACGGCAACCGGGCGGCAGAAGATCTGCACCCGGACGCGGCCGATGTCACGGCCGCGCATCGGAACCCGGAGGCGCGTCGCGTCGATGCGGATCATGGCCAGCGCGTTCGTGGACAGCAGGTCCTGGATCGACGAACCGAGGTTCGGCGTCTGGCCCACCGGTCCACGCGCGCCGACCGGACCGGCTGCGCCCGTGGGACCCGGGACGCCCTGCGCGCCCGGAGCGCCCTGCGGCCCGACGGCGCCGTCGACACCGTTCGTGCCGTTGGTTCCGTTCGCGCCGTTCTGACCGGCCGGACCGGTCGGACCGGTCAGGCCGAGCCCGATCGTCGTGAACGTCCGCGTCCCGCCGTCGACGGTGCCGACCGCGTTCTGCGCGATGACGCGGTAGCGGTAGACCGTCAGCGGCTGGAGGCCGGAGATGACCTGGGCGTTGGGTGCCACCGGCGTGTTCCCCTCGGGGATCACGACGTTCGGCGTGCTGTTCGGGAACTGCCCGGCGGGCAGGCTGTCCAGACCCCACTCGTAGTGGTAGGTCGTCGTGGCCCCGTTCGGGTTGATCGTGCTGTTGAGCTGTGCGGTCACCGAGCTCGGCAGCGCCGGGTCGGTCGTCGCGGTCGGCGCGCAGTCGGTCCGGAAGGACAGCGTGTTGCCGACCGTCGTCGTGCTGACGCCGTTGTTCACGGTCGTCGCCTCGATGCGGAACAGGTACGGCGTGCAGGCCGTCAGGCCTGTGACGTCGGCATGCCGCTCCTGCAGCGTCGTGAGCGTCCCGGCCGACGCCACCGGAGTGGCGAGGTCGAGCGTGTCGTCGGCATCGTCGACGCCGTAGCGGAACTGGTAGGTCGTCGGCAGCCCGTTGGCGTTCGTGCGGCCGTTGAGCGTCGCCGTCGTGGCCGTGATGTTCGTGGCCGGGTCGGTGATCGCCGTCGGGATCCCGCTGAACGTCGGCGTGCCGTCAGCCACGCGCAGGCGGATGTTGTCGAAGTACGTCCGGATGTTGAACTGCGCAGCCGACAGGACGCCGGACTTGAAGTGGCTGATGAGCTCGATGCGGTACGTGCGCCCGACGGTGACGATGCCGCCCAGGCCGTTGTTCAGCCGGCCGGAGAACCCGGCGCCGCAGTTCCTCGGCAGCGAGTCGCCGAGGTTCGGACGGCGCTCGAGCCAGAGCTCGGAGCGCGTGTTGTTCGCGACGTCGATGAGGTTGAACTGGAAGGTGTTCTCACCGCCGATGTCGAGCAGGCCCTCGAAGACCGCGCAGATGTCGAACTGGAACGTCGCGGTGTAGGTCGGGCCGGGATTCGGGCCCTGGGCGATCGTGAACGGCGACGACTGCGCGACCGCGATGCCGTCGATGAGCGACAGGAGGTCGGCGGTCTTCGTCGCGCGCTGCTCCAGCGAGCCGTTGGGCGTGCCGACGGCCGCCGCGTGGTCGGTCCGCGTCTCGCAGACCGGCTGCGGGAGGCCGATGCCGATGAGATTGCAGGAATTCGACACTTCCGCGTAGGCGCTTCCGCTGCCTGTAGGCGGCGGGTTGCCGAGGCCGGTTGTGAAGGCCGAGCCGGTGATGACGTTGTCCGGGTAGATCGTGTCTGCCATCGCGGACGGCACGGCCGCGATAAGGATGAGGGCCAGCGCGAGTAGGATCGCGCCGACGCCGCGCGGGATGCGACGTGCCTCGATGGTCATGTAAGTCCCCCTGCTGTTGTTGGATCCGTCCCGCGCGTCCCCAAACACGCGTAAGTCCCGTGGAAAGTAGCTGATTCCCCGGCGTTCGTCACCAGTCCTTCGTATGGTTTGTAGCTTGCGGTCGCCGGGAAGCGCCGCCTCGTAGGCTTTGCGGCCATATGGCCCAGAGCACGAACCAGACCGCCCACACCCGCACCGCCTCCTATCTCGCCGATCCGCTGGAGGTCCGCCGGGTGCTCCTGCTGTACTCCGGCGGGCTCGATACGAGCGTCATGCTCAAATGGATCGCCGACGAGTACGAGGCCGAGGTCGTCACGCTGACCGTCAACCTCGGCCAGCCCGGGGAGGACTACGACGTCATCGAGGGCAAGGCGCGCCGGATCGGCGCCGTCGAGTGCCACACGATCGACGCGCGCGAGGAGTTCGCCCGCGACTTCGTCCTGCCGGCGATCAAGGCCAACGCGCTCTACGGCGGCGGCTATCCGCTGTTCACCGCGCTCGGCCGCCCGCTCATCGCCAAGCTCGCCGTCGACGTCGCCCGCGCGACGGGCTGCGACACGATCGCGCACGGCTGCACCGGCAAGGGCAACGACCAGGTCCGCATCGAGGCGACCATCGCGACCCTCGCGCCGGAGCTGAAGGTCATCGCTCCCGTCCGCGGCTGGCAGATGGGTCGCGACGAGGAGATCGAGTACGCCCGCAAGCACGGCATCCCGGTCAAGGGCGGCACCGAGATCACGCCGTACTCGATCGACGACAACCTCTGGGGCCGCTCGTCGGAGGGCCGCTGGATCGAGGATCTCCTCCACGCGCCCGACGACGACGTCTTTCAGCTCGTGACGCCGCCCGAGCAGGCGCCGGACGAGTCGCAGACCGTCCACGTGACCTTCGAGCGCGGCGTCCCGGTGGCGATCGACGGCGAGCGGATGGGCCTCGTCGAACTGCTGGACCGCGCGGCCGAGCTCGGCTGCCGCCACGGCGTCGGGATCGTCGACCACATCGAGGACCGGATCGTCGGCCTGAAGGTCCGCGACATCTACGAGGTGCCGGCGGCGGCGATCGTCCTGCTCGCCCACCAGGAGCTCGAGAAGCTCGTCGGGACGATCCACCAGAACCAGTTCAAGCCGGGGCTCGAGCGCCAGTGGGCCTACCTCGTCTACGCCGGCCTGTGGTGGGAGCCGCTGCGCGGCGATCTGGACGCGTTCATGGACCGCGTCAACGAGCAGGTCACGGGGACGATCGGGATCAAGCTCTACAAGGGCTCGGCGCGCGTCGTGACCCGCGAGTCGCCCAACGCCGTCTACGACCAGTCGCTGGCGTCCTTCGGCGAGTCGGGCGGGCTGTTCTCCCAGCAGGCGTCGCCGGGCTTCATCGAGCTGTGGACGCTGCAGTCGCGGATGGCGCACCGGCTGCGCCGGGAGGGCGGCGATTCGCAGCCGTAGCGAGGGGTAGCCTTCCTCGCATGGGTTACAAGATGTTGGGCTTCGTCGTCTGGCACGGCGCGCAGTGGTACGTCCGCCGCCGCATGGCGCACCTCGTCCCGTCGCGGCGCGTGGCGTCGGCGGCGATCGTCGTGAGCGCCGTGAGCATTGCGGCCGTGGTCGCGGCTCGCCGCGGCGGCGAAAGCTAGTTTCGTCAGGCGAGCGCCGCGCGCAGCATCCGGGCGATCTGCTCGGGCTCGTGCACGGCCTGGCGCCAGGTGCTGCGCAGGACGTGCCGGCCTGCGGCGGTGAGGTCGGCCTCCTTGCGGCGGTCGCGCTCGATCGCGCGCGGCGTGCTGTGAAAGCGGTGTCCGTCGGTCTCGAGGATGACGTCGTGGCCGGGCCAGTGGAAGTCGACCTGGTACCGGCGGCCGGATGCGCCGGTGACGTCCGCATTGACGAGTGGCCGGGGGAGGTCCGCATCACTGATGACGGCGAGCGTCCGCTCCTCGAGGTCGCTGCGGGTGAGCGTCGTGCCGACCTCGTGCTCGTTCAGGGCGTTGCGGAGGGCGCCGGCGCCGCGGCGGCCCTTCGAGCGTTCGAGCAGCTCGCCGATCTCCTGATACGTCACCAGTCGCTGTGTCTCGGCCTCGTCAAGCGCTCGCTCGAGCTGGCGTCGATCGGCAACGGTCGCGATATCGAGGAGCGTGCGGGCGACCGACGTGCACGGGATCCTGTGCAGGACGGCTCGGTCTGGCGGTTCGAGGCACTGACAAAGGTGGATCCGGATGCCGGGGATACGGCGCTTGATCGGCGCGGTGACCTCGATCATCCGTGGCGGGTGGCGGAGCAGGCCGTGGAGGGCGCCGGCGCTGCGATGGCTCAGCGCAGCGCCCGATCGGCCCGCGAGCACGGCAGCCATCCAGTGTCCCTTGGTACTGAGAGAACGCCGGCCCACGGCATAGACGCCGTGGTGGACGCGGTGCAGCCAGCCGGTTTCGCTCAGGCGACGGATGTGGTGGCGCGTGAAGCCCAGGGCCACGAGCTGAGAGCTCGCGACGGCACCGTGCTGCGCGATCGCGAGCGATCCGAGCTCGCTGTGGCGGCGAGCGGACACAAATGCCGCCCCACGCAGCATTTGTGTCCGTTCGATCTCCACGGGCCCAGCCTGGCGGGAACTTCGTGCCCCGTGGCGCTCGGATCGTGACGAAACAGCCTCCGCAACGTGCGGGAACGGCGGCCGGAACATCCGCTGCGGTGCATATCCTCATCCGCTCGTGACCGTCCCCTCCTGCGCGCACCTTCACGTCCATTCGGAGTACTCGCTGCTGGATGGGGCCTGCAAGATCGACGCCCTCGCCGAGCGGGCGGCGGCGTTCGGCCAGCCGGCGCTCGGGCTCACCGACCACGGGGTCATGAACGGCGCCGTCGAGCACTTCCTCGCCGCCCGCAGGCACGGCATCAAGCCGATCCTCGGCTGTGAGATCTACCTCGTCGACGATCAGGCCGCCCGCGGCCGCCACGAGCACAACCACCTCACGCTCGTCGCCGCCAGCGACATCGGCTACCGCAACCTCGTCAAGCTCTCGAGCGCCGGCTTCCTCGACGGGCTGAACCGCGGCAAGCCGACCGTCGACCTCGCCGTCGTCGCGAAGCACAGCGAGGGGATCATCGCCCTCACCGGCTGCCTCGCCAGCCGCTTCTGCCAGCGGATCGTCGCCGATCGCCTCGACGACGCCCGCGCGCACGCCGACGACCTCCTGCAGGTCTTCGGGCCCGAGGACGTGTACTTCGAGGTCCAGCGCAACGGCCTGGCCGAGCAGGACAAGGCCAACGAGGGGATCGTCAAGATCGCCCGCGAGCTCGGCCGCCCGCTCGTCGGGACCGCCGACGTGCACTACCTCCGCAAGGAGGACTACCACCACCACACCGCGCTGCTGTGCGTCCAGACGAAGTCGACGCTGCGCGCGCCGAAGCTCACGTTCGACACGAACGAGTTCTTCCTGAAGTCCAACGAGGAGATGACGCAGGCGTTCTCGCCGTGGCCCGAGGCGATCGCCTCGACGCTCGAGATCGCCGAGCGCTGCAACGTCGAGATCGAGCTCGACAAGCAGCTCATCCCGTCCTACCCGACACCCGACCGCGCGCCCGAGCACGCGTACCTGCGCGCGCGCGTCGAGGAGGGGCTCGCGCTGCGCTACGGCGAGCCCGCCCCGGCGGAGGCCCGCGAGCGCGCGGAGATGGAGCTCGAGGTCATCCACCGGATGGGCTTCGACGCCTACTTCCTCATCGTCTGGGACTTCATCGCCTACGCCAAGCGCAGCGGCATCGCCGTCGGGCCCGGCCGCGGCTCGGCGGCGGGGTCGATCGTCGCCTACTGCCTGCAGATCACCGACGTCGACCCGCTGCGCTACGACCTGCTCTTCGAGCGCTTCCTCAACCCCGAGCGCGTGTCGATGCCCGACATCGACATCGACTTCTCCGTCCGCGGCCGCGAGCAGGTCATGCGCTACGTCGTCGACAAGTACGGCCGCGAGTCCGTCGCGCAGATCGTGACGTTCGGCAAGATGTTCCCGCGCGCGGCCACGCGCGACGCCGCCCGCGTGCTCGAGCACGACTACGGCGTCGGCGACCGCCTCGCCAAGCTCATCCCCGACCCGATCATGGGCCGCTCGCCGTCCTTCGCCGACTGCCTGCGCCCCGGCGAGCCGCTGCGCCTCGCCTACGACGCCGACCCGATCGCCAAGCAGATCGTCGACGTCGCCCAGGGCCTCGAGGGGATCGTGCGCAACTCCTCGATCCACGCCGCCGCGGTCGTCATCGCCGAGGGGCCGCTGACCGACATCGTCCCGCTGCAGCTCGCCGACTCCAACCAGGTCGACGCCGACGGCAACAAGATCTTCAAGATCGTCACGCAGTTCTCGATGAAGCCCGTCGAGCAGCTCGGCCTCCTGAAGATGGACTTCCTCGGGCTGCGCAACCTCGACGTCATCGAGGACGCGCTGGACATCATCGAGCGCTCGACCGGCGTCCGGCCCGACATGGCGGCGCTGCCGCTCGACGACCAGCGCACCTACGACATGCTCGCCGCCGGCGACTCCATCGGCGTCTTCCAGTTCGAGTCCGAGGGCATGCAGAAGGCGCTGCGCAACGTGCGCCCGACCGAGTTCGACGACCTCGTGGCGCTCAACGCCCTCTACCGCCCGGGCGCGATGGACCAGATCCCGACGTACGCGCGCGGGAAGCGCAACCCCGAGACGATCGAGTACCCCGACGAGCGCCTGCGCCCGATCACCGAGTCCACGAAGGGGGTCGTCCTCTACCAGGAGCAGGCGATGCAGATCGCCAAGACCCTCGCCGGCTTCAGCGGCGCGAAGGCCGACGACCTGCGCAAGGCGATCGGCAAGAAGAACCGCGAGGCGATGGCGAAGCTCAGGCCGGAGTTCTTCGCGGGCTGCCAGGCCTCGGGCACGAGCCCGGCGGTCACCGAGCAGCTCTGGGTCACGAACGAGAAGAGCGCTGACTACTCGTTCAACAAGTCCCACGCCGCGTGTTACGCGCTCATCGCCTACCGCACCGCCTGGCTGAAGGCGAACTACCCGGCCGAGTACATGGCGGCGCTCATCAGCTCGGTGATGTCGACGAAGGACAAGGTCCCGTTCTTCGCGATCCAGGCCGAGCAGATGGGGATCGAGATCCTGCCGCCCGACGTCAACGTCTCAGACCACGACTTCGTCGTCTTCGAGGGCAACATCCGCTTCGGCCTTGACGCCGTCAAGGGTGTCGGCTACGCGGCGGTCGAGGCGATCAAGGCCGCCCGCGAGGAGGGCGGGCCGTTCACCTCGATCTGGGACTTCTGCGCGCGCGTCGATGCCCGCGCCGTGAACAAGAAGGCGATCGAGGCGCTCATCAAGTGCGGGGCGTTCGGCTCGACCGGCGCGTCGCGCAAGGGGATGCTCGGCGTCCTCGAGCAGGCGCAGGGGGCCGGACAGAAGGCCCAGCAGGACCTCGAGATCGGGCAGGGCTCGATCTTCGACGCCTTCGACTTCGGCGATCCGGCCCCCGACGGGTCGAGCGCCGCCGCGGCCTTCGCGGCGCCGGCGCACCCGCCGATCCCAGCCGAGGAGTTCGACCAGCCCGAGCTGCTCGCGGTCGAGAAGGAGGCGATCGGCCTCTTCATCAGCGCCCACCCGCTCAAGCAGGTGCGCGAGGCGCTGCGTGCTCGCGTCGATGCGCCGCTGGCGGAGCTGCACGAGCGCAAGGACAAGGACTGGGTCACCGCGGGCGGCATCATCACGGCCGCGAAGAAGATCCGCACCCGCAACGGCGACCCGATGATGTTCGCGACGCTCGACGACCTCGAGGGCTGCGTCGAGATCCTCGTCTTCGGCAAGGCGCTGGCGGAGTACGAGGGCGCGCTCGGCGTCGACTCCGTCGTGCTCGTGCGCGGCCGCGTCGACCACAAGGACGCCGACAAGACGTGCCTCGTCGTCCAGACGGCCGAGCCCTTCGACCCCTCGCCCGAGGAGATCGAGAAGGCCAGGGCGGTCGCCGCGACGCGCAAGATCGGCCCGCTGCCGCTGCACGTCCGCCTCGACGCCGCCGGCCTGCCGGCCTCGGTCATCGACGACCTCAAGCACCTGCTCGCGAACTACCCCGGCGAGTCGGAGGTCGTGCTCGAGGTCCAGATGAGCGGCGGCGACCCGCGGACGCTGCGGCTCGGTCCGTCCTACAAGGTCGCCCCGACGCCGACGCTGCGCGCCGAGCTCGAGCAGGTGCTCGGGCCCGCCGCGCTCGCAGTCTGAGCCCGCGACGGCGAAGGGCGGCCCGCCGGCCACCCTTCGTTCACGGTTGCGCGCGTCGTCCCTGCGCTCAGCCGGCGCGCACGTTGCGCCCGGCGGAGCTGCGCGCCTTCAGCACGGCGTTGCCGCCGAAGCGCGCCGTGATCCGCAGCCGTCCGTTGCCGAGGCGACGGCGGGACCCGAACGTCGCGGTCGATGTGTACGCGCAGGTTCTCGTGAGCTTCGCGCGACGCGTCGAGATCGTCCGGCCGCCCCGCTTGATCGTGACGGTCACCGTGCCCGTGCAGCCCTGCGCCGCCGACACGCCCGCCGGGCGGCTCACCGTCCCGCGCGTCCGGAAGCGATAGGGCCGCGTCCGGTCGCGCGACGGCGTCACCGTCGCAGACACCCTCGCCGGGGTGAAGCGGTCGACGCGCACGACCCTGATCGCCGTGGCGACCTGGTTGCCGGTGTCGACGGCTTGCGCGACGAGCGTGTTCGCACCGACGTCGTCGGCCGCCGGCTGGTAGGTGAACGAGTAGGGCGCCGTCGTGTCGGTCGCGACGACGCGGCCGTCGTCGATGAGCACGACGCGGGCGATGCTCCTGTCGTCGCTCGCGGTGACGGTCACGGTCGACGGCCCGCCGCGGATCAGCGCGTTCGCGGCCGGCGTCGCGAATGCGATCGCCGGAGGTGCGTCCTCGTTGGCATTGCCGACGTCCGCCGCCTGCACCGTCTCGCAGTTCGGCGACACCTGGTCGAGCGTGTCGACGATCGCCGTGTCGGTTCCCGGCCCGCAGTCGACGCGGTCGGCGAACCCGTCGCGGGACGTGATCGTGTCATCGCCCTCGAACGAGGACAGGAAGTCGTTGCCGGCGCGACCGTCGATCACGTCGTTGCCGGCGCCGGTCCGCAGGACGTTGCCGGCAGCGCTGCCGATGACCGTTTCGCCACCATCGCCGGCGGTGCTGATGTCCTCGATGTCGGTGTGGTAGTTGTCGCCCGCGCCGGGGATCCCGTCGTCGGGGACGTCGTCGAGCGTGACGACGGACGACACGCCGCCGAACGTGTCCAGGGACGCCCTGTCGGTGCCGGGACCGCCCGAGAGATCGTCGGCACCATCGGACACCGGGCCGTCCGTGAATCCGGGCGAGAGGTCGTCGTTGCCATCTCCACCCCTGACGACGTCCGCACCCTCGTTCGCCTGGATGACGTCGTCTCCCGAGCCTCCGCTGATGGAGTCGTCTCCGGCTCCGCCGAAGACCCCGTCATCGCCGGCGCCGGCGTCGAGAACGTCGTTGCCCGCACCGGTGGTGATGTCGTTGTCCGCCGCGCTGCCGGTGACCGTGTCGTTGCCGGCCGCGGTGTTGATGTTCTCGACAGCGTCGAGCACGTTGTCGCCCTCGCCGGCTGCGCCGTCGTTGGCGACGTTGTCAAGCGACACGGCGACATCGGTCGCGCCGAAGTAGAACGCCGTGTCGTTGGCGCTGCCCCCGCCGGCGAGGAGATCCGCCCCGGGGCCACCGGTCATGAAGTTGAAGAAGCTCGCCGAGCTGCCGCGGAGCGTGTCGTCGCCGGCGCCGCCGTCCTGGCTCGTATTCGCGCTGACCGCACCGACGAAATCGGTCTCGTCGTTGAGGTCGAGGAGGTCGATGGTGATGAACCCGACGGCGGGGCAGGTGATCGTCGCACCGGGAGGATTTGCGCCGGCGGGCAGGCAGCCGCCGGCAGCGGTGATCGGAGCGCCCGTGTCGACCCATCGGTACGTCGAGCCGTCATTGGTCACGGTGACGTCGTTGGTCTCACCGGCGCCGGCGAGGAAGGCGCCCGGGCTGAGGGTGGCGGCCGTCGCGGTGGCCGGGCCGATCGTCAGCAGCGTCGCGACGACCGTGAGCGCCGTGACCAGCAGGCGCCGTACGGGCTTGGATTCCGGTGCCCTGGTGAGCATGCGTGTCCTGCCTCCACGTCCGCCTGCGATGGTTCCCCGTGGTGCGGACGCTAGCGCACCGGCCGGGCCCCGCCAACTCCGCCTGGCAGCGGCGAGGGGGGCGGCCCGCCGGCCGCCCCCCGAACGAGATGGCCGAGCTCAGCCGGCGCGGACGTTGCGCCGAGCGGAGCTGCGCGCCTTCAACACGGCGTTGCCGCCGAAGCGCGCCGTGATCCTCAATCGCCCGTTGCCGAGGCGACCGCGCGAGCCGAACGTCACCGTCGACGCGTACGTGCAGGTCCTCGTGAGCTTCGCCCGGCGTGTCGAGATCGTCCGGCCGCCGCGCTTGACGGTCACCGTCACCGTGCCCGAGCAGCCCTGGGCCGCCGACACGCCTGCCGGGCGGCTGACCGTGCCGCGGGTGCGGAACCGGTAGGGCCGCGACCGGTCGCGGCCCGGCGTCACCGTTGCGGTCACCCGCGCCGGGTTGAAGCGGTCGACGCGCACGACACGGATCGCCGTCCCCGCCTGGTTCGTCGTGTCGACCGCCTGGGCGATGAGCGTGTTGCTCCCGACGTCGTTGGCGGTCGGCCGGTAGGCGAACGCGTAGGGCGCCGTCGTGTCGGTGGCGACGACGCGGCCATCGTCGATGAGCACGACGCGGGCGATGCCGCGGTCGTCCGTCGCCGTGACGGTCACGGTCGACGGCCCGCCGGGGATCAGCGCGTTCTCGGCCGGCGCCGCGAACGCCACCGCCGGGGGTGAGTCCTCGTTGGCGTTGCCGACGTCCGCCGCCTGCACCGTCTCGCAGTTCGCGCCCACGGCGTCCAGCGTGTCGACCACCGCCGTGTCGTTCCCGGGGCCGCAATCGACGCGGTCGGCGAACCCGTCGCGGGCGAAGATCGTGTCGTTGCCGAGGCCGGAGCTCATGACGTCGTTGCCGGCGCCGCCGGTGATCACGTCGTCTCCGCCCCCCGTCGACAGGATGTTGATCGCGGCGCTGCCCGTGACCGTGTCGCTCCCGCCGCCGAAGCTGCCCACGTCCTCGACGTCGCTGCGGTAGTTGTCGCCCTCGCCGGCGACGCCGTCGTTCGCGACGTCGTCGAGGGTGACCGTCACGGCGAGCGGGGCGAAGCCCGGTGCGCCGGTGTTGGCCTCGATCTCGACGAAATCGACCCCGGGGCCGCCGCTGACGGAGTCCGATCCATCACTTGGGCCGCCGCCCGGGCGATTGGCCGTCATGTCGTCGTTGCCGTCGCCGCCGTCCAGGGTGTCCGCGCCCTCGCCGGCGAGCAGGTTGTCGTCGCCCGCCCCCCCGCCGACCACATCGTTGCCGGGACCCGTGGAGATCTGGTTGGCCACGGCACTGCCGGCGACCGTATCGCTCCCCGTACCGGTGACGACGTTCTCCACCGACGACAGGACGTTGTCGTTCTCGCCACCCTCGCCATCGTCGGCGACGTCGTTCAGCGACACGGCGACATCGTTCGTCCGGGTGCTGTAGTTCGCGCGGTCGCCAACGCCGCCGCCGCCTTCCAGGACATCGGCGCCCGCGTCCCCGATCATGTCGTTCTCCTGCGTCGCCGATCCGCCGCGCAGCCTGTCGTCGCCGACGCCGCCGAGCTGGGTGATCCGGTTGGGGAACGCGCCCACGAACCGCGTCTGGTCATTCATGTCGGCGAGGAGGAGCGACGTCTCGAACGCAGCTGGACAGGTGATGGTCGTCCCTGGGGGATTGACGCCCGCGGGCACGCAGCCGCCGGCCGCCAGGATGGCCGCGCCGGTGTCGACCCAGGTGTGCGTCGCCCCGCCGTCGGTGACCGTCACGTCGTTGCTCTCGCCGGCGCCTGCGACGAAGGCGCCCGGGGTGAGGGTCGCGGCCGCGGCAGTGGCGGGGCCGATCGTCAGCAGCGTCGCGACGACGGTCAGCGCGGTGCGCAGCAGGCGCCGTACGGGCTTGGATTCCGGTGCCCTGGTGAGCATGCGTGTCCTGCCTCCACGTCCGCCTTCGATGGGTCCCCGTGGTGCGGACGCTAGCGCACCGGGCGGGGCTCGCCAACTCCGCCTGGACGACGACGAGGGGGCGGTCGCCCGGCCGCCCCCTCGCTTTGTGTGTCTGCGGTCAGCCCGCGCGGACGTTGCGCCCGGCGGAGCTGCGCGCCTTCAGCACGGCGTTGCCGCCGAAGCGCGCCGTGATCCGCAGGCGCCCGTTGCCGAGGCGACCGCGCGAGGCGAACGTCACCGTCGACGCGTACGTGCACGTGCGCCTGATTCGCACCCGCCGCGTCGAGATCGTCCGGCCGCCCCGCTTGATCGTGACGGTCACGGTGCCGGCCGAGCACCCACGCGCCGCGCTGACGCCGGCCGGGCGACTCACCGTTCCGCGGGTGCGGAAGCGATAGGGCCGCGCCCGGTCGCGCGACGGTGACACCGTCGCGGACACCCTCGTCGGCGTGAAGCGGTCGACACGGACGACGCGCACCGCGGTCGCCGTCTGGCCCGCACCGTCGACCGCCTGGGCGATGAGGGTGTTGCTGCCCACGTCGTCGGCGTCGGGGCGGTAGGTGAACGCGTACGGCGCGGTCGTGTCGGTCCCGACGACCTTCCCGTCGTCGATGAGCACGACGCTCGCCACACCCCTGTCGTCGGTCGCCGTGACCGTGACGGTCGACGGACCGCCCGGGATCAACGCGTTGGCGGCCGGTGTCGCAAACGCGATGGTGGGGGGCGCGTCCTCGTTGGCATTTCCGACGTCTGCCGCCTGCACCGTCTCGCAGTTCGCGGAGACGAAGTCCAGCGTGTCGACCGTCGCGACGTCGATACCGGTGCCGCAGTCGACGCGGTCCGCGAAGCCGTCCCGCGCGAAAACCGTGTCGTTGCCCGCGGAGGAGGACAGGGCGTCGTTGCCGGCGCCACCGGTGACGAGGTCGTCCCCGAACCCCGTCCTCACGACGTTCGGTGCGCCGTTGCCGACCACCGTCGCGTTGTTGAAGCCCGAGGTGTCGACGTCCTCGAGGTCGGCGCGGTAGTTGTCGCCTTCGCCGGGGATGCCGTCGTCGGCGAGGTCGTCGAGCGTCGCGACGAGCGTCACGCGGTTGTTGCCGACGCCGTTGACCGAGAGCGAGATCGCGTCCAGGCCGGAGCCGCCGCTGACCGTGTCGGCGCCGTCGGAGACGCCGAGGAACACCTGGCCCGGTGTCAGGAAGTCGTTGCCGTCGCCGCCGGAGATGTTGTCCGCCCCGGAGGTTCCCGAGATCGAGTCGTCGCCTGCCTCGCCGCTGAGCACGTCGTTGCCCTCGTCGCCCTGGACGTCGTCGTCCCCGGGTCCGCCCGTGATCGTGTCGTCTCCGGCTCCGCCGCCGAGGAGGTTGTCGGCAGGCGAACCGGTGATCGTGTCGTTGCCGTCGCCTGTCCGCGCGTTCTCGACCGAGCTTCGGACGTTGTCGCTCTCGCCGTTCTCGCCGTCGTTGGCGACGTCGTCGAACGTCACGCTGACGGTGGCGACCCGCGCCGTGTAGTCCGCGAGGTCACGAGCCCCGCTGCCGCCCGCGATGTCGTCGGCTCCCGCGCCTCCGACCATCGTGTTGCTGCCGGCATCCGACGGTCCGCGGAGCGTGTCGTTGCCGGCGCCGCCGTTCTGGAAGATCGCGCGCTCCGCGAATGCTCCGGAGAACGTCGTCTCGTCGTCGAGGTCGTCGAGGTCGATGTTCACGCTGAACGTCGACGGGCAGGCCACCGTGACGCCGGGCGCGTTCGCGCCCGCCGGCAGGCATCCACCGGCCGCGACGATCACGGCTCCGGTATCGACCCAGTTGATCGTCGCCCCGCTGTCGGTGATCGTGAGGCGGTTCGCCTCGCCGGGGAGCGCGTTGAAGTTGTTCGGCGTGAGGGTCGCCGCCATTGCCCCGGCGGGCGCCACCGCGAGCAGCGCTCCGGCCGCCGCCATCACTGCCATCGAACACCGGCGTACAGCGTGGACCCTGCCCATGCAGCTCCTCCTCAGACTCGTCGTTCTCCCCGCGCGAGAACCTAACGCACGTACCGGGAACGAGCGAGGGGGCGGCCTCACGGCCGCCCCCTCGGTGCTGCAACCCCTGTATCCGTCTCGTGCTAGCCGGCGCGCGCGATGCGCGTCGGCGCGTTCTTGCCCTTCAGCACGCTGTTGCCGGCGAAGCGCACGGTCATCCTGACCTGGCCCTTGCTCTTGACGCTCGCCTTGATCGAGTACGAGCAGTCGCTCTTGAGCGTCGCGCTCTTCGTGACGACGGTCTTGGTCCCGCGCTTGCCGGTGAGCTTCACCGTGCCCTTGCAGCCCGCCGCCTTGCCCACGCCCGCCGGCAGGCTGAGCTTGCCGCTGATCGTGAACGAGTAGGGCCTGCTGCGGTCGCGGCCGGCCTTGAGCTTCGCGGTGAGACCGGTCGGCGTCTTCAGCGCGGCGGTCACCGTCGGCGTGCTCGCGGGCGCGTTGACGGGCGCCGCGGTCGTCGCCGGGTTGGCCGTGACCGGGGCGGCACCGCCAGCGTCGCCGCCGCCGCCACCGCCACCGCCACCGCCGGCCGGCGGGTCGGTGTTCACGACGGGCGGGGGCGGACGGTTGATCGTCTCGCAGTTGGCGTCGATGCTCGCCTCGTTGTCGTCCGCGTTCACGACGTCGATACCGGGACCGCAGTCGATCGTGTCGAGCTCACCGTCGCGGGCGTTGATCGTGTCATTGCCGGAGAGCGCGGGGTCGGTGCGCGGGTCGTCGCCGAAGAGCAAGTCGTCGCCCGTGCCCCCCTCGAGTGTGTCGTTGCCGTCGCCGCCGAAGACGACGTCGTCGCCGCCGCGGCCGTCGATGTTGTCGTTGCCGCCGTTGGCCGCGAGGTTGTTTCCGTCGTCAGTGCCGACGATGACGTCGTTGCCGGTGTCGCTGGAGACCGACTCGACGTCGCTGTGGATGTTGTCGCCCTCACCGTCGTTGGCGAGATTGTCGAAGAGCGTGACGTTCCGGTTCGTCGGAGGCGCCGAGAGGCTGACGAAGTCGAGCCCCCCGCCACCGACGACATCGTCAGCGCCGCCGGCCGGAGTGAACGAGTCGTCTCCCGCGCCGCCGTCGAGCGTGTCGTCGCCCTCGCCGCCAGTGAGGTTGTCGAGGCCATCCGCGCCGTCGGCCGTGATCGCCGGCGCGAAGTCGGACGGAACGGTCACCGTGTCGTTGCCGTCGAGCAGGTTCACGCCGATCGTGTTACGACGCCCAGGCCGGCAAGGGCGATGCACGTCGCGCTGCCGTCCAGGTTGACGGCGCACCCGGGTTCGCGAGCGCGGCGACGAACGGATCGTTCGGGTCCGCGGCGAACTCGTGTCGTCGCCGGCCTGAATCACGGTAGGTTGTTGTCGATTGCGCCCAGGCTCGCGTTGAAGATCGGCGCGTCGGCTGTCCCGGTGATCGTCGCGGCCATGGCGCTCGTCGCGCCTCCGCCAAGCAGCGCTCCCACGGCCGCCAGCACCACCAATGAACCTCGCCGTGCAGCCCCACGTTGCGTTGCTCTGTTGAGCATCCTGCCCCCTCGATCAAGTTCGACTCGTCGTCCCGTTCGATTGCGACCGTACTGGGACCATCGTCTTAAGACCGGCAATCCTGTACGGAGGTTCAGTTCGCAAAAGCGCAGGCATTCTGCGGTATTCCGAAGGCGGCTGAGGGTAGGCGCACGGCTCGGACGGCCGACCCCGAGACGAGCACCTCATGCAACGCGATCCCGCCACCCTGCCCGATCCCGACGAGGACCTCCTCGGAGACCCCGACGACGTCGAGGTGTCGATCGAGGAGCAGATCGACGAGCGCCTGCAGGCCGAGCGCGACGACGACGAGGACTGACGCGCGGCGCGCGTCAGGGGCGCGCGCGTGCGCCCTGCCCGCGCGCCCGCAGCGCCCGCGCGAGGGCGAGCTCCTCAGCCGTCGGGCCCGTCCGCTTCGGGCCCGGCGTCTCCAGGACGCACGGCAGCCCCTCGAACCGCGGCTCGGAGAGGAACACGGCGCAGCCCTCCTCGCCGAGCTCGCCCTCGCCGATGTTGGCGTGGCGGTCGACGTTGGAGCCCAGCGGCGTCTGCGAGTCGTTGAGGTGCAGCGAGCCGAGGCGCTCGAGCCCGACGAGCTCGACGCACTCGTCGAGCAGCGCGGCCATCCCCTCGGCGGTGCGCCCGTCGTAGCCGGAGGCCAGCAGATGGCAGGAGTCCAGGCACAGCCCGAGGCGCTCGTCGCCGCCGGCGGCCTCGACGAGCGCGGCGAGCTCTGAGAACGAGCGCCCGAGCGTCCCGCCCGAGCCGGCGGTGTTCTCGAGATGCAGCGGGCAGCCGTCGGACTGCGCGAGCGCCTCGGCGATGACCTCACCCGCGCGCGCGATCGCCGCGCCGACGTCGCCGGTCTTCGCCGAGCCGGGGTGCAGGACGACCGCGTGCGCGCCGAGCGCCGAGCCGGCCTGCAGCGACGCGACGAGCGAGCGCAGCGAGTTCGCGCGGATCTCGGGATCGTCGGAGGCGCAGTTGAGCAGGTAGACCGCGTGGATGAGCAGCGCGTCGACCTCGGAGGCCGCCATCGCCGCGCGGAACTCCGCGATCTCCTCGTCGGAGTAGATGCGCGGCTTCCACGCGCGCGGGTTCTGGTTGAAGATCTGGATCGCGTTCGCGCCGCGCTCCACGCCGCGCTGCACGGCCCTCGCCGGGCCGCCCGCGGGCGACACGTGGGCGCCGATCAGCATCCGCGAGGCCATCTCGTAGGGTGCTTGGACATGCGGGTCCGCTTCGCTCCTTCCCCGACCGGCGCGCTGCACATCGGCGGCGCGCGCACGGCGCTGTACAACTGGCTGCTGGCCCGGCACGCCGCAGGGACGCTCGTCCTGCGGATCGAAGATACCGACCGCGCGCGCTGCACCCCGGAGAACGTCGAGCAGATCCTCGATGCCCTGCGCTGGCTGCAGCTCGACTACGACGAGGGCCCGATCAGCCAGGTCTCGCGCACGCAGCGACACCAGGAGGTGCTCGCCCAGCTGCTCGAGGGCGGGCACGCCTACCGCTCCAGCGCGACGGCCGAGGACGTCAAGGCCTTCAAGGAGCGCCACGGCGCCGACCGCGGGTTTCGCGGCGAGCCCGAGGAGGACGGCGCCGTGCGCCTGCGCGTCCCCGACGACGGGGCGACGGTCGTCCACGACGTCATCCGCGGCGACACGACCTTCCAGCACACGCACCTCGACGACCCCGTCATCGCCCGCGCGGACGGCAGCGTCCTCTACAACTTCGCCGTCGCCGTCGACGACCTCGACGCCGGCATCACGCACGTCGTCCGCGGCGAGGACCACCTCTCCAACACGCCCAAGCAGCTGCTCGTGCTCGAGGCGCTCGGGGCGCAGCAGCCGCTGTACGCGCACCTGCCGCTGCTGCACGGCCCGGACGGCAAGAAGCTCTCCAAGCGCCACGGCGCCGCATCGGTGCAGGAGCTCCGCGACGCCGGCTACCTGCCCGAGGCGCTGCGCAACTACCTCGCGCTGCTGGGCTGGGGCAGCGACGACGACGAGACGATCCTCTCGACCGACGAGCTCGTGCGGCGCTTCAGCCTCGAGCGCGTGTCGCGCAACCCGGCCCGCTTCGACGAGCAGAAGCTGCGCTGGCTCAACGGCCGCTACCTCCGCGAGCTCTCCGTCGACGACCTGACAACGCGCCTGGAGGAGTACACCGGCCGCAGCGGGCTGCGCGACGCCGTCGAGATCTCGCGCGAGAAGATCCAGACGCTGGCGGACTTCTGGCCGCTGGCGGGCTTCATCTTCGACGGGCCGGCCGACGATCCGGCCGCCCGCGAGAAGTGGCTCGGCGAGGACGGTCTCGCGGTCCTGCGCGACGTCCGCGCGGCGCTCGAGCCGATCGACCCGTTCGAGCTCGAGCCCGTGCAGGAGGCGCTCGAGACGCTCGTGCGCGAGCGCGGCGTCAAGGCCAAGCAGGTCTTCCAGCCCGTGCGGGTGGCGCTCGCGGGGCGCCCGGTCTCGCCGGGGATCTTCGAGACGCTCGTCGTGCTCGGCCGGGAGGAGTCGCTGGCGCGCCTGGACCGCGCGGCGGCGCCATAACGCAGGCCGAACTCGCCCTCAACCATCTGTCCACGCCTGCCGATAGAGGTCTTGTCAAGGCACCCGATCCGAAGGCAGGACCGCCTCCACATGATCTCCACCGCAGCAGCCCGCCGTACCGAGACCAGCAGCGCCCCCGTCCAGCGTCACCACAACGAGGGTCACGGTCGTCGCCTGACCGCCGCGTTCGAGGCGCTCGAGGCGTTCCCCGCGCTCGCTGAGTCGCGCAACCGGCTGCTGCGGCTCGTCAGCGCCGAGCGCGTCTCGCCCGCCGACATCGTCGCCACCGTCGAGTCCGACATCGCGCTCGTCATCAGCGTCATGCGCCTTGCCAACCAGATCGACGGCCCCCGCCGCGGGCGCGTCGAGTCGATCGTCAAGGCCGTCGAGATCCTCTCCCCCGAGTCCGTGCAGGCGCTCGCCAGCCGCGCCCGGACCTTCGACTTCTTCGAGCGCTCCTCGATCTGGGACGCCGCTCCCGAGCGCTTCCGCCTGCACGGCGTCGCCACCCAGCGCGCCGCCGACCGCCTTGCCCAGGAGGCCGGCTACGAGCATCGCGACCGCCTCATGGTCACCGCGCTGCTGCACGACGTCGGCAAGCTCGTGCTCGCGCACGCGTACCCCGGCTACCCCGAGCAGGTCCACGGCGCCGCCAAGACGCCGGAGGAGCGCATCCACCGCGAGCGCCGCGAGCTCGGTGTCGACCACGCCCTCGTCGGCGGCGTCCTCGCCCGCCGCTGGGGCATGCCGAGCGCCGTCGCCTCGGCGATCGAGCGCCACCACTCCGACGACGCGACCGGTGAGGCCGCGTTCATCCGGCTCGCCGACATGCTCTCCCACTACGCCCAGGGCGACCAGGTCTCGCCGAACTCGCTGCTGAAGGTCGCGCGCAGCGTCGGCCTCGGGCCGACCGAGCTGCGGGCCGTCATGTACGACCTGCCCTATCCCTCGTCGGCGCGCCCGCGCCAGATCGACCCCTGCCCGCTGTCGGGCCGCGAGGTCGAGGTGCTCAAGCGCCTCGCCGAGGGCAAGGTCTACAAGCAGATCGCGGCCGAGCTGCAGCTCTCGACCTCGACGGTGCGCACGCACCTGCACAACATCTACGGCAAGCTCGGCGCCGTCGACCGCGCCCAGGCGGTCCTCATCGCCACCGAGCGCGGCTGGCTCTGACGCCGATCGCCACGGCGACCCCGATCGCGTCGATCGCGACGTCGACCGGGGTTCCGTGCCGGCCCGCGACGAAGGACTGGTGGAACTCGTCGCTCGCCGCGTACAGCAGCGTCGCGACGGTCGCCGCGACGGGCCGGCGCCAGTCCATGGCGCGCGCGACCGTGAGCCACAGCACGCCGTAGATCGCCATGTGGCCGAGCTTGCGCGCGTAGAGGTCGATCGGGCCGAGGCCCGAGTTCAGGTCGGGCGTCGCCGAGAGGGCGAAGATCAGCGCCATGACCGCCAGCGGTGGCGCGAACCGGCTGACGGTTCCCATTGCGGTCACAATGTAGGGCCATGATGTCGATCACCACGAAGTCGCCGTACGCGCTGAAGGCGCTCGCCGAGCTCGGACGCTCCGGCGAGGGGCCGGTCCCGATCGGCGAGCTCGCCCGCCGGCGCGACATTCCCGTGCAGTTCCTCGAGCAGCTCTTCGCGACGCTGCGCCGCGCCGGGATGCTGCGATCCCAGCGCGGGGTCAAGGGCGGCTATACCTTCGCCCGGCCGCCCGCGGACATCACGGTGCTCGAGGTCGTCGAACTGCTCGACGGCCCCTTCGGCCGCGACGCCGAGGGGATCTTCGGCGACGCCGCCGCCGCGGCCCGCGCGGTCATGCAGGCGAGCACGATCGCCGACGTCATCGAGGGCGAAGCACGCGCGGCCGGCGTCGCGATGTACCAGATCTAGCCTGCCCGCCTGATCGTCTAGGTGGCCCGCACGGGGTGCGCCGGAGATGCGATAGTGCGCCGGTGCCGCGCATGAGGACCGTCGTGATCGCGCTCGTGTCCGCCCTGCTCGTCGCGGGCTGCGGCGACGACGACGCGGCGAAGACGGGCGCGACCACGACCGTCGCCGCGACGACCACGCCCTCCGGTTCGACGACGACCGACAAGAAGACCGACGCCCAGACGAAGCCGGGCACGAAGACCTCCGCGACGAAGAA
The DNA here is from genome assembly GCA_963797025.1 of uncultured Actinomycetes bacterium. Classification (GTDB taxonomy): domain Bacteria; phylum Actinomycetota; class Thermoleophilia; order Solirubrobacterales; family Solirubrobacteraceae; genus CADCVQ01. Next base: position 773,164 of record CAWCNU010000003.1, read on the forward strand.
GTCCAGCGGCTCGAAGCTGCCCGTCGGCGGCACGAAGACGACCGCGGGCGCGAAGGGCACGTCGACGGCGGGATCGAGGACGTCGTCGGGCTCGAAGTCCTCCGGCTCGAAGAAGTCCTCCGGCTCGTCGTCGGGCTCGACAGGATCCGCGGGAAACTCGGACGACGCCTCCGACGACTCCGTCGGCACGAGCAACTCGCGTGAGGATCGCCTCGTCGTCGTCTCGGTCGTGCGCCGCTACCAGAAGGCCTTCATCGAGTTCGACGGCAAGGAGGCCTGCTCCCTGCTGACGGCCGCCGGCCAGAAGGCCATGACCAGCGGCGCCCGCAGCGAGACCTGCCCCTCCGCGGTGCTGCGCGTGCTCGACCAGGCTACGCCCGACGACCTCAAGCTCCTGGAGACCACCCGCGACGGCATCACGACGAAGGACGTCACGATCCGCAACGGCAAGGCCACGGTCGACATCGGCAAGGGCGAGAAGCTGCGCCTCGAGGTCGTCAACGGCAAGTGGCGCATCTCGGACCCGAGTCCCTGACCCGCACGGCGTGACCCGGATCCTGACCGTCACGACCGGACTGCTGCTCGCCCTCGCCTTCGCGGGCTGCGGCAAGGACGAGAAGACCGACACCACGACCGAGGCCGCGACGACCGAGACGACGCGCGAGGGCGCCGGCGGCGCGGCCGGTGAGGACTCCGACGACGGCGGCTCGGGCGGCTCCGGCGGTTCGGCGCGCACGCCGGAACGCCCGGCGCAGACGGCGACCTCAGGCGCGCGGGGCGCGCGCGGCGCGACGACGACGGCCGGCCGCACCGCGACGACCGGCGCCCGCGGCCGCCTCGTTCCCGGCTCCGGACCGCCGCGCTCGCGAACGACGACGACCGGCGCCCCGGGAGGCACCGGCACGTCGGCGCCGCTGCCGGCGGGGCGGCCCGGCAACGAGCCGCGGAGCGTCTCCCAGGTCGTGCTCGCCGCCTTGCGGCGCTTCGAGGACGCGATCATCAGCGGCGACGGCGCGCGAATCTGCGATGCGTTGACCGCCCGTGCCCGTCGCGACCTCGTCGGGGGCTCCTCGCGGACCTGCGCCCAGGTCGCGGGCAGCTCCGCGCCCGACGCCGAGACCGAGCGCTCGGGCGCCGGCGCCGCGGACGTCGCCGTCGAGGGCAGCGTCGCGACCGTCGAGCTCGGCGGCGGGCGCAGGGTCAAGCTCCTCTTCGAGGGCGACCGCTGGCTCGTCGACGACGAGCTCGCCTGACGGCGCCTCAGCCGAGGATGAAGCGCATCGCGACCTGCGTGCCGCCGTCGGGGCGGCAGCTGATCTCACAGCGGCTCGTCTCGTGCGCGATGAGACCGAGGCCGAGGCCGAGGCCGGGGCTGTCGGTCCGCGGGGACATCCCGATGCCGTCGTCGCAGACGCTGACGTCCAGCGTGTGGTCCTCGTGCTGGACGACGACGTGGACGTCGCCCGCGGCCCCGCGGTCGCGGTAGGCGTGGAGGATCGCGTTCGTCGCGGCCTCGCTCACGGCGAGGTTGATGCGCAGAAGCGCCGCCTCGTCTGCGCCGAAGACGCTTGCGATGTTGGAAACGTCACGCCGGATCTGGGCGACGAGGAGGGGCTGGGCCGGGTACACGGCGTCGAGCACCGCCCCTGGGTCCGTAAAGGCCATATGAACGGGCCTACCCGAGACCGTCCCACCCATCACATGGGTCTGCCGGATACCGTGGGGGCCATGGCGTCAATCCCGGTCAGCATTGCTGCCTATGTCGGTGGGACTCCGGTCGTGGAGCTCACCCGTCTGGCTCCCGAGGGCGTGCGGCTCTTCGGCAAGCTCGAGTCCTTCAATCCCGGCGGCAGCGTCAAGGACCGCATCGGCGTCGCGATGATCGAGGCCGCCGAGGCCGAGGGGCGGATCGAGCCCGGGCGCACGACGATCGTCGAGGCGACCTCGGGCAACACGGGCATCGCGCTGGCCTTCGTCTGCGCGGCAAAGGGCTACGACCTCGTGCTGACGCTGCCGCAGGGGATGAGCCGCGAGCGCGAGGGGCTGCTGCGCCTGTACGGCGCGCGCGTGGAGATCACCGAGTCGCTCGGCGGGATGAACGAGGCCGTCGACGCGGCGCGCGCGATGGCCAGCCGCGACGACGTCTTCCTCCCCGACCAGTTCTCCAATCCCGCCAACCCGGAGGCGCACCGGCGCACGACCGCTCCCGAGCTGCTCGACGCGCTCGACGGGAAGATCGACGCCCTCGTCTGCGGCGTCGGGACCGGCGGGACGATCACCGGCGTGGGGGAGGTGCTCAAGGCGCGCAACCCGGCCTGCCGCATCGTCGCCGTCGAGCCCGCGAGCTCCGCGGTGCTGTCCGGCCGTTCACCGGGTCCGCACAAGATCCAGGGCATCGGGGCGGGCTTCGTCCCGCCGGTCCTCAACCGCGAGATCATCGACGAGGTCATCGCGGTCGGCGACGAGGACGCGATCGAGACGGCGCGCAGCGCGGCGCGCCTGGAGGGCGCGCTCGTCGGCATCTCCGCGGGCGCCGCGCTGTGGGGCGCGATCGAGCTCGGGCGCCGGCCGGAGTCGCGCGGTCAGCGGATCGTCGTCGTGCTGCCGGACTCCGGCGAGCGCTACGTCTCGACCCCGTTCTTCGCGCCGTAACCGCGTCTCAGCAGGCACGTTCCGGCGCGCCGCTACGCTGTCGGCATGCTCGGACTGGGCACCCTGGCGCGGGTCGTCGGCGAGGTGCGGCGCGATGTCGCCGCGGCGCATGCACGCGATCCCGCCGCCCGCGGCGCCGGCAGCGCCGAGATCCTCACGGGCTGGCCGGGCGTGCAGGCGCTGCTGGCCCACCGCGTCGCGCACGGGCTGCACGAGGCGGGCATCCCGCTGGTGCCGCGCTCGATGTCGCTCGTCTCGCGGGCGCTGACCGGCATCGAGATCCACCCGGCCGCTTGCATCGGCCAGGGCTTCTTCATCGACCACGGCGCCGGCGTCGTCATCGGCGAGACGGCCGAGATCGGCGACGACGTCACGCTCTACCAGGGCGTGACGCTCGGCGGCACGGGCTTTCAGACCGGCAAGCGCCACCCGACGCTCGAGGACAACGTCACGATCGGCGCCGGGGCGAAGCTGCTCGGCGCGATCACCGTCGGCCACGGCGCGAAGGTCGGCGCGAACACCGTCGTCATCCACGACGTCCCGCCGAACACGACCGTCGTCGGCAACCCCGGCCACCCCGTCCGCGTCGAGGGCAAGCGCCCCGAGGGCCCGGACACCGACTGGATCCACCTGCCCGACCCGATCGCCGACGCGATCAACGCGATGTCGGCGCGCATCGGCGAGCTCGAGCGCGAGGTCGCAGAGCTCTCGGGCGAGGAGCGCAGCAGGCCGGCCGAGGTGCACGTCCTGCGCCCGCTGCAGGGCCCGAGCCCGGCCGGCGGGTAGGGCCCGCTCGCTCGCGCCGCCGGCGGTGCGGCGACTCCGCGGGTAGCGCGCTCACCGCCGGCCGGTGCGGCAACCGCGTTGGCCGGACGTCTTCCCGCAGCCGGCGAACGGCATCATTGAGGATGACGTCGCGCCCGCGGCGAGGGCGATTCGCCGCGGCAGATCGTGCGAATGGAGCCTCGTCCCCCTATATAGGGGTCTAGCTGCCACTCGTCCGCGCAGCGCGACCGCAGGGGCGCCAGAACGAGAGAGCCCACCTTCAGAGATGCAGGCAGCGCCGAGGCCCTGCGAGCGCGCCGGAGGAACGCGCCGAGCCTCAGTAGTACACCGAACGCGTCCGATGCCGCGGCCGCGCCTTGTAGGCCGGCGCCTGCCCGCGGTTCCACAGCCAGTTGTCGAGCTCGTGCTCCGACGCTCCGAGCCGCCGCGCGATGAGCTCGCACGCGTGGACGGCGCAGGCGCGGATCTCGCGCTCCTGCGGCCCGGACGGCAGCAGCCGCTCGGCGTCGATCTGCGCCGCGAGGCCCTCCTCGTAGCGCAGCACGCCGTCGCAGCGCAGCACGTGCGGGACGACGTTGTCGGCGAAGATCGTCAGGCGGTCGAGGTCGCGGAACGACGCGACGCCCGCGAGCGCGAGGTCCGCCGGCACGATCTGCGCGCGCTTGTAGAACCCGCGGTCGGCGAAGAGCGCCATCCCGCGGGCGAGGATCGTCGCCAGGCGCTCGGCGGAGCCGCGCGCCTCGGCCACGAGCGCGAGCGCGCCGCGGTCGCCGAGGAACGTGCCGAGCGCGCGCAGTGCCTGTGCATAGAGCGCCATGAGCTCGTGATCGCGCTCCTGTCCGAGCGTGTCGGCGATCTCGTCGGTGCGCATCGCGCGCAGTTGCGCGTTCGTCCAGGCCCCGTCGGCGCGGAAGCGGTCCGCGATCGCCCACGCGACGGTGACGTAGCCCGAGCAGCCCGGGCGCTTGCGCAGCGTCGGAAACCAGCCCGAGCCGAAGTTCACGGCGTCGACGGCGAGCATGTACGTCGCGACGTCCCGCGGCGTGCCCTCGACGTAGTGATGCGACGCGTCGAGGACCGGCGGCGGCCCCGCCGCGACGTTGCCGAGCGCGTCGACGTCGATGCGCACCCAGCGCGCATCGGCAGCGATCGCGGCGCAGGCCGCGCGGACCTCGTCGCAGAGACCATCCACCGTCGCTGACGATACGCGCCCGGCGCAGGGCGGCGTGCGGCCGGCCGGACGGCTACGCGATCGAGATCGTGTTCACGCCCGGGTCGGTCGGCGTCCGGGCTGCCACGTCGGCGTACTCGTACTTCGTCCCGGGCTTGGAGCCGGGCTTGCCGAAGCCGAAGCCGGCGGATTCGAGCACGGTCACCGCGTCGAGGATCTTGAAGAAGCCGCCGGCGCCGGTCGTCGGAAGTCCCGGGACCTCCTCGCGCTGTGAGAACTTCGCGTACACGCGGTCGTTGCCGAGCTTGCCCAGAGACTGCAGCGCGAGCGCACGGTGGACGGCCTCGGTCGCCATGATCTCGGCGGCGTAGCGGGCGAACTTCGATCCCATGAGGTCTCCCTGTCGCGCGAACACCGTCGTCGCCAGCAGGTAGGCGTTGATGAACACCTGGTCGCCGACCACGAGCGTCGTGAGCAGGCTCTCGGGGGAGGCGAAGACCTCGTCGGGCACGTAGATCGTCGTCGTCGCGGGCTTGCCGCCGACGGCCGACGACGTCAGCAGCTCGTAGTGGTTCTTCTCCTGCTGGGCGGCGGCGCGGATGTTGCGCAGGGTGACGGCGTCGAGGCGCCCGGCGAGCCGCTCGGGGCCCACGGTGTTGACGATCGTCGCGAGCACCTCGGCCGTCGCGGCGACCGTCGTGATGTTCTCCACCGAGTTCGCCGCGTCGGTCTTGACCGTCGCGAACGCGTCCTTGGACGCGTAGCCGAGCAGGCCCATCGACCCGAGGGCGGCGGCCGTCGTCGCGACGAGCGTGCGACGCGTGCTCGCCGACTCGCCGGCGTGCTGGCGGTCGATCGTGTCAAACAGATGGTTCGTGACTTCGGACATCGGGCCTCGTTTTCTTCGCGTGCCGGGACTCCGGCGCGCATGGACGTTGGTGGGCGGCTTTGATCTGAAGAGCCTCTGCGTGAAAGCGATCGGCGGCCGGGCGTCGGATCAGCGAACGGCGCGTTGGCGCTCGGGCTCGCGGATCGGTGTCCGCGGCAGCGCCGCCGCGGCGGTCCAGTCGACCCGTGCGCGTCCCGTGGTCCGCCGTGCCGCGAGGTAGCCGAGCAGCAGCACGATCGCAGCGACCTCGGCTGCGATCGCCACGACGACGGCGCTGCGGAACGCCGGCTCGGTGTAGTCGAACAGGCCGCGGTCGGTCATCGAGATGAGGACCGAGACGAGCGCGCCGGCGGAGACGGCGATGGCGCCGAGCGCGCCGATCACGGCGCGGCGTGTCGTCAGGAGGATCGCCACGACGCCCGCGCCGAGGCTGTTGAGCAAGAACAGCACGCCGATGGTGGGCACGTCTGCGATGAAGTCGGCGTACTGCTGAAGATGCACGGCGCCGACGACGATCGTCGCGAGCGCGCCGGCGTAGCGCAGCGCGTCGGCGGATCGGAGCTTCATGTGACGATCACCGTCGCCTTCATGAACGGATGCAACGCGCAGTAGTAGGCGAACGTGCCGGCCTCCGAGAGCGTGACGCTCCTGCTCTGACCCTTCGTGAGCGTGCCGGTGTCGAACACGCCATCGGCGTTGGGCGACCCACCGGAGGTCGCCGTGTGCGGCGCGCTGTCCTGGTTGGTGAACGTGATCTTCGTTCCGGCCGGGACGGTGATCGCCGCCGGCACGAATTTGAAGTCCTTGATCTGCGCAGCGTCGGCGGCCGCCGGCGGCCCGGCCGCCCGGCCGCCGCCGGCGCTGTGGTCGTCATGGGCGGCGAACGCGACGCCGGTCGCCACCACGAGCGTCACGCCGAGCACGACGACGATGCCGTCGAGAAACCGTCTGGAGGTCTGTGCCATCGAGAACTCCTGCGTCGCGAGCGCGCATGCAGATCAGTCCCGCCCAACCCACGATGTCAGGCCGTGGACGGCGCGACTCACCCGCCGAAGGTCAGCACGAGCGTCGCGCTCGGGCCGTCGATGCCCTCCATCGGGGCACCGAGCACGAGGCCGGCGCCGATGTCGCGCGCGCGGCGGGTCAGCAGGATCCGCCGGTGCGGCGGGCTGGCCATGAGCGTCGACGAGAGGAAGGCGGGCGACGCATCCATGCACCACACGAGCGCCTCGCTCACCGTCCGCGTCGCGGGGTAGCCCGCGTCCCGCGCGCGTGCCGTCAGGTCGTCGCCCCCGACGCCGTCGTGCGCGAAGTACTTGTTGGACACCATGTCGGTGCTGTGGCGCATCGCGGCGGCGCCCAGCGGCCTGGACAGCCGCACCGGGGCCAGCCGGTGGGCGGCTCGGATGCGGTTGACGAGGCAGACCACCGACTGCGACGCCTTGACGCGCGCGGCCTCGTCGGCCGGCACGACCTGCGTGTCACGGCAGCCGGCGGGCGCGGCGCCCGCGCTGACGCCGACATGCAGCATGAATGCAGCGGCGAGCGTCGCAGCGACGCCCGCGAGCGAGTGCTTGACCACCATCCCCCCGCCTCCCTGCGTTGACCCCGCAAGAAGGACAGATGGTGTCACCGCCGTGTGCGCGATCGTGCACTTTGCGTTGCACGGTGGGCGCAAAGCGCTGCAATATCGGCGCTCTGGGCGACCTCCGACGGCGGGCCTATGCTCAGAGGCGATGCCCGACACCGCCTCGCGCGACCAGATCGAGGAGCTCCTCGTCGACCTCAACCCCCAGCAGCGCGACGCCGTCATGCACGGCGAGGGACCGCTGCTGATCCTTGCCGGGGCGGGCACCGGCAAGACCCGTGTGCTGACGCACCGCATCGCCTTCCTGGAGCGCACCGGCCAGGCGCGGGCGAACGAGATCCTCGCGATCACGTTCACGAACAAGGCGGCGCAGGAGATGCGCGACCGCGTCGAGCTGCTGCTCGGCCGCCGCACCCGCGCGATGTGGATCATGACCTTCCACGCGGCGTGCGCGCGGATGCTGCGCGCCGAGGCCGACAAGCTCGGCTACACGCGGCAGTTCACGATCTACGACCAGGCCGACTCACGGCGGCTCGTCAAGCGCTGCCTCGACGAGCTCGACGTCGACTCCAAGCGCTTCACGCCCGGCGCCGTCCAGCACCAGATCTCCGATGCGAAGAACAAGCTGCGCGACGCCGAGGCCTATCGGCAGCTCACCGGCGACGCGACCGCCTTCACGACGCACGTCGCGGACGCGTTCGCGCTCTACGAGCGCGAGATGCTCCGCATGAACGCCATGGACTTCGACGACCTGCTCGTCAACGCCGTCAACGTCCTGCAGCTCTTCCAGGACGTCCGCGACCGCTACACGAGCGCGTTCCGCCACGTCCTCGTCGACGAGTACCAGGACACGAACGCCGCGCAGTACCGCTGGCTGCAGCTGCTGACGAGCGAGCGCCGGAACCTCGCGGTCGTCGGCGACGATGCGCAATCCATCTACGGGTTCCGCGGCGCCGACATCGGCAATATTCTCGCGTTCGAGGACACCTTCCCGGACGCGCACGTCGTGAAGCTCGAGCAGAACTACCGCTCGACGCAGACGATCCTCAGCGCCGCGAACGCCGTCATCTCGCGCAACCGCGAGCAGAAGCCCAAGTCGCTGTGGACCGACCACGGCGACGGCGAGCCGATCCGCATCCGCGAGCTCGACGACGAGCACGCCGAGGGCCGCTACGTCGTCGGCGAGATCGAGCGGCTCGTCGACGAGGGCGCCAGCCGCGCGGAGATCGCGGTCTTCTACCGGACCAACGCGCAGTCGCGCGTCATCGAGGACACGCTCGTCCGGCGCGACATCGGCTACCAGGTCATCGGCGGCACGAAGTTCTACGAGCGCGCCGAGATCAAGGACGCGATCGCCTACCTCACGGTCCTCGGCAACCAGCAGGACGTCGTGTCGTTCACGCGGATCGTCAACTCGCCGCGACGCGGGATCGGGCAGACGTCGCTCGGCCGCGTCATCAGCCATGCCGACGCGATGGGGATCAGCATCTGGGACGCCGCCGCCGACGCCGCCTCCGTGCCCGGGCTCGGCACCGCGGCCGTCCGCGCCTTCGGGCGCTTCATGGACACGATGACGGCGCTGCGCGAGCGCGCCGAGCAGCAGGTCCCCGTCGGCGACCTGCTCGAGTCGCTGCTGCACGAGACGGGCTACATCGACGCGCTGAAGGCCGAGCGCACGATCGAGGCGCAGGGCCGCGAGGAGAACCTCGCCGAGCTCGTCGAGGTCGCGCGCGAGTTCGACGCGACGGCCGAGGCCGAGCAGGACACGCTCGACGTCTTCCTCCAGGGCGTCGCGCTCGTCGCCGACGCCGACACGCGCACGGACGACGAGGGGCTCGTGACGCTCATGACGCTCCACAACGCCAAGGGCCTGGAGTACCCGATCGTCTTCATGGCCGGGATGGAGGAGGGCGTCTTCCCGCACTCGCGCGCGCTCGACGAGGGCGGCCTGGAGGAGGAGCGCCGGCTCGCGTACGTCGGCATCACCCGCGCGATGAGGTCGCTGTATCTCACGAGCGCGCGGCGGCGCGCCGTCTTCGGCGCCACGCAGTACGGGCTGCGCTCGCGCTTTCTCGACGAGATCCCGCACGAGCTCACCGACCGCGCCGACGAGCCGCGCATCCGCGCGACGAGCAGCGGCGCCGCGGTCCAGCGGCCGGGGTCCTGGGCGTCGGCGCGCGCCGGGTCGTCGGAGTCGGCGTCGTCCGCGCCGATCTTCGGGCTCGGCGACGACGTCTCGCACGCGGCGTTCGGCGCGGGGGTCGTCATCGGCATCGAGGCCGGCGGCATCGTCGTCGTGCGCTTCGCCGGCGACGGCAGCGAGCGCAAGCTCATGGCCGAGTACGCCCCGATCACGAAAGTGCGATGAACTCCCGCCTCGTGGCTGCCGAGATCATCGACGGAAAGCAGATCGCCGGACGGGTGCGGATCGGCGTCGCGCGCGAGGTCGAGGCCTTCGCCGCGCAGTTCGGCGGTGCGCGGCCGGGGCTTGCGACGATCCTCGTCGGCGACGACCCGGGCTCGGCGATCTACGTCGCCGGCAAGCAGAAGGCCTGCCGCGAGGTGGGGATGCAGGGCTTCAACTTCCCGCTGCCGGCCGACACCCCGCTCGTCGAGCTCGTCGAGCTCGTCGAGCGCCTCAACGGCGACCCGGAGGTCAGCGGCATCCTCCTGCAGCTCCCGCTGCCCGGGCACCTCGACGGCGTCGAGCTCACGGGGATGATCGACCCGCGCAAGGACGTCGACGGCCTGACGCCGGTCAGCGCCGGCCTGCTCATGCAGGGCCGCGAGGGCCTGCGGCCGTGCACGCCGCTGGGCGTCATGACGCTGCTCGACGCCGCCGGCGCCCGCCTGGAGGGCGCCGAGGCCGTCGTCGTCGGGCGCTCGAACCTCTTCGGCAAGCCGATGGCCCAGCTGCTGCTCGCGGCCAACGCGACCGTGACGATGTGCCACTCCCGCACCCGCGACCTGCCCGCGGTCTGCCGCCGCGCCGACGTCCTCATCGCCGCCGTCGGCCAGGCGCGGATGGTGCAGGGCGACTGGGTCAAGCCCGGCGCCGTCGTCATCGACGTCGGCATGAACCGCACCGCGGACGGACTTGCCGGCGACGTCGACTTCGACGCCGTCAGCGAGGTCGCGAGCGCGATCACGCCGGTGCCGGGCGGCGTCGGCCCGATGACGATCGCCTTCCTGTTGCGCAACACCCTGCAGGCGGCGCGGATGCAGCGCGAGCAGGCCGCCGCATGAACCTCGGGCTGCTGCGCGGCGGCGAGCTCCTGGCCGCCTTCAGCGCGGCGGGGCTGATCGTCGTGATGTTCCTCGACTGGTTCGGCGGGCGCTCGGCGTGGGAGCTGACGATCGGGCGCCTGCTGCTCGTCGCGGTCGCGCTGCTGGCCCTGACGCTCGTGACGCTCACCGTCACCGCGCGGCCGGTGGCGATGGCCGGCTCGGCCTCGTCGATCACCATCGGCGCCGCGGCGCTCGTGCTGCTCTACCTCCTCTTCCGGATCGTCGTCGACGAGCCCGGCCCGGACGCGGCGGGCGACATCGGCGCGGGCGCCTACCTCGGCCTCCTCGCCGTCGCCGGCTGCGCGGCCGGCGCGTGGCGCGCGCTCGGCGACGAGCGCACCGACGCGCCCGCCTCGCTGCGCCAGACCGAGCGCGTCCTCGCCGTCCGCGGGGCCCCGCGCCCCGCGCCCCCGGAGCGCGATCCGTCGCGCTCTCCGCGGTCGCGCTGACCGCGCTCCCTAGAATCGCCCGACGATGATCGACCGCGAACAGGTGCTCCACGTCGCCCGCCTCGCCCGCCTCGAGCTCACCGAGGAGGAGGTCGCGCGGATGAGCTCGGAGCTCTCCGACGTCCTCGGGCACATCGAGAAGATCGGCGAGCTCGACCTCATCGGGGTCCCGCCGACGACGCACGTCGTCGAGGTCTCCAACGCCCTGCGCCCCGACGAGCCCGAGCCGTCGCTGCCGCGCGACGTCGCCCTGGCCGGCGCGCCCGCGGTCGCCGACGGCGGCTTCCTCGTGCCCAGCCCGCAGGCGGGCGGCGGATGACGCCGTCCGACCTCACGGCGCTGACCGCGACCGAGGCGGTCGCGGCGATCCAGCGCGGCGACGTCGCGCCGACCGAGCTCTTCGAGGCCTACCGCGCCGCGGCGTTCGACGACGACCTCAACGCCTACCTCTGGGTCGCGGAGTCGGCGCCGGCGCAGGCGCCGCCGGAAGGCGCGCCGCTGGGCGGCGTCCCGCTCGCCGTCAAGGACCTCTTCTGCACCGAGGGCGTCCCGAGCCAGGCGGGCTCGAAGATCCTCGAGAACTACCGCCCGCCGTACACGGCGTCGGTCGTCGCGCGGCTCGCGCAGGCCGGCGCGCCGCTGCTGGGCAAGACGAACCAGGACGAGTTCGCGATGGGCTCGTCGAACGAGAACTCCGCCTTCGGGCCGGTGCTCAACCCGTGGGACCGCGCGCGCGTGCCGGGCGGCTCCAGCGGCGGGAGCGCGGCAGCGGTGGCCGCCGGCTCGGCGCCGTGGGCGCTCGGCACCGACACCGGCGGATCGATCCGCCAGCCCGCCGCGCTCTGCGGGATCGTCGGCCTGAAGCCGACCTACGGCACCGTCAGCCGCTACGGGATGATCGCCTTCGCCTCCTCGCTGGACCAGGCCGGCCCGCTGACGCGCGATGTCGGCGACGCCGCGCTGCTGCTGCGCCACATGGTCGGCCAGGACGAGCGCGACTCGACGTCGGTCGGCTTCCCGGAGGCGATCGCGACGCCGTCCGCGGTGCGACTGGACGGCATCCGCCTCGGGGTGCCGGAGGAGCTCTCCGGCCAGGACGTCGGCATCGAGCCGGGCGTCATGGCGGCGTTCGACGCGACGCTGAAGCTCGCCGAGGAGCTCGGCGCGAGCATCGAGACCTGCCGCCTGCCGCACGCGCCGCACGCCCTCAGCGCCTACTACGTGCTCGCGCCGGCCGAGGCGTCGTCGAACCTCGCCCGCTACGACGGCGTGCGCTACGGCCTGCGCGTCGAGGACGGAGGCCTCGTCGGCATGTACACGCGCACCCGCAGCGAGGGCTTCGGGCCCGAGGTCAAGCGGCGGATCATGCTCGGCACGTACTCGCTGTCCAGCGGCTACTACGACGCCTACTACGGCCGCGCGCAGCGCGTGCGCACGAAGATCGCCGACGACTTCCGCGCCGCGTTCGAGCGCTTCGACTTCGTCGTGACGCCGACCTCGCCGTCGGTCGCCTTCGAGCTCGGATCGAAGACCTCCGACCCGCTGTCGATGTACCTCAACGACTACTGCACGGTGCCGATGTCGCTTGCCGGGATCCCGGCGATCTCGATCCCCAACGGCCTGAGCGAGGGGCTACCGACGGGCTTTCAGCTCTGCGGGCCGGCCTTCAGCGAGAACCGCGTCCTCGACGCCGCCCACGCCCTCGAGCATGCGATCGGCTTCGAGAGCCTGACCGCGAGGCGCGCGCGATGAGCGACGTCGAGTACGAGCCGGTCATCGGCCTCGAGATCCACGTCCAGCTCTCGACGCGGACGAAGATGTTCTGCGGCTGCGAGCTGTCCTTCGGCGAGCCGCCGAACACGCGCACCTGCCCGGTCTGCCTCGGGCTGCCGGGCACGCTGCCGCGCGCCAACGCCCGCGCGATCGGATTCGGCCTGCAGATCGGCCTCGCGCTCGGCTGCGACCTCGCTCCGCGGTCGATCTTCCACCGCAAGAACTACTTCTATCCCGACCTGCCCAAGGGCTACCAGATCAGCCAGTACGACGAACCGCTCTGCAAGGGCGGGCGCCTCGGCGACGTGCGCATCCACCGCGTGCACCTCGAGGAGGACGCCGCGAAGCTCATCCACGCCGGCGCCAGCGGCCGCATCCACGGCTCGGATGCCTCGGTCGTGGACTTCAACCGCGGCGGCACGCCGCTGGCGGAGATCGTCACCGAGCCCGACGTGCGCTCGGCGGCGCAGGCGCGCGAGTGGCTGACGCTCCTGCGCACGACGCTGCGCCGGCTCGGCGTCAGCGACGTGAACATGGAGGAGGGATCGCTGCGCTGCGACGCGAACATCTCCATCCGCCCGGTCGGCACGGCGACGCTCGGGACGAAGACCGAGCTGAAGAACATGAACTCCTTCCGCTTCCTCGAGCGCGGCGTCAACGCCGAGATCGCCCGCCAGGAGGCGCTGCTGCGCGCCGGCGAGCCCGTCGTCCAGGAGACGCTGCACTTCGATCCGGCGACCGAGCGGATCACGTCGCTGCGCTCCAAGGAGGAGGCGCACGACTACCGCTACTTCCCGGAGCCCGACCTCGTGCCGGTCGCGATCACCGAGGAGATGCTCGTCGAGGCCCGCGCGGCGATGCCCGAGCTGCCCGCCGCCCGCGAGGAGCGCCTGCAGGCGCTCGGCGTCAGCGCCGCAAGCGCGCGCCAGCTCGCGTGGCGGACCGAGCTCGGCGACTACTTCGAGGCGGCGCTGCAGGCCGGCGGCGCCGGCGGCGAGCCCCAGCCGCTGGCCAACTGGGTCTGCAACGAGCTCGTCGCCCGCGTCGGCGAGGACGACCCGGCGACGTCGAAGGTCCGCCCGGCGGCGCTCGCGAAGCTCGTCGCGCTCGTGGCCGACAAGACCGTGACGGTCGGCAACGCGAAGGTCGTCCTCGACCGCCTCGTCGCCGGCGGCGGCGACCCCGCGCAGATCGTCGAAGCCGAGGGGCTCGGCGCGATGGGCGGCGGCGACGACGCGCTGGACCCGATCGTCGAGGCCGCGCTCGCCGCCAACGCCGACGCGGCCGAGAAGATCCGGGCCGGCAACCCGAAGGCGATCGGGGCGATCATCGGCCACGTCATGCGCGAGACCAAGGGCCGCGCCGACGGCGCCGAGGTCACGCGGATCGTCCGCGAGAAGCTCGGCGTCTAGCAGCCCGAGAGCAGCGCCGCGAGCTGCGCGGGTCGCGACGCCATCGGCGAGTGGCTGCCCGGGAACTCGACGGGCGCGAGCGAGGGCGAGCACGACGGCGACATAGTCGTCGAACGTCGCGCCGGGGTCGTCGTACGGGAGGTCGGGCGCGACGGCGCGCGAGTACAGGTGGCCCTGCCCGCGCCGGCAGCCGGCGCAGGCGCGAGCTCGAGGAAAAGGCGCGCCCGGACACCCTGCGCGGGCGTACCATCCAGCCAGACCCGCTCGCAAGGAGACCCGCGATGTGCAAGCTCATCCGCATGGACCAGACCGGTCACTCGACGCTCGCCGAGTGGACGCCCGACGACCCCGCCGCCGTCGAGGCCGCGGTCGTCGCCTTCCGCGCCGAGCTCGACCGGGGCTACCTCGCGATGGTCAGCACCGGGCCCGGCCACGCCGAGCAGGTGCGCGAGCTGCCGATCGACGCGCCGCTGGTCATCCTGCGGCTGCCGATCAGCGGCGGCTGACCGGCGGGCGCAGGCGCCCCGCGCGCGGCGTGGCATCCGATCGCATGGCAGCCATCGACATCCTGCCGGAGGTCGCCGGGGTGCACTGGCGCCCGCGGGTCGACGACGCGCGGCTGCGCCGCCTCGGCACGCTCTGGACGCTGACGACGGTCGCGCACGTCGTGCCGTTCGCCGGCGCCGCGGCGCTGCTCATGGTTCTCAACCCGCTGGCGCTGCCCGTCGCGCTCGCCTGCCTCGCGCACGCGTGGGTCATCCCCGAGCTCTACGCGCAGCGCGGCGCGAACGTCATCCGCCCCCATCGCCGCGGGGAGGCAGAGCCCGAGCGCCGATCGGTCGGCCTGCTCGGCGACCTCGTCGGCCACGAGGCGCGCGAGCTGCACGCGCGCACCGGCCTCGTGCTCGAGCCCGGCCGCCTCGGCACGTGGCTCGTCGGCGAGGCCGGCGCGGTCCTCCTGCACGGGCGCCGCCGCCGGGCCTACTGCTACTGCGTGAAGGTCGACGGCCGCGCGGTGGCCGACGCGACAGGCGCCGCCGACCTGCCGTCGGGGGACCGCACGGCGCACCTGCTGCTGGCGCTGCGCGCCGACGAGCAGGGCTTCGCCACCGTCGCCAACCTCTCGTTCTCCGGCGCGCGGTGGCGGCTGCGCCGGCGGCTGCGCGCGAGCATGCGCCCGGCGCTCGAGGCCGCGGAGGCCGGCCGCGACACGCGGTCCATCGCGCCGCGCTGAATCTCCGACCCCGGTCCAAGGACGCGGCGCGATCAAGGCCGCAAGATGCGTGGCATGCCTGCAAGTCCCGACCTCACGCGCCGCATGCTCATCCAGATCGCAGGACCGCCATCCACGTCGGCCAAGGGTCCGAGGGTCCGCCATTACCGGCTGGCCCGGGTCCCGTCCGAGCCTCGCTCGGAGCTGACGCTGGAGTGCTTCGCGCACCTGCGCCGAAGCACCGACTGACGTTCTCTCCCACCCGCGTCGTGCCCCTTGCCGGGGAGTACGCTTGAAGGATGTCCACCTCCTCTCCTTCAAGCTCCTCCCTCGGCAAGCGGGCCGTCGCCTTCCTCGTCCTGCTGGTCGTGGCCTTCATCGTCCTGAAGGTCATCATCGCCTCGATCATGGCGGTCGCCGGCATCCTCGCGGTCATCGCGGTGATCGCCGCCGTGATCTGGGCCGTCCGCGTCCTCTGAGGCGCCGGGAGCCGGGATGGCGGGAGGGGCGTACGTCGCGATCGCGCTGAGCTTCGCCCTCGCGGGCGGCATCGTCGGCAAGATCAAGGGCAGCTCGTTCTGGATCTGGTTCGTCGTCTCCGGCGTCGTGCCGGTCATCGGCCTGCTCACCGCGATCGTCTACCGCTCCGAGCGCGACGAGCTGCGCCGCCAGTGCCCGAGCTGCGGCCGCGTCTGCAAGATCTACGACGCGCTCTGCACGCGCTGCGGCACCGAGCTGGAGTTCCCCGAAACGGCGATCGCACCCGAGTCCGCAGCGCCCGCTGCCCGCTAGAATCGCTGCCCGGAGGCCGGTCCATCGGGGCCGGCACGTTCATATCTGCGGAGAGGAGGTCGTGACATGCGTGCGGTCGATGCCATCATGGAGTGCCTGAAGGCGGAGGGTGTCGAGGTCGTATTCGGCCTCCCCGGCGGTGCGAACCTCCCGACCTACGACGCGTTCGTCGACGGCGGCATCCGCCACGTCCTCGTCCGCCACGAGGCCGGCGGCGGCCATGCCGCCGAGGGCTACGCGAAGGCGACCGGCAAGGTCGGCGTCGCGTTCGCGACCTCCGGCCCCGGCGCGACGAACGTCGTGACCCCGATCGTCGACGCGATGATGGACTCGGTGCCCACGGTGTTCATCACCGGCCAGGTGCGCACCGACCTCATCGGCACCGACGGCTTTCAGGAGACCGACACGCTCGGCATCACGATGCCGGTCGTGAAGCACTCCTTCCAGATCCGCTCGCCGCTGGAGATCCCGCGGGCGATCCACGAGGCCTTCCACATCGCGCGCAGCGGGCGCCCGGGGCCGGTCGTCGTCGACATCCCCGTCGACCTCAGCCGCGCGGAGATCGCCTACGAGCCGGTCACCGACCTGCACCTGCCCGGCTACCAGCCGACGACCGACGGCAACACGAAGCAGATCCGCCAGGCGGCGAAGGCGATGGCCTCCGCCCGCCGGCCGGTGATCTACGCGGGCGGCGGCGTCGTGAACGCCAACGCCTCGCGCGAGCTCTTCGAGTTCGCGACCTCCGACCGCTTCCCGGTGACGTGCACGCTCATGGGGCTCGGGGGCTTCCCCGCGCCGCATCCGCAATGGCTCGGGATGCTCGGGATGCACGGCACGCGGACGGCGAACTACGCCATGGACGAGGCGGACCTCATCTGCTGCATCGGGGCGCGCTTCGACGACCGCATCACCGGCAAGCTGTCGGAGTTCGCGCCGCAGGCGAAGTTCATCCACATCGACGTCGACCCGGCCGAGATCTCCAAGACCGTCCCGGCGCACATCCCGATCGTCGGCGACTGCCGCAACGTCCTGCAGAAGCTCATCAAGGAGTACCGGGCGCTGGAGGGCGTCGACCCGGCGCGGACCGACGAGTGGTGGGCGAAGATCGGCGCCTGGCAGGAGAAGCACCCGCTGCGCTACGAGGACTCCACGGACGCCGAGATCAAGCCGCAGTACATGGTCCAGGCGCTCTACGAGGCCACCGGCGGCGACGCGATCGTGACCTCCGACGTCGGCCAGCACCAGATGTGGGCCGCGCAGTACTACCACTTCGCAAAGCCGCGCCGCTGGATCAACTCCGGCGGCCTCGGGACGATGGGCTTCGGCCTGCCCGCGGCGCTGGGCGCGGCCGTCGGCTGCCCGGACCAGACGGTCGTCTGCATCGCCGGCGACGGGTCGATCCAGATGAACATCCAGGAGCTCGCGACCTGCGCCGAGGACAAGATCCCGGTGAAGGTCTTCATCATGAACAACGGCTACCTCGGCATGGTCCGCCAGTGGCAGGAGCTCTTCTGGGACAAGCGCTACTCGCACGTCGACATGGGCTCGTTCCCGGACTTCGTGAAGCTCGCGGAGGCCTACGGCGCGACCGGGATGCGGCTGACCGACAAGGCGACGCTCGTCGACGACATGAAGGCGGCGATCGCGACCGAGGGCCCCGTCGTCTGCGACGTGCGCGTCACGCGCGAGGAGAACACGTACCCGATGATCGCGCCCGGCCAGGCCGCGCGCGAGATGGTGGGGTAGGTCATGGGTGAACCAGGCACGAAGGAGCTGCTGAGCCTCGACGACCTCGAGGCCGCCGGCAACCTGCACAGCGGCCGCAAGCACATCCTCTCGATCCTCGTCGAGAACAAGGCGGGTGTCCTGACGCGCATCGCCGGGCTCTTCGCGCGGCGCGGCTTCAACATCGACACGCTGACGGTCGGCCCGACCGAGGACGAGCAGTACTCGCGCGTCACGCTGACGTTCGACGGCGCGATGCACTCGGTCGATCAGGTCACCAAGCAGCTGCACAAGCTCATCAACGTCCTGAAGATCCGCGACCTCGACCCGGCCGACACCGTGGCTCGCGAGCTCGCGCTCTTCAAGGTCGCCGTCGAGGGGCCGCAGCGCGCGGAGGTCATGCAGATCTCGGAGATCTTCCGGGGCAAGGTCGTCGACGTCACGCGCCGCTCGGTCATCATCGAGGTGACCGGGACGACCGACAAGGTCGAGGCCTTCGAGCGCATGGTGCGGCCCTTCGGCCTCATCGAGATGATGCGCACCGGCGAGATCGCCATCAGTCGCGGGCGCGGCGAGACGTGAGCGCAGGCGGCGCCTCGACTCCGCCGCCCGGCGATCCGGGCTCAGGGGTCGAGGTGCCGCGTGCCGTCGCCGCAGCCGGCGGAGGCGAGGAGGTCCACGTCCTCGGCGGCGCCGAGCGCCGCCGTCTGCGCAAGCGCCTCGAGCAGGCGATCCGCCGCGCGCGCCGCCGCGGCGGGACCGGTGTGCTGGCGGCGCTCACGGTCCAGGTCGGCCATGACGTCGACCCGGCCGCGGTCGTGTTCGCGTCGCGGCGGCCGGGAGAGCCGTGGTTCTGCATGGAGCAGCCCGATCGCGACCGCGCCGCCGTCGCGGCGCTCGGCGCCGTCTGCGCGCTCGAGGAGCGCGGGGCCGGGCGCTTCGAGCGCGTCGCCGCGCGCTGGCGCGCGCTCGCCGCCGAGGCCTTCTGCGACGCCGCCGACGGCCGCGGCGGCGGCCTCGTCGCCTGCGGCGGCTTCGCCTTCGCGCCCGACGGCGGCACGAGCCCGCACTGGGCCGGCTTCGCGGCGGCGTCCGTGCACGTGCCCGAGGTGGCGCTCGCCCGGCGCGGGGACGAGGTGTCGCTGACGCTCGCGGCGCTCGCGCAGGCCGACGACACCGCCGACGGGCTGCTCGAGCGCGTCGAGCGGCGGCTCGGCGAGCTGCGCCGCGCGCCGCTGCCGCTGCTGGACCCCGACCCGGTCGGGCGCTACACCGTCGCGGCGAGCACGCCGCCCGAGCACTACGAGGCGGCGGTCGCGCGGGCGGTCGAGCGCATCCGCGCCGGCGAGCTCGAGAAGATCGTCCTCGCGCGCGAGGTGCAGGTCCACGCGCCGGGCGCGCACGATCCGCCCGCCGTGTTCGCAATCCTCCGCGAGAGTTTCCCGTCGTGCTTCTGCTTCTGCGCCGGGCGCGGCGAGGACGCCTTCGTCGCCGCGAGCCCCGAGCTGCTCATCCGCCGCGAGGGGATGCGCGCGAGCACGCTCGCGCTCGCCGGCTCGACGCGCCGCAGCGCCGATCCGTCCGTCGACGACCACCTCGGCGAGCAGCTGCTGCGCTCCGACAAGGACCGCGCCGAGCAGGCGATCGTCGCCCGGCGCATCGAGCGGGCGCTGCGCCCGCACAGCGTCTGGGTCGCCACCGCGGAGGAGCCGGTGATCGTGAAGATGGCGAACATCCAGCACCTCGCGAGCCCGATCCGCGCCCAGTTGCGAAAGCCGCTCGGCGCCGTCCGCCTCGCGGGGCTGCTGCACCCGACGCCGGCGGTCGGCGGCGAGCCGTTCGCGGTCGCCGAGCCGCTGATCCCGGCGCTCGAGGGCCTGGACCGCGGCTGGTACGCGGGACCTGTCGGGTGGACGGACACCAACGACGACGGCGAGTTCTGCGTCGCGCTGCGCTGCGCGCTGCTGAGCGGGCGGGTTGCCCGCTGTTATGCGGGCGTGGGGGTCGTGCGCGACTCCGATCCCGCCGCGGAGCTCGCGGAGACCGACGTGAAGCTCGGGGCCCTGCTCCCGGTGCTCGCGGGCTGAGCGCCGCGGCGCCGACTGTCCTGCAACCACGAGGCTGGCGTGCCGCCACCCGCTCACCTATGCTTACGGCCCAGTGGGTCGGTCTCGGGGGAGATCGATATGTCGGCGGGAGCAGACGTCGCGATCCAACGATCGCGCCTGGGTCAAGAGCCACGATTGGGAGGGGCTAGTACATGACAGGAAAGAGCACGGCAGCAACGGTGGGCCTGGCCTTCGGCGCGTTCTACACGGTGCTCGGGGTCGTCGGATTCCTCGTCACCGGCTTCGGTGGTCTCACCGCGGAGTCCGGCGACGCCCTGCTGGGCATCTCGCTGAACCCGTTCCACAACATCGCGCACCTGGGGATCGGGGCGTTCCTCCTCATCATGTGCTCGCAGAAGAACACCCCTGCTGCCGAAGGCGCCGTCATGGGCGTGGGGCTCTTCTACGTCGTCGCCTTCGTCATCGGCGTCATCGGAGCCGAGAACCTCTCGATCCTGAACCTGACCAGCTCGGATGAGCTCGCGCACTTCTTCCATCTGATCAGCGGCGTGGCCCTGCTGACGATCGGACTCATGTCCTCCGCCCAGACCCACTCGCAGATGAAGCGACGGGGCTTGGCGTAGCTACCGCGCTGGGGTGGGCGCGGCGGGCATCAGGCCCGCCGCGCCGGCCAGCGCGCGCGCCGGACGGCGCGGGTCCTCCAGGGCGCCGTCCAGCGCTCTGCCCGCGAGCGAGCAGACCTTCGCGTCCAGCGCCTCGTCGTCCATCGGGTTCTGCGGCGAGCCGAGCGGCGCCGTGACGTGCGCGACCGCGCGCCCGTCGACCTCGAGGATCGCCTCCGCCGCGGCGAGCGCCGCATCGGTCCGGACGCCGATGCGCCGGCTGAGGCTCGCGACCTGCGGATCGAGGCGCTCGAAGGCCTCGACGCGCGGCGCGCCGCGCAGGAGCGCGTACGCCGTGACGTAGGGGATCGAGAACTTCGCCTGCAGCCCGTCGCTGACGTCGTCGCGCGCCGCCGCCTGGCGCGAGACCGGGTGCACGACGACCGCGATCTCGGACGCCGCCGCCGGCGGAGCGCCGAGCGCGAGCGCCGCATCGATCGCGGCGTGCGTCTGCAGGCAGCACGGATAGGCCTTGATCCAGTTCTCCGCGGCTGCCGCGCCGATGTCCCCGGCCTCGTCGGCGGCGGCGAGCATCGCGTCGAGCGTCGCGGCGCCCGTCGCGACGCCGAAGGCCTCGGCGAAGCCGGCGCCGGCGCCGGCGATCGCATCGGAGTCGACGCGCGCTCCGGCGGCCGCCAGCGCGGCGGCGTGGACGCCCGCGGCGGCCGCCGCGCCGACCTGCAGCGCCTTGCCGTCGGAGCCGAAGGCCGCCCGCAGGCCGCCCGCGCGCAGGAGGGCGATGGCGATCGCGCAGCGCTCGCGCTCGGCGTCCAGGCCGCGCAGGCGCGCCGCGGCGACCGCCGCGCCCGCGCCGCCGCAGACCGCCGTCGGGTGCCAGCCGCCGTCGTAGAGGGCGGGATGGCAGGCGCGGGTGAGCGCCCCCATCGCCTCGAAGCCCGCGGCATAGGCGGCGAGCACGGCGCCCGTGTCGGCTCCGAGGTCGGCTCCGAGCAGCAGCGCGGCGGGCGCCGTCGCGGCGCTGAGGTGTGCGAGGCCGGGGCCGTAGGTGTCGTCGAAGTCCAGGACGTGGCCGGCGGCGCCCGCCGCCGCGACGCGCTCGAGCAGCCCGCCGCCCGCGGCGCGCGCCGCCACGGCGGCGGGCTCGCGGGCGCCGCGCGCCGCGCAGGCGAGCCAGTCCAGCAGCCCGGCGCGATGGCGCGCGGTCACCGCGAGGACCGCCTCTCCGCCGCGACGCCCGCCCCGGTCGAGCACCGGCGCGCTGTCATCGCTCCTGGGCGAGCCGCGCGGCGACCGCGGCCGACAGCTCGCGGTGCAGCGCGAGGTTCTCGGCGCGATCGGTGCGGACCTCGACGATCGACGTCGTCCCCGATGCCAGCGCGGCGCGCAGCTGCGCGCGCAGCGCACGGCGATCGTGGACCCGCGCCCAGGTGCAGCCGTAGAGCTCGGCGGCGTGCTCGAACTCGAGACCGTGCGGCGTCGCGACGTGCTCCTCGAAGACGTCGCGCTCGCTCGCGAGCGGCAGGAACTCGAAGATCCCGCCGCCGTCGTTGTGCAGGAGCACGATCGTCAGCGCGAGGCCCAGGCGCCGCGCCGCGAGCAGCCCGCCGATGTCGTGCGCCAGCGCGACGTCGCCGATGAGCAGCACGACCGGCCCGGGCGAGACCGCCGCCGCGCCGAACGCGCTCGAGACGAGGCCGTCGATCCCGTTCGCCCCGCGGTTGCACAGCACGCGCGGCGCGTCGTCGCGGACGGCGACGAAGCTCTCGACGTCGCGCACCGGCATCGACGAGGCGACGAAGAGCGTCGCGTCCGCCGGCAGTTGAGCCCCGAGCTCGCGCGCGACGGCGGGCTCGGAGAGCTCCTCGCCGAGCGTCGCGTCGATCGCACCGGCGGCGGCCGCATCGGCGCGCCGCCAGCCGGCGAGCCAGTCGGGATCGGCCGACGGCGCGTGCTCGGCGGTCGCTGCGATCGCCGCCGCGGCGCTCGCGGCGAGGACGGCGTGGAGGCTCGCCCCGGGATCCTGCCACGACGCGTGCGGGTCGAAGCCGATCTGCGTGACGTCCTCGCCGAGGGAGTCCAGCCACGCGCGCAGCGGCTTGGACGTCGGCAGGTCGCCGCAGCGCACGACGAGGTCGGGCCGGCGCGCGGCGGCCTGCTCGGGAGCGCGCAGGAGCGCGTCGTAGTGCGCGATCGCCGCCGCGCCGCGGCGCGCGCCGCTGAGCGGATCGGCGAGCAGCGGCCAGCCCAGGCGCTCGCACGCCGGCGCGAGCGCCTCGAGGCCCGGCTCGTCGCGCCCGGCGACGACGAGCGGGCGGTGCGCGTCGCGGACGATGACGGCGAGCGCACGGCCGGCGGCCGCCGCGTCCTCGCCGGGCGAGCTGCGCAGCAGCCACGGGCGCCCGTTCGCGCGGGCGGGCTGCGGATCGTCGCCGAGCTCGGCGGGCGGGATGAGCGGCTCGCGCAGCGCGAAGTTCAGGTGCACCGGCCCGGGCCGCCCCTCCAGCGCGGTCCAGACCGCACGGCAGGCGAGCATCCGCATCCAGCGCATCGTGCCCGGCGTCGCCTCGTGCGTGCCGACCTCGAAGAACCACTTCACCGCCGTGCCGTAGAGCTTGACCTGGTCGATCGTCTGCCCGGCGCCGACCTCGCGCAGCTCCGGCGGGCGGTCGGCGGTGAGCACGACGAGCGGCACGCGCGCCTGCTGGGCCTCGATGACCGCGGGCGCGAGGTTCGCCGCCGCCGTGCCCGAGGTGCAGGCGATCGCGACGGGACGGCCGGCGGCCTTCGCGGCGCCGAGGGCGAAGAAGCCGGCGCAGCGCTCGTCGATGTGCGAGTAGCAGCGCAGGCGCTGCTCGCGGGCAAGCGCGAGGACGATCGGCGACGACCGCGAGCCCGGCGAGGTGCAGGCCTCGCGCACGCCGCAGCGCACGAGCTCGTCGGCGAACGCGCGCAGCAGCAGGTGGGTGTCGGCAGGGGCGGGCATGATGGGACGGTGCCCGAGCCGCTCCTCCTGCTGCACGGCTTCACGCAGACCGGGCGCGGCTGGGACGAGGTGACGCGCCACCTCGCGGGCGAACGCTACCGCCCGCTGGCGCCCGACCTCCGTGGCCACGGCGCCGCCGCCAGCCGGCGCCCGATCGACTTCGACGCCTGCGTCGCCGACGTCGCCGGGCTCGCGGCAGGCTGCTTCGCGCTGGCCGGCTACTCGATGGGCGGGCGGCTGGCGCTGCATGTCGCGCTCGCGCACCCCGAGCGCGTGACGCGGCTCGTCCTCGTCTCGGCCACCGCGGGGATCGAGGATCCCGCGGCGCGCGCGCGCCGGCGCGCGGCCGACGAGGCGCTCGCCGGGTGGATGGAGCCCCGCTTCATGACCGAGGTCGCCGATCGCTGGGGCGCCCAGCCGATGTTCGCCCGACAGCCGCCGCAGGTCGCCGCGGCCGCGCGCGCCGACCGGCTGCGCAACGCGCCCGCCGACCTCGCGGCCGCGCTGCGCGGCATCGGAACCGGCGCGATGACGCCGCTGTGGGACCGCCTGGCCGAGCTGCGGATGCCGGTCGCGGTCCTCGCCGGCGAGCGCGACGAGAAGTTCGTCGCGCTCGGGCGCCGGCTGGCGGACGAGCTCCCGGACGCCGAGCTGACGATCGTCCCGGCGGCCGGCCACGCGCTGCCACTCGAGGCCCCGGCGGCCGTCGCCGCGGCCCTCGAGGGCAGCGGGCGCAACGCGCCCGGCGACGAGGTCCGGTAGGACCTACGTGGTGCCCGTCCTCCTGCTGGCCGCGATCGCCGCGGTCTTCGCCGTCGCCATGCCCGCGGGCGAGCCCGAGCGCGCTCGCCCTGCCCAGGTGCCGGAGCTCACGCTGCGCCAGGCCGTGGGCCAGCACATGGTGTTCGCCTACGACGGCCTGGCGCCGCCCGCCGACCTGCGCCGCCGCATCGCGCGCGGCGAGGCGGCCGGCGTCATCCTCTTCGCGCGCAACGTCCGCTCGGCGGCGCAGGTGCGCGCGGCGATGCGCAGCCTCCAGGCGATCGAGCGGCCGCGGGGCCTGCGCGCGCCGCTCATCGTCATGGCCGATCAGGAGGGCGGCCCCGTGCGGCGCATCCCCGGCGCCCCGCAGCGCGGCGCGGCCGCCGTGCGGACGGTCGCAAACGCGCGCGCCGACGGCCGGGCGGGCGCGCGGACGCTGCGCGGGGCGGGGGTCAACCTCGATCTGGCCCCGGTCGCCGACGTCGCCCGCGGCGGCGCTGCGCTCGAGCGCGAGGGCCGGACCTACGGCCGCAGCTCCGCGGTCGTGGCGCGGCTGGCGGCGGCGTTCGCCGGCGGCCTGCGCGCGGGGGGCGTGCACGCGACGGCCAAGCACTACCCGGGCTTCGGCGCGGCGGCCGTGAACACCGACAACGCGCCGGCGCGGATCGGGACCTCGCTGCGCACGCTGGGGGAGGTCGACGAGGTCCCGTTCGCGCGGCTGATCTCGGCCGGCGTGCCCGCGGTCATGCTCTCGACGGCCGTCTACCCGGCGCTGGACTCGCAGCCGGCGGCGCTGTCGCGGCGCTGGATCGATCGCCTGCGCGGGCGCCTGCGCTTCCGCGGCGTCACCGTCAGCGACGACCTCGCGACGCCCGCCGTCGCGGGCTTCGGCAGCCTCGGGCGCCGCGCTGTGCTGGCGGTGCGCGCCGGGATCGACCTGCCGCTCTTCGTCTCGAGCTACCGCGACGGCACGGCCGCGGCGGCCGCGCTGCTGGATGCGACGCACGACGAGCGCCTGGAGCCGGCGGCCCTGCGCGCCGCGGCGGCGCGCGTCCTGGCGCTGCGCGCGAAGCTCAGCGGCTGAGCTGCTCGAGCCAGCGCGCCGCGGCCCGCCAGGCCGGGCTGCGCGGATCGATCGCATCGCGATGGCCGCCGAGCGGCTCGACGAGCGTGACGTCGGCGCCCGCGGCGCGCGCGGCGGCGGCGTAGTCGCGCGAGCGCTGCACGGAGACGGTCTCGTCGCCGACGGCGTGGACGAGCCCGACCGGGATCCCGAGCGGCAGGCGCTGCATCGGGTCGGCCTGCGCGTAGCGTTCGGGCACGTCCTCCACACCGCCGCCGAGCAGCTCGCGCGCCGGGCGCCCGGCGGCGACGAGGTCGCAGACGGCGGCGAGCGCCAGGACGCGGCGGGCGCGCACGCGCGGCGCGCAGCCGGGCGCACCGGGCGGCAGCTCGTCGCGCCCGCCGGCCCAGAGCGCAAGCTGCCCGCCCGCCGAGTGCCCGGCCAGCGTCACGTCGCCGAGATCCAGGCGCGGGTCGCCGAGCTCGGCGAGATGGTCGATCGCGAGGGCGACGTCGTCGAAGGTCTGCGGCCAGCCGCCGCCGTCGCGGCCCAGGCGCCGGTACTCGACGTTCCACGCCGCCCAGCCGCGGCGGGCGAGGTCGAGGCAGAGCGGGCGCATGATGAGCTTCGTCCACGGCGGCTGCCAGTAGCCGCCGTGCAGGACGACGACGACCGGGTGCGGGCCGGGTCCGGGCGGCCGGTGCAGATCGCCGAGGTTGCGCGGGTCCGCGCCGTAGCGGTGCGGCGTCCCGCCGCGGCGCAGGGCGGACAGCGCGATGCGCAGCTCGAGGCTCACAGGAGCCCCGGTCCCGCCGGCACCGCGATCTCGCCGTCGCGGGCGCGCAGGTCGTGTTCTAGGTCGCCGAAGCGGTCGAGCGTCGCCAGGCCGCAGGCGGGGGAGACGCGCAGCGCCGCCGCGGCGTGCAGCGCGGCGGCGATCCCGAGCGGGCCGTCGAGCGTCGAGGCGATGTAGGGCTCGGCGCCCGAGGCCCGCACGAGCGACGCGCAGGCCAGCAGGCCCGAGATCCCGCCGCAGCGACCGAGCTTCAGGCAGACCGCGTCCGCGGCGCCCGACCCCAGCGCGCCCGGGACGGCGGCGGTCTCGTCCATCGCGATCCGCGCACCCACCCTGTCGCGAACGGCGCGCAGCTCGCGCAGGCCGTGGACCGGCTCCTCGACGAGCTCGAGGCCGGCGGGGGAGAGCGCCTCGATCGCGGCGACCGCCTCGTCCGGGCTCCAGGCGCCGTTGGCGTCGAGGCGCAGTTCGGCGTGGGGGCCCAGCGCGGCGCGGACGGCGGCGACGCGGCCGGCGTCGTCGCCGATCCCGACCTTGAGCTTCACGCAGCGAAAGCCGGCCGCGCGGGCGGCGGCGGCCTGGTCGGCGGCGCCGGCGCGGTCCTCGGCGCCGAGCGTCGCGTTGACGACGATCGAGCGCAGCGGGTCGTCGCTGAGCAGCTCGGCGACCGGGCGCCCGGCGCGGCGCCCCGCGCGGTCCCAGAGCGCGAGGTCGACGGCCGCGAGCGCCTGGGGGAGGTCGTCGGCCTCGCGGCAGGCGTCGAGCAGCTCGCCGCCCTCGCGGTCGCCTGCCTCGAGGACGTCCTTGTAGGCGGTGAGCGCCTGCAGCGCCCGGTCGTTGGACACGCCGTCGTAGGCCTCCAGCGGCGCCGCCTCGCCGCGGCCGACGACGCCGTCGTCGCCCTCGATCGTGAACTCGAAGATCTCCCGCTCGGCGACGTCGCCGTAGGAGGTCAGCAGCGGCGCGGCGAAGCGCAGCGTTCGCTGCTCGATCGTCACGCGCATGCGGCGCTTGATGGTAGGCGCGGGCGCGAGTTGGCGCGGGCGCGCTCGGTGGCGGTGGCGTCTGGGTGGCGTTCCGCCCGCGGGTCGTGGTCCGCCGGCGCGGGCGGAAACGGCATCGATGAGGGAAGGGTCGGGTCGCCCGGGCGCCCCTGCGGGGGTTGGGCCTGAAGCGACGCTATACGGGACGGTTCGGGCCCAACCCCCCCGCGCGCTGGGGGGTCTGGTCTGAAACGACGCCATACGGGACGCGTCAGGCCACACCCCCCACGAACAGCAGCTCAGCTCGCCACGACCCCCGCGGCCAGCAGCAACCCGAACGCGAGCTGGAGCATCCCCGTCTTCGCGAGCGCGTCGTTGAGCGTCGGGCCGTCGGCGTGGCGGCGGACGGTGCGCGCCAGGGGCACCGCCAGCGGCAGCGTCAGCCACGGCAGCAGCAGCCACGGCGACAGCTCGCCCAGCAGCCACGGCAGCGGCGCGACGAGGTAGGCGACGTAGATCATGAGCGCGTAGATCGTCCGCCCGCGCTCGCGCCCCAGCCGCACCGCGAGCGTCCGCTTGCCCGCGCGGCGGTCGGAGTCGATGTCGCGGACGTTGTTGACGACGAGGATCGCCGCCGCCAGAAGCCCGATCGGCACCGCGAGCACGAAGGACTCCCACGGCCACGCCTCGAGCTGGGCGAACGTCGAGCCGGTGACCGCGACGAGCCCGAAGAACACGAAGACGAAGATCTCGCCGAGCCCCTCGTAGCCGTACGGCTTCGGCCCGCCCGTGTAGAGGACGCCGGCCGCGATCGACGCGATGCCGACGAACAGCAGCTCGATGCCCGCCGCGTAGACGAGGTACAGGCCGCAGACGACGGCCAGGGCGAACGTCACGTACGTCGCCATGAGCACCTGGCGGGGCGGGACGAGCCCGCCGGCGGTCACGCGCACCGGACCGACGCGGTCCTCGGCGTCGGCGCCGCGCTTGGCGTCGGAGTAGTCGTTGGCGAGGTTCGTCCCGATCTGGATGAAGAGCGCGCCGAGCAGCGCGGCGGCAAACGGGCCGGGGCGGAAGATCCCGCGCTGCACCGCGACCGCCGTGCCGACGAGCACCGGCGCGATCGCCGCCGGCAGGGTCCGCAGGCGCGCGGCCATGACCCAGATGCGCAGGGCGTCGCTGCGGACCGCGGTCGCCATGACCGCCCTACGGCCTCTTCGGGAAGCGCGAGAAGTCCGGCCGGCGCTTCTCGCGGTAGGCGTCGCGGCCCTCCTGCGCCTCGCTGTTCTCGTAGAACAGGAGGTTCGCGTCGTGGGCGAGCTGCTGGATGCCGCTGAAGCCGTCCTCGGCCGCGTTGAAGCTCGCCTTCACGAGCCGCAGCGCGAACGGCGACATCGCGAGCATCTCGCGACACCAGGCGACCGTCTCGGCCTCGAGCGCGTCCAGCGGCACGACGGTGTTGACGAGGCCCATCTCCAGCGCCTGCGCGGCGTCGTACTGGCGGCAGAGAAACCACATCTCCTTCGCCTTCTTCGGCCCCACGAGCGACGCCAGCAGCCCCGCCCCGAAGCCGCCGTCGAAGGAGCCGACGCGCGGGCCGACCTGGCCGAAGCGGGCGTTGTCGGCCGCGATCGTGAGGTCGCAGACGAGATGCAGCACGTGGCCGCCGCCGATCGCGTACCCGGCGACCATCGCGACGACGGGCTTGGGCAGCCGGCGGATCTGGATGTGCAGGTCGGTGACGTGGAAGCGGCCGACCGCGCCGGGGGTGTCGGGCTCGGAGAGATAGCCCGTGTCGCCGCGGACGTTCTGGTCGCCGCCGGAGCAGAACGCCAGCGGCCCCTCGCCGGTGAGCACGACGACGCCGACGGACGTGTCCTCGCGCGCGCGGGTCAGCGCGTCGGAGATCTCGACGATCGTCTGCGGGCGGAAGGCGTTGCGCACCTCGGGCCGGTCGATCGTGATCTTCGCGATGCCGTCGCCGGAGAGCTCGTAGCGGATGTCCGTGTACTCACCGGCCGGCGTCCAAGAGACTTCCATGGCGTGCAGGCTACTTTCACGAGCATGGAGGTCGAATCCTGGCTTCGCCGCGCGGCCCGCACGCGCCCCGACCACGTCGCGCTGCGCGCCGACGACGGCGCGCTGACGTACGCCGAGCTCGACGAGGCCGCGACCGCCGCCGCCAGGCGGCTCAGCGCCCTCGGCGCCGGGCCCGGCGACCGCGTCGCGATCGCCCTGCCCGCGCGGCGGGCGTTCGTCGAGACGCTGCACGGCTGCATGCGCCTCGGGGCCGTCGCCGTCCCGGTCGACCTGCGCCTCAGCGCCGCCGAGCGCCGCGCGCGCGCCGCCGGCTGCGCGGCCGTCGTCACGCAGCCGCTGACCGGCCTGGCCGACGAGGGCGCGCAGCTGCGGACGACCCACGACCTCGCCGCGGCGGCGATCGTCGTGCACACCTCGGGCACGACGAGCGGCGCGCGGCCCGTCGAGCTGACGTACGCCAACTGGCTGTGGAGCGCGCTGGGCTCGGCGGTCGCGCTCGGCGCCGACCCGGCCGACAAGTGGCTCTGCACGCTGCCGCTGTCGCACGTCGGCGGCCTCTCGATCCTCGTGCGCAGCGCGATCTACGCGACGACGGTCGTCCTGCACGAGCGCTTCGACGCCGAGTCCGCCGCCGACGAGATCGCCACCCGCGCGACGCTCGTCTCCGTCGTGCCGACGACGCTCGCGCGCCTGCTGGACGCGGGCCTGCGCCATCCGCCCGCGCTGCGGGCCGCGCTCGTCGGCGGCGCGCCGATCCCGCCCGCCCTGCTCGAGCGCGCGGCGGCGGCGGGCGTCCGCGCCGTCGCCACGTATGGCCTGACCGAGGCCTGCTCTCAGGTCACGACCGGCGGCCCGCCGCTGTTCTGCACGCGCGTGGAGATCGGGCCCGCCCGCGAGATCCTCGTCGCGGGGCCGACGGTGGCCCCGGCCGCCGTCGCCGAGGACGGCTGGCTGCACACCGGCGACGAGGGCGAGCTCGACGCCGCCGGCAACCTCGTCGTCACCGGCCGCGCGGGTGACACGATCATCACCGGCGGCGAGAACGTCGCGCCGGCAGAGGTCGAGGCGGTGCTCGAGACGCATCCCGCGGTCGCCGAGGCGGGGGTCCACGGAGCCGCCGACCCCGAGTGGGGCCAGCGCGTCGTCGCAACAGTCGTCCTCCGGCCCGAAAGAACCGCAACGGAAGACGATCTCCGGGGTTATTGTCGTGTCCGACTCGCCGGGTACAAGGTGCCCAGGGTCATCCGCTTTGCCCCCGAGCTCCCGAAGACGGTCTCAGGGAAGCTGTTGCGCCGATCTTTGGAGGATTGAATGTCACGCCTGGGCCGCCGTCACTGGATGACAATCGCCGCTGCGACGATCGCACTGTTCGCCGTGCCCGCAGCGGCGCAGGCGGCGACCTACACGGTCAAGGCCGGCAACGGCCCCTGCGGCGCGCCCGCCGACCTGGACTGCGGCTCGCTGGCCGAGGCCGCGATCGCGGCCGCCAACGGCGACACGTTCAACATCAGCCCCGGCACGTACGACGCCGCCGAGTTCAACGACTCGGGCCTGTCGCTCGTCGGCGCCCCCGGCGTCGCGATCAACGGCACGATGACCTTCAGCGGCAACGCCGGCGCCCCGAACAAGCTCTCGAAGGTCGCCATCAGCCAGCCCGTCGGCAACGCCCCGGGCATCAACGTCAGCGGCGCGACGGGCCTGCAGCTCGCGGACTCCGCGGTCGTCAGCGTCAACGGCAACGCGATCATCATCGCCGGCGGCGCCGCCAACCAGATCATCCGCACGCTCGTCGTCACCGCGGGCCAGGACACCGCCGCGGTGCTCGTCGAGTCGACCGCGGGCACCGCCGACAAGGGGCTGACGCTCGAGTCCTCGCTGCTGACCGGCGGCGGCGCGGGCCTGCGCGCGGTCACGACGAACACGGCCCTGCAGGCGGGCGCCGGCGACATCACGATCGTCGCGCGCCACCTCACGGCCGCCGGCTCGACGTTCGGCATCCACCTCGACGCGAGCAATGCCGCGTCGCTGCTCGCCGGTGCCCAGGGCAACATCCGCGCGACGCTCTCGGACTCCATCGCGCTGAACAACAAGACCCAGCGCTACGCGCTCATCGGCGGGGCCAACGAGGCCTCGATCACGGCCGACTCGCGCACGCTGCAGACCGGTGACCCGGCGCTGCTCTTCGCCGACCCCGGCCACAAGAACTTCCGCCTGCGCCCGGACTCGCCGGCGATCGACAAGGGCGGCTTCACGGCCGGCGAGTCGACGACCGACATCGACGGCGACCCGCGCCCGGGCCCGACGACCGACCTCGGCGCCGACGAGTTCGTCAACGCCGCGCCGGTCGCGCGGATCGTCGTGAAGACGGCGAAGCCGCGCGCGGGCCAGCCGGTCCTGCTCGACGGCACCGGCTCGTCGGACCGCGAGGGGCTCGCCGGCGGCGGCATCGTCCAGTACCGCTGGGACTTCGGCGACGGCACGACCGAGAACACGACGACGCCGACCGTCCTGCACACCTACGGCGGCGAGGGCGCGGCGGCCGCGCAGCTCGTGGTCGTCGACAAGCAGGGCGCGGTGAGCGCCCCGGCGATCGCTCGCGTGGACGTCGGCGACGGCGTCCCGCCGGAGGTGACGATCACCAAGCCGTTCGCCGGCCAGAGGATCAAGCTCACGACGAAGAAGACGAAGAACGTCACGACGAACGGCGTGAAGAGGAAGGTCACGACGACCTCCAAGACGCGCCTGAGCTTCACCGGCGCCGCGAAGGACAAGTCGGGCGTCGGCTTCGTCCTGCTGACGATCGAGAAGCTCTCGAGCACGACGACGACCGCCAAGGCGAGCCAGACGAGGTCGACGAGGGCGCAGTGCACGTGGTTCGACGCCAAGCGGGGCCTGCTGAAGGTCAGCTGCGTCAAGCCGAAGCTCATCGTCGCCAAGCTCCTCAGCGACGGCTCGTGGAGGTACACCGTGTCCTCGAAGGTCAAGCGCCCGTCGGCCGGGCTGTACCGCGTCAGCGCCTACGGGGCCGACGGCAGCGGCGCCTTCGGCAACTCCGCGCCGTCGAAGGACAGCGTGATCCGGTTCCGGCTCGCAAAGTGAGACCAGCCCTCGCCGCAGTCATCGCCGTCGCTGCGCTCGCGCTCCCGGGCGCGGCGCAGGCGGCGACCTACACCGTCGCCAAGGGCGGGGGCGCGTGCGGCGGCGCCGACCGCGCGTGCGAGTCGCTGAACGCGGCGTCCGGCGCGGTCGCCGCCGGTGACGCGGTGCAGGTCGAGCCCGGCGTCTACGACGAGGCGCCGACGTTCACCGTCCCGGGGGTGACGATCACGGGGTCCACGACGGCACCCGGCGTCGTCGTCACCGGCACGATCAGCTTCACGGGCAACGGCTCGGCGCCGAGCGTCCTCGAGCGCCTCATCGTCGCGCCGAGCGCCACGACGTCGCCGGCCGTCGGGGTCAGCGGCAGCGCCGGCGTCGCGGTCCGCGACGCCTTCCTGCTCAGCGCC
The DNA here is from genome assembly GCA_963797025.1 of uncultured Actinomycetes bacterium. Taxonomy (GTDB): domain Bacteria; phylum Actinomycetota; class Thermoleophilia; order Solirubrobacterales; family Solirubrobacteraceae; genus CADCVQ01. The sequence continues at coordinate 805,727 of CAWCNU010000003.1, forward strand.
GCGGGCTCGGTCATGACGATCGCCGGCGGCGCGGGCAACGAGCTCACCCGCAGCACCGTCGTCACCGGCGCCGAGGCGGGCAAGGCCGTCGACATCCAGACCGGCGGGGCGGGCGCGAGCCTGCTGCTGAGCTCGAGCATCATCAGCGGCGGGGCCAACGGCACCGGCATTGCCGTCAAGACCGGCGTCGGCACGCTCGTCCCGGGCAGCGCCGGATCGGTGACGATCACCGGCCGCCACGTGACGATCGCGGGCTCCGCCAACGCGTTCTCGCTGGACGCGAGCTCCGCGACGGGCCTGCTGAACACGCCGGCGGGCAACATCACCGCGACCGTCACCGACTCGATCGTGCTCGGTGCCAACCCGCGCGCGACGAACGCCGGCGTCATCCTCGTGGCGGCGCCCAACGCGGCGACGCTGTCCTTCGCGCGGACCGACCAGTCGACGCCCGCAGATCAGCTCTTCGCCAACGCCGGCCGGCGCAACTTCCACCTGCGTCCCGACGCGCCCGCGATCGACAAGGCCCAGGTGACGTCCGGCGACTCGGCCACCGACGTCGACGGGCAGCCGCGCGTCAACGGCGCCGCCAGCGACCAGGGCGCCGACGAGTTCCACAACAGCACGCCGCTGGCGAGCTTCGCCGTCACGACCCCGGCGCCGAAGAGCGGCCGGCCGGTGACCTTCGACGCGAGCGGCTCGACCGACCGAGAGGGCGCGATCGGCGGCGGCATCGTCCAGTACCAGTGGAACTTCGGCGACGGCACGACGGAGAGCACGACGACGCCGACGGTGAGCCACACCTACAGCGCGGTCGGCAACGTCGCGGTCTCGCTCGTCGTCGTCGACCGCCAGGGCGCGTCGAGCCCGCCGGCGGTCGTCCCCGTGAGCATCACCGACGGCACGCCGCCCTCGGTCGTCATCTCGATCCCGAAGCCCAACCAGCGGGTGAAGGTCACGACGACGACGACGAAGACGGTCACGAAGGACGGCAAGAAGCGCAAGGTCAAGACGACGAAGCGCACGCGCGTCGGCTTCGGCGGGACCGCGAAGGACCCCTCCGGCGTCACGACCGTGTACCTCACGATCCAGCGGCTGTCGGTCGCGAAGGCGAAGAAGAAGACCGCCGCGAAGTCGAGCGCCGCGAAGTCCACCGCCACCTGCATCTGGCTGGATCCGAAGCGCGGCTTCGTCTCGCGAAACTGCCAGAAGCCGATCCTCGTCAAGGCGAAGCTCAAGGACGGCAAGTGGGCCTATCTCGTCGCGAGCAGGATCAAGTTCCGCGCGGGCACGTACCGCGTCAGCGCGTACGGCACCGACGGGGCGGGGGCGTTCGGCAACAGCGCGCCGGCCGCGCGCCGCGTCGTCAGGTTCACGCTGACGGCCTGATGAGCGGCGACGGCGCCGAGGCCTACCGCCGCGCGAGCCTCGAGCGCTGGGCACGGGCGGCGCCGGGCTGGGGCGCGCACCGCGCCATCTTCGAGGACGCCGGGCGGCCGGTCTCCGGCTGGCTCGTCGACGCGCTCGAGCCGCAGCCCGGCCATCGCGTGCTCGAGCTCGCCGCCGGCCCCGGCGACACGGGGCTGCTCGTCGCCGAGCTCATCCAGCCCGGCGGGACGCTCATCAGCTCCGACGCCGTCGAGGAGATGGTCGAGCTCGCGCGCGCCCGCGCGCGGGAGCTCGGCATCGCGAACGTCGAGTTCCGGACGATCAACGCCGAGTGGATCGATCTGCCGACCGCAGATCTCGACGGCGTCATCGCCCGCTGGGGCTACATGCTGCTCGCCGACCCGGCCGCGGCGCTGCGCGAGACGCGGCGGGTGCTGCGCCCCGGCGGCCGGGTCGCGCTGTCGGCGTGGACGGCGCCCGCCGACAACCCGTGGGCGTCGGCGCCGATGCGCGAGCTGCAGGCCATGGGGGCCGCCGAGCCGCCCGACCTCGACGCCCCGAACATGTTCGCCTTTCGCGAGCCGGAGCGCATCCGCGGGTTGCTGGAGGAGACGGGCTTCACCGACATCACGGTCGAGCAGGTCGACGTCGTCTTCCGCTACGACGACCTCGACGCGTGGTGGGACGTCCAGCTCGACGTCTCCACGACCCTCGCCGACCTCGTCCGCGGCCTCACGCCGGCGCAGCGCGACGACCTGCGCGACGCGATCGACGAGCGCCTGGCGCCGCACGTGGCGGCCGACGGCAGCGTCGCGCTGCCGGGGCGCACGCACGTCGCCGCCGCAAGCGCCTAGCTCGAGGACCGGCGCGCTCCGCCGCAATCGGCGGGGTCAAGGACCGGCGCTCGCGGTCCGATAAGCATCGGGTGACGGCGCGGGCGACTTTGCGATGGTGGGCGAGCATCCTGCTGCTCGCGCTCGTCTACGTCGCGGCGGCGAAGGGCGGGCTCGCGCTCGCCCACGAGAGCTCGAGCGTCACCGCCGTCTGGGCGCCGACCGGCATCGCCCTCGCCGTCCTCGTGCTCGCAGGACCGCGGCTGTGGCCGGGCGTCGCGCTCGGCGCCGCGCTCGCCAACTCCTGGACCGGCCTGGATGCCGCGGCCGTCGTCGCGATCACCGCCGGCAACTCGCTCGAGGCCGTGGCCGGCGCCCGCCTCCTGACAGCCGCCCGCTTCCGCCCGTCCCTGCGGCGCCTGCGCGACGTGCTCGTGCTCGTCCTCGCCGGCGCGCTGTGCACGATCATCAGCGCCACGATCGGCGTCCTGAGCCTGCGCCTCGGCGGCGACGTCGACGCGGGTCACCTCAGCTCCGTGTGGCGGACCTGGTGGCTCGGGGATCTGTGCGGCGCGCTGCTCGTCGCGCCCGTCCTGCTCGTCCTGCACCGTTTTCGGCTCCCCCGCCCGCTGGACCGCCGGCGCGTCGCCGAGGCCGCGGCGCTCGCTGTGGCCGCGGGCGTCGTCAGCACCGCGGTCTTCTCGGGGTCCGCGCCGGTCGCCTATCTCGTCCTGCCGACCGTCATGTGGGCCGCGCTGCGCTTCCGCCAGCCCGGCGCGGTGCTCGCGAGCCTCGCGATCGCGATCATCGCGGCGACCTTCACGGCCGGCGGCCGCGGCCCGTTCGCCGGCGACTCGTCCGACGCCGCCCTCCTGCTGTCGCAGACCTTCATCGCCATCGGTGCGGTGATCGGGCTCGTGCTCGCCGCCGTGACGAGCGAGCGCGCCGCGGCGCGCGAGGGCCTCCTCGGCGCCCGCGACAGTCTCGAGGCGCAGGTCCGCGACCGCACGGCGACGCTCGCGAGCATCCAGGCCGGTCTCATGGAGGCCCAGCAGCTCGCCCGGATCGGCAGCTGGGAATGGGACGTCGCGGCCGACACCGTGACGTGGTCGGCGGAGCTGTACCGGATCTACGGCGTCGACCCGCACGAGCACGAGGCGACCTTCGCCGGCTACCTCGAGCGCGTGCATCCCGACGACCGCGACCGCGTCAGCGCGACGATCGCGGCCGCCCTCGCCGACCCCGGCTCGTTTCAGTTCGACGAGCGGATCGTCCGCCCCGACGGCGTCATCCGCACGCTCGCCAGCCGCGGGCAGGTCTTCACGGACGCCGGCGGGCGCCCGGGGCGGATGGTCGGCATCTGCCAGGACGTCACCGAGGCGCGGAGCTCCGAGCGCGCCCTGCGCGCGAGCGAGGAGCGCGCGCGGTGCATCATCGAGGCCGCGAGCGACGCCTTCGTCTCGACCGACGCCGGCGACGTCATCACCGAGTGGAACCCCCAGGCGCAGGCGCTCTTCGGCTGGACCCGGGACGAGGCGCTCGGCCGCGATCTCGCCGAGCTGCTGATCCCCGCGCGCAATCGTCCCCGCCATCGCGGGCACCTCGCGCAGTACCTGCAGACCGCGGACTCGCCCTGGGCCGACCAGCGCCTCGAGCGCGACGTCGTGCACCGCGACGGCCATGAGTTCCTCGTCGAGCTCACGATCTCGCCGGTCCTCACCGAGACCGGCCACACGATCAACATCTTCATGCACGACATCACCGCGCGCCGCCGCCGCGAGCACTACCTCGCGACGGAGTACGAGGTCAGCCGCGTGCTGCTGGAGTCGCGGATGCTCGACGAGGCGCGGCCCGCGGTCCTGCAGGCCGTCGGCACGGGCCTGGGCTGGGCGGCCGGGAGCTGGTGGACCGTCGACCGCGCGCGCTTCGAGCTGCGCTGCGAGGGCTTCTGGAACGACAGCGCGGTCCCGGCGGCCGCGTTCGAGGAGGCCTCCCGCGGACTGCGCTTCCGCCGCGGCGAGGGGCTGCCCGGGCGCGTCTGGGAGCACGGCAGGTCCCAGGTCGTCGCGCCGCTCGCGCACGACCGCGCCTTCCCCCGCGCCGCGGCGGCCGCCGAGGCCGGGCTGACCGCGGCGATCGCCGTGCCGCTCTCGAGCCACGGGGAGGTCGTCGCGGTCGTCGAGTTCTTCGCCACCGACAGCGCGCTGCTCGGGGACGAGATCGGCGAGATGATGGAGCGCCTCGGCGAGCGCGTCGCGCAGTACGTCGAGCGCTCGGACGCGGAGGAGCACCTGCGCGAGGCCGAGGAGCGCTTCCACCGCGCCTTCGAGGACGCGGGGGCCGGGATGGCGCTCATCGGCGTCGGCGGCGCGATCGAGGGCCGCTTCCTCGAGGTCAACGACGCGCTCTGCGCCAGCACGCGCTACAGCCGCGGCGAGCTGCTGGAGATGAAGATCGCCGCGATCACCCATCCCGAGGACGCGCCCGAGACGCTCGAGCTCGTCCGCCAACTGACCGCCGGCGAGATCCCCTCGCTGCAGGGCGAGACGCGCCTGCTCGACGCCGACGGCGGCGTCGTCTGGACGGCATTCAGCACGTCGATCATCCGCGACGGCGACGGGCGCCCGCTGTATCGCATCGCCCAGCTGCAGGACGTCACCGAGCGCAAGCGCTTCGAGGGCCAGCTCCAGCACCTCGCCGACCACGATCCGATCACGGCGCTCTTCAACCGCCGCCGCCTCGAGGAGGAGCTCGCCCGCGAGCTCGCCGCCGCCGCGCGCTACCGCACGGGCGGCGCCGTGCTCGCGCTCGACCTCGACAACTTCAAGTACGTCAACGACACGCTCGGCCACAGCGCCGGCGACGAGCTCATCGCGACGGTCGCCGGAATCCTGCGCGACCGCGTCCGCCGCACGGACACCGTCGCGCGCCTCGGCGGCGACGAGTTCGCAATCGTCCTGCCGCACGTCGACGGGCGCCAGGCGGCGCGCATCGCCGAGGAGCTGCTCGTCGCGATCCGCAACGACGCGGTCGTGACGACCGCGAAGGGCTCGCGCCGCGCGACGGCGAGCATCGGCATCGCCCCGTTCCCGCAGGCTCCCGGCCGGCTCAGCGGGGAGGAGCTGCTCATCGAGGCCGACATCGCGATGTACGACGCCAAGGAGGCCGGCCGCGACCAGGCCTGCGTCTACGACGCCGCCTCCAGCCGCCGCCAGTCGCTCGAGGCGCGGATGACCTGGGGCGAGCAGATCCGCGACGCGCTCGCCGAGGACCGCTTCACGCTGTACGCGCAGCCGATCGTCTCGCTGCGCGGCGACGAGGTCCCGCGCTACGAGCTGCTCGTGCGGATGGTCGGCCGCGACGGCGACATCATCCCGCCGAGCGCCTTCCTGCCGATGGCCGAGCGCTTCGACCTCGTCCAGGAGATCGACCGCTGGGTCGTGAGCCGCGCGATCGACGTCATCGCCGGGTCGCCGGACCTCGACCCGGACGTCATCTTCGAGATCAACCTCTCGGCCAAGTCGCTCGCGCAGACCGAGCTGCCGACGTTCATCGCGCGCCGGCTCGCGGCCTCCGGCGTCGATCCGAGCCGGCTCGTCTTCGAGGTCACCGAGACCGCGGCGATCGTCAACGTCGACCGCGCCAAGCAGTTCGCGCGCCGCCTCGCCGAGCTCGGCTGCGGCTTCGCGCTCGACGACTTCGGCGCCGGCTTCGCGTCCTTCTACTACCTCAAGCACCTGCCGTTCGACTACCTGAAGATCGACGGCGAGTTCGTCGAGAGCCTCGTCGACAGCACGACGAACCAGCTCGTCGTCCAGGCCGTCGTCTCGATCGCCCGCGGCCTCGGGAAGAAGACGATCGCCGAGTACGTCGGCGACGAGCAGACGCGCCGGCTCCTGCGCGAGTACGGCGTCGACTTCGCGCAGGGCTTCTACATCGGGCGACCTGTACCGATCGACGAGATCGTAGGATGCCCGCCATGTACTACGACGCCGACGCAGACCTCTCGCTCCTCGACGGCAAGACCGTCGCCATCATCGGCTACGGCTCGCAGGGCCACGCCCACGCGCTGAACCTCTCCGACTCGGGCGTCGACGTCGTCGTCGGGCTGCGCGAGGGCTCCGCCTCGGCCGCGAAGGCCGCGGAGCACGGCCTCGAGGTCCTGCCGGTCGCCGACGCCGCCAGCCGCGGCGACCTCGTGATGATGCTCGTCCCCGACGAGCTGCACCGCGACGTCTACGACAACGACGTCCGCGACGGCATCGCCGAGGGCAACATGCTGCTCTTCGGCCACGGCTTCTCGATCCACTACGGCGAGGTCCAGCCGCCCCCCGGCGTCGACGTCGCGCTCGTCGCGCCGAAGGGCCCCGGCCATCTCGTCCGCCGCCAGTACCTCGAGGGCTCCGGCGTGCCCGGCCTCGTCGCGATCGAGCAGGACGCGACCGGCAACGCGCTCGGCCTCGCGCTCGCCTACGCCCGCGGGATCGGCAACACCCGCGGCGGCGTCATCGAGACGACGTTCAAGGACGAGACCGAGACCGACCTCTTCGGCGAGCAGGCCGTCCTCTGCGGTGGCGCGTCCGAGCTCGTCCAGGCGGGCTTCGAGACGCTCGTGGAGGCCGGCTATGACCCGAAGATGGCCTACTTCGAGTGCCTGCACGAGCTCAAGCTCATCGTCGACCTCATGTACGAGAAGGGCCTGGCGGGGATGCGCTACTCGATCTCCAACACCGCCGAGTACGGCGACTACACGCGCGGCAAGCGCGTCATCACCGACGACACGCGGGCGAACATGCGCAAGATCCTCGAGGAGATCCAGAACGGCGACTTCGCCCGCGAGTGGATCGCCGAGAACCGCGCCGGCCAGGAGAACTTCAAGCGCATGCGCGCCGAGCAGGCCGCCAGCGCCGTCGAGCGCAGCGGCAAGGAGCTGCGCGCGATGATGGACTGGATCGACACCGACTTCCACGAGTAGCTCGCGCCCCGCCGGGCAATCTCGTCCTTCGCACCCCCACCCCCGAGGATCCATGCCATGACCACGAGCACCGAGCTCGAGATCCCACGACCCCTTCTGCCCTCCGACGGCCGCTTCGGCTGCGGGCCGTCGAAGGTCCGTCCCGCCCAGCTGCAGCGCCTCGCCGGCGAGGCGGCCGCGATCATGGGCACGTCGCACCGCCAGAAGCCCGTCAGGGAGCTCGTCGGCCGCGTCCGCGCCGGACTGAGCGACCTGCTCGGCGCGCCCGAGGGCTATGAGATCGCGCTCGGCAACGGCGGCACGACGGCGTTCTGGGACGCGGCGGCCTTCGGCCTCGTCCGCGAACGCGGCGCGCATCTCGTCTACGGCGAGTTCAGCCGCAAGTTCGCCGACGTCACGCGCAAGGCGCCGTTCCTGCTCGAGCCGGTCGTCTTCGAGGCCGATCCGGGCGACGCGCCGCAGCCGGCGGGCGACCCGTCGGCCGACATCGTCGCCTGGGCGCACAACGAGACCTCCACGGGCGTCATGGTGCCGGTGCGCCGGCCCGCCGACTCAGGCGACGCGCTCGTGCTCGTCGACGCGACGTCCGGCGCGGGCGGCCTGCCGCTGGACGCCCGCGAGTCCGACGTCTACTACTTCGCGCCGCAGAAGAACCTCGGCTCCGACGGCGGCCTCTGGCTCGCGCTGCTGAGCCCGGCGGGGATCGAGCGCATCGAGGAGATCGCCGGCGGCGGCCGCTGGATCCCCGAGTTCTTGAGCCTCGCGACGGCGCTGTCGAACTCGCGCTCGAACCAGACGCTGAACACGCCGGCGATCGCGACGCTCGTCATGCTCGCCGACCAGCTGGACTGGATGCTCGAGCAGGGCGGGCTGGACTGGTGCGTCGGGCGCACGAGCGCCTCCTCGGACATCCTCTACGGCTGGGCGCAGCGCGCGTCGTATGCCACGCCGTTCGTCGCCGACCCGGCGAAGCGCTCGCTCGTCGTCGGCACGATCGACCTCGACGACGGCGTCGACGGCGCCCGCGTCGCCGCGACGCTGCGCGCCAACGGCATCGTCGACGTCGAGCCCTACCGCAAGCTCGGGCGCAACCAGCTGCGCGTCGCGATGTTCCCGGCGATCGAGCCCGCCGACGTGCAGGCGCTGACGGCCTGCGTCGACTGGGTCGTCGAGCGGGTGGCGGCTTGACCCGCGTCCTCGTCGCAGAGAACGTCGGCGAGTCCGGCGTCGAGCTGCTGAACGCCGCCGGCCTCGAGGTCGATCTCGGCGTCGGCTGGTCGCGCGAGGAGCTCGAGGCGCGCATCGGCGAGTACGAGGGCGTCCTCATCCGCTCGGCCACGCAGCTCGACGCGCCGCTCATCGCGCGCGCCGCGAACCTCCGCGTCATCGCGCGCGCCGGCGTCGGCGTCGACAACATCGACGTCACGGCCGCCACGAAGGCCGGGATCATCGTCGCCAACGCGCCGCGCTCGAACATCGTCACCGCCGCCGAGCACACGATGGCGCTGCTGCTCGCGCTCGCGCGCAACATCCCGCAGGCCCACGGATCGCTCGTCGCCGGGCGCTGGGACCGCAAGATCTACTCGGGCACCGAGCTCATGGACAAGACGCTCGGGATCCTCGGCTTCGGGCGCATCGGCCAGCTCGTCGCCCAGCGCGCGCGGGCGTTCGGGATGCGCGTCGTGGCCTACGACCCCTACGTCGCGGCCGAGCGCTACGTCAACAGCGGCGTGGAGCGCTGCGACACGACCGAGCTGCTCTACGCGCAGGCGGACTTCGTCACGATCCACCTGCCCAACACGCCCGAGACCGAGGGCTGGCTCGACGCCGAGGCGTTCGCGAAGATGCGCGACGGCGTGCGGATCCTCAACGTCGCCCGCGGCTCGCTCATCGTCGACGCCGACCTGCAGGCCGCGCTGGACAGCGGCAAGGTCGCCGGCGCCGCGCTCGACGTCTTCCGCGCCGAGCCGATCACCGACCATCCGCTCTTCGGCTATCCGAACGTCATCGTCACGCCGCACCTCGGCGCCTCGACCGCCGAGGCGACCGACCGTGCGGGATACCAGGCCGCCGAGCAGGTCGTCGCGGCGCTGCAGGGCGGCAGCGTGACGACCGCGGTCAACGTGCCGGCGATCGCCCCCGAGGACATGGAGATCCTCGGCCCGTTCCGGCCGCTGTGCTCCCAGCTCGGCCGCCTCGCGACGTCGCTCGCGTTCTGCGGCTCGATCGATCGCATCAGGATCGAGTGCAACGGGCGGATCGCCGAGCGCGACACGCGACCGCTGGGGATCGCGGTGCTGCTCGGGGCGCTGCAGGGGCGCACCGAGGAGCCGATCAACGACGTCAACGCGCACTCGATCGCCGAGGAGCGCGGGATCGAGGTCGTCGAGACGTCGAGCACGACCGCGCGTGACTTCACCGACCTCGTGCGGGTCACCGTCGTCTGCGGCGAGACCGAGACGACCGTCGCCGGCACGACGATCGGCAACCGCAACCGGCCGCACCTCCTGCAGGCGTGGGGCGAGCGCTTCAACCTCCAGCTCGAGCCCTATGTCTCGCTGTTTCGCTACCGCGACGTGCCCGGCGTCATCGGCCGCGTCGGCACGGCGTTCGGTGCGCACGGCGTGAACATCGGGTCCGCGGCGGTCGGCCACTCCCCGACGAACGGCGACACGAAGATCGCGGTGATGATCCTCACGACCGACGCGCCCGTGCCGCCGGCGCTCGTCGACGAGATCATCAACTCCTCCGAGGAGTTCATCGACGGCAGGACCGTCGCCCTCGGCTGACCGCCCGGGCGAGGGGGAGAGAACCCGGGCGGCCAGCGTGGGGGGCGCCGTTGTTGAACTAGTGCTGGTGGCCGTCGCGGTCGCCGTCGCGCATGTGGTGCTGGCCGCTGTCGGACCACTACGGATCGCGGCTGCCGGACTTCGCGAGCCCGCGGCTGATCATGTAGCCGACGGTCAGGATCGTGATCCGCTGCGACCGGGCGCTGAGCCGGCGTTGGGACGCGGGGTCGTGACATCGTGAGACGCCATGGTGATACCTCCTGAGCAACGAGAGCTTCGTGGGGGACGGGAGCGGCGGGGATCTGGGCTGCACCCTGACTGCGGCGTCGGTATTCCCGGATCCGTCGCGCCGGTAAACCGATGTGCAGGCAACTTCTCGCCGACGCTCCGCGCGGTCATTCCTCCTCGTACTCGACGAGCTCGTCGAGCCCGTCGGCCAGGTCGCCGACGGACGGCCGGTCGCGGCGCTGCGGGCTCCAGGCACGCCGCCACGAGCACGTCGAGCTCGGCGAACTCGGGCGGCAGCGACCGCAGGCTGCCGATGCGCTCCGCGCGCCGCGTGAGCTGGGGGTAGCGCGGCGCGTCCTCGACGACCGGGAACGGCGCGTGCCCGGTGAGCGCCGACCACAGCACGACACCGATGCCCCAGACGTCGGTCGCCGCGTCGACGAGGCCGCCGGCCGCCTGCTCGGGCGCGAGGTAGCTCGCGGTCCCGCGGCCCGCGTGCCCGCGGCCCGGCGCCCGCGCGAGGCTGAAGTCCAGGACCTTCGCGAAGCCGCGGTCGCCCATGACGTTGCCCGGCTTGAGATCTGAGTGCACGAGGCCGCGGCCGTGGACGTAGTGCATCGCCGAGCACAGCTGCACGCCGAGCTCGGCGACGACCGCCGGCTCGAGCGGCCCGCCGGTGCGCAGCGCCCGGTCCAGCGACCCGCCCGTCAGCGGCTCGAGGACGAGCACCGGGCGCGCGCCGGCGATCATCTCGTAGGCGCGGACGATGTGCGGGTGCGTCATGGCCAGCAGGACGCGCCCCTCGCGATACAGGCGCCGGCGCGCCTTGACGTGCTGCAGGCGGTCGGGCCGCAGCGACTTGGCGACGCAGTGCGTGTCGCGCTCGTGGCTCCAGACGTCGTAGACGTCGAGCACCCGGCTGCGGGCGACGTGGAAGCGCACCTCGTAGCCGGGGGCCAGCTCCTCGCCCTCCTCGAGCGGGGGGTCGACGTCGCCGGCCACGCGGGCTAGGGCTCCACCGGCGCGGGCGCGGCCGGCGCGGACTCGTCGTCGTGCGAGCGCCACATCTGCGCGTAGGCGCCGTCGGCGGCGAGCAGCTCGCCGTGCGTGCCGCGCTCGACGACCCGGCCCTGCTCGAGGACGACGATCTCCGTCGCGCTGCGGACGGTCATGAGGTTGTGGGAGATGACGATCGTCGTGCGCCCCTCCATGAGGCGCCGCATCGGCGCCATGACGCGCTGCGTGGACTCGTTGTCCAGGCCCGTCGTCGGCTCGTCGAGGATGAGGATCGGCGCGTTGCGCACCATCGCCCGCGCGATCGCGACGCGCTGGCGCTGGCCGCCGGAGAGGCGCCGCCCGCGCTCGCCGATCGGCGTGTCATAGCCCTCGGGCAGCGCGGCGATGAACTCGTGGGCGTCGGCCTCGCGGGCGGCGCGCTCGACCTCCTCGTCGGTGGCAGCCGCGCGGCCGTAGGCGATGTTCTCGCGCACCGTGCCCTCGAAGACGAGCGTCTCCTGCAGCAGGACCGCGACGTTCTCGCGCAGCGAGTGCAGCGTGAGCTCGCGGACGTCGCTGCCGTCGACGCTGATCGAGCCCGTCGCGGGCTCGTGGAAGCGCAGCAGGAGCTTGGCGAGCGTCGACTTGCCCGCGCCGCTGCCGCCGACGAGCGCGAGCGTCTCGCCGGGGCCGACGGTGAACGACACGCCGGAGACGGCGTCGCGCTCGGTGTCCGGGTAGCGATAGGAGACGTCCTCGACGGCCACGACGCCGCGCGCGCGGCCGAGGTCGCGGGCGTCGGGACGGTCGGTGACCGCGGGCTGCTCGTCGAGCAGCTCGATGACGCGCTCGGCGCCCGCCGAGGCCGAGTAGATCGTCGTCGTGAGCTTCGTCAGCGCGCGGATCGGGTCGTAGAGGCGCGTGAGGTACGTCATGAACGCCAGCAGCTCGCCGAGCGTCAGCTGCGCCTGGGAGAGCTTGTAGGTCCCGAGGCCGATGACGAGCAGCGCCCCGAGCAGCTCGATGATCGAGACGACCGGCGTGAAGATCGCCCGCAGCCGCATCGACGCCATCGTCGCCCGGAAGGAGCCGACCGCCTCGCGCTCGTAGCGGGCGACCTCGAAGTCCTGGCGGTTGTAGGCCTGGACGACCTGGACGTTGCCGAGCGATTCCTCGGCGACCGCCGTCAGCGACCCCGAGCGCCGGCGCCGCTCGCGTGAGGCGCGGCGGATGAGCCGCGAGAAGCGCTTGGCCGTGATCCAGAACATCGGCGCGACGACGAGCGAGATGAGCGCGAGGTCCCATTGCAGGTAGAACAGCGCGGCGGTGAAGAACAGGACGTTGAAGACGTAGGACAGGAAGTCCGCGACGCCGGAGAGCATGAGGCTCTCGATCGCGCCGATGTCGCCGGTCAGGCGGGCGAGCAGGTCGCCCTGGCGGCGGCGCTCGAAGAAGCCCAGCGGCAGCGACTGCAGATGGGCGAACAGGCGCGTGCGCAGGTCCAGCAGGAAGCGCTGGCCGACCCACGTCGAGAGGTACTCGTCGAGGAAGCCGACGATCCCCGCCAGGACGGTCAGGCCGATGTAGGCGGCGGCGATCCACCAGAACGGGTCGAAGTCGCGCGGGACGAGGACGTCGTCGACGACGATCTTGAACATCCAGATCATCGCCGTGTCGATCGCCGGCCCGATGACGATGAAGACGAGCGTCAGCGCGAGCCACTTGCGATACGGCCGCGCGTAGGGCCAGAAGCGCCGGAAGATCTCGCGCACCGGCACCGGCGGCGCCGCGGCCACGAGGCCGTCGCCGCTCTCGGCGGTCGCCAACAGCGCCCGGAAGCGTTCTCGGAGGGCGCGCACGGGACGAGCGTAGACCGTTCGTCCAGCGCCCACGGGCCTTTGCCCAATCTTTGCCGGGTGTTGTGAAGACTGTGAATCAGCTGTGGATAGGTTGCATCCACGCCCCGTCCACGACCCAGCCGAAAGGTATGAGACATGTCACGACGTCACGGCCGTCGCCACCGTCAGCGCGGCAAGAAGAAGAAGGTGTTCGATGTGGCTCCGACGCCCGTCACGCCGGCCACGCCGGTAACGGCACCGGGAGCCGACACCACGTCGAACTCCGCCCCGTCGGCGGACACGTCCAACAGCAACGACTGACCCAGCCGTCAGCGCCGGGCTACGGGATGTAGCCCGGCGGCGATCGCCGGCCTGCGGATAGGGTCGGCAACGATGCGCACACGGATGCTCGCGCCCACATGACCCGCAGGCTGCCCGGCCTCGTGGCGCTGCTGGCGCTCTCGCTGGCGGCCCCCGCGCCGGGGGCGTTTCAGATCGGCGGGCTCAGCGATCAGAACCCGCCCTCGCTGCGCGACCCGCGCCTGCGCCCGGAGCTCTCGATGACCGCCGCGCGCCTCGTCGTGCGCTGGGACGCGGCGCTCGCCGACCCCGCGCCGGTCGATGCCTGGCTCGCGACCGCCCGCGCCGCGAACCTCCGGCCGCTCGTCGTCTTCAACCGCATCCCGGGCACCCGCTGCCCGAACGCCCCCTGCGTCCTGCCGAGCGTCGCGGACTACACGGCGGCATTCAGGGCCTTCCGCCAGCGCTGGCCGTCGGTGACGGAGTTCGGCCCGTGGAACGAGGCCAACGTCCTCAGCCAGCCGCCGGCCCGCAATCCGCAGCGCGCCGCCGAGTTCTACAACGCGATGGTCGCGACCTGCCCGGCCTGCACGGTGCTCGGCGCCGAGCTGCTCGACAGCACCGACGCGCCCTCCTACGTCCGCTCGATGCGACCGTTCCTCGCCGGCGCTCCGGTCGCCTGGGGCGTCCACAACTACGAGGACGTCAACCACCTGCGCACGACCGGCACCGACGCGCTGCTGCGCGAGACGACCGGCGAGATCTGGCTCACCGAGGCGGCCGGCCTCGTGCGCTACCAGGACGGTAGCGGGCGCGTGACGTACCGCTACGACGAGCAGCGCGCCGCCGACGCCACGCGCTTCATGTTCGACTACGTCGACGGCCATCTGGACCGCGTGACGCGCCTGTACTACTACGCGCTGCAGCCGCGCCTGCCGGCCGACGACTTCTTCGACACGGCGCTGCTGCGCCGCGACGGCTCCAAGCGCCCTGCCTGGGACATCGTGGGCGCTCGGCTCGGCAAGCTGCTGCCGGGCGTCGCCTCGGCGCCCGCGACGACCCCGCCGGCGCCCGTCGCACTGTTGAAGCGCAGCCTGCGCCTCACGCGGCGCGGCCTCGTCGCCGGCCCCGTGCGCTGCGCGAAGGCGTCCAAGCCGCGCTGCCGCGGGCGCCTGGAGGTCCGCTGGAACGGGCGCCGTGTCGCGTTCGGCACGCGCAGCTTCTCGTTGAAGGCCGGGCGCGCGAAGACCTACCTCGTCCGCGTCGGCCCGGGCAACCGGCGCAGGCTGCGGCGCAAGAGCTCCAACCGCCGCGTGACGCTCGTCATCCGGCTGACGAAGCCGCGGGCGTACGTGCGCTCGTATCCGAAGATGAAGATCGTGCGCCCGCGCTGACGCGGCGTAGCGCGGGCGCCGATCGGGCACGATGGGCCGGTGCGCAGGTTGCCCGACAACGCATGGTGGCGCGACGCCGTCGTCTACCAGATCTATCCGCGCTCCTTTCAGGACTCCGACGGCGACGGCGAGGGCGACCTACGGGGGATCGCGCAGCGCCTCGACCACATCGCCGCGCTCGGCGCCGACGCGATCTGGCTGTCGCCGGTGTACCCGTCGCCGATGGCCGACGGCGGCTACGACGTCGCCGACTACACCGCCATCGACCCGCGGTTCGGCACGCTGGCCGACTTCGACGCCCTCGTCGAGCGCGCGCACGAGCGCGGGCTGCGCGTGCTCATGGACGTCGTCCCGAGCCACACCTCGATCGAGCACCCGTGGTTTCTCGAGCACCCCGAGCGCTACATCTGGTCAGACCGCGACGGGCCGCAGAACAACTGGCTCGCGGCGTTCGGCGGGCGCGCCTGGTCGCCCGATCCGCACGGCCGCGGCTGGTATCTGCACTCCTTCTATCCCGAGCAGCCCGACCTCGACTGGCGCAGCCAGGACGTCCGCGACGCGGTCTCGGAGTCGCTCGGCTTCTGGGTGGAGCGGGGCGTCGACGGCTTTCGCCTCGACGCGATCGATCGCCTCCTGAAGGACCCGGAGCGCCGCGACGACCCGGTCGCGACCGTGCCTCCGCCGCTGCCCGAGCTCGGGGAGGCCGGCAGCCTCGTGCAGCGCCACAGCCGCAACGCGCCGGACATCGGCATCGCGCTGCGCCCGCTGCGCGAGGGCGCGGGGGAGGACACGCTGCTCGTCGGCGAGGTCTACCTCCCGGCCGCGGGCCTGGCGCCGTATCTCGGGCACATCGACGCCGCGTTCGCCTTCGAGCTGCTGCACGCCCCCTGGGAGGCGGGCGCCCTGCGCGCCGCGATCGCGCACGCCCTGGATCCCGCCGGCGCGGCCGGCCGCGTGGCCTGGGTGCTGTCCAACCACGACTTCTCGCGGCTGCCCGACCGCGTCGGCGCACGCAACGCCCGCGCCGCCGCGCTGCTCGCGCTGACGCTGCCCGGGCCGGTGTTCGTCTACCAGGGCGACGAGATCGGGATGGCCGACGGGCCCGGCCGCGAGCCGCCCGACGACCGCGCCGGACGCGACCGCCACCGCCATCCGATGCGCTGGGACGACGACGCGCCGCACGGCGGATTCACCACCGGCGAGCCCTGGCTTCCCGCGATCGAGGTCGCGGGCGGCGGCGTCGCCGCCCAGGAGCAGGAGGCCGACTCGGTGCTCGCGCTCTACCGCGACCTCATCGCCCTGCGGCCCTCGCTCGGCGCCGGCCTCGAGTTCATCGACGGCGTCGCCGAGGGGATCCTCGCCTACCGCCGCGGAAGCGATCATCTCGTCGCGCTGAACGCCTCCGACGAGCCGCGCGAGATGCCGCCGGCGGGGCCGGTGCTGCGCGCGACGCACGCCGCGGCGCTTGCACCCGGAGCGCCGGCGCCGCGCGAGCTGCAGCCCGGCGAGGGCGTCCTTCTGCGGACGTAGCGCACGTGTGATTCGCAACGAACTGCGCGGGGTACAGGAGCGGCCATGCGTGGGGGGAGATGGATCGCGACAGCCGCCGTCCTCGGGTCATTGGCGCTCGCCGGATGCGGCAACGACAGCTCCGGCGGCGGGCCGGTGACGCTGCGCTGGTTCATCTTCAACGAGCCCAGCGGCGCGCCCCAGAAGATCGCCGAGCGCTGCTCGCAGCAGTCCGGCGGCAAGTACAAGATCCAGTTCGAGTTCCTCCCGGCGCAGGCCGACCAGCAGCGCGAGCAGCTCGTCCGGCGCCTCGGCGCCAAGGACCCGTCGCTGGACCTGCTCGGCCTCGACGTCGTCTGGACCGGCGAGTTCGCGAACGCGGGCTGGGTCGCGCCCGTCCCGTCGAGCACCGAGCAGATCGTCACCCGCAACGTCTTTCAGTCGGTCCTGCAGACCGCCCGCTACCAGAACCGCCTCATGACGATCCCGATCTGGTCCAACACGCAGCTGCTGTGGTATCGCAAGGACCGCGTGCCGACGCCGCCCAAGACCTGGGACGAGATGATCGACATGGGCGAGAAGATCGGGCGGGCGAAGGGTCGGATCCAGGTGCAGGGCAACCGCTACGAGGGCCTCGTCGTGCTCGTCAACCAGCTCATCGAGTCCGCGGGCACGTCGGTCCTGTCCGGCCCGAAGGCGGTCAAGCTCGACAAGGCGCCCACGGAGAAGGCGCTCGGGATCCTCGGGCGGCTGTCGAAGTCGAGCGTCGCGGCGCCGAACCTCACGACCTCGACGGAGGACAGCGCCCGCCTGGGCTTCGAGGCCGGTGACTCGACCTTCCAGATCAACTACCCGTTCGTCTATCCGTCGGCGAAGGACAACGCCCCCGACGTCTTCAAGCAGATGGGCGCCGCGCTGTACCCGGCGGTCGACGCGAACACGCCGAGCAAGCCGCCGATCGGCGGCATCAACATCGGCGTCTCCTCGTACTCCAAGCACAAGGCCGAGGCGTTCGCGGCCACCGAGTGCCTCGTGCAGCCCGCCAACCAGCTCGAGGTCGCGAAGCTCGGCGGGCTGCCGCCGGTCCGCGAGGACCTCTACGACCGGCCGGAGATGGAGAAGGTCTATCCGGGCTTCGCCGATCAGATCCGCCAGTCGATCAACAGCGCCGGCCCGCGGCCGTCGGAGTCGCCCGCCTACCAGGACCTCTCGCTCGCGATCCAGCGCGCCGTCCACCCGACGACGAAGATCGACCCGCAGAACCTCGACCCGGCGTACGACGAGCTGCGCGACAACGTCGAGAAGGCCGTCAAGCGCGAGGGCCTCCTGTGACTGCGCGCCATTGCTCGACCGTCGTGCGCGTCTTCGCGGAAGGCCGGTCCTCGCGATGAGCACCGCGGCGCCACCACAGGTCGGCAGCTCCGCCGTCGAGGCGCCGCGCAAGCGCCGGGGCGGCCCGACGAACACGAGCGACAAGACGAAGGCCGAGCGCAAGCTCGCGCTCATGCTCTGCGCGCCGGCGGTCGTCGCGATGCTGCTCGTGACGATCTATCCGATCCTCTACGCGGTCGTCCTGTCGGTCCAGAAGGTCGATCTGCGCTTCCCCGAGGAGAGCGGCTTCGTCGGCCTGGACAACTACGTCGCGGTGCTGTCGTCGCCGCTGTGGTGGCAGGACCTGTTCAACACCGGCCTCGTGACCGTCGTCTCGGTGGCGATCGAGCTCGTGCTCGGCATGGCCCTCGCGCTCGTCATGCACCGGGCGCTCTTCGGCCGCGGGCTCATCCGCACGTCGGTGCTCATCCCGTACGGCATCGTCACCGTCGTCGCGGCGTTCGCATGGTTCTTCGCGTTCGACCCCAGCAGCGGCTTCGTCAACAGCCTGCCGATCGTCGGCGAGACGGACAAGGCCTGGTTCGGCAACCGCCAGGACGCCTTCACGGTCATCATCCTCACGGAGGTCTGGAAGACGACCCCGTTCATGGCGCTGCTGCTGCTCGCCGGCCTCGCGACGATCGACGAGGGCCTCTACGAGGCGGCGAGGGTCGACGGCGCCAGCGCCTGGCAGCGCTTCTGGCGCATCACGGTGCCGCTGCTGAAGCCGGCGCTGCTCGTGGCGCTGCTGTTCCGCACGCTCGACGCCTTCCGCGTGTTCGACTCGATCTTCGTCATGACGCGCGGCTCGCAGGACACGGAGTCCGTGTCGATCCTCGGCTACAACCAGCTCATCTCGCGTCTGAACCTCGGGCTCGGCTCCGCCGTCTCGGTGCTGATCTTCATCCTCGTGCTCCTCATCGCGTTCGTGTTCGTCCGCGTGCTCGGCACGGCCGTCCCCTCCCAAGGAGACAAGAAGTAAGCCATGCAGAACCGCTCGACGGCCGCCTATCTCGGATGGACCCTCGCGCTCGGCGTGGTGCTCTTCTACGCGCTCGTGCCCGTGTTCTGGCTGCTCTCGCTGTCGTTCAAGACGCCCGCGACCGTCAGCGACAAGAAGTTCATCCCGCAGGACACGACGTTCGACAACTACTCGGCCCTCTTCAGCGGCGGCCTGGACTCCCCGTTGCTGCGCCCGCTCATCAACTCCGTCGGCATCGCGCTCATCGCGACGGTCATCGCGGTGACCCTGGCGTCGTTCACGGCCTACGCGATCGCGCGGCTGGACTTCCCCGGCAAGACGGTCATCCTCGCCGGCGCGCTCGCGATCGCGATGTTCCCCCAGATCTCGGTCGTCGGGCCGTTGTTTGACATGTGGCGCGCGCTCGGCCTCTACGACACCTGGCTCGGGCTCATCATCCCGTACCTGACGTTCGCGCTCCCGCTCGCGATCTACACGCTCGTCGCGTTCTTCCGGGAGATCCCGTGGGAGCTCGAGCAGGCGGCCCAGGTCGACGGCGCGACGCCGTGGCAGGCGTTTCGCCGGGTCATCCTGCCGCTCGCGATGCCGGGCGTGTTCACGGCCGCGATCCTCGTCTTCATCTTCGCCTGGAACGACTTCCTGTTCGCGATCACGCTGACCTCGTCGGACTCGGCCCGCACCGTGCCCGCCGCGCTGGCGTTCTTCACCGGCGAATCGCAGTTCACCGCGCCGACCGGCAACATCGCCGCCGCCGCGGTGCTCGTGACGATCCCGATCATCGTCTTCGTGCTCATCTTCCAGCGCCGCATCGTCGCCGGGCTCACGGCGGGCGCCGTCAAGGGGTAGGAGGAACTCCCATGGCCGACATCACGCTCAAGGACGTCACGAAGCGCTACGCCGACGGCACCGAGGCCGTCAAGCGGATGAACCTCGAGATCAAGGACGGCGAGTTCATGATCCTCGTCGGCCCGTCGGGCTGCGGGAAGTCGACGGCGCTGCGGATGATCGCCGGCCTCGAGGACATCTCCGAGGGCAAGCTCACGATCGGCGACAAGGTCGTCAACAACCTCGCGCCGCGCGACCGCGACATCGCGATGGTCTTTCAGAACTACGCGCTGTACCCGCACATGACCGTCCGCGAGAACATGGGCTTCGCCCTGAAGCTCGCGAAGGTCCCGCAGGCCGAGATCGACAAGAAGGTCGACGAGGCTGCCAGCACGCTGGACCTCACCGACCATCTCGAGCGCAAGCCGGCGAACCTCTCCGGCGGCCAGCGCCAGCGCGTCGCCATGGGTCGCGCGATCGTGCGCGACCCGCAGGTGTTCCTCATGGACGAGCCGCTGTCGAACCTCGACGCGAAGCTCCGCGTCCAGATGCGCACCGAGGTCTCGCGGCTGCAGCGCGACCTGTCGACGACGATGGTCTACGTCACGCACGACCAGACCGAGGCGATGACGCTCGGCGACCGCGTCGCGGTCATGCGCTCCGGCGTCCTGCAGCAGGTCGACACGCCGCGCGCGCTCTACAACGATCCGATCAACATCTTCGTCGCGGGCTTCATCGGCTCACCGGCGATGAACTTCTTCTCGGGCAAGATCAGCGGCGGCACGGTGCATCTGCCGTTCGCGAAGATCCCGGCGCCCAAGGACCTCGGTGACCACGACAGCGTCATCGTCGGCATCCGCCCGGAGGACTTCGAGGACGCGCGCCTCGCGCCCGCCAACCACCCCGAGGGCGTGGAGTTCGACGCGCCCGTCGAGCTCGTCGAGTCGATGGGCTCGGAGATCTACGTCTACTTCTCCTTCCAGGGCGGCGAGGTGAGCTCCGACGAGCTCGCCGAGCTCGCGCGCGACTCGGGCGTCGCCGAGACGCCCGGCGGCGGCGCCGGCCAGGCCGTCGCACGCGTGAACCCGGAGTCCGACATCAGCGAGGGTCAGAACGCGCGGCTGTGGTTCGACGCCGCGAAGCTCCACCTCTTCGACGCCTCCGACGGCGCGAGCCTCAAGCGCAGCCGCGCCGAGCACGCGGCCACCGTCGAGGCGACGAAGGAGGCTGTCGAGGCCGAGCACGAGACCGAGCCCGACGAGCGCGCCGACGCCGAGGCCGAGGCTGCCCCCGCCTCCGACGACGCCGCGCCCGAGCGCTCCGCGCCGGAGTGACGCGCGGGCGATAGCGTCCGCGCGATGCGCATCGCCGTCCTCGGCACCGGAGTCGTCGGCCGGACCCTCGCCGGCGCCCTGCTGTCCGACGGGCACGAGGTCCGCATGGGCTCGCGCACGGCCGGCAACGAGGCGGCGGTCGCATGGGCCGGGGAGACCGGCGGACCCGCGACGGAGGGCGACTTCGCCGACGCCGCGGGCTTCGGCGAGCTCGTCGTCAACGCGACGAACGGCGCGGCCTCGCTGGCGGCGCTGCAAGCGGCGGGCGCCGAGCAGCTGGCGGGCAAGGTCCTCGTCGACGTCTCCAACCCGCTGGACTTCTCCAAGGGCATGCCGCCGACGCTCACCGTCTGCAACGACGACAGCCTCGGCGAGCAGATCCAGCGGGCGTTCCCGGACGTCCGGGTCGTCAAGACGCTGAACACCGTCACCGCCGCGCTCATGGTGCAGCCGTCGCTCGTGGGCGGCACGCACACGACGTTCGTCGCCGGCAACGACGCGGCCGCCAAGGCGCAGGCCGCCGAGCTGCTGCGGGGCTTCGGCTGGCCGGCGGAGTCGATCCTCGACCTCGGCGACATCGGCGCCGCGCGCGGGATGGAGATGTACCTCCCGCTCTGGCTGCGGCTCTTCGGCGCGACCGGCACGGCCCTGCTGAACGTCGAGGTGCGCGCCGCCGACGCCGGCTAGCTGATGGCACCGTGTTCGGGGGTGGCGCGCGATCCGCGACGCGCTGGTGGTGGGATGTACCTGCGGCTTCGAGGAACAGACGAGGCGCCGGGGCGCGCCCCGCGGTCGCCCCGTGGGGTTGGGCCCAGAACGTCCCACATTGCGTCGGTTCGGGCCCAACCCCCTCCCAGCCCAGGGGGTCTGGCCGCAAGCGACGCACAGTGCGTCGTTTCAGGCCAAACCCCCCGCGCGCACAGCACGCGAACCGGACCCATGCCGTCAGAGATGCAGGTCGCCGGCGTCGGCGGTCCCTGCCGAACCAGGGTCGCCTAACGGCCGCGCCGCACGCGCTCGATCGCCTCGTCGCTCCACTCCTGCGTGCGCATGATCCGGTAGCGCTCGCTCGAGAGCCGCAGGTAGGCATCGGTCTCGGTCTCGCGCCGGCCGATGAGTTCGGCCTCGCGCAGGATCGCGACGACCGGCAGGTACTCCTCGTCAAACCAGCGCGCCGCCGTCTGCGCGCGATCGAGAAACGTCCCGTCGTGCTGGATGAGCCGGAAGCCCCAGGCCTCGACGCCCTCGGCGAGCGTGCCGAAGCGCACCGGGTCGGTGAGCGCGATCTTCCGCGCCGCCTCCGGCGCGAGCGGCACGCGCTCGCGGAAGAGGCGCTCGTGGCTCTTCAGCGGCAGGTCCTCGAGGCTGATCGAGCGATCGGCGGGCACGCGCGTGACGACCTCGACGACGTGGGCCTCGATCGTGTCGCGGCCCTGGGCGCGTGCGACGGCAACGCGGTGATGGCCGTCGCGGACGAAGTGCAGGTCGCCGACGCGGTAGACGTCGATCGGCGGCATCGAGACGCCGCGGCGCTGGGCCTCGGCGATGCGCTCGAAGCGCGTGCGCGCGCGCGATGACCGCGGACGGAACTCGCGGTCGAAGTCGTTGCCGCGGTCGACGGTCCCGACGATCGACTCGATCGCGATGACCTGCGTGCCGAGGTCGCGCTCGCCGACGCGCCCGAGCGCCGCGACGACCTCGTCGAAGGACAGCATGACGTCGACGTCGCCGGGCTCGAGGCGCAGGACCGCCGACAGGCGCGCGAAGACGCGGCGCCGGCGCGCGCGCAGGAAGTCGTCCTGCGCGTCCTGAACTGGGAATCCCGTGTCCCGTGCCATCGCTCACATGATGCTCAACGGCGCTCGCCTTCACGCATCGTTATGGACTCGGCGGGGGCCAGGAGCATCGTCAGGCCGGTCCGCGGGTCGCGCGGCGAGCGGCGGCGCTCGCGCAGGACGACCGCCGTCCACGGCTCGCCGGCATCCAGCCCGGCGGCGACGCGCCCGGCGACCTCGCGCGGGACCCAGCCCACCTGGGGGCCGCCGGCCGCGTGCACGGCGACGGCGTCGGGGTCGTGCTCGTTGCCCGGATCGCGCCTGAGCGCGAGGGTGGCGCCGGGGGCGACGTCGTCGCGCTGCAGCGCCTCGTCGTGGAAGCGCGCGGCGCCCGCGACGCCCGCGACGACGAGCCCGCGCGCCGTCAGCTCCTCGGCGTCGCGGGCGAGATAGCGGCCGGTCTCGGGGTCGACGGGCGTATAGCCCGCGACCCAGACGATGCCGCCGTCGTCGGGATACCAGTAACGCTCCTCGTAGGCGACGGCTACGTCAGCGATGCGCACACCACGAGCGCGACCGCGATCTGGACCGCCGCCGAGACCAGCGCCGCGGGATGCAGCGTCCGCTCCTCGCATATGACGGCGAGCTTGCCCGGCGTCAGCGCGTCCAACACGACGAAGCCGACGGCCTGCGCGCCGACGCCGACGGCGCCGTAGACCAGCGCGTCGTCGAGGCCCTCCCAGCCGGCGCCGGTGAAGAAGATCGCGAACCAGAGGATGAGCCCGAGCGCCAGCAGCGTCGTCGCGGCGAGCACCGCGGCGTTTGCGTTGCCCTCCATGACGAGCGCGCCGAGCCTGCCCGGCGTCAGCGCGTCGATGACGAGAAAGCCGGCCACGAGCACGACGATGCCGACACCCGAATAGGCCAGCACCTGCCCGACGAGTTCCAGCATGCGTTCCTCCTCCTTAGGCGATGACGTGCGGCACGAATCGCGACGTGTTGGTCGTCAGCAGGCCGTCGCTCTCGCGGATCCCGAGCCCCGCGGGCTCGACGTCGACGGTCCAGACCCCGAGCACCGGGCGCGCGCCGGCGCCGTAGTCGCCGAGGTCGGTGTAGGCCTGCAGGACGAAGCCCTCCTCGCCGTAGCCCTGGTCGGGGCCCTCCTCGACGACCGCGCCGTCGAGCACGACGGCCGCGTTGGCGCCCTCGCGCGCGAGCAGCGGCTTGCGCACGAAGGACTCCAGCCCGGCGGGCTGCTCGCCGTCGAACCACGCCGGCAGGACGTGCGGGTTCTCCGGATAGAGGCGGTGCAGCACCGGCAGGATGCCCTTGTTGGACCACAGCATCTTCCAGATCGGCTCGATCCAGGTCGTCTGGCCGGGGCCGTCGCCCATGTGCTCGACGGCCTGCATCGCGAAGTCCTCGCGGATCATCCACTCCCACGGGTAGAGCTTGAACGCCGTGCGCACGGGCTTGCCCTCGAGATCGACGAAGCCGCTGCCCTCGAGGTAGCCGAGGCTCTCGATCGGCATGAGCTCGCAGAGCAGGTACGCGGCGCGCGCGGTCTCGGCGAGGTAGCCGATCGTCATGAAGTCCTCGCCGGAGCGCTCGGCGCTCGTGTGCAGCATGTGGACGACCGTCCCGGGCAGGCGCCCGCCCTGGGCGAGCTCGCGCCAGCGCTCGACGAGCATCTCGTGCAGCATGTTCCACTGGTCGGCGCCCGTG
The DNA here is from genome assembly GCA_963797025.1 of uncultured Actinomycetes bacterium. Taxonomy (GTDB): domain Bacteria; phylum Actinomycetota; class Thermoleophilia; order Solirubrobacterales; family Solirubrobacteraceae; genus CADCVQ01. The sequence continues at coordinate 829,987 of CAWCNU010000003.1, forward strand.
CCGAAGACGTCGCGCGCCCAGTGCCACTGGACGACCGCGCACTCCAGCAGCCCGGTCGGCGTGTCGGCGTTGTACTCCAGGAGCTTCGGCACGCCGTCGTGGCCGTAGGCGAAGTCGAAGCGCCCGTAGAGCATCGGCGGCTCGCTCTCCCAGGTCTCCTTGATGCGCGGCACCGCCCAGCCGGGGATCCCCATCTGCGCGAAGAGGTTCTCCTCGATGATGTAGTCGCCGGCCTCGACGAGCATCTCGGTCATGAGGCGCGCGACGGCCTCGATGTCGTAGACCTCGTCGCCGGTCAGCGAGTAGTGCGCGCCCTCGTGCCAGTAGGAGATCTCCTCGCCGTCGGGCAGCGGGGTCTTCCAGTAGATGAGCCCCTGCTGCTCGATGATCGCCTCCCAGCCAGGACGCGGATCGCTGTCGTGGCGATCCACTCAGCCGCCGCCCGAGAAGAACCCGCCGCCGCCGATCGTCTTGCCGGTCGGGCGCCCGACGCCGCCGGAGCGGGCGCTGGAGCCGAAGCCGCCGCGGCGCGCGAGCGCGGCCTTGTCGGTGGAGTTGATGCGCTCGCCGGCGCCGGCGAAGGAGCCGCGCGCCAGGCCGGGCCCGCCGAAGAACCAGAAGAACCCGCCGTTGTCCCCGCGGTCGCAGTTGGAGTTGTCGGTGACGCGGTTGTCCGGGCCGACGCAGTAGGCGGTCTCGTCCTCGCCGCCGCAGCCGGCGAGGAAGGCCGCGGCCAGCAGCGGGACGACCGCGAGGTGGACGCTGCGGCTGCGCCTCATCTGCCGATCACCGTGTGCGACATGCGTCCATTCTTCCCCCGCGGTCAATTCTCAGCTGGGCAAGCGCGGCCGCAGCGTTTATGCTTTCGGGCGCATGACGCACGCGTTCGAGCTGTCCCTGCTTCTCCTGCTCCCCCGCTAGGGGGAGCTATCTGCGTGGCGGCCGCACTGCCGCAAACCGACTGAGAAGCAGCACACCTCGAACCTTCGGCAAGGAGCAGGAACACGTCATGAGCAGCCTTCAGCACGACCACGACCACGTCCGCATCTTCGACACGACGCTGCGCGACGGCGAGCAGTCGCCGGGCATCTCCCTGAACACCGCGGAGAAGCTCGAGATCGCCCACCAGCTCGCCCGCCTCGGCGTCGACGTCATCGAGGCCGGCTTCCCGATCGCCTCGCCGGGCGACTTCGAGGCCGTGCAGGCGATCGCCCGCGAGGTCGACGGCCCGATCGTCGCGGGCCTCGCTCGAGCTCAAGCCCCCGACGTGGAGGCCGCGGCCCGAGCGGTACAAGACGCCGAGCGACCTCGGATCCACACCTTCATCTCGACGTCGGACATCCACATCGTCCACCAGTTCCGCTCGACGCGCGAGGACATCCTCGCCCAGGCGCGCGCCGCCGTCGCCCATGCGCGGTCGTTCGTCGAGGACGTCGAGTTCTCGCCGATGGACGCCACCCGCGCCGACCTCGAGTACACCGCCGAGGTCTGCGCCGCGGCGATCGAGGAGGGCGCGACGACGATCAACATCCCCGACACCGTCGGCTACACGACGCCCGCGGAGTACACGGCGTATCTCGAGGGCCTCTACCGGCTCATCCCCGCGCTGCGCGACGTCATCGTCTCCGTGCACTGCCACGACGACCTCGGCCTCGCCGTCGCGAACTCCTACGCCGGCCTGCTCGCGGGCGCCCGGCAGGTCGAGTGCGCGGTCAACGGGATCGGCGAGCGCGCGGGCAACTGCTCGCTCGAGGAGATCGTGATGCTCCTGCACACGCGCGGCGACGCCTCCGGCCTGCACACGACGGCCGTCACGACGGAGATCGCGCGCACGTCGCGGCTCGTGTCGCGGCTGTCGGGCTACGTCGTGCAGCCCAACAAGGCGATCGTCGGGCGCAACGCGTTCGCGCACGAGTCCGGGATCCACCAGGACGGCGTCATCAAGGAGCGCACGACCTACGAGATCATGGACGCGCGCACCGTCGGACTCGACGCCAACTCGCTCGTCCTCGGCAAGCACTCGGGCCGCGCGGCGCTGCGACAGACGCTCGCCGAGCTCGGCTTCACCGTCGAGGGCCAGGCGCTCAACACGGCGTTCAAGCGCTTCAAGGAGATCGCGGACAAGAAGAAGCAGGTGACCGCGATGGACCTCGAGGCGCTCGTCACCGACGACCTGCGCGACGAGCTCGCGAGCTACGCGCTGGAGTCCTTCGAGGTCCACGCGGGCTCGGGGATGGCGCCGACGGCGAAGGTCGTCGTGACGCTGCCCGACGGCGTCTCGGCGTCCGGCGAGTTCTCCGGCGACGGCCCCGTCGACTCGGTGTTCCAGGCGATCAACGCCGCGACCGGCGTCGACGCCCAGCTGCGCGCGTTCCGCGTCGACGCGGTGACCGGCGGCCAGGACGCCCTCGGCGAGACGTCGGTCGTGCTCGAGTACGACGGCCAGTCGGCCTCCGGCCAGGGCGTCGCGACCGACATCATCGAGGCGGCGGGCCGGGCCTACGTGCGCGCGCTGTCCAATGCCGTGCGCAAGGCGCAGGCCGCGGGCGAGGCCGTCGACCTCGCCGAGCGCGAGCCGCTCGCGACGCCGTAAGGGCGCCGCGACCGGCGCGCCGTCAGTCCGGCCAGCGCCCGTGCTCGTCGAAGTACGTCCGGGCCGCTTCCTCGCGGTCGCGCTCGGCGTCGCCCGAGACGCCGATCCGGTACAGGACGTTGAGCAGCAGGATCGACAGGCCGGCGCCGATGAAGAGCACGAAGCCCTCCAGGCCGATGAGCGAGCGGTCGACGATGAGGATGACGATCCCGGCGAGGCAGATGACGCCGGGCAGCGCGTAGCGGACCGCGAGCATCGTGTTCGAGCGCTTGGCGGGCGCCGGTGGGCTCATCGGCAGTGTGGCTACCCGTACGCCGCCGCCCGGGCACGCTCTTCTCCGCCGCCGATCTCCAGGCCCTGGGCGTAGCCGCCGGCCAGGACGTCGTCGCGCAGGCGCGTGTCCATGAGATCGCGGCCCATGACGCGGCCGATGTCGTGGCTCGGGCCGAGCATCCGCACCCGCGCGCCGCGGCTGCGCAGCGCGAGCGTCTCGATTGCCGCCGTGCTGCCGGCGATCGCCCGCAGCAGCCCGAACGGCGACGCCAGCGCGATGTCGAGGCTCGCGATCGGGTTGAGGCACAGCACCTGCGTCAGCCGGCCCGCCGGAGCGACGTCGAGGTTCGTGTTGCTCCAGACGCCGCCGTCGACGTACTCGCGCCCGTCGATCGGCACCGGCGCGAACACCCACGGCACCGAGCAGGACGCCTGCACTGCCTCGGCGACGGTCGCGTCCGGCGCGCCCGGTGCCCCGAAGACGACCCGGCGGCCGTTGGCACGATCGACGGTCACGACGCGCAGGCGCCCGTCGAACTGCGCGCCCGTGGCGCTCACCCCGTCGCCGATCGCGGTCAGCGAGCGGTCGGTGCCCGGCGCACGCGAGAGCAACGCCGCGCGGACCGCCGCGCTGCCGCTCGAGCCGGCGGCCAGCGCCATCGGCGCCAGCGGCGTGGCGGCCGCGCCGGCGAGCCGCACGGCCTCGCGGCCGAGGTTCTGCAGGACCGCCCGCGGCATCGCCCGCACCGCCGCGATCCCGGCCGCCGACTTCGAGGCGACGTCGTCCCCCGGCGCGCCGGGACCGAGCGCGCGCAGCCCCGCGCCGGTCCGCGGGCGGCGCGGGCGCTGACCGGCGGCGAGCGCGGCGGCGACGAGCGATCCGGCGGAGGTCCCGACGAGCGACTCCGTCGTGCGGAAGTCGTGGCCGGTCGCATCCTCGATCCCGGCGAGCACGCCGCTCATCCAGGCCTCGCCGAGCGTGCCGCCGCTGGCGAGCACGAGGACGTCGGGGGGCAGGAAGGGCTCGGCCACGCCCGATGAGCGTACCGAGCGCTGTGGCTCGCTCAGCCGCCGCGGACGGCAAGCGCGCGGCGCACGCGCGCGACGCCCGACAGCGACGTGTCCACGACGCCGCTCATCGCGCGCCTGGAGGCCAGCAGGCGGCGGCCGGCGGCGGTCGGGCGGGCGACGACGTCGAATGCGCCGGTGCCGTCGACCGTCGCGCTGCCGCGCGCGATGATGCTGCCGCCGGCGCGGATCTTCACCTTGCAGACGCCGGCGCGGGCCGCGTCGCAGCTCACGCGCAGGCCGCGGCGGCTCATCGTGTCGGCGGCCGCGTGCGAGGCGGAGTCGACGCTCAGCACCGCGGGCATGCGGTTCTGCGTCGCGCCGTCGAGGGCGCGCTCGGCGTCGAGCATCCCCGCGCCGGACCGCGCGTCGGCGCCGGGAGCGCCGATGTCGCGAGCCGTCGAGATCAGGCGCTTCATGAGCTCGTCGCCGCGGATGCCGAGGCCGACGAGCATCGCCGCGACACCGCTCGTGACGGCGGCGGCCTGCGACGTGCCCGACAGGCTCTGGTAGGTCCCGTCGCGATACGTCGACGTGATGTCGTCGCCGGGGGCCACGAGGCTGAGGTTCTGGCCGAAGCTCGAGAAGGGCGCGAGCCTGAGGTTGTTGCTCAAGGCTCCGACGCAGAGCGCGCGGTTCGGTAGGACGGGCTCTTCGCAGCGGCCCTGCCCGCCGTTGCCGGCGGCGACGACGAGCAGCGCCCCTGCGTCTGCGGCGCGCTGCATGGCGGCCGTGACCGCCGCGAGCTCCTGGCTGCCCTGGGCCCAGTTCAGCGAGAGGTTGATGACGTCGGCGCCCGCGTCGACCGCGGCGTTGATGCCGGCGGCGACGTTGGCCGCCGAGCCGTTGTCGTCGGGGCCGAGCACGCGCACGGCGAAGATCCTGGCCTGCGGGGCGATGCCCGCGACGCCGACGCCGTTGCCGGCCGCGGCGGCGACGATGCCGGCGATGTGCGTCCCGTGGCCGGTCGGGTCGTCCGGCGCGCCGCCGTCGATGAAGTCCGGACCGGCGACGACGCGACCGGCGAGGTCGGGATGCGCGGCCTCGACGCCGGAGTCGATGATCGCCACGAGCGCGCCCGCGCCGGTCGTGCCGGTCGGGGCGGAATCCGCGTGGATGGCGTCCAGTCCCCACTGCGCGCCGCGCATCGGATCGCCCGCTGCGTGGGCCCCTGAGACCCCCGGCCCGACGAGGGCGACGAGTGCGATCAGCGCGCTTGAGAGGAGCGTCCGCATGCTGGACCTATCGGCAGTTACGACGTAGATGCTGAACAGCAAAGTGCGCGATACCGCAACCAGGTGCGAAGTTTGCGCAAAGAATTCGTAAATTCACGTACCCCTCCGACGAATGTCCTGCACCGTCCGTGCAGGAGACCGCACTGTATCTGCGCGATCGCGCATCGGCTATGGGACGTTCGTAGGACAGCGACCGGGCACTTCGGAACCGCTGGCCACGGGCGTTTGTACGTGATAACGTACAAACGTATGGCGACGCTCGAGCACCCCGCACCGATCGGCCCGCGCATCCGCGCGCTGCGCGACGCCGGCGGGCTGAGCCTCCGCGACCTCGCCGAGCGCAGCGGCGTCAGCGCGCCGATGCTCAGCCAGGTCGAGCGCGGCGAGACGAGCCCGACGCTCGCCGTCGCCGCCCGCATCGCATCCGGACTGGACCTGCGCCTGTCGCAGCTCCTGCGCCTCGACGAGGGCGGCCAGGTCGCGATCGTGCGGGCGCCCGAGCGGCGGCCGGGAACAAGCGACGAGGCCTCCGGCCACCGCGCGGAGATCCTGACGCCGCCGCTGCCCGGCCAGCGCGCGGAGCTCTCCCGCCACGTGCTCGCCTCCGGCGCGGTCACGGGCGGACCCGGCGACCCGCCGATGCACGAGCCCGGCAGCCGCGAGAGCGCGCTCGTCCAGGAGGGCTGCGTCGTGCTGGAGATCGACGGTGAGCGCCACGAGCTCGCCGCCGGCGACTGCGTGACGTTCGACGCCGACCTCCCACATCACTTCGAGAACCCCGGCTCCGGCGACGCGGTCCTTCTGGCCGTCGTCTCGGCCGGCCTACGCAGGAGCTGACCCGCACATGAGCGCATCGCCACCCACCACGCTGTTGGACAAGATCTGGGCCGATCACGAGGTCGGAGGGCCGGGATCCAATCTCCTGTGGATCGACCTGCACCTCGTCCACGAGGTCACGAGCCCGCAGGCCTTCGACGGCCTGCGGCTCGCGGGCCGCACGGTCCGCCGGCCGGATCGCACGCTGGCCACCGCCGACCACAACGTCCCGACCGACGACACGCCGACCGTCGCGATGATCAAGGACGAGCTCAGCCGCGTGCAGGTCCAGACGCTCGAGCGCAACTGCGAGGAGTTCGGGATCCCCGTCTACTCGCTGGGCTCCGAGCGCCAGGGGATCGTCCACGTCATCGGGCCCGAGCTCGGCGTCACGCAGCCGGGGATGACGATCGTCTGCGGCGACAGCCACACCGCGACGCACGGCGCCTTCGGGGCGCTCGCGTTCGGCATCGGCACGAGCGAGGTCGAGCACGTCCTCGCGACCCAGTGCCTCGTCGCGCCCAAGCCGCGCTCGATGCGCATCCTCTATACCGGCGACCTCGCGCCCGGTGTCACCGCCAAGGACCTCATCCTCGCGACGATCGGGCAGATGGGCGTCGACGGCGCCGCCGGCCACGTCGTCGAGTTCGCCGGCCCGGCGATCGAGGCGCTCTCGATGGAGGGTCGGATGACCGTCTGCAACATGACGATCGAGGGCGGCGGCCGCGCGGGCATGATCGCGCCCGACGAGACGACGTTCGCGTGGGTCGCCGAGCACGCCGGCATCGAGATCCCGGACGCGTGGCGCGCGCTGCGCACCGACGAGGCCGCGACGTTCGACCGCGAGATCACCGTCGATGCGTCGGCGATCAGCCCGCAGGTGACGTGGGGGACGGCCCCGGACATGGTCGCCGGCGTCGCCGACGTCGTCCCCGAGCCGCGCACCGAGGGCCACGAGCGCGCGCTGGCCTACATGGACCTCGAGCCCGGCACGCCGATCCGGGAGATCGAGCTCGACCGCGTCTTCATCGGCTCGTGCACGAACAGCCGCATCGGCGACCTGCGCGTCGCCGCCGAGGTCGTCAGGGGGCGGACGGTCGCGCCGACGGTCAGCGCGATGGTCGTCCCCGGCTCGGCGCAGGTCAAGGCGCAGGCCGAGCGCGAGGGACTCGACGAGATCTTCCGCGCCGCGGGCTTCGACTGGCGCGGCGCGGGCTGCTCGATGTGCCTCGGCATGAACCCCGACACGCTCGAGCCGGGCGAGCGCTGCGCCTCGACCTCGAACCGCAACTTCGAGGGCCGTCAGGGGCGCGGCGGGCGCACCCACCTCGTCTCCCCGCAGATGGCGGCCGCGGCCGCCATCGAGGGCCGTTTCGTCGACATCCGAGAATGGTCTCCGGCGGCCGGAGGCCAGCCGTCAAATTCAAGCGCGGGGCCGGATGCCCCGCGGAGGTAACCCTGTCATGGAGCCGATCACGACGATCATGGGATCGGTCTCGGTGCTCGACCGCGCCGACGTCGACACGGACCAGATCATGCCCAAGCAGTTCCTCAAGCGCGTGCAGCGCAGCGGCTTCGGCGAGTTCCTCTTCTACGACTGGGCCAAGGAGCCCGGCTGGGAGCTGCCGCGCAACCCGATCCTCGTCGCCGGGCGCAACTTCGGCTGCGGCTCCAGCCGCGAGCACGCGCCCTGGGGCCTGGAGGACTACGGCTTCAAGGCGATCATCGCGCCCTCCTTCGCCGACATCTTCAAGTCCAACTGCACGAAGATCGGGCTGCTGCCGATCGAGCTCTCCGAGGACGAGGTCGCGGCGCTCATGGAGCTCGACCCCAAGGTGCCGGCGGAGATCGACCTCGAGGCCCAGGAGGTGCGCTTCGACGGCCAGGTCGCGTCGTTCGAGATCGACCCGGAGACCAAGCACCGCCTCGTCAACGGCCTGGACGACATCGCGCAGACGCTCCTGCAGGAGGACGCGATCGCCGCCTACGAGGCCGAGCGCGAGCGCTCGGGCCCGGTGACGACCGCGCTGACATGATCCGGCTGCGCGACTGGAACGCCGACGCCTACCACCGGGTCTCGGGGCCGCAGGTGCAGATGGCGGGCGCGGTGCTCGACCGCCTGGCGCTCGCGGGCGACGAGACGGTCCTCGACGCGGGCTGCGGCTCGGGGCGCGTGACGCGGATGCTGCTCGAGCGCCTGCCGCGCGGGCGCGTCATCGCCGTCGACGAGTCGCCGGAGATGGTGGCCCGCGCGCGCGAGGAGCTCGCCGGCGCGGCGGCCGACGTGCGCCAGGCCGATCTCGCGCAGCTGCGGCTCGCCCCCGGCGAGCATGTCGATGCCGTCTTCTCCAACGCGACGTTCCACTGGGTCCCGGACCACCCCGCGCTCTACGCCCGCCTCGCCGCGGCCCTGCGGCCGGGCGGCCGGCTCAGCGCGCAATGCGGCGGGGAGGGCAACGTCGCGGGCGTGCACCGGACGGCTCTGGATGCGGCCGCCGACGCGGGCCTCTCCGCGCGCTTCGAGGGCTGGGCGCGCCCGTGGAACTTCGTCTCGCCGCAGCTCACCGAGGAGCGCCTGCGCACCGCCGGCTTCGAGGACGTCGAATGCTGGCTGCAGCCGTTGCCGGTGCGACCGGACGAGCCGCGCGCGTACCTCGAGGCCGTCTGCCTCGGGCCGCACCTCGCGCGCCTGGATCCGTCCGAGCAGGACCGCTTCCTCGATGCCGTGATCGCGCGCCTCGGCGAGCGGCCGGTGCTCGACTACGTGCGCCTGAACATCGCGGCGCGCCGCGGCTGAATGCGGAGGGTCACCCGCGGCGCCGTGGCCGTCCTCGTCGTCGCCGTGGCCCTCGCGTCCGCTTCCGCGAGCCGCGCCGAGGCACCGGCACCGGCACCGGCACCGGCGCCCGTGCCCGCCGACGGCGCCGACCGCCTGCAGCTCATCGTCGCGCCGACGCGGCTGCGCCCGGGCGAGTCGGTGAACGTCCGCGTCGCCGACACGCTGCGCCAGGGCGGCGTCACGGGCCGCATCTGCGCGCGCGCCGCCGCCGCGCCGCCGACATGCCGCGACGTGCGGCTGGCGCCGGGGCAGGTCCGCCTCCGCACGCGGCTGCGCCTCCCGCGAGCGGGCACCTGGACCGTGACGCTGCGGTCGCCCGCGATGACGGCGATCGTCGAGCGCCGCGTCGACGTCCGTCCGCAGGCGCGCTACAGGGTGCTCGTCACCGGCGACTCGATGGTGCTCGGGATCATCGACGTGCTGGCGCGCACGGTCCGCCGGACCGGCGGCGCGCTGACCGGCGATCCGCACATCGGCACGGGGATCACGAGGCCCGAGCTGCTCCCGTGGCCCTTGCACGCCCGGGCGTCCGTGCGCCGCACGCGGCCCGACGCGACCGTGGTCTTCCTCGGCGCGGCGGGCGACATCTTCCCGCTGAAGATCGCATCCGGCGAGAAGGTCGGCTGCTGCGTCGCGGAATGGATCGAGGCCTACGCGGGCGAGGTGCGCGGGATGATGCGCACCTACCTGCGCCAGGGCAGCGGCATCGTGTACTGGGTGCTGCTGCCCGCGCCGCGCGACCCGCGCCGCGTGGAGCTCACCGACGCGATCAACGCGGCGATCGAGCGCGCGGCGGCCGGGTTCCCCGACGGGGTCGCGGTCGTCGATCTCGGACCGGCGATCTCGCCCGGCAATCGCTACCGCGAGACGGCGATCGTCGGCGGCCGCCGGGTGGCCGTCCGCGCGGCGGACGGCATCCATCTCGCCAATGCCGGCATCCACATCGCGTCGCGGGTCATCCTGCGCGCCATGCGCCGCGACGGCCTTGCAACGCTGTGACCGTGCACGCCCGCCTCGCGATCGTCGTCCTGGTCCTCGTGGCGGCCTGGAGCGGTGCGTCCTTCGCCCAGGCTCCCGCGGCGCAGCTCAGCGCCCGGAGCACCGAGAAGGGCTGGATCTCGCTGACCGTCGCCGGCGTCGCCGACGGCCCGGTGACGATCCGCGAGCGCGACGAGGTCGTCGCCACGATGACCGCCGCGGGCGGCACCGCGGCGCTCGCCCGCGCGGTCGCCTGGCGCTGCGACCGCCGGCGCCGCAACCTCACCGCGACGACCACCGCCGCCGACGGCACGGCCCAGACCCTCGCGACCGCGATCACGACGCCCTCGTGCGCGGACCGCCTGCAGCTCATCGCCGCGCCCGGGCGGCTGCGCCCGGGGCGGTTCGCGACCGTCCACGTCGCCGACACGTGGCACCGCGGCGGGCTCGCCGCGCGCGTGTGCGGGCGCGCCGGCGCGGCGTCGGCGGGCTGCCGGAGCCTCCGCCTGGGTCCCGGCCAGGTCCGGCTGCGCGCCCGGCTGCGCCTCCCGCGCGCGGGAACCTGGACGCTGACGCTGCGCGCGGCCGGCACGAACGCCGTCGCGCGGCGGCGCGTCGAGGTCGGCGCGGCCAGTTCCTACCGGGTCCTCGTCACCGGGGACTCGATGGTCTACGGCGTCATCGACGTGCTCGAGCGCGCCGTGCGCAAGACGGGCGGGACGCTCACCGGCGACCCGAACCCCGCCACCGGGATCACGAAGCCCGCGCTGCTCGTCTGGCCCGACCACGCCCGCGAGTCGGCGCGCAGCGTGGCCCCCGATGCGACCGTCGTCTTCCTCGGCGCCGCGGTCGACACGTTCCCGCTCACGACGCAGGCGGGCGCGACCGCCGAGTGCTGCGGCCCGGAGTGGACCGCCGAGTACAGCCGCCAGGTGCGCGAGATGATGCAGGCCTACCTGCGCCAGGGCAGCGGCGTCGTCTACTGGATCCTGCTGCCGGCCCCGCGCGACCCGCGCCGCGTCGAGTCGATCCACGCGATCAACGAGGCGATCCAGCGGGCCGCGGCGACGTTCGACGACGGGATCGCGGTCGTCGACATCCGCCCCGCGATCTCGCCCGGCGACCGCTACCGCGAGACCGCGATCTACCACGGCAGGCGCAGGCCGATCCGCGAGACCGACGGGATCCACCTCGCCAACGCGGGCGTCCATCTCGCCTGCGAGGTCATCCTGCGCGACATGCGCCGCGACGGTCTCGTCCGCTGAGGCCGGATAGCCTCACCCGCCATGCCAGCCATCGTCACGCTGCCCGGAGACGGGATCGGCCCGGAGATCATGGCCCCCGCGCTCGAGCTCCTGCGGACGATCAGCGAGGACTTCTCCTTCGAGGAGCACCCGTTCGGCGGGGCCGCCATCGACCTTCACGGCATCGCGCTCGACGACGCGACGCTCGCCGCCTGCAAGGCCGCCGACGCGGTGCTGCTCGCGGCCGTCGGGGGGCCGAAATGGGACACGACCGACCCGCACGCCCCGCGCCCGGAGCAGGGGCTGCTCGGGCTGCGCAAGGGCCTCGGCCTCTTCGCGAACCTCCGGCCGGTGCGCCCGGTGCCGGCGCTCTACGACGCCAGCCCGCTGAAGCGCGAGCGCATCGAGGGCACCGACCTGCTCGTCGTCCGCGAGCTCACCGGCGGGATCTACTTCGGCGAGAAGACGCGCACGGCGACGAGCGCCAGCGACCTCTGCGAGTACAGCGTCGCCGAGGTCCAGCGCATCGCGCGCGTCGCCTTCGAGGCCGCGCGGACGCGGCGCAACGAGGTCGCGAGCGTCGACAAGGCCAATGTCCTCGAGACCTCGCGGCAGTGGCGCCAGGTCGTCCATGAGATCCACGCCGCCGAGTACGAGGACGTCGCGCTCGAGGACGTCCTCGTCGACAACGCCGCGATGCAGCTCGTCGCGCGGCCCGCGGACTTCGACGTCATCGTCACGGAGAACCTCTTCGGCGACATCCTCAGCGACGAGGCCGCGATGATCACGGGCTCGATCGGGATGCTGCCGAGCGCGAGCCTCGGCGAGGCGAGCACGCCGGGTCTCTTCGAGCCCGTCCACGGATCGGCGCCGGACATCGCGGGCCGGGGGATCGCCAACCCCCTGGCGATGTTCCTGTCGGTCGCGCTCATGCTGCGCCACGGACTGGGTTGGGAATCGGAGGCCGCCGCCGTAGAATCGGCCGTGGACCGCGCGCTGGACGCCGGCCTGCGTACCCGCGACCTGGGCGGCGAGGCCACGACGGCCGAGGCGACCCGGGCCGTCATCGACAACCTCGATCGTTGATCAGGAGCCTTCAGTGAAGCAAGCGGACCTCATCTGGATGAACGGGGAGTTCGTCGCCTGGGAGGACGCGAAGGTCCACGTCCTCACGCACGGCCTGCACTACGGGACGGGCGTCTTCGAGGGCATCCGCTGCTACGACACCGAGATCGGCCCGGCGGTCTTCCGCCATGAGGAGCATCTTCAGCGCCTGCGCCGCTCGGCGGAGCTCTACTACATGCCGCTGCCCTACGACACCGACGCGCTGCGCACGGCGACGCACGAGCTCATCGGCCGCAACGGCCTGCGCTCCTGCTACATCCGCCCGCTCGCCTACCGCGGCTACGGGCAGATGGGGCTCAACCCGCTCGACGCGCCCGTCGACGTCACGATCGCCGTCTGGGAGTGGGGCGCCTACCTCGGCGAGGAGGGCAAGCGCAGCGGCATCCGCGCGAAGGTCTCCAGTTGGCGGCGCATCAGCCCCGAGTCGCTCATCCCGACCTCCAAGGCCTCCGGCCAGTACCTCAACAGCGTGCTCGCGAAGATCGAGTCCCAGAAGGCGGGCTACGAAGAGGCAATCCTGCTCGACGACCACGGGCGCGTCTGCGAGGGCTCGGGCGAGAACATCTTCGTCGTCTCGGAAGGCCGGATCGTCACGCCGCCGCCGGCCGCCTCGATCCTCGACGGCATCAGCCGCAAGTCGGTGATCCAGATCGCGCGCGACCTCGGCATCGAGATCGTCGAGCGCGACATCGCCCGCGCCGAGCTCTACCTCGCCGACGAGGTCTTCATGACCGGCACGGCGGCCGAGCTCGTGCCCGTCCGCGAGATCGACGACCACACGATCGGCGACGGGACCCCCGGCCCGGTCACCCGCGCGGTCCAGACCGCGTTCGAGGACGCCCTGCACGGCCGCACGGAGCGCTACCGCGAGTGGCTGGATCCCGTGCCGGCGCTCAAGCCGGCATGACCACGACCCAGATCGAGCTCTACGACGCCACGCTGCGCGACGGCATGGGCGGCGGCGGCATGTCGCTCACGGCCGCCGAGAAGGTGCGCCTCGTCCATCGCCTCGACGACCTCGGCGTCCATCTCGTCGAGGCCGGCTTCCCCGCATCAAACCCCAAGGAGGCCGAGCTCTTCGCGCTGCTCGCCGGCGAGCCGCTCGCCCACGCGACGATCGCCGCCTTCGGCATGACGCGCCGCCGCGGCATCACGGCCGAGCAGGACCCCGGGCTGCGCGTGCTGGCGCAGTGCTTCGCGCCGGTCTGCACGATCGTCGGCAAGACGTCGATCAACCACGTCGAGAAGGTCGTGCGCGTCTCGCGCGAGGAGAACCTCGCGATGATCGCCGAGTCCGTCGCGTTCCTCGTCGCGCGGGACAAGCGCGTGATCTTCGATGCCGAGCACCTCTTCGACGGCCTGCGCGAGGACCGCGACTACGCGATCGAGTGCCTGCGCGCGGCGGCCGTCGCGGGCGCCGAGCGGCTCGTGCTCTGCGACACGAACGGCCCGTCGCTGCCGAGCGACGTCGCGCGGGCCGTCCGCGACGTCCGCGCCGCGCTGCCGGACGTCGCGATCGGGATCCACTGCCACGACGACGGCGGCTGCGCGGTCGCCAACACGCTCATGGCCGTCGAGGCCGGCGCGACCCAGGTGCAGGGCACGATGAACGGCATCGGCGAGCGCACCGGCAACGCGAACCTCATCACGATCATCGCCAACCTCCAGCTGAAGATGGGCCATCGCGTCGTCTCCGGCGAGCAGCTGCGGCTGCTCACCGAGACCGCCCACTTCGCCGACGAGCTGCTCAACCGCCAGCCCGAGGCCGGCCAGCCGTACGTCGGCAAGCACGCCTTCGCCCACAAGGCGGGCCTGCATGCCGCCGGCATCCGCGCCGACGCGACGACGTTCGAGCACATCGATCCGGCGCTCGTCGGCAACCATCGCGACCTGCTGATCTCCGAGCTCTCCGGCCGCGGCACGGTCGCCGACAAGGCCGAGCGCGCGGGCCTGGACCTCGATCCGGACACGACGGCGCGGGTACTCGAGCGCATGAAGTCGCTCGAGCACGAGGGCTACCAGTTCGAGGCCGCCGACGGCTCCTTCGAGCTGCTGCTGCGCAAGGAGTCCGGCGACTACCAGCCGCTGTTTCGCCTCGAGTCCTGGCGCGTCACGGCCGAGCAGCACGCCGACGGCGAGGTCCGCACCGAGGCGGCGATCAAGATCTGGGTCGACGGCGAGCGCTTCGTGAGCTACGCCGAGGGCAACGGCCCGGTGCACGCGCTCGACAAGGCGCTGCGCGCGGTCATCACCGAGGCTCACCCGCACCTCGCCGACACGTGGCTGACGAACTTCAAGGTCCGCATCCTCGACGAGACGAAGGGCTCGGACGCGAAGATCAGAGTGCTCATCGACGCGACCGACGGCGAGGAGACGTGGGGCTCGATCGGCGTCTCGACGAACCTCATCGGCGCCTCCTGGGTCGCCCTCGTGGACTCGCTGGAGTACGCCGAGCAGCCCAGCCGCGTGCCCGGCGCCGCCTCGTCCTAGATGATCTGATGGGCCTGCGCCCGGCGACCGAGGAGATCCCGCTCGCGCGGCCCGTCCTGGGCGAGGCCGAGGAGCTGGCCGTCATCGACGTGCTGCGCTCCGGGCAGCTCTCGCTGGGCCCGCGCGTGCCCGCCTTCGAGGACGCCTTCGCCGCCCGCCTCGGCGTCGCCCACGCGTGCGCCGTCTCCAGCGGCACCGCCGGGCTGCACCTCGCCCTGCGCGCGGCGGGCGTCAGCGACGGCGACGAGGTCGTCACGACGCCGTTCTCGTTCGTCGCGAGCGCCAACTGCATCGTCTTCGAGCGCGCGAGGCCCGTGTTCGCCGACATCGACCCTCGGACGCTGAACCTCGATCCGGCCGCCGCGGCGGCCGCGGTCACCGATCGCACGACGGCGATCCTGCCGGTCCACATCTTCGGCTACCCGGCCGACCTGCCGGCCTTCGAGCAGCTCGGGCTGCCGCTCGTCGAGGATGCCTGCGAGGCGCTCGGCGCCGTGCACGGCGACGGCATCGCGGTCGGCGGACGCGGGCATCCGGCCGTCTTCGGCTTCTACGCCAACAAGCAGCTGACGACCGGCGAGGGCGGCATGGTGACGACCGGCGACGCCGCCGTGAAGGCGCGCATCGACTCCGAGCGCAACCAGGGCCGCGCGCCGGACATGGGCTGGCTCGACCACGACCGCCTCGGCTTCAACTACCGCCTCAGCGACGTCGCGAGCGCGATCGGCCTCGCGCAGCTCGAGCGCCTCGACGGGATGCTCGCCGGCCGCGCCCGCGCCGCCGCCGCCTACCGCGAGGCGCTCGCCGGGATCGAGGGGCTCGAGCTGCCCTGCGAGGACAGCGGCGGTGACCGGCGCGGCTGGTTCGTCTTCGTCGTCCAGCTCCCGCGCGGCTGCGACCGCGACGACACGATCCGCGCGCTGCGCGCGCGCGGCGTGCAGTCCAAGCCCTACCTGCCGGCGATCCATCTCATGACGTACTACCGCGAGGTCTTCGGCCGTCGCCCGGGCGAGTTCCCGGTCTGCGAGGACGTCGCCGCGCGCTCCGTCGCGCTGCCGTTCTTCCCGGAGCTCACCGACGGGCAGATCGAGCGGGTGGCGCGGGCGCTGCGGGAAGTTCTGGGCCGCGAATAGTCTGCGGCGTCATGTCGCGCTTCTCCGAGCCGCAGGACCCGGTCTTCCAGCGCCTGAACGCGTCGCTGTCGTTCGACCGGCGGCTGTGGCCGCACGACATCGCGCAGTCGCAGGCGCACGCGCGGATGCTCGCCGCGCGGGAGATCATCGGCGCCGACGACCGCGACGCTCTGCTCGCGGCGCTGGACGCCGTCCAGGAGGAGCTCGTCGGCGGGACGTTCGCGTTCGCCGACGACGACGAGGACATCCACATGGCGATCGAGCGGCGGGTGACCGAGATCGCCGGGCCGGTCGGCGGCAAGCTCCACACCGCGCGGTCGCGCAACGACCAGGTCGCCACCGACGTCGTGCTCTTCGTCCGCGACGCCGCGGGCCATGCGACGCGCGCGATCGACGCGCTGGCCGGCGCGCTGCTCGACGCCGCCGAGGCCCACCTCGACTGGCCGCTGCCCGGCTACACGCATCTCCAGCGCGCGCAGCCCGTCTATCTCTCCCACCACCTGCTCGCGTACTTCTGGATGCTCCAACGCGACCGCGAGCGCTTCGTCTTCACCGAGCGCCAGACGGCGTCGCTGCCGCTCGGCGCAGGGGCGCTGGCGGGCGTGAACTTCGACACCGATCGAGCCGCCGTCGCAGCGGAGCTCGGCTTCGAGCGCGTCGTCCCCAACTCGATCGACGCCGTCGCCAACCGCGACTTCGCCCTGGACTACCTCGCGGCGGCGGCGACCTGCGCGACGCACCTCAGCCGCCTGGGCGCCGAGCTCGTGCTGTGGTCCAGCGAGGAGTTCGGCTTCGTGACGCTGCCGGACGCCTGGACGTCGGGGTCGTCGATCATGCCGCAGAAGAAGAACCCCGACGCCGCCGAGCTCCTGCGCGCGAAGGCGCCGCGGATCGTCGCGCACCTCGGCGCGCTGCACGGCGTCATGCACGCGCTGCCGCTGACGTACAACAAGGATCTCCAGGAGGACAAGGAGCACCTCTTCGACACCGTCGACACGCTCGACCTCTGCCTCGCCGCGGCGGCCGGGATGATCCGCGGGGCGCATTTTCATCGCGAGCGGATGGCGGCGGCGGCGTCCGACGATCTCATCGCGGCCACCGACGTCGCCGACCACCTCGTCAAGCAGGGCGTGCCGTTTCGCGAGTGTCACGGGATCGTCGCCGGCCTCGTGCGGATCGCCGTGGACTCGGGCCGGTCGCTCGGCGAGCTCGGCGACGACGAGCTGGCGGCGGCGTCCGACCGGCTCGATCCGGCCGACTTCCGCGCGCTGCTGGCGCAGGGCTCGTGGCTGGAGTCGAAGGTCAGCGAGGGCGGGACGTCGCTGGCGCGCGTGCGCGAGCAGCTCGCCGCCGCCCGCAGCGCCCACCATCCGGTGTGACGCGCGACGCCGACCGCCACCTGCGAGCGCTCGAGCTTTCGGTCGTCGAGGCCGCGGCGATGCTCGTCGGCTGCACGATCACCCACGGCGAGACGGCGGGCGTCATCGTCGAGACCGAGGCCTACCACGAGATCGAGCCGGCCTGCCACGCCTTCGTCGGCGTCACGCCGCGCACGAAGACGCTCTTCGAGGCTCCCGGCGTCGCCTACGTCTATCGCTCCTACGGCGTCCATGCGCTCCTGAATGCCGTCGTCGAGCCGGCGGGGGTCGGTGCGGCGGTGCTCATCCGCGCGCTCGAGCCGCTCACGGGCGAGGAGCTCATGCGCACGCGGCGCGGCCGCGAGCGGCTCACCGACCTGTGCTCCGGTCCCGGGAAGCTCACGCAGGCGCTCGGGATCGGCCTGGATCGCAACGCGACCTCGCTGCTGGACGGACCGACCCGCCTCGGCCCGCCGCCGCCGGACCGCCCGCCGCCGGCGCTCGTCGTCAGCACGCGGATCGGGATCACGCGCGCGATCGAGCTGCCGTGGCGCTTCAGCGCCGCCGGCAACCGCCACGTCTCGCGGCCGTGGCCGCCGGGCCTGCTGACGGGCTGACCCGGCGGCCGGCGCCTCGCGTGGCCCTCCGCGCAGGTCCTCGCACGCACGACGACGTGCCGGACGAACCACTATGGCGGCGTGGGCGTCGCGCCGCCGGACTCGGTCACGGGCGCCGGCGGCGTCACGGGCGGCGCCGCGGGAGCCGGTGCGGGCGCGGGATCCGGGACCGGAGCGGCCTCGGGCGCCGGGGTCGCGGGCACCCCGCCGTCGCCCTCGGGCGCGGGCTGCGCGGTCGCGCCGTCGCCGTCGGCATCGGGGGCCGCAGGATCGCCCTCGGTCGTCGTCGTGCCGGCGGCCGGCGTGGTCGTCGTCGGCGCCGCGGCCTCGGCGGCGGGATCCTTCGCGAGCCCGGCCTCGATGCAGCGCGCCGATCCCTGCTCCGTGCGCGGCGCGGCATCCGGGTTCTCCGCCAGCCGCTTCGCCGCGGCCTCGTCGCGCGCCGCCTGCTCCTTGGCGCAGGAGCGCTCGAGCCGGCGCTTCTCGGTCTCGAGCGCCGCGAGCATGAAGTCGTGCCAGATCTGGGCGGGGTAGGTCCCGCCCGCGACGGGCTGGCCGCGGTACTCGGTGCGCATGGGGCGCAGCTCGTTGGGATAGCCGACCCACACGGCGACGGTGAGCTTGTCGGTCGCGCCGACGAACCACGCGTCGCCGTAGTTCTCGGTCGTGCCGGTCTTGCCCCAGGCCCGCACGGAGGGCAGCTGCGCGACCTTCGCGGTGCCGACCTTGATGACGGACTCCAGGATGCCCGTCGTCGTCTCGGCGACGTTGCGCGGCAGCACGCGCAGGCGCCGCTGCTCGTTGCGGTCGCGGACGCGGTCGCGGTGGTCGCGCAGCGTCACCCGGCGGATTCCGACCGGCCCGCGCTTCGGCGCTCCGAGCGAGCCGCTGACGAGCAGCCCGCCGGTGGCGAACGTCTGGTAGGCGTGGGCGAGGTCCAGCGGCGTCACGCCCTGCTTGAGGCCGCCGAGCGTGATCGCGTAGTTCGTCGACACCGGCGTGCGGATGCCCATGCGCTCGGCGGTGCGGGCGATGCGCCTCGTGCCCGTCTTGATGCCGACCTGCGCGTAGACGGAGTTGTCGGAGAACGTCGTCGCGCGGGCGAGCGTGCTGACGCCGGAGTAGTTGTCCTCGTAGTTGTTGACGGTGAACTTCTCGATGCTGCCGGGGACGTTGAAGACCTGCTTCTTGGAGGTCCACGTCGAGGACGGGGAGATGCCGCGGCGCAGCGCGGTGGCGAGCACGAACGGCTTGAAGGCGGAGCCCGGCTGGCGCTGGCCCTGGGTGGCGAGGTTGAACGGCACCTGGGAGTAGTCGCGGCCGCCGACCATCGCGCGGATCTCGCCGCTGTCGTTGTCGATCGCGACGAGCGCCGCCTGCGGGCCGAGCGGGTTGCCGAGCCAGCGGTTGATCGCGAGCTCGGCACTGCGCTGGAGGCCGAGATCGAGCGTCGTCTGCACCCGCAGCCCGCCGAGCAGCGCCTCGCGCGGGCCGTAGCGGTCGACGACCTGCTGGCGCACCCAGCTCGTGAAGTACGCGACCGACTCGCTGGCCGCCTGCGCCGTCGGCGGGCGGATCGTGTCCGACGACGGCACGGGCTCGGCGATGCCGCGCGCGTACTCGCCGGTCGTGAGATAGCCCTGCTCGCGCATGCGGTCGAGGACGAGGTTGCGCCGGCGCTTGGCGGCGCGGTTGTTGGCGACCGGGTCATAGGCCGTCGGCGAGGCGACGAGGCCCGCGAGCAGCGCGGCCTCGTGGGGCTTGAGCTCCTTCGCGCAGCGGCGCTCGGGCTTGCCGCACCCGCGGTGGTTGACGTCGTCGCCGAAGTACGTGCGCGCGGCGGACTCGATCCCGTAGGCGCCGTTGCCGAAGTAGATCGAGTTCAGGTACTCGGTGAGGATCTTCTCCTTGGACCACTGGTGCGTGAGGTGGTAGGCGAGCGCGGCCTCGCGCACCTTCTCCATGAGCGTCCGCCGGTCCTGGGCCTGCGTCGCGTTCTTGACGAACTGCTGCGTGATCGTCGAGCCGCCCTGCACGGCCTTGCCGGTGGTGACGTCCTGCCAGAGCGCGCGCGCGGTGCCGCGCAGGTCGACGCCCTCGTTCTCGTAGAAGCGCTTGTCCTCGATCGCGATGATCGCGTGCTGCACCGACAGCGCGATGTCCTTCGTCGGGATGATGATCCGGCCCTGGTCGGCGAGCGTCGCGAGGTAGTCGCCGTGGACGTCGGTGAGCAGCGAGTTCTGCGCGCGCTTGAACTCCGTCCGGTTCTCGAGCTGCGGCAGGTCCGACGCGACCGCCATCATCATCCCGAAGGCCGTCGAGACGAGCGCCAGGATCGACAGCCCGAAGAGGATGAGGGCCAGTCGCAGGCGCTTGAGCCGCGGGCGACCCAGCGGGGGATCCGGGAGGACCATGATGTCGGGACGGTCGGAGACGCTCATGCGACAACGGCTTCGACGGCCGCTTCCATGCGACGTCGAACCCTGCGGCGCCGTGGATGACGGACAGGCGGCAACGGCGCCACGGACCCGCGTGACTCTAGCATTGGCCCCGTGACGCAATCCCCGGCCGAGCAGGCCGCCTACCTGGCCCGCGACGCCGTCGACTGCCTTCCCGCGGGAGCGCTGGAGCGCAAGCTCGCCGAGGGACGGCCGCTGCGCGTGAAGCTCGGCCTGGACCCGACGGCGCCCGACGTCCACCTCGGCCACACGGTCGTCCTGCGCAAGCTGCGCGAGTTCCAGGACCTCGGGCACGTCGTCGTGCTCATCATCGGCGACTACACCGCGCGCGTCGGCGATCCGAGCGGGCGCTCCTCGACGCGGCCGGTGCTCTCGGGCGCGGAGATCGACGCCAACGCGCGCACGTACGTCGAGCAGGCCGCGAAGGTGCTCGACCCCGATCGCATCGAGCTGCGTCACAACTCCGAGTGGCTCGACATGCCGATGGAGGAGCTCTTCGCGCTCACGCGCACGACGACGGTCGCCCAGCTGCTCGAGCGCGACGACTTCGCCAAGCGCTACGCCGCCCGCGAGCCGATCTCGATCCTCGAGCTCCTCTATCCGCTCATGCAGGGCTACGACTCGGTCGCCGTGCGCTCCGACGTCGAGCTCGGCGGCACCGACCAGAAGTTCAACCTCCTGCTCGCGCGCGACATCCAGCGCGCCTACGGCGTGCCCGAGCAGGTCGCGCTGACGATGCCGATCCTGCCCGGCGTCGACGGGGAGCGCAAGATGTCCAAGTCGCTCGGCAACCACGTCGGGGTCAGCGAGTCGCCCCAGGAGATCTACGGCAAGACGCTGAGCCTCCCGGACGCCGCGATGGCGGGCTGGTACTCGCTGCTGCTCGGGGAAGGACCGCCGGAGGCCCTGTCGGCGCGCGACGCCAAGCACGCGCTGGCGCGCCGGCTCGTCGAGCGCTTCCACTCAGCCGACGACGCGGGTGCGGCCGCCGAGCACTTCGAGCGCGTCTTCGTGCGCCATGGGCTGCCCGAGGAGATCGAGGACCTCGCCTTCTCGGTCTCCGACGGGCTCGTCCATCTGCCCGCCGTCATCGCCGACGCCGTGGGGCGGACGCGGTCCGACGCGCGGCGGATGCTGTCGCAGGGAGCCGTGAAGCTCGACGGCGAGCCGCTGGGCTCCGGCGACCTCGATCTCGGGCCCGAACGCCTGGACGGGGCGATCCTGCAGGTCGGCAAGCGGGAGTTCCGGCGCCTGCGCCGCGGCGATTAGCAGGGGATTCGGCTCTCGCGCGACGGACGGTGCCGGCCGGCTGTCGCCGGGGCGCCGGATACGTCCGACCGACCTGTCTATACTGCTGCCTGCGCCGGTCCCTGCTCTTCGGCCGGAGCCCTTCCATGGGCCCTCCGGAGCGCTATACTGGCCAGTCCTGTCTGCGAGCGGCTACGGCGGCTCGCTGAAGCGCAGGTTCTGGGAGGAGTCCCCTCCACGGGAGCGCGCGACGGTCTTTGAAAACTCAACAGCATGCGCACTTGGATCGCACCTAGCGATCCGGTGTGCGTCCAGGTTCGATCCCCCGTGCCCAGCCGGGCAGCGGGGGACCTGAGAATGAAACCCGTCATGTACCGCGGCGCCTCGTGTATTGGCGCCGCACATGGTCATGGCAGCTCTACGTGACGAAGGGCCGGCCCTTTGACCAGCCCTTCAGCAGTTCTTCACGGAGAGTTTGATCCTGGCTCAGGACGAACGCTGGCGGCGTGCTTAACACATGCAAGTGGAGCGACGAACCGGGGCTTGCCCCGGGGCAGAGCCGCGAACGGGTGAGTAACACGTGGGTTACCTACCCCGATGACCGGGACAACCCGAGGAAACTCGGGCTAATACCGGATGTGGTCTTCGGACGAAAGGAAGCTTCGGCCTCCGCATCGGGATGGGCCCGCGGCGCATTAGCTTGTTGGTGGGGTAACGGCCTACCAAGGCGACGATGCGTAGCTGGTCTGAGAGGACGATCAGCCACACTGGGACTGAGACACGGCCCAGACTCCTACGGGAGGCAGCAGTGGGGAATCTTGCGCAATGCGCGAAAGCGTGACGCAGCAACGCCGCGTGGGGGAAGAAGGCCTTCGGGTTGTAAACCTCTTTCAGTTGGGACGAAGCCGCGCGGGTTAATAGCCCGTTGTGGTGACGGTACCTTCAGAAGAAGCCCCGGCTAACTACGTGCCAGCAGCCGCGGTAATACGTAGGGGGCAAGCGTTGTCCGGAATCATTGGGCGTAAAGAGCGTGTAGGCGGCCCGATAAGTCCGCTGTGAAAGTCCAGGGCTCAACCCTGGAATGCCGGTGGATACTGTCGGGCTCGAATCCGGAAGAGGTGAGTGGAATTCCTGGTGTAGCGGTGAAATGCGCAGATATCAGGAGGAACACCAATGGCGAAGGCAGCTCACTGGGACGGTATTGACGCTGAGACGCGAAAGCGTGGGGAGCAAACAGGATTAGATACCCTGGTAGTCCACGCCGTAAACGATGGTCACTAGGTGTGGGGGGTGTCGACTCCCTCCGTGCCGGAGCTAACGCATTAAGTGACCCGCCTGGGGAGTACGGCCGCAAGGCTAAAACTCAAAGGAATTGACGGGGGCCCGCACAAGCAGCGGAGCATGTGGTTTAATTCGACGCAACGCGAAGAACCTTACCTGGGCTTGACATGTGGGTGACCGCCGTGGAAACACGGCTTCCCTTCGGGGCACCTTCACAGGTGGTGCATGGCTGTCGTCAGCTCGTGTCGTGAGATGTTGGGTTAAGTCCCGCAACGAGCGCAACCCCCGTCGCATGTTGCCAGCATTCAGTTGGGGACTCATGCGAGACTGCCGGTGACAAACCGGAGGAAGGTGGGGATGACGTCAAGTCATCATGCCCCTTATGTTCAGGGCTACACACGTGCTACATTGGCGCGTACAGAGGGCTGCGATACCGCGAGGTGGAGCGAATCCCTCAAAGCGCGTCTCGGTTCGGATTGCAGGCTGAAACTCGCCTGCATGAAGGTGGAGTTGCTAGTAATCGCGGATCAGCATTGCCGCGGTGAATACGTTCCCGGGCCTTGTACACACCGCCCGTCACACCACGGGAGTGAGCAACACCCGAAGCCGGTGGCCTAACCCGCAAGGGAGGGAGCCGTCGAAGGTGGGGCTCGTGACTGGGGTGAAGTCGTAACAAGGTAGCCGTACCGGAAGGTGCGGCTGGATCACCTCCTTTCTAGGGAGCCCCTTCGGGGGCCCGTACGGCACGGCGCCATGGCCGGCCCTGCGCCTCGCGAGCTCTGCTCGCCTCGCGCTTGGCTCGATGCCTTGGTCACCGACCGTGCGGCCTAGTATGTCGACCGGACCTGGCCCCGCGAGTCGCGCATCCCGCGCGTCTTCAGCGGGTGCATGCTGTTGAGTTTTGAGAGACCGGCCCGCGAGTCCCGCGGGGCGTCTCCCTGCGGCCCTTGAAAACTGCACAGTAGCCACACGTCGTCGTAGCAGTACTCACGACGACGTCAGTCGCCGGCGCAATCGATAAGCGCGCCGGCGGCGGGTATCACCGAACCACAGCGAAAGCTGAGGGTTCGATCACCGTCAAGATAATAAGGGCACATGGTGGATGCCTTGGCACCTAGAGTCGATGAAGGACGTGAACGGCTGCGATAAGCCACGGTGAGGCGCTGAATAGCCTTTGACCCGTGGATTTCCGAATGGGGAAACCTAGCGCTGGTAATGCGGCGTTGCCGCCGGCTGAACACATAGGCCGGATGGAGACAAGCGGGGGAAGTGAAACATCTCAGTACCCCGAGGAAAGTAAATCAACCGAGACTCCCTGAGTAGTGGCGAGCGAAAAGGGATCAGCCCAAACCGGGCGCGTGTAAGCGGTCACGCGTTGCGCGCCCGGGGTTGTAGGACAGCTGTTCCAGGCCGTGACCGGCCTGGCGGAAGTTACAAAGTCATGTGGTAGTCGAAGCGTGTGGAACCGCGCACCATAGAGGGCAATCGTCCCGTAGACGAAACTGCATGACCTTCCGTCAGCTGTTCCTGAGTAGGTCCGCACCCGTGAAACGCGGACCGAAACTGGGGGGACCACCCTCCAAGGCTAAGTACTCCTAGGTGACCGATAGCGGACTAGTACCGTGAGGGAAAGGTGAAAAGTACCCCGGAAGGGGAGTGAAATAGTACCTGAAACCACGTGCCTACAAGCGGTGGGAGCATCCTCGTGATGTGACCGCGTGCTTTTTGCATAACGAGCCGGCGAGTTAGCCGTCTGCGGCAAGGTTAAGCGATGAGCGGAGCCGTAGCGAAAGCGAGTCCAAATAGGGCGACTTGAGTCGTAGGCGCTAGACCCGAAACTTGGTGAGCTACCCATGGGCAGGTTGAAGCGGGGGTAAGACCTCGTGGAGGACCGAACCGACCTAGGTTGAAAACTGGGCGGATGACCTGTGGGTCGGAGTGAAAGGCTAATCAAACCAAGTGATATCTGGTTCTCTCCGAAATATATTTAGGTATAGCCTCGGATAAATTACGTACTGGCCGTAGAGCACTGTTTGGACTAGGGGCCCTACCAGGTTACCGACTTCAGGCAAACTCCGAAGACCAGTACGTCTACTCCGGGAGTCAGTTGCTGGGGGATAAACTTCAGCGTCAAAAGGGAAACAGCCCAGACCGCCAGCTAAGGTCCCCAAGTACTAGCTAAGTGGCAAACGATGTCCGAGTGCACAGACAACCAGGAGGTTGGCTTAGAGGCAGCCATCCTTGAAAGAGTGCGTAACAGCTCACTGGTCAAGTGCTCGGGCGCGGATAATGTAACGGGGCTCAAGCTAGTCACCGAAGCTGCGGGTGCGATCTTCGGATCGCGCGGTAGGAGAGCGTTCCCAGGCCAGTGAAGCAGCGGCGTAAGCCAGTTGTGGAGGCCTGGGAAGTGAGAATGCCGGCATGAGTAACGAAAGAGGGGTGAGAATCCCCTCCGCCGATTGCCCAAGGATTCCTGAGTAAAGTTCGTCTGCTCAGGGTTAGTCGGGACCTAAGGCGAGGCCGAAAGGCGTAGTCGATGGCCAACAGGTTGATATTCCTGTACCACGTCAGCAACCGTTTGACCGATGGGGGGACGAGGAAGGCTAAGGGAACCCAGGCGATGGTCGTCCTGGGGTAAGCGTGTAGGGGCGGCCCCTGTGAAATGCGGGGCTGCAATAACCTGAGGCGCGATGCCAGCTGGCTCTAAGCCGGCGAGTCCCTGACGCCATGCCTCCTAGAAAAGCCTCTAGGGAGGTTGCGCGTGCCCGTACCAAAACCGACACAGGTGGGCAAGTAGAGAATACTAAGGTGATCGAGATAACCCTCGTTAAGGAACTCGGCAAAATTGCTCCGTAACTTCGGGAGAAGGAGCGCCCCGGTAGGGTGAAGCGCTTGCGCGCGGAGCCCGAGGGGGCCGCAGTGAATTGGCCCAAGCGACTGTTTACCAAAAACACAGGTCTCTGCTAAGTCGAAAGACGACGTATAGGGGCTGACGCCTGCCCGGTGCCGGAAGGTTACGTGGAGTTGTTAGGCCTTCGGGCCGAAGCAGCGAAGCTAAGCCCCGGTAAACGGCGGCCGTAACTATAACGGTCCTAAGGTAGCGAAATTCCTTGTCGGGTAAGTTCCGACCTGCACGAATGGCGTAACGACTTGGGCGCTGTCTCAACGAGGGGCTCGGTGAAATTGCAGTCTCGGTGAAGATGCCGAGTACCCGCGGCTAGACGGAAAGACCCCGTGCACCTTTACTACAACCTGGTATTGGAATGCGGTGCATCTCGCTCAGGATAGGTGGGAGGCTTTGAAGCGCCGGCTGCGGCTGGCGTGGAGCCACCCTTGAGATACCACCCTTGATGTATTGTGTTTCTAACACTGCGCCGTGAATCCGGGCAGTGAACAGTGCCAGGCGGGTAGTTTGACTGGGGCGGTCGCCTCCCAAAATGTAACGGAGGCGCACAAAGGTTCCCTCAGCACGGCTGGAAATCGTGCGTAGAGTGTAAAGGCAATAAGGGAGCTTGACTGTGAGACTGACAGGTCGAGCAGGAGCGAAAGCTGGTCTTAGTGATCCGGCGGTAGCAAGTGGAAGTGCCGTCGCTCAACGGATAAAAGGTACGCCGGGGATAACAGGCTTATCGGGCCCAAGAGTCCACATCGACGGCCCGGTTTGGCACCTCGATGTCGGCTCGTCGCATCCTGGGGCTGTAGTAGGTCCCAAGGGTTGGGCTGTTCGCCCATTAAAGCGGTACGCGAGCTGGGTTCAGAACGTCGTGAGACAGTTCGGTCCCTATCTGCCGTGGGCGTTGGAGAGTTGAGAGGATTTGTCCCTAGTACGAGAGGACCGGGATGAACGCACCTCTGGTGTATCTGTTGTCCTGCCAAGGGCATCGCAGGTTAGCTACGTGCGGATCGGATAACCGCTGAAGGCATCTAAGCGGGAAGCCGGCCTCGAGATGAGCTCTCCCATCCCCATGAGGGAGTAAGACCCCTGGTAGACCACCAGGTTGATAGGCCGGATCTGGAAGTGCGGTAACGCGCGAAGGAGACCGGTACTAATGGGTCGAGGGCTTGACGGATGACTTTTTGATACTCGTCGTAAAACGACGGCTACTGTGCAGTTTTGAAGGGCCCAGGGGGCTCTCACCAGTCTCCGGTGGCTATGGCGAGGGGGAGACACCTCTTCCCATTCCGAACAGAGCAGTTAAGCCCCTCAGCGCCGATGGTACTTGGCCCGCAAGGGCCCGGGAGAGTAGGACGCCGCCGGTTTTTCTATCGATGGGCCGCCCGCTGGGCGGCCCATCGTGCGTTCTGGACCGACGCGCCGCGCGTGCCGGCCTCGCTGCGCACGACCGGAACCGTGCACGCCGCGGGCCGCGCGACGACGGCCCCCTCGCGGCGCTCGCGCGTGGCGCGCAACGCGCGCCGATGTGGGTGCGAGCGCAGGCCGTGCAGGTCCGCGGCGCGGAGGTCGGCCGCGGCACCCTGCGCGGCGGCGGCCGGCACGTGGAGGCGCAGCGGCGGGATGTCGGCCAGGCGGCGGGGGCCCGCGCCGGCGTCGCGCCCACGGGTGCCGGCGTCGGGGCGGCCGCGCGGCGCGGAGTCCGGGATGCGGCGCGGCGTGGAGTCAGCGGGGCGACCGTGCGCGGCGGCGTCGCCGAGGCGGCGCGACATGGGGTCAGTGGGGCGGCGCGGTGGCGCCGCGTCGTTCGCGCCGCGAGGGGTGTCCTCGAGCAGTGCGAAGGCCTTGACCAGCGCGGCGGCGCGGCGAAGGCTGGCGGTCCAGCTTGGAAGAGAGGAAGCGAACATGTGTTCGCGAAGCTAGCCGAGCTCGCGGACGGAACGCCCGTTCGTACAAACCGTTTGGCTCAGGCAAGCCAAGAATCGGCTTCCGGGTGCAACCGATGTTGCACGGGTACCTCAGGGCGATGGTCCACCTGCGGATCGTGGCTCCGGCGCCGCTGGCCGGGCGGGCGCTCGAGATCCTCGACGCGACGCCGACGATCTGCAACGTCGTGCTGTTCGAGGGCGCGGCGAGGAAGCCCCCCGTGTCGACCTCCTCGAGCGTGATCGAGCCGGCGTCGTCGATGCTGCCCGCGGCCGCGAACATCGGCGTCTCGGCGGCCTACGGCGACTGGCCCGCGTTCCGCGGATCGGTGACGCAGCTCGGCATACCTCGTCGCGATCCTGCTGGCGGGCACCGCGACGCTCGCGTTGCAGCGGGCGTTCTACCAGCGCCGGCGCAGGCGGCACCTGAGCGAGGCCGCGGAGGGGCTGCGGCGGGCCGGCATCACGCCGGCCGCCGAGCGTGCGGAGCCGCGGTCGTCCTCGTAGGCGGGGTGGAGCTCGCTCCGGTCGTCGGTTGGGCGCGGGTCGCTTCCTGCGGCTTTGAGGAACAGGTCCGTTCGCGAATGGCGCGCCGTGCGAGGCATTTGCGGCGGTCGTGTCGACTGAGGTGCCGATGGGACCCCTTCGTTCGACACGACCGCTCTCGCGGAGCGCGGAACCGCCGACGCTCACTGTCGCTCAATGACGCTGGAAGCGCGTCGCGCCCGCACCGGCGAACCGGGCGAACGCGACAAGCGCGCTACGCCGCGGAGCGACCGTGCAGCCCGAGCTCGTCCGCCCGTGCCTCCAGGGCCGCGATGACGAACGCGACGTGCTCGTCGAAGTCCACGCCGAGCTGCTCGGCGCCGCCCCGCACGTCCTCGCGGTTGACCGCGGCCGCGAACGAGGGCTGCTTGAGCTTCTTCTTCACCGACTTCGGGGTCAGGCCGTGGATGCCCTCCGGGCGCACGTACGCGCACGCGACGAGAAAGCCGCAGAGCTCGTCGACGGCCACGAGCGTGCGCTCCATCGGCGACTGCGGCGCCACGCCCATGAAGTCGGCGTGGCTGGCGATCGCGCGCACGATCTCCGGCGGTGCGTCGCGACGCTCGAGCTCGGCCATGATCGTCCGCGGATGGCCCTTCTCGGTGTCGTCCATGTCCGGGAAGCGCTCGTAGTCGGCGTCGTGCAGCAGGCCGGTGACGGCCCACAGCTCGACGTCCTCGCCGTTGCGCTCGGCGTAGGCCGTCATCGCGGCCTCGACCGCGAGGCAGTGGCGGCGTAAAGATTCGGACCCGACCCACTCCGAGAGCAGGGACCAGGCCTCGTCGCGCGAAATCCGGGCGGGCATGGCTGTTACCCTAGCCCAGCCCTCCGGCCCTGCTGCCGTCCCCGGAAGGCGCCCGCTCATGGAGAAGTTCGTCATCGACGGAGGCACCGCGCTGTCCGGCACGGTCGTGCCCGCCGGCAACAAGAACGGTGCCCTCCCGATCCTTGCCGCCTCGGTCCTGACCGAGGACGTCGTCGTGGTCCGCAACGTCCCGAAGATCAAGGACGTCGCGGCGATGCTGTCGATCCTGGAGGGCATCGGCGTGCGGATCACGTGGCTCAGCGACCATGAGATCGCGCTCTGCGCCGCCGACGTCAGCGCCGAGGACGCCGTCATCGACCGCGCGCTGTCCGAGCGCATCCGCGCATCGTTCCTGCTCGCCGGGCCGCTGCTCGCCCGCTTCGGCCAGGTCCGCATGCCGCCGCCCGGCGGCGACGTCATCGGACGCCGCCGCCTGGACCCGCACCTCGACGCCTTCGCCGCCCTCGGCGCGACCTTCGAGCACTCGCGCGACATCCTCCTCAGCGCCCCGAACGGCCTGCGCGCCGGGGACGTCTTCATGGACGAGCCGTCGGTCATGGCGACCGAGAACGCGCTGCTGGCCGCCGCCCGCACGCCCGGCTCGACGGTCATCGGCAACGCGGCCTGCGAGCCGCACGTCCAGGATCTCGCGCGGATGCTCGTGAAGATGGGCGCCGACATCCAGGGCATCGGCTCCAACGTCCTGACCGTCAACGGGACGGCGGGCCTGCACGGCTGCGATCACACGATCGGCCCCGACCACATCGAGATCGGGTCGTTCATGGCGCTCGCCGGCGTCACCGGCGGCGAGCTGCGCATCCGCGACACGATCCCGCGCGACCTGCGGATGATCCGCCTCGTCTTCGACCGCCTCGGGCTGCGCAGCGAGCTCGAGGGCAACGACGTCCTCGTGCCCGGCGACCAGAAGCTCATCATCGCCCGCGACGTCGGCGAGCACAAGATCACCGTCCAGGACGGTCCCTGGCCCGCCTTCCCGGCCGACCTCACCTCGATCGCCGTCGCGCTCGCGACCCAGTCGGCGGGCTCTGCGCTCATCCATGAGTGGATGTTCGAGAACCGGATGATCTTCACCGACAAGCTCGTCCTCATGGGCGCGGACATCACCCTCTGCGACCCGCACCGGGTCATCATCACCGGCCCCTCGCGCCTGCGCGGGGAGCGCGTGGAGTCGCCCGACATCCGGGCGGGCATGGCGATGCTCATCGCGGCGCTCTGCGCGGAGGGGCGGTCGGAGATCGGCAACATCCGCCAGATCGACCGCGGCTACGAGCGCATCGACGAGCGCCTGCGCGAGCTCGGCGCCCGCATCGAGCGCGTCGCCACCGAGCCCGTCCACGCCTAGCACGCGCCCCGCCCGGCAGCCGCCGGACGTGACGCCCGACTAGATTGCCTGCCCCCGTGCGCCCGCAGATCCACCCGATTCCCTCCGGCACCCGCGACGTGCTGCCCGACGAGATGCGCGAGCTGCGCGCGATCACGGAGGCCATCCGCGGCGTCTTCGAGCGCGACGGCTACGGCGAGATCTGGACCCCCGCGCTCGAGTACGAGGCCGTCCTGGGCCGCGGCGGCGGCGCGCCGCCCGCCTACCGCGTCTTCGACGACCACGGCGAGGTCCTGGCGCTGCGTACCGACATGACCGTCCCGATCGCGCGCGTCGTCGCCACCCGCTACGCCGGCGCCGACCCGCCGCTGCGCTTCTGCTACTTCGCCCACGCCTACCGCGCCGTGCGGCCGCACCGCGGGCAGATGCGCGAGTTCCTCCAGGCGGGCATCGAGCTCGTCGGCGCGCCCGCGCCGCAGGGCACCGCCGAGGCGCTCACGGTCCTGTGCCGCGCGCTCGACGCCGCCGGCCTGCGCGACCACCGGATCGGCCTCGGCGACGCCGCGCTGTACCCGCGGCTGCTCGCCGCGCTCGGCGTCCCCGAGGACGCTCACGCCCCGCTGCTCGACAGCCTCGTCGGGCGCGACTTCGTGACGCTCGAGTCCGAGCTCGCGCGCCTCGGGCTCGCCGGCGCCGATGCCGACCTGCTGCTGCGCGTGCCCCAGCTGCGCGGCGGCCGCGACGTGCTCGACGCCGCCGAGGGCCCGGTCGCCGACGCCGTCGCGGGCCTGCGCGGCGTCCACGACCTCCTGCCGCCCGCGGTCGCCGAGCGCGTGATCTTCGACCTCGGGCTCGTGCGCGAGCTCGGCTACTACACGGGCGCGGTCTTCGAGGTCTACGACCCGGCGCTCGGCGCGCCGCTGGGCGGCGGCGGGCGCTACGACGACCTGCTCGGCAAGTTCGGCCGTCCCCTGCCTGCCGTCGGCTTCGCGCTCACGATCGACCGGCTGCACATCGCCCTCACGGGCGAGGAGGCGTCGTGAGCGGCGGCGGTCTCGGGCTCACGATCGCCGTCCCGCGCGGCGCGCTCATGCGCGAGACGCTCGACCGCCTCGAGGCGATCGGCCTCGACACGGCCGAGGTGCGCTCCAACGACCGCAAGCTCCTCTTCGCCGACGTCGGAGTCGTGACGATGCGCCCCTCTGACGTGCCGACGTACGTCGAGGCCGGCGCCGCCGACGTCGGCATCACCGGCAAGGACGTCCTCACCGAGCAGCCCGAGCGCGAGGTCTACGAGCTGCTCGACCTCGGCTACGGGGCCTGCACGATGGTGCTCGCGACGGTCGACGGGCCGGACCCGTCGGTCGAGGCCCTGCGGCGGCTCGGAGTCATGCGCGTGGCGACGAAGTACTACAAGACCGCCGCCGCCTACTTCGACGCCACCGGGCGCCAGGCCGAGATCGTCGAGGTCAAGGGCTCGGTCGAGCTCGCGCCGCTGACCGGGCTCGTCGAGGCGATCGTCGACCTCACGGCCACCGGCACGACGCTGCGCGAGAACAACCTCGTCATCCGCGAGGAGCTCTTCGTGTCGACGGCGCGGCTCATCGCCAACCCGGTCTCGTACAAGCTCAAGGCCGCGGCGATCGACGCGATGCTGGAGAAGCTGCGTGCGCCTTGAGCGCGTCGAGGTCGACGGCGACCCGGCCGCGGCCGCGGCCGCCGTCCGCGCGCTGGCGCCCGCGCCGCAGTCGGTGAGCGCGGCGGTCGCCGAGATCGTGGCTGCCGTGCGCGACGGCGGCGACCGCGCCCTGCGCGAGCTCGTCGCGCGCTTCGACACCGGCGGCGCCGCCCGGGTGGGTGGGACCGACTCCCTGCTCCTGGCGCCCGAGGAGCTCGACGCCGGGCTGCTCGACGACGGCGTCCGCGCGGGCCTCGAGGTCGCGATCACGAACGTCGCGCTCGTCGCCGACGCCGCGATCGGCGAGGACGCCCAGGTCCGGCTGCCGCAGGGCCACCGCGTCGTCCTGCGCGAGGTGCCGGTCCGGCGCGCGGCCATCTACGTCCCCGGCGGCCGGGCGCCGTACCCCTCGACGGTCGTCATGGGCGTCGTGACCGCGCGCGCGGCCGGCGTCGAGGAGGTCGTCGTGCTGACGCCCGGTCCCGTCGACCCCCTCATCCGGGGCGCCTGCGCGCTGTGCGGCGTCTTCGAGGTCTACGCGGTGGGCGGCGCCCACGGCGTCGCCGCGATGGCGTACGGCACCGAGACGATCAGGCGCGCCGACGTCATCGCGGGCCCCGGCAGCCTCATCGTGCAGGAGGCCAAGCGCCAGGTCAGCGACAGCGTCGGGATCGACGGCTTCTACGGGCCCAGCGACGTCCTCGTCTTCGCCGACGCCACGGCCGATCCCGAGCTCATCGCCTTCGACCTCCTCGCCCAGGGCGAGCACGGGCCGGGCGCGCCGGTCGCCGTCGTCAGCGACTCGTCGCCGCTGCTGCAGGCCGTCGCCGAGCGCCTCGAGGCCCTCGCGCCCGCGCGCGAGCACTCTGATCCGGCGGCGTTCGCCGTGGTCCACGCCGCCTCGCTGCTCGAGGCGCTGGCCTTCAGCGAGGCGTTCGCCCCGGAGCACCTCGAGCTCGTCGGCCCGAGCGTCGAGCGCCTCGCGCCGCGCGTGCGCTCGGCGGGCTGCGTCTTCGTCGGCGCCGGCGGGGCGACGGCCTTCGGCGACTACGTCGCGGGCTCCAACCACTGCCTGCCCACCGGCGGCGCGGCACGCTTCGCGTCGGGCCTGTCGCCGCGCCAGTTCCGTCGCCGGATGAGCGAGGTGCACATCGGCGACGCCGCGAGCGCGCTAGCCGCCGCGGGCGCCCCGATCGCCCGCGCCGAGGGCTTCGTGGTCCATGCCGAGTCGATGGAGGCGCGCGTGCGGGAGAATGAGGCTCGATGACCGAGGTCCGCACAGCAGAGCGCAAGCGCCGCACCGGCGAGACCGACATCTCGCTGACGCTCGGCCTCGACGGGGACGGCGCGGGGCGCCGCGAGACCGGCGTCGGCTTTCTCGACCACATGCTCGACCTCCTCGCGCGCCACGGGCGCCTGGACCTCGTCGTGCAGGCGAAAGGCGATCTGGAGACCGGCTCGCACCACACCGTCGAGGACGTCGGCATCGTCCTCGGGCAGGCGCTGGATGCCGCGCTCGGCGACCGCGCCGGGATCTTCCGCTACGGCCACGCGGTCGTGCCGATGGACGAGGCGCGGGCGATGTGCGCGATCGACGTCTCCGGCCGGCCGTTCCTCGCGCTCGACGACGGCGGGCTGCCGGCGGGGGAGACCGGCGGCTTCGAGCACGAGCTGCTCGAGGAGTTCTTCCGCGCGGTCGCCGGCAACGCGCGCATGACGGTGCACCTCGACGTGCAGGCCGGGACGAACGCGCACCACATGATCGAGGCGTCCTTCAAGGCGTTCGCGCGCGCGCTGCGAGCGGCGATCGCGATCGACCCGGACGAGACCGGCGTGCCGTCGACGAAGGGGACGCTCACGGCGTGAGCATCGCGATGGTCGACTACGGGATGGGCAACCGGCGCTCGGTCGTCAAGGCGTTCGCCCATGTCGGCACGGCGATCATGCAGACCTCCGACCCGGGCGCGCTGCGCGACGCCGACGGGCTCGTCGTGCCGGGCGTCGGCGCGTTCCCGGAGGCGATGCGGCGCCTGCGCTCGCTCGGGCTCGACGACGTCGTGCGCGAGCACGCCGACCGGGGCAGGCCCGTCATCGGGCTGTGCCTCGGGATGCAGCTGCTCTTCGAGCATTCCACCGAGCACGAGGGCTCCGCGGGCCTCGGCCTCCTGCCCGGGCGCGTCGTGCGCCTGGACCCGCAGGGCCTGAAGCTCCCGCACATCGGCTGGAACGCCGTGAGCTGGCAGCGCGAGTCGGCGCTCATCTCCGGGCTGCCGGACCCCGCGGCCTTCTACCACGTGCACTCCTTCGTCCCCGAGCCCGACGACGAGTCGATCGTCCTCGGGCGCGGCGAGTACGGCTCGCCCTTCGTGTCGTTCGTCCAGCGCGACAACGTCTTCGGCGCCCAGTGCCATCCCGAGAAGTCCTCGACCCACGGCCTCGCGCTGCTGCGCAACTTCGTCGCCATCTGCACCACCGCCGGGCACGCTGTCTAGTGGTCCGTCACTCGTGATCCTCTATCCCGCCATCGACATCGCCGCGGGCAGGGCGGTGCGCCTCGTGCAGGGCGACTTCGATGCCGAGACGGTCTACGCCGACAGCCCGCTGGAGGCCGCGCGGGCGTGGGTGCAGGCCGGCGCGCGCTATCTGCACGTCGTCGACCTCGACGGCGCGCGCAACGGGGCGCCGCAGAACCTCCACCACCTCGAGGCGATCGCCGGCGAGCTCGGCGTGCCCGTGCAGGTCGGCGGCGGCCTGCGAACCGTGGAGGCCGTACGCGACGCGATCGGCGCGGGCGCCGCGCGCGTCATCCTCGGCACCGCCGCGTTCACCGACGTCGACTTCCTCGACGAGGTCGTCGCGGAGTTCGGCGAGCGGACGATCGTGAGCGTCGACACGCGCGGCGGCTTCGTCTCGACGGCCGGCTGGACGGAGACGACCGACCTGCCGGCGGCCGAGGTCATCGAGCGGATGCAGGATCGCGGCGTGCGCTCGTTCGTCTTCACGAACGTCGACAGGGACGGCCTGCTCGGCGGCCCCGACCTCGACGAGATCTGCGCGATCGCCGAGGTCGTGCGCGGGCGCTTCATGTACTCGGGCGGGATCGGCGCCCGGGAGGACCTCGCGGCGCTCGCGGCGCTGCGGCAGGTGAACCTCACGGGCGTCATCGTCGGCAAGGCGCTCTACGAGCGGAAGTTCACGATCGCCGAGGGCCAGGCCGCGCTCGACTCCGGGCGGTAGTGCACCTCAAGCGCGTCATCCCGTGCCTCGACGTCGACGCCGGCCGCGTCGTCAAGGGCACGAACTTCGTCGACATCCGCGACGCCGGCGACCCGGTCGAGCTCGCCGTCCGCTACGACGCCGAGGGCGCCGACGAGCTCGTCTTCCTCGACATCACCGCGACGAGCGACAAGCGCGACACCGTCGTCGAGCTCGCGCGGCGCGTCGCAGACGACGTCTTCATCCCGTTCACGATCGGCGGCGGCATCCGCTCGGCCGCCGACGCCCAGGGCGTGCTCGACGCGGGCGCCGACAAGGTGTCGGTGAACTCGGCGGCGGTCGCGCGCCCCGATCTCATCGGCGAGCTCGCCGAGGTCTTCGGGGCGCAGTGCGTGGTGCTGGCAATCGACTGCAAAGCGAGTGACGTCGTCGGGAGGTCAGCGGATCCGTCGCGAGAGACCGATTCGCGCGCGGAAAACGCGGATCCGATGACCGGACGCCGAAACAGTCAATCCTGGGAGGTCTTCGTCGCCGGCGGCCGGACCGCCACCGGCATCGACGTCGTCACGTGGGCGCGCGAGGGCGTCGAGCGCGGGGCGGGGGAGATCCTGCTGACGAGCATGGACCGCGACGGGACCGAGGACGGCTACGACCTCGCGCTGACGCGGGCGGTCAGCGAGGCCGTCGGCGTGCCGGTGATCGCCTCGGGCGGCGCGGGCACGCTCGAGCACCTCGCGGCCGCGCTGCGGGCGGGGGCCGACGCCGCGCTCGCGGCGTCGATCTTCCACTACGGCACCTACGCGATCCGCGAGGCCAAGGACCACCTGCTCGCGGCGGGCATCCCCGTCCGGCGCTGATCAGCGGCGCGGGACGTGCGTGTGGCAGTGGTCGTGCTGCAGCACGATCCGCTTGCCGTTCAGGGTGTAGACGTGGCGGTGCGGGTGACAGCGCGGCGGCGGGCCGGCAGCGTGGCGGTGGCCGTGCGGGGCGGTGCGGAACTTCCGCTGGCGGATCTTGCGCGCGATGCGGCGCGCCACGATGCGCCGGGCCCGCTGCTCGGCGCGCAGTCGCCGCGCGACGCGGCGGTCGATCCGGCGCTGGCGGGCGTCGCGCTGCGCACGCGCCTTCGAGCGGGCGCTCGGGTCGAACGGGCGGTTGACGGAATCGAGCGCGAAGAGCGACGAGAAGCCGGTGAAGTAGATCCGCCGGCCGTCGCTGATCGCGGGGTTGAACGCGCCCCGGCGCGTCTTCCAGGCCGTGCGGCCCGTGCGCGCCCCGAGCGCCCAGGTCGTGCGCTTGTCGAGGTCCGAGACCCAGACGAGGTCGCCGATGATCGTCGCCGCCCCGGAGATCTTGCTGCCGAGCGCGCGCGTCCAGCGCACCGCGCCGGTGCGCGCGTTGAGCGCGTAGAAGCGCCCGTCGTAGGAGCCGATGTAGACCGTCGGCCGGCCCGCGACCTGGCCGACGGCGGGCGAGGCGTAGACGAAGCCGCCGGTGCGCTTGCGCCACGCGAGCCTGCCGTCGGATGACGCGAAGGAGTAGATGTCGCCGTTCGTGCTGCCGATGTAGACGCGCCCGAACTGCACGGCCGCCGAGGAGTAGAAGTTGCCGTCGCCGAAGCCCAGCGGCCCGCTCGCGGGGGAGACCTCCCAGACCTTGCGCCCGTCCGAGCGGCGGATCGCGTGGACCTTGCCGCCGTAGTCGCCGAAGTAGAGCTTTCCGCCGTCCAGCGCGATCGCGCCCTTCACCGCGCCGGCGGCGTGGGCGCGCCAGCGGATGCGCCCGTTGTTCGCGCGCATCGCGTAGACCGTGCCGTCCTCCGTGCCGATGTAGAGGCGCCCGCGATCGAGCAGCGGCGAGCCCTCCGCGCGGCTGGGCAGCGTCCGCGCCCAGCGCACGCGGCCGGTCTTCGCGCTGACGGCGACGACGCGACCGAGGTCGGAGCTGCGCCGGTGCGAGAGCAGCACGGCGAAGACCGTGCCGTGGCTGCAGGCCGGCGAGGCCGCCGCGAGCGTTCCGAGGCGGCGCTTCCAGCTCACGCGCCCGGAGAGGCGGGAGATCGCGTACAGCGCGCCGTTGTTCTTCAGCAGGAAGACCTTGCGGCGACAGAGCACCGGCGTGAACTCGAGCAGGACCTTGCCCCGCACCGCCCAGGCCTGCCTGTAGGGCGGTCGCGGCGTGACGTGCAGCGGCAGGTGGTGCGTGCGCGACTTGCGAAAGCCGTAGACGGGCCATTCGAAGCGGTCGTCGGCCGGGTGGCGGGCGCGACCGCGCTGCGGGCCGGTGTCGGGCGCGCGCTCGGTCGTGTCGAGGAACGTCACGTCCGGATTGGAGACGTCGCCGTCGCCGCCGAAGAGCAGCAGCGCGGCGCCGGTGCCGAGCGCGAGCACCAAGGCCCCGAGGGCGAGCCACGGCAGCAGGCGCGTGCCGCGGGGCGGAGGGTTCACGCGGGCAATGGTAAAGACCGCTGCCGTCGGGTCCGCTGGTACGGACGTCCAACGGCCCCGGCCGCGAGACTGTGGGGATGGAGGATCTGCTCGAGCTCGTCGCGCGCCTGCCGTGCGGCCGCAAGCTCCTGGACGCCGCGCGCGGGCGCGCGGGCGTGCACCTCGTCGGCGGCGCCGTGCGCGACCTGCTGCTCGGCCGCGAGCCGCGCGAGCTCGACGTCGTCGTCGAGGGCGACGTCGCGGCGCTCGCGCGCGAGCTCGGCAGCGACGCGACCGTCCACGAGCGCTTCGGCACCGCGACGGTCATCGCGGGCGGCTGCCGCTTCGATCTCGCCGCCGCGCGCGCCGAGAGCTACGCAACCCCCGGTGCGCTGCCCGACGTGCGCCCGGCGGGCATCGACGAGGACCTGCGCCGCCGCGACGTCACCGTCAACGCGCTGGCGCTCGACCTCGCGACCGGCGAGCTGCGGGCGGTCGAGCACGCGCGCGAGGATCTCGCGGCCGGCCGGCTGCGGGTGCTGCACGACGCGAGCTTCGAGGACGACCCGACGCGCCTGTGGCGGATCGCGCGCTACGCCGCGCGGCTGGGCTTCGAGCTCGAGGAGCGCACGGCCCAGCTCGCGGCGGACGCGATCGGGCGCGACGCGCTGGCGACCGTCTCCGGTGCGCGGATCGGCAACGAGCTGCGCCTCGCGCTCGGCGAGCGCGACCCGGTCGCCGCGCTGCAGTCGGCGGCCGCGCTCGGCCTCGCGGCCTGGCCCGCGCCCGACCGCGCGCTCGTGGACGCCGCGCTCGAGCTCCTGCCCGCCGGCGAGGGCCGCGCCGACCTCGTCGTACTCGCCTCGATCGCCCCCGACGCGCCGCAGATGGACGTCCTGCTCGGCGAGCTCGGCTTCACCGCGGCCGAGCGCGCGGTCCTGCGCGCCGCCGCACGCGCACCGCAGCTCGCCGCCGCGCTGCGCGATCAGGCGGCGCAGCGGCCGTCGGCGCTCGCGGCGATCCTGCGCGGCGTGCCGGTCGAGGCGGTCGTGCTCGCCGGCGCGCACGGCGCCGCCGAGCAGGCGCGCCGCTGGCTGGAGGACCTGCGCCACGTCGCGCTGGAGATCGACGGCGACGACCTGCTCGCGGCCGGCGTCGCGCAGGGGCCGCAGGTCGGCGCGCGGCTGCGCGCGGCGCTCGATCGGCGCCTCGACGGCGAGCTCGGAGCGGGTCGCGAGGCCGAGCTCGCGGCGGCGCTCCGGGACGCCCCGGCGGACGCCTAGTGTCGGGAGTCAGAAGTTCGCGTGCGAACTGCTGAATCACGGCACTGGCCTGGCGCAGGCAGATGCCGGAGGGCTGCTAGAACTGCGTCCATGTCCGCACGAGCACGGAAGCCGCCCACCGTGACCCCGATGCGCTCCAAGAACGTCTGGGGCGACCGCCTCCAGCCGCCGTTCCAGGCCGTCGGCGATCACATCGGCTGCGAGCTGCCCGGCGGCCGCGCGCTGTTCTTCACCCGCCGCGGCGGCGTCTCCGCAGAGCCCTTCGACACGCTGAACGTCGGCCGCTACACCGCCGACTACGAGCCCGCCGTCGACGAGAACCGCAAGCGCGTCGGCGCGCTGGTCGGCGTTCCCGAGGAGCGCTGGCTGGAACCCCGGCAGGTCCACGGCGCGGTCGTCGAGCGCGTCACCGAGCTGCCCGAGCCCGGCGCCG
The DNA here is from genome assembly GCA_963797025.1 of uncultured Actinomycetes bacterium. Taxonomy (GTDB): domain Bacteria; phylum Actinomycetota; class Thermoleophilia; order Solirubrobacterales; family Solirubrobacteraceae; genus CADCVQ01. The sequence goes on from CAWCNU010000003.1 coordinate 869,291, forward strand.
GCGCGCCCGAGGCCGACGGCATCGCCACGACGCTCGAGGACGTCGCCGCGGTCGTCACGACGGCCGACTGCCTGCCGGTCGCGATGTTCTCCGGCGCGGGCGTCGCGATGATCCACGCCGGCTGGCGCGGGCTTGCCGCCGACGTCCTGGTCGAGGGCGTGAAGGCCCTGCGCGAGCTCGGCGGCGAGGACGCCGAGATCCACGTCGCGATCGGCCCCGGCATCGGCGTCTGCTGCTACGAGGTCAACACCCACGTGCATCGCGCGTTCATGAAGTACGGGCGCGGCACCGCGCGCCTGAGCAACCACGCGAACCTCAAGGCCATCGCGCGGCTGCAGCTCCAGCACGTCGGGATCGCCCCCGACCACATCCACGACGTCGACATCTGCACGATGTGCGCGCCGCGCAGCCTCTTTCACTCGCACCGGCGCGACTACGGCGACGACGTCGAGAACACGGGCCGCCAGGCCAGCGCCGTCTGGCGCACGAGTCAGCCGGGCCGCGATTGGCCGAGCGCTTCAGCGGGCTGACGGCCGAGCGCGTCGCCGCGAACCTCGCCGCCGTCCGCGAGCGCATCGACGCGGCGGCGCGGCGCAGCGGTCGCGACCCCGGCGGCATCGAGATCGTCGCCGCCTGCAAGTACGTCCCGGCCGCCGAGCTCGGGGCGCTCGCCGAGGCCGGGATCGAGGTCCTCGGCGAGAACCGCGCGCAGGACCTCGAGGCGAAGGTCGCGGCCCACGGCGATGCCTTCCGCTGGGACTTCATCGGCCACGTCCAGAGCCGCAAGGTCAAGCAGATCGCGCCGCTCGTGCGCCTCATCCACTCCGTCTCGACGGACTCGGTGCTCGCCCAGCTCGAGCGTCACGCGCCGCCCGGGCTGCGGGTGCTCGTCGAGGTCAACATCGCGGGGGAGGAGGGCAAGGCCGGGATCGCGCCGGCGCAGCTCGCCGGCTTCGTCGAGCGCTGCCCGGTGCCGGTCGCGGGCCTCATGACGATGCCGCCGCTCGCGACCGCGCCGCAGGACAGCCGCCGCTGGTTCGCGGCGCTGCGCGAGCTCGCCGCCGAGCAGGGGCTCGCGGAGCTGTCGATGGGCACGACGCAGGACTACGAGGTGGCCGTCGAGGAGGGTGCTACGCTCGTGCGGATCGGCACGAGGCTCTTCCGGTCGTAGGAAGGAGAACGGCCTCCGGGGTCTAACCTTCCCAGCAGCCATGGCCTTCAGAGACAGCTGGCATCGCGCGCTCGTGTACTTCGGCCTCGCCGAGGAGCGCGGCTACGTCGACGAGTACGAGCTCGAGCGCCAGCAGGCCGCCGAGGCCGACCGGCGCGCGCAGCGCGACCGGCCCGCCGACCGCGAGCCCGAGCCCGAGGCGGAGATGGAGGATCGCTATCGCGAGCGGCCGAACGTCCGGCGCCTCGCCCCGCGCCGTCCCCGCCGCGACGACTTCGACGACATCTTCGCCGACGACGAGCCGCGCGGCCGCCCGACCGGCGTCCTGCGACCGGTCGAGCGCGCCCGCAACGGCGGCGACGTCCGCGTCCACCTCGTCATCCCGAAGTCCTTCAACGACGCCCAGCAGGTCGCGGACAAGTTCAAGCAGGCGATCCCGGTCGTGCTGAACCTCCAGAACAGCGACACCGACCTCGCCAAGCGGCTCATCGACTTCGCCAGCGGCCTGACCTACGCGCTGGACGGCGGGATGCAGCGCATCGCGCACAAGGTCTTCATGCTCACGCCCCGCAACGTGCAGATCAGCGCGGAGGAACGCGCCGAGCTCATCGAGAAGGGCTTCTTCAACCAGTCGTGAAGCAGGGCGCGCCGCGGCGCCCTGCATACTCCACATGGTGCAGATCGGGTTCATCGGAGCGGGCAACATGGCCACGGCACTGGCCCGCGGATGGGGGGAGCCCGTGCTCGTCCACGACGCGTTGCGCGCGCGCGCCGAGGCGCTCGTCGCGGAGCTCGGCGGCGAGGTCGTCGACTCCAACGCCGAGCTCGCGCGGCGCGTGGACGCCGTCGTGCTCGCGCACAAGCCCCAGGGCCTCGAGCGCGTCGCGGCCGAGGTCGGCGGCGACGCGAAGGCCGTCATCTCGATCCTCGGCGGCGTCACCGTCGCCGCCCTGCGCGCCGCCTACGGCGCGACGCCGGTCGTGCGGATGATCCCGAGCGTGCCCGTCGAGGTGCGCCAGGGCGTGACGTGTCACGCGCGCGACCCGGAGGGCGATCCGCAGCTCGCGAGCGCGGCGATCGAGCTCTTCGCGCGCCTCGGCCTCGTGGAGTCCGTCGACGAGGCGCTCATGGGCGTCGCGACCGGGCTCATGAGCTGCGCGCCGGCGTACATCGCGCTCGTCGCCGAGGCGCAGGTCGACTCCGGCGTGCGGGGCGGGCTGCCCGCCGACGTCGCCGGCCGGCTCGTCGGCGCGAACCTCGACGGCACTGCGGCGCTGCTGCGGGCGCGCGACATGGACACGCTCGCGGTCCGCCGCTCGGTGACCTCGCCCGGCGGGATCACCGCCCGCGGGCTCGCCGCGCTCGAGCACGGCGGCGTGCGCGCGGCGTTCGACGACGCGATGCAGGCGATGCTCGCGACATGACTGCCGCTGCCCTCGTCCTGGCCGACGCGCGCGACTCGATCGCGGGCTTCGTCGGCGCGCTGATCCTCGTCTACATCATCCTGATCTTCGCCTACATCATCACGTCGCTGATCTTCTCCTTCGGCGGGCGGATCCCGTACTCGCGCTGGTCCAGCGCGGTGCTCGGCTTCCTGCGCGACGTCTGCGAGCCCTACCTCGGGCTCTTCCGGCGGTTCATCCCGCCGATCGGCCCGATCGACGTCAGCCCGATCGTCGCGATCCTCGTGCTGCAGATCGTCGGCCTGTACCTCATCGTCCCGCTCATCCGGGGGTGACGGCGCCGCGGACCGCGGCCACGACCTGGCTGCGGACGGGCATCGTGCTCGTGCTCGTGCTCGCCGCCGACCAGATCTCCAAGGCGCTCGTCACCGGCGCCCTGGAGCGCGGCGAGACGCGCGAGCTCGTCGCGGGCGCGAAGCTCGTCAACACGCGCAACACCGGCGTCGCCTTCGGGCAGCTGCAGGGCGGCGGCGTCATCGTCGCGATCCTCATCGCGGTGGCGGTCGTCGCGCTGCTCGCGTACGTGGCGCGCAACGCGCAGCGCGGCTGGGTGTGGCTGCCGGCCGGGATGCTGCTCGGCGGCGCCGCCGGCAACGTCGCCGATCGGATCCGCGAGGGCGCGGTCGTGGACTTCCTGAAGCTGCCGCACTGGCCGGCGTTCAACGTCGCGGACTCCGCGATCACCCTCGGCGTCATCGCGCTGGTCGTCGTCATGGAGCGTGGTGATGGAGCTCGCGGTCGGGGCTGAGTCCGCCGGCGAGCGCCTCGACGTCGTGCTCGCCGAGCCGCTGGGCTCGCGCTCGCAGGCCCAGCGCCTCATCGCCGCGGGCCGCGTGGCCGTCGACGGGCGGGCGGCGGCGAAGGGCCACCGGGTACGCGAGGGCGAGCGGATCGTCGTCGACGAGGAGCCGCCCGCGGCGCCCGCGCCGGAGGGGCCTCCGGCGCCGTTTCGCGTCGCCTACGAGGACGAGCACCTCATCGTCGTCGACAAGCCGGCCGGCGTCGTGGTGCATCCCGCACGCGGCCACGCGCAGGGCACGCTCGCGCAGGCGCTCGCGGGCCGCGCGGCCGGCGGCGAGGACCCCTATCGCGCCGGGATCGTCCACCGCCTCGACCGCGACACCTCCGGGCTGCTCGTCGTCGCCAAGAGCGACGAGGTCCACCGGCGGCTGAAGGCGGCGCTGGCCGCCCGCGACATCCGCCGCGAGTACCTCGCGCTCGTCGAGGGGCATCCGGCGGCCCGCTCGGGAACGATCGAGGCGCCGATCGGCCGCGACCGCCGCCGGCGGATGCTCATGTCGATCGACACCGACGTGCCCAAGCCCGCGGTCACGCACTTCGAGCTCGAGCGCTCGCTCGCGCAGGCGTCGCTGCTGCGCGTGCGCCTCGAGACCGGTCGCACCCACCAGATCCGGGTGCACCTGCAGGCGATCGGCCACCCCGTCTGCGGCGATCGCGACTACGGCACCACGGGCCTCTACGGCCTGCGGCGCCAGTTCCTCCACGCCGCGCGGCTGGCGTTCGCACACCCCGCGACGGGCGCGGGGATCGACGTGACATCCGAGCTCCCCGACGATCTGCGGGAGGCGCTCGCGCGGGCCCAGACGGGCGATTGAGCGCGACGGGGCGGCCCGTCCAAAGGCCGCCCCGCCACCCAACATCGCGAGTCGCGCCCACCGGAGGTAGGGGAAGGGAGGACGCGGCTCGCAGACCCACTAACGCAGGCCGGCGGCGATCCTTGCGTAAACTGGCTGCTTCCACGTCACACGACCCCGCCGGGGTACGCGTCACGGCCCTGCCCGGCAGCATTGCAAGCCGGGTCCCGTGCGTGCCGGCGGGCCTTTCCCCGCACCACGTTCAAGGAGCAGGACCCATGGCCCAAGTCGGGATCAGAGAGCTGCTGGAGGCCGGCGTGCACTTCGGCCACCAGACCCGCCGCTGGAATCCGAAGATGCGCCGCTTCATCCACGGCGAGAACGGCGGCATCTACGTCATCGACCTCCTGAAGACCGAGGCGCTGCTGCGCGAGGCACAGGAGTTCGCATCCGCCGTCGCCCACCGCGGCGGCACCGTGCTGTTCGTCGGCACGAAGAAGCAGGCCCGCGACGCGGTGAAGGACGCGGCCGAGAAGTCCGGCATGCCGTACGTCAACCACCGCTGGCTCGGCGGCCTGCTGACGAACTTCCAGACGATCAACCAGCGCATCAAGCGCCTGCACGATCTCGAGCGCTACGAGGCCGACGGCCAGCTCGCGCTGCTGCCGACGCGCGAGCGCATGGCCGCGCAGGCCGACCTCACGAAGCTGCGCGCGAACCTCGGCGGCGTGAAGAACATGACGCGCACGCCGAACGCGATGGTCGTCATCGACCTCAAGGTCGAGGAGATCGCCGTCCGCGAGGCGCAGCGCCTGCGGATCCCGATCATCGGGCTCGTCGACACGAACTGCGACCCCGACGGCATCGACTACGTCATCCCCGGCAACGACGACGCGATCCGCTCGTGCGCGCTCATCACGCACGCGATCGGCGACGTCGTGGGCGAGGGCTCGGCCGTCTTCCGCGCGCAGGAGGAGCAGGCGCGCAAGGAGGCCGAGGACCAGCAGCGCCGCGAGGCCGAGGAGCGCGCCCGTCGCGCGGCCGAGGAGCAGGCCGCCCGCGAGGCCGCCGCGCAGGCCGAGCGCGACGCCGCCGAGCTCGCGAAGGTCCAGGCCGAGGGCGGTGGCGACCGCCAGGTCGCCGAGGCCGAGGTGGCCGCCGCCGTGCAGGCGACCGGCCGCCCGCAGCCCGACCCGCGCGTGCCGCAGTCCGCCAACACGGAGGTCGCCCCGGCGCAGAAGGACAACGTCAAGGGCACGTCCCCCGATCCCGCTCCGCCCGCGGAGGACCTCACGCCGGCCCCGGCCTCGCCGCCCGCCGGGCCGCTCGTCGGCGCGGACGTCGAGATGACCGAGGGCGCCACCGCCGCGGTCGACACGCCCGCGGCGACGCCGGAGGAGGCCGAGGCCACCGACGCCGCTCCGGCTGCGGAGGAGCCTGCCCCGGCGGAGGAGCCCGCCCCGGCGGCGGAGGAGCCCGCTGCCGCGGAGGAGCCCGCCCCGGCGGCGGAGGAGCCCGCTGCGGCTGAGGAGCCCGCTGCCGCTGAGGAGCCCGCTGCCGCGGAAGGGCCCGCCCCGGCCGCGCCGGTCGAGGACGACCCCGCCGCCGCCGTCCCGGCCGAGGCGCCGACGGTCGCCGCTCCCGTCGAGGACCCGGCCGACATCCCGCCGCCCGAGGAGCCCGCCGCGGAGGCGCCGGCCCCCGAGCCGGCCAAGCCTGCCGCGAAGCCGAAGCGGGTACGCCGCCCTCGCCGCAAGGCCGCCGCGGCCGAGGAGCCCGCCGCGCCCGCCGACACCGACACCAAGACCGAGGACCAGACCAGTGGCTGACATCAGCGCGAAGGACGTCAAGGCCCTGCGCGACCAGACCGGCGCGGGGATGATGGATTGCAAGCGCGCGCTGCAGGAGACCGACGGCGACATCGACGCTGCCGTGGAGCTCCTGCGCGTGCAGCTCGGCAACAAGATCGGCAAGCTCGCCGGCCGCGAGGCGACGGAGGGGACCGTCCAGTCCTACATCCACGCCAACGGCAAGGTCGGCGTCCTCGTCGAGGTCGACTGCAACACCGACTTCGTCGCGCGCAACCCGGACTTCATCGCGTTCGCCCGCGACATCGCGATGCACGTCGCAGGCTCGCCCTCGACGCGCTACGTCTCCGAGGAGGAGGTCCCCGAGGACGCTCGCCAGGCGGAGCTGCGCGTCTTCGAGCAGCAGGCTGCCGACAAGCCCGAGAACGTCCGCGCGAAGATCGCCGAGGGCAAGCTGCGCAAGTGGATGGAGGAGACCGTCCTGCTCAAGCAGCCGCACGTCAACGGCGACAAGTTCGACGGCAAGACGATCGAGGAGCTGCGCGCCGACCTGTCGGCGAAGACGGGCGAGAACGTCGTCGTGCGGCGGTTTTCCCGCTTCGCGGTCGGCGAGTAGTCTCGCGCCTTGACATGACCCCCGAGCCCGTCTTCAGGCGGGTCCTGCTCAAGCTGTCGGGCGAGGCGCTCATGGGCGCCCTCGAGTACGGGACCGACCCCGAGCGGGTCCGTGCCGTCGCCGCGCAGATCGCCGCCGTGCGGTCTCGCGGCGTCGAGGTCGCGATCGTCGTCGGCGCGGGCAACATCTACCGCGGCCTGAAGGGCGCGGCGGCCGGGATGGATCGCGCGACCGCCGACTACATGGGCATGCTCGCGACGGTGCTGAACGCGCTGACGCTCCAGGACGCGCTGGAGAGCGTCGGCGTCCACACCCGCACGCAGTCGGCGATCACGATCTCCGAGGTCGCCGAGCCGTACATCCGCCGCCGCGCGATGCGCCACCTCGAGAAGGGGCGCGTGGTGATCTTCGCGGCCGGTACGGGCAACCCGTTCTTCACGACGGACACCGCCGCCGCGCTGCGCGCCGTCGAGATCCACGCCGAGGCGATCCTCATGGCGAAGAACGGCGTCGAGGGCGTGCTGTCGGCCGATCCGCGCATCGACGCCGGCGCCGAGCTCATCCGCGAGATCAGCCACATGGACGCCCTGACGCGCGGGCTGCGCGTCATGGACTCCACGGCGCTGACGCTCTGCGCCGAGAACGCGATGCCGCTCTACGTCTTCAACATGGACGACGAGTCCAACATCGAGCGGATAGTGTCCGGCGAACAGGTGGGAACGGTGGTGGTGACGCGAGATGAGTGAGCTGATCGACGAGCTGCTGGCGGACGCCGGCGAGCGCATGGGCAAGTCCGTCGAGGCGACGAACCACGAGTTCGGCTCGGTGCGCACCGGCCGCGCGAGCCCGGCGCTGCTGGACCGCGTCCACGTCGACTACTACGGCGTGTCCACCCCGCTGAAGCAGCTCGCGACGATCAACGCCGCCGAGGCCCAGCTGCTCACCGTCCAGCCCTATGACAAGTCGTCGATGAAGGCGATCGAGAAGGGCATCTCCGATGCGAACCTCGGGCTGACGCCGAGCAACGACGGCAACATCATCCGCCTCGTCATCCCGCAGCTCACCGAGGAGCGCCGGCGCGAGTTCGTGAAGATGGTCCGCCACATCGCCGAGGAGGGGCGGATCGCGATCCGCAACATCCGTCGCGACGTCATGCACGACCTGCGCGAGCTCAAGGACGAGGGCGAGGTCGGCGCCGACGAGGAGCACCGCGCGGAGAGCGGGCTGCAGAAGCTCACCGACGCGAAGATCGCCGAGCTCGACGCGCTGCTGAAGGGCAAAGAGGACGAGATCCTCGAGGTGTAGTGCGCCCGTCTGCGCGCTACGTCGCGATCATCACCGATGGCAACGGGCGCTGGGCGAAGGCGCGCGGGCTGCCCGTCGGCGAAGGCCACCGCGCCGGCGCCGACAACCTCAAGGCGCGCCTGCGCGACGCCGGCGAGCTCGGCGTCGAGGAGCTGACGGTGTACTCGTTCTCGACGGAGAACTGGAACCGGCCCGAGGAGGAGGTCCTCGGCCTCATGGCGATGTTCGCCGAGCGGATCGTCGCGGAGACGCCCGAGCTGCACGACAACGGCGTGCGGATGCGCTTCATCGGGCGCCGCGAGGGCATCGAGCCGGCGCTCGTCGAGCAGATGGACTGGGCCGAGGGGCTCACCGACGCCAACGACAGGATCACGCTGTTCGTCGCCTTCAACTATGGCGGGCGAGCTGAGATCGTCGATGCGGCGCGTCGCTTCGAGGATGGCGACGAGGAGGACTTCCGCAGGCTGCTCTACGCGCCCGAGATGCACGACCCCGACCTCATCATCCGCACGAGCGGCGAGCAGCGCCTGAGCAACTACCTGCTCTGGCAGTCGGCGTACTCCGAGCTCGTCTTCCGCGAGGAGCTGTGGCCGGACTTCGGTCGCGAGGCGTTCGAGGCCTCGCTGGACGAGTACAGCGCGCGCCGGCGCCGGTTCGGGGGCCGGTGATGGGCTACGGCAGCCGTCCGCCGCGCCCTGCGCGCGGTCGCGCCCCGCGCGCGCCCCGTGAGCGCCGCCCCCGCGAGCGGCGCGGCGGCGGGGGCGAGCTGACCGCGCGGATCATCGTCGCGCTGCCGGCGATCGCGTTCGCGATCACGATCATCGTCCTCGGCGGGTTCTGGTTCATGCTCGGGCTGCTGGCGCTGGCGATCATCTGCCTCGGCGAGCTCTTCGACCTCTACGCCGACGTCGAGCCCGTGCGGCTCGCCGGGTTCATCGGCCTCGTCGGCGTCATGGTCGCCGCCTGGGCGGGCGACGACATGCACGTCCTGCTGGCGTACGTCGCGTTCTTCCCGGTGCTGTTCGGGCTCGCGCTCGTGCAGCGCCGCGCCGGGACCCTCGGGATGGCGCTCACGGCCTTCGGCGTCGCCTGGATCGGCCTGTCGCTCGCGCACGGCGTCCTCCTGCGCGAGCTGCCCCACGGCGGCGGCATCATCGTCGACATCCTCGTCGGCACGTTCGTCGGCGACACCGGCGCGTACATGGGCGGGCGCTGGTTCGGGCGCAACCGGCTCGCGCCGCGGGTCTCGCCGAACAAGACCGTCGAGGGGCTGCTCATCGGGATGGGGACGGCGATCCTCGCCACGTGGCTCGCCGGCACCTACCAGGACTGGCTCTCGGGGACCGACGCGCTGCTGCTCGGCCTCGGCGTCGCGTGCGCCGCGCCGGTCGGCGATCTCTTCGAGTCCTTCGTCAAGCGCGAGGCGGGGACGAAGGACAGCGGGCGCCTCTTCGGCGCGCATGGCGGCGCGCTGGACCGCCTCGACGCGGTGATGTTCAGCGCCGTGATCGGCTATTACATCTGGCTTGCGCTCGTCTGAGCCCATGCGTGTCCTGCTCTGTCTCGCCGCGAGCCTCTGCGCGGGCGCCATCGCCCCGGCGGTCGCGGGCGCCGCGACCGCGGTCGAGCAGACCCTGACCGCGCCGGCGACGCGGACGGCGAGCTGTCACGGCGCGATCCTGCGGCCGGGCGCCGGGGTGCGCAGCCTGCGGATGACCGCGCCGGCGACCGGGCTGCTGCGCGCGACGCTCCGCGCGCGCGGCGACTGGGACCTCGCCGTCCTGGACGCGGGCTCCGGTCGCTTCGTCGGCGCGGGCGCGGCACCCGCGGGCCGCGAGCTCGCGGAGGGCTTCGTGGCGGGCGGCGAGAAGCTCGTCGTCCAGGCGTGCCGGCGGCCCGGCGCGGGCCCGCGCGCGTGGCTGGCCGTGGAGACGATCACGCTGCCGGCGCAGGGCGGCGAGCGCGAGCAGGTCGTGACGGTCGCGGCGCCGACTCGCGCGGCGCGCGCACGGCTGCAGGCACTCGGGCTCGACCTCACCGAGCGCGGCGACCGCGCGGGCGTCGACGTCCTCCTGCACGGCGCCGCCGACGCCGCGGCGCTCGTGCGCGCGGGCCTCTCCTGGACGGTCCGCATCGACGACCTGAGCCGCCGTGCGGCGTCGAACCTGCTCGCCGACGGTCGCGCCGTGCGGCGCACGCGCTCGGCGACCTCGGCGGCCGTGCCGTCGGGCCGCACGACGTACCGCCACCTCGCCGACTACGAGGCCGAGCTCAAGGCGCTGGCGGCGGCGCACCCGGGGCTCGTGAAGCTCATCGCCCTGCCGCGCCCATCGCTGCTCGGCCGCCAGATCCTCGGCGTCGAGATCGCCCGCGACGTGAACGTCGACCGCGGCCAGCCGGTCCTCCTCCAGCTCGGATTGCACCACGCGCGCGAGTGGCCGTCGGCCGAGCATGCGCTCGAGTGGGCCTACGACCTCGTGCGCGGCTACGGCAGCGACGCGGAGATCACACGGCTCGTCGACGCGACGCGCACGATCGTCGTCCCGGTCGTCAACCCCGACGGCTTCGACCTCAGCCGCGAATGGCCGATCGACGTCGCGACCGCGCTTTCGCCCGGCCGGCTGCCGCCGGTCCTCGACGGCTCGCTGCCGGTTGTGGGGGATGCCTACGGCGCGGCGATCTTCGCCGAGGCCGGGATCGCCCCGGCGCCCGGCACCGGTTTCGCCTACAAGCGGCGCAACTGCCGCGTGGCGGACGGACGCGATCCGGCGCCGGGCGAGTGCGCGTCGCTGGCCAACCGCCGCCGCGGCGTCGACCCGAACCGCAACTACGGCGGCTTCTGGGGCGGTCCCGGAGCGAGCTTCGACGCCGAGGACGACACGTACCGCGGCGCCGGCCCGTTCTCCGAGCCCGAGGTCCAGAACGTCCGCGAGCTCGTCTCGGCCCACCAGGTCACGACGCTCATCACGAACCACACGTACGGCAAGCTCGTCCTGCGCCCGCCCGGCGTGGCGGCCGCGGGCGACCCGCCCGACGAGGCGCTCCTCAAGCAGCTCGGCGACGAGATGGCGTCGAAGAACGGCTACGTCAGCCAGCACGGCTTCGAGCTCTACGACACGACCGGGTCGACCGAGGACTGGTCGTACTACGCCACCGGCGGGCTCGGCTTCACGTTCGAGATCGGCGGCAACGAGTTCCACCCGCCCTACGCCGAGCAGACGGCCGAGTACGAGCGCAACCGCGAGGCCTACCTCGTCGCGCTGCGCAGCACGGCGAACGCGGCCCACCACGCGGTGGCCGAGGGGCGCGCGCGGCCGGGCACCGTCCTGCGTGCGCACAAGGAGCTCGCGTCCAGCACGCTGCCGGTGATCGTCGACCTCGCGGGCGCGACCGCCCCGCCGCGGTCGTTCTCCGACGTCCTGGACACGACGATGACGGTCGGCCCGTCGGGCAGCTTCTCCTGGCATCTGAACGGGTCCACGCGTCCGGGCGCGCCGGCGCCGGAGGCGTGGACGGTGACGTGCGCGCGCCCGGCAGGGAACGTCGTCGCGCGCGGCTCGCTCGTCATCGCGCGCGGGGAGCGCAAGGCGCTGGACTTCTGCTCGCTGCAGTTCGCGGCGTCCGTCGTGCGCCGCTCGCTCGGGCGCGCGCTGCGGCTCGGGCTGCCGGTGCGCGCGACCTGCTCGATGGCCTGCGCCGCGTCGGCGACCTTGAGCGTCGACGGCGCGACCGCGCGCCGCTACGGCCTGACGAGGCGGCGGACGGGCCGCGTCGTCGTGGCCCGCGGCCGCGGCGCGCGCCAGTTCACCGGAGCGGGCCGGTTCGGCCTGCAGTTCACGAAGGCCGCGCGGGCGCGGCTGCGCGCCGCCCGCGCGCTGCGGGTGCGCTTCGAGGCCACGGGCTCGGCGGCGGCGGTCGATCGGCGGTCGCTGAAGCGGTCCGTCACGCTGCGGCGCTGAGCTTCGCCCGGACGAGCGCGGCCACCTCGGCCGCCGTCGCCTTCGGACGCTCGAAGACGTCGCCGTAGGTGAACGCGACGTGGGTCGACCGGCGTCGCCGCGCGACGTCCTGCTCGTAGGCGTGGCGGGTGCCGTGGAAGCGGAAGCTCAGCAGCTCGATCGTGAGCCTCAGGGCCGGCCAGTGGCAGTCGACCTTGTCGCCGGCGTGATCGACGTTCGTGCGCGGGAGCTCGATGTTATGGTCGCGCAGCACGAGGAGGAATCGGTCCTCGAGCTCGCTGAGGGTGACGTCGGCTCCAAGGGCCGTCCGCAGCCGCGCCGCGCCCGGCTTGTGCGGGTTGCGCGCGATGCAGGCCGCGATCTGCGGAGGTCCGGTCCGGTGGTGGATCCAGGCCTCGTGACAGGCGCGGGTGAGCGCCGCGGGCGCCAGAAACGGCGCGAGGTCGAGGAGGATCCGCGGGACGATCGTCACCGGGATGCCCTCGTGGCGCGCGACGTCGAGCGGGTGCAGCTCGCGGACGCGGTGGATGCGGACGCCGGGGCGCCGGCGCGCGGCCACCCCGGCGAACGTCACCTCGGCCGGCGGCGGTGCGCCGCGCGTCAGGCGCAGCAGGTGCGCGGCCGCCCCGTGGCTGAGATGCGCGCCGCTTCCGGCCGCGAGTACGGCCGACATGTAGTCCGAGAGCGTCGATCGGCCGGGGTGGCCCACGGCATAGACCCCGCGGTGCTCGGCGTGCAGGCGCCCATCTGCGACCCAGCGACGGACCCGGTACTTGTCAAAGCCCGCGTCGCGCAGCTGCTCGACGGTGATCCGGCCGTGCTGGCACGCCGCGATCCGGGCGACCGTGGTGGCTCGGTGGCGCATATAGCCACCTAGCCACCACACGCCGGAGATTCGCCCCCTCCGGGCGCGTGCGAAGATCCGGCGCATGCCCCGGCGGCTCCTCATCCTCGGCTCCACCGGGTCGATCGGCACCCAGGCGCTCGACATCGTCGCCCGCGATCCTGAGCTCGAGCTCGTCGGCCTGAGCGCCGAGAGCTCGGCGCAGGCGCTCGTCGAGCAGGCGCGGAGCTTCGGCGTCGATCGCATCGCGCTCGCCGATCCCGACGCCGGCGCCCGCGCCGCCGAGTCGTGGACCGGCGGCGAGGTGCTCACCGGCGCCGAGGGGCTCGTGAAGCTCGTCGTCGAGTCCGGCGCCGACCTCGTCCTCAACGCGCTCGTCGGCTCCGCCGGCCTCGGGCCGACCGTCGCGACGCTCGGCGAGGGGATCGACCTCGCGCTCGCCAACAAGGAGTCGCTCGTCGTCGGCGGCGAGCTCGTCATGGCGCTCGCCGAGGCGACCGGCGCGCAGATCCTGCCCGTCGACTCCGAGCACTCCGCCCTGCATCAGCTGCTGGCCGGCGAGCGACCGGGGACGGTCGAGAAGCTCGTGCTCACCGCGTCGGGCGGGCCGTTCAGAGGCCGTACCCGCGCCGAGCTCGCCGACGTCAGCGTCCAGGATGCCCTGAAGCACCCCACGTGGGACATGGGCGGCAAGATCACGATCGACTCCGCGACGCTCATGAACAAGGGCCTCGAGGTCATCGAGGCCCACCACCTCTTCGGCGTGCCCTACGACCGCATCGACGTCGTCGTGCACCCGCAGTCGATCGTCCACAGCCTCATCACGCTCTGCGACGGCGCCGCCCTCGCGCACCTCGGCCACCCCGACATGCGCGTCCCGATCTCCTATGCGCTGCACTACCCCGAGCGCGTGGACGTGCCGGTCCGGGCGCTCGACCTCGCGGAGATCGGCGCGCTGACGTTCGAGCCCGTCGACCACGACGCCTTCCCCTGCCTCGGCCTCGCGCGCGCCGCCGCGAAGGCCGGCGGCACCGCGCCGTGCGTGCTGAACGCCGCCAACGAGGTCGCCGTCCACGCCTTCCTGCGCGGGAGCCTGAGCTACCTCGGCATCGCCGCGGTCATCGAGCGCACGCTCGAGGCGCTGCCGCCCGCGCGCATCAGGGCGTTCGAGACGCTCTACGAGGCCGATCGCGAGGCCCGCGCCCTGGCGGCGAGGCTCGTCGAGGCCGAGTCGGACCGCTTGGCACACTGAACGGGTGAGCTACCTCCTCGCCTTCGCGGGCTTCGCCGCGCTGATCATCCTGCACGAAGCGGGCCATTTCGCCGCCGCCAAGGCGGTCGGGATGCGCGTCGAGCGCTTCGCCCTCTTCTTTCCGCCGCTCGTCGCGAAGTTCCGCCGCAAGGGCAGCGAGACCGAGTACGCCATCGGCGCGATCCCGCTCGGCGGCTACGTGAAGATCACCGGGATGAACCCGGCGGAGGACATCCCGCCCGACGTCCTGCCGCGCGCGTACTTCCGCCAGCCGGTGTGGAAGCGGATCGTCGTGATCTCGGCCGGGCCGCTCGTGAACATCGTGCTGGCGTTCCTCATCCTCTGGGTGCTGCTGCTCTCAAACGGCACGGTCAAGAACGCGCTGCGCGTCTTCGAGGTGCAGCAGAACTCGCCCGCCGCGACCGCGCTGAAGCCCGGCGACCGGATCCTCGCGATCGACGGCGTGCGCGGCTACTCGCCACGACTCGGCGAGGACGCGACGGACAAGCGCGCCGAGGCGCTGCGCCGGCAGATCGACTCCCACCGCTGCGCCGGCAGGCGCAAGGACGGCTGCGTCGCCGCGACGCCGGCGCGGATCACGGTCCTGCGCGGCGGCGAGCGCCTGACGCTGCGCGTGCGTCCGCGCTACGACGGCGCCGCCAAGCGGATGCTCCTCGGCTTCGGCTTCGGCGAGCGCGTCGACGTCGGCGCCGGCGAGGCCGCGAGTCTCGGCGTCACGGTCATGTGGAACGTCACGACGACGACCGTCGACAACATCGTCCGCCTCTTCTACGACAAGGAGGCGCGCGACCAGGTCTCCGGCGTCGTCGGCTCCTACGAGGCCACCCGCCAGTCCTTCGAGTTCGACACCGTGCAGGCGTTCTACGTCCTGGCGCTCATCTCGCTGTCGCTCGCCGTCATCAACCTCTTTCCGTTCCTGCCGCTGGACGGCGGGCACATCTTCTGGGCGCTCGCCGAGAAGGTCCGCGGCCGCCCGATCCCGTTCAGCGTCATGGAGAAGATGGGCCTCGTCGGCTTCATGCTCGTGATCTTCCTGTTCTACATCGGGCTGACGAACGACATCGGCCGGATCACGAGCGGCGAGGGCTTCGGCATCAGGTAGGTCCTAGGCGGGGTTCTCGAGGCGCTCGAGGTCCCAGACGGGCAGCCCGTCGAGCGCCGCGGTCGCCTCGAACTCGGCCAGCGCAGCGTCCCCGAGCGCCTCGAACGCGGCGCGCGTGCGATGCAGGTAGTCGGCGCTGACGACGGCGCGGCCGGCCGCGCGCGCCTCGTCGAGACGCGCGCGGCCGAGCGGGCTGCCGATGTAGGCCCAGACGCGCCCCGGCGCCGGCGCGACCGCGCTCGTGACGTCCACCCGGTCGTAGTTGCGCTCGCGCGCGTCGATCGCCGGCAGCGCGCCGTCGGCGACCGGCACGCAGAGGCCGTGCGTCACGCCGCCGGCGTCGGGCTCGAGATCGAGGTAGGCGACGAAGACCGGCGGGCGACTGCCGTCCGAGCGCAGGCGGTAGTGCTTGTAGCCGGGCACGTCCACGCGGTTGTCCATCGCGACGCCCCAGACGCGGCGATAGCCGCGCAGCGCCGCGACCTCGCCGCCCGCGAGGTCCGCCGCGAGCGACCCGTACCCGAAGACGAACTGCACCGGCGGCGCTACTGCGGCCAGAAGTCCTCGTGCAGCTCGTGCTCGTCCTCCTGGTCGGCGAGGAAGACCGAGCAGATGACGAGCTCGACGTCGTCGGGCCCGTCGTTCCAGACGGAGCGCACCGTCGCGGGCGCGACGCGCACGACGTGCTTCGGTCCGACGTCCACGACCTCGTCGCCGAGCTTGAACTGCAGCGTCCCCGAGATGACGAAGTAGACCTCCTCCTGCGTGCGGTGCGAGTGGCCGTAGCTGCCCTTGCCGCCTGTCTGCGCCGGCATCCGGCGGTACGTGAACGCCACCTGCTCGGCGCCGGCCGCCGAGGTGAACATGTGCATCTCGCCGGGGTAGTCGCCGAGGACGTCGGGCGCGTCGTCTGTCGTTGCGATCGTGTAGCCGCTCATCCGCGCACCGTACCCCTCCGTAGAATGGGGTGCATGGCCTCAGCACGACAGATCATGGTCGGCAGCGTCCCGATCGGCGGCGGCGCCCCCGTCGCCGTCCAGACGATGACGAAGACCGAGACCGCCAACCTCCAGGCGACGATGGACCAGATCCACCGCGTCGCCGAGGCCGGGGCGGACATCGTCCGCGTGGCCGTGCCGCGCGACCAGGACGTCGAGGCGTTGAAGACGATCGTCGTGCGGTCCCCGATCCCGGTCATCGCCGACATCCACTTCAACCACACGCTGGCGCTGAAGGCGATCGACGCCGGCGCGCACTGCATCCGGCTGAACCCCGGCAACATCGGCGGCCCGGACAAGGTCGCGGAGGTCGTCGCGCGCGCGAAGGCCGCGGGCACGCCGATGCGCATCGGGGTGAACTCCGGCTCGTTGCCGCGCCACCTGCACGAGCTCGAGCGAGACAACCCCGTCGAGGCCCTGACGACGGCCGCGACCGAGTTCGTCGAGCTCATGCACCGCCTGGACTTCACCGACTTCAAGGTCTCGATCAAGTCGACGAACGTGCCGAACACGATCGCCTCCAATCGCCTGCTGAGCGAGAAGATCGACCACCCGCTGCACCTCGGCATCACCGAGGCCGGCACGAAGTGGTCGGGCAGCCTGAAGTCGGCCGTCGGTCTCGGCACGCTGCTGGCCGACGGCATCGGGGACACGATCCGCATCAGCCTCTCGACCTTCCACGCCGAGGAGGAGGTCAAGGTCGCCTGGGAGATCCTCAAGGCGCTGCAACTGCGCGAGCGCGGCCCGGTCCTCATCGCCTGCCCGACCTGCGGGCGCCTGCAGTTCGACATGGACACGGTCGTCGCCGACATCGAGCGCCGCCTGGAGGCCTACGACGACCCGATCGAGGTCGCCGTGCTCGGCTGCGCGGTCAATGGCATCGGCGAGGCCTCGCACGCCGACTTCGGCATCACCGGGGCCAAGAACGAGGGCCTGATCTTCAGCCGCGGAAAGCCGCTGCGCAAGGTCAGGACCGAGGAGCTCGTCGACGTCCTCTTCGAGGAGATCGACAAGTACGCGACATCCAGGCGCATCGACGTCGACGAGCGCGCCGCGGCCGAGGGCGCCGCCTGGCTGCAGGCCAACGAGGACGCCACGGCGATGACGCCCGAGCGCCTCGCCGCGCTGGAGGCCGCCGAGTCGGCCGCCCACGACGGCGGCGACGACGTGCTGTCCGCGACGCTCGGCGAAGACGTCTCGCCGGTCGCGGGCCGGCGCTTCAGCCGCGCCTAGCGGTCCCGCCGGACCGCGGGAAGGCCCGCGTCCGCCGGCGCGCGGCCGAGGCCACGCGCCGGGGCGCAAGCCCGCTCAGGTGCCGTCCGTGCCCGGGCTCGACGACACGACGCTGCCGTCGACGTCGCTGAGCGCGACCGAGCGCCACTCGACCGGTACGCCCGGGTAGGGATTGGCGATCACGGCCGTGAAGTAGCCGACGGGGTTGACGGGGATCGGCGCGCTGGCCGTCACCCAGTCCACCGAGGCGTCCTTCGGGCGGACCTGGATGTGCGCGTTGGCCGTCAGCCCGTTGGGGAGGAAGCGCAGCTGGCCCCAGAAGCTGTAGAGCTCGGAGCCGGTCGCCGGATCGACGCCGATCGGCGTCGCGAGGAACGGCATCGCGTAGGAGAACGCCGCCGGCTTGGCGATCCGCTGCGTCCTGCCGCGGAAGAACAGGCCGGACTGATACGTGAACCAGTAGCCCTTGCTGCCTCGCTTGCGCTTGCGGATCGGCGGCACGTCGTCGAGCAGGAACTGCGCCTGCGCGGCGATCCGCGGGTTGCTGTAGGCCTGGAACTCGCCCAGGACGTTGTACTTCGCCTGCAGCGCCGGCGCGATCCCCGAGAACGGGTCGGGCGGGTTGGTCTCGAAGCCGAACTCGGTCATGAACAGCGGCATCCCGGACGCGACGTTGTTCGTCTTGGCCGAGATGTCGTCGAGCAGCGTCCCGAGCTCGTCGATGTTCGCCATCGTCACCGCGTCGGGATTGGCGTCGCGGGTCAGTGGCGAGACGTTCTTCGTATACGGGTGATGCGCGTAGCCGTTGGCGCGCAGCGGGCCCTTCGCGGAGAAGTCGCCGCACTCGCGCACCGACGCGGCCTGCCCGCTGTAGGGCAGGCCGTCCGGCCCGATGCAGAAGAGCTCGCGGAGGAACTGCTTCGGGCGCATCGGCGACTTCTCGGTCTGCGCGTCCGAGCCGAGGGGGGCCGTCTCGCCGAGCAGGATCACGTCGTTGTCGGCGCGATGGCCGCTGGCCACGAGGCCCTCGTAGCCGAACTGGTAGAGCTTGCGGAAGAGGATCGGCGACGTCGCGACCTTCTGCCCGCCGCGCGTCTCCCACTGCGGCGTCAGCCAGCCGCCCTGGTTGGGCTCGTTCCACAGCGACCAGAAGCTCACGCGCGGCAACAGGCCGCGGCTGCCGTTCTCGTCGCGGTAGCCGCCCGAGTAGCGGGTGCCGACGGCCGTGACGTACTGCTTGAACGCCGCGAGCTTCGGCTTGTAGGTGCCCAGCGGCACCTTGACGCCCTTCGGCGGCTTCGTCGAGGCCCACAGCGGCGGCGGGCCGGTGACGTTGAAGTACACCTTGATCCCGCGGTCGGCGGCGGCCTTGAGGAGGTTGTCGTAGCGGTCCCAGTTCTGGCGCGGGTAGGTCGCCGGGTTGGCCCCCTTGAAGCGCTTCGCCTGCCGGCGGGCGCGATCCTTGGCGGAGACGGTCTCGAGCTTGGAGATCTCGGCCTTCGTCGGGCGGGCGTTGTTCGCGACGACGCTCCACAGGACGGTGACGCGGATCACGTCGACCCCGAGCGACTTCATCTGCGTGAGCGCGCGCGCAGCGGTGGCGTCGTCGCGGTACACGAGCAGGTCGTCGTCCATCATGATCGACGTCTGCTGCTGGCTTGCCTGCGCGGCGGGCACCAGCGACGCGCCGAGGACGAGCGCGACGATGAACGAGCGGATGGTGAACCTCATGGAGCTCCTGCCAGACGAGGGTTGAACGTGGCGGCCCGCGGGACGGCATCCTGCCATCCCGCGTGTGAGAACACCGATGAGCGGACGGAGTTCCGCCTGTTATATCGGTCAGCCCGTCGCGCTGCTGTAGCGGCGCGCGACCTCCGACCAGTCGACGGTGTTCCACCATGCCTTGAGGTACTCGGGACGCCGGTTCTGGTACTTCAGGTAGTAGGCGTGCTCCCAGACGTCGTTGCCGAGCAGCGGCGTCCTGCCGTCGCTGATCGGGTTGTCCTGGTTCGGCGTGCTCGTGACCGCGAGCGAGTCGCCGTCGACGACGAGCCATGCCCAGCCGGAGCCGAACTGCCCCGCGCCGGCCGCCTCGAACTTCGCCTTGAAATCCTCGAAGGAGCCGAAGGCGCTGTCGATCGCCGCCGCGAGGTCGCCCTCGGGCTCGCCGCCGCCGTCCGGGCTCATCGCGGGCCAGAACATCGAGTGGTTCAGGTGGCCGCCGCCGTTGTTGCGCACGGGCGTGCGCTTGTCCTCGGGGATCGCGTCGAGGTTCGCGATGATCTCCTCGATCGGCTTGTCGGCGTGCTCGGTTCCCTCCAGCGCCGCGTTGAGCTTGTCGACGTACGTCTGGTGGTGCTTGTCGTGATGCAGCGACATCGTCTGCGCGTCGATGTGCGGCTCGAGTGCATCGGGGGCGTACGGCAGGGGCGGAACCTCAAAGGCCATAGGGCTGTTCTCCTCTCATCAGCGGTCTGTCGCGGACTCTACCCGCGTAGGCTTCGCCGTCACCGATGACTCGACTCTCACAGCTGCTGCTGCCGACCGAACGCGAGCCGCCCGCCGACGCGGAGGCGCTCTCGCACAAGCTCATGGTCCGGGCGGGGCTCGTCCGCCAGCTCGGCGCCGGGCTGTGGACCTGGATGCCTGCGGGCTGGCGGGTGCACGAGAAGGTCGTGCAGATCATCCGCGAGGAGATGAACGCCATCGGCGGCCAGGAGATGCTCATGCCGGTCCTGCAGCCCGCCGAGCCGTGGCGGCGCACGGGGCGCTACGACATCGACGAGCTCTTCAAGCTCCAGGATCGCAAGGGCGCCGACATGGTGCTCGCGATGACCCACGAGGAGTGCGTGACGACGCACGTCGCGCAGGTCGTGCGCTCCTACCGCGACCTGCCGTTCATCCTCTACCACTTCCAGGTCAAGGAGCGCGACGAGCCGCGCCCGCGGGCCGGCGTCCTGCGCACGCGCGAGTTCATCATGAAGGACGCCTACAGCTTCGATCGCGACCGCGAGGGCCTGCAGGCCAGCTACGACCTCAACATCGAGGCCTACGACCGCATCTTCGAGCGCACCGGCCTGGAGTGGTACCGCGTCGAGGCGGACGTCGGGATGATGGGCGGCCACGGCGCCGACGAGTACATGGCGCCGTGCGCGGCCGGCGAGAACGAGGTCGCGCTGGCGCCCGGGTACGCGGCCAACGTCGAGGTCGCGAGCGCCGAGCCGCAGGCGGTCGAGTTGCCCGAGCCGCTCGCCGAGCCGGAGTCCGTGCACACGCCGGGAGCGACGACGATCGACGAGGTCACGCGGATGCTCGGCGTGCCGGCCGGCGCGCTGCTGAAGGCCTTCCCGGTCGTGGCGGAGGGTCGCGGCCTCGTGCTCGTGCTCGTGCGCGGCGACCACCGCGTCAACGAGATCAAGCTGCGCAGCGCGCTCGCCACGCCGTTCCGGCCGGCTCGCGACGAGGAGATCCGCGACCGGATCGGGCCGCCCGGCTTCATCGGGCCGTTCGGCGCCGACGTCCACGTGCTGCTCGACGACGCGGTCGGCGACGGCGGCTACGTCGTCGGCGCCAACGAGACCGACCACCACCTGCGCGGCGTCGAGCCCGGCCGCGACTTCGCCTTCGAGCGCGGCGACGTCCGCAGCGTCGAGGCGGGCGACACGGTCGGCGGCCAGCCGATCACGATCGAGCCCGCGATCGAGGTCGGCAACATCTTCGCGCTCGGCACCCACTACTCCGAGCCGCTGGGAGCGACGTACCTCGACGTCGAGGGCGTCCAGCGGCCGATCTGGATGGGCTCCTACGGGATCGGCCCGGCGCGCATCGCGGCGGCGGCCGTCGAGCAGTTCGCCGACGAGAAGGGGATCTCCTGGCCGCGCGCGCTCGCGCCGTGGGATGTCGAGATCGTCGCGCTCGGCAAGGCCGGAAGCGACGAGCTGGCGGCCGCGGAGGGGCTCTACCGCGAGCTGCGGACGATCGGCCTGGAGGTGCTGCTCGACGATCGCGACCTCGGCCCCGGCTCGAAGTTCGCCGACGCCGAGCTGCTGGGCTGCCCGCTGCGGCTGACCGTCGGGCGGCGCTCGCTGAAGGAGGGCCGCGCGGAGGCCCAGCGCCGCCGCGGGCTGCAGGACATCGAGGGTGGCGTCCCGCTCGAGGGCGCCGCCGAGGTCGTGGCCGAGCTGTGGCGGAGCCTCCCGTAGCCGTCGAGCAGGTGGCCGAGAAGGCGCGGCTGACCTTCCGCCGGCTCGCCGGGCTGGACCGCTCCGGCCCGCCGCCGCCGGAGACGCTGCGCGATCAGCCGTGGCACGTCTGGACGATCCCGAACGCGATCGGCTTCGTCCGCCTGGCGCTCATCCCGGTGTTCCTCGTGCTCGCGCTGAGCTCGGAGTCCGGGACCGACGCGCTGCCGGCGGTGATCTTCGCCGTCATCTCCTGGAGCGACTACGCCGACGGGATCGCCGCGCGCGTCACCGGCCAGTACAGCCGCTTCGGCGCGCTGCTGGACCCGTTCGTCGACCGCCTGCTCGTCGTCTCCGGCGTCGTCGTCTGCTGGCACTTCGAGCTGCTGCCGCGCTGGGCGATCGCGCTGCTCGTCGTCCGCGAGCTGTTCCTGCTCGTCGTCGGGCTGCTCGCCCAGCGCCGCGGGCTGGAGATCAGGATCAACTGGCCCGGGCGGCTCGCCGTCTGGCCGACGATGTCGGCGATCTTCTTCGGCCTCGTCGGCCTGCTGACGCTCGCCGAGATCCTGCTCTACATCGGGCTCGCGCTCGCGTGGTACGCGGTGGCGCTGTACCTGCGCGACGGGCTCGCGCAGCTACGAGGCGGCGCGGCGCGAGGCGCCTGAGCGCTGGCGCCTGCGCGGCGGGGCCTGGCGCTGGGCGGTGAGCTGGGCCTGCAGCGTGCTCCAGCGCCCGAGCCGGTTGCGGATCGTGGCCGACGACGGCATGTCGTCGCGACCGGCCGCCAGGCGCTCGTAGGCGACGACCGACGGGATCTCCCCGAGCTCGTCGACGGCCCGCCGCAGGGCGTCCCAGCAGGCCTCCTCGGTCCAGCGGCGCCGGCGCGGACGGCGGGTGGGCACCGGCGCGGGGCGCAGGCCGGCGGCGGCGATCGCGTTCGACCAGCCGCCCATGCGGTTGAGCACCGTCGCGAGGCTCGGCAGCCCCAGCCGCTGGGCGAGCGCCGCGTACTCCTTCGCGCTCGGGACGCGGCCGATCCGCGCGGCGGCCGACAGGACGGCCCAGGTGATGTCGCCGTCGGAGTACAGCGGAGTTGCGCGCGCGGCGGCGAGGCTCTCGCGGCGCGCGGCACGGTCGACGTCGGTGGCGAAGCGCTCGATCGCCATGCGGCAGGCGGCGGTCTGCAGCCCGAGCTTCGCGGCCGCGGCGCTCGGGCTCTCGCCGGCGCGCCAGAGCGCCAGGAGGTCCTCGACGGCGGCCTCGGCGAGCCGGCGCGCCCGGCGGCGCCGGGCCTCGGCGATGTCCTCGGGCGCGGGGCCGTCGCCGTGGGCGCGCAGGATCTGGCGCACGCGCTCGCGCGAGACCGCGTAGCGCAGCGCGATCTCCTCGAGGTTCCAGCCCTGCGCGCGCAGCGCCACCATCTGCAACCCGCGCTCGGGGGATCCGGGAGCGAGCTTGCAGCCGTCGCAGGCCGCCGGGTCGACGATCGTCGGCGGGGTCATCGCACTCGGACGCCCGCCATAGAGCTTCAGTGCGGGCATGGTGCGGACGCGGAGGTCGAGCGGCGGCGTGTTCATCGGTCTGGAGTGCGAGGGGCGGACGATCAAAAGCTACTTGACGGCTCGGCTTTTTACCCCGCTTGCCTGACAGCGAGTCAACTTATTCCCGCAGGATGCAGACTCTCAAGCTCAGCTTGAAGGCAAGATGAGCGCTGGTATGCTCGCCGCACGCCGCGTTTGGCGCGCCCTTTTCATGGAGGAGACCGCTGTGATGGATACGTTCCCGGACCTTGGCTCGCTGTCTGACCAGGAGCTCAAGGACCTCATTCAGCAGCTCACGGACGAGGAGGTCGAGGTCTCCTATCGCCGCCGGATCCTGCACGGCAAGATCGACATCCTCCGTGCCGAGCTCGTCAACCGCCTGCGCAAGAAGCACGACTCCGGCGAGGACGTGATCTCCGGCGCCGACGTCCAGCGCCTGACCGACATCCTGGCGGGGCGCTCCGCGCAGGAGTAATGGCGCGCCACTGTCCCGAATGCGGGTTCGTCAACGCGGACGGTGCCAACTACTGTCAGAAGTGCGGCGCCTTCGTCGGGGTCAAGGAGGCGCCGACGGATCCCGTCACGGCGACGTACCGCATCGACGAGACCGGTGAGCTCGTCGCGGTCGAGCTCGAGGCCGTCGTCGCCGGCGGCGCCGCGCTCGTCATCCGCGCAGGCGGCGGCCGCGTCGGAGAGAGCTTCCCGCTGGAGGGGGAGCGCAGCACGATCGGCCGCCGGCCGGACTCCGCGGTCTTCCTCGACGACGTGACCGTGTCGCGCGACCACGCCCTCATCGTGCGCCGCGGCGGCGACTGGCATCTCGACGACCTCGGCTCGCTCAACGGCACGTACGTCAACCGCCACCGCATCGAGACCCACAAGCTCGCCGACGGCGACGAGCTGCAGATCGGCAAGTACAAGCTCACCTTCCTCGCGCGCTGATGGCCGCCGAGCAGACCACCCAGCCCGAACCCGACCTCGAGGGCTCACGGCCGCAGAAGTCGATGACGATCGGCGCGGTCTGCAAGGGCCTGGCCCAGGAGTTCCCGGACATCTCGATCTCGAAGATCCGCTACCTCGAGGACCAGAAGCTCGTCAACCCGCGCCGGACGCCGGGCGGCTACCGGCTGTACTCGTCCTCGGACATGGTCCGCCTGCGCACGATCCTGCGCCTGCAGCGCGACGAGTTCCTGCCCCTGCGCGTCATCCGCCAGGAGCTCGCCTCCGGCCGCGGCGGCGACCAGGACGGGCCCGTCGCGGCGGGGCCGGGGACGTCGACCGCCGACAAGCGCAAGCGCCGCGCGAGCGTCTCCGTCCAGGACCGCGGCGCGCTGTACTCGCTGGAGGACGTGCTCGAGGAGACCCGCGCGAGCACCGAGCTCGTCCGCGAGCTCGAGGACTACGGCGTCATCAAGGGCGAGATCCGGGCGGGCACGCACTACTACGACGAGACCGAGCGCGAGATCATCCGCGCCGTCACCGAGCTCGCCCGCTACGGCGTCGGCGGGCGCAACCTGCGCGTCTTTCGCTCCTCGGCCGACCGCGAGGCGGCGCTGCTGCAGCAGATCCTCGCGCCGGCCCTGCGCTCGCGCAATCCCGAGCGCCGCAAGGAAGCGCTCGAGGCGCTGGAGAACCTCGCCGCCGTCGCCTCGCACCTCAAGCACCTGCTGCTCATCCGCGATCTGCGCAAGATCGCGGGATGACGAACGTCGACCGGAGGTCCGAGCTTGCGAGGACCGAAGGGCAACGAAACCCCGATCTGGAGAGCTACATCAGGTCGATCCCGGACTTCCCGAAGCCGGGGATCGTCTTTCGCGACATCACGCCGCTGCTGGCGAGCGCCGAGGGTCTGGACGCGGCGGTGCGAGGGCTTGCCGAGGCGACGCGCGACCTGCGCCCGGACGTCGTCATCGGGCCCGAGGCGCGGGGCTTCCTGCTCGGCCCCGCGGTCGCGCGCGAGCTCGGCGCCGGCTTCGCGCTCGCCCGCAAGCCCGGCAGCCTGCCCCACGAGACGATCAGCGCCGACTACTCGCTGGAGTACGGCGCCGACAGCCTCGAGCTGCACGCCGACGCGTTCGGGCCCGGCGACCGGGTGCTCGTCCACGACGACCTGCTGGCGACCGGCGGCACGGCCCTCGCGCTGTGCCGGCTCGTCGAGCAGCTCGGCGCGGAGGTCGTCGGCTGCGCGTTTCTCATCGAGCTCGCCTTCCTCGGCGCGCGCGAGCGCCTCGCGCCGCACGACGTCCGCACGCTCATCAGCTACGACGCGGAGTAGCGGGTGCTGGCCACCGTGCACCGCTCGCGGTCGCTTCCTGCCACGCCGCAGGAGCTCTGGGCGATCGTCGGCGACGCGCACCACCTGCCGCGCTGGTGGCCGCGCGTGACGCGCGTCGAGGGCGTCGACGACGAGGGCTTCACCCAGGTGCTCCAGCCGCCGAAGGGCAAGCCCGTGCGCGCCGACTTCCGCGTCGTCTCCTCGCAGCCGCCGAGCGTGCGGCGCTGGGCGCAGGAGCTCGCCGGCACGCCGTTCGAGCGCATCCTCTCGGCGGCGGAGACCGAGGTGCGCCTCGAGCCCGACGGGGAGGGGGCGACGACGGTCGCGATCTCGCTGACGCAGCGCCCGCGCGGGCTCGCGCGGCTCGGCGGGTTCATGGTGCGGGCGGCGGCGCGCCGTCAGGTCGACGAGGCGCTCGAGGCCCTGGAGGCGCTCGTCACGGCGTCGTCTGCGTCTGCGCCGCAGGCGCCGTCTGCGTCCCAGTCCCCTGGGGAGCGGCCTGGGCGATCGTCAGGCGCGCGCGCAGGATGATCGTGCCGGGCCGCTTCGGCGCGTCGGTGCGCTCGCGCGTCAGCAGCACCTCGCGGTAGTTCGGCGTGTCGGGCGAGAGCTCGGCGACGGTGTCGAGCTTGCCGTCCTCGGCGACGACCTTGTCGGGGAAGCCGAGGAAGAGCGAGCTCTCCGGCGAGCTGTAGAGCCAGACGCCGTAGGCCGAGCCGCTGGCGCTGCCGGGCGGGAGCTTCTGGGCCGTCAGCGCGAGGCGGAAGCGGTTGGTCTCCGGGAAGCGGACGATCGCGACCTCGCCCGTGGACGACGAGTCGTTGCCCTCGGGCGGGCGCAGCGTCCCCTGCGCGAGGATCTGCGGGTTGCCACCGACGCTCGCGGCGGCGGTCGACGTGCCGGTGGGGGTCGTCGCCGACGCCGACGGGGTGTCCTCGCCGTCGCCGCCGGAGAGGCTCACGACGAGGATGATCACGAGCGCGAGGACGAGCCCGAGGCCGGCCGCGATGAGCCTGCCGCCGAGCTGGGAGCTGCGCTGGACCTCCTCCTGGCGCGCCGTCCGGGCCTCGAGCGCGCCGAACGCCTCGGCGACCTCCTCGCGCTCTGCCGGGATGTCGGGCAGCACGCCGTCGGCGGCGAACGGGGCGAGCGACATCGCGGTGCTGCGCGCCCAGCCGCGGCCCTCGGCGGAGTCCTCGAGATACTCGCGCGTCGCGGCGCGCTGGGAGGCCGTCTGCTGGCCGAGCAGGTAGTCGGCGATCTCGTTGCGGCGCTCCTCGGGCACCGCGGGGGATTCCGGCCCCGGCCCCCCGAGCGCGTCGACGGCGCCCCGGGCGCGGCGGCGCACGGAGGACGCGTCGCTGTGCAGCAGCGCGGCGATCTCGTCGTAGGACCTGCCCTTGCCCAGCAGGAGCTGCAGGACGGCGCGCTGGCCGTCGTTGAGGTCTTCGAGAGATCCCATCAGGGGCCAACCCTAGCCCACCCATCGGCCGTCGGAGACACTCCCCGGCGGGCGGGGCCGCGCGCCACGCTAGGGTCCGCGGTCGCATGGACTTCGCCTCGCATTTTCCCCCGGCCGGGGGCTATGACGAGCACCTCGGGCTCGAGCTCCTCGAGCTCGAGGACGACCTCGTCCGCGCCCGGATGCCGGTCCGCGACAACCTCCTGCAGCCGTTCGGCCTCGTCCACGGCGGCGTGTTCGCGTCGATCGCCGAGACCCTCGCGTCGCTCGGCACCGCGGCGGTCGTCGTGCCCGAGGGCAACGCGGCGATGGGGCTGTCGAACAGCACGTCGTTCCTGCGCCCGATCACCGAGGGGACGATCCACGGGCGCGCCGTGCGCCGCCACCGCGGGCGCACGACGTGGATCTGGGACATCGAGATCAGCGACGACGCGGGACGGCTGTGCGCGATGACGCGGATGACGATCGCGGTGCGCCCGCTGCCGGAGGGGCCGCCTACCCCCGGTAGCGGTTCGTGATCGGCACGCGCCGGTCGCGGCCGAACGCGCGGGTCGTGATCTTGATCCCCGGCGGCTGCTGACGGCGCTTGTACTCCGCGACGTCGACGAGGCGGATGACGCGGTCGACGTCGTCGGCGGGAAGGCCGCGGGCGATGAGCTGGTCGCGGCCGAGGTCGTGCTCGATGAAGCCCTCGAGGATGACGTCGAGGATCTCGTAGGGCGGCAGGGACTCGTCGTCGCGCTGGTCGGGGCGCAGCTCGGCCGACGGCGGGCGCGTGAAGAGCTCGGGGGGGACGAGGCCCCCGCCGGCCTGCTCGTCGCGCCAGCGCGTCAGGCGGTAGACGAGGAGCTTCGGGACGTCCTTGATGACCGCGAAGCCGCCGGCGCTGTCGCCGTAGAGCGTCGAGTAGCCGACGGACATCTCGGACTTGTTGCCGGTCGTCAGGACGAGCCAGCCGAACTTGTTCGACAGCGCCATGAGCAGGTTGCCGCGGATGCGCGCCTGGAGGTTCTCCTCGGTGAGATCGGGCTCGCGGCCGGCGAAGACCTCGGCGAGCGCCTCCTCGTTGGCGCGCATCATCGGCTCGATCGGCAGCTCGAGCAGCTCGATGCCGAGGTTCTCGGCGAGCCGCTGCGCGTCGCCGCGGGTGCCCGCGGAGGAGTACGGCGAGGGCATCGTGACGGCCGTGACGCAGTCCTTGCCGAGCGCGTCGGCGGCGATGAGGGCGACGAGCGTCGAGTCGATCCCGCCGCTGAGGCCGAGCACGACGTGCGCGAAGCCGTTCTTGCGCGCGTAGTCGCGCGTGCCGAGCACGAGCGCGCCGTAGATCTCGTCCTCGCCCTCGCGGAGCTTCGCCACCGGCGCGGGCGCGGGCGCGTCGTCGCGGCGCCCGACGGTGAACGAGCCGAGCTGGTCCACGCGCCCGTGGGCGGCGGCCGCGGGCGCGCGCCGGCGCGTGTCGCGCAGCCGCGCGGAGCCGGCGGTCATCGGATCGACGTCGGCGACGAGCAGCGCCTCCTCGAACTGCGGCGCGCGCGCGAGCACCGTCCCCTCGTGGTCGATGACGACCGAGTCGCCGTCGAAGACGAGCTCGTCCTGGCCGCCGACGAGCGCCGAGAACGCGACGATCGTCAGCTCGTCGCGGGCGCGCTGGGCGAGCATCCGCTCGCGCGAGATGCCCTTGCCGGCGTGGTAGGGCGACGCCGAGAGGTTGACGATGAGCCGCGCGCCCGAGAGCGCCTCGTCCGACAGCGGCGGGCCCGGCTGCCAGATGTCCTCGCAGATCGTGATCCCGACCGTGACGCCGTCGATCTCGATCGTCGCGCCGCGCATGCCGGGCTGGAAGTAGCGCAGCTCGTCGAAGACGCCGTAGTTCGGGAGGTGGATCTTGCGGTAGTTGCAGCGCAGCTCTCCGTCGGCGAGCACCGCGGCGGCGTTGTAGACGTCCTCCGCGCGCTCGGGATAGCCGACGATCGCGACGATGCCGTGGACGCCGGCCGCGATGCGCTGCAGCGCCTCGCGCGTGTCGGTGAGGAAGTGCTCCTTGAGCAGGAGGTCCTCCGGCGGGTAGCCGGTGAGGGCGAGCTCCGGGAAGACGACGAGCTGCGCCCCCGCGTCGCGCGCGGCGGCGATCTGCCCGGCGATCTTCGCCTCGTTGCCCGCGATGTCTCCGACCGTCGAGTTCATCTGCGCGAGCGCGACCCGCAGCGGTCCGCTCACGAGGCGGGCTCCCGGCCGAGCCAGTACTCGACGAAGGCGCGCAGCGCGGGATCGTCGGGGCCGGTCGAGTTCAGGCGGTGGCTCGCGCTCACGGCCACGACTGCTACCCGCAATCCGGCCTGTCGCTGCACGACGACCGCCTGGCCGGCCGCGACGAGGGCGTCGTCGGCGGGGCCGCCGATCTCCGTGGCGAGCTCGCGCAGCCGGCGCGTGAGCCGCTCGTCGCTGTAGAGCAGGACGACGTTGCCGGCGCGCACGGCCGGGCGCGCGTTCTCCGGGCGCCGGACGCCGGGGCCGGTCGACTCGCTGACCGTCGCGTCGTCGCGGGCCGCGAGGACCGCCACGACGACCGCGACGCCGGCGATCGCCGCAACGACGACGAGCAGCACGATGACCGCCCTGCGGGGCATCAGCGCCGGCCGCCGACCGCGGGCCGGCTCGCGGCCCGGCGGCGCCCGCGCGCCGCCCGCCGCGGCACCGAGGCGCCCGCGGCCAGCGCGTCGATCGACTCGCGCAGCGCGTCTGCGAGCACCTCGAGGTCGGGCAGCGCGTCGTAGTCGGCGAGCAGCCCGAAGCCCAGCCGGCCGTCGTAGCTCAGCACCGCGATGCTCAGCGCCTGGCGCTCGGCGAGCGGCATGACGGGGTACAGCGCGCGCAGCCGGCGGCCGAGGAGGTAGAGCGGGACCTGCGGGCCGGGCACGTTCGTCACGAGGAGGTTGAAGGAGCGCTGGCGCTGCTGCAGGCGCGCGGCCTGGCTCATGATCGTCGGCGACGCGAAGCCGGCGAGCTCGGTGAGCGTCCGCGCCCCCACCGCCTGGCGCGCGTCGGCGCCGGCCGCGATCTCGTCGCGGATCGCGCCGAGCTGCGCGACCGGGTCCTCGATGCCGACCGGCAGCGCGACCCACATCGGCGCGACCTCGTTGCCGAGCGCCCCCTGCTCGGCCTCGGCGCGGACGGAGACCGGGACGAGCGCCCTGAGCACGAGCTCGCGGGTGTCGACGCCGCGGTGGCGCAGGAAGCGGCCGAGCGCGCCGGCGACGACGGCGAGCACCGCGTCGTTGACCGACCCGCCGAGCGAGTCCTTGATGGCCTGCAGCGTGCCGAGCTGCGCGTCGACCCAGGTGTAGCGGCGGTGCGGGCCGGTGCGGACGTTCAGGGGCGTGGGCGGTACCGGCGGCGCGCCGGCGAAGCCGAGCATCCCCGTCGACTGCAGGCTGTCGCGCGCCGCGCGGGCGACCTCGCGCGGGGCGCGGACGAGCGCGCGGGCGGTGCGGACGAGCTCCGCGGGCCGCGTCGCGCGCTCGACGAGGGCGTCGGAGAGCAGCTGTGCGCCGGTCGGCAGCGGCCGCGCCGTCCAGGCGCGCCGGGGCGCCGGCGGCGGATGCGCGTCGGGGTCGGTGTCGAAGAGCACGGTCGTGATGTCGACGGCCGAGATGCCGTCGACGAGCGCGTGGTGGCTCTTGGCGATGAGCGCGAAGCCCTCGTCGGCGAGGCCGTCGACGAGCAGCAGCTCCCATAGCGGCTTCGTCGGATCCAGGCGCTGGGCGAAGACGCGCCCGGCGAGGTTCTTCAGCTGCTCCTCGCTGCCCGGCGCCGGCAGCCCGGCGTGGCGCAGGTGGTAGCGGAGGTTGAAGTGCGGATCGTCGACCCACACCGGGCGGCCCTGCTCCAGCGGGATCTCGGCGAGGCGCCGGCGGAAGCGCGGGACGAGGTGCAGGCGCGCCTCGATGTGCTCGCGCAGCTCGTCGTAGGGCGGCGTCGGACCGTCGAAGACCGTGATCGACGCGACGTGCAGCCGTGCGCCGGCCTTCTCGAGGTGCAGGAAGGACGCGTCGACGGCGGAGAGGCGGTGTCCGCGGCTCATGCGGGCGATTGTCCCACCTGAGCCGGGCTGAGTCCGGTGCGCCCGTCATCGTGTAGCGCGATGGCCCCGATCGCCCACCTCGACGTCGACGCCTTCTACGCGAGCGTCGAGCTCCAGCGCCGCCCCGAGCTGCGCGGGCTGCCGGTCATCGTGTCGGGCAGCGGGCCGCGCGCGGTCGTCACGACGGCGTCCTACGAGGCGCGCCGCTTCGGCATCGGGTCGGCGATGCCCACGGCGCGGGCGCGGCGGCTGTGCCCGGACGCCATCCTCGTCCCGCCGGACTTCGTCGCCTACCGCGAGGCGTCGCGGGCGGTCATGGAGCGCGTGCGCGCGCAGGTCGAGCGCGTCGAGGTCGTCGGGCTCGACGAGGCCTACCTCGACCTCGACGGGCTCGTCGCGCCGCGCGCCGCGATGCGCCGCCTCGTCGAGGAGATCCGCGCGGACACGGGCCTGGACTGCTCGGTCGGCATCGGGCCCAACAGGCTCGTCGCGAAGGTCGCCTCCGACGCCGAGAAGCCGCGCGGCTTCGTCGTGCTCACCCGCGAGGAGGCGTGCGCGCGCTTCGGCTCGCGGCCGCCGGGGCTCGTGCCGGGCATCGGGCCCAAGACGGCGGCGCGCCTGGAGCGGATGGGGATCGTGACGCTCGCGGCGCTGGCGGCCGCGCCGCCGGAGCTGCTCGTCGCCGAGTTCGGCTCGAACCACGGCCCCGACCTGCAGCGCCGCGCGCGCTTCGAGGGCTCGGCCGAGCTGACCCCGGTGCGGATCGCGGTGTCCGAGTCGCGCGAGACGACGTTCGACGTCGACATCGCCGACCACGCCCGCCTCGAGTCGATCCTGGGCGATCTCGCCGGCGAGCTCTGCGAGCGCCTCGCCGCACAGGAGCGGCGCGGGCGCACGATCGCGATCAAGGTCCGCCTCGCGGACTTCACGACCGTCACCCGCGCCCGCACGATCGCGGCCGCGACGAACGACGCGACCGTCGTGCGGGAGGTCGCGGTCGCGCTCCTGCGCGAGTACGCGCCGCCGCAGCCGGTGCGACTGCTCGGCGTGCGCGTCGCCGCCTTCGATCACGGCGACGGCGTCCCGGCGCGCGCGCGACCGGACGACCAGCTGGCCCTGCCTCTGTAGCGTTTGCGCGCGTGGCGACGCTGACGATCGACGGGACGGACATCTTCTACGAGCGCCGCGGCTCAGGCGAGCCGCTGCTGCTCATCCAGGGCCTCGGCGGCAACAGCCTGCACTGGGGCGAGGGCTTTCTCTCCGGGCTCGAGGAGCACTTCGAGCTCGTGCTCTACGACCATCGCGGCGCGGGCCGCAGCGGCGCGCTGCCGCCGCAGTGCACGATCGCGGTGCTCGCCGACGATGCCGCGGCGGTGCTCGACGCGCTCGACATCGAGTCCGCGCACGTCGTCGGGATCTCGATGGGCGGCATGGTCGCCCAGGAGCTCGTCCTGTCGCATCCCGAGCGCGTGCGGACGCTGACGCTCGGCTGCACGTTCCCGGGCGGGCCGGAGGCGAAGATGACCGACCTCGGCGTCGTCGGCGCGCTGGCCGAGGCGGTTCTGTCGGGCGACCCGGAGCGCGCGCTGCGCGCCGGCTACGACGTCATGATCGCGCCGTCGTATGCCGCGGACCCGGCGAACTACGCGCTCTACGCCGAGGTCGCCGCGCTGTACCCCGCGTCGGTGCCGGTGCTCATGGCCCAGCTGCAGGCGATCATGGGCCACGACACGAGCTCGCGGCTCGGGGAGGTCAGCGCCCCGACGCTCATCATCCACGGCACCGCCGACCGGCTCATGGAGTCCGTCAACGGCGAGCTGCTCGCGCGGCTCATCCCCGGGTCGCGGCTCGAGCTGCTGGAGGGCGCCGGGCACATGTTCTTCTGGGAGCAGCCCGAGCGCTCGGCCGAGCTCGTGCGCGAGCACGCTGCGGCTGCGGCTGAGCGCGCGTAGGCGTTTGTGGCGCTCAGCTCCGCGGGGTTTTGCGGGGTGCGGGCCTGGGCTGAAACGGCATCGATGAGGGTGGACCGGGGTGCCGCGGCGCCCCGCGCGAGCGGTCGTGTCGAACGAGGCGCCCATACGACCCCCTCGTTCGACACGACCACCTCGAAACGCCGTCGAGTGGCGCCTTTGTCGGCCTCAGACCGACAAAGGCGCCACGCGTCCGGCGGAGCGCTCGCACCGAGCGCCGGTGCGATCCGGTCATTCCTCATCGCTGCCGGTCGCCGGCGCCGGGAGGGCGGATGCCGCGCAGGTTCGATCCCGCGCTGGGTCAGTACAGCGCAGCAGCCAGCCGCCGCCGCGACTCGCGGGCGAGCGGGTGCTCGACGCCGAGCTCGTCGAGCACGGCGACGATGACCTTGCGCACGCGCTCGCGATCGTCGGCGGACAGCTCGCCGTCGGCGAGCGCCTCCAGGAGCTTGTCGAGCCCTTCCTCGATCTCGCCGTCGTCGAGCGCGGCGAAGCCCGCGGTGACGGCGTCGGGGAGTCCGGTCGCGTCCTCGAGCTCGATGCGCGCCGCGAGGCCATCGCCGCGGAAGCTGCCGCTGACGTTGCGCAGGTGCTCGAGCGCCGCCTCGCGGTCGCCGCTGCGGTAGCGGATCTGGGCCAGCGCGAAGTTCGCGTCGACGTTCTTGGGCTCCTTCTCGATGATCGCCCGCAGCGACTCCTCGTCGCCGGCGTTCAGCAGCATCTGGGTCTCCGACGGCACGAGCCCGTCGAAGAACGCCTCGACCTGGGCGGGCGCGAGCGCGCCGACGAACTCGCTCGCGACCTCGCCGTCGACGAAGGCCTTGACCGCCGGGATCCCCTGGACCCCGAACTGGGCGGCGATGCCCGGGTTCTCGTCCGTGTCGATCTTCGCGAGCACGACCTTCCCGTCGCGGGCCTCGGCGGCCTTCTCGAGCGCCGGCCCGAGCTGTCGGCACGGCGCGCACCAGGGCGCCCAGAAGTCGACGACGACGGGCACCTCGCGCGAGCGCTCGAGGACCTCGGTGTGGAACTGCTCTCCGCTGACATCGATGACGGTCATCGCGTCACAGTCTAGGAAAGCCGGACGGCGTGCCCGGCCTGCAACGCTTGCGGGGTGACCGAGCACGCGATCACGGCCGACGGCGTGACCCTCGCGGTCGCCGACGACGGCGACGGGATCCCGGTCGTCCTCCTGCACGGCCTCACGGCGTCGCGCCGCTACGTCGTCATGGGATCCAACGCGCTGCAGCGCGCCGGGCATCGCGTCATCGCCTACGACGCCCGCGGCCACGGTGCCTCCTCGCCCGCCCCGGCGCCCGGCGAGTACGGCTACGAGCAGCTCCACGCCGACCTCGCGGCGGTGCTCGACGAGCTCGGGATCGAGCGCGCGGTGCTCGCCGGCGCGTCGATGGGCGCGCACACGATCCTGCGGCTCGCGCTCGAGCAGCCCGAGCGCGTCGCGGCGATGGCGATCGTCACGCCGGGCTATGACCCCGTCGGCTTCGACGACCCGCAGCGCCTCGCGCGCTGGGACGCGTTCGCCGACGCGCTGCGCGACAGGGGGATCGACGGCTTCGTCGAGGCCTTCGGCGTGCAGCGCCTGCCCGCGGAGTGGCGCGACAAGCTCGCGACCGTCATGCGCCAGCGCCTGTCGCTGCACGAGCACCCGGAGGCGCTCGTCGACGCCCTGCGCACCGTCCCGCGCTCGCGTCCCTTCCGCGATCTCCACGCGCTCGAGGAGATCGAGATCCCGGCCGTCGTCGTGGCCAGCCGCGACGAGGCCGACCCCGGCCACCCGCTCGCGCTCGGCGAAACCTACGCCGAGCTGCTGCCGGACGCCCGCCTCGTCGTCGAGGAGCCCGGCGAGTCGCCGCTGGCCTGGCGGGGCGGCCGCCTGTCGCAGGTCATCGCCGAGCTCGCGACGCAGGCCGGCGTGGCCGGGCGATGAGCAGCGCCGGCTACAGCGGCACGCCGCTGCCCGCGAAGCTCGGGTTCAAGCCCGGCATGCGCGCGCACTACTCCAACGCGCCGGAGGGCTTCGAGGCCCTGCTCGGCGACCTGCCCGGCGGCGTCCGCGTGCTCGCCCGCCCCGCGCCAGACCTCGACCTCGTCGTGCTCTTCGTCCGCGAGCGCCGCGAGCTGACGCGGCGGCTGCCGGGCCTGCAGGCGAAGCTCACGAGCGCCGGCATGATCTGGGTCGCGTGGCCCAAGCGCGCGTCGAAGATGGCGACCGACATGACCGAGGACGTCGTGCGCGACATCGCGCTGCCCCGCGGGCTCGTCGACGTCAAGGTCTGCGCGATCGACGAGACGTGGTCGGGCCTGAAGCTCGTCACCCGCCTGGAGAACCGCTAGCGGCAACGACGAACGCCCCGGCGCGACGGGCGTGCCGGGGTGAAGCGTCGTTTGCGGCTCAGCGGGCGCGCGGGGCGCCCGGCGACGGCGAGCTAGCCGTTGAGGGACTTCTTCAGTGCCGACGCGGCCGAGAACTTCGCGGCCTTGCTCGCCGCGATCTGAATCGTCTCGCCGGTGGCCGGGTTGCGGCCCTCGCGTGCTGAACGATCGCTCACGCTGAACTTGCCGAAGCCTGCGACCGCAACCTCGCCGCCATCGGCGAGCTCCGCGGCGATCGCTTCGAAGGTGGCGTCAACCGCGCCTTTTGCGTCAGAACCGCTGAGGCCGGTATCCGAGGCCACCTTCTGTGCGAGCTCCTGCTTGGTCATTGAGTGCTCCCGGTTCGGGTACGAATGGGCGTGAGGCTAACGCCTGCCCCGGCGGCTTTGGGCTCTTTTGCCTCCCGATGCCCCGTCAGCAGGGGTTTTTCGGCCCTTCGGGGCGCCCGCGGCGGCGGCGCCCTCGCGCCCGCGCAACTTCACCGCCGCGCCGTCCGTTCTCTCTCGCAGACGACCCCCCGACGCCAGCGAGGCGACAACGACGATGGCTCCGACGCCCACCCCAGAGACGCACCGCACGCGCGGCCACCGGCGCACGGTCCTCCTGACCGCGGCCGCGGCGGCGATCGCCGCGGGCGCCGTCGCGACCGCAGGCTGGGCGGCCGCCGGCCCGCAGCCGCCCCCGCCGCGGCCCGCGCCGCTGCCGGGCTACGTCACCGACGGCGCGGTCAACGCGCTCGCCCGCGACGGCGGCACGATCTTCCTCGGTGGGGACTTCACCCGCATCGGACCGCGGACCGGGGGCGGGGTCGTCCTCGACCCCGCGAGCGGGCTGCGCGCGACGGAGTTTCCCGACGTGCGCGGGACCGGCTTCGCGATCGTGCCCGACGGCGCGGGCGGCTACTACCTCGGCGGCCGCTTCGACGCCGTCGGCGGCGTGCCGCGCAAGAACCTCGCGCACGTCCTGGCCTCCGGCGCCGTGGACCCGGCCTTCGCGCCGAGCGCCGACGGCGACGTGCTGACGCTCGCGCTCGACGGCGGCCGGCTGTACGTCGGCGGCGACTTCCTCCACGTCGGCGCCGTCATCCGCCGCCGGATCGCCGCGCTGGATCCGGTCGCGGGCGGCGTCGTCGACGGCTTCAACCCGGGCGCCGACAAGAGCGTCCAGGATCTCGCGATCGCCGGGCCGCGGCTGCTCGTCAACGGCCGCTTCACCGGGATCGCCGGCCACAGCCGCAGCGGCATCGCCGTCCTCGACGCGGCGTCCGGGCAGCTCGACGCCTCCTTCGACGCCGTCCCCAACGGCCAGGTCGACGCCGTCCTCGCGCTCGGCAGCCGCTTCTACATCGGCGGCGCGTTCACGGAGGTCAGCGGGCGCAGCCGCGCCGGCCTCGCCGCCTTCGACATCGCCACCGGCGCGCTCGACAACGACTTCAGCCCGTCGACGAACGGCAACGTCTACAACCTCTCGACCGACGGCAACCGGCTCTTCGTCGCCGGCCACTTCACGGAGATCGCGCGGAGCTTCAACAACGCCGTCGCGTCGCTGGACCCCGCCACGGGCGAGGCGAGCCAGGACTTCCGGCTGTTCCTCGACAAGGACGCCTACACGCTGACGATCCTCGGCTCGCGGCTGTTCATCGGCGGCGAGTTCACGAAGGTCAACGAGACGCCGCGCAACAAGCTCGCCGCCGTCGACATCGCGACCGGCGCCGTCGACGGCGCCTTCGATCCCGATCCCGACGACGACGTCTACGGCCTCGCGCTCGCGGGCGGGCGGCTCATCGCCGCAGGCAGGTTCACGAGCGCCCCGCGGACGAAGGCGCTGCACCTCGCCGCCGTCGACGCCGCGACCGGCACGACCGCGCCGTCGTTCGCGGGCGGGACCGACGGCGACGTCCGCGCGCTCGCGGTCGCCGGCGGGCGCCTGTACGCGGGCGGCGCCTTCCGCAACGCCAACGGCGCGCCGCGGCGCAACCTCGCGAGCTTCAGCACCTCGACGGGCGCACTCGGGCGGCTCGCGGTCCCGTTCGACGGCGGCGTCGAGACGCTCGCCGCCGGTCACGGGCGGCTGTACGCGGGCGGCAACTTCGAGCGTGTCGGCGGCAAGCTGCACCCGACGCTCGCGGCATTCGCCCTCGAGAGCGACAAGCTCGTCCCGGCCTTCAACGCCCCGCGCAGGCCCAGCCGCGCGACGTTCCGCTTCGGATCGCCGGAGACGATCGTGTCGATCGGCACGCGCGTCATGCTCGGCGGCAACTTCGAGGTCTCGCGCACGATCCGCCGCGGCGGCAAGCGCGTCGTCCAGTCGCGCAGCGGGCTCGTGGCCGTGAGGGCGACCGACGGCGCTGTGGACTGGAGCTTCGACGGTCACATCCAGGGCTCGGTCCACGCGCTCGTGCGCGACGGCGGGACGCTCTATGCCGGCGGCGACCTCTCGCGCCGCTCGGGCACGCGCCTCGTCCGGCGCAAGGGCAAGGTCGTGCGGCGCATCGCGCTCTTCCGCTCCGGGCTCGTCGCGCTGGGCGCGAACAGCGGCGCGCTGAAGCGCGGCTTCCACCCGGCTCCGCGCGGCGGCATCTCACACCTCGCGCTTGCCGGCTCGCGCCTGTACCTCGCCGGCGACTTCGACCGCCTCGCCGGGCGCCGGCGCACGGGCTTCGCGGCGATCGACGCCGCCAGCGGCGCGCTCTCGAGCTCCTTCTCGCCCGAGCCGCGCGGCGGCGATCTCGCCGCGCTGCTGACCGACGGCCGCCGCGTGTACGCCGGCGGCGACTTCAAGACGTTCGGGCTCGAGCGCCGGCCGAACTTCGCGCGCTTCGCCGGCGACGCCGCGACCCCCGCGACATGAGGATGCGAGCGCTCGCCGCCGCCGCGGTCGCCGCCGGTCTCCTCCTGCCCGCGGGCGCGACCGCGGCCGCCGGTGACGTCGATGCGAGCTTCGGCGCGGGCGGCCTCGCCGCTACGCCGTTCGGCATCGGCGCCCGTGCGGCAGCCGTCGCGCTCGCGGCCGACGGGCGTCTGCTCGTCGCCGGCGACGTCCGCGGGGCGGGCGGCGAAAGCGTGCTGACCGCGCGCTTCGGCCCCACCGGCGCGCTCGATCCCTCCTTCGCCTCCTCCGGCGCGCGGACCGACCGCTTCGGCTCCGGCGAGCCCCAGCAGCGCGCCGGCGCCGTGCTCGCGCAGGCCGACGGCGGCACGCTCGTCGCGGCGGGGGCCGGCGATCGGCTCGCGCTCGCGCGCCTGGATCCCGCCGGCCGGCTCGACGGCCTCTTCGGCGCGGGCGGCGTGGCCCTGCACGACCCGCCCGGCGGCGGCGGCGTCCCGCCCGGCACCGGCCCGGCGGCGATCGCCGTCATGGCCGACGGCCGGATCGTCGTCGCGGGCAGCGCCGGCGTCGAGACCGACGACGGCGTGCCCGGCGAGCAGATCGTCGTCGGGCGCTACAGCGACCGCGGCGTGCCCGACCCCTCCTTCGGGGCCGACGGCTTCGTCGTCCTGCAGCTCGGCGCAGCCTCGCCGCGCGCCCACGCCGCGTCGGCCGCCCGCGCGCTCGCCGTGCTCGCCGACGGGCGCGTCGTCATCGCCGGCCGCGCGACGTCCACCGCGGGCGAGGACCGCGCGTTCGTCGCGCGCGTGACGCCGGCGGGCGCGCTGGACCCGAGCTTCGCCGCCGGCGGCCGGCGGCTGCTGGCGCTCGGGCGCTCGTCGGTCGCGCGCGCCGCGAGCTCCGCGTTCGAAGCGCTCGCGGTGCGCGCCGACGGCACGCTCCTCGCGGCCGGCAGGGCGACCGACGTCGCCGGCGGCGACGCGGTGGCGCTCACCCGCCTGACGCCCTCGGGGAGCCTCGACGGGCGGTTCGGCCGCGGCGGGACCGTGCGCTCGCAGCTCGGCTCACCAAGCCCCGACGGGCCGCGATCGGCGGCCCGCGCGCTCGCGCTGACCGCCGACGGCGCCGCGTACGTCGCGGGCTCCGGGACCGCCAGCGCGCTCGCCGCCCGCTACACGGCTCGCGGCGGCGGCGGCCGGCTGGACTGCAGCTTCGGCACGGCCGGGCGCACGGCCGTCTTCGGCGGGGCCGGCTTCGACCCCGGGACCGACGGCATCTTCGCGGCGGTCGCGTCGCCCGCGGGGCTCGTCGTCGCCGGCCGGCGCACGGCCGGCGGCCTGCTGCTCGGGCGGCTGCTCGTCGCCCCGCTCGGCGCGCCGGCGGCGCGTCCGCGCCTGGACACGCTCGCGCCGCGCCTGGATCGCGGCGGCCGCGGCCGCGGCTACGCCTACGGGCTCGTCGACGGGCGCTGCCGCGCGACGCAGGTCCGCTTCGAGCTCTCCGGCCCCGACGGGCGCGTGCGGCGCACGGCGCCCCAGCGGGTGCTCGCCGCGGGCGGGCCGCAGGTCGTGTGCGCGATCCTGCGCGGGCTGCGCTCCGGGCGCCGCTACCGGGTGCGCCTCGCGGCGACCGCAGCGGCCGGCCCGCGCGGCGCGTGGCGCGCGCTCCGGACCGGCGCGATCCGGGGCCCACAGCGCGTGCAGGAGGGCTGCGCCTGACGTTCGCGCGATCGGATCCGTTTCTCCGTCCAGGAAGATTTCTAGTTGTGCCACACTTTGTTGCGTGGCACCTCTCACTCGACGGAGGCTCATCCTCGGCGGCGCTCCGGTCATCGCCGGTGCGGCGCTGCTGAAGACCGGCCCGTCGAGCGCCGCAGAGCATCATCATCAGCACGCGTCGGCCGCCGCCGCGCCCGCCGCGCAGCCCGCGCACGCCGGTCACGGCGACGTGCACGCCGCCTTCCGCGGAGAGGTCGACTCCGCCGCCAACGGCTTCGATCCCCAGGAGCTGCTGCGCGACTTCGACGCCGGCAAGACCCGACGGCTCCCCGGCGGGCGCGTCGAGCGGACGTTCGAGCTCGTCGCGCTCGAGCAGGAGATCGAGGTCGCGCCGGGGGTGAGGTTCGCGGCCTGGACCTACAACGGGCGGATGCCCGGCCCGACGCTGCGCGCGCGGGAGGGCGACCTCGTCCGCATCCGCTTCACCAACGGCTCCAACCACCCGCACACGGTCCACTTCCACGGCATCCACCTCGCGCCGCAGGACGGCGTCGGCGGCCTCGGGTCCGGGAACATCGCCCCGGGGCAGACGACGGTCTACGAGTTCGAGGCCGCCCCGTTCGGGATGCACGTCTACCACTGCCACGTCCGCCCGCTGGCCGAGCACATCGCCAAGGGCCTCTTCGGCGCGTTCATCATCGACCCGAAGGAGGGCCGTCCGGACGCCGACGAGATGGTCATGGTCATGCACGGCATCGACACGAACTTCGATCGCCAGAACGAGGTCTACGCCGTCAACGGCATCGGCTTCGCGTACATGGACCCGCCGATCCAGGTCAAGCGCGACGAGCTCGTGCGCCTG
Organism: uncultured Actinomycetes bacterium; assembly: GCA_963797025.1. GTDB lineage: Bacteria > Actinomycetota > Thermoleophilia > Solirubrobacterales > Solirubrobacteraceae > CADCVQ01. Next base: position 909,974 of record CAWCNU010000003.1, read on the forward strand.
TACCTCGCGAACATGACCGAGTACGACCCGATCAACTCCTACCACCTGCACGGCAACTTCTTTCGGTACTTCCCGACGGGGACGTCGCTGGAGCCCAGCGAGTACACCGACACGGTCATGCAGTGCCAGGGCCAGCGCGGGATCCTCGAATGGCGCTTCCCCAGCACCGGGATGTACATGTTCCACGCCCACCAGTCGGAGTTCACCGAGCTCGGCTGGCAGGGATTCTTCGAGGTCACGGACTAAGTGGTCGGCCTCGCAAATACGGACCGCACCAGGCGGTCGCTGATCACCGCCTGGCGGCGTCCTCGGGAGTCGATGTGCCAGAGGCACACCTTCCTCCCTGCGTCCTCGCCAGCCGGCGCCAGCGACCGCCTGGAAGCGGCACGTACTCACGAGGTCGACCACTGATGGAGGCGCGCGGCGCCACCGGTGACCTCACGGGCGATCGCGACGCGCGCGTGCCGAGATGGCTTCTCGGCCTGCTGCCGCTCGTGCTCATCGCCCTCTCGATCGGCGCGTTCGTCGGGCTGGGAACCCCTGGGCTCGACGGGCGCGCCGGCCCCCCCGCCGAGGAGATCGCGATCGAGCGCACGGTGCTCAAGCCGGGCCGGATCGAGCTCACGGTGCGCAACGACGGGCCCGATGCCGTACGGATCGCCCAGGTCCTCGTCAACGACGCGTTCGTGACCTTCCGCGGCGCCGAGGACCCGATCGGGCGCCTGAGCTCGGAGAAGCTCTCGATCACGCAGCCGTGGATCGAGGGCGAGGCCTACTCGGTCGCGCTCATGACCTCGACCGGCGCGACGATCGGCCACGAGATCCCGATCGCCGTCGAGACCCCGGACAGCGACCTGTCGTTCTTCGCGCTCATGGCGCTGCTGGGCATCTACGTCGGCGTCATCCCGGTCGCGCTGGGGATGCTCTGGCTGCCGTGGGTGCGCCGGATCCCGGCGACCTGGCTGCAAGGCGTCATGGCGCTCACCGTCGGCCTGCTGGCGTTCCTCGCGATCGACGCGACGCTCGAGGGCCTCGACGTCGCCGCCGGCGGCTCGCAGGCGTTCGGCGGCGCGGCGCTCGTCTTCCTCGGCGCCGCCGTCGCCTACCTGCTGCTCAGCGGCGTCTCGGCGTGGCTCGGCCAGCGGCGCGGCAGCGAGCGCGCGGCCGGCGCCGGCGGCGACCGCCTCGCGCTGCTCATCGCGATCGGCATCGGGCTGCACAACCTCGGGGAGGGCGTCGCGATCGGCTCGTCCTACGCCGTCGGCGCGCTCGCGCTCGGGACCTTCCTCGTCATCGGCTTCGCGATCCACAACACGACCGAGGGCCTCGCGATCGTCGCGCCGATCGCGAACTACCGCCCGAGCCTGAAGCGCCTCGGGCTGCTCGGCCTCGTCGCCGGCGCTCCCGCCGTGCTGGGCGCGTGGATCGGCGCCTCGGCGTTCAACTCGAGCGTCGCCGCGTTCCTCTTCGGGCTCGGGGCGGGCGCGATCGTCCAGGTCATCGTCGCGCTGCTGCCGTCGGTGCGCGACCGCTCGGAGCGCACCCTGCACCCGATCGCGGTCGGCGGGATGCTCGCGGGGATGGCCGTCATGTTCACGACCGGCCTGCTGGTGTCGATCTGATGGCGGTCGACTCGCACACCGCCCGCAGCAGCGCGATCGAGGACTACGCGAAGTCGATCTACTCGCTGCAGCAGCGCGCAGGCGGCGGGCCGGTGAGCACGAACGCGCTCGCCGAGCGCTGCGGCGTGACGCCCGCGTCGGCCTCGGCGATGCTGAAGAAGCTCGCCGAGCGCGGCCTCGCCATCCACGAGCCCTACCACGGCGTGCGGCTCACGGCGGCCGGCGAGCGCCTGGCGCTCGAGATGCTGCGCCACCACCGCTTGCTCGAGCTCTACCTCGCCGAGCATCTCGACGTCCCCTGGGATCGCGTCCACCAGGAGGCCGAGGCGCTCGAGCACGTGCTCTCCGAGGACCTCGAGGCGCGGATCGCCGCGAAGCTCGGCAACCCGACGCACGACCCGCACGGCGACCCGATCCCCGACCGCAACCTCGTCATCGACGAGGGCGAGACGGAGTCGCTGAACGCGCTGCCGGTGGGCCGCGGCGGGCGCTTCGTGCGCGTCTCGGATGCCGACCCGGAGATGCTGCGCTACCTCGCCGAGCGGGGTATCGCGATCGGCGACGTCTGCGTCGTCAGCGCGCGCCAGCCGTTCGACGGCCCGCTGACCGTCCGCTTCGGCGACGTCGAGCACGTGCTCGGCGGCAAGCTCGCAGAAGCGATGCGCGTCGAGCTCGACTGACATCCATCCGTCACGGTTCGCCGTGGCGGCGTATATTCCGGTCTGTTGGGGGGGTGCACGCATCAGGTGCGCGCGAACGGCCGCCATCGCCACGGCCTGCGGCGATGGCGGTCGAGACGCGCGCGCGCCCACGCGGCGCCAGTCGCTGAAGGATCGCCGAGCGGTTCTTCCATCTTCGCGCCCGCCGGTTGACGGCTCTTCGGCAGGTCGCGTAGCTTGCGCGCGTGAGCGTCCCCGCCGCCCCCGCCGCCCCGGTCACCGCGACGGGCTCCCAGCCGCGCAACTACTGCGGCCAGGCGATCGCGATCACGGTCTTCAGCACGGTGCGGTTCTGGGGCCGCGCGTTCCTGCCGGTGCTCTTCGCCGTCACGGCGAGATTCGCGAAGCTCACCGGCACGCTGCGCGAGCTGTCGTTCATCCACTTCGCCCGCTGGACGGTCATCTCGAAGCTGCCCTACAACGGCCCGCCGCAGCGCAAGGGGCGGCTGCGCTACCCGCACATGTACTTCGAATCGAACTTCAACGGCGGCTGGGAGGAGTACATCGACGCCTTCTCGCACATCCTCACGCGCGGGATGACGGCGTTCTGGGGCAGCTCCTACGGCTTTCCCAAGCCGCTGCCGACGGCACCGTTCAAGAAGTACATCCAGGACAACGAGACCGAGGCCGACCACTACTACACCGCCTATCCGGAGGCGACGAGCACGATGATCCAGCGCGCGCTCGTCCTCGACGAGAAGCTCGCGCCGCTCGTGCGCAACGCCGGGCGGATGGACCCCGACGCGTTCGCGGCGGCCTACAAGCAGCTGCTCACCGACACGCAGCACTGCCTCTAGCCATGGGTCTCAAGGCCAACGTCTCGGGCCAGGCGTACGCCTTCATGGCGATGACGCCGATCAAGCCCGGCGAGGAACAGGCGCTCGCCGCCTACCTGCGCGATCTCTGGCCCCGCGGCGGAAGCCCGCTCGCGAAGCTCCCGCGCACCCACATCGCCCGCTTCGTCATCGTCGAGGACTTCCACAACGACCCGTCGTGGAAGCAGCGCCGCGAGGAGCACCTCGACCTGCCGTACCTCATCTTCACGAGCAACTTCGACGGCGATCTCGACAGCTACCTCGACGAGCTCAGCGTGAAGCTCGCGCCCGAGGCCAAGGAGATCTGGGGGCGCTGCATCGGCTGCCCGGCCGAGCCCGAGGGCGCCGCGCTGAAGCGGTACCTCAAGCACAACCAGATCAACACCGGCATCTTCTTCGCCGCCTACGGGCAGGCGACCGTCCAGGACGTCAAGCATGCGCTGGCCCGGCGCGAGCGGGTGGTCGAGTTCGCCTGCACGTCGCAGGGCCTGGCGCCCGAGGAGCTGCAGCGCAGATTCCTCGCGACGTTCGGCGCGGGGGCCTGATGGCGGCCTCTCCGGTGCGGATGGACCTCGGCGACATCCAGGGCGACATCCTGCGCGCGTACGGCAACGACTACGACTGCACGACGTACGCCTTCGTGCACATCGACGGCAAGGCCGAGCAGGGGCGCGCGTGGTTCGCCGGCCTGCTCGAGCACGTCACGACGGCCGAGCCGTGGCCGAAGGGCGAGAAGCCCGTGACGACGCTGAACGTCGCGGTCACCGCCGCCGGACTGCGGGCGCTCGGGGTCGGCGAGCAGGTCGTCGGCACGTTCTCGCACGAGTTCCGCGAGGGGATGGCGGGGCGCAAGGAGCTGCTCGGCGACGTCGGCCCGAGCGACCCGGCGACCTGGGAGACCGGCCTGGGCGCCGGCGAGGCGCACGTGCTGCTGACGATCAACGCGATGCAGACCGCCGACCACCAGCGCGCGCTCGGCAAGATGCGCGCCGCGATGGAGGCCGCGGGGGGCGTGCGGATCGTCTACCAGGAGGACACCGAGCTGCTGCCCGAGTCGCGCGAGCACTTCGGCTATTCCGACGGCTTCGCGCAGCCGGCGATCGAGGGCACGAGCGACGACAAGGCGCGCGGGGGAGGGGTGCCGCTGAAGGGCGGCGCCTGGCGGTCGCTCGCGCCGGGCGAGTTCATCCTCGGCTATCCCGACGAGGACACGCGCGTGGACCCCAAGGAGCGGCTGCCCAACGCGCCCGCCGCACCGCTCGGCAAGAGCGGGACGTACATGGTGTGGCGCAAGCTCTACCAGGACGTCGCGCTGTGGCGGCGGACGATCCGCGAGGCGGCCAAGCTCTATCCGGACGGCGACGAGCACAAGCTCTCGGCGAAGGTCGTCGGGCGCTGGGCCAGCGGCGCGCCGCTCGTGACCTACCCTGACACGGCGCCCGAGGGCTATGAGCCGAAGAAGGCGAAGGACGTCAACGACTTCAGCTACGAAAAGGACCGCGACGGCATGCGCTGCCCGATCGGTGCGCACGTCCGCCGCTCGAACCCCCGCAACGCGCTCGGCTTCGACGGGCACCTGAGCTTCCGCCACCGGATGATCCGCCGCGGGATGCCGTACGGGAAGGTCCTGCCCGAGGGCGTCGTCGCCGACGACGGCGCCGACCGCGGCCTCGTCTTCGTGAGCTTCCAGGCGAGCATCTCGCGCCAGTTCGAGGGCGTGCAGGTGCAGTGGTGCAACGCCGGCAACATCTTCGGCCTCGGCCACGACAAGGACTTCCTGCTCGGCGACCCGCGCGGCAAGGGGAAGATGACGATCCAGGGCAAGCCGCCGTTCTTCCTGACGCCGCAGGAGGTCTTCGTGCGCACGCGCGGCGGCGAGTACCTCTTCGTCCCGGGCATGACGGCGCTCGCGGCGCTCGCCGACGGGACGGCGAACTAAGTGGTCGCCACCGGGAGTACGCACCCCGCCATGCGGCCACTGATCACCACCTGGCGGCGTCCTCGGTCGTCGATGTGCCGGAGGCACACCTTCCTCCCTGCGTCCTTGCCAGGTGGCGCCAGTGACCACCTGGTCAGAGCGCGTACTCCCGGCGGAGACCACTAATGGGCATCATCGACGAGATCAAGGGGCTCGGCGAGCGCCTGGGCGAGGAGCGCGACGAGCTCGCCGAGAAGGTGTCCGACCTCGCCGGCCGGCTCGCGGACCGCAACGTCGACGAGGGCTTCGAGCTCATGCGCAAGCACGACCCGATCATCAGCCTCCCCGGCGGGGTGACGGTCGTCGCGCTCGCCGAGGACGTCACGGAGGTCCTCGGCGATCCGGCGCGCTTCACGGCGCAGCTCTACGGGCCGAAGATGGAGGCCGTCACCGGGCCGTTCATCCTCGGCGTCGACGACACGCCGCTCTACCACCACGATCACGCGGCGATGGACCGGGCGGTGACGCGCGAGGACCTGCCGCGGCTGGCCTCGCAGATGTACGAGACCGCGTCCGAGCTCGTGGCCGCCGGTCGCGAGCGCGGCGAGATCGACGTCGTCTCGGAGCTCGCCGACCCGGCGCTGGACCGCGCGATCACCGGCTACTTCGGCACGCCGGGGCCCGACACGCCGACGCAGCTGCGCTGGGCGCGCAACGTCTTCCAGGAGCTCTTCATCAACGTCGGCAACCTCCCGACCGTCCGCGAGCGCGCGCTCGCCGACGCCGAGCGGTGGCGCACGCATCTCGACGGGCTCGTCGATGCGCGCAAGCGCCTGGTCGAGGCGGGGGAGGACGTGCCCGACGACGTCCTGACGCGGCTGCTGCGCTTCCAGGACGAGGGCGAGCCGAACTTCGAGGACGTCCAGATCCGCCACAACATCCTCGGCAACATCACGGGCTGGATCCCGACGATCTCCAACTGCTTCGCGCGGATCGTCGACGAGCTGTTGGACCGCGAGGACGAGCTCGCCGGCGCGCAGGAGGCCGCCCGCGCCGGCGACCGCGACCTCGTCGCGGCCTACTGCTTCGAGGCGTCGCGCTTCAACCCGCAGAACTTCGCGCTGCTGCGCTACGTGCCCGAGGACACGACGATCGCGGCCGGCACCGACCGCGCGACCGAGGTCAAGGCGGGCTCGACGGTCTTCGCCGCGACGCTCTCGGCGATGCACGACGAGCGCGCGATCGAGGCGCCCGAGGAGTTCCGCACCGACCGCCCCTGGAGCGACTACATGCTCTTCGGCCACGGGCTGCACACGTGCTACGGCCAGCAGATCGTGCGCGCGCAGCTGCCGGCGATGGCGAGCGCGCTCTTCGAGGGACCGCGGCTGCGGCGCGCCCGGGGGGAGACGGCCGGCTGCGCTACGAGGGCCCGTTCCCGTCGGGCCTGACGGTCCGGTTCGACGACTGAGCGCGACGCGTAGCCTCCGCGTCGCGTCGTGGAGGAGCCTCACGGCCGGCGCCTGCTGACCCGGCCGGTGATCGGGTGGGTCCTCTACGACTTCGCGAACACGAGCTGGCGGTCGTCGCGCCGAGCGGCGGCGGGCGCGGGTCTCCGCCATCGGCGTCGCGGTGGGCTACCTCGGCTCGCTGACGGCGCTGGCGCTCATCGGCAGCGTCGCCGATGGCCATGCCCAGCGCGCGCTCCTGCCCGCGGCGGCGCTGTTCATCGTCTTCGCGCTGCCGATGTCTTCTGGGGTCGCGAGCGGCGGGAGGTCGATGCATCCAGTCGCGCGGGCCGGCGCGACCGTTCGCGCAGCTCGCCGCGACGGTGCGGCGGGCGCGGCGCGAGCCGCACGGGCGCCTCATGCTCGCCCGCTTCTTCCACGTCGACGCGATCGCGACCGTCATCCAGTTCATGACGGTCTACGCGCTCGTGGGCGCGGTGGGGGCGAGCCTGCTGGCCGAGCGCATCGGCCCGCGGCGGGTCGTGCTCTGGACGCTCGCGGTGACGATCTTCGTCCTCGTGCTCGGCGCGGGGTCGGGATCGAGCGCGCTGCTGTGGGTGCTCGGGCCGATCATCGGGATCTCGCTCGATCGAAAGGAATCCAAACCACCGTAGGGGTGGACAACTCACCTGTCGACGAACCGCCCGGGCGGGTCGCCCCTGCCGGCGACGCGTCTTCTTCATCAGGGACCGCTGTTTGTAGGCGCACGCACGACCGCAGGCATGACGTTCAACCCAGCGACCACAGCGCGCTGTCGCCGGCAGCCAGCCGAACGACCCGGCCTGAGCCCGCCGCAGCGACGAGTAACTCCTCCGCCCGAACGAGATCCGGCACCCCGAGGTGCTCGGTCATGACCGCGGCGACCTCGGCGGTCGCGAGCGCGTACCCGAACGCCTCCAGGACCGCGACCGGATCGTCGGCCGGCCCGCGCCGCGGCAGCGACGGATCGAGGTTGGCGACCACGACGTCGTAGCCCTCGACCGGCTGAAAGCCGCCGGCCTCCAGCCGCACGCCGCCGCCGTTGGAGAAGACGAGCGACGGCGCCGTGTAGCGCACCGCGCCGTCGGAGTTCGCCGCGCGTCCCTGCGCCTCGGTCGGCGAGCCCGCCGCGGTCCGGGCCGCGGCGCGGTCGGCCTCGTAGGCCTCCCACACCTCCGGCGAGTCGATGTCGTCGACGACCGCGTCGGCATCGACGCCGTCGACGCCCTGCAGCGCGCCGCGCAGCGTCTGCGGGTCGTCGAGCAGCGCGCTCGTCGTGAAGTGCGCGAACTGCAGCGCCCGCAGCGCGACGTCGCCGAGCTCGGGCGCGCGCAGGCGCACCGCGACGATCGCGCGGCAGGCGGGCGAGGTCGCGTGCAGGCGGGCCTTCGGCGCCGGGTTCAGCGGCATGCCGAAGCGGCGGAAGCGCAGCTGGCCGACCGCGGACTTCGCCGGGGTGTAGCCGTCCCGCTCGTAGCGCGCGCTGTCTTCGGCCAGGCCGATCATCACGAGCTTCCAGCTCAGGCCGTCGCCGTAGCGCCAGCGCAGCGTCGTCAGCGCGGGCCAGGCGGAGTATGCCCACGGGCAGCCGGGATCGGTGTAGTGCGTTACCTCGATCACGCGTGCAATGGTTGCACGCGCAAGAACTCCGCTGCGGTCAGCGCCCGCAGCAGCGCTTGTACTTCAGGCCCGACCCGCACGGGCAGGGGTCGTTGCGTGCCGGCTCGCGGGCGACCCCGCTGCCCGACAGCCCCTCGCGCGTGGCCTCGCGCAGCCGCTCGAGCTCCTCGGCGGACAGCAGGACCTCGACCTCGCGCTCGTCGCCGTCGGTCGACGTCGTGAAGCGCAGCGCGGCTGCCCCGCCCGAGCGGCTGACGACCTCGAAGCCGCCCGACGACGCGTGCCAGGCGAACGGCGCCGCCGCGATCCCCGCCCGGAAGGCGCGCGCGGCCTCCGCGCGCAGACCGTGGTTGTGCTGGTCGATCGCCCCGTCCTCGGCGACGTGCGCGAGCTCGACGACGAGCGACGGCGGCGAGCCGAAGGCGATGACCGACAGCTCCTCGGTGACCGCCAGCCGGCGAGGCGAGCCGAGACCGCGCCAGGCGGCGACGGCGCGCATGCGGTCGGCTTCGAAGGCATCGGGGGACGAGGTCAGCGCGTACGCGCGCTCGGCCGCGCCCATCGCGGCGGGCGAGCGGCGTGCGGCGGCGGCCATCGCGAGCGTCGCGTAGACGCCCCCGGCCGGTGGCGTCTCGCCTTCGCCGCGGGCCTGCAGGCCGCCGAGCGCCTGCATCCCCGCGGTGACCGCGACCTCGACGGCCTCGGCCTCGAGCGCGACGATCGCAAGCTGGGCGAAACCGGCCGTCGTCTCGGGGTCCGATGGCCCGAGCGCCGCCGACAGCGCGGTGATCGCCTCGGTGACGCACGACAGCTGCTCGGACTCCGGCGCGCCGGCGCGGCGCAGGACGTCGGCGAGCCGCAGGCGCAGCCGCCCCGTGATCGCGCTCTCCTCGCCGAGGCGCTCGGTCGCGCGGCCCGCGAGCCCGCGGACGAGCGCGACGCCCTCCTTCGCGCGGTCGGCGCGGACGAGCAGCAGCGCGAGCGCCACGGCGGCATCGACGCTCTCGTCGTGCAGGTCGCCGAGCTCCTGCACCTTCTCGGTATGCAGCAGCCGCGCCTTCGCGACGGCCTGCGTGTCGCTGTCGAGCTCCGTGGTCATCCAGTCGCGCCGGCGGCGGCGCTCACCTCAGTGGGCGTGGGTGCTGGAGCCGCCGCCGCCGCAGCAGCCGAGCTCGTGAGGCGAGGGCAGGCCCTTGACGAACCTGCGCTGGCCGGCCGCGGAGTTCGGGACGAGGAAGGAGGACAGCAGGCGCTTGGTCTCTTCGGCGCCGCAGGACGGACATGGTGGTGACGGAGCGTCGGAGCGCTGCAGCTCTTCGAAGGTGTCGTCGCAGCTGACGCAGGCGAAGTCGTAGATCGGCATTCGCGCGATCGTGGCGGTGCCCGGCCCCGCTGTCAAGCGCGGAGACCGCAACATCTTGCCCCGAAGCAGGTTGTCTATGCTGGATGGAGGCGCCGTGCGGACCGCCGGCGCTGCAGGACGACGGTCGTGCGCGGGGGTATTGGTCGGGCACCCGGATGCCGATAACCGCTCACAGATCTTCAACTCACGACTGCTCAAGGACGACGATGCCTTTCACCCTCACACCCATCGCGATCGATGCCGAGCTCGAGTTCGTCGAGCGCCGGCCGCAGCTCCGCGACGCCGAGGCGATCGCGCTCATGCGCAGCGAGTTCCGCCTCGCGCTCAACAACCTGCACTTCATCGCGCTGTCCGCCGAGGATCCCGAGATGGTCATCGATGCGCGGACGGTCTCCCGGCACGGCACGACCCGCTATGACCTGACGCTGCGCTTCGTCCCGCGCGACGCCACCGCGACCGACGACGAGCTCGCCGAGCTCGTCTACAGCGAGTTCCGGCGTGCCGTCAACGCGTCGCACTTCCTGCGGATCGCCGCCGACGACCCGGTCGTCACCGTCATCTCGCCGGCCGTCTCCAACGGCAACGTGCGGCTGCGTCAGGCCGCCTGAGCGGCGCGCCTCAGCCCGGCTCCGGCGCCTGGAACGGGCGCGGGTCGGAATCGTCGATCGAGAGGATGCAGGTCGCCGGACAGCCGGCGGGCAGCATGAGCTGGGTACCGGTCCACCACCAGCCCTGGACCTCGACGACCGCCGCGTCGGGCACGTCGAGCTCGAACAGCACGCAGGAGTCGGCGCCGATCCCGATCGCGCGGTGGTAGGCGTAGTCGCGCGCGAGCGAGGGGTTCGGCGCGACGAAGGAGCCCGGTCGCAGGCCGTCGCGCTCGATGCCCTCCTGGCAGTCGACGGTCGTTCCGTGGTAGACGATCATGGCGGCCCCCGAGTCTACGAGTGACGAGACCGGTCGGTTCACCCGGCGCCTTGGCGCGCGAGGGCGTCCGGTAGCGTCCCGGCGATGAGCGCCACGCCGCGGATCTCGATCGAGGACGCCCGGCGGGCGGTGCTCGAGCACGCCTCCCGGCTGGAGGCCGAGGAGATCGCGCTCGACGACGCGCTGCGGCGCGTGCTGGCGACCGACGCCGTCGCCCCGACCGACCTGCCGCCGTTTCATTCCTCCGGGATGGACGGCTTCGCGGTCATCGCGGCCGACACCGCCGCCGCGCCGGTGCGCCTGCGCCTCGTCGGCGAGGCCCGCGCGGGCGCGCTGGCCGGCGTGACGCTCGAGCCCGGCACCACGATCCGCGTCTCGACCGGCGCCCAGGTGCCCGACGGCGCCGACGCGATCGTGCGCCAGGAGATCACCGAGCACCGCGACGGCGCCGGCGAGGTCGTCGTGCTCGAGCCGGTCGCCTCCGGCACCGACGTCCGCTACGCCGGCGAGGACATCCCCAGCGGCGCGACGATCCTGCAGGCCGGCACGCTGCTCGGCGCCGCCGAGATCGGCGCGCTGGCGGCGGTGAACATCGCCAGGCCGGCGGTCGTGCGGCGGCCGCGCCTGGCGCTCGTCAGCACCGGCGACGAGCTCGTCGACCCGGGCCGCGACCTGCTGCCGGGCGAGATCCGCGACGCCAACCGCCCCGCGCTGACGGCCGCGGCGCAGGCGGATGGCGCCGAGGTCGTGGGGAGCCTGCGCGTCGGCGACGACCGCGCGTCGACGATCGCGACGCTCGAGCAGGCGCTGACGGGCGCCGACCTCGTCGCGACCATCGGCGGCGTCTCGGTCGGGCCGCACGACCACGTCCGCCCGGCGCTCGAGGCGCTCGGCGCGACGGAGGTCTTCTGCCGCGTGAGCCTCAAGCCCGGCGGCCAGGTCTGCCTCTACGAGGCCCCGGGCGGCACCCTCGTCTTCGCGCTCCCGGGCAACCCGGCGTCGGCGCTCACGGCCTTCCGGGTGCTCGTCGTGCCCGCGATCCACGCGATGCTCGGGCGCAGCCAGGCGCTGCACACCGCGCGCGGCATCGCGGCCGTCGACCTGCCGGGGACGATCGGCCGCACGTCGGTCATCCGCTGCTTCGCCGAGCTGCACGACGACGGCTGGCACGTGACGCCCAACGGCGACCAGCGCTCGCACATCCTCACCTCGATGCTCGGCGTCCCGGCGCTCGCGCTCGTTCCCGAGGACCGCGAGCTGCTGGCGGCCGGAGAGCCGGTCGACATCGAGTTCGTCGGCTGAGGGCGGTGGCCGCGCGGTGGCGACGGCGGACCCGCAGCCCCTCGTGGTGCTCGTCCGCGGCAGCGGCGACGTCGGCTCGGCCGTCGCACACAGGCTCCACCGGGCCGGCCACCGGGTCCTGATCCACGACGACGACATGCCCGCCGCGCCCCGCCGCGGGATGGCCTTCGCCGACGCCGTCTTCGACGGGGAGACGACGCTCGAGGGCGTGCGCGCGCGGCGCGCCGACGACCTCGTGACGATCGCCGGCGCGGTGCATGGCGCCGGCGACGTCTGCGTGACGACGATCGGCCTCGGTCGCGTGCTCGCGACGGTGCAGCCCGACGTCCTCGTCGACGCGCGGATGCGCAAGCGCGAGCTGCCGGAGCTCCAGATCGACCTCGCGCCGCTGACGATCGGCCTCGGCCCGAACTTCGTCGCCGGCGAGACGACCCACCTGGCGATCGAGACGCAATGGGGCGACGCGCTCGGCGCGGTCCTCACGGCGGGCCCGACGCACGAGCTCGGCGGGGAGCCGCGCAGCTTCGACGGCCACGCCCGCGACCGCTTCGTCTACGCGCCCGCCGACGGCGTGCTGCGCACGGCCGCGGCGATCGGCGACCGCGTGCGCGCCGGCGCCGTCGTCGCGACGATCGGCGAGGAGCGCCTCGTGGCTCCGCTGGACGGCATCCTGCGCGGCCTGACGCACGACCGCGTGCCGGTGACGCGCGGCGCGAAGGTCCTCGAGGTCGACCCGCGCGGCGATCCCGCGGCAGCGGTCGGCATCGGCGTGCGCCCGGGACGGATCGCCGAGGGCGTGCTGGCGGCGATCGAGTCGCGCCGCCAGGAGTAAGACCCGCGCACGTGGCGCTCGGCATGACCCTGCTTCGTCTGGGTGCTGCCGACGCCGGCGACCGGCGGCTCTGAGGACATGGTCCGGTTCGCTTGTTGCTCGCGCGGGGGTCTGGCCTGAACGAGACCACATACGTCCGTCTGGTGCCAAACCCCCGCTCACCGGCGACCGCCAGGCGCGCCCGCGCGCCTCGTGTGTTCCTCAAAGCCGCAGTTCATCCCACCGCAAGCGCGTCGCGGAGAGGGCGGGCTGGCGGCGATCGAGTCGCGCCGCTAGACGAGCCGGACGTCGGCGGCGGGCGCGCCGTCGGCGAGAAAGCGCGTCATCCGCCGCCCCTCGGCCCTGACGGCGGCCGCGGCGCGCGCGCTCAGCGGCCGGATGAGCTCGACGAGCAGGCCCGCGATCGCGCCGTGGTCGTCGCGCTCCAGCCGCCACGTCGCGCAGACGGTGCCGTCCGCGAGGACGCTGCCCTGCACCGTGCGACCGTCCGGCACCTCGGCGCCGCAGGAAAGGCGCGCGCGGTCGGCGTGTGAGAGCAGCACGTTGTCGTAGGCGGGCAGAAAGCGCGGCGGCGCGGGCGTGTCCGGATCGGGTCGCGGCGCGCCGGGGAGGTCGAAGAGCTCGCGGCCGTGCTCGTCGCGGAAGGTCTGCAGCCGCGGGCGCAGGCGCTCGACGACCGCCCGCATCCCGGTCAGCCGCGACCAGCTCGCGATGTCGGCGACGGTCGCCGGACCGAAGGCGCCGAGGTAGCGGACGACGACGTCATCGATCGGCGGGTCGCGCCGCAGCGGGCTTCCGAGCCAGGACTCCGCGGTCGTGACCGTCACCTGCCGGCTCTGCCCCCAGACGCCGCGCGGGGGGACCTGGACGAGCGCGAGCCTGCACCGGCACGCGTAGGCGAGCGCGGCCGCGTCGTGCTCGGGGAAGCGGTCCTGCAGCGCCGCGCGCAGCTGCTGCCCGGTGCACGGGGCGGCGGCGAGAAGCTCGCGCGCGTACGCGAGGACGGGCTCGAGATCGACGCCGCGCAGCGCCGGCGCGAACTGCGGGTGGCGGCGCAGCTCGGCGTCGAGCACCGGCTGCATGAGCGGGCGCAGCAGCAGGCAGTCGGCGGCGGTGACGAGGTGGATCGTGGCGCGCATGACGACGATCCGCACCGCGCGCCGGTCCAGGAGCAGCCCGGAGAGCTCCGCGGGATCCAGTCCCTCGATCCGCGACCACAGCCCGACGTACGGATCGCCCGGGATCTGCGCCTGCATCCCGACGAGGTGCTCGATGACCCCCGCAACCGGTAGCGGCGCGCGCTCGAGCAGGTGCTGGCGCGCGAGCGTCGCGCGGTTGAGCGCCCGCGGGCCGAGGACGTCGTCACGCATGCGCGGATCCTGACCTACCCTTCGCGCATGCGGTCGCCGACCGTCGCGATCGCCACCTGCGCCGAGCATCCCGAGCCCGACGACGAGAACCGCCTGCTGCTCGCGGCGCTCGAGGCCCGCGGGATCGACGCCGCCGCGATTGCCTGGACATCGCCGGGGGGTTGGGACGGCTTCGACGCGGTCGTCGTGCGCATGACCTGGGACTACACGTCGCGCATGGACGAGTTCCGCAGCTGGACGCGCGCGGTCGGCCCGCGGCTGCACAACAGCGCCGAAGCGATCGGCTGGAACGCCGACAAGCGCTACCTCTTCGACCTGCGTCGCGACGGGATCGCGGTCGTCGCCGGCGAGCATCTCCCGCCGGGCGCCGCGTTCGTCGCACCGGCGGCGGATCGCTACGTCGTCAAGCCGACCGCATCCGCCGGCGCGCGCGACACCGCCGTCTACGACGGCGCGCGCGAGGACGCCGCCCGCGAGCACGTCGCCGCGCTGCACGCGGCCGGCCGCGACGTCCTCGTCCAGCCCTACCTCGCAAGCGTCGACAGGGAGGCCGAGACCGCGGTCGTCTTCGTCGACGGCCGGCTGTCGCACTGCATGCGCAAGGGGCCGCTGCTCGCGCTCGACCAGCCGCCGGCCGCCGGCCTGTACCGCCCGGAGGACATGCGCCGCCGCGACGGCGCCGACGACGTCGTCGAGCTCGCGCGGCGCACGCACGCGGTGGCGGTCGACCGGTTCGGGCCGCTGCTCTACGCGCGCGTGGACGTCCTGCGCGACGACGACGGGACGCCGGCCGTCCTCGAGCTCGAGCTCGTCGAGCCGTCGCTCTTCCTCGACTTCGCGCCGGGCGCCGCGGAGGCGCTCGCCGCCGCCATCCAGCGGCGCGTAGGCTAGTGGCGTGGAGAGCGAGGGATCACCGGGCGCGCAGGAGCTCGGGGCCGAGGATCGCCAGCGCCTGCGGCGCGCGCACGAGCGGCTGCGCGCGGCCTCCAAGGACCTCGAGGTGCTCATCGCCACCGAGCCGATCAAGAACCGCTGGGAGCCAGAGCCGGCGCCGCGGGAGATCCTCGACGTCGCGCGCGCCGACCTCGAGCGCGCCTACGCCGAGGTCGTCCGCAGCCAGCGCGAGCTCCTCGGCTGGGACGAGCCCTCCGCCACCGGCTGAAAAGCGTCGGCGTGAGGGCTACCATGGGCGGGTGACCGACACCCGCATCACCGTCGTCGTCGCAGACGACCATCCGCTCTACAGGGCCGGGATGGTCGAGGTCATCCAGGACCGCCCCGACCTCGAGCTCGTGGCAGCCTGCTCGGGCGGGACCGAGGCGCTCGAGCGCATCAAGGCGCTGCAGCCCGACGCGGCGCTGCTGGACCTGCGCATGCGCGACCTCGACGGCCTCGCCGTGCTCGAGGAGCTCGTCAGCAGCCGCTCGAAGACGCGCGTCGTCTTCCTCTCGGCCTACGAGGACGGCGAGTCCGTCCACGGTGCGCTGACCACCGGCGCGGCGGGCTATCTCACGAAGGAGACCGACCGCGACGAGATCTGCGACGCGATCGTCGCGGCAGTCGGGGGAGAGATCGTCGTCTCGCCGACGTTGCCGGGCGCGCTCGTCGGCTTCCTGCGCGGCCGGACCGAGCCGCCGCAGCTCAAGCTCGGACATCGCGAGCGCGAGGTCATGCGGCTCACCGCCGACGGCTTCAGCAGCTCGGAGATCGCCACGGCGCTCGGGATCGCGCCGACGACCGTCAAGACGCATCTGCACCGCGTCTACAGCAAGCTCGAGGTCACCGACCGTGCCTCGATGGTCGCCGCGGCGTTTCGGCAGGGCCTCTTGACGTGACGAGCCTGCTGCGGCGGCTGGAGGGGCGTAATGCCAATCCGCGGATCGCAGCCATCGTCCGTGTCGTCCTGCTGCCGCTGCTGCTGCCGGCGGAGGCCTTCGAGGCCGCGCACGACGACGTCGGATCGCCGTTCACGAACCCGCTGCTCGGGTTCATCGCGCTCTACGCGATCGTCGTGCTCGCCTACACGTTCCGCACCGAGCGCAACCTGCAGCTCGCGCCGTTCGCCGTCGCCGACACGCTGCTCATGGCGCTGCTCGTCTACGCCGAGGGCGGCGCGCTGGCCGACATCCGCTTCGCGCTCGGCGTGCCGGTGCTCGTCGTGGCCTTCCTCGAGGGACCGCGGCTCACGGCCGCGATCGCCTCGCTCGCCGTGGGCGCGTTCGTCGTGGCCTCGACGCTCCACAACAACTTCGGCGACGGCGTGTCGGACCACTTCGTCGCGGTGCACGCGCTCGACCTCGCGTGGCGCGGCGCCCTGGCCGTCGTCGTCTCGTTCTTCCTCACGCGCCGCGCCGAGCGCATCCGGGAGCTGCTCGAGAGCCGGCGCCAGCTCGTCGCGCAGTCCCTGAAGGCCGAGGCGGCTGCCCGCCGCCGGCTCTCCTACGACCTGCACGACACGCTCGCCCAGGACCTGCTCTGCGTCCAGCAGGACCTCAAGGCCGCCAGCCGCGGCCGTCCCGAGTACCTCGCGCGCGCACAGGCGGCGCTCGGCGACGCGATGACGCAGCTACGCGGGCAGATCTTCCTCCTGCACCCCCACCAGCTCGAGCGCGAGGGCCTCGCCGCCGCGTTGCAGACCGTCGCCGAGCGCCAGTCCTTCGACGGCGGGGCGCGCACGCAGATCACCGTCGCCCCGGGCGTCGACGGCGGCGATGCCGAGCTGCTGTTCTCCGTCGCGCGGGAGCTGCTGAGCAACGCGCTGCGCCACGCGAGCGCCAAGGAGATCTCACTCGCGCTCGGCCGCGCCGGCAACACGATCACCGTCGCCTGCCAGGACGACGGCTGCGGCTTCGCTCCCGAGCGCCGTCGCACCGCGATCGAGTCCGGCCATCTCGGGCTCGCCGCGACCGCCGAGCGCGTGGAGTCCGTCGGCGGCACGCTGGAGGTCGACAGCGCACCGGGACGGGGCACGCGCATCCGCGCGACGCTGCCCGTCGCCGGCGCGCCGGTCGTGGCGCAGGACCCGCGCGCCCCCGCGCCGGCGCCGGTGCCCGCCGGCCAGCCCGGCTGACCGCGTCCTCCAAAGGACCACCGGACGGTGCGCGAACCCCCGGCGATCTGCACCGGGTTCCACCTTCCACCCGGCGCCGCCCGGATCTAGATTCGCTGCAGACTCGGTGACGCCCTCAGACGTCGTGCCGAGCATGGCCGCAAACACCAGCCCCCTGGTCAGTAGCGGCACGATCGGGGCCGGAGAACCGACTTGGATCTCCGGCCCCGTGTCGCTTTTGCAGGGCATTCGAGACTGGACGATCGGAGGTTCCGGCGCGCCCCGCAGAAGCGTCATACTGAGGCCGGACGGGCGCCCGCGGATGGTGTCGCCCGTCGACTGGAATGAGGGGGACGTGACCGGTAGCCGCTGCTGGCGGGCTGCGGACCTCGCATTCATCCCGGGGGCCTAGGGGAGGCGCTGTGGCTGATCAATCGCTGACCATGATGCGCTGTGAGCTCTGCCGTGCCGTGCTCTCGAGCGCAGACGCGCCGGCGAGGATCCGGGCGGGGACGCCCTGCGGCGTGTGCGGTGGTCTGCTGACGCTCGCCAGCGCCGGCGGCCACGGGCCGGCGCACGCCGAAGCGGCGCCGGCGCCCGACGACGGGCTGCACGCCGCCGACGTCTTGCCGCCCGCGCGCTGATCTGAGAGGGTCGCCCGTGGCTGGTGGGTCACGGACCGGAGGAGGGTCTCGACGATGAGCACTGCTTCGGGCATGGACAATCGCGGCGGCAGCGTGGTGCCGGTGATCCTCCTCGCGCTGTTGGCGATCGCGCTCGTCATCGGCGTGTCGGTCGTCGCGCACGCGATCGGCAAGAGCGACGGCGACAGCCCGATCGTCCCCGCGAAGGGCGCCGCCGACGAGCCTGAGGCGACGACGCCCGCCCCCGAGCAGCGCGTCCTGCTGACCGTCCAGATCGAGGGCGGCGGCGGCGGGAAGGTCCGCATCGAGCCGATCGGCGTGAGCTGCAGCGAAACCTGCGAGCACCAGCTGAAGACCGGCACGCGCGTGCGCGTCACCGCCGACGCGGTGGACGGGTCGCGCTTCGAGGGCTGGACGGACGCCTGCACCGGCGTCGGCGGGTGCGCGGTGTTCATGGACCGCGAGCGGGCGATCACGGCGACGTTCGAGGGCACCGCGACGACGGAGTGCGAGGACGAGGAGGACAACGACGGCGACGGCTTCGTCGACGACAAGGATCGCGGCTGCGAGAACGACAACACCGAGGCGCCCGACAACCGCCCGATCGACTGCAACGACGGCCGCGACAACGACAGCGACGGCCTCGTCGACGCCGACCAGGATCCCGGCTGCGAGGGCGACGCCAACGAGGACGACGACGACCTGCCCGGCGACGCCGACGAGCCGGTCGCGCCGCCGCCGCCGCCGGCGACGACGGTGCCCGGGGCGTCGGAGTGCTCGGACGGCATCGACAACGACGGCGACGGGCACAAGGACCGGCCCGCCGACGAGGGCTGCGACGCCGACGGCACGGAGGCCGGGGAACGCTGACCGCCGATCCTGTCACCCTGTCGCCATGACCAGCACCATCGCGGTATGTGACGGCGCAACACGGATCGAGTTCTCGTTCGAGGACCTCATGAAGTACCACGGCCCCGGGTCACCGGGCGGCGTGGCGCACGCCTTCAAGGTCATGGAGCGCGCGTTCGCCCTGCTGGATCCCGACGGGCCGCCGCAGCGCCGCGAGATCACGCTGCGGACCGCGTTCGGCGGCCCCGGCGCGCGCGACGGCTTCGAGGCCGTGACGCGCGCGGTGACCCAGGACCGGTTCACCGTCGATCAGTCGATCGCGCGGCCCGAGCGCGGGCGCACGCACGAGCGCTTCATCTTCGAGGTCGGCTACCGCGACCGCAGCGTGACGCTCATGCTGCGCGACGGCTACGTCACCGAGGAGTTCATCGACCTCGCGCGCAAGGACGGCAAGTCCGACGCCGAGAAGGCGCGCCTGGACGAGCTGAAGGCCGAGATGGCGACGAACGTCATCGGCGCGGACGCCGCCGACGTCTACGACGAGGTGCCGGCCTGATGGTGACTGGCTGGGCCGCGCCGCTCGCGATCGCGGACGCGCCGCTGGCGCTGCTGGCGATCGCCGGGCTGCTGTTCGGCGTCTGGGTCATGTCGCGCGGGCCTCGCGCCACCGGCGCCGTCGCCGCGCCCCCCGGCGACGACGCGCCGGCACCGACGCCGGCGCCGACCCCGGCGCCGGCGGCTTCGCCGTTTGCGCCGGTTGCGGCACCCGAGCCCGAGCCCGAGCTCGAGGAGCTGCCGCGGACGACGTTTCGCCAGGGCACCATCAAGCTCGTCGGCAGCACGCCCGACCCCGCGTCCGACGCGCCCGAGCCCGAGCCCGAACCCGATCCCGCTCCGCCCGCGGTGCCACCGACGACCTTCCGCCAGGGGCGGATCCGCCTCCAGCGCGGCCCGGACGAGCCGCCGGACTCCTAGCTCAGGCGGCCGAGGCGGCGCGCGCGAGGACCCGCAGCGCCGCCACGCGGACAGCCTCGTCGAGCATCTGCCCGTCGAGCGCCACCGCGCCGCGCGCGCCGTCGCGCTCGGCCTCGTCGAGTGCGGAGATGACGCGCCGCGCCTGCTGGACCTCGTCCTCGGTCGGGCTGAAGAGCTCGTTGAGCGCGGCCACCTGCGCGGGGTGGATCGCCCACTTGCCGTCGAACCCCATGTCGCGGGCGCGCTCGGCCGCCGCCTGGAAGCCCTCGTCGACCTTCACGCCGAGGTAGGGGCCGTCGATCGCGGCGATGTCGTTCGCGCGCGCCGCGACGAGCACGGCGTCCTGGATCGCCCGCCACGAGTCCAGCTCGGCGCCCGCGCCGCGCGCGCGGCCGAGCGACGCCGACAGGTCGGCGTAGCCGAGGATGAGGCCGACGAGCCGGGGCGACGAGCCCGCGATCGCCGTGACGTTCGCGACGCCGGCCGCGTTCTCGATGAGTGCCTGCACGCCGAGCGGCGACGTCCGGCCGCTCGCGGCCTCGGCGCCGTCGAGCAGGCGCTCGACGAACGCGAGGTCGGCCGGGCTCTCGACCTTCGGGACGATGATCGTCTGCGGCGCGTCGGGCAGCGCAGCGAGCGCGATGACGTCGAGATGGCACCACGGCGTGCGCGGCGCGTTGACGCGGACGCTCGTGCGTACGCCCTGCCACTGAGCCTCGCCGAGCGCCTCGACGACGGTCGCGCGAGCCTCGTCCTTGGCGGGGATCGCGACGGCGTCCTCGAGGTCGATGACGATCTCGTCGGCGCCGCGCGTCGGCGCCTTGGCGAGCATCGCGGCCGAGGAGCCGGGAACCGACAGGCAGGAGCGGCGGGGGGCGGGGGCGGGCATGGCGGCAGCGTATTCGCTCAGAGCGCGACGAGCTCGAAGGCGATCGTCCCGTCCTGGATGCGCGCGATCCCCATCGTGTGCAGGGCGGCGCGGCGGCGCTCCGTCGGCGATCCGGGATTGAAGATCTGCACGCCGTCGCGCTCGTCGTGCTCGGGCATGTGGGTGTGGCCGAAGACGATCGCCTGACAGCCGGGAAAGGCCCTGCGCAGGCGGTCGGCGCGCCCGGCCGCCGATCCCGGCGCGTGCGTCATCCCGATCCGCACGCCCTCGAGCGCGAGCTCCAGGCGCGGCGGCAGGATCGCGCACACCGCGGCGCTGTCGACGTTGCCGTGGACGGCATGCACGGGCGGGCCGAGCGAGCGCAGGAGATCGAGCACCGCGACGTCGATGAGATCGCCGGCGTGGAGGATCGCGTCCGCGGCGCGGCAGCGCTCCAGGCAGGCGGCCGGGATCGCCCGGTCGCCGCGCGGCATGTGCGTGTCGCTGATGACCGCGAGCTCGAGGATGACGCGGAAGCTAGCGCGCCGATGGGCGCCAGGCGCGCATCGTGTGCTGCGCCTGCTCGGGCGCGAGGCCCGGCTGCGACAGCGGCGTCGGCTCGTCGCGGCTCGTCCGCAGGCCGTCGGTGATGACGCCGAGAAAGCGCCGCCAGATCTCCGGCTCGACGTCGCGCGAGCACTCGCTCAGGGAGCCGAGCATGATCTGCAGCAGCGGCACGTCGGTCGCGACGACGTCCGGGCGCAGCGCGCCCTGCGCCTGCGCGCGCTCGACGAGCCGCGTCACGAGCGGGATCATCGTCCGCCGGGCGCGGGCGACGCGCTCCAGGCCGTGCGCGCCCGACAGCGCGACCTCCTTGAGGCCCCGGTCGCAGGCGTGCAGCTCGGTGGCGCCCTCGAGGAAGGCGACGAAGCCCTCCCAGGCGTCCTCCTGCGTCAGCGCGGCCTCGGCGAGCGCGGCGATCTCGCCGACGCGCTCCTCGAAGAGCGCCTCGATGAGCTGCTGCTTGTCGGGGAAGCGGCGGTAGACGGTGCCGACGCCGACGCCGGCGCGGCGCGCGATCTCGTCGAGCGTCACCGCGAGGCCGTCCTCGGCGAAGGCCTCCTTGGCGGCCGCGAGGATGCGCTGGCGGTTGCGCTCGGCATCGCGGCGCAGCGGGCGATCGGATAGCGGCGAGGTTGCCATCGAAAAAGATCCTAGCGAAACGGAGACGCTCTCTCCACTTTGTGCTAGGGTCCGTCCCAAGTCGAGATTCACCCTCCACTTGGAGAGTAGCACTCCGCATAGAGACGAGCGAGAGGATCCCATGACGGAAACCCACCCCAACCCACAGCACGCGAAGCGCTGGCTCATCCTCCTGGTGATCGGCGTCGCACAGCTCATGGTCGTCCTCGACGCGACGATCGTGAACATCGCGCTGCCCTCCGCCCAGGAGGCGCTGGGCTTCAGCGACGACGGCCGCCAGTGGGTCGTCACCGCCTACGCGCTGGCCTTCGGCAGCCTGCTGCTGCTCGGTGGCCGGATCGGCGACCTCCTCGGCCGCAAGCGCGTGTTCGTCGTCGGCCTCGTCGGCTTCGCCGCGGCGAGCTTCCTCGGCGGCCTGGCGGGCAGCTTCGGCGTCCTCATCGCCGCCCGCGCGCTGCAGGGCGCCTTCGGCGCGCTGCTGGCGCCGGCCGCCCTCTCGCTGCTGACGACGACGTTCACCGAAGCCGACGAGCGCGCGAAGGCGTTCGGGATCTTCGGCGCGGTCGCCGTCGGCGGCGCCGCGATCGGCCTGCTGCTCGGCGGCGTGCTCACCGAGTACCTCAGCTGGCGCTGGTGCCTCTACGTCAACCTCCTCATCGCGATCCCGGCGGCGCTGGCCGCGATGTCGCTGCTGCGCAACGAGGCCCCGGCCGTCAAGCCGCGCCTCGACATCCCGGGCACCGTGACGGCGTCGACCGGGCTCTTCGCGATCGTCTACGGCCTCGCCAACGCGCAGACCCACAGCTGGGGCGACGCCCTGACGGTCGGCATGCTGGCCGCCGGCGTCGCGCTGCTCGCCGCGTTCGTCGCGATCCAGCGGCGCAGCCCCAACCCGCTGCTGCCGCTGAGCGTCGTGCTCGACCGCGACCGCGGCGGCTCGTTCCTCGCGATGGGCCTCGCCGGCTCCGGGATGTTCGCCGTGTTCCTGTTTCTGACGTTCTACCTGCAGAACACGCTCGGCTTCTCGCCGATCGAGACGGGCTTCGCGTTCCTGCCGATGACGTTCACGATCGTCATCAGCGCCGTCAGCGGCTCGACGAAGCTCCTGCCGAAGGTCGGCCCGCGTCCGCTCATCGGCGTCGGGATGCTCACCGCGTCGATCGGGCTGCTGACGCTCACGGGCGTCGGCGTGGACACGGCGTATGCGACGCACGTCCTGCCGGGGCTGCTCATCATGGGCGCGGGCATGGGGCTCGTGTTCAGCTCCGCGATGGCGACCGCGACGTTCGGCGTCGCCGACAGCGAGGCCGGCGTCGCGTCGGCGATGGTCAACACGATGCAGCAGGTCGGCGGCTCGATCGGCACGGCGCTGCTCAGCACGCTCGCGGCGACCGCCACGACGAGCGACCTCGCCGGCCGGGTCGGCGATCCGGCGGCGCTCGCACACGCCGCGGTTCACGGCTACACGACGGCGTTCTGGTGGGCCGCGACGATCTTCGCCGTGGGCGCGGTGCTCTGCACGGCGCTGCTCACGAGCCGCAGCCGCGAGGCGGCCGTGTCCGGCGAGCTCGCGCTCGCGCACGGCTGACGAACCTCGCGCCCCGGCCGCCGTGCGGGCCGGGGCGCGGCAGTCGTCGGGTGCTAGCCCCCGATGACGAGGGTGCGGGTGCTCGAGCGGACGTTGCGCTTGCGGTCCTGGACGCGCAGCTCCATCGTGACCGTGCCCGGCGCGGTCCAGGTGTGCGCCCAGAAGCGCTGGTTGCCGATCGGATAGCTCGGCCGCGAGGCGTCGCGCCAGGTGTACTCGCAGGGCGCGTACGTGCACAGTGAGGCGGAGGCGTTGAAGGACACGAGCTGGCCGACGGCGGGCGTGTCGTCTGAGACGGTGAAGCTCGAGGTCGTCGCAGCGGCGCTCGCGGCGAGCGCCAGGGATGCCGTGACGGCGACGGCGAGCATGTGGGCAGGGGTGAGCGCGCGGGGGAAGCGCATGGCCGGTCTCCTCAGATGAGTGGTGACACGGCCCCCGACGGCCGCCTGCTGTGCCTATCGGCACGAGCCGGGCGCGGCTGTCTCGGACGTTCGTCCGGTTGGTTATGCGGCCGCGACGCGCTCGGATGCGAGGCGCGTGGAGAGCGCGCTCCAGCGGCCGAGGCGGTTGCGGATCGTCGCCGACGACGGGAGGTCGTCGCGGCCGGCGGCGAGGCGCTCGTAGGCCAGGACCGACGGGATCTGCCCGAGCTCCCGCGCGGCGCGCTGCAGCGCGTCCCAGCAGGCCTCGTCGGTCCAGCGCCGCGGGCGCCGCGGCGCGGTCGCGATCGGCGCCGCGACGAGGCCGGTGGCGGCGAGCGCGCTCGACCAGCCGCCCATGCGGTTGAGCACCGTGGCGAGGCTCGGGTAGCCGAGCTCGCGCGAGAGCGCCGCGTAGTCCTTCGCGCTCGGGGTGCGGCCGAGGCGGCCGGTGACGGAGGTCAGCCCGAGGATGATGTCGCGGTCAGACCACGTGCGCGCGCCGCGCGCGCCGGACATCGTCTCGCGGCGCTCGGCGCGGTCGACGTCGGTGGCGAAGCGCTCGATCGTGCTGCGGCAGGCGGAGGCGCGCAGGCCGAGCTTCTCGGCGGCCGCGGCAGCGCCGTCGCCGGCGCGCCAGAGCGCGAGCAGCGTGTCGACCTGCGCCTCGGCGAGCAGCTCGGCGCGCCGCCGGCGCGCCTCGGCGACGTCCTGCGGCGCGGGCCCGCCGTGGGCGAGGAGGATCTGGCGCACGCGCTCGCGCGAGACCTCGTAGCGCAGCGCGATCTCGTCGAGGCTCCAGCCCTGGGCGCGCAGCGACGTCATCTCGCGCACCCGCTGCAGCGAGCCGGGGACGAGCGTGCATGCGCCGCAGGCGCCGGGATCTGCCTGCGTCGGGGCTGGGATCGTGCTGGGCCGCGGTTGCAACGTGGCGCGACACTATCCCGTTAGGGCTCCCTAATTCAAGCTCAGTGCAGCGCCGACGACACCGAGCGCGCGGCCTTGAGCTCGAAGAGCCAGTAGTCCTGGCCCATGACCGGGATCGACACGTTGTAGACCGGCACGCCCTGCAGCGAGCCCTGCAGGCGCCCGGCGTGCGCGTGCCCGTGCAGCACGAGGTCGGGGCGATGCTCGAGGATCGGCGCCGCCAGGCGCTCGCTGCCGAGGAACGTCCAGATCTCGCTGGGCTCGCCGAGCAGCGTCTCGGTCGTCGGCGCGTAGTGCAGCAGCGCGATCCGCAGAGGGCAGGCGGCGATCCGCCGCAGGCCGGCGTCGAGCGCCTCGACCTCGGCGCCGGTCTCGTCGTAGATCGCGCGCAGGGAGCGCTCGCCGAAGTCCGGCAGCGTGTGGTCGCGGAAGCCGCCGACGAAGCCCTTGACGCCGGCGACGCCGACGCGGCAGTCGCCGAGCAGCGCGGTGCTGTCGCGGGTGTCGAGGACGATGACGCCCGCGTCGCGCAGCACCTCGGAGACCTCGTGGCCGCGGCCGGCGTGGAGGTCGTGGTTGCCGAGCACCGCGACGACGGGCGCGCCGACGCCACGGCAGGCGTCGGCGAGGACCGCCGCCTGCTCGGGCTCGCCGTGGGTCGTGAGGTCGCCGGCCAGCAGGATGAGGTCGGAGTCGCGGTCCATCGCCGCGATCGCGGTCGCGACGGGCTCGCGCTTGGACTCGTCGACGTGCAGGTCGCCGGCGGCGGCGACGCGGACGGTCTGCTCGCCGTTGAGGCTCTCGGCGAGGACGGTCGTCGGGTCGGGCATGCGTGCTGCATACCCGGCCGCAGCGGGTATGAGTGCCACGTGCCCGACGACGGCCAGCCGTTCGACCGCATCGAGGAGACGATGAAGCGCACCGTCGGCGCGCTGCGCGACGCCGGCGTCCCGTTCCTGCTCGCCGGCAGCCTCGCGAGCTGGGCACGCGGCGGCCCCCCGACGCGCCACGACCTCGACATCATCGTCAGGCCCGATGACGCCCAGCGCGCGCTCGCCGTGCTCGTCGAGCACGGGATGCGCGCCGAGCGGCCCGTCGAGGAGTGGCTGCTGAAGGCCTGGGACGGCGACGTGCTCGTCGATCTCATCTTCTCGCCGCGCGGCGTCGTCGTCGACGACGAGATCTTCGAACGCGCCGACGAGATGCACATCCTCGGCACGACGATCCCGGTGCTCGCGCTCGAGGACCTGCTCGCCAGCAAGCTGCTCGCGCTCGACGAGCACCGCCTGGACCTCACCCCGGTGCTGCAGATCGCCCGCGCGCTGCGCGAGCAGATCGACTGGGGCGCGCTGCGCGAGCGCACGCGCGGCTCGGCGTACGCGGATGCGTTCTTCGCGCTCGTCCAGGGGCTCGGCATCGCCGAGCCGGCGGGCCGGGGCGGCGCCGAGGTGCGGCTGCTGACGCCCCAGGCGCAAGAATGACCGCGTGAGCCTCACCGTCGCGGTCACCGGGCCGACCGGGACCTTCGGCTTCGGCCTCCTGCCGCTCCTGCAGGCCGACGGGCGCGTCGGAAGCGTCGTCGGGATCGCCCGGCGCCCGTTCGAGCCGGGCGAGCACGGCTGGACGAAGATGACCTACCGCCGCGGCGACGTGCGCGACCGCGAGGCGCTGCTGGAGGCCTTCGCAGGCGCCGACGTCGTCGTGCACCTCGCGTTCATGATCACGGGAAACGCGGCGCGCGAGACGATCCGCGCGATCAACGTCGAGGGGACGCTGAACGCCTACGAGGCGGCCGCCGCCGCGGGCGCTGCGCGCTTCGTCTACGCGTCCTCGGTCGCGGCCTACGGATTCGATCGCGACAACCCGATCGGCATGACCGAGGACTGGCCGGTCCGCGGCGCCGAGCATCTCTTCTACTCGCAGGAGAAGGCCGAGATCGAGCAGTTGCTGTCCACGCGGGCGGCGGCCGGCGGGCCGGAGCTCTACCTCCTGCGCCCGCCGATCGTGCTCGGGCCGCACAGCGTCGGCGCGAAGAACCTCCTGCCCGGGCCGCTGGAGCCGATCGGCCGCGCGCTGGCGGGCGCCGTCGCGCGGCTGCCCGTGCCGCTGCCGGCCGCCGTGCCGGCGGTGCCGCTGCAGTTCGTCCACGAGGAGGACGTGGGGGAGGCGCTGCTGCGCTGCATCGTCGCCGCCGGCCCGGCGGGCGCCTACAACGTCGCCGGCGACGGCGTGCTGACGGCGGTCGAGGTCGCGCGTGAGCTCGGCCTCGCGGTCCTGCCCGTCCCGCAGCGCCCGGTCCAGGCGGCCGCGCGGCTCGTCGCGGGCCTGCCGTTCGCGCCGCCGGTCGCCGAGTGGGCCGAGGCGATGAGCCACCCGGCGATCATGGACACGACGAAGGCGCGCGACGAGCTCGGCTGGAGCCCGCGCTACTCGGGCCTGGAAGCGCTGCGCGACACGCTGCGACGGCGCTAGCGCTCGCCCGTCAGCTGCTCTTCTTGCCCCCGCCGGATTTCTTGCCGCCCTTGCTCGAGGCGTTGGGCGTGTTGGCGATCTTCGCCGCGCGGGACTTGCTCATGCCCTTCTTGCGCAGCCCCTCGTACTGCTTGTCGTTCTTCACGCTCGGGCCGTGATCCTTCGCCATGTTGCGCCTCCTGTCGTTCTGACCGGAGTGCCGGATACCCGCCCGTAGCAGGCAGAAAACGAGGCGGGGCGGCTCAGCCGACGGTCGGCGCGGCGAGCTCGCTGCGCAGGCACGCGATCTCGAGGACGGCGAACGTCGTGTACTGGATCCGCGCCTCCTCGATCGCATCCGACAGACGCGTCATGTACGGCGACGGCTCCTTCGCACCGGCCTCGCGAGCCATGAGGCGCTCGGCCTGGAGGCGGATGAGCCGGGCCTTGGCTTCCGGGGAGTTCATGGGCGCACCCTCTCACCGTCAGAGCGCCAGGGCTAGGGTGTTTGCACCCGCAGTCGGTGCGGTCAGCCCCCATGTTCGGTTGCGGGAACCAGCAACCCGGCGTGCGGCTGCTCCCGTTCGAGCTCGAAGCCCGGCAGCCACCAGGCCCACTCCCCGGCGAAGTACAGCGCCGCCGGCAGCAGGACGAGCCGCACGAGCGTCGCGTCGATGATGATCGCGATCGCCAGGCCGACCCCGAACTGGCGCAGGCTCGCGACGTCGGCGAGGCCGAAGGCGATGAAGACGCCGAGCATGCTGAGCGCCGCGCCCGTCACGACGCGGGCGGTGCGGCTGAGCCCGAGCTCGACGGCGCGGCCCTCGTCGGCGCCGCGCAGCCACTCCTCGCGGACGCGGCTGACGATGAAGACCTGGTAGTCGATCGACAGCGCGAAGACGACGCCGAAGATCGCGGTGATCGCGACCGCGTCGATCTCGCCGGGCCCGCCGAGCAGCGGGTTGGCGCCCTGGAAGAGCAGCGCGAGCAGGCCGAGCGTCGCGCCGACGGCCAGGAGGTTGAGGACGACGCCGATGAACGGCACGACGATCGACCGCAGGAGGAATGCGAGCAGGAGCGCCGTGACGAGCGTGAGGACGAGCACGATGAGCGGCAGCCGGCTGCCGGCGGTCGCCTCGTAGTCCGAGAGGACGGCGGCCGGCCCGCCGACGGCGGTCTCGGCGCCGAGCGTCTTGCCGAGCCCGGTCGAGGTCGTGCGCAGGCGCTCGTACAGCGCCTTGGTGCGCGGGTCGGCGGCGGGGTAGCGGGGGATGACGACGATCCGCGCGCCCTGCCCGCCCTTGTCGACGTTGACGCCGAACGGCGTGCCGCCGCTGCCGCTCTCCAGCGCGGCGAGCAGGAAGTAGCCGGAATCGAAGAAGCTCGCGTTGGCGGCCTTCGTCGCGGTCGGGCTGCTGACCGCGGCCTTGTCGTCGAGCCCGCGGACGGCGCTGCGGGCGTCGTCGAGGCCGCTGGCGAGCGCGCCGGTGCGCGCCTCGGTGCTGCGCACGCCGCTGGCGAGGCCGTCGACGCCCTCGCGGACCTTCGCGAAGGCCGTGCCGATCCCGGCGCCGGCGCCGTCGAGCTTGTCGAGGGCGGCGACGAGCGAGTCGCTGCCGTCCGTCAGCGCGCTGACGCTGCCGCCGAAGCTCCGGACGCGCTCCGAGATCGACTCGGCGCTGTCGGCGAGCTGCCCGACGGCGGTCGCGAGCCTGGCCGCGTCGCGCGCCGGGGTCGCGGCGGCGATCCGGCCGGCGTACTCGGCATCCATCGAGATCATCCGCAGCGGCTCGTCGAGCGCGGCAGCGGTGTCGGCGGCGAGGGCCTGGCGGGCCTGGCGCAGGGCGGCGCGGGCGCGGATGCCGGCGGTCGTCGTCGCGGGCGTCGCGCGCTCGGCGGCGGCGAGCGCCTCGTCGGCCTGGCGGCGCTGCTCGCGGATCCCGGCGCGGGCGCCGTCGAGCGCGCCGAGGCGCTGGCGCAGGCGCCCGTTGAGGTCGCGGGCGCTGGAGGCCAGCGCGCCGAGCCCGTCGCTGAGCTGACGGGCGCCGCTGCGGACGCTGCGCGCGCCGGTGCCGGCGGCGCTGGACTGCGAGACGAGGCCGTCGGCGCCGCGGCCGGCCTCCTCGAGCCTGCCGGCGAGCGCGCGGGCACCGGAGCCGGCGCCGTCGAGGCCGGAGCGCAGGCGGCCGACGCCGCCCTGGAGGTCACGGGAGCCCGCGGAGACGCGGTTGGCGGAGCTCGTCGCCGTCGACAGCGAGCTGCGCAGGGACTGCACGCCGTCGGCGGCCGAGCTCACGCCGTCGTTGACGCGGCGCAGGCGCTTGCCGCCGCTCGGCGCGGGGGCGGCGGCGGCGCGGCGGCCGGCGTCGCGGAGCTTCGCGGCCGAGCGGGCGATCGTGCCCGGGCCGAGCACGGCGCGCACGGCCGGATCCTTGGCGAGCTTGCGCTGGACGCGCTCGAGCGCGGTGAGCCGCGGCTGCGTCGTCACGGCGCCCTTGCGGGTTACGGCGACGAGCTCGAAGGGCTCGGTCCAGCCGGGGCCCATCGACGTCGAGACGTCGTCGTACTGCGCGCGGGCGGTGCTGCCGGAGGGCAGCGACTGCGCCGCCGGCGCCCCTGCGCGCAGGCTCAGCACGGGGATGCTCGCGGCGAGGAGCAGCAGCGCGGCGATGGCGGCGAGCGCCGGGCGGCGCATCGCGGCATGGGCGATCGCCGAGCTCACGCCGCCGTGGGCGGCGGCGGAGGTCGAGGCGGACCCGACGTGGCGGCCGGCGAGCACGAGCACCGCGGGCACCGCGAGCATCGCGGCAGCCGCCGAGAGGATGGCGACGACGCTGACGCCGATCGCGGCGGCGAGCAGGCCGGTGCCGGGCGACATCGCGGCCGCGACGGCCATCGCGACGACGATCGCGGCGGCGGCGACGGCGACCGTGCGGGTCGTCGGGGCGGTCGCGCGGCCGATCGCGTCGCGGATGTCCCCGCCGCCGCGTTCGGCGAGCTCTTCACGCACGCGGGAGACGAGCAGCAGCGAGTAGTCGACGGCCAGGGCGAGGCCGACCATGCAGGAGATCGCGAGGCCGAACGCGTCGAGCCGGACGAAGGACGCCAGGAGCGCGAGGACGCCGGTCGAGGCGGCGATCGTCGTCGCGCCGAACGCCGCGGGGATCGCGGCGGCCAGCGGCGAGCGGAAGACGAGCAGGAGCGCGAGCAGCAGGAGGGGCAGCGCGATGAGCTCCGCGCGGTGGATCGCCTCCAGCGACGAGCGCTGGCCGTCGCGGCTCAGCAGCGGCAGGCCCGTGACCGTCGCGTGCACGGGGTTCGACGTCGCGCGGGCGACGATCTTCTCGGTGGTCTGGCTGCGGCGGGCGATCTCGTCGTGCGTGCCGGTGACCGAGACGAGCAGCAGCGCGCGGTCGCTGGACGGGCGCAGGGCGGAGCGCCCGGAGGACGACGTCCACGGGCTCAGGACGCGCAGGCCGGGGCGGGCGGCGAGGCGGGCGGCGAGCTGGCGGCCCTGGCGCTTGACGTCGGTGCGCGGTCCGCGCAGGAGGATCGGGAGGGTGGCGGAGTCGCCGAAGTTGCCGCCGATGAGCTCGGCCGCCCGCGCGGACTCCGACCCCGTGACGTTCAGGCCGGCCGCCGAGAGCTTGCCGTCGATGCCGAGGCCGATGACGCCGAGGACGGCGACGATCGACAGCCAGGTCGTCAGGACGGCCCGCGGGTGGGCCAGCGCGAAGCGCGTGATCGCAGGCGTGTTCTCTCCACGCCCGCCGGTTGGCGGCTGCATCGTAGGTCCCCTTGAAGCGTTTGCCCTGACAGCTGCCCGCTGCCCCTGTGGGACCACCATCGGCGCGAGCGCGCCGGCACTTGAGCGGCACTTCGGCGGAGCCGAGGCCGGTGCGCTCGCACGCGCTACATCAGCGCCTGCGCGGCGAGCGCGGCGTCCTTGTCGTAGCGGGCGAGCGCGGGGAAGGCGGCGGTGACGAGCAGCGCGCCCGCGATGCAGGCCACGCCGCCTGAGACGACGGAGAAGCGCGTGCTCGTCAGCGAGGCGACGGCGCCGGCCTCGACGTCGCCGAGGCGCGGGCCGCTCGTGACGACGAGCGAGAACACCGACGACATCCGCCCGCGCAGGGCGTCCGGCGTGACGGTCTGATTGATGACCTGGCGGCAGACGGCGCTGACGCTGTCGGCCGCACCCGCGACGGCGAGCAGCGCGGCGGCCGGCCACAGCGAGCCGGCGAAGCCGGCGCCGGCGATCGCGGCGCCCCAGACGCACACGGCGCCGATCGTGACGAGCCCGAGCCGCCTGACGCCCGCCAGCCAGCCCGTCGTCAGCGCCGCGACCGCGGCCCCGGCCGACACCGCGGCGAACAGCAGCCCCGTGCCGCTCGCGCCCGCGCCGTAGACGCTGACCGCCAGCACGGGAAACAGCGCCCGCGGCATGCCGAACGTCATCGCCGACAGGTCGATCGCGAACGAGCCCAGCAGCGCCGGGCTGCGGCGCACGAAGCGCAGCCCCTCGCCGATCGAGCGCCCGATCGCCACCGGCTCGCCGGCGCGCTCGGGCAGTTGCGGCGACAGCTGCGTCAGCGCGACGACCATCGCCAGGCAGCTCGCGGCGTCGACGGCATACGCACCCTCGACCCCCGCCGCCGAGATCAGCAGCCCGCCGAGGCCGGGGCCGAAGACGAGCGTGAGCTGGTAGAGGCCGAAGTTCACCGCCAGCGCCGCCGGCATCTGCTCGCGCGCGACGAGGTTCGGCACGATCGCCGAGCGCGCGACGTTCTGCAGCGCGCCGAAGCCGGCGAGCAGGCCGCCGAGGACGTACAGCGCGCCCAGCGGCGGGCTGCCCGCGATCGTCACGGCGAAGAGCGCGGCCGGGACGGCGACGAGCGCGATCTGGTCGAGCACGAGCAGGCGCCGGCGATCCATCCGATCGGCGAGCGCGCCGCCGAGCAGCGCCATCGCGACGAGCGGGCCGAGCTCGACGGCGCCGAGCAGGCCGGTCAGCAGCGCCGAGCCGGTCTGGACGTACACCTGGTAGGGCAGCGCGACGAGCGCGGCCTGCGTCCCGAGCCCCGAGACGAAGTTGCCCAGGACGAGCCAGCGCAGCTCGCGCGAGGCGCGCAGCGCGCTGATGTCGACGGTGAGGCGGGGCAGGCGCACGATGGCTCTCAGCATGACCGCCGGCGGCGGCGCGCTATCGTGCCGCGCCGTGGCGAAGAAGCAGCGCGATCCGATCGCCAGGCTCCTGGCCGGCGTGACGCCGACGATGTTCCTCGGCAACCCGAGCGGCACCGTCGCGCTCATGGAGGAGCGGATCGTCGAGGCGGG
This sequence comes from uncultured Actinomycetes bacterium, assembly GCA_963797025.1. Classification (GTDB taxonomy): domain Bacteria; phylum Actinomycetota; class Thermoleophilia; order Solirubrobacterales; family Solirubrobacteraceae; genus CADCVQ01. The sequence continues at coordinate 942,256 of CAWCNU010000003.1, forward strand.
GGGAGATCCCGACGAGGTGCTCGCCTGGGTGCGCGAGCACGGCGGCTATCCCGACAAGACGTTCTCGGTCACGCGCCGCCACGCGCTGAGCCCGAAGCAGAACCCGCCGAGCAAGGCGTACTACGTCGTCCCCGAAGACGCGCTGAAGTAGGCCCGGCGGGCATCCGGCGATGGGCCCGCCCGAACCCGCATCGCTCTACGACGCCGTCCCGTATCCCGGGCTCGCGTTCGCGCAGACGCACCCCGACCGCCTCGCGACGCTCGGGGCGCTGTTCGGGCTGCAGGCCGCGCCGCCGGCGGCCTGCCGGCTGCTGGAGATCGGCTGCGGCGACGGCGGCAACCTCCTGCCGATGGCGCTCGCGCTGCCCGGCTCGACGTTCGTCGGCATCGACTCCTCGCCCGCCGCGATCGCCCGCGCGCAGGCCGATGCCGCGGCGCTGGGCCTCGGCAACGTCGCCTTCGAGGAGGTGGGGATCGAGGACTACGAGACGGCGCCCGGCAGCTTCGACTACGTCGTCGCGCACGGGGTCTTCTCGTGGGTGCCCGGCGAGGTGCGCGAGGCGCTGCTCGCGCTCACGACGCGCGCGCTCGCCGGTCACGGCATCGGCTATGTGAGCTACAACGCGCTGCCGGGCGCGCGCGTGCCGCAGACGCTGCGCGAGCTGCTCGCGCTGAAGCTCGAGGGCGTCGAGGGCCCGGCGCGGCGGATCGCCGAGGCGCGCCGCCTGCTGACGCTGCTCAGCGGCCCCGACGGCCGCGCCGGCCTGGGGGCCGAGGCGACCGTCCTGCGCGACCGCCCCGACGCCCTGCTGTTCCACGACGCGCTCGCGCCGATCAACGAGCCCTTCTTCTTCAGCGAGTTCGCGGCGCGCGCTGCCGCGCACGGGCTCCAGTACCTCGCCGAGGCGAACTTCTGGGAGATGCAGGCCGGGATGCTGTCCGAGGAGCTCCGCCTCGAGCTCTCGTCCGAGCCCGACGTCGTGCGCCAGGAGCAGCTGCTGGACTACGTCAAGGTCCGCCGCTTCCGCCAGACGCTCGTCTGTCCCGCGGCCGCGCGGCTGGACCGCACGCTGCGCCTGGAGCGGATCGCGCAGTTCGCGCTGTCCGCGCCCGTCCGGGCGATCGTCGAGGATCCGGCAGCCCCGCAGCGCGTGACGTTCCACGCCCCCGGCGGCTCGCGACTGACGACCGAGCACGAGGTCGTCGTCGCCGTGCTGCGGGCGGCCGGCGAGAGCTGGCCGGGCGCCGTCGGAGTGGCCGAGGTCCTGGGACCGGATGCGTCGCCCGAGGCGGTCCAGACGGTCTGCGAGGCGCTGCTGCGCTGCTTCGCGGCCAACCTCGTCACGCTGCACGTCCACCCGCCGCAGCCGCACCGGGCCGCCGGCGATCGCCCGCAGGCCAGCCCGCTCGCGCGGCTGCAGGCGCAGCGCCAGACCGACATCGCGAACCTCCGCCACGCGACCGTCCCCGTCGAGGACGAGCTCGACCGCCGGCTGCTCGCGCTCCTGGACGGCACCCGCGACCGTGCGGCGCTGCTGGCCGAGCTCGGACCCGATGTCGGCGCCGAGCGCCTGGAGGCGAGCCTCGCGCTCTTCGCGCGCTCGTCGCTGCTCGTGGCGTAGCTCCTCGTCAGGCCGCGCGGACCGACGCGATCGGCGGCAGCCGGCGCGCGGCCGCGAACCACGTCGCGCCGCCGTCGCCGGAGCCGAAGACCTCGCCGGTGCTCGCGCCGAAGTAGAGCTCGAGCGACGGGCCCTCGCCGGTCGCGGCGAACGCCTGGCGCAGGACCTGGAGGTAGGCGTCGCGCTGCGGCAGGCCCTCGCCGCGCGGCATCCACGTCGCCCCGGCGTCGCGCGTCTCCCAGACGAGCACCCGGCCGTCGGGCACGACGCGATCGGCGCTCGTCACCGGGATGACGAAGGCGCTGTCGGGATCGGCGGGATCGACGACGACCGGAAAGCCGAAGTCCGACGGCAGGCCGGCGGCGATGTCGCTCCAGGTCTCGCCCCCGTCGTCGGAGCGGTAGACGCCGCCGTGAAACTGCATGTAGAGGCGCTCCGGGCGGCCGGGCGCGCGCTCGAGGTGGTGGACGCAGAGGTCGATCGCCGTTCCCTGCGCCTCCGCGGGCAGGTAGTCGGCGCGGATCCCGTCGTTGCCGTGGCGCCAGGTCGCGCCCCCGTCGTCGGTGAGCCAGACGCCGGCCGCCGAGATCCCGAGCGCGAGCCGCTCGGGCTCGCCGGGCCAGGGCGCGATCGAGTGCACCGACAGCCCACCGGAGTCGCGGCGCCAGCGCGGCCGCGTCGGGTGCTCCCAGAGCGCGCGGTTGAGCTCCCAGGTGGCGCCGTCGTCGTCGCTGCGAAAGAGGACGCCCGGGTCGCCCCCGGCCCACAGCGTCGCGTCGGCGGCTCCCGCGGCGATGACCCAGATGCGGCGCAGCGCCTGGTCGCCGCCCTTCGGCAGCGCGACGCCGGTCGCGAACCGCCAGTCTCCGCCCTCGAGGTCGTCGGTGAACCAGATCCGCGGGCCGTAGAAGGGCGAGCTCACGGCCGCGAACACGCGCCCGGACCGCGGGTCGCGCAGCGCGTAGTCGACGGGCTCGCCCTCGAAGTGGCGGGCCGCGATGCGCAGCTCCGAGCCCGGCGGGCCGTCGAGGACGAAGAGGCCCTTGCGGGTCCCGACGAGCAGCTCGGTCATCCGGGAGTCACCCCCCGGAGATCGCCGGGAGGACCTCGATGCGGTCGTCGTCGCCGACGGCTGTCTCCGCAGTGGCCGGCTCGGCGCTCACGAACACGTTGATGTGCCGGCGGATGATGCCGCGCTCGTCGAGGATCCAGCCGTCGAGCGCCTCATGCTCGCGCTCGAGCGCCTGCAGCACGTCGCTGACCGTCTCGCCGTCGACCCGGTGCTCCGCGCCTCCGGCGAGCTTCTCGAGTGGCCCCCGGAGCCGCACGATCGCCATGCGAGAAAAGTCTAGACCTTCCGGTGCGCCCGTCAGCGCCCGCGGAAGTTCCAGAGGATCCGGTGCTCGCCGGGGCTGAGCTGGCGCCAGGACTCGCACTCCGGCGACGACACGTAGATCCAGACGTCGAAGATCGACTCGATCGTCTCGAGGAGGTCGACGGTCGCGCGCGCGTCGGCGTCGTCGAGGATCGCCTCGCCGCTCACGACGTCGACGACCCGGAAGACCCAGCGCGGCGAAAGCTCGCCGTCCGCCTGCAGCGGCGAATCGTGCCCGCGATCCAACGTGGCGCTCACGACCGTCGCCCGCCGGCGAGCGGGTAGGCGGACGGACGGCGACCCATCCAGAAACAGACGGCAAGGAACACGCGATGGAACATACCGGTCTGTCTCAGCGCCGCGTCGCGACGTCGCGCCGGGCAACTCTGGCCCGCGACGAGGGTTCCATGGGCGTGTCCGGATCCGCCGCGCTCGCAGCGCGCATCGCATTCGCGGCGATCGCCGCGACGATCCTCGCGCCCGCCGCTGCGCCGGCCGCGACCGTCGCGGTGCGCACGAGCATCGAGGGCGGGTTCAAGGGCCCCGAGGTCACGGTCTTCCACCTCGACTACAGCGCCGAGCCCGGCGAGCGCAACGGCCCGACCGTCTCCCGCGAGGCCGACGGGCGGATCGCGGTCGCCGACGCGACGGCGCCGCTGACGCCGGGCGCCGGCTGCATCGCCGCCGACGGTCGCGTGACGTGCTCGGGCGGGCTCTCGACGGCGACCTTCAGGCTCGGCGACGGCGACGACCGCCTCGTCGCGGTCGGGGACATCGGGTTGGGCATCGACGTCCAGGCCGGCACCGGCGACGACGCGGTCACGGCGACCGCGCGCGCCGACAGGCTCGACGGCGGCGGCGGCCGCGACGACCTCGACGCGGGCGCCGGCGACGACAGCCTCGCCGACGGCGACGCGCCGGGCACCGCCGACAGCGACGTGCTGCGCGGAGCGGACGGCTCCGACAGCGTGTCCTACGGCTCGCGGACGGCGGCGATGGCCGTCGATCTCCTCCTCGGCACCGCCGGCGAGGCCGGGGAGGCCGACGTCCTCGCCGGCGTGGAGAGCATCGCCACCGGCAGCGGCGACGACACGATCCGCGGCAGCGCAGGCGCCGAGTCGCTCCAAGCCGGCGACGGCGCGAACGTCGTCGACGGCGGCGGCGGCGACGACTCGCTGTCCGGCAGCGGCCGGCTCGCGGGCGGGCCCGGCGACGACGACCTCGCGTGCGGCGAGCCCTGCACGGCCGACGGCGGCGACGGCGACGACGAGCTCATGGGCTCCGTCGGCGGCGAGCGCCTGTCCGGCGGCGGCGGCGACGACGTGCTCTTCGGTCTCGACGGCGGCGACACGCTCGACGGCGGCGCCGGCGACGACCAGCTGCGCGGCGACTTCGCGGTCGGCGAGGACGAGGGCGGCGACGACGTCCTCGACGGCGGCCCGGGACGCGACACCCTGTTCGGCGGGCCCGGGCGCGACCGCCTGGCCGGCGGCCCCGGCCGCGACCGGATCGTGTCGCGCGACGGGCGCGCCGACCGCGTCGACTGCGGCGCCGCCCGCGACGAGGCGATCGCCGACCGCCGCGACCGCCCGGCCGGCTGCGAGCGGACGACCCGCACGATCGTCGCCACGGTGTCCGGCGCCGTGACGAGCGTCCTGGATGCCGACGCCTCCGTGAGCGTCGACGTCGGCTGCCCGGCCGTCGCCGCGACCGACTGTCGCGGCCGCGTGACGTTCGCCGACGCGCGCGGCCGGCGCATCGGATCGGACGCGTGGGACGCGAGCGCCGGCGGGAACGGCATCGCGCTCGCGACGCTGCGAGGCCGCCTCGCGCGCTCGGCCCGTCGCGGGCGCTCGATCCCGATCCGCGCGGCGGTCACGATCCGCGACGTCGCCGGCGCCGGGACGACGCTGCGCCGCCGGCTCGTCGCGCGCCCGGAGGGCTGATCAGGCCGCGGCGCGCAGCTGCGCGCCGACGTCGCCCGTGAGCGGGCCGAAATGCGCCGGCCAGGCGGTTCGCGGCTGCAGGGCCGCGAGCTTGAGAATCGACTCGCGGCAGCGCTCCGTGGACCAGTTGAACGCCGGATGGGGCACGCGCGGGCGCCGGCCGGCACAGGGCAGGGAGGGGTGGAAGAGCGCGAAGCAGTCGTTCGTCAGCGCGAGCCGGTCGCGCTCGCGCCAGAGCCCGATGCAGCCCGGGCTGTGGCCCGGCAGGTGGACGACCTCGAAGTCGCCGACGCGATCGCCCTCGGCGACGGTCGCGGCGATCTGCAGCGGACCGGAGTCGAAGCCGCGCATGACGCGGCCCGTCAGCGGCCGCGAGGGCAGCGGCAGCAGGGAGAGGTCGAAGTCGTGCTCGCCGCCGTCTCCCTCGGCGTCGGGGACGTCGTCGGCGTGGCAGTGGACCGGCGCGCCGATCGCCGGCGCGCCGCCGCGATGGTCGGCGTGCGGGTTGCCGAGGACGACGCGCGTCGGGCCCCCGAGCGCCTCGGCCGCGGCACGGACGGCCGCGCCCATCGCGCGGTGCCCGGCGTCGAAGACCGCGACGCCGTCGCCCTCGCGGACGAGGAAGACGTTGATCCTCAGCGGAACGCCGCGCGTCACCCGCCAGACGCCGTCGGCGACGGTCGCCGCGCCGGCGCTCATCCCGTGGGACCGAAGCGCTCGGTGCGGATCCGGGCCGGGTCGACGCCGGCCTCCACGAGCAGCGCCGTCGCGCTCTCGACGAAGCCGTTGGAGCCGCAGACGTACGCCGTCATCGCACCGGCCGCGACCTCGCCGACGAGCGCCGCGTCGAGGCGTCCGGTGTGGCCGGCCCAGTCCGCCGGCGGTTCGCGCGTGAACGTCACGACAGCGTCTTCGCGCAGCTCGTCCGCGTAGATCACGTCCTCGGCGCCGCGGACGGAGTACAGGAGGCGCATCTCGGCGTCGGGCAGCGCCCGGCGGCGGTGGCGCAGCATCGCCATGAGCGGCACGACGCCCGATCCGCCGCCGACGAGCACGACGGGCCCGGGCTCGTCGCCGCGCCAGACGAAGTACGACGCGAACGGCCCGCGGACCTCGATCTCGTCGCCGACCTCGACGACGTCGTGGAAGTACGGCGAGACCTCGCCGTCGGCGAGACAGTCGATCGTGAGCTCGATCTCGCCCTCGTCCAGCGGCGAGGAGGCGATCGAGTAGGAGCGCTGGGCCGTGTAGCCGTCGGGCGCGGTGAGGCGGACGTCGTAGTGCTGGCCGGGGATGTGCGGCATCCACATCGCCAGCGCGAGCCGGAACGACGTGACGCTCGGCGTCTGCGGCCTGATCGCGGACACGGTGGCCCGCTGCCAGCGGCCGGGAGCGCGGGGCGCGACCGCCATCAGTCGTTCCAATAGCGCTCCTCCTTCCACGGGTCGCCGCGGTTGTGGTAGCCGTTGGCCTCCCAGAAGCCCGGCTCGTCGTGATCCATGATCCGCAGGCCGGCGACCCATTTCGCGCTCTTCCAGAAGTACAGGTGCGGGACGAGCAGCCGGGCCGGGCCGCCGTGCTCGCGCGGCAGCGGCTCGCCCTCGTGCGCGGTCACCACCCAGGCCCTGCCGCCGGTGAGGTCCTCGATCGCGAGGTTCGTCGTGTATCCGCCGACGGAGTAGGCCATCGCGTGGGCGCCCAGCGGCTCGGCCTCCTCGAGCAGCGCGTCGAGCGAGACGCCCGTGAAGCTCGTCCCGAGCTTCGACCACTTCGTGACGCAGTGGATGTCACACGGGATCTCCTCGGCGGGCAGCTCGCGAAACTGCGAGGCCGTCCACTCGCGCGGCTGCGCGACGACGCCGTCGATGCGAAAGCTCCAGCCGTCGCCGCCGATCCGCGGCGTCGGCCCCGCGGTGAGTACCGGGAAGCCGTCCTCGACGTATTGCCCCGGCGGCACGCGATCGGCGAGCTCGGCCGGGATGCGGCGGCGGCCGCTGAAGCCGCGGGAGAAGAAGCTGCTCATGGGCGCATCCGTCACGGTACGGCCAACGGCGTTACGCCGTCGCCGTCATGCGACGGCTCGCGGGGGGATGGCGTTCACCCCCGCGGGTGACGACCGCCCGCCCGCGCCGGTGGATGCTCGATCTCGATCAGTAACCGCACCCGAGGAGGCCGTCATGTCGCAGGTCGATCACCCCACGTTCGCACTTCCGGTCCAGATGCAGGGGATGCCGGCGCGCTGGTTCGCCGCGATGATCGGAGTGACCGCCGTCGCCGGCGTCACGCTGACCCTCGCGCTCGGCGGCGACACGGCCGCGACGCCCGCGCCGAGCGCGACGTCCGGGCCCAACGAGGCGCATGTCGCCGCGTCGCTCGGCGCCCGCTCGTCGGGGCCCGCCGCGCCGGACGAGAGCCGCATCGCGGCGTCCGTCGCGGGGCGCCAGCGCTAGCGCGCGAAGCGGTCGTCGGTCGAGCGCGGGTCGCCCGGTCCCGTGTCGCGCGGGTCGGCGTAGGGGGCCTGCGCCTCGAGCTCGTCGGCCGTGCGCTGATGCTGGATGGCGGCCTCGTGCAGGGACTCGGCCTGCTGGCGGGCCTCGTCGTCGGAGCCGGCGAGGGAAGCCGCCTCGCGCTCGTGGGTCGCCGCGGCCACGCGGTTGGCCTGCGCGCGCACGCGCAGTTCCTCGACCGCGACGTCGCGCGCGTCCATCGCCTCGCTGTGGGTCGCGACGGCCGCGGCCATCGGATCGGCGGCAGGCGCGCCGCGCCGGCGGCGGACGGGTGACCGGCGCGCTCGCGGCACGGCATCGCCGGCAGCGCCCCGCCGCTGCACGAGCAGCACCGCGATCACGACGAGCAGGGCGGCGATGACGACGACGGCGACGATCTCCATGTCGTCATCGCTACCCGCCGATCACCCCGCGCAACCGGGTCCGCCCGGTCGCGAAGACCTCTCGCCGTTGCGTTGAAGCTCGCGCGCATGGTCCCCGCGTGGTAGGAGTCCCGTCAGCGAGGGATTCGGCAAGGAGGAGACAGGAATGTCCAGGGGACCGATTCACGTTCGCAGCGCCATTGCCGGCGGGCTCGTGCTCGTCGCGCTGCTGCTCGTCGCGCCCGCGGCGTCGGCGATCGTCACGCAGTCGTCGCCGATCGACGTGTCCGCGACCGCGGGGACGCAGTTCACGGGCCCGGTGGCGTCGTTTCGGAGCACCGACCCGAACCTCGGCGACTTCACGGCGACGATCGACTGGGGCGACGGGTCGCCCGTGACCGTCGGGACGATCGAGTCGCTCGGCGTCGACCTGTCGGAGTCCGTCTACCGCGTCTCCGGCAGCCATGCCTACGCGGCCGCCGGGACGTTCCCGGTCACCGTCGTGATCAGCGAGGTCGAGCAACTGCCGGTGGTCGTCAACGCCACCGCCACCGTCGCCGCCGCCGGCAGCCCGCAGCCGCCCCCGCCCGGACCGCCGGACGCGCCGCCGCCCCCGCCCGGCGCGCCGCCGCCGCCCCCGCCGCCGATCGTCTCGCCGACGATCGTCTCGGCGGCGTTCTCGCCGCCGCCACGGGCCGGGCGGCTCACGACGCTGCGCATCCGCGCGCTGTCGGACAACGCGCCCGTCGGCGGCTACCGTGTGAACTTCGGCGAGGGCGGCCTGCGCTTCGGCGCGTTCGCGTGCACGACGCTGCCTCCCGTCGCGGGCGACACGAGGAGCCCGTTCGTGCCCGGCACGCCGGTGACCTTCGGGCTGGACTACACGTTCCTGCGGGCCGGGCGGCACGCGATGCGCCTCATCGTCGCCACCGGCTTCTGCGAGGGCGAGAAGCAGACCTCGCAGAACTTCACCGTCAACGTGCCGCCGGCCGGCGCGGGAGCCGCCGCCGCCGCGGCGGCAGCATCGTGGCCGCGCCTCGGGCAGCTCACCGCGCGCGCGGCGCAGGCGGCCTGTACCGACGACGTGACGATTCCGAGCGCTGCGGATGCCGATGTCGTCGCGGCCGCAGCCGTCTGCCTCGTGAACGTCGAGCGCGCGCGCGAGGGCCTCACGGCGCTTGCGGTCGACGCGCGGCTCCTGCGGTCTGCGACCGCGCATGCCGCCGAGATGGTCGGCAGCCGGTTCTTCGCGCACCAGGGCCCGTCGGAGCCCGAGCTCGGCGCCCGCGGCGCGGCGGCCGGCTACACGGGCGGCATGGGCGAGAACATCGGCTACGGCGTCGACAAGCTCGCGACGGCGTCGGCGATGGTCGATGCCTGGATGAACAGCCCGCCGCATCGCGCGAACATCCTCGATCGCCGCTACCGCGGCATCGGGATGAGCGTCATCCCGAGCGCCCCGACGGGACCGCCGACGCCCGGCGCGTCGTACGTCACGAACTTCGGCACGGAGGATCCGGGCGCTGCGCCCGCGCCCGCGCCCGCCGCCGCGACGGGGCCCGCCCCGACGATCGCCGTCTCGCTCTCGCCGAGCTCGTTCCCGGCCGCGAGCTCCGGGCCGCCGTCGTCGCCCACCGGCGCCGGCGCGCGGATCAGCTACGTCCTCGCGAAGCCCGCGAACGTCGTCTTCACCGTCCAGCGCAGGCTCGCCGGGCGCCGCTCGGGTCGCCGCTGCGTCGCGCCGCGGGCCTCGAACCGGCGGGCACGCTCGTGCACGCGAACGCGCCGCCTCGGCGCCTTCCGCGAGCAGGGCGCCGCCGGGACGAACGTCCTGCGCTTCAGGGGCCGCATCGGCGGGCGCCGGCTCGCGCCGGGCCGCTACCAACTCGTCGCGGTCGCGACCGACGCGACCGGCAGCGCCTCCAGGCCGCGGACGCTGAGCTTCCGGATCACGGGCGGCCGGCGATGAGGCGGCTCGCGGCGGTCCTCACGCTGCTCGTGCTGCTGCCCGCCGCGGCGCCGGCGCGCGACGTGACCGGCGGATTCGGCGCCGAGAGCCTGACCGGGACGACCGGCGGCGACACGATCTACGGCGGCAGCGGCAACGACACGCTGCGCGGCCTCGGGGGCAGCGACCGCCTCGTCGGCGGCACCGGCAACGATCGCATCCAGGGCGGCGACGACGACGACGGCGTCGACGGCAACGACGGCGACGACACGATCGACGGCGGCCCCGGCAACGACGTCATCATCGAGCTCGGCTTCGGCGACGACACGCTGGCCGGCGGCGACGGCAACGACAACATCCAGGGCGGCCGCGGAACCGACGCGATCTCCGGCGGAGCCGGCGACGACATCCTCTCGGGCGGATCCGGGCGCGACCGCTTCGACTGCGGCCCGGGCAACGACATCGTCTACAAGAGCAGCCCGGCCGAGGTCGCGACGAACTGCGAGCAGACGCTGCCAGAGAAATCGGTGCCCAGGCGCTCCTGCCTGCAGGGCGGCACGTCGCGCAGCGACCCGCTCGTCTTCGGCACCGAGGGCGCCGACACGTGTCGCGGCGAGGACGGCGACGACGACGTCGAGGGCCGGGGCGGCAGCGACAAGCTCTTCGGCGGCCGCGGCAACGACCGCATGTTCGGCCGCTTCGGCGACGACCTCATCGTCGGCGGGCCGGGCGACGACGAGCTGCAGGGCGGGCGCGGCGCGGACACGCTGCAGGGCGGCGCGGGCGCCGACGAGATCACCGGCGGGTTCGGCGTCGACCGCATGGACGGCGGCGCCGGCAACGACGTCATCATCGCGCGCGGCGGCGGCGGCGACCGCGTCGACTGCGGGGCCGGCCGCGACACGGTCATCGCCGACAGCCGCGACCGCACGCGCAATTGCGAGGTCCGCCGGCGCCGGTGACCGGGCCCGCGGCATGAGGCCGGGAGGCGGCGGGTAGGGCGCGTCGTCATGTGCGGGATCGCCGCCATCTACGGGCCGCACGACGCGGGGGAGAGCGAGCGGATGCTCGAGCGCCTCGCCCACCGCGGGCCCGACGACGCGGGCGAGGCGCGCGTCGACGGCGCCTGGCTCGGTCACCGGCGGCTGTCGATCGTCGACGTCGCGGGCGGCCGCCAGCCGCTGGGCATCCCGTCGCGCAACCTCTGGCTCGTCGGCAACGGCGAGGTCTACAACCACGAGCAGGTGCGGGCGACGCTGCGCGCGGCCCGCTTCCGGACGCGCTCGGACAACGAGGTCGCGCTGCACCTCCTCGCCGAGCGCGGCCCGGACGCGCTCGGCGAGCTCGAGGGCATGTTCGCGTTCCTCGTCGCCGGCGAGGACGGCAGCTTCGTCGCCGCCCGCGACGCGGTCGGGATCAAGCCGCTGTACTGGGCGCGTCGCCGCGAGGGCGTCCGCTTCGCGTCGGAGATCGCGGCGTTCTCGCCGGACTGGATGGCGCACGTCGAGGCGTTCCCGCCCGGCTGTCACTGGACGCCGTCCGGTGGCGTGCGCCGCTTTGCGAGCGCGGTGCCCGACAGCGGGGAGGGCGCGGGGGCCGCGCGGGCGCGCTGGAGCGACTGCGCCGAGCCGCCCGAGGAGGCGCTGGAGGCGTTGCGCGCGATCCTCGTGGGATCCGTGCGACGCCAGATGATGGGCGACGTGCCCGTCGGCGTCTTCCTCTCCGGCGGGCTGGACTCGGCGATCGTCGCCGCGATCGCGCAGCGCCACCTCGACTCCGGCGGCGAGCGCCTGCAGACGTTCGCGATCGGGACGCGGGGCAGCCCGGACCTGCTCGCCGCGCGCGTCGTCGCGCGCCACCTCGGCAGCGAGCACCACGAGCGCTGCTACACGGCGCGCGAGGCGGTCCGTGCGCTGCCCGGCGTCGTGCGCGCGATCGAGCACTTCGACCCCTCGCTCGTCCGCAGCGCGGTCCCGAACCACCTCCTCGCCGAGATGACCGCCGAGCACGTGAAGGTCGTCCTGACGGGGGAGGGCGCCGACGAGCTCTTCGCCGGCTACGAGTACCTGCGCGAGTTCGCCGACCCCGAGGCGCTGCGGGGCGAGCTCGCGCGCACGGTCCGCGGGCTGCACAACCTCAACCTCCAGCGCTGCGACCGCGTCACGATGGCGCACGGCCTCGAGGCGCGCGTCCCGTTCCTCGACCGCGGGGTCATCGCGTTCGCCTTCGGGCTGCCGATGGCGTGGAAGCTCACCGCGCCGGGCGAGCTCGAGAAGCGCCTGCTGCGGCGGGCCTTCGACGGCTGGCTGCCGGACGAGATCCTCTGGCGCGAGAAGGCGCAGTTCGGCGACGGCAGCGGCGCTGCCGGCGTGCTGAGGACGGCGGTCGAGGGCGGCGTGAGCCCGGCGGAGTTCGCGCGCGAGCGCGCGGTCGTCGATCCGCCGCTGCGCACGCGCGAGGAGCTCGCCTACCACCGGATCTTCGCCGCGCACCTGCCGGGCGTCCGGCCCGAGCGCACGCTCGGGCGCTTCGCAACGGCATAGCCGCTGGCCCGTGCCGGAGGGGCCACGGGCTACGATCGCGGCGTGGGGGCACCCAGTGGACCCGGCGGGCGCCAGCGCGCGACGCGGTGGGAGATCATCGGCCACCGGCTGCGGATCTGGACGCCGCCGCGCGACGTCGAGATCCCTCCGCTGGACAAGCGGCGCGTCGCGATCTGGCTGGCCGCCATCGCCGCCGCGGTCGCCGTCGTCGCGATCTTCGTCGCGCCCGCGATCGACAGCTCCAAGCAGCGCACGGCCGCGCAGGAGCGCCGCGACGAGGCGGCCTCGGCCAGGCGCCTGCGCGCCCGGCTCGTGGCCGAGCAGCGCGCGCGGCACGCCCGCAGCGCGCGGGCGGCCCGGCTGCACGCGACGGGCGACGACGACGAGGCGCGCTCGGCGCTGCTCGCCGACGTCCGCCGTGACGTCGGCGACGACGCGGGGGCGCGCGTTGCGGCCGGCAAGCTCGACGGGCCGATCCTGGACGTGCGCTGCGCGTACCGTCCGCGCGGCGGCGACGCCGGCGTGCGCGTCCAGCTGGACTGCCTCGCGGTGACGTCGGTCATCGGCGACGCCGCCAAGCCGCAGGGCCGCATCGGCCACCCGTTCGTCGCCGCCGGCTCGCTGCGCGACGGCCGCTACGCCTGGTGCAAGGAGAACCCGCAGCCGGGGGAGGGGTTCGCCGGGCGCGGCGTCGCCGTCGCGCTGGCGGCCGAGTGCCTGCGCTAGCGGTCGCCGCCCGCGCGCCGCTCAGGCGCGCCAGACGGTGTCGGCGAGCGACGCGGTCCGCAGCGTCACGCCGTCGCGCGCCGTTGCCCGGCCGCGCCGCGCCCAGTAGTCCAGCACGGACTCCGGCGGCGGCTGCTCGTACATCAGCGCGATGACGACGGGCCGGCCCGCGAGGGTCGGGTACGTGGCCACCATCCGCCCCTCGAGGGCGTAGCGCAGGTACGTGCGCAGCTTGCGCTTCAGCCGCTCGCGCTCCGCGGTGCTGCCCGACCACTCGCCGGACTGGATGATCGAGAGCAGCGCGCTACCGTCGACATCCTCGGCGACGACGTCGATCTCGTCGGGCTTCTCGATGCCGGGCATGACCCCAGCGTACGATGATTCCCGCCGGCGGCGGCAGTCTCCACGTCATGACAACCATCACGTGCCACATCGCGGTCTCGCTCGACGGCTTCGCCGCCGGGCCGAACCAGAGCCTCGAGAACCCGCTCGGCGAGGGCGGGGAGCGCCTGCACCACTGGGCGCTCGCGACCGCCAGCTGGCGCGAGCAGCACGGGCAGAGCGGCGGCGAGCGCAACTCCGACGCCGAGGTCATCGAGGAGGTGACGGCCGGCGTCGGCGCGCACGTCATGGGACGCCGGATGTTCGGCGGCGGAACGGGCGAGTGGGACGAGTCCTGGAGGGGCTGGTGGGGAGAGGACCCGCCGTTCCACACCCCGGTCTACGTCCTGACGCACCACCCGCGCGAACCGCTGGAGATGGAGGGCGGCACGACGTTCCATTTCGTGACGGGCGGGATCGAGCCGGCGCTCGAGCAGGCCCGCGAGGCCGCAGGCGAGCAGGACGTCCTCGTCTCCGGCGGCGCGAGCACGGTCAACCAGGTCCTCGCGGCCGGGCTGCTCGACGAGCTCTGCCTCCACGTCGTGCCGGTCCTGCTCGGGTCCGGCGAGCGGCTGCTGCAGGACGTCGGCGATCCGCAGCTGGAGATCGCGAAGGTCGTCGCGTCGCCGGCGGTCACGCACCTGAAGTACCGCGTCGTGCGCTAGCACTGCGCGGGGCCGCGCGCCGGTCAGATCGCGATGCGCCCGGACGCCGCGACGAGCTGGTCGCAGCGGCGCGCGATCGCCGCGAGGCGCCGCCGGCCGATCGTGTCGGCGTGGAACGCCAGGCGCCTGAACTCCGCGTCGTGGACCTTGCGCATCTTGCGGATGACGCAGGACTTCGCGACGGGGCCGAGCGTCTGCAGCTTGCGGATCCCGACCTCGAACTGCGATCGCAGCAGCTCGACGGAGAGATCGGTCACGCGCCAGCCGCCGGGCCGGCGGGCGAGCGTCAGGCCTCCGCCGGCGCCGTCGCGGCTGCCGCCGTGGAGCCTCACGACGACCGTCGCGCGCTCGCCGCGGATGCTGACGCGCGAGACGTCGACGGACTGCGCCTGGCCGATGCGCTCTGCGTCCCGGCCCTCGACGGCATGGCACTTCGCCGTCCCGCCGTAGATCTGCGTCAGGAGCGCCGGCGCGAGGCTGCCCTCGCAGACGGTCCTGGCGTCCTGGCTCGTGAGGCCTGCGCGCACGACGCCCGCGACGGCGCCGCGCTCGTCTCCGCCGCAGCCGCCGGCGACGAGCGACGCGAGGACGACGAAGGCACCGAGAAGCGCTCGCCACATCCACAGAGCATCATCCCGAGCGCCCCTCACGGCAACGTCATACCCCGTCGGGTGGACGAATCGACGACGTGCTACGCCGTCGTCGGCGCGTCGGTCCTCGGCTTGACGTCGAGGCCGACGACGAGCTTGTCCCGGCCCGATCCGTAGACGTGGAAGACGCGGTCGCCGCGCTCGACGAGCCGGAAGATCGCGCCCTCGCGCGGGCCGCCCGCGACCTGGTTGACGTACCTGCCCTTGTCGTCGCCGTTCTCGATCCGCGAATAGGGGTGGCCGGAGACCTTCTTCGTGATCTCGCCGTCGGGTCGCTCGGCGGCCTTGGCGAGCTCGCCGGCGAAGCTCTTCTTCGTCGTCTTCTCGGCCTTGGCCGCGGCAGGGGCGGGGGTGGCGGTCGTTGCCGCGGCGGCCGCGGCGCGTGTGGACTCGATCATCGGCCCGGTAGTCGCCCGCGCCGGCGCGTTCTTGAGTCGCCGGACCCCTTCGCGCGTGAGCGCGCAGGTTCTGGCCCGATCTGCCGATCACCGGCCCGATGCGCCGTCCGTCAGCACTCCTGCCCCTGCTCGGAGCCGTGGCCTGCCTCGCGCTGCTCGCGGTGCCCGCCAGCGCGGCGGCGCCGGCGGCGACGGGGCTGCCGGCGATCGCCGGCACCGCGCGCCAGGGCCAGGTCCTGACGTCGACGGCGGGCGCCTTCTCCGGCACCGCGCCGATCACGACCAGCCGCGCCTGGCAGCGCTGCGACGAGACGGGCGCGGCGTGCGCGCCGATCGCGTCGGCGAGCGCGGCGACCTACACGCTCGCCGCCGCCGATGTCGGCAGGACGCTCCGCGTGAGCGTCACGGCGACGAACCTCGAAGGCTCGGCGACCGTCGGCTCGCCGGCGACGGCGCTCGTCGGCGCGCTGTCGCCGCCGGTCAACGACGCCGGCGGGCTGCCGGTCGTCTCGGGCACCGCTCGCGACGGCCAGACGCTCAATGCGACCGACGGGGCATGGTCGGGAATCGGGCCGCTGACCTTCACGCGCCTGTGGCGGCGCTGCGACGCCGGCGGCGCGTCCTGCTCCTCGCTGGCCGCCGCGGCGACGCACCTGCTGACGAGCAGCGACGTCGGCGCGACGATCCGCGTCGAGGTCACCGCGAAGAACGCCGACGGGCAGGCCGTCGCGACGTCGGCGCAGACGGCGGTCGTCGATGCCGCCGCGCCGGCGAACACCGCGCTGCCCGCCGTCGCCGGCACCGCGCGCTCCGGCCAGACCCTGACCTCGGCGGGCACCGGCACCTGGACGGGCACCGTCCCGATGACGTTCACGCGGCAGTGGACGCGCTGCGACGCCGGCGGCGGCTCGTGCTCCGCGATTCCCGGCGCGATCGCGGCGAGCCATGTCCTCACCGACGACGACATCGGCGCGACGATCCGCGTCGCCGTCACCGCGACGAACGCGAAGTCCTCGGCGACGGTCTCGTCGCTCGCGTCGGCTGCCGTCGGCCCGCGCGTGCCGCCCGTCAGGGCCGCCGACCCGTCGATCTCCGGCTCGCCGGTCGACGGGCTCATCCTCACCGCCTCCGACGGGACCTGGACCGGGACGCCGACGATCACGACGGCGCGGCGCTGGCAGCGCTGCGACGCCTTCGGCGCCGGCTGCGCCGACCTCCCCGCGACCGCCACGACGCTGACGCTCACGAGCGCCGACGTCGGCACGACGATCCGCCTCCGCGTCACCGCGACGAACCCCGACGGCACGACACAGGCGACGTCGGCGACGACCGCCGTCGTCGCTCCAGCCGTCCCCTCCGTCACGGTGGCTCCGGCGCTCTCCGGCACCGCCGCCGAGGGTCGCGTCCTCAGCGCGACGCAGGGAACGTGGAAGGGCACGCCGGCGATCTCCTACGCCTACGCGTGGCAGCGCTGCGCCGGCGCCCGCTGCTCGGCGATCGCGGGCGAGACCGGCTCGACGTACCGCCTCGCGGCCGCGGACGTCGGCAACACCGTCCGCGCCGCGGTCACCGCGACGAACGCCGGTGGCTCGACCACGACGCCCTCGGCCGCGACCGCGACCGTCACGGGCGGGTCGCCCGTGAGCGTCGACCTGCCGGCCGTCAGCGGCGCGCTGCCGCGCGACGGCGAGCTGCAGAGCGCGACGCTCGGCGCCTGGGCCGGCAGCGCTCCGCTCGTCCACGACCGCCAGTGGCTGCGCTGCAACGCCCTCGGCGCCTCCTGCACGGCGATCATCGGCGAGGTCGCAGACGCCTACCGCGCCACCGCCGCCGACGTCGGCAGGACGCTGCGCGCCGAGGTCACCGCGACGAACGCGCTCGGGGCGACGAAGGCGCAGTCGGCGCCCACGCCGGTCATCCTCGCGGCGCCCCCCGTCGCCGATGCGAGCCCGGCGATCGGCGGCATCGCGCGCGACGGGCAGACGCTCACCGCGACGAGCAGTTGGAGCGGGACGGCGCCGATCGCGCTGAGCCACCAGTGGCAGCGCTGCGACGCGCTCGCGCCCGCGTGCGCCGACATCGCGGGGGCGACGGGCGCGACCTACGTCCTGGCGTCGGCCGACGTCGGGTTCCGGATGCGCGCGCGCGTCGGCGCGCTGAACGCCGGCGGGGGAGGGAGCGCGACGAGCGACCTCGCCGTCGCCGCGATCGTCGCTCCCGACGCGCCGCATGCGACGGCGGCGCCCGTGCTGACGGGCTCGGCGGCGGAGGGCTCCACGCTCACGACGAGCGATGGCGCGTTCACCGGGACGCTGCCGCTGACGCGCTCCTACCGCTGGCAGCGCTGCGGCGGGGCGGGCGCGGGCTGCGCCGACATCGCCGGCGCGACCGCTTCGAGCCACGTCCTGACCGCCGCCGATCGCGGCACGACGCTGCGCGCGGTCGTCACGGCCGTCAACGGATCGGGTGCCGACAGCGCGACCTCGGCCGCGAGCGCCGTCGTTGCGCTCGCGCCGCCGCACAACCTCGTGCTGCCGTCGGTCGCACCGGACACCGGCCTGCGCGACGGCGCGACGCTGACCTCCACCGACGGCGGCTGGACGGGCTCGCTGCCGATGACGACGAGCCAGCGCTGGCAGCGCTGCAGGAGCGCCGCCGACTGCACGGACGTCCCCGGCGCCGCCGGGCCGTCGTACATGCTCACCACGAGCGACGTCGGCTTCGCGGTGCGGATCGTCGTCAGCGCCTCCAACGGCGCCGGCACGACGGCGCAGGCATCCGCGCTCACGGGCGTCGTCGGCACCAACCCGCCGGTGAGCGTCGTCGCGCCCGCGATCGCGGGGACCGCGCGCGACGGCGACGTCCTCACCGCGGTCGACGGCGTCTGGACGGGCCCGGTCGACGTCCGGACAACCTACGAGTGGTGGCGCTGCGACCCGCTCGGCGCGAACTGCTCGATCGTCGCGGGGGCGACGGGACGGAGCTTCATCCCCGGCCCGGCGGACATCGGGCTGTCGCTGCGCGTGCGGATCGTGCGTACGAGCTCCGGTGGCACGACCGGCGCGTTCTCGGCGCCGACGGCGACGGTCGTGGCGGCGCCGCCGGCGAACGTCGCGCTGCCGCAGATCGCCGGCGGCGCCGCGGTCGGCAAGACGCTGAGCGCCGGCACCGGGACCTGGACCGGGACCCCCGCGGTGACCTTCGAGTACCAGTGGCGCCGCTGCGCGGCCGACGGCTCGGGCTGCGCGGACGTCCCCGGCGCGACCGCCGCGACGTACGTCGCGACCGGCGACGACGCGCATTCGAGCCTGCGCGTCGTCGTGCGCGCCGCCAACGCCGTCGGCAGCGCCCTGGCGACATCGGCCGCGACGGCCGAGGTGCAGACCGACCCGCCGGCCATGCTCGTCGCGCCCGCGATCGCCGCGCCCGCCGGGCCGGTCGCCGTCGGGACGACGCTCACCGCGCAGGCGGGCACGTGGGGCGGCGCCGTGCCGATGGCGTTCGAGTACCAGTGGGTGAGCTGCGACGCCGCGCTCGCCGGCTGCGAGCCGATCGCCGGCGCGACGGCGCCGGCATACCCGCTCCCCGCCGCCGATGCCGGCAAGCGGATCGCCGTGCTCGTGACGGCGACGAACGTCGTCGACGCGACGACCGCGCTCGCCGACGCGACGGCGCCGGTGCTGCCGCCGCCGCCCTCGATCGCCACCGCGCCGGCGGTCACCGCCGCGTCCGCCGTCCGCGAGGGCACGAAGCTCACCGCGAGCAGCGGAACCTGGAACGGGGCCAAGCCGATGAACACCGAGACGGCCTGGCTGCGCTGCAATGCCGACGGCAACGGCTGCGACGTCGTGCCCGGTGCGAACACGGCGAGCTACACGCTGACGGCATCCGATGTCGGGCGCCGGATGCGCGCGAGCGTGACGGCGACGAACGTCACCGGCTCGGCGAGCGCGCAGTCGCCCCCGACCGCGGTGGTCGCCGTCGCGCTGCCGCCGCCCACGCCGCCGCCCCCGCCACCGGCGCCGGTCGTGGCGCCGAGGCCGACGACGACGACGGCGCCGACCACTGCGACGACCGCGCCCAAGGCGACCACGACGACGACGACCGCGCCGGCGACCGGCAAGACGACGGCCGGCACGACCGCCACGACGACGGCAGGCGAGACGGCGAAGACCGCGACGACGCGGCCGATCGCGGGCCTCGCGCGCCTGCGGCTCACGCCGGTCGGCAGGCTCGTCGTCGAGCTTCGCTGCCCCGCCTACCGCAGGCGCGCGTGCGCCGCGAAGGCGACGATCGTCGCGGGAACCGCCCTGTCGGAGCTCATCGCGGACACGACGCTGCGCTTCACGCTGCGCGCCGTCGTCGTGCCGAAGGGCAAGCTGCGCGCGCGCACGCTGAAGCTCTCGACCGCGCAGCTCGAGGAGCTCGCGCAGCTCGGCGCGGTGAGCTTCCGGGTGCGACTCTCCCCGCCGGCGGGCTCCAAGCGCTTCGTCGAGGTCTGGGTCCGCACACGCGTTCCAGCGCAGCTGCGCGGCGGGTCCGCCTGAGCGCCCGCCCGCGCCGGACGGCGCCGTCAGTCCGCTGCGAGGAGGCGTTCGCGCAGCGCCGCACGCCGGGTCTCGTCGGCGAGATCGCCGCGGGCTGCCTGGCGCAGCGCGTCGAGGATCGCGGGCGGCGGGACGGGGCGCCCGCCGGCTCGCCCGCCGAGGCCCCACAAGGCCGCGGGCACACCGTCGGGCCCCTCGAGCAGGACGGCGACCCACCACTGCAGGCCGAGGATCTCTCCGACGCCGCCCGGGGAGCGAGGCACCGTCGGATCGTGGACGACGACATGCGGGCCGCCCTCGCGCAGCGCCGCCCACGTCGCGGTGCCGGGCTTGGCGGGCGGGGTCGCATTGCGCAGCCAGTCCGAGAGGACGGGGTCGCCGGCGACCTCGCCGGCGACGCGGCGCAGGACACCGCCGCGCACGAGGTCGACGCACGAGGCGTCGGCCACGGTGTCGAGCGCCAGCCGGCAGAGCGGCTGCAGCGCCGGTGCGGGCCGCGGCGCCGGACCGGTGGCGAACGTCATCGTCACGGCCGTGCCCCGCCCGTCGCGGCCGGGCGCGATGTCGAGCGCCTCGGCGACCGCTCCGACCATCGCGAGCCCGTGGCCGATCCCGGGCGAGTCGTTGCGGCGCGCCATCCCGACGCCGTCGTCGGCGACCTCGACGACGAGCTGCCCCTCGGCGACCCAGCAGCGCACCCGGACCGTGCCCGCCTCGTGCGCGCCGGCGTAGGCGTGGACGATCGCGTTGGTGACCGTCTCGGACACGCCGAGCGCGACGGCGTCCTGAAGCTCGGCCGGTACCCCCGCTGCCGCGGCGAACGCGGTGACGCGAGCGCGCAGTTGGCCCGCCGCATCCGGCTCGGCGGGTGCCGTCCAGCAGGCGTGCTCGTCGACCGCTCTGACCATCGCGGTCACGCAGCTTGCCATGCCTGCCCGCCGGGGTGCGCAGGACCCGCTTCCCGTCGCACGCCGAGGTCACGTAGGGTTCCGCGCGACCCCGAGCCGTCAGGAGCAGCATGCCTCTTCGCACCGGATCTCTCTGCGTCGTCGGCGCCGCCGCGATCGCCCTCGGGGCTCCGTCCGCGGCGTCGGCTGTGACCGGCACGATCGGCAAGCCGTGCCACGCCAACGTCCCCGGCCTGGGCGGCACCTCGCAGCCGATCGTCATCACGCTCGCCGGCGGCGCTCCGAACGGGAACTTCGTCGTCTCCGCAGCGGCGCCGGGCAAGGCCCAGGGGTCGTCGGGCTCGGCCAGCGGCAGGTACGACGCCGCCGGCAACGCCGTGACCCAGATCGAGAACGTCTCCGTCCCGGGCGGCGGGATCGGGCCGACGAAGGGCAAGCCGGTGATCGTCACCGTCAGCGAGTTCGCCAGCGGCTCGCAGGTCGACACGGTCGTCGGGCAGACGCTCGTCACGAACCTCGCGATGAGCGTCGCCTCCAAGCCGACGAATCCGCGCAAGGCCCGCCGCGTCAGCGTCTCGGGCACGGCGTTCGCGGGACAGAAGCTCTACGGCTTCATCGTCAAGGGCACGAACCCCAAGGTCCTGCGGCGCTTCTCGCTGGGCACCGGCAACGAGTGCGGCTTCGCGAGCGCCAGCCGTGTCGTCGCGCCGCGCAGCAACCGGCGCGGCACGTACCGGCTGTACGTCAACGCGGGCCCGAAGCTCAACAAGGACCTCGCGCTCCGCTTCACGTTCGAGATCACGCGCCGGCTCCTGTAGCCGAGAAACGTCGCATCCTGGCCCCGCGCCGTTGTCCGCGCGCGCGGCACGGGTGTAGCGTGAGCCATGGTCCGCACAGCGCGGTCACCGGTCGCCGTCCTCCTCGCGCTGCTCACCGGGTGGGCCGTGTCCGCGCCGTCCGGGGCGTTGGCGGCGGCAAGCCAGACGATCCCGGCGGGCGCGACGACGCAGGTCGCGCTGCCGGCGTCGGAGATCGTCGCGACCTGCACGCCGCCCGGCCAGTTCCAGCCCAACCCGACGAAGTGGTCCGTGAACCCCCCGACGGTGCAGATCGGCAACGACATCGACGGGCCGCCGCCCGCCGGACACCTCCTGAGCGTCGCGGTCCCCGCCGCTCACCCGCTGTCGCAGACGATCACGATCAGCTGGACCGGCAACACCACCTGTTCCTCCTATCGCGGCACCGTGCAGATCAAGGTCACGGCAGCGGCGGCGCCCGGTGCAGGATCGCCCCCGAAGCCGGCGGGCGGCGCCCCGCGCGATCCCTGCGTCACGCCCGACCGCGGCTTCATCGGCGGCAAGACGCCGGCGGAGCGCGCCGAGGCGCGGCAGCTCGCGCTCGCCTTCAACGAGAACGCCTGGGACGGCCAGCAGCTCGCCGAGCAGACCGATCTCATCGGACAGCTGCTGAAGGCGCTGCTCGGTGACGCCCAGGAGAAGGCGACGGCGCCGGTCCGGGCGGGCATCGAGAAGGCGTCCGAGGCGCAGGAGACGCTCGTCGCGCACGCCCAGCGGCTCGAGACCGACCGCAAGATCGCGGCCCTCGATCTCAGCGCCGCGCAACTGCGCCGGTCCACGAGCGGCGCCGAGGTCGCGAAGCTCGAGCGCGAGATCGCCGACCTCCAGCGGCGCAGGGCGAGCGGCAGGAACATCAGCTCGAAGACGATCGACACGCGCCGCAGGCTCCTCGCGACGGCGCGGGCCTCGCTGACGCTCGCCGAGGGCGACGTCGCGCGCGCCACGACGCGGCTGGAGCGCGTGCGCAAATCGCTGGCGACGACGGTGCGCGAGCTCGCCGGCGCGCGGAAAGCGCTCGGCGACCGCCTCCGCGCGCTGGCCGCGCTCATCGCCGACGTCCCCGGCGCAAAGGTCTTCCTCAGGGGCCTGAGCCTCCTGAACCCGTTCCAGGACGCCGGGGCGATCTGGGTGTTCGCGAACTCGGTGCTCGCCGCGATCTACAACCAGCGCGCCAAGCCGCCGCCGGGCTGCGACGAGCCGTGGACGCCGAACCTCCCCAAGCGCGCGATCCCGGGGCTCTTCACGCCGGCGCTCCGCGGCCTCGCCGCCGCCGTCTCGCAGCCCGTCGCGACGCGCGCGGCGGCCGCGGCGCGGCCGCGCCTGGTGTCGCTCGCGCCCGGGCCCTACGTCACCCGCGGGCAGGCCGCGGCGTTCGCGCGCTTCACCGGCAGCCTCACCGACCAGCTCGCGACAGTGCGCGCGCTCGAGCGCGAGAGCAGGCGCGCCCGCGCCACGTCCTCTTCCGGCACGCGCCGGCTCGAGCGCCGGCTCGTGCGCCTGCTGCGCGCCGGGCCGGCGATCTACCGCGCCGTCGCCACGACGTTCGCGTTCCAGCCGCTGGCGGCGACGCCAGAGGCCCTGGCCGACCGCGCCGCCGCGCAGCCGCTCGCGCGACTGCGCGCCCGCCTGAAGGGCCTCGGCGCGCCGCGGTCGCTGCTCGCGCAGGTCTCCGAGTCGCTGGACCCGACGGCGCCGGGCGAGCTCGTCGATCCGTTCGCCGTGCTCCGCGACCCCGCGCTCGACGCGCTCGCCCGGATCGCCGCCGCCGGAAGCTAGTCCGGCGGCCGGCCGCCCCCGCACGGTCTATCGTGCGCCCGTGGGCGTCGTCGAGCTGACCGGCACGGGCTTGGCGGCCGCCGACGTCGTCGCCGTCGCGCGCGACGGCGCGCGCGTGCGGCTCGGCGACCGCGCTCGTGCGCTGATGCAGGTCGGAGCGGACGCCGTCCAGCTCGCGCTCGCAGATCCGGAGCCCGCCTACGGCGTGTCCACCGGGTTCGGCTCGCTCGCGAACGTCGTCATCCCGCCCGGCCGCCGCGAGGAGCTGCAGCGCGCGCTCGTGCGCTCGCACGCGGCGGGGATGGGCGCACCGGTCGAGCGCGAGGTCGTGCGGGCGATGATGCTCCTGCGCGCGCGGACGCTCGCGATGGGCCTGTCGGGTGCGCGGCCGGTCGTCGCCGACGGCATCGTCGCGCTGCTGAATGCGGGGCTGACGCCGCTCGTGCCC
The DNA here is from genome assembly GCA_963797025.1 of uncultured Actinomycetes bacterium. GTDB lineage: Bacteria > Actinomycetota > Thermoleophilia > Solirubrobacterales > Solirubrobacteraceae > CADCVQ01. The sequence continues at coordinate 965,915 of CAWCNU010000003.1, forward strand.
GAGCACGGGTCGCTCGGGGCCAGCGGCGACCTCGCGCCGCTGGCGCACTGCGCGCTCGCGCTCATCGGCGAGGGCGAGGTCGAGCTCCCCGACGCGACCCGCAGCGACGCCGTCACCGCGCTGCTCGAAGCCGGCATCGAGCCGCTGACGCTCGTCGCCAAGGAGGGGCTCGCGCTCGTCAACGGGACCGACGGGATGCTCGGCATGCTCGTCCTCGCCACCCACGACCTCGAGCGGCTGCTGCGCATCGCCGACGTCACCGCCGCGATGTCGGTCGAGGCGCTGCTGGGCACCGACCGGGCCTTCGCCGCCGACCTCGTCGCGCTGCGCCCGCAGCCCGGCCAGCAGCTCAGCGCCGCGAACCTCCGCGCGCTGCTGCACGGCTCGCCGATCGTCGCCAGCCACCGCCACGGCGACGACCGCGTCCAGGACGCCTACTCGCTGCGCTGCGCGCCGCAGGTCACGGGCGCCGCGCGCGACCTGCTCGTGCACGCGGAGGCGGTCGCGGAGGCCGAGCTTCGCAGCGCGATCGACAATCCGATGGTCCTGCCGGACGGCCGCGTCGAGTCCTGCGGCAACTTCCACGGAGCCCCGCTGGCGTTCGCCGCCGACGCGCTGGCGATCGCGATCGCGGAGGTCGGCGCGATCGCCGAGCGGCGCACCGACCGCCTCCTGGACGCCGCGCGCTCCAGCGGCCTGCCGCCGTTCCTCGCGCCCGACGCCGGCGTGAACTCCGGGCTCATGCTCGCGCAGTACACGCAGGCGGCGATGGTCGCCGCCAACCGCCGGCTCGCGGCGCCGGCGAGCGTCGGCTCGCTGCCGACGAGCGCGATGCAGGAGGACCACGTCTCGATGGGCTGGGCCGCCGCGCGCGAGCTGCGCACGGCGATCGCGAACCTCGCCCGGATCCTCGCCGTCGAGCTCGTCTGCGCCGCGCGCGGCCTGGAGCTGCGCGACCCACTGCGCCCGGCGGCCGGAACCGGCGCGGCGCTGGCGGCGCTGCGCGCCGCCGGCGTCGCGGGCGCGGGACCCGATCGCTGGCTGGCGCCCGAGCTCGCCGCCGGCGAGGAGCTCGTGCGCAGCGGACGCCTGCTGCAGGCCGTGCAGGACGCGATCGGGGAGCTGCGATGAAGGGCGCACGGCGGGTCACGGCACCGCGCGGCAGCGAGATCTCGTGCCTGGGGTGGGGGCAGGAGGCGGCGCTGCGGATGCTGCACAACAACCTCGATCCCGATGTGGCCGAGCGCCCGGACGACCTCGTCGTCTACGGCGGCACCGGCCGCGCCGCGCGCTCGTGGGCGGCGTTCGACGCGATCGTCAGGACGCTGCGGACGCTGCGCGACGACGAGACGCTGCTCGTCGGGTCGGGCAAGCCGGTCGGCGTCGTGCGCACGCACGAGTGGGCGCCGCGGGTGCTGCTGGCGAACTCCAACCTCGTGCCCGAGTGGGCGACGTGGGACGAGTTTCGCCGCCTCGAGGCGCTCGGGCTGACGATGTACGGGCAGATGACCGCCGGCTCCTGGATCTACATCGGCAGCCAGGGGATCGTGCAGGGCACGTACGAGTGCTTCGCCGAGATCGCCCGCCGTCATCACGGCGGCTCGCTCGCCGGGACCGTGACGCTCACGGCCGGGCTCGGCGGGATGGGCGGGGCCCAGCCGCTCGCGGTGACGATGAACGGCGGCGTCGCGCTGTGCGTCGAGATCGACCCCGAGCGGATCGGGCGGCGCGTCGCCACGCGCTACCTCGACGAGGTCGCCGACTCGCTCGAGGACGCCGTCGCCCGCGCCGACGCCGCACGTCGCGAGCGCCGCGCCGTGAGCATCGGCCTCTGCGCGAACGCCGCCGACGCGGTCCCCCGCCTGCTGCGGATGGGCTTTCCCGCCGACATCGTCACCGACCAGACGAGCGCCCACGACCCGCTCGCCGGCTATGTCCCCGACCGGATGACGCTCGCCGACGCCGGCGAGCTGCGCGACGCCGACCCGGCCGAGTACGTGCGCCGCTCGCGCGCCTCGATGGCCGCCCACTGCGCGGCGATGGTCGGCTACCAGGACGCCGGCGCCGAGGTCTTCGACTACGGCAACAGCCTGCGCGCGGAGGCCCGGCTCGGCGGCTTCGAGCGCGCGTTCGACTATCCCGGCTTCGTCCCGGCCTACGTGCGCCCGTTGTTCTGCGAGGGCAGGGGCCCGTTTCGCTGGGTCGCGCTGTCGGGCGATCCTGCCGACATCGCCGCCACCGACCGCGCGGTGCTCGACGAGTTCCCCGGCGACGAGCCGCTGGCGCGCTGGATCGCCCACGCCGGCGAGCGGATCGCCTTCCAGGGGCTGCCGGCGCGGATCTGCTGGCTGGGCTACGGCGAGCGCGCGCGGCTCGGCCTGCGCCTGAACGCGATGGTCGCCTCGGGCGAGCTGCGCGCGCCGATCGTCATCGGCCGCGACCACCTCGACGCGGGCTCGGTCGCCTCGCCCTACCGCGAGACCGAGGGCATGGCCGACGAGTCCGACGCGATCGCCGACTGGCCGCTGCTCAACGCGCTCGTGAACACCGCGAGCGGCGCCTCGTGGGTCTCGATCCACCACGGCGGCGGGGTCGGGATCGGGCGCTCGATCCACGCCGGGATGGTCTGCGTCGCCGACGGCACGGCGCTCGCGGCCGAGAAGCTCGCGCGGGTGCTCACCGCCGATCCGGGCACCGGCGTCATGCGCCATGCCGACGCCGGCTACGAGCGGGCGATCGAGGTCGCCGGGAAGCGCGGCGTGCGGATCCCGATGGGGGAGGGGTGACGGCGCTCTGGTGCGAGCACGCGTGGATCGGCGGCGGCGAGCCGGCGGCGCGCGTGCGCATCGAGCTCGACGGCGAGCGGATCGGCGCGGTCACGGCGGGCGCCGAGCCCGGCGACGCGCTGCGGCTGGGCGGGCTGACGATCCCGGGGCTCGCCGACGCGCACTCGCACGCCTTCCAGCGCGCGCTGCGCGGGCGCGCGCAGGGACCCGGCTCGTTCTGGACCTGGCGCGAGGAGATGCTCGCGCTCGCCGAGACGATCGACCCCGAGGGCTACGAGCGCCTCGCGCGGGCGACGTTCGCCGAGATGGCGCTCGCCGGCGTGACCGTCGTGGGGGAGTTTCACTACCTTCATCACGGGCCGGGGGGCGAGCCCTACGCCGATCCGAACGAGATGTCGCGTGCGGTCCTCGCCGCGGCGGCCGCGGCCGGGATCCGGATCGTCCTCCTCGACGCCTGCTACCTGCACGGCGGCAGCCCGCGGTTTCGCGACGCCGGCGCGGAGGCGTGGGCGGAGCGCGTTGCGCAGCTCGACGGCGCGGGCGCGGCGATCCACAGCGTCCGGGCCGTCCATCCGGCGGCCGCCGCGGTCGTCGCCGCATGGGCCGCGCAGCGCGGCGCGCCGCTGCACGCCCACGTCTCCGAGCAGCCGGCCGAGAACGAGTTCGCACGCGCCGAGCACGGGGCGACGCCGACGGCGGTGCTCGCCGCGGCGGGCGCCCTGAGCGAGCGCTTCACCGCGATCCATGCGACCCACGTGAGCGCCGAGGACATCGCGCTGCTCGGCGCGGCGCGCGCGACCGTCTGCCTCTGCCCGACGACCGAGCGCGACCTCGCCGACGGCATCGGCCCGGCGCGCGAGCTCGCGCGGGCGGGCGCGCGGCTGGCGCTCGGCAGCGACTCGCACGCGGTCGTCGACCTGCTCGAGGAGGCGCGCGCCGTCGAGCTCGACGAGCGCCTGGCGACCGGTGAGCGCGGGCGCCACAGCCCGGCCGCGCTGCTGGAGGCCGCGACCGCCGGCGGCTACGCGAGCCTCGGGCTGGCGGACGGCGGGCGGATCGCCGCGGGCGCGCTCGCGGACCTCGCGACGATCGGCCTGGACTCCGTCCGCCTCGCGGGCGTCCCGGTCGCGACCGCGGCGTTCTGCGCGAGCGCCTCCGACGTCCGCGACGTCATGGTCGGCGGGCGCTGGATCGTGCGCGACGGGGCGCACGTCGCCATCGACGCCGCCGCCGAGCTGCGCGAGGTCCTCGCGCGATGACATCGCTCGCGATCGACAACATCGGCCTGCTCGTCACGAACGACCCGGAGCTCGGCACGATCCGCGACGCGGCCCTCGTCTTCGACGCAGATCGCGTCGTCGCGATCGAGCAGGCCGGCAACGCGGCCGCCGACGAGCGCTTCGACGCGGCCGGGCGCTGCGTCATCCCGGGCTTCGTCGACAGCCACACGCACCTCGTCTTCGCGGGCGACCGCGGCGACGAGTTCGCCGCGCGGATGGCCGGCGCGCCCTACGGCGCGGGCGGGATCCACACGACGGTCGCGGCGACGCGGGCGGCGAGCGACGACGAGCTGCGCGCGCTGGCCGCGGCGCGCCGCCGCGAGGCGCTGCGGGCCGGGATCACGCACATCGAGATGAAGTCCGGCTACGCGCTGGACACCGGCGGCGAGCGGCGCCTGTGCGAGATCGCCGCGGAGCTCACCGACGACGTGACGTTCCTCGGCGCGCACGTCGTGCCGGAGGGCGTGGACGCCGACGCCTACGTCGCGCTCGTCTGCGGCGAGATGCTCGCGGCCTGCGCCCCGCACGCGCGCTGGGTCGACGTCTTCTGCGAGGAGGGCGCCTTCGACGCCGAGCAGTCGCGGGCGGTGCTGGAGGCCGGGCGCGCCGCGGGCCTGCACCCGCGCATCCACGCCAACCAGCTCGGCCACGGGCCCGGGGTGCAGCTCGCCGTCGAGCTCGGCGCCGCGTCGGCAGATCACTGCACGTATCTCACGGACGCCGACATCGACGCGCTCGCCGGCAGCCAGACCGTCGCGACGTTCCTCCCGGCCACCGACTTCTCCACCCGCCAGCCCTACCCCGACGCCCGCCGCGCGATCGACGCCGGCGTCAGCGTCGCGCTGGCGACGAACTGCAACCCCGGCTCGAGCTACACGACATCGATGGCGTTCTGCATCGCGCTGGCGGTGCGCGATATGCGGATGACCGCCGAGGAGGCGCTGACGGCGGCGACGCTCGGCGGCGCGCGCGCCCTGCGGCGCACCGACATCGGCCACCTCGCGCCCGGCGCGCGGGCGGACGCCGTCGTGCTCGAGGCGCCGTCGTACGCGCACCTCGTCTACCGCCCGGGCGTGCCGCTCGTCGCGGCGACGTTCGCCGCCGGACGCGTGGTCTGAGCGTCACCAGACGTCGCCGTCGCGCCAGTCGCAGGTCAGCTCGCGGTCGAGGTCGAGCGCGACGGCGCCGGGGAGGACGTAGACCCAGCCCTCCTCGTCGGGCGTGCGCACCGTGCCGGCCGGCGTCAGCGCCGAGAGGCGGCCGCGCCACCCTTGCCAGCCGCGGGCGCGGTACAGCGGCGCGGCCTCGTCGGTGCTGCCGAGCGCGCCGAGGTCGTAGGCGTTGCGGATGACCTCCTCGAGCGCGTGCTCCCAGTCGTGCGCCTCGAAGTCGCCCGCGAAGACCTCCGTGAGCAGCGCGCGGGCCGCCGCGAGCGTCGCGGCGTCGAGGGCCGAGGTGTGAGCGACGCGCACGTGACGCCTCTCACCGCCGGTCACGCCGCTACGCCGGCTTCTCGGCGGGCACCTTCTCGGCGTCGTCGGGCGGCGGCCTGTCGCTCAGGCGCTTCGGCGGCTCCGCGATGCCGGCCCCGCGCTGGCGGCTCAGCCGGCTGAGGACGTCGAACCAGAACGGCGCGCCGAGCATCAGCGCGGCGATCGTCAGCAGCCATCCCGGGATCCGGCTGAGCCACCCGGTCACGTCCGAAGGCGTGTTCTCGGCGCTCCAGCCGACCGGGAGCTGCAGCTGCTCGACCTGCGCGACGGCGTCGGCCGCCTGCTGGGGCGCGTCGGCCGAACCGGCGCCCGCGACGACGGCCGTGCGGACCGCCTCGTCGTTGAACAGCTGCGTCGCGATGCTCACCGTGTCGACGTTCAGCCCCACGGCGAATGCGATGGCGACGATCGCGAGCACGACCTGCGCCTTGCGCTTGTACCAGCCCGACGCCCGTTCCATCGTGTCGTTGAAGGCCGTCTCGACCTGCGCGCGAAAGCCCTCGAGCTCGTCGTGGGCATTGGCCGCCGCCTTCTGCAGCACCTCGCGGGGATGCTCGGCCGGCAGCCGCGCGATCGCCCGGTTGACGCCCGCGAGGATCTCGGCGTCGGTCTTCGCCCACGGCGACGGCGAGCCGTCCTGCTGCTCGCCGGCGGTCGTCCGCGCGTGCTCGGCGAGCGTCTCGGCCACGGCGAGCGACAGGGCCCGCGGCGGCAGATAGGACGGGCGGCTGCGCCGCCGCAGCGACGAGCCGGGGTCGCGCACGAGCGCGCGGATGCGCCAGTGGTCGAAGACCGCCGTCGTGAGGTCCGCGGGAAGCCCGGCGTCCTGGTGTGCCTTCAGCGCCCGCGCGTCGACGCCGCGCTTGTCCACGCCGCCGAACCACTCCTTCACGCCGCGCTTGACCTTCGGGTTGCCGAGGAGGTTGCCGACGGCGTCCTCCAGCGTCTTGGCGCGCCAGCCGAGGATGCTCGCGAGCGTCTCCTGCACCGCCGAGCACGCCGTGCTCAGCAGGAAGAACATGAAGCTCAGCCCGACGAGCACCTCGACGGCGGCGAGCCCGCTGATGTCGCCCATGCGCGCGATCCTCCTCCACCGAGCGGACGGCCCGGTGCGGTCATCAGGTCAGCCGCGAGGCGTCCAGGCGCACGATCCGCACGCCGCGCGACTCGGCGAGCCGCAGCATGTCGTGCGTGCCGCCGGGACCGTCGCCGCCCTCGCCGTCCCAGAGCACGACGAGCGTCACGTCGGTCTCCGCGCGCGACAGCGCGGTGTGCAGCAGCCAGCTGTTGTTGCGCGCCCAGATGCTGTAGCCCTCGCGCGCCGCCAGCCAGTCGGGCAGCGTCGTCGTGCGCGCGAGGACCTTCGTGTCCAGGCGCTCGCACAGGCGGCGGTAGCGCTCCATCCAGTCGGGCCCGGCATCGAGCACGGACTGGGCCGCGAAGTCCTCCTTCGGCAGCGCGAGCAGCAACTGGGTCGTGATCGCCAGGTCGGCGCACTGCTCGTGGAAGATGATGTCCCCGCCGCTCGCTCCGCCGGCGAGCCCCTCGATCGGCTGTGCGTCCGCAAGCGCCTTCTCGGCGGCGATCGCATCGCGGATCATCGCGGCGGCGACCGCCTCGCTGCCCGGCGGGAAGCGCGGCTCGGGCCGGCCGGTCGTGTCGATGCGATGGCCGGCGAAGACGATGACCCGCGGCCGCGGGGCCGGGGGCGGGGGCTGCTCGGCGGCGCCGAGCGCCACGAGCGCGGCCCTGGCGTTCTCCTCGAAGAGGCCGAGCTGGAGATACAGCCGCAGCTGGCGCGCCGCGGACTCCGACGGGAAGCTCGCGCTGCCGGCCTGCTCGATGCACGCGCGCGCGCGCTCGTAGCCGGCGGCGACGAACGTCGGCTTGTCGGAGGTCAGCAGGCGCAGGTCGGCGCGGCTGAGCTCGATCCAGACGTCCGACGGGCCGTTGCGGGCGCTGCGCGCCGCCTCGGCGTCGAGCAGGCGGCGGACCGTCGCGGCGAGGTCGTTGCGAGCCCGCGTCAGCCGGCGCAGCTCGAGCGCCGCCTCATCGTCGTCCTCGAAGCGCTCCGACCAGGCCCCCGGCTCGTGCTCGGCGAGCGCGATCGTCACCGCGTAGAGCGCGAGCGCGTTGATCCCGGAGTAGTGGTGGTTGAGGTCGGCCGAGAACGCCTCGTCGTAGGCGATGCGCGCGGCCTCCAGATGCGCGGAGCGCAGCGCGGCCGCGGCGGCGTCCGGCCGGCCGCACCAGTCGTCGACCCAGCGCTCCTTGGCGTTGCGGCCGAGCAGCGCCTGCGCCTCGGCGAACTGCGCCTCGGTGAGCTCGCCGTGGCCGAGGACCCGCTCGATGGCGGCCGTCGAGGCGACCGGATCGCCGAGGCGCTGGAAGATCGTGCCGAGCTTGAGGTTCGCCTCGGCATCGTCGGGGTGTCGCGCACGGATCGCGTCCCAGGTCGCGAGCGCGTCGTCCCAGGCGCCGGCGCGAAACTGCGCGCGGCCGATGAGGCGTGTCGCGGCCAGTCGCCAGTCGAAGAGCTCGGCCTCCTCGCCGAGCACCGCGAGCATCGGCAGATCGCCCTCGCGCTCGGCGATCCGGACGGCCTCGCCGAACTCCTTCGGCACCGGTCGCAGCAGCTCTGGGTCCGACGCCTGCAGCGCCGGCAGCAGGAGGAACACCGGGCTGTCGGCGTTGTCGGCCACGCGCGAGGCGGCCACCGCCGCCGCGAGGCTCTCGACCGACGCGCCCGGGCTCTGCGCGTCGTAGACGACGTAGCGGTCGGTCTGCAGGTCGAAGGGGACCTCGTCTGCGGCGGCGCGGATGAGGATCGTCGTCCGCGGTCGCAGCGCATGGCGGATGCCGAGCTCGTAGAGGACGTTGGCGTTGTGGATCGAGATGTCGGCGATGACGAGATCGGCGACGACGAGCGCCTCGAACATGTCCGTGCGGATGTTCCCGGCGCGCACGATGACGCCGGTCGTGGCCGCCTCGATGCCGAGGCTGTCGAGCGCCGGCGCGATGAGCTCGTCCTGGACGCGGTCGAAGTCGATGCCGTTCTTCGTCCCGAAGGGCCGGACGATGAACGCCCTCGTCATCGCGGTTCGTGCGCCGTCGCGGTCACTGTGCGTCCGCAAGCTACACCGACGCGCGGGCGATCTGGAACCCGCGCTAGCGTCCAGCACATGGCGCCCTACACCTCAGCGCTCGCCGAGGCGATCGCCCCCGACCTCCTGGCGCGCTTCGATCGCTACGTCCGCATCGACACGCAGGCCGCGCGCGACCGCACCCGCTGCCCGAGCACGCCGGGCCAGCTCGAGCTCGCGGAAGTGCTGGCGCGCGAGCTCGGGGAGATCGGCCTGCCCGACGCGGCCGTCGACGAGAACGGCTACGTCACCGCGACGCTCGCGGCGAGCGGCGGGGGCGACCCGGAGACCGTCATCGGGCTCGTCGCGCACGTCGACACGAGCCCGGACGCCCCCGGTGCGGGCGTCGTGCCGATCGTGCACCGCGACTACGACGGCGGCGTCATCGAGCTGCCGCGCAGCGGGACGCGGCTGGACCCCGCGACCGAGCCGCACCTCGCCTCGCGCGCGGGTCACGACATCGTGACCGCATCGGGCGACACGCTCCTGGGCGCCGACGACAAGGCCGGGGTCGCGGAGATCATGGCCGCCGTCGCGTATCTGCACGTCCATCCCGAGCTGCCGCGCCCGACGATCCGCATCTGCTTCACCCCCGACGAGGAGATCGGCGAGGGCGCGACGCTCTTCGACGTCGACGCGTTCGGCGCGCGCTGCGCCTACACGCTGGACGGCTCCTCGCTCGGCGAGCTGCAGGACGAGACGTTCTCCGCGCTGGAGACGACGATCACGGTGACCGGCGTCGACGTCCATCCGGGCTTCGCGACGGGGATCCTCGTGAACGCCGCGCGCGTGGCGGCGCGGATCGTGGCCGCGCTGCCGCAGGACCGGCTCACGCCGGAGACGACCTGCGGCCGCGAGGGGTTCATCCACGTGTACGAGCTGACCGGCGACGCCGGCAGCGCGCGGATCCGGGCGATCGTGCGCGACTTCGACGACGAGCTGCTCGCCGGCCACGCCGAGCTCCTGCGCTCGACGGCGCAGGCCGTCGTGGATGCGACGCCGGGCGCCTCGGTGACGATCGAGACCGTCGAGCAGTACCCGAACATGCGCGCGCACCTCGAGCCGTTTCCCGAGGTCCTCGAGCACGCGATCGCTGCGCTGCGCGCGGAGGGACTCGAGCCGCTGCGCGAGCCGATCCGTGGCGGCACCGACGGCTCGCGCCTCAGCGCGATGGGCCTGCCGACGCCGAACATCTTCACGGGCGGGCACGCCTACCACTCCGTCCGCGAGTGGGCCTCGCTGCAGGACATGGCCGCCGCGGCCGCCGTCGTCGTGCACCTCGCGGCCGCCTGGGCCGCGGTCGACGGCACCGCCGCCGGTGTCGCCCGGCATGCGCCCGGCGACCTCTCCGACGAGGCCGAGTGGGAGGGCGTGGTCGAAGCGGGCGCCGAGGAGGATCTCGAGGGCGTCGCGCCGGCGATGCGGGTCACGCACGCGGGGCTGCGCGAGGTCGAGGAGTCCGAGGGATTCTCGTCGACGCCGTACCTCGACCGGCTCGCCAGGCCGCCGGTCTGGACGCAGGGCTTCGGCGACACGAAGGGCGTCGGGCCGAACTCCAGGCCGGTCACCCGTGCCGAGGCCGAGCGGCGGCTCGTCGAGCGCTTCGAGAGCGACTTCGCCTGGGCGCTGGAGCCGTTCGTCGGGCTCGACGGCTTCAACCAGAACATGTACGACGCCCTCGCCTCGTTCGTCTGGAACCTCGGCCCGGGTGCCGTCGGCACGGACACGACGATCGGCAGGCGCCTGCGCGCGCGCGACTGGCACGGCGCCGCCGACGCGATGCTGGACTGGAACAAGGCCGGCGGCGTCGTCGTGCAGGGGCTCGTCAACCGCCGCCGGCGCGAGCGCGAGCTCTTCCTCACGCCCGCCGGCCATCCCGACGACTACTACCTCACGACGTGGGAGCGCGACACCGTCGCGGCGCTCGAGCTCGAGCGCAGGATCGCCGAGCGCCACGGCGGCTGGGACAAGGTCGACGCCTCGCACCTCCAGAACGCCTCGCGGGCGAAGGCCGACCTGCGCGAGCGGCTGAGGCTGCTCGCAGCCCAGGACGTCTCCAAGCTCCATCGCCGCCGGCGCATCGCGGCGCTCAAGCAGGCGATCGCAGGGACCGACTGAGCGCTCGCGGCGCGCGCGTGACGAGACGGCTCAGGATCGGGCAGGTGGCGGCGGGGCGCCCAGGATCGAGCGCACGTTGCGCGCATGGTCTGCCGCGTAGCGGCAGAATCCACGAGACGGGCCGCCGGCTCATCTACGACAGGGGGAACGATGCGCGGGATCACGATCACGATCACGACGGCGACGGCGGCGCTCGTCCTCATGCTCGCCGCGTCCGCGAGCGGCCAGGACACGACGATCACCGGCGGCCTGACGCCGAACACGCCCGGCGACGGCTCGCGGGTGCACGTCGAGGTCGGCGGGGCGGCGCCCGAGATCGCGGGCGCGCTGCCGGAGTCGATCGCGCTCGGCGTCCAGCGCGGCTTCGTGCTCGACGTGCGCGCGGTCGGCGCGCGCTGCAGCGGCGCCGCGGTGACGTCCGGCGCCTGCCCGGCGAAGAGCCGCATCGGCAGCGGGCAGGCGGTCGTGCACGCCAGCGGCCTCGTCAACCAGGACGTCCCGGCGACGCTCGACGTCTTCCTCGCCGATCCCGTCCAGTCCGGCGACCTCGCCAGCGCGGTCGTCGTCATCAGCGGGGCCGGCCTGCAGCGCGCGGTGCGCACCCGGCTGCTGGCGCCGTCCGGCGGGCCCATCGGCTACGAGCTGCGCCTCGAGGGCATCTCCGGCGCCGTGCCGGCGGTGCCGGGCGTCAGCCTCTCGCTGAAGTCGCTGTCGCTCGACCTCGGCGCCCGGCGCAAGGTCACGAAGACGACGACGAAGCGCGTCCGCGTCACCCGCAACGGCAAGCGCGTCACGGTGAAGCGCAAGGTCAAGCGCCGCGTGACGTACAACCTGCTGCGCAACCCGAAGACGTGCAACGGCGCCTGGGCGGTCCGGCTGACGGTCCGCGTCGCCGGAGCCGATCGCGTGCGCGACGTGGCGGTTCCCTGCGCGCCGGGGTGAGCCCCGAGTCACCCGGACCGTGAGCTGACCACCCGCACGATGCTTGCGCGAGCAACGCGCGCTGCTAGCATAATGCGACATGAAGACGCTCTACCTGCGAAACGTGCCAGACGATGTCAGCGAGCGCCTGGCGTCGCTCGCCGCCCGCGAAGGACTGTCGGTCTCGTCGTTCGCTCTGCGGGAGTTGAGCCATGCTGCGCGGCGCGCCGACAATCCCGCGTTGCTGGCTGATCTTCCAGACCTCGGCGTGCCGGCCGAGGACGTCGTCGTCGATCTCGAGGCCGGTCGCTCGGCTCGGTGATCGTCCTCGACGCCTCTGCGGCGGTCCTCGCGCTCATGAACGACGGCGACGCGCGGAAATCGCTCACGACCGAGGCAGTTGCGGTCCCGCACCTCGCCGACTCGGAGGTGGTCAACGCTGTTCGCGCACAGGTGCTGCGCGGCAATGTCGGCGCTGACGATGCCGGCGCTGCGCTCACCCGCTGGGCGCAGCTCGGCCTGCGACGCTTTGCCGTCGTCGGTCTTCTGGCCAGAATCTGGGAGCTCCGCGACAACCTGACGGCATACGACGCGACGTACGTCGCGCTGGCTGAAGCACTCGCGTGCAACTTGGTCACCGCCGACGCACGGCTGGCTCGAGCGCCCGGACCGAGGTGCGCGATCACCGTCGTGCGGCGATAACCGGCAAGGTCTACATAACGCCCGTTATCGAGCGTTGTGCGAGCCGACTGGTCGCAGCCACTGCACCTTCGAGCTGTAGAACGCCACCTTCGTGTCAGCGGGAACGCCGCCTTCGTGTCAGTCGGTTGCGCCGCCTTCGTGTCAGTGGTCAGCCGGGTCCGGAGCTAACGGTGTTCGGAACCGGCTGCCGTGTGGGTAGCTGCCGTGCGCCGTCCTGCGGCCCAGGGTCAGGGATTCGCGGGTTTCGATGCTGGTTTCGATGCTGGGCTGCACGGTGCCACCTTCGTCGACGAGGACGCCTTGGTTGATCAGACGCATGAGGCGGTCGCGCTCGTCGGCGGTGAACTCTTTGGCCTCGTAGCCGGCGAGCTGCTCGACAGGATCGGTTGAAGGCACCCGTGCTTGTTATCAGAAGCGCTGGACGGCAGATAGCCCACGGTGCTGCTCGCGTTATCAGTAGCCCGGGTCACCGCCTGCTTCTGATAATGGGCACTCAGAAGCGCCGCGGCGGCTTCGAAAGCGAACCTCTACCGGAACGAAAAGACGGCCTAAGGCCAGGCGGTGCGACACGTGGTCGACGCGGTCGGGTGTCATCGGTACCAGTCGATCGTGTCGCCCTCAGCGAGCTTGACGGTTCGCTCGCGGTGGCCATTGGTGGCTCGTGCGATCACGAGAAAGCGTGGGTCGCGCCAGGTCGCCGGCTCCGTCATGTACGCGTAGTGCGCGCCGTCGGGCGACCAGACCATGGCGCTACCGTCGCGCCGCGCGACCGCCAAGACGCCCGGCACCGGGTTTCCGGCGAAGCTCTCGCCGCCGAAATCGCTGAGGGCGAGCGCCAGCCGGCGGCTGTCAGGTGACCAGTCGTATGCCGCCACCGAATAGGGGGCGCCGGTGCCCCGTGGCACCCGGAGGACGGCGCGGTTACGCCCGTCGGGTCGCGAGCTCACGAGCCGAAGCACGGGGTAGCCCCGCACCCGTCGCCCCGTCGCTTCCAAATATGTGATCCAGCGCTCGTCGGGCGAGCGGCGAACGCTGCCCGCGTTCTCCCGGATCTTTCGGCGTGAGCCGTCGCCGCGCACGAGGTAGGCGCCGCCCGTCTGGTTGTGGACGGACACCAGCAAACGCGCGTCACGAAGCGGCGTCGCGCGCCGCGCATTCCGGTCTGCAGAGTCCGACGCACATCCTGCCGTCGCCGTCGCCAGCGACACCGCCGCGAGGACGAGCGCGATCGCGGACGACGCGGTCTTGACGCCGGAGCCCATCGGGTGACCAACGGCGGCCACGACCCGAAGTTGCGTGAGCGTTCCGTCCGTAGGCCGGTCGTCGAGCGGGAACCTCGTCGAGCCGGACGCCGGTGTGTTCGGCAGCCGAACGACGACGGCACCTCGTCCGCCGGGGATCCGGATAAGACCCACGCACGATCCCGGTGGGGCACCGAGACCAGCTGGTTCAAGCCATCTCGGCGATGCCGGTAGCGACGACGTACGACGTGCCCGCAAGCAATACCGCTAGACCATGGAGTAACGACGCGCGCGACGCGATGCCCTCTGCCGCGACCGCCACTCCTCCGCGAGCAGCCGCGATGGCGCTGGCGGAAAGCGCAAGGACAACCGCCTTCCCGAGACCGCCGAGCGCCGACCCTTCGCTGGTGGCAAACATCGCGAAGCCGAACATCGCCAGTGTGATCAAGAGAGCCGCCAGCCCCCCGAGCACTGCAGTCGCGCGGGTCACAGGCATGGGAGACCAGCGGCGCGACGTCGCGTCGCTGGTCGGCGCGTCGATCGCGCGCTACCGTTGATCGGGTGAGCAATGCGCTGATTCTGACCGCTGTATTTACGCCCGACGAGGATGGCTGGACGATGGCCCAGCTGGCTGAGTGGCCGGCCGTCGTGACATGCGGACGCACGGTCGAGGAAGCGCGCACGATGCTGATCGACGCTGCGCGGGAGATGATCGCGTCGTACCGCGATGAGGGCCGCGAGCCGCCGATCGGCGGGGGCCATGTGGAGCAGCTGACGATCGACATCGCCGCGGCTTGAAGCGTCGCGAGTTGGAGCGTCACCTCGCTGTGCACGGCTGCGAGATGTTGCGGGAGGGCGCCAACCACACGATCTGGCACAACCCGCCCGCCGACCTGCGCACACCGGTGCCCCGGCACCGCGAGATCCCGACCGGCACCGCTCGCGCGATCTGTCGACAACTCGCAATCCCTCCACCAGCGGGCGCACGCTGACGAACCTCGCGAGCTGACGCCGCAAAGGAACGCTCAACGGGACGCTGCGGCCGTGGCCGGCATTACTGCTTTTGCCTCGAAGCGGCATCGTGAAGGAAGGATGGCTTCCCCGCCGATAATGGGCAGATGGCTCGTCGGCCGAAGACACTGGGGATCGTCGGAGGGATCGCGCCCCCGTCGACGGTCGACTACTACCGGCAACTGACCTCGCTCTACCGGGAGCGCAGCGCGGATGACACATGGCCCTCGCTGCTCATAGACAGCGTCGACGGCGTGTCGTTCTTCTCGCTTGTCAGCGGCGGCAATCGAGCAGGACTAATCGAGTTCCTCGTGGAGGAGGTCGAGCGGCTCGCACGGGCCGGGGCCGATCTGGCCCTCTTTGCGTCGAACACTCCGCACCTGGTGTTCGATGAGGTGGCTGCTCGTGCCCCGATACGCCTGCTCAGCATCGTAGAGGCGGTCGCCGACGAAGCTCAGGCCCGCGGCTTCCAGACCCTTGGGTTGCTTGGCGCACGCATCACGGTGGAAGCCGACTTCTATCCCGTTGTCTTCGCTCGACGGGGCTTGTCGATCATCACGTCGGACGCCGAGGACCGCCAGCTCGTCGACGATCGTTACTTCGGCGAGCTGGTCCGGGGCTCCTTCCGGGACCAGACGCGAGAAGAGATCTCACTGGTCGTCGATCGACTCGCGGCACATGGGGCCGAAGCGGTGGTGCTGGGCGGAACGGAGCTCCCTTTGCTCTTTCGAGACAGCGACCGCCCGCGGCTGCCGACGCTAGACACCACGGCGATCCACGTCGCGCGCGCGGTCGAACAACTCCTCCTGGACTAGGCCCTTGCGGACGAACGGTAGCGCTGGCTTCCGCTTTCGCCTGGAAGCGACACTGCCCCTTTTGCCTCCAAGCGACAGTAAGCAGAACGACTCGCTCAGCTCTTTTGCTTTCGTCCGATGGAGGAGACCGAAGCTTCGGATCTCACGGGATTAGGCTCCGGCCGATGATTCTGTACGACTACCCGACCTCGCCGAACTGCATGAAGGTGCGCATCTTGTTGCGCCACCTTGAGCTTCCTTACGAGCGGGTCAAAGTCGACCTGTTTCGCGGCGAGACGCGCGAAGCCGAACATCTCGCCCGCAACCCCGACGGGCGCGTGCCCACGCTCGAGCTCGAAGACGGTACGACGATCGCGGAGTCGGCCGCGATCTTGCTCCATCTAGCCGACGGGACCCGCTACCTGCCGCAGCACCCGGTCCAGCGTGCGCATGTGCATCAGTGGATGTTCTTCGAGCAGAACCGCATAGAGCCCGAACTGGCCGTGGCGCGGTTTCTGATCATCACAGGGCAATCCCAGAAGCTGCCGGCAGCGGTCGTCGCTCACCGCGTGGAGCGCGGCCGCGATGCCCTCACCACGATTAATCGCGGTCTGGACGATGGACGGCGGTTCGTCGCCGGCGACGGGTACACGGTTGCCGACATCGCGCTTTACGCCCACGTGCACTGCTCCGGCGAGGCGGGGGCCGACCCACGCGAGCACCCCAACGTGGCAGCCTGGCTCGACCGCGTCGAGGCCCAGCCGGGTTTCGCTAACGACCTCGCGCCGATGCCGCCCCACGCCGTTGAGCGACCTGTATGACGGCTAGGGCTCGGGCCGGCAGCCATCACCAGGCTTCCGCCTCCGCCTGAAGCGTCGGCCCCGCTCAAGCGGTCGCACCGTCCGGACGATCGGCGAGTCGGCAACGTCGAGCACGTCGCGATCGGCGAGCCGCCGCGCTACCGCGTCCCGCCGCCTATCGCGGCCGCGCGACGGCGCCTTCGACGGGCCGCTGTCGTGGCGCCTGGCCGGATGTCGGATCGCGGGCTCGAGCTGCCGGTCCGATGCGGCTTTAGCAGTGGCCCGGCTCGGGCCGGGCGTTGTCGTCACATCCGTCGTCGGCCGGGCCCGCTCGCCGCGCCTCCCGCAAAGCACTGGAGATCTCGGGAAATCGCATGGCCGACGAATCGAAGAAGCTCGGGAAGGAACTCGACGCCCAGCTAAGCAACGCCGGGCTGCCGCAGCTCATGAAGGACCACGGGTTCAAGGCGAACCGCAATCCGCGACGCTGGGGTCGTGATTTCGATGGGTGCCGCCAGGTCGCCGGCGTGTACGTCGACGGTCGCTCGGCTCCCGATGGATATCTCGTCGCACGGCTGGAATGCGGCATCCGCTTCGACGATGAGCCGGCGCACTCTGAGATCGCTGGCGAGAAGGTGGCGTGGACACTCAAGCCACTGTCAGTGGCGGACAATGAATGGCGCTTCGACGCCGCCGCGATTGATGCGGGCGTAATCGGCTCGCAGATCGTCGAGCGAATGGCGCAGGACATCATTCCGCTGCTTGACCGCTTGGGCCAGCGGCGCAAGCTCCGTGACTACTTCGCTGAGGAGGGCATCAGGCTGGCCGCAGTACGCGAGCTGAGCCTGGCCATCGGTGATCGGGAAACTGCACGCGAAGTTGCCCAGCGTGATCTGGAGCAGTTCGTCGCGGACCTGAAGCGCCCAAACCCGCCGTCACACTACGCCGCTCTGGACTGGGTCGAGATCGTCGAGAAGCTGGACCTCGAGCTCAGCGCCGACGACCGCCAGACGCTCGAGCAGGGCACGCGCCTGACGTAGCGGCCCAGGCCGCAGCCCTCTCGACTGATCAAGCTCATGCTCACCGTTGCCGATGCGGCCGGTGCGCGCGGTCGGTCAGGATGACCAGCAGCGCTGGATGACCCGCACCGACATCGACCTTGCTCGCCGCCCGGCTACTGCTTTCGCCTGTTTGCAGTAGTCGCGCTCGACGCGCCCGCCCGAAACCGGTCCCTCAGCGACCGAGCCCGCACCGACCGCTTTCCGGCGTCGTAGGTCCAGCACTTTCAGGTCGCGAAGCGGGCGCAGCCGTAGGCCGACAGGCCACTGTCATTCGACCGTCGTTCTACATCGAGCTCCTACGCTGGAGGGAATGCCCGAACTCCCTGAAGCCGAACGCGCTCGCCAGGTGCTGGCGTCGGTGCTGGGCCGGCCGATCGCGGCGGTCTACGACGGCGACACGTACGTCTGTCGCCCGCATCAGCCCGGCGAGATCGCTGCTGCGCTCGTCGGCCACACGTTCGCGAGCGCCCATCGTCGCGGGAAGTTCCTCTGGCTGGAGACCGCGGACGGTCCCACGCTCGGCCTGCACCTCGGCATGGCCGGCGCGATCGTGCTCGAAGCCGACCGGCAGCGACCGATCTGGAATCGCTTCACGGTCGAGTTCGAGGACGGCACGTGCTTCGTGCTCAGGGACCGTCGCCGGCTCGGACGGGCGGTTCTCAACCCCGACTTCGGCCACGTCGGCCCGGATGCCGCCGATGTCGGTCGCGAGGACTTCCGACGGCTCATCGGGGCCGGCAGCACCGCGGTCAAGGCGCGCCTGCTCAACCAGGGCGCCATCTCCGGCGTCGGCAACCTCCTCGCAGACCAGGCGCTGTGGCAGGCGCGACTCGCGCCCCAGCGGCTGACCTCCGAGCTCTCGACCGAGGACCTCGACCGCCTCCGCCGCGAGCTGCGCGCGGCCGTCCGATCGGCGATCCGTCACGGCGGCGTGCACACGGGGAGCTTCGTCGAGGCGCGCGGCCGCGACGCAACGTGTCCGCGCTGCCACCATGAGCTCGAGCGGGCGACCGTCGGTGGCCGCACCACGTACTGGTGCCCGGCCTGCCAGCAATAGGCAGGTCGTGCGGCCTCAGGCCTCGTCAGGCAGCGGGCCGACGAATTCGATGCCGTACCGCCTGGCTGCCGTGCCGATCTCCGATCCCTCGATCGACGCGGCGGGCGGTAGGCCCCCTGGCTGCGAGGGCAGGGTGATCGCGCGGTAGAACTCGCCGTGGCGCGCCGTCGTGAGGATGAGGTAGCGGGCTGTCTCAGACTCGACGCGGAAGCCGTGGACGGCACCGGCGGGCACGTGCACGAACGCGCCGGCGCCGGCACGGACTCCCGGCCGGTCGCCGAGGAAGTACGAGACCTCGCCCTCGAGGACGTAGAAGGACTCGCGGTCGTCCTCGTGGCGGTGCAGCGGAACCCGTTCGCCGCGCTTGGCCTTCTCCTCGACGAGCGCGAACTCGCCGTCGGTGTGATCTCCGGTCGCGAGGAAGTGGGTGGACGTCTCACCGAACCACCGGAGCTCGGATTCAGCGGGGTGAAACACATACGCTTCGGCCGTCATCCGGGCCTTCCGTCGTGGGTCGGGGCGATCTCGAAATCCGAGAAGCGTCCGTCCGGAGGTCGCCGTTCTGAGCGCTCCCCCGGTCGGCGCGTCGCCGGTCCGTCGACGACCGTCCACACTGTAGGCCGTCGGGTACGGCTGCCGGCGTTGCGTCGCATTGTGGCCTCGGCCGCGCGCGCGTATTGTCGCCAGCTGTGCTCCGCGTGTTCGTTGCGCTGACGGCGGCGATGCTGCTCGCGCTCGCGCCATCTGCGTCTCAGGCCTCGATCGCAGCACTGCCCCAGCCCGTGCACAAGCAGCTCGCGGACGGCGGCTTCTGGCACGCGGGCTGCCCGGTCGCGCGCTCGAACCTGCGGCTGCTCACGGTCGCTCACTGGGACTTCGGCGGGCACCAGCAGACGGGCCAGCTCATCGTCAACAAGGCCGCCGCGCCCGCGCTCGAGCGTGTGTTTCGCCAGCTGTACAAGCTGCACTTCCCGATCCGCCACCTGCGCCTGGCCGACGTCTACGGGCCGGCACGCGATCGCCCGCGCGACGGCGACGTGAGCGGCTCGTTCGAGTGCCGCCCGGCGGTGGCGTCGCCCTGCCCGGGTACCGGCGCCACGCGATCATGGTCAAACCACGCCTACGGACTCGCCGTCGATCTCAACCCGGCGGAGAACCCCTACGTCGGCTGTGGCCAGACCCGTGACCCCAAGACCAGGTCCTACCGCGATCGGTCGCGCCACCGGCGCGGAATGGTCACGCGGCGGGTGATCGCGGCCTTCGCCTCGATCGGCTGGGGCTGGGGCGGCGCCTGGACCGGCAACACGAAGGACTACATGCACTTCTCGGTCAACGGACACTGAGCCCGCGTCTGCTTACGCCGCCCAGCGAAAGCCGGTCGCCGCGAGGCGCGGCTCGAGCGGGCTGGCAGGCAGGGCGCCGCGCGGGTCGTCCTCGTTGTAGGCGCTCGGCGCCACGTCGTTGGGCGCGTCGGCGTGAAACAGCGCGGCGAGCAGCTCGATCTGCCCGCGGCCGACACCCACCTCGCCCATGCCGCCGCCGTACATCGGCCGCCCCTCACGCGCGCAGCGCGCGTAGACCGCAAACAGCTTGCGCAGGCTGCCGATCCGCGACGGCTTGACGTTCACCACCCGCCCGTCCAGCGGCGTTGCGCCGATGTCCTCGGCGCTGCGGATCAGTGCGTCGTAGGACACGCGCTCGAGGTGATCGCCGAGTCGCTGCGCGATCTCGGGCAGGTCGTGCGGGTCCTCCAGGACAGCCTCGGGGAACGCGGCGAGCAGGTGGTCGTACAACGCGCCCAGCGCCTCCGGATCCTCGACCTCGAAGCCGTACTGGCCCTTGAAGTCGATGGTGTCGACCGCCCCGGTCGCGGCGACCTCGTCGACGAGCTCCGGCGTCCAGGTGGCCTCCGCGTCGAGCTTGAAGCGCACCGTGGGAGCGCGCGCGAGGCGCCGGCGCAACGGCTCGATCGAGGGCTCCTCGCCGAGGCCGAGCGAGTTGACGAAGCGCACCGGCCGTGGCCCCAGCCCGAGCACGTCGTGCAGCGAGCGGCCGGCCTGGCGCAGCGCGAGGTCGAGCGCCGCCGACTCGAACGCCCAGTTGCGGCAGCGCAGCAGGACCTCCCACTCCGGCGGCTGCGCCCACAGCTCCAGCGTGGCGAGGTGATCGCAGAAGCCGCCGAGCGTCCACTCGCCCTCGAGCGGCAGCGAGGGCCGCGTCTCGTGCAGCGCGGTGCCGTCCTCGCGGTGCACCGAGACGTCCTCGCCGAGCCCGTCGGCGCCGGCGCCGAGGAGCCGCACGTGCGTCGTGATGCGCTCGGCCCCGTAGGCGAAGACCGCGTGCAAGCGGTCGTACTCGCATGCCTCGACGACCAGCGGCAGCGCCTCGAGGCGCGGCCACAACGACTCGCCGTCGATCGCCGGCTGCTCGAGGGTCACGACCGTCAGTGTCTCATCCGCAGACCATGGGCAGACGGCATGCCGCGGACCACCCACGCACGGCTGCGGCGCGCCTGAGTAACAGATCCGGCGCGCGCGAGACCCACTGCGACAACAACCCCGGCGCCTGAGGAGGCTCCCCATGCTGTGTGCCCACACCGTACGCCGGCTGAAGCC
The DNA here is from genome assembly GCA_963797025.1 of uncultured Actinomycetes bacterium. Lineage (GTDB taxonomy): Bacteria > Actinomycetota > Thermoleophilia > Solirubrobacterales > Solirubrobacteraceae > CADCVQ01. The sequence continues at coordinate 986,937 of CAWCNU010000003.1, forward strand.
CGGCACGTTCGACGATTTCGCCAAGGCCTTCATGCCGTCCGCCGACGACGCTCCCGCCGGATGGGTGCGCTTCCACATGCTTCGCGGGCTTGCCGACGAGAACGAGGTCGTGACCTTCGGGTTCTTCGACGGGACGCTCGAAGAGCTCGAGAGCAGCCAGGACGAATCGGGCTTCGAGGAGCATCGCGCTGCGGTCGATCAGTACGTCGATGCCGTGGTCGTCAACGGCGTCTACGACATCGCAGTCAGCCTGGAGCTCGGCAACGCATAGCTCTTCCAGCCGCCTGCAGCGCACTGCGGCATCGCTCGTATCGAGGACGGATCCTGGCCTAATTGCGTCATAGCCTTGCCTCGATCGGCATTCGAGGAAGGGAGCAGCGATGAGCGAGCGAGATCGGTACATCCCCGGCGTTCCGTGCTGGGCGGACACGAGCCAGCCCGATCCGCAGGCCGCCGTCGACTTCTACGGCGGCGTGTTCGGATGGGAGTTCGAGGACATGATGGCGCCGCAGGCTGCAGGCCGGTACTACACCGCCCGCCTCGACAACCGCGACGTGGCCGCCGTCGGATCACAGCCCGAGGGCGCGCCGTCGGCCGCCGCCTGGAACACCTACATCTGGGTCGAGAGCGCCGACGAGACGGCGAAGAAGGTCTGGGGCGCCGGCGGCCGCGTCGTCACCGAGCCCTTCGACGTCATGGACGCCGGTCGGATGGCCGTGTTCGCGGACCCCGCGGGCGCCGTGTTCTGCGCCTGGGAGCCCCGGCGCCACCGCGGCGCGCAGCTCGTCAACCAGCACGGCAGCGTGAACTTCAACGACCTGCACACGCCGGACCCGGAGGGCGCAAAGGCCTTCTACGGCGCGGTGTTCGGCTGGGAGACGCTCGACATGGGCGGCGGCTACGCGATGTGGACGCTGGCAGGCTACGGCGATCACCTCGAGCAGGACGATCCCGGGCTGCGCGCGCGCATCCGCGAGCTCGGCGCGCCGGAGGGCTTCGAGGACGTCGTCGCGAGCCTCGCGCCGATCGCCGACGACGGCACGCCGCCGCACTGGGGCGTGACCTTCGCGGTCGACGACGCGGACGCGATCGCCGCCACGGCAGCCGAGCTCGGCGGCACGGTGCTCGTCGCGCCCATGGACGCACCGTGGGTGCGCACGACGGTCATCGCCGACCCGCAGGGCGCGACGTTCGTGGCGAGCAGGTTCGTGCCGGAGAACAGCAGCCTCGCCGAGGGCGCACGGGAGGCCAGCGGCGCGGCGCGGTCATAGCCTCGGCGCGCTACAGCCGGCCGGCGCCGCCGAGGCGCCCGGCCGTGTCGGCGAGGGCCTGTCGAGCCTCGTCTGCGAGCTGGACGACCAGGGCGGCGGCCGGCATCGATCCGGCGAGCGGGAACGCCTGGCCGGCCCAGAGGTGAAAGCCGTCGGCGTCGCCGCGCTCCCGGGCCGCGGCCCGCAGCGGCGCTGTCAGATGGTGGACCTCGGGATAGGCGCTGGGCGCGGCCTGCGAGTGCTCGCGCTGGAAGCGGTTGACGATGCCGCGCGCAGCGCGTCCGGTGAACGCCCGCGTGATCGCGGTGCCCGCGCGACGGTCTTCGATCGCGGCCCGGTGCGCAGGCGACGTCGCAGCTTCGGGGCACAGCATGAACGCCGTGCCGAGTTGCGCGGCGGCGGCGCCGGCGGCGAGCACGGCTGCGACCGCCCGCCCCGTGGCGATGCCGCCGGTCGCCACGAGCGGCGTCGTGGCACCGACGGCGACGCGGACGAGTTGCAGCAGCGCCAGCAGCCCGAGCTCGCCCGGTCGCGAGTCGTCGAACGACCCGCGGTGGCCGCCGGCCTCGATCCCCTGCGCGACCAGCGCGTCGACGCCGGCGGCGTGGGCCGCGCGTGCCTCCTCGGGCGTGGTCACCGTCACCCAGACCGCCGCGCCGGCATCCTGCAGCCGCCGCACCTCCTGCGGCGACGGGCATCCGAACGCGAACGAGACCACCGGCACGCGCTCTGCGCAGACGAGGTCGAGTTTCTCGGCATAGCGGTCGTCGTCCCAGCGCGGCTCGCCGAGCGCGGTGGCGCTGCGCTGCGCCTCGGCTTGCAGGGTCTCGGCGTAGGCGGCGACGTCCGCGGCGCCCGCCCCGTGGCCCGGAGTCGCGAAGAGGTTGATCCCGTACGGGACGCCGGCGGGCACGAGCGAGCGCAGCTCCTCGACGTCGGCGCGTACCGCGTCCACGCGCTTGTAACCGGCGGCGACAAACCCCAGGCCGCCCGCGCCCGACACCGCGGCGGCGAGAGCCGGCGTCGAGGCCCCGCCGGCCATCGGGGCCTGCACGATCGGGTGCGCGAGCGAGTCGAGCGCGAACGCCATCCGCCAGAGTCCCCCGCGCCGCGCCGCGCCGTCCGCAGCGTCAGCGATCGTCGAGGCCGGAGTCGACGTTCTCGAGCGCTGCCTCGAGTTCCTCGATCACGAGGCGCTTGCGCGTCTCGCCGACGGTGTCGCGGGGTGGCTTGGGCAGCTTGAAGGTCGTGATGCCGTAGTGGCTGGCGAGCGTCGCCTGCGCGGCGTTGTAGGCGGCCCGGGCGCGGGTCCAATCACGGCCGGAGCCGTTGAGCTGCAGCCGCTCGCCGCTGTAGCGGAGCGTCAGACGCGCGTCCTCCTCGTCGATGTGCGACAGGATGATGTCCATCGACATGACGCGGGGGTTGCGGATGAGGTACTCGTGGGCCTCTTCGAGGGTGTCGACCGTGTAGGGGTCGAACTCGTCGTTGAAGACGACCTCGCAGAGCGCCGGCTCGAACGGCCCGGCCTCGATGGCCACGCGGGCGGCGGAGAAGATCACGTCGAGATCGGTCCAGTTCACCCAGCGCTCGGCGAGCTCGAAGTGGTCCATGGTGAGAGGATTGCGCAACGCTTCGTACGTGTCTACGACTGATGCCGAGAGGAGGCGCGCACGATGGATCAACCAACCGCCGAGAACGCGCTGAAGGCGCTCGAGCCACTGGTGGGCGAGTGGGCTCGACTTCGAGCTCATCTACCGTAAGGCGACCTGAGCGCTCGCCGCCGAGCGACCGTGAGCGCGACGGCCCGCCGCTACTCGTACACGCTGTCCAGCCACGCCTTGACACGGCCTCGCTCTCCGCGGCCGCGACGTCGTCGCGGAACAGGTGCGCGCTCATCCCGACGACGCTGCCGTAGTGGTTGCGCCCGAAGACGCGCCACAGGCCGTCGGCGTCGCGGATGCCGAGGAACTCGGGCGTCGAGTAGTCGATGACCCCGTCGAGCGTGCCGGCCCCGCCGGGCGTCGCGTGGACCTCGTCCCCCACGCCGGCGTCTGAGGTGATGCCGAGCGCGGCGCGCAGGGTCTGCGTCGCGTCCGGCGCGCCCGCGCTCTCCGGTCCCTCCATGCCGGACGAGGGCTGCCCGACATAGGTGACCGGGCGGCCGTTGAAGTGCTCGAGGTACTGCCCGAGCGTGTGGAGGTAGAAGTCCGTGTGGCCGCCGATCGCGTCGTACTGATCCTCCCAGCCGTCGGCGAGGATCCCGCGGTGGACGTAGCGCGGGTGCGCCGTGCCGCCCGCGCGGGCCTCGATCGCGTAGTCGAGGGCGTTGAAGCTCCCGTCGGGCGCCTCCATGCGAAGAGCTCCCCCACCTCGCCCACGAGCCGGCCCGCGACGGCGAGCAGCCATCGCGCGGAGCGCTGGTCGGGCTCGCGCGAGGGATCCGGCGCGACCGCGGACAGGGCCGCCGGCGACATGACGTAGGAGGCGGCCGTCGCCTGGAGCACGCGCTCGGTGCAGTTGCCCTTGCGCCGCTCCTCGACGAGCTCCACGAGGCCGTGGCGCTCGAGCGCGCGCAGGTGGTAGTTCGCCGTCTGGCGCGTCAGCCCGACGCGCGGCGCGAGCGTGCTGGCCGACCCCGGCTCGGCGAGCTCGGCGAGCAGTCGGGCGCGGATCGGGTCCAGCGACGCTCCGGCGGCGGCGGGGTCCGAGATGACGGTGACGTCGTGCATGGACGCAGCACACCGACAACTACGTTTGTCAAGCAAATACTTCTTGTCGGGTTCAGCCGTCCAGCCGCTTCCCTGCGCGTGTGGATCGCCGATCGCCTCTGACGCGATGGCTCAGCGGGCGAACGCGTCGCGGGGGCGCGGGTCGTACTCGTTGAGGATGCCGTCGTGGTCGCTGTCGAAGCCCGGCGTCCAGTAGGCGGGCGACGGAGTGGACGCGCCGGTGAGCCAGCCGCCTGCGATCGCCGCGTTGTTCGCGCTGACGATGTTGGCGGCCGCGGCGTTGAAGGGGCCGGGCACGACGGGGATCTCCGGGGCCGGAACGGCCGTGCCGTTGTCGTCGAGCCAGGTCCCGCCGAGGTCCGGGACCGTCGTGCCGCCGACGAACCCGCTCGTGCCGAGGTCGGGCGTGCCGCCGACGAACCCGCTCGTGCCGAGGTCGGGCGTGCCGCCGACGAACCCGCTCGTGCCGAGGTCGGGCGTACCGCCGACGAACCCGCCGGCGCTGAGGTCCGGGGCTCCGCCGACGAAGCCGCCGCCGAGGTCGCTGCCGCCGCCGACGACCGACGGGCCGAGCAGCGTTCCGGCATCCAGCGGCGCCGCCACCACCGGCGCGGGCATGGGCGCGGGCATGGGCTCCGGCGCGGGCGTGAAGGACGGGGCCGGCGCGGCGGGCTCGGGGAAGATCTCGGCGGCGGGCGGTGCGACCGGCTCGGGCACGTAGGCCGGCAGCGGCGCGGGCTCGGGGATGACGACCGGGTCGGCGACGGGCGCCGGGTCGCAGCAGCAGCAGTTCGGATCGGTGTAGGGCTCCATGCCACCTCTGACGCAGCGCGCCCTCCAAAAGGTTCCCGAGGCGCGACGAACGTCAGTTAGCTCCCGTTGGGAAACGGGCTCTTGCCGGTGTCGACCGCGTCCTCGAGCTCGTCGGCGAACGCGTCGGCGTCGCGGGTGCGGACGTAGGAGGCGACCGCGTCGTAGAAGCCCTCGGAGAACTCGGGGCTCATCGCCTCGCCGTGCGCGACCGACAGCAGCACCGGCGAGCTCCACAGCGCCCTGGACGTCGCGCGCTGGTAGTCCGTCAGCGACGAGACCTTCACGTCGCGCAGGACCGGGACCGACCCCTTCTCGGCGCTGAAGCTCCGCTGCGTCGCGGGAGTGCTGATGTCGTCGAGGAATGCGAGCGCGTTCTTCGCGTTCTCCGCCTTCGTCGCGGCGACGAAGACGTCGATGACGGCAAGGAAGCTGTCGGCGGTGCCGGGGAACGGGATCGCGCCGAAGTCCTCGCCCTCGACGGCGCCGGAGGCGACGAGCTCGCCGAACGCGGAGTCGTTCATCGACTCGAAGGCGCAGCCGCCCGACCCGAGCTTCTTCGTCGCGGCGTCCCAGGTCAGCCGGCCGGCCTCCGAGTCGCTGAAGCGCAGCATGTCGCCGAAGCGCTTCAGCGCGGACTTCACGCGCCCGCCGCGCCAGTCGAGGTCGTCGTCGACCATGTCCTGCCAGCCGTCGCGCCCGATCGAGCTCAGCAGCGTGTTCTCCAGCAGCTCGGCGGTCGTGAAGCGGTCCCGGCCGCCGAGGCACAGCGGGACCGTCCCGAACGCCTTGATCTTCCGCAGATCGCCGAGGAAGGCGTCGAGCGTGTAGCCGCCGGCGGGCGTGACGACGCCGGCCTGCTCGAGCAGGCGCTTGTTGAACCACAGCATGTTGCTGCGGTGCGCGCCGGTCGGGACGCCGTAGGGCCGGCCGTCGCGCATGACCGATCGCGCGATCGTGGGATGCATCCGCGCGGCGAGGTCGTCGCCGAAGATCGAGGAGACGCTGCGGATCACGCCCCGCCGGGCGTAGCCGCGGACCGACTCGCCGGCGAACGTCTGCCAGACGTCGGGCGGGTCGTCGCGCTGCAGGCGCTTGGCGAGCTCGACGATCGCCTTGGAGCCCGCGCCGCCCGCGACCGCGCCGTTGACCGCGTCGACGCCGGGGCTCGACCTCCGGAAGGCGGCGAAGAGCGTGTCGAGCGCCGCCGCCTCCGAGCCCGACGTCCACCACGACACGACCTCGAGCTGCTTCGTGTCGGTCGCCGCGCTCGTCGGCGACTCGTCGCCGCACGCGGCCGCCGTCAGCGCGAGCGCCGCGACCACGAGCAGCCCGGCCGCGGATCGTCGCCGGCGGGTCATGCGACACCGCCCGCCGGCCGCGGCGCGACGGGCCGCGGAGGACCGGCGTCGGGGACGGGCTCTGCGCCCCTGACGGACGGTCCGGCGCGCAGGTCGTAGAGCGCGTAGAGGCCGACGACGGTGAAGCAGGCGGCGGGCACGACGAACGAGAACGCCGGGCTCGTCGAGTCCACGAGCGCGCCCTGCAGCAGCGGCATGATCGCGCCGCCGACGATCGCCATGACGAGCCCGGCGGCGCCGAACTTCGTCGCCGGCCCGAGCCCCTTCAGCGCGACGCCGTAGATCGTCGGGAACATCAGCGACAGGCAGAAGGACACCGCGACGAGCGCGAAGACGCCCGCCTTGTTGGGGCTCGACATCGCGAAGAGGCACAGCGCGACGGCGAGGAACGCGAGCGCCGCGAGGACCTTCGTCGCGCGCACGCGGCCGATGAGCCACGTCATGATGAAGCGCGAGGCGAGGAACACGAGCAGGCTGATCTGCAGGTACGCGCCGCCCTGCTCGAGGCTGCCGCCGAGCGCCTGCCCGACGTACTGGATGAGGTACGTCCAGACGCAGACCTGCGCGGCGACGTTGAAGAACTGGGCGACGACCCCGAAGCGGTAGCGCCTGTTGCGCCACAGGACGCGGGCGATCTCGCGTCCCGAGACGTCGCCGTCGTCGGCGTCGGGGAACTCCTCGACGATCGGCGGCGCCTTCTGGCTCGCGATCGCGACCGCGATGAGGATCAGCAGGAAGCCGAGCCCGAGGTACGGGGCCATGACCGCGCCGAGCTCCCCGGCCCGGATCGTGTGCAGCTCGGCGGCCGACAGCGACCCGACGTCGACCGGGTCGGCGAGCTTCGGCAGGATCATCGTCGAGGCGACGAGCACGCCGATGTTCGTGCCGACCGGGTTGAACGCCTGGGCGAGGTTCAGCCGCCGCGTCGCGGTGCGCTCCGGGCCGAGCGAGAGGACGTACGGGTTGGCGGAGGTCTCGAGGATCGAGCAGCCGGCGGCGATCGCGAACAGCGCGACGAGGAACGCCTCGTAGGTCATGATCTTGCTCGCCGGATAGAAGAGGAAGGCGCCGATCGCCGCGAGCCCGAGCCCGGTGAGGATGCCGACCTTGTAGCCGAAGCGCCGGTTGATGAACGCGGCCGGCAGCGCGAGCAGGAAGTACGCGCCGAAGTACGCGAGCTGCACGAGCGACGCCTGGAACGTGCTCATGTCGAAGATGCGCTTGAAGCCCGCGACCATCGGCGTCGTGAGGTCCTGCGCGACGCCCCAGGCGGTGAAGCACGCGACGAGGGCGACGAACAGGACGAGCATGCCCCGGCCGAGCAGCGGCTCGCCGCGGGTGTCGTCGGACTCGGCGGCGACCGATCCTTCGGCGAGCGTGCTCACGGAGCTCACCTTCCCACAGCGGGCAGCGGATGAACCTGTCGTAGGGTTCCGGGCATGAGCCGGGGCAAGCGCAGCAAGGGCGGCCGGGGCGGGCGCAACGGCGCGCGCCCGCCGCGCGCCGACGACCCTATCGCGACGCTGGAGCCGCTGCTCGCCGACCGCGAGCGCACGCTCGGGCCCGACGACCCCGTGACGCTCGGCACCCGCAGCAACCTCGCCGAGGCCTACGAGGCCGCGGGCCGGACGCAGGACGCGATCGCGTTGCTCGAGTCGCTCGCCGCCGACGTCGAGCGGATCCTCGGCGCCGAGCACGCCAACACGCTGTTCACGCGCAGCAACCTCGCCCGCGCCTACCAGGCCGCCGGCCGCCCGCACGACGCCGTCGCGATCCTCGAGCGGCTCGCCGGGCATCGCAAGCTCCTCCTCGGACCCGAGCATCCCGACACGCTCGCCACGCGCGGCAACCTCGCCAACGCCTACCAGGAGGCCGGCCGCACCGCCGACGCCGTCGCGATCTACGAGCCGCTGCTCGCCGGCCTCGAGCGGCTCCTCGGCCCCGAGCACCCCAACACGCTGCGCACCCGCAACAACCTCGCCGCCGCCTACGGGTCGGCCGGCCGCCAGGACACGATCGAGATCCTCGAGCCGCTGCTCGCCGATCGCGAGCGGATCCTCGGCCCCGACCACCCCGACACGCTCCACACGCGCGACGCGCTCGCCGAGGCCTATCGCGCGGCCGGGCGCGTCACGGAGTCGATCGAGCTGCTCGAGCCGTTGCTGGCCGACCGCGAGCGCGTCCTGGGCGCCGAGCACCCCGACACGCTCGACGCCCGCGGCAACCTCGGCAACGCCCTGCAGGCCGCCGGGCGCACCGCCGACGCGCTCGCGCTCTTCGAGCCGCTGCTCGCCGACCGCGAGCGGATCCTCGGCGCCGCGCACCCCGACACGCTCAACACGCGCGCGAACCTCGCGACGGTCGTGCTGTCGGCCGGGCGCGTCCAGGACGCGATCGCGCTCTACGAGCCGCTCGTGGCCGAGCTCGAGCGCACGCTCGGCGCCGAGCACCCCGACACGCTCGCCGGACGCGCGAACCTCGCCACCGCGCTGCAACGGGCCGACCGCCCGCGGGACGCGATCGAGATCCTCGAGCCGCTCGTCGCGATCGGCGAGCGGACCGCCGGCGCCGAGCATCCCGGCACGCTGACGACCCGCAGCAACCTCGCCACCGCCTACCAGGACGCCGGGCGGCCGGGCGATGCGATCGCCGTCTTCGAGCCGCTCGTCGCCGATCTCCAGCGCACGCTCGGAAGCGACAGCCCGACGACGCTCGGCACGCGCAACAACCTCGCCAGCACCTACCAGGACGCGGGCCGCCTCGACGATGCCATCGCGCTCTACGAGCCGCTCGTCGCAGACCTCGAGCGCGTCCTCGGCCCCGAGCATCCCGACACGCTCGGCTGCCGGGAGAACCTCGTCGCCGCCCTCGAGGCGGCCGGGCGCAGCGCCGACGCCGAGCGCGCGCGCATCCGCCCCGTCGGCGACGGCAACACGTTCATCGTCTGATCCGGCCGCCGGTCAGTGCGCGCTGTAGTCGTGCAGCTGGTCGCCGCCCGACGCGTGGACGCTGGCGTTGAAGGAGATGATGATCCGCTCCTTCTCGCCGTCGTAGGGCATCGCCTGGTGCGCCAGCCACGAGGGAAACAGCAGCAGCTGGCCGGGGATCGGCTCGATGTCCCGGCTCGGCGGCATGAGGTAGGCGTTGCCGACGTCGACGAAGGCGCCGCCGAGGTGGTTGGCCGGCGGGCCGTAGAGCCGCGTCACGCCGTTGGCCGCGCCGTAGACCGGATGGCGCACGCGTTGCTCGGGCTCGTCGATCTGGACGATGTAGGCCGACGACCACGAGCAGTTGCCGTGCGTGTGCACGTCATGGAACGCGCCCGCGCGGCTGCACTGAAACCACATCCCCTCGATCCCGACCCGCAGCTCGAGCTCGCGTCCGCCCCAGGCGTGGAAGTTCGCCTGCTTCACGGTCTCGCCGAGGCTCGCGACGATGAAGCGGACGAAGTCCTGCCACTCGGGGATCTTCACGCGGTGCAGCAGGTCGTCGTCGCTGGCGAAGAACGGCCCCGGCTCGACGCCCCGCTGGCGTTCCTGCGCCGCGCGGCCGTCGGCGAACGCGCTGACGAGCAGGGGATTGAGCGTGGCCGCGTCGGCGTAGCGGTGCAGCCCGATCGGGGTCGGCCACAGCTCGTGGAACCCGGCACCCATGGTCATCCCTGCGCTCCTTGTCCTCGCCTGTACGGGCGACGTATCTAAGCGGGCCTAGGCATCGAGCACCCACACGTCCTTGCCGCCGCCCCCCTGCGCGCAGTTGACGACGAGCTCGCCCGCCCCCTGCGCGAACCGGCTCAGGCCGCCCGGCAGCGCCCGGCCGCCGACGACGAACGGGCGCAGGTCGACGTGGCGCGGCTCGAGACGGCCGTCGACGACCGTCGGGTGCGTCGAGAGGGCGACCGGCTCCTGGGCGATCCAGGCGCTCGGGTCGCCCTCGACCGCGTCGCGCAGCTTCGACAGCTCCTCCTCGGAGGCGCGCGGGCCGAGCACGATGCCCTCGCCGCCCGCGCCGTCGCGCGGCTTGAAGACGAGCTCGTCGAGGCGTCCGAGCGCCTCCGCACGCTGCTGCTCGTCGGCGAGGTCCCACGCCGGCACCGATCGCAGCAGCGGCTCCACGCCGCAGTAGAAGCGCACGAGCCGCTCGACGTAGACGTACGTGCGCTTGTCATCCGCGACGCCGGTCCCGAAGGCGTTGACGACGCGCACCGCGCCGCGGCGCAGCGGCTCGAGCAGCACCGAGCCGAGGTCCGTCAGGCGGCCGTCGTCGCCGCGCAGGCGGTCCTCGTTCGTGCGCCGCCAGAGCACGTCGATCTGCGACCCGTCCGCGCGCAGCACGAGGCGGCCGTCGCGATCCTCGAGGTCGCCGATGCCGACGAGCGGCCAGCCCGTCAGGCGCGAGAGCCGCTCGAGCTCCCACCAGACGATGTTGCCGGGATCGCGGCCGAGGATCGCGACGGCCGCCCCGTCACCGGCCATCTCGACCAGCGCCTCGCGCAGCGCGTCGCCGAAGGGCCGCGGGCGCGGCGCGCCCGGCAGCTCGCCGGCGACGAGCTCGCGCGCGGCGATCGCGAACGCCATGAGCGTCGGCGTGCGGACGTTGTCCTCGAGGACGACGAGCTCGCCGCGTGCGTCGCGGACGATGTCGGGCCCGGCGACGCCGATCCGCGGCCCGTGGACGGGCAGTCCGACGGCGTCGTCCTCGAACCACTGGCAGCGATCGAGCAGATCGCCGGGGACGACGCCCGCGCGAAAGGCCTCGCGGGCGCCGAAGGCGTCGGCGACGAAGGCCTCCAGCGCGCCGACACGCTGCTCGAGCCCGGCCGCGAGGCGGGCCCACTCGCCGGCGAGAAAGACGCGCGGGACGGCGTCGAGCGCGAGGAGGTGCGAGCTGTCGCCGGCGCCGTGGAAGACGCCGTCGCGCTCGATGCCGGCGGCGATCGCCTCGGCGGCGGCCGCCGGCGCCGTCGTCTCCAGCGCCGCGAGGACCTCGGCATAGGCCGGGCGGACGGCGCCGCCGACGTCGTAGGCCTCGTCGACGGCGCCGCCTGCCGGCTCGTAGCCGGCGGGAGTCTCGACCGCGCTCATGCCGGGTGTCCTACCCCGAGCGCGGCGCGGCACGCCGCGGCGTCAGGCGGCGACCCCCTCCGGGTCCTGGCGCACGATGACCGTGTCGGCCACCGCGGTGATCTCGTCTGCCGGCATGCCGACGCGCTCGGCGTGCTCGCGGATCTTCTCCGGGCTCGACGCCTGGTAGATGCAGACGGTGCCGAGCGACCCGTCGTCCTCCGCGAGGACGTAGGAGCGGATCCAGCGGATGTCGTCGGACATCTCGTTGTCGCCGATGGAGCCGGACTTGGCCGCGGCGGCCTCCAGCTCCTCGCCGGACTTCCAGCCGTGGCGGCGGCGGATGACGTAGGTCTGCATCTGCGGGGCGTTGGACATCTGGGCCTGCTTTCGGGTTGTCGGGGCGAGGGCTCGGTCGGGGCGAAGTTATACGACCGTTCGTGCTAACTTGTCAAGGGCGACATGAGCACTTCTTCCCGACGTCCCACCGTCGAGCCCGCTGCTCGCAAGCGCCGCAGCGACGGCGAGCGCAGCCGCAACGTCATCCTGCGCGAGGCCGCGAGGCTCGCGACCGTCGAGGGCCTCGGTGGCCTGTCGATCGGCCGTCTCGCCGAGTCCGTCGGGATGAGCAAGAGCGGCCTCTTCGCCCACTTCGGCTCCAAGCAGGAGCTCCAGCTCGCGACGATCGAGATGGCGGGCGTCCTGTTCAGCGAGCAGGTCGTCGAGCCTGCCGGCTCGGCCGCGACCGGGCTCGAGCGGCTGCACGCGCTCGTCGAGAACTTCCTGCGCCACGTCGAGGATCGCGTCTATCCGGGGGGCTGCTTCTTCGCGGCGCTCGCCGCGGAGACGAGCGCCCAGCCCGGACCGGCCCGCGACCGCGCCATCGAGTTCATGGACGGCTGGATCGGCCGCCTGGAGGCCTGCCTGCGCGATGCTCGCTGCGAGGGTGCGATCGATCCCGGCGAGGACGTCGAGCAGCTCGCCTTCGAGATCGAGTCCTACCTCATGCTCGCCAACGCGCAGTTCGTCATCGGCCAGGAGCGGGCGCCGCTGGACCGCGCTCGCCGTGCGATCGAGCGCCGCCTGGCAGCCGCCGCGCCCGCCTGACCCGCCGGGCTCAGCCGCCGTCGTCGGCCGGATCGGGTTCCGGCTCGCCCGCGCCGGGCAGCTCGAGCTCCTCGTCGTCGGTCTCGCCGAAGGCAGGGTCCGGCCCGTCGGCGAGCTCGGCGCCGGCGTCGAGCGGGAGTGCTTCTGCGACGCCCTCCTCCTCGTCGATCTCGGTCGCCATGTAGACGTAGTCGTCGATCTCGCCGAACGGCGGGTTCGGCTCGTCGGGAAGCTCCGCGGGATCGATCGGCGCGTCGACCGCGACGCCTTCCTCGTCGCCCGCGCCGGTGAGCCTGTTGATGTAGTCGAAGCGCGCTCTGCGGTTGGCCCTGTCCCAGCCGGACTCCCTGGCGGCGGCCGCGATGTCACGCGCGCACCGCCTCAGCGTCGCCTTGGCCTTCATCGCGCGCTTCGTGTGGATGTGGTCGACGTTCGCCCAGCCGCCGTGCTTCTTCGCGACGCGGCGCTCCTTGACGAGCACGTCGCGGGCGGCCCGCTCGCGGTCGTTCATCACGTGATAGGGATGGACGTGCTCGGGCTCGGCGTGGCCCTTCCAGACGCCGGTGTGAAACAGCGAGTGCCAGTCCTCGGAGGGTGCGTCGGAGCTCAGCCTGCCGCCGGCGATGCCCCAGCCGAAGTCGTGCCCGTGGGCACGCAGCGCGGCCTTCATGGCGGGTTGGGGCACGTCGACCGCCATCCCCCAGCCGTGGTTGGACGTGCCCGGCCTGGCGGCGAGGTTGCCGCCCTGCTGGTAGAGCCTCCAGAAGTACTCCTGGTCGGCGAACGACCGGTAGGCCGTGCGCGTGGACGTCGGACAGATCCAGACGCCCTGCTCGTTTCCGATCTTGCGGCGCAGCGCAAGCCACGCGGCGGCGGCGTCCTTGCGAAGGCGGCCGCCGGGAATCGTCGCGAGGTCGCTCGCGGAAAGCCTGCCGTTCTCACCCATGCCGCGACGCTACTGCCTTCCAGAGCCGACCGGTTACTGCTGTGTCGCCCCCGCCGGAACGTGGCGCTCGAGCACCTCGCGCAGCCGGGCGGCCGGGACGGCGCCGACGACGCGGTCGACCTCCTCGCCGCCGGAGATGACGACGAGCAGCGGGATGCCCTGCACGCCGTAGCGCTCGGCGATCGCCGGCGCCTCGTCGATGTCGAGCTTCACGACCTTCAGGCGGCCCGCGAGCTCGCGGCCCATCTGCACGACGACCGGCGACACCATCCGGCACGGGCCGCACCATGGCGCCCAGAAGTCGACGAGCACCGGCACCGACGCGCTGATCTCCTCGTCGAAGCCGGCGGCGTCGGTGTCGACGATCCACGGCAACACGGTGTGGCAGACGCTGCAGCGCGGGATGCCCGTGGCCGTCGGGCGGACGCGGTTCTTCGTGCTGCAGTTCGGACACGTGATGATCGTCGGTTTCGCGGCCATGGCGTGTGTCCTTCGTTGTAGGGCATCGCGGCCGCTTGTCAACCCGGCCGGCGCAGCGCCGCCGCGACGCGCTGCGGCGCCTCCAGGGGTGGCCAGTGGCCGACGTCGTGCAGCGCGGTGAACGGCGCGTGAGGCAGGCGCTCGCGGATGCGCTCGGCCATGTGCGCGCCCGAGACGGGGTCGAGCATCCCCCAGACGAAGGCGAGCGGGACGTCCGTGGTCTCCAGCGCGCCGACCCAGCGCTCGGCGTGCTCGACGCGATCGGGCATGTAGTGGATGAGCCTGTGGGTGATGAGCTGCCCGGAGTCGCGGCGCAGCGCCTCCCAGATGCGGGCGCTGGCGGCGTCCGCGTCGTAGCCCTCGGGAAACGTCGGTCGCAGCGCGCCGGCGAGCAGGTCGGCGTTCAGCAGCGCGCTGATCTGCGGCCCCTGCTCGGGATCCAGCAGGGCGGTCTGGATCGGCTCGGGGCGGTGGAGGTCGGGATAGAGGCCGCCGTTGAGCAGGTGCACGGCGGTGAGATCGGTGGCCAGGGCGCCCTCGGCGCGGCGCGCGAGCAGCTCCTGGGCGACCGACACCCCGTAGTCGTGGGCGACGAGCCGCGTCCGCGTCACGCCCTCGTGCGCCCACAGCGCCTCGACGAGGTCGGCCTGCTCGTGCAGGGAGTAGACGTGGTCGGCGGGCTTGTCGGACGCGCCGAAGCCGAGGAAGTCCGCCAGGAGCAGGTCGTGGTCGTCAGCGAGCAGCGCGGCGACGCGCTCCCAGTCGTGCGACGAGCTCGGGAAGCCGTGCAGCAGCGTCATCGGGGAGCCCTCCCCCACGCGTCTGACGAAGATCTCGCGCTCGGCGCCCCCGAGGCGCAGCGGCACCCGCTCGCCGGCCCGCCACCACGCGCCGATCGGCGCCGTCCTCAGCATCCGCTCACAATACGCGCGGCCGCCGGCGCAACGGGCCGACGAGCTCCTCGATGTTCGCCATCGCTCAGCGTGCGGCGTGCTCGCGCGAGCCCTCGAGGATGACGTCCGCGACGGCGGCGGGGTCGTCCCACGTCGGGACATGCCCGCAGCCGGGCAGCCGGACGTGCCGCGCCCGCGGCATCCGCTCGCGGGCGCGCCTGCCCTGGCGCGGGAGCAGCAGCCGGTCGCGCGTGCCCCAGGCGATCGTGACCGGGACGTCGAGGTCGCCCCGCGACCAGTCGAAGGCGACGACGTGCGGGAACGTCGCGTCGAAGCCGGGCGAGTCGGCGAGGTTGTGCGTCGCGCGGATCGCCTCCTCGGCCGGGACCCGCCAGGGGCGGCCGAAGAGGTGGCCCTGCAGCGCGGCGCGGCCGGCGCGGGTGCGCAGCGGGGCGTCGATCCGGCGCCCGGCCCGGCGCGCGATCCGGCGCGAGGTCTGCAGGACGAAGATCCCGTACGGGCGCTCCCAGCCCTCCGCGAACCCGATCGGCGACAGGAGCGTCGCGCTGCGCGCGCGACCCGTGCCCGCGAGCCCCAGCGCGATCCCGCCGCCGAGCAGTTGCCCGCGACGTGCGGGCGCTCGAGGCCGAGCTGCGCGACGAGCGCCGCCACGGCGTCGGCCAGCACGCCGACCTCGGGCTCGCGCTCGAGGACCGGCGATGCGCCGAAGCCCGGCAGGTCGATCGCGACGACGTCGCGCTCGGCGGCGAGCCGGTCGAGCACCGGCAGCCACATCTGCGACTGGCTGCCGATGCCGTGGATGAGGACGAGCGGCGCGCCGCTGCCGCGCCGGACGTGGTTGAGCCTGACCTCGGACGGGTCGGCGGGGCGGGCGCTGTCGCTCTGCACCGTGCTCATGGCGATCGCCTCCCTCGTCGCGCTCAGGCGGCCAGCGCCGCGGGGCGCTCGCGAGCGGACGCGGGCGCGGCCGACAGGAAGCGCAGCGTCCCGTCGTCGACGGTCCCGGCGCGCAGCGTCTCGACGTCGGCCGCGTAGCTCATGTTCAGCTGCCACGGCGCGCTCGCCCCCTGGCGCGGGAACTCGTCGATCGACCGCTGGACGTAGCCGGCCGAGAAATCCAGCAGCGGCCGCGTCTGGAGGTCCGGATCGTCGACCTGCGGCACGCAGGCGTCGTGGCCGCGCGCGTCCACGTGCGCGACGAGGCGGCAGAAGTACTCGCAGACGAGGTTGACCTTCAGCGTCCAGGACGAGTTCGTGTAGCCGATCGCGTAGGCGAAGTTCGGGACGCCGCTGAGCATCGTGCCCTTGTAGGCGAGCGTGTCGGGCAGCGCGATCTCGCGGCCGTCGACGACGAGCTGCATCCCGCCGAAGGCGAGGAGGTTCAGGCCCGTCGCGGTGACGATGATGTCGGCCTGCAGCTCGGCGCCGGACTCCAGGCGGATCCCGGTCTCGGTGAAGATCTCGACGCGGTCGGTGACGATCGACGCCGCGCCCGTGCGCAGGACCCGGAACAGGTCCCCGTCGGGAACGACGCACAGGCGCTGGTCCCACGGGTCGTAGCGCGGCGTGAAGTGCGTGTCGAGGTCGTAGCCGCGCCCGAGGGCGCTGCGCTGGACGCCGCGGATGATCCGCCGCACGAGCTTCGGGCGCCGCCGGCTGAGCGCGTAGGTGCGCTGCTGCAGCCAGATGTTCTTGCGCCGCGTCAGGCGGTGGGCGCGGCGCGGGCCGACGACACGGCGCAGGGCGTTGGCGACGACGTCCTTGGACGGCAGCGGGATGACGTAGCCCGGCGAGCGCTGGAGCATCGTGACGTGCTCGGCCTCGCCGGCCATCGCCGGGACGAGCGTCACCGCGGTCGCGCCGCTGCCGATGACGACGACGCGCTTGCCGGCGTAGTCGAGGTCGGCGGGCCAGTGCTGCGGGTGGATGACCTGACCGCCGAAGCGCTCGCGGCCCTCGAAGTGCGGGGTGAAGCCCTCGTCGTAGCGGTAGTAGCCGCTGGCGGCGAAGAGCCAGTTGCACGTGAGCGTCGCGCGGTCGCCGGTGTCGGTGCGCGTCGCCTCGACGGTCCAGAGCGCGTCATGGGACGACCAGCTCGCGCGCTGCACGCGGTGGCCGTAACGGATGTGGCGGTCGATGCCGTTCTCCTCGGCCGTCTCGCGGACGTAGTCGAGGATCGCCGGACCGTCGGCGATCGTCTTCTCCCCCGTCCACGGCTTGAAGGCGTAGCCGAGCGTCGGCAGGTCGGAGTCCGAGCGGATGCCGGGGTAGCGGAAGAGGTCCCAGGTGCCGCCGAGCGCGTCACGCGCCTCGAGGATCGCGTAGCTCTTGCCCGGCAGCCTCGTCTGCACGTGGTAGGCGGCCCCGATCCCGGACAGCCCGGCGCCGACGATGAGGACGTCGACGTGATCGGTGCTCGTGCTCGTGCTCCTGCGCGGCTGCTCGACGCTGCTCGGCGGTGTCATGGCTCGGTCTCCTCCTCGGCGGTCACGAGGATCATCGAGCAGCGGCGGGGCGCGAGGAAGGCCAGCACGCACAGGATCTTTCCCGATGCATGGGCAATCTGCACATGAGCCGCTACCGTTGTCCGCGATGCCCGAGCGCGAGCCATGGGATCCGCCGTCGCCGCGCGTCGCCGAGCTCGTCCGCGCCGCCGCGAAGGCGTTTCTCGACAGCCCGGGGCCGCTGCTCGACGAGGTCGACACGGCCGTGCTCGCGATGGCGCCGGAGCGGATCCTCGCCGAGCCGGCGCTGACGTCGGCGATCAGCGCGACGAACCGCGCGAACATCGTGCACTGGGCCACCGCGAACCTCCAGGACCCGGGAGCGCGCGTGCCGGCGAACCTCGGCCCGGAGGTCATGGACGTCGCGCGCGACATCGTGCGCCGCGGCTTCGACGAGACCTCGCTGAACAGCTATCGCGTCGGTCAGAACGTGGCCTGGCGCTACATCATGGCGCTCGCGTTCGCGCTGACCTCGGACGCCGACGATCTGCGCGAGCTGCTCGACGTCACGGCCCGCTCGATCTTCACCTTCGTCGACGAGACGCTGAACGGCATCCAGGCGCAGATCGAGCGCGAGCGCGACGAGCTCACGCGCGGGACCCACGCTGAGCGCCTCGAGACCGTGAACCTCATCCTCGAGGGCGCGCCGATCAGCGTCGCCCGCGCGAGCGAGCGCCTGCGCTACGAGCTCTCCGGCCGCCACGCGGCCGCCGTGCTGTGGAGCCAGACGACGACTCCGGAGCACGGCGAGCTCGAGCAGGCGGCGGAGCTGCTCGCGCGCGCGGCGGGCGCACGGCGGGCATTCACGGTCGTGGCGAGCGCGCGCTCGCTGTGGGCCTGGATCGCGGTCGGCGGCGAGGAGCCCGACGCCGGCGCCCTGGCCGCGGCGCTCGACGGCTTCCCCGACGTGCGCGCGGCGCTCGGGCCGGCCGGCGCGGGCATGGCGGGCTTCCGGCGCAGCCACCTCGACGCGCTCTCGACGCAGCGGCTCATGCACCGGATGCCCGCCGGGCTGCGCCTCGCGACCTACCGCGACGTGCAGCTCGTCGCGCTCGCCGCGCAGGACGAGGAGCTCATGTCGGAGTTCGTCGCGCGCACGCTCGGCGACCTCGCGACCGCCGACGCGGTCATCCGCGACACGCTGCGCGCGTACATCCGCGAGCAGTTCAGCGCCTCGGCGACGGCTCGCGCGCTCTTCACGCACCGCAACACCGTGCTCAACCGCCTCGAGCGCGCGAGGGCGCTGCTGCCCGCGCCGCTGGCCGGACACGGCCTCGAGATCGGTCTCGCGCTCGAGATCGTGCACTGGCTGGGGCCCGAGCTGCGGACGGTATGACGATGGCGGCGGGGCCGGTTCGCTGGCCTCGCCGCGCGGCGCTTCCTGCGTCTCTGAGGAAGAACCCCCGCCGCGCGCCACGGTCGTGTCGAACGAGGGGGTCGTATGGGCACCTCAGTCGACACGACCGCTCGCGCGCCGCGGAGAGCACGTGGGCTTTCAGACCCGATTCTTCACCGATGCCTGAAGCGCGACGCACCCAGCCGGCCGGCCGAGCGAAACGTCACCCCGCCGTGAACCCGAGGATGAGCTGCGCCGTCTCGAGCGGGGCGTCGAGCTGCGGGCAGTGGCCGACGCCCTCGAGCTCGATCCACTCGGCGTGCGGCACCCAGTCCTCGCGGTAGCGCGCGGCGGCGGACGGCCACGGGAGGATCCGGTCCGCCGTGCCCCAGACGACCCGGACGGGGCACCCGATCCGCTCCGCGTCGAGGTCGTAGCCCTCGCGCAGCGCGTATTCGATCATCGCGATCGCGCTCGTGCAGCAGGCCGCGCCGAGCATGAGGTGGGAGACGAGATCGGGCGGGATGTGCTCGGGATCCTCGGCGATCCGCTGCGTCGCCTGGCGCCGGCCCTCGGGCGTGGCGACGATCGCCGCGGCGTGCGGCGCCGCCATCCGCGCCTGCTCCTGGAGCGTCGCGAACGACGCAAGCGTCTCGCGGAAGGACTCGTCGCCGCGCGCCCAGCCACCGGCGGGCGCGAGCGCGACGACCGACCGGGCGCGGCCGCGCGCGGCGAGCTGCAGGGCGACGTAGCCGCCGAGCGAGTTGCCCGCGATGTGCGCGGTCTGAAAGCCCGCCTCGTCCATCGCGCGCTCGATCGCGTCGCAGACGGCTGCGGCGCTGACGTCGTCGCCGGCCGGCGGGCCGCCCGCGTGACCGAGCAGGGTCGGCGCGAGCACGTCGTGGCGGCGCTCGAGCGCCGGCAGCACGAGCTCCCACGTGCGCCAGGTGTCGGTGAAGCCGTGAAGGCAGAGCAGCGGTGAGCCGCTGCCGCCGCGGTGAGCTGCCGTGAACACCAGCCGCGGAGGATACGAAGCCCGGCTCAGGCGGCGGCGGCCTCCGGCGGCGCGCGCATCGCGTCGAGGTGGCGCAGGTCGATCGTCGCCTCGACGATCTCGCCCTCGACGATGCGCCGGACCGTCGGCACCCACGGCTCCTCGCCGCTGACGTGGCTGACGACGCCGATCGTCTCGCCGTCGACGACGACGTCGGTGCCGAGCGGATAGGGCATGCAGACGCGGCGAAAGGCCGCGGCGACGGCGGGATCGAACCGGCCGCGCAGGACGTCCTGGCCGATGACGTTGACGCCGACGCTCGCCGGCGCCGCGTGCTTGTACGGGCGCTCGGAGCTGATCGCGTCGAAGACGTCGGCGATCGCCGCGATGCGCGCGAACTCGTGAATCGACGCGCCCTGGCGCCCCGCCGGATAGCCCG
This sequence comes from uncultured Actinomycetes bacterium, assembly GCA_963797025.1. Lineage (GTDB taxonomy): Bacteria > Actinomycetota > Thermoleophilia > Solirubrobacterales > Solirubrobacteraceae > CADCVQ01. The sequence goes on from CAWCNU010000003.1 coordinate 1,006,894, forward strand.
AGCCGTCGAGGCGCTCGTGGTGGTCGCGCACGGTGGCGATCACGAGCGGCGACGGGTTGGCCGAGTGCAGGAGGTCGACGCCGGCCTCGGGGTGCAGCTTGATCTGCGCGAACTCGTCGTCGGTCAGCCGGCCGGGCTTGTTGAGGATCGCCGGCGGCACCGCGAGCTTGCCGATGTCGTGGAGGATGAGCCCGATGCCGAGCTTCGTCAGGCGCGCCTCGATGCCGTCGTAGCGCGGGCGGTCCAGCGCGTCGCGCCAGCCGTCGCGCTGCCAGAGGCGGCGCCCGATGAGCATCCCGAGGATCGCGACCTGCACGGAGTGGCGGTGGGTGTAGGCGTCGGCGCTCGCGAGGTCGTCGAGCGCGAGCGACGCCTCGGGGACGTCGGCGAGGTTCGACGCGATGACGCTCACGATGCCGACGAGGTTCTCGACGTCGCGCTGGGGCAGGGCCGTGCCGCCCCGCGACAGCATGCGCGCGGTCCGGTCGAAGCTCTCGCAGACGGCCGTCTCGGCCGCGACGCGCGCCTCGGGATCCAGCGGCGCCAGCGGCTCGATCCCGCGCGAGAGCTCGTCGTCGATCCACACCGTGTGGACGCCCATCGCGCGCAACCGCGCGACGTAGGAGCTCGACAGCCGCACGCCCGCGCGCAGCAGCGGAACCTCGCCCGGGCGGCCCGTTCGCAGGTCGCGCGCGAGGACCATCCCGTCCGACAGCGAGCTGAGTCTGATCAAGCGCATGGCGTCGCCCGGTCTTCGACGTCCCGGGCGCGAACTTGAGGCGCCGCGGTCAGCGGCGCAGCGTCACGCGGCGCGTCAGGGCGCGACCGTCCGCGCCCGCGCACGGCCGGTCCGCGGCGCATCCGGGACGAGCAGATCGTTCCTGCGAGCGCTCGCGGAGCCGGCGATGTTCGTGGCCGTGACGCGGCAGGAGAGCTCGTGGCCCTGGTTCGGCGCCGGTGACGGTGTAGCTCGACGACGTCGCGCCGCCGATCGCCGCCGCGTCGCGCACCCACTCCGTGCTGAGCGCCGGCGCGGGGTCGCCCGTCCATCGGTCCCGGGTTGCGAGCCGCATGAGGCGCGCTCAGGCCGGCGCGGCCCCGTGCGCGGCCGCGAGCGCCTCCGCGGTGGATGCCGGATCGCCTTCTGCGCGCTCGACGCCGAGCCGTGCGGCGACCTCGGCGCTCGCGCCGCGGCCCGCCAGGATCGTGCGATGGCGGCGGCCGAGGGCGGCGATCGCGCCGTCGGCGGCGCGCAGGTGGCGCTCGTCGAGCGCGCACAGCACGACGACCTCGGGCGTCAGCGACGCGGCGGCACGGGCGACGTCGGCGACCGGCGTGTCGGCGCCGAGATAGCCGATCCGCCACCCGCGGTCTGCGAGCACGAGCCCGAAGCACAGCAGGCCGAGCGTATGGCGCTCGCCCGGGGCGCAGGCCAGCAGCGCGCGGGGGCCGTCGCCCGACTCCCAGCCCGCAGCGAGCGTCAGGAGCCTGCGCTCGACGAGGTGGCTGACGAAGTGCTCGTGTCCGACCGTCAGCCGGCCGCGCTCCCAGCGCTCCCCGACCTCGACGAGCAGCGGCAGCACGATCGTGCGGATCCCCGTCACGCGGCCGGACGCGAACGCCGCGCCGAGCCCGACGTCGAAGCGCATCGCCTCGAACGCCTCGGCGGCGGCGAGCAGCTCGGCGAGCAGCGCCTGCGGATCGGCGGGCGGCGCGAGCTCGCCCGCCGGCTCGGCGATCGCGAGCGCCGCGGCCTGCGCCGCCGCGATGCCCCGCGCCATGTGCGCCTGCATCGCGCGCACGCGCCGCTCGTCCGCGCCCGAGTACAGCCGATAGCCGCCCGCCGACCGCTCCGGCGACAGCAGGTCGTAGCGGCGCTCCCAGGCGCGCAGCGTCGGCTCCTGCACCCCGACGCGCGCGGCGAACTCCTTGATCCGCCAGCGGTCGTCCCCGTCGTTCACCGGCCGCAGTATCCCAGACTGGACGAACATTGGACAAACCCTATGCAAAGGTCGTACAGTGTGCTGCATGATCCCTCTCACCCGCACTGCCGCACCGCGGTTCGGAGACCCCGTGCAGGCCGACGACGGCGAGCTCATGGCCTGGGTCGCGGCCGGCGACACGGAGGCCTTCGACGAGCTCTACCGCCGCCACCACCGCCGCGTCCTCGCGCACGCCCGCAAGCTCTGCTCGAGCAGGGAGCTCGCCGAGGAGGTCGCCCAGGAGGCGTTCGTCTCCGTCTGGCGCGGCGCGCACCAGTACCGCTCGGCGCTCGGCAGCGTGCCCGCGTGGATGTCGACGATGGTCCGCAATCGCGCGATCGACGCCTGGCGGCGCGCGGCGATCCGGCCGGTCGAGGTCGCGGCCGCGGAGCACGGGCGCTACGAGGCGCGCGCGGAGGCCGCGCCCGAGACGAGCGCGCCCGACCGCAGCGCGGTGCTCGCGCTCATCGGCGAGCTGCCCCCCGGCCAGAAGGAGGCGGTCTTCCTCGCCTACTACGGCGGGCTGTCCCACAGCGAGATCGCCAGCCGGGCGGATGCGCCCGTGGGCACGATCAAGGGGCGCATCCGGCTCGGGCTGGAGAAGCTCCGCGTCGGCTTCGACGCCCCGGCGGCGGCCTAGAACGACGAAGCCCCGCCGGGGCGGGGCTCCGCCGTCTGCCGATGTCCTCGGCATAGGCGACCTCCTTGGTCGGGTGCTGAGCTGGCAGCACTCGTGTGGCAGCCGTTCCGGCAGTCGCGGGCTGCCAGTGCCACACAGACGCCTACCCGCTCCGCGCTCCGAGGAGCCCTCAGGGGGCTTGCGGCGTCGTGCTACCGGCTGGAACGGCCGCGGGAGCTTAGCGTGGATCACCGGTCCTTCGCGGCGAATCCCAACGCCACGAGGTTCGCATTCTTCGCGAGGTCGGGCCGTTCGCCGGCGCCCCCGGACGCTCGCGAACGCTCGATCGCGGTGCGATACTGCGGCTGCTCGAGGGCGTCCGGGCTACGACCTGCCGATCGCAATCACCTTCCGAAAGGGCCGCGGATGCCGCACACCACCTGCCACATGTCGATCTCGCTCGACGGCTTCGTCGCCGGGCCGGACCAGAGTCGCGAGCACCCGCTCGGGAAGCGCGGAAGGGAGCTGCATCGCTGGCACCTCGGCGACGAGCGCGCGAACGAGGCCGACGAGACCGCGGCCGGCTGGCTCATGCGCCCGCGCGGCGCCTACCTCATGGGCCGCAACATGTTCGGGCCGATCCGCGGCGAGTGGGAGGAGGACTGGCGCGGCTGGTGGGGACCCGAGCCGCCCTACCACGCACCGGTGTTCGTGCTCACCAATCATGCCCGCGAGCCGATCGAGATGGAGGGCGGTACGACCTTCCACTTCGTCACCGACGGCTTCGGCGCCGCCTACGCACAGGCGCGTGAGACGGCCGGCGACGACGGCGTAGACATCGCGGGCGGCGCCTCCACCGTTCGCCAGGCGCTCGTCGCCGGGGTCGTCGACGAGCTCACCCTCGACATCGCCCCAGTCCTGCTCGGATCCGGCGAGCGGATCTTCGACGGCGTCGAATCGTTCGGGTTGGAGCCCATCGAGGTGCTGCATTCGCCGCTGGCCACGCACATCCGCTACCGCCGGGAGACCTGAAGGCCGGCTTCCGGATGCGTGGATCGGGCATCGCTGCGACTCTCCCGACAGCGCATGGCGGCGAGCTGGTCGGCGAGCCGGAGAACCAGGAGAACAGCTCTTGGCCGTGCTACGTGCGCCGTTTGATTCCGCGCGGATGATCGCGCTGCCAGGCTCCGAGCTCGTTCGTGCGACCCTCAAGCGCGCATGCAGTTGCTCGAATCCCACGAGGTCGCCGACTACCTGCTCGCGCGGCGCCTGCTGAGCCGCCGCTCGATCGTCTCCGGGCACCTGCGGATCACCGACGTCTCGAGCCGCAACCGCAACCTCCGCGTCAGCGGCGGGCCGGGTGAGAGCTACCTCCTCAAACAGGGGGTCGCCGCCGACAGCGGCCAGACGCTCGACAACGAGGTCGCGCTCTACCGGCGGCTCTCGCCCCGCGGCGCGCCCGTCCCGCGCCTCGTCGCCCACGACGAGGTGCGCGGCATCGTCATCCTCGAATGGCTCGCCGCCGGACAGGACCTCGTCCACCTGCACGCCGGCCGCGATCGCTGCCCGACGGCTGTCGCGGCGGCGCTCGGCCGCGCGCTGGCGGCCATCCACGCCGTCGCGCCCGACGACGAGGAGCTCCGCGACGACCCGCCCTGGGTCCTCTGGCTGCACCGCCCGCAGCTCGCCGCGCTGCGCGTCCTCAGCGCCGCGAGCGTCGACCTCGTCAAGCGCCTCCAGCGCGACGAGGCCTGCTGCCGTGCGCTCGACGAGCTGCGCGACGGGTTCGTCGCGGAGGCGCTCGTGCACCGCGACGTGAAGTGGGAGAACTGCATCGCCGAGGGACCGCGCCGCGACCGCGTGAAGCTCGTCGACTGGGAGATGGCGGGCTGGGGCGATCCGGCCTTCGACATCGGGTCGGCGCTCAGCGACTACGTCGCGCACCGGCCGGGCCAGGCGCCGCAGCCGGCGATCGCGCGCCTCTGGAGCGCGTACGTCCGGGCCCGCGGGCTCGCCGCCCCGCAGGCATCGGCGCTGCTGCAGCGCAGCACCCGCTACGCCGGCGCGCGGCTGCTGCAGAGTGCGTTCGAGCACACCCAGGAGGCGCGCACGGCCAGTGAGCGCGTCGAGCTGAGCCTGCGCGCCGCGCACGAGCTGCTCGTCCGCCCGGACGAGGCGGCGATCGCGCTGCTCGGAGTCGCGCCATGACGCGCTACGAGTCCCAGGTGCTCGCGGCGCTCGGCGCCGTCGAGGTGCGCCTCCCGGACGCGTATCTCTGGTTTGGCAGGCGCACCGAGGCGGCGCCGCTGCAGGCCGCCCTCGCCGCGCGGCTGCTCGCCGACTTCCAGCCGTCCGGCGTGCCGCGAGCGGCGGGCGCCGACGCCGTCGTGACGGGCGACGGAGGGTCCTTCGTCAGCGCGCTCTCGCACGCCAACAACGGGCGCGGAACCTGGGAGCCGGGCTGGCGCGTCGCCGCGACGGCCGAGGACGCCGTCGACGTCGTCCGCGCCGACGGCCTGCTGCTGCGCGCGCCGCACGAGGACTGCCGCGTCGCCGGCGCCACGGCGACGGTGCGCCTCCCGAAGGAGCTCATGGGGCTCGTGCCCGGCTGGTACGTCGCCACCGGCGATCACGGGCGCCCCGCCGGCGAGCTGCTGCGGCTGCACTGGACGCTCGCCGCGGCCGGCGCGCCGAGCTTCGTCAAGCGCGTCACCTACGCCCTCAACGGGGCCGAGCTGCCCTTCGACCTCGAGCTCGCCGCCGATCCCGCGCGCTACGCACGCGGCGGCTGCGCCGCGCTGCTCATCCGCCGCGAGGACCTCCCGGCGACGACGGCGCTCCTGCGCCCGCTCATGCGCGCCCTGCAGCTCGGCGACGGCTCCCCCGCGTTCTCGAAGCCGCTCGCCCGCGGGCTGGCCGTCGCCGAGGAGCCATCCGCCGGCGAGAGCTTCGCCGCGCATCGCTGCCGCCTGCTCGCCGAGGCGATCCTGTCCGCGGGCGCGGCCGGCCTGCGGACGGCGACGGAGCGGCTCGCCGCGGTGCGCGACCGCTTCCGCGACGAGGGCATCGACCTCGACGCCCCGTACCTCCAGCCCGGATCGCCGGACCGCTATGCGGCTTCGTAGCATCGCCCCGCCCGCGATGGCCCGCGCGGCCGACCCGCTCGCCGCCGCCGGCGGCATCGCAGACCGGCTCGTCCGCGCGGCCGTCCGGTACCGCGGGCGCTGCAACTGGGTCGGCCCGGATGGCGCCGGGCGGCGGGCGCTCGGCCCCGATCTCGGCGGCGGCACGGCGGGCATCGCGCTGTTTCTCTCCGAGCTGCATGCGGCAAGCGGCGATCCGGCCGCCCGCCAGACGGCGCTCGGCGCGCTCGCGCAGGCGCTGGGCCATGCCGACGCGGCGCACGACCGCGGGCTCATGGGCGGCCGGCTCGGCATCGCGTACGCCGCGGCGCGCTGCGCGCCGCTGCTCGGCGAGCCGCGGCTCGCGGCCCGCGCCGCGCGGCTCGCGCGGGCGCGCCCCGTGTCAGCGCCCGCGGGCTTCGGCGTCGTCGCCGGCCTGGCCGGCGAGATCGCCGCCCTGCTCGCGCTCGCCCGGCTGCTGGGCGACGCGCGGCTCGCGCGGCGCGCGGCCGGCCTCGGCGACGAGCTCTGCGCCGGCGCCCGCCGCGGCGCCGAGGGCTGGTCCTGGCCCGCGCCGGCGGCGCCCCGCATGCACGGCCTCTGCGGCGTCGCCGAGGGCGCGGCGGGCGCCGCCTGGGCGCTGCTCGAGCTCTTCGCGGCCGGCGGCGAGGACCGCCATCGCGCCGCCGCGCAGCGCGCCCTGGACTACGAGCGTCACTGGTTCGATCCGGAGGCCGCCAACTGGCCCGACCTGCGCGGGATCGAGCGCCGCGAGCGGCGCGGCAGCTTCCGCGCGCCGGCCCTCGCCTCCTGGAGCCACGGCGCCCCGGGCATCGCGCTGACGCGGCTGCGCGCGCACGCGGTGCTCGGCGACGAGCGCTCCCGCGAGGAGGCCGCGATCGCCCTCGCCACGACGGCCGCCGCCGTGCAGCGCGCGCTGCTCGACCACGGCGCGAGCTTCACGCTCGCCGACGGGCTCGCCGGCAACGCCGACGTCCTGCTGCACGACCCCGAGCACGCGCCGCTCGCGCACCGCGTCGGCGACGTCGCGGCCGGGCGCTATGCGGGCAGCGTCGACGGCTGGCCGTGCGGCGCGGGCGACGGCTTCGCGCCGGGGCTGTTGGACGGGCACGCCGGCATCGGCCTCTTCTACCTGCGCCTGCACGACCCCGCCCTGCCCTCGCCCCTGCTGCCCGTCTGATGGCGGCGCCGCGCAACCTCATCAACCTCAAGGAGGTCGGCAAGGGCTACGGCAGCCGCACGGTGCTCGAGGACATCACGCTCGGGGTCTCGGCCGGCGACCGGATCGGCATCGTCGGCCGCAACGGCGACGGCAAGTCGACGCTGCTGCGCCTCGTCGCCGGCGTCGAGCAGCCCGACGCCGGCGCCGTCACCCGCGCCCGCGCGGTCGATCTCGCGCTGCTGGCCCAAGGCGACGAGCTCGGCGGCTTTCGCACGGTCCGCGACGCGCTCGTCGGCACCCGCGCCGACCACGAGTGGGCCGGCGACAGCGCGTTCCGGTCGGTGCTCGGCGGGCTGCTCGGCGGCATCGGGCTCAGCCGCTTCCCGCAGGGGATGGACAGCCCCATCGACGCCCTCTCCGGCGGCGAGCGCCGCCGCATCGCGATCGCGCGGCTGCTGCTCGACGGGCCCTCGCTGCTGCTGCTCGACGAGCCGACGAACCACCTCGACGTCGAGGCCGTCGACTGGCTCGCGCACCACCTCGCGGCGCGCCGCGGCTCGCTGCTCGTCGTCACGCACGACCGCTGGTTCCTCGACGCCGTCTGCACCGCGACGTGGGAGGTCGAGGGCGGGACCGTCCATCAGTACGACGGTGGCTACGCGGCGTACGTGCTGGCTCGCGCCGAGCGCGATCGCCAGGCGTCGGCCCGCGAGGAGCGCCGCCGCCAGCTCGTGCGCAAGGAGCTCGCCTGGCTGCGGCGCGGCCCGCCCGCGCGCACGAGCAAGCCGAAGTTCCGCATCGAGGCCGCCAACGCGCTGATCGCCGACGAGCCCGAGGTCCGCGACCGCGCCGAGCTCCTGCGCTTCGCCACAGCGCGCCTGGGCGACAAGGTGCTCGACGCCGTCCGCGTGTCGGTGACCTTCGGCGAGGAGCCGCTGCTGCGCGACGTGACGTGGCGCCTCGGCCCCGGCGACCGCGTCGGGCTCGTCGGCGTCAACGGCTCTGGCAAGACGACGCTGCTGCGCCTGCTCGCGGGCGAGCTCGAGCCGGCGGCGGGGCGCGTCGAGCGCGGTGGCACCGTGCGGCTCGCGTTCCTGACGCAGGACACCTCCGAGATCCGCGGCGACCTGCGCGTGCTCGAGGCGCTGGAGGAGGTGCGCGGCAACGCGACGCTCGGCGACGGCCTCCAGCTCACCGCCAGCCAGCTCTGCGACCGCTTCGGCTTCCGCGGCGATCTCGCGCGGACGCTCGTGCGCGACCTCTCGGGCGGGCAGCGCCGCCGCCTGCAGCTCATGCGGCTGCTCATGGCCGAGCCGAACGTCCTGCTGCTCGACGAGCCGACGAACGACCTCGACATCGAGACCCTCACCGCGCTCGAGGACCTCCTCGACCGCTGGCCCGGGACGCTCGTGATCGTCAGCCACGACCGCTACTTCGTCGAGCGCGTCTGCGACGACGTCCACGGCCTCACGGGCGACGGTGCGATCCGCCACCTCCCCGGCGGCATCGACCAGTACCTCGCCTCGCGCGCCGCCGCCGAGCAGCCGGCGCCCGGGCCGGCCGCGGTCCGGCCGCCGCCGGGCGCGGGCGGCGCCGCGCGCACGGCGCGCAAGGAGCTGCAGCGCCTCGAGCGCGCGGTCGAGCGCCTCGGCGCCCGCGAGTCGCAGCTGCACGAGGCCATGGCGGCGAGCGCGACCGACCACGCGCGCCTGCGCGAGCTGCAGCTCGAGCTCGCGGCGCAGACGGCGGAGCGCGAGCGCGCGGAGGCCGCGTGGCTCGAGCTCGCCGAGGCGCTCGACGCGTGATCGCCGAGGTCGTGTTTGTGCGTGCGGGCCGTGGGGTAGCGGCGCGGTGACGAGCACGCGAGTGAAAGGGACCGCCGTGGCGCGCGAGCGATATGACCCCCTCCCTGACGATCGATCGCGGCCTGCCGGCCAGATCCTTCACGACCTCGACCCAGACCGCCGGATGACGCCGGCGGAGGTGCATGCGATGCGCCGCAGCGCGCCGTTGACACCGCAGCAGTTCAAGGAGCTGCGCCGCCTCGCCGAGCAGGGCGTCAGCCCGCTCCGGCACCTCTGACCCCCGCGGTCGCGACAATCCCCGGCATCGCCGGGGACGAGAAGATCAGCGAGGAGCTCGAGGCCTGGCTTCAGGGCGACGGCCCGAAGACGCTCGGCGGGCTCATCGACGTCTTCGGGGAGCGGAGCTTCGCCGTGATCTTCGCGCTGCTCATGGCGCTGCCGGCGCTGCCGCTGCCGACCGGCGGCGCGACGCACGTCCTCGAGGTCGTGACGATGCTGCTCGCGCTGCAGCTCATCGCCGGCAGGCGGCACATCTGGCTGCCCGTGCGCTGGAAGCGGATGGAGCTCGGCGGCGGCGCGCGCTCCAAGGTCATCACGACGCTGCTGCGGCGCATCCGCTGGCTCGAGCGCTTCTCGCGCCCGCGCGGGCAGTGGCTCTTCGGCCACCGCCTCACGGGCGTCGTCTTCGGGCTCGTCGTCCTCGCGCTGACGATCACGGCGTTCCTCGCTCCCCCGTTCTCCGGCCTCGACACGCTGCCTTCGATCGGCGTCGTGCTCCTGGCGCTCGGGATCCTCATGACCGACGTCGTCGTCGCCGGCACCGGGGCCGCCGTCGGCGCGCTGGGCATCGTCGTCGTCATCGGGCTCTCGAGCCTCGTGCTCGACCTCACGCGCAAGCTCTTCTGACGGGGTGGCCCAGACGCACACCCAGGGTGGCTGGCGCCGCGACCCGCGATCGGCGACCGTGGTGTCAAGCCACCCAGAACGACCCCAGGAGCTCCCCACGATGTCCACCAAGCACCTCATCACCGGCGCGCTCTCCGCGGCCCTCGCGGCGGGCGCCCTCGGCGCCGCCCCCGCGCTCGCCGACACGACCGTCGCCGCCGACCCGACAGCGCAGAACGTCACGGCCTACGGCGCCACCGCCGCGTGGTCGCGCAAGGCGGCCGACGGCTACCACCTCGTCGTCGCCCAGGGATCGGTCGTCGCCGACGCCCCCGTCCCGGCCTCCTCGTCGCCCTACGACCCCGACCTCGGCCCGACGAAGACCAACGGCCGCGCGATCGTCTACGCCCGCGGCGGCGACCTCTACCGCTACGACGTCGGCGCGCCGGCCGAGCAGAAGCTCACGGCGTTCTCCACCGGCGCGACCGAGGCGGCGCCGTCGATCTTCAAGGACACGATCGTCTTCAGCCGCACCACCGGCAAGGGCAAGGGCCTCTACATCAAGCGCCCCAAGCGCTCGCTGACGCGCCTGTTCCGGACGGTCGCCGCCGAGACCGATGTCGCCGAGACGCGCGTCATCGGCCGCTTCGGCGAGGGCACGCGCTCCATCATCCGGATCCTCAACATGAACGCCGACGACGTGAAGATCGTCGCGCGCGCCAAGACCGAGCAGCGGATGGCCGGCCCGACGCTCACGCGCTTCAACGGCATCTGGCTGCGCGTCGGCCGGACCCAGAGCACGGTCGAGACCGTCGGCGTCAACGCCCACCGCGGCCTCGACGTCCACACCGCCGACCGCGCGCTGCCCGGCGAGGTCACCTCGCTGGCGTCCTACCGGATCCCGACGCTCTACACGAACGCCGCCGGCGTGCAGCGCATCGACCCGAAGCTCCGCTTCTCCTAGCCCCGGCCGCGACGTGCGCCGGCGCCCCGCCAGGGGCGTCGGCGTCCGCATATCCGGGCATGACCTGCGTGCGATGGCACCCGACGAGCCCACGACCGAGACGCTGCGCCTCGAGCAGCTGCGCCGCGAGCAGGCCGAGATCAAGCGCGCGCGGGAGGCCGACCAGCCCGCCGAGGAGCGCGCGGCCGGCCGTCGCGCGGACAAGGCCGCGTACCTGCGCTCCAAGCTCGACGAGCAGGCCGGCAACCCGGACGAGCCGCGATGAGTCTCCGCGCTCGCCGGAGTCTGAGCGGTACCGGCCACGACGAGGACCTCCCCTGCCCCTGCGCATGCCTCCGCAGCCTGACCCCGGCGTCCTCGTCGTCGACGCGAGCGCGCTGCGCGCCGAGGTCGCCGTCGTCGGGATGCTCGCCCAGCAGCAGCTGAGCGCCCGCCGCAACGGCTGCCGCATCGTGCTCCGCGGCGCCTCGCCCGAGCTCGCGGGCCTCATCGAGCGCTGCGGGCTCGCCGAGGTGCTGGCGCTGGAGCGCGCGGTCGGCGATCGGCCGCGGACAGCCGGGCTCGGCGGCGGTCATGAGCTCGCAAACTGCGACGTTGATGTACATCGCGGGACACCGTGTGGTGGCTGCTTTCACTCGTGGAGCGGCCGCCGGAGATGAGACTTCGCGATCGCACCTGGCAGCTCACTGTCGGGCGTGGGCGCGGGAGGGAGCGAACATGCTGTGTCAGGCGGCGGGCTTGAAGCGTCAGCGTTGGAGCTCGCGGAGGCCTGCCATGCGGGCCAGCGCCGTGACAGTGACGGGGCGCCGCGCTCGTCCGCCGCCTGACGGACGAGCTCACCGGCACCTGATCAGCCGTCGGCGCCGCGCGGCACCGACAGTCGGCGCAGCGTCTCGTCGAGCTGCTGCGGGTCCACCGAGCCGGGCAGGCCGATGACGACGAGGCGCGATGCCGGCGCCTCCTCGCCCCACGGGCGGTCGGCCTCGATCGAATAGCGCCGGCCGACGACGTGCAGGACGTAGCGGCTCGCCGGGTCCTCGCGCAGGTGCAGCAGGCCCTTCGCGCGGACGATCCCGTCCGGCAGCGCCTTGAGCTCCTCGACGAGGCCGGCGCCGCTGATCGCGGCGGCGCCGGTCCAGCTCCAGGTCTCGAAGGCGGGGTGCGCGTGGTCGTGATCGTCGTGATGGTCGTCGTGGGCGGCGGGCGCGGCTCCGCTCGGCGGCCGTCCGAGCACGACGTCGGCAGGGATCTCGCCGAACGCCGTCTCGACGATCGCCGTCGACGGGCCGACGATCTCGCGCAGCCACGAGCGCGTCCGCGCGAGCTGCTCGGGCTCGACGAGGTCGGCCTTGTTGAGGACGAGCAGGTCGGCGGCGCGCAGCTGACCGCGGATCTGGTGGCGCGTCGCCTCGTCGGCCGCCCGCGCCCGCACGGTCTCGGCGTCGGCGACGACGACGGCTGCGTCGCGGCGGTAGCCGGGCATGTCGCCGAGAATCGCGATCGCGCCGGGATCGGCGACGCCGCTGGCCTCGACGACGACGTGCTCGGGCGGCTCGGGCCCGTCGCGCAGCAGCGCCAGCGCGCCGATGAAGTCGCTGCCGACGCTGCAGCAGATGCAGCCGTTCTCCAGGCGCACCATGTCGCCCTCGCGCGCCTGGACGAGCTCGGCGTCGATGTTGATCGCGCCGAAGTCGTTGACGAGCACGGCCAGGCGCGGTCCCCGGCTCTCGCGCAGGATGCGGTTCAGCAGCGTCGTCTTTCCGGCCCCGAGGAAGCCGCCGATGACGGTCAGTGCGATCGGCTCGCGGGTCCCCATCCCCGCGGAGGGTAACGCGCGTGCCCTACGTGCTCCACGAGGCGAGGACGCCGCTCTTGTCGGCGGCGCGCAGCTCGTTGAGCCCGCCGACCGTCTCGCCGTCGACGAGGATCTGCGGATAGCTGTCGAGGCCGGTGAGCTCGGTGAGCTCGGCCTGCAGCCGGGGATGCTCGCTGAGATCGACCTCCTCGAACGCGACGCCGCGCTTGCTCAGCAGGTTCTTCGCATGGCCGCAGTACGCGCAGGACGCGGTCGAGAAGAGGACGACATGACGCGGCATGGGGGCAGTATCGCCGACTACGCTCACCCCGATGCCCGTCTCGCCCGACATCGGCCGCCTGCTCGTCGCCTGCGCCGACCGGCCCGGGATCGTGGCAGCCGTCTCGAGCTTCCTCTTCGAGCGCGGCGCGAACATCATCGAGTCCGATCAGTACTCGACCGATCCCGAGGGCGGCACGTTCTTCCTGCGGACGGTCTTTCACCTCGCGAACCTCGCGGCCGTCCGCGACGAGCTGCGCTCGTCGTTCGCGTCGGAGGTCGGCGAGCCGTTCGGGATGAACTGGCAGCTCACCGACGCGGGCGTCCCGAAGCGCGTCGCGATCATGGTCAGCCGCCATGACCACTGCCTCGTCGACCTGCTCTGGCGCGCGCGCCGCGGCGAGCTCGAGCTCGACGTCGGGCTCGTGATCTCCAACCACCCCGACCTCGCCGACGACGTCCGCTCGTTCGCGGTGCCGTTCGTCCACGTCCCGGTGACGCGCGAGACGAAGGCCGACGCCGAGCGCCGGCAGAGCGAGCTGCTGACGCACAACTTCGACCTCGTCGTGCTCGCGCGCTACATGCAGATCCTGTCCGCCGACTTCCTCGCGAGCGTCGGCGTCCCGATGATCAACATCCACCACTCGTTCCTGCCGGCCTTCCCGGGTGCCGCGCCGTACGAGCGCGCGCGCGACAAGGGCGTCAAGCTCGTCGGCGCGACCGCGCACTACGTGACCGAGGACCTCGACGAGGGGCCGATCATCGAGCAGGACGTCGTGCGCGCCTCCCATCGCGACAGCGCCGCCGACCTCGAGCGCCGCGGCGCCGACGTCGAGCGCAGCGTCCTCGCGCGCGCCGTGCGCTGGCACTGCGAGGACCGCGTCATCCGCGTCGGCAACCGGACCGTCGTCTTCTAGGCGGCTAGCCCGTCACGAGCTCGCGCGGCGTGATCGGCACGCGCCGCTCCTCGCCGCCGCGGACGATGACGAGCTCGACCGTCCGCCCGATCATCTCGGCGGTCATGAGGCGCTGGAGGTCGGCGACCGTCCGCAGCTCGCTGCCGGCGGCCTCGACGAGCAGGTCCTCGGGCCGCAGGCCGGCGGCGGCCGCGGCCGATCCCTCCATGACCTCGGCGATCTCGATCCCGCGGGCGCGACCGAGCCGCGCGGCGGTGCGCGGCGGCAGCGGCCGTTCGCCGCCGCCGATGCCGAGGTGGGCGCGCCGGACGCGGCCGTCGAGCATGAGCGAGCCGATGATCCGCCGCGTGTGCTCGTCGATCGGGACGGCGAGGCCGAGCCCGATCCCCGCGACCGCGGTGTTGACGCCCACGACCCGCCCCGACCCGTCGACGAGCGCGCCGCCGGAGTTGCCGGGGTTCAGCGCGGCGTCGGTCTGGATGACGTTGTCGACGACGCGGCGGGCGGGCCCCGAGCGCACCGGCAGCGAGCGGCCGAGCGCCGAGACGACGCCCGCCGTCACGGAGCCCGCGAACCCGTTCGGGTTGCCGATCGCGACGACGAGCTGGCCGACCTGGAGCGTCGCGGCGTCGCCGAGCGGCGCCGGGACGAGGTCACGGGCCTCGGCGCGCAGGACGGCGAGGTCCGACAGCGGGTCGCTGCCGATGACCTCGAAGCGCAGCTCGCGGCCGTCGACGAAGGAGGCGACGCCGTCGGCGTCGGTCCCCTCGACGACGTGGGCGGAGGTCACGAGGAAGCCGTCGCCGGCGATGACGAAGGCCGATCCGCCGCCGGCCGCGCGGCGGCCGCCCCGGACGCGGCGGGCGACGCGGAGGTTGGCGACCGACGGCGCGAGCTCGCGCGCGACGGTCGTGACGACGGTCGAGTAGGCGTCCAGCGCCTCCTGCTCCGACGGGCGGTCCTGCGGGGCCGGCTGCGCCCCGGAGGGGCCGTCGACGAGAAGAACGTTGCTCATGCAACGAACGGTAGCGCCTCGTCTGTTCGTCCAGAAACCGCCGCCGGCGGGCTGAACGAAACGTCCAGGCGGCCGTCATAGGGGGTGATGCTCCGCTCGTCCATGACCGCCACGCTCGCGGCGCTCGCGCTCGCGGTCACGATCCCCGCCGCGGCAGAGGCACGCACGGCGTGCCCGAACGAGACGGCCGCGCCGACGGCGGCCAACAGCGGGCAGGTCAGCGACGCGATCTTCTGCCTGACGAACCAGATCCGGGCGAGCTACGGCCTCGCCCCCTTCCGCCGCGACGCTCGGCTGGACACGGCGGCCCGCCTCCACAGCGAGGACATGGCCGCCCGCAACTACTTCGCCCACGACACGCCCGAGGGGCTTTCGCCGCAGGACCGCGCCGGCGCCCAGGGCTACACCGACGGCGTCGGGGAGAACATCGCCGCCGGCTACCGCAACGCCCGCGCCGTCGTCCTCGGCTGGATGGCCAGCACCGGCCACTGCCACAACATCCTCGGCCAGGCGCGCGACATCGGCGTCGGCACCGCCGCGACCCCGCGCGCGAACTACACCCAGGACTTCGGGGACTACACCTTCGGCCCGCAGTCGCAGGCGAGCGCCGGCTGCCCGTACACCGTGAACCTCGACACCCTCGACGTGCCCGGGCAGACCCCGGCAGCGCCGAGCCCGGCGTCCCCCGTCGCGGCGGTCGTCGTGCCGGTGGCGCAGGCGATCGAGCAGGTCGCGGGGCCCGCCGCGGTGGGAGCCGTCGCGCCGGCGCTGGACTCGCTGCGCGTCACGCCGCCGCTGCGTTTCCGCGGGCGTCGCGGCGTCATCTCCTACACGCTGTCGCGGCCGGCGACGATGACCTTCCGCATCGAGCGCCGGCTGTCGAACGGGCGCTACGGCACGCTGCCGGGCACGCTCACCGACGAGGGCGTGGAAGGGGCCAACAAGCTGGCTTTCAGCGGCTCGCTCGACGGCCGGCGCCTCGCAGCCGGTCGCTACCGGCTGCGGGTGGTCGCGACGGACGAGGCGGGCAGCGCCTCGGCTCCGAGGCGCGCCCGCTTTCGCATCGTCCGCCGCTGAGCGGCTAGTGCGTCAGGTCCCGGCGCTGCGGCCCGGCGCCGAGCCCGGCGCGCTCGGCGACCGACAGCAGGAAGACCGCCGCGATGACGGCGCAGATGAAGCCGATGACGTTGAGCTCCATGACGTCGCCCGTCCCGATGAGGTTGGCGATCGTCCCGCCGATGACCGAGCCGATGACGCCGAGGACGAGCGTCCAGAGCAGGCCGATGCGCTGGCGGCCGGGGAGCAGCAGGCGGGCCAGCAGCCCGATGACGAGCCCGGCGACGATGAATCCGATCATGGGTTCCTCCTTGAAGGTCAAGCGGTGATTGCAGCGGCGATGTACCCGCTGGAGGCCGCGATCAGCCGACGTCCGCGTGTCCCGCCCGCGCCAGCGCCCGTCGCGCGCGAGCATGTGGCAGCGGGTCGAGCGGGTGGCGCAGGAGGTTGCGCCCGACCGCCCGCGGCACGACCCGCGTGAAGAACGGCCCGTCGGAGAACGTCCTGCGCACCGCCCGGACATGGTCGCGCGGGATCCCGGACGTGATGAGGCCGAAGCTCACCTCCGCGAGATCGGCGCGACGGAAGGGGTCGGCGAGCGTCGCGTGCGGTCCGCGGTAGCGGGCGAAGCGGTGGTGCTGGGCGGCCCCTCGTACCCCGCGTCGTCGCCCCGCGCGTGCTCGCGATGGGAGTCGAAGATCGCCTCGATCAGCGCGTGGCGATCGAGGATCTCCGGGCTCACGTCATCGCCGCCTGACGAGCTTCTCGCAGTCCTTCCCCGCGCGGTCCTTCTTCGCGAGCTCGACGGTGTCGAAGCCCGGACCGCAGCTGATCGTCGTGCGCCTGCGGGCGACGGCGAAGAGCTGGTCGTTGCCGGGCCCGCCGGAGATCCTGTGCGGCCCCGCGCCGCGGGTGCGGATGACGTCGTCGCCGAACCCGCCGCGGATCGTGCTGCGCCCCGCGCCGCTGTTGAGGATGTCGTTGCCGGCGCCGCCGTCGATGAGGTTGGACCCGGGGCTGCCGAAGACCGTGTCGTTGCCGGCCCCGGCGAAGAGGACGTCGCGGGCGGTGCTGTTCTCGATCGCGTGGTTGCCCCACAGGACGTCGTCGCCGTCGCCGCCGAAGAGCTGATCGGGACCGGTCCAGCCCAGCAGCGTGTCGTCCTTGGGGGTGCCGGTCTGCCTGCTGCCGCTGCGCTGGGCGATGAACGTGATGCCGAGGCGCGGGTCCTTCGGCGGGCGCGCCTCGCGGCGCACCTCCTCGCAGTCGCGGACGTTGCCCGCCTCCAGGAGGTTCGTGTCGCTGATGCCGCCGGAGGCGTCGGGCAGGTCGAGGATGACGACGTCGTTGCCGGGCCCGCAGTCGGCGAGGCGGTCCCTGCCGCCCTCGTTGAGGTGCAGCACGTCCTCGCCGGCGCCGCCGTCGAGCGCGTCGTAGCCCGAGTCGCCGTAGAGGTGGTCGTTGCCCTCGCCGCCGTTGACGGTGTCGCGCGCGGTGCCGCCGTGCAGCACGTCGTCGCCGGGCCCGCCGTTGACGGTGTCGATCGCCTCGTCGCCGTAGAGCAGGTCGCCGTCGAGCCCGCCGTCGAGCGTGTCGACGCCGAAGCCGCCGAGCAGGATGTCGGCGCCGGGTCCGCCGTCGAGGATGTCGCCGCCCGCGTCGCCGGCCAGCCAGTCCGAGCCGGTGCCGCCGAACAGGCGGTCCGGGCCACCATCGCCGGTCGCGACGTCGTCGCCGCCGCCGGCCTGGACGATGTCGCGGCCGCCGAGGCCGCTGAGCGCCTCGGCGAGGCCGGTTCCGCGCAGGCGGTCGGGGTTCGCGCTGCCGGTGCGCGTGCGCGCCGGCAGCGAGGACGGCTCGCGCGGCGGAAGCGGCGAGGCGAGGTCGGCGTCGGCCGCGACATAGACCGGCACGACGAACCCCTCGGGAGCGTTGGGGCTCGGTGCCTCGGCCATGGCGGTGGCCGCGATGCTCGCCACAGCTGCGGCGAGGAGAACTGCAAGAAGCGTGAGGCGCATTGCGGCGACGATACCCGGGCCTCCCCGCCGCGACGCCGGGTCACCCGTCTCGTGGACGTTCGTTCGGCCTGATACCTCAAAACGGTGAGTCGCGGGGCGCTGCGCCCGAGAAGAGGACTGTGAGGAAGCTAGGGACCCCAGTCCTTTCTCCGACCCCATGACGGCGCTTCCCGCTCGGGCGAGGACGGCACGGACGCTCGGACGCTGCGGACGGGTCGCCGGACGGGCCGCCGGCACCGCGCTCGTGCGCATCGGGACCCACGTCGCCGAGGCCGCGACCGAGCGCTCGCAGCGCCCCGCGCCGGTCGCGCCTGCGCCGCCCGCCGCTCGCGTCTCGGCCGTCGCCGCCGCCGCCGCCCGCGCGGCCGCCGCCGCGGCGCCGCTCGCTCCCGCCCGTCCGGCCGCGCCCGCCGCGCCCGCCGCGCCGGCGCCCACCCCGGTCGCGCCGTCGCGCCGCCGCGGCGACATCCTGGACCTCGGACTGCGCCTCTTCGCCGGCGTCTACCTCGTCGGCCTGCTCGTCGCCGTCGTCGTCTACAAGGCCGCGTTCGCGCGGATGCTCTTCATCGACCCGTACTTCGCGGCCTACGGCATCGTCGTCGCGGCGTTCATCGTCAGCCGCTTCGCGCTGAGCCTGCTGTACCGCTCCGCGCCCGACGCCGGCCTCGAGCCGCAGGTCGCGATCGTCATGCCGGCGTTCAACGAGGAAGCGGCGATCGCGTCCTCGATCCGCTCGCTGCTCGTGCTCGACTACCCGCAGGACAAGCTCGAGGTCGTCGTCGTCAACGACGGCTCGAGCGACGGCACGCTCGCCGAGATCGAGGCGGTCGCGCGCGAGAACCCGCGCGTGCAGGTCATCGACTTCCCGCAGAACAAGGGCAAGCGCGCCGCGATGGCCGCCGGCATCCGCGCGACGAGCGCCGAGGTCATCGCGTTCGTCGACTCCGACAGCGTCCTCGAGCCCGATGCGCTGCGCGTCATCGTCCAGGGCTTCGCCGACGAGCGCGTCGGCGCGATCGCCGGGCACGCGAACGTCCTGAACGTCCACGAGTCCTGGCTCACGAAGATGCAGGCCGTCCGCTACTTCGTGGCCTTCAAGGTCAACAAGGCGGCCGAGTCGGTCTTCAACGTCGTCACCTGCTGCTCGGGCTGCTTCTCGGTCTACCGCCGCGCGGCGATCATGCCCAAGCTCGACTGGTGGGAGCACCAGACGTTCCTCGGCAAGGCGTCGACGTTCGGCGACGACCGCTCGCTGACGAACTGCGTCCTGCGCACCTGGAAGGTGCGCTACGAGTCACAGGCCGTGAGCCACACGATCGTGCCCGCGGACTTCAAGACCTTCATGGTCCAGCAGCTGCGCTGGAAGCGCAGCTGGACGCGCGAGTCGCTCATCGTCGGGACGTTCATGTGGCGCAAGAACCCGCTCGGCTCGGTCGCCGTGTACGTCGGGATCGCGCTGCCGCTCGTCGCGCCGGTGACGGCGATCCGCGCGGTCGCCTTCCAGCCGATCGTGCAGGGCGCGGGCGCGCCGCTGATCTACCTCGCGGGCATCTACATGATGGCCCTCGCCTACGGCCTGTACTACGCGCTGCGACACAGCCGCTACGACGCGCTGTGGATCTGGGGCGTGTGGTTCTGCTTCTTCTACCTCGCGTTCCTGCTGTGGCAGACGTACTACGCGATGCTCACGTCGCGCAGCTCGTCGTGGGGCACCCGCTCCGCGCCGCCCGCGGCCCGCGCCCCCGCCGGGCGCGAGGCCGTCCGCGCGACGGCGCCGCCCCGGCTGACGGTCCGGGCATGAAGGCGCCCGGGCGCCGCATGTCCAGGCGACTCGTGCAGGCGCTGCTGCTGCCGCTGTCGCTCATCCCGCTCGTCGGCGTCGTCCCGATCATCACCGAGGCCTACTCCCAGTTCGACCGCCGCCATCGCAGCGGGCCGATCGAGGCGCCGGCGGTGCGCTTCACGCCCTGGGAGTCGGCGCGCTACAAGCCGCTGCCGGCACACCCCGACGCGGTGCCGGTGCTGACGTACCACGGCATCAACGACGAGGACGACGACTACTCCGTCAGCCAGGCGACGTTCGCCAGGCAGATGGCGCTGCTGCGGCGCATGGGCTTTCGCTCGCTGAGCATCGCCGAGTACGCGCGCTTCCTGCGCGGCGACCGGCGCGGGCTGCCGCAGCGTCCCGTGCTCATCACCTTCGACGACGGCCGCCTGGACAGCTTCCGCGGCGCCGATCGCGTCCTGCGCCGCCACGGCTTCCGGGCGACGATGTTCGTCATCCCGGGCGCGATCTCGCCGGACAACCCGTTCTACCTGAGCTGGAAGGAGCTCTCCGGCATGGAGCGCTCCGGGCGCTGGGACCTGCAGGAGCACGCCGGCAAGGGCCACTACCTCGTGAACTACGATGCCGCGGGGCACACCGGCCCGTTCTACGCCTACAAGCGCTGGACGCGCAGCGCCGGCCAGGAGTCGCTCGCCGACTGGGAGCAGCGCGTGACGAGCGACATCTTCGAGGGCCGCGAGATGCTCGCCGACCACCTCGAGCACTTCCAGCCGCTGACGTTCGCCGTGCCGTACGGCAACTACGGCCAGCGCCACACGAACGACCCGCGGATCCCGGCGATCATGCGCGCCTTCCTCGAGCGCCAGTTCGAGACGGTCTTCGTCCAGAAGGACGGCAACGAGCCGCGCTGGATGTCGTCGGCCGCGCACCGCGGCGAGTCGGTGCGCTTCGAGGTCCACACCGACACCTCCGTCGACGACCTCTTCCGCTGGCTGCGCGACCACGAGCCGCTGACCCCGCCGATCGCCGGCCCGCCCTCCCCGCTGCCATGAGCCGCCGCGTCCTCTTCGTCCTCGCGCTCGCGGGCGCGCTCCTGCTGCCCGGCGCCGCCGCCGATGCCCGCGCCGCCGCGAGCTGCGCCGGCAAGCGGCCGACGCTCATCGCGTTCGCCGCGGGGGCGAAAGGGACGTCGGGCACGGTCTCGTGGCGCCGGCCGCTGCGCCCGCGCGGCACGCGCCTGCGCTACCGGCTCGTCCGCAACGGGCTCGTCGTCGGGCAGACCGCGCAGCGGCGCATGAAGGTCCGCGTCTCGGCCGGTCGCAGCCTCCGCTTCCGCGTCCAGGTCATCCTGCCGGGCGGGCGCGTCGCGCCGTGCGCCGGGCTCCTGAGGACCTCGCTGCGCCGCCCGCTTCCGACGCCCGCGCGCGACCTCGCGGCCTCCGGCGTCACCGATCGCAGCGCGACGCTCTCCTGGACGCCCGGGCGGGCGCGCTCGGGTGCGACGACCGGCACGCGGATCTACCGCGACGGCGAGCCGCTGCGCCAGTCGCGCGGGCGCTCGGCGGCCGTGGCGCTCGCGCCGCGGCGCAGCTACGTCTTCACCGTCCGGACGGTCGACGGCACGGGCGCCGTCAGCGCGCCGAGCAACGCCGTCACCGTCCGGGCCGGGCACCGGCCGCCCGCGGCGCCGCAGGGACTGCGCGTCGAGGGCGTGTCGGACTCGCGCGCCGATCTTGCCTGGGAGGCGAGCGCGCCCGGCAGCGGCCGGGTCAGCGGCTACCGCGTCTATCGCGACGGCACGATGCTCTTCCAGGTCCCGGGCACGGCGGCCGCGATCACCGGCCTGGCCGCCGCGCGCTCGTACTCGATCTCCGTCGCGGCGGTCGACAGCCAGGGCAACCTCAGCGACGCCGCGGCGCCCGTGACGGTCACGACGGCGCTGCCGGCGCCGTCGCAGGGACGCGCGCACGCGTTCCTGCTGGCCTCCACGGGGCAGAGCTTCACGGCGCTGCGCGAGCACTTCGAGCGCATCGGCACGCTGTATCCCACGTACTACGAGTGCGCGGCCGACGGGTCGATCAGCGGCGGCGACGATCCGCTCGTCACCGGCTGGGCGCAGCTGCGGGCGATCCGCGTCCTCCCCCGTGTCGACTGCCAGAGCCCGACGCGCCTGCACCGCCTGCTCACCGACCCGCCGACGCGGGCGGCGGTGCTCTCCCAGCTCGCGGGCCTCGCCGCGACGCACGGCTACGACGGGCTGAACATCGACTTCGAGGCGGGCGCGGCGAGCGACCGCGACGCGCTGACGAGCTTCGTGACCGAGCTCGCCGGGGTCCTCCACGGGCAGGGCAAGCGGATCTCCGTCGCGGTGTCGGCGACGGCGAAGGTCGTCACGACCGGGCGCGCGGCGTTCTACGACTACGCGGCGCTCGGCGCGGTCGCCGACACGGTCTTCGTCATGAACTGGGGCAAGCACTGGTCGACCTCGACGCCGGGCGCGCTCGCCGACCTGCCGTGGGCGACCGGCGTCGCGAACTTCGTCGCGACGATGCCGAACAAGGGCCGCTACGTCCTCGGCGCCGGGCTCTACGGGATGGACTGGGCCGCCGGGGGCGGCCCGTCGCACCCGGCGACCGCGCTGGAGTGGGCCGACGTTCAGAGCCTCATCTCCGCGGTCGGCGCGTCGCCGGTGGTCGATCCCGTCGCCGGAGCGCCCCATTTCTCCTACGACGACGCGTCGGGCGTGGCCCACGACGTCTGGTACACCGACGCGCGCTCGATGGACGCCCTCATCCGCCTGGCCCACGACCGCGGGCTCGGGTTCGGCGTCTGGCGCCTCGGCCGCGAGGACCCGGGGATCTGGGAGCACCCGCTCGTCGCCGATCCGTCGGCCTGGCCCGCGGGCTGACGCCCTCGCACTCGAGGTTGTGGGCTCAGGGGCGGATAGCGCCCTTCAGCCCGCACACTCGGATCCGGGCTGCACAGGATCCTGTCATCACGCTAGGATCCGCGCATGAGCGACGTCGAGCGGATCGGGCAGCGCGTACGCGCGCGGCGGCTTGCGCTGAACCTCACACAGGACGCGCTGGCCGAGCGCGCGGACGTCAGCCGCGCGCTCGTCGGCGCCGTCGAGCGCGGGCGCCACATCCCGGCCGCCGATGCCGCTATCCGCCTGGCGCGCGAACTCGACAGCACCGTCGAGCGGCTCTTCGCGACGCCGGAGCCCGAGGCCGACCTGCAGGCGATCGCGGTGCTCGGCGACGCCATCGCCGACGGCGCGCTCGTGCGCACCTCCCGGGTCGCGCAGACGACGGTCGCGCGCGTCCTCGACCGCGCCGCCGCCCTGGGCCCGACCGGCGCGACCGCCGACGGCGTCGTCCTCGGCGGCCGGGTGCGGCTCTTCGCCGGCGCCTCCCCCGCCGGCGCCGTCGTCGCCGGCTGCGATCCGGTGCTCGGCATCGCCGAGGGATTGCTCGACCGCAGCGGCGACGCCCGGATCGTGGCGGTCCCCGCGACGACCGGGCAGGCGCTCGACGCGCTCGAGCGCGGCCGCTGCCATGCCGCCGTCGTCCACGGCCCCGATCGCTCGCTGCAGGACCGGCCGGGGGTGCAGCGCTGGCACGTCGCGCGCTGGCGCTCGGGCATCGCGACGCATACCGGGTTGTCGCGCCCGAGCCTGCAGGCGCTGCTCGGCGACGACGCACCGCTGCTCGTCGGGCGCGAGCGGACCGCCGCCTGCCAGCAGGCCGTCGACCGCGCGGCGCGCCGTCTCGGGGCGGGTCCCGTCCGGCCGCGCCGGACCGCGGCCGGACACCTCGACGCCGCCCGCGCGGCCGTCGAGCACCGCGCCGCCGCCGTGACGATCGAGCCGTTCGCGCTCGCGCTCGGGCTCGATTTCTGCGAGCTCGAGGTCCACGACGTCGAGCTGTGGGTGCCGGACGCCTGGGTCGCGCACCCCGGTGTCCGCGCGCTGCTGGACCTCCTGACCACCGCGTCCTTTCGCGACCGCGCCGGCTTCCTGCCGGCGTACGACCTCACCGACACCGGAGCCGCCCGATGACGACGCCGCGCCCCCTCCTCCTGCTCGCCCTCCTGCTCGCGCCTGCCACCGGCTTCGCCGTCGCCGCCTGCGGTGACGACGATGCGTCCGGCGGCGCGTCGAGCGGCTCCGGCCAGATCGTCGTCTCGGCCGCGACCTCGCTGAAGCAGGCGCTGACGACGTACGGCGGCCGGTTCGAAGGCGCGACCGTGCGCCTGTCCTTCGCGGGCTCCGACGAGCTTGCCGCGCAGATCCGGCAGGGCATCAAGCCCGACGTCTTCGCATCGGCGAACACGAAGCTCCCCGAGCAGCTCTTCTCGGAGGGGCTCGTCGAGCGGCCGGTGACCTTCGCCACGAACGAGCTCGTCCTCGCGGTGCCCTCCGGCAGCACGAAGATCGCGTCGCTGCACGACCTCTCAGCGCGCGGCGTGACGCTCGCGATCGGCGCCGAGGGCGTGCCGGTCGGCGACTACACGCGCAAGGTCCTCGGCGGCCTGCCGCCGGCGACGTCCAAGGCCGTCCTCGCCAACGTCCGCTCGGGCGAGCCCGATGTCGGCGGCATCGTCGGCAAGCTCACCCAGGGCGCCGTCGACGCCGGCTTCGTCTACCGCTCCGACGTGCAGGGCGCCGGCGGCAAGCTCACGGCGATCGAGCTGCCCGAGAAGCTCAAGCCGACCGTCGAGTACGGCGTCGCGATCGTCAAGGGCGCGAGCAACCCCGCCGCCGGGAAGGCGTTCGTCGACGGGCTGCTGGAGGGTTCCGGCGCCCAGGCGCTGAAGGACAGCGGATTCGGGGCTCCGCCTTCCACATGACCCAGTCGCGATGGTTTCCGCCGCTGCTGGGAGTGGCGCTGGCCGTCGCGCTGACGTTCCTCGCACTGCCGATCGTCGCGATCTTCGTCGACACGGGGCCCGGCGACCTCGTCGCCAGCCTCGACGACCCGGCGGCCGTCGACGCCCTGACGCTGAGCCTCTGGACGAGCGCGCTGGCGGTGCTCATCATCGTCGTCGTCGGCACGCCGGCGGCCTACCTGCTCGCGACGCGCCGCTTCCGCGGGCGCAGCCTGCTCATCACGGTCATCGAGCTGCCGCTCGTCCTGCCGCCGGCGGTGGCGGGCATCGGGCTGCTCGCCGCCCTGGGCCCGAACGGCCTGTTCGGACAGGCGCTCGACGACGCCGGCATCCGCGTCGTCCTGACGACGGCGAGCGTCGTCCTCGCCCTGACCTTCGTCGCGGCGCCGTTCTACGTCCGTCAGGCCGAGGCCGCGTTCAGCGCCCTCGACGGCTCCTGGCTCGACGCCTCGCGCACGCTCGGAGCCGGCGAGGCGACGACCTTCGCCCGTGTCGCGATCCCGGCTGCGCTGCCCGGGCTCGTCGCCGGCCTCGCGCTCGCCTGGGGCCGCGCGCTGGGCGAGTTCGGAGCGACGCTCATGTTCGCCGGCTCCTTTCGCGGCGTGACCCAGACGGTGCCGCTGGCGATCTACGAGCGCTTCTCGACGGACTTCACCGCCGCGCTCGGCCTCTCGGCCGTGCTCGTGGCGGTCTCGGCCGCGATCCTGCTGACGGTCAAGCTCGCGACGCGCGCCTCCCCCGCCCGTGTCCTTGCACGTTGAAGCCACCGCCGAGCTCGGCGACCTGCAGCTCGAGGTCGAGCTCGACGTGCCACCGGCCGGCTGCCTGGCGCTCGTCGGCCCTTCCGGCGCGGGCAAGAGCTCGGCGCTGCGCATCGCCGCCGGGCTCCTGCGCCCCTCCCGCGGCCGCGTCACCTGCGGCGACGCCGTCTGGCTGGACACCGCGCGCGGCATCGATCTCGAACCCGAGCACCGGCGCTGCGGGTACGTCTTTCAGGACTACGCGCTCTTCCCGCACCTGCGCGCCTGGCAGAACGTCGCCTACGCGCTGCGCGACCGGCCGCGGGCAACCCGGGAGCGGGAGGCGCGCGGGTGGCTCGCGCGCTTCGGCCTCGAGCAGCTCGCCGACGCCCGGCCCGCGACGCTCTCGGGCGGCGAGCGCCAGCGCGTGGCGGTCGCCCGGGCGCTCGCGCGGCGCCCCGCCGCGCTGCTGCTCGACGAGCCGCTGTCGGCGCTCGACACGCGCACGCGCGCCGGCGCGCAGCGCCAGCTCGGCGAGCTGCTGCGCGAGACGGAGGTGCCGGCGATCCTCGTCACCCACGACTTCACGGAGGCCGCGCTGCTCGGCGACGAGGTCGCGATCGTCGACGGCGGGCGGATCGTCCAGCGCGGCAGCGCCAGCCAGCTCGCCGCGCGCCCCGCGACCGCGTTCGTCGCGGACTTCACCGGCGCCGTCGTCCTGCACGGTGTCGCGCAGTCCCAGGCCGACGGAACGACGCTCGTGACGCTCGCCGGCGGCCGCCAGATCCGCAGCACCGACAGCGCGCAGGGACCCGTCGCCGCGACGGTCTTCCCGTGGGAGATCACGATCGAGCCCGCGGGTCGCGCGACGCCGCGCTCCGCGCAGAACCACCTCTCGGCGCGCGTCGTGTCGATCACGACGATCGGCGGGCGCGTCCGTCTCGGCCTGTCCGGCGACGACGAGCTCACCGCGGAGGTCACGACGACCGCGATCTCTGCACTGCACCTCGAGGCTGGCACGGAGGTCGTCGCGACCTGGAAGGCCGCCGCCACGCGCCTCGTCGCGGTGTCCTGAGCCCGCGACGCATCGTGAGAACGTTCGCCGGGTGAGCTCCGGCGACCGATCCACCTCCGATCCCTGGCTGACGCCCGGCGTCCGCGGCATCGGCGCGGCCAGCCTGCTCGCCGACGTGGGCCACGAGATCCCGACGGCGCTGCTGCCGAGCCTCGTGACGACGACGCTCGGCGCGCCGGCCGCGGCGCTCGGGATCATCGAGGGCGTCTCCGATGGGCTCGCCGGCGCCGCGCGGTTCGGCGGCGGAGCGCTCGCCGACGACCCGCACCGGCGGCGCGCGACCGCGGTCGGCGGGTACGCGAGCACGGCGGTCCTCGGCAGCCTCATCGGCGTCGCCTCGAGCGCCGTCCAGGTCGGCGCGCTGCGCGCCGCCTCCTGGACCGCACGCGGGCTGCGCGTCCCGGCGCGCAACGCGCTGCTCGCCGACGTCGTGCCGGGCGAGGTCTACGGCCGCGCCTACGGCTTCGAGCGCGCGATGGACAACCTCGGCGCCGTCTGCGGGCCCTTGCTGGCGCTGGCGCTCGTCGCGGCGTTCAGCGTCCGCACCGCGATCCTGCTGTCGGTCGTCCCGGGCCTGCTGGCGGTCGTGGCGATCCTCTACGCGATCCGCCATGTCGCGCGGCCCTCCGTGCGGGAGCGCATGCCGCTGCGCATCCGGATCCGCCCCGTGCTGCGCGGCGAGCTCGGGCGGCTCATGATCGCGATCGGGGCCTTCGAGCTCGGAAACGTCGCCGCCACGCTGCTGATCCTCCGGGCTACGGAGCTGCTCTCGGCCGACCACGGTCACGAGGGCGCCGTCCAGATCGCGCTCGTGCTCTACGCCGGCTACAACCTCGCCGCGACGCTCGCGAGCGTCCCGGCCGGCCGGCTCGCCGATCGCCGCGGCGCGGTGCGGGTCCTCGGTGGCGGCGTGGCGTGCTTTCTCGCCGCCTACGTGGGCTTCGCGGCGACCGGCGACAGCATCGCGCTGCTCGCGGTCTGCTTCGCGCTGGCCGGCGTCGCGATCGGCTGCGTCGAGACCGCCGAGCACGCGGCCGTCGCACGTCTGGCGCCCGAGGATCTGCGCGGCTCGGCGTTCGGGCTGCTCGCCGGCGTGCAGAGCTTCGGCAACGTCGTGGCGAGCTCGGTGGCCGGCCTGCTCTGGACGCTCGTCTCGCCGGCGGCGGGGCTGCTGTACGCGGCCGCGCTCATGGCCGTGGCGCTCGGCTGCCTCAGGCCGCGGGGCGCCGCGCGCCCGCGATGAAGCGCAGCAGCTCGGTCGTCGCGCTGACGCGCGACGGGTTGCGATCGGGCAGCGGCGGGCCGGCGCCGGGCCAGCCGTGGTCGGTGCCCGAGAGGCGCAGGATCTCGACGCGCAGGCCGGCGTCGCAGCCGCGGTAGGCGATCCGGGTGACGAGCCGGCGCGGGCGCGTCGCGCGCGGCGCGTCGTCGCAGCCGTCGCGCTTGGCGCGCCGCGCGGTGTAGCGCGGCACCGAGCCGGCGTGGTTGTCGACCGTCTTGCCGTTGTAGGGCACGACGGTGTCCGCCGAGCCGTGGATCGCGAGGAACGACGCCCGCGCGTTCTGCGGGCAGGGATCCAGGGCGCGGTAGCCCGCGGCGACGGGCACGACGGCGGCAAAGCGCGTCGGCAGCTCGCAGGACATCCGCGTCGCCATGCCGGCGCCGTTGGAGACGCCGGTGATCGAGATGCGATCGGGATCGACGCAGCCCGCCGCGACGACGCGATCGAGCAGCGCGGTGACGTTCTCGACGTCGCTCGTCCCCTGCTCGCGGTTCAGGGTCCAGAAGCCGCCGGCCTCGCGCGTCGGGTACAGCACGGCGTAGCCCTTGGCGGTCGCCGGCCTGGCAACCCCGAGGCGGTCGTCGCGATCGCCGCGGCCGCCGGGCATGACGACGACGAGAAGCGGCGTGCGGGCCGGCTGCGCGCCGGCCGGCGTGCGGATGAAGCCGCCCTCGAGGTCCGACAGCCCCGCGGCGGGACAGCTCGGGGCGGCCTGCGCGGCGGTCGCGGCCTGCGATCCCGAGCTCGCCGACGACGTGCTGTCGCCCGACCCGCAGGCGGCGAGCACCGCGGCGAGCGCCGCGACGAGGACGAGGCTGCGGCCCATGGTGGGCATCATGCTCCGAAGGCTATCCCGTCGGGTCGGCGACGCGAGCCGGGCGGTCGCCGCACGGGTGCGGTGCCGGCCCGCGCGCCTCCGCTAGCCTCGCGCTCGTATGACCCAGCGGGCACGATCGGCGGCCGGCACGTTCCTCGCGATCGCTGCGATCGCCTGCGCCGGCTGCGGCCCGGATCCCGCCGACGAGACCCCGGAGCCGCTCTTTCCCGCCGTCACCGCGCCGACGCAGACCGAGGCTCCGCCCCCGACCGCCGCCGACATCGCCGCCGAGGAGGCCAAGCAGAGCCCGAAGCAGCTCTTCTCGCACACCTGCGGGACCTGCCACACGCTTGCCGCCGCCGGGACCACCGCGCCGATCGGCCCGAACCTCGATCGCGTCGGGCGCCTGAGCACGGCCTACGTCCGGCAGCGCATCCGCAGCGGCTCCCTGGACAGCTCGATGCCCGCCGACCTGCTGCTCGGACGATCGGCGCAGCGCGTGGCCGCGTACGTCGCGCGGGTCAGCAAGGGCCGCGGACCGCGGCGGCGCTCATGAACGACCGCCGCCCGGCACGAGGCCGGGCGGCGGGTGCATCCGATGCGCCCAGGACCTACCTGACGACCTTGAAGCGCACCTTCGAGGTCGTGCCGAGGTCGTTCTTGCCGGCGCCCGGCGTCACCTGCACCTCGTAGCTGCCGACCTTCAGCAGCCTGCGCAGCGAGGCGCTGCTCTGCCTGACGGTCTTGCGGCCGGCGGTCAGCGACTTGACGGTGCTCGACAGCAGCGTGAGCTTGCTGCCGTTGCGCCGGTAGACGTTGATCTTCGCGATGGTCGCGCCACCGGGGAGCTCCATGACCATGCCGATGCCCCGCGCACGCGCGGTGCGGCGCTTGATCTTCGGAGCCATCGTCAGGCGCTTGAGCGACAGCTTCGTCGCCGACGCGCCGGTCGTCGTCCCGGCTCCCGCGCCCGTGCCCGTGCCCGTCGCGGCGCCGGTTCCGGTCGCGGCACCCGTGCCGGCGCCCGCGCCCGCGCCCGCCCCCGCACCGGCTCCTGCGCCGTTGCCGGGGTTGTTCACGACGACGATCGGAGCGGCGCGCGTGAACTGGAATGACGAGCTGGCCGGGTTCCCGGCGGCGTCCGTGGCGAGGGTGTTGATCGTCGTGGTGCCCACGTCAAGTGGGATCGCGCCGGTGTAGACCGGGCTCAGCGCCGTGGCCTGCGTGCCGTTGGTCGTGTAGTGGATGGCCTCGCCGCCATTTGAGCTCAGGGTCACCGCGTCGCCCGTGCGCAGCGCGGAGACCACCGGTGCGGTGATGTCCTTGAGGATGCTGCGCGTCTCGGTCGGCGTCCCGTCGGTGAAGCCGACGGACAGCGTGTGGTTCGCATTGTTGGCGAGCGCGCCGAGGTCGGCGAACGGGATCGTGACCGTCCACGTCTCGCCGACCGTGTCGACCGTGTAAGGAACGCCGCCGAACGTCACGTTCGTCGCCGTGTCGCCGCCGAAGGCGGTGCCACCGACGACCATGTCGGTCCCGACGTTCGCCGCGTTGATGACGTCGTGCGTGACGTTGCTCAGCGAGACCGTCGCGAGCGGCCCGCACGGGAGCTCGGCGATCGTGCCGTCGACGCTCGTCGTCGTCGTGCCAGTGCCGCCGCCGCTCTCGTCGAGGTGGTCGATGAAGAGCTCACCGGCGCCCGCGGTCCCGCCGACGAGGACGTTGGAGAACTCACCCGTCACCTGGTCGATCTCGGTGGTGAACGGGAAGTCCGCCTCGACCGGCGATCCCACGCGCTTGGCCTCCATGACCTGGCCGCCGTTGTCGGCGTCGGCGTTGATCGCCGTCGTGATGTCGAAGACGCCGCCCGTGTCGTTGCCGCGGGCGTGACCCTGGATGATCCCGGTGCCGGGATCCTCGGAGAACGCGATGTCGCGGATGAAGAACCTGTCGGTGCCGTCGGCCGTCGTGGCGACGACCTCGTCGCCGGGCTTGAGGTCCGGGGTGCGCCCGGCCGGAACGCCCTCCCAGCAGTCGCCGGCGCCGACGTGGTTGATCTCGAAGAGGCCGGCGAGCCTGCCGGCGGGATCGACCTGCGAGTCGCCGGACTTCGACGCGACGACGATCCCGTTGCGCAGGACCTCGACGGTGACCGCCGTGCCCGCGGGCACGCCCTCGAGCAGCCCGAACTCGATCGAGTGGTTGACCTCGAGGTTGTGGCCGGGCGCCACGGCGGCCTGCGCCGGGACCGCGAAGGCGGCCAGGCCGATCACCGCGCTGCCGGCGATGCCGAGTCGCTTCGCCGCTGCGAGCCGTCCCTGACCGCGCGACCGGCCGGCGAAGCTCGCCGACCGTGCTTCATCCGTGCGTGACACCCTGCACCCCCTGCTAGGACCAATGGTCGCTTTACTGTGACTCTGGTCCGGGCCCGCGCCCAGCGGGGCCCGCGCACCAAGGCGAGGGTCATCCATGCAGCGTTGCGTGCGTCATCCAGCAGGAGGACCCCAAAAGCCATCCGATCGGCCAGGTCTTGTCCCCCTGTCGGCACGAAGCGGTGCGACAACGCGCACGCGCACGCTCGAGTCGCGCACCCGTCGGGTCCCGGACGTCCCGGCCGCCGCGGGACATTCGTCCGAGACACGGAGGGCGCCGTCCGCTCCTCGTCCTCCGACCGCCGTCCGCGTGTCCTCCCACGGGCGGCGCCGCCGACCGCATCTCGCACCGGTATGCGCAGCGTGTGCTCTTCTGCTCCGACCTTTGTCGGCCCAAGATGACGTCACGGACACAGGTTGTTCTCATCGCCGATCAGGGAGGCCGTTGTGCCACGCAGGAACCACGCACGGATGCCATCGCGCGCACGCAACGTCGTGCTCGCCGGAACCGCCGCGCTCGGACTCGCGGCACTCGCCGCCCCGGCTCAGGCGGCGCTGTCGCTGACAGGCCCACTCAATCCCGCGACGAACTTCCCGGCCTGGTATCAGGACTCCAACGGCACGCAGCTCGAGCTCTGCATCGCCGACGCGAAGTGCCCCGCCTCGCCGACGCTCGCCGAGATGACCAACGGCGACGGCCAGGGAGAGGCCTTCTACCAGCTCGCCTCCGCGACCGTCACGGGCGCCGGAGCCCAGAGCGTCACCGCCGACTTCAACGTCGAGGCGGCGTTCCTCGATCCCGGCGCCGGCCAGGAGATCACGTTCGGCCGCATCCAGGTCGGCATGACCGGGATGGAGCCGAACTCCGATTACACCGTGACCTACCCGTACGGAGCGGGCGTCTGGCACACCGACGCCGGAGGCGCGATCGCCGGCAACGACCGGACCGCTCAGCGCCACGAGGTCGGCTGCGCCGCCGTCCCCTGCAACTTCGACGAGGCACTGGGCACCGAGATCGGCCCCTTCATGCTGTGGGATCCGGCGGAGTCGGCGCCCGACGCCGGCTACATCGGTGACGGCATCACGCCGCACACGATCGTCGGTCCCGCCGTCACGTCGGTGACCGTCGAGGGTCCGGGCCTGCCGGCCGGCGGCATCTCGACGAACCTCTTCACGCTCGAGGGCAAGCTTGCGAGCGCGCCCGCGCCGATCTTCTTCAGCGCGCCGGGCAGCGGGAGCTTCGGCACCCAGCGCGTCGGGTCGACGACGACGCGGACCATCACCGTGAAGAACAACGGCCTCGCGGCCATGGCGAACTTCGACACCGTCGCGATCAGCGGGGCCGGCGGGTTCATCAAGGGCACCGACACCTGCCTGAACACCTCGCTCGCGTCGGGCGCGACGTGCACCGTCCAGGTGAGCTTCACGCCATCCGCCCAGGGCGCCGCGAGCGCGAGCCTCGTGCTCACGGAGTCGGGGACGCCGCACAGCGTCTCCCTCGACGGGATCGGCGCTCTTCCCGGTCTCAGCACGTCCGGGGTCGTGGACTTCCTCAACCAGCCCGTGAGCTCGACGAGCAACGAGCAGGCCCTGCAGGTCACGAACAACGGGCTCGTGCCGCTGCGCGTCACGAACCTCGCACTCGGCGGCGCAAACCCCGGTGAGTTCGCGATCTCCGGCAACGGCTGCGGCGGCTCGGTGGCCCCGGGCGCGAGCTGCACCATCGGCCTGAGGTTCCTCCCGGCCCAGAGCGGGACGCGCAACGCGACCCTCTCGATCTCGAGCGACGCGCCGGCGAGCCCCCACACCGTCGCGCTGACCGGCAACGGGACCGTGCTGCCGGGTGCCGGCGCCGCGAACGCCACCGGCACGACGACGACCGTGACGACGACCGCCACGACCGGCACCGCACCGACTGGCACGACGGCGAAGCCGACGCTCGTGCTGAAGTCGCTCGCGACGGCGGCCCGGATCAAGCAGAGCAAGGCCAAAAAGCAGGGCATCCGCCTGACGATGGGCCTCCCCTCCGGCACGGAGATCGTGAAGGTCAACGTCTACCGCAAGACCGGCACGAAGCTCACGCTGCTCTCCAGCGGCTTCAGGGTCACGAGCTCGGCGGTCCCGTTCCGGGTCTCGCAGAGCCAGCCCGCCCTGCGGCGCCTGCTGCGCCGCGGCAGCTACGCGGTCCAGGTGACCCCCGGCTACAGCAAGACCGAGCTCGGCACCACGAAGAAGGTCTCCTTCAAGGTCGTCTGAGGCACAGCAGAGAGCACGCAGCACCCCGCCGCCCGGGCTCCTCACCCGGGCGGCGGTCTGCGTTCTCAGGCCGGCGCGGCGGCGGCGTGCTCGCGGATGAGCTGCGCCGAGCGCTCGGGCTGCTCCCAGAAGAAGATGTGGCCGACGCCCTCGAGCAGCTCGAGGCGCGCGCCGGGGACGAGCGACGCGACGAGGTCGCCGTTGACCGCGGCGAGCAGCTGGTCGGCGGTGCCGTGGATGACGAGCGTCGGGACCGTCAGCCCGCGCAGCCGGGAGTACGTGTCGTGCGCGACGAGCGCCGCCTGCTGGGACATCAGCAGCGGGATCGTCGCCGGGTGGTTGCGCGCCGCGTCGGCGAACGCGGCGTAGTTCGCCGGGTCGGCGGCGAAGCGCGCCGAGACGACGAGCTCGAAGCCGGTGCGCAGCGTGCGCTCGTAGTCGCCTGAGAGGACCGCGGCGGTGAGCTTCTGGACCACGGCCTGATCGGTCGGCCGCGACTGCGTCCCGCCGCAGGACGTGCACCCGAGGACGAGCGACGCGATGCGCTCGGGTGCGGCGAGCGCGAGCTCCTGGGCGACCATGCCGCCCAGCGAGATGCCGAGCACGTGCGCGCGCTTCATGTCGAGCGCGTCGAGCAGCGCGAGCGCGTCGGCGGCCATCCCGGCCGTCGTGAGGTCGCCGCGCCACGGCGCGCTGCGCCCGGCGCCGCGGTTGTCGAAGAGGACGAGCTCGAAATCGCGCTCGAGCTCGCGCAGGAACGGCTCGCCCCAGTGCAGGCTGTTGCCG
Source organism: uncultured Actinomycetes bacterium (assembly GCA_963797025.1). Taxonomy (GTDB): domain Bacteria; phylum Actinomycetota; class Thermoleophilia; order Solirubrobacterales; family Solirubrobacteraceae; genus CADCVQ01. The sequence continues at coordinate 1,040,538 of CAWCNU010000003.1, forward strand.
CCGAGTCCCTGGATGAGCAGCAGCGGCTCCCCCGTGCCCCGGCGCTCGACGTGCAGCCGGGTTCCGGCGACGGACAGCGTTGGCACCGCGCGAACGCTAGACCGTGGCCGCTCCGGCCGCCCGGGTACCCTCGGGGACATGACGGTTCAGACCGCACGGCTTCGCACGCTCGACGACCTCGGGGACGTCGGCGGGCAGCGGGTCCTCGTCCGCGTGGACTTCAACGTCCCCCTCGCCGGCGGCGCCGTCGGCGACGACACCCGCATCCGCCAGGCGCTGCCGACGCTCGAGAGGCTGCGCGGGCGCGGCGCGCGGCTGCTGCTCGTCTCCCACCTCGGACGCCCGAAGGACCGCGAGCCCGAGCTCTCGCTGCGTCCGGTGGCCGACCGTCTCGGCAGCCTGCTCGGCGAGGTCGTCGTGCTCGCGCCCGATCTCGACGACGTCACCGACGGCGAGATCGTGATGCTCGAGAACATCCGCTACGAGCCCGGCGAGACGAAGAACGACCCGCAGCTCGCCGCCCGCCTCGGCGCGCTCGCCGACGCCTATGTCAACGACGCCTTCGGCGCCGCGCACCGCGCTCACGCCTCGACGGAGGGCGTCGTGCACCACGTCTCCCGGTCTGCCGCAGGGCTGCTGCTCGAGCGCGAGATCGCGACGTTCAGCGCGCTCCTCAGCGCGCCCGAGCGGCCGTTCGTCGCGATCCTCGGCGGCTCGAAGGTCAGCGACAAGATCGGCGTCATCGAGCGCTTCCTGGAGATCGCCGACGCCGTCCTCATCGGCGGGGCCATGAGCTACCCGTTCATCGCCGCCCGCGGCGAGCCCGTGGGCGACTCGCTCTGCGAGGCCGATGGCATCCCGATCGCGCGCCGGCTGCTCGATCAGGTCGTCCCCGCCGGCAAGCTCCACCTGCCGGTCGACCTCGTCGTCGCCACCGCGCTCGCCGAGGACGCCGACACACAGGTCGTGGACTTCGGCCCGATTCCCGACGGCTGGGAGGGCATGGACGCCGGCCCGCGCACGCGCGAGGCCTACGCGAAGCAGATCCGGTCCGCCGCGACGGTGTTCTGGAACGGCCCCGTGGGCGCCTTCGAGGTCGCGCCGTTCGCGGCCGGCACGCGGGCGATCGCCGAGGCGGTCGCGCACGCGCCGGGCACGACGGTCGTCGGCGGCGGCGACTCGATCGCCGCGCTGCGCCAGTTCGGCCTCGTCGAGTGCATCACGCACGTCTCCACCGGCGGCGGCGCGGCGCTCGAGCTCATCGAGGGCCGCGAGCTGCCGGGCGTCGTCGCGCTCATGAGCTGATCGGCGCGGCGCCGATGCGCGACCGGGCGCCGACCTCCGACGTCCTGGCCGCGGCGGCCGTCGCGGCCGTCCTCAGCGGCGCGCCCTCGACGCTCCACGCGCTGCTGACGCGCGGTGACCCGCTCGAGGCCTCCCTCGCCGCCGGCACCCTCCTGCTGCCGCGCGAGCAGCGCCCGTCGCGCCTGCTCGCCGCCGCCGTCGTCGCGCACGCGGCGCTCTCGCTCGGCTGGGCGTTCGTCCTGGCGGTGCTGCTGCCGCGCCGGCGCGCGACGCTCGCCGCGGCGGGCGCGGGACTCGCGATCGCCGCGCTGGACCTCGGGGTCGTCGGGCGGCGCTTCGAGCGCATCCGCGCGCTGGCGCTCGTGCCGCAGGTCCTCGACCACGTCGCGTTCGCCGTGACGGTCGCGGTCGTGCTCGAGCGCCGCGCCGTCAGCCGGCGGCGGTGACGAGCTCGGCGTTCAGCGCGGCGAGCACCGGGAGCAGCGGCGTGAAGCACATCCGCGACCGCGGGCCGATGACGATGACCGCGATGCCCACGGCACGCACGCTGCCGTCCGCGCGCGGCGCCGTGTAGACGCCCGAGCCGCTGTCGCCCTGGCGCGCGCGGATCGTCGTGCAGCGCACGACGCCGCCGGACAGGACGCTCAGCAGGCGCTCGGCCGGCCGCGCGCGGGGGCCGAGGACCTCGCCGCAGCGGTCGATCCCGCTCGTGCGCCCGGAGAAGCAGACGCGCCGCCCGGAGAACGGCCGGGCGATGCCCGCGACCGTCAGCGGCGGATGGGTGATGCCGCGATCGACGACGGCGCTCGCCGGCCGCTCGGCGCCGCGCGGGATCGGCAGGACGAGGGCGTCGAGCGGGCGCGTGCGCGCGACGTTGCGCACGACGCGGCCGAGCAGGACGCCGGACTGCGGCGGGCGGCGCAGCACGGCGTTGCGCCGCTGCACGGTCCGGTCGCGGCGCATGCCGCCGCAGTGCGACGCGCTCAGGCCGCCGAGGCGACCGGACGCGAGCCGGACGAGAAAGGCCGAGGTGCACACGACCGCGTCGCCGGGCGGGCGGTCGCCGGGAACGAGCGTGCGGCGGGAGAAGAGCAGCTCGCGTCCGGTCGACCAGCCGTCGAGATCGGGCGGCGAGCCCGGGCGGCGGATGCGCAGCGCCGCGGGCGCCCTCGTGGCGACGATGTCGTGCCCCTCGTTGCCGGGCGCGACGAGCGCCCGCAGCGGCGTCCAGCCGGCGGCGCGCAGGACGTCCCCCTCGCCGGCGACGGGCGCGGCGAGGACAGCGGTCGCCACGGCGCGCGCCTCGTCGCACGTCGCGACGCTGACGTCGACGATCGCCGCCTGGCCGAGCGGCTCGCAGCGCGTGTACTCCGGGGCGGCGGTCTGCGCCGCGGCGGGCGCCACGGCGGCGAGGACGGCGACGGTGGTGGCGAGCAGGGCGGCGAGCTTCATCTGCGGCGAGCGATGGTCTCAGACGTCGCGCCCGCAGGCGCCGGTCCGGGCACTGCTACGCGGGGCGCTGTGCGAGCAGGCTCGCGACGCCGCGCGGGCTGCCCTCGCGGACGACGACGCCCTCGCGGTAGTGGCGCACGCGCAGGGACGGGAAGGCGTGCAGCAGCTCGTTGTCGCCGAGCACGTAGGCCTCGTTCATGGATCGTTCGAGCTCGTCGACGTGCGCGCGCCCGAACGTCTCGAAGACGAGCCAGCCGCCGGGGCGCAGCGCCCGCTCCAGCGCCTCGAAGAGATCGCGCTGGAGGTAGTTGAAGTTCACGACGACGTCGTAGGACCCGGCCGCCGGCGGTTCGCGCTCGAGGTCGACGACGCGCGGCTCGATCGCCAGTTCCCGCTCGGCGGCCGCGGCGCGCAGCGCGTCGATCGCGACGTCCGAGACGTCGACGGCCGCGACCTCGAAGCCCAGGCGCGCGAGGTACAGCGCGTTGCGCCCGTCACCGCATGCGACGTCGAGGGCGCGGCCCTCCGTTCCCAGCAGCGGGCCGTGCTCGACGAGCCAGTCGGCGGGCGTGTCCGGAAACGGCTCGAACCCGCCGGCCGCGCGCCGCTCGTTCCAGTGCTCGCGTGCGCTCTCCTCGTCGCTCATGAGACAGGACGGTAGCGCGACTGTCTCGCCGGGTAGAGCCGGGGCACGGGGGTCGTCGACCTCCGCGAACTGCACACGAGCAGGGAGGAAGACGATGGACGAGCGCACCGACGATCCGAGGGACTACCGCGGTGGGGTCCGAGAGCCCGAGGATGCCAAGGGCAACTGGGCCGACAACGAGGGCGTCGTCCCGCGCGAGATGATCGACGATCTCCCGCCCCAGGACACGTCTGACCCGCAGGCGCTGAAGGACGACGCGATGGGCCGGGTCACCGGAGAGCCGCAGAACACCGAGGACACGATCCCCGAGTCCGGCGGCGACGAGGCCGACGCGACGACCCGCGACGACAGCCCCGAGACCGACACCTGGCACACCGATCCGAACACGATCGCCGGCCGCACCGGGCAGGGCGAGGCATAGGACGACGTCCCTGAGTCGAGGCGGGCGCGGAGCGCGACAGGCTCCGCGCCGAGCGCCTCGGCCGGCTGCGCGGCGGGCGCGGCGAAAGGACGCGATCGGCATGCCCTTGGTCCTCCCGCTGTCATCATGGGGCCATGCCACGCACGAGGATCGACGCCGCTGACGGGCTGACCGTACGGGCGGTCATGCACGACCGGCTCTCGACGCTGCCCGCGACGGCGACGATCGCCGACGTCCGCGAGTACTTTGCGCAGAGCACGAGCCGCCGCCTCGCGTTCGTCGTCGACGACGAACGCCGCTACGTCGGCTGCCTGACGCCGGCGCACCTCGACGGCGACGACATGTCGCGCCCGGCGGCGGAGGTCGCCGATCCCGGCCCGACCGTCGCTCCCGACGCGCCCGCGACGACCGGCCGCGACCTCGCCCTGCTGACCGACGCCCGCCGCGTTCCCGTCGTCGACGGCGACGGCCTGCTCGTCGGCGTCGTCGCCGTCACAGGCGACCTGCAGTCCTTCTGCGGCACCGGCTGAAGGCCGCCGGGCCGCGGCGCTACGCGTTGAGCTCGCGCGTCCGCCGCGCGGCCTTCGTCGCGGGGTGGTCGCGACCGAGCAGCCGCTCGCTGTCGGCGATGACGCGGTCCTGCAGCTCGGCGCCCTCCTGCGCGCGCCCCGCGGCGCGGTAGGACGAGGCGAGGGCGACGCGCGCCTGCAGCGTCTCGAGGTCGTCCTCGCCGAACATCCGGGCGGCCTCGGCGACGATCTCCTGCTCGACGGCGACCGCGTCGTCGGCCTGGTCGGCGTTCCAGTACGCGGAGGCGAGGTTCGAGAGCGCGTCGAGCGTCTCGGGATCGTCGCGGTCCAGGACGCGCCTGCGGTCCTCGACGACCTGCTGCTGCACGCGGATCGCGTCCTCCCGGCGCCCGGCCGTCGCGTAGGAGAACGCGAGGTTCGAGCGCGCGGTGAGCGTCGCGAGATCGTCGTTGCCGAGCAGGCGCTCGGCATCCGCGAGCACGCCCTCCTCGATGACGATCGCGTCCTCGGCGCGGCCGGCCGTCCAGTACGAGGACGCGAGGTTCGAGCGCGCGGTGAGCGTCTCGGGATGCTCGGGGCCGAGCACGCGCTCGCTGTCTGCGACGAGCGCCTCCTCGATCTCGATCGCCTCCTCGTGACGGCCGAGGTTCCAGTAGGTCATCGCGAGGTCGGCGCGGGCGCGCAGCGTGCCCGGGTGGTCGGGGCCGCGGACCTCGAGGCTCTTCTCGAGCACGCGCTGCTGCTGCTCGACGAGCTTCTGGGTCTCCTCGGCCGCGCGCCTGGCCTCGGCGTTCAGCTCCTCCTCGGGGCTGGGCCGCGCACCGGCCTCCTGCTGTTCGGACTCGCTCATCGATCTCCTCGCCTGCCGGCTTTCGGCTGCGAAGGCTAGCGCTGCGGAGGCGCTGCTCCCGGCTCAGACGAGGATGGCGCGCTCGCGAGCCTCGTCCTCGGCGGAGGCGAGCTCGCTGCAGGTGTCCATGAGCCGGCCGGCGAGCCCGCGCAGGCGCTCGATCCGATCGCGCTCCTCGGGCGCCTGGTAGCCGTCGAGATCGCGCTCGGAGACGTACGACCCGGCGACCTCGCACAGCGCGTGGGCCTGATCGCGGGTGACGGTCAGCGGGGCGCGCTCCTCGTAGTCGGCGGTCGCGCCGAGCATGTCGTCGAGGACCATGAGCGCCCGCAGCGCGAGCACCGCGTCGGCGTCCTGCAACTCGACGCGCGACAGGCCGTCCCGGCGCCATGCGAGCGCGTCGCCGAGGGCGCCGACGTCGGCGCGGTCGACGATCGTGTCGCAGACGACGCCACGACCGTCGGAGCTGATCCTGTAGCTGCGATCCATGAACGAGCTCATACCCATGACAGGAGTATCGGCATTCGCGGGCGCGAGCCTTATGGCCCAAGCGCTGGAAATCGGCTCCTGCGGTTCGCCACGCGTCACGCCTGCTCGACCGCGGCGCACGCCCGCGCGATCGCGGCGGCGAACGCGTCGACCTCCTCGGGCGTCGTGTCCCACGAGCACATCCAGCGCACGACGCACTCGCGCTCGTCCCACGTGTAGAAGTGCCAGTCGCGCTGCAGGCCGGCGACGGCGGCGGGCGGGATCGCCGCGAAGAGGCCGTTGGCCTCGACGGGCTGCGTGAGCCGGACGCCGGGGACGCCGTCCAATGCCGCCGCCAGCCGCGCCGCCATCGCGTTGGCGTGCGCGGCGCTGCGCAGCCACAGGTCGCCCTCGAGCAGCGCGACGAACTGCGCGGCGAGGAAGCGGCCCTTGGAGGCGAGCTGGAGCGTCTGCTTGCGCAGGTAGGCGAAGCCCTCGTCGAGGCCCGGCCGCAGGAAGACGACGGCCTCGCCGACGAGCAGCCCGTTCTTCGTGCCGCCGAAGGAGACCGCGTCGATGCCGGCGTCCGTCGTGATCGCCCGCAGCGGGAGCTCGAGCGCGGCGGCGGCGTTGGCGAGACGGGCGCCGTCGACGTGCACCAGGAGCCCGCGCTCATGCGCGAAGTCCGCGAGCGCGCGCAGCTCGTCGGGGCTGTAGCGCGTGCCGAGCTCCGTGCTCTGCGTGATGCTGACGACGCGCGGCTGGACGGCGTGCTCGTCGCCGATCCGCGCGAGCTGCGGTGCGACGAGCTGCGGCGTGAGCTTGCCGTCGGGCGTGGGGACGGCCTGGAGCTTGAAACCGCCGATGCGCTCCGGCGCGCCGCCCTCGTCGACGTTGACGTGCGCCCCGAGCGCGCAGACGACCGACTCCCACGGGCGGCAGAGCGCGCGGAAGCACAGGACGTTCGCGGCGCTGCCGTTGAAGACGAGGTAGGAGCGCGACTGCTCGCCGAAGTGCTCGCGCAGCAGCTCCTCCGCGCGCGCGGTCCACGGATCGGCTCCGTAGGAGACCGCGTGGCCGCTGTTCGCCGCGGCGATCGCAGCGAGGACCTCGGGGTGTGCGCCGGCGTAGTTGTCAGAGGCGAAGGACTTCACGCGCGGCAGACTAGAACGAGCGCCAACGCGCCAACTATGGGACCCGCTGCTATACCGGCGGCTCGGAGATCAAGGGCGGCTCGATCCCACCGTGCGCGGCATCGAGCTCGGCCGCAAGGGCGCGAAGCTCGGCCGGACGTTCACCGTGAAGTTCTTCCTGCGCGACGGCACGAGCGTCACGAAGAAGCTCAAGCTCCGCGCCGAGCGCCCCGGCGACGACCGCGGCAAGCCGCTGGGCTGCTGATCCCCGCGGGGTGATCGGCCGTCGCACCGCAATCTTGAGTGCCACGGAGTCGGGGGCTTCCATCATCTGTCCAACGGCTCCGAGGCGCTCTCCCCGAACTCTGTGACGCTGCCGACGAGGGGGATGTGCGGATTCCCTCCTTGCCTCGTGGCGGCCGCAGCCGCCTCGCGGGTCGTCGGCCCTCGTCGACGACCGCGCTCGACATCGGGCCGGACGCGATCGTCGTCCTGCAGGCCTCCGGCAACGATCGCGCCCGCGTCAAGCGGGCGATCGTCCACCCCCTTCCGGTCGGCCTCGTCGTCGACGGCGAGGTCGTCAACGCCGAGGGCCTCGCGGTCGAGCTGAAGGCGCTCTTCAGCGAGAACAGGCTCGGGCGTGACGTGCGCGTCGGCCTCGCCCATCCGCGGCTCATGGTCCGGATGGTCGAGCTCCCGCCGTCCCTGCACGGCAACGACCTCGACGGCGCCGTGCGCCACCTCGCCGGCGACCTGCTGCCGGTCGGCCTGGACCAGCTCGTCGTCGACTACCGCCGCGTCGGCAACGCGCCGCCCGAGCTCGGCGGCCAGCAGCGCATCCTCATGGCGGCAGCCCGCGTGGACGGCATCGAGCGCCTCATGCAGGCGCTCGACGGCGCCGGCCTGCGGCCGCAGAGCATCCAGCTCGCGGGCCTCGCGCTGCTGTCCTCGCTCGACCACCCGCCCGTCGGCGACGACGCGATCCTCTACGTCCAGGCCGGCGCGCTGACGAACGTCGTCATCACCGAGGACGGCGAGCCGCTGCTCGTCCGCGCCGCGTCCGCCGGCAGCGAGTCGATCGCCGCGGGCCTGGCCGAGCGCGCCGAGATCTCCCACGAGGAGGCCCGCGCCCAGGTCGCCGCCATCGGCATCGGCCGCCGCTCCGGTGACGCGGCCGCGTCAGACGACGCCATCGGCGACGCCGCGGCGCTGCAGGTCCGCGAGGGCCTGCGCCGCATCGTCGCCGAGATCCAGTCCTCGCGCGGGTTCTACTCCGCCCGCCCCGACGCCCGCCCGATCGGCGCCGTCGTGCTCACCGGCGTCATGACGACCTGGCCGGGCGTCGTCGACGCGCTGACGCGCGAGCTGCACCTGCCGGTGCTCGCCGCCGGCCGCGACTCCTGGCCGGACATCGCCGACGTCTCGATCATGCCCGAGCGCCTCGACATCGCCGTCGGCCTCGCCACCGGCGGCGAGGACGAGCGGCCCGACCTGCGCCCGGCGACGCCGGGCCGGAGGCGCGCCGCGGCGGCCTCGCCGGTCGGCCGGATCCCGCAGGTCGCCTGCGCGATGGTCGCCCTCCTGGCGGCCGCGATCGTCTACCTCGTCGTCGTGTCCAACCAGGTCAGCTCGGGGCGCGAGGAGGCCGGCGCGCTGACCTCCAGGGTCGTCGCCAGCGAACGCCAGGCCGCCGACCTGAAGCCCTACGCCGACTTCGCCGCCGCGACGACGCGCCGCCACGACGCGATCGCCGCCGTCGCCAGGAGCCGCTTCAAGTGGGACCGCACCCTGACCGAGCTTGCCCGCGTCGCGCCCGACGGCGTCTGGCTGACGTCGGTCAAGGCGACGCTGAGCCCGACGACGCAGGTCGAGGGCGCCTCGGGCTCCAACGGGACGTCCGGACTGCGCGGCGCGCTGCCGACGCCGGCCCTCGAGCTCGTCGGATGCGCATCGCGCGAGCGGACGGTCCCGGCATACATCGACCGGTTGCACCTCATGACGGGCGTCACCGACGTCGGCTTCGCCCGCGCCGAGCGCCTGGCGAAGAAGGGCTCGGACGCCGCCGGTGGCGCCGACTGCGGCGGCGCCGACCCGAGCGCCTCGCGCTTCGAGCTCGTGACGTATTTCAAGATGAACGCGGCCCAGACCGCTGCGGTCGCGGCGGCGAACCCCGCGACCGGCGCCGTGGCGACCGCCGCCGCCGTGCCCGCGGGCAAGCCCACGGCGGCCGCGACCCAGACCGCCGCAGCGACCCCGGGAGCCTCGAAATGATCTCGAACGAGCGCAACGCGACGATCCTCGTGGTGCTGTGCGGCCTCGCGCTCGTCGGCGCCCTCTGGGTGCTCGCGATCGGCCCCAAGCGCAGCGAGCAGTCGACGGTGCAGGCCAACGTCGCCGCCCAGCAGGCGCGCCTGCAGGCCGCCCAGAGCCAGGTCGCGAGCTCCACGGCCGCGCGCAAGCAGTTCGGCGGGATGCTCGCCGAGCTGCGCCGCCTCGACGTGGCCGTGCCGGCACGCGGCGCGATCTCCTCGCTGCTGCGCCAGATCCAGCGGCGCGCGAAGGTCCAGGACAGCGAGCTGCGGCTCGTCGCGCTGAAGTCGGCGACGGCGACCGCCGCCGGCTCGGAGCTGCCGGTGACCCCCGGCGCGACCGCCGGGCCCGACGGCCTCGCGGCGCTGCCGTTCCAGTTCGAGTTCACCGGCGACTACTTCGACCTGCGCGACATCCTGGCGACCGTGCGCCGCTCGGTGCGCGTCCGCTCCGGCGACGTGAAGGTCAGCGGGCGCCTGCTGACGATCGACGGCGTGACGTTCACCCGCGAGGACCCGGCCTCGTCGAAGACGAAGGCCGTCCTCAACGCCACCGCCTACATCGCCCCCGACGGGGCCTCCCCTGTGGCGCCGGCCGGCGCCGCAGACGCCGCGACCACCGGAGGTGCATGATGATCCGCAGCCTGCTCGCAGAGATCGTGCGCCGGCGCCTGTGGCCGATCCCGGTCCTCGCGATCCTCGTCGCGCTCGCCGCGCCGGTCCTGTTCCTCAAGCCCGCCTCCGGCGGCGCGCCGGCGGCCGACGTCGCCGTGGCCCCCGCCGCGCAGGGCGCCGAGCTGCCCGCACGCGCCCAGCGCCTGCTCGCCGCGACCGAGGCCGCCGGCGGCAGCGGCCGCGCGACCGGCTCGGCGCGTGACCCCTTCGCGCCGCCCGCCGGGCAGGCCGGCGCGGCGAAGCCCGCATCCTCCGCCAAGGCGGAGGAGACGAGCGGCGACGGCGCCGCGAAGGGCGGGTCGGGCGCGGCCGTCACGGCGACGGACCCGATCCCGGTCGTCATCCAGAACGCCGACGGCTCGACGCCCTCGACCGGCACCGGCACCGGCACCGGCACGACGACGGTCCCCTCGGGCCCGGTCGTGACGCGGACGCCGGCATCCGGCGACGCGGCGGTGGACGTCCGCTTCGGCCAGCGGGCCGACAGCCGCCTGCACCGCTCGATCCCGCGCCTGGAGACCTTCTTCATCCACGGCAAGCTCGCCGCGGTCTTCGTGAAGTACTCCCCGAGCCGCAGGAAGGCGACGTTCGCCGTCGCGCCGAACGTGCTCGTCGGCGGGCCGGTCTCGTGCCGGCGCGTCGCGAACGTCTGCCGCTTCGTCGACATCCCCGCAGGGTCCTTCGCGCGGCTCACGATGCTGACGCCGAACAGGACGGTCGTGCGCCGCCGTCTGGACGTCGTGCGCATCGATCTGCACCGCGGCGGCGACGCGACGACCGCGACCGCGGCCAAGGACGCCGGCGAGCGCACGTGCCTCCTGCGCAAGCTCAAGGCGATGGGTCCCGGCGATCCGCTGATCGACCGCGACGCCTGCGAAGGCTGAGGCGGACATGACGGGACGGATTCGTTCCGACGAGCGCGGCATCACGATCATCGAGGTCATGGCGGCGGCATTCGTGCTCGTCGTCGGGATCCTCGGCGTCCTGACGCTGCTCAACACGGCGAACGCGACGACGACGACGACCCTCGCCCGTGAGCAGGCCAACACGCTCGCCCGCGACGTCGTCGAGCGCGCGCACCAGTTGCAGTACTCGAGCCTCGTGACGGCCTCGGCGCCGGCGCTGTTCCGCCAGGCGCTGTCGGACGGGCCGGCGACCGCCTCGGCCGACGGCTCCTGGACGATGAGCCGGCGCGGCACGACGTACACCGTCTCGATCAGGACGTGCAGCGTCGACGACCGCACCGACGGCGTCGGCGTCACCGACGGGACCTTCTGCCCCTCGACCGGCGGCACCGGCACCGGCGCCGGCAGCGGCGGCGGCGGTGGCGGGAGCGCGATCGGGGTCAACCTGCTCGGCTTCGCGGTGACGGTCAGCGGAACCGTCGCCAACGCCGTGTGCAACCTTCTCGGCGATCCCAGCGCCGTCAACGCCCTGCTCGGCCCGAGCGGCCCGCTCGCCGCGACGCAGTCGCTGCTGAACGCCGGCGTCAGCGTCAGCGTCTGCAGCGGGCACGGGCAGATCGCGACCGACGCGACGCCCAACGACATGGCCCGGGTCCGCACGACCGTGAGCTGGACCGCGAGCGGCAGGACGCGGAGCGTCATCCACACGACCGTCGTCCCCAACCCCGGCGCATGACCTCCCTCGCGCGCAACCTCCGCGACGACAGCGGCACGACGCTCGTCGAGCTGCTCGTCGTCTGCACGCTCTCGCTCGTCCTCATGCTCGCGACGCTGCTGGCCTTCGACACCTTCGGTCGCAACGCGACGCGCAACCAGAAGCTCACGAGCGCCCAGGACTCGCTGCGCCAGCGCGTGGACGAGATGTCGCGGGAGATCCGCAACGCGCAGGTGACGGCGACGGGCCTGGATCCGCTGCTGCGCGCCGATCCCAACGACCTCGTCGTCCGCAACATCGACAACGCCGGGACCGCGACGATCGTCCGCTACTGCCTGGCGACCGCGACGCGGTCGCTCTGGCGCGAGACGGCGCCCGACAACGCAGCGCTCGAGAGCGCCTGCCCGTCCACGGGCGTGTCGTGGCAGCGCGGGAAGATCGCCGACGGCACCCTCGCCAACAGCGCGGCCGATCCGATCTTCAGGCCGAACACGACGACGCTGTCGGCGATCCGCTCGGTCGAGATCGCGCCGCGCCTCGACACCGGCAACGGATCGGCGACGACGCCGTTGCGCACGGCGGTGTCGTTGCGCAGCGCGAGCGGACGGTCGCTGAGCATCGACGCGTCGGCGCTGCGGGTCACCTGCCAGGCGGATCGCTCGGCGCTGCTCGAGCTCACCGTCGGAACGGATCCCAGCGGCAGCCCGCTGAGCGCGACGGCGGCGACGGCGGGGTCGGTCTCGGTCGGGTCGTTCGACGCCTCGCAGGCCGCGACGGTCGGCACGAGCGTGCAGGGCACGCTGACGGTCGTCGTGCGCAACGCGCTCGGCCTCCAGCAGATCCTCTTCAAGAACGTGAGCTGCCCATGACGTCGCGCGAGAACATCCGCGGCCGCCTGCGCGGCGAGGAGGGCTGGGTCCTCGTCACCTCGATCGTCGTCTGCGTGATCATGCTCGTCATCGGCCTGGCGCTGCTGTCGGTCGTCGACACGCAGACGCGCGCCTCCGCGACCCAGCGCCAGGGCGACTCCGCCTTCAACTACGCCGAGGGCGCCCTGAACGCGACCGCCTTCCTGCTCTCGCGCAACTGGCCCGAGGACGTGACGCTGACGCCGACCGGCACGACGGCGTCGTGCGGCAACCAGACGCTCAGCGGCACGATCGGCGCCGCCGACGCCTCGACCTTCGCCGGGCGCATCCAGAACCAGCTCACCGAGAGCTTCGCCTCGACGGGCTCCAACGACTATCCCGCCGCGACGACCTCGTGGACGGTCAACATCTGCGACGACACGGGCCAGACGACGACGTGGAACGAGAGCCTGCTGACCGCGAGCACCCCCGCCTGGGACGCCAACGGCGAGCAGACGCTCAGCGCCACGGACTCGAGCTCCGGCGCGGCGTACTCCTACAAGGTCCGCCGCGTGTGGGTGCGCGCGCGGGCGCAGGTGGCCGGCCGCACGCGGACCGTCGTGGCGCTCGTGCAGGTCGGCGTCAAGCCGGTCCTGCCATCGCGCTACGCCGCGCTCGTCGGCGGCTTCTCCTCAGATCTCATGACGGGCGCCAACTCGCTGCTGACCGGTCCGGCGCTGACGCCCGTGACGACCGCGCTGCTGGGCCAGCACAAGCTCTACCAGGGCGACACGTCCGTGCCCGGCGGCGGCAAGCTCGGCATCCGCTGCGGCCTGACGTCGGGCTGCGTGCTCGGCGGAGCATTCGCGACGCTGTCGGCGACGAGCCTCGGCTCGCTGCTGCTCGCCAACGACTTCGTCCAGTACGGCTCGACCACCGCGGTGTCCAACGCCACCCTGGACGGGTTCCGCCGCGAGGCCAAGCTGCGCGGGATCTACCGCGACACCGTCGTCTCGGGGGGTGCCTGCATCCCCGCGAGCCCGAGCTCGTCGGGCAAGATCGTCTTCGTCGAGCAGGTCGGGACCGGCGACGACCCCTGCGTCATCAACGCGTCGGCCTCGGCGAAGATGCTCGTCGTCGCCAACGGCCGCGTGCAGATCAACGGCGGGGCGACGAGCGGCAGCCAGACGGTCTTCACCGGCGTCATCTACGCGGGCTTCAGCCAGCGCGACAAGTCGCCCACGCCGAGCTCGGACAAGGTCGTCCAGATCAAGGACTACGCGAAGGTCATCGGCGCGATCTACATCGACGGCGGCGGCCGGCTCGACGTCCGCCCGCCGCCGTTCAACGTCAGCGCGCTCATCAACACGCTGCCGATCTGCAACGGCCTGCTGGCCCTGACCTGCACGCTGTTGAAGAACACGCTCAACGGCCTCGGCGTCGACGCCCTGCTGACGCAGCTCATCTCGCTCGTCGGGCTCAACGCGGTCGTCAACGGCCTCACCGGCCAGCTCTCGGCCTACGGGCCGGCCGTGACAGAGAACAAGGCGATGGTCGACGCGATCACCGCCTACGGCAACTCCGGCACGATCGCCGGGACGTTCCGCCAGGTCTCGCCGAACTAGCGAACCTCATTCACGCGGGGCAGTGATCCGCGCGGCGTCCGGACACGATGTAGGTGTCATGCGACACGCCCTTCTCACCGCGCTGGCGACGACGGCGGTGCTCGCCGGCTGCGGAGACGGCTCCGGCGACGGCAGCTCGGCCCCATCTCCCGCGACCGACACGATCTCGATCAAGGACTTCGAGTACGCGCCCCAGGAGGCGACGGTGAAGCTCGGGACGAAGGTCTCCGTCCCGAACGCCGACGACGCCCCGCACACGCTGACCGACCGCAGCGGGAAGCGGACCTTCACGAGCGGCACGATCGAGGGCGGGAAGACCGGCTCGGTGACGTTCCGGGCGGCCGGCAGCTTCGAGTACTTCTGCGAGTTTCACCCCTACATGAAGGGGAAGGTCGTCGTCGCGCGCTAGTACTAGGCGGCTTCGCGGAGCGCTTCGAGCTCGCGGATCGACGCGAGGCGCTCGAGCGCCTTCTCCTCGAGCTTGCGGGTCTCGGGCTGGGTGATCCCGAGGCGCCGGCTCGTCTCGCGCAGGCCGACGGGGCCGTCGGCGCCGTCGACGCCGTAGCGCAGCTCGACGACCTTGCGCTCCTCGTCGGGCAGCTCGGCCAGCGCCTGGCGGATCGCCTCGTCGCGCAGCGCGACCTCGACCTCCTCGGCCGGGCCGGCGCGCTCGTCGCCCAGCAGCTCGCCGAGCGCCGTCTCGCCGTCGTCGCCGACGGGGCGGTCGAGGCTCGTGACCGTGCGCGCGATGTCGCCCATCGCCTCGACCTGGGCGAGCTCGAGCTCGGCCTCCTCGGCGATCTCCTCGTTCGTCGGCTCGCGCCCGAGCTTCGTCGCCAGCGCCCGGCGGGTGCGTGCGATCTTGCGCTCGCGCTGGGCGATGTTCGTCGGGACCCGGATCGTCCGGGCCTTGTTCTCGATGCCGCGCTGGATCGCCTGGCGGATCCAGTACGTCGCGTACGTCGAGAACTTGAAGCCGCGGCGCCAGTCGAACTTCTCCGTCGCGCGGATGAGGCCGAAGATGCCCTCCTGGATGAGGTCGAGCAGCGGAAGCTCGTTCTGCGGGTACTTCTTGGCGATCGAGACGACGAGCGCGAGATTGGAGTTGATCATCCGCTCCTTCGCCGCCGCGTCGCCCTGCTCGATGCGCTTGGAGAGCTCGACCTCCTCCGCCGCCGTCAGCAGCGGGTGGCGGCGGATCTCGCTGAGGAACAGGCCGAGCGCGTCGGTCGTGTTGTGGGCGAGGCCGCCGTTGCCGTAGTCCGTCGGCGGGACGCCGACGCGGCCGCAGTCGTCGGAGACGTCGATCCCGCGCGCCTCGAAGGCCTCGTGGAGCTCGGGAAGATCCTCGTCGTCGACGTCGAGCCGGCGGGCGATCGCGTCGAGCTGGGAGAGGTTGACGCAGCCGTTCTCCTCGCCGCGCTCGAGGAGCGTGGCAAGCGGCGCGGGCGGGTTGTCGAGATCGATGTCCATAGGGTCAGGACGGTTACCCGGTGCGGGCACGACGTCAACGACGAGCGTAGCGCGCCCGCGCCGGGTGGCCGTCAGCGGTTGCGCTTGCGCTGCCGGCGCGCGGCCTTGGCCTTGTCGCGGCGCTGGCGCTGCTGGCGCTCGCGCTCGCGGGCCGACAGCCGCTGCTTCGGCGCGGCCGCGTGGGCCCGGCCATCCTGGACCGGTGCGGCGCGGCGCGCGTCGCGCAGGATGATCCACGCGATCCCGCCGAGCACGACCATCGCCGAACCGAAGATCAGCACGAGCTGCACGGTGCTGAGGCCCCCGTCGTCGTTGGCGTCGCTGTTGACGGTCGGGGGTGGCGGCGGCGGCTCCTGGGTCAGCGGCTCCGGGACGTTCGGGCCCAGCTGCGCGGTCGCGACCGCGCACGGCGCGAGGCTCAGAAGAACGACGGCGAGCAGGATCGCGGGACGGCGCACGGCGCCGAGACTACCCGGCCCGGGAGCCGAAGCCCAGCGCGACAGACCGCCCTCTAGACTGGTCCGCGGCATGGCGAAGCAGCGACAGGTCCGCATCGAGCAGAAGAGCGCGCTGGCCGCGATGGCGCAGCTCGAGGAGCGCTCCGACGAGGAGCTCGCGTCCGAGACGAAGTACCGCGCAGCGGCGCAGGCGATCCTCGGCGCGCGGGCGTCCGAGCGCTACGACTCGCAGACCGCGCGCGAGCACTTCCGCAAGGCGATCGCGGCCGCGCGCCCGCAGGAGCGCATGCAGCTGCGGCGGATGGCCGAGGCGTCGCTGGCGCTCGCCGAGCGCCGCCCGGACGACCTGAAGGCCGCCGTCGAGAAGCTCGGCCAGCAGGCGCCGAGCAGCCGCCAGCTCTTCATCCTGCGGATCATGGGCCTCATCGCGCCGGCGCCCGGCGCGAGCCTCGCGATGAAGGCGCGCAGCGTGCTGCTCATCGTCGCGATCGTCGTCGGGCTGCTCGCCATCGGCACCGGCGTCGCGGCGCTCGTGCTGCTGCCGTTCGGCGACGCCGGGCTGCTGAGCTCGATCCTGCTCGGCCTCGTCGTCGTCGTCGTGGCGCTCGCGGTGCTCGCGGTCGTCGGCAGACGCAAGCAGGCGAAGGCGAAGGACAAGGCGCGCGCGGCGCGCACCGGCGGCTGATGTGCGGTCGCTACACGCTCGCGGGCACTGACCCGTCCCAGATCCGCTCGCGGTTCCCCGTCGGCGAGCGCCTCGAGGTGCGCCGCCGCTACAACGTCGCGCCCGGCGACGACGTGCTCGCCGTCGTGCAGCGCCCGGATGCCGCGCCGCAGGGCGAGCTGCTGCGCTGGGGCCTCGTCCCGCACTGGGCGTCCGATCCGAAGGATCTCGGCGTCAAGACGATCAACGCCCGCGGCGAGACCGTCGCCGAGCGTCCCGCCTACCGCGACGCGTTCGCGCGCAAGCGCTGCCTCATCGTCGCCGACGGCTTCTACGAGTGGTCGGCGGGGACGCCGCACTGGATCACGCGCGAGGACGGCGAGCCGTTCGCGTTCGCGGGGCTCTGGGCGTCCTGGCGGCCGCGGACCGAGGAGCCCGTCGAGCCGCTGCGCAGCTGCGCGATCGTCACGACGGCGGCCAGCGGTCCGGTGCGGGCGCTGCACGACCGGATGCCGGTGATCCTTCCGCGCGACGCCGAGGCGCTCTGGCTGGATCCGGGCACTCCCGAGCCCGAGCTGCATGCCCTCATCGCGTCGGCCTCCGGCGAGCTCGCCGCCCGCCCCGTCAGCCGCGCCGTCAACGACGCCCGCCACGACGAGCCCGACTGCCTCGGCCCACCCGAGCAGGCCGCGCTGTTCTGAGCCTTACCTCCGCGGCCGCGAGGAGATCCGCACGCGGCTCATGACGACGGGGTCCAGCGGCGCCTCGGTGGCCGGATCGGTCGGCACGGCAGCGATGCGGTCGACGGCCGCCTTGCTGCCGACGACCTCGCCGAGCAGCGCGTAGTCCGGCGGCAGCGCGGCGTTCGGCGCGGTGACGATGAAGAACTGGCTGCCCGAGGTGCCGGGGGCTTCGGTCTGGGTCTTGGCCATCGCGGCGACGTAGCGGTCGTAGCGCAGGTTGCGCGGCGGCGCCTCCACGACGCTGTAGCCGGGGCCGCCGTTGCCGGTGCCCAGCGGGTCGCCGCCCTGGATGACGTAGTCGTTGCCGCCGGGCTTGGCGACGCGGTGGAACGTCAGGCCGTCGAAGAACCTGCTGCGCGCGAGGGCGGCGAACGAGGACGCGGTCTTGGGCGCGCGCCCGACCGCGAGGCGGATGCTGATCGTGCCGCAGTTCGTCGTGATCGTCGCCGTCCAGAACCTGTTGCGGCTCAGGCGCGTGCGCGGGCGGCGGCGGTTGGGGTTGGCCGCAGGCTTGGGCGCCGCGACCGCGCGGCAGCCGTCGTCGGAGGTTCGCTGCGGCGTCGGCGCGCCCGTCGCGGTCGTCGCCGCGGGCGCCTCGGTCGTGGTCTGCTGCGCGGCGGCGCTGCCGGCCTCACGGTCCTTGCCGCAGGCGAGCAGCAGGAGCGCCATCGACGCCAGCAGGATGACGATGAGGACGTTCGCACGGCGCACGGCGCCCATCGTAGTCAGACTGCCGGGCGTGCCGGTCACGCCCCTCGTCGAGCGCTACGACCACGTGCTGCTCGATCTCGACGGCTGCGTGTGGGTCGGCGACGAGGCGACCGACGGCGCGCCCGCGGCGGTCACCGCGCTGCGGGCGGCCGGCAAGGGCGTCTCCTTCGTCACGAACGACACGCAGCTCGGGACCGAGGAGTACGTGCGCAAGCTCTGGCGGCTCGGCTTCCAGGCGTCGCTCGAGGAGGTCGTGACGTGCGGCGGCGCGCTGCAGTTCGTCCTCGCCGAGCGCTTCACCGGCGGCTCGGCGGTCGTCATCGGCTCGCCCGCGCTGCACCGCCACGTCGAGGCCGCGGGCCTGCGGATCGTCAACGGCACGACGTTCGCGACCCGCGCCGACGTCGTCGTCGTCGCGTTCCACCCCCGGTTTCACTACGACGAGCTGCGCGAGGCGACGCAGGCCGCGCTGCGAGGCGCGTTTCTCGTCGGCTCCAACCGCGACGCGACGTTCCCCCAGGCCGACGGGCCGTGGCCCGGCTCGGGCGCGGTCATCGCCGCCGTCGAGACGGCCTCGGGGCGGACCGTCCTGACCGTCGGCAAGCCCGAGCCCACGCTCGTGCAGACCGCGCTGGACCGGTTGGGCCCCGGCCGCGCGCTCATGGTCGGCGACCGCGTCGACGCCGACCTCGGCGCCGCCCACGCCGCGGGCATCGACGGCGCGATCGTCCTGACGGGCGCGTCTGACCGCGCGATCGCCGAGGCCGCGAAGGATCCGGCGCCGGTGGCGATCTCCGAGCGGCTGGAGACGCTCGTGCTGCGGTGACGCGTCGGTCGCGGTGGCGCGTGCGCCTGGGAACGGCGGCATTGAGGAGCCGTCCTCGCTGAGGGCAGCGAGCCGACCGCACGCCGCTCCCGAGAGCACCTGAGTCGCCTTTCCCCCCGCATGACAGGCAAAAGGCGACTCAGACGGCGCTCGCCGTCGAGTTCGCCGCCACACGAGCGGCCGACCGCCGCCGGCGCCGCGCGGGCGCGCCCGGTGGCCCGGGCATTCCCTCATCGCCGCCGTTCGCAAGCGCCGCGCGTTCTCTCGAGCCGCCATGGTCGCGGCGACGACCGAACGGCCGACCTATCCTGCTCGCGTGGATCGCGACGTCGCCCTGCTGTGCAATCCCTCGGCCGGCGGCGGCCGGGCGGCGCGCGTCCTGCCGCAGGTCGAGGAGGCGCTGCGGGGCCACCGGATCGCCTTCCACACCGAGACGACGCGCGACCTCGACCACGGCTGCGCGCTGGCCGGGACGGCTGCGGAAGCCGGCGAGGCCGTCGTGACGCTCGGCGGCGACGGCCTCGTCGGCTGCGTCGCCGGCGCGCTGCGGGGGGTTCCCGGCGCGCTGCTCGGCGTCCTGCCCGGCGGGCGCGGCAACGATCTCGCGCGCTCGCTGGGGATCCCGCGCGACCCGCGTGCGGCGTGCGAGGTCGTCGCGAACGGCAGCGAGCGGCTGCTCGACGTCGGCGACGTCGGCGGGCGGACGTTCGTCGGGATCGCCTCGCTCGGCTTCGACTCGGCCGCCAACAGGATCGCCAACGCCGCGCCCTCGCGGCTCGGCAGCCTCGTCTACGTCTACGCCGCGCTGCGGGCGCTCGCGGCGTGGAAGCCCGCGCACTTCGAGCTGCGCCTCGACGGCGAGCCCGTCGCCTTCAGCGGCTACTCCGTCGCCGCCGCCAACGCGCCCGGGTACGGCGGCGGGATGCTGCTCGCACCCGATGCCGCACTCGACGACGGGCTCTTCGACGTCGTCCTGACCGGGCAGATGTCCAAACGCCGCGCCCTGCTCGTGCTGACGAAGGTCTTCAAGGGCACCCACGTCGAGGCTCCGAGCGTGCAGGTGCACCGCGCGCGCGAGCTGCACGTCGCCTCCGACCGGCCGTTCGTCGTCTACGCCGACGGGGACCCGATCGGCGACACGCCGGTGACGATCCGCGTCCAGCCCGGCGCGCTGCGGGTCCTGGCGCCGGCGTGATGCTCGCGGCGAAGATCGCGGTCGCACGCGCCGCCGGCGAGCTCTCGCGGCGAAGCGGCCGGGGCGGGACGAGCCTGCCCGGCAAGCTGCTCATGCGCATGGAGCCGCACGCGATCGCCCGCCTCGCCGGGCGGCTGCGCGACGGCAGCGCCGTCATCTCGGCGACGAACGGCAAGACGACGACGGCCGCGATGGTCGCCGCGATCCTCGAGCAGCGCGGCGCGCGGCTCGTCCACAACCGCGCGGGCGCGAACATGGCAGGCGGCGTCGCGAGCTCGCTGCTCGGCGCCGCGCGCGGCAGCGGCATCGACGGCGACGCCGGGCTCTTCGAGGTCGACGAGTTCTGGCTCGACAGCGTCGTCCCCGAGTTGCGCCCCCGCGCCCTGCTGCTCGCCAACCTCTTCCGCGACCAGCTCGACCGCTACGGCGAGCTCGAGACGATCGCCGACCGCTGGGCGGCCGCGGTCGCCGCCGCCCCCGCGACGCGGCTCGTCCTGAACGCCGACGACCCGCTCGTCGCCGACCTCGGCGCCGGCCGCCGCGAGCGCACGACGTACTTCGGCGTCCAGGACGACGCCGTCGCGCTCGCCGGCATGGCGCACGCCTCGGACTCCAAGCACTGCCGGCGCTGCGGCGCGCCCTACGTCTACGACGCCGTCTACATGGGACACCTCGGCCGCTATCGCTGCCCCAACGGCGACTCCGAGCGCCCGCAGCCCGACGTCTTCGCGACCGCCGTGAGGCTCGACGGCACGACCGCCGCCCGCTTCACGCTGCATCTCGGCGAAACGCAGGTGCACGTCGACCTCCCCCTCCCCGGCCTGTACAACGTCTACAACGCGCTGGGCGCCGCGGCGCTCGCGAGCGCTCTCGGGGCGAGCATCGAGGAGATCGTCGCCGGCCTCGGCGCGACGCAGGCGGCCTTCGGGCGCGCGGAGACCGTGACGGTCGGTGGGCGCGAGCTCGCGATCCTGCTCGTGAAGAACCCGGCCGGCGCCAACGAGGTCCTGCGGACGCTCGCCCTCGACGAGGAGCAGCTCGACCTCCTCGCGATCCTCAACGACCGCACCGCCGACGGCCGCGACATCTCCTGGATCTGGGACGCCGACTTCGAGCAGCTCGCCGGCCGCACGCGGCGGGTGACGTGCAGCGGGACGCGCGCCGCGGAGCTCGCGCTGCGGCTGAAGTACGCGGGCATCGAGGCCGAGCGCCTGCACGTCGCACCCGGCCTCGAGCGCGCGCTCGACGACGCCCTGCGCGACGGCGAGGGACGGCTCGTCGCCCTGCCGACGTACACGGCGATGCTCGCGCTGCGCGAGCTGCTCGTCGCGCGCGGCGCCGCGGAGGGCTCGTTCGCATGAGCGCCGAGGCCGAGATCGTCTGGCACGACGTCGAGTGCGGCTCCTACTACGCCGACCTGCCGTTGTGGCACGAGCTCGCGCGCGCCGAGCAGGCACCCGTGCTCGACGTCGGCGCCGGCACCGGCCGGGTGGCGCTGGATCTCGCCGCGCACGGCCACGAGGTCGTCGCGCTGGACATCGACCCGGTGCTGCTCGGCGAGCTCGCACGCCGCGGCGAGGAGCGCGGGCTCATGGTGCAGACCGTCACCGCCGACGCGGGCGCCTTCGAGCTGCCCGGCCGCCGCTTCGGGCTCATCCTCGCGCCGATGCAGACGATCCAGCTGCTCGGCGCCGCCGGGCGCGCCGGCTTCCTGCGCGCCGCCCGCGCCCACCTCGCCCCCGGCGGCCTCGTCGCCTGCGCGCTCGCCGACGCCTTCGAGGCCTTCGACGCCGACCACGTGCTGCTGCCGATGCCCGACACCGCGATCGTCGCCGGAGTGCAGTACGTCAGCCAGCCCGTGGCGCTGCGCGACGAGGGCGAACGCGTCGCGATCGAGCGCATCCGCCAGACGCTCGACGCCAGCGGGCGGCGCACCGCGGCGCCGAACCTCATCCACCTCGACCGCGTCGATCCGCCGACCCTCGAGGCCGAGGCCGTCGCGGCGGATCTGCGCCCCGAGGCGGCCCGCCGCATCGACGCCACCGACGACCACGTCGGCTCCAGCGTGGTGATGCTCCGTGGCTGAGCTGCGGGTCTGCGCGCTGTACCCGGACCTCATGAACATCTACGCCGACCGCGGCAACCTCCTCATGCTCGAGCGCCGCTGCCGCTGGCGCGGGATCGGCTTTCGCGTCACCGCCGCCGGCCTCGGCGACACGATCGACCCCGGCGCGCACGAGCTCTTCTACCTCGGCGGCGGGCAGGACCGCGACCAGCGCCTCTGCGCGCTCGATCTCGTGCAGACCAAGCGCGAGGCGCTGCATGCCGCGGCCGATCGCGGCGCGCTCGTCCTCGGCGTCTGCGGGGGCTACCAGCTGCTCGGCCACCGCTACGCGCTCGGCGAGGAGGAGATCCCCGGCATCGGGCTCGTGGACCTCGAGACCGTCCGCTCGGACGGGCCGCGGCTCATCGGCAACGTCGCGATCGAGGTCGACCTCGACGAGAACGGGCGCCCGCAGGTCCTCGCCGGCTTCGAGAACCACGCGGGCCGCACGCGCCTGGGCTCCGGCGAGGCGCCGCTCGGCCGCGTGCTGAAGGGTCACGGCAACACGGGCGGCTCCGGCGCGGAGGGCGTGCGGCGCGGCAGCGTCATCGGCACGTACCTCCACGGGCCGCTGCTGCCGAAGAACGCCTGGTTCGCCGACTGGCTCATCCGGCGGGCCACCGGCCAGCAGGAGCTCGAGGCGCTCGACGACCGCCTCGAGGACGCCGCCCACGCCGAGGCGCGGCGCGCGGCGGGGATCTGACATCTCGCTTGCGCTGACGGCTGTCATACGCGGGTAGGATCAGCGCCGTGGGGGACCAGTCCACGTCGTCCGCGGAGCCGCTGGAGTTCCGCAAGGCCACGAAGCGTTATCCCGGTAGCTCGGTCCCAGCGGTGGACGGGCTGTCACTCGAGGTGCCCGCAGGCGACATCTGCGTGCTCGTGGGCCCGTCGGGCTGCGGCAAGACGACCGCGATGCGGATGGTCAACCGGATGATCGACATCACCTCCGGCGACATCCTGCTCGGCGGGGTCAGCGTCAAGGAGCGAAAGCCCGACGACCTGCGGCGCAACATCGGCTACGTCATCCAGCAGATCGGGCTCTTCCCGCACCGCACGATCGCCGAGAACATCGCCACGGTCCCGGTCCTGCTCGGCTGGCGCAAGCCGCGGATCGCGGCGCGCGTCGACGAGCTGCTCGAGCTCGTCGGCCTCGATCCGCGCGACACGCGCGAGCGCTACCCGGCCCAGCTGTCGGGCGGCCAGCGCCAGCGCGTCGGCGTCGCCCGGGCGCTCGCCGTCGACCCGCCGGTCATGCTCATGGACGAGCCGTTCGGCGCGATCGACCCGATCAACCGCGAGCGGCTGCAGAACGAGTTCCTGCGCCTGCAGGCGGAGATCCGCAAGACGATCGTCTTCGTCACCCACGACATCGACGAGGCGATCAAGATGGGCGACCGGATCGCGATCATGCAGGTCGGCGGCAAGCTCGCCCAGTACGCGCCCCCCGCCGAGCTGCTCACCGCGCCGGCCAACGCCTTCGTCGAGGACTTCGTCGGCGCCGACCGTGCGCTGAAGCGCCTGGCCCTCCAGCGCGTGCGCGACATCGACCTCTGGACCGTCGCGACCTGCCGCGCCGGCGAGCCGATCGAGGCGGTCCGCGCGCGGATCGCCGAGGCCGACCTCGACATCCCGCTGCTCGTCGACGAGGAGCAGCGGCCGGTCGGCTGGCTCAGCGAGCGCGGCCTCACCGGAGAGCGCGTGCGCGCCGACCTGCGCTCCCCCGCCGAGCCGATCGTCGAGCTCGACGACATCCTGCGCGACGCGCTGTCGGACCTCCTCGCGCGCGAGTCGATGTACGGGCCGGTCGTCGACGCCGGCGGCCACATCGTCGGTGCGCTCTCGATCCAGGCGATCTCGCACGCGATCGGCAGCGCCCACGTGCCGACCGCCTCCGAGCTCGCCCGCGACGCGCACGATCCGGAGGACGGGTGATCGCGCAGGCGATCCTCGGGCAGAGCGGCGGCTTCGTCCGCGACCGCAGCGGCTCGTCGAGCTGCGTCGCCGACAACGGCTTCTGCCCGCAGTGGATCTGGGACAACCTCGACCGCTACACCAACCCGCTGCTCGAGCACATCTACCTCGTCCTCGTGTCGGTGAGCATCGGCTTCGTCATCGCCTTCGGGCTCGGCCTGCTCGCCCACCGCAAGCGCTGGCTCATCGGGCCGCTCGCCGGGGTCACCGGCGCGCTCTACACGATCCCGTCGATCGCGATGTTCTTCCTCCTGCAGCCGCTGCTGGGCCGCGGCAACGCGCCGGCGATCGTCGCCCTCGCGATCTACACGCAGATCATCATCTTCCGCAACGTCGTCAACGGCCTCGCGGGCGTGCCCGCCGAGATGGTCGACGCCGCCGCCGGGATGGGCATGACGCCGATGCAGCGCCTCTTCCGCGTCGAGGTCCCGCTGGCGCTGCCCGAGATCCTCGCCGGCCTGCGGATCGCGTGCGCGACGACGGTCGGCCTCGCGGCCTACGCGGCGCTGGCGGGCGCCGGCGGACTCGGGCAGCAGCTCATCGTCTCGAGCCTCATCGTCTTCAAGTCCAACGTCGTCGTGGCGGGCGGGCTCGTGACGCTGCTGGCGGCCGCGCTGGACCTCATCGTGCTCGCGATCCAGCGCGCGCTCACCCCGTGGCGCCGGGCGGTGGCGGCATGATCCTCGCCTCGCTGTTCTCCGACTTCGGCGACGGGCTCCGCTTCATCTTCCAGTCCCAGGAGTCCAGCGCCGGGACCGTCGAGGTCGGCGGCCTCGGCGAGGTCGGCCACCTCGCCGGCAACCACCTGCTCGTCTCGCTGCTGGCGGTCGCGATCGCCGTCGCGATCGCCCTGCCGCTCGCGCTGTGGCTCGGGCACAAGGGCCGCGGCGAGTTTCTCGCCGTCAGCACGTCGAACGTCGGGCGCGCCGTCCCGTCGCTGGCGATCATCGCGTTCTTCGTCGCCTTCCTCGGCACGGGCTTCACGAACATCTGCTTCGCGCTCATCCTGCTCGCGATCCCGCCGATCCTCACGAACACGTACGTCGCGGTGCGCCAGGTCGACCGCGACATCGTCGACGCGGCCCGCGGCCAGGGCCTCAGCGAGACGCAGATCATCCGCAGCATCGAGTTTCCGCTCGCCCTCCCGACGATCTTCGGCGGCATCCGCCTGTCGTCCGTCAACGTCCTGGCGACCGCGATCATCGCGCCGCTGGCCGGCTACGAGACGCTCGGCACCCCCATCCTCTCCCTCAACGTCTATGGCTTCGACGGGGCGATCGGTGCCGCGATCGTCGTCGCCCTGCTGACGCTCATCGCAGACGCCGGATTCGCCGGCGTGCAACGACTGGCCACACCAACGGGGCTGAAGGTCGTCGGCGCAACCCGCCGAAAGGGCCTGCGGTCCCCCTTCCGAAGGAGCGTGCAGATCCCGTGACCCGCAGCAGCATCCGCATCCTGTTCGCCCTGCTGGCCGTGCTCGTGCTCGGCAGCGGACTCGCCGCCTGCGGCGACGACGACAGCAGCGACACGACGACACCGGCCGCGCAGACCACGCAGCCCGCCGACAGCGGGGACATCTCCGCTGACGAGAAGGCTGCCAACAAGATCGCGCCGGTGCAGGGCGCATCCAGCGTCTCGCTGACGGTCGGCTCAAAGAACTTCACCGAGCAGTTCATCCTCGGCGAGATCTATGCGCAGGCGCTGCAGGCCGCCGGCTACAAGGTCAAGAAGGACCTCAACCTCGGTTCCGAGCTCGTGGCGTACAAGTCGCTGCGCAGCGGCGACGTCGACGCCTACCCCGAGTACACGGGCACGTCGCTGACGTCGTTCTTCAAGGTCAAGATCGAGGACGTCCCGAAGGATCAGGCGCAGGCCTACAACGACGCGAAGGCCGCGTACGCGAAGGTCGGGATCACGGCGCTGCCGACGACCCCGTTCGAGAACACGTACCGGATGGCGATCACGAAGGCCAAGGCCGCCGAGCTCGGCAACCCGACGAAGATCTCCGACATCGCCGACGACGCGAAGAACATGACCGTCAACGGCTTCCCGGAGTGCCGGCAGCGCATCGACTGCCTGCTCGGCGTCGAGCAGGGCTACGGGGTGAAGTTCAAGAAGTTCCTGCCGGGCGAGAACAAGTTCCAGATCCTCGACAACGGCGACGCCGACATCGCGTTCGTGTTCACGACCGACGGCCCGCTGTCGTCGGACAAGTACGTGATCCTCGACGACGACAAGTCGATCTTCCCGCCCTACAACATCAGCTTCGGCGTCCGTGACGACGTCGCCCAGAAGCTCGGTGCCGAGGGCCAGAAGGTCGTCACCGACGTCCAGAAGTACATGACCGAGGACATCATGCAGGAGCTCAACGCCCGCGTGGACATCGACAAGCAGGAGCCGGCGAAGGTCGCCGCGGACTACCTGAAGAACTTCGGGTTCACCGCAGCGTCGTAGGACCCGAGGTCCCACTGGAGCCGAAGCCGCCCTCGCCGCGCACCGTCGCGGCGAGGGCGTCGGCCTCCACGACGTCGGGGGCCGCGATCGGCACGATGACGAGCTGCGCGATCCGGTCGCCGGCGGCGACCTGAAACGCGGCGTCGGGGTCGGTGTTGAGCAGCAGGACCTTCAGCTCGCCGCGATAGCCCGCGTCGACGAGGCCGGGAGCATTGACGAGCGCGATGCCGTGCCGGGCGGCGAGGCCGCTGCGGGGCAGCACGAGGCCCGCATGGCCCGGCGGCAGCTCGATCGCGATGCCCGTGCGGATCATCGCCCGCTCGCCGGGATGAAGCTGTGCCGGCTCGAGCGCGCAGAGGTCATAGCCGGCGTCGTCGTCGTGCGCGCGCGCCGGCAGCACGGCGCCGGGGTCCAGCTTGCGGACCCGCAGGCGCGCCGTCATCGCTACGCCGGCGTGCCGTTGACCGAGTAGCGCTCGTAGCGCGCGGCGAGGGTCGCCGGGACGCGCGCGCGGATGCGGACGCCCTCGGGCGTGTCGGTGCGCTCGAGGTCGCCGGCTGCGTCGTGCAGCTCGGCGAGGCGGGCGCCCTCGGCGTAGGGCAGCAGGAGGTCGATCGAGCGCAGCGAGCGGCGGAACTCCTCCTCGATGCGCTCGCCGAGCTCGTCGAGCCCCTCCCCCGTCTCGGCGGAGATGAGCATCCCGTCGGGGTGCTCGAAGGCGAGCTCCTCGCGGCGCTCGGCGTCCAGCGCGTCGGCCTTGTTGAGGACGAGCCGGCGCGGGCGGTCGCCGGCGCCGACGGACTCGAGGGTCTCGTCGACCGCGCGCAGCATCGCCTGCATCTCGTCCTCGTCGACGGAGGCGTCGACGACGTGGAGGATGAGGTCGGCCTCGCGCGTCTCGTGGAGCGTCGCGGCGAACGCGTCGACGACCTGGTGGGGCAGCTTGCGGATGAACCCGACGGTGTCGGTCAGCAGGTACGGGCGCCCGTTGATGCGCAGCTCGCGGGTCGTCGGATCCAGCGTGTGGAAGAGGCGGTCGCGGACGCCGGCCTCGGCGCCGGTCAGCCGGTTGAGCAGCGTCGACTTGCCGGCGTTCGTGTAGCCGGCCAGCGCGATCTGCGGCAGGTGCGCGCGCTCGCGCTCGGCGCGCATGACCGCGCGCGAGGAGCTCACGCCCTTCAGGCGCCGGCGCAGGGCGGTGATCCGGTTGCGCGCGAGCCGGCGGTCGGTCTCGATCTGCGACTCGCCGGGGCCGCGGGCGCCGATGCCGGGCTGCGCCGCGCTCGCGCCGAGGCGCTCGAGGTGCGTCCACAGCCCGCGCATGCGGGCCATGTTGTACTCGAGCTGGGCGAGCTCGACCTGGAGCTTGCCCTCGGCGCTGTGGGCGTGTCCGGCGAAGATGTCGAGGATGATCGACGTGCGGTCGACGACGGGCAGGCCGAGCTCGGACTCGAGGTTGCGCTCCTGGCGCGGGCTGAGCTCGTCGTCGCAGGCGATGACGTTCGCGTCTGCGGCGAGCGCGGCCTCCTTGACCTCGAGCAGCTTGCCCGGGCCGAGATACGTGTTGGGATGGGGCTGCTCGCGATGCTGGACGATCTGCCCGACGACCGCGACGCCGGCGGTGCGCAGCAGCTCGCGCAGCTCGCCGAGGTCGTCGCCCTGCTCGAGCGCGGCGATGCAGAACGCCCGCTGCTTCGGGCGCCCGCCGGCTGCGTCTGCGTTGCGTGGGCGGGGCTCTCCGACCCGGCCGTTGCGGCTGCGTTGCATGACTGCAGTCTAGAGCCGCGTCGTCCGTGATCCGCGCATCGTGCGAGCGCCGCCCGGCGGCGCGCTCAGGCGCGCTGCTCGCCGCCGCGGCGCTTGGCGGCGTACATCTCGGCGTCCGCCCGCGCGAGCAGCTCGTTCACCGACGGCAGCGGCGCCGGCCCGAAGTCCGCGACGCCGATGCTCGCCGCCAGCGAGATGCGCGGGAGCCCCCGCTCGAGCTCGGTCGCCGCGATCTCACGACCCAGGACGCCGGCCAGCCGCCGCGCCGGATCGCCGCTCGTCGCGCGCAGCAGCACCGCGAACTCGTCGCCGCCGACGCGCGCGAGCAGGTCCGTGGACCGCAGGCGGCGCGCGATCGAGCGCGCGACCGCCGCCAGCGCGGCGTCGCCGACGGCGTGCCCGTAGGTGTCGTTGATCTTCTTGAAGCCGTCGAGGTCGATCATGAGCAGCGCGCCGTGCAGGCCGTGGCGGTCGCACATGTCGAGCGCCAGGCCGATCGACTGCTCGAGGCCGCGGCGGTTGGGCAGCCCCGTGAGCGGGTCCTCGTCGGCGAGGCGGCGCAGCCGATCCTCGAGTCCCTTGCGCTCGGTGATGTCCTGAAACTGCCCGAGCCACGTCAGCGCGTGGCCGTCCTCGTTGCGCAGGAACGTCATGTTCGCGATGACCCACACCGCGCTGCCGTCCGGGCGCAGGAAGCGCTTCTCGGTCTGCCACGTGTCGATCTCGCCCTCGAGGATCCGCCAGGCGGCGGCGACGTCCGAGGCCCGGTGCTCGGGGTGCGTGAACTCCTGGTCGCGGCGGCCGAGCAGGTCGCCCTCCGAGCGGTCCAGCAGCCCGCACAGCGCGGCGTTGACGCGCAGGTACTCGCCCTCGGTGTTGAAGAACGCCATGCCGATCGGCGCCGTGTCGAAGGCGACCTGCAGCAGGCGCTCGGATTCCGCGATGAGCTGCGGCGCCTCGAGCTTGCGCAGGAAGACGAGCCGCATGCCGCCCTCGCGTGCCGTGGCGCTGATGTCGACGGGGAACGGGACGCCGCTGCGGTGCGTGAGCTCCGCGCGGCCCTGGCGCAGCGGGCGGTCGGGTTCGTCGTGCAGCGGCGGGCAGCGCAACAGCGCGTCGAGCGCATCGGCGGTGGGGTCGGCGCCGAAGAGCTCGCAGGCGAGCGCGTTCGCGCCGATGACATCTCCCGCCTCGTCGACGACGAGGGCGGCATCGGGCAACGCGTCCAGTGACGCAGGCCACCATTCCCCGTGGTTCATCGTCGTGCGGTGCCCGCCGGGCATGCCGTGCCGGACTGCGCCGCGACCCCTTTCGATCTCGGAACCGTCGCACTTCTATCAGGTGCGACGGATGGGTGCAGCGATCTCAGGCGGGCACCGCCACAAGTCCGAACGCCACGCCCGTGAGCTCCTCGGACAGCTCCCACAGCGCGCGCGCGGTCTGCGGATCGCGTGCCGCGGCGGTGCGTCCCGCGATCGCCGGATGGCCACGCAGCTCGCCGACGCCGCGCGGGCCGACATAGCTGCCGCCGGGCAGATCCTGCGTGGCGGCGTAGAGCGCCGGCAGCGCGCCCATCTCGCCGCTCTGTGCGACGACGCGGTTGGTGAGCGCCATGAACGCGTTCTGCAGCGCGCTGCCGGTGTGGCTCTGGAGGTTCGTCGCGGAGTAGCCGGGATGGGCGGCGAGCGCCCGGACGGCCGAGCCGGCCTCGTCGAGGCGGCGCTCGAGCTCGAGCGTGAAGAGGAGGTTCGCGAGCTTGGACTGCCCGTACGCGCGCCAGCGCCCGTAGGCCCGGCGCTCGAAGTTCAGGTCGTCCAGGCGGATGCGGCCGGTCTGATGGGCGATCGAGGAGATCGTCACGACGCGGTCGGTGACGTGCGAGAGCAGGCGGTTGGTCAGCGCGTAGTGGCCGAGATGGTTCGTCCCGATCTGCAGCTCGAAGCCGTCCGCCGTCCGCCGCAGCGGCGTCGCCATGACGCCCGCGTTGTTCAGGAGGACGTCGATCGGCCCCTCCCAGGACGCGGCGAACTCCGTGATCGACGCGAGGTCCGCGAGATCCAGCGACCGCACCTCGACGTCGCCGTCGATCGCCGCGGCCGCCCGCTCGCCCTTGGCGACGTCGCGCACGGCCATGACGACGCGCGCGCCGGCGCCCGCCAGCTCGCGGGCGGCGGCGAGGCCCAGGCCGCTGTTGGCGCCGGTGATGACGACGGTGCGGTCGTCGAGGGCGGGAAGGTCGGCGGCGGTCCAGCGCGAAGAAGGGCTCATGCCACGTAATGTAGTCGCTGACAACAATGCTGTCAACGTCTACATTGTCCGGTAGGCTCTGCGCGTGCTCGAGCAGCCCTACCACCACGGCAACCTCCGCGCGGCGCTGCTCGAGCAGGCCCGGCGGACGGTCGAGGAGCGTGGCGCGGCGGCCCTCTCGCTGCGCGAGCTCGCGCGTGAGATCGGCGTGAGCCACGCCGCGCCACGCCGGCACTTCCCCGATCGCCAGGCCCTGCTGGATGCGCTCGGGGAGGACGGCTTCGCGGCGCTCGAGGCCGACCTGCGCAGCGCCGTGGACGGGGCGGGCGGCGAGTTCGGCGCCCGGCTGCACGGGCTGGCGCAGGCCTACATCGCTTTTGCGACCCGTCACGCGGCGCTGCTGGAGCTCATGTTCGCGGGCAAGCACCGGCCGGGCGCCGATCGCCTGCGCGAGGCCGCCGATCGCGCGTTTGCGATCGCGCTGGCCGTCATCGCCGAGGCCCAGGCGCGCGGCGAGCTGGCCGACGGCGACCCCGGCCGCGTCGCGATCGTCGCGTTCGCGACGCTCCAGGGGCTCGCGACGATGGCCAACGGCGGCCACATCGAGTCCGCGCCGGTCGAGGTGATCGTCGCCGACGCGATCGACCAGCTGCTCGACGGGCTGCGCCCGCGCGCGCCTCAGGCTCAGGCCAGCGGCGCGCGGGCCGGCGGCGGCAGCGGGTCGTAGCGCGGCAGCAGCTCGTCGACGGGGAGCACGATGACGCCCTCGCGCGGGTCGCCGACCCACGAGCCGCCGCCGCCGGCGAGGACGTACGCCGCGTAGGCGGCAGCACAGGCGTCGAGCTCGTCGAGCGTCCGGTGCCAGAGGCCGCCGTCGGCGTCGACGACGCCCGGGCGCTTGAGCGCCGCGATCCGCTGCTGCAGCCCCCACGGCGTGCGCTTCGGCGACGGCCGGTGGCCGATCATCGAGCAGAAGACGGCGTCGGGATAGGTCTCGCAGAGGCGGCCGAAGCGCAGGGCTCCCTCGTCGACGCGCCCCTGCACCGCGCTGCCGGCCTGAGGGCGGAAGAGCTCGAGCGGCTCGAGCGCCGCGAAGAGCTCGAAGCCGACGCCGATCCAGCGCTCCCAGGCGGCTAGCGGCTGGTTGGCCGACGGCACCGGATATAGGGGCAGGCGCCGGCGGAAGAGCAGCGCGTCGCAGACGCGATGGCGCTCGTAGCGCCCGTCGGGCAGCCCGAGCTCCGCGCGCAGCGGCGCGCCCGGCGCGAGGAGGTCGAGGCGGTGCCCGGACGGCGCGTCGACGGCGACCACGGCCTCGCCGCCGAACCCGAGCACCGTGCGCGCGACGTCCGCGACGCCGCCGGGCTCGTAGAACGTCGCGACGAGCTCGGTCGCGCCGTCGCCGTCGCGGCGCTCGTGCAGCGTGCAGAGCTGCTGGTTGGCCGGCGTCGCGGAGACGTCGATGCCGCAGTAGCGCACGCCGTCGCCTCAGCCCGCGAGTGCGCCCAGGCGCTCCACGGCCTCCAGCAGCCGGTCGTCCGGTGTCGTCAGCGAGATCCGGAAGAAGCCCTCGCCGTTGGGGCCGTAGGCGCCACCGGGTGAGATGACGACGGCCGCCTCCTCCAGGACGTGCTCGCAGTACGCCGCGGCGCTCTCGAAGCCCGCCGGGACCGGCGCCCAGATGTAGATCGTGCCCTTCGGGGGCGTGACGTCGACGCCGATCTTCTCCAGCGCGTCGACGACGAGATCGCGGCGGCGGGCGTAGAGGGCGTTCATCTCGGCCTTGTCGCCGTCGGCATCGGGGCTCAGCGCCGCGATGCCGGCGAGCTGGACGGCCTCGAAGAGCCCGGAGTCGATGTTCGTCTTCAGCCGCCAGTAGGTCTCGATCGCCTCGGCGTTGCCGACGATCGCCGCGCAGCGCCAGCCGGTCATGTTGTAGCCCTTCGACCACGAGAAGACCTCGACGCCCGCGTCCTTCGCGCCGGGCGTGGCGAGGAACGACGGCGCGCGGTAGCCGTCGTAGGTCGTCTCGGAATAGGCGTTGTCGTGGACGGCGAGGATGTCGGTGCCGGCGACGTACTCGACGACCTCGTCGAAGAACCCCGGCCGCACGACGGCGCCCGTGGGGTTGTTGGGGTAGTTGAAGAACATGAGCTTCGCGCGGGCCTTGTCGGCGGCCGCGATCGCGTCGAGGTCGGGGGTGAAGTGGCGCTCGGGGAGCAGCGGCATGAGCACCGGCTCGCCGCCGGCGATGAGCGGGCCGCCGGTGTAGACCGGGTAGCCGGGGTCGGCGCTCAGCGCCGCGTCGCCGGAATCGAGGAAGGCGAGGTTGAGGTTGAAGATGCACTCCTTCGCGCCGATCGCGGGCATGATCTCGGTGGCCGGATCGAGCGCGACGTCGAAGCGGCGCATGTAGAAGTCGGCGACCGCCCGGCGGAAGTCCTCGCGGCCGCGGTTGGACGGGTAGCGATGCGTCTCGGGCTCGGTGACCGCCTCCTGCATCGCGTCGACGACGAGCGCGGGCGTCGGGCGGTCGGGATCGCCGATGCCGAGCGAGATGACGTCGACCCCGGCGGCGCGCTTGGCGCGGACCTTGCGCTCGAGCTCGGCGAAGAGGTACGGCGGGATGAGGTCGAGGCGTCTGCTGGGCTTCACGTGCTCTCCAGTTCGTCGCGGAAGTCGTCGGTGAGCGTGCCCCGGTAGACGGGCGTCGCGGGACCGCTGAGGGTGATGTGCAGGTCCTCCTCGACCTCGACGACGAGCGCGCCGCCGTCGAGGCGGACGGTCACGGGCGAGTCGCCGCCGCGCAGGGCGTAGGCGACGGCGGCGCCGCTGGCGCCGGTGCCCGAGGACATCGTCTCCCCCACGCCGCGCTCGAAGATCCGCGCGCGGATGACGCCGGGCTGCAGCTCGGCGAACCAGGAGACGTTCGTGCGATTGGGAAACAGGTCGCTGCGCTCGATCTCGGGACCGATCGCCGCGAGGTCGAGCGCGTCGAGCTCGGCGAGGTCGGGGTGGTGGATCGCGCACTGCGGGTTGCCGACCTGGACGTGCTGGAAGCGCCAGCTGCGCCCGCCCGCCTCGACGGTCCCGGTGCCGTCGGCGTCGCCGGAGGGGAAGTCCTCCGACCGCGTGCGCGCGCGCCCCATGTCCAGCGTGCAGGTCGCCGGGCCGGTGATCTGCGGGCGGATCTCGCCGGCCGCGGTCTGGATGGAGAAGCGGTCGGCGTCCGTCCAGCCGCGGTGGCGCAGGTACATGGCGGCCTCGCGGGCGCCGTTGCCGGACAGCTCGGCCTCCGAGCCGTCGGGGTTGAAGATCCGCAGCCGCGCGACGAAGCCCGGCGCGTCGGGCTCGCAGAGCAGCAGGATGCCGTCGGAGCCGACGCCGGTGTGGACGTCGCAGATGCGCCGGACACGCTCCGCGGTGAGCTCGAACGGCAGCGACCGCGCCTCGAAGATGAGGTAGTCGTTGCCGAGCGCCTGCCATTTCTCGAACGCGATCTCGGGGCTCATGCGGGCGCGGAGTCTATGGCGGCGGCAGCCTGGTCCGGCGTTCGGTCCCTGACCGCGGCGCTATGGCAGGAGGCGCTGCGCGACGTCCTCCGGGTCCTGGCCGGTCACGTCCACGAGCTCGACGTCGGGCAGCTTGCGCAGCCACGTGAGCTGCCGGCGGGCGAAGTTGCGCGTGCGCCGCTTCATCGCCTCGACGTCGCCCGCGAGCAACTCGTCGAACCCCAGCGCGACCCGTGCCGTCTCGGAGGCGCCGGCCGCGTGGGCTCGGCGCACCTCCTCGACGGCGCCCGCGGCGATCATCGCGTCGGCGCGCCGCTCGATCCTGGCGTAGAGGTCGTCGCGGTCGCGGACGAGCGCGACGAGCCGCGTCGGGTGGCGCGTGTCGGCGGTCCAGAGGCGGTTGGGCCCCTCCGGCGGCTGCAGCCCGCCCTGCTCGAGGAGCTCGAGGGCGCGCACGACGCGGTGGCGGTCGCGCGGCTGGATCGCCTCCGCCGCCCACGGCGCGTCTCGAGCCAGGCGCGCGTGCAGCGCCTCGGGCCCGCGGGCGAGCAGCTCGGCCTCGAGGCGCTCGCGGACGCCCGCGGGCGGGGGCGGGCGCAGGTCGAGCTCGGCGAGTGCGGCACGGAGGTACAGGCCGGTGCCGCCGACGACGATCGGCGTCGCGCCCTCCGCGAGCAGGCCGTCGATCTCCGCGTGGGCGAGCGCCGCGTACTCGCCGACCGAGAAGCGCGCGTCGACGGGCAGGAACGCGATGAGGCGGTGCTCGAGGCGCGCGCGCTGGGCGGCGTCGGGCACGCCGGTGATGAGCTCGAGGCCGCGATAGACCTGCAGCGCGTCGGCCGACACGGCGACCGGGCGCTCGCCGCGGGCGCGCAGGCGCTCGGCGAGGGCGATCGCGACCGCGGTCTTGCCGACGGCGGTCGGGCCGAAGACGGCGATCACGGACGGCGGCACGTGGCGAGTATCGTCAGGCGCCGATGAGCGTGCGAATCGCCTGCGGCCTCTCGACCGCCGCCGATCCCCGGACAGGGGCGATCGAGGCGGCGGCGAAGGCGGCGGCCGGGCTTGCCGGCAGGCACATCGACCTCGCGGTGGTGTTCGCCTCCGGCGCGCATCTCGCCGACCCCGAGGCGACGCTCGAGGGCGTCCACGAGGAGCTCGCGCCGGAGGTCCTCATCGGCTGTGGCGCGGGCGGCGTCGTCGGCGACGGCCGCGAGATCGAGGGCGGCACGGCCGTCGCGGTCTGGGCCGCCGCGTTCGACGACGGCGTCGTGTCGACGTTCCACGCCGAGGTCACCGAGGTGCAGGACGGGCTCGCCGTCTCCGGCGTGCCCGACCTGCGCGGCGCAGGCGGGGCGATCCTGCTGCCCGATCCGTACTCGTTTCCCACCGACGCGGTGCTGGCGGAGGTCCACGGGCGCGCGCCGGGCGTGCCGGTCCTCGGCGGCGTCTCCAGCGCGCGGACGATCCGCGGCGAGGCGGCGCTCTTCCTCGGCGAGGAGGTCGTCGCCGGCGGCGCGATCGGCGTGCGCTTCGACGGCATCGAGCTGCTGCCGTGCGTCTCGCAGGGCGCCACGCCGATCGGGCCGGAGCTCACGATCACCGCCGGCGAGGGGCGCGTCATCCACGAGCTCGCGGGCCGGCCGGCGCTCGAGTCGCTGCGGGCGGTCATCGAGGAGCTCGGCGACGCCGAGCGCGAGATCCTCGCCCAGGGGATGCTCCTCGGCA
This sequence comes from uncultured Actinomycetes bacterium, assembly GCA_963797025.1. GTDB lineage: Bacteria > Actinomycetota > Thermoleophilia > Solirubrobacterales > Solirubrobacteraceae > CADCVQ01. Next base: position 1,076,276 of record CAWCNU010000003.1, read on the forward strand.
TCGTCGTCGAGCAGGGGCAGCCCGACTACGGCCACGGCGACTTCCTCGTTCGCAGCGTCCTCGGTGGCGACCCCGAGCACGGGACGATCGCGATCGGCGCGCCGATCGCGGCGGGCCAGGTCGTGCGCGTCCACGCGCGCGACGCCGGGTCGGCGGACCGCGATCTGCACGAGGCGCTGGGGCTGCGCCGCCAGGCGCTCGGAAGCGACGAGCCCGCGGGCGCGCTGATGTTCACGTGCAACGGGCGCGGCCGCGGGATGTTCGGCGTCGCCGACCACGACGCGAATGCGCTGACGGCCGAGCTCGGGGCGATCCCGACGGCGGGTTTCTTCGCCGCCGGCGAGATCGGGCCGGTCGGGGGCGAGAGCTTCCTGCACGGCTTCACGGCAACCGTGGCAGTCTTCCCGTCATGAACGTCGCCGGAAAGACGGTCCTGCTGACCGGCGCCACGGGCGGCCTCGGCCACGCGATCGCGCGGCGCCTGGCGGCCGCGGGCGCGCACGTCATCCTCTCGGGCCGCCGCGGCGACGTCCTCGTCGCGCTCGCCGGCGAGATCGGCGCGGAGATCGCGCCGGCCGATCTCTCGGACCCGCAGGCCGTCCACGAGCTCGCCGAGGCGCACGCGGACGTCGACATCCTCGTCGCCAACGCGGGCCTGCCCGCCTCGGGGCGGCTGTCGACCTACACGCCCGAGCAGATCGAGCGCGCGCTCGTCGTCAACCTCCACGCGCCGATCATGCTCGCGCATGCGATCACTCCCGCGATGGTGCGGCGCGGCTCCGGGCACATCGTCTTCATGTCGTCGCTGTCGGGCAAGACCGCGACCGCCGGCAGCTCGATCTACAACGCCACGAAGTTCGGCCTTCGAGGCTTCGCCGGCGCGCTGCGCGCCGAGCTGCACGGCACCGGCGTCGGCGTCTCGACGATCTTCCCCGGCTTCATCCGCGACGCCGGCATGTTCGCCGATGCGAACGTCAAGCTCCCCTTCGGGGTCGGCACGAAGACCCCCGAGCAGGTCGCCGAGGCGACGTTGCGCGCGATCGAGCGAAATCGCGGCGAGATCGACGTCGCCCCGCTGGGCCTGAAGCTCGGCACGCTGTTCGGTGGCGTCGCCCCCGAGCTCGCGGCGACGGTCACGCGCAAGTCCGGCGGCGCCCAGGTCGCAGACCAGTTCGAGCGCGGCCAGCTCGACAAGCGCTGAGCGCGCCGCCGGCGCGCGCCTGCGGCGCCGAGGTCGAGCTCGCCGGTCGTGGTCGTCGGCAGCCGGCGAACTGCATCGGTGAAGGAGAGCCCGAAGCGCTCGGGCGGGGCTGTGGGGCGAGTTGCGCATGGATGCCATGCGCAAGTCGCCCCCTCACGCCGCCGCGCGCGTTGCGCGCACCCGCGCTCCCACTGGCCGCCACCGACGCAGAGATCCTTCATCGATGCCGGTCGCTCACGCCGAAACACCCTGCGCCGCCATCTGCTCGCCCACTCGATGCCAAAACTCAGAACAGCGACGGCTGCACCGGCTGCACCTCCCTCGGCCCGCTCTCCGCCGCCCCAACGGCCTCGTCGCGGTTGCGGAAGCGACTCGGCCACGACGTCTCCTCGCGCCGGACGAGCTCGGCCAGCCGCCGGCGCTCGGCCTGCGGCGCGTAGGCGCCGCGCGCGTAGAGCTCCTCGTAGCGCTCCAGCAGGTCGGGCCGGAAGGAGCGCAGCCAGTCGAAGAAGATCTGTTTGACCTCGCCGCGCAGGTGCAGCGCGATCCCGCCGATCCCGGTCGCGCCCGCCGCGGCAGCGGCCTCGAGCAGCGGCTCGACCTGCTCGGGCGCGTCGTTGACGCCCGGCATGAGCGGCGCGATGAGCACCCCGCACGGGATGCCCGCCCGGTTGAGCTCGGCGACCGCCTCCAGGCGCGCCTTCGGGTGCGGCGTGTGCGGCTCGGTGGCGCGCCAGGCCTTCGCGTCGAGCGTCGGGATCGAGAGGTTCGCGTGGATGTCGGTCACCGCCGCGATCTCCTGCATGAGGCCGATGTCGCGCAGCAGCAGCGGCGACTTCGTGAGAATCGAGCACGGGTTGCGAGCGTCGCGCATCGCCTCCCAGATCCCGGGCATGAGCTTGTAGCGCGACTCGACCCACTGGTAGGGGTCGGTGTTCGTCCCCATCGCGACGTGCTCGCCCTTCCACGACGCGCGCCCGAGCTCCGCCCGCACGACCTCAGGCGCGTTGACCTTCACGACGATCTCGCGCTCGAAGTCGCGGCCGGCGTTGAAGTCGAGGTACGTGTGCGTCGGGCGAGCAAAGCAGTAGATGCACGCATGCGAGCAGCCGCGGTAGGGGTTGATCGTCCAGCGAAACGGCATCTGCGACGCCTTCGGCACGCGGTTGAGCGCCGACTTCGCGTGGATCTCGTAGAACCGCATGTCCAGCGCCTCCGGCGCGTCGAAGCGCCGGACCCTCGCCGAGTCGCGGTGGCCCGGAAGCCGGGCGGCCTCGTCTTCCTCGGTGCTCAGATGTTCCCAGCGCACGAACAGATGTTCGCATACCGGCCGGACAAGGTGCGCCGGTACCGTCAACGGCGGCGCCCGGAGTGTCCGGCTCCGCTCAGCGTGCGCCGGCGTGCGCCGCGGAGCGTGCCAGCTCACCGGTGAGCGTCTGGCTCGTCGCGCCCGTGACCTGCACGAGGACGAGCTCTCCCGGCGCGGCCGTTCCCGCGAAGTTCACGGCCTTGTTGTGGCGCGAGCGCCCACGCAGGCGCGACGCGTCGGTCCGCGAACCGCCCTCCACGAGCACCTCGACCTCCCGCCCGACAAAGCGCTGCGCGCGCTCGTGCGCGCGCCGCTGGACGACCTCGACGAGCCGCTGCATCCGTTCGACCTTGACCTCGTGCGCGACGAGGCGCTCCGTCATGGCCCCCGCCTCCGTGCCGCGCCGCGGCGAGAAGACGAACGTGAACGCGCCGTCGTAGCCGACCTCCTCGCAGAGCGACAGCGTCTGCGCGAAGTCCTCCTCGGTCTCGCCCGGGAAGCCGACGATGATGTCGGTCGTGATCGCGGCGTCCGGGACGTGCTCGCGGATGAGCGCGACGCGGTCGAGGTAGCGCTCGCGCGTGTACGTCCGCCGCATCGCCTTGAGGATCGGCGACGAGCCGGACTGCAGCGGCAGATGGATGTGCTCGCAGACGGACGGCAGCTCGGCGTGCGCGCGGATGACGTCCTCGCGCATGTCCTTGGGGTGCGGGCTCGTGTAGCGGATGCGCTCGATGCCGTCGATGGCGTCGAGCTGTCCGAGCAGCTCCGCGAACGACGTCCGCCCGGCCCCGAGGTCGCGGCCGTAGGAGTTGACGTTCTGGCCCAGCAGCGTCACCTCGCGCACGCCGTCGGCCGCCAGGCGCCGCACCTCGTCGACGAGCTCGGCGGCCGGGCGGCTGACCTCGCGCCCGCGCGTGGACGGGACGATGCAGTACGAGCAGCGCATGTTGCAGCCGACCGAGATCTGCACCCAGGCCTGGAACTCGCGGGCGCGCTTGTCGGGCAGGTGGCCGGTGAAGCCCTCGAACTCGAAGTAGCCCTGCGCGGTCAGCGAATCCGACGTCAGGAACTCGGCGAGCTTGTGGACCTGGCCGGGACCGAACGCGACGTCGACGAACGGGAAACGCGCGAAGACCTCGTCCTTGACGGACTGCGCCCAGCAGCCGCCGACGCCGACGATCCGCGACGGGTCCTCGCGCTTGAGGCGCTTGGCGTGCCCGAGGTGCGCGACGAAGCGACTGTCGGCCTTCTCGCGGATCGAGCAGGTGTTGAAGAGGATGACGTCGGCGTCCTCGGCGGTCGCGGCCTCGTCGTAGCCGAGCGACTCGAGCATCCCCTTCATCCGCTCGGAGTCGTGCTCGTTCATCTGGCAGCCGAACGTCGTGACGTGGTAGCTCTTCACGGGTCCAGAGGGTAGCGGCGGGTCACGGTGACCGATCGAGCACAGCGCGGATCGGGTCGCCCCACGCGCCGTAGCCGGTCCGCGCCCACGGCGTGTCAGCTTCGAAGTACGGCCGGCCGCTGCCGTCGCGCAGGACGTCCGCCGGGCGCCCGGCGCGCACGTCGGCGCGGCAGGCCCTGCAGAGGTGAAGCTTCGTGGCGTCCACCGTCACCGGCCGTCCTTGCGCCGGGCCGTGTCGCGGGTCGTGCGTGCACGGCGGCGCCGGGCTGCCCTCGGCGCGCAGCGCGGCGCGACCGAGGTCGATGCAGACGAGCGCGCCGACGAGGTCCGGGACGTCTGGATCGCCCGACCGCAGCGCACGCTCCGCGGCCTCGTAGCCGTCGAGCGCGCCGGCGAGGGCCCAGATCGCGGCCGAGCCGCCGCCCCCGTCGTCGCCGGTCGCGCGCTCCCCCGTCCCGCTGCTCGCCGCTGGCACGGTGTTCGGGGTGCCGTTAAGGAACGTCGCACCAGGTGACAAGTAGCCGGATCGGACGCGCTGTGTGAGGAGCGCGGTTCAGACCGTCTCGTCGTCGCTCTCCGTCGGCGAGGCTTGGCTGAGGGCGAGGCGCTTGGTCATGTTGAGCGTGATCTCGCCGTAGGGTCGGACGTGCGCCCAGAACAGCGCGGTGAGGCCGCGGTGGTCTTCGGCGGTGAGCACGCCCTGCCATTCGGGCTCGGCGAGGATGTCCTGGAGCATCAGCGTGTTGACGTAGACGAGCGCGGCTTGGAGGATGTGCAGGGCGAGCATCCCGAGTTGTTGCTGGTCGCGGCGGTTGGTCGCGAACTCGCCGCTTTTGCCGAAGAAGATGACGCCGTTGACGCGGTTCCAGGACTCGATGACGTTCAGGCCCTCCTCGATCTCGCGCTGCAGGTCGCGGTCGCGCAGGTAGCGGGCGATGAAGATCGTCTTCTGCGCGCGGCCAAGCTCGAGCATCGCCTGGTAGACGGGGTGTGAGGCGTTGCGGGTGAAGCGCCGCAGGATCGCTTCGGTTGACGCGGTCCCGACGCGGATCGCGGTCGCGTACTTGACCAGCTGGTCGTAGTTCTGCTCGATGATCTCCCAGCGGATTGGGCGGGTCATCGCCGCCTTCAGGCCCGGGTAGGCGTCGGGCTGGCCGCGATCGGGTCCGTACAGCTTTGCCTTGTTGATCTGCTTCATCCGCGGCAGCAGGTCGAAGTCCAGCAGCCGCGTGATCGCGAACCCGATCTCCGACTGGCCGTGCGAGTCGACGTAGTTGCCTTCCAGCGCCATCGATGTCCCGTGGCGCATCGCGCCCTCGACCATCGCCGCGACCTCGCTGGCGGCGCAGCTGATCAGCTGGGAGTGCACGACCATCGATTTCTTCTCGACGTGCCAGTAGATCAGCACCCCGCGCCCGCCGTAGCGCGAGTGCCATTCGGTGAACAGGTTCTGATCGTAGGCGCGAAAGTGCGTGGAGTCCGACGCGATGGTCGTGGTGCTCTGCCCCCAGATCGCGGGGTCGCGGGCCGCGAACGTGGCGTCGGCGAGCTGGATGGCGGCGAGGCGGGCGCCGTCGATCGTGAAGTAGCGCCGGGCGGTGTAGCGCAGGTCGGCTTCTGTGTGTGCGTGGTTGCCGGCTGCGACGGCGCTGATGCCGGTGTTCGTGCCGTAGGCGTAGGCAACGAGCAGCAGGCGCTCCCACAACACGGAGCGTTGCAGCGCTTCGCGTGAGCCGACGGCGGTCAGCTCGCCGAGCATCCCCGTGCGCAGGGCGGGTTCGGTGACCATGTCGATCAGCGGGACCTGGCCCCAGCGGTCCCGCACAGCTTTCTTCAGGCGCCGTAGGTTGCGCGGTTCGGGTTGGGCTTCGAGGGCGGTGAGCTGGATCGCGCCGCTCTTGCGGTTGGTGATCCGCAGCCACGGCAGGTCCGGTAGCGTGTCGTTGAGCAAGTTGAGCTCGGTGCGCATCTCCTCTCGCAGCCCGGCGGTGAAGACGGCGGGGTCCAGGGGCTTGTGCAGCTTGTCGTAGTGCTCGGCGCGGTGGACCTCGAAGTCGGTCGGGAGGTCTTCGTCGGGGTTTCGCCATTCGTGCGCGCCGACGACCCAGATCTCCTTGCAGCGCAGGCGCTCGCGTAAGGCCTGGAAGACGCACGCCTCGTAGACGCCGCGCACGACGCGGTCCCGGCCACGCGAGTCGGTCCTGGTCAACAGCTCGGTCCAGTCGGCGTTGACGGCGCCGTCGAGGACGACGTGCTCGCCGAGCGGGTAGTAGGTGCCGCCGTGGTGGGCGTAGCGGACGATCAGGCCGAGGGCGTCGATGACGGGCTGATGCGCGGTGTTGTTGGATCTGAACTCGAGCACGCCGAGCAGCCGGATCAGGCCGCGCCGGTAGTGGTTGGTGTAGGAGGCCCTGAAGACCTTGCGCTTCTGACGCTGGTACTCCGAGCCGGTCGCGCGGTACTCGTTGACCAAGTCGGTCAGCGTCGCCTCGCCGCCGACGACCGGGTAGATCACCTCACGCACCGAGTCGTCCGGGGTCTTGAGGGAGGCTTCGGCGATCTTTCGGAGCATGGTGTCCTTGCCGCGGACGCGGCGGAAGTCCTTGACGAACTCCGCGACGACCTTCTGCTCGGCATGCGCGTTGATGCGGTGGATCGTCGAGATCAGCAGCTGCGCGAGCGTGTCGGTCACCTCGCGCTCACGCAGGACGAGCAGCGCGCACAGCAGCGCAGCTTCGTCGGCTGCGGATGCTCACGCAGATGACTGGGCGACTCGACCATCGCGCGGGCCCGCCAGCCCGCGACGATCTTCGGCGCGACGCCGGCGAACAGGTCGCCGGGGAGCCCGATCGCTCGGATCGCCTCGAGCTTTGAGATCTCGACAAGCATCGTGTCCAGACTCACGTTGCCCGGTGGCGCCTTGATCACGGCCAGCACATCCTCACCGTCATCGTGCTCGTCATCGCCGACGGCGATCAGCGCCTGGACGCGCTTGGCCGCAGCCACGGCGACGCGGTCGGCGACGAGCGCTAGCAGCGCCTGCTCGGCCTGATAGAGCGCCGACCTGACGATCTCGGTGAGCCTGTCGGGGGTGGGCGGCTCGATCAGTTGCGCGCGACAGCGCGCGATCAACTGCTCGTGAACGCGGTCGTGGCGGCGCTCGACGCCGGCGACGTGCTCCGTCAACCACGCCGTCAACGCGTCGGCGTCGGTGACACTGCATTCCGTGAAGCCCGTGTAGGCACGGATCTCCGTGCGGTGGCGCTTGGCCGTGCGGCTTGCCAGGTCAAAGGCCGCGAGTTCGCCGGCCGCGACGCGGACCTGGCGGGCCAGATGCGCCACGGCGTCGTCGGGCAGTTCGCGCAGCGCCCGTGGGAAACGTCCGCGCCACAACACGAACTTCAGCAGGACTGCGAAGCCCAGCCGCGTCGCGCCGGACTTGTTGCGCAACAGATCCAGCTCGTCGCCGACGAGCGTGAAGTGATCAACAACGTCATCCAGCCCGAGGTTGCGGGTCATGTCAGCGCTCGTCCGGATCGATCGCGTTGAGCGCGCGGTCGGTGGTTGCGAGGACCCTGTCGGTCATCGTGAGCGCGCGGGCGCAGAGGCTGTCGAGCATCGCGCGGTCGTAACTGACGACGACGATCGCCGTGCCTGCCCGCGCGGCTGCAGCGAGAAGGTGCAGCACGCCTGCGGATACGGATGCTTCGAGCGCGGAGGTGCGTTCGTCACCGAGCAGCAGCCGTCGGTCGCGGTGAGCGCACGGAGGATCGACACGCGTGGGCATTGACCGCCGGACAGCTGCGCGGCCCGTGCGTGCTCGCCCACCGTGGCGAGCCCGAGCTCGTCGGCAACGACTGGGGTCCATACAGCGTCCGTGCGAAAAACCGCGGCATGCCGCGCTGACGGGTGTGGAACAGACTGCCGATCAGTCGCTCTCAGCGTCTTGAAGCGCTGCGGCCTGTCGGTGGCGGCGTGTCGCTTCGATGGCGTCGAGGCTGCTCATGCGACGAGATGGGTGGTCAGCTCGATGGGGTTGCGCAGGCAGTACACGCCTGGGCAGTGCTCGTCGGCGATGCGCTTGATCTCGTCGAGCTTCTCGCGGGGGGCGTCGGCGTCGACTTCGAGGTGCCAGTCGATGCGTCGGACGGGAGGGTTGTCGGTCACGCCGAGCGCGCGGGTCATGTCGACATCGGCCTCGGTGCGGGCTCGCAGCGAGCGCAGCTCAATGCCTTGGCGGGCGGCTTCTTGGGCGTAGGTCATGGCGTAGCAGGCCAAGCCGCCCCAGAAGCAGTAGGCCAGGGGGTTCGGGGCCGATCCGGTGCCGCCCATCGGGGGTGGGAAGTCGGCTTCGAACACGAACGGTTCGCCGTTGGGGACGGGGATGGTGGCGCGAAACTGCGGCTGACCCTGCTGGGTTTGCCATTCGCCATCGAAGCTGACGTGCTGCTTGAGCGCGCCGGGGTCCTGCTGCGCCTTGGCGATCGTCTGGTTGAGCGCCTCGGTGTTGACGTTGTGCATGTGGCCGGTCCTTTCGATTCAGGTGGTGGGTGGGCCGCCGAGGAAGGCGGCCGAGACGAGGAGGTAGGCGGCGACGCCGCAGACCAGCACGGCGAAGGCACGTCCGAGGGTGCGTTGGGGCACCCGGGTCGCAAAGACCGTGCCGGCGAGCGCGCCGACGACGCATGCCGCGGTCATCGTCGTGGTGATCTCGAGGTCGAGGCTGCGTCCGGCGAGCAGGTGCACAGCGAGTCCGATCAGCGACGTCGCGGTGATGATCGCCAGCGAGGTGCCAACGGCGGTGCGCATCGTGAAGGCCAGCGCGATCGCGAGGGTCGGCACGATCAGAAAGCCTCCGCCGACGCCGAAGAACCCCGTGAGAAAGCCGACGAGAACGCCGGCGAGGAGGTCGCGCGGCAGTCGTAGCGGCGGGCAGCTGCCGCCGCTCTCCCAGGTGCCGTCGGCGGGCTCGTCGTTGTCGGCCTTGCGCCAGGTCGCGGCGGCGGCGGCGAGCATGACCAGTGCGAACGCACCGAGCAGCGCGGTACCGCTGACGGCCTCGCCCGCGAGGGTGCCGGCGACGAGGCCGGGCACGGCCGCGAGCGTGAAGGAGCCGGCGTGGCGCCAGCACACCCTGCCCGCTCGCGCGTGTCCGAGGCCGCCGGCGACGGCGCCTGCGGTGACGACGACCAGCGACGCCGTCGTGGCTTCGGGCACGCTCTGGCCCAGCACGTAGACGAGGACCGGGACGGCGAGCACGGAGCCGCCGCCGCCGAGCATGCCGACCGCGACGCCGATGGCGAGCCCGAACGGGATCGCGAGCAGCACCCGGCGGTCAGGCCTTCGGCCTGGCGGGTGTGTCGATCGGCCAGCCGCGGCGTTGCCAGAGGGGCACGCCGCCCTCGACGACGTGGATGACGTCACGGGCGCCGTAGCGCTGTAGCAGGCTGGCGCCGACGGCCGCGCGCTGACCGGAGCCGCAGATCACGGCGACGGGCCGGTCGGGGTCGATGCCCTCGGGCACCTCGCTGATGTCGTGGTAGGGCTCGTGGGTCGAGCCGGGGATGTGTCCGGCGTCCCACTCGGCCTGCTCTCGCACATCGAGGATCTGCACGTTGCGCTGGCCGGCCTGCCAGCGGTCGTGCAGCTCGTCGACGGTCTGCCGGGTCAGGCGCTCGACGGGGCGCTTCTCCTCGCGCCAGGACGTCATGCCGCCGGCGAGGTAGCCGGCGATCTGCGTGATGCCGACGGCGGCGGCGAGCATCACGGCCTGGCGGGCGTCGTCGTCGTCGCGTCCCACGATCACGACCGGTTGCTGCGGGTCGGCGAGCCACGCGAGCTTGGAGCCAAAGCCCGCCCTGAGCGAGGTGATGCAGACGGCGCCGGGGATGTGCGCCTCGTCGAACTGCAGCTCGGTCCGCACGTCGATCACCAGCGCGCCGTCACGCTGGTGGGAGTCGACCTGGCGGGGGGCCAGCGGATGCGCTTCGATGCTCTCGCGCAGCAGCGGTCCGCGGTTGAGCGCGACGATGTTCTCGAAGTTCGGTGGCTGCGGCCCAAGCGAGGCCGTCGTCTGCGCGACGAACCGCCGCTCGTCGGTGATCGCGAGCAGCTGCTGGTGAGCGCGCTCGTAGCCGATCGTCGAGGAGGCCTTCATGTCCATCCCGGGGCCGCCGCACAGCGACCCCCCGAGATGCCCGGGCCACACCTCACAGCAGTCCGGCAGCGCAAGAACCTTCTCTTGCAGCGAGCGAAAGATGCCCTGCGCGCCCTCCTGCTTGTCGACGGCGAGGTCGGGGCGCGCGATGTCCCCTACGAACAGCGTGTCGCCGCTCAGCACGGCCCACGGCTCCGGGCCACGCGCCGCGTCGATCAGCGTGAAGGCGGTGTGCTCGGGGCGGTGTCCGGGGGTGTGCACGGCGCGCACGCGGATCGCGCCGAGCTCGAGCTCCCAGCCATCGGCGAACGGCTCGTGCTCGTAGCCGGGGTCCGCCGCTTCGTGGATGTGGATCGTGGCGCCGGTCGCGGCGGCGAGGCGGCCGTGACCGGAGACGTGGTCGGCGTGGTTGTGGGTCTCCAGGATGTGCTCGATGCTCACCGCGAAGTAGCGCGCGAGGCGCAGGTACTCGTCGATGTCGAGCTTCGGGTCGACGACGGCGGCGACGCCGGCGTCCTCGTCGCCGATCAGGTAGCTGGCGCAACCCAGGTCGTCATGGGTGATCTGGCGAAAGATCATGCGGTCCTCCGATCGGACTGGGGCGGGGTGCAACGCGCGGTCGGCAGGTCGGCCGCGATCCAGGCGCTCATGCCGCCGTCGATGCTCGCGACATCTCGGCGGTGCTTGGCCGCGCGACGAGCGGCGAGGGCGCTGCGATGACCCGAGCGACAGATCAGCGCGATCGGCCGGTCACTGCGCACCTCCGGCAGGCGCCGGCGCAGCTGCTCGAGCGGGATGTGCGTTGCGCCCGGAACGCGAGCCTGCGCGAACTCCCGGTGGCTGCGGACATCGACGATCGTCAGACGGCCGGTGAAGAACCGATCCGAGGCGGTCCTCACGCTCACGGTCTCGACGCGATGGCGCAGACCCATCAGGCGTGCCCGAAACGGACGTCAGGCAGGATCCGGTTCAGCGGCTTGGGCAGCCACCACGCCCACCTGCCCATCAGGCGCAGCAGTACCGGCACGAACAGCAGACGGACCAGGGCGGCGTCGAGCAGGACGGCGATGCCGAGGATGACGCCCATCTCCTTGGGCGGCAGCGGCCCGCTCAACGCGAACGTGAAGAACACAGCGACCATGACGACGGCGGCGGCGAAGACGACGCGGCCGGAGTGCGTGACAGCGCCGATCATCGCGTCCTTGGGATCGTGGGTGCGGTCCCAGTGCTCCTTGGCACTGGACAGCAGAAAGACGGTGTAGTCCATCGAGATCGCGAACACCATCGCGAAGAAGAACACCGGCGCCCACGCGTCAAGGAAGCCTTGGGGCTCAAAGCCCAGCAGGCCGGAGAGGTGGCCCTGCTGGAAGATGAGCTGCGCGACCCCGAACGCGGCACCGGTCGCCAACAGATTGGTCAGCACGGCCGCTGCGGCCAGCAGCGGTGCCTGCAAGGCGACGAGCAGCAGCAAGAAGCCGAGCGCGAGCACGACGCCGATGACCAGCGGCGTCTTGGCCGACAGCGCCGCCTCGAGGTCATGGTTCTCAGCGACAGCGCCCCCGACGAGCGTTCCCGCCGGCAGCGTCTCGCGGAAACGGTCGATCGTCGCTCCCAATGGCTTGCCCGATGGGTCGCCCGTGGGGAGCGCCTGGATCATGCTCCACCCCTGATCGCCGGCCGACGGCGCCACGACCTGCGCGATCCCGCGCTCGCCCGTCAGCTTCGCCGCGACCGCCCAGGGATTGGTCGTGGCGGGCGTGAGGATCTGCAGCGCGCCCGGTGCACCGGTCCCGAACGCTTGCTGGACCTGGTCATAGCCGGTGCGTGAGCTGTCGCCGGCCGGGACGACCTTGATCGACGGCATGCCGGTCTGCAGGTTCACCACAGGGATCGCGAGCGCAAGCAACGCCACGACGGCGAGCGCGCCGTAGGCGACCGGGCGCTTCCACAGCCGCTCTCCCCAGGCGGCAAACCGCCGCGAGCGGTGCTCACCGGAGCGCGCCCACGGCAGGCTGCCCTTGTCGACCCTTGGGCCGAGCTTGGCCAGCACCGCCGGTAGCAGGGTCAATGTGGCCGCCAGGATGAAGATGACCGCGAGCATGATCCCCAGCGCCATCGACCGAAATGCGGGGCTTGGGACGAGCATCACCGCGGTCAGCGAGATCAGCACCGTCAGCCCGGAGAACAGCACCGCCTTGCCGGCGGTGTCCATCGTCTCGGCGACCGCCTCCTCTGCTGAAAGCTTCGAGCCGAAGAACGCTGCGCGGAAACGCATCACGAGAAACAGCGCGTAGTCGATGCCCAGCGCGAGCGCGAACATCAGCGCGAAGTTCATCGCCCAGATCGAGATGTCCAGCAGCTGCGTGCCGACGTACAGCGACCCCGCAGACGCGAAGAGGCCGAGGATCGTGAGCATCAGCGGCAGCCCGGCGGCGACCAGCGACCCGAACGCCAGCACGAGGATGATCATCGTCACCGGCCACGAGATCACCTCGCTCTTGAGCATCGCCGAACGGTTGGCCTCGTTGAAGTCAGACCACATCCCCGACGCCCCCGTCAACGACACCTGCACACCGTCGACGCCTCGCAGCTGAGACTTGAGGTCGTCGGCGGCGCGAACCATCTCGTTCGGGTTTTCCGCCGCGCCGGCCTGGATGACAGCGGTGTGGCCGTCGCGCGAGATCGACAGGCCAGGCTGCGGCGCGATCACGCTGGCGACACGCGGGTCTGCCTTCAGCGTGCGCTGCGCCGACGTGATCGTTCGCTGAAACGCAGGGTCAGACACCGACTTGGTCGGCGAGTGCACGACCACCTGCAGAGCACTGGACGACAAGCCCTGAAAATTGCGGTCGACGAGCTCGCGAGCCTTGACCGACTGCGAACCCGTCGCCTCCCAGCCCGCGCCCGAAAGGGCGTGCTCGACCTTCGGCGCGAGGGCGCCCAGCGCAACCGCGACCGCCGACCAGGCGATCACGATGACACGAAAGTGCGTGGCGGTATAGCGGCCCAGACGGCCGATTGGTCCGACCGAGCTCATCCGATGACCCGCTTGATCGAGCCCAGCCCGAAGCCACGCTCCATCGCCCACAGCGCCTGCTCAAGCAGCCAAGCAGTCCCGACGCACGCACGGGTCATGCCGCACCGCCGCTCAGGATGCCGTCGAGCTCTGCGAGCTGGTCGCGAAGGCCACCGCAGACCTGCTCGCACAACGCGAAGACGGTGGCGTCAGCGATCGCGTAACGCACGCTCGTGCCCTCCTTCGCGCGGCTGACGATGCCGGCCTGATGCAAGACACCGAGATGCTTGGACACGTTTTGCTGCGAGGCGCCGAGGGCCTCGACAAGCTCGCTGACCGTCGCTGAGCCGTCACGCAACCGGTCCAGCAGCTTGATGCGCATCGGCTCACCGATCACACGAAAGCGCTGCGCAATCAGCTCGACCAACGGCTCCGGAAGAGGACGAGGAATCTCCATATCCACCACTATACACCAGACTAGTTGTGGATCATGGTCTTGGACACCCCCGATCGGGACCGCCAGGCCAGAGGCCCATCCCTCCAACCACAAATCAGCGACTCGCTGTCGCCATCCGCCTCCGCGGGCGCCCTCTCCCGCGAACTCAACGCGGAGCCAGCCGACCCCCGATTGTCCGGGAACGATCGTTCGCGGACACCCGGCGCGCACCGCTGAGTGAGCCAGTGGTCCTGGGCGGCGCAACGTAATGCTACTCGTGTACTCGCCAACGTAACGCTTACCCGTGTTCACGTACACTGCGCGGATGCGTGTGGGCTACGGGCGGGTTTCGACCCGCGACCAGAACCCCGACGGCCAGCGCGACGCGCTCGCCGCGGCCGGCTGCGACGAAGTCTTTGTCGACAAGGCAAGCGGGAAGCTCGCCTCACGCCCCGAGCTCGACAAGGCACTGCTTATCGCCACGCGCGCGGGCGACCAGCTCGTCATCACGAAGCTCGACCGCCTCGGACGCTCCCTCGAGCACCTGATCGCGCTGTCGACGCAGTTGCAGGCGCGGGGCGTGGACCTTGTCGTGCTGGACCAGGGCATCGACACGTCGACGGCGGTCGGCCGGATGTTCTTTCAGATCCTCGGCGCGATCGCCGAGTTCGAACACGCGCTGATGTCCGAACGCACCCGCGACGGCCTCGACGCCGCCCGCGCGCGCGGACGCACCGGCGGTCAGAAGCCCAAGCTCACCGCGCGCCAAGCGAAGATCGCGCAGGACATGTACGACGAGCTCGGCGACGACGGACGACGCGCGCACACCGTGCAACACATCGCCGACGAGTTCGGCGTCACCCGCCCAACGATCTACCGCCACCTCCAGCGACACGCCGCCTGACTGCGACGGGACGCCATCTCGCATCGAGCGTAGTACGGTGCCGCTCATCCGCACATCCGGGGGGTCCCTGTAGGAGGGGCTGAGAGGGCGCTGCCTAGCGCCGACCCGACGAACCTGATCTGGGTCATGCCAGCGAAGGGAGATCACATGCGCACGCGCACCGCTTTTGAGTCCGACGCAGAGTGCCGCACGCAGATGCACCTCGCGCGCCGGGCAACCATCACGCCGGAGATGACGCGTGTCGCCGAGCGCGAGCATTTGGCGCCCGAGCTGATCTGCGACGAGGTCGCTCGGGGGCGGATGATCATCCCTGCCAACGTCCATCACGCCGCGCTTGACCCGATGGCGATCGGCCTGAAGGCGCGCGTGAAGATCAACGCGAACATCGGCAACTCGCCGACGACATCCTCGCTCGATGAGGAGGTCGCGAAGCTGCGCCTCGCCGAGCGCTGGGGCGCGGACACCGTGATGGACCTGTCGACGGGCAAGCGCATCGACGAGACGCGCGCGGCGATCCTCGCCGTCGCCGAGGTCCCGATCGGCACCGTCCCGATCTACGAGGCGATGGAAGGTCTCAGCCATGCTGAGGACCTGACGATCGAGCGGCTGCTGGAAGTCATCGAGCACCAGGCGCGCCAGGGCGTTGACTACATGACGATCCACGCCGGCGTGCGGCTTGAGCACCTGCCGCTGTGTCAGCACCGTGTCACGGGGATCGTCTCGCGGGGAGGCGGATTGCTGGCGCGCTGGATGGTGCACCACAAGCGCGAGAACCCGCTCTACGACGCGTTCGACGAGATCCTCGAGATTTGTCGCGCGCACGACGTGTCGCTATCGCTGGGCGACGGGCTGCGGCCCGGCTCGATTGCCGACGCCTCAGATGCCGCGCAGTTTGCCGAGCTCGACACGCTCGGCGAGCTGACGCTGCGCGCGTGGGACCGCGACGTGCAGGTCATGATCGAGGGGCCCGGCCACGTGCCGATGGATCAGCTGGAGATGAACGTGCGCCGCCAGCAGGAGGTCTGTCACGAGGCACCGTTCTACACGCTGGGGCCGCTCGTGACGGACATCGCGCCGGGCTATGACCACATCACGTCAGCGATCGGCGCCGCGATCGTCGGCTGGCACGGAACGTCGATGCTCTGCTACGTCACGCCCAAGGAGCATCTCGGGCTGCCAAACGCCGAGGACGTCAAGCAGGGACTGATCGCCTACCGGATCGCCGCCCACGCCGCGGACCTCGCGCGCGGCGACAAGCGCGCGGCGCAGTGGGATCGCAAGCTCTCTGAGGCGCGCTTCTCGTTTGACTGGCGCGAGCAGTTCGCGCTGTCGCTGGACCCCGAGACCGCGCGGACGATGCACGACGAGACGCTCGGCGACGACTACTTCAAGTCAGCCGAGTTCTGCTCGATGTGCGGGCCGAAGTTCTGCCCGATGCACAACTTCAAAGACGTCGACTGGGACGAGATCCGCGCCGTCGTGGCGACGCGCAAGGCAGCGCGGGCCCCGGCGTAAGCTCACCGACCGCCAGGCGAAGATCGCTCATGACATGCACAACGAGGTCGGCGACGACGGTCGACGGGCGCACACCGTGCAGCAGATCGCCGACGAGTGCGGTGTCACGCGTCCAACGATCTACCACCACCTGCAGCGCGAGGCCGCCCGGTCAAAACGAGTGCCCTACTTGTCACTTGGTGCCACGTTCCTTAACGGCACCCCTGTTCGTCCCGATGCGCTCGCGGAAGGCGGCGGACGCCGCGCGCTCGCGCCCCTCGAGGTCCGGGTCGTCGAGCGCGCCGAGGAAGCTCGTCAGGCGCGGGCCGGGGAGGCTGTCGAACTTCGCCGAGGCGGCCGAGTACAGCGCGAACGCCAGCTCCGGCGGTTGCCGGGCCGCGGTGATCGACGCGGCGAGGCGCGCCACCGCGTCGGCCGCGCGGGTCGCGGCCTCGGCGCCGGGCTCGCGGAGCTCCCGAGTCGGCTCGCCGGTCCCGTGACCGTGCGGCGGCCGCCGCCACCATCGGACCGTCGGGATCGCGAAACCCGACGAGGGCGCCGCCGCCGAGGAACCCGGCCGCGACGACGTTCTCGGTGTCCACGCGGTCGCGGCGGCCCTCGTGCGCCGCGATCCGGTCGTCGAGCGCGCGCTCGAGGTCGTTCGGCGCGACGCGCGGGCGCACGCCGACAGCCGTCGCGTGGACCGCGCCGGAGAGGTCGGCGTCGTCGACCTCCGCGACGACATACAGGCCGGGCCGGTCGACGGCGCCGGCCAGCAGGTCGGGCAGCTCGAAGAGGTCGGGCCCGTCGGTGTCGAAGTTCTGTGGCGGGCCGCTGAGGATCGCGACGCGCGTCGGGAACGGCATCGCGCGCACCGCGGCGCGAGCGAGCCGAGCCATGGATCGGGTCGTCGGCCGCGCGCGCCGGCGACGCGGTGAGCAGCAGGAGCAGCGCGACCGAGCACTACGCTGCGCGCGCCGCGGCGCTCACTTCGCGAACTCGACCGCCCGCGACTCGCGGATGACCGTGACCTTGATCTGCCCGGGGTACTCGAGCTCGCGCTCGATCTCGCGCGCGATCTCGCGCGACAGGAGCATCGCGGCGTCGTCGTCGATAGCCGCCGGCTCGACGATGACGCGGATCTCGCGGCCGGCCTGCATCGCGTAGACCTTCTCCACGCCGGTGTGGCGCGAGGCGATGAGCTCGAGCTCGCGCAGGCGCTTGACGTAGGACTCCAGCGACTCGCCGCGGGCCCCGGGGCGCGCCCCGGAGAGCGCGTCGGCGGTCTGGACGATGATCGCCTCGACCGTCTGCGGCTCGACCTCGTTGTGGTGGGCCTCCATCGCGTGCGCGACGGCCTCGGTCTCGCCGTGGCGGCGGGCCATGTCGCCGCCGACGAGCGCGTGCGGCCCCTCGACCTCGTGCGAGACGGCCTTGCCGATGTCGTGCAGCAGCGCGGCGCGCGCGGCGGTCTTCGGGCTGGCGCCGAGCTCGTCGGCCATCATCGCCGCGAGCTGGGCGCACTCGACCGAGTGCGCGAGGACGTTCTGGCCGTAGCTCGTGCGGAACTTCAGCCGCCCGAGCGTTCGGACGATCTCGGCGTCGAGGCCCTGCACGCCGGACTGGAAGGCGGCCTCCTCGCCGGCCTGGATGAGGTGGGCGTCGAGCTCGGACTTCGCCTGGTAGTAGGCCTCCTCGATCCGCGCCGGGTGGATGCGCCCGTCGGCCAGGAGCTTCTCGAGCGTCATGCGCGCGACCTCGCGGCGGACGCCGTCGAACGCCGAGAGCACGACCGCGCTGGGCGTGTCGTCGATGATGAAGTCGACGCCGGTGAGGTTCTCCAGCGCGCGGATGTTGCGGCCCTCGCGGCCGATGATGCGGCCCTTCATGTCGTCGGAGGGCAGGTGCACGACGGAGACCGTCGTCTCGGCCGCGTGGCCGGCGGCGAGGCGCTGCATCGCGACGGAGAGGATCGAGCGCACGCGCCGCTCGGCGTCGCGCTTGGTCTGCTCCTCGATCTGGCGCACGTGGCGCGCGCACTCGTGGCGCACCTGGTCGGTGATCTGCGTCATGAGGCGCTCCTTCGCCTGGCCGGCGCTGAGCCCCGAGATCTCCTCGAGCGCCTGCTCGTGCTCGCGCCAGCGGCGGGCGAGCTGCTCGCGCTCGGCCTCGATCGCGCGGGTCTGGTCGTCGAGCTCGCGGGCGCGACGGTCGAGCTCCTCGGCGCGGAGGCTCACGCGCTCCTCGAGGCGCGCGAGCTCCTCGACGCCGCTGGGCGTCCCGGTCGACGGCGGGGCGTGCCGGTGGCGCGAGCCGAACACGAACACGATCGCTCCCGCCACGATCGCGGCCGCCACGATCAGTTCCATTGCCGGTCCTCTCCCCGCACGGCCGGAATGGTGCGACCGGAGCGCGCGGTGCAGTCGATGTCAGAGGTCGGAGCGGCGTGCGGCGGGTGACAGCAGGTGGCGCGCGGCGCCTGCTTTCAGCGGACGGTTGAAACGAAGGGTCGAAGGTTGATGTGCGATGGGCGGCAGGGCGCCCGGATGCTCTCTGTAGGGGCCGTCGTGGAAGCTGCCTGGGTTCAGAACTGCTCAGATGCTGTGTTTTCTGTCGCCCTGTGCGGGCTCAATCCGACTGCATCTGATGATTGCACCGCACCCACACCGGCACAACCGGCGCGCCCGCGAGCGATCGCACTCAGCGCGTCCCGGCGCGCTCGAATGCCCGGATCGCCTCATAGGCGAAGTCCAGGTCGAAGCCCTTGCGCACGAGCATCCCCAGCGCGCTCGCGCGCTCGCGATCGTCGCCGGGGATCGCGCGGAAGCGCCGCCGCAGGAGCTCCAGCGCCGCCTCGAGCTCCTCGCCGGCGTCGCGCGCTCCGACCGCGTCGGCGACGAGCCCGTCGTCGACGCCTGCGGCGAGCAGCGCCCGCTCGATGCGCTGTGGCCCCCAGCCGTCCAGCGCGCGGCGGTCCTCGGCGAACGCCCGCGCGTAGCGGGCGTCGTCGAGGTAGCCCTGGCGCTCGAGCGTCTCCACGGCCTCCTCGATCGCGGCCGCCGGCACCTCCCGCGCGCAGAGGTGCGCCGCGACCTGCGCCCTCGTCCGGTCGCGCCGGTTGAGGTAGCGGTAGGCGAGCTCGAGCGCCTTCGCCGCGCCGCGCTCGGGATCGGCCGCCGTGGCCATCGTCGCGAGCGGGGCGGTCTAGGCGGCCTCGACCGCGCTTGCGATCGGGACGGGCGCAAGGTCCTCGTCGCGCTCGATCGGGACGACGAGATCCTGGCCGATGCCGAGCGCGGCGTAGATCTTCGCCTCGATCTCCTTGGAGATCTCCTGGTGCTCGTCGAGGTAGCCCTTGGCGTTGTTGCGCCCCTGCCCGAGGCGCTCGGAGCCGTAGGAGAAGAACGATCCCGACTTGCCGACGATGTTGTGCTCGATGCCGAGGTCCAGGATGCAACCGGAGGTCGAGATGCCCTTGCCGAACTCGATGTCGAACTCGGCCTGGCGGAACGGCGCCGCGACCTTGTTCTTGACGACCTTCACCCGCACGCGGTTGCCGACCGCCTCCGTGCCGTCCTTCAGCGTCTCGATGCGCCGGATGTCCAGGCGCTGGGACGCGTAGAACTTCAGCGCGCGGCCGCCGGGCTGGGTCTCGGGCGAGCCGAACATCACGCCGACCTTCTCGCGGATCTGGTTCGTGAAGAGGCAGAGCGTCTGCGCGCGGTTGAGGTTGCCGGCGAGCTTGCGCATCGCCTGGCTCATCATGCGGGCCTGCAGGCCGACGGTCTGGTCGCCCATCTGGCCCTCGAGCTCCGAGCGCGGCGTCAGCGCCGCGACGGAGTCGATCGCGACGATGTCCACGGCGCCGGAGCGCACGAGCATGTCGGCGACCTCGAGCGCCTGTTCGCCGTAGTCGGGCTGGGAGACGAGCAGCTCGTCGATGTCGACGCCGATCTCCCGCGCGTAGAGCGGGTCCATCGCGTGCTCGGCGTCGATGAACGCGCAGATGCCGCCGAGCTTCTGGGCCTCGGCGAGGACGTGGTAGACGAGCGTCGTCTTGCCGGAGGACTCCGGGCCGAAGAGCTCGACGATCCGCCCGCGCGGCATGCCGCCGATCCCGAGGGCGAGATCGAGCGACAGCGCGCCCGTCGGAATGGCGTTGACCTTCACCTGCGCGCCCTCGTCGCCCATGCGCATGACCGTGCCCTTGCCGAACTCGCGCTCGATCTGCGTGAGTGCGCCCTGGAGGGCGTCATTGCGGGCCTTGGCGGCCTTCTCCGTGTCGCTGAGAGCCATGGGTCTACAAGCCTTTCTGGTGCGGAAGAACAGCGCACGGTACGGGGCGGATCGGACGGAATCGCAGCCTAGGCGGGGCGCCTGTGACGGCTCAACACCGCTTCGTGACGACTTCGCGCAGACTCGCGGGTCAGACGCCGGCGATCCGCTCGCACGCGGCGGTGGCCGTGTTCGCACCCGTGCCGCCGAGGCAGCTGTCGGGCGACCCGACGCCGCCGTCGAGCCCATCGTCGCCGGCGTCGCCGCGCAGGATGTCGGCGCCCGCGCCTCCGAAGAGCGCGTCGTCTCCGAGGTCGCCGCGCAGCAGGTCGTCGCCCGACCCGCCGAGCACGATGTCGTCGCCCACATCGGCATTCAGCGAGTCGGCGCCGGATCCGCCGCAGATGCGGTCGTTGCCGGCAGCGCCGAGGACCGTGTCGTCGCCGCCGAGGCCGACGATCACGTCGGGTCCGGCGGTGCCCTTGAGGCGGTCGTCACCGGCCGTTCCCACCGCTGTCGCCGTGAGCCCGCCACAGGCCGCGACGACGGTGAGCGTCACGGTGGCCGGGCTCGCCTCGAGCGAGCCATCGGAGGCCTTGTAGGTGAACGAGTCGGGGCCCAGGTAGTCCTCGGCGGGGGTGTAGCGAAACGCGCCGTCGGGGTCGAGGGCGAGCGTGCCATGCGACGGGCCCGAGACGAGCACGGCTTGGAGCGCGTCGCCGTCGGGATCGGCGTCGCCGGCCAGCACCCCCGGCGCCGGCGCCGTGAGCGTGGTGTCCAGGTCCACCGTGTAGGCGTCGCCGTCCGCCGTCGGCGCCTCGTTGTCGCCGGTGGTGTTCAGGAGCACCGAGATGTTGCTCGAGAGCGAGTTGGCAACCGCGAGGTCCGGTGCGGCGTCGCCGTCGAAGTCGCCGACGGCGATCGAGCGCGGCGCGCTGCCCGCGGTGAACGTCCGCGCGCCGCCGAAGCCGCCGCCGGCGCCGCCGACGACGACGGAGATCGCGCTGGAGTTGGCGACGGCGAGATCAGGGTCGGAGTCGCCGTTGAGATCGCCGACCGCGACGAAGCGGGCGCCCGAGCCGGCGACGACGCTCGCCGCCTGACCGAACGTCCCGTCGCCTGTCCCGAGCAGGACAGAGACATCCCGCGAGTTGATGTTCGCCACTGCCAGATCGCGGTCGGAGTCGCCGTCGAAATCGCCGACCGCGACGTTGACCGGCCCGTCGCCCACGGCGTAGTCCGCCGCCGGCACGAAGTTCCCCCGGCCCGAGCCCAGCAGCACCGAGACGCTGTCGGAGTGCTCGTTGGCGACGACGAGGTCGGGGCTGCCGTTGCCGTCGACGTCGCTCGCAGCCAGCCCTCGCGGTGCATGTCCGGTCGTGAAGTACGTCGCGTCGCCGAAGCTCGCGCCGGGGCCGCCGAGCAGGACCGCCACGCTGAACGCGGCAGAGATCGCGACCGCCAGATCCGGATCGCCGTCGCCGTTGAAGTCCGCGACGGCGACCCCCGACGGAGCGTTGCCGGCCGCGAACGCGAGCGGTGTCGCGAAGCCTCCTGCGCCGTCGCCGACGAGCACGGAGACAAAGCCCGAGAAGGCGTTCGGGACGGCCAGGTCGGGGTTCCCGTCGGCGTCGAAGTCCGCGACGGCGACGGAGCTCGGGCCGTCCGCGCTCCTGGCGTGGTCGCTCGCCGCCGCGAAGGTGCCGTCGCCCGCGCCCAGGAGCGTCGAGACGCTGCCAGTGAGGCTGCCGACAGTGGCGAAGCCTGCGTTCGCAGTCGCGAGATCGGTGTTCGCATCGCGGTCGAAGTCGCCGACGCCGATCGACACGGGCACCGTGCCGGCCGCGAAGTTCGACGGACCCGAGAAGCTGACCTGCCCGAGCGCCGCCGGCGCCTGCAGGAGCGCGACGGTCGCCGTCAGCGCCAGAAGGGCCGTCACCGGGCGGCGGCGGGAAGTCCTGCGCCCGCAGGCAGTGTCGCGCTCGCCGTTCGTCCGTGTCATCCCGATCCTCCCTCGTCCTGCGGAGCCCGCCCTTCGTGTGCGGCATCGTCACTGGTGGCGGAGGCGGTGCCAATACGGTTGTCCACACCCCGGAGGTGTGGACAACCGCCCGGCGCGCCGTGCCGCGGCAGGGGCTCAGAGGCGCCGATCCGTGCCGCCGTCGCCGAGTCTCGCCCGCGCCAGCGGCTCGTAGCGAGCATTGCCTGCGCCGGTCCGCGAGCGATAGAGGACGAGCGTGTCGGACAGGAAGCTCAGCGCCGGTGGCGGCGGGTCGAGACGGCCTGTGGCCAGGTGCGCGTCACGCCGCGCCCGTGCGACCGTGACGTGCGGGCGCAGCGCCCGCCGCTCGGGCTCGTGGGCGATGGCGGCGCCGAGAGCGGCCATGAGATCAGCGTGCATCCGCGCGAGCTCCGGCCCCGCCCGGAGGGCGACCGCCAGGACCCTGGGCCGCCGAGGGGGCAGCCAGAGCTGCCCATCGACGGCGAGGTCCCCGAGCGGCCGAGCGACCGTGGGGAGGACGCTTGCGACGGCGTCGGCGTCGGCGGCCTCGCGCTCCCCGAGGAACGCCAGCGTCACGTGGAGGCTCTCCACGGGCACGCGCCGCATGACCTCCGGCGCCGCCGCGTCCGCCCAGGCAGCCAGCGACGCGCGCACCGGCGCCGGCAGCGCGAGCGCGACGAAGAGCCGCATCAGCCCCGCAGCAGCAGCCGCCGCACGAGATGCAGCGCGACGGTCGTCGAGCGGTCGCGCACGTCCGATCGTCCCCCGGGCAGCGTGACGCTGCGCGTCAGGCGCCGTCCGTCGCGGTGCGACACCGACAGCCAGACGAGCCCGACGGGCTTTTCCTCCGTGCCGCCGCCCGGCCCCGCGATGCCCGTCACGCCGACGCCGACGTCGGCCTCCAGCCGCGACCACGCGCCGTCCGCCAGCGCCTCGGCGACCTCGCGCGACACCGCGCCGTGCGCCTCGATGAGCACCGGATCGACGCCCGCGAGCGCGACCTTCGCGTCGTTGGAGTACACGACGAGCCCGCCGAGCATGACCTCCGACGATCCCGGCCGCTCCGTCAGCCGCGCGGCCAGCAGCCCGCCGGTGCACGACTCGGCGACGGCGATCGTCTCGTGCGCGTCGCGCAGCAGCGCATGGACCTGATCGTCGACGGTCGTGCCGTCGTCGGAGAACAGGATCCCGGGATGGCGCTCGCGCACGAGCGCCGCGAGCTGCTCGTAGACCGGTTCGTCG
Source organism: uncultured Actinomycetes bacterium (assembly GCA_963797025.1). GTDB lineage: Bacteria > Actinomycetota > Thermoleophilia > Solirubrobacterales > Solirubrobacteraceae > CADCVQ01. Next base: position 1,099,717 of record CAWCNU010000003.1, read on the forward strand.
GGCGGCTCGTAGCGCGTCACGACCTCGACCTCGCCGCGGCGCAGGCACGTCGTGACCTCGAGGCGGTCGAGCTCGATCCCCGCCTGCTCGGCCGCCCGCAGCGTCGCGGCGATCTCCGACTCGGGCATCCCGAACAGGCGCAGCATCGCGCGCCGGTAGGTCGTCGCGCCGCGCAGGACCTCGCGCACGAGCGGCGTCTGCACCGCGGTCGCCCACATCGGCTGCAGCTCGCGCGGCGGGCCCGGCAGCACGACGACCACCGGTCCGTCGTCGGAGGGCGGCACGACGAGCCCCGGCGCCGTCCCCACGGGCTCGAGGATCGCGGCCCCGGCCGGCACGACCGCCTGCTTGCGGTTGGAGGCGAGCACGGCCTCGGGGTCGAGATCGGGCCAGCGCGACATGAGCGGGCGCAGGATCTCGGCGATCCTGCTCTCCAGCGCGTCGTCGAGCACCATCTCGCGTCCCTGGAACTCGCCGACGACGGCCGCCGTGAGATCGTCGGCCGTCGGCCCGAGCCCGCCGCTCGTCACGACGAGCGCGCAGTCCTCGGCCGCGAGGAAGCGCAGCGCGCGCAGGATGTCGCCGGGCCGGTCGCCGACGACCGCGATCCCGACGACGTCGGCGCCGAGCTCGAGCAGCCGCTCCGACAGCCACGGGCCGTTGCGGTCCGAGACGCGACCGGTCAGGACCTCGGTCCCGGTGACGACGATGCCCGCGCGCAGCGTCACCGGCAGGTCGGGCGCCGGTCGGCCGGCAGCGGCTGACGGCCGGCTCTCGGCGTGATCTCGATCCCGATCGGCTCCGACGACGGCGCGACCGAGCGCGAGCGCCCGTTGATGCGCAGCCGCACCGCGTTGTTGCCGAGCGTCAGGCGAAAGCGGCGCGAGCGGAACGTCGGGGTCTGCTCGCCGGCCTCGAGCGTCACGCCGTCCAGCAGCGTCCGGTCGCCCGCCCGCAGGCAGACGAAGACCTGCCCGGTCGCCTCGATCCGCAGGCGGACGCGCTGCGGCGCGGCCGGCGACGGCGGCGAGGCCGCGACCGGCGGTGTCGCCGGCGGCTTCGCGGGCGCCGTCGCCGCGGGCCCGGTCGCGGTCGGGTTGTCGTCGCCGCTGCTGCCGAGCAGATACAGCGCGACGACAAGGCCGACGAAGATCAGCGCGACGAACGCGCCGGGCGGGACGACCGGCCCGCTGCGGCGCCGCTCGCGCCCGGGCGCGGCCGCGTTGATCGGTTGCAGCTCGACCTCGCTGAGGCGCTCGTGGCGCAGCTTGTACTCGTCGACGAGGAGCTTGGCGTCGAGGTCCAGCGCCTCGGCGTACGTGCGCAGGAAGCTCTTGACATACGTCGGGCCGGGCAGGAGGTCCCACTCCTCGTTCTCCAGCGCACGCAGGTACTTCGCGCGGATCTTCGTCTGGGCCTCGACCTCGGAGACGTCGATCCTCGCGCGCATCCTCGCCTCGCGCAGAGTGGCCCCGATGTCCGGCATCGCAAAGAGGCTACTCGTGCACCGGGGTGGGCTCTGCCGGGTCCGGAAGCGGCTCGACGAGCGGCTCCGCCACCGTGCCCGACGCGTCGCGCTCGCGGAGGTTGGCGATGCAGCGATCCACGTCGCCGGCGCCCACGAGCACCTGGCGCGGCTTGGATCCCTCGTAGCCGGAGATGACGCTGCGGCGCTCGAGCATGTCGATGAGCCGGCCCGCCCGCGTGTAGCCGAGGCGCAGCCGGCGCTGGAGCATCGACGTCGACGCCGTGCCCATCTCGACGACGAGCCGGATGGCGTCCTCGAGCAGCGGGTCCTCGTCGGGGCTGAAGCCGTCGTCGGCCGGCCCGGCCGCGCTCGCGTCCTCGCTCGAGACCTCGTCGAGCAGGTCCTCGCGCAGCTCGGGCTCGCCCTGCCTGCGCCAGAAGCCCGTCAGCGCCTCGATCTGGGGCTCGTCGATGTACGCGCCTTGGATGCGCTGCAGCCGCGACGTGCCGACCGGCGAGAAGAGCATGTCGCCCTGGCCGAGCAGCGACTCGGCGCCGTTGCAGTCGAGGATCACGCGCGAGTCCGTCTGCGAGGAGACGCTGAAGGCGATCCGCGAGGGGACGTTGGCCTTGATCATGCCCGTGATGACGTCCACGCGCGGCGACTGCGTCGCGAGCACGAGGTGGATGCCGACCGCGCGCGCCTTCTGGGCGAGCCGGATGATCGAGTCCTCGACGTCGGCGGGCGCGACCATCATGAGGTCGGCGAGCTCGTCGATGACGCACAGGATGTACGGCAGCGGCGGCTCGGAGCGCTTCGCGCGCGAGCGGTTGAGCTCGACGAGCGAGCGCGTCTTGGCCAGCGACATGATCGAGTAGCGCTGCTCCATCTCGCGGACGAGGTTCTGCAGCGCGTTGGCCGCCATCCGCGGGCTCGTGATGACCGGCGTGAGCAGGTGCGGGATCGACTCGTAGTGGTTGAGCTCGACCTGCTTGGGATCGATGAGCACGAGGCGCAGGTCGTGCGGCGTCGCGCGCAGCAGGACGCTCGAGAGCATCGCGTTGATGCACGCCGACTTGCCGGCGCCGGTCGTGCCCGCGACGAGCAGGTGCGGCATCTTCGCGAGGTCGGCGCCGATCGCCTTGCCCGAGACGTCCTTGCCGAGCCAGATCGTCATCGGCGACCAGCCCTCGGGCGCGGGCTGGAAGACGTCGCCGAGCTGGACGATGCGGCGGCGGAGGTTCGGGACCTCGACGCCGACCGCGGTCTTGCCGGGGATCGGCGCGAGGATGCGGATGTCGGTCGCGGCCAGCGCGTAGGCGAGGTCGTCCTTGAGCTGGGCGACCTTGCTCATCTTGATCCCGGGCGCGAGGCGCAGCTCGAAGCGCGTGATGTGCGGGCCGGCGACGGTGCCGACGACCTTGGACTCCACGCCGAAGTGGCCGAGCGCCTCGAGCAGCCGCGCGGCGGTCTTCTCCTGCCCGGCGGTGTCCGGGCGCGTCTGCTCGGCGCTCGAGCGCTTCAGCAGGTCGGGGCTCGGCAGCCGCCACTGGAACTCGGGATCGCCGGTGACCGTGCCGCGCAGGCGGCCCTGCGGCGTGAGGTCGTCGGGCTCGAGCGCGCGGTCCACGCGCGCCATGACCTCCGTCCGGTCGGGCTCGGGCCCGGGATCGTCGTCGGGCTCCACGGCGACGGGCGGCTCGTCGTCCTCGTCGACCTCCGGCAGCGGCTCGCCGAAGAGGTCGGGATAGCGCGTGGCGCCGTCCAGCGACGGCGCCTCGACGTGCGTCGAGCGCACGACGACCTCGCGGTCCTCGGGCTCTGGCGGCAGCAACGGCTCGTGCACGATCGGCTCGGGCGCGGGCTCCGGAGCGGGCTCGGCAACCGCGGCGCCGGGCCGCGCCGGGCGGCGCGCGGGCACCGCGCGGCCGAGGAGCCGGGTCGTGTCGGCGACGCTCGCCCCGGTCGCGCGCAGGACGCCCGCGACCGACGCACCGGTCAGCAGCAGCACCGCAGCGATGAAGAGGAAGACGGCCAGGATGTGGGCGCCGATCGTCGAGAACGCCGTCGCCACGGCGTAGAGCAGCGCGTCGCCGACGATCCCGCCGCGGGCCTCGAAGAACGGCGCGTTCCAGTAGCCGGCCCGCTCGCCCACGGGCCCGATGCCGAACGTCCCGGCGGCGAGCGCGAGCGTCAGGGCCGCGAAGAGGCAGATCGCGCCCGCGCGGAAGGGGCGCACGGCGGGCAGCACCGGGCGCAGGACGAGGATCGCCCCGCCGGCGACGACCGCGACCGGCACGGCGTAGCCGACCTGGCCGACGACATAGGCGATCGCGCGCGTCGCGGCGTGGCCGGCCGCGCCGCCGTCCCAGTCCAGGTAGACCGGGAACGCGAGAAAGACGCCGATGGCGACGAGCCCGAGTCCGATGAGGTCGAGCTGGCGCTGCTCGAGCAGCGGGACGCGCATCGCGCTCAGCGACGAGCGCCGCGCGCGGGCGCGCGGCTTGGGCTTGGTCGATTTCGCCGCGGGGCGGCGCGCTGCGGGCTTGCGTGCGATTGCCATGATGGGCCGCCGTCCGTCTTCGACGGCGACCCGCCGCGCTCCTGCTCGGGGCGCACCGGGCGCGAGCTTGCGGCGGCGCCGTCTTAGCCACCGTTAAGCCCTACTTGAGCCGTGGCCCTACCCTGGACGGTGCATGTCAGACCGACCTCCTCGCGTCCTCGTCGTCGAAGACGACCACGAGATCGCCCAGGTGTTGTTGCGCTCGCTGCGGATGGAGGGCTACGAGGCACGCGCGAGCTACGACGGCGAGGCGGCGCTGCACGACGCCCACGAGTTCAGCCCCGACCTCGTCATCCTCGACCTCGGCCTCCCGAAGCTCGACGGCATCGACGTCGCCCGCAGCCTGCGCGAGGGCGGCGACGTCCCGATCCTCATGCTCACCGCGCGCGACGCCGTCGACTCCCGCGTCGAGGGCCTCGATGCCGGCGCCGACGACTACCTCGTCAAGCCCTTCGAGCGCCAGGAGCTCCTCGCCCGGCTGCGCGCGCTGCTGCGCCGCCGGCCGCCCCGCGGCAGCGCGTCGCTCGTCGTCGGCGACCTGCAGCTGAACCCCGACACGCACGAGGTGCGCCGCGAGGGCCGCCAGATCGAGCTCACGCAGCGCGAGTTCGAGCTCCTGGAGTACCTCATGCGCAACGAGCGCATCGTCGTGCCCCGGCAGCGCCTCCTCGAGGAGGTCTGGGGCTACGATCCATTCGCAACGACGAACACCATCGAGGTCTTCGTATCGAATCTCCGAAGGAAGCTGGAAGCCGGCGATGAGCCGCGTCTCCTCCATACGATCCGCGGCGCAGGCTACGTTCTCCGCGCCTAGGCAGATGCCCATCCGCTGGCGCCTGGCCGGCGGATCAGCGCTGCTGACGCTCGTGATCCTCTGCGGCTTCGCGGGCGCCGTCGGAGGGCTGACGTCCAAGCGGATCTACGAGGACTTCGACCAGCAGGTCTCCAGCGCGGCCAACGAGCTGTCGGCGCGGGTGCGCTACGAGGGCCCGGTCTACGACCCGCGCACGAACCGCTACCACCTCGACGGGCTCGTCCCCGACCTCGACGGCTTCACGCCGGGCAGCGGCACGGTCATCCGGATCGTCAACGCCGACGGCTACGAGTTCAACAGCACGGCGCAGTCGAGGAACTTCGGCCCGCCGCGCGAGCGCACGGTCGAGAAGGACGGCTACCGCGTCGAGACGCGCCCCCTTCCCCAGACGCTCGGCGACCTGCCGCTGCTCTCCCGCTTCTTCGTCCAGTACGCCCGCCCGCTGGCCCCCGTCGAGGCGACGGTCGGGCGCCTGCGGCTGTTTCTCGTCATCGGCGTGCTGAGCGGCGCCGGGCTCGCGCTGCTCGCCGGGCTCATGGTCGCGCGGCGGGCGATGGCGCCGATCGCGGCGCTGACGGCGGCCGCCCGCAAGATCGAGCGCACGCGCGATCCGACGCAGCGGATCCCGGAGGTCGAGGCCGACGACGAGGTCGCCGAGCTCGCGCACACGCTCAGCGAGATGCTCCACGCGCTCGACGAGTCGCGCTCGGAGACCGAGGCCGCGCTCGGCCGCCAGCGCGAGTTCGTCGCCGACGCCTCGCACGAGCTGCGCACCCCGCTGACGAGCGTGCTCGCGAACCTCGAGCTGCTCGCCGAGAGCCTCGACGGCGAGCAGCGGGAGGCGGCGCACTCGGCGCTGCGCTCCTCGCGGCGGATGCGCCGGCTCGTCGCCGACCTGCTCCTGCTCGCCCGCCACGACGCCGCGCGCCAGCCGCCGCACACGCCGACCGACGTCGGGCAGGTGCTCGTCGAGGCGGCCGCCGAGGTCGGCGCGATCGCCTCCGAGCACGACCTGCAGATCGACGCCCGGCGCGCGGTCGTCGACGGCTCGCGCGACGAGCTGCACCGCCTGACGCTGAACCTCATCGAGAACGCGATCCGCCACACGCCGCCCGGGACGCACGTGCGCGCGGCGGTCGAGCGCGTCGACGGCTCGGTGCGCCTGACCGTCGAGGACGACGGCCCCGGCATCGCGCCGGAGCTGCGCGAGCGCGTCTTCGAGCGCTTCGTCCGCGGCGCCGGCGACCGCGGCGGATCCTCCGGGCTCGGCCTCTCGATCGTCCACGCCGTCGCCGACTCGCACGGCGGCTCGGTGGCGATCCAGTCGCCGACGGTCAACGGCGCGACGCGCCCGCGCGGGACGCGCTTCGAGGTCACGCTGCCGATGTCGGCGAGCGCCGAGCACGCCGGGCCCGTCGGCGCGCCCGCGTAGCGCCGGCGGGGCTCGCCGCCCCGCGCGATTTCGCGCTGAAGTTCGCGCCCCCGCTGCCGATCACCGAGCACGATGGCGCTCCCCGCAGCCCCCGCGCCCGACGAGACCCTCCCGGTCATCACGCGGCGTCCGATCCTCGACCGGACGCTGCGGACCGTCGGCTTCGAGCTCGTCTTCCACGACCGCCCGGGCCCGCCGCCGCGGTCCTGGCCGCAGGAGCTCGTCGCCGGCCGCCACCCGGCGTACGTCGCGATCGCCCCGCCGCTGCTCTTCGACGACCAGGCCCTGGCGCTCGACCCCTCCTGCGTCGTCCTCGAGCTCTCCGCGGGCCTCACCGTCGACGAGCCTCTCGTCGCGCGCGCGCGCGAGCTGCGCGCGCACGGCTTCCGGCTCGTGCTCGCGGACGCCGGCGGGCGCCCCGGCGCCGAGCCGCTGCTCGAGCTCGTCGACACCGTGAAGCTCGACGTCCTGCGCATCGGCCATCACGAGGCGCTGTCCGAGCTTCGGCGCCTGGAGGGCGGGGGCGTGCGGATGCTCGTCGAGGGCGTCGACAGCGCCGACGCCTTCGAGGTGTTCCGCGACGCCGGCTTCGACCTCTTCCAGGGCCTCTTCTACGAGCGCCCGCAGCTGGACTCCAACACGCTGCCCGTCGGTCACGGCGCCGCGCTCGGGGCGCTCTGCGAGCTGCAGCTGCACGGCGGCGACTTCGACGCGCTCGAGCAGGTCATCCGCCGCGACGTCGCGCTGAGCCTCCGGCTGCTGCGCTACGTGAACTCCGCCTTCATCGGACTGCCGCGCACCGTCGGCTCGATCCGCGAGGCGCTCATGCTGCTCGGGACGCGCGCCGTGCGCCAGTGGGCCGTCGCGCTCGTACTCACCGGTCTCGAGGCACGACCGCACGCGCTGCTGTCGACGGCGCTCGTCCGCGCGCGAACCTGTGAGCTCATCCTCGCGCCCTACGACGCCGACCACGCCGCGCAGGGCTTCACCGCGGGCCTGTTCTCGCTGCTGGACGCGATCATGGGCGTCCCGATGCTGCGGATCCTCGACGACCTGCCGCTGTCGCCGGCGGTGGCCGCCGCGATCACCGAGCACGAGGGCGTCGCCGGCAAGGCGCTCGCCAAGGTGATCGCCTTCGAGCGCTGCGAAGTCGACTCCCCCGCCCTCGCCGGTCACTCGCGCGCGGCGCTCACCATCGCCTACAACGATGCGGTGCGCTGGGCGGACGCCATCCTGTAGGACACTGGACGGCATGCCCGTCCATGTACAGCGCCGCGGGGCGGTGACGACCGTCGTCCTGTCGCGGCCGGAGGTGTCAAACGCCGTCGACCGCGAGACCGCCGACGCGCTCGCCGACGCCTTCCGCGGCTTCGACGCCGACGAGGACGCGCTCGCCGCGGTTTTCTGCTCAGACGGTGCGAGCTTCTGCGCGGGCGCCGATCTCAAGGCCGTCGCCGCGGGGCGGCCCAACCGCGTGCAGGCCGACGGCGACGGGCCGATGGGGCCGAGCCGGATGCTGCTCTCCAAGCCCGTCGTCGCGGCGATCGGCGGCCACGCGGTCGCCGGCGGCCTCGAGCTCGCGCTCTGGTGCGATCTGCGCGTCGCCGACGAGGACGCCGTGCTCGGCGTCTTCTGCCGGCGCTGGGGCGTCCCGCTCATCGACGGCGGCACGGTGCGACTGCCGCGCCTCGTCGGGCTCAGCCGCGCGCTGGACCTCATCCTCACCGGGCGCGCCGTCGGGGCGCAGGAGGCGCTCTCGATGGGCCTCGTCAACCGCGTCGTCCCCAGCGGCACCTGCCGGGAGGCCGCCGAGCAGCTCGCGCTGCAGCTCACCCGCTTTCCGCAGACGTGCCTGCGCCACGACCGGCTCAGCGCCTACGAGAGCCTCGACCTCCGGTTCGACGAGGCAATCGCGCGCGAGTTCGAGCACGGCCTGCACTCCCTGCGCAGCGAGTCGCTGCCCGGCGCGCGGCGCTTCGCCGGCGGCGAGGGCCGCCACGGCGAGTTCTGAGCCTCGGGTCAGACCTCGACGACGACGGGCAGGACCATCGGCCGGCGCTTGAGGCGGTTGTAGACGAGCGCGGCGAGGTCGTCGTGGAGGATCTCCTGGAGGAGGTCGATCTCGCGGATCTCCTCCTTCGCCGCGCGCGCCAGCGACGACTCGACGCAGCCGCGCAGCTCGCCGAGGAGCTTCTCGGCCTCGTCGACGAACGGCACGCCGCGGAAGATGACCTCGGGCTCGGCGACCGAGCTGCCGTCCTGCTCGGAGATCGTCGCGACGACGACGAAGATGCCGTCCGCCGAGAGCATCCGGCGGTCGCGCAGCGCGACGTCGGTCACGTCGCCGATGTCGACGCCGTCGACGAAGATCATCCCCGACTGGACCTTCGAGCCCCAGCGCGCGCCCTTGGCGTCGAGCTCGAGCGGCAGCCCGTTCTCGCCCTTGAAGATGTTGTCGGGATCGATGCCGACGGCCTCGGCGAGCTTCGCGTGCAGGTGGATGCGCTTGAAGTCGCCGTGGAAGGGCATGACGAACCGCGGCCTGGTGAGGTTCAGCATGAGCTTGATCTCCTCCTGGTAGCCGTGGCCGGAGGCGTGGATCGGCGCGTCGCGCGTCGTGATGACGTCGCAGCCGATGTGGTAGAGGCGGTCGATCGTCTCGTTGACGGCGCGCTCGTTGCCCGGGATCGGGGTCGCGCTGAAGACGACCGTGTCGCCGGAGTGCAGCTCGATCTGCGGATGGTCGCGGTGGGCCATGCGCCGCAGCGCGCTCAGCGGCTCGCCCTGGGAGCCCGTCGAGATGATGACGAGGCGCTCGTCGGGGAAGTCGGACATCTCGCGCGGCCCGACGACGATCCCCTCGGGCAGCTTGATGTGCCCGAGCGACCGGCCGATGTTCGTGTTCTTGCGCATCGAGCGCCCTACGAGGACGACTTTGCGATCGAGCGCCGCCGCGGCGTCGACGACCTGCTGGACGCGGTGGATGTTCGACGCGAACGACGTGACGACGATCCGCCCCTTGCAGCGGCTGAAGACGTCGAGGAGGTTCGGCCCGGCGACCTTCTCGCTCGGCGCGAAGCCGGGCCGGTCGCCGTTCGTCGAGTCGCCGCAGAGCAGCAGCAGGCCCTCGCGGCCGAGCTCGGCCAGCCGCGTGACGTCGGCCGGGACGCCGTCGACCGGCGTCTGGTCGAACTTGTAGTCGCCGGTGACGAGGATCGTGCCGAGGTCGGTCTTCAGCGCGACCGCGCTCGCGTCCGGGATCGAGTGCGTCATGTGGACGAGCTCGACGTCGAACGGGCCCGCCTCGATGATCTCGCCGTCCTTGACGTCCTCGACGTGGACGTCGCGCGCGAGGCGGTGCTCGTCGAGCTTGGAGCGCGCCATCGCCATCGTCAGCGGGCCGCCGTAGACCGGCGGCGCGTCGTCGACGCCCAGCTCGCGCAGGAGGAACGGCAGGCAGCCGATGTGGTCCTCGTGGCCGTGGGTGATGACGATCGCCTCGATGTCGCTGACGCGGCCGCGCAGGTAGGCGAAGTCGGGCAGGACGAGGTCGATGCCCATCATCTCCGCCGTCGGGAAGCGCAGGCCGACGTCGACGACGACGATCCGGTCCTCGTACTCGACGACGGTCATGTTCTTGCCGATCTCCCCCAGGCCGCCGAGGGGAAGGACGCGCAGGGACCCGCTCAAGCCGTCGCTCCCACGAGCCCGCGGCCGACGAGCATCGCGCGGATCGTCTCGAGCTCCTGCTCGTCGGCCTCGACGTAGGGCAGGCGCGGCCTGCCGACGCGATGGCCGAGGAGGTTCAGCGCCGCCTTGTTCGTCACCGCCGCGGGCGCCACGCTCATCGCGGCGAACACCGGCGCCAGGCTCTCGTGGATCGCGGCGCGCTCCTCGGGCTCGTCGACCATCCGGCGCATCTCGGGGCCGACGATATGGCTGTTCGTGAGGATCCCGCCGGGCTCGCCCATGTCCAGCACGGCCGCGAGGATCTCGTCGTTGCCGGCATAGATGCTCATGCCGTCGATCGGCGCGAGGTTGTCGTTGTTGGCCTGCTTGACGCCCTCGACGTGGTCGAGCTGGCCGAGCTCGGCGAGGAGGTCGTTGGGCATGTCCGTGCCCGTGCGCTGCGGGATGTTGTAAAGCAGGATCGGGCGGTCCGCGGCGCGGCTGACCTCGCGGTAGTGGGCGACGATCCCGCGGCGGTTGGGCCGGTTGTAGTACGGGTTGACCGACAGCAGCGCGTCGGCGCCGAGCTCGCACGCGCGGCTCGTGAGCGCGATCGCGTGGCGGGTGTCGTTGGAGCCGCAGCCCGCGACGACCGTGGCCCCCGGCGGGCGCTCGGTCACCGCGAGCTCGACGACGCGCAGGTGCTCCTCGTCGTCGAGCGTCGCGGCCTCGCCGGTCGTGCCGCAGACGACGAAGCCGTCCGAGCCGTGGGCGGCGAGGTGGTGCATGAGGCTCACGAACGCCTGCTCGTCGACGGCCCCGTCCTCGTCGAACGGGGTGACGATGGCGGTGAGGATCGAACCGAGGCCGGGCACCCCCCCAGTATCGCAGGGGCGCTGCTCGCAATCGGCCCGCCCGCTACGCCGTCCGCGGCTGCGCGGCGGCGGCCGGCCGGCGCAGCACGCGCGCGAGGACGAAGACGTGGAGGACGATCGAGGCCGGCACGGCGAAGACCGGGATGAGCACGAACGGGTAGCTCGTGATCGCCTCGTTGGGGTTGTCGAGGGCGAGCTGCTGAAAGGCGCTGGGCGCCGAGAGGAAGCCGCAGGTCACCGCGACGGCGAGGTCGGCGATCCCCAGCGCGCACCACGCGACGACGCGCGGCCACGCGCGATCGGCGCCGTTGCGGGCGATCGACAGGGCCACGAACGGCGCGAGCAGGCCGACGAGCACGTCGCCGATCCCGGCCGGCAGCGCGAACTCGGCCGGGATGTCGTCCTGCAGCCAGGCGATGAGAAACAGCGCGCCGGCGACGCGGTAGAACTGGACGCCGACGAGCCACTGCAGCGGGATGCGCTCGATGACGCGGCGCACCGACCGCAGCGCCACGAGCGCGGAGCCGACGATCACCGGGATGACGATCGCGACGCCGAGCCGCGGCGGCATCGTCGTCGTCGGGTCGGACTCGAAGAAGCCCTGCTTGGCGAGGACGAAGGTCACGACGCACCACGCGACGAGCCCGCCGCCGCCGATTGCGAGCACCGCGGGCCGCCGTGCCTTCAGCGCCCCGAAGGCGAGGCCCCCGAGGAGGATCGCCAGGAGCCCGAGGTCGGCGAATACGAGCGCGATGGTCACGGGTGTCGAGATCATGGTCCGCCCTTGCTGTCGGTGTGTTCTGCGACGACGGCCGAGAGCGCGTCGAGCTCGGCGTACAGCACGCGCAGCCGCTCCGCGCCGAACGCGGCCTCGACCTGCTCCTGCACGCCCTCCCATTGCGCGAGCGCGACCGACAGGGTCCGCGACCCGTCCTCCGTCAGCGACAGGATCCGGACGCGGGCATCGTCTGCGTGCGCGAAGCTCGTCACGAGCCCGCGATCCTGGAGCACCGCGACGTTTCGCGTGAGCGTCGTGCGGTCCAGCCGCAGCGCCGCCGCGAGCGTCGTGAGCGGGACCGCGCCGGCCATGCCGAGGCCGACGAGGATCGGCATCTGCGTCGCCTTCAGGCCGCTCGGCGCCACGACCGCCTCGTAGACCTGGGTGATCGCACGCGTCGTGCGGCGCAGCCGATCACAGGCGCACATCGCGCGCATCCGCCGGCAGAGCTCGACGTCCTCCGTCGTCAGCGTGCTCATGGAACGTGTATATACACCCATTGCGACCGCGCCGTCAAGCGCGCCTGCCACACTCGACCGGTGACAGACCGCGCGCAGGACGACTCGCCCCGCGACCCGGCGGCCGGCGAGCTGACAGCGGAGGTCATGGCAGTGCGCTGGAGCCTCCCCGACGGGGACTTCGCGGTCCTCGACGCCGTCGGCGACGACGGCGAGCCGGTCGTGCTCGTCGGCGCCCTCGCGCACGTCCGCGAGGGCGAGTCGCTCGCCGTCGCCGGCGGCTGGCGCCGGCACGCGCGCCACGGCTGGCAGTTCGCGGTCGATCGTGCGCGGATCCTCGAGCCCGTCTCAGACCACGCCGTCGCCGCCTATCTCGAGAGCATCAAGCACGTCGGGCCGCACGGCGCCGCGCTGCTCGTCGAGCGCTACGGCGCCGGCGAGGTGCTGGCGGCGATCGACCGCGACCCCGAGCGCGTCCTGCGCGGGGTGCCCGGCATCGGGCCGCGGCGCCTGGGGCCCGCCGTCGCCTCCTGGCGGGAGGGCCGCGAGCTGCGCGAGCTGCGCCTCTTCCTCGATTCGCACGGCGTCGATGCCGCGGCCGCGTCGCGGATCGCCCGCCACTTCGGCGCCGGCTCGATCGCGCGCCTGCAGCGCGAGCCCTACGCGATCTGCGAGCTCGACGGCATCGGCTTCGCGACGGCGGACGCGCTCGCGCGTGCCCTCGACACGCCGCTGGACGCGCCCGACCGCCTGGCCGCGGGCGTCGTGCATGCGCTGGCGCTCGCCGAGAGCGACGGGCACTGCCATCTCCCCCGGCCCGAGCTCGTGCAGCGCGCCCAGCGGCTGCTCGGCGGCGGTGACGTCGACGACGCGATCGACGAGCTCGCGGCGCGCGGACGGGTCGTCGTCGACGGCGACAGCGTCGCCGACGCGCGGCTGCACGCGGTCGAGGAGCGCCTGGCCGGGCACGTGCGCCGCCTGCTTCACGGCGAGCCGGCGCTCGCGCTCGGCGCGGTGAAGCGCCCGCTGCGCGGGCCGTTCGTCCCGAGCGACGACCAGTGGCGCGGCGTCACGCAGGCGCTCGAGCACCGCCTGTCGATCCTCACCGGGGGCCCGGGCACCGGCAAGAGCGCGACGATGCGCGCGCTCGTCGACCTCCTGAAGGCGCACAGGCGCAACGCGCGCCTCTGCGCGCCGACGGGCAAGGCCGCGCGCCGCCTCGGCGAGCTCACGGGCGCCGACGCGACGACGATCCACCGGCTGCTGGAATGGGCGCCCGGCGAGGGCTTCACGCGCGGGGCGCACCATCCCGTCGAGGGCTGCGACGTCCTCATCGTCGACGAGGCGTCGATGCTGTCGGTGCAGCTCGCCGAGGCGCTGCTCGCGGCCGTCGGGCCGCGCACGCACGTGCTGCTCGTCGGCGACATCGACCAGCTCGCGCCGGTCGGGCCGGGGCGGGTGCTCGAGGACCTGCTGGACTCCGGCGCGGTCGCGTCGACCCGGCTGACGGAGGTCTTCCGCCAGGCGGCGCGGTCGATGATCGTCCGCGCCGCGCACGCGATGAACCACGGCGAGCTGCCGCCGACGCAGGCCGGCCCCGACGACGTCCGCGACTTCTTCCTCGTCGATCGCGACGGCGCGCGCGCGATCTTCGACGAGGTCTGCGAGCTCGCGGCGACGCGGCTGCCGTCGCACTACGACCTCGACGCGGCGGCCGACGTCCAGGTGCTCGCCCCGATGCACAAGGGCCCGCTCGGCATCGACGCGCTGAACGCCGAGCTGCGCGCGCGGCTGAACCCGCACGGCGCCGCGATCGCCGGCACCGCGCTGCGCGTCGGCGACAAGGTCATGCAGACGCGCAACTCCTACGAGCACGATCTCTTCAACGGCGAGCGCGGCGTCCTGCTGCACCACGACCCCGACCGCGACCGCGTCCTGTTCGCGGGCGAGGACGGCCGCCGCCTCTCGCTGCCGACCGACGCGCTGGACACCCTGCGCCTCGCGTACGCGGCGACGGTCCACAAGGCCCAGGGCTCGCAGGCGCAGGCGATCGTCGTGCCGATCTTCCGCGGCCACCAGATCATGCTCACGCGCAACCTCGTCTACACGGCGGTGACGCGCGCGCAGTCGGTCTGCGTGGTCGTCGGCGAGCGCGCGGCGCTCGCGATGGCCGTCCGCCGCCCGGACGCGCGGCGGCGGCACACGCGCCTGCGCGAGCTCGTCGCAGATCGGTGACGGCTTCGTCGCGTGCCGATCTCACACACGCTCCGGTGCGGGTCGCGTAGGCTCGCGCCCGCGTGCTGGATCGCGTGGCGAAACTCACCTGGGAGCGGCCGAAGCTCGTGCTCGCGCTCGTCGGCGTCTTCGTCGTCGTCGCGGGCGGCTTCGGCTACGACGTCGAGAAGCACCTCAAGGCCGCGGGCTTCGTCGACAGCGCCTCGCAGAGCGAGCGCGCGACGCAGCTGCTGCAGACGGAGCTCGGCGTCGACGCGAGCCCGGGGATCGTCGTGCTCGTCCGCAACCCGGGCGGCGGGACGCTCGACACCGGCAGCCCGGTCGTGCGCCGGGAGGTCGATCGCATCAGCGCCGCGCTCGCGGCGTCCAAGCACGTCGGCAAGGTCGTCAACCCGCTGCGCGACCGCCAGGCACGCGGCGCCCTCGTCGAGGGCGACGGGCGCTCGCTCATCATCGCCGCCCATCTCAACACGCGCGACATCGAGAGCGAGGGCGGCGACGCCGCCGAGGACGCCAGGCAGCGCATCGGCGACAGCCCGCTCGACGTCGGCATGGGCGGCTTCGCGGTGAGCTTCAACGAGGTCAACGACGAGACGCGCGAGGACCTCACGCGCGCCGAGCTCATCGCGTTCCCGATCCTCACCGTCCTGCTGCTGCTCGTCTTCCGCGGCGCGATCGCGGCGCTCATCCCGCTGCTGCTCGGAATGATCTCCGTCCTCGGGACGTACTTCGTGCTGCGCGTCATGGCGGGCGCCGTCGAGACCTCGCTCTTCGCGCTGAACATGGCGACCGCGCTGAGCCTCGGGCTCGCCGTCGACTACGGGCTGCTCATGGTGGCCCGCTATCGCGAGGAGCTCGAACGCGCGGGCGGGGTGCCGACCGAGGAGGCGCACCGAAGAACCGTGACGATGGCCGGCCGGACGGTCGTCTTCTCCGGCCTGACGGTCGCCGTCGCGCTCGCCGCGCTCATCATCATGCCCCAGCGCTTCCTGTACTCGATCGGCGCCGCGGGCGCCGCCGTCGGGCTGCTCTCGGCGCTCATGGCGATCCTCGTCGTGCCGGCGCTGCTCTCGCTGCTGGGCACCCGCATCAACGCGCTGTCGATCCGCCGCGGCCCGGCGCTGTCGGATGCGTCCAGCGGCTGGTACCGGGTCGCGAAGGCCGTCATGCGCCGCCCCCTCGTCGTCGCCGTGGGCTGCGTCGCGCTTCTGCTCGCCCTTGCGTCGCCGGTGCTGTCGGCGGAGTTCACGGGCCCGAGCGCCGAGGCCGTGCCGCCGAGCCAGGCGTCGTATGCCGTCAACAAGTACATCGACGGCAACTACTCGCGCGGGGTCTCCTTCCCGGTGACCGTCACCGTGGCGGGCGCGGCGACCCCGCAGCAGCTCGGCGTCCTGCAGCGCCGGATCGCCGCGGTCGACGGGATCGAGGCGGGAACGCCCTTCACCCGGATCTCGCCGAACGCGGCATACGCGAACTTCACGCCGGCGTTCGCGGTGCTCGACGACCGCGTCCAGAAGGCCGTCGACGTCATCCGCGCCGAGGCGGTCCCGGGCGGCGCGCCGCTGCTCGTGTCCGGCAACACCGCACGCTTCATGGACGAGAAGCAGAGCCTCATCGACCACCTCCCGCTCGTCGCCGCGATCATCGGCGCGACGACGCTGCTGCTGCTGTTCTTCCTGACGGGCTCGATCATCCTGCCGATCAAGACGCTCGTCATGAACGCGCTGACGCTCGGAGCCGCGGTCGGGATCATCGTCATCGCCTTCCAGGACGGCGCCCTGGACGGCATCTTCGCGTACACCGGCCCGCCGGCTCTGGAGATCACGAGCCTCGCGTTCCTCATCGCGGTGACGTTCGCGCTCGCGACCGACTACGCCGTCCTCGTCATGGCGCGGATCAAGGAGCAGCACGACCTCGGGGTCGGCAACGAGGAGGCCGTCGCGATCGGCATCGGCAGGACCGGGCGGGTCATCAGCGCGGCCGCCGTCGCGATCGCCATCGTCTTCCTCGCGTTCGCGGTCAGCAAGGTCTTCTTCATGAAGCAGATCGCGATCGGCGAGGCGGTCGCGGTGCTCATCGACACGACGATCGTGCGCGCCCTGCTCGTGCCGGCGCTCATGTGCATGTTCGGCGACTGGAACTGGTGGGCGCCCGGTCCGCTGCGCCGCTTCCAGGCGCGCTACGGGTTCTCCGAGGCCTAGATGTTTGATTCCGAATTGACGCACCTACGGATGACAGGCCAGGATCGGCGCCGGATCGCCACCCGAATGCTCGTAGGTACCACCGGTACCTACTTCGCATCCGTGCGGCGCCCGGCATCCGCCCTGACCTGTCCCCGCAGGCACGGCAATTCGGAATCAACCATCTAGAAGTCCCGCCGCTCGCGCCAGCGTTTGCCAGGGTCGACGAGCGCGGGGTCGGAGTCCTTCAGCGCGTCGGTGAAGCGGCGGTCGACGCGCGGCGCGCCGTAGCGCTCGTCCTCCCAGAGCGTCACGACGAGCAGCTCGCGCGACGCGCGGTCGTGGCGGCAGACGAAGATCACGCCGCGATCGACGAGGTCGCGGACGTAGACCGAGCCGCGGGCCGCGGTCTCGCCGGCGCGTGACGCAGGCGAGCCGCCAGGCGAGCCGGCGGCCTGCGGCTCGTCGCTGACGCGCCCGGCGGCCCAGGCCTCGCTGACGCGGCCGGCGATCTCCGGCTTGACGTCGAAGCCGCCGCGGCGCGAGCCGACGCGCTGGCGGAAGCGCTCGGCGGCGTGGTCGGTCACCGCGACCGTGATGCCCTCGCTCACGAGAACAGCAGGTGCTCGAGCCCGACGACCGGCGACTGCTGCAGCTCCGGCACGCGGCGCACCGCGAGCAGGACGCCCGGCATGAACGACTCCCGCGTCAGCGAGTCCTGGCGGATCGTCAGCGTCTGCCCGACGTCGCCGAAGATGACCTCCTGATGGGCGACGAGCCCCGGCAGGCGCACGGAGTGGATCGGCACGTCGCCCTGCATGAGCGCCGCCGTGCGCGCCGCGGTGCCCGAGGGCGCGTCGAGCTTGCCGTCGTGGTGCAGCTCGATGATCTCGGCCTTGGCCATGTGCCTGGAGGCCTCGGCGGCGAAGCGCATCATGAGCACCGCGCTGATCGCGAAGTTCGGGGCGATGAAGACGTTGGCGCCGCGGGCGTCCTGCAGCGGCCCCGGATCGAAGCCCGTCGTGCCGATGACGACGTGCACGCCCGCCGCCACGCACTCCAGGGCATTGGCGAGGGCGGTGTCGGGCTGCGTGAAGTCGACGACGACGTCGGCGTCGCCGAGGACGTCGGCGACGCTCGTGCCGAGCGCCGGATCGGCTCTCCCCGTGAGCTCGAGGTCGTCGGCGCCCTGCACGGCGGCGACGACGGCCTGCCCCATGCGCCCGGCCGCGCCGGCGACCGCGACGCGCAGGCTCACGCCCGCGCCTCGGCCGGAACCGCTCCCAGCGCCGGGGCGACCGGCTCGATCGCACGGCGGAAGACGTCCTCGTCGGTGCCGACGGCGGCCGCGCTGAGGCGCTCGGGCGCCAGCAGCTCGGCGGTCAGCTCGGCGAGATCGTCGAGCGTCACCGCCTCGATGCGGCGCACGACCTCGTCGACGGAGAGCAGCGGCAGGTCGTTGAGCACCGCGCCGCCGAGGCGGTTCATGCGCGCGGCCGTCGACTCGAGCGACAGCACGATGCGGCCCTTGACGTTCTCCTTCGAGCGCTCGAGCTCGTCGGCGGTGACGCCGTCGGCGCGCAGGCGCGCGAGCTCGTCGGCGACGACCTGCAGCGCGGGCGCGACGTTGTCGGGCCGCGTGCCGAGGTAGAGGCCGATCTGTCCGGTGTCGGCGTGCAGCGACTGAAACGAGAACACGCTGTAGGCCAGGCCGCGGTGCTCGCGGACCTCCTGGAACAGCCGCGACGAGGACGTGCCGCCGAGGATGTTGTCCAGGACGCGCAGCGCGAAGCGCCGCTCGTCGTGGCGCGCGATCGCGGGCGCGCCGATCGCGAGGTGGTACTGCTCGGTGTCCTTGCGCAGGAAGCGCAGGCGCGGCGTGAGCTGATCGGCCGCCAGCGGTGGCGGGACGGGCGGGGGCGGCCCGGCGGGAACGTCGATCGCGCGGGCGAGCTCGACGATCGCGTCGTGCTGCAGCGAGCCGGCGGCAGCGATGACGATGCCGCTCGGCGCGTAGTGCGCGGCGTGGAACCCCGCGAGCGTCTCGGCGCTCGTCGCGCCGACGACGTCGGCGCTGCCGATGACCGCGCGGCCGAGCGGGTGGTCGCCGAAGACCGCTTCGCCGAGGACGTCGAAGACCCGGTCCTGCGGGTCGTCCTCGTACATCGCGATCTCCTCGAGGACGATCTCGCGCTCATTGGCGAGGTCGTCCTCGGCCAGGCGCGGGTGCCAGACCATGTCGCTGACGACGTCGAAGGCGAGCGGCAGGTGCTCGTCGATGACGCGCGCGTAGACCGACGTCGACTCCTTGCCGGTCCCGGCGTTGAGCTCGGCGCCCATCGTGTCGAAGATCTGGTCGATCTCCAGCGATCCGTAGCGGTCGGTCCCGCGAAACAGCATGTGCTCGACGAGGTGCGAGAGGCCGGCCTCGGCGGTGGTCTCCACCGCCGAGCCGGTCGCGATCCAGAGCCCGAGCGTCGCGGACCGGACGGAGGGCATGGCCTCCGTCACGATCCGGACGCCGGAGTCCAGGACGGTGAGCCGGTGCTCTGTCAGGGCGTCAGCCCCGGTCGGGATCGCCGTGGCGCGGGCGGCCGGAGCCGCGCCGTCCGCGGTCGCCGCCGCGGTCGCCGCCGCGGCCACCGCGGTCGCCCCCGTTGCTGCGGTCGGGCCGCGGGCCGCGCGGCCCGCCTCCGCCGCCGCCGACCGCCGCGAGCTCCTCGACGGTCTTGCCGGCGATCTCGGGATCCTCGGCCAGGCGCAGCCCGATGCGGCCGCGCTCGCGGTCGACCTCGACGACGCGGACGTGGATCTCGTCGCCCTTGTTCAGGACGTCCTCGACGGTGTCCACGCGCTGGCCCGGGGACACGTTGGAGATGTGCAGCAGGCCGTCGGTGCCCTTGGCGAGCTCGATGAAGGCCCCGAACGTCGTCGTCTTGACGACCTTCGCGCCCGGGAACTCGTCGCCGACCTCGACCTCCTTGGTCATCGTCCGGATGCGGTCCGCCAGCGACTCGCCGAGCTGGCCGTTGGCCGAGTAGATCAGCACCTGGCCCTCGTCGTTGACGTCGATCTGGGACTCGAACTCCTCCGCGAGGCCGCGGATCGTCTCGCCGCCCTTGCCGATGAGCAGGCCGATCTTGTCCGTGTCGATCTGGACGGTGAGGATGCGCGGGGCATGCGGCGAGAGCTCCGTGCGGGGCTCCGCGATGACCTTCGCCATCTCACCGAGGATGAACGTCCGCGCCTCGAGCGCCTGCGTCAGCGCGTCCTTGAGGATCTCGAACGTCACGCCCGTGATCTTGATGTCCATCTGCAGGGCGGTGATCCCCTGCGACGTGCCGGCGACCTTGAAGTCCATGTCGCCGAGGTGATCCTCGACGCCGGCGATGTCGGTCAGGACGACGTAGTCGTCGCCCTCCTTGATGAGCCCCATCGCGATGCCCGCGACCGGCCGCTTCAGCGGCACGCCGGCGTCCATGAGCGACAGCGACGATCCGCAGACCGAGGCCATGGAAGACGAGCCGTTGGATTCGAGGATGTCCGACACGACGCGAATCGTGTACGGGAACTCCTCGATCGACGGGACCATCGCCGTCAGCGCGCGCTCGGCGAGGGCGCCGTGGCCGATGTCGCGGCGCTTGGGGCCGCGCATGAAGCCGGCCTCCCCGACGGAGAACGGCGGGAAGTTGTAGTGGTGGAAGTAGTACTTCTTCGTCTCGAGCCCGAGGGTGTCGAGGCGCATCTCCTCCTTCAGCGTGCCCAGCGACGTGACGGAGATCGCCTGCGTCTGGCCGCGCGTGAACAGCGCGGAGCCGTGCGCGCGCGGCAGCAGCCCGACCTCGATCGAGATCGGCCGGATCTCGGTCTCCGAGCGGCCGTCCGGGCGCTTCTTGTGGACGGCGATGCGCTGGCGGATGATCGTCTTCTCGAGCTTGTCGACCGCCATCTGCGCGGCGGCCTTGCGGTCGCCGTACTCCGCGTCGTCCGGATCGCCGGAGTGGGCCGCGACGGCCTCCTCCATGACACGGTGCGACTCGTTCTGGCGCTCGAGCTTGTCGAAGATCTGCGTCGCCTCGTCGAGGGCGGCGCCGTGCGACTCCTGCACGGCGGCGAACAGCCCCTCGTCGACGCTCGGGACCTCGATCTGCATCTTCTCCTTGCCGGCCTTCTCGCGCAGCTCGTGCTGCAGCGCGCAGAGCTTCTTGATCTCGCCGTGGGCGATGTCGAGCGCGTCGAGGATCTCCGCCTCGGAGACCTCGTTGGCGCCGGCCTCGACCATGAGGATGGCCTCTTCGGTGCCCGCGACGACGAGGTCGAGGTCGGAGTTCTCGAACGTGTCCTCCTCCGTCGGGTTGACGACGAAGTTGCCGTCGACCTTGCCGATGCGGACCGCCGAGACGGGCATCGGGAACGGAATGTCGGAGATCATGAGCGCGGCGGAGGCGCCGTTCATCGCGAGGATGTCGAACGGGTGCACGTGATCGACGCTGAGCGTCAGCGAGACGAGCTGCGTCTCACGGCGCCAGCCCTTGGGGAACAGCGGGCGCAGCGGGCGGTCGATCATGCGCGCGACGAGCGTGCCCTTCTCCGTGCTGCGGCCCTCGCGCTTGAAGAACGAGCCGGGGATCTTGCCCGCGGCGTACATGCGCTCCTCGACGTCCACCGTCAGCGGGAGGAAGTCGACATCGCGGAGGTTGCCCGCGGTCGCTGTGCTCAGAACCATGGTGTCGCCCTGGCGGACGACGACGGCGCCGGAGGCCTGCTTGGCCATCTTGCCGGTCTCGAAGGAGATCTCGGAACCTGCGATCTCGACGGAGACTCGGGTCTCGGCAGTACTCATATGAAGTTGTCCTTTGTCTAGGCGCGCCCTTCGGTCGGCGAGCCTGCGTCTTTGCTTGCTTTCGGTATCCGAACCGCATCATCGTAGCCGAGGCCGAGCAGGAGATCCTCGTCCGGCACCCCCGGGTGGGCGCGATCGCCGAAGAACAGCGTCGGCGTCGTCGTCGCGCCGGCGGCCAGCGCGGCGCGCACGTCGCGCCGCACGCGGGCGGCGACGGGGGCGCTGCGGCGGTCGGCGTCGAAGCGGTCGATGTCGAGGCCGAGAACGGTCGCGCGGGCCCACAGATGGGGGTCGTCGACGCGGCCCTGGTCGGCGTAGAGGGCGTCGCAGAACGCCCAGAAGGCGCCCTGCGCGGCGGCCGCCTCGGCGGCGTGGGCCAGCGGCAGCGCGCGCTCGTGCTTGGCCTTCAGCGCGAGATGGCGGAACGCGACGCGGGCGCGGACGCGTGTCAGGCGCTCGTGGGCCAGCGCGCAGCGCGGGCAGGTGAAGTCGGCGTAGAGGATGATCAGCGCGCCGTCGGGGTCGCCGCGCAGGTGCTCGTCGTCGTACGACGCCGGCGGTGGTGCGCTACGCAGGTCCTCCATCGCTGTCAGCGTAGAGATCGATATGCACGTCCACGTCCTGCAACGCTCGCAACGCCTGCCCGGCTCGCCCGCCGAGGTCTTCGCCTTCTTCGCCGACGCCCGCAACCTCGAGGCGATCACGCCGCCGCTGCTGCGCTTCCGCGTCGAGACGCCGGATCCGATCGTCATGGCCGTCGGCACGCTGATCCGCTACCGGCTGCGCGTGCGCGGCGTGCGGGTGCGCTGGCTGACGCGGATCTCGGTCTGGCAGCCGCCGTCGCGCTTCGTCGACGAGCAGCTCGCGGGCCCGTACGCGCTGTGGCACCACACGCACAGCTTCGAGGACGACGGCGAGGGCGGCACGCTGATGCGCGACGTCGTGCGCTACCGGATCGGCTACGGGCCGCTGGGCGTGCTGGTCAACGCGGCGCTCGTGCGCCGCGACCTCGAGCGGATCTTCGACTACCGTGCGCAGCAGGTGCCGGCGCTGCTCGCCGCGGAGCGGAGACGGCGCGGGGCCGCGACGCAGGACTGAGGGGTGACTGACGATGAGCAGCCGGGAGCGCCGCGAGGTCTTTCTGGAGTACACGAAGTCGATCTGCCCGGTCTGCAAGGTCGTCGTCGACGCCGAGGTCTCGATCCGCGACAACCGCGTCATCCTCGCCAAGCGCTGCCGCGATCACGGCCCGTTCGAGGCGCTCGTCTACTCCGACGCCGAGATGTACGTCGAGCAGCAGCGCTTCAACAAGCCCGGCACGCTGCCGCTGGAGTTCCAGACCGAGGTGCGCGAGGGCTGCCCGCTGGACTGCGGCCTGTGCCCCGACCACAAGCAGCACGCGTGCCTCGGCATCATCGAGGTCAACACGGCCTGCAACCTCGACTGCCCGATCTGCTTCGCCGACTCCGGCCATCAGCCCGACGGCTACTCGCTGACGCGCGCCGACGTCAGCCGCATGCTCGACGCCTTCGTCGCAGCCGAGGGCGAGCCCGAGGTGCTGCAGTTCTCCGGCGGCGAGCCGACGATCCACAAGGACATCCTGGCCTTCATCGCGATGGCGCAGGAGCGCGGCATCAAGATCGTCATGCTCAACACCAACGGGATCCGGCTCGCCCGCGACAAGCGCTTCGTCGCCGAGCTCGGGCGCCTGAAGCCGCACATCTACCTGCAGTTCGACGGCTTCGAGCTCGACACGCACCTCGAGCTCCGCGGCAAGGACCTGCGCGAGATCAAGCGCCGCGCGCTCGACAACTGCGCCGCGGCCGGAATCGGCGTGACGCTCGTCGCGGCGATCGCCAAGGGCGTCAACGAGCACGAGGTCGGCGCCATCGTGCGCTACGGCGTCGCGCACCCCGCGGTCTCGAGCGTCGCCTTCCAGCCGGTCACGCACGCCGGGCGCCACACCGTCTTCGATCCGCTCGAGCGCCTGACGAACGCCGACGTCATCAAGCTCTGCGCGGCGCAGCTGCCGCAGTGGTACGCCGCGTCGGACTTCGTCCCCGTGCCGTGCTGCTTCCCGACCTGCCGCAGCATGAGCTACGCGCTCGTCGACGGCGACGCGCTGATCCCGTTCACGCGCCTGTTCGACATCGAGGACTACCTCGACTACGTCTCCAACCGCGTCACCCCCGACCCCGCGCTGCAGCAGGCGCTGGAGACGATGTTCTCCTCCTCGGCGACGCCCGGCGCCGAGCGCGCGCTGCTGGCCTGCGAGAGCTGCGGCATCGATCTGCCCGAGGCCCTGTCGGACCTGCGCTCGAAGGTCTTCATGATCGTCGTGCAGGACTTCCAGGACCCCTACACGCTCAACGTCCGCCAGCTGATGAAGTGCTGCGTCGAGCAGATCACGCCGGACGGCCGCCTGATCCCCTTCTGCGCCTACAACTCCGTCGGCTACCGCGAGCAGGTGCGCGAGCAGATGTCGGGCGTCGCGGTCGCGCCCGTCGTCCCCAACGCCCAGGCCCTGCAGCCGCTGCTGGCCCCGACGCGCTACGGCTCGATGACGTCGGCGGCGCCGGCGGCGCCGCCGACGGCCGGGCGCGACGCGCGCAACACCGGACGCCGGTTGGCGCCGTGAGCGCGAGCGCCGCCGAGGTCAAGGCGTGCTGCGCCGACGCCTACGCCGGCGACGCCGCGCGCTGGCTGCTCGGAGAGCGCTTCCATCCCGGCGGAGCGCTGCTCACGCGCCGCCTGGCCGCCGCTCTGGCGGTCGGACCCGGAGCGCTCGTCGTCGACGTCGCCAGCGGCCCTGGGACGAGCGCCCTGCAGGTCGCCGAGGAGACAGGCTGCGCGGTCGTCGGCGTCGACCTGTCGGCGGCCAGCGTCGCCGTCGCGCAAGCCGCCGCCGCGCGCGCCGGGCTGGCCGGCCGCGCGCGCTTCGTCGTCGGCGACGCGGAGGCGCTGCCGCTGGAGGACGCGGTGGCCGACGGCGTCGTCTGCGAGTGCGCGCTGTGCACGTTCCCCGACAAGCGGCGGGCGGCGGCGGAGATCGCGCGCGTGCTGAAGCCCGGCGGGCGGCTGGCGCTGTCGGACATGGTCGCCGAGCGCGAGCGCCTGCCGGCGCAGCTGCGGACGCTCGCCGCCTGGGTGTCGTGCATCGCCGACGCCCGCCCGCTGGACGAGCTCGCCGCGCTGCTGGCCGGCGCGGGCCTGCAGTGCGAGCTGACCGAGCGCCACGACGACGCGCTGGGGGCGCTGCTGGACCGCGTCGACGCGCGGCTGCGCGCCGCCCGGGCGCTCGAGGCGGTCGCGCCCGCGGCGCTGGCGGGCAACGTCGAGCGCGGCCTCGAGCTCGTGGCCGGCGCGCGGGCCGCGCTGGCCGACGGCGCGCTCGGCTACGGCGTCGTCGTCGCCCGGCGGACGTGAGCCACCGCTACGACCTCGTCGTCGTCGGGCTCGGATCCGCGGGGATCGTCGCGGCGGGGTTCGCCGCCCGGCTGGGCCTGAAGGTCGCGGCCGTCGAGCGCGATCGCGTCGGCGGCGACTGCCTGTGGACGGGCTGCGTGCCGAGCAAGGCGATCATCGCGTCGGCGCGGACGGCGCACGCGATGCGCAGCGCCGCGCGCGTGGGGATCGCCCCCGTCGAGCCGCAGATCGACCTCGAGCGCGTGTGGGCGCGGATGCGCGACGTCCAGCAGCGCATCGCGCGCACCGACGACGATCCCGACCGCCTGCGCGCGCGCGGCATCGAGATCGTCGCCGGCGAGGCGCGGCTCGCCGGGCCCCAACGCGTCGAGGTCGCGGGCCGCTCGCTGGACGCGCGCTTCGTGCTGCTGTGCACCGGCAGCCGGCCGGCGATCCCGGCGATCGAGGGGCTCGAGGCCGCGGGCTGTCTGACGAACGAGACGCTGTTCGCCGCGCCGCGCCCGCCCGCCAGCCTGGCGATCGTCGGCGGCGGGCCGGTCGGTGTCGAGATCGCGCAGGCCTGCGCCCGCCTCGGAGTCCGGGCGACGATCCTGCAGCGCCGCGCGACGCTGCTGCCCCGCGACGAGCCGCGGCTCGTCGAGCTGCTCACGGCGCGGCTGCTGGCGGAGGGCGTCGACGTGCGCCTCGGCGCCGACGTCGGCGGCGTCTCGCGGCGGGCCGGGCGCAAGCGCCTGGAGCTCGCCGACGGTCAGCGCATCGAGGCCGACGAGCTGCTCGTCGCGACCGGGCGCACGCCGAACGTCGACGCGCTGGGCCTCGCCGAGGCCGGCGTCGCGGTCGACGGCCGCGGGATCACCGTCGACTCGCGCTTGCGCACGAGCGTGCGATCGGTGTACGCGGCCGGCGACGTCGCGGGGCGCTACCGCTTCACCCACGCGGCGGCGCACGAGGCCGCGCAGGCGGTGCGCAACATGTTCTTCCCGTGGCACGAGGCCGCCGTCACGCAGGTGCCCTGGTGCACCTTCAGCGACCCCGAGCTGGCCCACGTCGGGCTGACGGCCGCCGAGGCGCGGGCGCGCCACGGGGCCGGCCGCGTCGGCGTGCACGAGCTCGCGCTGGCGCACAGCGACCGGGCGCGCACCGACGGCGAGGAGGACGGGGCGGTCGTGCTCGTCACCGTGCGCGGCCGCCTCGTCGGCGCGCATGCGCTCGCGCCCGCCGCCGGCGAGCTCATCCACGAGCTCGCGCTGGCCATCAGCCGGTCGCTGAAGCTGCACGAGCTCAGCGGGCTCGTGCACGTGTACCCGACGCTCGCGACGTCGGTCGTCATGCTCGCGGCGGACGCCGCCTACGCGCGCGCCGGGCGGTACTCGTGGCTGCTGCGCCGCCGCTGACCGAGGGCGAGCGCTGGTCGCGCGAGCTGCTGGCGGCGCTGCGCGCCGCGCGCTACCGCCCGGCTGCCTGGGCGCGCTTCGTCGCGAGCTCGCTGCGCCGCTCCGGCGAGGCGCGCCGGGCCCGTCCGGCGCTCGCGCGCCAGGCGCGGCGCTGGGGCGTCGGCGGGGCGGCCGCGACCGTCGTGCTCGCCCGCGCGCTGCGGCGCCGCGCGCGCGGCGCCCTGGCCTGGTGGTCGTTGTGCTGGGCGATGCTCGAGTGGCACCTCGGGATGGTCGAGGGTCCGCGCGGCGAGCGGCGGTCGCGGCTGTCGGTCGCCGACGCGCTGACGCTCGCGCGGCTCGGGCTCGTGCCGTTCGCGCTCGCGCCCGCGGGTCGCGGCTCGTGGTCGGCGATCGTCGCGCTCGGAGCCGCCTGCGACGGCGCCGACGGCCGGCTCGCCCGCCGCGCGGGCACGACGCGGCTGGGCGCCCAGCTCGACAGCGGCGCCGACGTGCTGTTCTTCGGCGCCGCGGCGGCCGGCGCGGCGCGGGCGCGCTGGCTGCCGTGGCCGGTCGCACTGGCCGCGGGCGCGCGTCACCTCGGCGGCGCCGGCTACGTCGCCTGGCGCTGGCTGGCGCGCGGCAGCCCGCCGCCGCTGGCGCCCGCCGGCACCCGCTGGGCGGCGGGGCCGGCGGCCGCGGGCCTCGTGCTCAGCGCGGCAGGCGCTCGGCGCAGCGCCGCGGCGCTCGTCGCCGGCAGCTCGGCGGCGGCGCTCGCCGCGCGCGCGGTCGAGCTGGCGCCCGCGTCCGGGGAGGCGTCGGCGGCGGCGACGTGGGACCGCCTGGCCGCGGGCTACGGCGCGCAGCAGCGCCTGGAGGCGGCCGCGATCGGTGCCGCGCTGCGCCTCGCCGCGGCCGGCCCGGGCGAGCGGCTCGTCGATCTCGGCACCGGCAGCGGCCTGCTGCTGCGCGACGCCGCGGCCGGCGCCACGCGGCCCGGCGAGGCCGTCGGCGTCGATCGCTCCGCCGGCATGCTGGCGCGCGCGCCGCGGCTGCCGGCCGGCTGGTCGCTGGTGCGCGCCGACGCGCGCGCCGTCCCGCTGCCCGACGGCTGGGCGGATGCCGTCACCTGCGCCTACGTCCTGCACCTGCTCGACGCCGACGAGCGCGGGCAGCTGCTCGCCGAGGCGCACCGGCTGCTGACGGCCGGCGGCCGACTCGTCGTCGTCACGCCGTGGGCCGACCGGCGGCGCGCCGGCGGGCGCCTGCTGTCCGCCGCGCTCGACGCCGGCGCCCGGCTGTGGCCCGGCGTCTGCGGCGGCCTGCGTCCGCTGGACCCGACCGCCGACCTGACGGCTGCCGGCTTCGCGCTGACGCGGCGCGTCGTGCTGCCGCGCGGCGGCTATCCGTCGCTCGTGCTCGCCGCGCGCCCCGCGGGCGCCGCGGCAGCCGCGCTCAGCTCGCGGCGAGGCCGTCGAAGATGAGGTTGGCCCCGGGCAGGATCCCGGGGTGCTCGCCCTCCCACGACCACCGCACGACGCCCTCGGGCGCGACGATGACGAGCGCGCGGTTGGAGACGCCGGTCGGCTCGAAGTACGCGCCGAACGCCTTCGTCGCCGCCCCCTTGGGCTCGAAGTCCGACAGCATCGGGATCGAGATGCCCATCGCCTCGCGGAAGGCCGACTGGCTCTCGCGCTGGTCGCAGGAGACGCCGTACAGCGTCGCGCCCTCGGCGGCGAGGTCGTCGAGGATCTCCTCGTAGATCTGGAACTGGTCGGTGCAGACCGAGCTGAAGGCCGCCGGGAAGAACACGAGGACCGCCGTCTGGCCGGCGATGTCCTCATTGGTGAACTCCTCGCCCTCCGCGGTCCGCAGGCTGAACTCCGGGCAGGGCGTGCCCCGGGCGATGATGGTCACCGCCGCAGACCGAGTTCCTTGATGAGGGCGCGGTAGCCCTCGAGGTCGTGCTTCTGGAAGTAGTTCAGCAGCCGGCGGCGGCGGCCGACGAGCATGAGCAGCCCGCGGCGCGAGTGGTGGTCCTTCGAGTTCGAGCGAAGATGCTCGGTCAGCTGGTTGATGCGCTCGGTGAGCAGCGCGACCTGCACGCGGGTGTTGCCCGTGTCCTGGTCGCTGGAGCCGAACCGGCTGATGAGCTCCTGCTTGCGTTCCTGGGTCAGTGCCATGCGACGCGCAACCGTAGCAGCCGGGCCTACCGGGCACCCGCCCGCCCGCAGATCGCGCGGGCCGCCTGCACGTCGTGCCCCATCTGCTCGATGAGGCCGTCGACGGACTCGAAGCGCTTCTCCCCGCGCAGCCGTTTGAGGAACGCGAGCTCCAGCCGGCTGCCGTACAGATCGCCGTCGAAGTCCAGCAGGAAGGCCTCGACGAGCTCGCCGCGGCCGGTGACGAACGTCGGCCGCACGCCGACGCTCACGGCGGCGGCATGGACCGCGCCGTCGGCGGTCGTCGCGCGTGCCGCGTAGACGCCGTGCCCGGGCGTCACGAACGCGGGATCGGGCACGAGGTTCGCCGTCGGGTAGCCGAGCTCGCGCCCGCGCCGGTCGCCGGAGACGACCTCGCCGGCGAGCGTGAAGGGGTCGCCGAGCAGCCGCCCCGCGTAGTCGACGGCGCCGCCGAGCACGAGCCCGCGGATGTGGCTCGAGGACACGACCTCGCCGTCGATCTCCAAGAGCTCGGCGACGCGCGTCCGGAAGCGGTCGTCGGCGCGCAGCAGCTCTGCGTCTCCCCTGGCCTTGTGGCCGAAGCGGAAGTTCTCCCCGACGGAGACGTGGGTGGCGCCGAGCGTGCCGACGAGCACCTCGTCGATGAACTGCTCGGCCGTGCGCGCGGCGAAGTCCCTGTCGAAGGCGATGATGACGAGCTCCTGCACGCCGAGCGACGCGACGAGCTGCGCCTTGCGCGCGGGGTCGGTGAGCAGCCGCGGCGCCGCGCCCGGCTGCACCACGGCCGTCGGGTGCGGCTGGAAGGTCAGGACCGTGTCCGCGCCGGCGATGACCTCGCGATGGCCGAGGTGGACGCCGTCGAACGTCCCGACCGCGACGCGACGCGGGCGAGGCTGCGCGTCGGGCAGGTCGGTGACCTTCACCCGCGGAAGCCTACGACGGGCTTCAGGATCCCGCCGTCGTGGCGCTCGGCGATCGCGATCGGCCCGTCGGCATCGACGAGCAGCACCTCGCCCGCCCCGTCGGGCGGCGCCGCGACGACGCCCACGCCGTGGCCGGCGCGCCGCGCGTCGCCGGCCTCCAGCGCCACCACGGGGAGGAACCCGAGCGCCTCGCCGAGCCCGATGAGCCGGTCCGGATCGGCGTCGGCGACCTGAAACGGGCCGATGGCGGTGCGTCGCAGCGTTTCGCAGTACGCGTCGCCGAGGTCGGCGATGAGCGTGCGCACGTACGTCCCCGCCGAGCACTCGATCGCGAACGCCGCGCGGTCGTCCTCGCGCCAGAGCTGCTCGAATCGGTGCACGGTCACGGGGCGCTCGGCGAGCTCGACCTCCTCCCCCGCCCGCGCGAGCTCGTACGCGCGCCGGCCGCCGACCTTGACCGCGCTGTAGGCGTGCGGGCGCTGCAGCAGCTCGCCGGTCGGCAGCGACGGCGGGTCGGGCGGCAGCACGCCCGTCACCGTGATCTCGCCCTCGGGGTCGCCGGTCGTCGACGTCGCGCCGAGCCGGGCGACCGTCTCGTAGCGCTTGGGGAGCGCCATGAGATGGCGCTGGATGCGTGTCGCGCGCCCGACGAGGACGAGCAGCAGCCCGGTCGCGAACGGGTCGAGGGTGCCCGCGTGGCCGACCCTCCGCCGCGGCTGGCCGAGCCCGCGGCGCACCGCGGCGACGACGTCGTGTGACGTCCTGCCCGCGGGCTTGTCGACGAGCAGGACGCCGTCTTGGGGAGCGCCGGACAGCTCAGGCGCCCTTCATGACCTCGATCGTCGGGCCGTCCGGGATGATCCGGACCGTCTCGTACGGCGTGTCGGTCTGCTCGACGTACTCGGCGGCGATCCCCTTGACCGTCCCGGAGTTGCGCGCGCTGTCGAAGCTCACGACGCGCTCGAGCACGAGCTCGCCGGGTTCGTCGCCGTCGCGGCGTTCGAGCTCCTGGCTGAAGCCCGAGCCGTGAAAGACGCACCAGCCGTGGACGACGATCTTGTCCGCCGACTGCATCGCCTTCCATTCCTTGCACTTGCCCGGCAGTTCGGATGCCTCCATCCAGTCACTCCTTCGTCGCGCTGCGGTGGCCGCACATGCTGGCAGCCCGCGGCCGCGGACCGGCCCTGGCGCGTTGGCATCCGGCCGGCCGGCGCTCAGCCGTCGGAGAGCTGGGCGGCGACCGCGTCGCGCAGGAACGCGACGAGCTCGCCGGAATCCATGGCGGTGGCGAAGCCGGCGGCCTGTCGATGGCCGCCGCCGCCCTGGGCGCGGGCGATGAGCGAGACGTCGACGCTGTCGTCGGTCGCGCGCAGCGAGACCTTCGACGCGCCGCGCCTGTCGTCGCCGGTCAGCTCGCGCGCGAGCGCGGCGACCTTCGTGCCCTCGACGGCGCGCAGGTGGTCGATGATGCCCTCGGTGTAGCTCTCCTCGGCGCCGGTCTCGGCGAAGTCCTCGCGGGTGAGGCGCGACATCGTCAGCCGGCCGTCGTCGAAGCGCTGCACGCGGGCGAGCGCGCGCGTCAGCAGCGCGAGCTTCGGCTCGGGCACGCCCTCGTACAACCGCCGGTAGATCTCGTGGACGTCGACGCCCGCCTCGATGAGGTCGGCCGCCATGACGTGCGCCGCCGGGCCCGTGTTCTCGTACATGAAGCGCCCGGTGTCGGTGACGAGGCCGACGTACAGCGCCTCGGCGATCTGCTCGGTGAGGTCGACGCCGAGCCCGCGCATGAGGTCCCAGACGATCTCGGCCGTGCACGACGCGCCGGCCACGACGTGGTTGATCGTGCCGAAGCACGTGTTGTCGTGGTGGTGGTCGAGGTTGACGATCTGCGAGCCGCCGACGTCGACGGCGCTGCGGTCGAGGTTGCCGCAGTCCAGGAAGACGATCGTGCGCTGCGAGACGTCGTCGGGGATGTCGCTGACGAGCCCGTCGAACTGAAAGAACCCGTACTCGTAGGGCAGGGGGAACTCGTCGCGCCCGATGAACATGACGCTGTCCTTCTCGAGCGCGCGCAGCACGCCCTGCATCGCGACGAGCGAGCCGAGCGCGTCGCCGTCGGGGTTCTCGTGCGTCACGAGGACGAAGCGGTCGCCCTCGCGCAGCGCGCTGATGACCTCGTCGCGCGCCGTGGCGCTCGTTCCGGTGACGGTCATCCCGCGTCCGCCTCGCCATCGGCGGGACGGGTGCGCTCCAGCAGCTCTTCGACGCGCATCGCCCGGTCGGTCGTGTCGTCGTAGAGGAACTCGAGCGTCGGCGTGCGCTTCATCCGCAGCTCGCGCGCGAGACGCCGCTGCAGCGCGCCGTGCGCCGAGCTCAGGCCGGCGAGCGTCGCCTCGCGCTGCGTGTCGTCCCCGAGCACGCTGACGTAGACGCGGGCATGGCGAAGATCTGGGGTTGTCTTGACGCTCGTCATCGTGACGAAACCGATTCGTGGGTCCTGCAGGTCCTGTGCGACGGCGTCGGTGAGCACCTGCCTCACGGCCTCGTCGACGCGCCGCATGCGATCCGAGGCCATCCTAACCCCATACGTCGCTGAAGGAAGCGACCGTCCGCTCGACGCGACAGGTCTCGGGAAAGCGCCCGAGCAGGAACTCCTCGACGCGGTCGGTCGCCTGCTCGAGGACGCCGATCGAGCCGCCCGTGAGGGCCGCGGCAAGCGTCGCGCGCTGCCACAGATCCTGGTGGCCGACCTCGCTGACGGCGACGCCCATGCGCCCGCGCAACAGCGTCTTCACCGACGAGAGATCCTTGCGCTTGGCCTTCAGCGAGCCGGCCTCCGGGAAGTGGAGGTGGACGAGCAGCAGCACGACGTACGCATCGACGTCGTCCATCGTGCTAGTGGGCCTTCTCCAAACGTTCCACCGCAAATGCCGGGCGCCGATCACCGCCTGGCGGCGTCCTCGGACCTCGATGTGGCAGAGCCACACCTTCGGCCCTGCGTCCTTGCCAGTCGGCGCCGGCATCCCGGCATTTCCGGCGCAACGTTCCGAGAAGACCCACTAGGCCAGCGCGCGGTCGACCTTGCGCGTCTCGTAGACCTCCAGGACGTCGCCCTCCTTGACGTCCTGGAAGTTGCGAAGCACGATGCCGCACTCGAAGCCGGCTGCGACCTCGCGCACGTCGTCGCTGAGGCGCCGCAGCGAGGCGATCTCGCCGTCGTAGACGATCGTGCCGTCGCGGACGATGCGGGTGCGCGCGCCGCGCGTGATCTTGCCGTCGGTGACGTAGGAGCCGGCGATGACGCCGATCTTCGACGCGCGGAAGATCTGGCGGACCTCGACGTGACCGAGCGAGTCCTCGACCTCGTCGGGCTCGAGCATGCCCTCCATCGCCGCGCGCAGCTCGTCGAGCACCTTGTAGATGACCGAGTAGTTGCGGACCTCGACGCCCTCGCGCTCGGCCACGGCGCGGGCATCGCCCACGGGCCGGACGTTGAAGCCGATGATGATCGCGTCGGAGGCGGCGGCGAGCATGACGTCGGACTCGTTGATGCCGCCGACGCCGGTGCGGATGATGTTCACCGACACCTCGTCCTGCGGAAGCTTGGCGATCTCGTCCTCGAGCGCCTCCGCGGAGCCCGCGACATCGGCCTTGACGAGGAGGTTGAGCTCCTTGAGCTCGCCGGCCTGGATCTCCTTGAAGACGTCCTCCAGCGAGCGCTTGCGGCCCGAGCGGCGGGCGTGCTGCTCCTGCTTGAGGCGCTGCTCGCGCTCGTGGGCGAGCTGGCGCGCGCGGCGGTCGTTCTCGACGGCGCGCACGTACTCGCCGGCCTCCGGGACGCCGTCGAAGCCGAGCACCTCGACCGGATCGCCGGGATGGGCCTCCTTGACGCGGTCGCCGGTGAAGTCGTGCATCGCGCGGACGCGGCCCCAGTTGGCACCGGCGACGAGCGCGTCCCCGATGCGCAGCGTGCCGCGCTGGATGAGGATCGTGACGACGGGGCCGCGGCCGGGGTCGAGCTTGGACTCGACGACGACGCCGGCGGCCGGAGCGGTCGGGTTGGCCTTGAGCTCCTCGAGCTCGGCGACGACCTGGAGCGTGTCGAGCAGGTCTTCGAGGCCGACCTTCGTCTTCGCGGACACGTCGACGAACTCCGTCTCGCCGCCCCACTCGACGGGCTGCAGCCCGCGCGTTGTCATCTCGGTGCGCACGCGCGTCGGGTCGGCGCCCTCCTTGTCGATCTTGTTGACCGCGACGACGATCGGGACGTCCGCGGCCTTCGCGTGGTCGATCGCCTCGTCGGTCTGCGGCTTCACGCCGTCGTCGGCGGCCACGACGATGACCGCGATGTCCGTCACGCGGGCGCCGCGGGCGCGCATCGCGGTGAAGGCCTCGTGGCCGGGCGTGTCGAGGAACGTCACGAGCTTGTCGTTGTGGTGCACCTGGTAGGCGCCGATGTGCTGGGTGATGCCGCCGGCCTCGCCCTTGACGACCTCCGTCGTGCGGATGGCGTCCAGCAGCGACGTCTTGCCGTGGTCGACGTGGCCCATGATCGTCACGACCGGCGGGCGGTCGGCGAGATCCTCGTCGGCATCCTCGTAGACGGGCTCGGAGGCGATCTCGTCGGCCGCGTGGACGATCTCGACCTCCTTGCCGAACTCCTCGGCGAGCACGCCGACGGCGTCGTCGGACAGCGTCTGCGTGAGCGTCGCCATCTCGCCGAGCATCATGAGCTTCTTGATGATCTCCGGGACCGGCACGCCCATCGACTCGGCGATGTCCTTGACCGTCGAGCCGGAGTTGATCCGGACGAGGTCGGTGTGGCTGATCGCGGCCTCGTTGAGCGGTGCGACCGTGTCGTCGTAGGTCCCGCGGCGCCGGCGCCCGCGACGCTGGCGGCGTGGCGGCTGCTGCTGCTGGCCGGGCGTGCGGCGCGAGGCCTGGGAGTCGATGACGACGCGGCGGCGACCGCCGGGCCCGGCGGTCCCGGGCGCGCGCTCGCCAGAGAGCGACGAGCGCGTCGGGCGGTGCTTGGCCGGCTCGCCGTCGGCGCCGGCTGCGGCGGCGCCGTCGGGCGGTGCGGGCGTGGCGGCAGGCGCGGGCGCCGCGGCGGCGGATGCGGCGGCGGTGCGCGCGGGAGCGGCCGGCTTGGCGGCCGGCTGAGCGGCGGCGCGCTTGGCGATCGCGGCGCGGTCGGAGGCGGCCGGCGGCGGTGGCGGCGCGCGGCGCACGTTCACGGCCGGGGCCGGCGCCGCGGGAGCCTTGGCCGGCTGTGCGGCCGCCGCGCCGTTCGTCGGCAGCGGCCGGCCCTCGATCGCGGCCTTCGCCGCGTCCTCGTCGACGGCCGATGCGGGCGCCTTGACCTTGATGCCGGCAGCGCGCAGCTTGTCGAGCACGTCCTGGGAGGACATGTCATGGGCCTTGGCGAGCTCGTGTACGCGGACTTTTGCCATCAGAGTGAGTGTAGAAGGTCGGGATCGGTCCGGACGGCCGACCGGAAGGCGCGTGCGAACGCCCCGCGTTGCAGCGCGCGCTCGGCGCACGCGCGGTCACAGACGTAGGCGCCGCGCCCCGGCAGGCGCTGCGCGGGATCTGCGACGACGCGGCCGTCGGCGAGGACGAGCCGCTGCAGCTCGGACTTCGGGGCGTGCTCGCCGCAGCCGACGCAACGCCGGCGGGCAGGGGCTACGACGACTCCTCGACGGGAAGCGCGTCCTCGACCGGGACCTCGACGGGCGACGGGACGGCCTCCGGCGGATCGGGATCGATCGCGCCGCCGCCGACCTGATCGGTCGGCTGGCCGGCGAGCGCCTGGTGGGAGTCCAGGCCGCAGTAGCGCGAGCCCGGCAGGGCGGCGTTCGGGCAGCGGCGGCCGGTGGACATGACGGCGGCGCAGCGACCCTGCGTCTCCTCCTCCTCGTAGCCGGACTCCTGCTCCTCGGCGGCGAACTCGCTCTCGGACTTGATGTCGATCCGCCAGCCGGTCAGGCGGGCCGCGAGGCGGGCGTTCTGGCCCTCGCGGCCGATCGCCAGCGAGAGCTGGTCGTCGGGGACGATGACCGTCGCCTGCTTGCCGTCGTCGTCGACGAGCACCTCCCGCACGCGTGCGGGAGACAGGGCCTTGGCGACGAAGCGGGCGGGCTCGTCGTTGTAGGGAATGATGTCGATCTTCTCGCCGCGCAGCTCGGAGACGACCATCCGCACGCGCGACCCGCGCGGGCCGACGCAGGCGCCGACGGGATCGACGCCGTCGGCGTGCGAGACGACCGCGATCTTCGAGCGGTAGCCCGGCTCGCGCGCGACGTTGGCAATTTCGACGAGGCCGTCGGCGATCTCGGGGACCTCGAGCTCGAAGAGCTTCTTGATGAGCTCGGGGTCGCGCCGCGAGACGATGATCGACGGGCCCTTCGTCGAGGGCGAGACCTCCTTGATGACGGCCTTGATGCGCTGGGAGTGGTCGTAGCGCTCGCCGTCGACCTGCTCGCTCTTGGGCAGCAGCGCCTCGACGCGCTCGCGCAGCTGGACGAGCGTGTAGCGGCTGTCGGACTGCTGGACGATGCCCGTGATGAGCTCGCCGACGCGGTCGCGGTACTCCTCGAACATCATGTCGCGCTCGGCCTCGCGGATGCGCTGGAGGATGACCTGCTTGGCCGTCTGCGCCGCGATGCGCCCGAAGTCGCCGGGCGTCACGTCGCGCTCGTCGATCTGGTCCTTGTACTCCTCGAACTTCGCCGGGTCGATCTCCGGGTCGGTCGGCTCGATCATGTCGCCGGTCTCGGGGTCGTAGACCGTCCCCTCGTCGATCGTCTCGACGATGAGGTGCGCCTCGAGGCGCTCGGGGATGATGAGCTCGATGACGCGGAAGTCGGCGGTCTCGGGGTCGAGCTCGACGCGCGCGTACTTCGCGCTGTCGGGCTGCTTCTTGTAGGCCGACAGCAGCGCGTCCTCGAGCGCGAGCCGCAGCTTCTCGGGCGCGATGCCCTTCTCGCGGCCGAGCACGGTCATCGCATCCAGGATCTCACGGGACATATCGGTAATTACTCCTCGATGAGGTGGGAACGCTGGATCTCGGCGTACGGGATGGCGACGAGCGTGGGTGGGTTTCCGTCAGACGCGATCGTCACCTCGTCCTCCGATGCGCCGACGAGCTCACCGGTGAACGAGCGGTGGCCTTCGACGGCGTCGCGGGTGCGAACGCGCGCGCGGCGGCCGAGGTAGCGGCGGAAGTGCTGCGGCTTCGTCAGCGGCCGCTCGGTGCCCGGCGAGGACACCTCGAGCGCGTAGCGCTCGCGGAGGTCTGCGAGCGCGTGGGTCACGCGCTCGCAGAGCCCGAGCGTCACGCCCTCGGGATGGTCGATGAAGAGGCGCAGCGTCGAGCCGCCGAGCACCTCTGCGAGCAGCACCTCGACGTCGGGCTCGCTGACGGCGAGCCGAGCCTCGATATCGGTCTGGATGGTGCTCACGGCGATCTCCTCTTGACAACAAAAAAAGCGGGCGAGCGCCCACTTCCGGTCCTGCCACCGGCCCGGAGCCGGTGCGAAAGCTGTACCCCGAGGATAGCAGCGTGCGATCGGCCGCCCGTCAGCAGGCGGCTAGGCCGCGCGGCCCCGCGAGCGGTCGCGGTAATGCCGGTAGTCGCTGCGCTCGGGTCGCAGGCAGCAGGCCAGCGCGAGCGGCTTGCGCGCCTCGCGGTGGCGTCCGAGCTGTTGCAGCGAGCGCCCGAGGCAGAAGAGCGCGTAGTCGTTCGTCGGCGCCCGGTCGACGACGGCCTCGAACTCCGCGGCGGCCTCCGCGTAGCGCTGCGATCCGAAGAACGCGCGCCCGAGCGCCTCGCGGACGGACGTCTTGTCGGGCTCGAGGTCGCGGCAGCGCGCCAGCGGCACGGCCGCCGCGTGGAAGTCGCGCGCCTTCAGCAGGCGGGTGCCGTTCTGAAAGAGCTCGTAGACGTCGTCAGCGGCCATGTCCTGAGGATAGAACGGCGCGCCGTCGTCGTACCCGCAGCCGCGGTCGCCGCGGCGGCAGCGCCCACCACGCGCGCATCCGGCCGCGCAGGCCGAGGCCGGAGGCGAGCTCGCGCCGCAGCGCGCTGCGCTCCTCGCGCGTCGGCGCCGCCGATCCGTAGCCGTAGCGCGCGCGTTCGAGCGCGCGGACGTAGCCCTCGGCGGTCGTGCCGGCGAGGCGCCCGGCGAGCGTGTCGAGCGTGAGGTCGGGCCGCGGGTCGCGGCCGCTGCGCCGCAGCGCGCGCCGCAGCTCGGAGAGCTCGTCCTCGGGCAGCTCGCCCCGGCGGCGGCGGCGCCAGAGGGCGGCGCCGAGGAGGCCGAGCGCGGCGGCGGCGAGGGCCGCGACGACGATGCGGCCGGTGCCCGAGGAGCCCGCGTCGTCGCCCCCGGTCGCCTGGGTCGCCGCCAGCCCGCGGTCGGTGCTGCCGCCGAGCGCGCGCTCGCTCGCGCCGCCGAGCTCGACCTGCGAGCCCTGCGACACGGGCGCGAGATCGGCCGTCTGCGAGCGCGCGGGCGACGAGGCGGGCGTCGGGTCGCGGGTGACCCAGCCGACGCCCGGGAAGAAGACCTCGACCCAGGAGTGCGCGTCGACGTCGCGCACGACGTACTCCTTGCGCTTGTCGTCGAAGATCCCGGGCGCGAAGCCCGCCGAGACGCGCGCCGGCAGGCCGCCCATCCGCAGCAGCAGCGCCATCGCGCCCGAGAACTGCTGGCAGTAGCCGACGCGATCGCGCAGGAGGAAGTCGGCGAGCGGGTAGCGGCTCGGCGGCGGCGTCTCGGAGTACGAGAAGCCCGCGACGAGATAGCGCTCGACGGCGCGCATGAAGGCATACGGCGACGCCGAGCGCGCGCGCAGGCGCTGCGCGAGGGCGTAGACCCGCGCGTACGGCGACGCGGCGAAGGCGGCGTCGGCGACCGTGCGCTGCGCCGCGCCGCCCGGCGCGTCCCAGAACGGCAGGACGACCGACGACGCGAACGGGCGCCGGCCGGGCAGGCGGACGAAGCCGTAGTCCTCGCGCAGCCACGCCGGGTAGTCCGTGCCCGCCGTCTGCAGCAGGCGCGCGGTCGGGCGCGGCTGGTAGATGCGCGCCTGGTAGGCGTGCCCGCGGCGCAGCGGGCGCCCGGCGGTCTCCAGGACGCCGGGCATGCTGCGCACCGACGCCCGCGGCGAGTCGGCGACGTCGATCGTCTCGCCGGCGGCGACGAACTGCGTCGAGCTCAGGGCGCGGACGGTGACGCGGATCGTCTGCAGCCAGTCGCGGTCTGCGCTGTCGGCCTCGACGGGCAGCGCGACCTGGCGGCCGTCCTGGATCCAGTGCAGCCCGTCGAAGGACGTGAGGTTCGTCGCCTTCCAGTACGCGCGCACCGGTGAGCGCACGCGCAGCACCTCGCGGCCGTCGCGCGGCCAGTCGAGCTTGCCGTACGTGTGATCCCAGTTGTACTGCGTCGTGACGGTCGAGCTCAGCGACTGGGCGATCTCCTCGTAGTCCAGCAGCGACGTGTCGGCATCCAGCCGCGGCGCCGCCACGAGCGCGGCGATCGCGGCGGCGGCGAGCAGCGCGGCGGCGAGGCCGGCGTTGCGGCGCTCGACGCGCTCGAGCCAGAGAAAGAGACCGAGCAGCAGCGCGAACGCGGTCCCGGCGAGAAACGGCTCGTCGCCGGTGCGCTGGACGACCGGCACCGCGTACAGCGTGCCCAGGGCGACCGCCGCCGCGACGGGGTAGCCGAAGCGCCCGTCGCGGCGGGGCGCGAAGGCCAGCAGCGCGGAGAGCCCGACGAGCGCGCCGCCGCCGAGGACGAGGACCGTCCGGGTCCACTCCTCGACGCCGCCGTAGGGGACGCTGACGCTCGGCACCGCGCTGAGTCCCTGGCCGATGCCGGCCGCGAGGTCGTCCCAGCCGCGCGGCTCGAGCAGGGCTCCCGGGACCGCGGCGCCGACGAGCGCGACGAGCAGCAGGAGCACCGCGGCGGCGATGGCGCCGGCCCAACGCGCGCGCGCGGGCCGGCGCGTGCGCGCGAGAACGACCAGTGCGCCGCCGGCCGCAAGCGACGCGAGCAGCGCGGCCCACATCGCGCCGCCGGCGGCGGGCGTCACGAGCTGCCCCCACTGGCGGGCGCCGAAGCCCGCAAGGCACGCGAAGCCGATGAGCCTCGCGGCCGGCGCGGGCAGGAGCGGCGCCATGGAGCGCGCGTTCGAGCCGCGTGGCTGCAGCGCCGTGATCGCGGGAATCGACCGGGGCGCGTTCACGAGCGGCTCCCCAGCACGCGGCTCGGCGGCGCCGTCGTGCCGTCGCCGCGGCCGCCGAAGACGTAGGCGCTGCAGCCCGCGACGGCGAAGCTCGCATGGCGCGCCGCGAGCTTGCCCGGCACGACGAGCACGCGCGGGGCGGCGCCGGCGGTCCCGAGCGCCGCGGGCGGCCGCGCGCGCAGCTGGGCGCTGACGTAGATGATCGCGCCGCGGCGCTGGGCCACCGGGGCCAGCGACGGCGCCGCGGTCGGCCCGACGATCGCCAGGCGGGCATGCAGGTGCGCCCAGCCGGCGAGCGTCTCGCCGAGCTCCGTCGGACGCCGGTCGCCGGGCAGCAGGACGCCGCAGCCGCCGGAGGTCGCGAGCGAATGCGCAAGCGAGGCCGCGGCGCGCACCGCCGCGTCGAGGTCGTCCTCGCCGGCGGCGCCGCGCGGGTCGAGGACGATGAGCGGGTTGCTCTCGCCGCCGGCGGTGAGAAAGCGCTCCTGCGCGTCGGCGCCGCGGGCGACCGCCGGCCAGAAGATCCGCGAAGCGGGCGTGCCGTCGCGCAGCGGGCGGATGCCGTCCATCTCGACCTCGGCGCCGGCGGCGGGCCGTCCGCGGCGGGCGACGCGGGCGGCCTCGCCGCCGCGGGTCGCCGGGACGATCGGCTCGATCCGCGGCAGGACGAGGATCTCGTCCTCGCCGGCCGCCGGCTGCGCGCAGGCCTCACGGGTCGCGAGGCCGAGCGGGTCTGAGACGACGACCCGCGGGAGCGCGAGCCGCCGCCGGCCGCGCCGCGCGAAGCGCGCCTCGATGCGCACGCGCCCGCCGCGGGTGCCGGCCTGCAGGGGCGCGGGGTGCGGGAGCAGCGCGTCGACGAGCTGGGCCGGCGGCAGCGGCAGCCGTCCGGCGCGGACCTCGAGCAGGATGCAGACCGCCTCGTCCTCGACGACGCGCCGCGCGCCGAGCGTGCGCTGGACGGTTACGCCGCGGGTCGCGAACGTGATCCACGCGCTCGTGCCGGCGGCCAGCAGGCCGAGCGCGACCGCCGGGGCCCAGAGCTGCTCGGCGTCGAAGAGCGCGGCCGACAGGCCGAACGCGAGCGCGAGCAGGGCGGTTGCGATGGCGGGCCGCACGGGGACAACCATCTAGAGCGCGGGGGTGGCGGCCACCGCGGCGGCCACGATCTCCTCGCCCGTGGCGTCGAAGGCGTCGGGGGCGAGCACGATGCGATGCGCGAGCACCGGGGCGACCATCCGCTGCACGTCGTCGGGCAGCGCGTGGTCGCGGCCGTCGAGCAGCGCGCGGGCCTTGGCGGCGCGCAGCAGCAGCAGCCCGGCGCGCGGGCTGGCCCCGAGCTCGACGCGGGGATCGGCGCGGGTGTGGCCGAGCAGCGCGACGATGTAGCGGCGCAGCGGCTCGGATGCGCGCACGCGCGCGGCGGCGTCCTGGGCGGTCAGCAGCTCGGCCGCGTCGGCGACCGGGTCGAGGTCGCCGACGCGGTCGCCGCCCTCGTGGACGCCGAGCATCGCGGCCTCGCCGGCGGCGTCCGGATAGCCGAGCGAGAGGCGGACCATGAAGCGGTCGACCTGGGCCTCGGGCAGCGGGTAGGTGCCCTCGTACTCGATCGGGTTCTGCGTCGCGAGCACGAGGAACGGGCGCGCGAGCTCGTGTGTGTGGACGTCGACCGTCACGCGGCGCTCCTGCATGCACTCGAGCAGGCCGGACTGCGTCTTCGGCGACGCGCGGTTGATCTCGTCGACGAGCACGACGTTCGCGAAGATCGGCCCGGGGCGAAACTCGAAGCGGCTCTCGCGCTGGTTGAAGACGTTCGTGCCGACGACGTCGGCGGGCAGGAGGTCGGCCGTGCACTGGATGCGCGCGAACTCGAGGTTCAGGCTGCGCGCGAGCGACCGCGCGAGCGTCGTCTTGCCGACGCCCGGCAGGTCCTCGATGAGGACGTGGCCGCCGGCAAGCACGGCGATGATGAGGTGCTGGGTGACCTCGCGGCGGACCTCGACGGCCTGCGCGACGTTCGCTGCGACGCGCTCGGCGAGGGCGTTCGCGGACGCGATCTCCGCGGGCTGGAGGCGGCGGTCGGTGCCGGCGTGGTCCATCAGGCTGCCGGGCCCGTCGACGCCTCGGGGGCGGCGGCGGCGCCGCCGCGCAGCCGCATGACGGCGTCCAGCACCGCCCGCGCGACCGCCTGCTTGGAGGCCAGCGCGACATGGTCCTCGCCTTCGGCGGTGACGATCGTCACCTCGTTGTCCGCCGCGTCGAAGCCGATGTCGCTGCGCGAGATGTCGTTGACGATGACGGCGTCCAGGTTCTTGCGCGCGAGCTTCTCGCGCCCGAGCGCGACGGCGCCGTCGCCGTGTTCGGCGGCGAAGCCGACGATCGTCTGGCCCGCTCGCCGGAGGCGGGCGAGGCCGGCGAGGATGTCGGGCGTGCGCTGGAGGGCGACCTGCAGCTCGTGCTCGTCGCCCTTCTTGAGCTTGCCGGCAAACGGCTCGGCCGGCCGGAAGTCGACGACCGCGGCCGCCATGAGCAGGACGTCGCAGTCCGCAAAGGCCGCGGCGCAGGCGTCCTGGAGCTCCTGCGCGGTCTCGACGTCGACGTAGCGCACGCGCGGGTCGCGCGCGAGGATGACGTTGGCCGCGACGACCGTGACGTCGGCGCCGAGCGCGGCGGCCTCGGCGGCGAGCGCGAATCCCATGCGCCCGGAGGAGCGGTTGCCGAGGTAGCGGACGGCGTCCAGCGGCTCGCGCGTGCCACCGGCGGTGACGAGCACCCGGAGGCCGACGAGGTGCGGCCCGCCCTCCTGCGATGGTGGCGAGAGCACCGCCTCGATCGCCGCCAGGAGGCTCGCCGGCTGCGGCAGCCGGCCTGCGCCCCACTCGCCCTTGGATGCCAGGCGGCCGGCCTCGGGCTCGAGCACCGTGGCGCCGCGGGCGCGCAGCGTCGCGACGTTCGCGCGCGTCGCCGGGTGCTCCCACATGTTGTGGTTCATCGCCGGGGCGACGACGAGCGGGCACGTCGCGGCGAGGGCGGCGCTCGTGAGGAGGTTGTCGGCGAGCCCGGCCGCGAGCTTGGCGATCGTGTTCGCCGACGCCGGCGCGACGACGAGGACGTCGGCGTTGCGGACGAGCTCGAGGTGGCTCAGCGGGTCGTGGTCGGGCGGCGCCTGGTCGGGGAAGGCGCCGCGCGCCGGGTCGCGCTCGAACTCGTCGGTGAGCACGGGCGCGCCGGTGAGCGCCGCGAACGAGGCGGCCCCGACGAAGCGCTGGCTGGCGGGCGTCTGGATGACGCGGACGGCATGACCGCCGCCGGTCGCCAGGCGCACGAGCTCGAGCGCCTTGTAGGCGGCGATCCCACCACTGACGCCGAGCAGGATCCGGGCCATGGGCGGCTGGCGCTCGGCCTAGCGGTACTGGTACTTGATCTTGCCGGCGGCGACTTCCTCGAGCGCGATCGTGAGGTAGTTCTTCGAGCCGGTGTCGACCATCGGTGGCGGGAACTCGTCGAACGTCCCCTCGCCGAGGTTGTGGTAGTACGAGTTGATCTGGCGCGCGCGCTTGGCCGCGACGAGAACGGAGGCGTAGTTGGAGTCGACGTTCTCGAGGAGGCGGTCGATGCGGGGAGAGATCATCCCTACAGGGTAGCGGTCGTCCGGCGGACGACACGCAGCTTGCGCTGCGGCGGTTCGCCGACAGGAATCCAAACCACCTCCACGGTGGACAACTCCCCTCTCGATCGTCTCAGGGGCGCGCTACCCGCCGGTCGCGTCGCGCACGATCGCGGCGAGCTCGCCGACCGCGTCCTCGAGGCGGTCGTTGACGACGACGTGCGTGAACTCGTCCTGGGCCGCGAGCTCGCGCTCGGCGGTGCGCAGGCGCGCCTCGATCTGCGCCGGCTCGTCGGTCCCGCGGCCGATGAGGCGCGCTCGCAGGGCCTCGATCGACGGCGGGGCGATGAAGACCTGGACGGCCTCGGGCATCGACTCGCGCACCTGGCGCGCGCCCTGCAGCTCGATCTCGAGCACGACCGGCGCGCCGCCGGCGGAGCGCGTCTGCA
Source organism: uncultured Actinomycetes bacterium (assembly GCA_963797025.1). GTDB lineage: Bacteria > Actinomycetota > Thermoleophilia > Solirubrobacterales > Solirubrobacteraceae > CADCVQ01. The sequence goes on from CAWCNU010000003.1 coordinate 1,143,241, forward strand.
GCTCGGAGCGCAGGGTCCCGTAGCGCGCGCCGGCGTAGTCGGCGTGCTCGACGAAGTCGCCCGCCGCGACGCGCTCGCCGAAGCGCTCGGGCGAGAGGAAGTGGTAGTGGACGCCGTTGGTCTCGCCGACGCGGGGGCCGCGGGTCGTGGCCGAGACGGAGAGCTGCAGCTCGGGCATGCGCTCCAGCAGCGAGCGGATGAGCGTGCCCTTCCCGACGCCCGACGGGCCGGTGATGACGATCACGCGGCCCACCTCGAAGGGTGGCTCAGCGGCGCAGGAGCTTGACGAGCTCGTCGCGCTGGCGCTCGGACAGCCCGCCGATCGTCTTGCTCGGCGAGATGCGGCACTGCGTGAGGACCTTGTTGACCTTCACGCGGCCGTATTTCGGCACCGCGAGCAGCATGTCGAAGACCTTCGCGGTCTCGATGTAGTCCGGCGGATCGACGAGCAGCGTGTGGATCGAGCAGCGGCCGCTCTTGAGATCGCGCTTGAGCTGCGCACGTCGCGTCCGGACGATGTTGGCCCGCTCGAGGGCGTCGAGACGCTGGGTCAACGAACGCTCGGGCGCCGCCGAATGCTTCGTTGCGGTGTTGGTGGCCGGCGGCATCGGACGGCGCCGATACTACATCTTCACTTCGCGCTCGCAAGCCCAATCTGAGCTAATGCGACGAATTTGGATCGACCTCGACTTGAGGTTGAGAGGCCTTCATGCTGGTCGAAGGTGTTTTCGCAATTTGCAGGGATTTCAGCTGCCTGCCTATGCGAGATGCTGCTGCGGGGTCGCGGAAGCTCTCTGTGCCGACGGCAACGAGCGTGGCTCCCGCATCGAGGAGGTCCAGGGCGTGCTTCCCACTCGCGATGCCGCCCATTCCCACGACGGAGATCGATACTTTTCTCGCCGTCGCCGCGACCTGCGCGAGCGCGATGGCGCGGATCGCCGGACCCGACAGCCCGCCGGTGCCGCCGCCGAGCCAGGGCGCGCGCGAATGCGGCGAGAGGGCCATCGCGCGCAACGTGTTGACGAGCGACACGGCGTCGGCGCCCTCGGCCTCGGCGGCGACCGCGACCGCCGCCACGTCGGCGGTGTTCGGCGTGAGCTTCACGATCAGCGGCTTGCCCGTCAGCGGCCGCACCGCTCGCACGAGCGCGCCGAGCGAGGCCGGGTCGGCGCCGATGTCCAGCCCGGTCTTGACGTTCGGGCACGACACGTTGAGCTCGATCGCCGCGATCTCCGGCCGCGCGTCGACGGCCTCGACGAGCTCGGCGACCTCGGCCGCCGTGGAGCCCATGACGTTCGTGATGAGCGGCACCGGCAGCGCCGCGAGCTCGGGCAGGTCGTGCTCGAGGTAGCCGGCGAGGCCGCGGTTGGGCAGCCCGATCGAGTTGATCATCCCGGCCGCCGTCTCCCACAGCCGCGGTGGCGGGTTGCCCGCGCGCGGGGCGAGCGTGATCGTCTTGGAGACGAACGCGCTGAACGGGAAGTCGTGCAGCAGCGCGTCGCCGAACGCGCGCCGGGCGGCGATCGCGTCGAAGGTCCCCGAGCCGTTGACGATCGGGTGCGCGAGGCGCAGCCCGCAGAAGTCGATCGCCGTCATCGCGAGGAGCCGATTCGCGGCCTTGCCGGTACGCCGAGCGAGCAATGGCGCGCTGTCATGCGTGCGCGGGGACGGCCTGCACGCGCGCGGCGTCCAGGACGGGGCCGTCGACGCAGAGGCGCAGGTAGCCGCCCTCGCGCAGCGGCACGACGCAGCCGTAGCAGGCGCCGAAGCCGCAGGCCATCCCGGCCTCCAGCGCGAGCTGGGCCGGCACGTCGCGCGCCTCGCACAGCGCGCGGACGGCTTCGAGCATCGCCGGCGGGCCGCAGGCGTAGACCGTCGACCGGTCGTCCTCGTCGAGCGCGTCGGCGAGCAGGTCGGTGACGAGGCCGTGGCGGCCCGCGGAGCCGTCGTCGGTCGCGACGGCGACGGGCGCGGCGTCGAGCAGCTGCGCGCCCGCCGCGTGGTGCGCGTCGCGGAAGCCGAGCAGCGCCTGCGCCGCGATGCCCTCGGCGGCGAGCTCGCGCGCCCACGCCGCCAGCGGCGGGACGCCGATGCCGCCGCCGGTCAGCAGCGCCCGCCGTCCGTCCTGCGGCGCGGTGAAGCCGATCCCGAGCGGGCCCATGAGCCACAGCTCGTCGCCGCGGCCGAGCTCGCAGAGGCGCGCCGTCCCGGGGCCGACGTCCTCGAACATGAAGCTCACCGCGCCGTCCTGCGCGTGCAGGAACGAGAACGCCCGCGGGAGGTAGGGCCGCTCGTCCTCCCCCGCGCCCCAGCGCGCGGCGGCAGCGAGCATGTAGAACTGGCCGGGCCACGGTTGCGGGCCCGCGGGGTCGGCGGTCTCGAGCACGCGATAGGCGCCGGCGTTGCTTGCGCCGGTGATCGTCACCCGGCGCCGGCCGAACGGCGCCTGAACCCTCACCCGACCCTCGTCGAGTCGCGATGGATCTCCTGCAGCGAGAGGACCTTCGGCTCCCCGTCGCGGGCGGCGGCGATCGCCCGCGCGGCGGCATGGCCGCCGGAGAGCGTCGTGATGCACGGGATGCCGCGCGCGACGGCGGCGCGGCGGATCTCCCAGCCGTCGGCGCGCGCGCCCGAGCCGGTCGGCGTGTTGATGACGAGGCGGATCTCGCCGGCCTCGATGAGGTCGACGACGTTCGGCGAGCCCTCGCCGACCTTCTTGAGCACCTCGTCGACGCGCACGCCCATCCCGCGGATCGCCGCGGCCGTCCCGGTCGTCGCGACGATCCGGAAGCCGAGGTCCTCCAGCCGCGACGCGATCGCGTAGGCGGCCGGCTTGTCGCCGTCGGTGACCGTGATGAAGACCGTGCCCTCGCGCGGCAGCTGCGCCCCGGCCGCCGCCTGCGCCTTGGCGAACGCCGTCGGGAAGTCGCGCGCGACGCCCATGACCTCGCCGGTCGAGCGCATCTCGGGGCTCAGCAGCGCGTCGGTGCCGCTGAAGCGATCGAACGGCAGCACCGCCTCCTTGACGCAGACGTGATCGGTCGGCATCGCCTCCGGCGGCAGGCCGAGGTCCTCGACGCGCTCGCCGAGCATGAGGCGGCAGGCCATCTTCGCCAGCGGGACGCCGATCGCCTTGGAGACGAACGGGACCGTCCGCGAGGCGCGCGGGTTGGCCTCGATGACGAAGAGCCGGCCGTCGAGCGTCACCGCGTACTGGATGTTGATGAGCCCGACGGTGTTCAGGCCGCGCGCGATGCCGCGCGTCTGCTCGCGGATCTCGTCGAGCATCTCCGGCCCGAGCGAGTGCGGCGGCAGGACGCACGCGCTGTCGCCCGAGTGGATGCCGGCCTCCTCGACGTGCTGCATGATGCCGCCGATCCAGACGCTCTCGCCGTCGCAGAGCGCGTCGACGTCGACCTCGATGGCGTTCTCGAGGAAGCGGTCGAGGAAGATCTCGCGGTCCCGGCCGTTGCCGGTCCTGCGGAGGTAGTCGGCGAGGTCGTCGCGCGAGTAGACGATCTCCATCGCGCGGCCGCCGAGGACGTAGCTCGGGCGGACGAGCAGCGGGAAGCCGACGCCCTCGCTCGCCGCCAGCGCATCCTCGACGCCGTGCGCGGTGGCGTACGGCGGCGCCTCGTAGCCGAGGCGCGCGAGCAGCGCGCCGAAGCGGCCGCGGTCCTCCGCGAGGTCGATCGCGTCGACGCTCGTGCCGAGGATCGGCACGCCCGCCTCCTGCAGCCCGGCCGCGAGCTTCAGCGGCGTCTGGCCGCCGAACTGCACGATGACGCCCTCGAGCTTGCCGCCCGCTCGGCATCCGGCCTCGCCTGATCGGGCGGCGCTCGCGTCATCCAGCTGCTGCTCGACCTCGACGACGCCGAGCACGTCCTCGAGCGTCAGCGGCTCGAAGTACAGCCGGTCGGAGGTGTCGTAGTCCGTCGAGACCGTCTCGGGGTTGCAGTTGACCATCACCGCGTCGCGCCCGCTGGCGCGGACGGTCATCGCTGCGTGCACGCAGCAGTAGTCGAACTCGATCCCCTGGCCGATGCGGTTGGGCCCGGCGCCGAGGATCACGACGCTCGGCTTGTCGCCGCGCTGGACCTCGTGATTCGGTCCCGCCCGCCCCCCGCGCTCCCAGCCGGAGTAGAAGTACGGCGTCTCGGCGGCGAACTCGGCCGCGCAGGTGTCCACGGCGCGGTAGCTGCGGGTCCCGGCGAACGGCGCCTCGGGGTCCAGCGCGAGCTCCTGCAGCTCGCGCAGGAACCACATGTCGATGCTCGTGCGGCGGTTGACGTCGTCGAGTTCGGCGCCGGCGGCGAACGCCGCGTGCAGGACGTCGTAGCGATCCGGGCCCGGCATCTCGAGGCGCGCCAGCAGCTCCTCGAGCGGGCGGTCGACGTCGGGCACCGCGTCGAGCTCGCGGCTGCGCATCGCCTTCGCGAACGCCTGCTGGAAGGTCCGGCCGATCGCCATCGCCTCGCCGACGGACTTCATGTGCGTGCTGAGGCGCTGGTCGACGCCGGAGAACTTCTCGAACGCGAAACGCGGCCACTTCACGACGACGTAGTCGATCGCCGGCTCGAAGGAGGCCGGCGTCAGGCGCGTGATGTCGTTGTCGATCTCCTCCAGGGCGTAGCCGACCGCCAGGCGCGCGGCGATCTTCGCGATCGGAAAGCCCGTCGCCTTCGAGGCCAGCGCCGAGGAGCGCGACACCCGCGGGTTCATCTCGATGACCATGATCTCCTCGGTCTCGGGATTCACCGCGAACTGGACGTTCGAGCCGCCGGTCTCGACCCCGACCGCGCGGATGACGGTGAACGCCTGGTCGCGAAGGCGTTGATAGAGGCGGTCGGGCAGCGTCTGCTGCGGCGCGACCGTGACGCTGTCGCCGGTGTGGACGCCCATCGGGTCCACGTTCTCGATCGAGCAGACGATGACGCAGTTGTCGTTGCGGTCGCGCATGACCTCGAGCTCGAACTCGCCCCAGCCGAGCACCGACTCGTCGAGCAGGATCTGACCGATCGGCGATGCGTCGAGGCCGCCGCGGACGATCTCGCGGAACTCCTCGGGCGTGCGCGCGATGCCGCCGCCGCGGCCGCCGAGCGTGTACGCCGGGCGGATGATGATCGGCAGGCCGATGTCGATGAGCGCGTCCTCGGCCTCGGCGGCCGTCGTGGCGATCGCGCTGCGCGGCATCCGCAGCCCCGCCTGCTCCATCGTCGTGCGGAACTCGTCGCGGTCCTCGGCGCGGCAGATCGCCTCGTACGTCGCGCCGATGAGCTCGACGCCGTGCTCGGCGAGCGTCCCGTTCTCGTAGAGCTCCTTGGCGAGGTTCAGCGCCGTCTGGCCGCCGAGCGTCGCCAGCAGCGCGTCGGGCTTCTCGCGCGCGATGACCTGCGCGACCGGACCCGCCAGCAGCGGCTCGACGTACGTCGCATCGGCGAACTCCGGGTCGGTCATGATCGTCGCGGGGTTGGAGTTCACGAGGACGATCTCGTAGCCCTCCTCGCGCAGGACCTTGCAGGCCTGCACGCCGGAGTAGTCGAACTCCGCGGCCTGCCCGATGACGATCGGGCCCGAGCCGAGGATGAGGATCCGTTGGAGGTCGTCACGCCGCGGCATGCACGAACCGATCGAAGAGGTACAGCGAGTCGTTCGGGCCGGGGCCGGCCTCGGGGTGGTACTGGACCGTCGAGGCCGGGACGTCGAGCAGCGTCAGGCCCTCGACCGTCCCGTCGTAGAGGTTGACGTGCGTGAGCTCGGCGGCGCCGAAGTCCGTCTCCCAGCGGACGGCCTCGCCGACGGTGTCCAGGCGGCCCGCACCGTCGGGCGGCGTCACCGCGAAGCCGTGGTTCTGTGAGGTGATCTCGATCCTGCCCGTGCGCAGGTCCTTGACGGGGTGGTTGGCGCCGCGGTGCCCGAAGCGCAGCTTGTAGGTCTCCAGCCCGACCGCCTGGCAGAGCAGCTGGTGGCCGAGGCAGATGCCCCACACCGGCCGCTTGCCGACGAGCTCGCGGACGGTCTGCACGATGTGGCCGAGCGCTGCGGGATCGCCCGGTCCGTTGGCGAGGAAGAAGAGGTCGGCGCTGCCGGCCAGCAGCTCCTCGGAGGTCACGCTGCAGGGGTGCAGCTCGACGACCGCGCCGCGCTGCACGAGGTGGCGGACGATCGAGGACTTGATGCCGGTGTCGATCGCCGCGATCCGCGGGCCGCCGCCCGAGCCGTGGACGGTCATCTTCGCCGGCGTCACGACGCTTGCGAGGTCGAGGCCCGCCATCGGCGGCTCGGCGTCGATCATGCGGCGCGCCTCGTCCTCGGACATCGCCGCCGGGAAGACCCCGCCGCGCATCGAGCCGGCGTCGCGGATGTGGCGCACGAGCGCGCGCGTGTCGACCTCGCTGATGGCCGGCACGCCGCAGTCGCGCAGCCAGTCGCACCAGCCGCGCTCGGCGCCCGGCGCGTCCTCGGAGTTCATCGCCGCGCGCATGATCACCGCGCGCGCCCACACGCGGTCGGACTCCATCGCCTCCGCCGACACGCCGTAGTTGCCGATGTGCGGGTAGGTGAACGTGATGATCTGGTTCGCGAAGCTCGGGTCGGTGACCGACTCCTGGTAGCCGGACATGCCCGTCGTGAAGACGACCTCGCCGGTCGCGGCGTCGGGCGCCCCGCGGGCGACGCCGTCGAAGCGCGTGCCGTCCTCCAGCAGGACGTAGGAGTTGCCGTTTCGCCCTCCGGTCCTCGCAAGCTCGGACCTGCGGTCGACGTCACTCATGCCGCACTCAGCATGATCGAGCGCTCGCGGTAGGCGACGGCGCCGGCGGCGACGGTCAGCAGCACCCGGCCCTGCAGGCGGCGGCCGGCGAAGCAGCAGTTCTCCGAGCGGCTCTCGTAGCCGCTCTCCCCCACCGTCCACTGCGCGTCGAGATCGACGAGCACGAGGTTCGCCGGCTCGCCGACGGCGATCCGCGGGACGAGCAGATCGATGAGCCCGAGCCCGGCGGTGAGCTTCTCGACGACGAGCGCGAGGTCGAGGATCCCCGGCACGACGAGGTCGGTGTAGACCGCGGCGAACGCCGTCTCCAACCCGGTCGTCCCCATCGGCGCCTGCTCGAACGGGACCTCCTTCTCGTCGCGCGCGTGCGGCGCGTGATCGGTGGCGATGCAGTCCACGACGCCCGAGCGCAGCCCCTCGATCAGCGCCTGGCGGTCGGTCTCGGCGCGCAGCGGCGGGTTCATCTTGCGCCGCGTGTCGAGGCCGCGGACGTCCTCGTCGGTCATCGTCAGGTGGTGCGGGCTGGCCTCGCAGGTGACGTGCGTTCCGCGCGCCTTGGCCGCCGCGACGACGTCGATCGACTCGCGCGCGGAGAGATGCTGGATGTGGATGCGCGCGCCCTCGTACTCGGCCAGCGCGCAGTCGCGGGCGATCATCGTCGACTCGCTGACGCTCGGGATGCCGGCGACGCCGAGCAGCGCGCTGACCTCGCCCTCGTGCATCGCGCCGGCCCGTGACAGCGCCGGGTCCTCCTCGTGCAGCGCGAGCACGCCGCCGCAGAGGCGCTGGTACTGCAGCGCCCGCCGGAAGACGCCGGCGTCGGCGACCGGGCGCCCGTCGTCGGTGAAGGCGGCGGCGCCGAGCGCGCGCAGCTCGGCCATCTCGGTGAGCTCGCGGCCGGCGAGGTCGCGCGTGATCGCCGCGGTGAAGCCGACCGGCACGCGGGCCTCGCGCGCGGCGGCGTCCAGCAGCGCGTTGAGGATCGGCGCCGAGTCGACGACCGGGCTCGTGTTCGGCATCGCGACGACGGCGCAGTAGCCGCCGGCGGCCGCTGCGCGGGTGCCGGTCTCGAGATCCTCCTTGTGCTCCTGGCCGGGCGTGCGCAGGTGCACGTGCGGGTCGACGAACGCCGGGAAGAGGTGGCGGCCGTCGCCGTCGACGACCTCGACGCCGTCGGGCGCCGCCGCGATCGTCCCGGGTGCGCCGATCTCGGCGATGACGCCCTTGCGGACGAGCACGTCGCAGAGGCCGTCGATCCGGCTACGCGGGTCCAGGACGCGCGCGCCGCGGACGAGCAGGCCGGCGGGCCGCGACGGGGCGCTGACGAGCCGGGCCGGGGCGGCGGCGCCGGCGGGGGTTGAAGCTCGCGGCCCCATCAGGCGAGCTGGGGCTGCGTCGGACGCGGGGCAGGGCGCTCGTCGCGAGCGCCGGCGAGCACCTCGTAGAGGACCGCCATCCGCACGACGACGCCGGCCTTGACCTGCATCGTGATGACGGCCTGCGGCGAGTCGACGACCTCGCCCGACAGCTCGACGCCGCGGTTCACCGGGCCCGGGTGCATGAGCACCTGGCGCGGCCCGAGCCGGCGGCCGTTGATCTGGTAGGTCGCGGCGTACTCGCGCAGGCTCGGCACGAAGGCCTCGTCCATGCGCTCGTGCTGCATCCGCAGCGCGTAGACGACGTCGGCCTCGCGCAGGTCGCCGAGGTCGTAGCGCACCTCGCAGCCGAGCGCCTCGATCCCGCGCGGGATGAGCGTCGGCGGCCCGCAGACCGTGACGTGCGCGCCCATCTTGCGGAAGGCGAGGATGTTCGAGCGCGCGACGCGCGAGTGGGCGACGTCGCCGACGATCCAGATGTTGCGCCCCTCGAGCGAGCCGAGCTTCAGGCGCAGCGTGTGGACGTCGAGCAGGGCCTGTGTCGGGTGCTCGTGCTTGCCGTCGCCGGCGTTGACGATCGCCGCGGTCGTCCAGCCCGCGACGAGCGCGGCCGCGCCGGCGTACGGCGTGCGGATGACGATCGCGTCGGGCGAGTGGGCGCTGAGCGTCAGGACGGTGTCCTTCAGCGACTCGCCCTTCTCGACGCTCGAGCCGCTGGCGGCGAAGTTCACGACGTCCGCGCTCAGCCGCTTGGCGGCGAGCTCGAAGGACGAGCGGGTGCGCGTGGAGGCCTCGTAGAAGAGGTTCAGGACGGTCCGGCCGCGGAGCGCCGGGACCTTCTTGATGTCGCGGTCGGAGACCTCGGCGAAGGCGGCGGCGCGGTCGAGGATGCGCTCGATGTCGTCGCGCGTGAGGTCCTCGATCGACAGGAGATGCCTCATACCGGCGCCCCCTCGTACTCGATGGTGACGTTGTCCTCGCCGTCGATCTCGGCGACGCGGACGAAGACGCGCTCGCTGCGCGCGGTCGGGAGGTTCTTGCCGACGTAGTCCGGGCGCAGCGGCAGCTCGCGGTGGCCGCGGTCGGCGAGGACGGCGAGCTGGACGCGCGCCGGGCGCCCGTAGTCGAAGAGCGCCTCGATCGCGGCGCGCACGGTGCGCCCGGTGAAGAGGACGTCGTCGACGATGACGATGGTGCGCCCGTCGACGTCGAAGTCCAGGTGCGTGGAGTGCACGACCGGCGATCCCGCCCGCAGCGAGACGTCGTCGCGGTAGAAGGCGATGTCGAGGTCGCCGAGGGGCACCTCGATGCCGTGCAGCTCGGCGAGCAGCTCGCGCAGGCGGGCGGCGAGCACCGCGCCGCGGCGGTGGATGCCGACGAGCGCGAGACCCTCGGGCTCTCCACCGTTCTCGACGATCTCGTGCGCGATGCGCGTGAGCGTTCGGCGCATGTCCTGGTCGTCGAGGACGACCTTCGGGTCGGTCATGAAACGTCCTTCCTGGCCTCACGGGACCGGGTTAAAGGAGGTGATGGCGTCGCGGACGAGCCTATCAGCGCGCTCGGGCGGACGGCCGGGGCGCCACCGTCAGGCCGGGGCCTGCTGACGCGCCTGCTCCCGGTGCGGATCCCAGCGCTCGAGGACCGGCGGCCCCTTCTCGGGGAACGGCACCTCGATCGTGTCGAAGTCGCGCGGGACCTCGGTGTCCGCGAACACGGCGCGCGCCTCGTCGCGGATCTCCCCGCCCGCGTAGCGCGAGGACAGGTGCGTGAGCGCGAGCAGGCGCACCTCGGCGTCCGCGGCGACCTGCGCGGCCTGGCGCGCGGTGCTGTGCAGCGTCACCGCGGCGCGATCGGCGTCCTCGTGGGAGAACGTCGCCTCGTGGACGAGGACGTCGGCGCGGTGGGCGGCGACGACGACGGCGTCGGTCGGGGCGGTGTCGCCGGTGACGACGACCCGCCGGCCCGCGCGCGTCTCCCCGACGACCTGCCCGGGGTGCACGCCGGCGACGGTCTCGCCGCGCTGCAGGCGCCCGAAGTCGGGCCCCGGCGTGACGCCGAGGCGCTCGGCGAGCTCGGCGTCGAAGCGCCCCGGGCGGTCGTCCTCGACGAGCGCGTAGCCGAAGGCGACGCCGCGATGGCGAACGGCGAACGGGACGAGCTCGAAGTCCCCGCGGCGCACGGCCTCGCCGGGCTCGAGGTCACGGAAGGTCAGGCCGTAGCGCGGGCGCCCGTAGACGGGGCGCAGGCGCTCGAGCAGGGCGGTCATCCCCGGCGGGCCGTGAACGGTCAGCGGCCGCTCGCGGTCGCGCAGCTCGAAGGACTTCAGCATCCCGGGCAGGCCGAGCCAGTGATCGGCGTGCAGATGGGTGAGGAAGACATCGGTGAGATCGGTCAGGCCCACCGAACGCACGAGCTGGCGCTGGGTCCCCTCGCCGCAGTCGATGAGGATCCGGTCGCCGCCACGGCGGATGAGCAGGGCCGGCAGGCCGCGGCGTGCCGACGGAACCGACCCGGCGGTGCCGGCGAAGAAGAGCGACAGATCCATCGCGGCGAGCGTACTCGCGCGAGATACTGGCGCGAGATACGCCGCCCGTCACGAGGAGATCCCAGATGGCGACCCTGATCAAGGAGTTCCGGCAGTTCATCCTTCGCGGCAGCCTCGTCGACCTCGCCGTCGCGGTCGTCATCGGCACGGCCTTCGGCGCCGTCGTCACCGCGCTCGTCGCCGACCTCGTCACGCCGCTGCTCGCGGCGTTCGGCGGCCAGCCGGACTTCTCGACGCTGTCGTTCGAGATCAACGACAGCACGTTCCGCTACGGCCACTTCCTCAACGCGCTGCTGGCGTTCGTCCTCGTCGCCGCGGTGATCTTCTTCCTCGTCCTCAAACCGGTGAACGCGCTCATGGCGCGCCACAAGGTCGACACGCCCGCGGACGCCCGCACGCGCTCCTGCCCGGAGTGCCTCAGCGACATCCCGGTCGCCGCGACGCGGTGCGCGTTCTGCACCTCGGAGGTCGGTCCGCCGCTCAATGCCGCCTGATCGAAAGTCCAGGACGCGTTGTCGGATTGTGCGACATCATGCACATTCAGCCTGCAAGGTTGCCCCTCACGGGACTATTGCGCGCATGACAATGTCCTTTCGGTGGAACGACGCCACCGACGGTTCAAGCTTTTTCTATAGGGAGGGAATCCGTGCCAGGCAGAGCAACAGCCGTCCTCGGGACGACAGCCTTGATGCTGGCGATGGTGACTGCGTCAGCCAGCGCCGCAGTCATCGTGCCGTCATCGGCGCCCGATGTCGCATACCACGCCGAAGGCCAGATCATCGGCGGAAACATCTCCATCCAGACCGACCGCGCGCCGAACAAGGGCGACGCGCTCACGGTCTGCGACCCCGATCCACGCGCGGCGCCGCACGAGCGGCCCGACACGTGCGTGTGGGCCACGCCGGTCGGCGACGGCCGTGACCTCGTGAACTTCGGCCGCCACATCCCGGATGCCGACGAGTCGCCCAACGGCAAGGTCGCGACGAGCCCGAGCGACACGCGTGAGAACTTCAACGGCAAGGCAGGGTTCAAGGACGGCGCGATCTTCGAGGGCCACTTCTACGACGACGACGACCAGAACTTCCGCCTGACGCCGCGCACGCTCGACGGATACCTCGCGCCCAACGGCGATCCGAACAACCGCTGGCGGCGCTTCTGCGGCACCGGCATCATCGACGACTTCAACAACCAGTCTCCGTCCGCGCCGTTCGTGGTCGGCGAGACGCGCAAGTTCATCGTCGAGGTCTGGGACGCGGACTTCCGCGACCCGTCCGACAACGACGGCGGCAACCAGGACTACTGGGTCATCGACATCCTCGATGCCGACAGCCTGTTCGACGTCTCGCAGTGCCTGAACGTCGACGAAGGCGGCAATCCGAGCCCGCCGCTGCCGCCCGGCCTGAGCGCCGGAAATCCCAACGTCCAGGCTCTGACGGCGACGTCGGGCTCCGCGCCGCCGCTGGTGCTCGGTGCTTCGGCTCCGCCGCGGATCGCCGTGGCGACCGCCGGCGCCCGCGGACCGGGTGGCTGCGTCGGCAAGGCGCCGACGGTGACGGTGACCGGCGCGAACATCCTGCGCGTCGACTTCCGCGTCAACGGGAGCTTCCTGCGCCGCGTGGTGCGGCGTGACGCCAACGGGCTGTTCCGCACGACGATCCCGCTCGGGAGGCTCACGAAGGTCTCCAACAGCGTGACCGCGCGGGTCGTGTTCCGCCCGAGCACCGGAGCGGCCGCACGGACGCTGCCGATCAGGATCCGACGCTGTCCGAGGCCGATCTCGGCAGCAGCCCCGGCCTTCACGGGCTGACAACCGGCAGTTGCGACACGCAATACGAACGCTCGTCCTGGCGGCGGTCCTCGTGACCGCCGCCGGCACGTGCGCCAGCGCTGCCCACGCGCAGCAACTCCCGCTGCTCCCGGAGACGTCGGCGACGACGTTCGTGCCCGACGTGCGGCTGTCCAACGAGACGACGCTCAGCCGTTTCGCCTATGCCAGCGTCGGCGCTCCCGCCCATCGCGATCCCTCCCCGTTCTCGCCCCGCGTCGGGCGGCTGCGCTTCCGGACCGAGATGGGCTTCGCCGAGCCCTACCTGCTGCTGCGCACCGCCGTGGACGCGCGCGGTCGCCAATGGGTCCAGGTTCGCCTGGCGGGAAGGCCCAACGGCCGCACCGGCTGGGTCGTGCGCCCGACCCTGTCGCGCTTTCACGTCGTGAAGACGCAGCTGCTGATCAACCGCAAGACGCTGCGCGCGACGCTCTTTCGCGACGGGAAGCGGATCTGGCGCTCGCCGATCGGCGTCGGTCAGCCCAACACCCCGACCCCGTCGGGCAAGTACGTCGTGCGCGAAAAGTTCCGGGTGCGCCCCTCGGGCGGGCTCTACGGCCCCTTCGCATTCGGCACGAGCGCCTACTCCGTGCTCTCGGACTGGCCGAAGGGCGGCGTCGTCGGCGTCCACGGGACCAACCAGCCGCGCCTGATCCCCGGCCGCCCGTCGCACGGCTGCGTGCGCGTCCCGAACGCGAACATCCGCCGCCTGATCAGGCTCATGCCGGTCGGCACGCCGATCCTCATCCTCTGATCGCGTTGTAACCGCGCGCGCCTCGCGGTGTCTTGTCGACCAGCGGTCAGCAATGACATTCGAGGAGGCGCGTCATGGGCTCGGCGAAACAGGCATGCAGGACGGCGGGACGCTGGGCGTGGCGGCACTTCCGCCTCGTGGCGGGGATCGCGCTCGTGGCGGGCCTCCTGCTCTCGCTCGGCTCCGACCGCGACGCGCTGGCGGCGGTGCGATGGTCGATCGCGCCGCTCGCGCTCGGCGGTGCGATCGCGCTGCTGGCGGTCGCGCCCCTGTTGCAGGCCTGGACGTGGCGCATCGCGCTGCGCCGCCTCGGCGCCGGCGCGCCCGGCGCGCAGACGCTGCGCGTCTGGGGACGATCCTTCCTCCTGCGCTACGAGCCGACCGGCGTCGTCGGGTTCGCCTATCGCGTCCGCGCCCGTGAAGGCCTCGGCGCCTCGACGCCGCAGGTCCTGACGGCGACGGGCTACGAGCAGCTCGCCGCCGTCACGGCCGGCACGATCGCCGCGGTCGCCGGCTTCCTGCTGGCCGGCGTCGAGCCGCCGCTCGCGGCGCCGGCGCTGCTCGCGCTCGTCGGGACCGGCGCGCTCGCGCTGCGCCCGGCCTGGCTCGGCGACCGCCTGGCGCGCTGGGCGGCGCGCCGCGGCATCGCGGTCGCCGGTCCGCTGCGCCAGCGCACGCTCGGGCTCATGGTCGCGGTCAACCTCGCGGGCTGGGCGAGCACCGCCGCCGGGATCGGGCTGCTCGCGAGCGGCCTCTTCGGCGCCGGCGCACCGGGCGCCTTCGCCCTGCTCGGGGCGTTCGCCCTCGCCTGGGTCGCGGGCGTGCTGCTGCCGCTGCTGCCGGCGGGCCTCGGCCCGCGCGACGCCGTCCTCGTCGCCGGCCTCGCGGGCGTCACGGGCGCCGCGGTCGCGACGGCGCTGGCACTGGCGCTGCGCATCGTCTCGCTGGCCTCCGAGCTCGTGGCCGTCGCCGTCGCCGAGCTCGCAGCGCTCGCGCTGCTGCGCCGCCGGCCGCACGCCGCGGCCCTCGCCGCCGAAGCGCCGCCGGCCGCCCCGGCCGCGCCCGCCGACCCGCGGACGATCGTCGTCGTCCCGACGTACGACGAGCGCGAGGCGCTGCCGCTGTTCGTCGAGCGCTTCGCGGCCACCGGCTACGAGCTGCTCGTCGTCGACGACAGCTCGCCGGACGGCACCGGCGAGCTCGCCGACGAGCTCGCGTCGCAGCGGCCGTGGATGGGAGTGCTGCACCGCGCCGAGAAGGACGGCCTCGGCATGGCCTATCGCGCCGGCTTCGCGTGGTGCCTGGCGCGGGGCTACGGGGTCGTCGGGCAGATGGACTGCGACCTGTCGCACCCGCCCGAGAAGCTCGCCGAGATGCGCGACGTCCTCGTCGGGCGCGGCGCCGGCCTCGTGCTCGGCTCGCGCTACCTGCCCGGCGGCGGGACCGACGGCTGGAGCGCCACCCGGCTGGCGCTGAGCCGCGTCGGCTGCAGCGCGTCGCGGCTCGCGCTCGGGCTGCCCTTCAGCGACCTCAGCGGCGGCTTCAAGCTCTGGCGCGCCGAGACCCTCCGCGCGATCGAGATGGACGAGCTGCTGAGCGCCGGATACGCCTTCCAGGTCGAGACGACGCAGGTCGCCCACCTGCTCGGGGCGCGTATCGAGGAGGTCCCGTTCGTCTTCTCCGAGCGCGTCGCCGGACGCTCGAAGATGACGCTGCGGATCTCGCTGGAGGGCATCCGCGTGACGCTCGCCCTGCGCCGCCATCACCGGCGCCCGCGCGGGACGGGCGTGCCGATGGCGTTGTAGCCTGCGTCTGCACGCGCCCGTAGCTCAGTGGATAGAGCGCCCGCCTCCGGAGCGGGAGGTCGCAGGTTCAAATCCTGCCGGGCGCGCTGGCGGTGCGCGGGGCGTAAGCTCTGGGTCGGTCCCACCCACCGCCGGATGCGCTCCCCGCATCCCTTCGTGGCTCTATCAGCGGGTAGCGAGCGAGGCGAGGTAGCAATGAGCAGCGACGCATCAGGTCCGGTCAAGGCAGCGCACAAGGCGGCCATCGAGGAGGTCGCCCGGCGCAACGATGCTGCTCACAAGGTCGCCAAGGAGAAGAAGAAGGCGGCGGACCTCAAGGCGGAGCTGTTCCGCCGCCAGACCGAGCGCGACCGCTACTAGCTCGACCCGCCGCGGGCGGGCGGTCAGAGGCGCTTCTGGAGGTCCTCGACCTTCTTGCGCTCCTCGTCCATGTCCAGCGATGCGAGGTGCTCCTCGGCGTCGCCGATCGGGTCGCCGTGGACGCCGGCGGGCTGCGGGCTCGGCGGGGCCTCGGAGCCCGTGAGCTCGTCCGCGCGCTCGTCGACGGTGCCGGCGATCTGGGCGTCGTCACCCGCCGCCTCGGCGCCGGCTGCGTCCTGCTGGGCCTCGTCCTGGTCCTGCACCTCGTCGTCGAACATGCGGTGTCGCTCCTTGGTCGGTTCCCGCACGGGACTACCCGGTCTCCCTCAGGCCGAAAAGAACGCGCGCAGGTGCCCGGCGACGAGCTCGGGCTGCTCCTCCGGGGGGAAATGGCCGCAGTCCTCGAGGTACTCGATGCGCACGTCGTCGGCGTGCTCGCCGATGTCCTTGAAGAGCGCCGGCGTGATGGCGGGGTCCTGCACGCCGTGCAGCCAGAGCGTCGGCGTCCGCAGGCGCTGGTCGCGGTAGCGCCCGCGCAGCCACGCCGGCAGCTCGTAGAGCTGGAAGGTCCGGTAGACCTGCTGCACCGCGCGGGCCCGCGCCGGATCTGCGAACCGCTCGGCGTAGCTGTCGAACTCGTCCATGACGGCCTCGGTGTTCGTCGAGATGAGGTTGAACACGCCCCGCAGGACCCGCGGTGATCCGGCGACGTGCCGGCCGATGACCGGTGCCGCGAGCACCGCCTGATAGGCGAAGCCGCCGACCTGCTTGGGCAGGCGGCGCAGCGGCAGCGTCGGCCACGGATGGCCGGTGTTCATCGGGACGAAGCGCGCGACGCGGTCGGGGTGGTTCAGGCAGACGAGGAAGCCGACGATCCCGCCCCAGTCGTGGCCGACGAGCGCGACGCGCTCGATGCCCAGCGCGTCGAGCACGCCGACGACGTCCTCGGCGAGCTCGTCCTTGCGGTAGCCGCGCGGCGTGGCCTCGCTCCAGCCGAAGCCGCGCAGGTCGAGGGCGAGCACGCGGTGATCCTCGGCGAGCAGCGGCATGAGCCGCCGCCACGAGCCCCAGTGCTGCGGCCAGCCGTGCACGAGCAGGACCGGCGGCCCGCTGCCGAGCGCGGCGACGTGCAGCCTGGCGCCGCGAACCTCGACGACGTGATGCTCGACGCCCTCGAGGTCGGGCATGCCGCTGAGGTCGTCCACGGGCGGCAGGCTACCCAGGGGCCTACCGGTTCTCGCGCTTGCGCTCCTCGAGCGTCTCGCGGATCTGCGTCATCGCGCCGCCGACGCGCTTGAGGTCCCAGTGCGAGAGCGTCACGAGCCGCATCGGCGTCAGCGCGATGACCGATGCGGTGCGCAGCGTCTTCTCGAGAACGGCGATCTCGCCGAAGAAGTCGCCCTGGCCGAGCGTCGCGACGCGCTCACCACCGCGCAGGACCTCCGCCTCGCCCTCCTCGATCGCCATGAACTCATACGCGTAGTCACCCTCCTTCACGAGGTGCTTGCCGGCCGGGACGGAGGTCTCGGTCGCGAATGTCGCGATGCCCCGAAGGGTGTCGTCGTCGAGCGAGGCGAAGACGGGGATGGCCTTGAGCCGTTCCGGATCCATGGGCTGCTCCTGCGCGTAGGGACAGAGACGCGATTGACGACGGCGCGCCGGAAACTTACCCCAGGACCGGGATCTCCTGAACCAAAGACAGCACGGGAGCGAAGAGGTCGCCCTGATCGGCGACCCGCGAGAGCACCTCGCGGGCGTCGAACACGAGCCGCTCGGGGTCGCCCGAGTCGAGGCATTCGCCCGCCTCGTCCCATGTCACCGGGGTCGAGACCGTCGGCCGCTCCCTGGCCCGCAGCGAGTAGACGTTGACCGTCGTCTTGTGCTCGTCGTTCTGGCTGTAGTCGACGAGGATCTTGCCGCCGCGGATGGCCTTGGCCATCTTCGAGACGACGAGGTCGGGCTGCTCGGCCTCCAGCAGCTCGGCGACGGCGAGCGAGAAGCCCTTCGTGTCGTCGTAGGTCACGCCGGGGTTGTTCAGCGGCACGTAGATCTGCAGGCCCTTGGAGCCCGACGTCTTCGCGAAGCTCTGCAGGCCCAGGTTCTCGAACATCCCGTGCAGCCACAGCCCGACGCGGCAGCACTCGACGATCGTGGCCGGCGGCCCGGGATCGAGGTCGAAGACCATCATCGTCGGGCGCGCGATGTGCGGCGCGCGCGACAGCGACGTGTGCAGCTCGAGGCTCGCGAGGTTGCCGAGCCAGACGAGCGTCGGCAGGTCCTCGACGAGGCAGAAGTCGATCGTCTTGCTGCGCGCCTGCACGGGGGTCGTCGCGACCCAGTCGGGGCGGTGCTTCGGGCAGTTCTTCTCGTAGAAGAACGAGCCCTCGACGCCGTTGGGATAGCGCTTGAGCGTCAGCGGGCGCCCCTGGAGCTGCGGGAGCAGGACCGGGGCGATGTGGACGAGGTACTCGATGACGTCGCGCTTCGTGAATCCGACGGCCGGATAGAGGACCTTGTCGAGGTTCGTGAGCTTCAGCGTGCGACCCGCGACGTCGACCTCCACGCCGCCGCGCACCGGGCTGCCGGCGTCGAGGAAGGCGGACGTCGGCAGCTCCTCGCGCAGGCCCTTGTAGCTCGGATGGCGCAGCATCCCGTCGCCCGTCCACTCCGTGAACTCGACCTCGGCGACGCGGCTGGGCTCGACGAAGACCGCGCCGCGCGGCGGCTTGGGCCCCGCGGTGAAGGGCGAGTCCTCGCGCTCTGTGAGCTCGCCGCGCAGGCGGTCGAGCTCGCGCTCGGTGAAGCCCGTGCCGACGCGGCCGGAGTAGCGCAGCCTGCCGTCCTCCTCGACGCCGACGAGCAGCGCGCCGATGCGGTCGCGGCGGCGCCCCTCGCCCGGCAGCCAGCCGCCGACGACGACGTCCTCGCGGCGGACGTTCTTGACCTTCACCCAGCACGACGAGCGCCGCCCGGGCTCGTACGGGCTGTCCAGGCGCTTGGCCATGATGCCCTCCAGGCCGCTGGCGAGGCTCGCCTCGAGCACCGCCGCGCCGTTGCCGGCGACGTGGTCGGGCGTCTGCCAGTTCGGGCCGTCGAGGCCGAGCTCCTCCAGGCGCGCACGGCGCTCGGTGTAGGGCAGCTCCATGAGCGAGTGCCCGTCGAGCCACAGGAGGTCGAAGATGACGTAGACGACCGGCGCCTCCTTCGCCAGGCGCTTGGCCTGGCTCTCGGAGCGCACGTGCATCCGCGACTGCAGGCGGCCGAAGCTCGGGCGGGGCGGGTGCGAGTCGGATTCCTCGAAGGAGACGACCTCGCCGTCGAGGATCGCGTGGTGCGAGCTCAGCGCGCGGTTGAGCGGCTTGAGCTCCGGATAGGCCGCGCTGATGTCGTTCTGGTTGCGGCTCTCGAAGCGGATGCGGCCAGGCTCGGAGTACGCGAGCGCGCGCACGCCGTCCCACTTGATCTCATAGGCCCAGCGCTCGTCGTCGGGCGGGAGCTTGCCGGCCTTCGCGAGCATCGGGGCGACGCGCTCGGGCATCGGCTCGCGGTCGGGATCCTCGGGCGGATCCATGCGGTGGATCATCCAGTCCTTGCCCGGCGGCTCGCCCTTGCGGCGCTTGAGCGGGAAGAGGCCGTAGCGCCCGTGCAGGCGCTCGCCGTGGAACGTGACCTCGACCTTTGCGTCGTCGAACTTGTGCGTCTCGTAGGTGCCGCGGTCCCAGATGCGCATCTTGCCGGCGCCGTACTCCCCCTTGGGGATGTCGCCCTCGAACTCGAGGTACTCCAGCGGATGGTCCTCCGTGCGCACCGCGAGGCGGTTCTCCTTCGGGCTCTCGGGGATCCCGTTGGGGATCGCCCACGACGCGGCGACGCCCTCGTGCTCGAGGCGCAGGTCCCAGTGCAGGCGGGTGGCGTGGTGCTCCTGGATGACGAAGCGGTTGCCGTCGCCTTCGGGGGCGCCGTCACCGGTGGGCTCGGGCGTACGGGCCGGGTCGCGCTTGTCCTTGTAGTCCTTCAGCCGGTCGCTGCGGGCGGGCACCCGCACAGTGTGCCCACCCCGGGGCCCGACGATCGCCGCACCGTGCTCGCGGCGGGATGTACCTGTCTCTGTGAGGAGCAGACGAGGCCCGGGGGCGCGCCCGCGCGGTCGCCCCGGGGGTGGGACATTTGTCAGAACGTCCCATATCGCGGTGGTTGGGGCCCAACCCCCCGCGCGCGCAGCAGGCGAGCCGGACTCCTGCCCTCAGAGACGCCGGCCCCGGCGTCAACGCTCGGCAACTACGACGATCCGCCTGCGACGGCCGGCAGGATCGTCAGCTCGCCGCCCGCCGGGACGGCGGTCTCGAGGCCGTCGAGGAAGCGGATGTCCTCGCCCCCGAGGTAGACGTTGACGAAGCGGCGCAGGCCGCCGTCCTGGTACAGGCGCTCGCGCAGCTCGCCGTGCTGCTCGAAGATCGACTCCAGGGCCTCCCCCACCGTCGTCCCCTCGGCCTGCACCGACGCGGCGCCGCCGACCGTGTCGCGCAGCTGCGTCGGGAGCTTCACCGTGATCGCCATGTCGCGACGGATCCTACGCGGGCACGGACTCGGCGAACGCCGCTTCGAAGGACTCGATCGACGGATCGACCTCGTAGGCGCGGAACGAGTCGCGGACGGCGTCGAGCGTCTTCAGCCCGTCGCCGGTGATGACGAGCACGACGCGCTCGCCGGCGGCGATGTCGCCGCGCTCGGCGAGCTTCGCGAGGACCGCCGTCGTGACGCCGCCGGCGGTCTCGGTGAAGATGCCCGTCGTCTCGGCGAGCAGCCGGATGCCGGCGCGGATCTCGTCGTCTGAGACATGGTCGATCGAGCCGCCCGACGAGCGGGCGAGGTCGAGCGCGTACGGCCCGTCGGCGGGGTTGCCGATCGCCAGCGACTTCGCGATCGTGCTGGGCTTCACGGGCCGGCAGAAGTCCTGGCCGGCGTCGTAGGCGGCCGCGACCGGCGAGCAGCCCGTCGCCTGCGCGCCGTTCATCTTCGGGACCTCGCCGTCGAGCAGGCCGACGTCGATGAACTCCTGAAAGCCCTTGGCGATCTTCGTGTACAGCGAGCCCGACGCGATCGGCACGACGCAGCGGTCGGGCAGCTCCCAGCCGAGCTGCTCTGCGACCTCGTAGGCGACGGTCTTCGAGCCCTCCGCGTAGTACGGGCGCATGTTGATGTTCACGAACGCCCAGTTCTCGCGATCGCCCGACAGCTCCGTGCACAGCCGGTTGACGTCGTCGTAGTTGCCGCGGACCTTCACGAGGTTCGTCCCGTAGACGCCCGTCGCGAGGACCTTCTGCTCCTCGAGGTCGGACGGGATGAGGACGTAGGACGCCATCCCGAGCGCCGCGGCGTGGGCGGCGACGGAGTTCGCGAGGTTGCCGGTCGAGGCGCAGGCGAGCGTGTCGAAGCCGAGCTCGCGGGCGCGCGTCGCGGCGACCGACACGACGCGGTCCTTGAAGGAGTGCGTCGGGTTGTGGGCGTCGTTCTTGACCCAGACCTCGCCGAGGCCGAGGCGCTCGGCCAGCCGGTCGGCGCGGATGAGCGGCGTGCAGCCCGCCGGCAGCCCGGTGCGGGTCTTCGGCTGCGGGCCCTCGAGCGGCAGGAAGTCGTGGTAGCGCCAGATGTTCTGCGGCCCGCCCTGGATGCGGCGGCGGACCTCGCCGACGTCCTTCAGGCGCTCGTGGTCGTAGCCGACCTCCAGCGGCCCGAAGCACTTCGAGCACACGTAGCGCGCCTCGAGCGCGTATTCAGTTGCACACTCTCTGCATTTGAGCTGCTTGGCCGCCATCTGAAACCCTCTCGCCGTTGGATCTGTGGCGAAGGCGCTGACGGCCCGTGCCACATCTGACAGGAATTGGCACCGTTTCCCGCGAATGGGTTGGTTGCCGGGGCTTCGTAGGGCCTGTCCCTCCACCCCTCTGGATGTGTCCAGCTCTCGGCAGGCACAATATCAGCCATGCCCAACCTCCCAAAGCCGCGGTTCGGGCGCCCGACGCGGGGGCGCGGCCAGGCCGTGCGCCCGGCCGAGGCCGAGGTCGAGACCCCCAATGTCGAGATCGTCGAGGGCTCCGGGCTGCGCTGGCTGCACATCGAGCGCCCGCGCCCGGCCGACCGCGCGTGGCTCGAGGAGCACTTCGACTTCCACCCGCTCGACTACGAGGACGTCTACTCGCGCAACCAGCGCCCGAAGGTCGACGAGTACGACGACTACCTCTTCGTCGTCCTGCACTTCCCGCGCTTCGACAAGTCCGTCGGGCGGCTGAACGCGGCCGAGCTGGACATCTTCGTCGGCCCGGACTTCGTCATCACGCTGCCCAACGAGCCGATCCAGCCGCTGGAGTACCTCTTCGAGCGCTGCCGCACGCGGGAGGACGTCCGCGAGGGCCTGTTCGCCAAGGGGCCCGGCTACCTGCTCTACAAGATCGTCGACGACTGCGTGGACTCGTCGTTCCCGATGCTCGCGAAGATGGGCAACAAGCTCGAGGTGCTCGAGGACGAGATCTTCGAGGGCCGCTCCGCCGAGATCGTCCGCGACATCTCCAACGTCAAGCAGGAGATCATCAACTTCCGCAAGATCGTGCGCCCGCAGCGCGCGGCGCTGAAGGACCTCGAGCGCACGAAGCGCTACATCCCCGAGGGCCTGGACATCTACTTCGACGACATCAACGACGCCTCCGAGCGCATCTGGGACATGCTCGAGAACTTCAAGGAGGTCGTCGAAGGCCTGGAGTCGACGAACGAATCCGTCCTGTCGCACCAGGTCAACGACGTGCTGAAGGCGCTGACGGCGATCAGCGTCGTCGTCCTCCCGCTGACGCTCGTCGCGAGCATCTGGGGCATGAACGTCGGCGTGCCGGGCGAGGGCTCCATCCACGCGTTCTGGATCGTCGTCGGATCGATGGTCGCGCTGCTGGCCGGGATGCTCTGGTTCTTCCGCACCCGTGGCTGGCTCTGAGACGCGTGCGACACTCGATGGTTGATTCCACGACCCGCACCGCCATCTGCACGCGCCTCGCGGCGCAGGAGCGCCACGCGCCGCAGGCGTTCGTGCCGCTGGCACTGTCCACCTTCGGCCCGTGGCGACCTGCATCCGCGATGCACGCACATCTGACGGCACGGGCCGCGGAATCGACCATCTAGGCGCGGGGATGGCGCTCGAGGAACTGCAGCGGCTGGCGGAGTCGGCCGCACCAGAGGCCGGAAAGAGCCGCAAGCGGATGCTCGTGGTCGTCAACCCTGCAGCCACGACGATGTCCGCGCGCGTGCGCAGCCTCGTCATCGCCGCGCTGCACGGCCGCTACGAGGTCGAGGTCGTCGACACGCAGGCGCGCGACCACGCGACCGACCTCTGCCGCGTCGCATCGACGGAAGGCTATGACGTCGTCGTCTCCTACGGCGGCGACGGAACGGTCAACGAGGTCGCAAACGGCCTCGCCGGCTGCGACACGCCGCTGACCTGCCTGCCCGGCGGCGCGACGAACGTCCTGTGCAAGATGCTCGGGATCCCGGGCGACATCGTCGACGCGACGGAGCACCTGCTCGGCCTCCCCGACCGCTGGCAGCCGCGCCGGATCGACCTCGGCGTCGCCAACGGCCGGGCGTTCACGTACTCCGGCGGCTTCGGCCTGGATGCGAGCGTCGTGAAGCGCATCGAGCAGTCGCCGGGCCTCAAGCGCCACCGCCTGCGCGAGTACTTCTTCGTCTACGCGGCGGTCGAGACCGTCCTGCGCCACTACGTCCGCCACCCGCCCCGGATGGACGTGCAGGTGGGCGGGCAGACATCGGCCGCGATCACGACGCTCGTGCAGAACGGCGCGGAGTTCACCTACCTCGACGACAAGCCGATCTACATCGCCGAGGGCGGCGGCCTGGACAGCGGCTCGCTGGCGGGCGTCGCGCTGCGCGGGGTCTCGCCGCGCGACATCCCGGGGATCGCGCTGCGGCTGCTGTCCCCCAAGCGCTCGATCGTCGGCCATCGCCAGATCCACGCGTTCGCGGGTGTCGACGGCCTGCGCTGCATCTCGTCCGACGGCCGCGCGATCCCGCTGCACGTCGACGGCGATCACATCGGCGACGTGACGGAGGCCGTCTTCGGCATCCGCCCCGGCGCCCTGGCCGTCGTCGCCTGAAGGGCGTGCGGTGCGCCCCGCGGCATCCGTCCCGGCGCTCGCCGCAGCAGCCGTCGTCGCGCTGCTTTCCGGCTGCGGCGGCAGGTCCGACGACGAGGCGGTGCGCGACGTCGCCAAGCAGCTCTCCGGCGCGTTCGCCGAGCGCGACTTCGAGAACGCCTGCGACGTCTTCAGCCTCCAGGCCCAGGCGCAGGTCGAGGCGATCGTCGGCGGCGCCCGCGGCTGCGCCACCGCGCTCGGGCTCATCCGCACGCGCGCCGGTCTGAGCAGCGCGCCGAGCGACGACGAGATCGACGCCGCCCGCCTGCAGCGCAGCGGCGACCGCGCGACGCTCTTCTACGGCGCCGGCCACGCGCCACAGGCGTTCACGAAGATCGAGGACCACTGGCTCGTCGCGCCCGACACGCCGGCAACCGGCCAGCGCAGCTTCGCGGCCTGCTGGCGGCGGGCGGGCGCGTCGATCGCGACGCGGCCCGCCGACCTGCGCTTCGCGGCCGACTTCGTCCGCCGCGCCGAGGCCGAGGGCGCGACCGCACAGCCCGCCCCGGACGCCGCGCCCGGCGGCGGCGTGAACTACATCTACGCCACGGGCTGGGTGATCTTCTACCAGTACGGCGTCCAGGAGCCATCCAACGCGCAGGTCATCCGCGATCCCGGCCGCGCCGTCGCCGTCGCCTACGTCAGAGATCCGGCGCGGGTGCCGGGGGTCGTCCGGCGCGCGAACGAGTGCTGACGCCGAGCCGGCCGACCGCCACCGCCGGGAAGATCACGACGGACAGCAGCCCGGCCGCGACGAGCGCGGCGGCGCCGGCGGCGTCGACGACGCCGAGATCCAGGCCGATCGCCGTCGCGGCGACGATGAACGGCAGCGACGTCGCCTGCAGCAGCGCGGCCGGCAGCACGCGGTCGGCGCCGACGAGCGGCCGGTAGAGCAGCGCGGGCAGGCCGCGGATCGCGAGCAGCGCCACGAGGAACACCGGGACGGCGGTCAGCGCGGAGCTCGACTCCAGGAGCGCGTCGAGGTCGTAGCGCACGCCGCTGGAGACGAAGAACACCGGGACGAAGACGCCGAAGCCGATCGCCTCGAGCTTCGTGCGAAACAGCGGGTGGGTCATCTCGCGGTCCATGTCGACGAGCGTCACGACGGCGCCGGCGAGGAAGGCGCCGAGGATGACCTCGAGGCCGAGCTCGCTCGCCAGCGCCGCGAAGCCGATGAGCAGGACGAACGCGCCGCGGATGCGGATCTGCGCCGTCGTGTCCTGCAGGCGCCGCAGCGTCGCCGACAGCGGCCCGACGCGCTCGGCGCCGGTGAGCACGAGCCCCACGCCGACGACGACGAGCGCGAGCGACCCGAGCAGGATGAGCGTCGCCGTCGTGCTGCGCGCGTCGCGGGAGAAGAACAGCGACAGCAGGATGATCGTCGCGAAGTCCGCGATCGTCGCGCCGGCGATGACGAGCTGGCCGAAGGCCGATCCGGACTCGCCGCGGTCCTTGAGCACCGGGATGACGATCCCCAGCGACGTCGCGCTCAGGGCGATCGCGACGAAGACGACGTCGTCGACGAGGCCGGCCGCCTTCAAGCCGGCGCAGACGACGAGCGCGATCGCGAAGCTCACCGCGAAGCCGGCGCCCGCGACGCGCAGCGCCCGCCCGCGCAGCTGGTGGAAGTCGATCTCCAGGCCCGCGAGGAACAGCAGGAACGCCAGGCCGACGAGCGACAGCACGGCGACCGGCTCGTCGATCTCCACCCAGCCGAGCACCGACGGCCCGATGACGATCCCGAGCACGATCTCCAGGACGACCGCGGGCATCCGCAGCGACGGCGCCAGCCCGAGCGCGAACGGCGCAGCGAACGCCACGGCGCTGACGATCAGGAGGTTCGTGAACGCGAGCTCCACGGCTCACACGAGCTCGGCATCGCACATGATCTCGACGAGCGCCGGGCCGTCGTGGGCGAGCGCGCGGCTGAACGCCTCGTCGAGCTCTGCGCGGTCGGTCACGCGGATCCCGAGCGCGCCGCAGATCCGCGCGTACTCCGAGAAGTCGGGGTTGTGCAGCGCCGTCTGCCACACGTCCCATTCGCCGGCGCGCTGCTCCTTGGAGATCTTCCCGAGCTGGCCGTTGTTCAGCAGGACGTGGGTGATGTTCATGTGCTCTTTGACCGCCGTCGTGAGCTCGGCCATGTACTGCGCGAAGCCGCCGTCGCCGGTGACCGCGACGATCGGCCGGCCGGGCGCCGCGGCCCAGGCGCCCATCGCGGCGGGGTAGCCGAAGCCGATCGAGCCGAGGTAGCCCGACATGACGACGTCGTGGCGGCGGCACTCGAAGTAGCGCCCGAACGAGTAGGCGTGGTTGCCGACGTCGACGGCGATGACGGCGTCGTCGGGATCGTGCGGTTCAGCGGGGCGAACACGGCCGCGGAGTTCACGCCCCGGCCGCGGTCGTCGTGCGTGCGCGACGCCTTCTCGGCGCGCCAGATCGCCTGGCGCGCCGCGACCTCGGGCCGCTGGTCGACGGTCTCGTGCCCGGCTGGGATCTCGGCGGCGAGCGCCGCCGTCGAGGGTCCCATCTCGCCCCAGACCGGGACCGTCACGGCGTGGAACCTGCCGAGCTGGAGCGGGTCGACGTCGACCTGGATGATCGGCTTGTGCTCGTAGATCCCGGTGTGGTTGGAGAACGACGCTCCGAGCACGACGATGAGGTCGGACTCGTTCATGCACCACGACGCGACCGGCGTGCCGGAGCGGCGCCGGGACGCGCGCAGGAGCTCGCCGGCTTGCGCGACCGCCCCGGCCGGCGGCGAGATCGCGAGGTCGGCGACGCGGCCATCAGGGCCCGAGACCGGCGCGGCGTCGGCGACGGGCAGCGTCTGCACGTCGTCGGGGAACACGAGGTGCGCGACGTCGCGCCGCAGCAGCGCGTGCTTGACCGCCAGCGCGGCGAGCTCGGAGTGCCGGCTCTCCGGCAGGACGGTCTGCGACCAGCAGGCCACCGGCGCGAACGCCGCGGCGAGGTCGATGTCCTGAAACGCGCCGGGACCGAGCACCTGCACCTGCACCTGGCCGGTCAGCGCGAGGACGGGCGCGCGGTCGACCTTCGCGTCCCAGAGGCCGGTGAGGAGGTTCGTCGCGCCGGGGCCGGCGATCGTCAGGCAGGCGGCGGGCCGGCCGGTGAGCTTGCCGAACGCCGACGCGGCGAACGCGGCCGCGCCCTCGTGGCGGATGCCGACGTACGTGAGGTTGCCGGCCTCGACCTCGCGGCGGATCGCGTCGGCGAGGCCGAGGTTCGAGTGCCCGACCATCCCGAAGACGTGGGTGACGCCCCAGGCGACGAGCGTCTGCACCACGAGGTCGGTCACCGTGCGCTGGTGCGGCGCGTCGTCCTCGACGCCGACGTAGACGCCGTCGTCGCGGATCTCCAGCGGGTACGGCGACGCGGTGTCGGTGAAGTTGCCCGGAGGCGACCCGGTGAGCGGGCAGTAGTCGTAGCCGTGCCACGGGCAGCGGAGGTTGCCGTTCTCGATCGAGCCCTCGCCGAGCGGCCCGCCCTGGTGCGGGCAGCGGTTGTCGAGCGCGCCGAAGCGTCCGTCGTGGTGCGTCAGCGCGATGCTCTCGCGCCCGGCGGTGACGGTGCGCACGCGGCCCTCGGGCAGCTCGTCGGCGGACTCCAGGACGCGCTGCCAGGTGACGGTCGGGGGCGCCGGCGCGATCGTCATCGGTGTTCGGGGTTGAGGTTGCTCTCCTTGCAGCCCGCGTCCCACTCGGCGCGCACGTTGCCGTGCGCCGGGATGCCGCCGGCGTCCTTGAGCATCCGCGCGAGGTGCAGGACGTTCCAGGTCATGAAGTGCGTGTTGCGCGCGGTGAAGTCGTTCTCGGGGCCGCCGGAGCCCTCGTCGAGGTAGCTCGGGCCCGGGCCGGCCTCGCCGATCCAGCCGGCGTCGGCCTGTGGCGGGATCGTGTAGCCGAGGTGCTGCAGCGAGTAGAGGACGTTCATCGCGCAGTGCTTCACGCCGTCCTCGTTGCCGGTGACGAGGCAGCCGCCGACCCGGCCGTAGTAGGCGTACTGGCCCGCGTCGTTGAGGATGTGCGAGTTGCCGTAGAGGCGCTCGACGACCTGCGTGCAGACCGAGGACTTCTCGCCGAGCCAGATCGGCGTGAGCAGGACGAGGATGTCGGAGGCCATGACCTTCTCGTGGATCTCCGGCCAGTCGTCCGCGTCCCAGCCGTGCTCGCGCATGTCCGGCCAGACGCCGGTCGCGATGTCGTGGTCGATCGCGCGGATGACCTCGACCTCCACCCCCTGCTCGCGCATGACCGCGATCGAGGTGTCGGCGAGACCCTGCGTGTGCGAGGTCTCGGGTGAACGCTTGAGCGTGCAGTTGATGTACAGGGCCCGCAGATCTGAGTAGTCCATGCCGCGTGCGTCCCGCGAACACCCGATTCGTAACGCGCCGATGCAAAAGAAGACGATGCGCGTATGGCCACCGTCGAGCCGCCCACACCCGACCCCGCGTCGATCGCCCCGCCGCCGCCCGGCTGGGAGACGACCCGCGACGCCCTGCACGCGCTCGCCGAGGAGGTCATCGCGCCGGCCCGCCGCGCGGTCGACGGGCGCATCCGCCTGCGCTGGCTGCCGGGCGGCTTCGGGACGCCGGTCTTCGGCGAGGGCCGCCAGATCCGCGTCGACGGCGCCGAGCTCGTCTTCGCGGCCGAGGATTCGTCGCGGCGCGAGGCGTTGCCCGTCGATCCCGCTGCGGCACGCTGGCTCGGCGACTTCTACGCCTTCGTGCTCGCCGTCCTCGAGGACCTGCGCCGCCACGTCACGGCCGACGAGCCGGTGCTGTGGCCGGAGCACTTCGACTACGCGATCGCGGCCGGCGACGAGGCCGCCGGATCGCGCGCGAACTTCGGCGGATCGCCGGGCGACGAGCAGCATCCCGAGCCCTACCTCTACGTCGGGCCGTGGGCGGCGCGCGAAGGCGAGCTGTGGAACGCGACCGGATTCAACGGCGCGGAGCTCGGGCTCGGCGAGCTGCTCGCGGCCGGCGATCAGCGCGCGCTCGCGCTCGAGTTCCTCCTCACCCGTGCGGCCGCGCTGGACGCGACGTCCTGAGCCGTGCGCGTGCGTAACGCCCGTCGCGTGCGGCAGACTGCGCACCCGTGCCGCCTGCTGCGACCCCTGCCGGGCGCCGATCCGACGGCGAGGACGATCGCGCGCTCGTCGCCGCGCTGCGCCGCGGCGAGGAGGCGGCGTTCGTGATGCTCGTCGATCGCCACGGCGCCGCCCTGCTGCGCCTGGCGCGGACGTTCGTCCGCGACCGCGCGGTCGCCGAGGAGGTCGTGCAGGAGACGTGGCTGGCCGTCCTGAACGGCATCGACCGCTTCGAGGGCCGCTCGTCGCTGAAGACGTGGATCTTCCAGATCCTCAGCAACCGCGCCCGGACGCGCGCGGTCCGCGAGCGCC
The DNA here is from genome assembly GCA_963797025.1 of uncultured Actinomycetes bacterium. Classification (GTDB taxonomy): domain Bacteria; phylum Actinomycetota; class Thermoleophilia; order Solirubrobacterales; family Solirubrobacteraceae; genus CADCVQ01. The sequence continues at coordinate 1,172,297 of CAWCNU010000003.1, forward strand.
GCAGCGCCCCGTTCTCCGCCCTCGCCGGCGCCGACGACGACGAGGCGGCCGTCGACGCCGATCGCTTCCGCGGCGACGGCCACCGCTGGGCGGGCCACTGGGCCGCGGCGCCGTCGGACTGGAGCCACCTGCCCGAGGAGCGCCTGCTGAGCCAGGAGACGCTCGCGCTCGTGCACGAGGCGATCGAGGTCCTGCCGCAGCGCCAGGCCGACGTCATCGTGCTGCGCGACGTCGAGGGCTGGGAGCCCGACGAGGTCTCCGCCGCCCTGGGTATCACCGACGGCAACCAGCGCGTGCTGCTGCACCGCGCCCGCAGCAAGGTGCGCGCCGCGCTCGAACGCTATGTCGCCGAGGGAGCCACAGGATGAGCGCTGACGTCGAGCACCTGACGTGCCAGGAGTTCGTCGAGGTCCTGACGGCGTACCTCGAGGATGCCCTCGACCCGGCCGAGCGCGCGGAGATCGAGCGCCACATCGTCATCTGCCGCGGCTGCACGAACTACGTCGAGCAGATGCGCAGCACGATCGACCTGCTCGGCCGGCTGCCCGCCGAGGATGGCGGGGAGGGCCAGCGCGAGCAGCTGCTGTCGATGTTCCGCGCGTGGCAGGCGCAGCGCTCGTGATCGCCTACAAGTTCCTGCGCGACGGGCGGGTCGGGCCGTTCTCCGGCGTCCGCTGGCCGCCGGCCGGCGAATGGCTGCAGGCGACCGGCGACGCAGTGCCCGCGCGGGCGTGCTCGGCGCGCATCCACGCCTGCCGCGTCGAGGACCTGCCGGAGTGGATGGACAGCGAGCTCTGGCGCGTGGAGCTCGACGGCGACGTCGTCGTGGACTGCGGCAAGCTCGTCGCTTCGCGCGGGCGGCTCGTCGAGCGCGTCGAGGTCTGGGACGCGTCGCTCATGACGGCGTTCGCCGAGGCCTGCGCGCTGCGCGCCCGCGACGCCGCGCTGCGCGTCCTGCCCGCCGGTTCGCCGGCGCACGACGCGCTCGCGGCATGCGAGACCGCCGCGGACGTCGCGGCGACCTGCGCGCAACTCACCGATCTCGGCGGCGACGAGGAGCGCGCCGCGGGCTACGCCGGCGACGCCGCCCGCCACGTGCTCGGAGCGGTCGCCGATCCCGCCACGGCGCCGACGCATGCCGCCGTCAACGGCTTCATCGCGTGCCACGCGGCGGCGTTCGCGCAGGACGATCTGGACGCGGTGCGGCGCGAGCGCGCGTGGCAGGCGGAGTGGCTCGCGCGCCGGCTGGGGGCCGAACTGCATCGATGAGGATGGCCCCGGGGTGCCGTGGCGCCCCGTGCGAGCGGTGGGAGCGGGCGCCCGCGGCGAACGCACCCTTCCCTCATCGCCGCCGTTCGCAAGCGCCGGCGCTGACACGAACGCCGTGTTCGCCGGTACGCCGTCCGCCGGTGGCTCAGCCGCCGCCGGGCGTCACGCGGTAGGCGTCGAAGACGGAGTCGATGTTGCGCAGGCGGTTGATCGCAGCCTTGAGCACCTGCAGGTCGCCGACCTCCACGACGAACCAGTTCTGGACCATCGGGTGTGAGACGACGCAGCGCGCCTCGACGATGTTGATCCCGGCCTCGGCGAACGTCCGCGAGAGGTCCTCGAGCAGGCGGTGGCGGTCCCAGGCGTCGACCTGCAGCTCGACCTTGAAGGCCGTCTCGTGGTCGCCTTCCCAGGCGACGGGCGTGAAGCGGTCGGGGTCCTTGCGCAGCTGGACGGCGTTCGGGCAGTCCTCACGATGGATCGTGATCCCGCGGCCGAGCGAGATGTAGCCGACGATCGGGTCGCCGGGCACGGGACGACAGCACTTCGCGAGGCGCAGCATGACGTCGTCGACGCCCTCGACGCGGATGCCGTACTGCGTCGAGGAGCTCGTCGGCTGGCGGCGCTGGCGCCGCGTGGCGAGCAGGTCGTCGGCCATCGTGCGTTCCTCGCCGTCGGCCGCCTCGCCCTGCTTCAGGCGCTGCATGAGCTTGTTGACGACGACCTTCGCCGAGATCTTCGCCCCGCCCAGCGCGATGTAGAAGTCGTCGGCCTTCTTGAAGCCCATCTCGCGGATGACGTCGGCGAGCAGCGGCGAGGAGACGATCTTCTGGGCCGGCAGGCCCTGCTTCTTGAGCTGCTCGTGGAGGATGTCGCGGCCGGCGTGCTCGGTGTCGTCGCGCGACTCGGCCTTGAACCACTGCTTGATCTTGTTGCGCGCGCGCGTCGTGCGCACGACGGCGAGCCAGTCGCGCGAGGGACCGCGCTCGCGGTTGGAGGTCATGACCTCGACGATGTCGCCGGACTTCAGCTCGTAGTGCAGCGGCACGAGCTTGCCGTTGACCTTCGCGCCGACGCAGCGGTGGCCGACGTCGGTGTGGACCTCGTAGGCGAAGTCCAGCGGCGTCGCTCCGGCGGCGAGGTTCTTCACCTCGCCCTTGGGCGTGAAGACGTAGACCTCGTCCTCGAAGAGGTCGACCTTCAGCGCGTCCATGAACTCCTTGGGATCGGACGTCTCCTGCTGCCAGTCGAGCATCGAGCGCAGCCACTTGAGCTTCGCGTCGCCGTCGGCGGCCGGTCCGACCTTGCCGTTGCCGTCGACCTTGTAGATCCAGTGCGCGGCGACCCCGAACTCGGCCATGTCCTGCATGTCCCTCGTGCGGATCTGGATCTCGAGCGGCAGCCCCTCGGGCCCGATGACCGTCGTGTGCAGCGACTGGTACATGTTGAACTTCGGCATCGCGATGAAGTCCTTGAAGCGCCCGGGCAGCGGCTTCCAGAGCGAGTGAACGACGCCGACCGCGCCGTAGCAGTCCTTCACCGAGTCGACGATGACGCGCATGGCCGTGAGGTCGTAGATCTCGTTGAACTCGCGGCCCTTCTTCGTCATCTTCGAGTAGATCGAGTAGAAGTGCTTCGCGCGCCCGGAGATGTGCGCCTCGATGCCGAGCGCCTGCAGCTCGCGGCCGAGATAGGCGCCGGCCTTCTCGACATAGGACTCGCGCTCGTCGCGCTGCTGGTTGACGAGGCCCTTGATCTCCGTGTACTTGCGCGGGTGCAGCGCCTGGAAGGCGAGGTCCTCGAGCTCCCACTTGATCGCGTGGATGCCGAGCCGGTGCGCGATCGGGGCGTAGATCTCCAGGGTCTCCTTGGCCTTGTCGATCTGCTTCTGCTTCGGCATCGCCGAGATCGTGCGCATGTTGTGCAGCCGGTCGGCGAGCTTGATGAGGATGACCCGCACGTCGTTGGCCATCGCGACCATCATCTTGCGGTAGTTCTCGGCCTGCGCCTCGTCGCGCGACTGGAAGACGATCCCGGTGAGCTTCGTGACGCCGTCGACGAGGTTGGCGATCTCGTCGCCGAAGGCGCGGCGCACCTCGGCGATCGACGCCGACGTGTCCTCGACGGTGTCGTGCAGCAGCGCGGCGCAGAGCGTCTCGGTGTCCAGGCGCATGCCGGCGCAGATCTTCGCGACGCCGACGGGATGGACGATGAAGTCCTCGCCGGACATCCGGCGCTGGTCGGCGTGATGCTCGCAGGAGAAGACGAACGCGGCCTCGACCTTCTTGCGGTCGATCTGGACGGCGGACGCCTCGGCGTGCTCCTCGACGATCGCGAAGACGTCCGACAGCAGGCCGCGCTCGAGCTCGGTGAGATCGGCGCGGTCGATCGGCGGGTGATGGCCCGCCGTGACCTCGTCGACGGGCGCGCGGCGGGTGCCGACGCGTTGCCGAGCGGGGGCCCTCACGCCGCCTTTGCTGTCACCCCGATCAGGTATCTGCGTCCGTCCTCATATCGCTGATGGTACGCCCGGTAGGCAACCGATCGCTCGAGCGCGGTGCGCTCTGCGGCCGGGACCACGACGGACCCCGAATCCGGGTCGAGGCTGACGAGGTCGAGCTCCGCGAGGACCCTGACGACGCGAGCGGCCAGTGATGGCGGCCGTGGCGTGTGTGGATCGCCGCGCAGCAGCGCCTCGAGCTCCTCGCCCGCCGCGGCGCCGGCGCCCCGCAGGGCCCGGTACGTCGCGATGAGCGAAGCACGAAGGGCGTACTCGCGCTCATGGATCTGCTCCGCGAAGCGTAGCTCAGGCCGGCCCCATGCCAGGTGCGTCAGCCGGCCATGCGTCCGCAGCGGCCCGGCGGGCGGATCGAGCAGCACGACGTGGTGCTCCGGGCCCGCCAGCGCGGGCGCGCGCGCGAGCGCGTCGTGCGAGCAGAGCTCGAAGCCGCCGACGATCGTCGCGAGGTGCCGCGCGCGCAGCCGGGCGTCGGCGGCGACCACGAGGACGGGCTCGCCGGAGGCCACGAGCGCCGCGATCGTCCCCGCGATCCCGCCGCCCCGGCGGTCGCGGACCGGGCCGCTGACGCGCTCGGGCTGCGTGGCGAGCGTCTCGGGCGCACGCGCGAGCTCGGCGCGGACCGCGTCGAGGTAGCCGGCCGGCTCGCCGACGACCCGGATCGCTTCGGGCGCGCAGGGCCGCGCGTCGCGCAGGACCAGGCGCGGCTCGACGCTGCCGTTGTACTCGTTGAGCTCGAGCGAGAACGTCGCGTCGAGCGGGTGGTCGCAGTCGACGGTGCTCGTTCCGAACGCGACCGCCCGCGCGCGCACGCCGCCCGAGGCGACGCTGAAGCGCACGTGCCTGCCGTCCTCCCCCATCGTCCGGGCGTCGCTGCAGCGCGTCGCGGGCACGAGCAGCGAGACGCCGGGGTTGGCGGTCCCGAACGGCGCGAGGAGCTCGAGCTCCTCCGCGAGGCCGATGCCGAGCTCGTCGCCGGCCACGACGGCGTCGACGCGCTGCACCGCGACGAGATCCTCCGGGCACAGCGTCGCCGCGGCGTGCGCCTCGAAGGCGGCGCGGAAGTCGTCGACCTTCGTGGCGAGGACCTCGCAGCCGGCGGCGGCGCGGTGGCCGCCGTGGCGCTCGAGGTGCTCGGCGGCGGCGTTCAGCCCGCCGAGCAGGTCGAAGGCCGGGATCGAGCGACCGGAGCCTGTCCCGCGGTCGCCGTCGAGCGCGACGAGCACGGTCGGGCGGTGATGGCGCTCGGCGATCCGCGACGCGACGATCCCGATGACGCCCTTGTGCCAACCCTCGCCCGCCAGGACGTAGGCGGCGCGCGGGCCGGCCTGGGCGACGAGCGCCTCGGCCTCGAAGAGGATCCGCTGCTCGGTGTGGCGGCGCTCGGCGTTGAGGCGGTCGAGCTCGTCGGCGATCTGCGTCGCGCGCGTCTCGTCGGTCGTGAGGACGAGCTCCAGGCCCGCGTCGGCGCGCTCGAGGCGCCCGGCGGCGTTGATGCGCGGGGCGAGGCGGAAGCCGACGGCGCGGGCGTCGATCCGTGCCGGGTCCACGCGGGAGACGCGCATGAGCGCGCGCAGCCCCGGCCGGGTGGTCGCGGCGAGCGCGCGCAGGCCGGCGCGGACGAGGCGGCGGTTCTCTCCGCGCAGCGGGACGCAGTCGGCGATCGTCGCCAGCGCGACGAGGTCGAGGTCGGCGTCGGCCTCGGCGGGATCCCGGCCGGCGGCGCTCAGCAGCGCGGCGGCGAGCTTGTAGGCGACGCCGGCGGCGCAGAGGTCCGCGCACGGGTAGCCGCAGACGGCCGGGTGGACGATCGCGGCATCGGGCAGCCGGCCGTCGGCGCGCGGGCTGTGATGGTCGGAGACGACGACGTCGATGCCCGCGGCGCGCGCGGCGGCGACCTCCTCGACGGCGGTGATCGCGCAGTCGGCGGTGACGAGCAGGCGCGTGCCGCGCGCGGCGAGGCGGTGCACCGTGGCCTCCGACAGCCCGTAGCCGTCCTCGCTGCGGCTGGGCAGAAACCAGTCGACATCGGCTTCCAGCCTGCGCAGGACGCCGACGAGGATCGCGGTGGAGCACACGCCGTCGACGTCGTAGTCGCCGTGGATCGTGATGCGGGTCCCGTCGGCGACGTGCCGCAGGACGAGGCTCGTGGCGCTGTCGATGCCGGCGAACTGCGACGGGTCGTGATGGGCGTCCGCCGCAAGCCAGGCCCGGGCCTCGGCGGGATTGCCGAAGCCGCGGCGGACGAGGACCTGCGCGAGGGCATGGCTGACGTGCAGCTCGCGCTCGAGGTGCATCGCGGCGCCGACATCGTAGGGGTCGATGCGCAGGCGTGCGGGCTCTTGCGGCGGCGACACGTCCCGGAAGCTACGCCCGGGTTCGGACGCTTCGGACGGGATGTCCCGGCTGTCACCGAGAAGACCCGGTCGCGCACGGCGCCCCCGCGCCCGCCGAGATCGAGAGGACACAAAAGCCGCGTGGAGCGGCATTTCTGACCTCTCGACCGCCGCGGGCGCCGCAGGTCCGCCGCGAGCGCCGAACCCGTTTCCTCAAAGCCGCCGTGCGCGAGCGCGACGCGCCCCGCCCGCGCGCCGGGTCAGCGACAGAGCGACGGAGCCCAGAGCGCCAGGGCCCCGCTAGCGCTTCAACGCCAGCGCGAACCCACCGGCCGCGATGAGCGCGAAGAGCGCCGGGAACGCCCAGGCCAGGACGCCCGCGAGGGCGAGCATCGAGAACGCCAGCGCCGGCGCGACCGCGGCCAGCACCGCGATCCCCCAGCCACGCGTCGCAGCCAGGGACCGCACGCCGCGCGATGCCAGCCCGATGAGGCACAGCGTGAAGACGACCATGCCGATGACGAAGAGGCCGAAGCCCATCGCCAGCAGGAAGCGGTTGTTGTCGCCGAAGAGCTGGAAGTTCTTCTGGAAGACGAGGCCGCCCGCGACCGTCGCGATTCCGCCGAGCGACGCGCCGTTGATGAGCCGGCGAACCGTCCAGTGGCTCTCGATCGCTCCGGGGGCGGCGCGCCGGCGCGGCTCATGGCGCGCGGGTCGCTGCGGCGACGGCGGCGGCCGTCCGTCCGGCCGTCCCTCCGAAGGTGTCCTGCCGACGAGCACGATCCGCGCGCTGCCCTGTCCCTCGGTTCCCATGCCCCGTGATACGGCCGCGGGCGCGGAAACCCTCCCTCGCTGACCCGTACTACTGGCCGGGCAGCGGCTCGAGCTCGCCGCGCTCCTCGGCCTCCTTGCGCAGGCCGAGCCAGTAGAAGAACGCGTACCCGAGCACGACGCCGGGAATCGCCTCGAGCGACGTCAGGATGTTCGTGTCGTCCTGCCCGGGCACCGCGAACCCGTTGATGACGAGGCCGAAGATCACGGCGCCGAAGACGCAGCCGAGGAACGCGCCGATGATGCCGCCCCAGCAGCGGTCGGGCAGGAAGATCGTGAAGTGCCAGAGGGCGAGGCCCATCATGGTCCAGGCGAGCGCACCCATCAGCGTGGCCTCCCGTGCTTGCCCTTGCGCCGCGCCGCGGCCGACCGCGTCTTCGGCTTGCCCGCGCCGTCCGGGCGCGCGGGCATGACCGTGTCCTCCGGCAGCGCGTCGGCCGTCGGGTCGGGCTCGGCCGCCTCGGGCTCGGCCGGCTTGGGCTCGGCCGCCTTGGGCTGCGCCTTGGGCTTCGCCTTCGTGGCGGGCGGGTCGGCCACCGCGGTCCGGCGCGGCGCCGGGTCGGCGTGCAGGTCGCGGACCATCGCGTCGAACTCCGACTTGGAGACCTGCTCGGGATCGTCGGGCGCCGTGAGGCGCGCGCCGCCCTTGAGGCGACGGCCCTTGTCGACGTCGACCTGCATCTCGGCCGAGCCGGTCGCAAACGCCGGGACGAGGCCGTCGTTCTCGGCGGCGATGCTCGCCCGGCGGCGGCGGTAGACGGGCTCGCGCTCCTTCCACGCCGTGAGGACCGGCGCGGCGATGAAGACCGAGGAGTACGTGCCCGAGATCGTGCCGATGAGCAGCGCGAAGGCGAACGCCTGCAGCGTCTCGCCGCCGAAGAGCAGCAGCGCGAGGACCGGCAGCGCCGCGCAGAAGCTCGTCGCGAGGGAGCGCACGATGACCTCGGACATCGAGCGGTTGACGATCTGCGAGAAGGCGGCACGCGGCATCCGCGGCACGTTCTCGCGGATGCGGTCGAACACGATGATCGTGTCGTAGAGCGAGAAGCCGAGGATCGTGAGCAGGGCGGCGACGGTGGCCGTCGAGACCTCCTGTCCCACGAGGGCGTAGATGCCCGCCGTGATGAGGATGTCGTGCATCACGGCGATGAGCACCGGGACGGCGTACTTCGGCTCGAAGCGCAGCGCGATGTACGCCGAGATGACGAGCAGCGAGGCGATGATCGCGATGATCGCGTTGTTGGCGACGGTCTGGCCGAACGTCGGCCCGATCGAGGTCGAGCTCGGCGTGTCGGCGAAGTCGAACTCCTTGTCGAGCGCCGACTGCACTCGCGTGACCTCGGCCGGGCGCAGGTTGTCCGTCGAGATCTGGAACTTGCTCGCGCCGGCGCCGGGGCGGGTGACCTTCTGGATCTCCGCGTCGCCCTGGCCGACCGTCGCGAGCACGTCGCGGACGGCGTTCTCGTCGGTCTTCTGCGTCAGCGCGACGTTGATCCGCGTGCCCGACTCGAAGTCGATGCCGAAGTTGATGCCCTTGGAGCCCAGCGCCAGCGCGCAGACGAGCAGGATGAGGCCGGACGCGCTGAAGAACCAGCGCGAGTAGCCGACGTAGTTCAGCCGCAGCCGGGTGCCCTTGGGCTTGCTCACGCCGAGCGCCGAGGGCGAGCTGAGGATCCGCGACTTGCCCATCGTCCCGAGGATCGCCTGCGTCGCGAGGACGGCCGTGAAGAGCGAGACGATGACGCCGAGGCCGAGCGTCAGCGCGAAGCCCTTGACGCCCGCCGTCGCGAGGACGAAGAGGATGAACGCGACCATGAGCGTCACGACGTTCGCGTCGATGATCGCCGTCAGGCCCTTCTTGTAGCCCGTCGCGATGCCCGCCATGACCGAGCGGCCACCGCGGATCTCCTCCTTGACGCGCTCGAAGATCACGATGTTCGCGTCGGCGGCCACCCCCAGCGTGAGGATGAGGCCGGCGATGCCCGGCAGCGTCAGGACGACCGGGATGAGCTTGATGAGCGCGAAGAAGTAGATCCCGTAGATCACGAGCGCGGTGACCGCGATGACGCCCAGGACGCGGTAGAAGATCAGGAGGAACAGCGCGACGATGACGAAGCCCGCGATGCCCGCGGTGAGGCCCTGGTCGAGCGCCTGCTGGCCGAGCGTCGCGGAGACCTGCGAGCTCGAGATGAGCTCGAGCTTCAGCGGCAGGGCGCCGGTCTTCAGGACGTTGGCGAGCTCCTGGGCGGACTTGATCGTGAAGCCGCCCTCGATCTGCGAGCCGGTGCGCCCGTCGATGCCGTCGGGGTTGCGGCGGAAGTCGATGAACGGCGTCGAGACGAGCTCGTCGTCGAGGACGATCGCGAAGTGCTGGTTGGCGCTCGACGCATCCTGGCCGGGCAGCAGGCCGACGCTCTCGCTGCCGCGCTCGGCGATCCGGCGGGTGACGTCCTGCCACGTCTCGCGGCCCTTCTTCGTGAACTCGAACGTCACGATCGGGCCGCCGCCGCCCTGCTGGTCGGTGTTCTGCTCGGGGTTCTTGATCTCCTGCCCCTTGAGCGCGACGTCGTCCTTGAGGACGTACCACGTGTCGGTCGTCTTGTCGGAGGTGTCGGGCTGCTCGGCGCGGATGATCACCGTGTCGGGCTTGACCTCGTAGACCTTCGCGTCGGGGCGCTCGGCGCGCGGGACGTTCGCGAGCGCGTCGGCGCGGGTGTTCTCGCCCGCGAGCCCGTTGGGGTCCTTGCCGCCGCGGTAGACCTTCTTCGTCTTCTCGTCGACCGCGTAGAAGAGGCTCGTCTCGCGCGAGTTGTTGGCCTCGACCTTCGCCGGGCGGTCCTTCGCACGCAGGATGGCGTCGTAGAGCTTCAGCGCCGGCGGGATGCTGTTCGTGCCCGCCGCCGACCCGCCCGTGACGTTGACGTCGCTCGGAGCCGGCACACCATCGGGCCCGATGACGTTGACCTCCCAGTCATAGAACGCCAGCTGGGCGACCGTCCCGACCTGGTCGATCGCCTCGGCGAGGTTCTTCACCGCGGGCAGCGCGACGCTGATCTGGCGGTCGCCGGAGCGCTGGATCTCCGGCTCGGCGACGCCGAGCTGGTCGACGCGCTCGCGCATGACGTCGATCGCGCGTCCGATCGACTCGTCGGTGACCGGCGCCTGACGGGTCTGCTGCGCCTCGTAGACGAGCTCGACCCCGCCCTGGAGGTCGAGACCGAGCTTCGTGGGCTTCGCCGTGATGACGACCGCGGACGCGATGAGCAGACCGAGGACGAGCAGCAGGACGAAGAGATTGCGACGGCGTTCGCTCACAGCGAATCTATCGTCAGGTTACTTCGCCGGCGTGAGGACGAGGAGCAATCCGCCGTCATCGTCGTAGGCTGGAAACAGATCTGCGGTCGCCGTGGCGGGCAGATCGCCCTCCGCGTTGACCTGCACCGGCTTGTCGAGGGCGCGGACGCCCCACTCGAGGACCGTGCTGACGTGATCCTCGCCGTTGTCGAACTTCAGCCCGAGCACGTCGTTGACCTGGCGGCCGATGACGCGCTCGTCGTCAAGACCCGTGAGCTCGAAGGATCCGCGCCCGCAGCCGATGACGCGACCCTGCTGGTCGCAGACGAAGAACGCGGCGTTCGGCGCCGGGTAGTAGTCGTCGAGCAGCTCGAAGAGAAAGCCGAAGCCGCACTTCGAGCAGCCCTTGGCCTGGCGTGAGAAGCCGGCCGTGCGGTCGGTCTCTGAGCTGCGGTTCCCGCAGCTCGGGCAGATGAACAGGTGGGCCATTGCGCCGATAAGCCTAGACAAGGTCTCGTAAATCTCAGGTGAAGGCCGGACGGACGGCGCTACTGCGCGACCTTCCAGCTCACGAGGCCCGACTCGCAGGTGTCCAGCACGGTCGTCCCGGCCGCGTCGTAGAAGACGATCTTGTAATTCCACGTGCCCTTGAACGAGCCGCGGTCCTTGCTGCGCCGGCCCGTGATCGCACCTTCGATGTCCGCCGGCGTGCCGGCCGCGTCGATGCGCTGCGGGCCGAACTTCGACTTGAAGCGGTTCTTCGAGTTGATCTTGATGTCCTCGAAGCCGTCGGTCGTGCCGAAGTTCTCGTTGGAGGTGCACGTCATGTCGAGGCCGATGACGACGCGCGTGACCTTCGAGAGGGTCTTGTCGAGCTCGAGGACGATCGGCCAGTTCTGCGGCGTGATCCCGCCGTAGACGCGTCCGCTCGAGGAGCTCGCGACGGCGGTACCCGCTCCCGCGGCGGCCACCGCGACGAGCGCGCCGGAGACCTTCAGCATCCTTCCTGCCGGTCGCAATGCGACCACCTCCTCCTCGATGTCTGTCCCCGTTGGAGCGAGACTAGAACAGGCTCGCGGCCGAGACGGGCGGATCGACGCCGAGATGCTCGTACGCGCGCCGTGTCGCGGCCCGCCCACGCGGCGTGCGCTTCATGAGCCCGCACTGCAGCAGGTAGGGCTCGTAGACGTCCTCGACGGTGTCCTGCTCCTCGCCCACCGTGACGGCGAGCGTCGAGAGGCCGACCGGCGCGCCTTCGAACTTCACGCACAACGCGCGCAGCAGGTCGCGGTCGAGGCGGTCGAGGCCGAGCTCGTCGATCTCCAGCAGCGCGAGCGCCGTGTCGGCCGCCGCGGCGCTGACGACGCCGCCCGATCGCACCTCCGCATAGTCGCGCACGCGCTTGAGCAGCCGGTTGGCGACGCGCGGGGTCCCGCGGCTGCGGCCGGCGATCGCGTCGGCGCCGCCCGGCTCGAGGGCCACGCCGAGGATCCGCGCCGAGCGGGTCACGATCGTCGCGAGGTCGTCGACGTCGTAGCGCTCGAGGCGGTGCTGCAGGCCGAAGCGGTCGCGCAGCGGCGCCGTCAGCAGGCCCGTGCGGGTCGTCGCGCCGATGAGCGTGAACGGCGGGAGGTCGAGCGTCACGACGCGCGCGCCGGCGCCAAGGCCGACGGTGATCGGCAGCTGGCGGTCCTCCATCGCGGGATAGAACGTCTCCTCCAGCGCGCGCTGCAGCCGGTGGATCTCGTCGACGAAGAAGACGCTGCGCGGCTCCAGGGCGGTGAGGAAGGCGGCGATGTCGGCCTTGCGCTCGAGCGCCGGCCCGGCGGTCTGGACGAACGGGACGTCGAGCTCGGCGGCGATGATCTGGGCCAGCGTCGTCTTGCCGAGGCCCGGCGGCCCGGCGAGCAGGACGTGGTCGAGCGCCTCCCCGCGCGCGACCGCCGCCTCGACGGAGATGCCGAGCTGCTCCTTCAGCGACGGCTGGCCGACGAAGTCCTCCAGGCGCCGTGGGCGCAGCGAGCGGTCGAGCTCGAGCTCGTCGTCGAGGCGCTGCGGGGTCTGGATGCGCGCGTGCGTCATGTCAGGCGGCGCGCGCCGTGCGCAGGGCGAGCGCGATGAGCGCCTCGGGCGTGTCGTCGGGCGCGCCGCGCAGGAGCTCGTCGGCCTCCGCGACCGAGAAGCCGAGCTCGACGAGGCCGTCGCGCGCCAGGCGCCGCGGGTCGTCGCCGCGCGTGACGACGATCTCCTCGCCGGCGGCGCCGAGCGCTCCCGCGACCTTCTCGCGCAACTCGACGACGATCCGCTCGGCCGTGCGCTTGCCGATTCCCGGGACGGACTGCAGCCGCGCGACGTCGCCGGCGGCCACCGCGGCCAGCAGCTCGCGCGGCGAGCCGCCGCTGAGGACCGCGAGCGCGACCTTCGGCCCGACCGACTGCACGCCGATGAGCGCGAGAAAGAGGTCGCGCTCGGCCTCGGTCGCGAAGCCGTAGAGCGCGAGCGCGTCGTCGCGGACGACGAGGTGGCTGTGCAGCGCGACGGTCGCGCCGACGGCGGGCACGTGGCGCAGCGTCTCGGCGGAGACGGCGAGGCGGTAGCCGACGCCGCCGGTGAGGACGACGACGTGATCGGTGCGCCGGACGGCGACCTCGCCGCGGACGAGTGCGATCACGCGGGCTTTCGGTACACGGTGATGTCCGCGAGCTCGCCGGGGATCTCCAGCGGCTGCGGCGTGCCGGGGGCGACCCGGGTCTCGGCGACGGCCGCGGCATGCGGCGCGCCGTTGGCGTGGCAGATCGCGATCGCCAGCGCGTCGGCGGCATGATCGGGGCGCGGCGGCGCGTCGAGGCTCAGCAGCACCTGGACCATCCGCGTGACCTGGTCCTTGTCGGCGCGGCCCGAGCCGGTGACGGCGTGCTTGATCTGCTGGGGGGTGTAGGAGAAGCACTCCAGGCGGCGCTGGCCGGCGGCCAGCATCACGACGCCGCGCGCCTGCCCGACCGAGAAGGCGCTGGAGACGTTGCGCCCGAAGAAGATCTCCTCCATCGCCAGCACCGCGACGGCGTGCTCGTCGAGGAGCTCGCACACGCGCCGGTGGATGTTCGCGAGGCGGATCTGCGGCGGCGCCTCCGGGCGGGTCGTGATGACGCCACCGTCGAGCGCGACGAGGCGCCCGCCGCGGCGCTCGACGACGCCATACCCGGTGTTGGCGGTTCCGGGGTCGATGCCGAGGACGATCATCCCCCGTGATTCTGCGCCTCGCGCCGGATGTCCTCTACGCTCTGCGACCTCGTGACGACCGAACAGACCAAGCGGCAGCTCAACATCGTCCTCGTCCTGGCGATCCTCGACGCGCTGCTGCTCGTGCCGCTCGTCTACGGCTTCATCACCGACAGCGAGGTCCACAAGGAGATCCTCGGGCCGATCCACGGCATCGGCTTCCTCGGCCTCGTGTACCTCACGGGCAAGGGCGCGATCGAGAAGGCCTGGGGCTGGTGGTTCCCGGCGATCGTCGTGGTGACCGGCGGCCCGCCCGGCTCGATCATCGGCGACCTGCTCGTCCGCTCGCGCCTCGACGACTGAGGAAGCGCGACGGCGGTGACCGACGAGGTCGACTTCGCCGCCGAGGGACTGCTCGACGGCCTCGAGGGCGCCGCCCGCGAGGGCCGCGCGACGCTCCTGCGCGAGCTGCTCGACGAGGGCGTGCCGCTGGAGGACCTGCGAGCGGCGGTCGCCGAGAAGCGCCTGGCGCTGCTGCCCGTCGACCGCGTGCTCGGCGGCGAGCCGCGCTACAGCGCCGCCGAGATCGCCGAGCTCGCCGGCGTCGACGAGGACGTGCTCGAGGCGGCCCTGGCCGCCCTCGGGGTCGTGGCCGCCGACACCGAGGCGCGGCGCTTCGGCGAGGCCGACCTGCAGGCCGCGCAGCGGCTGCGGCTCGCGCTGGACGCCGGGCTGCCGCCCGGGCGCCTCGTCGACACCCAGCGCGTCATCGGGCGGGCGATGGCGCAGGTCGCGGCGGCGATGCACTCGCTCGTCGGCGAGACCTTCCTGCAGGCCGGCGACACCGAGGACGAGCTCGCCGCGCGCTACGCCGCCGCCGCGCAGGCGCTGCTGCCGACGCTCGGGCCGACGCTCGAGCACGCCTTCTCGCTGCACCTGCGCGAGCAGCTGCGCGGCGACACGATCGATGCGGTGACGCTGCAGACCGGCGCGCTGCAGGGCAACGAGCGCCTCGCCGTGGCGTTCGCCGACCTCGTCGGCTTCACGTGGCTCGGTGGGCGCGTCCCGCCGGAGGAGCTCGGCCGGATCGCGCGGCGCCTGGAGGCGCTCGCGCGCGAGGTCGCGCGCCCGCCGGTGCGGCTCGTGAAGGTCATCGGCGACGCCGTCATGCTCGTCGCGCCCGACCCGGCGCCGCTGCTGGACGCGGCGCTCGCGCTCGTCGCCGCGGCGGCCGCGGAGGGCGAGGGCTTCCCGCAGCTGCGCGCCGGGCTGAGCTTCGGTCCCGCCCAGGAGCGCGACGGCGACGTCTACGGGCACGCCGTGAACGTCGCGAGCCGCCTGACGGCGATCGCGCGGCCGGGCAGCGTGCTCGCCGACGAGGCGATCCGCGGCACGGTCGACGGCGCGATCGGCTGGTCCTACGCGGGCGAGCGCAAGATCAAGGGCCTGCCCGGCGAGATGAAGCTCTTCCGGGCCCGGCGTCGCGAGCCCGGCATGTAGTCGCGCCGAATCGTCGCAATTCCTCCAGCGCGATCACCGAGCACCTGAGAAGCGCCCAAAGTCCGGCCTGTGCATGGGCCTCTGGATGAGGCCCGGTCCACCGGTCTTCTAAAGGAGTAGGAGTCGTTCATGGCATCTTGGGACGCCAATCAGAGCTCGCCGGCGCCGGCTCGGCCGCGTGCGCCGCGCAGGGCAGGGACACCGCAACTCGCCGTGCTGAAGCGGCGCCTGGGCGCCGGTCACCCGCCCGCCGAGACCCCGATCCGCGAGCACGGCCCGCGCCAGGAGGTCGCCCGCCGCGACGCGATCTTCCGCAGCTCGCTCGTCGCCGCGGACATGCTCGCCGCGGTGTTCTCGCTGTTGCTGTGCGTCGAAGTCGTCGGGAACACCGCGCTGCGCCCGATGGCGATGCTCGCCCTCCCCCTGCTGCTGCTCGCGGGCAAGGCGCAGAACCTCTACGACCGCGACGAGCTGCTCATCAACAAGACGACGATCGACCAGGGGCCGCAGCTCTTCCATCTCGCGACGCTCTTCGCGCTGCTCGTCTTCGTCCTGCAGGACGCCTTCGTCGCCGGCGTCGTGGGCCCCGTGCAGGTCGTGCTGCTGTGGGGCTCGCTGCTCTTCCTGGCGATCGGCCTGCGCCGCATCGCCCGGCGCTTCGCGCGCAGCGTGACGACCGTCGAGCGCTGCCTCTTCGTCGGCGGCGAGGACTCCCACAAGCGGCTGCTGAGCAAGCTCGACCACGCCGACCGGCGCGCCGTCGTCGTCGGGCGCATGTCGCTGACCGGCGAGCAGCACGGCGGGCCGACCGATCCGGTCGCCGTCATGCGCGAGCTCATCGGGCTCTGCGGCGTCCACCGCGTGATCATCGAGCCCGGCGAGGGGATCCCGCAGACGACGCTGGACTTCGTCCGCGAGGCGAAGGCCACCGGCGCACGGGTGAGCCTGCTGCCGCGGATCCTCGAGGTCGTCGGCTCGGCGATCGAGATCGACGACCTCGACGGCCTGACGCTCCTGGGCGTCCGGCGCTTCGGCCTCTCGCGCTGGTCGCGGGCGGTGAAGCGCTCCTTCGACGTCGCCGGCGCGAGCCTCGGGCTGCTCGCCCTCGCCCCCGTCTTCGGGCTCTTCGCCGCGCTCGTGAAGCTCGGCTCGCGCGGCCCGGTCTTCTACCGCCAGACCCGCGTCGGGCGCGACGGTGAGCCGTTTCGCATCTGGAAGTTCCGCACGATGGTCGACGGGGCCCACGCGATGCGCGCGGACCTCGCGGACCTCAACGAGTCCGAGGGCCTGTTCAAGATCGCCGCCGACCCGCGCGTCACGCGCGCCGGGCGCCTGCTGCGGCGCACGTCGCTGGACGAGCTGCCGCAGCTCATCAACGTCCTGCGCGGCGAGATGAGCCTCGTCGGCCCGCGCCCGCTGATCCTGCCGGAGGACGCGCTCATCACCGGCCTCGACCGCCGCCGGCTCTCGCTGACCCCGGGGATGACCGGCCATTGGCAGATCCTCGGCTCCAACGTCGTCCCGCTCGCCGAGATGGTGAAGCTCGACTACCTCTACGTCGCGGGCTGGTCGCTGTGGTCGGACGTCAAGATCCTGCTGCGCACGGTCCCCCATGTCCTCGCGAGCCGGGGGGTCTGACATGCCCGAGATCGCTTCGCCCCCGGCCGGGGTGCTCGTGGCCACGCGCGCCCAGGCGGTCCACGCCTATGCCCTCGCCGCCGGCGTGCAGGAGGCCAGGCGCACGGCGTTCGTCGTCGCCGTCCTGTCGGCCGCGACCGGCTTCGGCGATCCCGACGAGCGCCTGCTCGCCGCCGCGCGCGACGCCTGCGGCGGCGGCTGGTCGGCCCGGCGCCGCCATCGCCGCGGAGCGCGCCGCTTCCGCCAGGAGGCGCGCGTGGCGCTGCCGCTGGAGACCGTCGCCGCGGTCCTCGCCGCCCTGGACCCCGACGCGCCCGCCGCTCCCGTCCCGGTCGCCGCGGTCCTCGGGCCACAGCGGATGCGCGGCTGGCTGCCGATCGCGATCGACGACGTCGCGGTCGCAGCCGACGCGACGCGCGCCACGAGCCCCGGCGACTGGCTGCCGCCGACGATCCGCGGCGTCAACGGACGCGTCCCCGGGAGCTGACCTCAGATGAACGCCGACAACACCCAGACGACCGGCCTCGCCGAGTACGGGCGCATCGTCCGCGACCAGTGGTGGATCGTCCTCTCGGTCACGCTCGTCGCCGTCGCGGTCGCGCTCGTGCTGACCTGGCGCCAGGACACGCGCTACGCAGCCACCGCGCAGCTGGACTTCGCCGGCGAGAGCCAGAGCCTCGGCATCGTCGGCGCGCCGACGTTCCCCTCGCGGACGAGCAAGGAGCTCGCCGAGTTCGGGGCCCAGACGATCCTGCAGGTCAGCTCCCTGCACCGCGTCCGCAAGGCGCTGGCGACCGACATGAGCGCCGGGGATCTGCGCGGGGACCTCACGGCGACGGTCGACCCGCAGTCCAACCTCGTGAGCGTCACGGCACAGGCCGGCGACCCGAACTTCGCCGCGGCGCTCGCCAACGCGCTCGCGCGGCAGGCCGCGCAGTCGGCGGCGCGCGCGCTGCGCGAGCAGTACCGCGGCGCGGCGCTGGACCTGCGCCGGCGTGAGATCACGCTCGGGCAGGGCCAGAAGGACACCGCGCAGTCGGCGCTCTACAACCAGCAGATCACGCGGCTGCAGGCGCTCGCGAACATCGCGCAGCCGGTGAGCATCGCGAAGCTCGCGCAGCCCAGCGACGACCCGGTGTCGCCCAAGCCCGTGCGCAACGGCGTCCTCGGGGCGATCGTCGGGTTGCTGCTCGGGCTGCTCGCCGCGTTCGTCCGCGACTCGTTCGACAAGCGGCTGCGCAATTTGCACGACGTCCACGGCGTCCTGGACCTGCCGATCCTCGGCCACCTGCGCGACGAGGCGATGGGCGGCGCGGGATCGCTGCCCGGCGCCGTGAAGCTCGCGCCGATCGACCTCGAGACGTTCTCGATCCTGCGCGCGAACCTCCGCCACCTCGACGGAGATCGGCCGCGGCAGACGATCGCCGTGACGAGCGCGGCCCCGGGCGAGGGCAAGAGCACGATCGCCGCGTCGCTCGCGCTCTCCAGCGCCCTGGCCGGGCAGCGGACGCTGCTCGTCGAGGCCGACCTGCGGCGCCCGTCGCTCGCCGAGCGCCTCGGCCTGCCGCCCGACGGGCCGGGGCTCGCGGACTACCTCGCCGGCAGGGCCGCGCCGGGCGAGGTCGTGCGCAGCCTCAGCTCGCCGGAGCCGTCGCTGCCGCTGGCGGTCGTGCTCGCCGGCAGCCCGTCGTCGCGCCCGGTCGAGCTCCTCGGCTCGCCGCGGTTCGCGGACTTCGTCACGCAGGTGCGCGCCGCCTACGAGGTCATCGTCTTCGACACGAGCCCGCTGCTGACGGTCGCCGACACGCTCGAGCTGCTGCCCCACGTCGACGCGACCGTCGTCTGCGTCCGCGCCGGGCAGACGCGCGACGACGAGGCGCGGGCCGCGAACGCCGTGCTCGAGCGCGTGCCCCACGGGGCCGCCGGGCTCGTCATCACCGGCGTCAAGCGCGGCCGCGAGGCCGACTGCGGCTACTACTCCCGTACGTACGAGCGCGAGATCGTCCCCGCGGGGGCCTCGCGATGACCGTCCGCGCCCTCGTCGTCTCGCACACCGCGACGCTCGGCGGCGCCGAGCGGTCGCTGCTGCGCTTCCTCGACGCCGCTCCCGCGGGCGTGACGCCGGCCGTCGCCTGCCCCGACGGGCCGCTGGCGATCGCGCTGGCGCAGCGCGGGATCCCGCGCCTGGCGCTGCGGGGAACCTCGGGGAGCCTGCGGCTGCATCCGCTGCACACGGCGCAGGCGCTCGCCGAGATCGCGGCCATGGCCGGCCAGGTTCGCCGCCACGCCGAGAGCTTCCGCGCCGACATCCTGCACGCGAACTCCGTGCGGGCGGGGCTCGTCGCCGTCGGCGCGCGCGCCCTCGGCGGGCCCCCGGTCGCCGTCCACGTCCGCGACGTCCTGCCGCCGGGGCGGGCGAGCGCCGCCGTCAGCGGCGTCCTGCGCCGCGGCGCGAGCACCGTCGTCGCGATCTCGCGCCACGTCGCGCAGCGCTTCGCCGGCGACCCCGCCGCACCAGGCGTGCACGTCGTCATGGAGCTCGTCGATCCCGACCACTTCCAGCCCCGCGCGCAGGCCGCCGCGCGCGACGCCCTCGGGCTCTCGCACGACGCCCCGGTGCTCGCCGTCCTCGCCCAGATCACGCCGTGGAAGGGCCAGGACCTCGCGATCCGCACGCTCGCCGAGGTCCGCACGACGCAGCCCGACGCGGTGCTGCTCATCGTCGGCGACGTCATGTTCGCGGGCCGCACGCGGATGGACAACCGCGCCTACGAGCGCAGCCTGCACGCGCTCGCGGCGAGCCTCGGCGTCAGCGACGCGGTGCGCTTCCTCGGCCGCCGCGACGACGTCCCGGAGGTCCTCGCCGCGATCGACGTCCTGCTCGTGCCCTCCCACGAGGAGCCGTTCGGGCTCTGCGTCATCGAGGCGATGTCGATGCAGCGCGCCGTTGTGGCGACGAGCGTCGGCGGACCGGCCGAGGTCATCGACGACGGCCTCGACGGCCGCCTCGTGGACCCGCGCGACGGCCCGGCCTGGAGCGTGGCCGTCGCCGCGCTGCTCGCCGACGCGCCGGGGCGCGCGGCGATGGGCCTCGCCGCCCGTCGCCGGGTGCTCGACGCCTTCACGCCCGAGCGCTACGGCGCTGCGATGGAGCAGGCCTACCTCGCGACGGCCGGGGCGGCGGCGTGATGCGCGCCACGATCAAGCGCGCCCTGCCGGCCCCCGGGCCGCGGCGCATGGCGCTCGGGCTCGGCCACGGGATCGTCATGAACGTCGACTTCGCGATGCAGACCCGGACGTTCCTCGGGCTCTACGAGCTCGAGCTGCACCGCCACCTGCGGCGCCTGTGCCGCGCCGGGTCGCGGGCCTACGACGTCGGCGGGCAGTTCGGCTACGACGCGCTCGTGCTCGCGAAGCTCGGCGGGACGCGCGTGGCGAGCTTCGAGGCCGACCCCGCGTGCGTCGCGAGCATGCGCGAGAACTTCGCGCTCAACCCGTCGCTCGGGGCGCAGATCGCCGACGTCACGGCATGGGTGGGGACCGGCGCGGCCGGGACGCTCGCGCTCGACGACTTCGCCGCCTCCCCCGACGGCTTCGTGCCGGACTTCGTGAAGATCGACGTCGACACGGCCGAGCTCGACGTGCTCGAGGGCGCCCGCGGGCTGCTGCAGGAGCGCCGCCCGAGCCTCGTCGTCGAGGTGCACTCCGAGGAGCTCGAGCGCCGCTGCGGCGTCCTGCTCGTGGCGCACGGCTACGCGCCGACGGTCGTGTCCCAGCGGCGCGTGCTGCCCGACTACCGGCCGATCGCCCACAACCGCTGGCTCGTCGCCGAGGGGAGGTCTCGATGATGGCTCCGTCGCTCGGGCGGCTGCGCAGCATCGCCGCGCGGCGGCTCGTCCCGCGCGCCGTGTTCTTCGACGTCGCGGCCCGGTTCACGCCGGCCGTGGCGGTCGACTCCGCCGGGCTGCGCTACTGGGTCAGCACCGCCGACCGCTTCGTCGGGCGCGAGACGTTCCTCACCGGCGGCTTCGACGACGGCGCCATGGAGCGGATCATGGCCGCGCTGTCGGCGCATGTCGCGTCCTTCGACCTCGCCGGCAGCACGGTGCTCGACATCGGGGCGAACATCGGGACGACGACCGTGCCGCTGCTGCGCCGCTTCGGCGCCCGCCGCGCGATCGTCTTCGAGCCCGAGCCCTCCAACGTGCGGCTGCTGGCGATGAACTGCCTCGACAACGGCGTGCTCGACCGCGTGTCGATCTACGCGGTCGCGCTGTCGGACGCCGACGGCGAGGTCACGCTCGCGCTGTCGCCGACGAACTCCGGCGACCACCGCGTGCTCGTCGACGGCGAAGCGCCGGCCGGCGAATTCGGCGAGGCGCAGCGCACGACCGTGACCGTGCCGGCGCTGCGCCTGGACACGCTCGTCGAGCGCGGCGACGTCGACCTCGCCGAGCTCGGCCTCGTCTGGATGGACGCTCAGGGCCACGAAGGCCAGATCCTCGCCGGCGCGCGGCGGCTGCTCGGCGGCGAGGTCCCGATCGTCACCGAGCTGTGGCCCTATGGCCTGCGCCGCCACGGCGGTCTCGAGCGCATGTGCGAGCTGCTGGCGCAGAGCTACACGGCGGTCATCGAGATGGGCGCGCCGGAGCGGCCGATGGAGCCGGCGGTCGTGCCGGTCGCCGAGCTCGGGGCGCTCGTCGACCGCTACGACGGCGTGAGCTTCACCGACCTGCTGCTCGTGCCCGCGCATGCGAGGAGAAGCTCATGACGGACATCGGCCTCGAGCCCAACAAGCTCGCCGAGATCGCCAGCCACGACCGCGACATGCGCGAGCGCCCGGCGGTCTGGACGAAGCCCTTCCACCCGGAGTGGGATGCCTCCTACTGGACGAAGTGGGCCGTCGTCGATCACGCGCTCGCGGCTCTGCGCGTCGCGCCGGGGGCGCGCGTCCTGGACCTCGGCTGCGGCCCGGGCTGGACGTCGCTGTTCCTCGCCGAGTCCGGCTACGACGTCCTCGGGCTCGACCTCGCCCCTGCGCACGTGGAGATCAGCCGCGCGCGGGCCCGGCGCTGGGGCTGCGAAGGGCTGCGCTTCGAACAGGCCGACATGGACGCGTTCGCGCTCGACGAACTCTTCGACGCCGTTCTCGTCTTCGACGCGCTGCATCACTCCGCGCGCCAGGCGGCCGTCGTGCGCAACATCGCCGCGCATCTCGCGCCCGGCGGCTGGGTGCTCTTCGGCGAGCCGTCGCTGCTGCACGCCGTCTCGCCCGGGGCGCGGCGCACGCACCGCGAGACCGGCTGGATCGAGCGCGGCATCGGCGCGCGCCGGCTGCGCCGCGACTGCGAGGCCGCGGGCCTCCGCGGCGTGCGGCGCTTCATGGAGGGAACGGGCCCGTACGACTCGCGCCTGGCCGGTTTCGGCTGGCAGCTGCTGCGCCTCGCCGCCGCGAACGTCGCCTTTGCGCCGCAGACGTCGGTCTGGCTCGCCGCACAGAAGCCGGTGGCGTGATGGCGCGGCTGCTCGACGCGCTTCGCCGCGCGCGCGAGGCGGTGACGCTGCACAGCCGCCGCCGGCACGTCCGCCGCGGGCAGCTCGAGATCGGCGCGCACTCGATCGGCGATCCGCTCATCACGCCGGCGCAGGGCCCGCCGGCGCAGGCGCGCCCGCGGCCGCTCGCCATCTTCGCCGACCGCATGAGGCTCGTCCGCTGCCGGCGGCGCAAGCTCGTCGAGGTGGGCGCCCACGTGCGCGGCATGCCGCGGATCAAGCACTACGGCGGGCGGCCGGCGCGCGCGATCATCGGGCCGTACGCGACCTTCGGCGACGGCGCCGAGCTCTTCGTCGACGGCTATCACCGCATCGACTGGGTGACGACGTTCCCGCTGCACGCGCTGGCGGGCGACCCGGGCCCCTCGCACCTGACCCACAAGGGCGACATCGAGATCGGGCCGGGCGCGTGGATCGGCGACGAGGCGACCCTCATGGGCGGCGTCTGCGTCGGTGCCGGCGCCGTCGTCGCGCCGCGCGCCGTCGTGACGCGCGACGTGGCCCCCTACACGGTCGTCGCGGGCAACCCGGCGCGGCCGCGTGGCGGGCGCTTCGCCGACCCCGCCGCCGCGGAGCTCGCCGGCGTCGAGTGGTGGCGCTGGCCGCACGACCGCGTCCTGAGCCACCGCCATGCGCTCGCGCCGCCCGCGCTACCGGGCTTCACGCCCGGTGGCGCATGGCAGACCGCCCGCGACGTCCGCGCCGGGCGCTGGCCCGAGCGCTACGAGCGCGAGCTGCGCGAGCCGGCGTTCGCCGCGGCCGTGCGCGCGGCGCTCGAGCCCGGGATGTGCGTGCTCGACGTCGGCGCCGGCGCCGCATCGTCGCTGCCGATGGTGCAACGGCCGCGCGGCTGCGTCTGGGTCGGCCAGGACATCGTCGGCGCCGAGCTCGAGAAGGCGCCGGCCGGCTCCTACGACGAGCTCTCGATCGGCTCGATCACCGTGCGCGAGCCGGCGCTGGAGGGCCGCTTCGACCTCATCGTCGCGCGCTTCGTCTTCGAGCACGTGCGCCCGCTGCCCGCGGCGATCGAGAACCTTCGCACGTACCTGCGGCCCGGCGGCCGGCTCGTCGCCCTGCTCTCCGGCCGCTGGTCGGTCTTCGCGCTCGCCAACCAGGTCGTCCCGCCGCGGCTCGCGCGGCTGGCGATGCAGCGCTCGCTCGGCCGCGATCCCGACACCGTCTTCCCCGCCCACTACGACGGCTGCTGGCAGCGGCGCCTGCAGCGGATGCTCGCCGGCTGGGGCTCGGCGGACGTCGGACCGCACTTCTGCGGCGCGGGCTACTTCGGGTTCTCGCGGCCGCTCATGGCGGGCTACGTCGCGCTCGAGGAGATCGCGGCGCGCCGCGGCTGGAACGACCTCGCGACGTACTACCTCATCGACGCGGTGCGGTAGCGATGACGCCCTCGGTCGCCATCGTCCACGACTACCTCAACCAGCGCGGGGGCGCCGAGCGCGTCGTCCTCGAGCTCGCGCGGCAATGGCCGGATGCGCCGATCCACACGACGCTCTACCGCCCCGAGTCGACGTTCGCCGAGTTCGCCGAGCGGGAGATCGAGACGTCGTGGCTGGACCGCCTGCCGGTGGACCGCCGCTTCCGCGCGCTGCTCGCGCTCTACCCGTCGGCGATCCGCTCGCTCGGCGTGCTCGACGCCGATCTCGTCGTCTCGAGCTCCAGCGGCTGGGCGCACGCGGTGCGGTCGCGGCCGGGGGCGCTGCACGTCTGCTACTGCCACACCCCCGCGCGCTGGCTCTGGGACCCGTCCGCGTACAGCCCGTCGCGGCTGCGGCGCGCGGCGCTGTGGCCGCTGCGCTCGCCGCTGCGGCGCTGGGATCTCGCGGCGGCGCTGCGGCCGACGGCGTACGTCGCCAACAGCGAGCGCACGCGGGCCGCGATCGCGCGCGTCTACGGCCACGATACGGCGGTCGTCCCGCCGCCGGTGGGCGTCGAGCGCTTCACGCCGCGCCCGCGCGGCGAGCGGCTGCTCGTCATCTCGCGGCTGCTGCCCTACAAGCGCGTCGACCTCGCGATCGCGGCCGCCACGAGCGCCGGGATCGGCCTCGACGTCGTCGGCGACGGCCCGCTCATGCGCGAGCTGCGCGAGGTCGCCGGCCCGACGGTGACGCTCCACGGCCGCGTCGACGACGCGACCGTCACCGCGCTGCTCGAGGGCTGCCGCGCGCTCGTGCTGCCGGGCATCGAGGACTTCGGCATCGTGCCCGTCGAGGCCAACGCGGCCGGCAAGCCGGTCGTCGCCTTCGGCGCCGGCGGGGTGCGCGAGACGCAGATCGCGGGCTTCACCGCCGCGTACTTCGACGAGCGCACGCCCGCGGCGCTGCTCGCGGCGGTCCACGCCGCCGACGCGCTGCCGGCCGACCCCGCCCGGCTGCGCGCGCACGCCGACTCCTTCGCGCCGGCGAAGTTCCGCCGCCGCCTGGCGGACGAGGTCGCCCGCCTGCAGGCCGCGCCCGCCGAGGCGCCGGCCGTCGCCGAGGCGAGCGCTCCCCGGCGGCGGAGGTTCGCCATCGGCACGCCGCCGGGGACGCGGTGAGGCGCCGCCCGCGCGCCCGCACCTGGGCCACCTACGGACTGCTTCTGGCTGCGGGCGTTCTGCTGCTCGCGGCGCTGCTGCGCCCGCCCGACCGCGGCGACCGCTACGTCGCGCTCGGCGACAGCTACGCGGCGGGCGTCGGCGCGTCCGAGCTCAACGGCTACGCGCCGCGCTTCGCGCAGTGGCTGGAAGGCGGCCACGGGCGCCGGATCCCGGCGTTCCTGAACATGGGCGTCGGCGGCGAGTCCTCGACGTCGCTGCTGGAGAACGGCCAGCTCGCGCGCGCGCTGGACGCGATCGGCGACGACGACAGCGCGACGCGCGTCGTGACGGTCAACATCGGCACGAACGAGCTGCTGGCGCCGGAGTGCCTGAAGGGCGGCTGGATGCCGACGTGCCGCTTCAAGGCGAACTTCACGGCGATCCTCGACGAGCTGCAGTCGGCGCTGAAGGCGGAGCCCAAGCCGTCGCGCCTGCTCGTCATGGGGCTCTTCGCGCCCTTCCCTGACGCCGGGCCGATCGCGCTGCGCTCGGTGCGCTACCTCCTGCAGGGGCTCGACGGGCGCGTGGACTGCGCGGGGCAGGGCGCGAACATCGGGTTCAACGACCTGATCGCCTGCATCGGCGCGCGGATGGGCGCGACGTTCGTCGACACCTACGGACCGTTCCGGCGCGGGCCGAAGGACCTGATCTCGAAGGACGGGCTGCACCCCTCCGACGACGGCTACGCGGTCATCGCCCGGCAGTTCGCGCGGGCCGTCGCGCATCCGCCGGCGCGCCCGCGCCACGCGAGCGCGCTGCGATGAGCGCCGGGCAGCACACCCGGATGCTCGTCGGCGGCGACGCGCTGCGCGGCGCGGCCGCGGTCGGCGTCATCTGCGGGCACGTCGCGGCCTACGCGCTGTACATCGTCGACGGCGAGAGCGGCCCGAGCGCCATCGGCTTCGACGACTTCATCGCGCATTACGGCGCGATCGGCCTGCTGCTGAGCATCCTCATCAAGAGCGTCTGGGTCTTCTTCGTGCTCTCGGGCTATCTCATCGCGCGCCCGACGCTCGCCGCCTACTGCGCGGGGCGCCCGCTGCCGAACATCCCGCGCTACCTGCGCCGGCGCGTGCTGCGGATCGTGCCGGCGTTCTGGGTCGCGCTCGCGCTCTCGGCGATCGTGCTGGGCACGCACGGCGCCGGCGCACCGGACGTCGCGGCCGTCGTCCTGCTCGCCCAGACGTATGCGGGCAGCGGCTTCGGCCAGTCGATCGGGCAGGCCTGGACGCTCGGCGCCGAGATGACGTTCTACCTCCTCGTGCCGGTCGCCGGGCTGCTCGCGGTCGCCGTGACCGGCAGGCGGCTGGACCAGCGCCGGCGGGTCGCGGCGGTCGTGCTGGCGGCGGGCGCGATCTTCGCCGTCAGCCTCGCCGCCGGGCTCTTCATCGGACGCGACGACGAGCATCTGCGCTTCGCCCCGGCGATCCTCTTCGCGTTCATGCCGGGCGTCGTGCTCGCGGCGCTCGAGCAGGTGCTGCCGCAGTACGTGCGCGACCGCCGCGCCGGCAGGGTCCTCGCGCTCTGCGTGCTCGTCGCGGGCCTCGCGCTCTTCGTCGCCGCCGGCCTGCCGGGCAGCCCGAGCGGCTCGGGGCGGCTCGTCGTCGTGCTCGGCAGCGGCGCGATCCTCGCGGCGATCCTCCTGAAGCAGTGGACCGACGGCGGCTGCTGGCGGCTGCTCGACAATCGCGCGCTGCGCTGGGTCGGCGAGCGCTCCTACAGCACGTACCTCCTGCACCTGCTCGCGATCCAGATCTTCCTGCGCCACGTCACCGGCGGCTCGGACTGGTCGGCGCTGCTGTGGCTGACGGCGGCGACGTTCGCGCTGACGCTGCCGGCCGCGGCGCTCATGTACCGCTACGTCGAGGTCCCGTTCCTGCGCCTGGCCGCACGGGATCGCCGGCGCGCGCCGTCGCCTGCCGAACCCGCGCCGATCCCGGTCGCGGTCACCGCGCCATAAGGGGAGTCCCATGCGTCGCTCCAAGCCCGCTCGAAGGGTCATGCTCCTTGCGATCGGGGTGGCGCTCGCGGCGCCGGCGGCGGCCGTCGCCGCGCCCGCCGCCGGCACGGGCTACCACGGCGTCAACGGCCAGTTCCTCTGGGACCCGCTGATCGTCGGCGCCGAGCCGGCGGCGACGGCGTTTCGCAACGCCCAGCTGGACTCCATGCGCGCCGAGGGCCTGACGCTCGTGCGCCACGGAGCGCCGTGGTCGCTCATGGAGGCCGCCGGCCCGATCGCCGGTGTGCACAGCTACGGGTGGGCCTACGGCGACCTCGTCGTGCGCACGCTGGCGGCGCGGGGGCTGCGCTGGTATCCGATTCTCGGCGCGCCGCCGCTGTGGGCGAGCGGGTCTCCCGCGTCGCCGCCGGGCTGCCCCGGCGCGTTCGCGGCACCGGCTGCCGCGAGAGTCGGGGACTTCGCGGCGTTCGCCCGCGCGTTCGCCGAGCGCTACGGGCCCGATGGGCGCTTCTGGCGCGACAACCCGGCGCTGACCGCGATGCCGGTCGCGCAGGTCGAGCTCTTCAACGAACCGAACATGGGCTGCTTCTTCAACACCGGCGGCGACGACGGCCCGGCCCGCTACGCCGCGCTCTACGGCGCCGCCCGCGCGGCTGTCCGGCAGGCGTCGTCGTCGATCGCGCTCGTCGCCGGCGGGCTGGCCAACGGCGCCGACAGCGCGTGGACGCGGACGCTCGCGCCCGCGACGTTCGTGCGGCGCATGTTCGCCGCGCGGCCCGCGCTCGCGGGCGAGCTCGACGCCCTCGGCCTGCATCCCTACGCGCCGGACGCCGCGCAGACGTTCGCGCAGATCGCCGGGTTGCGCGCGGCGCTGGATCCGCTGACCCCGGGGCGCAAGGTGCCGATCGAGGTCACCGAGGCGGGCTGGTTCACCGAGGGCGCGTTCCCGGGCGACCTCTGGAACTTCCTGCCGCCGATCGGCGAGTCCGCGCGCGCGACGATGCTCGGGACGCTCGCCGTCGAGCTGCCGGCCTCGAACTGCGCGGTGTCGCGCTTCATCCCGCACACCTGGATGAGCCTCGAGTCCAACCCCTTCTACTTCCACGACTGGTTCGGGATCGTGGCCCGCAACGGGGTCAAG
Organism: uncultured Actinomycetes bacterium; assembly: GCA_963797025.1. Lineage (GTDB taxonomy): Bacteria > Actinomycetota > Thermoleophilia > Solirubrobacterales > Solirubrobacteraceae > CADCVQ01. The sequence goes on from CAWCNU010000003.1 coordinate 1,200,149, forward strand.
AAGGCGTCGGCGCTGGCGTTCGGCGCGGGCGTGCGCGCGTCGCGGGTGGCGACGCCGGCGCCGGTGCTGGTGCACTGCTGAGGCTCGGGCGCTCCCCGGGTGGCGGACACGTCGTCAGTGATGCAGGTCGCCGGCCGATGCGTCGCCGGCGAGCACGGAGTCACTACGAGCGCCGGCCAGAAACGCGTCCACGTCACCGGCGCACAGCAGCGGCGCGTACGAGCGCACGCGCTCGGCCGGCCAGTCCCACCAGCGCACCTCGAGCAACGACGCGATCTGGTCGTCGTCGAAGCGCCGGCGCAGCTCGCGCGCGGGGTCGCCGGCGACGATCGCGTACGGGCGCACGTCCCCCGTGACGACCGCGCGCGTCCCGACGACGGCGCCGTCGCCGATCGTCACCCCCGCCCGCACGATCGCTCCGCGCCCGATCCAGACGTCGTTGCCGACGACGATCCGCCCGCCGCCGCTGAGGTCGAAGTGCACGCCGTCGGCGAGCGAGCAGTACGCGCCGACGACGACCGGCGCGGTCATGCCGCGCGCTCCGGCGGCACGACGAACGCCCGCCACGGCAGGCCGGAGATCCGCCGGTAGGCGACGAGCGCGCAGGCGAAGACCGTCGCGTAGGCGGCCGTCGACACCGCGGCCGCCGCCTCGATGCCGCCCGAGCGCAGGAAGATCAGCAGCCCGAGGACCGTCACGACGAGCCCCGTCCCCTGCACGCAGGCGGCCGTGAACGGGCGGTTGGCCGCGTACAGGCCGGACACGAGCACGAGCGCGACGGCGTAGAGCACCGATCCCGGCAGGAGGATCCGCAGCGCTCCGACGCTGCTGTCGAAGCTCGCGCCGAAGACGACGTGGACGAGCGGGCCTGCGACGGCGGCCAGCAGGACGGCGAGCGCGAGCGCGACGAGCAGCGTCGCGCGGACGCTGCGCGCGACGGTCCCCGGCCCGAGCGCCGCGCCCTGTCGCGCCGCGACGGGCAGGACGACGGCCGCGACCGAGCCCGCGAGCGCGAAGACGATCCACGAGACGTTCGTCGCCACGGAGTACAGGCCGACGGTCGCGGCCGGGACGAACGCCGGCAGGATCAGGAGGTCCAGCCGCGCGTTGAGCAGGAACGAGACGTTCGTGCTGTGCGCCTTGGCGCCGTACCAGAGCGTCCGCCGCGCGAGCGCCATCCGCGGCATCGCGATCCCGTGCCGGCGCACGAGAAACGCGATCGCGCACGCCACGACGGCGGCGTTGACCGCCGCGAAGCTCCACACCGCCCACGCGACGCTGAGCTCCCCCGCGAGCCAGGCGCCGACGTAGCAGGCCGCGACGAGCGCGGGCGCGAGGACCTTCAGGACGTTGAAGAGCACGAAGTGCTCGGCGCCGAGCACGAACCCGAGCACGGACTCGGTCAGCAGGACGAGGCCCGCGGTCAGCATGAACAGCTGCGCGAGCTGCAGGGCGGCGTCGGTCTGGGCGGCCATGATCGCCGGCAGCAGCGCCTCGCCGAGGACGACCGCGGCGAGGCTCAGCGGGATCGTCAGCGCCAGCCACGTGCCGAGCAGCCCGCCCGCCTGCTCGGGCTCGCGCGCCCGGAAGTAGGAGATCGTCTGCGTCGAGCCCAGCAGAAAGACCCAGCCGACCATCTGCGGCGCGGTGAGGATCGCCGCGACCTCCCCGCGCCCGGCGGGGTCGAGCACGCGCGCGAGCAGCACCCCGCTGCCGAGCGTCGTCAGCAGCGCGCCGGCCGACGCCGCGACGGTCATCGCGCTCGTCCCCGGGCCGCGCCGCGAGCGCGCGCGCAGCGCGTGCAGCGGCGCTCGCAGCGGCCGCACAAGAACGGCCATCACGCCGGCTCCGCCACGGCCCCGCGGGCGCTCGGAGCGCGCTCCTCGCGCGGGTCGGCCTGGCTGCGCGTCGCCCAGCCGAGCAGAAACCACGTGAGCGCCGAGATCGCGTACTGCTCGCCGCGCAGCCACTCGAACGTCAGCAGCACCGAGAAGCCGATGACGCCCGACAGGATCGGGTCCTTCCAGCGGCTGTAGCGGCGCAGCAGCGCGCGCGCGAGGACGAGCAGCAGCGCGACGTAGACGATCCCTCCGGGCGCGCCGAGGCTCAGGAAGATGTTCGAGATGTCGGCGTCGGTGCCGCGGATCGACTCGTCGGTGCCGTTGTTGTCGACCGTCGTCTTGGCCGGCGTGGAGCCCGAGGAGCCCATCGAGTCCGCGGTGTGGCTTGCGGCGCCGGTCCCGAGGCCGAGCGGGTTGCGCAGCCCGGACTCGATGCCGTGGCGAAAGGCGCGCAGGTGCGTCGGCAGCGTCGAGGCGTCCTCGTCGAGCGGGTTGCCGAGGCCGCTGCCCTGATGGGCGACGAGCGGGTCGCTCGAGCCGGCCGCCGCGTGCGACAGCAGCGGCCCGAGCGCGACGAGCGCGCCGAGCGTCAGGCCGGCGCCGACGACGATGAGCAGGACCGCCCGGCGGCCGTCGAAGACGTGCAGGACGGTCATGACCGTCACGGCGAGGACGCAGAGGATCATCGGCGTGCGCCCGGAGCCGAGGAAGAGGGCGACGATCCCGAGCGGGATCGCGAGGACGAGCGGCGAGCGGCGGTCGAGGAACGCCGTGAGGCAGAAGACGATCGTCGCCCCGAGCCAGTAGAGGTACTCCGACGGCGCGCTGAACGGCCCGAACGGCCGGATCTGCGAGCCCGCGGTCGCCGTGCCGACGTTCAGCACCTGGAAGTCGACCGCGTCCATCCAGTTGCGGTCCCAGACGGGAAAGCCGATCTGCGTCTGCGCGAGCCCGTAGAGCGCGATGAGGATGCCGAGCACCGCCACCATGAGCATGACCGTCCGCACCATCGCCCGGTCGGCGAGCTCGCGGCCGATGAGAAACCAGCCGAGCGGGACGGCGAGGAAGATCAGCCCGCTGGCGCCGACGGCGAGCCCGCCGCCGCGCGGGTTGGCGACCTGCAGCGTGCCGATGGCGACGAGCGCGACGACGAGCAGCGAGGCGTGGTCGCGCACGAGCGGGCGGCGCTGGACGAGGAAGAGGTGCGCGCACAGCAGCGCGACGAAGCCCGGGACGACGAGGACGAGCGGGTCCGACGAGGTCCACGGCGAGTCGAGCGTCATGAGCCGGCGCGCCATCGCCATGAGCGGCAGGAACGAGAGCGCCAGCAGCACCGCCGCGCGCGGCGAGCGCACGCCGATGACGGCGAGGTTCGCCCCGATCGCGAGCGCGAGGACCCAGCGGTGCAGTCCCGGCGCGCCGATGAGCGCCGCGCCGGCGAGGGCGCCGAGCAGCACGACCGCCGCGATCCAGGCGCCGTCGCCACGCGGACGCGCGTGCCGGCGCGCGCGCGCTCGCGGCAGCGCGATCGCGGCCGCGCGGCTCATCGCCGTCCCGCCCGCGGGCAGCGCGTGCGCACGGTGACGGTTCGGCGGGCCTCGCGGCCGTCGCCGGCCTCGGCGACGAGCGTGACGCGGCGCGCGCCGGCCGGCAGCCGGACGCGCAGGTCCCCGCCGGCGGGGACGGTCAGGCGCCGGAAGCGCCCGCGGCCGATGCGTACGCGAACGTGCTGCGCGCCGCCGCTCGTCGTCACCCGCAGCAGCGGCCGGCCCCGGCGGCAGGCCGACCGCGGAGCCGCCCGGCCGCGGATCGCCAGCGCGGGCGCGGGGAGCGGCTCGGGGGCGATCGCGACGTCCGGCAGCCGGGCGTCGGGGCGGCCGCAGAGGCTCAGCGGCGCAGGCGGGACCGGTCGCGACTGCGCGCGCGCCACCGCGTCGCGGAACGCGACGCCCGACGGCTTCAGCGCCGCGCTGCGGTCGGCGATCCCGAAGAAGTCGTTCTGGTTGACCTCGAGGCCTTCGGGCGTCAGCCATGCGTACGGCGCGATCGAGCCGATCGTGCAGTCGCCGGCGGTCATGCGATCGACGAGCTCGACGTACAGCGCGGCGCGCGTGCCCTCAGTCACCGCGGCCGGGACGAGCACGGAGGGCAGCACGCCGGCGGTGGCCCAGCCGACCTCGGTGATGTCGAGCGTCACGTCGGGGCCGAGCAGCCGGTCGACGAGCCCGCGGATCGCGCGCACGCGGGCGACCGTCGCGTCGGTCGTCGTGTTGTAGTCGTGGATCCCGACGCCGTCGACCTTGCCGCGCAGGTCGGGCCGCGCGGCGAGCATCCCGTCGAGGAACGGCGGGGCGTCGACGAGCGACGGCCCGGTGTTCGCGAGGCCGCCGACGACGATCCGCAGCGCGGGGTCCACGCGCCCGGCCGCGTCGGCGGTCGCGGCGAGCATCTGCGCGTAGAGCGCGGGGTCCGGGAACGGGTGCCAGAAGCCGACGACGTTCGGCTCGTTCCAGACCTCGATCGTCGTGACCGGGTGCGCCGGCAGCCCCGGGTGCGCGCGCCAGAACTCCCCGCCCCTCGCGTAGCGGCGCGCGAACGCCGCCGCGTAGGCGGCGAAGTCGGCGACGTCGCGCGGCGGCGCGAACGGGTCGCCCGGGATGCGCGCCGCCCATGGCGTGCCGTAGTCCAGCAGCGCGTACCAGGCCAGCCCGGCGCCGGCGAGCGCCGCCGTCACGCGGTCGGAGTAGGCCCAGTCGTAGCTGTGCACGCCGCCCACCGGTGCCCGCGGCTCGGCGAGATGCCAGCCCGAATCGGTCCGCACCTGGCCCACGCCGGCGGCGCGGATGGCGTTCAGATGGGTCGTCATCGCGCCGGCGGGCAGGGTGAAGACGACCGGGCCGGCGTTGATCGCGAAGAACGACGGCGGGACGGCCGCCCGTGCCCCTGGCGCTGCGTGCAGGCAGGCGAGCGCCGCGATCGCGGCGGCGATGAGGAGGCGACCGGCACGGCGCGCGACGCTCAGGGCCCGAGCTCCCGGTAGGCGTCCAGGCAGCGCTCGGCGACGCGGGCCCAGGTGAAGCGCTCCAGGACGTCCTCGCGCCCGCGCGCGCCGGCGGCGGCCGCGGCATCGGGCGCTGCCAGGAAGGACTCCAGCGCGGCGGTCATCGCGGCCACGTCACCGGGCGCCACGACGCGGCCGGTGACGCCGTCGCGCACGACCTCCGGCAGCGAGGCGACGTCGGTGGCGACGACCGGCGTCCCGGACGCGAGCGACTCCAGCAGCGTGAGCCCGAGCAGCTCGGGCACCGCGTGGCGGTGGCCGTAGACGTCGACCCAGAGGCTCGGCAGCACGGTGACGGTCGCCGACGCGTAGAGGCGCGCGAGCTCGGCATCGGAGGCGTCGACGACGAACGCGACGTCCTTGCCGGCCGCGCGGTCGTGCAGGAGCCGGAGGTAGCCGGCGTGGCGCTCGAGGTCGGGGCGGCCGGCGATGACGAGCCTGCGGCCGGGCGGGAGCGCGTCGATGACGACATCGATGCCCTTGTGCGGCAGCAGGCGGCCGACGAAGAGGGCGAACGGCGCGGGGTCCTTCGGCCCGGGCGCGTAGCGCTCGGCATCGACGCCGCCCCACACGACGCGGGTTCGCCGCGCCGGCCGGCCCGCGGTCGCGAAGCGGGAGATCTCGAGGAAGCCGCTGAAGAGGCTGTGCAGGCCGAGCCGGCGCCCGAGCGCGACGCCGTTGGAGCCGAGGTCGGTGACGAAGACCCCCTGGCCCCGCAGGCGCCCGCGCAGCCCGAGAACGTGCGGCATGAGCGCGCCGTAGTGGTGCACGTGGACGACGTCGGCCCGCGCCACGGCGCGCACGAGCGACGGCGAGAGCGCGAGCCGGTCGGCTTCGCGCACCGGTGGCGCGCGGTAGCGGTGCAGGCGCGCGGCGGGGTCGTGGTCGGCGGGCGTGCGGCCCGGCGCGGTCATGTAGTGGACGGTGAGATCGACCTTCGAGGCGAGCGCGCGGGCTGCCTCGTGGACCCAGCGCTCGGCGCCGCCGACGGTGCTCGGATACGGCAGGGAGAGGACGAAGGCGACCGTGCGCGGGCTCGCGGAGCGCGCGGGCGCGGCGACCGGACCTGCCACTGCCATCCCCATGCGCACCTCCGTGTGTGTTGCAGAGCGCGCGGTCTCCGCCGCACCGTGCGCAGCACAGTAGGACGCCGCCGCGCGGGCGATGTCCGTCAGGAGGTCTTTTGCACGGGATCTGACCCGCAGCCTGCCGTCGCGCGCGACGGCGCGCGCGCGACGTCAGCCGGCGACGCGCTCGAGGACGTCGGCGTCGATGTCGAAGTTCGCGTGCACCGCGTCGACGTCGTCGTTGTCCTCGAGGGCGTCGATGAGGCGCAGGATCTTCGCCGCGTCGTCCTCGGCGACCGGCACGCGGGCCTTCGGCAGCCACGCGATGTCGGCGGACTGGATCTCGACGCCGCCCTCCTCGAGCGCCGCGCGCACCGCGGTCAGCGCGGCCGGCTCGGTGAGGATCTCGAAGAGCCCCTCCTCGTCGGCGATGTCCTCCGCGCCGGCCTCGATGGCGGGCATGAGGTCGTCCTCGCTGTAGCGCTCGGCGTCGACGACGATGAGGCCGCGCTTGTCGAAGAGGTAGGCGACCGAGCCGGGCTCGCCGAGGCTGCCGCCGTGCTTGGTCAGCGCGTGGCGCACGTCGGCGCCGGTGCGGTTGCGGTTCTCGGTCATCGCCTCGATGAGCAGGGCCACGCCGCCGGGGCCGTAGCCCTCGTACATGACGTCCTCGATCGCCGCCGCGTCGGCGCCGGCGCCCGTGCCCTTGGCGATCGCGCGCTCGATGTTGTCCTTGGGCATCGAGGCGTCCCGGGCCTTCTGGACGGCGAGCTGGAGGGACGGGTTGCCCTCGAGATCGCCCCCGCCCTCGCGGGCCGCGGTCGTGATCGCGCGGGCGAGCTTCGTGAAGAGCTTGCCGCGACGCGAGTCGACGATCGCCTTCTTGTGCTTGATCGACGCCCACTTGGAATGGCCGGACATGGTCGCGATTGTAGATGCCACTACGATCCGCCACCGATGCCCACGACCGTCCCCGCCGAGATCTTCAAGGCCTACGACGTCCGCGGCCTCTACGGCGACGAGATCGACGGCGACGTCGCGGAGGCGATCGGGCGCGCCTTCGTCCACGTCCTGGCCGACCTCGGGAACAGGCAGCCGGGCGACCTGCGCATCGGGCTGGGCCGCGACATGCGGCTGACCGCGCCCGAGCTCGCGGCGCGCTACCGCGACGGGATGGTCGCCGAGGGCGCGACGGTCGTCGACGCCGGGCAGGTCGGCAGCGAGATGCTCTATTACCTCGTCGGCGCCCGCGACCTCGACGGCGGGCTCATGTGCACCGCGTCGCACAACCCGAAGGCCTACACCGGGGCGAAGCTCGTCAAGAAGGGCGCGATCGCGCTCAGCGGCGACGCCGGCATCCAGGACGTGCGGCGGCGGATCGAGGACGGCTTGGGCGCGAAGCCCGCCGGTTCGGATTCCGGTTCGGTCGAGGAGGTCGACATCTACGCCGAGTTCCAGGAGGCGGCGCTGAAGTTCATCGACCCGGCGAACGTCAAGCCGCTGCGGGTCGTCGTCGACGGCGGCAACGGGATGGCGGGCCCGATGGTCGGCCCGCTGCTCGAGCGCCTCGGCCTGGACCTCGTCACCGCGTACTGGACGCCCGACGGCGAGTTCCCCGACCACGAGCCCAACCCGCTGCTGCCCTCCAACCGCGAGTTCATCATGCGCAAGGTCGTCGAGGAGGGCGCCGACCTCGGGATCGCCTGGGACGGCGACGCCGACCGCTGCTTCTTCATCGACGACACCGGCGCCTTCGTCGACGGCGACTTCCTCACGGCGCTGCTCGCCGAGTCGTTGCTGCGCAAGAGCCCCGGCGAGGCCGTGCTCTACGACGTCCGCGCCAGCCGCGCGGTCGCCGACACCGTGCAGCGCGCCGGCGGCACCGCGCACCCCAACCGCGTCGGCCACGCGTTCTTCAAGACGCGGATGCGCGACGAGGGCGCGATGTTCGGCGGCGAGGTCTCCGGCCACTACTACTTCCGCGACTTCTACTGCGCCGACAGCGGGACGATCCCGGCGCTGCTGATCCTCGAGCTGCTGAGCGTCGAGGGCCGCAGGCTCTCCGAGCTGCTCGACGAGTACCGCTCGAAGTACTTCATCTCCGGTGAGATCAACTCGACCGTCGAGGACGGGCCGGCGAAGCTCGCCGAGATCGAGCAGCGCTACGCCGACGCGCGGATCGGGCACCTCGACGGCGTGTCCGTCGACTACGACGACTGGCACTTCAACGTGCGCACCTCCAACACGGAGCCGCTCATGCGGCTGTGCCTCGAGTCGCTCGTGTCCGTGGAGGACATGGAGCGCCGGCGCGACGAGGTGCTCGGCATCATCCGGGCGTGAGCGCGACCGAGGCGCTCGCGCGGGCGGCGGATGCGGGCATCCACTGCCTGCCGATCCCGACGCCGTTCCAGGTCGGCCGCGTCAACACGTACCTCATCGACGACGACCCGCTGACGCTCCTGGACACGGGGCCGAACTCGGGGACGTCGCTGGACGCCCTCGAGGGCGCGCTCGCCGATCACGGCCGGCGGATCGAGGACCTCGAGCTCGTCGTCCTGTCCCACCAGCACATGGACCACCTCGGCCTCGCGTCGATCCTCGCCCGCCGCTCGGGAGCGCAGATCGCGGCGCTCGACATCCTCGCCCCGTGGGTCGCGCGCTACGGCCGCGCGATGGACGCCGACGACGAGTTCGCCGAGCGCGTCATGACCGAGCACGGCATCCCGCAGGACGTCCGGCTCGCGCTGCTGGCCGCCTCGCGCGCCTACCGCGCTCTCGGTGGCGCCTGCACGGTGACGCAGCCGCTGGAAGACGGCGGCGTGCTGTCGTTTCGCGACCGGACGCTGCGCGTCCTGCACCGCCCCGGCCACTCGCCCTCGGACACGATCTTCCACGACGAGCGGCGCGGGATCGTCCTCGGCGCCGACCACCTCATCAAGCACATCTCCTCCAACCCGCTCATCGCGCGGCCGCTCGACGCGCCGCTGGACGACGCGCCGCCGGCGCGCCCTCCGGCGCTCGAGATCTACCTGTCGTCGCTGCGCGCGACGCGCGAGATGCAGGACGTCTCGCTCGTGCTGGCCGGCCACGGCGAGCCGGTCACCGACCACGTCACGCTCATCGACGAGCGCGTCGGGATGCACCGCCGCCGCGCGCGCAAGATCCGCCGCCTGCTGGAGGAGGGGCCGCGGACGGCGTACGAGGTCGCGCAGGCGCTCTGGGGCACGGTCGCGGTGACGCAGGCCTACCTCACGCTCTCGGAGGTGCTGGGCCACGCCGACCTGCTGGTCGCCGAGGGGGCGGTGGTCGAAGAGCGCGGCGAGGACGGCGTCGTGCGGCTACGGGCGGCCGCTCGGGGGAACACGGGTCGCATGTCGCGCAGCGATGCCGTCCGCGGGCCCGCCGACGTCGCGGCGGCGCTGGCGGATGCGATGAACGCGCATGACGTCGAAGCCTTCGTCGCCCTCTTCGCCGAGGAGTACGACAGCCGCCAGCCCGCCCACCCCGACCGCGCGTTCCGCGGCCGCGAGCAGGTTCGCGAGAACTGGTCCGCGGTCTTCTCGGGGGTCCCGGACTTCGCTGCGCAGCTCGTCGCGGTGGCGGTCGGCGGCGAGACCGCCTGGACCGAATGGCGCTGGCGCGGCACGGGGCTGGACATGGCCGGCGTCATCGTGCTCGGCGTGCGCGACGGCGAGATCGCATGGGCGCGGCTGTACGTCGAGCCCGTCGAGCAGGCCGGCGCCGGGATCGAGGCCGCGGTCGACCGGATGGCCGGGCGCGACTAGGCGACGGGCTTGCGGGCCTCGATCTCCGCGCCCGTGTAGAGCGTCTTGAGCTTGAGCTTGGAGAAGCGCTCGTCGAGCGGATAGCCCATCCGGAAGACGAGGAACAGGAGCTTGTTCAGCGGGCGCACCCAGCGGCGGTGGTCGGTGCGCGGCAGGACGAAGTGGACGAGGTTCGTCATCTGCAGGAACGCGCCCGCGTAGGGCTTCTCGTCGATCCGGACGATCTCGAAGCCCGCGCGCTCGAAGAGCCGGCGCATGCCGAACGTCGTGAAGCGGCTGACGTCCTCGGGGAAGCCGTGCACCCCGAACGTGAACGGGATCCACGCGAGGACGGGCGCGCCCGGCTTCAGCACGCGGTACATCTCGCGGACCACCTGGTAGGGGTCGTCGACGTGCTCGAGCACGGAGATCGCCAGGGCGCCGTCGAAGCGGTCGTCGACCATCGGCATCGCGTGCGCGTCGCCGACGATGTCCGGCCCCTGCGACTCGTCGGCGTCGAACTTCGTCAGTTGGCACTGAAAGAGCGGGCGGTGGTCGTAGTGGCCCGCGCCGACCTCCAGGATCTCGGCATCGCGCGGCTGAGATGCCGCCCAGCGCTCGATCGTCGGCATGAGGATCCGCCGCGCGGCGCCGTGGTTCATGTCGTAGCGAACGGTCTTCAGGCCCATGGCGGGCGCAACACTACCCAGGCCTCCGCCTCCCGTAGCCTACGGCCGTCATGCGAACAGCCGGGTGGATCTACCGGCTGCCGGAAGCGCATCGACCCGAACAGGCGCAGCGAAGCTGACCGCCGCCCTATGCGCCGGGCCGCCGGCCGATTCCCACGATCTGGTAGCCGAGCAGCCCGGGCGCGCGGCGCCCGAGCGCCTGCCAGGCCGGCTCGGCCCGCTCCGCCAGGCGCGCCGCCCGCAGGTGGTTGCGCAGCGCGGGCACGATCGCGTCGAGCTCCACGTCGAGCAGGCCGGCGTCCGCCAGCAGGGCGCCGAGCGAGTCGCGCGTGAACCAGCGCAGGTGGCTGGCGTCGAACGTGCCGCGCTCCTCCTGCGGCCAGCGCCCGCGGGCGAGCGCGAGGCGCGCGCTCCAGTGCGCGACGTTCGGGACGCTCACGAGGATCGCCCCGCCCGGCCGGCACCATCCGGCCGCGCGTCCGAGCGCCGCCGCCGGGTCGGCGAGGTGCTCGAGCACGTCGGCGAGGACGACGAGGTCGAAGCGCCCGGCGGCGAACGGGAGGTCGGCGTCCTCGAGCGCCCCCTGCACGACCTCGTCGCCGATCTCGGCCGCGGCGCGCGCGGCCGTCGCCGACAGCTCGAGGCCCGCGAGATGCCCGGCGCGCGGGCGCAGCAGCGCGAGCAGCCCGCCCGACGCGCAGCCGAGGTCGAGGACCGCGCCGCCCTCGGGCAGCAGCGCCAGCGCGTGGTCGGCGATGACGCCGTTGCCGAAGGCGGCGTAGGTGCGTGCCTTGGCCTCGTAGAGGTCCGCGAGAGCCCGATCGCCAGCCACGATCTGGCGAGCGTACCGGCACGTAGACTGCGGCCGATGCGCAGGACGGCCCGACGTGCGACCTCACACGCCCGCCGCGCCGTCGGAGAGCTCAGGCGGCTGCGGGCGCGCATCGAGGCCGTGCAGCACCTGCGCAGGTCGCTGAACAACGCCGACGGGACGGTCGCGCTGCAGGAGGAGGCCCAGCGCCACATCGCCGAGGGCACGCTCGTCATGGGCAACATGAGCTACTACGCGCCGCACGTCGTGAAGTACAAGGGCGACACCGGCCGGGTCATCATCGGCAACTTCGCCTCCGTCGCGCCCGACGCCGACTTCTACGTCGGCGGGATGCACCGCACCGAGTGGGTCTCGCTCTACGGGCTGCGGGCGATGCTCGAGCTGCCCGGCGCCCACGAGGACGGCTTCACGCACGGCCGCGGCGACATCGTCGTCGGCAGCGACACGTGGGTGACGAACGGCTGCACGGTCATGTCCGGCGTGACGATCGGCGACGGCGCGGTCGTCGGGACGAAGGCCGTCGTGACGAAGGACGTGCGCCCCTACGCGATCGTCGTCGGCAACCCCGCCCGCGAGATCGGCCGGCGCTTCGGCGACGAGCAGGTCGAGGCGCTGCTGCGCATCAGGTGGTGGGACTGGCCGACGGAGCAGGTGACCGAGCACGTCGACCTCCTCTCGAGCCCCGACATCGACGGCTTCATCGCGCGCTTCGACCCAGGGGCGTAACCCCGTGTCGCCCGACGACGTCGCGGTCGTCATCGTCAACTACAACGGCGAGGCGCTGCTGCCCGACTGCCTCGCCGCGCTCGCCGCGCAGACCAGGCCCCCCGCGGAGATCGTCGTCGCCGACAACGGCTCGCGCGACCGCTCGCTGGCGCTCCTGCGCGCCGCCCATCCGCAGGTCGGGATCCTCGAGCTGCACCGCAACCACGGGTTCGCCGGCGGCGCGAACCGCGGCGTCGCGGCGACGAGCGCGCCCTGGGTCTGCGTCCTGAACTCCGACGCGACGCCGGCGCCCGACTGGCTGGCGCAGCTGCTCGCCGCGCCGCGCGAGGACCGCACGTGGGCGCTCGGCAGCGTCCTCGTCAGCGCGGCGACAGGCCGCATCGAGAGCGCCGGCGACCAGTACTCGCCCGAGGGCTTCGCCTACAAGCTCCTGCGCGACCGGCCGCTGAGCGACCTGCCCGGCGAGCCCTACCGCGTCTTCGCCGCCCCCGGCGCGGCACCCGTCTTCCGCCGCGACGTCTTCGACGCCCTCGGCGGCTACGAGGAGCGCTTCTTCCTCTACTACGAGGACGTCGACCTCGCGTTTCGCGCGATCCTCGCCGGCTACCACGCGCTGCTCGTGCCCCAGGCCCGGGTCGTGCACCGCCTCGGCGCGACGACGCGCTCGCTCGCCCGGGCGCGCTTCTACGTCGCGCGCAACAGCGCATGGTGCGCGATCCGCTGCCTCCCGGACCTCTCCACGACGGCGCTGGCGCGCCGCTGGGCACGCGAGCTGCGCTCCAACCGGCCGCGCCGGCTCGTGCCCGTGGAGCTCGCCGGGCGCGCCGCCGCACTAGTACATCTGCCGCGAACCTGGCGCGAACGCCATACGATTCAGTCAGGACAGCTCGCTCCGTCCGCCGATGTCCAGGCACTCCTGCGTGATCCGAGTGCCGTCGGACCACGGAAGTCCTGACCCACACCCCCGAGGAAAGGTGCATCCCTCCATGCGCAAGCTTCTGACTCTCGCTGTCGTCTCCGTCGGTGTCGCAGTGTTCGCAGTTCCCGCGCTCGCGGCCACGAAGAGCGTCAAGATCGGCGACATCTACTTCGTCTCGAAGGCGAAGAACAAGGGCACGATCACCGCGAAGGCGGGCGACAAGATCAAGTTCACGTGGGTCGGCAAGCAGCTGCACAACGTCGTGTCCTCGAGCGGTCCGTCGAAGATCGACTCCGGCAACGCGAAGAAGTCGGGCACCTACACGACGAAGGCCCTGAAGAAGGGCACGTACAAGCTCTTCTGCGAGATCCACACGAAGGCCAAGCAGGCTCTGACGGTGAAGGTCAGCTAGGGGCGGAAGCTCAGGCGGGTGCGTCGGCGGCAGGCTGCCGCCGGCGCACGTACGCCAGGATCTCGCGCAGCAGCCGGCGCTCGAGCAGCGCCGTCGCGACGAGCGTCGTGGCGACGTAGAGCGCGAGCATCGCCAGCGCGGCGGTCAGCGTCGCCTCCTCCCCCAGCAGCTCGCGGGCGAGCAGGACGACGCCCACCGCGGGCACGCTGGGCAGCAGCGCCCGCGCCGTGTGGCGGACGAGGCGGAAGGACGCGAACATCCGCCGCAGGTAGAACATCCGCACGGCGAAGTTCACGCCCTCGACGAGCAGCGTCGCGATCGCGAGGCCCTCCAGCCCCTCGGTCGCCAGCAGCGGCAGCGCGATGGCGACGAACGCGAGGATCGCGATCGCGGCCGCGATGCCGACGGGCCGCGTGTCGTTGCGGGCCCGGTAGAAGGCGTCCCAGTTGAAGCCGATCTGGTGGACCGCGACGGCGACGCCGATCGCCTGCATGAGCCCGATACCCGGCCGCCAGCGCTCGCCGATCCCGAACTCGACGAGGTCCTCGGCGAAGAGCGCGAGCCCGAGGCCGAACGGCGCGCCCCACATGAGCGCGAGGCGGTTGGACTTCACGAAGCCCTCGAAGAGCAGGTCGGCGCGGTCCTTCACGGCGCAGATCGTCGGGTAGATCGTCTGCGTGATCGCCTGGTCGGCGCGGTCTGAGTACTGCGAGATCGTCGAGGCCAGCGCGATGACGCCGACGCCCGCCAGGCCGAGCTCGGCCTCGCCGACGATGAGCAGCCCCTGGCCGACGACGATGCCCGACATCCCCGCGAAGAACAGCGGCCAGCTGAACGCCGCGTACGTGCGCAGCGTCTCGCGGTCGAACGCCCAGCCGAGCTTGTACGGCGAGGCCCGGATCGAGACGAGCGCGCCGACCCAGGCGCCGATGACGATGCCGACGATGAGCGCCCAGTAGTTCCAGCCGGCGACGAGCAGCGCGACGGCGATGACGATGCCGGTCACGGGGTCGAGGATCTGCAGGCGGCGCTGGCGGACGAAGTCCATCTCGCGGTAGAAGATCCACAGCGGCGCCTGCAGCGCCTGCGCCGGGACGACGAGCAGCGCGACGAGCGCGGGCGCGATGATCTTCGGCTCGTCGAAGATCGCAGCGAGCAGCGGGACGAGCAGCGCCCCGACGACGACGACGATCGCGGCGAAGACGAGCTCGAGCGTCATCGCCTTCTTGAACGCGCGCTCCTGGTCGGCCTCGTCCTGCTGGATGTACTTGTCGCCGATCCCGACCTGACGCAGGAACTGCAGCGTGTAGAGGACGACGAGCACGACGCCCCACACGCCGTACTCGGTCGTCGTGAGGAAGGCGGCGACGAGGAACCCGCGGACGAGCGCGAGCGTGTTGATCGCCGTGAAGAAGACGGCGTTGACGATCGTGCCGCGCGCGGCGCGGATGCGCAGCCCGGAGCCGGCCGCCGGCCTCGTGCCGCCGGGCGCGGCGGTCATCGCCGCGACCGCCACGTCGGCGTCAGCAGCGGCGGCGGCCCTCCCGGGAGGCCGAGGCCGCCGAGCGTGCCGCGGACCTCGCGCGGGTCCTCGCGCCTGACGAGGCACAGCGCGGCGCCCGCGACGGCGTCGGCGAGCAGCGCGGCGGCGAGGATCGGCTTCGCCGGGCGTGGCATGACGCGCCCCGCGTAGCGCAGCAGCGACGCGACCCACTCCGCTCGCATCCGCGCCGGGTCGGCCCGCTGCGCGCGGGTGACGCTCGTGCCGTAGCCGTGCGCCGCCGTGGCGGCCGGCACGATCTCGATCCGCCGGCCCGCGCGCAGCAGCCGCGTGCAGAGCTCGCCGTCGTTGAAGAACAGCGGGAAGGCCTCGTCCAACGGCGCGGGCTCGAGGTCCTCGCGGGCGCCCATGACGCAGGCCGCCGCGGGACAGAAGACCGCGGCCGGCTCGCGTGGGGCGCCGGCCGCCCAGAGCTCCTCGTAGCGGCGGCCGGCGAGCTTGCGGCCCCCGAGCAGGTGCGCGTCGATCCGCCGGCCGGTGGCGGTGAACGTCCACAGCGCCCCGGCGAGTGAGAGCTCGCGGCGGGCGAAGAGCTGCGGCGTGCCGTCGGGGTCGTGCAGGAGCGCGGCCGCGAGCGCGACGTCCGGGTGCGATCGCAGGTGGTCGCGCAGCGCGGCGGCGCAGCCGGGATCCATGACGCAGTCGGGGTTCAGCAGCAGGACGTGCTCGCCCCCGGCGGCCGCGAAGGCGGCGTTGACGCCCGCCGCGAACCCGCGATTGGCGTCCAGTTCGAGCAGCCGCACCCGGGGGTCTGCGGCGCGCGCGGCGACGCGCCGCACGGTGTCGTCGCGCGAGGCGTTGTCGGCGACCACGACCTCGACGCGCAGGCCGTCGCGCTCCTGTGCGAGCGCGCCGTCGAGGCAGGCGTCGATCTCCTCGGCGTGGTCGTAGGTGACGACGAGGATCGAGAGGAGCCCGGCGCGAGACACAGCGCCACGATACGGGCCGGGCCAGCTGACGCAGCGAGTGGTCTGCGGTGCGTGCTTGCGGTGGCGACCACTAGCCTCCGCGCGTCATGCCGATGGAGGACTTCCTCGCCGGGACGGCGCTGTTCGTCGCGATGCTCGCCGCCGTCGGCGCCGCGACCGCGCTCGTCGTCACGCGGCGCCTGCGCCATCTCGACCCGCTGGCGCGCGGGCTGGCGGCCGTCGTCGTCGGCACGGTCGTGCTCATCGCGGTCCACCTCGTGCCGCTCCTGCTGGGAGTCCTCAGCCGCGGCACGGTCCTCGCGGCCTGCGCCCTCGCGATCGGCCTCGCCGCGCTCGTGCGCCCGGCGCCCGGCACGGCGGCGTCCGAGCCCGCACCGCCCGCGGCGGCGCAGGGCGCCGGCGGGCCGGCCTCGTGGGCGCTTGCCGGCGTCGCCGCGGCGTTCGCGCTTGCCGCCGCGCTCGCCGACCTCGCCCGCTGGGGCGGCGACGAGCTCGTCGGAGTCGATCCGCTGACCTTCCACCTGCCGAACGTCGGGCGCTGGATCCAGACGGGGTCGCTGTGGCAGATCGACCAGTTCGTCCCGCTGCAGGCCCACGGCAACTACCCGAACAACGGCGACGTCGTGCTGCTGTCGACCGTCCTGCCGTGGCACAACGACTTCCTCGTCCGCCTGCCGATCGCGTTCTTTCTCGCCGTCACGGCGGTCGCGGTCTACGCCGTCGCCCGCGAGCTGCGCGCGCCGCCGCCGGCCGCCGTGCTCGCAGGGGCGGCCGCGATCTCGATCCCGGTCGTCGGGATCGCCTCGATCCCGCGCGCGCTGCCCGACCCGCTGCTGTGGGCCACGCTCTCGATCGGCGTCCTGTTCGCGCTGCGCCGCGCGCGCACCGGGCGCACGTCGGACCTCGTGCTCGCGGGCGCCGCGCTCGCGATCGCCGCCGGGACGAAGTGGTACGGCGTGAGCTCTGTCGCGGTCGTCGTCGTGGTCTGGACGCTCGCCCGGCTGCCCTCGCGCCGCGCGGGCGCGGCCGGGGCGCTGCGCGACGGGGCCGCGGTCGGCGGCCTGGCGTTCCTCGGCGTCGCGGCGTGGTTCGCGCGCAACCTCGTCGAATCGGGCAACCCGGTCTTCCCGGTGAAGGTCGCGCCGCTGGGGATCACGCTCTTCGACGCTCCGCCGGACGTCCTGCGCGGCCAGGTCGGCTTCAGCATCGCCGACTACCTCGGCAACCCCGATGTCCTGGGCCAGCTCGCCGGGGAGGTGTACGAAGGGCTCGGCGCGCCGGGGATCGCCGCCGCGATCGCGGTCCTCGCGGCGCTCGTGCTCGCACGGCGGGCCGACGGCGGCCGGGCGGCGCTCGTCATGGCGATCACCGCGCTCGCGCTGCTGGCGCTCTACGCGGTGACGCCGTACACGGCGCTCGGGCTTCGCGACGAGCCGTCGCTGGCGAGCGTCAACACGCGGTATGCCGTTCCGGCGCTGCTGCTCGCGCTGCCCGTGGCGGCCTGGGCGGCCGGGCGCCTGCCGCGGACCGCGGCGCTCGCGCTGGAGGCCGCGCTGGCGCTCGCGGTCATCCTCGGCGCGCGCGAGGCCTACGCGGTCCAGGCGCGCGACATCCTGGCCGCCGTGCTCGCGCTCGCCGTCCTCGCCGCCGCCGGCTGGGCGCTGTGGGGGGTGCGCGACCGCCGGCCGGTCCTCGTCGCCGCCGCGCTGCTCGTCGCCGTCGCCGGCCTCGCGGGCGCGCACCGCATGGAGGAGCGCATCAACGACGGGCGCTATCTCGGCGCCGACCGGGCGGTCGACGCGCTCCTGCGCGCCGCGCCGGAGGGCCGGCGGATCGGCCTGGCGGCGGACTGGTCGGTCGGCGGCCTGTCGCCGATCTGGCCGAGCTTCGGCACGCGCATCGGCAACGACGTCGAGTACGTCGGCGAGGACGTCGACGGCTGGCTGACGAAGTACGGCGACGCGCGCGGCTTCCAGGCGGCGCTGAAGCGCCGGCGCTACGACCTGCTCGTCGTCGGGCGCGGGTTCTTCCCGCCCGAGAACACCCCCGAGCAGCGCTGGGCGGCCGACGCCGGCTGGAAGACGATCGCGCTCAGCCCGCGCCTGCGGGTCCTCGCCGCGCCGCCGACCGCTGGATGAGGGTCGCCATCGCGGCGGTCTCGGCGCCGACGTCGGCGTGCTCGCGCACCCAGGCCCGCGCGGCCGCGCCCGCCGCGGCGCGCTCGCCGGCAGGCAGCGCGAGCGCGGCCTCCAGCGCGGCGGCGAGGGCCGGCGCGTCGCCGGGCGGCGCGAGCCGGCCCCACGGCGCCATGACGCACTCCGGCAGCCCGACCTCGTCGCTTGCGACGACGAGCAGCTCGGCCGCCATCGCCTCCTTGACGACGACCGGCATCGAGTCGCGATCGCCGTCGCGCGCGACGACGCAGGGCATCGCGAGCACGTCGGCGTCCTGCATCGCCTCGAGGACCGCCGCCGGCGGGCGGCCGCCGAGCAGCCGCACCGGCGCTCCGGTCGCCTCGATCCGGCGCTCGAGCGCCGCGCGCAGCGGGCCGTCGCCGACGATGAGCACGCGGACGTCGCCGAGCGCCGCCGCCGCGTCGACGAGGACGTCGAAGCCCTTCTTCTCGACGAGCCGGCCGACCGCGAGCACCGTGCGCCCGCCCGGCAGCGGCCGCGTGCGGCTGAACGCGGCGGCGTCGACGCCCATGACGATCTCGTGGACCTCGGCGGCCGGGACGAGCTCGCGCAGGCGCACGACGTTGTAGCGGCAGCCCGTGAAGACGAGCTGCGCGCGCTCGAGCTTCTCGCGGAGGTTGCGCGGCCGGGCGAAGATGTCGTAGGCGTGTGCCGTGACGCTGTAGGGCAGCCCGGTGAGGCGGGCCAGCCGCAGCGCGTCGAGCGCCGCGCCGGCGGCGAAGTGCGCGTGCAGGTGCTCGTCGCCGCCCTCGATCATCCGCCGGGCGGACCCGGCGAGCGCGCGCAGCGGCCGGACCCACTCCTCCCTGCGCCAGCGCCGGCGGTCGCGCAGGTCGGCGAGGACCGCGGCCGGGCGCCGCCGCGCGAGCCACAGCAGGTCGCGCAGCCCCTGCGCTCCTGCGCCTGCGAGCAGCGCGACCTCGACGTCCGCGGGGGCCTCGGGATTGGGGTGCGGGGCGACGCGCGCGGCCTGGACGCGGACGTCGTGGCCGAGGTGCCGCAACGCCTGCAGCTCGTTGACGACGAACGTCTCCGAGAGCTCCGGCCACTGGTCGAGGACGAACACGATCCGCATGATCGGCGGCCGACTCTACGGACCGTTTCGGCCGTCGGCGTCGGGCGGTAGCCTGCCCTGCGTGGGCGCAACCGCAGTGACGCCGTCCGGGGTGCGCGACGGGGATCCCGCCGCGCTCGCGGGTCTCTGCGAGCGCCGGGGCCCCGCGGTCCTGGCATATTGCCGCGTGGTCGCGGGCGAGTCGGGCGTCGGTCCCGCCGCCGCGGAGGCCTTCGCGCACTTCCGCGCCGCGGTGTTCGCGGCGGAGGACCCCCGCAGCATCAACCCCGAGGCGCTGCTCATGAGCGTCACCCGCCACGCCGCCGCGCGGCATGTCAGCGTCGCGGCGGACGGCCTCTGCGCCGAGGTGCCCGCGCTGCTCGCGGCCCGCGGCGATCGCAGCATCTCGCTCGCGAACCTCGAGTTCCTCGAGGGCCACCTCGCGACGTGCTGGACCTGCCGAGCGCCGGTCGCACGCTACGAGGCGGCCGAGCGCGCCTACGTGGATCCCGGCGACACGGTCATGACGCCGGAGGAGTTCGTGCAGATCGTCAGCGCGATGACCGCCGTGGCGCCGATCGCCGCCGACGAGCCGGCGCCGGAGCCCGAGCCGGTGCCGGAACCCCAGCCGGTGCCGGAGCCGGTGCCGGAACCCCAGCCGGCGTTGGCACCCGTGCCGGAGCCCGAGCCCGAGCCGGCGATCGAGGTCGCCCCGCTCACGGCCGCCGCGCAGAACGGGCACGGCCACCTCGATCCCGATCCGCCCGCGCCGGTCGGACCGCAACCGCTCGACCAGCCGACGACGGAGTACCGCGCGCTCGAGGCGGCAGAGCTCCCGCCGCTGCCGCAGGCGCCGCCCCCGCTCGCGCCCGAGCCCGCCGCTTTCGCGCCCGAAGCCGCCGCTTTCGCGCCCGAAGCCGCCGCTCCCGCGCACCCCGAGCCAGGCAGCGCGGGCGCGCTCGGCGCCGCGTCGGGGCGCGGCTCGTCGCGCGTCAAGGCCAGGCCGAAGGCGCGCAAGGGCCCGCGGACGGGGCGGGGGTCCACCGGCGCCGTGGCGCTGCCGCGCCCGCAGCGGGGAACGCCGTCGGCGGACACGACACCCCGCCAGGCGGGCCGCAGCCCGCTGCGGGCGTCGCTCGTCCTGCCGATCATCCTCGTGGCCTGCGCGCTCGTCATCGCGCTGTTCGTGGCCGGCGTCTTCGGCGCCGACGATCCCGCCTCGACGCCGAGCAGCGCGACCCCGCCGCCCCCGCCCGCCGCGACGACGAAGCCGGACGTCGTCGTCGTGCCCGGCGCCGCCGACGCGAGCGCCCGCGCCGTCGAGCTCGCGAAGGAGCGCGCGCGGGCCAGGCGAGAGCGCGAGGCGGCCGCCGACAGCGCGTCCTCGACGCCCGCAGCGCCGCCGCCACCGCCCGTCAGGGCGAACGCGACGCCTCCCCCGGCGGCCGCCGCCGACGCACCCGCCGACAGCACGCCGGCGTCCAAGCCGAAGGCCGGCATCGACGCCGACAACGGCGCGACGGGCGCCGAGCAGCTGCCTCCCGCGCAGGACACCTCGACGGTCCCGGAGCTCGCGCCGCCGCCCGAGCCCGCCGCCCCACCCGGATAGCTGTCGCCGGCGCCGGCGACCTGCGTCACTGAGGCATGAGTCCGGTTCGCCCGCAGTGCGCGCGGGGGGTTTGGCCCGAACGAGACCACATACGTCCGTCTGGTGCCAAACCCCCGCTCCGGAACGGGGGTTTCGCCCCAAACGACGCGATATGGGACGTTCTGGGCTCAACCCCCGGGGCGCCCGCGCGGCGCGCCCCCACGCCTCGTCTCTTCCGCAAAGCCGCAGGTACATCCCTCCGCGAGCGCGTCGTAGCACGGGCGCCACTCCCGGACACGGGCCATCGGCCACAAGCCGCCTCTCGGCGCGCCCACGTGCAGAACAACCTCCGGGTCTCACAGCCGGTCCGCCGCGTCGGGGCTAGATTTGACGTGTGGCTGACTCCGACACGCTCGAGCGCGAGGTCCAGCGCGTCGGGCGCGCGCTGGCCGGCTCGTTCCCATCGCATCGCGGCAACCCGTTCAAGGCGCTCGACGACCGCGCGATGGACCTCGCGTCCGAGGACGCCGAGCTGCGCGCGGCGCTGTTTCGCTTCGTCGACGTCGTCCCCGCGTGCCGCTCGCTCGACGACCTCGCCGCGCACCTGACCGGCTACCTCGAGCAGGTCCACGGGCGCCCGCCGTCGCTGCGCGCCGCGATGCGGATGGGCGACACGAGGGCCGGGCGCGCCGCGCTCGGAGCGGCCGGCGCCGCCGGCGTCAAGCACATGGCGCACCGCTTCATCGTCGGCGAGGACCCGAAGGACGCGCTGCCGACGCTGCGCGGGCTCTGGAAGGACGGCATCGCCGCCTCCGTCGACCTCCTCGGCGAGGCGACCGTCACCGCCGCCGAGGCCGATCGCTACGCGGCGCGCTGCGCGAGCGCGCTCGATGCCCTCGCGACCGTCTACGAGCGCTTCGACGAGCAGCCGGGGCTCGAGCGCGACAGCGCCGGACAGATCCCGCGCGCCAACCTCTCGGTGAAGGTCTCGGCGCTCACGCCGCTCCTGCGCCCCGAGGCGCCCGAGCGCGGGCAGCGCGACGCCGCCCCGCGGCTGCGCGAGCTCCTGCGCCACGCGCACCGCGTCGGCGCGCACCTGCACATCGACATGGAGTCGCTGGACTCCCGCGAGGCGGTCCTCGAGCTCGTCCTCGCGCTGCTGCGCGAGCCCGAGTTCGCCGACGGGCCGAGCGCCGGCGTGGTCCTGCAGGCCTACCTGCGCGACTCGCCGCAGACGCTCGACTCGATCCTCGAGTGGGCGGAGGCGAGCCCGCGCGCCCAGCCGCTGGTCGTGCGGCTCGTCAAGGGCGCCTACTGGGACCACGAGGTCGTCGAGGCGCGCCAGCACGGCTGGACGGTGCCGGTCTTCGAGCGCAAGGCCGACTGCGACGCGAACTTCGAGGCCCTGACCGCGCGCCTGCTCGACGCCCGCCCGCTCGTCCGCGTCGCGATCGCCTCGCACAACCTGCGCTCCGTCGCGCACGCGATCGCCCGCAACCGCCTGAGCGGCGGCGACGACGCAGACCTCGAGCTGCAGGTCCTGCGCGGCCTCGGCGACGACCTCGGCCAGGCGCTCGCCGCGCAGGGTCTGCGGGTGCGCGCCTACTGCCCGGTCGGCGACCTCGTCGCCGGGATGGCCTACCTCGTCCGCCGCCTGCTCGAGAACACCGCCAACGAGAGCTTTCTCGCCGACCAGGCGCAGGGCGTGCCGATCGAGCAGCTGCTCGCCCCGCCGGAGGGCTCCCCGGCGTGACGACGCTGCCGCCGTTCGCCAACGAGCCCGTCCTCGAGCTGCGCCGCGTCACCGAGCGCTCGAAGCTCGCCGTCGCGCTCGGCGAGCTGCGGCTGCCGCTGCGCGTCCCGGTCTGGATCGGCGACGCGCGCCGCCACGGCGAGGAGCTCATCTCGACCGATCCCGGTCGCCCCGAGCGGGTCGTGGCGATCGCCGCGCGGGCGACGCCCGGCGAGGCGGGCGCCGCGGTCGCCGCCGCCCGCGCGGCGTTTCCCGGCTGGGCCGCGACGCCCGCCGGCGAGCGCGCCGCCGCGCTGCTGCGCGCCGCGGCCTGGATGCGCGAGCGCCGGGCCGCCCTCGCCGCGCTGGCCGTGCGCGAGTGCGCCAAGCCGTGGCCGGAGGCCGACGCCGACGTCTGCGAGGCGATCGACTTCCTCGAGTTCTACGCCCGCGGCGCGATCGAGCTTGCGGAGGGCTCACCGCTGCTGCAGGTCGCGGGCGAGCGCAACGAGCTGCACTACGCGCCGCGCGGGGTCTGCGCGGTCATCGCGCCGTGGAACTTCCCGCTCGCGATCCCGATGGGCATGGCCGCGGCGGCGCTGGCGACCGGCAACACCGTCGTCCTGAAGCCCGCCGAGCAGGCGCCGGGCTGCGGGCTGCGGGTCGTCGAGGCCCTGCGCGCGGGCGGCGTGCCGGCGGGCGCGATCGCGCTGCTGCCCGGCGAGGGCGACGCGGGCGCCGCGCTGGCCGCCGACCCGGACGTCGCGACGATCGCCTTCACCGGATCGGGGCCGGTGGGCCTCGAGCTCCTGCGCACGGCGGCCGACGTCCGGGACGGCGCGCGCCAGCTCAAGCGCGTCGTCGCGGAGATGGGCGGCAAGAACTGCGTCGTCGTCGACTCCGACGCCGATCTCGACGAGGCGATCCCCGCGATCGTCGACTCGGCCTTCGGCTACGCCGGCCAGAAGTGCTCCGCCGCCGCGCGCGTGCTCGTCCACGAGGCCGTCCACGACGCGCTCGTCGAGCGCCTCGCCGGCGCCGTCGCCGGCCTGCAGGTCGGCCCCGCCGACGACTTCGCCACCGACGTGCCGCCGGTCATCGAGCAGGAGGCGCAGGAGCGGATCGCGCGCTACGCCGAGCGCGCCGCTCGCGAGGGCACGATCGTGACGAACACCGCCGCCCAGATCCCGGACGAGGGCTGGTACTGCCCGCCGGTCGTCGCCACCGGCCTGCCGCTGGACTCGCCGCTGCTGCGCGAGGAGGTCTTCGGGCCGCTGCTGACCGTCGAGTCCGTGCGCTGCGTCGACGAGGCCTGCGACCGCATCGACGCGCTGCCCGTGGCCCTGACCGGCGCGCTCTTCTCGCGCAACCCGCGCGTCGTCGCGAGGGTCGTCGCCCGCTCACCGGTCGGCAACCTCTACGTCAACCGCTCGACGACCGGCGCGATGGTCGGCCGCCAGCCCTTCGGCGGCAACAGGCTGTCGGGCACCGGCACGAAGGCCGGCGGCCACGACTACCTGCTGCACTTCGTCGAGCCCCGCGTCGTCACCGAGAACACGGTGCGACACGGGCTCGTCGTCTGACCGCGCCTACTGCTTGCGGAACGGCCCGTGATCGCGAACACGTGGCCCGGCGACTGGATGTTCGCGAACAGCGTCTTCTTGTCGCGCGAGAACGTCGGGCCGGTGAACCCGCTGTCGCCCGCGAGCTCGTCGCGCGCGAAGACGTACGTCTCTCCGTCGTCGGTCGCGCCGACGAGGCGGCTCTTGCCCTCACCGTCCTCGGCCAGGATGACGCCGCCGAACGGCGACACGGTGATGTTGTCCGGGCCGTCGGGGTCTGAGTCCTGATCGGCCGGCGTGTTGGCGAACCAGATCTTCAGCTCGATGCGGTCCTCGTCGGGATCGATGAACCAGACCTGGCCGTCGTGGGATGCCGCGCTGCCGTCGGCCGCTCCACGCGCGAACGAGGCGACGAAGTACGCGCCGCCGTCGCCCCACCACATGCCCTCGAGCTTGCGGCTGCGGGTGACGGGCTGGGCGTAGGCCTGCTTGCGGGTCGAGACCGTCGTGGCGGCGCGGTCGGGCACCGGTACCCACTGGAGCTGCAGCCGCGTGCCGGGCTCGGTGAAGACGGAGAGGTCGGGCACGGCGAGCGCGTCGTAGGTGAAGCCCTCGAGCGCCGGGACGCGAGAGGACTCGCCGCCCCGATCTCGTGGTTGTTGACGAGGACGCTGCGTTGCCGCCGCGGCGCACGAAGGCCGCGGCGCCGTCGGGATCGTCGGGCGTCGGCTCGCCGGTCTCCAGGAGCGTCGCGCCGGACTTCGCGACGATCTCGTAGGAGAAGCCCTCGGGCAGCGACAGGATCCCTTCGGGGTCGGGGATCAGCGGGCCGTAGCCGACCTCGCCGCCGTGCTTGGCCTGCGCGGTCCCGAACAGGCCGGGGACGCTGCCGCTCAGCACGATGCCGACCCCGGCAGAGGCCGAGCGGGTCAGCAGGATGCGCCGCGACACGCCCTCGCCGGGGCTGTCGGGACGCAGATAGGACGTCGTCATTCGGACTCCAGGTCGGTTTCACGGTCGCGGCCAGCGTGGCGACCTCCCGGCGGAGCGTTGTGACCCGGCGTGATCAGCGCGTGACGGCGCTGTGAACCGTCAGTGCAGCTCGTCGACGAGGTCGGCGATCGAGTCGACGATCCGCGACGGGCGGTACGGGAAGCGCTCGGCGGCGTCGCGCGTGCTGATCCCGGTGAGCACGAGGATCGCCTCCATGCCGGCCTCGAGACCGGCGACGACGTCGGTGTCCATGCGGTCGCCGACCATCGCGGCGGTCTCGGAGTGCGCCTCGATCGCGTTGAGCGCCGAGCGCATCATGAGCGGGTTGGGCTTGCCGACGAAGTACGGGTCCACGCCGGTCGCGCGGCTGATGAGCGCGGCGACCGAGCCGGTCGCGGGCATCGGGCCGTCGGGCGAGGGGCCGGTCGCGTCGGGGTTCGTGGCGATGAAGCGCGCGCCGCGCTCGAGCAGGCGGATCGCCTGGGTGATGCGCTCGAAGCTGTAGGTCCGCGTCTCGCCGAGCACGACGTAGTCCGGCTCGCGCTCGGTCAGCGTGTAGCCGACCTCGTGCAGCGCCGTGGTCAGGCCCGCCTCGCCGATGACGTAGGCCGAGCCGTTGGGGCGCTGGTCGTCGAGGAAGCGCGCGGTCGCCAGCGCCGACGTCCAGATCGCGTCCTCGGGCACATCCAGGCCCGACAGGCGCAGCCGCGCGGCGAGGTCGCGGCGGGTGTAGATCGAGTTGTTCGTCAGGACGAGGAACGGGCGCCCGAGCTCGGTCAGCCGCGCGAGGAAGCGATCGGCGCCCGGGATCGCCGCCTCCTCGCGCACGAGGACGCCGTCCATGTCCATGAGCCACGACTCGATCGTCCGGTGCGTCATCGCGAGATCGCCGCACAGGCTCGCAGGAAGCGCTCGTGCAGGCGCGTGTCCTCGCCGAGCTCGGGATGGAAGGCCACCGCCAGCAGCGAGCCCTGCCGCGCTGCGACGGCGTGGCCGTCGACCGACGCGAGGATCTCGACGCCGTCGCCGTGCTCGGCGATCCACGGCGCCCGGATGAAGACCGCGCGCACCGGCTCGCCGTCGATCCCGGCGATCTGCAGGTCGGCCTCGAAGGAGCGCACCTGCCGGCCGAACGCGTTGCGCCGCGACTCGATGTCCATGAGCCCGAGGTGCTTGCGGTCGAGCATGATGAGCCCCGCGCAGGTGCCGAGCACCGGCGTGCCGGCGGCGACGAGCTCGCGCAGCGGCCCGGCGAGGCCCTCGCGCTCGATGCCGAGCGTCATCGTCGTCGACTCGCCGCCGGGGATGACGAGCCCGTGCAGGCCCTCGAGGTCGGCCGGCACGCGGACCTCGCGCACCTGCGCGCCGAGCCCGCGCAGCACCCTGGCGTGCGCCGCGAAGCCGCCCTGGAGGGCGAGCACGCCGACCAGCGGGCCGGCCACTACCAGCCGCGCTGGGCGAGCAGCTGGTCGTCGCCGAGCGCCCGTGACTCCAGCGACTCCATCGCCGTGCCCAGGCCCTCGGACGCCCGCGCGACCCGCGCCGCGTCGGCGAAGTGCGTCGTCGCCTCGACGATCGCCCGCGCCCGGCGCTCGGGATCGGCGGACTTGAAGATCCCGGAGCCGACGAAGAGGCCCTCGGCGCCGAGCTGCATCATGAGCGAGGCATCGGCCGGCGTCGCGATGCCCCCGGCGCAGAACAGCACGACCGGCAGCCCGCCCTCGCGCGCGACGCCGCGGACGAGGTGCAGCGGGGCCTGCAGCTCCTTGGCGGCCGTCGCGAGCTCGGCGTCGTCGAGCATCCCGAGGCGGCGGATCGCGCCGCGGATCGCGCGCATGTGGCGGACGGCCTCGACGACGTCGCCCGTGCCCGCCTCGCCCTTGGAGCGGATCATCGCCGCGCCCTCGCCGATGCGCCGCAGGGCCTCGCCGAGGTTCGTCGCGCCGCAGACGAACGGGACCGAGAAGCCCCACTTGTCGATGTGGTTGTCCTCGTCGGCGGGCGTGAGGACCTCGGACTCGTCGATGTAGTCGACCTCGAGCGCCTCGAGCACCTGCGCCTCGGCGATGTGGCCGATGCGGGCCTTCGCCATGACCGGGATCGTCACGGCCTCCTGGATGGACTTGATCATCGCCGGATCGGACATCCGGGCGACGCCGCCGTCGCGCCTGATGTCGGCCGGCACGCGCTCGAGTGCCATGACCGCGGCGGCCCCGGCGGCCTCGGCGATCCGCGCCTGCTCGGCGTCGACGACGTCCATGATGACCCCGCCCTTGAGCATCTCCGCGAGGCCGGCCTTGACCCGGAACGTGGCTTCGTCTCTCACCCCGGCGATGTTATCGAGGCCGCTCGGCGACCCGGCGGCGAGCTACTTGAGCTTGAAGGCCTTGATGCGGTCGGCGTAGCCGTCGGCATCGCGGGCGTAGACGCCGTACGCGAGCGCCTGGACCATCGCCAGCAGCGCGGTGTGCGAGCGCACGTAGGCCGGGCTGTTGGACGAGTAGTACAGGCGGATCTGGGCGAGCTTGGCGACCTCGGAGAGCGTCGCGTCGGTGATCGCGATCGTCCGCGCCTTGCGGTGGCGCGCGAGCTTCATCGCGCGCACGACGAGCGGATGCGGCCGGCCGGCCGACAGGCCGATGACGAGCGTCTGGTCGTCGATCCGGCTCAGGCGGCCCAGCGCCTCCTGCGAGGGGCTGGCGACGATCTCCGCGCGGAGGTCGAGGAGCATGAGCAGGTGGCGCAGGTAGGAGGCGAAGAACGCCATCTGGTCGGTGCCCGCGACCAGCAGCCGGGGCGTCGTGGCGATCGCCTCGACGGCGGCCTCGATCTCGCTGCGCGAGACCTTGCGCGCGGTGTCCTCGACGTTGACGTGATCGGCGGCGAGCATCGTCTCGAACTCGTTCTGGTCGAGCGAGAACAGCGGCGCGACGGGACCCGGGCCGGCGGCCGGGATCGTCGTCGCATGGCGGCGGCGGTACTCCTCGCGGGCGGACTGCTGCAGCTCGGGATAGCCCTCGAAGCCGAGCGCCTGCGAGAAGCGCACGACGGTGCTCGAGGACGTGTTCGCGCGACGCGCAAGCTCCTCCGCGGTCTGGAAGGCGACCTCGTCGAGATGGTCGACGATGTACTGCGCGACATCCTTCTGCGAACGCGAGAAGTCGTCGAAGCGGGCCTGGATGTAGGTGGAGAGCGACTCGGGGGTCGTTGTCGGCGTGGCGGATCGCTTCATGGGCGAGAGCCTGTTTCGACGGGGCCGCCCGCGTTCCTTTTCGGCGCCCTTCCGGTGCTGTTAAACGAAGCGCGCCCGGTGGGGTCACACCGGGCGCGGGCCGAGGGAATTGAGGGGGGCGGCGGGGGATATGGGCCGAACCGAAAAGTCCCTCGGCGGTCTTCTTCTCTTGGGGTTCCCGGCTGAGACCCGCGCAAACGTGGATCCCGAGCGGCGACGCGCCCAGCGCGCCGGCTCGTGGCGGCGGATCCGCGGGCGCGCGCCCTCGGGCACGGTGTCAAACGCGCCCCCGTCGGCGGTCAGCGCGAGCGTCTCCCCCTGCCCCTCGGCGAGCAGCGCGTCGTCGCGCGCCGCGCACGGCGGGCGGCGCAGCGCGCCCGCGACGGACTCCTTCGCGCGGCGCCGCCAGACGAACGCGCGGTCGTACGTGCGCAGGACGATCGTGCGCCCGTCGGCGGAGACGTCGCCGGCCGTGACGGCCTGCCCGCCGCCGAGGTTCAGCCGCCCGCGGCGGCGCAGCGCCGTCGTCGTGCCGGGGACGGGATCGGTGGCGGTGAAGACGCCCGACTCGCCCCCGAAGCTCTTCGTCACGACCACGAGCACGCCGCTGTCGGGGTCGATCATGAGCGCCTCGGCGTCGTGCGCGCCGTCGGGGTAGCGCAGCACGAGCCGCTCGGCCGGACGCGTCGCCGCCGGCGCGCCCGCGGCGAGCTGCGGCTCGGGCACGCGGTAGACGACGACCTCGTTGCGGCGGGCGTCGTTGTCGCCGGTGTCGGCGATGTAGAGCGCGTCGCCGGCGCCCGCCGCGGGTCCGATCGCGATGTCCTCCCAGTCGACGTTCTCCGCGCCGCCGACCGCGATCTCGGCGAGCGCCCGGCCGCTGCTCGTCAGCGCGAGGACCGACGCCGCGGCGCCGGAGTCGTTGATCGCCCAGAGCACGCGCGGCTGCGAGCGCGAGCGCACGAGCCCCGACAGCTCGGTGGCGGCGGGCGTCGTGACGCGGCCGGTGACGGTCGCCTTCAGCGGCCCGCAGAGCGCGGGCGGCGACGCGCTGCGCGCGGGCCCAGTGGCCGTCTGCGCAGGACGGAGCGCGCCGCCGGGCTCACCGCCGCACCCGGCGAGCAGCGCAAGCCCGAGCGCCGCGGGAGCCAGTACACCCGTGTGTACTAGAAGCCGCCGAGGGCGCGAATGGTGTCGCGGGCGCGGGTGATGCGCTGGTCCTTCTCCTTGTGCGACTCCGGCAGCTCGGTGGCCTCGGCGAGCTCGAGCACGTCGAGCGCGAGCTCGAGCTGCTGCTTGAGCGCCTGCTCGGCGACGTCGATCATCTGCTCGCGGTCGAAGCCATCCGTCTCGCCGCCGACGAAGCGGCGCAGGTAATAGCCCATCAGCTCACCGCAGCCGCTCGAGGACCTGCTGGGCGCGCTGGACCCGAAAGTCGGATTCGCCGACGCCGGCCTCCTCGGCCATCGAGAGCACGTCGCGCGCGTGCTGCTCCTGCATGAGCGCGGCACCCTCTGCGGCGGCCTCGATCTCATCACGAGTTCGCTTCTCGTAGTTGATGCGGAACATCTTGCGCAGCAGGTCGCCCATCACTTGCCTCCCTCGCCGACATCGCGGGCTCGGGGATTATCCGCCAACGCGCCACAATCCGCTCGCGGGGCAGTAGCTCAGTTGGTCAGAGCAGCCGACTCATAATCGGTTAGACGGAGGTTCGAGCCCTCCCTGCCCCATCGCCGCGCGCTACTTGACGGCCTCGACCGCACGCGCCAGCTCGCCGACGCTGAAGACGCCCTCGAAGCGCGAGCTGATCTTCCCGTGGCGGTCGATGACGAACGCCCACGGCTCGGTCGGCAGCCGCCAGCGGGCGACCTGCGAGCGCACGGGCTTGCCCGGATCGTTGTCCTGGTAGATCTCCTGCTGGATGAACGTCACGCCCTTGCCGTTCTGGGCGCGCACCTGCTCGGCGATGTCGACGACCGGCCCGCACGTCCGCGACTGGCAGAGCGCCGGCGTGGCGAACAGCAGCACGACCGGCTTCTTGCCGAGGACGTCGGCGAAGTCGTCCTTCAGGAGGTCCTGGGCGGGCGGCACGCGCGTCGAGAGCTTCTCGAGGTTGCCGCCGACGTCGGCCGCCGTGAGCGTCTTGACCTTGATCGCGCGGTCGCCGACGTCCGGCGGGCCGCCGCGCTGGCCGACCGGCACCGGGGCCGGGGCGTCGGCGACGACGAGGCGGCCGTCGAGGCGGACGAGCCCGATCGGCACGTGCTCGCCGGCGGAGCCGTAGGCGACGTCGGCGACGTAGAACGTGTCGCCGCTCTTGAGGTCGGCCGAGGTCTGGCGGCTGCGGTACTGCGTCGCGACGTCCAGCGACTCCCGGCGCGCGACGAACGGCCCGCGCAGCTCCGACCCGTTGGTCTTCGCGGTGTAGACGGCGACCTCGGAGACGTCGATCTGCTTGTTCGCGCGGTCGACGATCGCGAAGCTCAGCCGGTTCTTCTCGCCGGGCTTCTGCGAGCTGAAGCTCGAGACGTTGAGGATCGCGCCCTTCGGCAGCCCCTGCGTGAGCTGCGCGAGCGTCTTGCCGTTGGAGGACGGGAAGTCGGCCGGCTGCGCGGCCTGTGGCTGGGGCGGTGCGGGCGCCGACCCGTCGTCGCCGGAGCCGCAGGCGCTCAGGACGATGGTCGCCGCCAGCAACGACAGGAGCAGTCGTCGTGGCATGCCGCCCCAACTCTAGTTGGCGTGATTGGATTGCGCCGCACCTGCGACGAGCGAAGGAGGCACCGATGGCAGATCGCGCGGCGATCGTGACGGGCGCGTCGAGCGGCATCGGGCTCGCCGTCGCGCGGATGCTGGCGCAGGAGGGGCACGCGGTGACGATGGCCGCGCGGCGCCCCGAGAAGCTGCACGCCGCCTTCGAGGCGCTGCGCGACGAGGGGCTCGAGGTCCAGGAGGTCGCCGCGAACGTCGGCGACGAGGACGACATCAAGCGGGTCGTCGACGCCCACCGCGACGCGTACGGGCGCCTCGACGTGCTGATGAACAACGCCGGCGTCGGCATCGGCGCGCCGATCGGCGAGCTCAGCACGAAGCGCATGGACATCCAGCTGGCCACGAACCTGCGGGCGCTCCCGCTCTTCTACCGCGACGCGCTGCCGATGCTCACCGCCGCCGGCGCCGAGCACCGCAACGCGCTCGTCGTCAACAGCGCCTCGATCGCCGGCAAGCGCGGCGAGGCCTGGCTGAGCATCTACAGCGCGACGAAGTTCGGCGTCGTCGGCTTCACGCAGGCGATGAACTCCGAGCTCAACGCGCTCGGGATCAAGTCGACCGCGCTGTGCCCGGCGTTCGTCGACACGCCGATGACCGACTTCGTCAAGGGACACGTCGCGCCCGAGGCCATGATCCAGACCTCGGACATCGTCGCCGCCGTGCGGATGCTGCTCTCGCTGACCCCGGGGTGCATCGTCCCGGAGATCATGTTCGAGCTGCCCGGCGGCGGGCAGCTCGTCAACGCCGTCTAGCGGGCGTAGATGTCGTCCTCGGCCGCGTCGAAGTCGAAGCCGGCGTCGGCATCGCCGTCCGCGACGGGCTGCGTGCCGAAGTCGGCCGGCAGCACGAGCGTCTCCTCGAAGAGCCAGTCCAGCCCGACGTCCTCGGCCTCGGAGCTGCGCCGGCGGCGCGCGGAGGTCTTGTGCTCGTCGATCGTGCCGGCGAGGTCGACGGGGTCGCCGGCGAAGAAGCGGTCGCGACGGCGGCGGCTCTCGACCATCTTCTCGTGATCGGCGATCGCCTCGGCGAGCTCGGAGACCTGCGGCTTCAGGCTCGCCTGGATCTCCATGCGCAGGATGCCGACCTCGTACTCGGTCGCCTGGCGGCAGATCGCGCGCCCGTAGACGCCGGTGAACTTGTCCCATGCCTCGGGGAACGAGACGCAGCTCGTGCGCCCGCCCTCGCGGTGTGCGGCCATCATCGGGCAGACCCCGTCGCCGCCGGTGAACGCCCCGGTGATGACGGTGTTGTTCTGCAGGCCGACGAGCATTGCCTGGCGAGTGCGCTCGGGCAGAACGTCGATGGCACGACGCAGATCGGCGACCGCGACTTCGCGAGGCGTTGGCATAGGGTTCTCTCTCCGTTCGCTCGGGACAGCGCCACCGTATGACAGGCCGTCGCCCACGGCAAATGAACTCCTTGGCATGAAAGGGATCTTGCACCCATGAAACTCGGCGTGCACATCGGCTACTGGGGACTCGGGCTGCACTCCGACGACCAGCGCGAGATCGTCCAGGAGGCCGAGCGCCTCGGCTATGACTCCGTCTGGGCCGCGGAGGCCTACGGCTCGGACGCCGCGACGGTCCTGGGCTGGCTCGCGGGCCTGACGAGCACGATCAAGCTCGGATCGGCGATCTTCCAGATGCCGGCGCGCAGCCCGGCGATGACGGCGATGACGGCGGCGACGATCGACCACCTCTCCGGCGGCCGGATGCTGCTCGGCATCGGCTCGTCGGGGCCGCAGGTCGCCGAGGGCTGGCACGGCCAGCGCTTCGGCCGCCAGATCCAGCGCACGCGCGAGTACGTCGCCGTCGTGCGCAAGGCGCTCGCGCGCGAGCGGCTGATCTTCGAGGGCGAGACGCTGACGCTGCCGCTGCCCGACGGCCCCGGCAAGCCGCTGAAGCTCACGATCGGCCCGATCCAGGAGCAGATCCCGATCTACCTCGCCGCGATCGGGCCGAACAACACGCGCCTCGCCGGCGAGATCGCCGACGGCTGGATCCCGACGCTCTTCTCCCCCGAGCACGTCGCCGAGTTCCGGCCGCTGCTCGAGGAGGGCGCCGCGCGCAGTGGGCGCTCGCTGGAGGGCTTCGACATCGCGCCGCAGGTCAACGTCTGCGTCACCGAGGACCTCGAGAGCGGGCGCAACCTCATGCGCCCGTTCATCGCGCTCTACGTCGGCGGCATGGGCTCGCGCGAGAAGAACTTCTACAACCAGCTCGTCCAGCGCTACGGCTTCGAGGAGGAGGCGCGCGCGGTGCAGGACCTCTACCTCGACGGCAGGCGCGACGAGGCGATGGCGCGGCTCTCGGACGAGCTCATCGACACGGTCTCGATCTGCGGCCCGCCCGAGCACGTCCGCGAGCGCCTCGCGGTCTACCGCGACGCCGGCGTCGGCACGCTCGGGATCAGCCCGCTCGCCTTCACGAAGGACGATCGCCTGACGCAGCTGCGGCTCATCGCGGAGCTGGCGGCCTGAGCGCCCGGCTGCGGCTCCTGCTCGGGGCCTTCGGCGACCCGGGCCACGCGTTCCCGGTCATCGCGCTCGGGCGCGCGCTCGTGGCCCGCGGCCACGACGTGACGCTGCAGACCTGGGAGCGCTGGCGCGAGCACGTCGCCGCCGAGGGCATGACGTTCGCCGCGGCGCCCGAGTACCACGTGTTCCCCACCCGCGAGCGGCCGCTGACGCCCTACCAGGCGGTCGAGCGGGCGACGCGCGAGACCGTCGGCCTCGTGCGCGAGGTCGCGCCACACGCGGTCGTGTCGGACATCCTGACGCTCGCCCCGGCACTGGCGGGCGAGCTCGAGGGCGTGCCGGTCGCGACGCTCATCCCCCACACCGACCCCCGCATGCCGCCGGGGACGCCGCCGTACTCGTGCGGCGCGCGCCTGCCGCGCACGCCGCTGGGCCGCGCGCTGTGGGGAGCCACCGCGCCGCTGCTGCGCCACGGCCTCGCGCTCGGCCGCGACGAGCTCAACGAGACGCGCCGGCGCCTGGAGCTGCCGCCGCGCCTCCGCGTGCACGGCGGCATCAGCGAGGACCTCTGTCTCGTCGCGACGTTCCCGCAGCTCGAATATCCGCGCGACCGGCCGCCGAACACGCACGTCGTCGGCCCGCTGCTGTGGGAGCCGCCCGCCGAGGCCGTGCAGCCGCCGCCGGGCGACGCGCCGCTCGTCCTGCTCGCGCCCTCGACGTCGCAGGACGCCGAGCACCGTCTGCTGCGCTCGGCGCTCGCCGGGCTCGCCGGCATGCCCGTCCGCGTGCTGGCGTCGGTGAACCGGTCACGGCCCGATCCGCCGTTCGAGGCGCCGCCCAACGCGACGCTCGTGGACTGGCTGTCGTACTCGCGGACGATGCCCGCCTGCGACGTCGTGATCTGCCACGGCGGCCACGGGACCGTCGCGAGCGCGCTGGCGGGCGGCTGCGTCGTGCTCGTCGTGCCGGCGGCGGGCGACATGAACGAGAACGCCGCCCGGATCGAGTGGGCGGGGCTCGGCGTGCGGCTGCCGCGGCGGATGGTGACGCCGCGCGCGATCGCGCTCGCAACCGGCCGCGCGCTGGCCCGGCCGGGTGTGCGCGAGCGGGCGCGCGAGCTCCAGGCGTGGGCGGCGAAGCACGACGGCCCGGCGCACGCGGCGGGGCTCGTCGAGACGTGGGCTAGCGCCGGCGGCTCGGGCTCGAGTGGGCGCTTCGCCGTATCAGCGTCCCGTTGACCGTCCGCAGGCCGCTCTGCCCGGCGCCGTCGCGCATGAGCGCGAAGGCCCTGACCTCGATGCGCCCGGCGCGCTCGAGGAGGCTGCGGTCCGCCTTGGCGAGCGCGATCGAGATCGTCTGCGAATGGCCCCCGGCGAGCGCGAACGTCTTGTGGCCGAGGCGCCGCTCGCGGCGCAGCGCCTTGAGCTTGGAGCGCTTGTTCGGCCGGCTGAAGAGCGTGAGCTGGCCGGTGCACCTGCCGGCCTCGCGCGGGCAGGCGACCGTGACGACCGCGGTCGCCGGCTGGCGCAGGCGCGGGCTGGAGACTCCGAGCCGGGGCAAGCCCGGGACCGACGAGCCGGTGCCCGGCGCCGCGGGCCCCGTCCCTGGTGCGACCGGCGCGGGCGCGGCCGTCACCGGCGCGGGCGCGGCCGCGGCGGGCGGCTCGTCGGTGTCGACGATCGTGCCGAGCGCGATCGCGTCGCCGAGCGTCGCCGCCGCGGGCGCCGAGAGGCGCAGCTCGAAGGTCTCGTTCGGCTCGTCGGCGCCGTCGTCGAGCAGCGGGACGCCGACCTGCGCGCTCGTGCTTCCCGCCGCGATCGTCAGCGCCCCGGCACGGGCGGTGTAGTCCTGGCCGGCGGTGGCGCTCGCGTTCGCCGTCGTGAAGGCGACGCTGACGTCGCGCCCGCTCGGCGCGCTGAGACCGACGCTGAACGTCGCGCTCGCGCCCTCGGGCGCAGGCTGCGCGTCGGCGACGGCGATGACCGGCGCGGGATCGTCGTCGAGGATCGTCGCGACGCCCTCGCCGTCGGTGACCTCGGCGCCGGAGACGAGGAGTCGCAGCGTCTCGGCCGGCTCGTCGAGCCGGTCGCCGGCGATCGCGACGGAGACCTGGCGCACCTGGGTCTCGGGCAGGATGACGGCCGGGAAGCTCAGGCTGCCGCCGGCGGCCGTGTAGTCGGCGGGCGCTCGCGCGGTCGCGTCGGCGGTCGCAAAGGCGACGGTCCGGGCGGGCGCGAGCAGCCCCGCGTCACGGGTCAGCGTGAACGTCGCGACGACGCCGCCGTTGCCCTCGCTGACCGAGACGTCGTCGACGACGATCGCGGCCCGCGCGGTCGCGGGCGCCAGGAGCACGAGCGCGGCGACGACCGCGCCCGATATCCCCCGCCGTCCGTGGCCGTCCATGTGCGCAACCTAGTGGACGCCGCCGACGGCGGCAACGCGGCTACAGGGGCAGCTTGCCGCGGCCGCGACGGCCGGCGGAGCCGCTCTTGCCGATCGCCTTCTGCGCGGTCTGAAACGGCTTGGCGAGGACATGGCCGAGGCGACCGGGTGCCTTGCCCGCGCCGCGCTCGCCGAGCCCGACGGCCTTCTGCCCGCCGCGCTGCGGGCCGCGCGACAGCCGCGGCGCGAGGAACGCGAGGACGAGCAGCACGACGCAGAACGCGATGACGGCACCGATGATCATGCGCTCGCCCTACCCGGCGCGGGGCGGCGCCACGCCTCGCTGGACGGGTGTTCGACGGTCAGCCGTGCTCGGGGGCGGGCCTGGCGGCGAGCACGGCCTCGCGCTCGCGCAGCCGTCCCGGGATCGCGAGGGCGAGGCCGAAGGCCGCCGCCATGCCGAGCGCCGACATGACGAAGGCGATCGTGAAGCCGGTCTCCTCCGGCAGCCCGCCGGATGCGATGTGCGACGCGACGATGCTCGCCGCGATCTGCCCGCCGAGCGCGCCGCCGACGGTCCGCATGATCGTGTTCATCCCCGTCGCGACGCCGGTCTGGTCCTGGGCGACGGCGTCGACGATGAGGTTCGCCATCGCCGCGAACGAGAACCCGATCCCGATGCCGAGCAGCGTGACGCCGACGTAGATCATCCACGGCTCGTCGTGCATGACGGCGAGCCAGGCGAAGCTCGCGGTGCCGGTGAGCGTCCCGGCCAGCAGCGGCAGCTTGGACCCGAAGCGGCCGCCGAGCCAGCCGGCGAACGGCCCCGCGACGAGCATCACGGCTGCCGACGGAAGGAGGAACAGCCCGGCCTCGGTCACCGTCGCGCCGAAGCCGAACCCGGCCGCCGACGGCGTCTGGACGAACTGCGGGATGAGGATGAAGGAGCCGAACATGCCGAAGCCGACGAGGAGCGCGGTGAGGTTCGTCGTCAGGACGGCGCGGGCGCGCATCATGTTCATGTCCACGAGCGGCTGCGGATGGCGCTGCTCGAACACCGTCCACGCCGTCAGCAGGACGGCCGCGGCGGCGAAGAGCCCGAGCACCCGGGCCGACTCCCAGCCCCACGTGTTGCCCTCGCTGAGCGCGACGAGCAGCGCGATGAGCCCGGCCGACATGAGCGCAGCGCCCGTCCAGTCGATCTTCGCGGGCGCCTTGACGGGCGACTCGGGCACGAAGAGGTGGGTCGCGACGATCGCGACGACGACGACGACGAGGCCGAGCCAGAAGAGCCACTCGTAGGAGAGGTTCTCGACGATGATCCCGCTGAGGACGAGCCCGGCGCCGCCGCCGATGCCGAACGTCGCGCTGATGAGGCCGATCCCGGTCGCGACGCGCTCGCGCGGGAACTCGTCGCGGATGATCCCGAACGACAGCGGGAAGACGGCGCCCCCGACACCCTGGATGACGCGGCCGGCGATGAGCCATTCGATCGAGTGCGACAGCGCCGCGACGAGCGAGCCGAGCGCGAAGACGGCGAGCGTCGCCACGAGGACGCGCTCCTTGCCATAGATGTCGCCGAGCCTGCCGACGATCGGCGTGGCGACCGAGGCGCTCAGCAGGTAGGCGGTCAGGACGAACGTCACCGCCGTCGTCGTCGTCTGCAGCTCGCGCTGGATCTCCGGCAGGGCGGGCGCGACGAGCGTCTGCGACAGCGCGAACGCGAGCGCGCCGACGACGAGGACCCCGAGCGTGACGCCGTAGTGCTGGCGTTGCACCGGTGGCGTGCTAATGTCAGCAGGCGATGTCATCAGTTGCTGACAACGGTAGCACGCGGCTGTGAGCGCGACCGCCGACGGGCGCCGACGCCACGATGCGCAGGCCAGCCGCGACGCGTTGCTGGAGGCCGCCGGCGAGCTCTTTCACGAGCGCGGCTACGACGGCGCCACGGTGCGCGACATCGGCGACCGCGCCCGCGTCGACCCCGCGCTCATCGCGCGCTACTTCGGCGGCAAGGAGGGCCTGTACCTCGCCGCGCTGCAGCAGCAGGGCCATCGCCCGCCGATGTCGGTGCAGCCCGCCGAGGTCCTCGAGCGGATGCTGAGCCGCTCCGAGCAGCGCGGGATCGGCCCGATTCCGCGGGCGATGGTGAGCCCTGGGCTCAGCGACGGGATCCGCGAGCAGGTCACCGACATCATCCGCGGCCGCCTGCTCGAGCCGCTCGGCGAGGAGCTGGAGCGCCGCGGCGTCGACGACCCGGCGCTGCGCGCCGAGCTGCTCGTGGCGATCGCGACCGGCGTCGCGCTGTCGCGCGCGAGCGGCACGCTGCCCGCGCTCGCCGAGGCGCCGCTGGACGACGTGCTCGCCGTCCTGCGCCCGGTCGTCGCCGCGCTGTACGGAGCCGAGGAGTGAACGCGGGCGGCGGCGGCGAGCGGCGCCGCGCTGCACGGCCGCGCGCTCGCGACGGTCTTCGGCGGCGCTCAACGCGCTGCTCCGGCATCTCGTCGAACTCGTGCTCGCGGCGCTGGACCAGACGATCGTGTCCACGCGCGCTGCCGACGATCGTGCGGCGAACTGGGCGGCATCCTGGACCACCTCTCCATCATCGAGCTGCCACCCGTGTGAGACCACCCCCAGCCCGGAGGCCACTCCGAAGGCCGGGGGGTTTGATCCCACTCGGCGCTGACCAAGGCGCCGGAATCCGACAGTACGGCTGCCACCGCGGTAATCGCAAGCGCCTGCGCAGAAACGGTGCAAAGGCTGCGTTGCCCGTAACACCTTGCGGTGCGATCTGGCCGCGACCGCCGCACGACGCGAGGTGTCGCGCGATATGAGGTCGTGACGTCCTACCTGCTGGCGAGCACCGCGTCGAACGCCGCTGATACGGCAAGGCTCGGGCAGACATGTACGGGCGCAAGCCCGACATGCTTCCTCGCGAGCGATCCTCATCTTATCTCGCCGGCTCGATGCTCTCGGGCCTGAGCCGGACGATGGGCGAGCTCATCGGCTTCCGCGCGCTGCAGGGCATCGGCGCGGGCGAAGGCCTCAGTGGTCGGCGCGCAGGCGATCATCGCGCGACATCGTGCCGCCCCGCGAGCGATGGCCGCTACATGGGGCTCATCGGGTCGGTCTTCGCGGTCGCGTCGGTCGCCGAGGCCGGTTGCTCGGCTGGACTTCCTCGTCGAGGCGATCTCATGGCCTGGACGTCGTTCTACGATCAACAAGCCGATCGGCGATGCTACGCGGTGCATCGACGTGCAAGTTGCGCCTGACCAACCTCTGGCATACCCCGTTGGAGACGCCACGAGCGATCCAGAGCCTTCCGCGGCGCCCGGGCGCTGACCGGCGGCGTCAGCAGCGATCGTGCTAGCTCGACGACCTGGGGCGGCACGGGTACGACTGGGCACGTCGGTGAGCCTCGCAAAGCCCGCGCCGCGGGCGTCGTGCTCATCGCGCTGTTCGTGCAGCCAGGAGCGGCGCGCGATGGAGCCGATCACTCCCGCTGCTGGCCTCTTCAGGATGGCGGTCTTCCGACGTCGCGACGGCACTCGGCTTCTGCCTGGCGATGTTCGGCGACGAAAATCTGCCTCCCGGTGTCCTGCAGCTCGTCTACGGCGTCAGCCCGACGAGCTCCGGGCTGCGCATGCTGCCGCTCATGCCCGCCGGGCTGCTGACGGCGAGCGTCACTGTCGGCGCCGGGTCATCGGCCGGATCGGGCGCTACAAGGTCTTGTTGCGCCCGCTCAGCGACGCTCGGGATGTTCCTGCTCTCGAATCGCCTCCCGCAGGCCGACACCGCGCCGTGGGCTCGCGTCGAGCCCGATGCTCCTCTACATGCTCGTCCTCGGCGCGAGTCGCGCAGCTACGTCCTCATGCTCGGCCGCCCGAGATCCAGAACGCGCGCCGCTTCGGCGCAGACGCGGCGTCGATTCGACGTCCACGGCGACTTCTTTCGAACTCGATGGGCGGCTCGCTCGGCCGCGCTCTTCGGGGCGATCTCGCGTCGCGGCTCCCCGGAGCTCACCGCGCTGCCGCGCGAAGCCGCGGCGCGGTTTCGGCAACCTCAGCATCTCCCCCGACGACGTCGCCGCCCTGCCAGCCGGCGTCCGCGACGACTTCCTGCTGGCGTTCGTCGACGCCCTCCAGCCGGTCTTCCTCGTCGGGACCGGCGTCGCCGCGCTGAGCTTCGTGCTCGCGTTGCTGCTGCGAGAGGTGCCGCTGCGCACGACGCTCGAGGAAGCCGTGGTCGCCGTCGAGGAGGCGGCCGCAGGCGCCACCGGCAGCGAGGCGCTCGTCGAAGAGCAGCCGCCTGCGCGCGCCGCTCCCGCCGGCCGCTGAACGCGGCCCGCGACCAACTCGGGGGGTGGGACTCGAACCCACAACCCTTCGGTTAACAGCCGAATGCTCTGCCGATTGAGCTACCCCCGAACGGGCTGCAAGCGTACCGAGTCGTCCGCCGGCGGCACTCAGCGCGCGGGCTCGCTCTCGTCCATGAGCTGCTCCATCGCGCGGTTGATCTCGGCCTTCGTGGTGCTGCGCCGCTCGGCGAGGTCCGTCACGGGCTCGCCGCGCGAGCGGGCCAGCGCGATCTCGCGCTCGACGCGGTAGAGCTCGAGCTGCAGGCGCTCCATGCGAAAGACGGCGGGCGTCGCGGTGACGCCGGCGGCGCGCACGGCGAGCTCGCGGACGAGGCCCGTGAGCGGGTCGTCGTCGGGCAGGCCCTCGGTCGGCGCGTCGAGGTGCTCGCGCAGGTGCGCGGCGGCGGCGCGCGTGGCGGGCCGCGACAGATCGGCGTCGAGGTCGAGCTCGGCGAGCGCCGTGCGCCCGAGCGAGGGCAGCGCGATGCAGAGCGCGAGGAACGTCCGCTCCGTGCGCTCGCGGCGGTCGAGCGGCACGGCCTGCGGACGACCCGGCGCCTGCGCGCCGCCCGGATCCTCGCCGCGCCGCGCGCCGGAGGGCGGCCGGGCCAGCAACGAGGACAGCAGCTCGGGCGAGAGGTCGAGGCGGTCGCCGGTGATCCGCAGCAGCTCGTCGCGCATGACGCTCGGCCCGAGCATCGAAAAGACGCCGCGCAGCTCGTCGAGCGCGCGGTCCTTGCCCTCGGCGTCGCCGAGGTCGGCCGAGTCGAGCACCTGCAGGACGCGGAAGCGCACGAAGGGGACCGACTCGGCGATCCGCCGCTGCAGCTCCTCGCCGCCCGCGCGCTGGAGGAGGTCGGCCGGGTCCTCGCCCGGCGGCAGCGGCACGACGCGGAGCTCGAGCTTGCGCCCGGCGGCCATCCGCGCGGCGCGCACCATCGCCTCGCGCCCGGCGCTGTCGGCATCCAGCGCGAGCTGCACGACCGGCGCCAGGCGCGCGAGCTCTGAGACCTGGTCCTCGGTCAACGCGGTGCCCATGATCGCGACGCTGTTGCGCACGCCGGCCTGGCTCATCGCGATGACGTCGGTGTAGCCCTCGGCGACGACGACGCTGCCGACCTTCGCCGCGGGCGCCCGCGCGAGGTCGGCGCCGAAGAGCTGGCGGCCCTTGTGGAAGAGCTCGCTCTCGGGGCTGTTGACGTACTTCGGCCGGCGGTCGGCGTCGTCGCCGCCGAGCGTCCGCCCCGCGAAGCCGCGCACGCGCCCGCGCTGGTCGGCGAGCGGGAAGATGATCTGCGAGCGGAAGCGGTCGTAGATCCGGCCGCCCTTCGCGGACTTCTGGGCGAGCCCGGCGTCGTAGAGCTCGCGGTTGCCGAAGCCGGCGCGGCGCGAGGCGTTCAGGACGGTGTCCCAGGCGCTCGGCGCGTAGCCGACGCGAAACTCGCGCAGCGCCCCCTCCTGCAGCCCGCGCGCGGCGAGGTACTCGCGTGCACGCTCGGCCTCGCGCGACTCCCACAGTTGGCGCACGTAGTACGTCGCCGTGCGCTCGAGCAGCTCCATGAGGCGCTCGCTGCGCCGGCGGCGCTCGGCGGCGGCGGGGTCCTCGTCCTCGAGCTCGAGCGCGACCTTGTAGCGGTCGGCGAGGAGCTCCAGCGCGCCCTTGAAGTCCACGCCCTCGGTCTCCATGACGAACGTGAACGCGTCGCCCGAGGCCTGGCAGCCGAAGCAGTGGTAGACCTTCTCGGCCGGGTTGATCCCGAACGACGGGGTGCGCTCGTCGTGGAAGGGGCACAGCCCCGTGAGGCGGTTGGCGCCCGCGCGCTTGAGCTCCGTGCGCGAGGAGACGAGGTCGATCATGTCGACCGCCTCGCGGACGCGCTCCTTGGAGTCGTTCGTGTAGAGGGCCACGAGCTAGCCCACTAGAGCGCGAACGACGCCGGGACGCTCAGCGCCTCGAAGGCGCGGACGGCGTAGCGGTCGGTCATGCCCGCGAGGTAGTCGGTCACGCGCTGGGCATGATCGGCGCCCGGCGCGCCGCCGCCGTCGGGGAGCAGCGCCGGGTCGGACGCGTAGTGCTCGAAGAGCGTGCGCAGGACGCGCTCGATGCGCGAGTGCTCCTGGCGCGCGGCGGCGCCGAGGTAGACGTGCTCGAACATGAAGGCGCGCAGCGTCGTCATCGCCGCCGCGGCCTCCTCGCCCTGGACGATGCCGCCGGCCTGCTCGGAGGTCTCGACGAGGTCGTGGACGAGCATGTCGATGCGCGCCGAGCCGGTCGGGCCGAGCACGGCGATCGCCTCGGCGGGCAGCGCGGCGTCGACGAGCACGCCGGCGCGCAGCGCGTCGTCGATGTCGTGGTTGAGGTAGGCGACGCGGTCGACGAGCCGCACGATCGCGCCCTCGAGCGTCGCGGGCATCGGCGCGCGGCCGGAGTGACAGAGGATCCCGTCGCGGACGTCGGCGCAGAGGTTCAGGCCGGCGCCCCCGCGCTCGAGCACCTCGACGATCCGCAGGGAGTGCTCGTAGTGGCGAAAGCCTGCGCCGAAGCGCTCGGCGAGGCAGGCGTCGAGGACCGCCTCGCCGATGTGGCCGAACGGCGGGTGGCCGAGGTCGTGGCCGAGGCCGATCGCCTCGGTGAGGTCCTCGTTGAGGTTCAGCGCGCGGGCGACGGTGCGCGCGATCTGCGTGACCTCGAGCGTGTGGGTCATGCGCGTGCGGTAGTGGTCGCCCTGCGGCGCCACGAAGACCTGCGTCTTGTGCTTCAGGCGGCGAAACGCCTTGCAGTGGACGATCCGGTCGCGGTCGCGCTGCAGCGGCGTGCGCAGCGCGCAGTCGGGCTCGTCGAGCGCTCGCCGCGCGGGATAGGAGCGCGCCGCCGGCGGCGACAGGTGCTCCTCCTCCCACGCCCGGCGGCGGGCGGCGAAGCGCTGCGCGACGACTCCCGGCGCGGTGGCGGCG
The DNA here is from genome assembly GCA_963797025.1 of uncultured Actinomycetes bacterium. Lineage (GTDB taxonomy): Bacteria > Actinomycetota > Thermoleophilia > Solirubrobacterales > Solirubrobacteraceae > CADCVQ01. Next base: position 1,243,245 of record CAWCNU010000003.1, read on the forward strand.
TCCATGGCGGGATTCTCTCACCCGTGGCGTACGCTCCCGGCGTGCTCGCCCTCGCTGCCGTCCCGGAGCCGCCGCACGTCGCGCTCACCGAGGTCCCGGACCCCGAGCCGCTCCCGTTCCAGGCGCTCGTCGCCGTCAAGGCGTTCTCGCTGAACCGTGGCGAGACGCGCCAGCTCGCGAACCGGGCGGCCGGCTCGATCCCGGGCTGGGATCTCGCGGGCGTCGTCGCGCGCGCCGCGGCCGATGGCAGCGGGCCGCCGGAGGGCGCGCGGGTCGTAGGGATCACGCCCGCGGCGGGCGGCGCCTGGGCGCAGCTCGTCGCCGTGCGCACGCAGGACCTCGCCGAGCTGCCCGACGGCGTGACGTTCGCGCAGGCCGCGACGCTGCCGGTCGCCGGGATCACGGCGCTGCGGGCACTGGAGATCAGCGGCTTCGTGCTCGGCAAGCGCGTGCTCGTCACGGGCGCCAGCGGCGGCGTGGGCCGCTTCGCCGTCCAGCTCGCCGCACGCGCCGGCGCGCACGTCACGGCCGTCGCGCGCAACGAGGAGCGCGCCCGCGGCCTGCGCACGCTCGGCGCCGCGCAGATCGTCTTCGACGTCGCCGACGCGACGGCCGACCAGGACGCGGTCCTCGAGGGCGTCGGCGGTCCGAGCCTCGGAACCGCGATCGGCAAGGTCGCCGGCCGCGGCACCGTCGTCTCCTATGCCTCGAGCGATCCCGAGCCGGTGAGCTTCGGCGCCCGCACGCTCTTCGGCCGCGCTCCCGGCGCGATCCTGCGCGGCCTCTTCGTCTTCGAGGAGATCGAGCGCACCGGCACCGGCGGCAGCGACCTCGCGCGGCTGGCGGCGCTCGTGGCGGCGGGCGCCCTGGAGCCGCAGATCGACCTCGAGGGCTCGTGGCGCGACCCGGGTCCCGCGCTGGAGGCCCTGCTCGACCGCCGTGTCGCGGGCAAGGCCGTCCTGCACGTCGACTGAGGCGGCCGTTTGCGCAGGGCGCGCGCGGGACAGAACTGGCCCCACGATGTCGACGACGCCGCCACCCGAGCCACCGACCCGCCGCCTGGACCCGACGCCGCCGCCGGTCGAGCCGGCCGCGCCGCACTACGAGCGCGTCGTCGAGCAGCCGGTCGCCGACCCGAGCCTGCTCATCGTCCGCCTCGAGGACGCGATCCAGTCGCTGCGCACCGCGCTGGCCTTCGTCGGCGTGCTCGCCGTCCTCGCGCTCGGGCTCGCGCTCTACTCGCTGCTGGCCGACGACGACAACAACAACGGTTCCGCCGCCAACGGCGACGCCGCCAGCGACCGGCGCGTCTCGAACCTCGACGACCGCGTCGACCGCCTGAGCCGGCAGGTGCAGAGCGCGCGCGCCGCCGCGCGCGACGACGGCGACACGACCGCGATCTCCGACCGCGTCGACGCGCTGTCGCGCCAGGTCCAGGCGCTGCGCGGCCAGGCCGGCAGCACGAGCGCCGCACCCGACGCGACGCAGGCGATCCAGCAGCTCGACCAGCGCATCGACGACCTCAGTCAGCGCGTTGACGACCTGAGCCAGAACCAGACGACACCCTGATCTAGGCTCCGCGCAACCCGAGCGAGGGAGCGCCATGGAGGTCACCGGAGGGGACGTCGCGAACGCCGCACGGCTCGAGCGCGACGACATCCTGCACCGCAAGAACGCCGCCCTGCTCTCCGACGACGAGGTCGGCGGCCTGCGCAGCGCGTGGGAGCAGATCAAGCGGATCTCCGAGGACGCGCGCGGCGACAACCGCGGGTTCTTCGAGCACGCGGGGCTGCACGGCGTCCCCTACTGGGCCTGCCCGCACCACACGCCGCAGCGGATCTTCCTGCCGTGGCACCGCGCCTACCTCTACCGCCTCGAGCAGGCGCTGCAGGACCGCGTCGCCTCCACGACGCTGCCGTGGTGGGACTGGACGACGACGCGCGCGATCCCGGCCCCGTTCGCCGAAGGCGGCTCAAACACACTGGCCGCCTCGCGGACGCTCGTCACGCCCGCCGACGTCCGTGACGGCGCGCCGCTCGTCGAGGACACCTCGCGCGCCACGGGCGATCCGGAGCTCCTGCCGGTCGCCGAGGACCTGCGTCACGTCCTGGAGGACGAGCCGAGCTTCGCGGTCTTCTCCGATGCCTGCGAGGAGCTCCACGACAACGTCCACGGCTGGGTCGGGGGGACGATGGGCGCGGTGAGCTACGCCGCCTTCGACCCCGTCTTCTGGGCGCACCACACGATGATCGACCGCGTCTGGTGGCTGTGGCAGCAGGAGAACCGGCTCAACGCCGTGCCGTTCGCGGGCTGGGAGGACCTCGTCCTCGAGCCCTTCAACCTCCGCGTGCGCGACGTGCTGAACGCCAACGCGCTCGGCTTCGACTACGCCGACTCCGAGACGCTGTTCGTCGCCGACGGCGCGGCGAGCCGGCCCGGCGAGATCCTCGTCACCGAGGCGATCGCCACGCAGTTCGCCGTGCCCGCCCGCGACTACCGCAGCGCGGACTTCGAGATCGGCGGCATCGAGCACACCGGCAGCTCCTACGAGGGCCTGGTCTACATCGACAACCCGGACGCCGATGCGACCACCGGCAAGGACGCCGAGGCGGGCTTCGCCGGCTCCTTTCACGTCTTCGGCCACGGCGGCTGCTTCGGCGCCGAGGGCCACTGCGACGCGCCCGACGAGCGCCGGCGCTTCGACAACCGGCCGATCTCCAAGGCGATCCGGATGAAGAAGCGCGTCGACGTCTCAGAGCCCCTGCGTGCCGCCGCGGCGTCGAGCGGCGAGATCCGGTTCACGATCGTGGCGCGGACGAGCGATCCGGACCCGCAGGCGGTCCTCGACGTCAAGCGCCTGTCGATCGTGACCTACCGCTAGCGGCGCCGGCGCGCGTCTACCAGCCGCCGCCGTCGCCTTTGCGGATCGCCGCCTGGGCGGCCGCGACGCGCGCCACGGGCACGCGGAACGGCGAGCAGGACACGTAGTTCAGCCCCGAGTTGTGGAAGAAGTCGATCGAGTCCGGGTCGCCGCCGTGCTCGCCGCAGACGCCGAGCTTGAGGTCGAGCTTCGTCTTGCGCCCGAGCCACGCCCCCATCCGCACGAGCTGCCCGACGCCCGGCGTGTCGAGCGTCTCGAACGGCGAGCGGTCGAAGATCTTGGCCTCGATGTACGGCGCGAGGATCTTGCCCTCGATGTCGTCGCGGCTGAAGCCCAGCGCCGTCTGCGTCAGGTCGTTCGTGCCGAAGGAGAAGAAGTCGGCGTGCGTCGCGATCGTGTCCGCGAGGAAGCACGCCCGCGGCAGCTCGATCATCGTCCCGACGAGGTAGTTCTCGCGTGAGACGCCCTCCTCCTTGGCGACCGCGAAGATGAGCTCCTCGATGACCTCGAGCTCGCGCTCGTAGTCGATGAGCGGGACCATGACCTCGAGCGCCGGCGGGTGGCCGAGGCGCTTGGTCACCGCGCACTGGGCGCGCATGATCGCCCGCACCTGCATCTCGTAGATCTCCGGGTGCAGGATCGCCAGGCGGCATCCGCGGGTGCCGAGCATCGGGTTGACCTCGCGCAGGGCGTGCGCGCGCGGGTCGTCCTCGTCGGGCGGGAGGAACTCGTGCAGCGGCGGATCGAGCAGGCGGATCGTCACCGGCAGCCCGTCCATCGCCTCGAGGATGTCCTCGAAGTCCTGCTGCTGCAGCGGCAGGAGCTCGTCGAGCGCCGCGCGGCGCTCCTGCACGGTGTCCGAGAGGATCATCTCGCGCATCTTCGGCTGGCGATCGGCGGCCATGAACATGTGCTCGGTGCGGCACAGGCCGATGCCCTCGGCGCCGAACCCGCGGGCCTTCGCGGCGTCCTCGGGCGTGTCGGCGTTCGCGCGGATGCCGAGCGTGCGGAACTCGTCGCACCACTCGAGCACGCGCTCGAAGAACTCGTCCATCTGCGGCTCCACGAGCGGGACGTCGTCGACCGTCACCTGGCCCGTCGTGCCGTCGATCGCGATCGCGTCGCCCTCGCAGAGCACCGTCCCGTCGACGCGCAGCTCCTTGGCGGCGAGGTCGATGTCCAGCGCGCTGGCGCCGGTGACCGCCGGACGGCCCATGCCGCGCGCGACGAGCGCCGCGTGGCTGGCCTTGCCGCCCTCGGCGGTGAGGATCCCCCTGGCGGCATGGAAGCCGGCGACGTCCTCGGCCTCGGTGAACGGGCGCACGAGGATGACCGCGCGGCCGGCCGCTGCCGCCTCGACGGCGTCGGGCGCGCTGAAGACGATCGCGCCCTTCGCGGCGCCCGGCGAGGCCGCGACGCCCTTGGCGAGCACCGCGTAGTCGACGTTCGGGTCGAACGTCGGGTGCAGGAGCGCGTCGAGCTTCTCGCAGTCGATCGTCGCGATCGCCTCGGCCTTCGTCAGCAGGCCCTCGTCGACGACGTCGCAGGCGAAGCGCACCATCGCCTGCGCGGGCCGCTTGGCGTTGCGCGTCTGCAGCATGTACAGACGCCCCTCCTCGATCGTGAACTCCGTGTCCTGCATGTCCTTGTAGTGGGCCTCGAGCGTGCGCAGGATCTCCATGAGCGTCGCGTGCGCCTCGGGCATGACGTCCTCGAGGTCGGCGATGTCCTGCGTGTTGCGGACGCCCGAGACGACGTCCTCGCCCTGGGCGTTGACGAGGAAGTCGCCCGAGGGCTCGGCCGCGCCCGTGACCTCGTCGCGGCTGAACGCGACGCCGGAGCCCGACGTGTCGCCCTTGTTGCCGAAGACCATCTGCTGGACGTTGACCGCCGTGCCCCAGTCGTCGGGGATCCGGTTGATGCGCCGGTAGGCGACGGCGCGGTCGCCGGTCCAGGAGTCGAAGACGGCGTTGATCGCCTGCGTGAGCTGGTCGCGCGGCTCCTGCGGGAACTCCTCGCCGGTCTCCTCCTGGAAGATCTCGCGGAAGCGGGCGGTGAGCGCGCGGAGGGCGGCGACGTCGAGCTCGGTGTCGAGCTTGACGCCGTGCTCGCGCTTGGCGTCGGCGATCGCGTGCTCGAAGCGCTCGCCGGAGATGCCGCGCACGACGTTGCCGAACATCTGGACGAAGCGGCGGTAGCTGTCCCAGGCGAAGCGCTCGTTGCCGGTGCGCTCGGCGAGGCCCGCGACGGACTCGTCGTTGAGGCCGAGGTTCAGGACGGTGTCGAGCATGCCCGGCATCGACTCGCGCGCGCCCGAGCGCACGGAGACGAGCAGCGGGTCCTCGGGGTCGCCGAGGGTCTTGCCGGCGGTTGCCTCGAGGCGCGCGAGCGCCTCGTCGACCTGATCGTCGAGCCCCTCCGGGAGCGCCCGCTCGGCCTCCATGTAGGACACGCAGGCCTCGGTGGTGATCGTGAACCCGGCGGGCACGCGATCGGCGCCCAGGATTCGCGTCATCTCGGCGACGTTCGCGCCCTTGCCGCCAAGGAGGTTGCGCATCTCCTTCGAGCCCTCGGCGAAGTCGTACACCCACTTCGTGCCTACCGCAGCGTCTCCCATGACGGGCGATCCTATAGCGGAAGCGCGGAGCGCAGCCGGACGTGCGCGTGGTGCTCGACGGTCTCCGAGATCGCGCGGTCGGCCTCGCGCAGGGCGCGCGGCCCGGCGGCCGGTGCATCGGCCAGCGCCGAGCCCAGCGCGCCCGTCATGAACGCGTGCGCCTCCTCGCCCATCGCGAAGCCCGAGGCCTCGCAGGCACTGCAGACGACGCCGCCCGCCGCGCCGCTGAACGCGGCGAGGTGATCGGCCTCCCCGCAGCTCGCGCACGCGGCGAGCTGCGGCGCCAGGCCGGCGGCGAGCAGGAGCTTGAGGCGAAACGCGAGCTGGTTTGCGTGCGTGGCCTGCTCCGCCGAGGCATCGAGCAGCGCAAGCTCGTTGCAGAGGAGCGCGAAGACGCCAGGATGCGGCTCGGCGGTCTCGAACAGACGGGCCACGGCGTCGCACGCGCGGGCCGCAGAGTCCAGCGCGGCGGCATCCTCGCGCAGCCGCGGATGGCCGGAGATCGTCTCCGCGCTCGTGACCGTGAGCAGCTCCGATCTGCCCTCGTACAGCACGAGATGCAGGCGAAAGTAGGGCTCGAGGCGGCCGCCGAAGCGGCTCTTCGTCTTGCGCACGCCCTTGGCGATCGCGCTGACCTTTCCCCGCCTCGGGGTATAGAGATGAAGGATGCGATCGGCCTCGGCGTATCGAATCGACCGCAGGACCACGGCCTCCGTCTTCAGCGATCCGGGCACTAGACTTTTCCCGACATGAGAACAGTCCAGGTGTACACGAAGGAAGGCTGCCGGTTCAGCGCCCAGCTCAAGGAGCTCCTCGAGGAGAAGGAGATCCCGTACGAGGAGACCGTCGTCACGCTGGACTCGCCCCAACACCACGAGCTCGGCGAGAAGACCGGCTCGATGAAGCTGCCGCAGGCCTTCATCGGGGTCATCCCGCTCGGCAGCGCCGCGGAGGTCCAGGCGGCCGCGTTGAACGGCATGCTCGACACGCTCGTCGAAGACTGATGCGCAGCGTCACCGTCTACACGAGCGAGACGTGCACGCTGTGCCACTCGGTCGAGAACCTGCTCAACGTCCGCGAGATCCCGTACGAGAAGGTCGTCCTGCTCGAGGAGTCCGAGGAGCACACCGCGCTCGCCGAGCGCTCCGGGATGGCGACGCTGCCACAGGTGTTCATCGGCCCGCTGTTCGTCGGCGGCTATCAGGAGACCCTCGCCGCCGACCAGTCGGGCATGCTCGCCGACCTGCTCGAGGACTGAGCGATTTCCGGGTACTACGCTGGATGACGTCATGAGCAACGTCACGATCTACACCACCAATCGCTGCTCGTACTGCGTGCGCGTGAAGATGCTGCTCCAGTCGCGGGGCGTGGATTACGAGGAGATCAACCTCGCGGGCGAGCCGTCCGCGTTCGTCGATCTCGCTCAGAAGACCGGCATGATGACCCTCCCCCAGGTCGTCATCGGCGACCGGCTCGTCGGCGGCTACAACGAGACCGCCGCGGCCGTGCAGTCCGGCGAGCTCGACGACCTGCTCGCGGCGTAGGCTCAGGCTCGGGCCAGGACCTTCAGCACGATCTCGGCGACCCGCGCCGGCTCGTTGGCGAGCTGGCGGTAGGTGAAGCGGAGAACGCGCTGGCCGGATGCGGTGAGGCTGGCGTCTCTGGCTCTATCGCGCTCGAAGGCCGTTCTGGTGGCGTGGTAGCGGTGGCCGTCGATCTCGACGACGACCTGCTGCTCGCGCCATGCGAAATCGACTTCGAGGCCCTCCACGCGGCTGTTGACGGCAGGCGTGTCGATGGCGTGGGTGGCGAGGACGTCGAGGAAGAGGTCCTCGGCCTCGCTGCGGGTGAGCTGTGGTTCGTCGGCGATGCGGGCGACGATCTCGCGGAGCGTCCGCGCGCCGGCACGCCGAGGATGGGCATCGAGGACGTCGATCGCTGCGGCGAGGTCGAAGAGCCGGAGGCTGAGCGACTGCTCGACGGCACGCTCGAGCGGCGCGGGGCGCAGCATGGTGGCGAGGTCGAGCAACGTGCGAGCGGGCGTCGTGACGGGGATCCCCTCGTGGCGCGTCACCTCGGACGCGAGCAGGGTGCGCGGGCGGTGCACACAGATCCCCTTGCGCTGGTGGATCCCAGAGTTCGTCGGGACGCTGACATGGATGCGCCCGCCGCTCGCTGCTCGCATGCCCCAATGTGCCGCGCCGTCGGTGTGGCTCAGCGCCGCGCCCCGGCCACAGGCGAGCACCGCTCCGAGCCACCGCCCTTCGCGCGAGATGCTCGAGTGCCCGACCATGTAGACGCCGCGGTGCAACGAGTGCAGCCGGCCGTCGGCGAGCCGGTCCTCGATGGCCTGCGACCCGAGGCCGAGGCGTGTGAGCTGCGCGCGCGACACGACGCCGCGCTGCGCGGTGGCAAGCCTGGCGATCCGCCGGTCGAGTGAGTCGCCTTTCCCGTCCATGTGACGGGGAAAGGCGACTCACGCCGAAAGCTCGCCCCCGCCCCGGCGTTGTGAGTCGCTTTTTCCCGGCTCCGTGACGGGAAAGGCGACTCAGGCGGCGGCGCCGGCGCGGCGGCGGCGCGGGCGCTTCTGGCAGTGCTCGCAGGCGTAGGTGCCGCGGCCGGCGGCCACGAACTTCACGAGCAGGCCGCCGCAGACCGCGCAGGCCTCGCCCGCGCGGTCGTGGACGAGGAACTCGTTCTGGAAGGCGCCCTTGACGCCGTCGGGATGGCGGAAGTCGTCGATCGACGCGCCCCCGGCGTCGATGCCCGCGCACAGCGCGTCGACGACCGCGTCGCGCAGCTCCGCGACCTGGCGGCGGTTCAGCGTCCCCGCGATCCGCAGCGGGTGGATGTTCGAGCGAAAGAGCGCCTCGTTGGCGTAGATGTTCCCGACGCCGGCGACGCGCCGCTGGTCGAGCAGCAGCGCCTTGATCGGCGCCCGCCGGCCGCGCGTCAGCGCGAAGAGATGCCCGGCGGTGAAGTCCTCGCTCAGCGGCTCGACTCCCAGCCTCGCTGCGAAGAACTCGTCGAGCGCCGGGCGCCCGAGCACGAGCTCGCCGGTGCCGAAGCGCCGCGGGTCGCAGAAGCTCAGCGTGTGCCCGTCGGCGAGCCCCAGGCGCACCCGCACGTACGGCGTGTCCGGGGGCGGGTCGTAGAGCACCGTCCCCGTCATCCGCAGGTGCATGAGCAGATGCACCTCGTCCTCGCACTCCCAGACGAGGTACTTGCCGCGGCGCCACAGGCGCTCGATGGCCCGGCCCGCGACGGCATCGCGCAGCGCATCGGCCGCCAGCGGCGAGCACCACCTCGCGTCGAGGACGTCGAGCGTCGACAGCACGCGCCCGTCGACGAGCGGCGCCAGCCGGCGGCAGATCGTCTCGACCTCGGGTAGCTCGGGCATCGCGCGTCAGCCTACGAACGATTTGCCCGGCAGCCCAGGCGCATCCCGCGCGCAGAGCCAGCGCAGGACGCTCGCGCCGACGTCCGAGAGCGCGCCGTCGTGGCGGCGCCCGCCGTCGCCGTCGAAACGCGCGAGCAGCGGTACGTGCTCCCTCGTGTGGTCGGAGTGTGCCGCCGCCGGGTCGCAGCCGTGGTCGGCGGTGACGACGAGCATGTCGCCCGGACGCACGCGCGGCAGCCACGAGCCGACCGCGCGGTCGATCTCCTGCAGCGCGCGGTGAAAGCCCTCGACGTCCTTGCGGTGCCCGTACACCTGGTCGGTCTCGACGAGGTTGACGAACACGAGGCCGCCCTCGAGCTCGTCGAGCAGGCGCCCGGTCTCCCCCAGCGCCCGAGCGTTCGTGGCACCGGGCCAGACGTGATCGATCCCGCCGCCGGCGAAGAGATCGGCGACCTTGCCGACGGCGTGAACCGGGACGCCGGCGTCGCGCAGCTCCTCGAGGTACGTCCGCGACGGCGGGCGCACGCTGAGGTCGTGGCGCCCCTCGGTGCGCCGGAACGCGCCCGGCTCGCCGGCGAACGGCCGCGCGATGACCCGCCCGACCGCATGCTCGCCGCGCATGACCGCGCGCGCGGCGCCGCAGAGCTCGAACAGCTCGTCCTCGCCGACGCGATCGACGTGCGCCGCGATCTGCAGGACCGAGTCTGACGACGTGTAGAGGATGAGCGCACCGTCGCGCAGGTGCTCGGCGCCGAAGTCCTCGATCGCCGCGAGGCCGTTGTACGGCCGGTTGCAGACAAACCGCTGTCCGGTCGCCTGCTCCAGAGCCCTCACGACCTCCGGCGGAAAGCCGTTCGGGTACGTCGGCAGCGGCGCGGGCGCGATCGCGCCCATGAGCTCCCAGTGCCCCGTCGTCGAGTCCTTGCCGGGACCGAGGGCGCCGAGCCGGCCGTGCAGCGCGGGCGCACGAGACGCCGCGACGCCGCGCAGGGCCCGGATGTTCCCGAGGCCGAGCCCGCCGAGCACCGGCAGCCGCAACCCTCCCACCGCCTCCGCCACGTGGACGAGCGTGTCCGCGCCCGCGTCCCCGTACGCAGCCGCGTCGGGCAGCGCGCCGGCGCCGCACGCGTCGGCGACGACGACGAACGCCCGCCGCGTCACGACGGGCGCGGCTTGCGCAGCTTCAGCGAGCGCGCGACCGGCCCGAACGTCTCCTCGTCGACGCGCCGGAAGTCCTGCGGCGGCGCGAACGCGTCCACGACGACCTCCGCGCCCTTCCCGTAGGCGTGCAGCGAGCGCACGGACCGCGGCTGGCCCTGGTTCGTCACCGAGCCGACGAGCTCGACGCCGCGCAGCCCCTCCTTGACGACGAGCCGCGACGACGTCAGCCGGAACGTCGAGTCGCGCGACTCGACCTGCGCGACGAGCGCCTTGCGGGCGGCCTCGAGCTGCTCGCGCGTCTCGGGCAGCGGCTCGCTGCGCGGGTAGCGCCAGATCGCGATCTGCGCGTCACCGACGGCGACGGTCGCGACCTGCGGCGCATCGCCGTCGGCGATCCGCCAGTTCGTCGGCGCGCGCAGGAGGATGCCCTGCTCGAGGTACTTCGCGTCGCGGAACCCCGCGGGCGACGGGATCCTGCCGATGTCCGGCGGCGGCGTCTGCTCGTTGCCGCAGCCCGCGACGCCCGCGGCGGCGACGCAGGCGAGGGCGAGGGCGAGGCTGGTCGTCCGGCGGCGCACCGCCGGATTGTCTCAAGCCGCGGGCGGGGCGGAGCCGGAGCCGACGCCGGCGCGCGGGTGCGCCTTGAAGTACACGTCCTTGAGGCGATCGGCCGACAGATGCGTGTAGATCTGCGTCGTCGCGACGTCGGCGTGGCCGAGCATCTCCTGCAGCGAGCGCAGGTCGCAGCCACCGGCGAGCAGATGCGTCGCGAACGTGTGGCGCAGCGTGTGCGGGCTCATGCGGCCCTGCAGGCCCGCGCTGCGCGCGTGGCGCTGGACGATCTTGTAGAGGCCCTGGCGCGTGAGGCCCGCGCCGCGGTGGTTGACGAAGAGATGGCGCTCCTCGTGGGCGCCGACGAGCTTCGGCCGGCCGTGCTCGAGGTACGTCCGCGCGGCGGCGACCGCATCGCGGCCGACCGGGATGAGACGCTCCTTGGAGCCCTTGCCCCGCGCCCGGACGATCCCGGCCCGCAGGTCGACGGCGCCGACGGTGAGGTCGACCGCCTCGCTCGCGCGCAGCCCGCAGGCGTACATGAGCTCGAGCAGCGCACGGTCGCGCAGCGCGGCCGGCTCGTGCCCGCGCGGGGCGGCGAGCAGCGACGCGACCTCGTCGCGCGTGAGCACCTGTGGCAGGCGCTGGCTCTTGCGCGGCGCTCGCAGATCGGCCGTGGGGTCGTGGGAGATGATCTCCTCACGGCGCAGGTGGCGATAGAACGACCGCAGGCAGGCCGCCTTGCGCTGGATCGTCGCCGGCGCGACGGCGGGACGCTCGCTGTCGCCGGCGGCGAGCTCGGCGAGGAAGCGCGCGAGCTGCGCGTGCCCGAGCGTGGTCGAATCGAGGTCGTTGCGCTGGAGGAAGTGGCCGAACTGCAGGAGGTCGGAGCGGTAGGCCTCGAGCGTGTTGCGCGACAGGCCGCGCTCGAACTCGAGGTACGCGAGGAAGTCGAGCACGTGGTGCTCGAACGGCCGTGTGAGTGCTGCGGAGCGGGCAACGGCCATATGGCCGGTGCTTCGCGGCGCGGGGCGCAATCCATTGCCGTGCAACGCCGCATGCGCTCGGCCTGCAGCTCACGCGGCCGCGCAACAGCCGCGGCCGGCCATGTCAGCTTTTCATCGCGGCGCTGGTCGCCGCCGGGACGGGGGCCTCGATCGGTGGGACCGTCGTACCACCATCCGGCAGCGTGCGGACGGGCGTCGGAATCATGAGGTAGGCGAGGAGGAGCGTGATCATGCTCGCGATGGCGCCGACGCCGACGGCGAGCTCGACCGACCACCCGACGTGGTAGGCAATGGCGAGCACGACGAAGTACAGCGCCCACAGCGCCGCCGGAGCCAGGGCCGCGAACAGCCGGAACATGCCGACGCGGTCGGCCGACGGCCGCAGCCGCAACACGAGGTAGTCGGCGACGAGGCCGCCGAGGACGACCGCGACGAGCGTCCAGCCGCGGTTGTACTGGTAGGCCACGAGATCGGACGCGATGATCAGCGTCCACATGAAGGTGATGCTGCCGAACGGAAGCCGCCAGCGCCGCAGCAGCAGGAGCACGGGCGCCATCAGGAGCAGGTTGGTCAGATAGAGCATGACGACGCCCTGCACCTGGAAGCGGGCGGAGAAGACGCCGAGCAGCGGGGCAGGCGCGTCGCCCGGGAACTGCGCCGCGAACGCCTCCTGCGAGATCGTCGGAAGGTCGCTCGCGAAGATGATGACGTAGTCGCCGAACAGCGATAGCAGCAGCACCGTCAGCCCGAGCGACCAGACCGCCGGCAGCAGCGAGAGAAACGACGTCTTGCGGGGTCGCGGGTCGGAGGACATGGCGCGAAACGGGGCGCTCACGAGCAGGGCCATCCCCACGACGAGCAGCAGATGGGTCGGGCTCAGGAACGCCTCGAGGTCGCGCTCGATGCCGAACAGGCCATGCCAGATCTGGTCGCCGACGCCCGACAGGAAGAACAGCGCCATGCCGATGAGCGCCACGCCGTATCCGACCGGAACTGCGGCAAGCCCCGAATAGCCGTGCTCGATGTTCCTGCGGATCTGCCAGAGGATCCACGCCGCCGTCACGGCGAACCCGCCGTAGAAGAGGGCATGCCAAGGCGTGATGACGCTCTCGAGGGTGGTCTGGTTCGTGTGCGCCCAGGCGTCCATCGTGAGACCCTGGATGAGCCACGTCGCCAGCACGCAGGTCACGAGGTCCTGATGCCAGAGCATGCGCGGCCGCGTCGGATCCCTGGCCGCGCGTGCGGCGGTGCGAGGGTGCAACACGGCGTCGGCGAGCGTCTCGGCCAACTGGCGCGTCGCCGGGCTCATGTCTGGCTCCCGATGAGGTCGTCGGGCGTCCGTCTGCGTACGAGCATGAGCGTGCCGGCGGTCGCCAGGAGGGCCAGCGCGATGACGCTCAGCGGGTAGGCCTGCTCCTCGCGGAAGCCGAGGGTGCAGTTGGCCGCGGCCACCGCGGCCGGATCGGCGCCATCGCTGGGAGCACGAGGCGGCGGGGTGACGTCATAGCGACCGGCGGGCGCCTGGCAGGTCTTGGCCTGGGCCACGCTCACCGGCGTCGCGAGGGCCGCGATCGGGGCCAACGCGATCGCGGCGACGAGCATCGCGCTGATCCTTCCCGTCGTCGAGGTCGCGAAGAGCGGGCGGTGGGTGAGCGCGTCGACGGCCCACTCACGCATCACGCCCCCCGAACCAGCGAACACTGTAGGCCACGTCTGAGAATGGTCGCCGAATGTAGAGCAACTCGGCGTCGGAGGGAAGCGGTTCGCTCCGGCTGCGAACGGCTTCGGCGCGAAGGCAGCCTACGCGAGCGGCTTGGCGGCGAGGCGCGCCTGCGGGCGTGGCCTGGCGCAGCCACGCCGCCACGCGGAGGTCGCCGACCACGCGCGCGACCAGCACGGGATGGACGAGATGCCGCCCCAGGTCGCGGATCGGGTCCGCAGCCTCATCGTCGAGAAGTAACGCGCTGACGTCTGCTGTCGCGCGCGCGTCTGCGCGCGCAGCTGCCGTCCGGCATCGTCACGGGCCGTCGTGCGCGAGCGTCGTGCGCAGCCAGCCGAGCCCGATGATCGTCTTCGCGTCGTTCGTCGCGGCGATCGCGGCGTCGAGGTCGGCGAGCGGCCAGCGGACGACCTCGATGCGCTCCGCGGGGTCGGCCTCCACGTCGCTCTCGCGCAGGTCCGTGGCGCAGAACACGTGAACGGCCTCGTCGCTGAAGCCGGGCGAGGAGTAGTACGTCTTGACCTCGGTCCAGTGCCCGGCCTCGCGCCCGATCTCCTCGGCGAGCTCGCGCTTGGCGCTCTCCAGCGGCGACTCGCCCTCGTCGATCTTGCCGGCGGGCAGCTCGAGCGTGATCTGCTCCAGCGCCTCGCGGGGCTGGCGCACGAGCCAGACGCACTCGCCGTCGTGGGCGACGACCGCCGCGGCGTCGACGCGGCGCACGATCTCGCGCTCGGCCTCGTCGCCGTCGGCGTAGCGGAAGCGCTCGATCCGCACGGAGAACTGGCTGCCCTCGAAGGCGGTCTCGCCGCCAAGGTGTTGCATCGGTCGGTCGTGGCTCATGCCATCTCCCTCAGCGCGCTGCCGGCGGCGAGCGCGGCGGCGAAGAAGAGCGGATCTTCGCGCCCCATCGAGCGCGTGGGAAGGCCGCTGGCGCGATATCCCTCGAGGTCGGCCGGGAACGCGCGCCAGTCGTGGCGCTCGTCGGCCGGCGCCTCGTCCGGCGGAACCGCGACCGCGACCGGCGCCAGCAGGAGGTCGAGGACGGTCCGCGTGTGGTGGCTGAGGCCGCGATGGCGCGAGCGGTTGTCCGTCGACGACATGCGCGCGACGAGCAGCGTCTCGCAGCCCAGCGCAAGGGCCGTGTGCGCGCTGTCGAGCGCCTGCAACCCGCCGTGGCCGAGGGCCGAGCCCGAGCCGAGGATCCCGGGGCCGGGGCCGCTCACCGCGGCGTCCCATCCGAGCGCCTCGAGGCCGTGGTGCAGCGCCGCGGCCGTCGTGATCGACTCCCCGTCGGCGCCGCCGAACGCCGGGCCGGCGGTGAGATGGCCGGCGAGCAGCCCGCTCTCGCGCAGCTCGCGCACGACGCAGGAATGCCCGCCCGGCAGCGCGCCGCCGGCAGTCTGGACGTAGCCGAGCCGCCTGGCCCCGCCGCCGCCTTGTGCGAACGCCCATGCCAGCGGCGCGAGCTGACCGTGCAGCGCGAGGACCGCGACCGGGCGCGCCAGCGGCAGCCGCGGCACGGGCGGCTCGCTGCCGGGATCGCCCTCCTCGACCGGCGCGACCGCGTGCTGGAGGCTCGTGTAGTTGAGCTTCATGACGTGCGCGCCGGGGGTCCCGGCGCCGTCGAGGCCGCGGGTGAGGTTCACGTGGACGACGTCGAAGCCGCCCGAGCCCAGCCGCAGCTCGAGCGCCTCGACGTTCACGACGAGCTCGTCGCCCGCCTCCGCCGCCCCGACGAGCCCGACGTCCGCGATCGCCGTTCGCCGCTCGCCGTCGAGGTCGATCGAGAGCCGCTGCTCCATCGCGTCCGCCGGACCGGCGACGAGCACGGTCGCGCGCCTCAGGCGGAGCATGCGTCCAGCAGCGCGAACGTCACGTCGAGCATCCCCTCGAGCGCGGCGACGCTCACGCGCTCGGTCGGCTCGTGGTTGCGCTCGGTGCCGTTGGCGAGGTTCGTGCAGTGAAGGCCGGCCGACTCGAAGGCGTTGGCGTCCGAGCCGCCGCCGGTCGGTCGGCGCGCGGGCTCGTAGCCGCAGGCGCGCAGCGCCTCCTCGGCGGCGAGGACGGCCGGCGCGTTCGCGGGATGGCGGTAGCCGTCGAAGAGCCGCTCGGTCACGACGTCGACGTCGCAGGAGCAGGCGGGCGTGTTGGCGGCGTCGTGGACGCGCGCGATGATCTCGGCGAGCGCCGCCTCGGCCTTCGCGGGGTCCAGCGAGCGCACCTCGCCGATCACCGAGCAGCGCGCCGCGACGATGTTCGTGCCGCCGTCCTGGCCGCCGCTGATCGTCCCGATGTTCGCCGTCGTCTCCTCGTCGATGCGACCGAGCGTCATCGACGTGATCGCGCGTGCCGCCGCCTCGATCGCGCTGCGGCCCGCCTCGGGCCGGATGCCGGCGTGGGCCGGCGTCCCGCGGAAGTGGGCTTCGAAGCGGTAGTACGTCGGCGAGGCGACGATGACCTCGCCGATCGGCGAGGCGTGGTCGAAGACGTAGCCCCAGTCGCTGCGCAGCGTGGCGACGTCGAACGCCTTCGCGCCGGCGAGCGCGTTCTCCTCGCTGACGGTGAAGAGCAGCTCGAGGCCGACCGGCGAGCTCTCGACCGCCGTGCGCCGGGCCACCTCCAGGAGGACCGCGACGGCGGCCTTGTTGTCGGCGCCGAGGATCGTGTCGCCCGCGCTGACCCAGCCGCCGTCGTCGAGGACCGGCTCGATGACGCCGGACTCGGGCACCGTGTCGAGGTGCGCGCAGAGCAGGATCGTCCGCTCCGTGCGGCCGGGGATGCGGGCGAGGAGGTTGCCGCACTCGGCGCCGACCTCGGCGGCGACGCCGTCCTCCTCGACATCGATGCCCATCTTGCGCAGCTCGCGCGCGACGGCCTCGGCGCACGCGCGCTCGGAGCCGAACGGGCTCGGAATCGCGCAGAGCTGCGCGAAGGTGTCGTTGAGGCGGCGGCGCTCGACGTCGGAGGCGGGGCGCATGGCGCCTGGGAGTCTGACGGGCGGAGCGCTACTCGGGTGGGGTCGCCCGCGTCGGCGGAGGCGGCGGCATGTTCATCGTGGAGTTCGCGTCGTCCTCGACGCGCCGGTGCGCCGGGCGCGGGCCGTCGGGGTCATCCAGGTCGCCGTCGAGCTGCTTCTTGCGCGCGTAGCCGCCCGCTCCGAACAGCAGGAACGCTCCGATCCCGCCGCCGACGAGGATCAGCAGCGTGAGGAACACGGTGATGCCACCTTCCATGGGGCCTCTCATACCCCGCCGCGCCGGAGATGCAACGGTCAGAGGATCTCGACGGGCGTCCCGATCGGCAGGAGCGGTCGCAGACGGACGATCGCCGCGTTCGGGACGCGGACGCAGCCGTGCGAGGGGCGGCCCGGGATGAGCTGCGGCTGATCGGTGCCGTGGATGCCGATGACGCCGCCTCCGGGCCAGTCGCTGAGCCTGGAATAGGCGCCGGTGCCGAAGGCGTAGGGCCCGTAGCTGCCCCCCGTGCCGACGAGCCGGCTGCGGATCCAGAAGTGCCCCGCGGGCGTCGGCGTGGAGGGTGCTCCGATGCCGACGCGCGAGGACCAGATCTTCCGGCCGCTGCGGTAGAGCGTCGCCTGCAGCGTCGCGCGGTTGACGCGCAGCAGCGTGGTCACGGCGCGCAGCGGGCCGAGGTCGTAGCGGCGCACCCATCCCGTGCGTCCGTTCGGGCGCATCGGCAGGCGGATCCGCAGCCACGCCACCGCACCCGAGTCGACGTGGCTCTCGAGCACCGGATAGACCTCGAAGGGCCCATCCTCGGTGAGAAAGCGCAGGCGGCCGACCTTCGGGGCCTGGGCGCTGGGCCGTGCTCGGACGGCCGTCTGTGCGACGGCGCCGGCGTAGCGGGTGACAAGGCGCTCGTCAGAAAGGCGCTCGTCACCCAGCGGGCCCTCCGCGGCCAGCGGGCGCACGACACGCTGGTCGGCCGCGCCCAGGGCCGGTGTCGATCCCAGCAGGACGAAACCGAGGGCGATCGCCAGCCCGAGTCGCAGCGTCTGGTCGCGCATGTCAGCCCGTGAACCGCGGCGGCCGCGGCGCGACCGGGCGCCGGAAGGTCACGCGGCGGGTGGTGGTGGGGATCCGGCTGGTCGGCTTGAACTTCACGCGAACGGTCACGACGTGCACGCGGCGACTGCGACCGCGGGGGTTGATCACGATCTTGAACGTCGTTCGGCCCGGGCTGGCCTTGATGGTCTTCACGACGCGGCCGTCGATGGAGAACTTCGCGCTCTGGATCTGGTCTCCGGTGACCGAGACGGGGAAGCGTCCGGTCACAGGGCCGTTCGGACCCGAGATCTCGACGTTGCCCGGCCCACCGGCCGGGACTGCGGCGATCGTCGCGACGAGCGGTTTGGTGAGCGGCCCCGCGGGTGTCCCCCCGCCGCCCGCGGTCGGCGTGGCGGTGGTGCCACCGCCCGCGGCCGGGCCGGCTGTGGTGCCGCCGGCGGCCGGCGTCGCGGTCGCCGTCGTCGACGCGCACGAGCTTCGGGTGATCGTGTTCGTGTCGAGGATGACCGCCTTGGAGCGCCTGGTCAGGATCCGTCCCTGGACCGTCGCGCCGGTTCCGAGAACGCTCGCGCCGAGCGACATCGTGGTCCCCTTGAAGGCGCTGGCGGTTCCGAGCGTCACGCCCTGCGTCGCGTCGGACAGCTGCCAGAAGATGTTGCAGGCACTCGGGGTGAGACCGCCGTTGACGATGTTCACGGAGCCGCCAACGGCGGCCGCCGTGGTCAGCGTGGTGCCCTGGAAGATGAAGACCGCGTTGGGATCGCCCTGGAAGTCGAGCGTCAGGCTCGTGTTGATCTGCAGCGCGCCATGGGCGGTCGACTCATAGACGCCGGGGCGAAGCGGGTTCGCCGGCGTGCCGGTCAGGGAGAGATCGACCGGCACCGTGTTCGTCACGGCCTGGCCGGCGGCGTTGAAGTACGCGCCGTCGAGATCGTCCTGGGCCGTCGCCGCCACGCCACCGGTGCCGATGTACTGGGCGCCGCCCGGCTGGATGACCTGGTTTGCGCCCGGCCCGAAGCCGGGGGTGGCCACGCCGGTGCAGCACAGACCGATGTCGCCGAAGATCGTGCTCGGGCCGGCATTCGTGATCGTCGAGCCCGCGAGGAGGGCAAACGAGTCCGCCGTTCCGAGCGGGACCGGCGAGGCTGCCTGCGCAGTCGCGGTGAGCGAGGCGGCGCTCAGGGCCGTGACGAGCAGCAGGCCCGCGTTGCGGATCGCTGTGTGCGGACGGTGCTCTCCGGCTGACTGCGTGTGCGGCGGTCGTCTGGTGCGTGGCACCATGAGTCCTCCGTGCTGCGGCTCGCAGGCCGCGTAAGGCAAGCCCAACGGCACGGGCCACTGCAGCGGAGGACGTTCCTGCCCACGCTGGGTCCCGGCCGGGCATCACGGAGCACCGATCCGGCAATGCCGGGCTTGGCTGCATCCCACTGATACCGACTTGTATTAACGCTATCGGCACTTCGGCGGGCTAACACGACCCGCATGGTGAATTCGCTGTTTCAGAGGATCGTGACGGGCGTCCCGATCGGCAGGAGCGGTCGCAGACGGACGATCGCCGCGTTCGGGACGCGAATGCAGCCGTGCGACGGCCGTCCCGGGATGAGCTGCGGCTCGTTCGTGCCGTGGATGCCGATGACCCCGCCCCCGGGCCAGTCGCTGAGTGTCGAGTACGCGCCGGTGCCGAAGGCGTAGGGGCCGTACACCGGGCTGCCGCCCAGGCCGCTGAGGCGGGTACGGATCCAGAAGTTGCCGGCCGGTGTGGGTGTCGCGCGTGCGCCCACGCCGATGCGCGACGACCAGATCTTGCTGCCGTCGCGATACAGCGTCGCGCGCAGGGTCGCGCGGTTGACGCGGAGCATCGTGCGGACGGCGTGCAGCGTGCCGAGGTCGTCGCGGCGCACCCACCCGGTCCGGCCGTTGGGGCGCATCGGCAGGCGGATCCGCAGCCACGTGCGAGCGCGCGCGTCGACGTGGCTCTCGAGCACCGGATAGACCTCGAACGGCCCGTCCTCGGTGAGGTAGCGCAGGCGCCCGACCTTCGCCGCGCGGGCGTTCGGCGAGGCGCGCACCACGGCTCGCGCGACCGCGCCCGCGTAGCGCGTGACGCGGCGCTCATCGGAGAGGCGCTCGTCGGTGAGCGGCCCGTGCGCCGACAGGGGGCGCACGGTCCGGCGGTCGGCCGCGGCCTGCGCGGCCAGCGGCGGTGCCGTCCCCAGGAGGACGGCACCGAGCACGCCGGCCAGCCCGAGCCGGGCGGCGAGGCGCGAACGCATCTCAGCCGGCGAAGCGCGGGAACCGGGGCACCGAGGTGCGCCGGAAGGTCACGCGCCGCGTCGTGGCGCGCGTCCGGCTGGCAGGCGTGAACCGCACGCGAGCCGTCACGATGTGCACGCGGCGGCTACGACCGCGCGGGTTGATCATGACCTTGAACTTCTTGCGCCCCTGCTTGGCCTTGACCGTGGCCAGCCGGCGGCCGTCGATGTAGAACCGCACGAGCTCGATCGCGCGGCCGGTGACCGTCACCGGGAAGATCGCGCTGACGGGCCCGGCCGGGCCCGAGATCTGCGCCGTTCCCGTGCCGCCCGAGCCCGGCGTGCCGGAGGAGCTCGGCTGCGGAGTCCCGGTCTGCGAGGTCGTGCTCGTCGCGGGCGATCCGCCGGCGAGCGTCGTGCCGCCCGGCGTCGTGCCACCGCCTGCCCCCGCCGGGATCGCCCCGAAGCAGGGCGTGCGGGTGATCGTGTTCATGTCGAGGCTCACGGCCTTCGAGCGCCTCGTGAGGATCCGGCCCTCGACCGTGGCGGCGGTGCCGAGGACGCTGGCGCCGAGCGCCATCGTCGTGCCCTTGAACGCGCTGGCCGCCCCGAGCGTCACGCCCTGCGTGGCATCCGACAGCTGCCAGGTGATGTTGCAGGCGCTCGGGGCGCTGCCGCCGTTGACGATCGTCACCGAGCCGGCGACGGCGGCGGCCGTCGTGAGCGTCGTGCCCTGGAAGATGAACACGGCGTTGGGATCGCCCTGGAAGTCGAGCGTCAGGCCGGTGTTGATCTGCAGCGCGCCGTGCGCGACGGACTGGTAGACGCCCGGCAGCAGCGGTGTCGCGGGCGTGCCGGTGAGCGAGAGATCGACGGGCACCGTGTTCGTCACGGCCTGGCCGGCGGCGTTGAAGTAGGCGATGTCGAGATCGTCCTGGGCGGTCGCCGCGACGCTGCCGGGGCCGATGTACTGGGCGCCCGCGGGCTGGGTGACCTGGTTGGCGCCGGGGCCGAAGCCCGGCGTCGCCAGGCCCGTGCAGCACAAGCCGATGTCGCCGCTGATCGTGCTGGGTCCGGTGTTCGTGATCGTCGAGCCCGCGAGGAGGGCGAACGAGGCCGCGCTTCCGAGCGGAACGGGGGATGCCGCGTGCGCGGACGCGGCGAGCGAGGCGGCGCCGACCGTCGTGGCGAGCAGCAGTCCGGCCGTGCGGATGACGGGATGCGGGTGGCGACGCGGCGTGACGAGCGGCGTGTGGGGCGACCGGCTGGTGCGTTGCACCATGAGTCCTCCGTGCTGCGGCATGGCGCCGCGTTGGGCGATGCGAAGTGTCACCACACCGTCGGCACTCCCGCCGGTCTTCACCATCCCCCGAACGGGTGAACCGCCCCAGAGATCCCCCGGTGGTACTAGTCAGTCCCGGGGAGTTTCGTCGGGAATGACGATCTGTCCGGTGACGAGCGCGATCGCGACGGCATGCGCGCGGGTGTGGGCGCCGAGCTTGGAGCGGGCGTTGTTGACGTGGGTGTTGACGGTCTCGCTCGAGAGGTAGAGGCGCTCGGCGATGTCCGCGCTCTGGCTGCCGGTGGCGACGAGCGTCATGACCTCGCGCTCGCGCTTGGTGAGCTTCGTCCGTGCGGGAGGCAGCTCGAACCCGCCGGTCCACGGCGGCTCGTGCGACGGCGCGTCCGCTGCCGGCTCCGGCGGGATGAGCACGGCGAGGTGCCGCGCGGGCAGGACGTTCGCGATCGCGCTGAACTCGACGGGCACGCGGCCGCGCTCGGGCACGTAGAGGTCGAACCAGCCCTCGGCGACGCCCGAGCCGAGAAAGGCACCCCACTGCAGCGTGAGCCGCTGGAGCTCCTCGGGCGGCGTGAAGTCGTCCATCGTCCGCCACGGGATCTCGTCGCGCGCGATCGCCAGCAGGTCGCAGGCGGCGGCGTTGCCGGTGACCCAGCGGCGCTGGTCGTCGACGATGAGCATCGGATGGCGGGACCGGTCAAACGCGGACCGCAGGTTCTCGACGGCTTCCACGCCGAAGCGACCGCCGCCGCCGCCGGCGTCACCCGTAGCAATCGTTGCCAACGCTCCATCTCCGATCGACATCCCTGCCGCGCATGCCCCCCGGCATCACGCCGGGCCGCTGCGGAACGTCATCGACGGTTGCCCCTGACCGGCGTACTCGGCACGCATGATACCGGCCGCGGAGGCGGCCCTGATCGCCGAAACGAGCGCCCGGCTCAGCGAGCGGAGCCGCGCGAGGCCCGGTACTCGGGCTCGCGCTCGCGGGCACGCTGCAGCCCGGCGCCGACGAAGTCACGAAACAGCGGGGCGGGCCGCTCCGGGCGTGACTTGAACTCCGGGTGAAACTGCGATGCCACGAAAAATGGGTGATCGTCGAGCTCGATCATCTCGACGAGCCGCTCGTCCGGGGACGTGCCGCTGACGATGAGGCCGGCGGCCTCCAGGCGCTTGCGCAGGAAGAGGTTGACCTCGTAGCGGTGGCGATGTCGCTCGTAGATCACGGCCTCGCCGTAGAGCTCGCGGGCGCGCGTGTCGGGGTGGATCTTCACGGGATCGGCGCCGAGGCGCATCGTGCCCCCGAGGTCGGTGACCTCCTTCTGCTCGGGCAGGAGGTCGATGACCGGATGCGGCGTCTCGGGGTCGAACTCCGTCGAGTTCGCGCCGTCCATGCCCGCGACGTGGCGACCGAACTCCATGACGGCGATCTGCATCCCGAGGCAGACGCCGAGGTACGGGATGCGGTGCTCGCGAGCGACCTGCGCGGCGCGGATCTTGCCCTCGATCCCGCGACCGCCGAACCCGCCGGGGATGAGGATCGCGTCGGCGCCCGACAGCCGCTCGCGGGCGGCGGCGGGATCGGTGAGTGTCTCGGAGTCCACCCAGTCGACCTCGATGCGGCAGTCGTGGTGGAAGCCCGCGTGGCGCAGGGCCTCGGAGACGGACAGGTAGGCGTCCTGCAGCGCGACGTACTTGCCGACGAGCGCGACCTTCACCGTCTCGGTCGCCTCGCTCGCGCGGCGGGTGATCTCGCTCCACACGTCGAGGTCGGGATGGGGCACGTCGAAGTTGAAGTGCTCGCAGATCTGGTCGTCGACGCCCTCGTCGGCGAACCACAGCGGCACCTTGTAGATGTTGTCGACGTCCTTGGCGCTGATGACCGCCTCGACAGGCAGCGAGGCGAAGAGCGCGATCTTCTTGCGGATGTCGTGGCCGAGCTCGCTCTCGGAGCGGCAGAGCAGCATGTCGGGCTGGATGCCGATGCGCCGCAGCTCGTTGACCGAGTGCTGGGTCGGCTTGGTCTTCAGCTCGCCCGCGTGGCCGATGTACGGCACGAGCGTGAGGTGGATGAACATGCACTCGCGGCGGCCGACGTCGACGTTGAACTGGCGGATCGCCTCGAGGAACGGCAGCGACTCGATGTCGCCGACGGTGCCGCCGATCTCGGTGATGACGATGTCGACGTCCTGGGACTCCGCGAGCAGCATGACGCGCTGCTTGATCTCGTCGGTGATGTGGGGGACGACCTGAACGGTGCCGCCGAGGTAGTCGCCGCGGCGCTCGCGGCGGATGACGGTGTTGTAGATCCCGCCGGCGGTGACGTTCGACGCCCGCGAGGTGTTGGCGTCGGTGTAGCGCTCGTAGTGGCCGAGGTCGAGATCGGTCTCCGCGCCGTCCTCGGTGACGAACACCTCGCCGTGCTGGTAGGGCGACATCGTGCCGGGATCGACGTTGATGTACGGGTCGAACTTCTGCAGGGCGACGGTGAGCCCGCGAGCGACGAGCAGCCGGCCGATCGACGCGGCCGCGATCCCCTTGCCGAGCGAGGAGACGACGCCGCCGGTGATGAAGATGAAGCGGGTCTTGTTGCGGGCTGAGCTCACGTAGGTCTCCCGAGTGAGTCTAGGTGCCGCAATCCCGGAACTTTTTCGATGACGGCGGAAATCGACCGAAATTCCCCGAAGAGATTCAGCGCGAGCAGGACGACGAGCGCCACGAGTTGCCCGTTCGTGTCGAGCGTGAGCACCATCCAGACCCCCGCGAGAGCGCCGATGACGTTCGAGCCGGCGTCGCCGAGCATCGCCTTCTCCCGGAGATCGAACCAGCCGGCGACGAGCACCGGGCCGGCGAAGATGCCCATCGCGGCCAGCGCCTCCCAGTTCTGCGTCGAGAGCGTCAGCGCGATCCCGAGCAGGACGAAGGTCTTCACCGAACGTCCCGGCCGCAGGTCGAGGAGGTTGAAGGCGTTCGTCGCGAGCACGAGCACAGCGGACGCGAGCAGGAACTCGGAATCGGTGCCGGGCAGCGACGAGGCGACGAGCAGCGCGAGCCCGAGCGTCCCGACGGCCTTCAGCGCGCCCGTCGAGAACGCGCCCTTGGCGACATCCGCCCCGTGCCCGCGCCACCCGCGCGAGTCGCCCGACAGGACGTCGTCGACGAGGCCGAGCAACGCGACGCCGGGAATGAACAGCAGGACGAGCCCGAAGTTGTCGGGGTAGACGTCCTGGTCGCCGAGCCGCGACAGCAGCGCGAGCACGACGAGCGCGACGAGCGCGGCCGGCACGATGACGACGCCGAGCGGCACCGGCAACCGGCGCCCGCGGTAGTTCTCGCGCACCATGCCGGCTGCGGAGAGCCGGGAGAGCACCAGCGGGGTGAGCAGGAGGGCGGCGAGCAGCGAGAGGACGAACGGCAGGGCGTGCACCGGGCTGCAACCTAGCGGGATGTCCGGACGGCCGGTGGCCGCCCGCGGCTCACCCGCCCGGTTGCTCGCCGATGACCGGCGGCAGGAGGGCCTGCGCGCTGCTGCGCCGGCCGAACGCGCCGTCGGCGCCGTTGAGCACGAAGACGAGCGCGGCGCGGCCGGCGGTCTCGTCGAGGTTGTCGATGCTCGACAGGTCGCGGTCGCGATACCAGCTCACGAAGGACGGGTCGCTGCCGCGCTCCTCGACGCCGGCGACGCTCACTCCGCTGGCGACGAGGCCGCGCGCGATGCCGTCCTGGAGCTCGTCGAGGAGGTCGGCCTCGCGCTTGTCGGCCGGCGGATCGGCGGTCGAGCGGCGCACGACGATGCCGTCGAGGTCGCCGAACTCGCCGCTCTGGGAGCTCATGAGCGCCGTGCGCGCGTTGGAGAGCAGCCGCCCGCCGGTCACGATCTGGATGCCGATGCGCTTGGCGAAGTCGCCGAGCAGGTCGGGATCGCGGGCGAGCGCGTCGTAGCGCGTGCCGCCGGCGCGGGTCGCGAGCTCCTCGAGGTCCACGCCGTTGCGCACGGAGGCGACGACCTTGATGTCCGCTCCGGTGGGCTCCAGCGCCTTGTCGACGAGGCCCGGCGCATCCTTGTCGGCGCCGAGCAGGATGAGCCCGATCTTGCGGCCCGTGAGGAGATCGCCGGTGAGGATCGGGTACGCGGCGCTGGAGTACTCCTGCTCCTCGGCGACCCGCGAGCGGGCGTCGTCACGCTCGTTGTTGGCCTCCGCGACGTCACGGCGCAGCGAGTCACGGACGTCGTTGCGGGCCGAGGAGACGAGCTCCTTGTCGCCGATCGCGACGCCGAGCAGCAGCCCGACGACGAGCGCGATGAAGATCGCTGCGAGCGACAGCGCGTGGTATCGGACGTCGAACATCGCCTGCTATTCGAGTCCGAGCACGACCTCGAGCTTCAGCCACAGCAGATCGGCGACGTCGCGCAGCGCGGGCGTCAGCGCGATGATCGCCACGAGGCAGAGCAGGCCGGCGAGCGCGACGAGCGCGATCGGCAGGACCCCCGGCTGGGGCCGGTACAGGCGGCTCACGCCCTTGGCGTCGACGAGGATCTCGCCGAGGCGCAGGCGCGTGAGGAACGTCGAGGACATCCCGCGCCGGTTCTTGTCGAGGAACTCGACGAGGTTGAACTGCGAGCCGACCGAGACGATGAGCTGGGCGCCCTTCTCGGCGGCGATGAGCATCGCGACGTCCTGGCTCGTCCCTGGCGCCGGCACGAGCTTGTAGGGCAGCTCGAGGCTCTCGAGGTGGTCGCGCCCGGGGGCGCGGCCGTCGGGATAGGCGTGGACGACGAGCTCGGCGCCGCAGCGCAGGGCGTCCTCGGTCGCCGAGTCCATGTCGCCGACGATCATGTCGGGCTTGAAGCCCTCGGCGAGGATCGCGTTGGCGCCGCCGTCGACGGCGAGCAGCACGGGCTTGACGTCGCGGATGTAGGGCCGCAGCGCGCGCAGGTCCTTCTGGTGGTCGACGCCGCGCACGACGATGAGCGCGGGGCGGTCGCGGAAGTCCGTGTCGAAGCGCGGCAGCTCGATGCGGCCCGACAGCAGCTCGCGCTCTTCGAGCATGTGCTCGATCGTGTTCTGGGCGAAGGCCTCGAGCGCGTCGCCGATCTCACGGCGGCGCTCGTCGGTCGCGGCGCGGACGGCCTCGGGCTCCTGGACCTCGCCGCGGGCGAGGACCTTCGTCCCGCGACGGATCTCACCGCCGTGCAGCGTGACCTGCTCGCCGTCCTTGATCTTCTTGAACAGCGCGTCGTCGGGCAGATCGACGAGATGGACCCCGGCCTGGACGAGCAGCAGCGGACCCATGTTCGGGTAGGCGCCCGTGGACGACGGGCTGCAGTTGCAGACGGCGATGACGCCGGCGGCGATGAGGTCCTCGGCGGAGACGCGATCGAGGTCGCGATGGTCGAGGACCGCGATGGCGCCGGGCTGCAGCGTCTTGACGAGCCGCTTCGTGCGGCGCCCGGGACGGGCGGGTCCGGTGACCTCTCGGGCGACGGCGACGGCCATCGAGGCAGTGTAGATGGGCGCATTGGCGGCATGCGAAGCGTCGCCGCGGGGTGGGCGGGTCGCGGCGTTCGGGAGGGCTGCTAGCGTGCCGGGCGTCGTGCTCGCACCGCTCGCAGTGGTCACGGACGAGGAGATCAGATCCGTCTGCGGCGACCCTGCCGGCTTCTTCTGCCGCGAGGTCTACGAGCGGACCGGCGATCGCTCGCTCGGCGACGTCGCGGACTTCCTCATCGGCAAGCCCCTGACGATCCTCGCGATCCTCGTCGGCGCCCTCATCGTCAACCGCCTCGTCGGGCGGGGGGTCAAGAACACGCTGCGCAGCCTGCACTCCGGCACCGTGCGCGAGCGGATCGGCGCGGTGCGCCGGCGCACGCCGGGCGCGCTGCTGGAGACCGAGGTCACGAGCCTGCGCGCCGAGCAGCGCATCACCGCGCTGACGAGCGTCCTGCGCAGCATCACGAGCTTCGGGATCTTCACGATCGCCGGCTTTCTCATCCTCGGCGAGGTCGGGCTGAACCTCGGGCCGCTGCTGGCGGGAGCCGGGATCATCGGCATCGCGCTCGGCTTCGGCTCGCAGGCGCTCGTCAAGGACTTCCTCTCGGGCCTCTTCATCCTCGTCGAGGACCAGTTCGGCGTCGGCGACATCGTCGACCTCGACCAGCAGACCTCGGGCACCGTCGAGGCCGTCTCGCTGCGCACGACGCGCCTGCGCTCCGTCGACGGCACCGTGTGGCACGTCCCCAACGGCGACATCCGCCGCGTCGGCAACAAGAGCCAGCACTGGTCGCGCGCGCTGCTGGACATCGACGTCGCCTACGACACCGACATCGACCAGGCCAAGGCCGTCATCAAGCGCGTCGCCGACGAGCTGTGGCATGAGCGCGAAGACATCCTCGAGGAGCCCGAGGTCTGGGGCGTCGAGAGCCTCGGCCCGCACTCGGTCGTCATCCGGCTCGTCGTCAAGACGCGGCCCAGCGACCAGTACGACGTCAGCCGCGAGCTGCGCCAGCGCCTGAAGGAGGCCTTCGACGCCGAGGGCATCGAGATCCCGTTCGGGCAGCAGACGGTCTGGAACCGGGCGGACGAGCCGCGCGACGGCCGCAGCGAGAAGCGCGCGGCGCCCGCCAAGCCCGGCTCGTCGCGCGACTAGCGGATCCGGTCTCCGGACGGGTTCACGAGCCTCAGGCCGCCCTGAGCAGCTCCTCCGCGTGCCGGCGGGCTGCGCCATCGCCGTCGTCGCCCGCGCCGAGCATCCGCGCGAGCTCGCCGACGACCTCGGCGTCGCGCAGCTCCGTGACCGTCGTCCGAGCGGGCGTCGCCGACGTGTCCTTCGCGATCGAGAAGTGGCGCGCCGCGAGCGACGCGACCTGCGGCAGGTGGGTGATGCAGATGACCTGGCGGCCGGCCGCGAGGTCGCGCAGCGCCTCCCCCACGGCATGCGCGGTCTGGCCGCCGATGCCGGCGTCGACCTCGTCGAAGACGAGCGTCCGCCCGCCCGCGCCCGCCGCCGCGGCGGCGACGCCCATGAGCGCGAGCATGACGCGCGACAGCTCGCCGCCGGACGCGGTCTCGCGCAGCGGCCCCGCCGGGACCCCCGGGTTCGGCGCGATGAGGAACTCGACGGCGTCGGCGCCGGTCGGCCCGGGCTCGCGCTCGGCGAGCTCGATCTCGAATCGCGCGCCCTTCATCGCCAGCTCGTCCAGGCGCTTGCGCACGGCCGCCGCGAGCTTCGGCGCGGCCGCCGCGCGCGCCGTGTGCAGCGCGGCGCCGCCGGCCTGCAGCTTCGCCCGCGCGGCGGCATGCCGTCCGCGCGCGGCCTCGATCGCGACCTCGGCGCTCGCGAGCTCCTCGCGCCGGGCACGGCAGTGCTCGGCATGAGCGAGGACGCCCGCGACCGAGCCGCCGTGCTTGCGCTGCAGCCGGTCGAGCACCGCCAGGCGCTCCTCGACGGCGTCCAGGCGGCCGGGCTCGGCCTCGAGGCCGTCGGCGTAGTTGCGCAGCTCGAGGGCGAGGTCGCCGGCCTCGACCGCGACGGCGCGCCAGCGCTCGGCGAGCGCGTCGAGCGCGGGATCGATGCCGTCGGCGGCGCCGAGCCCCCGTCCGGCGGCGCCGAGCAGGCTCGCGATGCCGCCCTCGTCGGCGCCGGCCGCCTCGGCGGCCTCGAGCGCCGCGAAGCGCAGCGTCTCGACGTGGCGCAGGCGATCGCGCTCGGCGCGCAGCGCCGCGTCCTCCTCCTCGCTCGGGCCGGCGGCGTCGATCTCCGCGAGCTCGAAGTCGAGGAGGTCGAGCTCGCGCACGCGTGCGCCCGCGAGCTCGTGAAGCTCCTCGAGCGCCTGCTCGGCCTCGCGGGCGGTGGCGTGCGCGGCGGCGACCTCGGCGCGGCGCGCGAGCTGCGCGGCGCCGCAGAAGCCGTCGAGGATCTCGAGCTGCGCGCCGGCGAGCGTCAGACGGCGGTGCTCGTGCTGGCCGTAGAAGGCGATGAGGGGCTCGGCGAGCTCGCGCAGGTCGGAGACCGTCGCCGAGCGGCCGTTGACGAGCGCGCGCGTGCGCCCGTCGGCGCCGATGCGGCGGGCCAGCACGACCTCGGTCGCGTCCTGCGGCAGGCGCTCGCCGAGCTCGGCGCGCAGCGACTCGGGCAGCTCGAAGACGCCCTCGACGTAGGCCTCGGCGGCGCCGGGCCGCACGATCGACGGCTTCGCGCGGCCGCCGAGCAGGAGGTCGAGCGCGTGGGCGAGCACGGTCTTCCCCGCCCCGGTCTCGCCGGTGAGGACGTTGAGGCCGGACGCGAAGCGCAGGTGCGCGCACTCGATGAGGAGCAGGTTCTCGACGCGGAGCTCGGAGAGCATGGGTGAAGGGTGTAGCAGCGGCGGATGACGGATCCGGGGGTTCCGGGGGTGGTTCGTGGCCGGTTCGCGCGACTCCGCGGCTTTGTTGTTGCACATCGCCCGCGAACAGCGTCTCTGAGGAGGAAGTCGCGCTCGCTCTGCCGCGCGGCGTCGTGGCGGCTCGCGCGGGGCGGTCGTGTCGAACGAGGGGGTCGTGGAGGCACCCGAGTCGACACGACCGCGCGCGCCGAATCGGCCGTGTCGAACGAGGGGGTGCTATGGCCACTCGAGCCGACACGACCGCTCGCAGGGGGCGCCACTACGCGAACCGGACCCGCTTCCTCAAAGCCGCCTGTCACCGACGCCGCAGCGCACCTCGGCGCGACGAGCGACCACGAACGACTACGACGACAAGCGCCCGAACTTCGCCCGCAGCCGCCGGTAGAACGACGAGCCCGGCAGCTGCGCCAGCGCACCCGTGGCCCGCTCGAAGCTCGCCCGCAGCTCCTCACCGGGCGCGATCTCGCAGGCCGGCCGGCCGTCGACGGAGACGTCGACGGCCTCGCGGCCGTGGTTGGACACGAGCAGCGTGTCGTCCGGAGCCACCACGAGCGCGCGCGCCGTCAGCGAGTGCGGCGCGATGAACGAGACCCCGAAGCCCTCCACGCCCCAGGCGAGAACCGGGCCGCCGTTGGCGAGGTTGTAGCCCGTCGAGCCCGCCGGCGTGCAGACGACGAGGCCGTCGCAGCGCACCGAGCCCACCTCCTCGCCCTCGACGCCGTAGGCCAGCTGCGCGACGCGCCCGCCGACCTTGCGGTGCACGGAGATGTCGTTGAAGGCCTTCTTCGTGCTGTTCGCGGCCTGCATCTCGATCGCCGGCAGCAAGAGCACGTCGAAGTCGCGCTCGAAGGCGCGCTCGAAGCCGTACTCGGCGAGCTCTTCGGGCTCGACGGTCGCGAGGAAGCCGACCTCGCCGAAGTTCACCGCGAAGACGGGAACGTCGCCGCTGCAGTAGCGGCGCAGGCCCTTGAGGATCGTCCCGTCACCGCCGAGCGTCACGCAGAGGTCGACGTCGTGGGCCGACTCGCCGTCGACGATGACGATGTCGTCGCCGACGAGGCCGAGCTTCTGCGTCTCGGCGGGATCGAAGTGCAGCCGCACGCCGCGCTCGCGCGCGGCCGCGATGAGCTGGTCCAGGGCACCGGCGATCTGCTGCGGGCGCGCGTGCGTCAGCACCGCGGCGTTGCGCGTGCGGCTCATGGCTCGATCTCTCGTGCGGCGGCGTCGAGGTCCTCGACCGCATCCGCGCGCCCGGCCTCGGCCAGCCAGACGAAGCTCTCCTCGTTGCCCTTCGGGCCCGGGAGCCCCGACGACGCGAAGCCCAGCACGCTCGCCCCCAGCGCCCGGGCAGACCCCGCGACGCTGACGAGCGCGTCGCGGCGCACGTCCGGATCGCGCACGACGCCGCCCTTGCCGACCCGCGCGCGCCCGACCTCGAACTGCGGCTTGATCATCGCCAGCACGTCGAAGCGCGGCGAGACGCACCGCAGGACCGCCGGCAGGACCTTTCCCAGCGAGATGAACGAGAGATCCATGACGACGAGATCCGGCGCGTACGGCAGATCCGAAGCACCGATCGCGCGCGCGTTGGAGCGTTCCAGAACCGTCACGCGCGGATCGTTGCGCAGCCCCCAGGCGAGCTCGCCGTAGGCGACGTCCAGCGCGACGACGTGCTCGGCGCCCGCCTGCAGCAGGCAGTCCGTGAAGCCGCCGGTCGAGGCCCCGACGTCGAGGGCCCGCCGCCCCGCGACGTCCACCCCGAACGAATCCAGCGCGTTGGCGAGCTTCAGGCCGCCGCGCGAGACGTAGCGCGGTCGCTCGTCGACCGCCAGCGGGACGTCCGGATGCACCATCTGCCCCGGCTTCTGGGCGCGCTCGCCATCCCCGCCGATCCGCACCTCGCCCGCCATGACCGACGCCGCGGCACGCGAGCGCGAGGCAAAGAGCCCGCGTTCGGCGAGCAGGGTGTCCAGGCGCACGCGAGCCACGCGCGCAACGGTACCCGTACCCCCCGAGTGTGACGCCTCTCACAGTTGACTGGCCAGTCAGCCAGTTGCTAGGGTTCATCTCGCGGTGGGTCAGGTCTCTGCCCGAGGGACCATCGAGAAATCCGCCCGCCGCCCAAAGCAGAACCCAATCACATAGCAGTGTCTCTCCTCCCTGAAACGGCCCGCCCTTACCCGGCGGGCCGTTTTGCTTCCGCGACCGCGATCAACGACGCGCGTTGGCGATCCGCACGTGGACGTGGTCGTTGTGGTGCGCGATGACCTGCACGACCGACCGCGGCCCGGTGAGGCCGACGCGCGTCCCGACGAACGCGAACTGCGCGCCCGCCGCGACGAAGCGGCTGACGAGGTCCTGCGCCAGCACGCGATCGACGTCGCGCACGCGGTCGGGCGCGCGCAGCGCGCGGTCCAGGCGCGGGTAGTAGACGTCGACGTCGAGGCCGTTCTGGTGCGACGCGTGGCCGAGCCCGCCGTAGGCGGTGCCGAAAAGGCCGCCGAAGGGCCGGCTGAGATCGCCGACGACGACGGGCGGCGCCGCCGGGTAGGCGAGGTGGAAGTCGCGCAGGACCCCGACGAGGAACTCCAGCAGGCGGTCGCTGCCCCACCGTCGCCCCTCGCGGTTGGGGACCCGGTTCAGGATCGGGTCCCACGTCACCCAGTACAGCCCGGTCGCCGGGAGCTGGAGGCCGTTGATGAGCCTGCCGCGATCGGGCCGCCCGAGCGAGATCGAGCCGACGTGCGGGACCTGGACGGCCGGCGAGCCGAGCGCCGGCGCGACCGTCGCCGCCGGCGCCACCGCGCTGACGCGCACCCGCGGCTGCCCGGCGACCGTTCGCGGCAGCACCGCCGGCGTGCTGAACTGCAGCGCCCGCAACTGCACGAGCGCCTCGCCGCCACCCCCGCCACAGCCCGCCGCCCCGGCGAGCGCCACCACCGCCGCGAGGAGCGCCGCGCCGCTACGTGCCCGCGATCGCGCGATCGGAGACCGCCGCCTCGATGCGCTCGGCGATCCGCCGGCCGGTGAACCCGACCTCGGAGTGCAGCAGCGACGCCGTCCCGTGCGTGACGAAGCGGTCGGGCAGGCCGACGCGCAGGATCCGCGTGCCGTGGACGCCGATCTCCTCGAGCGTCTCCCACACCGCGCTGCCGAACCCGCCCGCGAGCACCCCTTCCTCGATCGTCACGAGCAGCTCGTGCTCGGCGGCGAGCTGGGCCATGAGCGGGGCGTCGATCGGCTTCGCGAAGCGCGCGTCGGCAACCGTCAGCTCGATGCCCCGCTCGCCGAGGATGTCGGCGGCCTCCAGCGCCTTCGCGACGCCGCTGCCGTAGCCGACGACCGCGACCTTGCCGTCGCCCTCGCGCAGGATCTCGCCGGTCCCGATCTCGATCGCCTCCGGGCGCGCCGGCAGCGGGACGCCGCAGGCCTCGCCGCGCGGGTAGCGCAGCGCGATCGGCCCGTCGTCGTAGAGCAGCGCGGTGCGCAGCATGTGGACGAGCATCGCCTCGTCGCGAGGCGCCATGAGCACGATGTTCGGCAGCGGGCGCAGGTAGGCGATGTCGAAGACGCCGTGGTGCGTGGGCCCGTCGTCGCCCACGAGGCCCGCGCGGTCGAGCGCGAACACGACGTTCAGCCGTTGCAGGCAGACGTCGTGGACGATCTGGTCGTAGGCGCGCTGCAGGAACGTCGAGTAGATCGCGGCGACGGGCTTGACGCCTTCGAGCGCCAGGCCGGCGGCGAAGAGGATCGCCTGCTGCTCGGCGATGCCGACGTCGAAGTAGCGCTCGGGCATCGCCTTCTGGAGGATGTCCAGGCCGGTCCCGCT
This sequence comes from uncultured Actinomycetes bacterium, assembly GCA_963797025.1. Classification (GTDB taxonomy): domain Bacteria; phylum Actinomycetota; class Thermoleophilia; order Solirubrobacterales; family Solirubrobacteraceae; genus CADCVQ01. Next base: position 1,276,372 of record CAWCNU010000003.1, read on the forward strand.
GTTCATCGCAGCGGTGATGCCGACGACGCGGGCGTCGCGGCGGCACTCGTCGACGAGCGCGTTGCCGAACACCGAGGTGTACTGCGGCGGTCGCGGCGGCGCCTCCGGGTCCAGCCGCGCGGCGGGCATCGCGACGCCGTCGAGGATCGACTTCGGCTTGGCGGCGTGCCAGCGCTCCATGCCCTCCAGGCCGCCGTCCTCGGCCGGCGCGAAGCCCTTGCCCTTGACGGTCGCGATGTGCACGACGACCGGGCGCTGGGCGGCGAACGCGCTGCGCAGCGCGACCCGCAGCGCGTGGATGTCGTGGCCGTCGATGACGCCGGTGTAGGCCCAGCCGAGCTCCTCCCAGAGCAGGCCGGGCGCCCAGAACGCCTTGATCGACTCCTTCAGCTGCGGGCCGAAGCGCTCGAAGTGCTGGCCGAGGCCGGGCAGCTCGCTGAGCCGGCCCTCGACCGATTCGCGCGTGTGCCAGAGCTTCGGGTTCAGCCGCACGCGGGTGAAGTAGCGCGACAGCGCCCCGACGTTCGGCGCGATCGACATGCCGTTGTCGTTGAGGACGACGACGATCGGCGTGCCCGCGCCGCCGGCCTGGTGGATCGCCTCGAACGCGACGCCGCCGGTCATCGCGCCGTCGCCGATGACCGCCACGACCTTGCCGGAGTCGGGGTGGCCCATCTGGCGCATCCCCTCCTTCAGGCCGACGGCGTAGCCGATCGAGGTCGAGGCGTGGCCGGCGCCCATGATGTCGTGCTCGGATTCGGAGATCGAGCAGAACGGCGCGAGGCCGCCGTAGCGGCGGATCGTCTCGAGCTCGTCGCGGCGGCCGGTGAGGACCTTGTGCGGGTAGGCCTGGTGGCCGACGTCCCAGAGGATCTTGTCGCGCGGCGAGTCCAGCAGCGAGTGCAGCGCGACGGCGAGCTCGCAGGTGCCGAGGTTCGCGCCGAAGTGCCCGCCGACCTCGCCGACCGTGGCGATGATGTGCGCGCGGACCTCGTCGGCGACCTGCCGCAGCTCCTGCTCGGAGAGCCCGTGCAGGTCCTGGGGGCGGTTGATGCGGGGCAGGATGGTCATGAGGTTCGCGTGGCGATGAAGTCCGTGATCTGCTCGAGCTCGGGCGCTCCGTCCGGTGCGGCCCGCGCAAGCGACGCCAGTGCCTGGCGGTGCGAGCGCTCGGCCAGCTCGCGCGCCCCCTCCAACCCGAACTCCGTCACATAGGTGCGCTTGCCGTGTCGCTCGTCGCTGCCCTGCGGCTTACCCAGGGCGGCGTCGGTACCCGTCACGTCGAGGATGTCGTCGACGATCTGGAAGAGCACGCCGAGCTCAGCGGCGAAGGCGCAATATGCGGTTGTCGCTGGGCGGCGCATGCCTGCTATCAGCAATACGCACTCTACCGAGGCGCCGATCAGCCTCCCGGTCTTCAGCTCGTGCAGGCGGCGCAGCGAGCTGGCGGGATCGGGGTCGGCGCCGCCTACGAGGCCCGCGACGTCGAGGTACTGGCCGCCGACCATCCCGTCGACCCCGGTCGCGGCCGCGAGCTCGCAGACGGCCGCCAGGACGTCGGCGGGCTCGCCGGTCTGGTGGCTCAGGAGGTGCCGGAAGGCCTCGGCGTACAGCCCGTCGCCGGCGAGGATCGCGACGTCCTCGCCGAAGGCGACGTGGTTCGTCGGCCGTCCGCGGCGCATGGCGTCGTCGTCCATCGCGGGGAGGTCGTCGTGGATGAGCGAGTAGGTGTGGATGAGCTCGATCGCGCCGGCGAGCGGCAGGAGCTCGCGCTCGTCGCGGCCGATCGCCCGCGCGGTCGCGAGCGCGAGCACCGGCCGGATGCGCTTGCCGCCGGCCAGCAGGCTGTAGCGCATGGCCTCCACGAGCCCGTCGGTGAGCGGGTCCGCCGAGAACGCCAGCTTCTCGAGCTCGTCCTCGATGAGCAGGCGCAGCTCCTCGGGGTAGGGCACCGCCGGCTCGCTCTCGCTCTCAGAGGAGCGAGTCCTGCCCGGGCAGCGGGTCGCGGCCGGCGTCGCGCGCGCGGCGCTCGAGCTCGGCCGACGCCTGCGAGGCGAGCGCCGCGCAGTCCTCGACGACGGTCGCCGCCGCGTCGGCGCTGAGGTCGCCGGAGCGCAGCTGCTCGGCCGCGCGCTCCAGGCGGGCGACGAGGTCGTCGAGCGTCGCGTCGTCGTCATGTGTGCTCATGCTGCGGGATTCTGGCCCATCTCGCGGTGGACGGCGGCAAGGATGCCGTTGACGAACCCCGGGGCGTCGGAGCCGGAGTACGTCTTGGCGAGCTCGACGGCCTCGTCGATCGCCCCCTCGGGCGGGATCGGGGTGTCGGCGGGCGCCGCGTCGGGGTGGCACATCTCCAGCAGCGCGACGCGCATGATCGCGCGCTCCAGCGGCGCGATCCGGTTTAGCGACCAGCCCTTGGCGTGGCGGGCGATGAGGACGTCGAGCTCGTCGCCGCGGTCCTGCGTCGCGTGCGCGAGCGCGCGGGTGAACAGCGACGCGTTGCGGTCGAAGACGTCCTCGAGCTCGCGGCCGGTCACCTCGGCCTGATAGAGCGCGAAGACGGCGTCCCGACGCTGGGCGGATCGGCGAGACATGCGGGGGAGCCCGCCGGCTACGCGCGCGACATATAGTCGCCGGACGCGGTCTGGACCTTGACGCGGTCGCCGACGTTGACGAAGAGCGGCACGCGGATCTTCGCGCCGGTCTCGAGCGTCGCGGGCTTGTCGCCGCCCCCGGACGCGGTGTCGCCGCGCAGGCCCGGCTCGGTCTCGGTGACCTCGAGCTCGACCGACGACGGCAGCTGCAGATCGGCGGGCGAGCCGTCGATGAAGAGGACGTCGACGTTGTCGTTGGGCTTCGTCCAGCGCAGGGCGCCGGCGACGGACGACTGCGGGACCGCGAGCTGCTCGTAGCTCTCGGAGTCCATGAAGTGCGCGTCGGTTCCGTCGGCGTAGAGGAACTGCATCTTGCGCGCCTCGGTGTGGATGGAGCGGAACTTCTCTCCGGCGCGGAAGGTCTTGTCGATGACGTTGCCGTCGCTCGCGCGGCGCAGCTTCGTCCGGACGAACGCGCCCCCCTTGCCGGGCTTGACGTGCTGGAACTCGAGGACCTTGAAGATCGTGCCGTCGACCTCGATGTGGTTGCCGTTTTTGAGTTGGTTCGTGCTGATCATGGCTGGGATTGAGTGTAGGGCGCGCCTGCTGCCCGGAGGCGCTGGAGGAGCTGGGCCGGGTGCTCCTGGGCCTGGCGTTTGGTCGTTCGCAGCACCCGCTCGCCCCGGGCTTCGAGGGTTGCCTGGCGGGTTGCGTCGAGCTCGTGTGCGAGGTGGCCGTCGTGCCAGGGGCTGTCGACTTCGAGGATGAGGCGCTGGGCGGGCCAGCGCAGGTCCGGGATGCAGTTGTCGCTCAGCGGCTTGTTGACGTCCGGGCGCTGAAAGCCGGCTTTCAGGATGAGGTCGAGCACGATGTCCTCGTGGCTGCTTCTCGTGGGGGCAGGTCCGGTGGCGACGAGGGCGGCGAGGCGCGCGGTTGCACGGTGGCCGTTGGCGCGCGCGACGGTGTCGGCGAGCTGGCGGAGGTTCGTGGCGTTCTCGGCCTGGGCCTGGCGGGTGAGGCGCTTGAGGCGGTCGTCGGTGAGGTTCGGGGCGATCTCGAGGAGCGCCCGGGCCGCGGTGGTGGTCGGGATTCCGTGGCGGCGGGTGATGTCGCGGGGCGTCAGGGAACGGCTGCGATGAAGGCGGATGCCTTGGCGCTTGCGGCCGCCTGTGCCGGGCGCCGTCACGTCGACGGCGCGGTCGTCCCATCGCACGAAGCCCCAGAGCGTCGCGGAGGCCCAGTGACTGGCCACGGCGCCCTCTCCGCCGGCGAGGATGGCACCCATGATCATCGAATGCACCGTCTCTGCCGCGTGTCCCACCGCGTAGACGCCATGGTGGACGCGGTGCAGTTGGCCCTTTCGGACGCGCCGAGCAATCGCCGCGTGGCTCAGTCCGCATGCCACGAGTTGGTCGAACCGGACTCGTCCGTGCTGCCGAGCGGCGAGGTCGGCCACCCGTCGGTCGGGGGGTGTGTCGAATGATGCACGCGGAGCGATACTCATTCGACACACCCCCTCCGCTGCGACCTCATGGACGCATCGTGGCGCGTGAGGCGTCACGGAACTGCCTGCGTCTGCGACGAATCAGGCGCCGATGGAGGCGAGGAGCTGCGCGCCGGCGGCTCCGCCGGCGGTCTTGCCCGGGTGCGGGGCGCCGTTGAGGCCGTCGAAGCGGGGATCGTTGACGGACGGGTCGCCGATCGAGACGCGCTCGCAGCCGCGGGCGGAGGCGGCGCTGCCCTCCAGCGCGTTCTCGACGAACGCGATGTCGTTGCCCGCGCCGCAGTCGTAGAGGTCCAGCAGCGCGCCGCCGAAGAGGATGTCGTCGCCGTCGCCGCCGCTGAGACGGTCGCTCGCGCCGCCGCCGAGGACGATGTCGTTGCCCGGGCCGCCGTCGGAGATCCCGTCGCCGGGCTGGTCGGCGTCCTCGCGGGCGGCCGGCTGCCGGCCGCCGCGGACCACGTCGTTGCCCGTGCCGCCGCGGATCGTCCGCTCCGGGCCGCCGGCCGTGAAGATGTAGTCGTCGCCCGCGCCGCCGTCGACCTGCTCGCGTGCGTCCGCCGCGCGCTCGGCGATGAAGTCGTTGCCCGCGCCGCCGAGCAGGACGTCGGCCGCGAGGCCGCCGTCGATGCGGTCGTCGCCCGACCCGCCGGAGACGCGGTCGCCGCCGTCGCCGCCGTCGAGGACGTCGTCGCCCGCGTTGCCGTCGATCCGGTCGTCCGCCGCCTCGCCGGCGACGTCGTCGGCCCCCTCGCCGCCGGCGAGCGTGTCGCCCTGCGCGCCGCCGAGGATGCGGTCGTCGCCCGCACCGCCGGACGCGCGATCGATGCCGGCGCCCGCGAAGATCCGGTCGTCGCCGGCGTTTCCGTCGACGCGGTCGTTGCCGCCGTTGCCGTCGACGCGGTCGTCGCCGTCGCCGCCGAGGACCGTGTCGCGATTCGTGCCGCCCGCGACGCGATCGTCGCCGCCGCCGCCGCTGACCCGGTCGCGGCCGTCCCCGCCGTCGAGGACGTCGCGCCCGCCGAGCCCGCGCAGCGAGTCGTCGCCGCCCTTGCCCAGCAGGCGATCTGCCTGCGCGGTGCCGACGATCGTGTTCGACTCGCCGGTCCCGCGCTTCGTGACGGCCGCCGCGCTGGCGGCGATCGTCAGCGCAAGCGCTCCCGCGAGCGCGGAGGGTACGAGCCGGCGAGACAGCGGAAGCGAGCGCACGCAGAGGCGAACCTACCCCGCCCATCGGCCGTTACACGCCGACAGGCCCTACGAACCCGCGGCCCGCTCGGCGTCCCAGGCCTTCACCACGCGCTTGGCGGCGCGGATCCGCCACGCCTCCTCGAGCAGCTCGGCGAGCTCGACGGGATCGACCTGCGCCAGGCGCACGAGCACGTACGGATAGCCGTCGTAGTGCGGCGTGGAGAAGAACACCTCCGGCTGGCCCTGCAGCAGCGCCTCGCGCTCGCCCATGTCGGCGACCCGCAGGACGAGCGCGTCGGGGCTCGTGCGCAGCCGGCACATGCCCTTGCCGCCGACGCGCAGCGCCGGCGTCCGAAACGACGTCCCGACCTCGACGCCCGGGAGCCGCAACCCGATCTCGACGACGTCCTCCCACGTTGGCATCGCCGCGAACGCTACCTTTCCGCACCATGGACCGCGACGGCCTTCGAACCCTGCAGGAGCCCCTGAAGCAGCGCTACCGCGACGACCCGCAGGCCGCGCTCGTGACGCTGCACGCCACCGGCACGCTCGACGACGAGATCACCTGCAGCGTCCAGACCGGCCGCGCGCTCGCGACCGCCGGCCTGCATCCCGCGACCGGCGGCGACGGCCTGTCGCTGTGCTCCGGCGACATGCTGCTCGAGGCGCTCGTCGCCTGCGCCGGCGTGACGCTCAACGCCGTCGCGACCGCGCTCGAGGTGCCGGTCAGAGGCGGCACGATCAGCGCCGACGGGGTGCTCGACTTCCGCGGCACGCTCGCGGTCGAGCGCGAGGCGCCGGTCGGCTTCGCGAGCATCGACCTGCGCTTCGACCTCGACGCGCCCGGCGCCGACGCCGACCAGATCGCGACGCTCGTGAAGCTCACCGAGCGCTACTGCGTCGTCCTGCAGACGCTGCGCAACGGCCCGGCCGTCGCGGTGAGCGCTACTCGGGCTTGATCGCGGGCTTGCGCTCGCCGAGCCGGCGCCGGTGCGACTCGGCGTAGGCCTCCGAGCGGAAGTGCAGCACCGGGTCGTCTGAGAGCTCGATCCCGGGCGGCATCCGCGTCGGGTCGAAGATCCATCCCTCGACGAGCTCCTGGTCCTCGTGCAGGCGCTCGGCGACGAGCTCGCCCGCGACGACCTGCTCGCGGCTCTCCGGCCACTGCTTCGTGAGGTCGTCGACCGGATCGCCCGGCCGCGCGAGCTGGAAGACCAGGCGCCACGTGACCGGCGCCTGCGCGACGCGCTGCTTGATCTCGCTGACGACGTACTGCGGCGGCACCGCGACGTCGTCGGCGGGGTCGAATGCGCGCTCGCCCGCGACCGGGACCCAGCGGAAGCGAAACGCCCGCCGGCGGCCGTCGCCGTCGACGAGGTAGTAGGCGTGCAGGCCGTTGAAGCGCGTCGTCGCGAAGCTCTCGGGCGGCACGAGCGAGCCCGCCGCCTTCACGCCCGGGAAGCAGTGCGGGTGGCGCGCGAGGAAGGCGACGAAGCGCAGCGGGTTGGGCTGCGCGCCCGGCAGCTCGGGGCGCTGGGCCGACACGAGCGCGCGGAAGTCGTCGGCGTCGCGGGCGGCGAAGTCCGTGACGCTCAGCGCCGTCCACGTGCTGTGGTCGCCCGAGGGCAGCTCGAAGCGCACGGCCATCCCGAGCGTGTTGCCGCGCTTGGCCGAGACGCGGTCGGGCAGATACGGGCTCGACCCGCCGTTGGACAGCCGCACGACGATCTCGATCGGCCCGGCCGAGAACAGCTCCGCGGCCGACAGCGCGGCCGCTTCGGGCGCCGGCGTGAAGGTCCCTGCAAACGCGACGCCGCGGGCGTGCCCGCGCCGGAACCCCGGCACGTTGTTCATGTGCTTCTCCATCGCGGCGAGGACCGCGATGACGCGCTCGGGGCCGCCGAGCTCGCGCGGGTCGGGGCTCACGCGACCGCTCCCGCCGCCAGCGCCCGCAGCGCCGTCATCCCGGGCACGAAGAGGTAGGCGCCGCCGCGCGTCGTGACGAGCTGTTGCTGCGGGGCGAGGAAGAACGGCCTGCGGCCCTGGATCGTCATCTTCCCGCCGCCGGTGGCGTCGCCGAGCAGGTAGTCGCGGTCGTGGCCGAGGCCGAAGATGTTGCCGTCGCTGAGCCACGGCCCCTGCACGCCCTCGAACTGGCGCGCGATGCTCGCCTGAAAGCTCACGAACACGAGGCCGCGCTGCTCGCCGTCGTCCTTCGTCGCGCCCTCGGGCAGCGGCGGGCCGTAGGGCATCCCGCGGCGGATCATCCGGTGGCGCATGCTGAGCTTGCCCTCGTTGCCGAGCGCGTCGCGCGGGTTGGAGCGGCGGATGTGCGCGCCGACGGGACAGCGCATCCCGGCGAGATCGTCGCCGTAGCGAAAGTCGTTGGCGCCCGCAGCGGCGGGATCGAAGCCCGCGCCCGGGTCCTCGGGATGCGTGACGAGCGGCGCGCCGTCCTGCCAGCGCCCGACGACCTTTGCCGTCAGGCGGCGCTCGTCGCCGTCCTCCCAGCGCTTGGCCGCCGCGCGGATCGTGCGCCGCCAGAGCGCGACGTCCTGGTGGAGCTTGCGCCACACCATGTACGTGCCGTTGGAGCCGAGCGGCTCGGCGGGAGCGGCCGGCAGGCGATGCCGGCGGTCGGCGAGCGTGTCCTCGTCGGGATGGCCGAGGATGAACTCGCCCGGCGCCAGTGCCCGCCAGCGGCCGCCGCGCTCCGGCGTGCCGCCGCCGCGCGCGCGTTCCTCGCTGGAGCCCATGACGGCGGGCTGGGCGAAGCCGTCGGCGAAGCCGAAGTGCTCGCGCGCGCCGGCGAGCAGCTGCGCGTGCTGCTCGACGCCGATCTGCACCCCGTCCGCAGCCTCGATCCCGGCGCGCAGCGCGGCCAGCGCCGCCTCCTGCTCCTCCGGCGTCTGCGCGTTGACGACGAGCAGCACATGGGCGTCGCCGAAGCCCGGCTCCCACTCCGACGGGGCGCTCGGCCCGCTGTCGCCGAGGACCCCCTCGGCGCGGGCCGCCATCCCCTCCCGGAACTCGTGCGAGAACGTCGCGAGCGTGGCGTCCGCGACGCCGAGCGCGGCCAGGCCGGCCGCGGTCAGCGCGACGTTCAGCGTCGCCGGGGGCTTGCCCGACGTCCACGGCGCCGCCGACGTCACGCCCGGCAGCAGGCCGGCGAGCCACGCCCTCCCCTGCGCCGGGGCGCCGGTCACGCGCACGAAGACGTACGACGTGCAGTCGTAGGCGTTGCCGTAGGCGCGCAGGATGTCGCCCTGGATGTCGTCGAGGCGCAGCTCCGTCGCGATCACGATGTCCCGAACTCCTCGAGGAAGCGGCGGCGGCGCTCGCCGGGCTTCATGCTCTGCGCGCGGACGGCGAAGTCCGTCAGGCGCTCGCGCTTGTCCAGCGCGCGCCGGACGCTCGCCACCGTCGCATCGCCGTAGGCCGCGAACACGACGCCGGAGTCGATCTGGTTGCGCCCGAGGTAGGCCTTCAGCGCCGCGCCGGCGGGCGGGCGCGGGCAGCCGATGCAGCGCCCCCAGATCTCCCCCGCCTCCGGCTCCAGCGCCCCGGCCAGCTCGCCGAGGTAGCTGTCGAGGTCGCCGTCGAAGTTCGCGGTGAACAGCAGGTAGGGGTCGCCGAGCGGATCGGCGAGGCCGGTCCCCGGCGGCGACGGCATCTCGGGGATGACGATGAAGCGCGCCATGTGCGTGCGCGGCAGGCGGGCGAGCGGGCTGTCGTCGCGCGGCAGCGCATCGAGGTAGGCGCGCAGCGCGTCCGCCATCCCCGCCCTGACCGGCGTCAGGACCATGAGCGCGTAGGACTGCCCGGCGACGTTCGGCGATCTCATAGGTGGCGCTGGACGTCGCGCAGGAACGCGTCCCAGGCGTCCTCGAAGGCGTCCTCTTGGATGACGCCGGCGCGGTGGGCGAACATGTCCAGGCGCGTCTCGAGCTCCAGCGCGGAGCGCACGATCGTCACCGTCGCGTCGGGGTACGCGCAGTAGTAGTGGCTGACGTCGACCTCGTGGTCGCGGAAGAACTTCTGAAAGGGCGCCGCCGGCAGCGGGCCCGGGAACGCGGCGGAGCTGCCCCAGAACGCCTTCATCCCGCTCGTCAGGACGCGCACGGAGGAGTCGATGTACTGGGCCCAGCTGCCGTTGAAGTGGACCTCGAAGAAGAGGTGCGCCCGGCGCAGGCGGCGCGTGGCCTGCGGCACGCCGTTGTACGGGATGTCCTGCACGAGCGACCAGCTCGCGAACGAGATGAACGAGAGCCTGTCCATCGCCTCGAGCGTCTTGGGGATCGCGCGGGTCAGCACGAACAGCGGCGGCATGATGAACCGGCCGAGCGGCTTCTGGGTCGTGAAGAGCGTGATCGACGTCGTCTGGCCGACGACGTTGCTCGCCGGGGCGTCGGGCGCGACCGCCGGGAGGTTCATCCGGCCTTGGCGAGCTCGCCGAGGATGACCGGGTGCACGTTCGTCGCGGCGGTCTCGGCGACGAAGACGTCGAGGTGGCCGTAGCCGGGGATGATGTGCAGCGAGTGGCGGCCGGGGTCGCGCCGCTCGAACCAGTCGAACGTCCGCTGCTGGCTCTCGGGCAGGAAGCAGTTGTTCTTGCCCCCCGTGATGAACGAGAAGCGGGCATCGGTCTGCGGCGCCTGCGCGATGAAGCTCTCCGGCAGCTCGGGGCGCCCCTCGACGCTCAGCAGGTGCCCGGCGTCGACGCACTTCGCGATCTGCTTGAAGAACGTCAGCGGCGCGGGGCCGAACTCGCCCTTGGTCCACTCGTGCGTCTCGGCGCTGAGCTGCTCGTGGGTCCAGAGCGTCGGGTCGCCGGAGCCGAACATGAAGCTCGCGACCTTGCAGACGCCGTTGTCGCACTTGCGCCGCGAGAGCTTCGAGTAGGCCGTGACGGCCTTCGGCAGCACCCACGGCGCGCCCTTGATCCCCCACTGCGGGTCGAGGTAGCCCGCCAGGCGCGAGACGATCGGCACGACGTACTTCAGCTTGTACTTCGCGACCTTCGGGACGACGGGATGCAGCGTCACGGCGCTGGCGACGACCGTGCGGACCTCGGGCAGCAGCCCCGCGCAGGCGGCCATCATGAAGCTCGTCGAGCCCTGGCAGTGGGTGATCGCCTGGATCGAGTCCGCGCCGGTCTGCTCGACGACCTTGCGGACGGCGAGCGGGTGGTCGAGGACGGCGGCCTGGTCGAGCGTCCACGTGTTGTTCGGGACGTCCATGCTCGCGCGCCAGGTCTCCATCCACACGTCGTAGCCGTCGTCGACGAGCGCCTCGACGAGCGTGTAGGGCGTCGGGGGGCGCCAGATCTCCGTCCGGACGCCGACGCCGTGGACGAGCAGCACCGGCCCCTTCGTCGGCGCCTTGCGCCCCTTGACGTGGATGACGTTGCACGGGACGCCGTCGGCCGTCTCGAGCGGATGCAGCTCGTCGGTGTGCGCGAGCGCGGTGGTCAATCGTCCTTCCCGTCACCGGGCTTGAAGGACTCCCACAGCGCGCCGAGGAACAGGCCGCCGAAGCGCCCGAGCGCGTCGGCGCGGTAGGCCGGATCGACGCGGAAGGTCGTCATCTGGACCGCGAAGTCCGGCGGCAGCACGTGCAGGATGCCGGTCGCGAGGATCTCCTCGCCCGCGTCGCCGACCTCCGTCGCGGCGGTCGGCGGGACGTGCCCGGCGAGGATGTGCGTGAAGAGCGTCGTCGTGTCGCTCCAGACGTCGAAGCCGGGGTCGTCCTTGACCTCCTTGTAGCCGTTGAGCGTCACCGGGTGACCCTCGCCGTCGGAGATCCACAGGCGGTACTTCATGAGCTTGCGCTCCTCGCCGTCCTCGTCGGCGTCGACGAAGAGGTTGAACCAGCCCTGCTCCACGGGCAGCTCGCCCCCCAGCGCGTCGCAGGTGACGTGTCCGGTGATCGAGCCCTGGTGCGCGGGCTCCTCGATGAAGCGCTCGATGTCCTCCATGAGCACCGTCACGTGGAACATGCACGCGGTCTTGGACTTCTTGCCCTTGCGAAAGCCCTTGTCGTAGTCGTCCTCGCCGAACGTCACGAAGCCGCGCATCTTCTCGGTGAAGCGGACGTCGGCGGGGTGCTTGCTCGCGTCCGCCCCGGCTGCCGGCGCTGCGGTCTCGTCGGGCGGGGGTGGCGGGGGTGCGCTCACGGTGCGTCCTTTCATCTCCTCGAGGATCGTGTCCGCGAAGCGGTCGGCGAGCCCGGCGATCGTCAGGCTCGGGTTGGGTCCGACGGGTCCGGGCATGACCGATCCGTCGGCGATGTGCAGCCCGGGGTGGTTGAAGACGCGGCCGTGGGCGTCGACGACGCCCTCGCCGTCGTCGCGGCCCATCGGGCAGCCGCCGAGCGCGTGGACGGTGACGACGCGGCTCAGCAGCCAGATCGGGTTGTCGAGGAACGTCCCGCCGAGCTCCTCGGCCATCTGCTCGGACACGTCGCGGACGCGCTCGAAGTACCCCTTGGAGGCGCCGTTCTTCTTCCAGTCGATCGCCAGGCCGCCGTCCTTCAGCGACATGATCCCCTCGGGGACGTCGCGGCCCATGCCCAGCAGCGGCAGGAAGCCCGCGGACTCGCTGCAGTCGCCGAGGATCTGCGAGATCTCGCCGCCGATGTCGGTGTCCTTGTGGGTCAGGAAATGGCCGGCCATCTGGACGAGCTTCGGGATCTGCTCGAGCGCCGAGGCGGGCGCGTCGAGCAGCTGGAGCATCCAGGACACGAACTCGGGCTGGCCGGCGTCCTCGAGGTAGAACCCGCGCCCCTCCCCGCCGTCGCCGTCGAGCGCGTCGCCGACGCGGATCGCGCTCGTGATGACCGGCGCGTGCGCGGCGTCGAGGATGTGCGGCACCTTGTGGCCGTCGGGGCCGATCTTCATGCAGTTGCGCGCGAACGTCAGCAGGTCGCCGTTGCCGCCGAAGCGCGTGCCGAGCATCGGGCTCAGCCCCGGGAACGCCGCCCGGTTGCACAACATGAGGTACGTCGTGCCGAGCGTTCCGGCCGAGAGGATGAGCCGGTCGCAGGTCATCGTGTGGCGGTCCAGGCGCTTCGTGTCGGTCGGCACGCCCTCGCCGGACTCCTCGTGGATGACGTACTCGACGGTGTAGCCGCCGCCCTCGCGCGGGGCGAACGAGCGGACCTCGTGGCGCGTGCGGATGTCGGCGCCGGCGTGCCAGGCGGCCGTGATGTACGTGTAGTCGAGGCTGTTCTTCGAGCCGTGGTTGCAGCCGAGGTCGCACTCGCCGGTCAGCCGGCACGTCAGCCGCGTGCGCCCGTGGATGTTCGGCCGCGCCTCGCGGATCGGCTCGCCGGGGATCGCGGGATCGCCGTCGTTGGCGAACGTCACGGCGAGGTTCACGAGCTTCCAGTCGAGGCCGAGCTTCAGCGCGGCGTCGCGGAAGGCGACGGTCTTCAGCGTCTTGTCGTACGGCGCCTGGTCGAGCGGGTACTTCTGGACGTTCATCATCCGCTCGACGCGGTCGTAGTGCGGGTCCAGATCGGCGCGCGTGACCGGCCAGTACTCGTAGCCGTCCTTCCAGCTGCCCTTGCCGGGCTCCTCCCTGACGAACCACTCCTCGTCCTTGCGCAGCAGGACGTTGGCGTAGATCAGCGAGCCGCCGCCGAGCCCGGACGCACAGATCGCGTCGATGTTCTCGAAGCTCCAGAGGTTGAACATCCCGTGCAGGCCCTCGCTGGGATCCCAGAACTGGTGCTTCATGCCCAGCGGCGAGCGCGGGAACGAGTTCGGCGGAAACGGCTTGCCGCGCTCGAGCAGGCAGACCGTGTGATCGGCCTCGGCGAGGCGGTAGGCCGTGACGGATCCTCCGAACCCGGAACCGACGACGACGGCGTCGAAATGCTCGGCTGCTGACCCCACCTGCCGGGGAGCTATAGCCGATCTGCGGCTAGGCCTGCAACGCCGGTCGCGTTCTCGCAGTGCTTCGGACGGGCGAGTGCGCGCCCAGCGAGTGCGCTCGCGCGGGCCAGAACGCGGTACGCGCCATCCACGCGCCGAGCGGCAGCGACCACGCGAGGAAGAACGCCGACTGCAGGTCGGGCCCGACGAGTTGCGGGACGGTCTCGAACGTCGCCCAGACGACGACGGTCGACAGGAGCGCGAGGACGGGCGGGCGGTCCGGCCGGCACAGCGCCTCCCAGGCGAGCAGCGCCAGGAGGAACGGGAGCTCGTAGTACACGACGTTCCAGGGGTCGAGGATGCAGCGCAGCAGCAGCAGCAGGGCGAGCAGCAGGAGAACCTGCTCGCCGTCGAGGCGGCGTGCCGTCGCGCGCACGCGCGCCCAGAGCAGCGAGAGCGGGAGGACGAGGAACGCGATGAGCGGGTGCGTCAGCGGCGACAGCCACTCCGGCGGCACGCGGTAGCCGTCAGGCTTGGGCAGCCCGTCGCCGCCGATGACGACATGGCCGGCCTCGCCGAGCATCCACCACGCCTGCCAGGGGACGAAGATGACGTTCCCGGTGCTCGCGCCGCTGACGAGCGTCGCGTGCGACCCCGCGAGGAGGATCGGCGCGATGATCGCCGACGTGACGCTCCCGGCGATGGCGAGGGCGAGCACGCGGCGTTCGGGCAGCGCCAGCAGCACCGGCCCGATCGCGAGCACCGCCCAGGCCTTCGTCGCGATCGCGAGGCCCAGCAGTACCCCGGCCAGGACGGCCCGCCGGTCGCACGCGGCGAGCACCGCGCCGATCGCCAGCGCCGCGCACAGCAGCTCCTCGGGATGGCCGATCTCGAGCGCCCGGAAGGTGATCGGGTTTCCGACGCAGAGGCCGAGCACGACCGCGCGGGCGCCGGTCGAGGCGCCGCGCTCGCCCATCCGCCGCACGAGGACGACGGCGAGCGCGCCGAGCGCGAGCAGGCACGGGATCGCGACCGCGCGATAGACGGCGAGCTCTCCGCCACCGAGTGCCGCGGTTGCGCCGGCGAACGGCGCCCGCAGGATCAGCGAGCCACCGTAGGCCGGGACCTGTCCGAAGAAGCCGAGGACGTCGCCGCGGGCGAGCGTCGCGTAGGCGTTCGCCGCCTCGCGGTCGTAGTCGTTCCAGGCGAAGCCGACGAGCCCGACCCAGGCCATCGCGGCGAGGCCCGCCAGCGCTGCGAGCCACCACGTCCATTCGCTCCGAAGCCGAGCGCTCACCTCGCCTTTTTCGGCGCGCCCCGGCCGGAACTTGAGGCCGGCCTGCTGCTATTCGACGGTCCGCAGCTCCTTGGAGAGCGTGCTCAGGACCTCGTGGCCGTCCTCGGTGATCGCGACGAGGTCCTCGATCCGCACGCCGACCGCGCCGGGGACGTAGACGCCCGGCTCGACCGTCACGATGTTGCCCGCCGCGAGCGCGTCGGTGCCGAGCTTCGACAGCCGCGGCCCCTCGTGGACCTCCAGCCCGACGCCGTGGCCGAGCCCGTGGCCGAAGTGCTCGGCATGGCCGGAGTCGTCGATGATCGCCCGCGCGACGGCGTCGACCTCCTTGCCGGTCGGTCCGGGACGCACCGCCTCCAGCGCCGCCTCCTGGGCGCGCAGGACGACGTCGTAGATCTCGCGGTCGCGCGGGTCCAGGGGACCGGTCGCGACGGTCCGCGTGCAGTCCGAGGCGTAGCCGTCCAGCTGCGCGCCCCAGTCGATGACGACGAGCGTGCCCGCCGGGATCGCGACGTCGCGCGGGACGGCGTGCGGCAGCGCCCCGTGCGCGCCGGCGGCGACGATCGGCGCGAAGGAGGGCCCCTGCGCGCCGCGGCGGCGCATGGCGATCTCGAGATCGAGCGCGACGTCGGCCTCCGTGCGCCCGACGATCCCCGCCCCGACGACCTCCTCGAACGCCTCGTCGGCGAGCTTCGCGGCGGCGCGGATCGCGTCGATCTCGGCGGGCTCCTTCAGCGCCCGCAGGGCCTCGAGGATGCCCCCGGCGGCCACGAGCTCGACGTCCTCGCCGACGTGCTGCGCGAGCTGGGCGTGCTGCTTGACGCTGAGATGGGCGTCGTCGAAGCCGAGGCGCAGCGGGCCGTCGGGCAGGCCCTCGGCGGCGCGCTTGAGCAGGTCGCTCGTGATCTCGCGCTCCCACTCGGCGTCGACCTGCTCGGCCGCCTGGCTGAGGTAGCGGAAGTCCGTGACGAAGCGCCGCTGCGACGGGCCGACGACGGCGGCGGCGTTCGATCCCGTGAAGCCCGTGAGCCAGCGGACGTTCACGAGGTCGGAGACGAGCAGCGCGTCGAGCTCGCGCTCGGCGACGTCCTCGAGCACCCGCTCGACGCGCGAGCTCACGCTCGCGGGCCCTCGGCCGGGCGCGCCCCCACGAGCGCGGCCTTCAGCACGACGAACGCCTCGCGGTAGCCCTCGACGCCCTTGCCCGACACGGTCGCGATGCAGACATCCGAGAGGACCGAGACCCGGCGCCACGGCTCGCGATTGGCGACGTCCGAGAGATGGACCTCGACCGCCGGGATGCCGACGAACTGCAGCGCGTCGCCGATCGCGCGCGAGTAGTGCGACCACGCGCCCGCGTTGATGATGATCCCGTCGGCGAGGTCGCGGGCGCGGTGCAGCTCCTCGACGAACTCGCCCTCGTGGTTGGTCTGGAAGTAGCGCGCGTCGAGGTCGAGCTCGTCCGCGTAGGCGTCGATCGCCTGCTCGAGCTTCAGGAACGTCATGCCGCCGTAGTGCTCGGGGTCGCGGCGCCCGATCTGATCAAGGTTCACGCCGTGCATGACGTGGATGCGGTTGCGGGCGTTGGTCATGTGGCGGTGGACTCTGGCACAGGTCAGCGGCCGACAATGTGGGCTTAGGGGTCCTATACGACCCTGAGCCCACAACCTCGCCCGCACGAGCCCGCCCCAGGCGAACGACCCGCCTCCCTCAGACCAGCAGGTCTCAGGCGCCGGCCCCCTACCCGCCGACGAGCTCCTCCACCGCGGCCAGCACGTCCGCCGCCGCCACCCGCTGCCCGAACCGCACGTCGCCGGGCGCGGAGACCAGCACGAACGGCACCGTGTCACCCACGCGCTTCTTGTCCATCCGCGTCGCCGCCACGACGTCCTGCGGATCGACGTCGCCCTCCAGGCGCACCGGCAGCCCCGCCGCCTCCAGCAGCTCGGCGACCTGCGCGCGCAGGTCGTCCGCGCCGCTGAGCCGCAGCGTGGCGAGCAGCCCGAGCGCGACCGCCTCGCCGTGCCGGTAGCGCCGGTAGCCGGTCACCGTCTCGATCGCATGGCCGACCGTGTGGCCGAGGTTCAGCAGCTGGCGCGCGCCCCCGTCGCGCTCGTCGCGCGAGACGACATCGATCTTCGCGCGCGCGCACGCGAGAACGATGCCCTCGTCCACGGGAGCGCCGCCGGAGACCCGCTCCCACAGCGAGCCGCCGGCGATGAGCGCCGTCTTGACGACCTCCGCGTAGCCGGCCGCGTGCTCCTCCGCCGGCAGGGTCGCGAGCGTGTCGACGTCGGTGATGACGGCCGCGGGCTGGTGGTAGGCGCCGACGTAGTTCTTGGCCTCCGGCAGGTCCACCCCGGTCTTGCCGCCATACGCCGAGTCGACCTGCGCGACGACCGTCGTCGGCACCTGCACGACCGGCACGCCGCGCTGGTAGGTCGCCGCGCAGAAGCCGGCGAGGTCGCCGACGACGCCGCCGCCGAGGGCGACGAGGTGGTCGTCGCGCCCCATCCCGCGCGCGGCGAGCTCGCGCCAGACGCGCTCGGCGACCGCGATCGTCTTGTGCTCCTCGCCCGCCTGGATCGTGACCGTGTGGTGCGTGTCGCGCAGCGCGCCCGCGTGGTGGGCGGCGACGTTCTCGTCGGTCACGACGAACGCCCGCCGGCCCGGCCGCGGGAGCCCGCCGACGAGCCCCCGCCCGACGAACACCGGGTACTCGCCGCCCGCCGTCGCCGCGTAGACGAGCTTCGTCCCGGCGGGCGCGTCGCGCAGGGACTCGAGCGCCGGCAGCGCGCGCTGGACGAGCCGGTCGCCCTCGGGCAGGAACGCGTCGGCGACGGACTCGTAGATCGGCCGGCGATCGGCGTGCAGCGACGCGAACGCCTCGCGGTCGCGCGCCAGCGGCCGGTCCTCGCCCGCGGCGCGCGCCCAGGCCGTCTCGTCGCTGACGTCCATCCACACGACCGTGTGCTCGCGCAGCGCGGTGCGCACGCGCTCGGACAGCACGGCGCCGCCGCCCAGCGCGATGCCCGGCGCGCCCGAGCGCAGCGCGCGCAGGACGACCTCCTCCTCGTGGCCGCGAAAGCGCCGCTCGCCGTGGACGGCGAAGAACTGCGCGATCGTCATCCCGAGCTGCTCCTCCATGAGCGCGTCGGTGTCGAGGAGGTCGTCGAAGGCCGACGACTTCCCGGCCCCCATGAACCCTACGAAGACGAGCGCCACTGAATCCGCTCGCGGTAGGCCTGCACCGCGGCGACGACGTCGTCGATGTGGTCGCCGCCGAACTTCGCCCGGTAGGCGTCGGCGAGCACGAACGCCACCATCGCCTCGCCGACGACGCCGGCCGCCGGGACCGTGCAGGAGTCCGTCCGCTCGCGCAGCGCCTGCGCGGGCTCCTTCGTCGCGATGTCGACCGAGCGCAGGGGCTTCGTGAGCGTCGGCAGCGGCTTCATCGCCGCACGCGCCACCAGCGGCTCGCCGTTCGTCATGCCGCCCTCGAGGCCGCCGGCGTGGTTTGACTCCCTGAAATAACCGCGCGCGTCGTCGTAGAAGAGCTCGTCATGGGCCTCGGAGCCGGGCTTGCCGGCGAGGTCGAAGCCCTCGCCGAGGCCCACGCCCTTGATCGCCTGGATCGAGCACAGGGCACCCGCGATGCGGCCATCCAGGCGCTCCTCCCACGAGACGTGCGAGCCGAGGCCCGGCACGCAGCCGAAGGCGATGACCTCGAAGACGCCGCCGAGCGACTCGTTGGCCTTGCGCTGGACGTTGATGTGGGCGACCATCGCGCGGCTGGATTCGCGGTCCAGGCAGCGCACCGGATCGTCGTCGACGGCGTCGAAGTCGCCGACGGTCAAGGGCGCGTCGCGGCCGGGCACGCGGACGCTGCCGATCTGCACGACGTGCGAGCGGACCTCGACGCCGAGGGCGCGCAGGAACGAGCGCGCCAGCGCCCCGCCCGCGACGCGCGCCGCGGTCTCGCGCGCGCTCGCGCGCTCGAGGACGTTGCGCACGTCGGAGAACTTGAACTTCTGCGTCCCCACGAGGTCGGCGTGGCCCGGGCGCGGGAGGTGGACCTCGGCGACGTCGGCCTCCACGGGCCACGGGTTCATCCGCTCTTCCCAGTTGGCGAAATCGCGGTTGGCGATCTGCAGCGCGACCGGGCTGCCGAGCGTCCGCCCGTGGCGTACGCCCGCCGTGACCTCGGCGCGGTCGCGCTCGATCTTCATCCGCCCCCCGCGGCCGTGCCCGAGCTGGCGGCGGGCCATGTCGCGGTTGAGGATGTCCTCGTCGAGCTCGAGACCCGCAGGGAGGCCCTCGACGATGCACGTGAGACCGGGGCCGTGCGACTCGCCGGCGGTGATGAGACGGAGGGCCATGACGGCCCGTGAGTCTATGGAGCGCGTCCGCGCGCACGCCGACCGCCGGTAGCATCGCGCCGTGCCGTTCACGCACAGGAACCTCAAGGAGGATCTGGAGGACGTCGGGTCCAACTTCGACGGCGCGCCGGATCTGGAGTTCCGCCTCGCGAGCACGGCGCTCGAGCTCGAGCGGTCCGGCCTGAGCTATCAGCGCATCCCGCCCGACTATCGCTTCCCGTACGGCCACACGCACAAGACGCAGGAGGAGGTGTACGTCGTCGTGCGCGGGAGCGGGCGGATGAAGCTCGACGACGAGATCGTCGCGGTCGAGGAGTGGGACGTCGTGCGCGTCCCGCCGGGTACGTGGCGCGGCTACGAGGCCGGGCCGCAGGGCCTGGAGATCCTCGTCTTCGGCGCGCCCGGCCTCGGCGAGGATCGGCGCGAAGACGTCGAGGGTCAGCGCGACTGGTGGGCTGACTGACGTACGGGCTGCTCCGGCGGCGTCAGCGCGCGCGATCGTCAGCGCGCGACCTGCCCGCCGGAGTGTTGGTCGCTCAGTCGAAGCGGCTCATGGGCGCAACAGCACCTTGATCGCCTCGCGCCGGTCCATCGCGCGGTAGCCGGCGGCCGCCTCCTCGAGCGGGAGCTCCACGTCGAAGACCTTGCCCGGCTCGATCTTGCGGTTCCAGATGAGGTCGAGCAGCTCGGGGAGGTACTCGCGCACCGGGGCGGGGCCGCCGTGGACGTGCGCAAGGCTCCAGAACATGTCCATGCCGTCGAGCGCGACACCGTGCCCGACGCCGACGAACCCCAGATGCCCGCCCGGACGCGTCGCGTGCAGCGCCTGGTTCATCGCCTCCTGGGTGCCGACCGCCTCGACAACCGAGTGCGCCCCGAGCCCGCCGGTGAGCTCCTTGATCGCAGCCACGCCCTCGTCGCCCCGCTGCTCGACGATGTCGGTCGCGCCGAACTCGCGCGCCAGGCGCTGGCGGCTCTCGTGGCGGCTCATCGCGATGATGCGCTCGGCGCCGAGCTGCTTGGCGGCCAGGATCGCGAGCAGCCCGACGGCGCCGTCACCGACGACGGCGACGGTCTTGCCGGGGGCGGCCTGCGCGGCCACCGCGCCGAACCACCCTGTCCCCAGCACGTCGGACGCCGACAGCAGGCTCGGGATGAGCTCGTCGGAGGGAACCTCCGGCGTTGCGATCAGCGTGCCGTCGGCGAGCGGCACGCGCAGCAGGTCGGCCTGCGCGCCGAGCGCGCCCATGGGGACGCGGTTCACACACGCGCTCTGGTAGCCCGAGCGGCAGATCTCGCACGTGTTGTCGGTGGCCCAGAACGATCCGACGACGAACTGCCCAGGCTTGACGGTGGTGACCCGGTCGCCGACCTCCTCGACGATCCCGGCGTACTCGTGGCCCATCGGCATCGGCCACATCGAGTCATCGACGCCGATGCCGCGGTAGGGCCACAGGTCCGAGCCGCACACGCAGGCGGCCGAGACGCGGATGATCGCGTCGGTGGGCTCGACGATCTGCGGCGCCTCGCGCTCCTCGACCCGCACCTCGCCGGGCCCGTGCATCACCGCGCCGCGCATCAGGCGGCCGCCTTCGCGTCCTCGTGGGACAGGCTCGTCGACAGCTCGCGGTGCGCGTCGACCTGCGCGAGCAGCAGCCGCGCCTTGTCCGCGACGCCCTCGACGACGTCCTCACCGGCGATCCAGCGCAGCGGCGGCTCGTCGGAGTCGGCGAGCTGGACGAGCGCGTGGGCGAGCTTGGCCGGGTCTCCGGCCTGCGTGCCGTTCATCGAGGACCAGAAGGCGTTCATCCCGTCTCGGGCCTCGCCGTAGTCGTCGATCGACAGCTCGCCGAACGTCGTCGACTCGGGCGTCAGCAGCTCGGTGCGGAAGAAGCCGGGCTCCACGATCATCGTGCCGATCCCGAACGGCTGCACCTCGCCGGCGAGGCTCTCCATCCAGCCCTCCAGCGCGAACTTCGACGCCGCGTAGGCCGAACCGGAGGGACTGCCGATCACGCCGGCGCCCGAGGAGATCGAGATGACCTGGCCGCCGTGCTGCCGGCGCATCACCGGCAGCACCGCCCGGGTGACAGTCATGGGGCCGAAGAGGTTGGTCTCGATCTGCGAGCGCACCTGCTCGGTCGTGAGCTCCTCGAAGAAGCCGGCCACGAAGCTGCCGGCGTTGTTGAGCAGCACGTCGATGCGGCCGAAGCGCTCGACGGCGGCGGCGACGGCGTCCTCGGCGCTGTGGGGATCGGTCACGTCCAGCGCGGTGACGAGCAGGTTCTCGTGCTCGCCGACGACCGAGCGGACGGTGGCGGGGTTGCGGCCGGTGGCCACGACGTTGTGGCCGGCGGCCAGGGCCGCG
Organism: uncultured Actinomycetes bacterium; assembly: GCA_963797025.1. Lineage (GTDB taxonomy): Bacteria > Actinomycetota > Thermoleophilia > Solirubrobacterales > Solirubrobacteraceae > CADCVQ01. The sequence continues at coordinate 1,297,578 of CAWCNU010000003.1, forward strand.
CGGGCGAACTCGACGCCCATGCCGCGGCCGGCGCCGGTGATGAGCCAGGTCTTGGTCATGTCATCGAAGCTACCCCGCCGATGGCGTGCAAGGGGGTGCTGTGAACCCCCCTCAGCGCCCTCGCGACACCAGCTCTGAGACGTGGCCGAGCTACCCTCGGCACGTGGACCGCCGAGGCGAAGTCCGAGAGTTTCTGATGTCGCGCCGGGCCCGGGTGACGCCCGATGAGGCCGGGCTGTACGTGCTGGACGGCGACGTCCGACGGGTTCCCGGGCTGCGCCGCGAGGAGGTGGCGGATCTCGCCGGCGTGAGCGCGGACTACTACACCCAGCTCGAGCGCGGCGACGTCGACGGGGCGTCCGACGGCGTGCTGAGCGCCGTCGCGCGAGCGCTGCGCCTCGACGATGCCGAACGTCTGCACCTCTTCCACCTCGCCCGGCCGGAGGCGGCATCACGCCTGGCGTCGTCGCGCGGCGAGATCCGCCCGAGCGTGCAGCGGACCCTCGACGCGTTCACCGGCGGCCTGGCGCTCGTGCGCAACCGGCGATGGGACTACCTCGCGGCGAACACCCTGGGCCGCGCGGTGTACGCAGAGGCCTTCGACGGCCGGACCGGCCCGCCGAACCACGCTCGCTACGTGTTCCTCGACGACCGCGCCCGCGCCTTCTTTGACGATTGGCGGGCCGTAGCGCACGACACCGCCCGCATCCTGCGCTCCGAAGCCGGCCGGGATCCGCACGATCTCGGACCCGCAGAGCTCATCGAGGAGCTGTCGCAGACGAGCGACGAGTTCCGGGCCATCTGGTCGCAGCACGACGTGCGCCTGCCCGCATCGGGCCGGCACCGGTTTCACCACCCCGTCGTCGGCGACCTCGAGCTCATCTTCGAGGCCGCGGAGCTGCGGGCAGACCCCGGCCTGACGCTGCTGCTGGCCACCCCCGAAGCGGGGTCCCCGACCGAGATGGCGCTGCACCGGCTCGGGCCATGACAGCTCGCTGAGGCGGCCGCGATGCACGCGGCCGCCGGAACGGCGCGTGCTACGAGTCGTCGCGCGCCACGACGGCGCCGGTGTCGCGGTCGTAGGCGAACTGGCCGATCGCGTCGGCCGTCGTCTTGTCGAGGATCATCGAGCGCAGGACGTCCCGGCCGTCGGCGTGCTCGCGGGCGCGGAGCTTGTCGGCCCCGGCGACGGTCGAGGTGACCTGGCGGGTGATCTCGTCGATCTTCACGATGTACGTGCGAGCCGTGCCGTCGTCGTCGCGGACGCCGACGGTCTGCGTGTCGCCCTCCTTCAGCGCGATGACGCGGCAGGTCTCCTCGGCGCACTTGGCGTCGCCCTGCGAGATGGCCTTCGGGCCGAGCAGGAAGACGGCGTGGCCGCCGCCCCACGTCGTGCCGAGGTACAGCAGCGCGGGGTTGGAGTTGCCGCCCAGCGCCTCGAGGCGCGAGACGCCGCGCACGGAGGCGTCAGCGGTCTCGCCGAAGGCCAGGCGCGTCCGGAAGACCGTGCGCTCGATCCTCGTGTCCGCGGTCCGGTCCGCGGGCGTGGTCGTCGTCGGTGACGGCGCGCTCGGGGTCGGAGTCGGATTCGGGGTCGCGGTCGTCGGGGAGACGGTGCTCGCCGGAGTCGAGGACGCCGGCGTCGACGTCGTCGCCGTGCTGTTGGACGACGTCGCCGTCGTCGTGCTCGCCGTCGGCTCGGGGTCGGGCGGATCGAAGAACGGGTCGTTGACCGCGCCCGGGCGGCTGCGGCCGATGACGGCACGGTCGACGACCGTGATCGCGGACTCCAGGGCCGCGCCCTTGGCCGACGCGGCCGCGGGGACCGCCGCTGCGGGCGCCGGGGCGTCGCTCGCGGAGGAGCCGATGAGGACCGGGACGGCGACGAGCGCCGCGAGCAGCAGGATCGCGACAGGCCAGAGGCGCTTGTCGACGAGATCGCGCGTCATGGCGCGCAGCGGGGCGGTCAGTCGGTCCCTCATGGCTGGATCCCCTGGATGGAAGGTGTCGTGTCGACCGGGTCGCTTGCGGAGCCCGGCGTCGCGGCGGCGGGCGCCGCGGCCTCGGGCACGATGTATGCGGTGGCGCTGACGAGCGCCTTGATCTTCGGGAAGCCGGTGCGGCCCTTCGTCATCGCGAAGCCGTCGACGGTGAGCAGGCGCCCGCGAACGGAGATGCCGGCGTCGGTCATGTCGGCGAGGCGGTCGATGGCGCCGAGCATGCGCTGCGTCGGCAGGTAGCCGCCGTCGAAGGTGAAGGTGAACGGCAGCGTCAGGAGGCCCGCCGTGCCGACGACCGCGCCGGGCGGCGCCTGTGAGACGGCCGGCGGCTGCGGCGAGCTCGTGTCCGGCGCCGTGTCGTCGTCCTGCTTCGTCGCGGCGTCGCCGTCCTTCGTCGTCGTTGCCGGGGCCGGCGGCGCGGCGGCGCCCGTGAGCTTCGCGGCGCGGAAGTCGACCTTGTTCGTGCTGGCGACCCGCTCGAGCTGGTACACGAGCGAGGCGACGTCGTCATCGGCCGGAACGGCCTTGCCGAGCCGCACGAGGGTCGCGCGGTCGCGCTGGTAGCTCGCGCGGGCCTGCTCGGCCGTGGCGACGGCGGTGACAGCCGCGTCGCGACGTGCCTCGGCCTGTGCGATCTGGTCGTTCATCGCCGCGCTGTCGGCCCGCTTCGGGGCCAGGACCGCGAACCAGAACCCGGCGATGACGCCGGCGACCGCGAGGACGACGATCAAGCTGCGCCCCTGAATCGTCACTTTGAACCTCCGGTGGACGTCGTGGCAGGCGCGCTCGCGGTGGTCGCCGAGGCGGCCGGCACGAGGCCGGGCTGGGCCTGGAAGAAGACGGTGAGCTGGAACTGCGGCATCCGCGTGGTGCGCCGGCAGTCCGTGTCGCTCAGGGAGGCCGAGTCGGCCTTCTCCGAGCTCGACAGCGTCACGCGCTGCACGCCGTCGATGGCGCGCAGGCGGGCGAGCAGCTGGGCGACGCGGCCTTGGGAGCGCGCGCAGCCGATGAGATCGATCGCCGGAACGGGCAGGGCCGCTCGCAGCGATCCGCCGCTACCGGCTCCCTCGACGGCGCTCGTCGGCGACGTCGTGCCCACCAGCGAGGTGATGTCGACGTCGGCCGGGATGACGCGCGCGACCTCGCGCAGGCCGTGCGACCAGTCGAAGCGGCCCTTGACGAGCGCGGAGATCGTCTCGACACGGGCGGTCTTCAGCGCGGCGAACTCCTTGTACGGCGCGAGGTCGGCGACCTTCGCCTCGGCGGAGCTCGCCTCCTGCTCGACGCGGGCGAGATCGGACGTGTTCTCGGACAGCTGCTTGCTCGTCAGCGCCCAGGCGCCGGACATGAGGACTGCGAGCGCGAGGACCGCGAGGACGACGTACGCGCTCGAGGGCCGGCCGATGGTGGCGGTGCCACGGGTGCGCCCGGCCTTGCGCGCGTCGTCCGGGATGAGGTTGACGGCCCTCATGCGATCGGGCTCTGGTCGATGGCGAGTCCGGCTGGGACGCTGAGGCAGGCGGCGTCGAGAGGATCGAGCTTCACGCCCTTGGCGCCGGAGACGACGCGCTCCTGGACCTCGATGCCGAGCTCGGTCTCGAGCGCGGCGGCGAAGCCGGCGACGGCGACGGCGGGGCCGGTCAGGACGACGCGCTCGACGCCGGTGCCGGCCTCGACCTGGCCCTGATGGAAATCGAGCGAGCCGCGGACCTCGGCGGCGATGCGGCGCACGCCGTTTGAGAGCACGAGGCGCGCGTCGGCCACGATCTTCTCGTCGCCCTCGATCTCCGCGAGCGGGGTCTCGAGGCCGACGTGGTGCAGCCACATGCGGGCGTGCTCCAGCGTCAGCTCGCGGCGCTCGGCGAGGTCGACGGCGAGGTTCTCCAGGCCGCTGCCGGCGACGCGGGTGAATCCGCAGACGCCGCCGTCGGACACGGCGAGGTTCGTGAGCCCGCCGATGGAGACGAAGAGCTCGGGCCGCGAGCCGTCGCCCTCGCGGCGAAGGGCGCGGACCATGCCGAAGGCCGACAGGTCGATGCCGGTCGGCTTCAGCCCCGCCGCACGGGCGGCGGTCAGCATGTCGATGATCATGTCGCGGCGCGCGGCGACGAGGACGATCCGCTGGCGCGGGCCCTCGGGCGTGTCGACGGTGCCGACGGAGTGGAAGTCCAGGACGGCGTCCTCGAGCGGCATCGGGATCTCGTCCTTGGCCTGGAAGCGGACCGCGCTGGCAAGCTGCTTGGCGTCCGTGATCGGCGGCAGGTACAGCGTCCGCACGACGATGCGCGCGTTGGCGACGCCGATGCGCACGCGTTTGTCGAGGTCGGAGTGCTCGCGCCAGAGGGCGCGAAGCGCGTCCGCCAGGGCATCGCGGTCGGCGACCTCGCCGTCTCGCACGATGCCCGGCTCGAGCTCTGCGCGGCCGCCGTCCTGGATGACGACGACGCCGTTGACTGCGGCCTGCGCCGCTGCGATGCGTCCGGGCTCGATCGTCAATCCGACCGAGGCTGCTGTTCGTGAGCGTCCCATGCGAGGCAGGAATCGGCACCCGGCGGCCAGGACTCAACTCATCCAGGCAAGTTGGCCTGAACGTCCAGGCCGGCCGGCCGCAGCGGTCTAGAACGTGTTGAGGTAGAGCGCGACGAGCTCGTTGCCGGCGAGGACGCCGACGACGCCGCCGAGGGCCAGGAACGGCCCGAAGGGCACCTTCGTCTTGCGCCCCTGCATCATGCCCTTGCGCATCATGATCGCGACGCCGCCGATCGTCCCGATGAGGAACGCGACGAAGAAGGCGGGCACGACGCTCGCGCCGAGGAAGAGGCCGAGGACGCCGACGAGCTTCGCGTCGCCCATCCCCATGCCCGACGGGTGCAGGAGCGCGGGCAGGCCGAGGACGAGCGCCGCGGCGGCGCCGGCGATGAGCCGCTCGACCTCGCCGCCCGGATCCAGCGCCGTGCCGAGCACGACGGCGAGGATCGCCGCGGGCAGCGTCAGCCGGTTCGGGATGAGCTGGTGGTCGTAGTCGATGAGCGCGATCGGGACGAGGAAGGCGACGAGCACGAGGCCGAGGACGAGATCGACCGTGCTGTGCAGGTGCACGGCGACGACGGCGGCGAAGAGCAGCGCCGTGAGCGCCTCCACGAGCGGATAGCGCGCGCCGATCTGCGCGTCGCAGGAGCGACAGCGCCCGCGCAGCAGCAGCCACGACAGGACCGGGATGTTGTCGTAGGCCTTGATCGGCGCCTCGCACGAGGGGCAGCGCGAGGCCGGCGTCGCGAGCGAGGCGCGCGAGGGCAGCCGGTGGATCACGACGTTCAGAAACGACCCGAGGATGAGTCCGAAGGTCGCGGCGACGGGCAGGGCGAGGGGCATGGACACGGTCCTTCAGTCTCGTGGATCGGGACGAGCGGACGCTCGCGTCGTGTATCGGGCGCCCGCGCCCGATCCTTGAGACCTCAGGTGCTCAGGAGCCCACGGGGAGCTCGCGCCAGGTGTTCTGGACGAGGCCCGTCGTGCCGAAGCTCGCGAGCGCGTTGAACGCGTTGTCGCGGAAGCTGATCGTCGGGCGGGGGCCGCTGGCCTGGCCGACGTCGAGGCGGCCGAGGCCGTCGACGGCGACCCCGCCGAAGACCTCCGAGTTGGCGCCCATGCAGAGCACCTTCCCGGACGAGTTCTGCCCGTTGGCCATGTAGAGGATCGCGTGGTAGGTCCCCTTGATCCCGGTCGGGTTGTTCGCGCTGTCGCAGCCGAGCGTCCCGCGCGGCATGACGACGATGCCGGGATCGGTCGCCGAGTTGTACGTCGCGTTGTTGGAGTCCATGCAGTTCGTGCCGGCCGGGACGTCGATGTAGACGACGGTCCCGGTGAAGCTCGCCGGGCAGGACGTGTAGTACGTCGGCGGGCTCGAGCTCTGCGCCGCCGTCTTGAAGCGCGCGAGCTGGGCCGTGGACATCGCCGGCGGGTAGTTCGCGTTGTGGACGATCGTCGCCGGCGTCACCTGGTTCTTGTCCGCGTTGTAGTCGGTGCAGTCGGCGGCCGTCCCCGCGCAGCGCACGACGACCTGCGAACCGGTCGCGTCGATGATCGTCTTGTTGCCGTTGTTCGAGGTCTCGAAGCTCCCCGCGACGACGCCGTTGCGGGGAAAGGCCTCGGAGAACTGCTCGCGCTTGAGCAGCGCGACGACGTTGCGCGGGCGGCCCTTGACGATCGCCTGCGCCTGCACCCAGAGCTTGAGGTCGCCGTTGGCGTCCCACTTGCACGGGCCCGGGCAGGTGTAGGCGGTGTTCGTCTTGACGTTCGTCCCGGTCTGCTGGGCGTCGACCTGGGAGAAGACGAAGGCCTCCGCGATCGGGGCGCCGTTGTCGCGGATGCGCGTCGTCCACGTGACACCCGAGGACGCGTCGAAGCTCGTGAAGTTCGCCGACGACGGCGCCGACGAGTTGCCTGCCGCGAGCGTGTTCGGGTTCGGGCACAGGCTCTGGGCGGCGCCCGACGAGCACGTCGTGGGCATGGCGGCCCCGGCCGTGGCGTTGCCCGGCCACGTCTGGGCGAGCGCGAAGCCCTGGCTGTAGAGCACGCCCTCGGTGATGTTCAGCGACGTCTCTCGCTCGCGCTGCTCGCGCGCGCGGACCTGGCCCTTGTCGACGAACGCGAAGGATGCGAGACCGATCGCGAGCATGATGCCCATCAGGACGATCGCGATGACGAGGACCGAGCCGTCGTCGTTGCGCAGGGGATTGCTGCTCATGGTCGTCGTCCTCAGCTCGGTATCTGGATGGCGATCGCGGCCTGGGGCGCGAGCCCCGCGGTGCCGAAGCGATCGCCCGGGTCGCACGCGACGAGCCCGATGTTGCGGCTCGTGCCGGCCGCGCCGTCGGCTGCCGGGAAGGTGTGGGTCAGCGTGATGCCCTCGCCGATGTAGCCGGCGGCGCCCCACAGCGAGCGGGACGGGTCCGCGCCGGTGACGGTGGGGTGCGAGCAGTCGATGTTCGCGACCGCGGGCAGCGTCTGCTTGAACCAGTAGTAGTTCATCGTCCGCCCCTCGAAGTCGCTGGAGCCCGAGGCGTTGAGCACGACGGTGCGCGACGTCGAGGACGGCGATGTGACGAAGCTCGCGACCGGCGCCTGGTTCTGGTTTCGCAGGTACACGGCGCTGATGACGCGCAGCTCCGGCGCCTCGGTCCCCGGTGTGGTGTCGACGATCGTGCGGGCGGTGATGCCCACGACCTGGTCGTAGGTGGCGGCGCTGGACGTACACGTCGCGCCGATGCTGCAGGAGTACTCGAAGAGCGGCCGGTCCAGGCCGGCGCGCCGGTTGGTGACGTGGTCGGCGACGACGCGGGTCGTCGACCAGCCGGTGCCCGGGCAGCTGCTGCGCATCCCGGCGCTCACGGGGGTCGCGACCGCCGCGTTGGGGACCGCGAACTCGGCCGTCCACACGCGGCCGCGGTCTGCGGAGGCCGGCGCCGTCGTCGTGTCGAGGCAGTAGCGCACCCACGTCCGGCTCGGGTCCGATGTCTGGAAGATGAGGTCGTAGGGCCCGATGGTGTCGATGACGGGGCTCGCGACGCGCTTGGCGAGGTTTCGCAGCTGGCGGGCCTGGATGTCGAGGCCGTTGCGCGCGATCTCGGCGGTGTCGTTGCGCTCGTTGTTCTCGTGCGTCGAGCTGTAGACCTGGTTGAACGTCGTGAGCGTCGCGCCGAGGACGACGAGCGACAGCGTCATCACGAGGAGCAGCTCGATGAGCGTGAACCCGCGTTCGTCGCGCAAGGTCATGGCGTCCAGGTCACCGGCCCGAGGGGATCGGACTCGTTGAAGGAGCTGTCGACGGCGGTGACCCAGTACCGGTGCGTCGCGCTGCCGGCGTTCGTGTCGGTGTACGTCGCGGCGTTGCCGGCGGTGCGGTCATAGCGATCGCTGAGGCCGACCGCGGTGCCGTCGCGGTAGATGCGGTAGAAGCTCACGCCGCCGGAGGCCGGCTGGCTCCAGGTCAGGTGCGGCCGGCCCTCGCTGTCGGCGGTCGCCGACAGCGGCCCCGTCGGCACGTTCGGGTGGTTGCTCGGAGCGCCGATGTTGAGGATCCGGCGATCGCCGTCGCGCAGCTGATTGTCGGGCGCGCGGTCGATCGCGACGATGTAGTAGGCCGTCGCGCCGCTCGGCGGGTTGAGGTCCGCGCAGCTCGTGACCGTCGGCGCGAGCATCGTGCCGGCCGCCGGGGCCGGGCAGACCTGCGCGTCGTTGCCGTTGCCGGGGACGCCGTCGGGCCCGGTCCAGACGACGCGGTAGCCGAGGATGTCGCGCTCGCGGTTGGGGCTCCACTCGAGGTCGACCCAGTCGCCGTCACGCGTGTTGTGACCGCCCGCCAGCGACGGCGGCGCGTAGGGCTGACGACGGTTGAGCAGGACGTTCGCGCGCTTGGCCTCGCCGGCGATGTCACGGTCGTCGAAGGGCTGCCCGCTGATCTGGTAGGCGCCGTCGAGGATCTCGCTGCCGCTGCCCGCGCTGCCGATCTGCCAGACCGAGGCGAAGCTCGTGCTGCCCGCGGAGCTGCCGGCGCTCGCGCCGTCGTCGACGACCCAGCGCAGGCTCTGCGCGCTCGTCGTCGTCCAGTTGACGGTCACCGAGCTGACGTTCGCGGTGATCGTCTGCTCGATCGGCGTGAAGCTCAGGATGCGCGGCCCGAGGCCGCCGGACGGGTTGACGACGAGCGTCGTCTGCGTCAGGGAGCGCGGCGCGCCGCCCTGCTCGGTCCACGCGATGGCGAAGGTCGTGCGGCGGAAGTCCTCGCCGTTGGAGTCGCCCGTCGCGCCTGCCGGCTGCGGCGTGCAGACGCCGGACGGGGCCGGCGACGCGAGCCCGTCGGCCGGGTCGTCGTACGTGCACGAGGTCGCTGTGACGGTGTAGGTCGTGTTGCGCCGCTGGATCCTCCACGGCACCCCGCTGCCGAGGCCGCGCGCCTGCAGGCGGGTCGTGACGAGCCCGCTGGCCATGTCGTCGTAGTCCAGCCCGCGCGTCGCTTCGACGAGCTCGCGGGCGAGGTTCGACGCCGCGACGCGGTCGTTGTTGGCGGCCGTCGTGCGCAGCGCGCCCGTGAGCAGCCCGATGGCGCCGAGGACGCCGACGATGAGGACGAAGCAGGCCACCATGAGCTCGACCATCGAGAAGCCGTCGGCGGAGGACAGCGCGGCGGCGCGGACGGGTCGTGAGCGCTGTGGCACACGCGGTCTATCGGCGCTCGCCCAGGCGAGCTTGACCGCACGTCCACCGGTCCTGGACACACGCGCGCTTAACGACGAAGGGCGGGCCCGAAGGCCCGCCCTTGTCAGTTCTGTGAGAGGCCCGGGACTACCAGGAACCCTGCGAGCCGCCGCGCGTGAACACGCCGTTGCCGCCCTTGGTGATCGAGAACGTGTGGCCGGAAGCCGACGTCGCGGTCACCGTGTAGGCGTTCGCGTTGCCGCCGGCCGTGACAGCGGCGAACGCCGTGACGTCCGTGCTGGTCGAGCAGGTGCCGTAGACGGCGTCGACGAGGCAGGACTCCATCTGGGAGACGGCGTTGCGGGCGTCCGACTTGGCGGACGAGTCCTGCGCCTTCTCGCGCTGGCCCAGGAAGGTCGGCAGCGCGATCGCGGCGAGGATGCCGATGATCAGGATGACGACCAGAAGCTCGATGAGCGTGAAGCCCGACTCGTCCGAAGCGCGGTTGCGCAGGTTCTGCAGCATGAGATCCCTCCAGGATCCAGATGACAAGGATGTGCAGGCCTGGCATTGCGCCGTTCTTGGCTGGTGCACAGGGCGCTCATCGGACCGGCCCGGAGTCGGGCGAAAGGATCTGGAGAGGTTCTGGACGAATGTCCAGAAGGCGATGGATCTTCGCGTTTTCTGTTGTCGCAGCAGCGCCACCGCGGAAGTCGCGGTGGACGGCCGTATGACGCGCGAGCTACGCGGACGCGGCGCGCGCGAGGCGCGCGGCCTGTGCGTCGTGGCCCGGGATCTGCGTCCCGCCGCCCTCGCACCAGGGGCAGACGACCTCCGTCGCAGCGCCCCCGAGCAGCGAGATCACGCGCCCTTTTCCCTTGCAGGGCGGGCAGGGAGCGGCCGGATCGGGCCCTGGTTCTTCGGCGACCGCCATGCGGCGTGCCACGCTAGCAGCGACCCCTCCCGCGCGGTTGCGAGTTCCTGCAGCGGGATTGCTCGTATCCGCAGGCCGTTCGTGCTAGAAGTCTCTTTGGAGCCGCTGGACTTGCGGCTGGATGCTCGGCACAATGCTGACATGCCGGAGGGTAAGGATGCCGACGGGACTCGACCATGCTCGCCCAGGAGCACGTAGCGCCGTGAACCCGACGCGGCGGCGTTCGCTCATGGAGATGTCCGCCTGCGCGGTGCTCGTCGCCGCGCTCGCCGTGCAACCGGCGCTCGGCAAGGACGGCAACGGCAAGGGGAAGGGCAAGGAGGGCAGCCAGGCCGCTGTCGCCGCCGCCCCGGCCGCGCCCCCCGCTCCGCGCGCGAGGTCTCCCAAGAGCGGGCCGAGCGCCAAGAGCGCGGCCAGCCCCAAGCGCGGGCCGAGCCCGAAGTCCGGCCGCCGCGCGACCCGCCAGGTCGAGGCGCCCGCCGCGGCCGCGGCACCCGCCGCCGATCCCACTCCGCCGCCCGCAGCCGAGGCGCCTCCGAACCCGCCGCCGGCCCCGCCCGTCGTCCCGGTGCCCAACGACGCCGCCGGACCCGAGGACGGCGACGTCGGCGCCTCGCCGCCGATGACGGCGCCCACGCCGCCCGCCGCCGAGACCCCCACCGCTCCCCCGCCGCCGCCCGCGGCCGTCGGGGAGCAGCCCGGCCGCTCCCCGGCCGCACCCGCGGCCACGCGGCCCGAGGCACCGGCGCCGCAGAACGCCGTCGGCCCCGCCGACCGAGAGACGATCCAGGCCGCTCCCGCTCTCGTCGTGACCTCGCAGCCGCCCGCGCAGGCGACCGCCGACGTCGCCTCGCTCTCGCCGCCGGCCGCCACGGACACCGTCGCTCCCCCGCTCTCCCCGGCCGCCGACGGCACGACCGCGGGCAACGCGGCAGGCACGCAGTCGCCCGCCACCGACGCCGGCCGCGCGCAGGCCAACGCCCTCCCCGGCGCGGCGCGCTCGGCCCCGGCGCTCGCAACCGACGCGACCACCGGCGGCGCGGCGCCCGCGACCCCGCTGAGCGAGCCGCTCAACACGCCGGCCTCGGCAGCGATCGTCGGCGTCGGCGTCCGCGAGCTCGGCGGCGTCGTCACGTCGCAGCCGTCCGCAACGGACACCGCGGCCGTCCGCAACCTCGACAGGCCCGGCACCGTCGGCGACGCGCTGCGCGGCGTCATCAAGGTCGTCCCGGACTGGGTCTGGGTCGCGCTCGCCGTCCTCGGCGCGCTCGTCCTCGCGCTCGGCGCCCACTCGATCCTCGCCGCCGCGCGCACCCGCCGTCTCGAGCGCCAGCGCGAGAAGCTCATGGAGGACATCGGCCTGCTGCAGGCGGCGCTGCTGCCCGCCGTCCCGTCGCGGATGGGCGCGCTGCTGACGACCGTCGCCTACCGCCCGGCCGACGGACCCGCCGCCGGCGGTGACTTCTACGACGCCTTCGCGCTGCCCGACGGCCGCGTCGGGCTCCTGCTCGGCGATGTCTCCGGCCACGGCCGCCAGGCGCTGGCCAAGACGACGCTCGTGCGCTTCAGCGTCCGCGCCCACCTCGAGGCCGGCATGTCGCCGCGCGAGGCGATCTCGATCGCCGGGCGCTCGCTCGACGGCCGCCTCGCCGACGACTTCTCGACGGTCCTCGCCGCGATCCACGATCCGTCCACCGGGACGCTGACGTACGCCAGCGCCGGCCACCCGCCGCCCCTCGTCCTCGGCCCCTCGGCGCACGCGCCGCTCACCGCCTCCTCGGCGCCGCCGATCGGCGTCGGCTTCCCGACCGGCCAGCGCCAGACGATCCTGCCGATGCCCGAGGGCACGACCGTCGCCATCTACTCCGACGGCCTGCTCGAGGCCCGCATCGACGGCCAGCCGCTGGGCGCCGAGCGCCTTGCGCAGTGGCTCGCGGACCTCGGCCCCGGCGCGACCGCCAAGGAGCTCCTCGACCTCGTCGTCCAGCGCGCCGACCGCGTGCCCGACGATCTCGCGGCCGTCGTGCTGCACGCCGCCCCCGGCGCGACCGCACCCGCATCGCGGATCGAGCAGCTCAAGCTCGACGTGCTCGACACCGAGGGTCCCGATCTCGACGGCTTCCTCTCGGCCGCCGGCGTCGGCCGCGCGGAGCGCGCCACCGTCGGGCGCCGCGTCGCCGAGCAGCTCGCGACCAGCAGCGGCGTCATCGTCGAGCTTCGCACCGGCGAGCACCCGACGGTCAACGTCCTGCCGCTCGGCGACGCCACGAGCGCCGGCGAGCGCCAGAGCGCCCGCGCACGCTGACGGCCACCGGCGCCACCGGCCGCTACGCCCCGTCGCCGACGGGCACGCTGCACCTCGGCAACCTGCGCACCGCGCTGCTCGCGTGGCTCTTCGCGCGCTCGCAGGACGCCGCCTTTCTCATGCGCATCGACGACCTCGACGCGTCGCGGGCGCGTCCCGGGCTCGCCGCGGCGCAGCTCGAGGACCTGGCGGCCCTCGGCCTGGACTGGGACGGGCCGGTCGTGCGCCAGTCCGAGCGCGGCGCGCTCTATGCGGACGCGATCGCGCGGCTGGACGCCGACGACCTGCTGTATCCCTGTTTCTGCACGCGCGCGGAGATCCGCGAGGCGGCGTCGGCGCCACACGGCGCGCTGCCCGAGGGCAGCTACCCCGGGACCTGCCGCGAGCTGACCGCCGCCGAGCGCGCCGAGCGGGAGCGCGCGGGGCGCCCGCCGGCGCTGCGCCTGCGCGCCGGCGAGGCCGTCGTGTCGTTCACCGACCGGCTGCTCGGAGCGCAGTCCGCGGCCGTGGACGACCTCGTCGTGCGGCGTAACGACGGCGCCGCCGCATACAATCTCGCCGTGGTCGTCGACGACAGCGCCCAGGGCATCGAGGAGATCGTGCGCGGAGCCGATCTGCTCGAGACGACGGCGCGCCAGCTGCACGTGCGCGCGCTGCTGGCCGGACCGCCCGTCGCGCACGCCCACGTCCCGCTCGTGCTCGGCCCCGACGGCGCGCGGCTCGCCAAGCGCCACGGCGCGGTGACGCTCGCCGATCGCGCGGCGGCCGGGCAGTCGCCGCTGGAGGTTCGCTCGCAGATCGCCGCGTCCGTCGGCCTCGCCGAGCCCGGCGAGCAGCCGTCGCTGCACGAGCTGCTGGCCCGCTTCGATCCCGACCGGCTCCCGCGCGAGCCGACGGTGCTCGCGGCCGCATGACCGACAAGGTCCTCCTCGTCGTCGTCGGGATCGTGGCGATCCTCGCCTTCGCGCTGAACCCCAGCATCACCGGCATCGGCTACGCGCTCGTGGTCATCGTCGGGGCGTGCACGATCTGGCTGCTGCGCCAGCTCTACCTCAACGAGGTAGACCGGCACAATCGTGGGGGCTAGTACCGGGGGAGGGTCGCGCACGCCGTGAGCGACCTGGCCGCCAGCAGCGACGCGGCCGAGCTCGCAGAGCTGGCGCGCGCGAGCGGGCGGCTCGGCATCGACACGGAGTTCATGGGCGAGGGCCGCTACCGGACGCTGCTGTGCCTCGTCCAGGTCGCCGTCGAGACCGACGAGGGCGTCCGGATCGAGGTCATCGACCCGCTCGACGCGTCGGTCGACCCGTCGCCCCTGGCGGCGGTGCTGGCCGACCCCGCGGTCGAGATCGTCATGCACGCCGGCCGCCAGGACGTCGCGCTGCTGCGCCGCGTCTGGCAGACGGACATCACGAACCTCTTCGACACCCAGCTCGCCGCGGGCTTCGCGGGGATGCGCGCGCAGCTCGGCTACGAGGCGCTGCTGCACGAGCTGCTGAACGTCCGCCTGAGCAAGAGCGCGAGCTTCACGCGCTGGGATGCGCGGCCGCTCAGCGACGAGCAGATCGACTACGCGCGCGACGACGTCCGCCACATCCTCCAGGCGACGACCGAGCTTCAGCGCCGCCTGGAGCAGCGCGGGCGCCTGGAGTGGGCGCGCGAGGAGTGCCGCGTGCTCGCCGGCGCCACCGACGAGCGCGACCCGAACGTCATCTTCGGGCGCCTGCCGCGCGTGAACTCGCTGGACCCCAAGCTCCGCGCGATCGCCCGCGAGCTCGTCGAATGGCGCGAGGAGACGGCGCGCACCCAGGACCGCCCGATTCCGGCCGTGCTCAGCGACGCGGCGCTCATCGAGGTCGCCAAGCGCCGCCCGAGCCAGATGAGCCAGCTCGAGCAGATCCGCGGGATCAACGAGGCGACGCTGCGCCGCCGCGGCCGGGCGATCCTCGAGGCCGTCGAGCGCGGGCGCGAGCGCGAGCCGATCCCCGTCGAGGGCGAGCGCCCGGCGCAGCCGAGCGCGCTGGATGCGCCCGTCATCTCGCTGGCCGAGGCGCTCGTGCGCACGCGCGCGCTCGAGGAGGAGCTCGCCTACGAGCTCATCGCCGCGCGCGCCGACCTGCAGGCGATCGTGCTCGCGATGCGCGACGGCTCCCCGCAGCCCGAGGTCCGCACGCTGCAGGGCTGGCGCCGCGAGGTCGTCGGCAACGAGCTGCTCGAGCTGCTCGCCGGGCGCCGCGCCCTGACGGTCGGCCCCGACCGCCACGTCGCGGTCGCCGAGCTGTGACGCCCGCCGCCCGCCCTCAGCCGGGGGCGCGCTCGTAGAAGCGCAGCGTCGCCGGCACGTCGAACATCCGCAGGATCGGCACGACGCGCCGGATCGACTCGCTCACCGCAGCCTGACCTTCACGTCGTTGCGCACGCCCGCCAGCGCCGAGCGCTTGACCGCGATGACGACCCACGGCCGTTCGAGCGACTGCGTCGCGACGTCGCCGCCCTCGTAGCGCACGCGGGCGTTCACGACGGCCTCGTGGCCGTGGACGTCGATGCGCTCGACGCGCGCGCGGTAGCCGCCGGTCGGCACCCACGCCGACAGGACGACGACCGCGCTCTCGCGCCGCCAGTTCAGGGCCTTCGTCGTGGCGCGGTCGACGCCGAGCTCGCGCAGCACCCGGTAGGACTCCGGCCCGCTGCGCAGCACCCGCCCGACCGTGCCCCGCGGCTCGCCGGGAAGGTTGAACGCCCGCGTGCCCTCGCCGGTCTCGCGGAACGCCACCCAGCCGCCGCCGGAACCGCTGGATGCGCTCGGGCCGGGTGCCGCGCCAACCGCGGCCGCCGACGTGAGGCCGAGCCCGACAGCCAGGGCGAGGACGAGCGCCGCGTTGCGTTTCACCAGTGCAAAGAGAGCCATCGTCAGCGCGAACCTCTGGGTGGAGCGCGGCGTTCCGCGTGATCTTCTGACGCTACAGGGATGCGCGGCTTTGCGCTGGAAACCTGACCGATGGTCGGGGCCCGGTCGATCCCGACCCGTAGGCTCCGCGCCGTGAACGTCATCGACACGCTCGTCGCCAACAACGAGGCCTTCGCCGCGGGACTGCCCGCGCAGCATCTCGACGTCCGCCCCAGCGGGCGGCTCGTGATCGTCACGTGCATGGACTCGCGGCTGGACGTCTTCGCGGCGCTCGGGCTGCGCGAGGGCGAGGCCCACATCCTGCGCAACGCCGGCGGCGTCATCACCGACGACGTCATCCGCTCGCTGGCCGTTTCGCAGCGGCGCCTCGGCACGCGTGAGGTCATGCTCATCCACCACACCGACTGCGGGATGCAGAGCCTCACCGACGACGGCTTCCGCGCGGAGCTGCAGGAGGCGACCGGCGTCGCGCCCGCCTTCGCGATCGAGTCCTTCGCCGACCTCGACGCCGACGTGCGCCAGTCGATCCTGCGCGTGCGCCGCTCGCCGTTCGTGCTGCACCGCGACCGCGTGCGCGGCTTCGTCTACGACGTCGACACCCACGGCCTGCGCGAGATCGCCGTGTAGGCCGGCGATCCGGGGCTAGGCCGCGGCGGGAGAGCCGCCGGCCTGGCGGACGGCGTCGCGCAGGAGCTCGGGCTTGGCGGCCTTCGGCATCCAGCCGTCGGTGTCCAGCCGCTTGGCCTCCTTCTCGAGGCTGAAGGGCGGCATGTTGGAGATCAGCAGGATCGCGGTCTCGGGCGAGCGTTCGCGGATCTCGCGGACGAGGACGGCCGGCTCGGGCACGTCGGGCAGGACGAGATCGAGCAGGAGGACGTCCGGTTTGCACTGCAACAGATCCTCGAGCCCCTCCTGGCCCGTGCTCGTCGTCGACACGACCTCGATGTCGCCGTCCTCCTCGAGCACATGGCGCAGGAAGAACTTGACCGCCCGAGCGTCGTCGCAGACAGCGACCCGGATCGTCTCATCCATGGCCACGCAGGCTACAGCAGGCCCTCCGAGCGCAAGAACTCCGTCGCGACCTCGCGCGCCTCACGGCCGTCGATGTCGACGGCTCCGTTCATGCGCCGCATCGCGTCGGTCGTCAGCACCGCGCTGACGGCGTTGATCGTCGTCTCGAGCTTCGGCCCCTGCGCCTGCAGCGTCTTGCGGCTGATGACGGGCGCGACGTGCTGGTCGGCGAAGAGGTTGCGCGGGTCGTCGAGGACGACGTAGCGGTCGCCCGACAGCTGGCGCTCGGTCGTGAACACGAGCGTCACGTCGACGCGGCCGGCGTCCAGCGACGGGTAGCGCTGGTCGAACTCCAGGGCGGAGAAGCGCGGCTTGCGCAGGCCGTAGCGCTCGCGCAGCCCGACGAGGCCCTCGAAGCGCGCGCTGAACTCCTTCGGCGCGCCGATACGCGGCTTGGGCCGCAGGCGGCGGAGATCGGAGATGCTGCGCACGCCGTGCCGCCGCGAGAAGGCGGGCGTGACCGCGAGGGCATTGGAGTCGCTGAACGGCGTCGGCTTCAGCAGCGTGAAGCCGCGCTTCTCCTCGAGCTCCTTGGCGAGCTCGTACGCGGCAGCGTCGGTGGCCGGTCGCCGCGTGACGTCCGCGACCTCCGACAGCAGGATCCCGACGTAGTCGGGGTACATGTCCAGCGCGCCGTTGTCGAGTGCCTGGTGGACGATCTCCGAGCTTCCGATGTTGCGCTTGAGCTCGACGTCGAAGCCGGCGGCCTCGAGCGCCTGGCTGTAGAGCTCGCCGAGGATGTACTCCTCGGTGAAGTCCTTCGTGCCGATCCGGATCGGCGAGGTCGCCGCCTGCGTCGTGGTCGGCCGCGGCGCCGGCGTCGTCGTGGCGTCGTCGTCGCCTCCGCCGCACGCGCCGAGCCCGACGGCCAGGGCGGCCAGCAGCAGCGCCGCGATCGTCCGCATGGCTGTCATCGTCAGGCGCCCGCCCGGGCGGGAGTCGGTGCGGCTGCGGCGCCGTCCTCGGCCGCCGTCGCACCGGGGAGCGTGAGGTAGAACGTGCTGCCCTCGCCCGGGGCGCTCGTGACCCAGATGCGCCCGCCGTGCTGGTCGACGATGCGCTCGCACACCGCCAGCCCGATGCCGGTCCCCGGATAGTCCTCCTCGCCGTGCAGGCGCTGGAAGGGCTCGAAGATGCGCTGGGTGTGGTCGGGGTTCATGCCGATGCCGTTGTCTCGCACGGAGAAGCGCCACATGCCTCCGGTCTCGGGCTCGGCCTCGATGACGACCTTCGGCGTCCGCTCCCCCGCGAACTTCACCGCGTTGCCGATGAGGTTCTGAAAGACGCGACACAGGTTCCCACGGTCCGCAAGCACGACGGGCAGCTCGCCGACCTCGATCTCCGCGCGGGCCTCCTCGATCGCGCCGGCGAGGATCTCGAGGGCCTGCTCGACGATGAGCGCGCCGGGGACCGCCTCGACCTCCAGCGTGCCGCGCCCCGCGCGCGAGTACTCGAGCAGGTCGCGGATGAGCGCGCGGGCCTGCCGGGTGGCGTCGCGGATGCCGTCGACGAGGTCGGGGTCGCCCTCCGACGACGCCCCGCGGCGGCGCTCGAGCAGCTCGGCGTACATCGAGATCGTCGTCAGCGGCGCCTGCAGGTCGTGCGAGGTGACCGAGGCGAACTGCTCGAGCTCGGCGTTGGAGCGCGTGAGCTCGGCGTTGGAGCGCTCGAGCTCCAGGCGCCCGCGCGCGAGCGAGTCGGCCATCGTGTTGAACCCGTGGGCCAGGACGCCGAGCTCGTCCTCGCGGTCGTCGGGGACGCGGGTGTCGAGCTGCCCGGCAGCCAGGCGCCCGGTGGCCTCGGCGACCGTCAGGACCGGCCGGACGATCGAGCGGCGCAGGTAGAGCGTCAGGGCGGCGGCGACGACGAGCACGAACGCCAGCCCGCCGACCCCGAACGTGATCGCCCGCGCCGAGCGCGACTCCGCGGCCTGCTGGCGGACGTCGATGACCGCCCGCTCGCGCTCGAAGAGCTGGTCGAACTCCCTGCGGATCGGGGCCAGGCGGCTGTTGCGCGCGTCGTCGGTCAGCATCTGGCTGCGGGCGCGCGGGAGGCTGCGCTTGGCGAGGTCGATGACGAGCTGCGCCCAGAGATCGACGTAGTCCTCGATGAGGCCGCCGATGCGGGCCACGCGCTCGCGCTGGCCGTTCTCCTGGGAAACGAGCGCCGCCAGCGTGCGCTGCTGGCTCGGGTAGTCGCGCAGCGCGTCGTTGACGGGCTCCAGCAGCCGCGTCTGGCCCCCCGCGACGTAGCCGCGCAGCCCGTTCTCGATCGTGATGAGCGAGTTCTCGAGCTGGCTGCCGGCGGCGAGCGCCTCCTGCGAGCGAAAGGCCGTCCGGGCGGAGTCGCGCTGGCTCGTGACGGCGACGATCAGCACGACCAGCGCGAGGCCGAGGAGAACCGAGGCCGCGGCGCTGAGCGCCACGACCCTCGTCGTGATGCGGGTCCTGAAGGTCCGTCGCAGGGAAGGTCACCTTTCGGGGCCCGGAGAGGATATCCCCGGGCCCCGAAGAGATGAACCTGTCCGTTTGGGGAGGTCTACGTCGTCTCGGGCGCGGGCTCGCGGACGATCCGCGGCAGGCGATGCAGCGGGCGCGGCAGGTACCAGTTCCAATCGCCCAGGAGCTTCATCGTCGCCGGCAGCAGGACCGCGCGCACGAGCGTGGCGTCGAGCAGCACGGCGACGGCGAGGCCGACGCCCATCTGCTTGAACTCGACCGACCGCAGCGTCGCGAAGATCGCGAAGACGCCGACCATGACGACGGCCGCGCTCGTCACGACCCCGGCGGTCGAGCGGATCCCGTGCGCGACGGCGTTCTCGGTCGTCATCCCGCCGTCGAAGGCCTCCCGGATCCGGCTGAGGATGAACACGTGGTAGTCCATCGACAGGCCGAAGAGGATCACGAAGAGAAACAGCGGCAGCCAGGACGTGATCGAGCCCGTGGACTCGAAGCCGAGCACCCGCTCGCCGTGGCCGTCCTGGAAGAGCCAGACGAGCACGCCGTAGGCGGCGCCGACCGACAGGAGGTTCAGGACGATCGCCTTGATCGGGATGACGAGCGAGCGGAACGTCACGAGCAGCAGCAGGAACGCCATCGTCAGCACGAAGGCGAACACGATCGGCGCGTGGCCCTTCATGAGGTCGTTGAAGTCCCGGCTCTGCGCGGTGTTGCCGCTGACGGCCGCCTCGACGCCCTCGACGCGGCCGACGGTCGACGGGATGAGGTCGTCGCGCAGCGCCGTCAGCGCGCGCTCCGAGCGGGCGTCCGAGCCGTCGCCGTCCAGCGGCATGAGCACCCGCGCGACGCGCTTGTCGGGGCTCACGTCGACCTGGACGGGCTGCTTGACCTTCCCGCTTGCCAGCGCGTCGCGGCGCAGGTCGGCGATCGCGCCGCTGACGGCCGGCGACGTGACGTCCTCGGCCTCGATGGCGACGACGGCCGGCAGCGGGCCACCGGGGAAGGCGGCCTCGATGCGGTCGAACGTCTGCATGACCGGGAGGTCGCGCGGCAGCGAGTCGGTGCCCGGGACGCCGGTCTTCAGCGAGAGCGCCGGGAACGCGAGGACGAGCAGGACGCCCGTGGCCAGCGCGACGGAGACCTTCGGCCGCGCGAGCACGCGGTCGAGGATCGCGCCCCAGATCCGCGACTCGCCGCTGCGCGAGCGCAGGCGGTGCAGGAACGGCACGCGCGCCTTGTCGACGCGGTCGCCGAGCTTGGACAGCAGCGCCGGCAGGACGGTGATCGAGCCGATCATCGCGACGGCGACGACGAGGATCGTGCCCGTCGCGAACGACGAGAACGTCGAGCTGCCCGTGAAGTACATCCCGGCCATCGCGACCATGACGGTGAAGCCGGAGATCAGCACCGCGCGGCCCGAGGTCGCGGCGGCGGCCTCGAGCGCCGCCTCGTTGCTGCGCCCGGCCGCCCGCTCCTCGCGCTCGCGGCGCAGGTAGAAGAGGCAGTAGTCGACGCCCACGGCGAGGCCGACGAGCAGGATGACCGACGTGATCGCCTCGTCGACCGGCGCCGCGTGGCTGATGAGCGAGACGAGCCCGATCGTGCCGCCGACGGCGCTCAGCGCGAGCAGCAGCGGCAGGCCGGCCGCGACAAGCGAGCCGAACGCGATGATGAGGATGAGCAGCGTGATCGGCAGCGAGAGCGTCTCGGCCTTCTTGAAGTCCTCCTCGAAGACCTCGCTGAGCGCCTTGTTCGCGCTCGCGTCGCCGAACTGCTCGATGCGGATGCCGGGGTGGTCGGCCGCGACGGCGGCGACGGCCTTCAGCGGCGCGTCGACGCGGTCGGCGACGACGTCGAAGTCGCCGGCGAGCTGGAAGGTCACGAGCGCGGAGTGCCCGTCCTTGGAGATCTGGCCCTCGTTGCCGGCCGCGAAGGGGCTCTTGACGTGCTCGACGTGCTGCGTCGCGCCCAGGCGCGTCTCGACGTCGGCGACCGCGTCCTCCAAGCCGGTGTCCGAGGTCGTGCCGGATGCCGACTGGACGAGGACGTTCTCCTCGGCATGACGCGGGAAGTGGTCGAAGATCGCCTTGTCGGCGCGGCCGGCCTCGCCGGGGCCGTTCTCCTGCCAGACGGCGGTGTTCAGGCCGGCGGCGCCGCCGCCGACGACGGCGACGGCGACGAAGGCGAGCCAGCCGAAGATCGCGATCTTGCGGTGCGCGGCGCTCCAGCGCCCGGCACGGGCCGCGAAGTTCTGGGAATTCATGGTGGGGGATCTCCTGTGGGGTGTGGCTGCGGGGGTGGTGACGCGCAGACTGCCGACGGAGGTCGCGCCGAGCGATGCGGGTGGCTGGGGTGCCGGGGTTCGGTTGGCCCCCCGTCGGGTACGGGCTGCCGTATTGAGCCCGTGCTGACACCGGCCGACAATCTGGACATGTCCCCCACCGTCCTGATCGTCGATGACCATGCCGCCTTCCGTGCCGGCGCTCGCGCGCTGCTGGAGGCCGACGGCTGGGACGTCGTCGGCGAGGCGCCGGACGGCCAGACGGGGCTGGATGCCGCGCACGTCCTCAACCCCGACGTCGTCCTGCTCGACGTCCGGCTGCCCGACATGGACGGCTTCACCGTCGCCGGGCGGCTGACGCGCAACGGTTACACGTGCGACGTCATCGTGACCTCGAGCTCCGACGATCCGCTGTACCGCGAGCGCGCCGAGAACTGCGGCGCCTGCGGCTTCGTGGCCAAGCACGACGTGTGCGGCGCCGCGCTCGATCGCCTCCGCGGCTGACCCGACGCGGCCCGACCGCCGCGCGTGCGAGGCTTCCGGCATGCGCGTGGTCATCGCCGACGACTCGGTCCTCCTGCGGGCGGGCATCGTCCGCCTTCTGGAGGACGCGGGTTTCGACGTCGTCGCGCAGGCGTCGGATGCCGAGGACCTGCTGCGCAAGGTCCGCGCCCACAAGCCCGACGTCGCGGTCACCGACATCCGTATGCCGCCGACCCAGTCCGACGAGGGGCTGCGCGCGGCCCAGCAGATCCGCAGGGAGATGCCCGACGTCGGCGTGCTCGTCCTGTCGCAGTTCATCGACGAGGGCTACGCGGCGGAGCTCCTGCAGGGCAGCGCCGAGGGCATCGGCTACCTGCTCAAGGACCGCGTCTCGGACGTCTCGGCGTTCACCGACGCGCTGCGGCGGGTCGGCGAGGGCGGGTCGGCGCTCGATCCCGAGGTCGTCTCGCAGCTGCTCGGCCGCCGCCGCGCGAACGACCCGCTCGACCGCCTGACGCCGCGCGAGCGCGAGGTGCTCGGACACATGGCCGAGGGACGCTCGAATGCCGCGATCGCGCGCGAGCTCGTCGTGACCGAGCGCGCGATCGAGAAGCACGTCACGAGCATCTTCAGCAAGCTCGGCCTCTCGAGCGCCGAGGACGGCCATCGCCGGGTCCTCGCCGTGCTCGCCTACCTCAACGGCTGAGGCGCGCGCCAGGGGTGCGGGTAGCCCCACCCCCGGACACCGGCAGCCCCCATCGCCGCGGCGCCCCGGCGCTGGGAGTCTGCCCCCGATGCCCGCGATCCCCGCCACCGGCGTAACGCCAACTGCCCGGCGACGACCTGATCGCGTGGCCGTGTCCGTCTCCCCCACCCCCGCGCCCGCGGCGGCCGTTCTCCCAGACGGCCGCCGCCTCGCGCTGCGGCTGGCGCTCATCGCCGGCGTCCTCGGCATGCTCGCGCTCGCGGTGTCGTCGCTGCCAGGCCTCAGCGACGTGCGCGAGCGCCTTGCCGACGCCTCGCCGGCGTGGCTCGCCGCCGCGCTGGCGTTCCAGGCGGCCTCGTGCCTGGCGTTCGTCGCGGCGTTTCGCGGCGTCTTCTGCCGCCGGCTGCCGTGGCGGCTGAGCTACGAGGTCGGGATGGCCGCGCAGGGCACGAACGTCCTGCTGCCCTCCGGCGGCGCCGGCGGGCTCGCGCTCGCCGCGTGGGCGCTGCGCCGCACCGGCATGCCCGCCGAGCGGCTCGCCCGCCGCAGCGTCGCCTTCTACGTCCTGACGAGCTCCGTGAACTTCGTGACCGCCGCCGTCGCCGGCACGCTGCTGGCCGTCGGCGTCCTGCACGGCGGCGACTCGCTGCTGCTCACCGCGGGTCCCGCCGCCGCCGCGCTCGTCGTCATCGCCGTCGTGCTCGCGCTGCCGCGGCTGCTCGCGCATGCCGCCCGCCGGCCGCGCGGGGGCCGCGTCGGGCGTGCCGTGGAGGTCGCGGAGTCCGCGCTGAGCGGCGGCATGGCCGACGCCCGCCTGCTCGTGCGATCCGGCAACCCGCAGATCCTCGCGGGCGTCGCCGGCTTCATGCTCCTCGACGTCGCCGCCCTCGGCGCCGCGTTCTGGGCGATCGGGGGGCTGCCCCCGGTCGGCGTCCTGCTGCTCGCCTACGTCCTCGGCCAGCTCGGCGGGCTCATCCCGCTGCCCGGCGGGGTCGGCGGCGCCGACGGCGGGCTCATCGCGGCGCTCGTGCTCTACGGCACGCCGCTGAGCAGCGCGGCCGCCGCGGTGCTCGCCTACCGGGCCTTCCAGCTCGGGCTGCCCGCGCTCTTCGGCGCGCTGGCGATCGTGCGGCTGCCCGCGGTGCTGCAACGCGCGCCGGATGTCGGCGCGCTGTGCTCGCCGCCCGCGCGCCTGTCGGCTGCTGCCTAGCCCCGCGTCCTCGCCGGGGGTGACGTCGCGGCTTCGGCCGGCTCTCGCGCCTGCGACCGGCGGCATTGAAGGAATGGCCGTGCCTTGTGGCGCGACCGGAGCGCACCTGAGTCGCGAAACCCCCCTCCTGGGAGGGAAAAGGCGACTCAGACCGCGTTCGAGCCTCGCGAGCGCCCGATGACGAGCGACGCCGCGAGCACGCCACCAACGGCCCCGAAGGCGTGCGCCTGCCAGGAGATCTGCTCCTGCGGCAGCAGGCCCTGCAGCAGGCCGATGCCCCAGATGACGACGACGACCGCGCCGACGGCGAGATCGACGAGCCGCCGGCTGAGAAAGCCGCGTGAGATGAGGTACGTCGCGTAGCCGAAGACGAGGCCGCTGGCGCCGAGGTGGATCGAGTCCGACGGCGCGATGAGCCAGGTCCCGAGCCCGCTGACGAGGCCGACGACGAGCGTCACGATCGCGACGCGCGCGAGGCCGCCGAGCGCGATCGCGGCTCCCATCGCGGCGAACGGAACCGTGTTGGAGATGAGATGGCCGAAGCCGACGTGCAGAAACGGCGCCGAGCCGATCTCCGCCAGGCCGTCGACGTCGCGCGGGTGGATCCCGTAGGCGTCGAGGCTGTGGTTCGCGATGACGTCGACGACCTCGAGGATCCACATGAGCGCGATCATCGCCACGACGAGCAGCAGCCCGTTCGTGCGATCCGTGCCGAGGCGCTCGCTCATCGGACGCCAAGGTACCGCCGACGGCGCGCCGCCGCTGCGCATAGCGTTCGCGACGTGGCCGTCCTCGCCCACGCCGATCCCCGCGCCGGCGCCGACCCGGCGGGCCGGTGACCGCGCCGCGCCGCTCGCGCTACGACGCCGTCGTCGTCGGCGGCGGGCACAACGGGCTCGTCGCGGCGGCCTACCTCGCGCGCGCGGGGCGCAGCTGCCTCGTGCTCGAGCGCCGCGACGCCGTCGGCGGCGCGGCGGTCTCCGAGCGCCCGTTCGAGGGCCTCGACGCGCGCCTCTCGCGCTATGCCTACCTCGTCAGCCTCCTGCCGCAGCAGATCGTCGACGAGCTGGGGCTCGATGTGACGCTCGTGCGCCGCGCGGTCTCCTCCTACACGCCCGATCCGCGCACCGGCGGCGAGCGCGGCCTGCTCGTCGACGCCGGCGACGGCGCCGCGACCCGGGCCTCGTTTCAGCGCGTCACCGGCGCGGGCTCCGAGCTCGCGGCCTGGACGCGCTTTCACGGCGCGATCGCCGCCGTCGCGGCGCGCCTCTTCCCGACGCTCACCGAACCGCTGCGCTCGCGCGCCGAGCTGCGGCGGATCGCCGGCGACGACGCCGTCTGGGACGCGCTCGTGGAGACGCCGCTGGGCGAGTCCGTCGAAACGACCTTCGCCGACGACCTCGTCCGCGGCGTCGTCCTGACGGACGGCCTCATCGGGACGTTCGCCGCGGCCGACGACCGCGACCTGCGCCAGAACCGCTGCTTCCTCTACCACGTCCTCGGGCGCGGGACCGGCGACTGGCTCGTGCCGGTCGGCGGCATGGGCGCGGTGACGGCGGCGCTGCGCGACGCGGCGCTGGCGGCCGGCGCGGAGCTCTGCACGGGCGCCGAGGTCACGGCGGTCGGCGCAGGCGAGGTGCGGGTCGCCGACGCCGGTGGCGGCGAGCACGCGATCGGCGCCGACCGGATCCTCGCCGCCGTCGCGCCCGCCGAGCTCGACCGCCTCCGCGGGCGCCCGGCCGCCGATCCCGCACCGGAGGGCGCGCAGCTGAAGGTCAACCTCCTGCTCGCGCGGCTGCCGCGCCTGCGCGACGAGCACGTGGCGCCCGAGCGCGCGTTCGCGGGCACGTTGCACGTCAACGAGACCGCGAGCCAGCTGCAGGCCGCCTACGACGAGGCCGCGGCCGGGCGCATCCCGTCGCTGCCGCCCTGCGAGGCGTACTGCCACACGCTCACCGACCGCAGCATCCTCGGCGCCGAGCTCGACGGCGCCGGCGCGCACACGATGACGCTCTTCGGGCTGCACATGGCGGCTCGCCTCTTCGGCGCCGACGGCGACGGCAGCCGGGAGCGCGCGCTACAGGCCACCCTGCGCTCGCTCGACAGCGTCCTCGCCGAGCCGATCGCGGACTGCCTGCTCACCGACCCCGGCGGCGAGCCGTGCATCGAGGCCCGCACGCCGCCCGACCTCGAGCGCGAGCTGCGCCTGCCGGGCGGGCACATCTTCCACCGCGACCTCGCGTGGCCGTTCGCCGAGGACCCGGCCGACGCGGGGCGCTGGGGCGTGGAGACCGACGACCCGTCGCTGCTGCTCTGCGGCGCCGGCGCGCGCAGGGGCGGCGGCGTCAGCGGGATCCCGGGTCGCAACGCGGCGATGGCGGTGCTTTCATAGCGCGATGAGCCACTGGTCGCGATCGCGAACGCGCGCCGAGACGGTCGCCGGCTTCGACGGCCTGGCCGAGCACGTCGGCGACCCCGGCGAGGCCGCGAAGGCCTGGACCGACGCCGGCTTCGACGACGAGGAGACGGCGAAGTGGCTCGAGGCGCGCTGCTTCGATCCGGCGGCGGCGCGCGACCTCGCAGACCTCGGCGTGTCGCCCGGCCAGGCGTCCAAGCGCACCCGCGACGGGCGCCGCGACAACCTCGACACGATCGCCTTCAAGGTCGCAAGCGGCGATCTGTCGGCCCGCCAGGGCGCCGCCCGTGCCGCCTCGAGCCGATGACCGGCGAGGACGACCGCCACCCCGACGACTGGCCGCATCCCAACGAGCGCGCCTGCGAGGACTGCGGGCACATCTGGTTTGCGGGCGAGCGCCGGCACGAGTACCTCGACCACCAGGCGCAGAGCCCCGGCGACGTGACCGTGCTCTGCGTCCTGTGCCGCCGCCAGCGCGGCCTGGCGCCGGCTCCCGAGTGACTCGCCCGGGCATGAAGCGACGGCTGGCGGCGGCGCCGCCGGAGCAGATCGCCGACGGCGTGTGGCTGCTGCGCGGCGGGATCACCCGCTCGATGAACGTCTACCTCCTGGAGGGCGACGGCGGCGTGACGGTCTACGACGCGGGCGAGAAGGGCATGGCCGACGCGATCCTCGCCGCCGTGCTCGAGGCGGAGGGCAGCGGCGGGCGCAGCTACTGGCGCCTGGGAGAGCTGCCGCTCGGCGTGCGACTGCTGCACCGGTTCCTCCACCACCACGTCTGGGACGGCGGGCCGGTCACGATCTCCGGGACCGTGCGCGAGGGCGACGAGGCCGCGGGCTTCGAGGTCGTCGAGTTCGCAGGGCACGCGCCGACGCGCAGTCCCGCGCCGCGCTCGAGCGCGCCGCGGACCGCTGAGGTGGGTAAGCGGTGCGCATGACCGACAACGCGCCCGATCCCGTCACCGCCGCCGCCGCGCCCGAGGAGCACGTCGTCGCCGATCCACCCCCGGAGCCCGACTACGCCCGCTACCGCGTCGATCCCGGCGAGGTCGTCCGGCTGGCGGACCTCTCGCCCGACGAGTCGGAGGGCTTCGAGGGCAAGCGCGACGTCAAGCGCGAGCTCAAGCGCCACCGCAAGCGGATCGCGGAGCTCCAGGAGCGCCTGTACGCCGAGCACCGCCAGAGCCTGCTGATCGTGCTGCAGGCGATGGACACCGGCGGCAAGGACGGCGCGATCAAGCACGTCTTCCAGGGGATCAACCCGCAGGGCTGCAGGGTCTGGTCGTTCAAGAAGCCGAGCTCCGACGAGAGCGCGCACGACTTCCTCTGGCGCTACCACCTGCGCACGCCGTCGCGCGGGATGATCACGATCTTCAACCGGTCGCACTACGAGGACGTGCTCGTCGTGCGCGTCAAGGGCCTTGTGCCCGAGGCGGAGTGGCGCGACCGCTACGACACGCTGCGCGACTTCGAGCGGGCGCTCGCGCGCGAGAACATCGTCGTCGTGAAGTTCTTCCTGCACATCGGCAAGGACGAGCAGAAGCGGCGCCTCGAGGCGCGCCTGGAGGATCCCGCCAAGCACTGGAAGTTCTCCTCGGCCGACATCGAGGAGCGCGGCTTCTGGGAGGACTACCAGCGCGCGTTCGAGGACGTCCTGAACAAGACCTCGACGACGTACGCGCCGTGGTACGTCGTGCCGGCGAACAAGAAGTGGTTTCGCAACCTCGTCATCGCGCGCACGATCGCCGACACGCTCGAGGCGATGGACCCGCAGTACCCCGAGCCCGAGCAGGGCCTCGACAAGGTCGTCGTGCCCGACTGACCGGTGGCGGCGCTCGTCACCGAGAACGGCGAGCTCGTGCTGCGGCTCTCACGCGCGGAGCGGCTCTTCGGCTTCCACGGCGACATCCGCGTGCCGCTGAGCGCGGTTGCCGAGGTGACGGTCAGCCACGACCCCTGGCGCGACGTGCGCGGACTGCGGGCGCCCGGGACCGGCTGGCCCGGGCGCATCGCCCTCGGCACCTGGCGCCGACGCGGCGGGAAGGACTTCGTCGCGATCTACCGCGGCCGCCCCGCCGTCGTCGTGCGGCTGCGCGACGGTCCGTTCCGGCGGCTGCTCGTCTCCTGCGACGACGCCGACGGCGTCGCCGCGTCGCTGCATACGCCCGCCGAGGCCGATGCCACGGCGGGCTGAGCGCGGCGCCTACCGGATCGAGATCCGGCCCTTGTGGTCTCCGTGCGCGCCGGCGGTCTCGCCGCGCGGCGGCGGGGTGCCGGGGATGAACGGATAGTTCGGCGCCCAGGCCGGCGGGCGGTCGAAGAGGCGGGTCACGCCGTGTCCGACGGCGCCGTCGGCCGGCACCGCCGGGTGCGACGGACCCGCCGCGGCCGGGGGCGGCGGCGCCGGGGCTGCGGCCTTGTGTCCAGCGAAAGAGGTGACTGGCATGGCTACTCCTTGGGCGGCGGATCTGCGGAAAGGCGACGCTACTCCCGTCAACCGCCGCAAGCAATAGCGGCCGCGACAGTTAGCGCATTCGCAGGGTCGTCGGGGTCGCGTGGGTCGTGAGGTTCGTCGCCACCGTCTCGAGGTGACCCCAGACGCGATCGCGATGCTCCGGCGCGAGATCGGCCTCGTCGACGGCGGTGCGCATCGCTCGCAGCCAGGCGTCCCGATGGATCCGCGCGATCCGAAACGGCATGTGCCGTGCCGCCAGACGGGCCGGGCCGCGAAGCTCCGTGTAGGCCGCGGGGCCGCCCCAATGCTCGATGAGGTAGAGCCGCAGGCGCTCCTCGGCCGGCCCGAGGTCGGCTTCGGGGTACAGCGGACGCAGAACCTCGTCCACGGCGACGAGCGCATAGAAGCGCGCGACGATCCGGCGGAACGTCGGCTCCCCGCCGACGGCGTCGTAGAGGCTCTGCGGCTGCACCCCGCTGAGGGTAGCCAGGTAGAACTCCGTGGCATGGCGAGCTCCGACGCGACCGTGGTTCAGGCCGGTGACCGCGAGGTGCGCGTCTCGAGCCCGGACCGCGTGATCTTCCCGAGCACGGAGCGCACGCCCGCGATCACGAAGCTCGACGTCGTCAGGTACTACCTCGCGGTCGGCGACGGCATCATGCGCGCGCTCGCGCGGCGGCCGACGACGCTCGAGCGCTGGCCGAAGGGCGTGCACCCGGGCATCGTCCTGTCGACGCGCGAGAAGGGCGGCGGCGACGCGTTCTTTCAGAAGCGGATCCCGCGCGGAGCCCCGGACTACGTGCAGACCGCGCGGATCCAGTTTCCCTCCGGCCGGCACGCCGACGAGATCTGCCCCACCGAGCCCGCCGTCGTCGCATGGGCGGCGCAGATGGGCACGATCACCTTCCACCCGTGGCCGGTCCGCGCCGATGACGTCGACCATCCCGACGAGCTGCGCCTCGACCTCGATCCGCAGCCCGGCACGGACTTCACCGACGCCGTGCGCGTCGCCGCGGAGGCGCGCGTCCTGCTCGGCGACCTCGGCTACGTCGGGTTCCCCAAGACCTCCGGCGGCCGGGGGATCCACATCTACGTCCGCATCGAGCCGCGCTGGTCGTTCACCGACGTCCGCCACGCCGCCATCGCCTTCGGCCGCGAGCTCGAGCGGCGCCTGCCCGGCCAGGTGACGACGAACTGGTGGAAGGAGCAGCGCGGCGAGCGGATCTTCGTCGACTACAACCAGAACGCCCGCGATCGCACGATCGCCTCCGCCTACAGCGTGCGCCCGAAGCCCGGCGCGCCCGTCTCGGCGCCCGTGACGTGGGACGAGCTCGCGGCCGCGGCGCCCGAGGACTTCACCGTCGCGACGATGCCCGCGCGCTTCGCGCAGATCGGCGACCGCCACGCCGCGATCGACGACGTCGCGCACTCCCTGCAGCCGCTGCTGGATCTCTACGAGCGCGACGAGGCCGAAGGCCGGGGCGACATGCCCTATCCCCCGGACTATCCGAAGATGCCGGGCGAGCCCAAGCGCGTCCAGCCCTCGCGCGACCGCGATCGCCCGAAGTAGGAATCGCGCGGCTTCACGGGGCCTGCGGCAGCCGCTTCGCGCCGCGCCTGGCCCGCGGAGCGGAGGCCGGCGGCACGACCGGCCCGATGTCCCCGTCGGGCGCCTCGTCGAGATCGACGATCACCGGGGCGTGGTCGCTCGGCCCGGGACCCTTGCGGGCATGCCGGTCGACCCATGCCGCCCGCACCCGCGCCGCGATCGGCGCGCCCGCGAGGACGAGGTCGATCCGCATGCCGCAGTCCTGGTGGAACATGCCGGCGCGATAGTCCCAGTAGGTGAAGAGGCGCTCGTGGTCGGGCCAGTGGTCGCGGACGACGTCGCGCAGGCCGAGCGCCTGCAGCTCGGCGAGGGCGGCGCGCTCGGGTGCCGTCACGTGGGTCTGGCCGACGTAGGCGTCGGGGTCGAAGACGTCGGCGTCGGTCGGGGCGATGTTCATGTCACCGCAGACGACGGCGCCCTGCGGGTCGGCGGCGACCATCTCGCGCAGCGCCTCCAGCCAGGCGAGCTTGTAGTGGTAGTGCTCGGAGCCCGGGCTGCGCCCGTTGGGCACGTAGACGCTCGTCACCCGCAGCCCGCCACACGTCGCCGACACCGCGCGCGCCTCCGGATGCGGGAAGCCCGGCCCGCCGGGGATGCCCGCGACGACGTCGTCGAGCCCGGCGCGCGAGAGGATCGCCACGCCGTTCCACGTCGCCTCGCCATGGGCGGCCACCGCGTAGCCGCGCGCCTCGAGCTCCGCGCCGAGCAGCGCCGCGAACGCGTCGTCGGCGAGCTTGGTCTCCTGCAGGCAGAGGACGTCCGGCCGGCGCTCGTCGAGCCATGCGAGCAACCTCGGCATGCGCTGCTTGGCCGAGTTGACGTTCCACGTCGCGATGCGCACGCCGGGCACGGTAGCGCTGCGACTGTCCCTGATGGAAGTGTCTGCGAGGCGGCTACGCGATCGTCGTCGCGAGCGCGACGAGCGCGGTCGCGGCGAGCGCGGCGAGCACCGCCCATTCGTAGCGCTCGCCCTGCAGCCAGCCGAAGGCGCGCCGGCCGAGCACCTGGCCGGCCAGCGCCGCGAGCAGCAGCAGCCCGATCGCGGGCGGCATCGTGAACGTCGAGCTCAGCAGCAGCGCCGGCAGGCCGAGCACGGCCTCGGCGAGAAAGATCGCCGCGAGCGTGTCGCGCATCTGCGCCGGCCCCGCGCGCCGTGCCAGCAGGCAGAAGACGAGCGGCGGTCCGTTCAGCGACGTCGACGTGCCCAGCGCGCCCGCGCTGACGCCGGCGGCCGGCACGTGCCACGAACGCGGCTGCGGCAGCGCGGCGGCGCGGCGGGCGCGCACGCGCAGCGCCAGCCCCGCGAGGACCGCGAGCGCCACCACGATCGACAGGGGCTGCTCGGGCACGGAGCGCAGCACGAGCACGCCCGCGACGATCCCCGGCAGCGACCAGGCGACGAGCGCGGCGGCGTCGCGGACGAGCACCTGCGGACGTCGGCGCTCGGTGGCGAGCGTCAGGCCGTTGAGCAGGATCGCGGTGATGAAGCCCGCGGTCACCGCCTCGTGCGGACCGAGCAGCGCGAAGAGGATCGGCGCCGAGACGAGCGCGAAGCCGAAGCCCGTCGCCGACTGCAGCGCGGCGCCGACGAACAGCGCCAGCGCCGCGCCGGCGACCGTCACCGCGCCGTCACGACCGCGGCAGCGAGCGGCCGGTCGTCTGCGGGCGCCGCCGGTGCCGTGCAACGGGACGACCGACGAAGTCGGGGTTGGCGACGGTGACGATCGCGAAACGATAGTCGTCGCGCGAGCTGTTGCGGGTTACTTGATCTGGTCGTAGATGCTGAAGAGCGGCAGGTACATCGAGATGACGATGAAGCCGACGATCCCGCCGACGAAGACGATCATCACCGGCTCGAGGATCGAGGTCAGCGCCTTGACGGCGGCGGAGACCTGGTCCTCGTAGAAGTCGCCGATCTTCGAGAGCATCGTCGTCAGGGCGCCGGTCTCCTCGCCGACCTTGACCATGTGGCCGACCATCGACGGGAAGACGGGCGAGTCCATGAGCGGCTGGGCGATCGTGCCGCCGGCCTTGACGCTCGTCGTGACGTTCGCCATCGCCTCCTCGACGACGACGTTGCCCGCCGTCTGCGAGGTGATGTCGATCGCCTGCAGCAGAGGGACGCCGGCGCCCATGAGGGCCGAGAACGTGCGCGACCAGCGGGCCAGCGCGACCTTCTGGAAGATGTCGCCGATCTTGAAGGGGATCCGCAGGAGGAAGCGCTGCCAGACCGAGCGGCCCTTCGGCGTCTTCTTCCACTTCGCGAACCCGACGACGCCGACGAGCGTGCCGGCCAGCAGCAGGTACCAGTAGCCGGTCACGACGCCCGAGATGCCCATGACGAACTTCGTCATCGCGGGCAGCTCGGCGTCGCCGAGCTCCTCGAAGACGCCGGCGAAGACCGGCACGATGAAGGCGACCATGCCGAGCATGACGATCATCGCGAAGCTGAAGATCACGATCGGGTAGGCCATCGCCGACTTCACCTGGCGGCGCAGCGACTCCTCCTTCTCGAGCTGGTCGGCGATCCGCAGCAGCGACTCCTCGAGCACGCCGCCGGTCTCGCCCGCGCGGGTCATCGCGACGTAGAGCGGGTTGAAGGTCTTGGGGTGACGCTCGAGGGCGTCCGACAGCGGGAGGCCGGCCTCGACGTCCTTGCGGATCGCGATGAGCTCCTCGACGAGCTTCTTGTTCTCGGTCTGCGCCTCGAGCACGTAGAGCGCGCGCAGGATCGTCATGCCGCTGGAGATCATCGTCGCCAGCTGGCGGCTCATGATCGACAGGTCGCCGAGCTTCACGCGGTTCAGCCAGGGCAGCTCGATGTCCTTGGACTTCCGCTTGTCGGCGATGTCCAGGACGATGAGGCCCTTGGCCTTGAGCTGATCGGCGACGGACTGCTTGGACTCGGCCTCGACCTCGCCCTGGGCCTGGGCGCCCGCGAGGTCGATCGCCTTGAAGACATAGGTGCTCATCGCGAGGACTCCCGGTCGAGGTGGGCGCCGCGGCGATCCGGCGAGCAATGACGCGCTGTCATGGCATCACCGCGAAGGAGCCGGCGCCGAGCAGGCGGCGAAGCTCCTCCGGCGTCGAGGACCGGGCCTCGGCGAGCTTCTGGGTGATCTTGCCGCTGCGCACGAGCGTCGCGAGCGCGGCGTCCATCGTCTGCATGCCGACGCTCGCGCCGGTCTGCAGCGAGGAGTAGATCTGGTGCGTCTTGCCCTCGCGGATGAGGTTGCGGATCGCGGGGGTCGCGAGCAACACCTCGCACGCGGCGACGCGGCCGGCGCCGTCGGCGGTCGGCAGCAGCTGCTGGGTGACGATCCCCTGCAGCGCGACGGAGAGCTGCACGCGCACCTGCTGCTGCTGGGAGGCCGGGAAGACGTCGATGATGCGGTCGATCGTCTGCGGCGTGTCCTGTGTGTGCAGGGTGGCGAAGACGAGGTGGCCGGTCTCGGCGGCCGTCAGGGCGGTGTGGATCGTCTCGAGGTCGCGCATCTCGCCGACGAGGATGACGTCGGGGTCCTGGCGCAGCGCGGCCTTCAGGCCCGCGGCGAAGGACTGCGCGTCAGAGCCGATCTCGCGCTGGTTGACGACGCACTTCTTGTGGCCGTGGAGGAACTCGATCGGGTCCTCGATGGTCATGATGTGCTCGGCGCGCGTCGCGTTGATCTCGTCGACGACGGCGGCCAGCGAGGTCGACTTGCCCGAGCCGGTCGGGCCCGTGACGAGGACGAAGCCGCGCGGCTTGCGGGCGAGCTCGTGCAGGACGGACGGCAGGCCGAGCTCGTCGACGCTCTTGATCGAGAACGGGATGAGACGGAACGCGGCCCCGATCGCGGCACGCTGGTAGTAGGCGTTGACGCGGAAGCGCGCGCGGTTGGGGATCGCGTAGGCGAAGTCGATCTGCCAGTCGGTCTCCAGCCGCTGGCGCTGGTCGTTGCTGAGGATCGAGTAGACGATCTCGCGCGTCATCTCGGTGGTCATGACGGGGTAGTCCTCCAGCGGCTGGAGCTGTCCCCGGACCCGTACAGTCGGATGGGCGCCCGCCGTGAGGTGCAGGTCGGACGCGTTGCGCTCGATGACCTCGAGCAGCAGATCGGCGAAGTCAAGGCTCATTGCTCGCGCTATCGACGGGTTGCGGCCCCCCTCCCGGCTTATGACAGGGAAATGGACGACCGTATGATCCGGCGACGAATGCCAGACCCTCAACCTCGATCACGCCCCAAAGAGCCGGCCGAGCGGCGGCCATGGCGGGTCGAGGGCGAGCGGCCGGGCACCGGCGACCCCGCCGAGTCCACCCGCCGTATGCCGCGCATGCCCGGCAGCCGCCGCTTCTGGTGGTTCCTGCTCGGCCTGCTCGTCCTCAACATCGCGCTCGGCCAGCTCATCCCGACGGCCGAGGACCGCCGGATCGACGTCCCGTACACGTTCTTCCGCCAGCAGGTGATCGCCGGCAACGTCGCGGAGGTCAACGCCCGCTCGGACGTCATCCAGGGCAAGTTCCGCCGCGACACGAAGTTCGAGGACAAGGGCCCGGAGAACGACTTCGAGACCGTGCGCCCCGTCTTCGCGCAGGACGACGAGCTCCTGAAGCTCCTCATCGACAAGAAGACCGAGGTCAACGCGCGGCCGATCGACGAGGGCCGCTCGTTCCTCGCGACGCTGCTGATCTCCTTCGGCCCGACGCTGCTCATCGTCGGGCTCATCATCTACTTCCTGCGCCGCAGCGCCGCGGCGGCGGGCGGCGGGGCGCTCGCCCTCGGGCGCTCGAAGGCCAAGCGCTACGACGCCTCCGACACGCGCGTGACGTTCGAGGACGTCGCCGGCATCGACGAGGTCGAGGACGAGCTCAAGGAGATCGTCGACTTCCTGAAGAACCCCGACCGCTACCGCAAGCTCGGGGCCTCGTTCCCCAAGGGCGTGCTGCTCTCCGGGTCGCCCGGCACCGGCAAGACGCTGCTCGCGCGCGCGGTCGCCGGCGAGGCCGACGTGCCGTTCTTCTCGCTCAGCGCGTCGGAGTTCGTCGAGATGGTCGTCGGCGTCGGGGCCAGCCGCGTGCGCGACCTCTTCGCGCAGGCCAAGAAGGCCGCGCCCTCGATCATCTTCATCGACGAGCTCGACGCGATCGGGCGCTCCCGCGGCGGCGGGGGCGGCTTCGGCGGCCACGACGAGCGCGAGCAGACGCTGAACCAGATCCTCACCGAGATGGACGGCTTCACGGGCTCGGAGGGCGTCATCGTCCTCGCCGCGACGAACCGGCCGGAGGTGCTGGATGCCGCGCTCCTGCGACCGGGCCGCTTCGACCGCCGCCTGACCGTCAACGCGCCCGACAAGGACGGGCGCCACGAGATCCTGAAGATCCACACGCGCTCGGTCCCGCTCGCCGACGACGTCCGCCTCGATCGCGTCGCCGCGACGACGTCCGGCATGGTCGGCGCGGACCTGCGCAACCTCATCAACGAGGGCGCGCTCATCGCCGCCCGCCGCGGCCACGAGCGCGTGACGGCCTCGGACCTCGCCGACGCCCTCGAGCGGATCGTGCTCGGCGCCGAGCGGCGCATCACCCTCTCCGAGGAGGATCGCGAGCGCACGGCCTACCACGAGGCCGGCCACGCGGTGCTCGGGATGCTCGAGCCCGGCGCCGACCCGGTCCGCAAGGTCTCGATCGTCCCGCGCGGCCGGGCGCTCGGCGTGACGTTCCAGTCGCCGTCCAACGACCGCTACGGCTACGACGCGCGCTACCTCGAGGGCCGCATCGTCGGCGCGCTCGGCGGACGCGCGGCCGAGCAGCTCATCTACGGCAACGTCACGACCGGCGCCGAGTCCGATCTCGAGCAGGTCACCTCGATCGCCCGCCAGATGGTCGGCCGCTGGGGGATGTCCGATGTCATCGGCCTCGTCTCGGTCATCCCGGCGCCGGGCGAGGAGCAGTACTACGGGCCGGGCGGCCCGGTGCAGGTCTCCGACGACACGCGCGAGCTCGTCGACCGCGAGGTCCGGCGCATCGTCGAGGGCTGCTACGACCGCGCGCAGCGCACGCTGGCCGCCAACCAGGACCGCCTCGAGGCGCTGACGCGGGCGCTGCTCGAGCACGAGACGCTCGACGAGGACGACGCCTACCGCGCGGCCGGCTTCGAGCCCGAGGTCAAGGCCGACGTCGAGTCGACCGCCGAGGACGCAGACTCGGCCGAGCTGCCCACCGGGTGACGCTCGTCGACGCCGACGACGTCGGGGCCGCGGCGTCGCTCTACGCGGCGGCGCAGCTCGAGGAGGTCGGCGTCCTGGCCGTCGTCGACCGGCTCGTCGAGCTCTACCTCCGCGGCGGGCTGCCGGTCGGCGGCGGGGCGGAGGCCGCGGCGCTGCTGGACGCCTACTGGCTCGGGCGCGCGGAGCGGATGCCCGAGGACCGGCGGCGCGCCCTGTACGCCCGCGCGCTCGGGCCCGGCTTCGAGCACCTGCTCGGCGAGCTCGCCGCCGCGATCTGCAACTACGACGCCGCCTCCCGCGACGAGGACATCGCATGGGCGGCGGACGAGCTGCGCGCGAACATCGCGTCGCACGTCGACGACGACGCGCGCGAGGCGGTCCCGCTCATGCACGCGCAGCTCGGCGACGCCCTGGCGATCCTCTCCGATCCCGGCGTGCTCGAGGCCTACGGCGCCCGCGACACGTGGCAGCTCGTCGACCAGCTCTCCCGCCTGGAGCTCGGCGGCACGCGCGACGTCGTGCGCCACCAGGCGCTCGCGGCGACCGCGACGGTCATCCTCGGCTGGCTGGCCTCGGACGGAGAGCCGCCCGGCGAGGACGTCGCCGACGCCGCCGAGTCGTTCCTCACCGCGGCGGCGCTGCCCGGGTCCTGACTAGTCCGGGATCTTCAGCCCGATGTGATCCGTCCAGGACGCGTCGATGCTCGTCAGCGTCTGGACGATCCGCTCGCGGTGGTCCTCGTCGTGCAGCTCGTAGTAGCGGTCGTCGCCGCGGTCGTCCGCCTCCAGGCCGGTGCGCCGCTCGAACTCCTCGAGGATCCGGTCGGCGTCGGTCGCGCCGTCGAGCACGTGGAGGATCAGGAGATGGGTCATGTCGCGCCGACTACCCGCCCGCGGCGCGGGGTAGCCGCGCCGCATGGTGGCGATCATCACCGGCTCGGACTCCGGAATCGGCAAGGCGACGGCCGTCGCGCTGGCGCGCCGCGGGCACGACATCGGGGTGACCTACAGCCGCGACGAGGAGGGCGCGAACGACACCGCGCGCGAGGTCCGCGCCCACGGCGTGCAGGCGCAGGTGCGCCACCTCGACCTCACCGACACCGCGGCCGTCCAGCGCACGGTCGACGAGCTCGCCGAGGCGCTCGGCGGCCTCGACGTCTTCGTCAACAACTCCGGGACGGGCGCCGACACGCCGTTTCTCGAGGTCGAGCTGGCGGCCTGGCGCGACACCCTGGAGGTCGACCTCACCGGCGCGTTCCTCGCCGCGCAGGCGGCCGCGCGGCGGATGGTCGCCCGCGGCACGCGCGGGCGGATCGTCAACGTCACGTCGGTGCACGAGCACGTGCCGCTGCCCGGCGCGACGGCGTACGTCGTGTCCAAGCACGGGCTCGGCGGCCTGACGAAGTGCATGGCGCTCGAGCTCGCCGAGCACGGGATCACCGTCAACTCGGTCGCGCCCGGCGAGATCGCGACGCCGATCACCGAGCAGGAGGACGAGGACCCCCATGACATCGAGCGCCCGGGGATCCCGCTCGGGCGTCCCGGCGACGCCCGCGAGATCGCCGAGCTCATCGCGCACCTCGCCTCCCGCGAGGCGAGCTACACGACCGGCGCGTCCTACGTCATCGACGGGGGCATGCTGCTCATGGCCGCGCGCGCCAACCAGATCGCGCTCGACACATAAAGAACGCTCGCCGCGCCCGGCGGCCGCGAATGCCGTGCGCGGCGGGCGGGAACGTCTTCGGGCATGGATCATCCCACCACCCCCACCCGCAGCCTCGCCGTCGTCACCGGTGCCTCCAGCGGCATCGGCCTCGAGCTGGCGAGGGAGTTCGCCCACCACGACTTCGATCTCATCGTCGCCGCCGAGGATGATGCGATCCATGCCGCGGCACTCGAGCTCGCCGAGATCGGGCCGAGCGTCGACGCGGTGCAGGTCGACCTCGCCACCGACGGCGGCGTCGACGCGCTCTACGGCCGCATCCGGGCAAGCGGCCGGCCGGTCGACGCGATCGCCCTGAACGCCGGCGTCGGCGCCGGCGGGGCGTTCGCCACGGACACCGCCCTCGAGGACGAGCTGCGTCTCATCGACCTCAACGTCCGCTCCACCGTCCACCTCGCCAAGCACGTCGTGCGCGACATGGTCGACCGCGGCGAGGGCCGGATCCTCTTCACGTCGTCGATCGCGTCGACGATGCCGGGCGCCTTCCAGGCCGTCTACAACGCCTCGAAGTCGTTCGTGCAGTCCTTCGCGCTGGCGCTGCGCAACGAGCTGCAGGACACCGGCGTGTGGGTGACCTCGCTCATGCCCGGTCCGACCGACACGGAGTTCTTCAAGCGCGCCGACATGCTCGACACGAAGGTCGGCGCCTCCGACAAGGACGATCCGGCCGACGTCGCGCGCGACGGCTTCGACGCGCTCATGAACGGCGACGAGCGGGCGGTCTCGGCATCGCTGAGCACGAAGCTCCAGGGGCGCGCGAGCCGCGTCCTGCCCGACAGCGCGAAGGCGGCGATGCACCGGCGGATGGCCGAGCCGGGGTCGGCGAAGCACTGACGGGTTTAGCCCCCCCCCGAATGGGATAACGGGAGGCCGGTTCTCGCGTCCGTGAGTATTCAGTTCGCTCAGCGCGTGAGCTGTCAGTTGGGGGCGAGAACTGGTTGCGGGCTCCGGCGCGCCACCGGGGCTCGCCCCCTTGCGCTGCCGTGCCGACCGATCAGGCCGGCGCTTCGACGAGGCCGGCGCCGCTGCCGGTGACGCGCGTGACCTCGGCGATCGACGTCATCCCGAGGCGGACCTTCTCGAGCCCGTCGTCGCGCAGCAGGCGCATGCCCTGGCGCACCGCGAGCTCGGAGATCTCCGGCGCGGGGGCGCGGGCGAGCGCGAGCTTGCGGATCTCCTCGGTGACGGTCATGACCTCGTAGAGCCCGACGCGGCCCTTGTAGCCGGAGTGGTTGCAGCGCGGGCAGCCCTTGGCGGTGTAGGCCTCCATGTCGAACTGGCTGCGGATGCCGTTGGCGCGCAGGACGTCGGACGTGATGATCTGGCGGTCCTTGCAATGCGCGCAGAGCTTGCGCGCGAGGCGCTGGGCGACGACGCAGTCCAGCGCGGAGGCGACGAGGAACGGCTCGATGCCCATCTCGACGAGCCGCGTGATGGCGCTGGCGGCATCGTTGGTGTGCAGCGTGGAGAGCACGAGGTGGCCGGTGAGCGCGGACTCGATCGCGATCTGGGCGGTCTCGCGGTCGCGGATCTCGCCGACCATGATGATGTCCGGGTCGGCGCGCATCATCGAGCGCAGGCCGGTGTGGAAGTGCAGGCCCGCCTTCGTATTGACCTGGACCTGCGTGATGCCGTCGAGCTGGTACTCGACCGGGTCCTCGATCGTGATGATGTTCTTCTCGATCGAGTTGAGGTTGCCGAGCGCGGCGTAGAGCGTCGTCGACTTGCCCGAGCCCGTCGGGCCCGTGACGAGGACGGCGCCGTAGGCCTGACGGAAGGCGCGCTCGAAGCGCTCGTGCTCGGGCGGCGCCATGCCGAGCTTGTCGAGCGACATGACGACGGAGTCCTTGTCGAGGATGCGCATGACGACCGACTCGCCGTGGACGCTCGGCAGCGTCACGACGCGCAGGTCGATGTGGTGGCCGTCGATCATGAGCCCGACGCGGCCGTCCTGCGGGACGCGCCGCTCGGAGATGTCGAGGTCGCTCATGATCTTCACGCGGCTGATGACGCCGAGCACCATCCGGCGCTGGATCGTCGCGGACTCGACGAGCACGCCGTCGATGCGGAAGCGCACGCGCAGCTCGCTGCCGTTGGGCTCGAGGTGGACGTCGGAGGCGCCCTGCTCGACGGCCTGGGCGATGATCTGGTTGACGAGGCGGATGACCGGCGCGTCGTCGGCGGACTCGCGGATGTCGACGATCTCGGCCGGGCCGTCGTCCTCCTCCCCGAAGAGGTCGGCGTCGGTGACGACGTCGTCGAGGCGGGTGAGGCGCGAGATGAGGCCGTGGATGTCCTCGCGGCTCGTGACGGCGGGTCGGATCTCCTTGCCCGTCAGCAGCGCGATGTCGTCGACGGCGAGGACGTTGGCGGGATCGGCCATCGCGACGAGCAGCGTGCGCTCGTCGAGGAACGCGACCGGGACGGCCTCGTAGCGCTTGGCGGCGGGGATCGAGATGAGGTTCGCGGCCTGCATGTCGGGCTTGTAGATCCCGAGGTCGAGGTGGTCGAGGCCGTGGCGCTCGGCGACCGCGCGGGCGAGGCCGTCGGAGGTCAGCGTGCCGTGCTCGATGAGGACGTCCTCGGGCATGCGGCCAGTGCGGCGCGCCTCCTCGATCGCGGACACGACGCGGTCGCGCGCGACGAGGCCGAGATCGACGATCACATCCGTCAGAAAGCGTGCGGGTCCGCCGGCGTGACGGGGCTTGGTGATGCCGTCGCGCGACTGCGCCGGGGAGCCGACTGCTTTCAGGGGGATGGGTTCGGGGAACATTGACCTCTCTCTGGGGGGCGTCCACGCGCTGCCGTGCGCATCGTGTCCAGCGGTGCCGCCAGACCGGTCCAGAGGGTGAAGCTCAACGCTCCCTGTCTCACCAGGATCTCGAGGCCGTCGACGGTTTCGATGCCCCGTTTCTCGGCCTCTGCAATCAACGCCGTGCCATCGGTCCCATAGACCAGGTCCACTACGGTCGCGTACTCGCGGAGCGTATCGGCGTGCAGCGGCAAATCCTTGAATGCGGCCTGCGAGCCGTCGAGCCCGACGCTCGTGCAGTTCACGAGCACCTCGGCGCCGATCGCGTGGTCGACGACCCGCGCCCCGAGGCCCTCGGCGCGGCTGCGGGTGCGATTCCAGATCGCGACGTCGGCGCCCGCGCGCGTCAGCGCCCAGACGACCGCCCGCGCGCTGCCGCCCGCCCCGAGCACGAGCGCCGATGCCGGCGTGCGCCCGAGCGCCGCCAGCAGGCCCGGAGCGTCGGTGTTCTCGGCGTGGATCGAGCCGTCGGAGCCGAACGTCAGCGTGTTGGCGGCACCGATCTCGCGGGCCGCGTCGGAGGCGTCGGTCGCGAGGGCGAGCGCGGCCTCCTTGTGCGGGATCGTGACGTTCGCGCCGCGAAAGCCCGCGCCGCCGAGCGCCCGCACGGTCTCCGCGAAGACCTCCGGCGCGACCGGCAGGCGCTGGTAGCGCTCGAGGCCGGCCGCGCGCATCATCGCCGGGGAGCGGCTGTGGCCGACCGGCCAGCCGAGGACGCCGTAGCGCTCGGTGTGCCTCAGCACGTCGTCGGCGACTTGCCGCCGGCCTGCGCGCGCGCGGCGTCGTAGCGCTGGCGGTCGCGCTGGAACTCGGCATCGGTCGCCGAGAACGCGTGCTTGCCGCAGGTCCCGGGTGCGACGACGTAGTAGCGGTAGTCGACGTTCGCGGGCTTCGCCGCCGCGCGGATCGCCGCGATGCCCGGGTTGCCGATCGGGGTCGGCGGCAGGCCGGTGCGCCGCCGCGTGTTGTAGGGCGAGTCGATCGCGAGCTCGGACTGGCGCAGCGGCCGCGACCAGTTGTCCGTCGCGTAGCGGATCGTCGCGTCGATGCCCAGCGGCATGCCGTCCTTCAGGCGGTTGTAGATGACGGCCGCCACGAGGGGGCGCTCCGCGGCGAGCTGCGCCTCGCGCTCGACCATCGACGCGATGATGAGCACGTCGTAGTCCGTGAGGTTCTTGCGCCGCGCCGGGCGCGTGTCGACGTTCTCGAAGTTGTCGCGGAAGGCGTCGAACTGGCGCTCGACGAGCGACCGGGCGGGGGCGGCCTTGCGAAGCTCGTACGTCGCCGGGAACAGGAAGCCCTCGGTCGAGCGCGTGCCCTTCGGGGCGCCGAAGCGAAACGGGTCCAGCGCGCCCGCGAAGCGCCGCGACGCCTCGAGGTAGCTGCCCTTCAGGCCGGCCTTGCGGACGAGCGCGGCGGTCTCGCTGCGCGAGCGTCCCTCGGGGATCGTGACGCTCACCGTCGCGGGCTTGACGACGTCCGGGGTCTCGCTGAGCGCCTTGATCGCGCTGCCGTAGCTCATGCCGTGGCGCAGCGTGTGCGGTCCCGAGAGCAGGTCGCCGCGCTTGCCGGAGATCGTCGCGCGCAGGCTGAAGAGCAGGCCGTTGTCGACGACGCCGGCGTCGGCGAGGCGGTCGCCGATCTCGCGCGCGCTCGCGCCGTCGGGGATCTTCACGCGCACCTGGGCGCCCTCGGCGCTGCCGAACGGCTGAAAGAGCAGGAGCATCCCGAGGACGAGCGACGCGAGCAGCGCCAGCGCGAGGATGCCGACGAGGCGCCCGCGCCACGAGCGGCGGGCGCGCGCGGGCCCGCGCGGGACGTCGGCCGGCGGCGTCACGACGGCGCGCGGCATCGCGCCGCGGCGGACCCGGCGGATGCCGATCGGCCGATCGGTCTCGTCGTCGAGCGCGCCGGCGGGTGCGGCCGGCGGCGGCGGCGGATCGGGCTGGATGCGCCGCAGGGGCCGCTCGCGAGCGCCCGGCGGCGCCGCGCGCCCGCGGGCCTCGGCGGCGCGTTCGAGCGGTTTGGATGGTTGTCTGGCACGGGGTCTCGCGACGGGCGACGGCGGTGGATCCGGGCGCTGCGGTGGCGGTGACGGTGGCGGGGTGGAGCCGGCACGGCGCGCCTCGCGCTCCAGCCGGGCCCGTTCGCGCTCCTGCGCGGAGCGCTCTCGCTGGTCCGCGGGATCGTCTCGGCGTTGCCTGCTCATGTGGGTCCGGGATTCGCCAT
This sequence comes from uncultured Actinomycetes bacterium, assembly GCA_963797025.1. Classification (GTDB taxonomy): domain Bacteria; phylum Actinomycetota; class Thermoleophilia; order Solirubrobacterales; family Solirubrobacteraceae; genus CADCVQ01. The sequence continues at coordinate 1,340,582 of CAWCNU010000003.1, forward strand.
GAACGCTACCCGGCCTCCCGGGTAGCGCGCGCCGCGAGCCATCCCTCGAGCAGGTGCGCGGCCGCTCGCGAGTCCTCGGAGGCCACCGGATCGCCGGGATCGCGGCTGGCCAGCAGCGTCGTGAAGCGCTCGTCGTAGAGCTCGACGGGGACGTTCACGCGCTCCTGCAGACGGGCGGCCCACGCGCGCGTCTCCGCCGTCTGGTCGGAGTCGGCGCCCGACAGCGAGAGCGGCAGCCCGACGACGACGAGCTGCACGCCGCGCTCGCGCACGAGATCGCCGACGCGCGCGAGGCCCTTGCGCGTCGCGGGCCGCAGGATCGGCTCGATCGGCGTCGCGAGCGTGCCCGTGGGGTCGCTGAGCGCAGCACCGCAGCGGGCGCTTCCGTAGTCCAGCGCCAGCACCCTCACGGCTATCCCGAGTTCAGCGCGGCCTCGATCGCCGCGCGCGCGGCGGCGATCGCCTCGGGGAGCTTCTCGGGATCGCGACCGCCGGCCTGGGCCATCGTGTCCCGTCCCCCTCCCCCGCCGCCTGCGACCTGCGCGGCCGCCTTGACGACGGCGCCCGCCTTCACGCCGCGCGCGACGAGCGCGGGCGTCACCGCCGCGACGAGGTGCACGCGGCCGTCGACGACCGTGCCGAGGACCGTCGCAGACTGCTCGCCGAGGCGCCCCTTGATGCGGTCGGCGACGTCCATGAGCTCCTTCGGGCCCGGCCCGCTGACGATCTCGGCGACGACGTCGGCGCCGGCGATCTGCTCGGCGGCGGCGGCGAGCTTCTCCGTGTCGACCGCGGGCGCGCCGTTGGAGGACGCCTTCGCCGCCTGCCTGGCGCGGTCGCGCAGCGCGGCGACCGCCTCGGGCAGGCCCGCGACGTCCGTGCGCAGCAGCGTCGCGGCCTCGCGCGCCTTCGCGTCGCTCTCGCGCAGCGCGGTGACGGCGGCCGGCCCCGTGATCGCCTCGATGCGGCGGACGTTGGCCGCGCTCGAGCTCTCGCCGGTGAGCCTGAAGACGCCGATCTCGGCCGTCGAGTGCACGTGCGTGCCGCCGCAGAGCTCGCGCGAGCAGGAGCCGTCGCCGATCTGCACCATCCGCACGACGTCGCCGTACTTCTCGCCGAAGAGCGCCATCGCTCCGAGCGCGCGCGCCTCGTCGAGCGTCGTCGTGATCGGGCGGACCGGGTCGTTGCGCAGGATCCACTCGTTGACGCGGTCCTCGATCGCCTGGAGGTCCTCCGGCGCGATCCGCTCGCCGTGGTTGAAGTCGAAGCGCAGCTTGTCGGGGCCGACGTAGGAGCCGGCCTGGCGCACGTGCGCGCCGAGGCGCTCGCGCAGCGCGGCGTGCAGGAGGTGGGTGGCCGTGTGGTTGGCCTGCGTCGCGGCGCGGGCCGCGCGGTCCACACGCGCTATGACGCGCTCGCCGGGCTCCAGGGCGCCGCGCTCGGACTCGACGACGACGGCCTGGTCGTCGCCCACGCGGACGACGTCGACGACGCGCGTGGCGCAGTCGCCGTCCTCGCACTCGATCGTCCCGACGTCGGCGACCTGGCCGCCGCCGGTGGCGTAGAACGGCGACTCGGCGAGCTTCACGAGCCCACCGTCGACCGATGCCACCGTCGTGTGCTGCTCGAGCGTCTCGTAGCCGGTGAAGTCCGTCTGCGTGCCGGATGCGCGCGCGAGGTCGCGGGCGCGCTCGCGCAGGTCGCCGGTGACCGCGGCGCGCGCCCCCTCGCGCGCCTGCGCGCGCTGGCGATCCATGAGCGCGCCGAAGCCGGCGATGTCGACCGACCGCCCGTGCTCGGCCGCGAGCTCGATCGTGAGCTCGATCGGGAAGCCGAACGTGTCGTGGAGCTGGAAGGCGTCGAAGGCCGCGATCTCGTCGGGCGAGCGCTGCATGACGTCCTCGAGGAGCTTCGTCCCCTGCTCGAGCGTGCGCCCGAAGCTCTCCTCCTCCGCGCGGACCCACAGCAGGATCGACTCGCGCTCGCGGTGCAGCTCCGGATACGCCGCGCCCATGACCTCGACGACCTTCTCGACGAAGGCGGGCAGGAACCCGGGCGCGATGCCGATCCGGCGGCCCTGCTGGATCGCGCGGCGCATGACGCGGCGCAGGATGTAGCCGCGGTCCTCGTTGGAGGGCACGACGCCGTCGGCGATGAGGAACGTCATCGCACGCGAGTGGTCGGCCAGGATCCGCAGCGCGCGCTCGTCGGGCTCTGCGCTCGCGAGCTCGCGGCCGAGCGCCATGAGCGGCGCGAACGTGTCGGTCTCGAAGACGGTCTCGACGCCCTGCTGGATGACGGCCATCCGCTCCAGGCCGAGGCCCGTGTCGATGTTGTTCGCCGGCAGCGGCGTGAGCGTCTCGCTGCCGTCGGCGTGCGTCTGCAGGTCGTACTGCGTGAAGACGAGGTTCCAGTACTCGAGGAAGCGGTCGTTCTCGCCGCCGGGCAGGTCGTCGGGGGTGCCGAACTGCACGCCGCGGTCGAGGTAGAGCTCGCTGCAGGGGCCGCAGGGCCCGCTCGTCCCGGCCTGCCAGAAGTTCTCCGAGCGCGGCAGCATGACGATCCGCTCGCGCGGCACGCCGACCGACAGCCAGGCCTCGATCGCCTCCTCGTCGGGCCCGAGGCCGAGCTTCTCGTCGCCTTCGAAGACCGAGATCCAGATGTCGTCGGCGTCGAAGCCGAAGCCGTGCAGCGACAACTCCCAGGCCCACTGCACGGCCTCCTGCTTGAAGTAGTCGCCGATCGAGAAGTTGCCGAGCATCTCGAAGAACGTCAGGTGCCGGGCGGTGTTGCCGACGTTCTCGATGTCGGTCGTGCGGAAGCACTTCTGGCACGTCGCCAGGCGCGGATGAGGCGGGCGCTCCTCGCCCTTGAAGTACGGCACGAGCGGGTGCATCCCGGCCGTCGTCAGCAGCACCGACGGGTCGTAGGAGGAGGGGACGAGCGACGCCGACGGCAGCCGGCGGTGGTCGCGCTCCTCGAAGAAGCGCAGGAACGTCTCGCGGATCTCGTCCGTCGTCATGCTCGGGCTCACGCGGCGATTGTCGCGCATCCGACGATCGCGTCCCCGCGCAGGAAGACCGCGGTCTGCCCGGGCGCGGCGCCGTCGCAGGGCTCGGCGAGGTGGATCTCCTCGCCCTCGAGGCGGCAGCCGACCGCGGGCGAGCGGTAGCGCAGGCGGACGGCATCGGGCTCGGCGCCGTGCATCCGCAGGGCCCGGACGCGGACCGTCCGCGTCGCGAGCTGCGCGCGCGGGCCGACCGTCACGGTGTTCGCGCGCGCGTCGGTCGCCAGGACGTAGAGCGGCTCGGTCGCCGGCACGCGCAGGCCCTTGCGCTGCCCGACGGTGAAGCCGTGATGGCCGCCGTGGCGGCCGAGGACGGTGCCGTCGCGGTCGACGATGTCGCCCGGGCGCTCGGTCATGCCGCCGTGGCGCGCGAGAAAGGCCGCGCGGCCGGTGCCGGCGAGAAAGCAGAGATCCTGGGAGTCGGGCTTGCGCGCGACCGGGATGCCGGCCTCGCTCGCGAGCTCGCGCACCTGCGCCTTGCGGTGCTCGCCGAGCGGGAAGCGCAGCCGGGCGAGCGCGTCGCGGCTGAGCGCGGCGAGCATGTAGGTCTGGTCCTTCGCGGGGTCGGCGGCGAGGCGCAGCAGGCCGTCGGGCGTGCGGCGCGCGTAGTGGCCGGTGCTGAGCGTCGCGGCGCCGATGCGGTCGGCGAACGCGAGCATCGCGTCGAGGCGCACGTGGCCGTTGCAGCGCACGCACGGGTTCGGGGTGATCCCCGCGGCGTGATCGGCGAGCCACGGTCCCACGACCCCGGCGCGGAACTCCTCGCGGAGGTCGAGCGTGAAGTGCGGGATGCCGAGGCCGTGCGCGACGACGCGCGCGCCGCGGACGGCCGCCGCCGAGCAGCACGAGCGGTCGCCGTCGTTCTCCGGGTCGGCCCAGAGCTCGAGCGTCACGGCCGCGACGTCCTGGCCGGCGCGCACGCACAGCAGCGCGGCGGCGGCGCTGTCGACGCCGCCGGACATCGCCACGAGCGTGCGCTGCGGGTCGGCCCCGACCGCCCCCGCCTCCCGCACCGCCTGGCCGAGCGCGCGGTGCAGCGCGTCGGACGCGAGGTCGGAGGCGTGGAGCTTGCCCGCGCTCAGCCCGCCGAGCTCGGCCGCGATCTGCGGCGAGCCGATGCGGGCGACGTCGAGGATCGGCGCGCCCTCGGCGAGCTCGACGGCCGCGCTTCCCGCCGCGAACGTCGCGCCGCAGCCGGAGGCCTCGAAGCCCGCGGCGCTCACGCGGGCGCCCTCGACCGTGAGCCAGAGCTTCACGATGTCCCCGCAGGGCCCGCCGCCGGCGACGCCCCCGCGCGCGCCGTCGATCTCGCGGCCGCGGCCGCGCGGATGGCGCAGGTGATCCTCGAAGCGCTCGTCTGGCATCGCACCGAGTCTAGGAGCCGGTCAGCTGTTGCGGGCGGTCTGCCGATAAGCACCCCATGGCGGCGCCCATCGATCCGTACGAGATCATCGAGTCCTCGCACGACGCCTTCGTCTCCATCGACGCCAAGGGCACGATCATCGCCTGGAACCGGACCGCCGAGGAGCTCTTCGGCTGGCCGGCGGCGGTCGCGATCGGCCGCCCGCTGGCGCGCACGATCATCCCGCCGGCGCAGCGCGCCCACCATCAGCGCGGCCTCGAGCGCTTCCTCCAGACCGGCGAGGCGCACGTCCTCAACCGCCGGCTGGAGATGATGGCGCTGCACCGCGACGGCACCGAGATCCCGGTCGACATGACGATCACGCCGCTGCGCGCCGGCGAGGAGATCCGCTTCAACGCCTTCATCAGCGACGCGACCGCCGCGCGGCGCGCCGCGCGCCACCGCGACGTCCAGCACGGGGTCGTGCTCGCGCTCGCGCAGGCTTCCGACGTGCCATCCGCGCTGGCCGGCGCGCTGGACGCGATCGGCGCCGGCCTGGGCTGGGACGTCGCCGCCTTCTGGTCGGCCGACCGCAGCGGCAGCGTCATGCGCTGCGATCAGGTTTGGCATGCCGGCGGTGACGCGCTGGAGGAGTTCGCCGCGGCGACGCGCGCGCTCGAGGTCGGGCGCGGCCTCGGACTGCCCGGCCGCGTCTGGGAGCAGCGCCACGCGCTGTGGATCGACAACCTCCAGCGCGAGCGCGAGCTGCCGCGCGGCCTGCAATCGGCCCGCGCGGAGCTGCTGACCGCCGTCTGCGTCCCGGTCTCCAGCGACGGCGAGCTCGTCGGCGCGCTGGAGCTCTTCAGCACGCACGCCCGCCGCCGCGAGCCCGAGCTGCTCGCGATCCTCGACGCGATCGCCTCGCAGATCGGCCAGTTCGTCGCCCGCAAGCGCGCCGAGGCCGAGAGCGACCGCGTCAAGAGCGAGTTCTTCGCGCTCGTCTCGCACGAGCTGCGCACGCCGCTGACGTCGATCATGGGCTACCTCGAGCTCCTGCGCGACGAGGTCGAGCTCGACGCCGACGCACGCCGCTTCGTCGAAGTCGTCGATCGCAACGCCGAACGTCTGCTCGCGCTCGTCGGCGACGTCCTCTTCGTGACGCAGATGGAGGCCGGCAAGTTCGCGCTGCACGTCGGCCCGGTGGCGTTCAACGAGCTCGTGACGGCGGCCGTCGACGTCGCGCGCCCGCGGGCGGCCGATGCCGGCATCGACCTGCGCGCGACGATCGACGCCGTCCCGCCGCTGGAGGCCGACCGCGATCGCCTCAACCAGCTGCTCGACCACCTCGTCTCCAACGCGCTGAAGTTCACGCCGCCGGGCGGCGAGATCGAGGTCACGCTCGCCCGTGGCGCCGACGCGATCCTCCTGACGGTCCGCGACACCGGGATCGGCATCGCCGTGAACGAGCAGGAGCATCTCTTCGAGCGCTTCTTCCGCTCCACCGAGGCGACCGCCCGCGCGGTCGCGGGCGCCGGGCTGGGGCTCACGGTGTGCAAGGCGATCGTCGAGTCCCACGGCGGCGAGATCGGGCTCACGAGCGAGCCCGGCGCCGGCACGACGGTCTGGGTGCGGCTGCCCGAGCACCCCGCCGCCGTCGGCGCCTCGACTCGCTGGTCGCTGGGCGCTGGGCGCGCGGTCGGCGGCGAACGGCCGCGATCGCGCTGAGTAGCGGTTCGTGTCGTGGCTCGCGGTCGCGCGAGCGCTCGTGTACGGCGATCACTGAAGAAGACGTCGCGCCCGCGGCGAGGGCGGTTCGCCGGGGCGGCGCGAATCGAGTTGGCTCAGATGTGGCGCTGCGCCACGCGTGATCCGACTCGTGGCGACAAATACGCCAGGCAACGCACCTGAGTCGCCTTTACCCCCTGATAGCAGGGAAAAAGCGACTCAGTCAAGCTCCGTGAGCCGCAGGCGCCCCGCGCGGGGCGCCGCGGACAGACGCGGTTCCTTCAGAGCTGCAGTTCGTCGACCAGCGAGCGCGGCGGGCGGCGCCGGCAGCACCGGCAACACCGGCGCGCTACAACCCCGGCGGCGCCTTGGACGTCGCGGCTCGGCGCGCATCGGCGTCGCGCAGCGACGCCCGCGTCGGCGCCGCGGCCACCGCGACCGCGACCGCAGGAACCGCAGCCGGAGCGAGCGGCTTCTCCCAGCTGTCAGGTGGCCCGAGCACGCCGCGGACCGCGGCCAGCAGCGCGGGTGCGACGAAGGGCTTCGTGAGGTAGCTCGCGCCGAGGGCGCGGCCGGCGGCGATGTCGCTCGGCAGGATCCGCGCGCTGAGGAAGATCGCCGGCACGCCCTCCATGCCCGGCAGCTCGCGCAGCGCGACGAGCAGCTCCAGACCGGTCATGCCCGGCATCGCGACGTCCAGGACGGCGAGGTCCGGCTTGCCGCGCTGCGCCACGGCGTCCAGCGCGGTCGGGCCGTCAGCGGCCGCCAGGACCTGATGGCCCTCCTTGCGGAGGCGAAATTCGACCAGGCCCCGAAGGTCGGGGTCGTCGTCGACGACGAGGATGTTGGCCATCGACTGCCGCGCCGGCGAGCGAGCTACCGCCCGGCGAGCGCGTCCCCCACGGCCTGCGACAGCTCGCGTTCCTCGCTGAGCCCCGCGATGACGCGCGTGCGGCTCTTGCGGTCGATGACGAGCGTCGTCGGCGACTGCGTGATCTCGGCTCCCTCGGTGATCGCCGGGTAGCGGCCCACGCGGGAGATCGGGACGATGTGGACGGCGACCTTGCCGTCGTGACGATCGAGGTCGCGGATGACGCCGCGGGTCGCGATGTCATCGGCGCCCTTGGCGTTCCAGAAGAGCATGACGACGACCTTGCCGGCGCGGATCTCGCGCAGCACCGGGCCGTCCAGGCGCGACAGCGCGGCGGCGGGCTTGGCCGGCTCGGCGGCGGGCGCCGAAGTTGCGGGCGTCGCGGCGGTCGCGGCGGGCGCGGCGGACGGCGTCTCGCCGACGGCGCCCTGCGTCTTGGCGGTCGCGGCGTCGGCGGCGGCCGCGGCGGCCTTCGCCGTCGGGATCACCGTGGTCGGAGCGAGCGGCGTGTTGGACACCGAGACCGGCTTCGGCCGCAGCGCGGCGAGCCAGATGACGAGAAGGACGACCGTGGCGCCGAGCGCGATGAGCATCGGCCGAGAAACCTGATCCATGGTGCGGCTGTCGGCAGTCGCGAGCCCCCGCGCAAGCGCCGCCGGAGAGACTCGTACACCTGTCCGCGGCCGTGCGCCTACCGGGGCGGCGCGGTGAGCTTCAGCCCGAGCTCGCGCAGCTGCTCCGCGTCGACCGCCGCGGGCGCGCCGGTGAGCGGATCGGAGCCGCTGGCGGTCTTCGGGAACGCGATGACGTCGCGGATCGAGTCGCGGCCGGCGATGACCGTGACGATCCGGTCGATGCCGAACGCGATCCCCCCGTGCGGCGGCGCGCCGTAGCGCAGCGCCTCCAGCAGGAAGCCGAAGCGCGCCTCGGCCTCCGCCTCGTCGAGCCCGATCGCGGCGAAGACCTGCTGCTGCACCGCCGGGTCGTGGTTGCGGATCGACCCGCCGCCGAGCTCGGAGCCGTCGACGACGAGGTCGTAGGCGCGCGAGCGCAGCGCGCCCGGATCGTCGAAGGAGCCGGTCGGAGCGGTGAACGGGTGGTGCAGCGGGTCCCAGCGCTGCTCCGCGGCGTCGTAGCCGAACATCGGGAAGTCGACGATCCACAGCGGGTCGTGGCGCCCGGCCGGGATGAGGTCCCAGCGCTCGGCGAGCTGCAGCCGCAGCGCACCGAGCGCGCCGGCCGCGGTGTCGGCCGTGTCGGCGACGGCGAGCAGGAGGTCGCCGGGCTGCGCGCCGACGGCGGCGGTCACGGCGGCGATCTCCTCGGCGGAGAGGAACTTCGCGATCGGCGAGCGCCACGTCCCGTCCTCCTGCACGAACGCCCACACGAGGCCGCCCGCGCCGTGGCGCCTGGCGACCTCCGTGAGCTCGTCGAGCTCCTTGCGCGGGACCTCGCGGGCGCCCGCGTTGATCGCCCGCACCACGCCGTCGCCGCCGAGCACCGACGAGAAGACCTTGAACTCCGAGCCGCGCAGCGCGTCGGAGACGTCGGTGATCTCCAGGCCGAAGCGCGTGTCGGGCCGGTCGGAGCCGAAGCGCAGCATCGCCTCGTCGTAGCCCATGCGCGGGTAGGGCGGCGGCTGGATGTCGAGGCCGCCCACCTCGAAGACCTTCGCCATGACGCGCTCGTTGACGTCGATGACGTCCTCCTCGTCGACGAACGACATCTCGAGGTCGAGCTGCGTGAACTCGGGCTGGCGGTCGGCGCGCAGGTCCTCGTCGCGGAAGCAGCGCGCGATCTGGAAGTAGCGCTCGTAGCCGGCGATCATGAGCAGCTGCTTGAAGAGCTGGGGCGACTGCGGCAGCGCGTAGAAGTTGCCCGGCGACAGGCGCGAGGGCACGAGGAAGTCGCGCGCGCCCTCGGGCGTCGAGCGCGTGAGGATCGGCGTCTCGATCTCGAGGAAGTCCTCGGCCGAGAGCGCCTCGCGAATCGTGCGCACGACCTCGTGGCGCAGGACGAGCGCATCGACCATCTTGCGGCGGCGCAGGTCCAGCGTGCGGTGGCGCAGGCGCAGCATCTCGTCGACCTCGACGTCGTCGTCGAGCGGGAACGGCGGCGTCAGCGACTCGGCGAGGACCTCCATCGACGTGACCTGCAGCTCGATCTCGCCGGTCGGGAGGTTCGGGTTGACGTTGTGCTCGTCGCGTCGCACGACGTCGCCGCCGACGCTGATGACGTACTCGCCGCGCAGGCGCTCGGCAGCGGCGAACAGCTCGGCGCCGTTCTCCGGATGAAAGACGAGCTGCAGGATGCCCGAGCGGTCGCGGACGTCGACGAAGATGAGCCCGCCGTGGTCGCGGCGGTTGTGGACCCAGCCGGCGACGCGCGACGCCGACCCCGCCCGGCCGGCGTCGAGGTCGCCGCACCAGGCGTCGCGGTAGTCGTTGGAACGCGGCGGGCGCCTCAACGCATTCCCCGGTCGCGCAGGACGCGCGCGACGACCTCGGCGGCCGCGAGCTCGATCTGGTCGCCGCTGGACATGTCCTTCAAGACCGCTCCCCCGTCGTCGTCGAGGAGCGCAACGTAGCGGGCGCCGAGCCGGTCGGCCTGCTTGAGCTGCCCCTTGCGCGAGCGCCCGGCGAGCTCCATCTGGGCGTTGAGGCGCGCGGAGCGGGCCGCGGCCGTGACCGCGAAGGCCAGGGCGCGCGCGGTCGCGCCGTCGTAGGAGACGAAGAGATCGACGGGCGGCGGCGCGGCCGGCAGCTCGCCCGCGGCCAGCAGCATCCGCTCGACGCCGGCCGCGAAGCCGCAGCCCGGCGTGGGCGGGCCGCCGAGCATCTCGACGAGCCCGTCGTAGCGCCCGCCGCCGGCGACGCCGCTCTGCGCGCCGAGCGCCTCGGAGGTGAACTCGAAGACCGTCCGCGTGTAGTAGTCCAGGCCGCGGACGAGCGCCGGGTCGACCTCGTAGTCCAGGCCGGCGCCGTCCAGCAGCGCGCGGACCGTCGCGAAGTGCTCGGCGTCGTCGGCGTCGAGGCGATCGAGCAGCAACGGGGCGCCGGACATCACCGCCCGTGTTCCCGGGTGGTCGGAGTCGAACGCGCGCAGGGGGTTGAGGTCGATCCGGGCGCGGACCTCGTCGGACAGCCGCTCGGCGTTGGAGCGCAGGTGCTCGGCGAGCTCCTCGCGGTAGGCCTGGCGCGCCGCGGGCGTGCCGAGGCTCGAGATGCGCAGGCGCAGGCCGCCGACCTCGAGCTCCTCGAGCAGCGTCGCCAGCAGCAGGATGATCTCGGCGTCGACCGCCGGGTCGTCGGAGCCCAGCGCCTCCGCGCCGACCTGCCAGAACTGCCGGTAGCGGCCGGCCTGTGGCTTCTCCTTGCGAAAGAAGCTCGACAGGTACCAGAGCTTCACCGGCTGGGGCAGCTTGTGCATCCCGTGCTCTGCGTAGGCCCGGCAGATCGGCGCGGTGCCCTCGGGCCGCAGCGTCACCGAGCGCCCGCCGCCGTCGTCGAAGGTGTACATCTCCTTCTGGACGATGTCGGTGGAAGCGCCGACGCCGCGGGCGAAGACGTCGGTCGCCTCGAACGTCGGCGTCTCGATGCGCCGATAGCCGGCGCCCTCGAGCACCCGCCGCGCGACGCCCTCGAGATGCGCGCGCGCGTCCGCGGCCTCCGGCAGCACGTCGTACGTGCCGCGCGGTGCCTGGAGCTTCTCGCTCACCGGTTCGCGAGCGCGGTGAGGAAGGGGTTGGTGGCGCGCTCGGCGCCGAGCGTCGTGATGGCCATGTGGCCGGGATACACGACCGTCTCGTCGCCGAAACGCTCGAGCAGCATCGCGATCGAGCGCATGAGCGTCGGCCCGTCGCCGCCGGGGAAGTCGATCCGGCCGACGGAGCCCGCGAAGAGGACGTCGCCGGAGAACAGCGCGGGCTCGCCGCGGACGGCGTAGGTCACGTGTCCGGGGCTGTGGCCCGGGGTGAAGACGACGTCGAGCGTCAACCCCGCGAGGTCGAGCGTCTCGCCGCCCTCGACGGTCTCCTCCGGGTCCCAGGACTCGTACGGGCCGAAGCCCGGCCACGGCACGAAGGCCATGACGTCCTGCAGGACCGGGACCTCGAGGCGCGGGCAGTACACCGGCGCGCCCGTCGCGCGCGCGAGCGGTGCGACCGCGCCGACGTGGTCGAAGTGGGTGTGCGTCAGGAGGATCGCGTCGAGCGTGACGCCGGCGTCCTCGATGGCCTGCAGCAGCCGCGGGGCCTCCTCGCCGGGATCGACGATGACCGCGCGGTCGCCGCCCTCGGGCCGGACGAGGAAGCAGTTCTCCTCGACCATCCCGACGGTGAGCATCTGCACGTCGATCATGTCTTCGCCTTGGCCTCCGTGCGCGTCCGGCGGCGGTAGATCACGAGGTCGGTGTAGTACCCGAGCGGGATGTAGAAGAAGAACACGAAGACCGTCAGCGTGATCGCCTGCGCCGGCGACTGCCCGAACGCGAAGGCGAGCAGGACGCCGAAGACGAGCGCGGCGGCGCCGGCCCGCATCGTCGCCGACTTCCACGTCGGCGCGCGCATCATCCGCTCGCGGCGGCGGTCGGCGGCGCTCGTCTTGGCGTCGGCCTTGCGCTCGGCCTCGGTCGGTTTGCGGCCGGTGCGCCCGCGCGCCTCGACCATGCCGGCGGCGTTGCCGCGGTGCTTGCTGCGCCGCTTCTTCTTCGTCTGCGCCATGTGTTACGAGCTTAGCCGTCCGAGTGCTTCCTCGACCGTGCGCCTGTTGGCGATCGCGACGTCCGCGGGAAAGCCCTCGAACGCCGCCGCGGGTGCCAGGCCGACGAGCTCGCAGCCCGCGACCTCGGCGTGGCGCGCCACCGCTGCGACGAGCCGCTGCAGCGGGACGGCGCGGTGGTCCTCGACGTTCGTCGTCACCTGCGCGATGCCGCCGCGGGCCGGCAGCGTCAGGCCCAGCGCGCGGACGCCCGGCAGCCCCTCGTCCCCGCCCTCGCGGATCGCGGCGGCGATCCGGCGGGCGTCCTCGACGGTCGCCGGGGGCGCGAGCTCGACGTTGAAGGCCACGAGCGGCGGGCGCGCGCCGACGAGCGTCGCCCCGGCCCGCGGGTCGATGCCGCCAGGGCCGAAGTCGGGCGTCAGCTCCCCGTCCGCGATCCGCTGCGCGAGCGCCTGCACTCCCCCGCGGCGCAGCTCGGCGCGCGTCCGCCCGCCCGCCAGGACGCCGTAGAGCAGGACCGGCAGCCCGGCGCGCCCGAGCTCCTCGCCGGCGACGAGCGCCTCGGCGCAGGCGGCGCCGCGGCGCGCGTCGTCGAGGTGGACGAGCGGCGCGACGTCGAGCGCGCCGACGTGCGGATGGCGGCCGCGCGGCGCGCGGAGGTCGATGAGCTCCAGGCACTTCAGCGCGCCCGCCGCGAGCGCCGGTGCGAGCTCGCCGGGCCGTCCCGCGAGCGTGTAGACGGTCCGGTGGTGGTCGGGGTCTGAGTGCGTGTCCAGCAGCGTGGCGCCGGTGGACGCGAACGCCGCGCCGATCGCGGCGATGACGTCGCGATCGCGTCCCTCGGAGACGTTCGGGATCGCGAGCAGCATGTCCGTGCTCATCGTCAGAGCAGGTAGCGCCCGGCGTCGAGCACCTGCGTCGAGCCGATCCGCAGGCTCGGCTCGAGGACGACGACGTCGAGGTGGACCGGCACCGTCACGGTCCCGCCGATCCCGGCGCTGGCGCCGAAGGCGACGTGCGCGGTGCCGAGGATCTTCTCGTCCTCGAGGATGTTGCCGGTGAGGGTCGCGCGGTCGTTCGTGCCGACGCCGAGCTCGGCGAGGTTGCGCCCGAGCGGGCCGTGGGCGTCGAGCTGGGCGAGGTACTCGGCCGCCCCCTCGCCCTCGGCGGATGCGAGCAGCCCGTCGCGGACGGTCAGCAGCACCGGCTCGGCGACGACACCGGGACCGGGCAGCGAGGACGCCGCGATCGTCCCCTCCCCGCCTGCCGGCGAGATGAAGCCCTCGCCGCAGGGAAGGTTGCCGAACGCGCCGCGCGCGGTGAGGTCGCCGTCGTCGGGGATGCCGGCGCGACCGCGGAGGTCGAGCGTGAAGTCCGTCCCGCGCGCGCACGTGAGGTGCACGTCGTCGGCGTCGGAGAGCAGCGTCGCGATCGCGTGGCAGCGCGCGCTCATCGCGTCGAAGTCGGCGCTCATGAGCCGCGCGAGCAGGTCGGCGTTGACGCCGGGCATCGTGGCCCCGCGGGCGCCGGCCTCGCTCGCGCGCTTGCGCGCGCTCGTGTGCGACAGCGACGGCAGGCACGGCGCGATGAAGACATCGGCGGCGGCGAAGGCGGCCGCGACCGGCGCCGGCGGCTCGGTGCCGCGGCCGGGGTTCGGGGGCAGGATCGTCAGGACGGCGTCGCCGCCGGCGGCCCGCGCGGCCTGCATGAGCGCGTCGCCGAGCTCGGCGTTGCCGGGATCGGCGACGACGAGCACGTTCTCCCCCGCGCCGATGCCCAGGCAGCGCTCGACGACCGTCGCGACCGCCTGGTCGAGGGCACTCATCGGCGGCCCGTCCCGTCAGCCTGCGACGACGGCGACCTTCACGCGGCCGTTGCCGTACTTCGTGAGCTGGGCGCCGGCGGTCGCGATGCAGGTCTCGGCGCCGGACATCGGCAGCGACAGCGCCCGCGTGTCGGGAGCCTTGGTCTTGTACTTGCCCTTGCCGATCTCGACCTTGCGTGCGCGGAAGCACGAGAGCTGCCAGTCGACCGTGACGTTCTGCTTCGGCGCGGCGCTGACGCGCAGCGAGATGCGACCGGGGTTCTTGACCGTCCCGCGGGCCTGCGCGACGACGAACGAGCCCTCGCGGCGGGCCTCGTCGATCTTGCCCGACGAGCCGACCGGCGCGGGCTTGACCTTGCGGCCCTTGACCTTCTCCTTCGTGCCGGCCTTGTCGCGCGTGCTCGTCTGCGTGCTCGTCGCGCCGTCGTCCTTGCCTGCGTCGTCACCGCCGCCCACGGCGACGACGACCACGACGACGACGAGGAGGAGGAGCAGGACGCCGGCCCCCGCGTACAGGGGGTTGATCTTCTTCCTGATCTTCCGGACGTACTTCTTCACGCAGCTCCCTCGTTCGACCCCGGTGTGACGGGGACCGCCGCACGCCGCCCCGGCGTGCGTCCCAGCGATCCCCCGCGGAAGCCACGATACGTGCCCCGGCGCAAGCGCGCGTAAATCCGGCGGCGCGAACCGCGCCCCGCAGGGCTGATGAACCGCCCGCCGCGGGCTACACTTCGCGGCCCCGCCGGAGTAGCTCAGTCGGTTAGAGCAGCGGAATCATAATCCGCGTGTCGGGGGTTCGAGTCCCTCCTCCGGCATCGCGAAGTGCCCAGCAAACAGCCGTGTTTCGGTCTTGAAGGGCTAGGCCGCAGGAAGTGCCGGACCCGTACCGGACCCCGCGAGCGGCGGGCTGTGGGGTCCAGAACACGCGAAGCCCCGCCGCCGTTTCATCGGCGGCTCAGCGACGTTCCCTGAGGATGCTCACCACGCATCCCTCCTCGGCCGCACGCGTATCTGGAGGCACCCCTGGCGGCTCGTGGAGATCCCAGTCCTCGACCATATCCTCTGCCACATCGCGAGCCTTGCCGCGGTCCACAGCACCGCTCAGGTCGTAGCGAGAGCGACCGCCTCCAAAAAGGTCGTGTTGTCCTCGTTGCACTGGCGAACACGTCCTACGAAGTCCGCGCACCGCTCAACAGCGTGGTCGTAGACCTTGCGACCATCGGCTGAGAGCGCCTCCGCGTTGAAGCGCTGAGCCTCGTTCTTGGTGGTTGGCTCTGGTGGTGGGTCCAAAGTCGAGCCAACGACGCCGATCCCGAGTAACACGAGCAAGGACGGTCGCGATTGGATGCTGCCGCATCCATTGGATAACCGAGCGCACACGAGACAGCCTAGAGCCAGCCGGATATCGGTCGTCCCGCGTGGATCAACGAGGGCGACGCACCGCCGCGCTCTCGCCTTACCCTAGCGAGCCGGTCGCGAGCCGCCCCCGCGCTTCCGAGCCCGGCGAGCGGCTACCTTCCTGCGTATGAACCACCGCGAGCACGACTTCATCTCCAGCGAGGTTCTGTCGAACTTCGGCCGCTCCATGGGACAGAGCCAGATCGATCCGCAGCGCCTGCGCGAGGTTCTGGCGCTCGCCATCTCGGAGCATCCCGACCAGGCCCGGCTCGCCGCGCTGCGCGACGACGGCGCGCACTACTTCGTGCTCCGCAGCGACGATGACGGATTCGAGCTGCGTCTCGGTCATCACGATCTCGAGATGCTCAACGCCCCCGGCGTCGTCGCCGGCGCGTCCATGAGCGTGGCCGTCGTGCGCAACGCCGACGTCGCCCTTGCGCCGAAGGGCTGACCGCAGACGGCCCAGATCGGCAACCAGCCTGCATCCCCGATGAGCGAGCCGCCCGATCATGCCGCTCGCAACCGCGCGCAGTGGGACCGCTGGGCCGAGGAGTACGAGGAGGCCGGTCAGCGCAGCTGGGCGCAGGAGGAGCCGACGTGGGGCCTCTGGAGCGTGCCCGAGTCGCAGGTCGGGCTGCTGCCGGCGGATCTCAGCGGCCTCGACGTCATCGAGCTCGGCTGCGGGACCGCGTACGTGTCGGCGTGGCTCGCGCGCCGCGGCGCGCGGCCGGTCGGGATCGACAACTCGGAGGCCCAGCTCGCGACCGCGCATCGGCTGCAGCGCGAGTTCGGGCTCGAGTTCCCGCTCGTGCACGCCGACGCCGAGACGCTGCCGTTTCCGGACGGCAGCTTCGACCTCGCCGTCTCCGAGTACGGGGCGAGCATCTGGTGCGATCCGTATCGCTGGATCCCTGAGGCGGCCCGGGTCCTGCGCCCGGGAGGCGGGCTCGCCTTCCTCGGCAACGCGCCCCTGCTCATGCTCTGCATGCCTGACGAGGCGGACGCCCCCGCAGGCGATCGGCTCCTGCGGTCCTACTTCGGGATGCATCGCCTCGAATGGTCCGACACCGATGCCGTCGACTTCCACCTTCCGCACGGAGCGATGATCGACCTCCTGCGAGGCTCGGGCTTGGAGATCGAGCGGCTCGTCGAGCTGCGCCCACCGGACGGCTCGACGACCCGCTACCCCCTGGCGACGCTCGAATGGGCGCAGCGCTGGCCCGGCGAAGAGGTCTGGATCGCGCGCAAGGCTCGCTGAGGAGGACCCTCGTCTACAGCTCGACCTCGCCGGACACGCACGTCACCGTCGCGCCGCCGACCCAGATCGTGCCGTCGTCGTCGCGCTCGACGTGGACGCGGCCCGCGCGGCCCAGCAGCGTGCCCTGCGACACGACGTACGGCGCCGTCGTGCGGCCGGTCCGCAGCAGCCGGCGCGATCGCGGCGTTGAGGCTGCCGGTGACCGGATCCTCGACGAGGGCGCCGTCCTTCGGGAAGAACGCCCGGACCTCGAAGGCCGCCGGCGAGCCGGGCGGGTAGGCGCCGACGATGCCGAGGTCGATGTTCGCGCTCCCGGGCCGGACGGCCAGCACCGCGCTCGCGTCCTCGAGCAGCACCGCGACCCAGCCGGGCCCGTTGTCGGCCCACTCGGCGTCGAGGATCTCGCCGCGGTCGATCCCCAGCAGCGTCGCGATCTTCTGCACGAGCGCCTCGTCGACCGGGCCGTCGCGCAGGATCGGCGGCGCCGCGAACGACAATCCGGCCTCGCCGCGGCGGATGCGCACGAGCCCCGCGGCGCATTCCTGCACGACCGCCTCGCGCGCCTCGAGGCCCTGCGCGGCAAGCCACGCGTGGCAGGTCCCGAGCGTCGAATGCCCCGCGAACGGCAGCTCGACCGTCGGCGTGAAGATCCGCACGCGGTAGTCCGCGCGGTCATCGGACGGCGCGAGGACGAACGTCGTCTCCGAGAGGTTCGTCCAGCGCGCGAAGCGCTCCATCTCCTCGGTGCTCAGCCCCGCCGCGTCGAGGACGACGGCGACGGGGTTGCCGCTGTACGGCGTCGTCGTGAAGACGTCGACCTGGGCGAAGGAGCGCTGCACGCGGCCGAGTCTCGCACGCCCGTCACGACACCTTGACCGCCGAGATGTCGATCGTGACCTTGACCTTCTTGCCGAGCAGCATCGCGCCGCTCGCCACCTGGGTGTTGAACGACATCCCGTAGTCGTCGCGGTCGATGTGACCGCTGACCTCCAGGCCGATGCGCGTGCTGCCCCAGGGGTCCTGCTCGACGCCGCGCAGCTCGGCTCCGAGCGTGATCTCGTGGGTCACGCCGCGCATCGTCAGGTCGCCGACGATGCGATACGTCTCGGCGTCCACGGCATCGACCGCCGTGGCGGCAAACGTGATCTCGGGGTAGCGCTCGGCGTCGAAGACGTCGGAGCTGCGCAGCTGATCGTCACGCGCGCCCACGCGCGTGTCGACGCTGGCCGCGCGAACGCTGCCGCTCGCGGCGATCGACCCGTCGGCTCCGATCTCGAGCATCCCGTCGAAGTCCCCGAAGTGGCCGCGCACGTACGTCAGCCCGAGGTGCTTGATCGCGAAGCCGACGCTGGAGTGGGCGGGGTCGACGGCCCAGGTCCCGGCAGTCAGGACCTCGGCTGCGGAAGTTCTCGTCTGCGTGCTCATCGTGGCTCTCCGATCTGGCGCGGTGGACAGCACGAAGCCTCGCGCCGGCGCCCCCGGGTCGCGACGGGGGCGACCCTGGACATCGCCCCTGGACTTCAGAGCTGCGCGAGCGCGCGCCAAACCGGGATGAACCACGGACCCGCCGCCTGAGCGACGGGCCCGTGGATCACGCTGCGGCGCGGAGCTTGACCCCCTGCCGCCCATCGCTCGACGCCCACCGCATCTCGCATTGGGCCGGTTCCGCGGTTTCCGGGAGGTCCCCGCGGTTCCTGCACCCGCCTACCGCAGGGGCAGCCGCGGTCGCGATCGGAGGGCGTCGAGCTTCGGCTCTACCGGCTCCGAGAGAAGCACGGATTCACCTGCCCACATGGTGCGCTTTCCCTAGAGCGCGCACAATCCGAAGACGTCGCGCACTCTCGTGCAGTTCGGCGCACGCGCGATGGGACCATTGGCACCGCGAGCATGCGCCGGTGGGCGCACCGAGGCGCGGGTATGCGCCAACGCGGTGCAGGTTCCCGCCAGTGTTATGACGCTCGAGCCGGCGTGCAGCGTCGTTTGAACGCTGACGGACAATAATCCGGGTCATGACCTCCAAGCGCTTGCGATCGATCGTCCTCGTCCTCGTGCTCGCGGGCTGCGCCGTCGTTCCGGCGACCGCCGCCGCCGAGGATCTGCCGGTTCCCTACAGCTTCCCCGCCGGCGTCGCCTACGAGGCGCTGCACCCGGGCGCCTCGCCGCCCGGCGCCAACGACTTCGCCTGCAGGCCGACCGCCGCGCACCCGAACCCCGTCGTGCTCGTCCACGGGCTCCTCGGCAACAGGACCGACAACTGGCCGGCGATGTCGCCGCTGCTGAAGAACAAGGGCTACTGCGTCTTCGCGCTGACCTACGGCATCGAGCCGACCGCGCCGTTCCCGCTCGACCAGGTCGGCGGCCTGCGGCCGATCGAGGAGAGCGCCCGGACGCTGTCGGCGTTCATCGCCAGCGTCCTCGCTGCGACCGGGGCGCGCGAGGTCGATCTCGTCGGACACTCCGAGGGCACGCTCGTGTCGGCGTGGGTCGCGAAGTTCCTCGGCGGCGCCGCGAAGATCGACAAGCTCGTCGGGATCGCGGGCGTCTATCACGGCACGAACCCCGCCGCGCTCGCGCGGCTCGAGCCCTACGCACGCCGGTTGGGCATCACCGCGCCCTTCGACCGCTACTGCGCGGCCTGCATCGACCTGCTCGACAACTCGACGTTCATCGCGAAGCTCGACAGCGGCGGGGTCACGGTCGCCGGCGTGACGTACACGAGCATCGTCACGCGCTACGACGAGCTCGTCGTGCCCTACACGAGCGGGACGCTGCCGGAGGCCGGCGCGACGAACATCGTCCTCCAGTCACGCTGCGCGCTGGACTTCTCCGACCACCTGTCGATCGTCGCCGAGCGCAACACGGCGCAGCACATGCTCAACGCGCTCGACCCCGCGCACGCGCGACCGGTCGCCTGCTTCCCGGTCCTGCCGCTCGTCGGCTGAGACGGCGCGGCTACGCGGCGTGGCGGTGCTGCTCGCGCTCCTCGTAGAAGGCCTCGAAGCGCGCATACGCGTCGCGCCGATCGGCCTCCGCGCGGGCGACGCGGAAGAGCTCGTCGACATCGTTGCTCGCCGGCTCCTGGCGCCGGCTCGTCCCGCCGCCACACAACGGGCAGCAGCCGTCCTTGGCCATGTACGGCCACCAGTTCACGACGCACTCCGAGCAGTAGTAGGTCATCGGCGGTTCCTCTATGGGTGGTAGAGGAGGTATCGGCAACACGCGTGCGCATCTGTATGTGCCGGTCGTCACAAGGCGGACGTTTGATCGAGCGCGTAGCGTGCGCGTGCATGAGCCTCAGGCGCGCGACCCTCTCCGCCGGCACGACGCTCGGCGCGGTCGGCGCGGCGGTCGTCGCGCGGCGCGCGTGGAGCTCGCCGCCGGTGTGGCTGGCGCGGATGAGCGGGACGTCGATCAGCGCGCCCGACGCCGTCGGCTGGATCACCGACTTCCTCAACGCCGCGTACTACGCGCGGATCCCCGAGTTGCGCGGCGTCGAGGACCTGCGCCTCGCGTTCTCGATCCTCACGACGCGCTGGCACCGGCTCGGGCACCGGCGCCTGCACGCGCCCGACGTCGCAGCCTTCCACCGCGCCTTCGTGCGCGCCCGCATCTCCGACAGCTCCGACAGCCCGCGCGGCACGCTCACGCGCGAGCAGCTCTTCGCGGGCGCCGACAGGCTCTTCGGGCCGTGGTTCGAAGCGGCCTACCTCGACGACGAGCGCCGGCGCTACGGGATCGCGTTCGAGACGGTCGCCGAGCGCGACGCCTACAAGCCCGAGTACCGCCTGCGCCACGCGAAGCTCGGCGACCCGACGCCGCCCGAGCGGCCCCGCAACGAGCAGGTGTGGCACACGTACAACCCGATCGCGATCGCGTCGGCGCAGCGCACCGCCGCCGCGCTCCTGCGCCCGGAGACCTGGCCGGACTACGCGAGCGACCTCGGGCGCTTCACGCCGGTGCGCGGCGGCGGGCTGCTCGGCCAGACGTTCGAGATCGAGGTCATCAGCGCGATCACCCCGCGCACGCCGGCGATCCTGCGCGGCTACGTCAGCGTCACGCGGCTGCTGTCGCGCGACGAGGACGCCGAGCGCCTCGACGCCTACGCGGCGCGCCTCAGCGAGCTCATGGTCCGCTTCGGGCGCGATCAGCCGCCGGCCTACCCGGAGGGCTGCACGCCGCTGCTCGCGCTCTGCCTCGACACCCACGAGGGGCACTTCATGGGCCGCGGGCGCAACCGGCTGCTCATGTACGAGCTCGACGGGCAGGCCTACCTGCGCGCCGCCGGCACCTGGGATGACCTGCCGGTCACGCTCGAGCAGGCCTACCGCTCCGCCGGGCGCAAGGCACAGGAGGCCTTCTGGGGCGACGAGCGCCCGGAGTCGAGCATGCTGCACCAGATCGCGCTGCGCACGGCCGGCGCATGAGCGAGCGCTTCGACGCGGTCGTCGTCGGCTCGGGCCCCAACGGGCTGACGGCGGCGATCACGCTCGCGCGCGCGGGACGGTCGGTGCTCGTCGTCGAGGCCGCCCCGACGCTGGGCGGCGCGACCGCCACCGCCGAGCTCACCCTGCCCGGCTTCCACCACGACGTCTTCTCCGCGGTGCATCCGGCGTCGGTCGTCTCCCCCGTCTTCGCCGAGCTCGAGCTCGAGCGCCACGGGCTGCGCTGGATCCACCCGCAGCTCGCGATGGCCCACCCGCTGCCCGGCGGGCGCGCGGCGGTGCTCGACCGCGACCTCGCCCGGACGGTCGCGAGCCTCGACGCCCTCGCGCCCGGCGACGGCGCGCGCTGGCGGGCGCTCGTCGAGCCCTACCTGCGCAACTTCGAGGCCGTGAAGGCGACGATGCTCGCCGGCTTCCCGCCGGTCGGCGGCCCCGCGCGCCTGCTGCCGGCGTTCAGGCTCGGCGGGACGCTCGAGTTCGTCCGGCTGCTGCTGCTGTCGGCGGAGGGCCTCGGCGCCGAGCTCTTCACCGGCGAGGCGACGGCGTGGCTGTTCGGCTCGTCGCTGCACGGCGACGCGCCGCTGGACGCCGCCGGCAGCGCGATCGCCGGCGTCTGGCTGAACCTCATGGGCCACGGCGGCGGCTGGCCGAGCCCCGAGGGCGGCGCGGGCCAGATCGCGACCGCGCTCACCGCCTGCCTGCACGAGCACGGCGGCAGCACGCGCACCGACGCTCGTGCCGAGCGCGTGCACGTCGCGCACGGCCGCGTGGCGGGCCTGTCGCTCGCCGACGGGACGACCGTCGCGACGCGTACGGTCATCGCGACGACGACGCCGCACGGCCTGCTGCGGCTCGCCGGCGACGCGCTCGGCGACGCCTACACGCGCAAGGCCGTGCGCTTCCGCTACGGGGACGAGACCGTGAAGCTCGACTGGGCGCTCGACGCGCCGATCCCCTGGGAGAGCGCCGACGCGCGGCTGGCGGGGACCGTCCACGTGGGCGGCGGCGCCGCCGAGATCCGGGCCGGCCTCCGAGATGTCGCGGGCGGGCGCCTGCCCGAGCGCCCGTTCCTGCTCTCCGGCCAGCAGTCGCTCGCCGATCCCACGCGCGCGCCGGCGGGCAAGCACACCGCGTGGGCCTACACGCACGTGCCGCGCGGCGTGGACTGGGACGCCGAGCGCGAGGGCTTCGCCGACGTCGTCGAGCGCCAGATCGAGCGCTTCGCGCCCGGCTTTCGCGACGCGATCCTCGCGCGGCACGTCATGGCGCCGGGCGATCTTCAGCGCCGCAACGAGAACCTCGTCGGCGGCGACGTCGGCGGCGGCAGCTACGGCCTGGACCAGCTCATCTTCCGCCCGGTGCCGTCGCTGAACCCCTACAGCACGCCGGTGCGCGGGCTCTTCATCGGCAGCTCGTCGGCGTTTCCCGGGGGCGCGGTGCACGGCGTCCCGGGGCACGCGGCGGCGCGCGCGGCGCTGCGCCAGCGCCACCTGCCGCGCGTCCCGGCGCTCCTGCGACGCCAAGCCTCCTAGCGATCGCGGCGGGATGTACCTGCGGCTTTGAGGAACAGACGAGACGCGGTGGCGCTCCGCGCGGTCGCCCGGGGGCTGGGCCCAGAACGTCCCATATCGCGTCGTTTGGGGCCCGACCCCCTTCCGAGCGGGGGTTTGGCACCAGACGGACGTATGTGGTCTCGTTCAGGCCTAACCCCCCGCGCGCATCAGCAAGCGAACCGGACCATGCCCCCAGAGACGCCGTTCGCCGGCGTCGGCAGCGCCCACGCCCACGCAGGGTCGCACGAGCGCCACCTGAACTCCTGTTCCGGACCGGGCGGGTCTAACCCCTAGGGCACGATCCGCAGCGAGCCGCTGCGGGCGGCCGGGCGCGCGGACTGCGCCCGGTAGGCGAACTGGTCGGCGATGCCGGTGAGCTCGAAGATGCGGTGGATGCGGTCGGTGCCGCGGACGAGCGTCAGCGCGCAGCCGCGGTCGCGCGCGCGGGCGTTGGCCTCCAGCAGCGTCGCAACGCCGGCCGAGCCCATGAACGTCACGCCGCGCAGGTCGAGCTCCATGCGACGGATGTCGGTCTGCGCCCAGGCGCGGCGCAACTCGTCGTCGAGCACGGCGACGGTTCCGACGTCGAGCTCACCGTGCAGCGCAAGGCGCGCGCAGCGGCCCGTGTACTCGCTGTCAACGACGAACAGGGCACCGTCCGGTATCACCGGATCGCCCGTCACGGTCGCCTTCATGTCCTCGGTCTCCGTTCCTCGGTTTCCCCTCAGGCGAGCCTAGCGACGACGGCGGCGGTGCTCAACCTCTTGCGACGTGACTTTGGTCGCATGTGTTCATGCACCTGCGCGCAGCCCCGCGACTATCGTCGCCCGCCGTGTTTGAGCCAGGCATGGACATCCGCCGTCGCGCCACAGCGCTGCCCACCTTGCTGGCGACCGCCGCGCTGGGCGTGCTCGCGCTGCCCGGCGCCGCCGGCGCCCAGGTCGCCGACTGCCCCGGCGCCGCCCCGAGCTGCCCGTACGTCGCGACCGCGCAGATCGGCCAGCGCGGCGGCGGCGTCCTGCGCTTCCCGCAGACCGTGGCGATCGGGCCCGACGGCTCGGTCTACGTCGGCGACCAGTCCTCGAACGTCGTGCAGGTCTTCGGCCGCGACGGGACCTTCCAGCGCGAGGTCGGCATCGCGGGCACGCGCCCGGGCGAGCTCGGGCCGGTCGGCGCCGTGGCCGTGGCGGGCGACAACACGCTGCTCGTCGCCGACGGCCGGGACCGCATCCACCGCTTCGACGCCGAGGGCCGGCTCATGCACGCGTTCGGCAGCCGTGGCACCGCCGTCGGGCAGTTTCACTTCGGCGCGGGCGGCGGGCACGACGCGCCGGCGGGCGGCGGGCTGGCGATCCTCGGCGAGACGCTCTTCGTCTCCGACAGCTTCAACGACCGCATCCAGCGCTTCCAGCTCGACGGCTCCAACGCCGCCGAGCTCGTCGCGCCGGGCCCGCTGTCCAACCCGCGCGGCCTGACGATCAACGGCACGCGGCTGCTCGTGGCCGACGACCACAACCACCGCATCGCCGTCTTCGACACCGGCGGTCGCTTCCTGCAGGCGATCGGCAAGGGCCAGGGCCAGGCGGGCGGCCAGCTGAGCTTCCCCTTCGGCGTCGCGGTCGACCCGCAGGGCCGCGTCTTCGTCGCCGACGACATCAACCATCGCGTCGTGCGCTTCGGGCCGAAGTCGGCCTACCCGTACAAGGCGCGCTGGGGCTCCTACGGCGTCGGCCCGGGCCAGCTCGCCTACCCGCGGGCGATCGCGGTGGACGCAGCCGGCGAGATCTACGTCACGAACACCGGCAACGACCGCATCGACGTCTTCAACCGCACGGGCGACCTGCTGCGCTCGTTCGGGACCTCGGGCCGCGGCCCGGGGCAGTTCAACGCGCCGCTCGGCGTCGGCGCCGACGCCAACGGCTATCGCGCCGTCGTCGACTCCGTCAACGGCCGCATCGAGCTCCTCAACGCCGACGGCTCGGTCGCCGCGGTCTGGGGCTCGCCGCGGCCGGGCCCGACGATCCTGCCCAACCCGGTGGCGGCCGTCTTCGACGCGGCGGGCAATGCCTACGTGCTCGACCAGCGCCGCGCGCGCATCGTCGTGTTCGATCGCGCGACGGGGCTGCCGTCGCGCACGATCGGCTCGCAGGGCAGCGGCCCGGGACAGATGCTCGACCCCTCGGCGCTCGCGATCGACGCCGGCGGCAGCCTCTACGTCGCCGACACCGGCAACGAACGCATCGCGCGCTTCAGCAGCGACGGCTCCTACGAGGGCTCGCGCACCGAGGTCGGCCGCACACGCGGCATCGCGGTGACGCCGGATGGCTCGCGGATCTACGTCGCCGGCACGAACAGCCGCATCACCGTCTACGACGCCGGCGGCAACCTCCTGCTCGAGTTCGGCGGCATCGGCACGCGGCTCGGCAAGCTCGCGGCGCCCGCCCAGATTTCGCTGGACGCGGCGAACAACCTCTGGGTCGCCGACCGCGGCAACAGCCGCGTGCAGCAGTTCGGGCCCAGCGGCGAGCGGCTGCTGACCTTCGGCCGGCGCGGGATCGGGCCCGGCGAGTTCATCAACCCGACCGGCGTCGTCGTCGACTGCAACGGGATCCTCACCGTGACCGACACGAAGAACAACCGCGTCCAGCAGTTCCAGCTCGCGGCGCCGTCCTCGGCGCCGTGCACGGTACTCGCCCCGCTCGCCAGCCCGCCCGCGCTGCCGCTGCCGACGCTCCCCCTCCCGCTCGGCCCTGACGTCTCGGTGAAGGTCCTGCGCTCGAGCGGGCTGTTCGGGACGCGGGTGCTGCCGCTGCGCGTCGGCTGCGACACGGTCTGCTCGCTCACGGCGACCGGCACGCTCACCGAGCGCAGCAAGCCGCGCGCCCGCAGGAAGGCGTTCTCGGTGAGCCTGCGCGCGGTGACGGTCAAGCTGCCTGCCGGCGAGAAGAAGGTCGTGCGCCTGACGCTCTCGCGGGCGCAGGTGCGCAGCCTGCGCCGGGCGATGCAGCGGCGCAAGGGCCTGACGGCCACGCTGCAGCTCGTCGCGACGGCGGACGCCGGCGAGCCGACGACGGTCAGCAAGCGCATCCTGGCCGCCGGTTGACCGCCGATGCGCCAGAAAGGCGCGCGACGGGGCGGGCGACCGCGCTTCGGACTGGCACCGGCCGCGCCGGTCGGATATAGAAGGCAGCGGGGGGCGGTAGGTGCCCCACGCATCATGAGCGGGAGGAGCATGACGATCTGGCTGGGCTTCGCGACGCTTGCCGTCGTGCTGCTGCTCGCGGCCCCGCAGCGCTCGGTCGCGCAGACGGCGACCGCGCCGGTGCCGGCCGAGCTCGAGGACGTCCTCATCATCGGCGACTCGCTCGCGGTCGGGACGATGCCCTACCTCGACCCGATGCTCGCCGACTTCAACATCACGTGGGACGCCGTCGGCGGCCGCACGACGCCGGGCGGCCTGCAGGCGCTGCGCGAGGCCCTGCGCGAGGTCGAGCCGCGGGTCGTCGTCTCGATCCTCGGGGCCAACGACGGGCCCGACCCGCAGCGCTTCACGCAGCGGATGCGCAGGATGCTGCGCGACCTCGCGCCCGACACCTGCGTCGTCTGGTCGACCATCATCCGGCCGCCGCGCAAGGGCCGCTACGACGGCTTGAACCGCGCGCTGCGCGCCGAGGCGGCGCGCGATCACCGGTTGATCGTCATCAACTGGGACCGCGCCGTCAAGCGCGGGACCGTGCATCTGCGCGACGGCTTGCACGCCGACGCCGCCGGGTACCGGTACCTGAGCTCGAAGATCGCGCAGGCGGTGCATGCCGGCTGCCCCGCTGTCTAACATCGCCGCCATACGCCAGCCATCCCCTGACACATCCCGCCGCGTATCGCGCGTGAAGCTGCGCGAGGCACTGCTGCTCGTGATCTGCGTCGCGATCACGATCCCGTCCGGCGAAACCGGCCTCGGCTCGGCGAGCGCGGAGGTCGTCGCGGCGGTGACCGAGCGCCCGTGCTTCGGCGCAGCGGCCCGCAACCCCGGGCAGCCGTGCTTCGACCCGGACCTCACGCGCACGGTGTTCCCGACGCCCGACGACGCCCTGCTGGAGCCCAATGCGCCCTGCACGCCCTACGGGCGGGCGAACCTCCTCTTCCCCTGCCACTTCGGCGCCGCGCGACCGGCGACGGACGACACGGTCGCGCTCATCGGCGACAGCCACGCGACGCACTGGCGCGCCGCCGTCGACGTCGTCGCGAAGAGCCACGACTGGCCGGCGATCTCGATCACGCGCTCGGGCTGCCCGTTCAGCGAGGCGCAGGTGATCCTCCCGAGGGACCAGACGCGCAACTGCCAGCGCTGGAACCGCGAGCTGCTGGCGTGGCTGAACCGCCGTCCCGACGTGTCGACGATCTTCCTCTCGCACCGCTCCAAGGCGCAGTTCGTCCGCAGCCGGGGTCTGAGCAACTTCGAGACCGCCGTCCGCGGGCACATGGCGCGCTGGCGCCGGCTTCCCGCCAGCGTCAGGAACATCTACGTCATCCGCGACACGCCGCGCAGCTCGGCGGCGGCCGTCGACTGCGTCCGGCGCACGCTGGCGCGCAAGCAGCCGAGCGCCGTCCTCTGCGCCCGGGCCCGCAGCCGGTCGCTGCGGCGCGACCCGGCGGTCACGGCCGCGCGGCGGCTGGCCTCGCCGCGGGTGAAGGTCCTGGACATGACGCGCTACTTCTGCGACAGCGCGCACTGCTATCCGGTGGTCGGCGGGGCGCTCGTCCACAAGGACGCGACGCACCTCACGGCGATCTTCGCCAGGACGCTGGGGCGCTTCATGCTGCGGATGGTCGACGAGCTCGGCAAGCGCCCGGCGCTGTCGGTGCTCGACACGCTGCTGAAGGACGAGCGCATCATGGCCGAGTGCCTGCTGACCGAGCGCGATCTCGCCCAGCAGGCCGGCGGCTGGGACAAGATCGCGCCCGAGCATCTCGTCCGCGCGCAGGGTTGCCGGACGCAGCTCGAGCAGCGCGCGGCACAGCTCAAGGCGGCCGGATTGACGGGCACGTTCAACCGCGCGAACCGCTACAAGGCGATCCAGCAGGTGCTCAACGACTCAGCGTGAGAAGCCGATGAGAACGGTCGTCCGCCGCCTGGGCGACGGGTAGCCTGTCGGCCCATGGCTCAGCACACCTCCGCGTTCGCGCGCCCCCATCTCGTTCTCGTCGCCCTCCTTGCCGCGCTTGCATTCGCGGCATTCGCCGGTGCGCCGGCGGCACATGCCGCCAGCTGCAGCGACGACGGCAACCCGACCTACCCGGGCACGCTCGGCGGCTACTTCACCGACCTGAAGGTCACGAAGGTCAGCTGCACGACCGGGCGGAGGTTGGTCAAGGCCTACTACACGTGCCGCACCGAGAAGGGCAAGGGCATCAGGGGCCGCTGCACGCGCAAGGTCCTGGGCTACAGCTGCAAGGAGACGCGCGGCACGGCGAGCCTCACGGAGTTCAACGCCGTCGTGAGCTGCAGGCGCGGCGCGCGGCGGATCTCCCACCACTACCAGCAGAACCTGCGCTAGCGGCCTCTCGCCGCCGCCGCGATGAGCGGCGCGGTTCGCGGCGGCACCTGCCGCGTCAGGACGATGTAGCTCGTGCAGCGCCGGATCGCCGGCGTCGCGGTCAGCTCGTTGACGATCTCCTGCAGATGCTCGGTGTCGCGCGCGACGACGCGGCAGATGAGGTCCTGCGGGCCTGAGATCGCGTCGGCCTCGAGCAGCTCGGGGATCGACTCCATGACGGCGACGGCCGCCTCGAGCTCGCCCTGCGAGAGCTCGACGAAGATGAACGCGCTGATCGCGTAGCCCATCGCCGCGGGATCGACCTCGGGGCCGTGGCCGGTGATGACGCCGCGCGCCTCGAGCTTCGCGAGCCGGGCCTGGACGGTGCCGCGGGCGACGCCGAGCTGCCGCGCGACCTCGAGCAGGCCGACGCGCGGGAACCTGCGCAGTGTCGCGATGAGCCGTGCGTCCAGTCGATCGATGGTCATGTTGCCCAGTATTTCAGACGTACTCGCCGCATTTCCTGCCTGCAATGACCTGTCAGTCCTGGTCAGACTTGCAAGTTGGGCGCCGCTGGCCGACTCTCTGTCGTGACGAGAGAGGAGCACGCCGTGTTCGAAGAAGCCCAGCTCTACTCACCGGTCACGACCGGCGCAGGCGGCAAGGTCACCGTCCACCTCCACGACGGCCACCCCGGCGCGGACGATCCCGGCTACCGCCGGCGCCGTAACGAGATCGCTGCCGCGGCGCTCGCGTGGCGGCCGGGCGAGCCGGCGCCGGTCGTCGCCTACCACCCCGACGAGCAGAACGTCTGGCGCGCCGTCTGCGTCGAGCTCGCGCCGTTGCACGCCGCGCTCGCCGTCGGCGAGTTCCAGGACGCGCTGGACCGCCTCGCGCTGCCCACCGACCGCATCCCGGGCCTCGACGAGGTCAGCGCGCGGCTCGCCGGTCTCAGCGGCTGGAGCTACGTCCCCGCCGCGGGACTCGTCGACCTGCGGACGTTCTACGCCGCGCTCGGCGACCGGACCTTCCACTCGACGCAGTACGTCCGCCACCCGGCGATGCCGCTGTACACGCCGGAGCCGGACATCATCCACGAGGTCCTCGGCCACGGGCACCTGCTGGCCACCCCGACGTTCGGCGCGCTGCACCGCCGCGCCGGCGCCGCCGCGATCCGCCTGCGCGACGAGACGTCGCTGCGCTTTCTCTCGCGCGTGTTCTGGTTCACCCTGGAGTTCGGCGTCGTCGTCGAGGAGGGCGAGCTGCGCGCGTACGGCGCCGGGATCCTCTCGAGCTTCGGCGAGCTGCGCCAGTTCCGCGACATGGAGCTGCGCCCGCTCGCGCTGCGCGAGATGGGCACGGCGGACTACGACATCACGAAGTACCAGCCCGTCCTGTACCGCGCGGAGTCCGTCGCGGAGATCGAGGAGGTCGCCGGCGGCTTCTTCGACACCTGCACCGACGAATCGATCCAGGAGCTGCGCCATGAGCACGCTGTCGCTTGACCGGGAGGGCGGGACGGAATCCGCGCACGACGCGCGCCGTGACTTCATGCCGCTGCACGGCATCGACCACATCGAGCTGTGGGTCGGAAATGCCGCGCAGGCCGCCTACTACTTCGAGCACGCGTTCGGCTTCACGCGCGTCGCGTACGCGGGCCTGGAGACCGGCCTGCGCGACCGCGTCTCCCACGTCCTGCGCCAAGGCCGCATCCGGCTCGTGCTGACCGGCGCGCTGGACGGCGCGACGGAGATCGCCGCCCACCAGCGCCGGCACGGCGACGGCGTGAAGTTCGTCGCGCTGTCGGTGCCGAGCGCCGACGCGGCCTACCGCGAGGCGGTGGCGCGCGGAGCCGACGGGCTCGCAGCGCCCTACGAGCTGGCGGACTCCGACGGCGTCGTGCGGGTCGCGGACATCGCGGCCTACGGCGACACCGTGCATCGCTTCGTCGAGCGCGGCGCCTATGAGGGCGCGTTCCTGCCCGGCTACGTCGCCGTCGAGGGCGGTCGCGACGCGGGCGAGCCGCGGCTCTTCGCCGGGATCGACCACGTCGTCGCGAACGTCGAGCTCGGCGCGATGGAGCAGTGGGTGAAGTACTACGAGGACGTCTTCGGGATGACCGAGCTCATCCACTTCTCCGACGAGGCGATCTCGACGGAGTACTCCGCGCTCATGTCGAAGGTCGTGACGAGCGGCGACGGGCGCGTGAAGCTCCCGATCAACGAGCCGGCCGAGGGGGCGCGCAAGTCGCAGATCGACGAGTACCTCGAGTTCTACGGCGGGCCCGGCGTCCAGCACATCGCGGTCTCGACGACCGACATCGTGCGGACGGTCGAGGAGCTTCAGGCGCGCGGCGTGCGGTTTCTGCGCACGCCGGAGTCCTACTACGACAGCGTCCCGGCGCGCGTCGGCGAGATCGACCAGTCCGTCGAGGACCTGCAGCGGCTCGGGATCCTCGTGGACCGCGACGACGAGGGCTACCTCCTGCAGATCTTCACGAAGCCGCTCGGCGACCGGCCGACGATCTTCCTGGAGATCATCGAGCGCCATGGCGCGCGCGGCTTCGGAGAGGGAAACTTCAAGGCGCTGTTCGAGGCGATCGAGCGAGAGCAGGCCCTGAGGGGGAATCTCTGATGCGCTACGTCAGCCTGGGCGACGTCCCGCCCAAGCGCCACACGCAGGTCCGCGACGAGGACGGCGACGGTGCGCTGCTCGTCGAGGAGGTCATGGGCTACGAGGGCTTCTCGGGCAACGAGTCGATCCTCTACCACCTGCGGTCGCCCTGCGACGTCGCGGAGGTCGGCGAGTTTCAGCCGCTCGTCGTCGAGGAGTGGGTGCCCGGCGCGCACGTGCACCGGCTGACGCAGACGGCCGGGCTCCAGGCCGCCGGCGATCCGGTGTCCGGCCGGCGCGTGCTGATGTTCAACGATGACGTCGAGCTGGCGATCTGCCGCCCGGCGGTCGAGATGGACGGCTTCTATCGCAACGGCGAGGGCGACGAGGTCGTGTTCGTCCACGAGGGATCAGGCGAGTTTCAGACGATCTTCGGGACGCTGCCCTACGGGCCGCACGACTACGTCGTCATCCCCCGCGGCACGACGTACCGGGTCCGCTGCGACGACGGCCCGCAGACATGGCTGACGTTCCACACGCCGGGCGAGATCGAGACGCCCAACCGCTACCGCAACCGCTACGGGCAGCTGCTCGAGCACGCCCCGTTCTCGCAGCGCGACTTCCACCCGCCGCGCGCGCTGGAGACCCATCGCGACCGGGGCTCCTACGACCTCGTCGTGCGGGCGCGCCGCGGGCTGCAGCACTTCGTCCTGGACTACCACCCGTTCGACGTCGTCGGCTGGGACGGCTACGTCTATCCCTACAGCTTCAACATCCACGACTTCGAGCCGAAGTCCGGCCGGCTGCACCAGCCGCCGACGGTCCACCAGAACTTCCAGGGCCCGAACTTCGTCATCTGCTCGTTCTGCCCGCGCCAGCTCGACTGGGACCCGGACGCCGTCCCGATCCCCTACCACCACTCCAACCTCCAGTCCGAGGAGGTCATCTACTACGTCGACGGCCGGTTCGGCTCGCGGTCGGGCGTCGCCGCGGGCGCGCTGACGCTGCACCCGAGCGGCCTGCCCCACGGCCCGCAGCCGGGCCGCGTCGAGGCGTCGCTGGGCGCGACGTCGACCGACGAGCTCGCGGTCATGTGCGACACGTTCCGCCCGCTGCGGCTCACGACGCTCGCCCGCGAGCTCGACGACCCGTCCTACGCGCTGAGCTGGCACGCGGGCGGCGCGCGCGTCTAGCGCTTCGCGGTGACTCGGGCGGTGGGTGGCGCGGCGGCGCGCTTCCTACATCATTGAGGGAACGCCTCAGCGGGGCGCCCGGGCGGTCGCCGCCGCCATGAGATCCGCGTACAGGGATGGAGCCTCGTGACCCACGGCATAGACGTCGACACGGACCGACCCGAGGATCCCCCGCCCGCGGTAGCTCTTGATCTGATCGCGGCTGAGCCCGCAGGCCCGCAGCTGCTCGCGCGTCATCCGACCGTGCTGGCCGCCGGCGACCAGCGCGATCGTGTCGAACGGAGTGCCCATACGACCCCCTGAGCCGACACGACCGCAAGATTCGCCCCGCCATGGAGCGGTCGTGTCGAACGGGGTGGCCATATGACCGCCTGAGTCGACACGACCATCCGAGCCAACCCCTCAGAGACGCTGTTCGCGAGCGCCGAACCCGTAGGTTGACCGCATGAGTCGCCACCTGCAGTGGGGCGTCGTCCGCGTCGGCGCGGGCGCGCCGCAGCCCGCCCTGCGCGACCGCGACGAGGTCGTGCTGCTCACCGAGCTGGCACTGCCTGACGCCGACCCCGCCCTCACCGCCGCCGTAGACGCGCCGGACCTCAACGCGCTCATCGAGCTCGGCCCGGCGGCGTGGCGCGCGGTCGAGGGCGCGGCACGCGACGCGCCGGGCCGCGCGCGGATCGCCGAGCACGGCTGCACGCCGGTCCTCCCCATCCGCGTCGGCGACTTCGCGGACTTCTACGCCTCGCTCGAGCACGCCACGAACTTCGGGCGCATCTTCCGCCCCGGGCAGCCGCCGCTGCGCGAGAACTGGCGCCACATCCCGGTCGCCTACAACGGGCGCGCCGCGACCGTCGTGCCCAGCGGGACCGGCATCGTCAGGCCGCGCGGGCCCGTGGGCCCGGCCGCGCTCGCCCACACCGGACAGCTCGACATCGAATGCGAGCTCGGCTACGTCTGCGGCCCGTCGGCCCGGGGACCCGTCGCGATCGACGATGCCGCGAGTCACATCTTCGGCGTCGTCCTCGTCAACGACTGGAGCGCCCGCGACATCCAGCGCTTCGAGTACGAGCCGCTCGGCCCGTTCCTCGGCAAGTCGTTCGCCACGTCGATGTCGGCGTGGATCACGCCGCTCGACGCGCTCGACCACGCCCGCGTCGAGCCGCCCGGCCAGCAGCCCCTCCCCGCGCCGTACCTCCGCGCGACAGACCCCTGGCTGCTCGACGTCGAGCTCGAGGTCGAGCTCAACGGCGAGGTCGTCTCGCGCCCGCCGGCATCCCGGCTGTACTGGACGCCGGCCCAGATGCTCGCCCACCTCACCGTCAACGGCGCGCCGGTCAACGCCGGCGACCTCTTCGCCACCGGCACGATCAGCGGCACGGGCCACGGCACCCAGGGCTCGCTCGCCGAGCTCTTCGCCGGCAGGCGCTGGCTGGCCGACGGCGACGAGGTCGTCCTGCGCGGCCGCGCGGGCGACGTCGAGCTCGGAGAGGTCCGCGGCACCGTCGGCGCCTGAAGCATCCGACCCGGCGGCGATCGCTCACGCCCGGACACCGAAACCGGCGGGCGCCGCTGTACCGTGGTCCGGTCGTGTCAGCAGCCGCCACCGCCACGCTCCCCAAGCGCACGTTCGCCGACGACGAGTCGCTGCTCGGGGGCGTTCTCGACGACGTCATCCGCGCGGTCGAGGGGCCGCACGCGCTGGAGCTGCACCGGAGCGCCGTCGAGCTCGGCCGGCGCAGCCGCCGCGGCGAGCCCGGCGCCGCCGACGAGCTCGCGCAGCTCGTCGCGACGCTCGAGCTCGACGACCTCGTCCTGCTCATCCGGATGCTCACCGGCTGGTTCGCGCTCATGAACCTCGCCGAGGACAACGACCGCGTGCGCCGCATCCGCGCGCTCGACGAGCTCCCGCAGCCGCGGCGCGGCTCGCTGCACGAGGCGATCTTCCAGCTCGCCGCCGAGGGCACGTCCGCCGACGAGCTGCGCGACACGCTCGCCGGCGCCGAGGTGCGCCTCGTCATGACCGCCCACCCGACCGAGGCCCGCCGCCGCACGACCGTCAGCAAGCTCTCGCGGATCTTCGCCCTGCTGCGCTCGCTCGACGACCGCCGCCCCACCCACGCCGAACACGAGCAGATCCGCCGTCGGATCGCCGCCGCCGTCCAGGAGATGTGGATCTCCGACGAGCTGCGCGCGGTCTCGACGACGGTCCTCGACGAGGTCAGGGCCGGCCTCGTGTACTTCACCTCGACGCTCGCCGACGTCGTGCCCGCGATCTACCGCGACCTCGAGGCGACGATCGCCGAGTGCTATCCGGACGACGACATCGACGTCCCCGCGCTGCTGACGTTCGGCTCGTGGATGGGCGGCGACCGCGACGGCAACCCGTTCGTCACCCCCGCGATGACCGCCCGCGCGCTCGCGCTCATGCAGGAGGCCTGCCTGCTGCACCTCCAGGAGAGCGTCTACGCGCTGACGCACCGCGTCACGCTCTCCAGCCGTGTGGCCGGCGAGCCGCCCGAGCTCCTGCAGTTGCTCGGCGAGCTCGCCGAGCTCTTCCCCGAGCTCACGGCCGAGGTCAAGCTCACGAACCCCGAGGAGCCCTACCGGCGCCTCTTCAAGCTCCTGGCGGCCCGCATCCGCGCGACCCGCAAGGGCGACGAGGGCGCCTACGGCCACCCGCGCGAGCTGCTCGACGACCTCCACATCGCCGAGCGCACGCTCAGCCGCCAGGGCGCCGCCTTCGTCGCCGCCGACGCCCTGCGCGACGTCATCCGCCAGGTCGAGGTCTTCGGCTTCCACTTCGCGATGCTCGACGTCCGCGAGCACGCCGACGTCCACCGCGCCGCGATCGACGACATCCTGCGCGAGCTCGGCGTCGAGGAGAACTACGCCGAGCTGACCGAGGAGCAGCGCATCGCCGTCCTCGCCCGCGAGATCGAGGATCGCCGCCCGCTCATCCCGCTCGACACGAGCGGGTTCGCCGACGCCACACAGGAGGTCGTCGAGACCTTCCGCACGATGTACGACCTGCTCAGCGGCCCGCACCCGGACGCGATCGGCTCGTACATCGTCTCGGGCACGAGCGGCCCCGCCGACCTGCTCGAGGTCCTGCTGCTCTGCAAGGAGGCCGGGCTCTCGCGCGCCGGCGGCGGCGAGGCGAAGCTGCGGATCGTCCCGCTCTTCGAGACCGGCGACACGCTCGCGGGCGCGGCCGAGACGATGCGCACGCTGCTCGGGACGCCCGTCTACCGCGCGGCCGTCGACAGCGTCGGCCTCCAGGAGATCATGGTCGGCTACTCGGACTCCAACAAGGACGTCGGGTACGTCGCGTCGGGCTGGCACATCTACCGCGGGCAGCTCGAGATGGCGATGGTCCTGCGCGAGCACGGCGTTCCCTGGCAGTTCTTCCACGGCCGCGGCGGCGCGGTCGGCCGCGGCGGGGGGCCGAGCTACACCGCCGTTCGCGCCCAGCCGCCGGGGACCGTCGGCGCGCGGCTGAAGGTCACCGAGCAGGGCGAGATGCTGTCGGCGAAGTTCTCCGTCCCCGAGATCGCCCATCGCGAGCTCGAGCTCACCGCGAGCGCCGCGCTCGTGACGTCGCTCGGGCGCCTGGACGCCGCCTCGCCCGCCCGCCTGGCGCGCTTCGAGGCGGTCGTGGCCGAGATGGCGGACGTCTCGACACATGCCTACCGCGACCTCGTCTACGGCGATCCCGACTTCGCCGCGTTCTTCCACGCCGCCACGCCGGTCGCGGAGGTCTCGCGGCTGCAGCTCGGCTCGCGCCCGGCGAAGCGGCGTGAGTCGATGCGCATCGAGGACTTCCGCGCGATCCCCTGGGTGTTCTCGTGGACGCAGGCTCGCGCGGTGCTGCCCGCCTGGTACGGCCTGGGCACGGCGCTGCAGGCCGCTCGCGAGCGCCATGGCGTCCAGACCCTGCGCGAGATGGAGCGCGACTGGCCGTTCTTCGCAGCGCTGCTGTCCAACGCCGAGATGGCGTGCGTCAAGGTCGACCTCGACATCGCGCGCCGCTATGCCGAGCTCTACGACGACGAGCCCGCGCGCGAGCGGATCTGGACGGCGATCGAGAGCGAGTTCCGGCGCACGCTGCGCGAGCTCGGCCGCGTCCGCGACGAGGAGCACCTGCTCGACCGCGAGCCGATCCTCCAACGCGCGCTCGAGCGCCGCAAGCCGTTCGTCGACCCGCTGTCCTTCATCCAGCTCGAGCTCCTGCGCCGGCTGCGCGACCGCGACTGCGAGGCCGAGCAGCCCGAGCTCGTCCGCGCGAGCCTGCTCGCGATCAACGGCATCGCCGGCGGGCTGCGCAACACCGGCTGACGTCCGCGCCTTGCATATCCTGGCCTCGCCATGACCGAACCCGCCACCCGGAAACGGGTCTACGTCTGCGGTCACCGCAATCCCGACACCGACTCGATCGCGTCGGCGATCGGCTACGCGGAGCTCAAGAACCGCGTCGACGGCGAGCGCTGCACGTACGTCCCCGTGCGTCTCGGCGTCGCGAACGCGCAGACCGAGTGGCTGCTGGATCGCAGCGGCGCGCAGCTGCCGGTCTTCCTCCCCCACGCGAAGCTGCGCGTGCGCGACGTCATGCGCACGGACTTCGCGATCGCCAACGCGCGCGACCCGGTTCGCACCGTCGGCCTGCTCATGGCGCCGAAGGACATCGTCCCGATCGTCGACGACGACGGCGTCCTGCAGGGCGTGCTGACCGAGCGCGCGCTGGCGCGGCGCTACATCCGCGAGTCGCGCGAGGCGTCGCGCCTGGATGTGCCCACCCCGCTGCGGTCGATCGTCGAGGTCGTCGAGGGCCGGTTGATCGCCGGCGACCCCGACGAGACGATCCGCGGCCGCGTCTGGGTGCAGGCGATGCACAGCTCGTCGCCGAGCAAGGTCGGGCGCGGCGACGTCGTCGTCGTCGGCGACCGCCCGAACGCCATGCGGCAGGCGATCGAGCACGGCGCCGCGCTGCTCGTGCTGAGCAACAGCGTCGAGCCCGACGCGGAGATCCTCGAGCTCGCCGCCGAGCACGGCACCGCGATCGTGACCTCCGAGCTCGACAGCTACGTCACGAGCCGGATGATCACGCTGTCGGAGCCCTGCAGCGCGCTCATCGAGGGCGATCCGCTGACGGTCGGCCTCGACGACCTCGTCTCGGAGACCGCCGACCAGATCAAGGACGTCCACTACCGGGCAGCCGTGACGGTCGACCGCGCCGGAAAGCCGATCGGCCTCGTGACGCGATCGGACCTCGTCCGCCCCGAGCCGCGCCGCGTGCTGCTCGTCGACCATGCCGAGCGCGGCCAGAGCGTCCCGGGCCTCGAGGAGGCCGAGATCGTCGAGATCCTCGACCACCACCACATCGGCTCGATCGAGACGCGGCTGCCGGTCATGGCGGTCTTCGATCCCGTCGGCTCGACGGCGACGCTCGTCACCGAGCGCTTCCGCCAGGCGAGCGTCGAGCCCGAGCACTCGACGGCCACGATGCTGCTGGGCGCCATCGTCTCCGACACGGTGCTGCTGAGCTCGCCGACGACGACGAAGCGCGACGCCGACGCGGCCGGATACCTCGAGGAGCTGCTCGGCCTCGAGGCCGTCGCGTTCGGGCGCGAGATGTTCGAGCAGAGCTCCGACGTCGCGGGCATCTCCGCCGACGAGCTCGTGACGCGCGACCTCAAGGAGTATGAGCTCGACGGCGGCCGGACGCTGAGCGTTGCGCAGGTCGAGACCGTCGGCGGCGCCGTGCACGAGCGCGCCGCGGAGCTGCGGGAGGCCACCGAGAAGCACCGCGAGGACGCCGGCCACGTGCTGTCGGCGCTCATGCTCACCGACATCCTCGCCGGCGACACGCTGCTGCTCGTCACGGGCGCCGAGTCGATCGCCGAGGAGGCCTTCGGCACACCGGTCGTCGACGGCGCGATGCAGCTGCCGGGGGTCATGAGCCGCAAGAAGCAGGTCGCGCCCGGGCTGCTGAGCGCCGCGGCGGGAGGCTGAGGCGTGAGCGGCCCGGTGAAGATCGCGATCGCCGGCGGCGGCTACGGGGCGAAGATCCCGCTGCCGGCCTACGCCGCGATGGACGAGTTCGAGCCCGTCGCGGTCTGGTCGCGGCGGCCGCAGCGCGCGCGCGAGCTCGCCGAGGAGCACGGCGCGCAGCTGGGCACCGCCGACCTCGACGAGCTCCTCGCCCACCCGGGCCTCGAGGCCGTCCACGTCGCGACGCCGGTGGCGCTGCATGCGCAGTTCGCGATCGCGGCGGCCAACCGCGGGCTGCACGTGCTCTGCGAGAAGCCGATCGCGGCGAACCTCGGCGAGGCGCAGGCCGTCGTCACCGCCGTGCAGGAGGCGGGCGTCGTCGGCGCCTGCAACTACGGGCGGCGGATGCAGGCGGCGCGCGCACGCGTCATCGAGCTCGCCCGCGAGGTCGTCGGCCGCCCGCGGATGGTCGCGATCTCGCTCGTCCACGACGACCACGCCGAGCCCGGCTCGCGGCCGTTCACGTGGGTCCAGGACGCGACGCTCGGCGGCGGGCGGCTGCAGGGCTACGGCGTCCACGACCTCGACCTCCTCGCGCAGGCCTTCGACGTCGAGGCGGTCGCGGCGGCGACCGAGGTCGGCGTCGGGAAGCGCGAGAGCCCCGACGGCACGACCCACGCCGTCACCGCCGAGGACGCCTACGCGATCCTCCTGCGCCTGCGCGGCGGCGGCCTGGCGACGGTGACGCTGACGTCGACCGCGCGCCACGAGCGCGGCGACGTCCTGGAGATCCACGGCGACGCCGGCAGCGTCCGCCTCGACGCCGACAAGGTCCTGTGGTGGGGCCGCGCTGGCGAGGAGCTGCGCCGCGAGGGCCCGCTGCAGGCGAGCTCGAAGGACGCCTTCGCGCAGGTCGCGCGCAACTTCCACGCCGCGATCCGCGAGGGCGCCGAGCCCGACCCGTCGCTGCAGGAGGGACTGCGCGTGCAGGCGCTGCTGGACGCGGTGCACCACGCCGATGCCGAGCGCCGCTGGGTCGCGCCCGAGCCGGTCTGACGGCGATGGCGCACACCGTCACGCTCGTGCGCCACGGGCAGACCGAGCGCTCCGCGCGCAGGGCCTACTCCGGTCAACTCGACATCCCGCTGACCGACACCGGCCGCGAGCAGGCGCGCCGCTGCGCGGCGTTGCTCGCGGGCGCCGGCGTCGACGGCATCCGCACGAGCCCGCTCGTCCGCGCGCGCGACACCGCGGCCGCGATCGCGCAGGCCACCGGGGCGCCGCTGAGCGTCGACGACCGCTTCATCGAGGTCGACTACGGCCCGTTCGAGGGCCTCGACCGCGCGGGCGCCCGCGCGAAGTACGGCCAGGCCTTCGAGAACTGGCGCGCGGACCCCTTCGGCTCGCCCGTCCCCGGCATGGAGCCGCTCGACGAGGCGCTGCAGCGCGCCCGCGCCGCGACGGCCGACGCGCTGCGCGACCTCGAGCATCCGGTCATCGTCGGCCACCAGGGGATCCTGCGGATCGTCCTCGTCGCGCTCGGCGAGCTCGCCCCGCAGGACTACTTCACGCGCCTGCTCAGCGAGGCCGAGCCGGTCGTCGTCACCGCCCCGGCGGTCGTCTCGGCCTGAAGAACCGCTGCAAGAGCGCGACCGCGCGCCGTCAGCGCTTGACCACGGGCGACGCGCACGGTCTGCTAGCCGGGCAATGAAGCTCGAGTTCAAGAACCTCGGCCCGTGGATCTTCGGGAGCGAGCAGCTCAAGCGCTTCACGCAGGACTCGCCGGTCATGCCCGACGTCTGGCTCGCCTTCGGCCGCGAGCCGCTGGAGCCGATCGACCTCCTGCTCGAGCCGCACGCGAGCTCCACGACCGCGGAGCTCGCCAAGGCGGTGCTCGCCAGCGGCCACACGCCCGACGACAGCGCGCCGATGCAGCTGGCCTACAACCAGTCGCACGTCGCCGCCGCGCTGACGTTCGAGCAGCTGCTGCGCGGCGTCCTGCCGCTGTCGGAGTGGTGGCAGGAGCACCTGTGGCCCGCGGGCACGACGGCCGTCGCCGCGGTGCTCGAGGCCCGCCGGAAGGAGATCGTCGCCGGACTGCAGGAGCCGATGCGCGAGCAGGGCCGCAAGCCGACGCGGCCCGACGAGCTGTCGGGGACGCTCGTGTGGTTCGTCGGCCTCGTCGGCCGGATCGCCTGGGAGGCCTCGCGCGATCCCGGCGAGGAGGTGCCCGACTCCGAGCCCCCGCCGGGGCTGACGTACGACGGGCTCGTCGACGGCGCCGCCGCGCTGCTCGGCGACCTGCAGCGCCTGCCGCCGCCCGGCCGCCCGCTGCTGTGGGCGGTCAACCGCAACCGGCCCGCGCGGCCGGCGCTCTGGCGCTCGCGCAACACCGTCAAGGCCGACGCCGCCACGCTGCTCTTCGACCTGCACTGCACCGACCTGTGCTGGGCGATCGTCGACTCCGGCATCGACGCCCGCCATCCGGCCTTCACGCGCCGCGACGCCGGCGAGAAGCCGATCGAGGGATCGCGCGTGCGCGCGACCTACGACTTCACCCGCCTGCGCGCCATCCTCGCGGGCAGCGACAAGGCGGCCGCCGACAAGCTCGAGAGCGGCGCCGACGCCGAGCGCCACGAGATCGAGCAGCGGCTGCGCAGCGGTCGCGCGATCGACTGGGAGCTGCTCATGGAGCACCTGCGCGTCGACGACGGCGCGGGCTACCACCCGCCCGTCCACGAGCACGGCACGCACGTCGCGGGGATCGTCGCCGCCGACTGGCGCAAGGGCGACAGCGACCCGCCGCTGCGCAACGACATCCGCGGCATCTGCCCCGACATCTGGCTGCTCGACCTGCGCGTCTTCGACGACGACGGCGCCGGCGACGAGTTCGCGATCCTCGCCGCGCTGCAGTTCTTGCGCTGGAGCAACGCGAACTCGCCCGTCCCGGTCGTCCACGGCGTGAACCTCAGCCTGTCGCTCGACCACGAGGTCGGCGCCTACGCCTGCGGGCGCACGCCGATCTGCGAGGAGTGCGAGCGGCTCATCGGCAGCGGCACCGTCGTCGTCGCCGCGGCGGGCAACGAGGGCCGTGCCTTCTACTCGATGGCGTCGGGCACCGCGGAGGGCTACCGGCAGATGTCGATCACCGACCCGGGCAACGCGAGCGGCGCGATCACGGTCGGCGCGACGCACCGCCACCAGCCGCACACCTACGGGGTGTCGTACTTCTCCAGCCGCGGCCCGACCGGCGACGGGCGCTGCAAGCCCGACCTCGTAGCCCCCGGCGAGAAGATCACCGCCCCGGTGCCCGGCGGCGGGCTGAAGAGCCTCGACGGGACGAGCATGGCCGCGCCGCACGTCTCGGGCGCCGCGGCGCTCGTCCTCGCCCGTCATCCCGAGCTCGTCGGGCGCCCCGCGGAGATCAAGCGCCTGCTGTGCGACACCGCCACCGACCTCGGCCGCGAGCGTTACTTCCAGGGCAGCGGCGTCGTCGACGCGCTGCGCGCGATCCAGGCCGTCTAGTGGTCCCTCAGGCATGATCTTCTCCCTCGAAGCGCTCCAGGCCGACCACGGCGACTGCCTGCTGCTGCACGCCGGCACCGCCGAGACGCCGCTGCTCGTGCTCATCGACGGCGGCCCGTCGGGCGTCTACGAGCGCAGCCTGCAGCCGCGGCTGGAGCAGTTGCGCGCCCAGCGCGCCCCCGACGGCACGCTGCGGATCGACCTCGCGATGGTCAGCCACATCGACGACGACCACGTGCACGGGATGGTCGACCTCGCCGCCGCGCTCGTCGAGCTGCAGGACGACAAGCGCCCGCTGCCCTACGACGTGCGCACGCTCTGGCACAACGCCTTCGACGACGTCGTCGACGATGACGACGGCGAGCTGCGCACCGCGGCGCTCGAGATCCTCTCCGCGCCGGTCGCCGATCCGCGCGCCGACGAGCTGCGCCGCGCGGGCCTCGCGATCGTCGCGAGCGTCGGCCAGGGGCGCAGGCTGCGCGACGACGCCGCGAAGCTCGGCTGGCGGCTCAACGCCCCGTTTCAGGGGCCGGTCCAGCTCCCGGCCGGCGGCGTGCGAAGGATCTCGCTCGACGACGACACGACGCTGACCGTCATCTGCCCGCACGCAGCGCAGCTCGAGCGCCTGCGCGAGGCCTGGGACGACTGGCTCGAGGAGCATCCCAAGGCGCAGGCCAGAGACCCGGCGGCAACCGCCGCCTTCGTCGACAACTCGCCCTACAACCTCTCGAGCATCGTCGTGCTCGCCGAGGCCGGCGGCAAGTCGATGCTGCTCACCGGCGACGCGCGCGGCGACCACGTCCTGGCGGGCCTGGACGAGGCGGGCGTCGCGAAGGACGGCAGGACCGAGGTCGACGTCCTGAAGCTCCCCCACCACGGCTCGATCCGCAACCTCGCGCCGGAGTTCTTTCAGCGCGTCACGGCGCGCCACTACGTCATCTCCGCCAACGGGCGCGACGGCAACCCCGAGACCGAGACGCTCGAGACGATCGTGGCGGCGCGCGGAAGCGACACCGGCTACGAGATCCACCTCACCAACCGCGGCCCCAAGGGCGACCTCGAGCAGCGCCTGGCGGACTTTCTCGCGGCGAAGGAGGCGTCCGGCGCCGGCTACACGATGAGCTTCCGCGACCCGGCGGCGCTGTCGCTGCGCATCGACCTCCTCGAGGAGCCCTGAGATGAGCGAGCACGACGACCTCCTGAAGCGCTTCCGCCCGGCGCTGCGCTACGACTCCAACGAGCAGTTCTTCGCCGACAGCGCGGCGCAGTACACCGACACGCCGGGGATGACGCTGCGCCGCGTCAAGGCCGTCCTCGCGAGCTCGCAGCCGTCCGGCGACGAGCCGCAGCTCGCGCTGGACTTCCTCGGCCCGAAGACCTACGCCAACGGCATGGCGGTCGAGAAGATCGACGCGATCGGCGTGCGCGGCAAGGACTACCGCAAGCACTACGTCGGCCTGCGCACCGCGCGGCCGGAGCTCAACAACCGCATGTACGGGCGCGCGGTGGAGGTCAACGGCCGGCTCTGGCTGCAGTACTGGTTCTGGTACTTCTACAACGACTACCAGCTCGCCCTGGGCTTCGGCACGCACGAGGGCGACTGGGAGCTCGTCCAGCTGCGGATGGCCCCCGGCGGGGACGAGCCCGACGTCGCCGTCTACGCCCAGCACCGCCACGGCGAGAAGCGCGTCTGGTCAGACGTCCAGCGGCTGGACGACGACCCGGACCGGCCGGTCGTCTACATCGCCCGCGGCTCGCACGCGTCCTACTACGAGGCGGGCTTTCATCAGACCGAGGCCTTCTACGACGTCGCCGACGGCAAGCGCCCGGCGCCGGAGCTCGAGCTCGAGATCGTGCGCGACGCGACGCACGCGTGGCTGCGCTGGCCGGGGCGCTGGGGCGACACCGTGCCGCGCGAGAAGAAGCTCGACCTCGACCAGAACAGCCCGACCGGCCCCGGGACGAAGAAGCACTGGCGCAACCCCGACTCGCTGCTGGACAACGCCGTCGCGCCGGTGCGCCGCGACGGGCCCAAGGCGCCCGACGTGACGGTCCGGCGCGGGCGCGGCGACCGCCTCGAGATCACCTACGACTTCACGGGCCGCAAGATCGCGCCGCGGGCGCTCGTCGTGACGGTGAACTCGCGCAACGAAAAGGGGGTGCCGCCGAAGACGACGACGTTCGAAGAGGTCGCGACGAAGCCCGCGGGCACGCTGCGCACGGGCATCGGCGTCCACCCCGAGCGCCACTACGACATCTACACGAGCACCGTCGCCGGCGACCCGCCCGTGCCGTCCGCCTCGACGTTCAGCGAGCTCGACCCGGTCGAGGTCCACTCCAAGCCGCCGCTCGGACAGCGGATCGCCAAGCTCTTCGGCGGCCTCCTCGCGACGATCCGCGGCGACCGGCGTTAGCTCCCGCGGCCCGCGGCCCGCTGCGCCTCGACGGCGCCGCGCACCCAGCAGCGCGCGAGGTGGTCGTCGACGATCCCGGTCGCCTGCATGAGCGCGTAGGCCGTCGTCGGGCCGACGAAGCGAAAGCCGCGGCGGCGCAGCTCGCGCGCGAGCGCCTTGGACTCCGGCGTGGCGGCCGGCATGTCGGCGAGCGCCTCGGGCGGCGGCGCGTGCTCGGCCGGCTCGAAGGACCACAGCAGCTCGCGCAGCGTCTCCCCCGCCTCGTGCAGCGCGACCGTCGCCCGCGCGTTGGCGACCGTCGCCTCGATCTTCGCCCTGTTGCGGACGATGCCGGCGTCGCCCATGAGGCGCTCGACGTCGCCGGGTCCGAAGCGCGCGACGGCCGCGGGCTCGAAGCTCGCGAAGACCTCCCGGAAGCGCTCGCGCTTGCGCAGGATCGTCAGCCACGAGAGGCCGGACTGGAAGCCCTCGAGGCACAGGCGCTCGAGCAGCAGGTGCTCCTCCGCGACGGGGCGCCCCCACTCCTCGTCGTGGTAGGCGAGGTACAGCGGGTCCGTGGTCTCCCAGCAGCGCTGGGGCTCGTAGCCCGGACAGCTGCGCACGGGCAGCCGCGGGTAGCGCGGGAAGCGCTCGTCCTCCTTCGAGCGCTGGCACAGCGAGAACGCCGACCCGCGCGTGTTGCGCACCACGCGCTGGTGGCGGCAGCTGTCGCAGAGCCCCGCGGGTGGCGCCGGCATCCGCCGAGACTAGTGGTCTCCGCCATAAGTACGGGCCCTGTCCAGGTGGTCCCTGGCGCCGCCTGGCAAGGACGCAGGGAGGAAGGTGTGCCTCTGGCACATCGACGACCGAGGACGCCGCCAGGCGGTGATCAGGGGCTGCCTGGCGGGTGCGTACTTGTGGCGGCGACCACCGGTTACAGCTCAGGCGGGTTGTCCGGGACGCGCTGGGCGCTCGTGCAGGTGATGTACCGGCGCTTGCCGGTGAGAACGCGCCCGTCGCTCGTCGTGACGCGGATGCGCACCGTCACGGGACCCTCGGGCGCGCCGCGCAGGTCCACCGGCGCGGTGAGGCGCTCGCCGCGGCGGACCTTCACGCGCTTGCCGCGGACGAGAACCGTCGCCGAGCGGATCGTCGTGCCGCGCGGGATCCGCAGGCGGATCTGGAACTCGCGCTTGCTCGCGCATGCGGGGCGCGCGAGGAACTCGTCGCCGGCGCGGAGCGTGACGAGCTTCTTCGAGGCGAACTCGCGGACCTGCACGACGCCCGTGACCACGCGGAAGAACGTGCCGTCGGAGCGCTCGGAGGTCAGCCACTGCGTGCCGCGCACCGTTGCCGCGCCGTTGCGCCCGACCGTGCGGAAGCGCCCCTTCGCGTCGCCCCACATCCGCACGCCCTTCTTCTTCTTCTTCTTCGCCTGGCTCGCGCCGGCGGCGA
This sequence comes from uncultured Actinomycetes bacterium, assembly GCA_963797025.1. Taxonomy (GTDB): domain Bacteria; phylum Actinomycetota; class Thermoleophilia; order Solirubrobacterales; family Solirubrobacteraceae; genus CADCVQ01. Next base: position 1,385,482 of record CAWCNU010000003.1, read on the forward strand.
GGCTGCGCAGGCGCGACGTCGCCTCGGCGTCGTCGTCGTCGAGCACGAGATCGACGAGCGACGACGTGCGGGTCTGCTCGATCGTAAACGCGCCGTCGTAGAACTCGCCCTGCATGAACCGTCCGAAGGTGCCGCGGTCGGCGCCGGGCGCGGTCTCGAACTCGAGGTTCACGTGGCCGTCGCTGCTGTCGATCGTCGCGCCGACCGGGACGATCTCGCGGCCCCGGAGGCGGTGGAGGTTGCGACCCTCGCCGACGAGCACCTCGCCGGACACCGTCGTCGCGCGCGCGCTCTGGCCGAGCACCGGCTCGGGCTCGACGACCGGCGGGATGACCGGCGGCTCCTCGGGGGGCGGTGGCGGTGGCGGCGGGACGACGCACGGCGGCGGCGGGCCGGGGTCGCCGAAGACATGGACCCGCGGCGTCGAATTGTCGACGACGTACGCGCGGCCGCGGCAGTCGGTGGCGACGCCGTGCGGCGACGCGAGGCGTCCCTGCACGTTCGAGCGGCCGAAGGCGCCGCGACTCGCGCCGTCGGGACCGAACCGCAGGACCTGCCCGTGGTCGTTGTCGCTGACGAGCACCGACGCGTCGGGTGCGACGGCGACGCCGGCGGGGTCGTCGACGGGCCAGGACGCCGTCTCGTTCCCGCCCGGGCCGAAGGCGTGGACCCGCTCGTCGCCGGCATCGGCGACGTAGATCGATCCGTCGGCGCCCGCGGCGACGGCGACCGGCCGCTGCAGGCCGCCGTAGATACGGCCCGGGAGCCCGACGACCTGGCCGCGGGCCGGGTCGGCGACGAAGACCGTGCCGTCGGGACCTACGGCGACCCCCGCGGGTGCGCCGACGACGCCGCCGGCGAGCGTCAGCGTCGCGATCCGGGTGCCGCCGGCGCTGTAGCGGTAGACGCCGGTGCCGTCGGCGACGACGATCGAGCCATCGGGCGCGACGGCGACGCCGCGAGGTGCCGCCAGTCCGCTCCAGCCGCCGTCGGGCGTCCCGTCGTTGCGGAAGGCCTCGATGCGGTCGTCGGTGATGTCGGCGACGTAGACGCGGCCGCCCGGATCGACGGCGATCGCCGGGGCGTTGGGGCCGAGCTTCCCGGCGCCGTCACCGGCCTCGCCGAAGACCGCCAGAGGGTCGAAGGCGCCGTACGCGGGCGCGGCGAGCGCCATGCAGGCCACCAGGACGGTGACCGCCAGAGGCTTCCGATGCCGTGCTCGCTGCTGCGTGGATCTGGCCATGCGCTCCTGCCCAGGGGTCTCCATGCCCCACGTTGGGCGACCCTCCCATCCCCGCGCGCACAAGTCAACTGCGCCGCGGACGAGCTCGTCTCGGGAGGTGGTTGCCTGGGCAACTATAATGAAGGGGTGACGACGTTCCTGCGGCTGCTCGGATTCCTGCGCGACTACAAGCGCGGCGTCTGGCTGTCCGGGATCCTCGCCGCGGTCGCGATGGGCATGACCGTCGCGATCCCGGCGCTCACGGGCGCCGCGATCAACGCCGTCGACGCCGGCGACAGCGACCGGCTGCGCTCCCTCGCGCTGCTGATCGCGGCGGCCGGGATCGCGCGCCTCGTCCTCACCGTCGCGCGCCGGCTCATCGCCGGGCGCGTGTCGCTCGGCGTCGAGCTGGACCTGCGCAACAAGGTCTACGAGCATCTGCTCGCGCTCGAGCTCGGCTTCTTCGACCGCCAGCAGACCGGTCAGCTCATGTCGCGCGCAACGGTCGATTTGCAGGCCGTGCGCTTCTTCCTCGGCTACGGGCTCGTGCTCATCTCGCAGTCCGCCCTGACGATCCTCTTCGCGGCTGCGGCGATGCTCGTCATCGACCCGGTGCTCGCGCTCATCGCGCTGTCGCCCGTCCCGTTCGTCATCTGGATCGCCCAGCGCTACGGGCGCCAGGCGCGGCCGGCGCTGCAGGAGGTCCAGCAGCGCATCGCCGAGCTCACCGCGGACGTCGAAGAGAACATCGGCGGCGTCCGCGTCGTCAAGGCGTTCGCGCGCGAGGAGCGTCAGCTCACGCGCTTCGAGCTCAGCGTCGCGCGCGTCTTCGACCAGTCGATGATCTCGACGCGGCTGCGCGCCTTCTACAACCCGTTCATCGGCTTCCTGCCGCAGATCGGCCTCGCGCTGCTGCTGCTGCTCGGTGGCCGCGCGGTCATCGACGGCAGCCTCAGCCTCGGCGAGTTCACCGCGTTCTACACCTACCTGCTCGCGCTCCTCGGGCCGGTCCGGACGCTCGGGATGCTGCTCGGGATGTCCCAGCGCGCGACGGCCTCGGGCGCGCGGATCTTCGAGCTCCTCGACCGCGAGCCGCGGATCGTGCCCGCCCCGGATGCCGGCCCGCTGCCGGAGGGCTCGGGGCGCGTCGAGCTGCGCGGCGTGTCGCTGACCTACGAGGAGGCCGGCGAGCCGGCGCTCGACGACGTCTCGCTGCGCGTCGAGGCCGGGACGACGCTCGCGCTCGTCGGCGCGACCGGCTCGGGCAAGACGACGCTCGTGCAGCTCGTCTCGCGCCTCTACGACGCGTCGGCCGGCGAGGTGCTCGTCGACGGCGCCGACGTGCGCGACGTCGATCCGCGGGCGCTGCGCCGCGAGATCGCGATCGTCACCGACGACCCGTTCCTCTTCAGCGCCACCGTCCACGAGAACATCGCCTACGCGCGGCGCGAGAGCGCGACGCGCGAGGACGTCGTGGCGGCCGCGCGCCGCGCGCAGGCGCACGAGTTCATCGAGGCGCTGCCGGAGGGCTACGACACGCGCGTCGGCGAGCGCGGGCTGACGCTCTCGGGCGGGCAGCGCCAGCGCATCGCGATCGCGCGGGCGCTGCTGGCCGACCCGCGGATCCTCATCCTCGACGACGCGACCTCCTCGGTCGACGCCTCGACCGAGCAGCAGATCAAGCGCGCGCTGCAGGAGGTCATGGCCGGGCGGACGACGTTCGTCATCGCCCACCGCCTGTCGACGATCGCGCTCGCCGACGAGATCGCGGTCCTCGAGCACGGGCGGCTGCTCGACCACGGGACGCACGACGAGCTGCTCAGCCGCTCGGCGTTCTACGGCGAGATCGTCGAGAAGGGGCTGCCCGACCAGGTGTTCCTCACGCGCAAGCCCCTGGAGCCGGAGGTGGCGGGGCTATGACCGCTCAACACTGGAGCGGCGCGGACATCCGGCGGCGCTGGCGTCAGACGGGCGGGCGAGGGCGCAAGCTGCGCGGGCTCGTCGCGCTGCTGAAGCCCTACCGCGGGCGCGTGATCCTCATGTTCGTCTCGCTCGCGGCGGCCACCGCGGCGACGCTCGCCCCCGCGCCGCTGGCGAAGATCGCGATCGACGACGGCATCAAGGGCGGCGACGTCTCGACGCTGAACATGGTCGTGCTCGCGTTCGTCGTCAGCGCACTCGTCTTCTGGGGCGCGTCCTACGCGCAGACCTACCTCGTCGGCTGGGTCGGCCAGCGCGCGCTGCAGGACCTGCGCCTGCGGATCTTCCGCCACCTGCAGTCCCAGCCGGTCGGCTTCTACGAGCGCCGCCAGGCCGGGCAGCTCATCTCGCGGATGACGAACGACGTCCAGGCGCTGGACTCGCTCGTCACCGACAGCGTCGTGACGCTCTTCCAGAGCTCCCTGACGCTGCTCGGGACGATCGTCATCCTCCTGTTCTTCGACGTCGAGCTCGCGCTTCTGACGTTCCTGATCTTCCCGGTGATGGCCGTCGGCTCGGCGGTCTTCCGGGTCGTCTCGGCCGATGCCTACGCGCGCACGCGGGAGACGATCGGCTCGATCACGGCGTACCTGCAGGAGTCGCTGTCGGGGATCCGCATCGTGCGGGCGTTCGGGCAGGAGCCCCAGCACGTCACGCGCTTCCGCGAGCTCAACGACCGCAACCGCGACGCGAACATGACGACGGTCCACCTCAACGCCGCGTACTTCCCGGCGGTCGAATTGCTCAGCGCGCTGGCGACCGTCGGGATCCTCGTCTACGGCGGCCTGCAGGTCATCCACGGCGACATGACGATCGGCGTGCTCGCGGGCTTCCTCTTCGCGCTGAACAACTTCTTCGATCCGATCCAGCAGCTCTCGCAGCTCTACACGACCTACCAGCAGGGCATGGCGGCGCTCGACAAGATCTTCGACCTGCTCGACGTCGAGCCCGATCTCGTCGACGCGCCCGGCGCGTTCGACCTCGAGCGGATCGACGGCGAGATCGAGCTGCGCGACGTGAGCTTCTGCTACGGCTCGGGCGACGATGCGACGTGGGCGGTGGAGGGGTTGTCGCTGACCGTGCCGCCGGGCCAGACGGTGGCCCTGGTGGGCGCGACCGGCGCCGGGAAGTCGACGATCGCCAAGCTCGTCGCGCGCTTCTACGACCCGACCGAGGGCGCCGTGCTCGTCGACGGTCACGACCTGCGCGACGTCCGCCAGGACTCGCTGCGCCGGCAGCTCGGCATCGTCCCGCAGGAGGGCTTTCTCTTCAGCGGCACGATCGGCGAGAACATCGCGTTCGGGCGCCCGGACGCCGGCGACGAGGAGATCCGCGCGGCCGCGCGCGCGGTCGGCGCCGCCGAGTTCATCGAGAGCCTCGAGCACGGCTACGACACCCCCGTCGGCGAGCGCGGGACGCAGCTGTCGGCCGGCCAGCGCCAGCTCGTCGCGTTCGCCCGCGCGCTGGCCGCCGATCCGCGCATCCTCATCCTCGACGAGGCGACCTCGAACGTCGACCTGCACACCGAGGGCAAGATCGAGGCGGGCCTGCGCCGGCTGGTCGCCGGCCGGACGTCGATCGTCATCGCCCACCGCCTGTCGACGATCCGCCAGGCCGGCCGGATCGTCGTGCTCGACGGCGGCCGGATCGTCGAGCAGGGAACCCACGAGGAGCTGCTCGAGGCCGAGGGCGCGTACTGGCGGCTGTACCGCGACTGGATGGAGCAGGCCGCGGCGTAGGGCTCGCGAGGTGGCGTCGGGACGCTGATATCCTCGACGCCGCCTCGATCCGGGGTGGTGTAATCGGCAACACGCGACACTCTGGATGTCGAATTTGGGGTTCGAGTCCCTGCCCCGGAGCTCGCGTCGTCACGTCCGACGCTCATGCGAACATGTGTTCGTGGATGTGGACGAAGATGCCGCAGCACGCACGACGGTCGCGACTCGCAGCGAAGTTGCGCGGCTCCTCGCTGCGGGCCTGACGTCAGCGGAGATCGCGTTGCGGCTCGGCCGCGCGCGAAGAGCACGATCGCCTACCACCTGCGCGGCCTCGGAGTGCCCGTCGACGAGCGTTGCAACCGCAGATGTGACTGGGGCCAGATCCAGGCCTTCTTTGACGAAGGTCATTCCGTGGCGGCATGCAAGGCCCGCTTCGGCTTCTCGAGCCAGTCGTGGAACGCGGCGCGCCGGCGCGGCGCGATCGTCTCGCGGCCGGTCGGGATGCCGCTCGGCGTCCTCGTGTCGGGTGATCGCAACCGCAGCCACCTCAAGGCTCGGCTCCTGCGCCTCGGCGTCAAGACCAACGCCTGTGAGCTGTGCGGGATCTCGGAGTGGCGCGGGCGGCGGCTGAGCCTCGCGCTGCACCACGTCAACGGCCGCGGGCAGGACAACCGGCTGGAGAACCTCCAGCTCCTGTGCCCCAACTGCCACAGCCAGACGGCGAACTTCGCCGGCCGCAACCGGCGCCGCGACGGGCCGGCTCAGGACTCGGTCGGCAGCGGGTCCAGCACGAGGAAGACGGCGGCGTCCTGATTGGCCTGCGTGAGGCTGAACTTGAAGATGTTGCCGAACGTCAGGCTCTGCACGAACGGCTTCTCCGGAGCCTGGTCGATCGTGTCGGGCGTCGGGACGAGCGGCGGCAGCGTGGCCTGCAGCGGCCGCGCGAGCTGGCCGGCGACGTCGCCGCGGCGGAAGTGCAGCGCGACCGTCGGGTCCTTGCCCTTCGGCGGCGGGAGGAAGACGACGACGTTGTCGACGTCCTTGAGGTCGTGGAAGGAGTACAGCGCGAGCTCGAGCGCCTCGCGGCGCAGGAGCAGCGCCCGCGCGGGCGTCGCCGAGCCGCTGGCGATCGAGCACTTCGGCCCCAGGCCGCAGAGACGGTAGAGCACGCCGCCGCCGTCGATGAGGTTGATGTCGCCCCCGTCGGCCGGCGACTCGCGCACGGCGACGCGCATCGGCAGGCCCTGGAGCTCGAGCGGGCCGCCGGTGACCGCGACGATCTGCTGGCCGCTCGGCAGCCGGTAGCGGCGCCCGACGTAGTCGGCGATCTCGCGCGCTCCGGACTCCTGGCCGTCGTCGGCCGGCTTGAACTGCGACCAGCGCGGGCCGTTGCCGTCGTCATCGCCGCTGCCCGTGGCCACGAGCACCGCCGCCGCCACCGCGGCGATCGCGCACGCGATGAGGATGCCGGTGAAGATCTGAAAGCGCGTCGCGTGCGGCGTGGGCACGGACACCGGCTTCTCGGGCTCGACAGGCGACGCCGACACGCCCTCCTCGCTCACAGCTTCGGCCACTTGTCGTCGTCGGACAGGTCGATGTCGGGCCGGCGCAGCTCGTGCGCGTCGAGCAGCTCGACGACCTCGTCGCCATGCAGCTCGCGGCGCTCGATGAGCGTCTCGGCGATCGACTCGACCTTGTCCTTGTTGGCCTCGATGAGGCACTGCGCGGCGACATACGCCTGGCCGAGGATCTGCGAGGCGGCGCAGCGCTTGCCCGGATCGCCGAGGACCGCGCCGATCGGGTCGCCCATCATCGCGCTGCCCCCCGAGGCGCGGTTCATGATCTGCGCGCCGACCTTCTCGAAGCGCTCCATGATCTCCGTCTCGCGATCCGATCGCTTGCTCGCCGCGACCTTGCCCTCGAGGCTGATCGGCTCCGGCCCCATGCCGCAGACGCCGACCATCCACGCCGCGCGCTGGGTCGCGGACTCGACGTCGCCGCCGACGCCCGTCGAGTTCTCGCCGTAGAAGACGCGCTCGGCGGCCATCGCGCCGAGCGTCCAGACGAGCTTCGCGTACTCCTCCGAGCGCCACGAGGAGAAGCGCTCCTCCTTCTCGATCGCCTGATGGTGGCCGAGCGACCCGCCGCGCTTGCGGATCGACAGGCGCGTGGAGAGGACGTCCTTCATGTAGACGTGCGAAGCGACCGCGTGGCCGGCCTCGTGGATCGCGACCGCGCGCGTCTCGGCGGGCACGTACTCGACGCGCACCGCGGTGCCGGACTCGATCGTCGTCATCGCCTCGACGATGTCGCGCCAGGAGAACGCCGGGCGCCCCTCGGAGTGCGCGAACGTCAGCGCCATCGAGCAGACCTGCTCGATCATCGCCGGCGAGTAGCCGTTCGTGATCCGCGCGAGCTCGTCGCGGCGGCGCTCGGTGTCGAGGTCGGGCTCGTGGTCGACCTTGCGCAGGTAGAGGTCGAAGACGTCGATCCGGTCGTCCTTCGTCGGCGTCCGAAACCAGATGTGGCGCCCCATCCGCCCCGGCCGGATGAGCGCCGGGTCGAGCTTGTCGAGCGGCACGTTCGTCGCGCCGATGAAGTAGACCTGCTCCGCGCGCGGCTTCGGCGCCCGGGCGCGCAGCCGCGCGCCGCCGATCCGCTGCGGGACGATGTACGACGCGTCGAGCAGCGTGTTGAGCTTCTTCGTCCAGAAGCGCTTCATGAACGGCGGCTCGTCGACGCCGTCCATCTGCACGAGCAGCTGGTTCAGGGCGAGGCTGCCGCCGCCCATCATCCCCGGCATCATGAAGTTCTGGATGCGCTCGCCGACGCCGCGCCAGAACGGCGGCAGCGGGTTGACCGGCTGCTCGGCGCGCGACGCGAAGAGCTTCTCGCGCCAGGCGCGCGTCTCGAGGATGAGGTCCCCGGAGGATGTCAGCGCGCCCATCGGCCCGTGGAAGGCGAGCTCCTCGAAGGACGGCGGGCCGGTCATCGCGCCCATCCCGCCCATCCCGCCGCCGAGCGCCTGGCGGCGCAGGCCGACGGCGTCGATCTCGTCGATGAAGATGATGCACTGGCCGCCCCACTTGCGGGCGAGGCGCCGCGCGCGCGCGACGAGGATCAGCACGATGACGACGTCCATGCCCATGAACGTCGACGCGAAGCCGGACCCCGGCATCATCATGATCGGCGAGTTGAAGCTCGTCGCGATCGCCTTGGAGAGCATCGTCTTGCCGGTGCCCGGCGCGCCGATGAAGAGCAGCCCGCGCTCGGGCTTGCCGCCCGCCTTGCGGAACTCCTCGCCGGACTGCCACAGCGAGATGACGCGGCTGACGTCCTCCTTCGGCTCGGCCTGGCCGCGGACGTCGTCGAGGCGCACGCCCCAGTCGGCGTCGCCGGGCTCGTAGCCCTTCATCTGCTTGATCCCGAAGAAGACGAGCGGCCCGAAGAGGATGAGGAAGTTCGCGAAGAACAGCATCGGGAAGATGAACAGCAGCGGCAGGATCTGGATGAGCAGGACCGGCAGGAAGTCGCCGATCATCGTCAGCGAGTCGTGGAACGAGGCCGGGCCGTCGACGGCGTTGTGGATGATGTTGATCGTCAGCAGCAGCGTGCCGAGGATCGCCACGATCCAGGTCCAGCGGCGGTACTTCGTGCGCCAGTACCACGCGCGGCGCCGCGAGACGACGTCGTCCTCGAGCAGGGTCTTCTCCGCGCCGTAGAGCGACGCCCGCGGGATGAACTTGTGCGCGAGCACGTCGACGAGGCCGCGGAAGGCGGCGACGGCGACGATCGTCACGACGAGCGCCCAGAGGACCGGCCAGCCGTTGACGGTGAGGTAGATGAAGGTCGCGGGGCTCGTGAGCACCGCGACGAACGTCGCCGCCCGGGCGAGCTTGCGCCACTCCATTGCCAGCGCGCGCGCCTCGTCGGAGAAGGCGGGACGGAGCTTCTGGCGCTCCTCGGCGTAGGACATGGACACAGGGTACGACCCGCGCGATCCCATGTCAGCGGTCGTTCGTCCAGCGTTTGCGCCGGCGAGCTAGCCGGGACGTCCGTTGGCGGCGAACTGCGCCGTGATCGCCGGCTCGAGGCCGGGATCGAGGACGACGAGCACCTCGTCGCCCGCGGTGATGACCGTGTCGGCCTTGGGCACGAAGCCCGAGCCGCCCCGCGGCAGGACGGAGATGATGAGGCTGCCCTCGGGGAGGTCGATGTCGGAGACCTTCAGGCCGGCGGCGGGCGCGCCCGCGACGACCTCGACCTCGATGATCTCCAGCTGCTCGTCGGGCAGGTCGAGGAGATGGACGAGCCCGTGGCCGGGGACCTCGTGCTCGATGAGGTTGAGGATGAGGTCGGTCGCCGAGACCGCCGGCTGGATGCCGAGGAGCTTGAAGTGCTGGAGGTTGCGGGGGTTGTTGCAGCGGGCGATGATCCGCTCGCAGAGGTACTTCTCCTTTGCGACCTGGCAGATGAGGATGTTGTCCTCGTCGTCGCCGGTGACCGCCACGACGAGGTCGGCGCGCTGGACGCCCGCGCGCTCGAGGACCCACAGCTCGGTGCCGTCGCCGTACTGGATCGCGTGCTCGAGCTCCTGCTCGATGCGCAGGTACGCGCGGCGGTCGCCCTCGATGAGCGTGACCTCCTGCCCGTTGCGGATGAGCTCGCGCGCAAGGTTCAGCCCGACCTTGCCGCCGCCGACGATGACGACGTACATCAGCCCGCCGCAGCCTCGAGCACGGCCTGCTCGAACATCGCGATGCCGAGCTTCACCGCGCAGATCGTGTGCAGGCCCTGCTCGCCGTACCAGTCCGAGCGCGCGGGATCGAGCACGCGCACGACGACGCGCGGCACGTCGAAGCGCTTCTGCGCGATCTGCGCGACGAGGATGTTCGTGTTGTCTCCGCGGGTGGCCGCGATGAACATGTCGGCCTCCTCGATCCCGGCGGCCAGCAGCGCGTCGATCTCGATCGCCGTCCCGACGGTGAAGCGCCCGCCGGCGTCCTCCCAGGAGGTCGCCTGGCCGGCGTCCAGGCGCTCGTGCGAGAGCGGATCCTCGTCGAGCACCGACACCGTGTGACCGGCGGCGAGCGAGGACTTCGCGACCGCCGCCCCGACGCGGCCGGCCCCGACGACGAGGACCATCATGCGTCGGATGCTAGAGCACCGTGCTCGCTCGGAGCGCCCCCGGCGGCGGGGACCTCCCCGGGCGGTGCGGTGAGGATCACGCGGCACGGCGCCTTGCGCACGACGTACTTCGTCGCATCCCCCACGAAGTTGTCCATCGGCCCGCCGATCCCGCCGAGAAGGGCGCCTCCGCGGATGCGCGACGGCTCCTCCGCCGCGAGCACGATGAGCTCGACGCCGCGCCGCGCCGCCTCGCTGACGATCGCCTCTCCCGCCCGCCGCGCGCGCACGGTCGCGGTCGCGACCTCGACGCCCTCGTACTCCTCGCCGACCGCCTTGGCCCGTGCCAGCGCCGCCCGCGCGCGCTTGAGCTGCGCGTCCGGCAGCCGGGCGTCCAGCGGCAGCGACAGCGGGACCTCGATGACCCAGATCGCCTCGATCGTCGCGCCCCGCCGGCCCTGCGCGGTGTCGGCGATCTCGACGGCGGCGAGCCTGCCCGCGGTCTGGACGATGTCGTCGTCGAGCGGCGTGCCGAGGATCGGGACGAGGATCGAGCCGTACTCCGCGCGGACGGGTTCGGAGCGCAGCGCCTGCTCGGAGACGACGACGCGGCGGAACACCGGCAGCCCGTTGCGGCGCCGGTAGGCGACGTACAGCGCGACGCCGACCGCCATCCAGACGAGCCCGAGGTAGCGCGCGCCCTCGTGGTAGACGAGCAGGCTCACGAAGCCGACGGCGGCCATCGTCGCGCCGAGCACGGCCGGGAGCGGCAGGTCGCCGGCGCCGATCCGCACCGACAGCGGGATCCGGTAGGGCCGCGGGCGATCGGGCTCGCGGTAGCGCAGCACGCAGATCCCCACGTGGGCGATCGTGAATGCCAGCAGCACGCCGAAGGCGCTGATGCCCAGCAGGAACTCGAGGTCGCGCGGCAGGACGATCGCGGCCGCCAGCACCGCCGCGACGAGGATGACGACGTACGGTGTCGCGTGCTCCGGGTGCAGGCGGCCGATCGCGCTGGGGATCTGGCTGTTCGTCGCCAGGGAGTACGCCAGCCGCGAGAGGCCGAGCATCGCCGCGTGCGACGCGACGACGAGCGTCACGGTCGCCAGGGCCGCCGTCGCGTAGACGAACACGTCGGCGAGCCAGCCCGGCTCGAACTTGTGGACGATCGCGATGACCGGCGCGTTGAGCGCCTCGCCCTGCAGCGGGCTCGCGCCGGGGGTGACCGGGAGCGCGGCGACCGCGACCAGTGAGATACCGACGTAGATCACGAGCACCGACGACGTCGCGCTGATGACCAGCCGCCGCAGTCCCCGGCGCCCGATCTGGATCTCGCCGGAGAGACCGGACGCGGCCTCCAGGCACGAGAACGCGACCGCGCTCACCGTGAGCGCGAACATGAGATCGCCCCACGCAGGGCTCGTCCCGAGGTCGATCGAGGACGTCAGCGCGTCGATGTCGACGACGACGAACGCGCCGAACACGATGATCAGCAGCTGCAGCGCGACGTCGACGAGGACGAGCGCGCCGACGCGGTCCAGGCGCGCGCTGCCCTTGAAGCCGGCGACGTTGCGCAGCGCGACGTAGACGATGATGCCGAGCGCGATCGAGAGCTCGGGCAAGGGATCGGCGAGCGGCGCCCAGAACTCCGCAAAGTAGTTCGAGGCCGCGAATGCCGTGACCGCGATGAGGATGAGGAAGTCCAACAGGACCGCCCACCCCGCCACGAAGCTCCACAGCTCGTTGAAGGCGTGCCGCGCGATGACCGTCGCGCCGGCGCGCTCCTGGTGCAGCGACGCGCCCTCGACGTATGTCATGGCCGTGAGGCCGAAGAAGATCGCAGCGCCGAGGAAGACGAGCGGCGTCAGCCCGAGCGCGTTCTCGGCGACGACGCCGAGCGAGAAGTACACCGCGCTCGCCAGCGACGTCCAGACGATCGCGAACAGCGTCGCCGAGCCGAGCCGGCGCTGGAAGGCCGAGCGGGGCGCCCGGTCGCCGGAGTGCTCCACTACTGCCGCCAGGTGAAGTAGAGGCGCCCGAGGCCGGCGGCGAGAAAGAGCAGGCCGAGCACGGTGCCGAGCGCCAGCGGCCCGCCGCCGGCCATGAGCGTGCGGCCGAGCATCGTGATCCCGATGACGGCCATCGCCGCCGACAGCAGCATCGTGGCGACCTCGTGGGCGCCGCGAGGATCAGGCATTGGCTGGCTCAGACTCGATGATCACGCGGCACGGGCGGTCGGAGAGCACAGTCTCGATGGTCTTCCCGAAGAGCGTCGTCCCGTTGCGCGGCGGCAGCGGCATGACGATCGCGTGGGCGCGCGTCAGCTTCGCTTCGTCGACGATGAGCCGCCCGGCCTGGCCCGGCCGCACCCGCTCGACATGGCCGCTCACGCGCCGCCCGCCCTGGATCCGCGCCTGCTCGATGACAGCGCGCGCGGCGAGCTCCTCGTCGGGCAGCTGGGCATCGATCGGCGACGCCTGCGGCACGGTGATCGTCACGAGGACGTGGATGCCGCGCCGCTTGCGCCCCGCGAGCTTGGCGGCGGTGGCAATCGTCAGCGGCGAGTAGTGGCGCGCCTCCAGCGCCACGAGCACGGACTCGTACTCGGCCTCGGTCTCCGTCACCGGCCGTGGGATCGCGACCTGGTGCGTCGAGACGAGGTCGAGCCCCTGGCTGCGGCGGTACAGGACGTAGCCGCTCATGCCCAGCGCCATCCAGGTCACGCCCGCGGCGCCGACGGTGAGGTCGAGCACGCTCACGACGACGAACGAGATGACGGTCCCCGTCAGCCCGACGACCGCCAGCGCCGGTAGCTCGTGGCCGCGGACGCGCAGGCGGCCCGGGCTGCGATAGGGCCGCCGGGCGTCGGGCGAGGAGACGCGCAGACGGATGAGCGACAGGTGGGCCATCGAGAAGGAGAGCATCGCGCCGAACGCGTAGATCTTGCCCAGGAAGTCCGCCTGACCGGGCAGCAGCGCCAGGCAGGCGAGGCCTGAGAAGACGAGGATCCCGACGTACGGCGTCCGGTAGCGCCGGTGCAGGCGCCGGACGGTGTCGGGCAGCTGGCGGTACATGCCCATCGAGTACGTCAGTCGTGAGACGCCGAGCACGCCGGCGTTCGTCGCCGCGACGAGGATCGTGACGGCGAGCACTCCCACGTATCCCCGGACCACTCCCTGGAACTCGCCGAGCTCCATGCCGGAGACGACGCCGATGATCGGGTCGTTCGCGTAGCCGTTCTCGTCGGGGCCGACGCCGAGCAGCGTCCGGCACTCGCCGCCCACGCACTCCACCGGCAGCGACGACAGCGCGATGAGCGGCAGCGTGAAGTAGATCGCGAAGACGGCGTACATCACGCGGCGGATCGCCGCGGGGATCGTCGTGTCCGAGTCGCGCGCCTCGCCGGCCATGTTCGAGATCGTCTCGATGCCGGTGTACGCGACGGTGCCGATCGGGATCGCGAGCAGGAACTGCGTGAGCTTCGGCGTCTCGCCGAAGAAGTCGAGGTTGTTCAGCAGGACCTCGGGGCTGAAGACGAGGAAGACGCCGAGCAGGACGATCCCGAGCTGGCTGAGGAAGTCGACGACCGCGAGGACGAGGTTGACCGTCACCGCGTCCTTGACGCCGCGGACGTTCACGAGCGCGAGCAGCATGACGATGCACGCCGCGAACACGATGTCCCAAGGCGAGGACTTGAAGCCGTCCCAGGTGAAGCGCCCGGCGTAGTGGGCTGCGAAGAACGCCGAGATCGCGATCGTGATGATGTAGTTCAGCATCTGCGCCCAGGCCGTGAAGAACGACCAGAGCTCGTTGAACGCGCGGCGGGCGAAGAGCGACGACCCGCCGGCCTCCGGGTACATCGCGGTCGCCTCGGCGTAGGTCATGGCGGTGCAGTAGAAGAGCGCGCCCGTGAGGAGGAAGACGAGCGGCGTCAGCCCGGCGGCGAGGGCGGCGACGAGGCCGAGGGCGTAGTAGATCGACGAGCCGACGTTGCCGTAGGCGGTGGAGAAGAGCGCGTTGACCCCGAGTACGCGCTGCAGTCCGTGGAGCCGGCGCTCAGCCATCCGAGATGGGGGCCGGTGCTACTCCGCCTCGACGAACTCGAGGAGCGCCTCGAGCGTCACGTCCCAGCCGAGCGTGTCCCCGCCGCCGGGGAGCTCCTCCTGCCAGTCCAGCCCGAAGTCGCGCCGGTCCACGATCGCGCTGAGCTCGATGCCGACGCGGTTCTCCGGGCTCAGCAGCCCGGCTCCCGGCAGGCCGATGCGCCCGGTCGCCTCGACGGCGTGGGTGTGGCCGTGGATCGTCAGGTCGCCGGCGACGGCGACCGCGCGCGTCGCGTCGCCGCGAAAGTCCGAGACGACCCACGTGACCTCGGGGAACCGCGCGGCGTCGAGAAACTCGTCGGACAGCATCCGCGCCCGGATGATCGGGTTGTTGAGATCGAGGCTCGCCACCGGGACCGATGCGACCAGGGTTCCCGCCTCGACGTCGAGCGTCGCGTCGATCTCGCGAAAGCCCGCGCGGTAGTCGCGCGCCCCGAGATGGCGGACCTTGAACGTCACCGACGAGAACGGCGGGTCGGCGCGCCAGATGCCGCCCTCGAGATGCTGCTCGAGGAAGCTCACCGGCTGGTCCTGTCGCGCGGGCACAGCGGCACTGTAGCTCGCGTCACCGCGTCATCCCCGCCGCGGACGAGGGAGGCCGAACGCCGCGACCGCGTCGCCGCCCTGGACGGCGACGTAGAGGTCGCCGCCGCCGGGCGAGATGACGGGCGCGATCGGGACGTTGAGCGCCTTGACGTCCTCGCAGGTCCCCTCGCCGTCGTCGTTGACGCAGCCCTCGTAGCGCAGGCTCCCGTCGCGACCGTCGCGCGAGTACAGCGCGACGCCGGCGCGGGCGGTCACGACGACGCTGCGACCGTCGCGGCTGACCGTCACCGCCCCGCCGACGAACCCGCTGGCGTCGCCCTCCTCGCGGTTGGCGCAGGCGCCGCTGTCGCCGTGCTTCGTCGCGATGCCCGCGTCGCCGGGCCGCTGGGTCAGCACGCCGGTGCCGCCGTCGCGGCGAAACACGGCGACCGCGCAGCCGAGCGACGAGACGACGTAGGCGTCGCGGCCGCCGCTGCTGAACGCGATCGCCGCAGCGCCCTCGAGGCCGCCCGCGCGCCGGCAGTCGCCGCGCTGGGAGATGCACCCGGCGCTCCCGGGCACGGGCGTCAGGGCGCCGCTGCCGCGATCGCGCGCGAGGATGGCCAGCGCGCCCGAGCCGCGAGGGTCGGCGCCGGAGGTCGTGTAGGCGTGGCGGCCGTCGCTGCTGATCGCGATCGTGGTCGCGCCGTCGACCGCCGGATCGGCGACGCACGGGATGCCGCCGGCGCCGGTGCGCGTCGTCGCGACGCATCCGGCGCGGCCGTCCAGCCGCCTCAGCGCGCCCGTCGCGCCGTCGCGGCGGAAGGTCAGCACCTCGGCGCTCGTGACGTAGACGTTCTGCCCGTCCGGGCTGACCGTCACCGAGCCCGCGCCGTAGAGGCCCGCCGCCGGCGAGCAGGTCGGGCGCTCCACGCGGCCGCCCCGCTCGGCGCCGGTGAGCGTCATGCAGCCGGCCCGCCCGGCCTTCTGCGTCAGCCGGCCGCTGCTGCGGTCGCGATCGAAGATCGCCAGCCCGTCCGACGAGCCGACGTAGACGTTGCGCCCATCCGGGCTCACCGCGACGTCGGTCACGCCGAACAGGCCGCGGGCGGTCGTGCACGTGCGCGTCTTGCCGAGGGCGGGCGGCTCGCGCAGCTTGCGCGCCCGCTCGCCGCCGGCCGTCCCGTCGCGCGAGTGGCAGCCGGCGCGGCCGCGCACGGCGCTCAGCGCGCCGCCGGCGCGCGAGCGGCGCAGCGTCGCGACGGCCTCGCGGTGCCCCGCGACGTACGCATGGCGCCCGTCCGGGCTCAGCGCGAGCGCGGTCGGCAGCCCGAGGGCCGGCGCCACGGCGCACTCGCCGTCCTCCGAGCCGTCGGAGAACCCGCCGGTCCCGTCGACCGAGACGCACGCCGCGGTCCCGTCCTTCTGCGCGAGGCCGCCGCTGTCGGCGTTGAAGTCGCCGAAGACGAGGAAGTAGACGGCCGCGGCGACGAGGAGCGCGAGCACGAACCCGACCCCCAGCCCCCGCGAACCCCCGGAATCCTCCACGTCAACCTCCCGTGCTGCCGCTCACGCGTCGCAATCTACGACGCGTGAGCAGGCGGCGCTCAGCGCCTACGCAACCAGAGGAATGATCAGGATGGCCACGATGTTGGCGACCTTGATCATCGGGTTGATCGCGGGGCCGGCGGTGTCCTTGTAGGGATCGCCGACCGTGTCGCCGGTCACCGAGGCGGCGTGGGCGTCGGAGCCCTTGCCGCCGAAGGCGCCGTCCTCGATGAGCTTCTTCGCGTTGTCCCAGGCGCCGCCGCCGGCGGTCATCGAGACCGCGACGAAGAGGCCGACGACGATGACGCCGATGAGCAGCCCGCCGAGCGCCTCGACGCTCAGCAGCCCGACGATGAGCGTGAAGACGATCGGGATCAGCGACGGGATGATCATCTCGCGCTGCGCCGTCTTCGTGACGATGTCCACGCAGGTCGCGTAGTCGGGCTCCTCGGTGCCGTCCATGATCCCCGGCTTCTCGCGGAACTGGCGGCGGACCTCCTCGACGACGGCGCCGCCGGCGCGACCGACGGCCTCCATCGACAGCGAGGCGAAGAGGTAGACCATCATGCCGCCGATGAGCAGGCCGATGAGCACGAGCGGCGCGTCGAGCGCGAAGACCGCCGGATCCTCGCCGCCCTCGGCGAGCTCCGCCTGCAGCTCGATCTTGAAGGCGGCGAAGAGCACGAGCGCCGCGAGCACGGCCGAGCCGATCGCGTAGCCCTTCGTCACGGCCTTCGTCGTGTTGCCGACGGCGTCGAGCGGATCGGTGACGTTGCGCACGTCCTCGGGCATGTCCGCCATCTCGGCGATGCCGCCCGCGTTGTCGGTGATCGGCCCGAACGCGTCGAGCGCGACGATGAGCCCGCAGAGGCCGAGCTGCGCCATGACGGCGATCGCGATGCCGTAGATGCCGCCGAGCTCGTTCGCGGCGTAGATGCCGAGCGCGAGGACGATCGCGGGCAGCGCGGTCGCCTGCATGCCCTGCGCGAGGCCGGAGATGATGTTCGTCGCGTGGCCGGTCTCAGACGCCGCGGCGGTCTTCTTCACGGGGCCGAAGCGCGTGGACGTGTAGTAGTCGGTCAGCACGAAGAGGCACGCCGTGACCGCGAGGCCGATGAGCGAGCAGAGGTAGAGGTCGCCGACGGAGGGGACCGAGACGTTGACGTCGGCCGTCCGCGTCGCGAGGCCGTCCATCATCCAGGACGTGATCGGATAGAACGCCGCGGCGGCGAGCAGGCCGGACAGGATCAGGCCCTGGTAGAGCGCGCGCTCGACGTTGCCGGCCGCGGACTTCACCGCGAAGGTGCCGATGATCGAGGCGACGATCGCGGCGCCGCCGAGCATCAGCGGGTACAGCGCGACCTGCGTCAGGTTCTCGTCGGCGAACGTCAGGACGCCGAGCAGCATGACCGCGACGGCGGTGACCGCGTAGGTCTCGAAGAGGTCGGCCGCCATGCCGGCGCAGTCGCCGACGTTGTCGCCGACGTTGTCGGCGATGACCGCCGGGTTGCGCGGATCGTCCTCGGGGATGCCGGCCTCGACCTTGCCGACGAGGTCGGCTCCGACGTCGGCGCCCTTCGTGAAGATGCCGCCGCCCAGACGGGCGAAGACGGAGATCAGCGAGCCGCCGAAGCCGAGACCGATGAGCGCGTCGATGGCCTCCTTGGGCGAGTCGTCGAAGATGAAGGTCAGGATCCCGTAGTAGCCGGCGACGCCGAGCAGCGCGAGGCCGACGACGAGCATCCCGGTGATCGCGCCGCCGCGGAAGGCGGCGTCGAGCGCCGGCGAGATGCCGCCGCGGGCGGCCTCGGCGACCCGGCAGTTCGCGCGCACCGAGACGTTCATGCCGATGAAGCCGGCGGACGCCGACAACAGGCCGCCGATTGCGAACCCGACGGCCACTGCGACGCTCTGCAGCGGGATCAGCACGATGAAGAGGACGACGCCGACGATGGCGATCGTCGTGTACTGACGGCGCAGGTACGCGGAAGCGCCCTGCTGGACGGCCCTGGAGATCTGCACCATGCGCTCGTTGCCCGGCGACAGCGCCAGCAGGGAACGAGTCGTCAGCGCTCCGTAGAGCACCGCCAGCGACGCGCATACCAGCGCGACGACGACGCCATGGTCCAACAGAAAGTCACTCAAGGAAACCGGCCTCCAAAGTCTTTGGTGTCAAGGGCGCATCGCCAACCCGAGCAGGCAGCACCGACCCCCGACCGCGAGAAACGCGCCGCGAGTCTACTTGCCCGCGCGGACGGGGGGCGCGCCGGCCGAAGTCGACGGCCGCCGGCCCGTTATTGGCCCGGAACCCAGAGGCGTCCGCTGGACTTCGGCGGATCGCCGCCCTCGGGCTTGGCGGCGGGGTCCGCGGGGGCCTCGCCGCCCGCGTTGGGGGCGGGCGCGCCGGACCGCGCGTAGGCCATCTGCAGCTGCGACAGCGCATCGCGGACCTGCGCGACCTCGGTCCCGAGGACCGGTTCCACGAACGGCAGCAGCGCGCGCGTGGCCTCGATCGCCTCTCCCACCTGCTGGAAGTCCGGCGGCTCCTCGGCCCCCGTCAGGCCGGCCTTGCGGGCGGCGAGGTTCAGCAACGACACGACCGTCTGCACGAGGATGTCCTCCACGCGCACGCGCGCGAGCTCGGCCTCGTAGACGGCGCGCAGCTCCTCCTCCGACAGCCCGGTCAGGTCGGGCTCGGCGTCCTCGGGCGGCGGCGTGCCACCGGCATCGGCGCTCGTCATGCGGCAACCTCCTGTGCGTAGGTCGTCATGGTCTCCCGCACCGTCCCAGCGTAGACCTCGCGCAGGTCGGCGCCGTCGAGCAGCGCCGCCCGCTGGCGCTGCGCGCCGTTGGGGCCCTCGAGGCCCGCGTCGATGCGCAGCTCCCGGCGCACCGGGGTTGTCCACTCCCAGAGGTCCTCGAGCGCCGTGCGCGTGCCGATCTCGACGCCGCGCGCGACGTCGATCATCCTGCCGTCGAGCCCGTGGCGGATGGCCCGCCACATGTTCTCCTCGATCAGCCGTGGCGCGGGATCCTCGAACGGCACGCCGTCGTCGATGTCGCGCAGCGCCTGTCCGACGCAGGCGACGACGAGCGCGGCGAGCTGCTCGGACTCCGCCATCGTCACCTGCGCGTCGCAGATTCGGACCTCGATCGTGCCGTAGGTCGCGTGCGGCCGGACCGACCACCAGACCTGCGTGTACTCGACGATCGAGTTCGTCGCGATGAGCAGCTCGATGTAGTCGCGGAAGGACTGCCACGAGCCGTAGGCGTCCGGTACGCCGCAGCGCGGGAAGGACTTCGTGAACGTCTGGGTGCGCACGGAGTGCAGGCGCGTGTCGTTGCCTTCGAGAAACGGCGAGCTCGCGCCGGCGGCGAGCAGGAGCGGCAGGATCGGCCGCAGCCGGTCGCAGGCGCGGACCGCGCGATCGGCGTCGCGGACGCCGACGTGGACGTGCAGCGAGAACGTGTTGTTGCGCCGCGCGACGTAGCCGAGCCCCTCGACGACGCGGCGGTAGTGCTCCGTGTCGATGTTGCGCTGCTCGCGGTAGTCGGCCCACGGATGGGTGCCGGTCGAGCCGAGCACGATGCCGTGGTCGTTGGCGAGCGCGAAGAGCCGCCGGCGGCGGTCGCGCTGGCGCGCCTGGGCGTCGTGGAGGTCCTCGCCGCGCCCGGAGACGATCTCGATCTCCGACGAGATGAGCTCGCCGGTGATGCCCTCCGACAGCTCGGGGTCGCTCGCGGCCGCCGCGTCGCGCAGCTCCTCGAAGCGCGGCACGAGGTCGAGCGTCCGGGGGTCGAGGAGCGCGAACTCCTCCTCGAGACCCACCGTCAGGTCCTGCGAGGCCGCGAAGATCTCCTCGGTGCTGTCGAGGTCGATGGGCATGGGTGCAGTGAGGCGCGGGCCCGCGGGGTGGAGCTACGTGAGGTAGAAGTACAGCGCGTACAGCAGGTCGACCGCCGGCGACGAGGTGTGGACGGTGACCTCCGGCGGCACCTGCAGGAGTGCCTCGGAGTAGTTGAAGATGATCTTCACGCCGGCCTCGACGAGGTCGTCGGCGATCGGCTGGGCGGCCGCCGTCGGCACCGCGAGGACGCCGACGACGATGTCCTCGTCCTCGACCATCGACTTCAGCTCGGAGCTGTGGCGGATCGTCGTCGGGCCGACCTGCTGGCCGATCTTGCGCTTGTCGTTGTCGAAGATCGCGACGACGCGGAAGCCGTGGTCGGCGAAGATGTCCGACGAGGCGATCGCCTGGCCGAGATGGCCGGCGCCGAACAGCGCGATGTTGTGCTGGCCCGAGGTGCGGAGGATCTTGCGGATCTGCGAGACGAGCGCGTCGACGTTGTAGCCCACGCCGCGCTTGCCGAACTTCCCGAAACCCGAGAAGTCGCGGCGGATCTGCGTCGGGTTGACGTGCGTGTAATCGCTGAGCTCACGCGAGGAGATCGTCTCCTTGCCCATCTTCTTGGCCTGCGTGAGGACCTGGAGATAGCGCGAGAGGCGGGCCGCGACGCCGAGCGACAGCCGCTCACCGGCGCCGATCGCGTTGTCGCGCGGGACCGTCGAGTCCACCTGAGGTCCTGCGCGCTCGCCGGTCGTCATCGACGGTTCACTCTATCCAGTCGTTCCCGCAATGCGCCTTCGTCGACGAAGAAGTCGAAGAGCTCCGCGCCGTCGAGCGCCACGACCGGGATGCGCTCGAGGTACGCGGCGTGCAGCGCGTCGTCGGTCGTGATGTCGATCTCGGTGAACGGCTCGCCGATGCCCGCGAGGACCGCGCGGGCCTCGTCGCAGAGATGACACCCAGGCCGCCCGTAGAGCACGAGCCGGTGCGGCGTCACGCGAGCGCACGCTCGCCGGAGGCGTAGGCGTCGAGCGCGAGGTAGCCGGGAAACGCCAGCGGGGCCACGAAGCGGGCGGCGGAGCCGATCATCGCCGCGTTGTCGGTGCACAGCTCGCGCGGGGGCACGCCGACCTCGACGCCGAGGCCGGCGAGGCGCTCGCGCAGCGGGCCGTTGGCCGCGACGCCGCCGCCGATCGCCAGCCGCCCGATCCCGGTCTGCAGCAGCGCACGCTCGCAGCGCTCGGCCAGCGCCTCGACGATCGCGTGCTGGTAGCCCGCCGCGAGGTCGGCGGCGCGCGCGGCCGCCTCCTGCTCGCCGAGGTCGCGCACGCGGTACAGCAGCGACGTCTTGACGCCCGCGAAGGAGAAGTCGAGGCCCGGCACGTTGCGGGCGATCGGGAACGCGAACGCCGCCGGGTCGCCGTCGCGCGCGAGGCGCTCGAGCGCGGGCCCGCCGGGAAACGGCAGCCCGAGCAGGCGGGCGCCCTTGTCGAAGGCCTCGCCGGCGGCGTCGTCGAGCGTGCGCCCGAGGACGGTGAAGGTCGCGTGGTCCTCGACGCGAGCGAGCAGCGTGTGCCCGCCGCTGGCGATGAGGCAGACGAACGGCGGCTCCATGATCGCGCTCGCGTCCGGTCCCAGGCGCAGGAAGTTCGCCGCCACGTGGCCCTGGAGATGGTCGACCGCCGCCAGCGGCAGCCCGCGCGCGGCGGCGAGCGCCTTCGCGGTCGCGACGCCGACGAGCAGCGCGCCGACGAGGCCCGGGCCCTGCGTGACGGCGACGAGGCCGACGTCGTCGAGCGTCGCGCCGGCGCGGCGCAGGGCGTCGTCGACGGTGAGGTTCACGAGCTCGAGGTGGTGGCGCGAGGCGATCTCCGGCACGACGCCGCCGTAGACGTCGTGGATGCCCTGCGAGGAGATGACGTTCGAGCGCAGCTCGCCGTCCGCGCTCACGACGGCGGCGCACGTGTCGTCGCAGCTCGTCTCGAGGGCGAGGATGAGCGAGCTCGTCATGTGGCCTGCGCGATCGGCCATCGTCATGCCGGCGAGGCGTTGGGCACGTCGTCGTAGCTCCCGGCGAGCGTCGACTGCGTGCGCCACATGACGACCGCGTCCTCCCCGTTGTCCTGGTAGTAGCGCCGGCGGCGCCCCGCCGCCCGGAAGCCGTAGCGCTCGTAGAGCTCGATCGCGCCGCGGTTGGACTCGCGGACCTCGAGCGTGAAGCGCGCGTTGTCGGAGTCGATGCGACGGAACAGGTCCAGCAGCATCGCCGTCGCGATGCCCTGGCGGCGGCAATCGGGGTCGACGGCGACGTTCATGATGTGCCAGACGGTGTCGTAGCGCGAGCAGATGAGGTAGCCGACCATCTCGCTGCCGCGCAGCGCCGCGAGGCACACCCCCGCCGGCTTGGAGAGCTCGAGCACGAACATCGCCAGCGACCACGGCGTGGGAAACGCGCGCCGCTCGACCGCGATGAGCTGCGGGAGGTCCGCGTACGTCAGCCGGCGGATGTCGAGCGGTTCAGCGGTCACGTGGGGGTGGTGCGGGGGCGGGCGGCGTCAGGGGGGCGCAGGTACTCCGGGACGACCAGGTCGCGCTGCAGCGGCTGCGAAGCCTCGAGCGCGAGCCGGCAGACGACCCCGCCGGCGACGCCGTGCAGCGGCGAGTCATCGGGGGCGACGAGGCAGCCGGACGCTTCCAGGTCAGAGCGAAAGCGTAGCGCGCCGTCACCGACGGCCAGCCACGATTCAGCGCCCGATTGCAGGCGATCTGCGAGCGCCGCCGGAGCGACCGCCACGGGCGCGACGACCTCGCGCCCGTCGCGCCAGCCGGCGGCGAAGACCTCGCGGCGCCGCGCGTCGACGACCGCCAGGACGCCGGTCCCCGGCGGCGCGTGCGACTCGGCCGCCGCGGCGAGCGCGCGCAGCGTCGAGACGCCGACGAGCTCGGCGCCGGACGCCTGCGCGAGCGCCCGCGCCGTCGCGACGCCGATCCGCAGCCCGGTGAACGTCCCCGGGCCGAGGCCGACCGCGATCCGGTCGACGTCGGCGAAGCCGAGGCCGCGCTCGGCGAGCAGCTCGGCGGCGAGCGCCAGCAGCTGCGAGGCGTGACCGGGCCGCTCGCCCGCCGCGGGCTCGTGGCGGCGCTCGCCCGCCGCGCCAGGCGTCTCGCTGTCGAGCAGCCCGGCGACGGTGGCCGGCGTCGCGGTGTCGAAGCCCAGGACGATCACGCGTCGATCCGGACGAGGCGGCGGTCGCCGCCGAGGTGCTCGAGACGCACCCGCGCAACGACCCGCTCGGGATCCAGCCCCTCCGGCGAGCCGACCTCCGGCCACTCGACGAACGCGATGCGGTCCTCCGCCAGCTCGTCGGCGAGCAGCGCCGGGTCCTCCTCGCCGAGGTCGCCGAGGCGGTAGAGGTCGAGGTGGGAGATCGGGACGGTCCCCTCGTAGCGCTGGGCGATCGTGAAGCTCGGGCTCGTCACCGCGCCCGTGACGCCGAGTGCCCGGCAGGCCCCGCGCACGAACGTCGTCTTGCCGGTGCCGAGATCGCCCGAGACGAGCACGACGTCGCCCGGGCGCAGGCGTCGCGCGAGCCCTGCGGCGAGCGCCTCGGTCTCCGCCGGCGCGGCGGTCTGCGCTTCGGGCTCAGTAGAGCTCGGCATCGGCGGTACGGAGCCGCAGCCCCACGCCGAGCAGCGTCAGCGCGACGCCGAATGCGAACAGCAGCCGCGGGTCCGAGCCGGTGTTCGGAAGCTCGTCGCCGGAAGCCGAGGAGCGCGGCACCTCCGACGCCGGGACCTCGCTGCCGGCCGTCGCGCCCTCGGAGTTGCCGGGCGTCAGCGGCACCGGCGGGGTGTTGGAGACGCTCGCGCCAGAGCGCGGGACCGTCGTCGTCTGCGCGGTCGCGGTCGCCGGCACGGCGAGCGCCGCGGTCGCGAGCAGGGCGGCGATGACGCGCGAGATCGGCACGTGCCGGACTCTAGTGCCTGGCGCGGGCGGAGCCGGGATCGCGTCGATCCTCTAGCGTCGGAGGCATGCTGACCGATGCCCAGGGCGAGCGCCTCGAGGCCAGCGCGCGCGTGCTCGACGCGCCGGCGCGGATCGTCATGACGGGCAACATCGCCCCCGAGGCGCTCGCGGCGATGCGCCGCGGGGCGCTGCCGGGGGTCGAGGTCGTCGTTCTGTCGGCGTCGCAGGTCGAGGGCGTCGACGGCTCGGTGGACGTCCTCTTCGTCGGCCCGGCGAGCCCCTACAGCGCGGCCTCCGAGATGCTCCAGGCGTGGTCCACGCGGGTCGTGCCGGGCGGCACGCTCTTCGTCCACGGCGCGTTCGCGCTCCCGCCGCTGACGGCCGCTCTGCTGCGCACGGCAGGCGCATCGCGCAGCTGGCGCTACTTCGGCCGCGACGGCGCGCTCGCCGAGTACGTCCACAGCGACCTCAGCCACGGCGAGCGCGTGCTCGATGCGATCGCGCAGGCGGCCCAGATGCCGGGCTTCCTGCGCAGGCTGGCGCGCAGGCGCGCGGGCGCGCTCGGTTCTCGTGAGCACGGCGGCTGGCTGTAGTTCCCGAGCACGGTGTTCCCCGCGGGTCTGCTTGGAGGCTTGTCGGTGTCGAGCCGCCCGTATGAATGCAGCCAGCGCTCGTGTGAAGCTGCTCGGCTGCGGTCCTGCCGACGCCGGCGACCTGCATCTCTGAGGGCATGGGTCCGGTTCACCTGCTTGCGCCACGGGGGGGTTGGGCCCGAAACGACGCTCTGCGGGACGCTCTGGGCCCATCCCCCCGCCGGCGACCGCTCGGCGCGCCCCCGCGCCCCGTCTATCCCTCAGAGCCGCAGTTCATCCCTCCGCGAGCGCGTCGCGGCACGGGCGCCACCCCGAACACCGTGCCACCGGCCACAGGCCGCCCGTCGCTCGCTGCACGAGCAGAACAACCTCCTCGGGTCTTGCAGCTAGCCTGGATCCATGGAGAAGACCGACACGACACCGATCACGAAGTCCGACGAGGAGTGGCGCAGGGAGCTGTCGCCCGAGCAGTACCACGTGCTCCGCGAGGCCGGCACCGAGCGCGCCTTCACCGGCCCCTACGTCGACGAGAAGACGCCCGGCAGCTACACCTGCGCCGGCTGCGGCGCCACGCTGTTCACATCCGACGCGAAGTTCGACTCCGGCACGGGCTGGCCGAGCTTCACCGATCCCGCGGTGGCCGAGGCCGTCGAGACGCGCACGGACCGCAAGTTCGGGATGGTGCGCACCGAGGTCGTCTGCAAGCGCTGCGGCGGCCATCTCGGCCACGTCTTCGCCGACGGCCCGGGAGCCAGCGGGCAGCGCTACTGCATCAACGGCTGCGCGCTGAAGCTCGAGCCCGGGCAGGGATAGGCGCGCGTCGGGGCGCGTCTGCGGGTAGGCCGGGGGTTCCCGGACGGAAAGGAGCGCCCCGATGCAGTACTGGTTCGCCACCTCCACGGAGGAGTTCACGCCCTCCGCGATGCTCGAGCAGGCAAAGGCCGCCGACCGCGCGGGCTTCGACGCACTCGGCACGTCCGACCACTTCGCGCCCTGGTTCCCCGACGGCCAGGCCGCCAACGCCTGGGTCTACCTCGGCGCGCTCGGGCAGGTGACGGCGAAGCCGATCGGGACGGGCGTGACGCCGATCGTCCACCACTACCACCCGGGGGTCGTCGCGCAGGCGTTCATGTCGCTCGAGGAGCTCTATCCGGGCCGCGTCTTCCTCGGCGCCGGCTCCGGTGAGGCGGTCAACGAGACGCCGCTCGGCCTTGACTGGCCCGACTACGGCGAGCAGCGCCGGCGGCTGGAGACCGGCCTGGAGGCGATCACGCGGCTGTGGGCCGGGGAGACCGTCACGATGGACGCCGGCTGGTTCAAGCTCGAGGAGGCGAAGCTCTGGACGCGCGCGAAGACGCGCCCGAAGCTCTACGTCTCGGCGTTCGGGCCGCAGTCCGCGGAGCTTGCGGGGCGCTTCGGCGACGGGCTGTGGACGCTCGGCGACCCCGAGCAGGCGCCGGAGATCGTCGACGCCTATCGCGAGTCCTGCCGCGAGCACGGCCGCGAGCCGGGCGAGATCATCTTCCAGGCCGGCTTCGCGTGGGCCGACGACGAGCAGGCCGCGATCGAGGGCGCCCGCCACTGGAAGCCCACCCAGCTGCCCGAGCTCTACCTCGAGGACATCGCCGACCAGCAGGACATGCAGCGCCGCGCCGACGAGCAGATGACCGACGAGCAGTTCGCGAAGGAGGGCTTCCTCATCGGCTCCGATCCGCGCGAGCACGTCGAGCGCATCCGCGAGATGGAGCGCGCGGGCGCGACCGTCATCTGCCTGCAGCTCATCGGCCGCGCCGACCCGCTGGGCTCGATCAGGACCTACGGCGAGCGGGTGCTCCCGGCGCTGCGCGAGGCGCCGGTGCGCTCCTAGAACAACCCGAGCTGCTCGCCCTCCGCCTGCGCCGGATCGGGCGTCATCTCCGGCACCGCGGGCTCGGGCACGTCGGCGAGCTCGGGCTCGGGCACCGCGGGCGCGGGCGCGACCTCGGGCTCGGGCTGCTCGGGCAGCGCGAGCGCCAGCAGCGCGGGCAGCCGCGCGAAGTCGGCGCGCAGCGTGTCCAGCAGCGACCGGGTGTAGAGCGCGGCCGCCGGGTGAAACAGCGGGTACAGCCGCACCGCGCGGCGACCGATGACGCGGATCTCCGCCTGCCCGTGCAGCCGTGAGATCCCGGTCGGGTCGGCGCGCAGGAGCTTCGTCGAGAAGTTGCCGAGCGTGCAGATCACCCGCGGCGCGATGAGCTCGACCTGGCGCATGAGGTAGTCCTGGCAGTTGTCGATCTCGGCCGGCTGCGGGTCGCGATTGCCCGGCGGCCGGCACTTCAGGACGTTGCTGATCCAGACGTCGCTGCGCGCGAGCCCGACCTCCTCGAGCAGCTGATCGAGGAGCTTGCCCGCGGCGCCGACGAACGGGATTCCCTGCTCGTCCTCGCGGGCGCCGGGGGCCTCGCCCACGAACATGAGGTCGGCGTCGGCGTTGCCGGACCCGAAGACGACCTGCGTGCGCGTGCGCGCGAGCTCCGGGCAGCGGGTGCACCCGCGGGCCTCCGAATAGACGACCTTGAGCTGCTCGCGGCGCTCCGCGCTCGTCGACACGACCAGGAGCCTAGGGGCTGGGCGCGACGTGAGCTATCGTCTAGGAGGACGGCGCACACCGTCGAACGCCACCACCGCGACCGGTACCTCGATGGAGGACTGGACCGACATGACGGACAGGCAGATCCCGCTCACGCCGCGCGCCGAGGCGCGCATCCCCGACCGCATCGCGATCGTCGGCGCCGGCCGTCTGGGCACCGCGCTGGCCGCTGCCCTCGCCGCGGCCGGGCTCGCCGTCGAGGGACCGCTGCGCCGCGGCGACGCCGTCCTCTCCGACCCCGGCGCCGTCCTGCTCTGCGTCCCCGACGCCGAGATCGAGGCCGCGGCGGCCGCGCTCGCGCCGGGCCCGCTCGTCGGCCACTGCTCGGCGTCGACGACGCTCGCCGCGCTGGCCCCGCACGAGGCGTTCTCGCTGCACCCGCTCATGACCGTGCCCGACACCGGCGCGACCTTCGCCGGCGCGACCGCGGCCATCGCGGGCGCGACCGGCCGCGCCCTGGGCACCGCGGGCGCGCTCGCCCGCCGGCTCGGCATGCGCCCCGTCCACATCGACGACGCCGACCGCGCCGCCTACCACGCTGCGGCCTCCGTCGCCTCGAACTTCCTCGTCGTCGTCGAGGACCTCGCCGAGCGCCTCGCCCGCAGCGCCGGGATCGACCGCGAGCCGCTCGTCGCGCTCGTGCAGGCGGCGGTCGCCAACTGGGCGACCCTCGGCCCCGGTGCCCTCACCGGCCCCGTCGCGCGCGGCGACGAGGCCACCGTCGCGCGCCAGCGCGCAGCCGTCGCCGAGCGCGCGCCCGACGACCTCGCGCTCTTCGACGCGCTCGTCGACGCGACCCGCCGCCTCGCGGCGGCATCCCAGGCGGTGCCCGCATGAGGATCGTCCGCACCGTCGCCGACCTGCGCGCCGCGCTGCGCGAGCCGCGCCGCGCCGGGCGCCGGATCGGCCTCGTCCCGACGATGGGGGCGCTGCACGACGGCCACCTGTCGCTCGTCGCGCAGGCGGCCGCTGCCTGCGACGAGGTCGTCGTGTCGCTGTTCGTCAACCCGGCGCAGTTCGACGAGGT
The DNA here is from genome assembly GCA_963797025.1 of uncultured Actinomycetes bacterium. Taxonomy (GTDB): domain Bacteria; phylum Actinomycetota; class Thermoleophilia; order Solirubrobacterales; family Solirubrobacteraceae; genus CADCVQ01. The sequence goes on from CAWCNU010000003.1 coordinate 1,413,769, forward strand.
CACCGACCTCGCCGCCTACCCGCGCGACGAGGCGCGCGACGCGGCGCTCGCGCAGGCCGCCGGCGCGCACATCCTCTTCGCGCCGCCGCCCGACGAGGTCTATCCCCCGGGCTTCGCCACGACCGTCAGCGTCGGCGAGATCAGCGCCCCGCTCGAGGGCGAGGTCCGCGGCGAGGCGCACTTCGCCGGCGTCGCGACCGTCGTCTGCAAGCTCCTGAACATGGCCGCGCCCGACGTCGCGTTCTTCGGCCAGAAGGACGCCCAGCAGGTCGCCGTCATCCGCCGCCTCGTCCGCGACCTCGACATCCCGGTCCAGATCGAGGTCGGCGCGACGGTCCGCGAACCCGACGGCCTGGCGCTCTCCAGCCGCAACTCCCGCCTGCGCGGCGCCGAGCGCGAGCGCGCGCTGGCGCTCAGCCGCGCGCTGCACGCGATCCGCGCCGCCGCCGCCGCCGGCGAGCGCGACGCCGCCGCCCTCGCCGCGGCCGGCCGCGAGGCCATGACCGCCATGCAGGTCGAGCCCGAGTACCTCGCGCTCGTCGCACCCGACACCTTCGCGCCGGTCCGCAGCGTCGGCTCCGAGCGCGTGCTCGTCGCCGTCGCCGCGCGCGTCGGCGACGTCCGCCTGATCGACAACGACATCCTCGAGGAAGGCTGAACGACCCGCATGCAGCGCACGATGCTGAAGTCCAAGATCCACCGAGCGACCGTCACCGGGTCCGACCTGCACTACGTCGGCTCGATCACCGTCGATCCGGACCTCCTGGACGCCGCCGACATCCTCGAGCACGAGCAGGTGCACGTCGTGGATGTCGACAACGGCGCCCGCTTCGAGACGTACACGATCGCCGGCGAGCGCGGCTCGGGCACGATGCAGGTCAACGGCGCCGCTGCCCGCCTCGTGCACCACGGCGACACGATCATCCTCATCTCCTACGCCCAGTACGACGCGGCGGAGCTCGCCCGCCACGAGCCGCTCGTCGTCCACGTCGAGGCGGGCACGAACCGGATCCTCGACGTCGACCGCGAGGTCGCCACCCTGCTGACCACTCCCCGGGAGCACTGAGCCATGTCGACGCATCCCAGCCAGATCTCGCTCGTCACGAGCACGCCCGAGCGGCTGCCGGTGACGCTCCCGCGCCTCGCCGAGCTCAAGCGCCTCGGCGAGCCGATCGTCATGGTCACCGCCTACGACTTCCCCAGCGCGCGGGCTGCCGAGGCGGCCGGCGTCGACGTCGTGCTCGTCGGCGACTCGGGCGCGATGACCGTGCTCGGCTACCCGTCGACGGTCGCCGTCGAGCTCGACGAGATGCTCGTCCTCGCCAAGGCCGTCCGCCGCGGGCTGCGCACGCCGCTGCTCGTCGGCGACCTGACGTTCGGCTCCTACGAGGCATCCGACGAGCAGGCGATCGCAAGCGCGCTGCGCTTCGTCAAGGAGGCCGGCTGCGACGCCGTCAAGCTCGAGGGCGGCGGCCGGGTCTCGGCGGCGCGCGCGCGGGCGATCGCGGGCGTCGGGATCCCGGTCATGGGCCACGTCGGGCTCACGCCGCAGACCGCGACGGCGCTCGGCGGCTACCGCGCGCAGGGCCGCAGCGCGGACGCCGCGGTGCGGATCGCCGAGGAGGCGATCGCGCTCCAGGACGCCGGCTGCTTCTCGATCGTCTTCGAGGCGATCCCATCGGACGTGACCGCGGAGATCATGCCCCGCATCGACGTCCCGGTCATCGGCATCGGGGCCGGTCCGGACACCGACGGCCAGGTGCTCGTCTTCCACGACCTGCTCGGCATCCGCGAGGGCCTCGGGGCCCGCTTCGTCAAGCGCTACGCGAGCCTGCAGGACGAGATGACCGCGGGCGTGGCGGCGTTCGCCGGCGACGTGCGCACCCGCCGCTACCCCGAGCCACAGCACGGGTATGCCGTCGACCCGGATGAGCTTTCCTCTTTCCGAGACCGCCTGACGTAGACTGCCGCGGCCATGGCCCGGCTCTCGCAGGTCTTCGCCCCGAAGGACCGCGCCTTCTTCGATCTGTTCGAGGAGTCGGCGAACAACGTGCTGCGCGCCGCCGACCTGCTCGACGAGATGCTGCGCAACTATCCCGAGAAGGCCGAGCTGGCGCGGGCGATCCTGCTCTGCGAGCAGGAAGGTGACCGGATCACCTACGACATCATCCAGCGGCTGAACTCGACGTTCGTCACGCCGATCGACCGCGAGGACATCCTCGACCTCGCGTCGGGCCTCGACGACATCGTCGACCTCACCGAGGAGGTCGCCGACTACCTCGGCCTCTACCGCATCGAGGCGCCGATGGAGCAGGCCCAGCGCCAGGCCCACATCCTCATGGAGGCCTGCCGCCTCATCGCCGACGCCGTGCCGCGGATGCGGGGCTTTCAGAACGTCACGCACTACACGAGCGAGATCCACCGCCTGGAGACCGAGGGCGATCGCGTGACGCGGGAGGCCGTCGCGTCGCTGTTCGACACGGGGATCGATCCGATGGTCGTGATTCGCTGGAAGGACATCTTCGAGCGCCTCGAGGAAGCCGTCGACGCGACCGAGCACATCGCGAACATCCTGGCGAACATCGTCGACAAGAACTCCTAGATTTAGCTCCCGGCAGGACCACCCGTGGACAGCGACATCATCCTGGTCATCGTCGTGGCCACCGCGCTGGCCTTCGACTTCACGAACGGCTTCCACGACACCGCGAACGCCGTCGCGACGTCGATCTCCACGCGCGCGCTCGCGCCGCGCACGGCCGTCGCGCTCGCGGCGGTCCTGAACTTCGTCGGCGCGTTCATCTCGCTCGAGGTCGCCGCGACCGTCGCGGGCGGCATCGTCGAGGCCGACCTCATCGACACGACGGTGATCTTCGCCGGCCTCATCGGCGCGATCTCCTGGAATCTCCTCACCTGGTTCTTCGGGCTGCCGTCGAGCTCGTCGCACGCGCTCATCGGGGGTGTCGTCGGCGCGGCGTTCGCGGCCGCCGGCTCGGAGGCCGTGCTGACCAACGGCCTGCTCGAGAAGGTCATCGTGCCCGCGATCGTCGCCCCGATCATCGCGTTCCTGGCCGCCGGCGGCGCGATCCTCATCACCTACCGGATGGTCGGGCGCCTGCGCCCGGGGATCGTCAACCGCAGCTACCGCCTGGGCCAGATCGCCAGCGCGAGCCTGCTGTCGCTGTCGCACGGCACGAACGACGCGCAGAAGACGATGGGCATCATCACCCTGGCGCTCATCGCACACGGCGATCTCACCGGGGCCAACCCGTCGCCGCCGACCTGGGTCGTCGTGTCGGCGGCGAGCGCGATCGCGCTGGGGACGTACTCGGGCGGCTGGCGCATCATCCGCACGATGGGCAGCCGGATCATCAGGATGGACCCGGCGCAGGGCTTCGCTGCGCAGAGCGGCGGCGCCGCCGTGCTGCTCACGGCCGCGCACCTCGGCTTCCCGCTGTCGACGACGCACTCGATCACGGGCGCCGTGCTCGGCGCGGGCGCGGCCAAGCGCCTCTCGGCGGTCCGCTGGGGCCTGGCGGGCAACATCGTCGTGGCGTGGATCCTGACGCTGCCGGCAGCGGCCGCCGTCGGCGCTCTGACCTACGGGCTCAGCCACATCTTCGGTGACGGCGCGCTCGGGCCGCTGCTGATCTCGGTGAGCCTCGTCGCGCTCATCGCGGCGATGTTCGGCCAGCGCCTGCGCGGCGGCCCGGCGCTCACGACGGCAGCGGCCGAACGTTGATCGCCGCCGTCGACACCGACGCGCTCGTCGAGCTCATGTGGGCCGCGCCGCTCGCGGTCCTCGCCGTCACGGTCTCCTGGGGCCTCGTCGTCAACGGCGCGACGCGCTCGGCCGAGGCGCGCCGCGACGGGCGCGGGGCCGCGGCCGGCGCCTACGCGGTGGTCGCGCTGGTCGGCGCGGCCCTCTTCGCGGTCGCGATCGTGCTCGGGCTCATCATCATGCTGTCCAAGGGCTGACGGCGCGGGCCCCAGCGGCCCGGATTGCGGTGCGACGGCTGTGCAGCGGCTGTTGCAGCGACACGTAACTCCGCACGCGAACGTGCAAAGGGCGCGCTGTGCAGGCATGTTGACCTCACCCCCGAGGGAGAGGAATCCATGCGCCCCCTGCCGATCACCATCCTGACGTCGCTCGCCGTCCTGCTCGCCGCGCCCGTCGCGAGCGCCCACCGCTTCCACACCGTCGCGCGCGGCGAGACGCTGTGGGGCATCGCCGCACAGAGCAACCTCACGACGCGCACGGTGGCGATCTACAACGGCCTCTCGAGCGATGCGAACGTCATCCTCGGCTCGACCCTGAAGATCCCGACCGTCGCCGAGGGCCGTTCGGCGCTCGCCGCCGCCGGCATCGTGCCCGCCGGGTCGACCTCCGCGCGCACGACGAGGACCGCGATCGCGGCGTCGCCGCCGGCCGGCGCCCCGCGCCCGCTCGGCGCCTACATCGTCCGCCCCGGCGACACGCTCAGCGGCCTGGCCGCGCAGACGGGCGTCAGCGTCCAGCAGATGGCGTTCATGAACGGCCTGAAGCCGACGACGAAGATCCTCATCGGAACCGTCATGAAGCTGCCCAGCGGCGCTCCCGCCCCCGCGCGCGCCTCCGCGCCCGTCCCCGCCGCCCGCGTCGTGCCCGATGCCAATCCGCGCCCGACGCCAGGCCGCGTCACGGCCGACCGCGTCAAGCAGCTCGCCGCCGAGCACGGCGCGCCGGCCTCGCTGACGGCCGCGATCGCGTGGCAGGAGAGCGGCTTCAGCAACGCCCTCGTCTCCCCCGCCAACGCGCGCGGCGTCATGCAGGTCATGCCCGGCACCTGGGACTGGGTGCAGGCGAACCTCGCCTCGGACCGGCTGAGCCCGACGTCGGCCGAGGACAACGTGCGCGCCGGCTCGCTGTACCTCGCGCGCCTGCTGCGCGAGACCGGCGGCAACGTCCGGCTCGCCACGGCGGGCTACTACCAGGGGCTGTCGTCGGTGCGCGCGCGCGGGATGTTCGACGACACGAAGCGCTACGTCGACAACGTGCTCGCGCTGCGGGCGCGCTTCGGCGGCTGACGCGCTACTGCGCGGGCGGGCGGTCCTCGTAGGTCACCGCGCGCAGGACCTTCGCCGGCGCGCCGGCGGCGATCGAGAACGGCGGGATGTCCTGCGTCACGACGCTGTTGGCGCCGACGACGGAGCGCTCCCCGATCGTGACGCCGCTCGTCACGACGACGTTCGCGCCGAGCCACACGTTGTCGCCGATGCGGGTCGGCCCCTTCGTCGTGAAGCCCTGCCACGGGACCGGCTTGCCGGGGTCGTCGAAGCGATGGTTGCCGTCGGTGACGAAGCAGCCGTTGGCGAGCATGCAGTGCGACCCGATCTCGACGAGCCCGACCGCGGCGACCATGACGCCGAGGTTCAGGAACGTGCCCTCGCCGATGCTGACGCGGCCGGGCGCCGGGGCCGTGATCCAGACGTGCGGCTCCAGCAGCGAGTGCGCGCCGATCTCGAGGCGGCCGTCGTCGAAGGCCTCGAGCACGTCGCCGTGCAACGGCCAGCGGGCGAACGCCTCGCGGCGCAGGAGATGCCAGTGGATGCGGGCGCGGTTCCACGGCAGGTTGTTGCGCTCATACCAGCGCCACTTCTGCGCCCACAGCCGGGCCTTGCGCGCGAGATCGTCGCTCACGCCGTTGAGGCTACGCGGTCACTTCAGCCGGTTGCGCATCGCCGCGAGCTCGGAGGACTCGGTGTCGACCATCTGGCGCGCCACGACCTTGAGGTCGGACTGCTGGCCCTTGTCGAGCTCGACCTTCGCCATCGCGATCGTAGCCTCGTGCAGCGGGATCATCGCGCGCAGGAACGCGGGGTCGAACGGCTTCGTCGCCGCCAGCGTCGCGGGGTTCGCGGCGGCCGTGCTCGGCGCGGGCACGCCGAGCTTGCCGACCCCCACGCCGTTGGCGCTCAGGCCGGTTCCGATGCGCCGCATCGTGCCGATCTGCTGGCCCTGGTTGCGGAAGATGTCGGATGCGATCTGGCGCACGAAGCCGCTCTGGCCGCTGCGCTGCGCGATGTTCGCGATCGCGACGGACTTCTCGTGGACCGGCAGCGCCTCGGTCACGAACGCGCGGTCGATCTCGTTGCCGAGCGAGGGCCGGCTGCCCTCGTCGTCGGCGGAGTCGTCCCCGCCGCAGCCCGCGACCACGAGGGCGGCGGCGACCATGAGAGCCGACACGGTTTCGCGGAGCAGCGGCACCCGCCGAGGCTAGCCGACCGGCGAGGACCCTGCTTTGGCTATACCCCCACGGGGTATGTTAGGATCGGCGGCATGACCGGTCGCCCTCACGTCCACCTCGCCCTCGGCGGCTCGCTGAACGCGCTGGCCTTCAGCGCGACCGTGCACTGCCTGACCGGGTGCGCGATCGGCGAGGTCCTCGGCATGGTCATCGGGACGGCGCTCGGGTTCTCGGATCTCGCGACGATCGCGCTCGCGGTGGTCCTCGCGTTCCTCTTCGGCTACTCCTTGACGAGCCTGCCGCTGCTGCGCTCGGGGATGGCGCTCGGCGCCGTCGCCCCGATCGCGCTCGCGTCGGACACGATCTCGATCGCGATCATGGAGATCGTCGACAACGCGCTGATGCTCGCGATCCCGGGCGCGATGGACGCGACGCTGTCCGATCCCGGCTTCTGGGCCGCCCTGGCCGCAGCGCTCCTCGTCGCCGGCGCCGCGGCGTACCCGGTCAACCGGTGGCTGCTGGCGCGCGGGAAGGGGCATGCCGTCGTGCACGCGCTTCACGGGAGCGCAGCGCAACCGCACTGATCGGTCGTGCGCGGCCGGCGGCCCGGCTCGGCGACGACCTCAGGCCGCCGCGGCGACCTTGCGGCGCCCACGGCGGGCCTTCGGCGCCGCCGGCTGCACGCCCGCCCCGAGCAGGAACTCGCCGGTGGCCGAGCCCGGCGTGCCGGCGACCTCCTCGGGCGTGCCGGCGGCGATGACCTGCCCGCCCTCCTCCCCGCCCTCGGGCCCCATGTCGACGATCCGGTCGGCGGTCTTGATGACGTCGAGGTTGTGCTCGATGACGACGACGCTGTTGCCCTGGTCGACGAGCCGGTGCAGGACCTCGAGCAGGCGCTGGACGTCGGCGAAGTGCAGGCCCGTCGTCGGCTCGTCGAGGATGTACAGCGTCCGGCCGGTCGCGACCTTCGACAGCTCGGTCGCGAGCTTCACCCGCTGGGCCTCGCCGCCCGACAGCGTCGTCGCCGGCTGTCCGAGTCGGATGTAGCCGAGCCCGACGGCGTTGAGCGTCTCCAGCCGCCGGCGGATCTTCGGGATGTGCTTGAAGAACTCGACCGCCTCCTCGACCGGCATGTCGAGGACGTCGGCGATCGTCTTGCCCTTGAAGCGGACCTCGAGCGTCTCGCGGTTGTAGCGCTTGCCGTGGCACTGCTCGCACGGCACGTAGACGTCGGGCAGGAAGTGCATCTCGATCTTGATCTGCCCGTCGCCGCGGCAGACCTCGCAGCGCCCGCCCTTGACGTTGAACGAGAAGCGGCCGGGCTTGTAGCCCCGCGCCCGCGCCTCCTGCGTCTTGGAGAAGAGGTCGCGGATGACGTCGAAGAGCCCCGTGTACGTCGCCGGATTGGAGCGCGGGGTGCGGCCGATCGGCGACTGGTCGACCTGGATGATCTTGTCGAGCTGGTCGAGGCCGAGCACCGCGGTGTGGCGGCCCGGCCGCGTGCGCGCCCGGTGCAGCCGGTTGGCGACGGCCTTGAAGAGCACCTCGTTGACGAGCGTCGACTTGCCCGAGCCGCTGACGCCGGTGACCGTCGTCATGACCCCGAGCGGGATCTTCACGTCGATCGACTTCAGGTTGTTCTGCGCCGCCCCGCGGATCTCGACGTAGCCCGACGGCGTGCGCCGCTTCGCCGGGATGTCGATGACCCGCGTGCGCGCGAGGAACTGGCCGGTCAGCGACTCCGGGACGCGCTCGATGTCGGCCGCCGTCCCCTGCGCCACGATCTCGCCGCCGTGCTCGCCGGCCCCCGGCCCGAGGTCGACGAGGTGGTCGGCGGCGCGCATCGTCTGCTCGTCGTGCTCGACGACGATGACGGTGTTGCCGAGGTCGCGCAGGCGCTCGAGCGTCGCGATGAGCTTCGAGTTGTCGCGCTGGTGCAGGCCGATCGACGGCTCGTCGAGGATGTAGAGGACGCCGACGAGCGACGAGCCGATCTGCGTCGCCAGCCGGATCCGCTGCGCCTCGCCGCCCGACAGCGTCGCCGCGGCCCGGTCCATCGACAGGTAGCCGATGCCGACGTTCTCGAGGAAGTTCAGCCGCTCGGAGATCTCGCGCAGGATGAGCCGCGCGATGTGGCGCTCGGTCTCGGTGAGCTGCACCTCGTCGAGCCACACGAGCGCCGCGCGCACCGACAGCGCTGCGAAGTCGTGGATCGCCATCCCCCCGACGAGCACCGCCCGCGACTCCGGCCGCAGCCGTGCGCCGCCGCACGCCGGGCAGGGCCGCACGCTCATGTACTCCTCGATCTTCTCGCGCGAGAACTCGCTGTCGGTCTCGCGGTAGCGGCGCTCGAGGTTCGGGATGATCCCCTCGAAGCGCGTCTGGTAGGAGCGCCGGCGCCCGTAGCGGTTGCGGTAGGTCACCTGCACCGGCTCGCCGTTGGTGCCGTAGAGGAAGAGGTCCTGGTCCTTCTCGGGGAGCTCGTGCCACGGCTTCTCGAGATCGACGCCGTAGCGCTCGGCGATCGCCTCGGTGATCTGCTCGTAGTAGTTCGACGCGCTGTTGGCCCACGGCGCCAGCGCGCCCTCGCCGATCGACAGCGCCGGGTCGGGCACGATGAGCTCGGGGTCGATCTCGCGCTGCGAGCCCAGGCCGGTGCAGCGCTCGCACGCGCCGTGCGGCGAGTTGAAGGAGAAGATCCGCGGCTCGAGCTCGGGCATCGACGTGCCGCACTTCAGGCAGGCGAAGCGCTCGGAGAACGTCAGGACGCGGGGACGGGCGGGACCGGCGTCCTCCTCGCCGCGGCCCGGCACGAGCTCGATCTCGATGATCCCGTCGGCGAGCGCGACCGCGGTCTCGACGGAGTCCGCCAGCCGCTTGCGGACGTCGTGGCGCATGACGAGGCGGTCCACGACGACCGAGATGTCGTGCTTGAACTTCTTGTCGAGGGCGATGTCCTCTTCCAGCAGGCGCAGCTCGCCGTCGATCTTCGCCCGCGTGTAGCCGTCGGCGCGCAGCTCGTCGAGGACCTTGCCGTACTCGCCCTTGCGCCCGCGCACGATCGGCGCCATGACCATGAAGCGCGTGCCCTCCTCGAGCTCCATGACCTGGTCGACGATCTGCTCGACGCTCTGGCCCTCGATCGGCGCGCCGCAGACATGGCAGTGCGGACGGCCGACGCGCGCCCAGAGCAGTCGCAGGTAGTCGTAGATCTCGGTGACGGTGCCGACGGTCGAGCGCGGGTTGCGCGACGTCGTCTTCTGGTCGATCGAGATCGCCGGCGACAGGCCCTCGATCGAGTCCACGTCGGGCTTGTCCATCTGCCCGAGGAACTGGCGCGCGTACGCGCTCAGCGACTCGACGTAGCGGCGCTGGCCCTCGGCGTAGATCGTGTCGAACGCCAGGGACGACTTGCCCGACCCCGAGAGCCCGGTGATGACGACGAGCGCGTCGCGCGGCAGCGACAGGCTGATGTCCTTGAGGTTGTGCTCCCGCGCCCCGGACACCACGAGCTGATCGTGCTTGGCCACATGCCCCATTGTAGAGCGGCGAACAGACGTTCGCTTTCGGTCGATCCCGCACGTTGCGCGGAACTTTCGGCGACGATCGGCCAACTGGTGATCATGGACGCCGACGCAGATCGCTTCACGGAGCTCTTCGACCGCCATGCCGCGGAGCTGCTGCGCTACTGCTTCCGGCGGACCGCGGACGCAGCGCTGGCGGAGGATCTCGTCTCCGTCGTCTTCCTCGAAGCGTGGCGGCGGCGCGGCGACCTGCGCGCCGGCAGCGACCCGCGGCCGTGGCTCTACGGCATCGCGACGAACGTCGTGCGCGGCCAGTGGCGCTCGCGGCGCCGGCACGCGGCGGCGCTGGCGAGGATCGGCCGGGCCGACAGCACGTCGGAGTCCGCGGCCGACGTCGTCGCGCGCGAGGAGGAGATGCGCGCGGTCCTCGCGCGCGTCGCGCGGCTGCCGCGGCGCGAGCAGGACGTGCTCGCGCTCTGCGTCTGGAGCGAGCTCTCCTACGAGCAGGCGGCGACCGTGCTCGGCGTGCCCGTCGGCACCGTCCGCTCGCGCCTGTCGCGCGCGCGGGCCCGGCTACACGACCCGGGCGCCCTGAATCCTCGACCCGAAGGAACCCTCCCATGACCGCGCTCGCGCCCCCCGACCTGCCCGATCTCGACGTGCGCGCGGCGCGGCTGCGCGACCCGCTGATCGCCGAGCTGCGCCGGCCGCGCCATCCCGCGCGGCCGCGGCGGCGGCGGCCCGCGCTCGCGCTCGCGCTCGCCACGGGGCTGGCGCTCGTGCTCGTCGTCACGGGCGGGCTCGGCTCCCGCGACGCGGCGCCGGCGCTGGCGGTCGAGCACCAGGACGGCTGGCTCGTGCTGCGCATCGCAGACGTGGCCGCCGGCGAGGCGGCGCTCACCCGCGAGCTGCAGGACGCGGGCGTCGCCGGCGAGGTGCGGCTGCTGCCGGTCGAGTCCGCGGAGGTCGGGTCGTGGGCCGTCATCGCCGAGCTCGCCGACCCTCGGGAATCCGGGAGCGACGCCCCGACCGCGCCCGGCCCGCCCGAGGTCGTGCGCCTCGACCGGGTCGTCTACGCGCGCGACACGCTGCGGGTCCCGATCGCCGAGCTGCGCGAGTCGACCGGCTGGTTCATCTTCTACGCCGGCCGCGAGGCGCGGCCCGGCGAGGAGCTCAGGCGCGACGGGGACCTGCGCTTCTCCCCGTGATCGCCGCCGCCCGCCGTGCAAGGATCCGGCGGCGATGTTCGAGCACTTCGACGAGGCCGCCCGCCGATGCGTCGCGCTCACGCAGGAGGAGACCCGCAGGCTCGGCCACCCCGAGATGGGCGCCGAGCACCTCCTGCTCGGGATCGCGCGCGTCGACGAGGCGCTCGTCGGCGCCGGGCTCGAGCGGTTGCGAGCAGCCGTCGTCGGCCTCCGCGGCGTCGGCGACGACCCCGGCGGCGAGTGGCTCGCGTTCACCCCGGAGGCCAAGGCGGCGCTCGAGGGCGCCAACGAGCAGGCGCTCTCGCGCGGGCACACGACGATCGACCCCGCGCACGTCCTGCTGGCGGTCCTCGACGCCGACGGTGTCGCGCGGCGCGTCCTGCGCGAGACCGAGCTCATCGTCGCCGACGTCCGCGAGCGCGCCGAGGCCGCCGCGGGGCGACCGGGGGCGTCGAGCCCGGCCGGCGGCGACGCCCGGCTGCTGCGGCTCATGCTCGCCGGCGACTCGCCCGCAGGCCGCCTGTTGCGCGCGCACGGAATCGACGAGGCCGCGGTCGACGCGGCGCTCGGTCCGCCGGAGCCGGGCTAGTACCTCCGGACGGGTGTACTAGCCCTCGACGCTCGCGTAGACCTCGTCGAGCAGCGCGCTGCGGTCGGCGAGGTCGAAGTTCGCGGCGAGGTACTTGTCGGTCTCTGCGCGCGACTGCCCGTTGAGCGCCATGTTCAGCGCGATGAGGCGGGCCCCCTCGACGTCGTCGGCCTCCTCCTCGACGTCATCCTCGGCGACGGCCTCGTCGAGATCCTCCTCCAGCCGCTCGGCCTCCACGACGGGCTCGGGATCAGGCTCGGGATCGCCGGCGAAGACCGAGATGACGCGCTCTTCGGCGATGGCGACCTCGGCCGCGGGGGGCGCGGTCGCCGGCGCGCTCGACGGGCGTCCGGCGGCGGAGTAGAGCTCGCCCATGTTCCCCGACAGCAGCGAGAGATCGGCGTTCAGGCGGTTGGCGCCGGTGCGCAGCGACTCGACGAGCGCGCTGAGCTCGCTCTCCATCGCGTCCACGCGCTGGAGCATGAGCGCGGTCGCCTCGTGGACCTTGCCGACGTGCTCCTGCGAGCGCTCGATCGCCTCGTCGCGGGTGCGCTCGGCATCGCGGGCCGCGTCCTCGGCGACCTGCTCGGCGCTCTCGCGCGCGTCGCGCTCGATCGCCGCGGCGCTGGACTCGGCGGCCTCGACGATCGCCTGGACCTGCGCGCTGGCGACGGCGGCCAGCGAGGTTCCGGCGGACGCCGCCGGCTGGGCGCCTGCCGGCGCGGCCGCCTGGGCGCGCTTGAGCGCCTCGACCTCGCGCGCGATCGCGGCCAGGTGGGCGTCGACGGCCGACGGCTCGTAGCCGCGGCGGCCGATGGGGAAATCTCGCTTTTCGATGGACTGACGGTCGAGGGCCAACGGATGCCTCCGGTGGAATGTCGGCTAGGACGTGGGCTGACGAGACACTAGCGCGGCCGGCCGAGGGAACCGCACCTGGCCGCGATCGCCGCGCTCGACGAGCCCGTCGCGCTCCAGCGCCGCCACGGTCCGCTCCAGCCGCTCGGCCTCGATGCCGTCCGGGAGGGCCTCGCCCGCTGCGAGCGCGGCGACGATCCGGCCGCGCAGCCAGCGGTCGCTGTCCTCGAAGCGCGGCCCCGCGCCGCGGGCCGCCCGCGGCGCGATCCTCACCCGCCCCCGGGACGCGCACCACGTCGCCGCCGGACAGTCCCCGCAGGCCGGGGCGCGCGCCGTGCAGACCTTCGCTCCGAGCTCCATCGCGGCCTGGTTCCAGTCGGCGTGGCGATCGGCGGGCAAAAGGTCCGCCGGCGACGCGCCGATGCGCGCCGCCACGCGCCGGACGTTCGTGTCCACCGCCGGGACGCGCTCGCCGAAGGCGAACGAGGCGACGGCCGCCGCGGTGTAGGGGCCCACGCCCGGCAGGCCGCGCAGCCCGGCCGCGTCGGGCGGCCACCCGTTCGCGGCCACGATCGCCGCCGCATCGCGCAGGCGCAGCGCCCGGCGGTTGTAGCCGAGGCCGACCCACGCCGACAGCACCTCCGCGGGCGTGGCCGCCGCGAGCGCGGCGGGCGTCGGCCAGCGCGCGAGCCAGCGCTCGTAGTGCGCGAGAACGCGGCCGACCTGCGTCTGCTGGGCCATGACCTCGGAGACGAGGATCGCGTAGGGGTCGCGCGTGCTGCGCCAGGGCAGGTCGCGCCCGGTGCGGTCATACCAGGCGAGCACGGCCGCCTGCAGCGCCGCATGGGAGCTCAGGCGGGCGCCTCGTTTGACTGCGCGACGTCGATCTCGCGGCGCAGGTCGCGGATCTCGTCGCGGACGCGCGCCGCATATTCGAAGCGCAGCTCCTCGGCGGCCGCGAGCATCTCCTCCTCGAGCTCGACGAGCGTCTGCTCGAGCTCGGACAGCGACATCGTCTCGACGGCGCTCTTCGCCGCCCGCCGCCGGCGCTTGCCGCCCTTGCCGGGGACCTTGGACTCCGACTGCAGGAACTCCGCGATGTCGGAGATGCCCTTGACGATCGTCGCGGCGGTGATGCCGTGCTCCTCGTTGTAGGCGACCTGGATCGCGCGCCGGCGCTCGGTCTCGCCCAGCGCGGCGCGCATCGCGTCGGTCTCCTTGTCGGCGTACATCAGGACCTTGCCCTCGATATTGCGCGCGGCGCGGCCGATCGTCTGGATCAGCGAGGTCTCCCCGCGCAGGAAGCCCTCCTTGTCGGCGTCGAGGATCGCCACGAGCGAGACCTCGGGGAGGTCGAGCCCCTCGCGCAGGAGGTTCACGCCGACGAGCACGTCGTACTCGCCGAGGCGCAGGTCGCGGATGATCTGGATGCGCTCGAGGGTGTCGATCTCCGAGTGCAGGTAGCGGACCTTGAAGCCCATCTCGAGCAGGTAGTCCGTGAGGTCCTCGCTCATCTTCTTCGTCAGCGTCGTGACGAGCGTGCGCTCGCCGCGATCGACGACGACGCGGATCTCGTTCATGAGGTCGTCGATCTGGTTGCGCGTCTCGCGCACCTCGACGGCGGGATCGACGATGCCGGTCGGTCGCACGATCTGCTCGACGACGCGGCCGGAGTTCGCCTTCTCGTACTTGCCGGGGGTCGCCGAGACGAAGACGATCGTCGGCGTGATCGCGAGGAACTCGTCGAACTTCTGCGGGCGGTTGTCGAGCGCGCTCGGCAGCCGGAAGCCGTAGTCGACGAGCGTCTGCTTGCGGCTGCGGTCGCCTTCGTACATCCCGCCGATCTGCGGGACCGTCTGATGGGACTCGTCGAGAAAGCAGACGAAGTCCTCGGGGAAGTAGTCGATGAGGCAGTACGGCCGCGCGCCGGGCCGGCGGCCGTCGAGGATCCGCGAGTAGTTCTCGATGCCGTTGCAGAAGCCCATCTCGCGCAGCATCTCCATGTCGTACTGCGTGCGCTGGCGCAGGCGGTGGGACTCGAGCAGCTTGCCCTCGGCCTCGAGCTCCGCGCAGCGCTCGTTGAGCTCGCGCCCGATCTCCAGGACCGAGCGCTCGATCATGCCCTCCTTGACGTTGTAGTGCGTCGCCGGCCAGACCGCGACGTGCTCGAGGTCGTCGGCGATGAGCTCGCCGGTGAGCGGGTCGAAGTGCTGGAGGCGCTCGACCTCGTCGCCGAAGAGCGTCGCCCGGAACGCGGTCTCCTCGTAGGCCGGGAAGACCTCGAGCGTCTCGCCGCGGACGCGGAAGCTGCCGCGGCCGAGCGCCGTGTCGTTGCGCGTGTACTGGATCGAGACGAGCTTGCGCAGGAGCGCGTCGCGGTCGATGACGTCGCCCTTGCGCAGCACCTGCATGTTCATCTCGTAGGTCTCCGGCGAGCCGAGGCCGAAGATCGCGCTGACGGAGGCGACGATGATGACGTCGCGGCGCGCGAACAGGGCGGCCGTCGCGGCGTGGCGCAGGCGGTCGACCTCCTCGTTGATCGCCGAGTCCTTCTCGATGTAGAGGTCGCGCGACGGGACGTAGGCCTCGGGCTGGTAGTAGTCGTAGTAGGAGACGAAGTACTCGACGGCGTTGTCGGGGAAGAACGTGCGGAACTCGTTGCAGAGCTGCGCGGCGAGCGTCTTGTTGTGCGCGAGGACGAGCGTCGGGCGCTGCAGCTCCTGGATGACGCCGGCCATCGTCATCGTCTTGCCGGTGCCGGTGGCGCCGAGCAGGGTCGTGAAGCGGTCCCCGTCGCGGACCGCCTCCGAGATCTGCGCGATCGCCTTGGGCTGGTCGGCCGCGGGCGTGAAGATGTCGTCGAGCTTGAACTTCGGCACGACGGATGACGATAGCGACGGTTCAGGCCAGCTCGTGACCGCAACCGGCCGGCGCGGGCAGCTCCGGCTCAGTCGCCGACGACGCTCATCCGCCGCGAGTAGAGCGCGTAGACCACGAGGCCGAGCACCATCCACACCCCGAACCGGATCCACGTCGCCGCCGGCAGCGTCACCGCGAGGTACATGCAGCCGACGATCGCGAGGATCGGGACGAACGGGACGAGCGGCGTGCGGAACGGGCGCTCGCGCTCGGGCTGCGTCCGACGCAGCAGCAGCACGCCCGCGGACACGAGCATGAACGCGAACAGCGTGCCGATGTTCACGAGCTCGGCCAGGGTCGTCAGCGGCACGAAGCCGGCCAGCGCGGCCACGACGACCATCGTGATGAGCGTGATCTTGTGCGGCGTGCCGAAGCGCTCGTGCGTGCGGCCGAGGGCCTGCGGCAGCAGCCGGTCGCGCGACATCGCGAACGCCACGCGCGACTGGCCGAGCATGAGGATCATCACCGTCTTCAGCGTCGCGACGAGCGCGCCGACGTAGATGATCGCCGCCGCCCAGTCCTTGCCGACGCCCTTGAAGGCCTCCGATACCGGGGCGTCGCTGTTGAGCTCCTTGTAGGGGACCATCCCCGTCAGCACGAGCGCGACCGCGACGTACAGGACCGTGACGATCGCCAGCGAGCCGATGATCCCGATCGGCATCGAGCGCTGCGGATCGCGCGCCTCCTCAGCGCACGTCGCGACGACGTCGAAGCCGATGTACGCGAAGAACACGAGCGACGCGCCGCCGACGATGCCGTCGATGCCGAACGGCGTGAACGGGCTCCAGTTCGCGGTGTCGACGTCCGTCGAGCCGACCGCGACGACGAGCAGCAGGACCGCGAGCGTCAGCGCGACGAGCACCTTCGTCGCCCGCGCGGTCACGCGGATGCCGCGGATGAGCACGAGCCCGACGAGCAGCACGATCGCGATCCCGAAGACGTTGACCGTCCCGCCGTCGCCCGGCGGCGACGCGATGGCGTCGGGCAGCGTCACGCCGAAGAGCTGGTCCAGCAGCGAGTTGAGGTAGCCCGCGAAGCCGACGGCGACCGCCGCGGCGCCGATCGTGAACTCGAGCACGAGGTCCCAGCCGATGATGAACGCGACGAGCTGCCCGAGCGTCGCGAAGGAGTACGTGTACGCGCTGCCCGCCGCCGGCACGAGCGACGCGAACTCCGCGTAGCAGAGCGCCGCGAGCGCGCAGACGACGGCGGCCAGGACGAACGACAGGGCGATCGCAGGCCCGGCCTTCGTCGCCGCCGCGACGCCGGCGAGCACGAAGATCCCGGCGCCGATGATCACGCCGATGCCGAGCACGAGGATGTCGAGCGCCCCGAGGTCCCGCCGCAGGCGGTGCGACTCCATCTCCGTCGACTCGAGGGTCTCCTCGATCGATTTCGTGGGGCCGAGCAGGGCGCCCATGGTGGCCATGAGCGCCCCTTACCCCGTTCAACGGCGGTGGAACAACCTCCCCTTGCGGATGACCCTGAGCGTCAGCCGCTGGCGGCTCGTGATCGGTCCCGGGCGCAGCGCCCGGTAGGCGAACTCGATCGTCCTCGTGTCGACGTTCATCGGCAGGATGAGCGTGAGCTTGCCGCCGGCACGCGACTTCAGGCCCGTCTTCAGCAGCCGCCGCTTGCCGTTTCGGATGTGGTAGACGTCGATCCGGGCGCCCTGGATCCCGCGGCCGCTGCGCGTGCGCAGCACGCCGCGCGTCACGACCCGCGTGCCGTAGCGGCTCGTGTACCGGCGCCCGCGGTTGGGCGCCTTGACGAACCACATCCGCAGCCGCGCGTTGACGGCGTCCGCCGCCGAGACCGCGGACCCCGTCGTCGTCACGGCGTTCAGCCGCGGGAACTCGATCGGGCCGAAGACCGACCGCTCGTTGCCCGCCGCGTCCTGGACGGCGATCTCGATGCCGTGCGGCCCCGCCGGCAGCGACCTGACGTCGACCGTCGCCTCCGCGCCGGTGACGGCGAGCGGGCACGGGACCGGGACGGCGAACTGGAACGCGTCGCCGCCCTGCGGGTCGATGTCGGCGCACGGCGCCGGCGCGATCGGCACGGCCGCGGCGGGCTTGCCGTCGACCTTCACGAGCGTGCGGTACAGGCCACCGCCGACGTCCACCGCGTCGTAGCTGATGCGCAGCCTCCCGGAGGCGTCGCCGTCGTCGAGGACCTTCGGGTTGGCGACGACCGGCGGCGTGGCGTCCTCGAGGCCGACCCACATGTGCGTCGCGGCGACTCCGAGCGGCCGCGAGCAGGTGCGCCCGGCGTTCGTGCACAGCACGCGGAACTCGACGTACGTGCCGTCGATGCCCTGCTTGTCGATCGGCTGGGTGAGCTCGGCGACGCAGCTGGAACCGGTGACGGCCGGCGAGCACTCCTCGAGCGTCTGCCCGCTCGTCGCCATGAGGTAGGCGATGTCCTTCTGCTCGGTCGTGCCGCCCGCGAGCCCGAGCGTCGCGCGCCGCGCTGCCACCCGGACGATGCGCGTCCCCGCGGGCGCGTTGAAGCGCCAGTTGGCGGTCGCGTTGCCGGACGGCTTGGCGTCGGGCAGGGCCGCCATGAGGGCCCCGTTGGCCGACGTGCAGGTGTTGGCGGTCGCGCCGCCCGAGGTCGACGAGGCGACCCAGCCCACGGCGTCGTTGGGATTGCCGAGCGGGTCGTGGCAGGACGTGACGAGATAGGTGTCCGCACTCGCGGACGTGGGCGCGAGCACGAAGAGGCCCGCCGCGAGGGCGGCGACCATCCAGGACGGACGCTGCATGTGGTCCCCTGACGAAGCGGCGTCCCTGCCGGTTTACCCGCCGCTTCCCGACGACGGACGACTGCGGGGATTATGCGGGTTCTGCGGCTTCCGGCAGCATCTTTATGCGCTTTGCAAGACGCCGCCCGCGCGGCGGGCGCGCGGGTGGCGTCGATGCGACACGGGCGCCGGGCTCAGCGCCGGCGCGAGACCGGCACGCGCAGCCGCGGTCCGATCAGTCGCGTCTTGGCCGAGGACGGCGCCGACAGCGACTTGCGGTTGGCCCCGACACGCACCTGCAGGACCCGGTTGCCGGCCAGCAGCCTGGACACCGCCTTGCGACCCGGCGTCCACGTCAGGGCGACGTGGCCGTTGCGACCGAGCTTCTTGATCGTGATGGTCCCGCCGAGCACCTGCCGCAGCTTGCCGCGGGTGCTCGTCATGAGCCGGAGGTTCAGGACCTTCGTGCCGCTGGGGGCGTCGAAGGAGATCCGCATGCCCTTCGTGCCGAACGTCCGGAGCTTCAGACGGCTCGGGACCCGGAGGTTCTTCACCCCGCGGCGGGTCGCGACGCTCGAAGCGCCGGCCGGCGAGCCACTCGTGCTCGACGCGCTCGCGCCGGAGTTCGACGTGACCGCCCCGTCGGGGAAGCCACCGGCGGGCTCGCCCGGCCGCGGCAGATTTGCGGGCGGGTTGAAGATGATCGAGTCCTGGCCACGGCACGTCAGGCCGTCGAGCGGCTTGATCGGGCAGGCCGGATCGCTCATCACGCGCATGAGGCCCCACATGCCGGCCTGCGTGAACGGCCGGCGCACGTCGCCGTAGAAGAAGTCTCCACGGCTGCGGGCGAGGCCGCCGGCACCGCCGACGAGCTCGGCATCGAACGTCTCCCACGGACCGACGCCCTGACCCATGATCTGCTGGGAGAGCGGGATCTCGGGATCGAACGGCCAGTACTGACCGCCGAGGCCGAACGTGTGCATCTGCTCGCTGCCGGGGGCGACGAGGAAGTGCACCTTCGTCGGGTCGCCGGCGTACGCCTTCAGCAGCGGCGTCGCCGGGTCGCCGTGGGCCGCCGAGCTGAACGTGTTCGCATCGTCGCCACGGCCGGCGGCGGCACGGTAGTTCAGCAGGGCCGGATCCTTGACGTCGATCGGGTACGGCATGAAGCTGCCGCCGATGATCGGGTCGTCGTCGGCCATCGCGAGCGTGTAGTCGCGGTAGCCCTGCGAACCGGGGGCGTGGACGTCGACCTGCGTGCCGAAGCTCCGCGGCGCCCCGGTGACCGGATCGGTGAACGTCGCGCCCTGCGGGGCGACGTTGATCGTCCCGTAGAGGCCGTCGATGCCGGTGTCCAGCCCGCCCAGGTCCGACACGAGCGCGCTGCCGAGCTTGCGCGAGTCGACGTAGTAGCGGTACGTCTTCGTCCCGCCCGGGGCCACCGTCTGCTCGGAGTTGAAGCCGACGTTGACGCCCGAGGACGCGGTGCTCTTCTCGAGCTTCGCGACGTGGAACGACGCGCGATCGGCGCCACGCTGGTTGCTGAAGTGCACGGTCAGGCAGTCGCCGGCCGCGACATGCGCCACGAGCGGCTCGGGGCTCGTCGCGCCGCGGGCGACGGACGCCGCCTGGGCGGTCGGCACGAAGGCCGCCTTGACGCCCTTGTCGCCGCCGCTGATGTCCACGGCGCTGACGTCGATCGTCTTGGCGGGCGCGCCGGCCGGGCACGGCTCGCCGGGGCCGGAGGCGTCCGGCGGCCGCCCGCCGGTCTGGGCCGGCAGGTTCGCCGCGTTGGCGGGCAGCGGGTGCCCCGGCAGCGGCTGCAGGTCGGGCGCGTGCCCGTCGAGCACCCGCAGGAGGCTCCACGCGCCCTGCTGGAAGCGCCGCGCGATCCCGTTGAAGAACAGGTAGTCGCCCGGGCGTTGCTGCACGCCGCCGGCGCCCCCGTCGAGGATCGCCGTGTACCGCTCGGAGATCCCGTAGTGGATCGTGTCCACCGGCCGTTGGATGACCTTGCCGGCGTTGTCGAGGAAGCGGTTCTCGGTGAAGAACCGGTGCCCGTCGAGATGCAGCGTGTCGACGCTCGGCCCGACGTTGATCGTCCTGATGACGAACGGGTCGCCCGCGTACGCCTTCGGATGGATCGGATACGGGTCACCGTGCGTGTAGGAGCTGAACAGCAGCGACGGGTCGCCGTTGGCGCCCAGGCGCGATGCCCAGGGCTCCGCTCGCAGGTTGATCGTCGAGTCCGTCACCGGGCTCTCGTCGAGCGTCCACAGGGCGAGCTCGCGGAACGAGCCGTTGATGAGCCCCTGCGCCACCGAC
This sequence comes from uncultured Actinomycetes bacterium, assembly GCA_963797025.1. GTDB lineage: Bacteria > Actinomycetota > Thermoleophilia > Solirubrobacterales > Solirubrobacteraceae > CADCVQ01. Next base: position 1,434,159 of record CAWCNU010000003.1, read on the forward strand.
TGATCGGTGTGGATGTCGACGTACGTGCCCGACTCGACCACGTCGCCGTTGACGGGGTTGTGGTACGTCGAGCCCTTGGGCTCGATGATGAGCTGGCCGACGAGGCCGTGGCCCCAGCTGTGGATCCCGTCCACGTGGTCGTGCCAGAAGATGTTGTCGAGCTGGACATCGGGATACCAGCGCGACTGCACGAACTCCGTGCCCGCCCAGTCGCCGGAGGCGTGGGCGTGCGCGAGGTCCTTCGTCACCGTCACGGTGTCGCCGTTGACGGACTCCACCTGGCGGATCTCGATGTCCTCGGTCCCCTGGCCGATCGCGATCGAGACGCCCGGCCGGATCCGGTCCATCCGGATCGGCCGTGCCGGCTGCGGATTGCTCAGGTGCAGCGTGCGCGTGCCGACCGCGGTCGCCGCGGCGAGCTGCAGGTCCTCGGCCTCGTAGGGCCGCACGGACTGCTCGTAGGACATGCCCGAGATGACGCCGTCGGAGGACTGCGTGTCGAACTGGACGTGGTGGATGTGGAGGTTGACCTTCGAGAAGTTCCCGAACGCCTTGGCGTCGGTCATCCGGCTCGTGAGGGTCACGGCGATGCAGTCGCCGATGTTGCCGCGGATCGCCAGCGGCTGGACCGGCTTGGTCCCGTTCAGGACGGCCTCGGCGTCCTGGGCGAGGACGTAGACCTTGCCGTCGGGATCGCTCTGCGTCGGCGTCACGGGTGAGTTGACGTCGAGCGCGACGATGTTGAAGTGGCGCACCGGCGACGACGACGGGCAGATGCCGTCCGCGCGGCCCGCGTACGGGTCGACGGCGTTCGTCTTCGGGGCGTTGCCGGTCTCGCCGAGGTACGGCGCGCCGGTGTGCCCGTTGCCGGAGAACGGCGGACGCTTGCCGACGTGCGGACGCAGCAGCGGGAACGCCGGGCGGCCGTTGACGGGGTTGAACAGGATCTTCGGGCGGTCGACGTTCTCGCCGGTCAGCCGGACGGTCGTGTCACCGACCATGAGGCTCGGGTGGCCGTCGACGCGCTCGCGGTCCTGCGGCGTCGTGAAGTCCTGCCACGCGTCCGTGTCCTCGGGCTCGCCGGCGTAGACGTTGCCGGTCGTCTTGTAGTCCCAGACGGTCGCGTCCTGGTCGTCGAGGCGGACGCCCTGCGGCGGCAGCTGCGGACGGATCCAGTCGTCGAGGTTCGCGGCCGTGATCGTCTGGCCGTTGATCGTCTTGCCGATGAGGCCGCTGGAGTCCACCGGGGTCGGCGGAGCCGCGCGGTCGGGCAGCGGCGCGAGGTCGGGCTGGCGGGTGTCGAAGACGCGCCAGAAGCTCCACATGCCCGAGACGTAGTGCTCGGCGATGTGGCAGTGGAAGAGGAACTCGCCGGCGCCCTGCTGGACGCCGCCGGCGCCGCCCTCGATCTCGAGGTCGTAGGACTCGCCGGGGCCGAAGGCCTGGGAGTCCAGCCGCGAGGACGAGGAGTCCTGCGCCTTGGGGTGCTTGTTCAGCCCCGTGTCGGCGTAGTCGTAGGTGTGGTCCGCGTGCGGGTTCAGCCGCCAGCGGATGCCGCCGCCGTGCAGGTGGAAGACGTGGAACATCTCCGTGCCGGCGTGCAGGATGCGGATCTTCGTCGGATCGCCCTGGTAGCCGCGCGGCATCGGCGTCGCGGGGTCGCCGAAGGTGTAGGAGCTGTAGCCGTGAGCCTCCTCCTCCGGAGCCCGGTCGAGGCGATCGCCGAACGGCTCGGAGCGGTAGTTCATCGCGCGGGCGCCGGGACGGTAGCTCTCCGTATGCGGATCGACGCGCTTGAGGGCCGGCGCGTTGGCCGGGTTCGTCGTCGGGATGATGTAGTCCTCGTTGCCGACCTCGTGGTAGAGCTGGACGTACTCGCGGAAGGCCTTGTTGCCCGCGGGCATGATGTCCGCCTGCCAGCCCGAGTCGATCGGCTCGCCGGTGACCATGTTGCGGTAGGTCGAGCCCTTGGGCTCCACGGCGAGCGAGCCGAAGAGGCCATGGGAGACCTGGTCGCGGAAGCCGGGGCCGGGGCGCAGGTAGTGCGCGCCCTCGAGGTCCTCGTCGCGCGGGACCCAGAAGCGGTAGGTGCGCGTCTCGCCCTGGCCGACGGAGGAGGGCTCGTTGTTGCCGATGTTGTCGCCGGAGGAGTCGACGTTGAAGGCGAGGCCGTCGATGTGGGCGCCGTAGGAGCCGCCGGTCGCGTTGTTCGTGAACGTGATCTCGACGCAGTCGCCGAGGTTCGCGCGGATGACGAGCGGCTGGATCGCGTCGTTGTCCTTCAGGCCGAGCGAGACGTGGCGCGACTGCTCCTGCGCGCGCACGGCGCCGACGTCCTTGCTGAGGACGTACATCTTCCCGTCGGGATCGTGGTCGCCGAAGCGGTTGAGCGGGATGTCGACGTCGATCGCCTGCACGTCGAAGGCCTTCACGGGCGCGGACGAGGGGCACGGAAGCCCGGCCCCGGCGTCGGCGGCGGCGAGCTGCGCGCGGCTCTGGCCCATGATCGCCAGCGGGGCGATGAAGAGGAGGGCGAGACCGACCTGCAGGGCGAGGCGCGGGCCGCGCCCGCGCGGGACGACCCAGCGGTCGACCTGCGGCACCGACCACGGGCGCGTGCGCAGCAGCGCGGCGCTGACGATCGTCGCAAGGATGGCGTTGGCGAGCAGCGCGAGCAGCCCGTCGCGGAGCATGTGGACGAGCAGCGACGGCTCATGACCGCCGTGATGGGCGCCGAAGAGCCCGGCGTGGGCGGGGTTGGAGAGCCCTTGGGCGACGCTGGCGGCGACGGCGACCGAGACCGCGAGGACGCCGGCCGCGAGGACCTTCGAGCTCTCCAGGCCCCAGCGGACGATGAGCCGCCGGCCGAGGACGACGCCGATCCAGACGGCGACGAGGATCAGCGGCAGCGCGACGGTCCCGTCGCGCAGCGCGTGGACGAGGAGGGCCGGCTCGTTGCGCTCGTGGCCGCCCTCGACGACGTGCAGCGAGATGAGCCACAGGCCGCCGACGTAGGCGAACGCCGCCGCGAAGGCGAGGACCGCGGACGGGCGCGCGAGGCGCCGGAGCGGCAGGCGGGAGACGGTGCGAAGGAGGAGATCGGTCATGGCTCTACTTGTGTCCGCGGTGGAAGCCGTCGAAGGCGCCGGCCGGCGTCTTGCCGGTACGGCCGAGGTCGACGAGGATGGGCTTGGCGCGACCGGGGTCGGTGAACTCGATCCAGAGCTTCGACCCGTTGCGCGGGGCGACGAACTTCAGCTGCGAGTCGATGCTCGCATCGGGCTGCAGGGTGCCGGGGCGAAGGTTGGACTGCACCTCGTTCAGCGGCTTGCGCTTCTCGCCGACGAGCAGGCGGAACTGCCGCGGGTCGTAGGCGATCGGGTGATCGAGGAGGTTCGTGAGCGTCACGGACGCCTGCACCTGGACCTTGTTCGGCGCGACGTAGCCCGAGATGCCGTGGGTGGCGCCGGCGAGTGCCTTGGCGCCCAGGCCGTTGATCTTCTCGACGTGCTCGACGGCGACGACGCCGAAGCTCGCGGGGATGTCCTGCGACGTGCCGAAGGGACCCGGCGGGAGGGCGATCACCGGATCTGCGGGGGCGCCGCGCGTGATGACGCCGACGGCGAGGTAGGCGCCGACGAGGACCAGCGCGACCGCGCCGGCGATGTAGCCGATGACGGGCGCGGTCCGTCGCGCGATGGGAGGGGATATGCCGACGCGTGCGTCCATGAGCTTCACCGACGGAGCTGGGTCGCTCCGTCCAAGGTGCTCCCTTGGTTTGGGGTTTGACGGCCATCGCCCATGGCCGTTTGGTGCAGCTGAAGCATCGCCCCAACGCCCCCCGCGAACATCGGGACTGCGCGCAGGCGATCACGCGCGAGTCCGTGCAACGCGTTGCGGTTTCACGTCCGGCGTGACCTCCGGTCGGAGGACACCCGCGAACGAGAAAAGGCCACTCAGCGGCGGAGAACTCCCCCGTTTCTCAGACCCTCGGGCGGTTAGAGCCCGAGCTCCGCCGCGTACTTGCTGCGGTAGCGCGTGCGCACGTCGAGCACCTGCTCGACGTATTCGCGCGTCTCGGCGAAGGGGATCTCCGACGTCGACAGCGATCGCTCCGAGGTCCCCGAGCGCGCGACCCAGCGGTCGACGTTGCCCTCGCCGCCGTTGTAGGCCGCCAGCGCGAGGACCTCGTTGCGGTCGTAGCGGTCCAGGAGGTAGCGCAGGTAGAACGTGCCGTAGGAGATGTTGATCTGCGGCGTCGCGAGGTCGCCCTGCTCGAACTGCGTGCCGCCCGACAGGTGGGCGATGTAGCGGGCGGTCGCGGGCGTGATCTGCATGAGCCCGCGCGCGCCCGCGTGCGAGGTCTGGTCGCGGAAGCGCGACTCGGCGTAGATCACCGCGGCGACGAGCGACGGGTCCAGGCGCTTGGCCGACGCCTGCTGGCGGATGATGTCCTCGTGGCGCAGCGGCAGCGTCAGCTCGCGCACGGCGTCGGGCAGCCGCGGCAGGACGACGAGCGCGAGCAGCGCGGCGAGCACGCCGGTGCCGAGCACCATGCCCAGCCGCCGGCGCCGCCGGCGGCGGCGCTGGACGGCGGCGCGCGTCCGGCGCCTGTCGGCCTGCGGCGTGGAGAGCGTTCGCGTGCTCACGACGACCTCAGTCTGCCGAGGATCTCAGACAACTGGGCCTCGAGCTCGTCCACGGACCCGCTGTTGTCGACGGCGAACGTCGCGCGCGCCGCCTTGTCGGCCTGGGAGAGCTGGCGCGCCGCGCGCTCGCCGGCGGCGACGTGGCCGCGGGCCTGAGCACGGGCGGCGCGCACGTCCTCGTCGGCGATCACGGCGATCGTGGCGTCGTACACACGCTCCATCCCCGCCTCGAAGAGCAGCGGCGTCTCGACGACCGCGGCCGCCGGCGGCGGCTGGAGGGACTGCGCCTCCTCCAGGAAGGAGGCCACCCGCCGGGCGACGCGCGGCCACAGCTCACCCTCGAGCCATTCCCGCTCCTGCGGCGCGGCGAACACGCGTGCCGCGATCGCCGCCCGGTCGACGACGCCGTCGGGGGCGACCTGCGCTCCCCAGCGCGCGACCACCGCGTCGCGGATCTCCGGGTCGCCGTAGAGCTCGTGGACGACGGCGTCCGTCGACAGCGTCGCCGCGCCGAGGCGCTCGAGCGTCGCGAGCGCCGTCGACTTGCCCGCTCCGAGCCCTCCGGTCAGGCCGACCGCTGCGACGTGCGCCAACGGCCGGCGACCGCGGTCAGGCCGCGGGCTCGTCCTCGGGCTCGGCGGCGGCCTCGGCTTCGGCCGCTGCCTCGGCTGCGGGCTCCGGCGCTTCCTCGGCTTCGGCCGCTGCCTCGGCCTCGGGCGCCGCCTCGGCCTCGGGCGCGGCCTCGGCCTCGGCGTCAGCCGTGGGCTCGGTGACCGCCGCGGGCTCCGCGGCGGCCTCGGCCTGGGCCTCCGCCGGCGCCGTCGCGTCCGCGAAGACCTCCTCGCTCAACCCGAGCTCGGGAAGGTCGTCGAGGTCGCCCGCGCCGCCCTCCATCTCGTCGGGGGCCGCGAGCTCCTCCGGCGGCAGGACCTTCGGCTCGAGCACCTGGCCCTCGACGCGCTTGACGCTCAGCGACAGGCGGCGGCGCTCGGAGTCGATCTCGAGGATCTTGACCTTCACCTCGTCGCCGGGGGCGACGATCTCACGCGGGTTCTCGACGTGGTGCGGCGCGAGCTCGGAGATGTGCACGAGCCCCTCGACGCCGTCGAGGATCTCGACGAAGGCGCCGAACGTCACGACCTTCGTGACCGTGCCCTCGAGCTCGTCGCCGACGTTGTAGGTGTCCACGACGCGCTGCCACGGATCCTCCTGGGTCTGCTTGAGACCCAGCGAGATGCGCTGGCGCTCGCGGTCGATGTCGAGCACCTTCACCGCGACGGTGTCGCCGATGTTCAGGATCTCGCTCGGGTGGTTGACGTGCGACCACGACAGCTCGGAGATGTGGATGAGGCCGTCGATGCCGTTGAGGTCCACGAACGCGCCGAAGTCGACGATGTTCGAGATCTGGCCCTCGACGATGAGGCCGGGCTGCAGGCGGTCCAGGATCTCCTGGCGCTGCTCCTTGCGCTCCTCCTCGAGCACCGCGCGGCGCGAGAGCACGACGTTGTTGCGCGAGCGGTTGAGCTCGATGACCTTGCACTCGATCTTCGTGTGCAGGTACTCGTCGAGGTTCGGCACGCGGCGGATGTCGACGAGCGAGGCGGGCAGGAAGCCGCGCACCCCGAGGTCGATGATGAGCCCGCCCTTGACGACCTCGATGACCGTGCCCTCGACCGGCTCACCGGACTCGGCGGCGGCCTCGATGCGGCGCCACGCCTTCTCGAAGCGGGCGCGCTTCTTGGACATGATGAGGCGGCCGTCCTGGTCCTCCTTGGTGAGGACGAGGGCATCGACCTCCTCGCCCATCTCGACCTCGTCGTGCGGGTCGACGGCCTTGCGGATCGAAAGCTCGTTGGAGGGGATGACCCCCTCGCTCTTGTAGCCGATGTCGACGAGGACCTCGTCGTTGTCGATGCGGACGACGATGCCGGTGACGACCTCGCCCTCCTCGAAGAGCGTGAACGTCGCGTCGTAGTTCGGGACGATCTGCCCGTCGATCTCGAGCAGCAGGCCGTCGGACCCTTCGACGACCTTCGCGTCTGATGCAGCGTCGGTGGTGATGGTTGACATGTGGAGGGGAGGTTAGCGCCCTTACAATCCCGCCGCACATGCCAGTTCGAGCAACGAAGCGGGGCGACGCCCGCACGCCGCTTGCAGGTGAATGGGACGTCCTCGTGTGCGGGGCGAGCTTCGCCGGGCTCACGGTCGCGCGCGAGCTCGCGCGCACGTCGGCGCGCGTGCTCATGATCGACCGCTACGAGATCGGCGAGCGGCAGACGAGCGCGTGCGCGGCGCCGACGGAGTGGCTCGAGCACCTGGGCCTGCAGGGCGCCGTCCAGCAGACCTTCGACGAGCTCGTCATCCACGTCCCCGGCCGCACGCTGCGCTGGACGCTGCCGTGGACGTTCTCGACGTTCGACTACCGCCGCATCTGCGCGCTGCTGCGCGAGCAGTCGGAGGGCTCGGCGCGGTTCGAGACCGCGAAGGTCGAAGGCCGTACGGGCTTCACCGTCCACACCGACCGCGGCGACCTGGACGCGCCGCTCATCGTCGACGGCCTCGGCTGGCGGCGGATCCTCGGCGCCGGCGCGAACGTCCAGCCGCCCAACGCGCGCCTGTCGCGCGGCCTGGAGGTCCACCCGCACGCGTCCGGCCCCGACCTCGAGCTCTGGATCGACCCGAAGTACGTGAAGCGCGGCTACTCCTGGTCGTTTCCGGCCGACGGCGAGCTGCGCGTCGGCGTCGGGTCCTTCGACCCGCACGACCACGTCAAGGAGCCGACGCTCCAGCTCGCGGCCGACGTCGGCGTGCCCGCCGAGCGCTGGCAGGGCAACTGGATCCCCCATGAGCTGCGCCCGGGCGTCGAGGACGGCGTCTTCTTCGTCGGCGACAGCGCCGGGCACTGCCTGCCGACGACCGCCGAGGGCATCCGGCCGGCGTTCTACTTCGGTCTCGCGCTGGGCCGCGAGCTCGTCGACGTCGTCGAGGGCCGCCAGACGCGCGAGCAGGCGCTCGCCCGCTATGGCTCGTTCACCGACGAGCACGACTGGCAGTACCGCTGGCTGCTGCGGGTGCAGCACCTCGTCGGACGCATCACGCCGACGCGGCTGCTGACGCCGGGGCTCAGGCTCCTGGACTCCCAGAGCTTCGTGGACTGGTCATTTCGCAACTACCTCGACATCTGCCCGCCCGACTTCGCCCTCGCGGGCGACGGGCACCGCCTGTGGCGCGCGCCGCGACCGCGGCCGGCCATCGCCGCCTGAGCGCGGGCGCGGGCGCGGGCGCGGGCGCGCCTCGCAGGCGAGCTCGAGCACGACCGTCGTTCCCGCCGCCCGCTGCGAGCTGATCGTCAGGCGGCCACCGGCCTGCTCGACGAGGTTCTCCAGCAGCGTGAGCCCGACGTGCCCATCGGCCCCGGCGAGCTTGCGGTCGGCCGGCTCGAAGCCCTTGCCGTCGTCGGTGACGACGAGCCGGACGATCGCCGGCGCCGGGCGCGACAGCCTGACGTGGACCGAGTCCGCCTGCGCGTGCGACTCGACGTTGCGGATCGCCTCACGCGCGACGCGGTAGACGAGCGCGTCGCCGGCGTCGCCCATCGCGCTCTCGGCATCGATGTCGAGCGTCGTCGCGATCCCGCCCGCCTCGAGCGGGCTCAGCAGGTCGTGAAGCGCGGCCTCGAGGCCGACGGACTCGAGGTTCGGCGGATGGATCTCGACGAGCAGCGTGCGCATGTCGCGGACGCCCTGGCGCAGCTGCGCGATCGAGCGGCGCAGCTCCTCGGCCTCGTCGTGCTCCCCCCGCTTGTCGGCGGACTGGGCGAGGGGCGCGAGGCCGAACGCGACGCCCGCGACGTTCTGCACGACGCCGTCGTGGAGGTCGGAGGCGATCCGGCGGCGCTCCTGCGCGGAGGCCTCGACGGCGTTGGCGAGCAGGGCGGCGCGATCGCGGTGGACGCGCTGCAGCCGGCGACCGAGCGAGAAGGCCAGCGGGACCTGGAAGAGCATGAGCACGATCAGGCCGCCGAGCAGCGGCGGCGCCTCGGCGCGCAGCAGGCGCGAGCCGTCGGCGGTCACCGAGCTGAAGCGCTGGTAGATCTCGAACAGCAGCGGCGTCCCGCCCGGCGTATGGACGATCGAGTAGGCCTCGAGCAGCTCGCCCTGCCCGCGCTCGAAGCGGTTCTCGGGGCGCTTGACGTCGCTGAGCTCGGCCGCGACCTGGTTGCCGTCGAAGAGCGCGCGGTCGTCAGCCGCCAGCGGGAACCTGCGGCCGATGAGGGCGCGCTCGTCGGAGTAGATGACGGTGCCGTCGCGCGACCAGAGCTTCACGCGCAAGATCGGCCCGGTGCGCACCGATCCGCGCACGATGCCGTCGAGCTTGTCGATCGCCTGCTGGTCGCCGCGCAGCAGCCCGTCGCTGAGGCCGGCCGTCTCCAGCAGCCGCCCGGCGGACTGGACGCGCTCGCGCGTGTCGCGCACGGCCTGGTCGGTGGCGACCGAGCGCAGGGCGAGGAACCCGCCGACGACGACGACGGCGATCGCGAGCAGGCTGCCGATCGTGAAGCGCGCCACGGCAGTGCCGATGCGCGGTGGCGGCCCGGCGTCGCGCACGGGGATGCGCGAGTCGCCGCGCCTCGTCATCGCCCTTCGCGCCAGCCGCATGTCTGCCCCCTCGAAACGCCGTCCTCGCGACCTCATGTCGCACTGCAACCTTGCCAGTCGCGTCGCGCTCCGGCATGGGCTCTTCACGCCGGACTGCGTGCGGATTTGCGCACCTCTGCGATCCCGCCGCGCCGCGCGGTTGTCCTACTTTTGACCGACCAGACCCCGTACCAGAAGTCGGGGCTCGTGCGGCGACGTGCGTCTGAGGAGGTGTGCGGCGACTCGCCGACAGCCGTACGCGATCCCTTCTGTTGCCGCTGGACACGGGCTGCGACCGTCGCTATCGGCCGGGGAACGCCCTGGTGACACACCTTCTTTAGGGGGCTCCCGATGCATCTCAGCAAGATCATGCCGCGACTGAACCGCAGCTTCGTGCTCGTCGCGCTCTTCGCACTCGCCGCCGGCGCGATCGGGGTCTCCACCGCCGGCGCCACGCTCACCGCGGTCGGGCCGACATCGCAGCAGACCGGCGGTTTTCCGCGCTACTTCACGGATGCCAACAACACGCGGCTCGAGCTCTGCCTCGACCAGAGCGGCAACTGCCTCGCCGCGTTCCCCGATCCCGCAGCGCCACCCTCGCTGCCCGACAACTTCCCCGACGAGAGCTTCTGGTTCGACGCGACCGCCGACGTCCCGATCCCCGGCCCCAACGGCGTCGCCGGCCAGGCGCTGCTCGTCATGGCGACCGAGGCGGCGTTCGCCAACGACGTCGTCGACGGCGACCAGATCGCCTTCAGCCGCATCCGCCTGCGCGTCCGCGGCGGGTTCCCCAACCAGGACTACACGTTCACGTACCCCTACGGGTCGCGCAAGCTGCGCACGGACGCCAACGGCGGCGTCTCGTTCACGTCGGACGTCGGCTGCTTCACCTTCCCCTGCGACTGGAGCCAGGTCCTGCGCGGCGAGATCGGCCCGTTTCTGAAGTGGGACCCGGCCGTCGCTCCCGCTGCGCCCGTCGGCTACCTCGGCGACCCCAACGTCCTGCACAAGGTCGTCGGCGTCCCGAACCGCAACTTCCTGCGCGTCAACGGCGGCGGCAACACCGGCCTCCCGCAGCCCCAGGGCACCTCGCCCGGCGGCGTGCAGACCGACCTCTTCGCGATCCAGGGCAAGCTCGACACCGGCCCCGAGCCGCCGCCCCCGCCGGCGCCCTCCCCCGCCGCGAGCTTCCAGCCCACGAGCCTGAACTACGCGCCGCGTGACGTCGGCACGACGAGCGTCGCGCAGACGACGACGCTGACCAACAGCGGCTCGGCGACGATGAACATCACGTCCGTGACGCTCACCGGCGCGAACACCGCCGACTTCGCGATCACGAGCAACACCTGCGGCGCCACGCTGCTCGCCAGCGCGAGCTGTGCCGTCTCGGCGACGTTCAGCCCGACGGCGCCCGGCACCCGCGTCGCGAACATCACGTTCGCCGACAACGCCGCCGGCAACCCGCATTCGGTGCCGCTCACCGGCAGCGGCAACGGCGTCGCGGCCCCGATCGCGAGCCTGTCGCCGACAAGCCTCGCCTTCGGGTCCCAGGACACCGGCACGACGAGCACGGCGAAGACCGCGACGATGACGAACAACGGGTCGGCGGCGATGGGCATCACGAGCGTCGGGCTCGTGGGCCCCGACAGCGCCGACTACGTCATCACCGCCAACGGCTGCGGCACGTCGCTGGCGATCGGCGCGAGCTGCAGCGTGGCCGTGGCGTTCAAGCCGACCACGGCGACGGCCAAGGCCGCGACGCTGCGGTTCGCCGACGCCGCCGCGGGCAGCCCGCACGACGTCGCGCTGACCGGCACCGGCACCACGCCGCCGCCGCCCCCGCCGCCGCCCGCGCAGCCGGCGATCGCGATCACCCCGGCGAGCCTCGCGTTCGGCGATCAGGAGATCGCGACCAGCAGCGCGGTGCAGTCGGTGACGGTCAAGAACACCGGCGAGGCGGACCTCAGCATCGGCAGCACGGCGATCTCGGGGACCGACTTCGTCAAGGGCACCGACTCGTGCGCGAACACGACCGTCGCGGTCGCCGGGACGTGCACGATCGACGTGCGCTTCTCGCCCGCCACGGCGGGCGCCAAGAGCGCCACGCTCACGATCATCGACAACGCGCCGGGCAACCCGCACACGGTCGGCCTCAGCGGCAACGGCACCCCGCCGCCGCCGCCCGCGGCGCCCGTCGCGACGATCACGCCGGCGAGCCTCGCGTTCGGCAACCAGGAGATCGGGACCGTCAGCGCCCTGAAGACGGTGACCGTCAAGAACACCGGCTCGGCGAACCTCGTCGTCGGCACGACGCCGGTCACCGGCGCCGACTTCGCCGTCAACGACGCCACGAGCTCGTGCGCCGGCGCGACCCTCCCGGTCGCGGCGACCTGCACGATCGACGTCCGGTTCTCCCCCGCCACCACCGGCGCCAAGAGCGGGACGCTGACGATCAACGACAACACGGCCGCCGGCACGCATGCCGTCGACCTCACCGGCACCGGCGCCAACCCGGCGGCGCCGGTCGCGACCGTGACGCCCGCCTCGCGGACGTTCACCGGCCAGGTCGTCGGCACGACGAGCGCCGCCCAGACGGCGACGATCACGAACACCGGCAACGCGCCGCTGACGCTCAGCGTCGCCCTGGCGGGGACGAACCCCGGTGACTTCACCGCCTCGGCCTGCCCGGCGACCCTTGCCGCGACGGCGAGCTGCACGGTGAACGTGGCGTTCAAGCCGACCGCGACCGGGGCGCGCAGCGCGGTGCTGCGGTTCACGGACAACTCGAACAACGTCGCGGGCAGCATCCAGGAGGTCGGCCTGAGCGGCACGGGCACGCAGACCGCGATCACCGCGACGCCGAACCCGGTGGCGTTCGGCAACAGCCGGGTTCCGGCCCTGCTCGTGTCCGGGACGACGGTGACGAAGACCGTCTCGGTGACGAACTCGGGCACCGCCCCGCTGTCGATCACGACGTCGTCCATCGGCGCCGCGACGACGAGCTCGTTCCCGGGCGACTACACGATCGCCGCCAACTCGTGCCTGAACACGACGCGGGCGGTCGGCTCCGCCGCCTGCACGATCACGATCCGCTTCGGCGCGAGGGCCCGCGGGACCCGCAACGCCACGCTGATCATCAACAGCAACGCACCGACGACGCCGACCCGGGTCGCGCTGACCGGCACCGGCACCTGATTCCATCCACCCTCGATCGCCCGCGAGGGCGCACGGCCCGCTCCGGTTCGCCGGGGCGGGCCGTCCTGCTATTCGCGAACGACGAGGTAGGTCCCGAGGCCGAGCAGCACGACGCCGGCGACGCGCGTCGCGGTGATCGGCTGCTTCGTCACGCCGAGCAGCCCGAAGTGGTCGACGACGACCGAGATGGCGAGCTGGGCGGCGATCGTCGCGGCCGTGACGCCGCCGAGGCCGAGCGTCCGCACCGTCACGAGCACCGACGTGATGTAGGCGGCGCCGAGCAGGCCGCCGGTGAGGTAGAGCACCGAGACGTCGCGCGCCCCGGCGATCCGGCCGATGCCGCCCGTCGCGAGCGCGGCGATCATCGCCAGCGCGACCGTCCCGATCGCGAACGACAAAAAGGCCGCCTGCCAGGTCCCGATCGAGCGGCCGAGATGGGAGTTGATCGGCGCCTGCAGCGCGACGAGCCCGCCGGTGAAGGCCGTCAGCAGGACGGCGAGGTTGCGATCCACTACTTCGCCTCCATCCAGGTCGGCCCGACGCCGATGTCGACCGCCAGCGGCGGGTCGTGCTCCCAGACGGCGCACATCTCGCGGCGCACGAGCTCGCGCACGTCCTCGACCTCGCCGGCCGGCCCCTCGAAGAGCAGCTCGTCGTGGACCGTGAGGATCGGGCGCACCGGCGAGTCGCGCAGCGCCGCGTCGACGCGCACGAGCGCGAGCTTCATGACGTCGGCCGCCGTGCCCTGGATGACGGTGTTGACCGCCAGGCGCTCGCCGAGCGTGCGGACCTGCCAGTTGCGGGCCTTGAGCTCCGGGATCTGGCGGCGCCGGCCCCAGAGCGTCGTGACGTGCCCGATCTCGGTCGCCTGCCTGATCGTCGCCTCGATGAAGGCGCGCACCGCGGGAAAGCGGTCGAGGTAGGTGTCGATGATCTCCTTGGCCTCCTCGCGCGGGATCCCGAGCCGGTCGGCGAGGCCGTAGTCGCTGAGGCCGTAGACGATCCCGTAGTTCACCATCTTCGCCTTCGAGCGCTGGCCGAGGTCGAGGTCCTCGGGCGCGGTCTGGAAGACCTTCGACGCGGTCGCGGTGTGGACGTCCTCGCCGCGGACGAAGATCTCCTTGAGCACCGGCTCGTCGGCGATGTGGGCGAGCACGCGCAGCTCGATCTGCGAGTAGTCGGCGCTCAGCAGGAGGTTGCCGGGGTCGGCGTCGAAGCAGCCGCGGATCTCGCGCCCGAGCGCCGTGCGGATCGGGACGTTCTGCATGTTCGGGTCCGTCGAGGCCAGGCGCCCGGTCGTCGCGGCGGCCTGCAGGAACGTCGTGTGGATCCGCGAGCGGGGGTCGGCGCGCGCGAGCTGCGGCAGGACGGAGAGGTAGGTCTTGTCGAGCTGGTTGAGCTCGCGCCAGCGCTCGACGAGCGGGACGATCTCGTGCTCGCCGCGGATCGCCTGCAGGACGCGGGCATCGGTCGAGAAGCCCGTCTTGCCGCGCCGCTTCTTCGACAGCCCGAGCGTCTCGAAGAGGATCTCCCCGAGCTGCTGCGGCGAGCCGATGACGAACTCCGTGCCCGCCAGGCGCCAGATCTCGAGCTCGAGCGTGCGGATCTCCTCGCGCACGCGCGCGGTGATCTCGGCGAGCCGGTCGGTGTTCAGGCGCACGCCCTCGAGCTCCATGCGCCGCAGGACGGGCACGAGCGGCAGCTCGATCTCCTCCATGACCGTCTCCAGGTCGCGCGCGGCGAGCTGCTCGCGCTGCCAGGCCGAGAGCTCGCGCACGAGCAGCGCCTCCGCCGCGAGCGGGTCCTCGATGCCGGTCGCCGCGAGGCCGCGCTCCTCGAGCAGCTCGCGCAGGGGGTAGCCGCGGCGCGCGGGCTCGAGCAGGTAGGCGCCGAGCAGCGCGTCGTGGACGAGCTTGCGCGGGACCGTGCCGAACGACTTGGCGTCATAGGCGACGACGCAACGCCCGCCGGCCGCCTCGACGAGCTGCGCGGGGTCCTCCATGTCCCCGGTGAGCACCTCGTCGGCCCCGGCGACGGCGAAGCGCCACGAGCTGTCGACGGCCAGCAGCTCGCCCTCGGGGATCTCGGGCGCGCGCGCGGCGAGGACGATCTCGTCGCCGACCACCCCGCCGGTGTCGCGCAGCGTGCCGGCGCGGACGCGGGCGCTGAGCGTCGTCGCGGCCGCCGGCGCGGGCGCGGCCTCGTCGGCGCCGAGGAACTCCTCCAGCCGGCGCAGCGGGTCGCGCAGCTCGAACTCGCGGAAGACCTCGCGGAGCTTCGAGCGGTCCGGCGTGCGCGAGGCCGCCTCGACGACGTCGAGGTCGACCGGCAGGTCGCGGCGCATCGTCGCGAGGACCTTCGACACGCGCGCGTCCTCGGCGTGGTTCGCGAGGTTCTCCTTGCGCTTGGCGCCCGAGATCTCGTCGATCGAGCCCAGGACGCTCTCGAGGTCGCCGTAGGTCTGCAGCAGCTGGGAGGCCGTCTTGTCGCCGATCCCGGGGACGCCGGGGATGTTGTCGCTCGTGTCGCCCTTCAGGCCGTAGAAGTCGGGGATGAGGTCGGGCGTGATGCCATAGCGGTCGACGACGGCCTGGTGGTCGTAGAGCTTCGTGTCGGTGATCCCGCGCGATGTCGCCATGACCTTCACGACGCCGTCGGGGTCGATGAGCTGGAAGGCGTCGCGGTCGCCGGTGACGATGACGACCGGGATCGACTGCTCGCGGGCGCGCTCGGCGAGCGTCGCGATGACGTCGTCGGCCTCGAAGCCGGCGAGGCGGACGTTCGTGTAGCCGAAGGCCTCGACGAGCGGCTCGAAGTGCGGCCACTGCTCCCCGAGCAGGTCCGGTCGCGTGCTGCGGGTGCCCTTGTACTCGGGATAGACCTCCTTGCGGCCGCTGGAGCCCGCGTCCCAGACGACGACGGTGGGCTTCGTCCCGTGCTCGGTGAGGAGCTTCACGAGCATCGAGGCGAACCCGAAGATCGCGTTCGTCGGAAAGCCCGTCGAGGTCGCGATCGACTCGGGCAGCGCGAAGAAGGCGCGGTAGACGATCGAGTTGCCGTCGATGAGGTAGAGCTCTTCGGGCCGGTCCGCCACGGTCGCGCACTCTACGCAGTGCGTCGAGTCGATCCGCGAACTCCCGTAGGATCTGACGAGAGCCGTCGGGCGGACGCTGGACGCTCGCGGAACATCGGATAGCAAGGAAGCCCCATGAGCATCATCTACACGTGCAACTTCTGCGGTGAGACGATCGACCGCGAAGCGCCGTTCGTGACTCTCAACGGTAATGGCGACCGCTCCGACGGCCATTGGAGAACCGGGTACGTCGGGCACTACCACGCCGAGCCGGCCGCCGGCTGCTGGACGCGGATGCTCGAGGTCATCAGGGCCGCCGACGACTGGGGCCCGCGCCTGGACAAGATCCCCGTCGCGAGCCCGCAGCTCATCACCGCCCGCCGCCGCCGCCATCGCAAACTCGACGAGCCAGAGCCCGAGCCTGAGCCGACGGGCTAGCGTTCGCCGCGCCCTGAAGCGGCCGCGTGCCGGCGGTCGTCGTATGCTCGTGCCCATGGGCGCCGCATGAAGGTCACCGTGACGGGCGCCACCGGGCGCGTCGGCTCGCATCTCGTCGCGGCGCTGAAGGCGCGCGGCGACGAGGTCACCGTGCTCTCGCGCGATCCCGGCCGCGCCGGCGAGCAGCTCGGCGTCGAGGCGATGGAGTGGGACCCGGAGGTCGGGGCGCCGCTGGCGGCGCTCGTCGGCCGCGACGGCGTCGTGCACCTCGCGGGCGAGGACGTCGCGCAGCGCTGGAGCAAGGACGCCAAGCGGCGGATCCTCGACAGCCGCGTGAACGGGACGCGCAGCATCGTCCACGGGATCTTCGACGCCAAGCCGCGCCCGCCGGCCTTCGTCTGCGCGTCGGCGTCCGGCTACTACGGCAAGCGCGGCGACGAGCCGGTGGACGAGGCGCAGCCGCCGGGCCGCGACTGGCTCGCCGAGGTCTGCGTGCGCTGGGAGAACCAGGCTGACACGGCGAAGCTCGGCACGCGCGTCGTGCGCGTGCGCACGGGGATCGTGCTCGACGCCGAGGGCGGGGCGCTCGCGAAGATGCTGCCGCCCTTCAAGGCGGGGCTCGGCGGGCCGATCGGCGGCGGCAGGCAGTACATGCCGTGGATCCACCTCGACGACATCGTCGGGATCTACCTCGCGGCGCTGGACTCACCGAGCTTCACGGGCGCGATCAACGCGTCGGCACCGAACCCGGTGACGAACAAGGAGTTCTCCCAGGCGCTCGGCCGCGCCCTGCACCGCCCCGCCGTCGCCCCCGTCCCGGGCTTCACGATCAAGGCGATGTACGGCGAGATGGCGCAGATCGTGCTGACGGGCGTGCGGATGGTCCCGGGTCGCGCCGCCGAGCTCGGCTACGAGTTCGCGCACACCGACATCGACGAGGCGCTGCGAGACACGCTGAAGTAGGTGGCGGCGGAGCCGGCTCGTGCTGTGGGCGCGGCGCGTTTTCCAGCATCTTTGAGGAACGACCGGGCGGCTCGGGCGGCTTCGTGGGGCGACGTTCGCGCGACATACATTCGCAAGTCGACCCATGGGCGCCGTTCGCGCACGTCGTGTCGAACGAGGGGGCGTAGATGCCACCTCAGTCGACACGACGCGTGCAACGGGCTCGCCCGCGCCCGCCTGCGCGACGTCATTCCGTCAGAGATGCCGGAGGCGCGACGGGCCCCGCGCGCCGGACGCGTTGCAGGGCCTACAGCTTCTCGCGCTTGGGCAGCGCGCCGACGACGCGCCAGTCCGACTGCGGCTTCGCCGGCAGGGCGAGCCAGACGATGACGCCGACGATGCTCAGCAGCAGGCCGGACGCAAGGCCGGCCTTCTCGCCGTAGCCCTTGCGCTCGGACAGGTACGCGGACACGATCGCCGAGCCGAGCCAGATGAAGAGCAGGTAGAGCGCGAGCGCGCCGACGTCGGCGAGGATGAGCGTCATGCGCCGAGGTACGCCTTCTGGACGTCGGGGTTCGTGCGCAGCGCTTCGGAGGCGTCGGTGAGGGCGACCTTGCCGGTCTCCAGCACGTAGCCGCGCTGGGAGACGCCGAGCGCGTAGTTGGCGTTCTGCTCGACGAGCAGGATCGTCGTGCCCTGGCGGTTGATCTCGACGATCGTCTCGTAGATGCGCTCCACGAGGATCGGGGCGATGCCCATCGACGGCTCGTCGAGCAGCAGGAGCTTCGGGCGCGCCATGAGCGCGCGGCCGATCGCGAGCATCTGCTGCTCGCCGCCGGACATCGTGCCGGCCTTCTGGCGCTCGCGCTCCTTCAGGCGCGGGAAGAGGTCGAAGACGCGGTCGAGGTCGGACCCGATCTCGGCGTCGCGGCGCAGGTAGGCGCCCATGTCGAGGTTCTCGCGGACGGTCATGCGCTGAAAGCAGCGCCGGGCCTCGGGCGACTGCGAGATGCCGAGGCGCACGATGTCCTGCGGCTGCGTGCGAGAGATCTCACGCCCGCCGAAGCGGATCGAGCCCGTGCGCGGCGGCGTGAGCCCGGAGATCGAGCGCAGCGTCGTCGACTTCCCGGCGCCGTTTGAGCCGATGAGCGTCACGATCTCGCCCTCGTCGACGGTCAGCGACACGCCCTTGAGCGCCTCGATGTTGTCGTAGTACGTGTGGAGGTCGTCGATCTCGAGGAGGGCCATCAGCCCTGCTTTCCGAGGTAGGCCTCGACGACGAGCGGGTTGGCGCGGACCTCGGTCGGCTCGCCCTCGGCGATCTTCTCGCCGTGGTCGAGGACCGTGATGCGCTCCGACACGCCCATGACGACCTTCATGTCGTGCTCGATGAGCAGGAGCGTGAGGTTGCGCTCGTCGCGCAGCTGGCGCATGAACGCGGTGAGGCGGTCGGACTCCTGCGGGTTCATGCCGGCCGTCGGCTCGTCGAGCAGCAGCAGGCGCGGCTCGGATGCCAGGGCGCGGGCGATCTCCACGCGCCGCTGGTCGCCGTAGGAGAGGTTGACGGCGAGCTCCTCGTGGAAGCGGCCGGCGAGCCCGACGTAGGTCAGCATCTCGCGCGCCTTCTCGCGCGTGTCGCGCTCCTCGCGCAGGACCCGCGGCGGGCGCAGGATCGAGCCGATGAGGCCCGCCTTCATCCGCGCGTGCTGGCCGACCATGACGTTCTCGATCGCGCTCATCGTCGCGAACAGCCGGATGTTCTGGAACGTCCGCGCGATGCCGAGGGTCGTGATCTGGTCCGGCCGCGTCCGCGAGATGTCCTGGCCGTCGAAGACGATGCGCCCGATCGACGGCTTGTAGAGCCCGGTGAGCATGTTGAAGAACGTCGTCTTGCCCGCGCCGTTGGGGCCGATGATCGAGACGATCGAGTGCTCGGGGATCGAGAACGTCACGTCGTTGACGGCGACGAGGCCGCCGAAGGTCTTCGAGACGTGGTCGGTCGACAGCAGCGGCGGCTTGGAGCCGTCGCCCGTCGACGGGGGCGGTGTCTCGACGGTCGTGGTCACGGCGCGCGCACCTCGAACGTGCTGTCGCCGGCGCCGACGCCCTCGGTGAGCTCGAGCGCCCGTCGTCGCTCCGGGAACAGGCCCTGCGGGCGCAGCACCATGACGAGCAGGATGAGGAAGCCGAAGATCCCGAAGTTCAGGACCGTGAGGTCGAAGTCCAGCCCGAGGCTGCGCGGCACGCCGTTGAAGACCTCGGGGATGAAGTACGTGTTGATGAACGACAGCAGGACGGCGCCGAACGCGACCCCCCAGATCGATCCCAGGCCCCCGAGGATGATCATCGCGAGGATGAAGATCGAGAAGCCGAACTGGAAGTTGTTGGCGTTCACCGAGGTCAGGTAGGAGCCCAGGAACGCGCCCGAGATGCCGCCGAACGCCGCCCCGGTGGCGTAGGCCATGAGCTTCGTCTTGACGAGCGGGACGCCCATCGACGCAGCCGCGACCTCGTCCTCGCGGATCGCGATCCAGGCGCGGCCGAGGCGCGAGTCGCGCAGGCGGAAGTTCACGAGCAGCACGACGGCCACGAGCACGAGCACGAACCAGTAGAACGGTCTGAGGCTGAACGCCGAGTCGAACGGCGCGAACCCCGGGAGGTCGATCGTGTCGATCGGCGAGATCGCCTGGCGGCCGTTGGTGAGCTTGTAGCCCTCGGCGAGGTTGATCTGGTCGCCGTTGATCGCGAAGCGGTAGACGATCTCGCCGAAGGCGAGCGTCACGATCGCGATGTAGTCGCCGCGCAGGCGCAGCGTCGGCAGGCCGATGAGCATCCCGGCGAGCCCGGTGATGAAGATCGCGACGACGACGATGAGCAGGAAGTTCAGGTGGATCCCGGGCAGCGACCCCGCGAAGTCGCCGGCGAGCACGTGGACGCCCGCCTCGCCGTTGACCGACGAGAAGTGGTCGGACGCGAACCAGCCGATCGTGTACGCGCCGAAGGCGTAGAACGCGACGTAGCCGAGGTCGAGCAGGCCGGCGAAGCCGACGACGATGTTCAGGCCGAGCGCCATGACGACGTACGCGCCGGCCAGGATCATGTTGTCGACGATGTTCGACAGCGGGTCCATGAACAGCGGCAGCAGCGCCGCGACGCCGAGCACGAGCACGGCGGCGACGAGGTTCTCGCGGCCCTTCAGCCGCTCGCGCAGGTCGCTCATCCGGCCTCCCTCGTGACCTCGCCGATGAGCCCCTGCGGGCGGAAGACCATGATGAGCACGAGGTAGGCGAAGACGACGGCCGACGTCCACTGGGCGCCGATCCGGAACTCGGCGAGCTGCTGGATGCAGCCGATGATGAGGCCCCCGAGGACGGCGCCCTTGAGGTTGCCGATGCCGCCCATGACCGCCGCGGTGAACGCGATGAGGCCGGCGGTGAAGCCCTGGAAGTACCAGACGCTCGTCTGGTAGAGGAGGTTGATGAGGCCCGCCGCGCCGGCGAGCATGCCGCCGAGCAGGAACGTCATCGAGATCGTCGTGTTGACGTTGATGCCCATGAGCCGGGCCGCGTCGGGGTCCTGCGCGGTTGCGCGCATCGCCTTGCCGAGGCGGCTGCGGTTGATGAACGACGTCAACAGGAAGACGAGCGGGATCGTCACCGCGACGGCGAGCACGTCGCCACGGTGGATGACGACGCCGCCGACCTCGAGGAGCGACTGCTGTGAGCGGATGAGGTCCGGAACCGATTCCGGCGAGGACCCCAGCCACAGGACGCCGACGTTCTGCAGGATGAACGAGAAGCCGACGGCGGTGATGAGCGGCGCGAGCTTCGGCGCGTTGCGCAGCGGCTTGTAGGCGACGCGCTCGATCATGACGTTCAGCGTGCCGCAGACGACCATCGCCACGACGAGCGCGACGAGCAGGCCGCCGATGAGGCCCAGAGTGCCGGTCGCGAGGCCCAGGCCGAGCGTGCCCCACAGGCCGAACGCGACGAACGAGCCGATCATGAACACCTCGCCGTGGGCGAAGTTGATGAGCTCGATGATCCCGTAGACGAGCGTGTATCCGAGCGCGATCAGCGCGTAGATCGCGCCGTTGGACAAGCCGAGGACGAGGTTGTTGCCGAGCTGGGTGAGGTCGCCGTCCTTGGCGAGGTCGCTGACGCCGAGGTACAGCGGCAGCGCCAGGAGGACGAGGATGAGCCCGTACTTGCTGGCCATCTCCCGCAGCACGTCGCCGGGTGGCCGGCGCCCGGCGCGGCCCGCGGTTGCGGTGTCGACGCTCATCCGTGGAATCTCATCGCGGTGGTCGAGACGGGGCGGACGCCGATGTGGCGCCCGCCCCGTGGCTCGAGCCGGTGCCTCAGGTGCCCTGGGCTACGATCTTCTTGACGTAGTTGGGCAGGCCGTCCTTGATGTTGTACAGCCCGTAGTCGGTCAGCGACGTGTCGCCGTTGGCGTCGATCGAGTACGTCCCGAGCACGCTGTCGCGGTCCTTCGTCGCGAGCAGCTGCTTGATGACCTCGGTGCGGTCGTTGGCCTTGTCACCGGCGCGCTTCAGCGCGTCGAGAGCGAGGGCCATCGTCTCGTAGCCGTAGATCCCGTACGGGTCGACGGTCTGCGTGTTGTACTTCGCCTTGTACTTCTCGAGCGTGTCGGTCGCGCTCGGCAGATCCTTGGTGCCGAGGGTCGCGACGGTGATCTTCACCCGCGAGGCGATGGAGGCCGGGATGCCGCCCTCCTTCGGGTTCGTGAACGCTTCCTCTGCGACGCCGTCCGGGCCGTACAGCTTGGCGTTCGGCGCGGCGGCTGCCACGTCCTTGTAGATCTGCACGCCGTTCTCACCGGTGACGCCGGCGAAGACGAAGCAGTCGGACTTGATCTGCGACGCGATCGAGCGGTAGTTCGCGGCGTTCTTGTCCGTCCCCTGCTCGTTCTCGATCGGGAGATCGATCGCCTCGGCGGACTGCTTGATGTTGCGGGCGAGGCCGGCGCCGTAGGTCGACTTGTCGTTCCACAGCGTCGCCGACTTGCAGCCGTCCTCCTTCATCGTCGAGGCGAGCGCGGCACCCTGGATCTTGTCGCGCGGCACGACGCGGGCGTACGTGCGCTTGCCCGTCGGGTAGTACTTCTCCGGCTCGCCGGGCTCGGAGCCGGGCTCGTCGGTCGTGAGCCCGATGTACGTGTTCGAGGGGCTGATCTGCGGGATGTTGGCCTTGTTCAGGATCGGCAGCGAGACCTTCGTGCCGCCGGAGTTGAACTCGCCGAGATAGAAGATCGTGGACTTGTCGCGCACCGCCCGGCGGGCGTTCTGCGCGGTCTTGCCCTCATCCGCGGTGCCCGGGTTCTGGGCCGTGGAGTCGTCGAGCGAGACGTACTTGATCGTGAACTTGCCGACCTTGTTGCCCGCCTCCTCGAGAGCGAGGCGCTCGCCGTTGATGACGGCCTCGGACTGGCCGCGCGAGGTGCCCTGCAGCGGCAGGGACGAGTAGATGGTCAGGGTCGTTCCCTCGGCGGTGCTGCCACCGCCTCCGGAACTGCTGTCGTCGTCGCCACAGGCGGCGACCCCGAAGGCGAGCACGGGCAAGATCAGACCGCCCAGAATCGCTCGATTCAAACGCAAGATGGATCCCTCCTCGGTGGGACTGGAACAGAGAGCGGGCCGATCGTACACCCGTAAAGGGCACATTCGCGCGGGTTGTGCGCGCTCCTGCAGCGACGGTTCACGCGCCGACCTTCAGCACCTTGTCGAGAACCAGGCCGTCGGCGCCGAGCCGGTTGCCGGCGAACGTGCTGAGGCTCGTGTCTCCGGAGCGATCGATGGAATAGGGACCGAGGACGGACGGGCGGTCGCGCGTCTGGAAGAACTCCTTCGTCACGGCCTCGCGGTCGTTGCCCTTCAGCCCGGCCTTGCGGATCGAGTCCAGGACGACGCGCGTCGCCTCGTAGGCCTGGAGCGCGTCGGGGGCGGGGCGGCGGCCGAAGGTCGTGTCGAACTGCGAGCGGAACGCGCGCGCCGCCGCCGGCAGCAGCCGGGGCGGCAGCAGCGGCGTCGTGATGCGCATCCGGCGCGCGACGGGCGTCGGCAGCGACCGGACGAAGGCGTCGTCGGACACCGCGGAGGGGCCGAAGAGCAGGACGTCGCGATCGGCCGCCGCCACCGCCTCGTAGACGCGAGCGGCACCGGAGGTCGTGCCTCCCGCGAAGAGGAACGCGTCGGCGCCGAGCTCGGCGACGTCGCGGGCGGTGTCGGTGAGATCGCGCTTGCGCGCGTCGATGCGGCCGCGATCGAGGACCTCGACCCCCTGCCGCGTGGCCGCGGCGGCGATCTGGTCGGCCAGGCCGCCGCCGTAGAGGTCGCGATCGGCGAGCAGCGCGACGCGCTTGACCCCGGCGGTCTTCATGTAGCCGACGAGCGCCGAGGCCTGCACGTGATCGGCGGGCACGACGCGCCCGAAGGTCCGCAGGCCGGAGGGATAGAAGCGCTCGGGCTCGGCCGGGCGCCGGCCGCCGGAGCGCGTGAGGCCGTCGTACGTGCTCGACGGGCTGACCTGCAGGACGTGACCCTCGTTGGTCAGCGGCAGCGACAGCGCGGTCGCCGCGGAGTCCATCTCGCCGATGTACGCGATGGTGTTGAGGTCGCGCACGGCGGCACGGGCGTTGTCGAGCACCTGATCGCTGCTCCAGTCGCCCTTCTCGGCCGTCGAGGAGTCCAGCGAGACGTAGGTGACGCTCAGCGTGCCGATCTTGCCGCCGGACTGCTGGAGGGCGAGCTTGATGGCGTTGACCATGTCGCGCGCGCGCTCGCGATCGGGCCCGTGCAGCGGCAGGCTCGAGTAGATCGTCAGCGTCCGCGGGCCATCGGACGGCCCGCCGTCGGCCGCCTTGTCGCCGCCGCCGCAGCCGGCGGCTCCCAGCGCCAGCGTGGCAACGACGCAGGCGAAGGCCGCCCGAAGCCCGCCGTGCAACGGAGCTACTCCCGGCCGGGCAGGTACGGGACGAGCATCCGGCCCGCGGCCCCGAGGGTGAGGACGACGGTCGTGACGAGGAAGGCGTCCAGCGCCTTCGCGCCGATCGCCCAGAGGACGATCCAGGCGACGAGACCGAAGGTGGTGGTCAGGACGAGGCCCATGAGCAGTGCGCCAGACTAACGGATGAGCCCGGCGGCCAGAGCCGCAACGAGATCGCCCACGGCGGCCGCCGGATCGCCGGCCTCGGCGGCCGCGCGGACGAGTCGGCTGCCGACGATGACGCCGTCCGCGCCGGCCGCCGCGGCGGCCGCGGCCTGCTCGGGCGTCGCGATGCCGAAGCCGAGCGCCACGGGCACCGAGGTCCGGGCGCGCACGCGGTCCAGCAGCGCCCGGATCTCGGCATCGCGGGCCCCGCGCTCGCCGGTCGTGCCGGTGACCGACACCGCGTAGAGGAAGCCCTGCGCGCGGGCGCCGATCATCTCCAGGCGCTCGTCGGTCGTCGTCGGCGCGACGAGCGGCACGAGCGCGATCGCGTGCTCGCGGCACGCCGCCTCGACCTCCGGGGACTCGCCGAACGGCAGGTCGGGCATGATCAGGCCGCTGACGCCGGCGGCGCGGGCGGACTTCGCGAAGGCGTCGGGCCCGCGCGCGAGCACGACGTTGACGTAACACATGAGCACGACCGGCAGGCGCACGGCAAGCGCCTCGGCGATCTCCAGCACGCCGTCGAGCGTCGCGCCCGCGCGCAGCGCCGCCGAGCCCGCGGCGTGGATGACGGGGCCGTCGGCGAGCGGGTCGGAGTACGGCACCCCGAGCTCGACGAGGTCGGCGCCGCTGGCGGCGTAGGCCTCGCCGATGGCCCGGGACGTCGCGAGATCCGGGAAGCCGCCCATGAGGTAGGGCATGAGCGCCGCGCGGCCGCGGCGCAGCGCGAACGCCGCGGCGATCCGGTCCTCGCCGGTCCTGCGCACCTCCGGCACGCGGTCGCGCGCGGGCTTTGACCGCGCGCCGCTAGCCATCCTGCGCGATGACCTCGGCGAGGTCCTTGTCGCCGCGGCCGGAGAGGCAGACGAGGTCGAGCGCCGACCCGTCTCCGTCCTCGTGGATCGCGTAGTGCAGCGCGTGCGCGGTCTCGAGCGCCGGGATGATGCCCTCCAGGCGCGTGACCTCGCGAAACGCCGCCAGCGCGTCGTCGTCGCTGACGGCGACGTAGCGGGCGCGGCCGCTGTCTCTGAGGAACGCGTGCTCGGGGCCGGAGCCGGGATAGTCCAGGCCGGCGGAGATCGAGTGCGCCTCGGTGACCTGGCCGTCGGAGTCCTGCATGATCGCCGACAGCGATCCGTGCAGGACGCCGGCGCGGCCGCCGACGGTCAGCGGCGCGCCGTGGCGGCCGCTCTCCAGGCCCTCGCCGGCGGCCTCGACGCCGATGAGCGCGACGCCCTCGTCGCCGACGAACGGCGTGAAGATCCCGATCGAGTTCGAGCCGCCGCCGACGCAGGCGATGACGCGGTCGGGCAGCCGGCCGCTGCGGGCGAGCAGGTCCGCGCGGGCCTCGTCGCCGATGACGCGCTGCAGGTCGCGCACGATCGCCGGATAGGGCGCGGGGCCGACCGCCGAGCCGATGATGTAGTGCGTCGTGGCGACCGAGGCGACCCAGTCGCGGATCGCCGCGCTGACGGCCTCCTTCAGCGTCCGCGCGCCGGCCTCGACGCTTGAGACCTCGGCGCCCAGCAGCCGCATGCGCTGGACGTTGGGCGCCTGGCGGCGGATGTCCTCGGCGCCCATGTAGACGACGCACTCCAGGCCCAGCAGGGCGCAGGCCGTGGCGCTCGCGACGCCGTGCTGCCCGGCGCCGGTCTCGGCGATGATCCGCTCCTTGCCCATGCGGCGGGCCAGCAGCGCCTGGCCGAGCGCGTTGTTGAGCTTGTGCGAGCCCGTGTGCATGAGGTCCTCGCGCTTGAGCCAGATCTCGCGGCCGGCGAGCTCGGACAGGCGCTCGGCGAGGTACAGCGGCGTCGGGCGCCCGGCGTAGTCGCGCAGCAGGCCCCCGAGCTCGGCGCGGTAGCCCGGGTCCTCGCGGACGGCGACCCAGGCGGCCTCGAGCTCGGCGAGCGCCGGCATGAGGGTCTCGGGGACGTACTGGCCGCCGTAGGGGCCGAAGCGGTGCTCGACGCCCGCCTCGATCCTCACGCGCGCACCTGCTCGGCGCTGCGCACTGCCGCCGCGAAGGCCTCGAGCTTCGCCGCGTCCTTGATCCCGGGCGCGCTCTCGGTGCCGCTGGCGGCGTCGACGGCGAACGGCTCGGTGGCCGCGATCGCGGCGGCGACGTTGTCGGGGGTCAGCCCGCCGCTGAGGATGATCGGGGCCGTGAAGGTGTGCCGGTGCACGAGCTCCCAGTCCAGCGTCTCCCCCGTTCCGCCGGGCACGCCCTCGACATGGGCGTCGAGGAGATGGAAGTCCGTGTGGAAGGCCGCGGCGGCCTGAAGCTCGGCCCGCGAGCGCACGCGGGTCGCCTTGATGACCTTCGCGCCCGTGCGCCGTGCGACCTCGGTGCAGAACGACGGCCCCTCGTCGCCGTGCAGCTGGACGAGGCTCAGGCCGGCGAGCTGCGTGAGCTCGTCGATCTCGTCGATCGTGGCGTTGACGAAGACGCCGGCGAGGCTGACCGTCCGCCGCAGCGCGGCCCCGATGACCTGCGCCTCCGCGGGGTCGCAGCGTCGCGGCGAGCCGGGCCAGAAGATCATCCCGAGCGCCCAGGCGCCCGCCTCGGCGGCGAGGTGCGCGTCCTCGAGGCTCGTGATGCCGCAGTGCTTGATGCGCGTCGTCGTCACACCCGCATCGTAGAGCGGCGGGTCAGAGCGCCGGCATCTCGCCCGTGTCGTCGGGCCCGCCGCTGAGCGCGCGCAGGGCGGCCTCCGGGTCGGGCGCGCGCATGAGCGTCTCGCCGACGAGCACCCCGTCGACGCCGACGCGCTCGAGCGCGTCGAGCTGGTCGCGATGGCGGAAGCCGGATTCGGAGACGACGGTCTTGCCCGCGGGGATGTCGGCCAGCAGCGCGAAGGTCCGCTCGAGGTCGACGGTGAAGTCGCCGAGGTCGCGGTTGTTGATCCCGATGACGTCGGCGTCGACGACCTCCAGCGCGCAGTCCAGCTCGGGCTCGTCGTGGACCTCGACGAGGACGTCGAGGTCG
Organism: uncultured Actinomycetes bacterium; assembly: GCA_963797025.1. Taxonomy (GTDB): domain Bacteria; phylum Actinomycetota; class Thermoleophilia; order Solirubrobacterales; family Solirubrobacteraceae; genus CADCVQ01. Next base: position 1,461,251 of record CAWCNU010000003.1, read on the forward strand.
AGCGCCAGCGCCTCCTCGTGGAGCTCGGCGAGCGCCCCGGGCTCCAGCGCGGCGACGATGAGCAGGATCGCGTCGGCGCCGGCGGCCGCGGATTCGTAGACCTGGTAGACGTCGACGATGAAGTCCTTGCGCAGGATCGGCAGCCCGGAGGCGGCGCGCGCCTCGCGCAGGTCGTCGAGCGAGCCGCCGAAGTTCTTGCCCTCGGTGAGGATCGAGAGCGCCGCCGCTCCGCCGCGCTCGTAGGCGCGGACGACCTCCCCCACCGTCGCGCCCTCGCGGATGAGGCCCGCCGACGGCGAGCGGCGCTTGTGCTCGGCGATGACCGACACGCCGGGCCGCGTCAGCGCCTCCGAGAACGGGCGGTCCTCGCCGCGGGCGGCGAGGTCGTGCTCGAGCTTGGCGAGCGGCACCTCCTGGCGGCGGCGGCGGACGTCCTCGCGCGTGCTCGCGACGATCCGGTCCAGGACGCTCATGCGGCCGCCTCGGCGAGCTCGCCGGTCCGCGCGACGAGCGCCTCGAGCGTCCGCAGCGCTGCGCCGTCGTCGATCGCCGCCTGGGCGGCCGCCACGCCGGCGCCGAGATCGTCCGCGCGCCCGGCGGCGTAGATCGCCGCCGCCGCGTTGAGCACCGCGAGATCGCGCCGCGGGCCCGGCTCGCCCGCGAGGATCGCGCGGGTCGTCGCGGCGTTGTCCTGCGGCGAGCCGCCGGCCGTCGCGTCGCGGTCGACCGCCGTCCGCAGGCCCACGTCCTCGGGGCTCAGGGTGTAGGCGATCATCTCGGCGCCGTCGACCTCGACGACGCTCGTGGGCGCCGCGATGCTCAACTCGTCGAGCGAGTCCTGGGAGCTCACGACGAGCGCGCGGTCGACCCCCAGGAGTGCCAGCGCCCCGGCCATCGTCTCGAGGTACCCCGGATCGGACACGCCTATGAGCTGACGGCGCGCGCCGGCCGGGTTCGTCAGGGGCCCGAGGAAGTTGAAGATCGTCCGCACCGCGAGCTCCTTGCGCACGGGGACGATGAAGCGCATCGCCTGATGGTGGGCCGGGGCGAACATGAAGCCGAAGCCGAGCTCGTCGATGCAGTGCCCGACGGCCGCGGGGTCGAGGTCGATCCGCACGCCGAGCGCCTCGAGCACGTCGGCCGAGCCCGAGCGCCCGGTCGCCGAGCGGTTGCCGTGCTTGGCGACGGCGCAGCCGGCGCCGGCGGCGATGAGCGCCGCGGTCGTCGAGACGTTGAACGTCGGCCGCCCGCCGCCGGTCCCGGCGGTGTCGACGAGCGCGTCGCGCAGCGTCGTGACGGGCGCCGCGAGCGACCGCATCGTCCGGGCGAGCCCGGCGATCTCCTCGACGGTCTCACCCTTCGTGCGCAGCGCGATCAGCAGGCCGCTGGCCTGCACGTCGGAGGCCTCGCCGGCCATGATGACCGCGAGCACCTCGGCGGCCTCGTCGACGCTGAGGTCATGTCCTGAGGCGACGGCATCGATCGCGCGGGTGAGGACGGGGTCTGGCACGGCGCGGGCGCAGACTAACCGGCGGGCGGGTCCGCGGCGACCTTCGGCTTGCGTCCTGCAGGCGTGATCGGCGCGATCGCGCGCACCTCGGCCGTCACGCGGGCGGCGAAGTCGGCGGGCGACTCGCCCGGGCGCAGGCGCTCGGCGGGCGCCAGGAACTCGACCTTCAGGCGCGGGCGGCGCGGAAAGCGCGGGATGTCGGTCGCGCCGGCGACGGCGACGGGGACGACGACGGCCTCCGGCACCGCCGCCACGAGCCGGCCGATGCCGCTGCGCGGGCGCAGCGTGCGCCCGAGGCTGCGCGTGCCCTCGGGGAAGATGCCGATGCAGGCGCCGCCGCGCAGCTCGGCGATCGCGCGATCCAGGGCGTCGGCGTCTCCGGTGCCGCGGACGATCGGGATCTGGCCCATCCCGTCGAGGATCCTGTTCATGCCCTTGACCTTCCACAGCGAGGACTTCGACAGCGCCCGGATCTGGCGGCGCTGCATCGCGGCGATCCCGATGACGACGGGATCCCAGTAGCTGTCGTGGTTGCCCGCGATGATGAGCGGGCCGTCGGCCGGGATGTTGTCGAGCCCGTCGACGTCGAGACGGCCCCAGAGGCGGACGATCGGCATGCAGAGGCCGAGCGCGAAGCGGTACGTCCGGGTCATCGGCTCTCGGTCGCTCATGGCGCTGGATGTTCGAGGAAGTTCGACAGCAGCACCATCCCGTCGTCGGTGAGCACCGACTCGGGATGAAACTGCACGCCCTCCGCCGGCAGCGTGCGATGGCGTATGGCCATGATGATGCCGTCGCCCTCGGCGGAGATCTCGAAGACGTCGGGCAGGTCGTCGCGGCTGACGACGAGCGAGTGGTAGCGCCCGACCGTGAGCGTCGGCGGCAGGCCGGCGAAGATCGTGCGGCCGTCGTGGTAGATGTCGCTCGTCTTGCCGTGCACGGGCTCGCCGCGCACGACCGAGCCGCCGAACGCCTGGGCGAGCGACTGGTGGCCGAGGCAGACGCCGAGCGTCGGGATCCCGGCCTCCGGGAAGCGGCGCATCGCCTCGACGCTGATCCCCGCGTCGTCGGGCGTGCACGGCCCGGGCGAGACGACGACGCGGTCGGGCGCGCGTTCGAGCAGCTCGTCGATCGTCGCGCGGTCGTTGCGCACGACCTCCATCTCGGCCCCGAGCTCGCCGAGGAACTGGACGAGGTTGTAGGTGAAGGAGTCGTAGTTGTCGACCATGAGGACCGAGGTCACGGCCAGTCCTCCTGGTTGCAGGCGAGCTCGATCGCCCGCAGGACGGCGCGCGCCTTGGCCTCGGACTCGCGGAACTCGTAGTCGGGCTTGGCGTCGGCGACCGTGCCGCCGCCGGCCTGGACGTGCGCGCGCCCGTCCTTGATGACGACGGTTCGGATGTGGATGCAGGTGTCGAGGTCGCCGGTGTAGGCGAGATAGCCGATCGCGCCGCCGTAGCCGCCGCGCTTGATCGGCTCGACCTCGTCGATGATCTGCATCGCGCGGACCTTCGGCGCGCCCGAGAGCGTCCCCGCCGGCAGCACCGAGCGCAGCGCGTCCATCGCGCTGACGTCCTCGCGCAGCGTCCCGGAGACGTTGGAGACGATGTGCATGACGTGCGAATAGGTCTCGACGGCCATGAAGCGGTCCACCGCGATCGAGCCGTACTCGCAGACGCGGCCGAGGTCGTTGCGGCCGAGGTCGACGAGCATGACGTGCTCGGCGCGCTCCTTCTCGTCGGCGAGCAGCTCCTCGGCGATGTGCTCGTCCTCGGCGAGCGTCGCGCCGCGCGGGCGGGTGCCGGCGATCGGGCGCGTCGCGACGTGCCGGCCGGCGACGGTCAGCACCGGCTCGGGCGAGGCGCCGGCGACCTGGAAGTCGAGGAAGTCCAGGAAGTACATGTACGGGCTCGGGTTCACGACGCGCAATCCGCGGTAGACCGAGAACGGGTCGATGTCGAGGTCCGCCGACCACCGCTGCGAGGGGACGACCTGGAAGGCGTCGCCCGCATGGATGTACTCGACGATGCGCGCGACGTTGCCCTCGAACTGCTCGCGCGTCATGTTCGAGGTGAAGGTCGGCAGCGGCCGCGGGGGCGTCGGCTCGGGGCGCGGGACCGGGCCGGCGAGCGCGTCGCGCGTGGCGGCGATCGTCGCGACCGCCTCGGCGTAGCCGTCGGCGAGCTCGCCGTCCTGCTCGCCGGCGTAGACGTTCACGAGGACGCTGATCGTGTGCTTGAGGTGGTCGAAGACGACGAGGACGTCGGAGAGCATGAGCGCCATGTCCGGCAGCCCGACGGGGTCGGGGTTCGGCTCGCCGAGCGGCTCGACCGTCCGCACGAGGTCGTAGCCGAAGTAGCCGACCGCGCCGCCGGCGAACGGCGGCATCTCGGGCCACGGCGCCTGGCGGTGGCTTGCGACCTCGGCGGCGGCGAACGCGTAGGGATCCTGCGGCTCGTCGCCGAGCGACCAGCGCACGACCTTGCGCGGGCGCACGCCGATGAAGCTGTAGCGGCCGACCTGCTGGCCGCGCTCGGCGGACTCGAGCAGGAAGGCGGGAGTGCGGTCGCCCGCGCTGCCGCGGAGCTTCAGGAAGGCCGAGACCGGCGTCTCGGTGTCGTCGATGAAGCTGTGGCGCAGCGCGATGAGGTTGTAGTCGGCCGCGAGCTCGCGGACCTCGTCGAGGGTCGGCTCGACGGACACGGTCACGGTGGAGGTCCGGTCAGCGGCGGCGGTCATTGAGCACGCCTGCGGCGTCCGACAGCGAGCGCCCGCGACCGCGCAGGAGGACGGCGAGGTGGTAGAGGACGTCGGCGGCCTCGTTGTCGACGCGGTCGTCGGTCTCCTCGCGCACGGCGCGCGTGACCTCCTCGGCCTCCTCGCGGACCTTCTCGCCCGCGAGGACCGGGTTCTCCAGCAGCTCGACGGTGTAGGAGCCCGCCGGGCGCTCGGCGGCGCGCGCGGCGAGCGTGCGCTCGAGGATCGCCAGCGCCTCGTGCGGCGCCGGCGGCTCGAGCTCGCCGTTGTGGAAGCACGTGCGCTCGCCGGTGTGGCAGGCGGGGCCGGCGGGCTCGACGAGCGCGAGCAGCGCGTCGCCGTCGCAGTCCAGCCGCAGCGCCCGGACGGCCTGCGTGTTGCCGCTCGTCGCCCCCTTGTGCCACTGCTCGCGGCGCGAGCGGCTGTAGAGGTGCAGCTCGCCGCTCTCGCGGGTGCGGCGCACGGCCTCTTCGTTGGCGTAGGCGAGCGTCAGCACCTCGCCGCTGTGCCAGTCCTGCACGATGACGGGCACGAGGCCCCGCTCGTCGTAGGCGATCTCCATGGGCCGGAGAGTCTAGGTCTACACGCGATGGGACTCGGTACGGTCTCCGGACATGGGGTACGCCGGCCGACTGCTGCTGCTGGCCGGGGCCGCCGGCCTCGCGCTGTCGGTCCTGCTGCCGTGGGTGACGATCGAGGGCCTCGACCTCGCGCTCGATCTCGACGTCATCGGCGCCGAGGCCACTCCCGGTTCGCGCACGGTCGCCGGGCTGGAGACGAGCGCCTGGCCCGCAGCGATCGGGATCGCCGTGGCCGTGCTCATCCTCACGCTGCTGAACGTCGCCCGCAAGCTCCTGGCGGTGCTCGGGCTCGTCGTCGCGGCGGCGGGCGCGGGGCTCGTCTACTACACCTCGAACGTCGTCGACATCGAGACGGGCGACGGCGGGCCGGTCGCGCGGGCGCTCGCCGACGCCGTCGTCGACAGCTCGGTCGGGCCCGGGCCGCCCCTCATCCTCGCCAGCGGCGTCGCGATCCTCGCCGGCGCGCTGCTGTCCTAGTGGTGCTGGCGGAGGGATGAACTGCAGCATTGAGGAACGGACGGGGCGCGGGGCGCGCCGCGCGGTCGCCGGGCGGGGGGTTTGGCACCAGACGGACGTATGCGGTCTCGATGGGGCCAAACCCCTCCCGGCGCGGGGGGTCTGGCCGCAACCGACGCATAGTGCGTCGTTTCAGCCACACCCCCCGCACGCAGTGGGAGCGACCGGACTCATGCCCTAGAAGATGCCGGTCGCCGGCGTCGGCAGCACCCCAGCCCAAGCAGGGTCTCACGAGCGCCACGGGTGTCGAGCTACAGCTCCTCGAGCGCCGCGCGGACGTCGGCGGTGCCCGCGTGGCGGGTCAGCAGCTCGCGTGCGACGTCGAGATCGCTCGACCGGCCGACCGCGAGCGCGCCGCCGAGGCGGCCGTCCCGGAGGTACCAGACGCTGAAGGCGCCGGACGCCGGGTCGCCGTGGACGAGCTCCTCGTCCCACGCGGGGGCGGGCCCGACGTACTCGAGCGTCGCCCAGTCTGCGAGGTCCGACCAGAAGTACGGGACCTCCGCGTAGGGCTCCTCGGCGCCGAGCATCCCGCGGGCGGCGTGGCGGCCCTGCGCCGCGGCGACCTCCTCGTGCTCGATCCGCAACCGCCGGCCGTGCACGACGCTGTCGTACTCGCACATGTCGCCGGCCGCGAAGATCTCCGCCGCCGAGGTCCGCAGGCTCGCGTCGCAGGCGACGCCGCCGGTCTCACCGAGCGTCAGGCCGGCCTTGCGCGCGAGCGTGACGTCGGGGGTCGCGCCGACGCCCGCGACGACGAGATCGGCGTCGATGCGGCGACCGCCGTCGGTCACGACCGCGGTCACGGGCGCGTCGTCGTCCGCCTCTTCGTCCCCGGCGAACTCGACGACGTCGGCCGATCCGACGATCTCGACGCCGTGCGCGGTCAGCAGGTCCTGCGCGAAGCGCCCGGCGACGGGCCCGAACCCGCGCTCGAGCGGCAGCGCCTCCTGCATGACGAGCGTCACGTGCTTGCCGAGCAGCGTCAGCGACGCCGCGACCTCGGTCGCGATGTAGGAGCCGCCGATGACGACGACCCGCTCGGCGCCGTCGAGCTCGGCGCGGAGCTTGTCGGCGTTGCCGAGCGCGCGGAGGTAGTGGATGCCGTCGCGCATCCCGCCGGGCGCCTGCAGGCGCCGGATGCCGGCGCCGGTCGCGACGAGCGCCTGGACGAAGCCCACCTGATCGCGCCCGATCTTCGCTGTGCGCGCGGCGAGATCGAGGTCCATGACCGGCGTCCGCGTGCGGACCTCGACGGCGTTGTCGGCGTACCAGCGCTCTGGATGGACGAGCGTCGAGGCCCGGTCCTCGCGGCCCTGGAGGTAGCCCTTCGTCAGCGGCGGACGGTGATAGGGCGCGTCCATCTCGCGGGTCACGAGGAGGATCGAGCCGTCGAAGCCCTGGGCGCGCAGCTCCGCCGCGGCGCTGGCGCTCGCGATGCCGCCGCCGATGAGCAGGATGTCGGTCATGTCGCCGGCCATGCTAGGTGCGCGACCGGTCCCGGCGGCTGCTCACTCGATGCCGAGGCGGTCCAGCAGCGCGTCGTCGGCGCGCCAGCGGCGTCGCACCCGCACGGAGAGGTCGAGGTAGACCCGCGTGCCGAGATGGCGCTCGAGCTCGCGCCGCGCCGCCGTCCCGATCGCCTTGATCATCGATCCCTGCGCGCCGACGAGGATGCCCTTCTGGGACTCGGCCTCGACCCACGCCAGCGCGCGGACGCGCGTGAGGTCCGCGCGCTCGTCGTCGACGTCCTCGACGACGACCTCCACGGCGTGCGGCACCTCCTGGAAGGTCCGGCGCAGGATCTGCTCGCGGATGAGCTCGGCGAGCACGACGGACTCGGGCTGATCGGAGGCGTCGGCGGGATCGAAGAGGAACGGGCTCTCGGGCAGCAGGCCGGCGAGGTGCTCGACGAGCGGCTCGACGCCCGTCCCCTTGCGCGCCGAGATCGGGAAGATGTCGTCGCTGACCGCGAGCTCGGAGGCCGCCTGCAGCGCGCCGAGGACGTGCGCGCGGTCGAGGCGGTCGATCTTGTTGACGGCGATCGCGACCGGCACCTCGGTGCTCGCGAGCGCGGCGGCGATGAAGCGGTCGCCCGGGCCCACGCCCTGCTCGCCGTTGAGCACGAGCAGCGCGGCGTCGGAGTCGGCGAGCTCGCGCTCGACGCGCGACTGCATCCGCTGCGTCAGCGCGTCGCGGGGACGCTGGATCCCCGGGAGGTCGACGAGCACGAGCTGGCGGTCGCCACGCATCGCGATGCCGCGGATCGCCCGGCGCGTCGTCTGCGGCTTGTCGGAGACGATCGCGACCTTCTCGCCGACGATCGCGTTGACGAGCGTCGACTTGCCGACGTTCGGGCGGCCCGCGAGCGCGACGAAGCCCGCGCGGGTGGGGCTCATCGAGGCGGGCCGGGGGTGACCCAGGCCATGATCTCGCGCTGCATCGCGAGCATCTCGCCGTCGTCGGTCTCGTGGTCCATCCCGGCGAGGTGCAGGGCGCCGTGGACGATCGCCTCGCGCAGGTCGGCGGTGTGCGGCGGGCAGATGACGATGTCACCGAGCTCGCGTGGCCCCGGCGACGGGTCGGCGCCGTCGATCGGGAACGAGAGGACGTCGGTCGGCTCGTCCTTGCCGCGGTGGGCGGCGTTGAGCTCGGCGATGCGCTCCGCGCTGACGAACTCGACCGCGACGTGGCCGCTCTCGATGCCCGCCGAGGCGAGCGCGAGCGCGACGAGCCGCTCGACCTCGTCGAGCACGACGCGGCTCGGTCCGAGGACCTCGATCTCGAGCTCCTGCTCCGGGCGCGGGGCCGTCAAGCGCGTCGGCGGGTTTCGGCGGACCGCAGCTCGGACGTCTTGTTCTCCGCGTGCACCGCGTAGGCCTCGACGATGCGCTGGACGAGCCGGTGGCGGACGACGTCCTCGCCGCCGAAGCGGATGAAGTCGATCCCCTCGATGCCCTCGAGGATGTCGGCGACGACGACGAGCCCGGAGCCCTCGTTCTTCGGCAGGTCGATCTGCGTGATGTCGCCCGTGACGACCATGCGCGAGTTGAAGCCCAGCCGCGTGAGGATCATCTTCATCTGCTCGGGCGTCGTGTTCTGCGCCTCGTCGAGGATGATGAAGCTGTCATTAAGCGTACGGCCCCGCATGAATGCCAGCGGAGCGACCTCGATCTGGCCGCGCTCGAGGTACGTCGCGACCTTCTCGGCGTCGAGCATGTCGTGCAGGGCGTCGAAGAGCGGGCGCAGGTAGGGGTCGATCTTCGCCATGAGGTCGCCGGGCAGGAAGCCCAGGCGCTCGCCGGCCTCGACCGCCGGGCGCGTGAGGATGATCCGGTTGACCTCGCGGCGGCTCAGCGCCGCGGCGGCGAGGGCGACGGCGAGGAACGTCTTGCCGGTGCCGGCCGGGCCGATGCCGAAGGTGATCGTGTTGCGGCGGATCGAGTCGACGTAGCGCTTCTGGTTGACGGTCTTCGGCGCGACCTGCTTTGAGCGGTGGCGCCAGACGACGTCCTCGAGGATCTCGGCGGGCGAGCGGTGCTGGTCGAGCGCGCCGGTGACGGCGGCGATCGTGCCCGGCGCGATGTCGTGGCCCTGCTCGATGAGCGAGGCGAGCTCGCGGACGACGATCTCGGCGGCCTGGACGGCGTCGGGCTCGCCGTCGAGCGTCACGACGTTGCCGCGCAGGTACAGGTCGCACTCGACGTGGCCCTCGAGCGCGCGCAGGACGGCGTCGCCGCTGCCGGCGAGCTCGGTGGCCGCCTCGTTGGAGAGCTCGATCTGGCTACGCACCGAGGGCCTCCCGGACGAGCGCGGAGACCTGCTTGCCGTCGGCGTTGCCGCCCGTCCTGGCCATCGCGACCTTCATGACGGCGCCCATGTCCTTCGGCGACGACGCTGCCGTCTCGGCGACGGCCGCCGCGACGATCGCGCGCAGCTTGTCCTCGTCGAGCTGTGCCGGCAGGTAGGACTCGATGATCCGGGCCTCGGCCTCCTCGCCCGTCGCAAGCTCGTCGCGCCCGGCGTCGCGGAAGGCGCCCGCGGACTCCAGGCGGCGCTTGCGCTCGCGGCGCAGGACGGCGAGCTCGTCGCCGCCGCCCTCCTTCGCGGCCTTCTGCAGCTCGTTGAGGACGAGCCGCAGAGCGCCGACACGGTGCTTCTCGCCCGCCTTCATCGCGGTGGCGAGATCCTGCTTCACCGTGTCAGCCAGACTCATCTGCCTTCCAGCATACGCGCCCGGCGGACACTGCCGGTCACGCGCTGCTGAGATCCAGCTTGCGCACGCAGGCCTGTGCCAGCCGCTCTCCGAAGCGCTCTCCGCCGACGGCGTCGAGGATGCCGAGGTCGGCCGGATGCTCGTCGAGCCTGCGACCCAGCGCCCCTGTCGTGAGCTCCCGCCGGGCGTCGCGGACGATGCAGTTCACGAGGCTCTCGGGCAGCTGGCTGTTCGCGAGCTGGGACCGGATCGTGCACACGAGCACCGGTACGATCAGCACGCGCACGTCGGGCTCCACGTAGGCGCGCACGATCGCCTTGTCGTCGGTGCCCGAGAGCTCGCGCACCGCACAGCGGCCGGTGCTCGGCGGGAGGTCCTCCTCTGCGGCCTCGTCGCGAATCACGCGCTCGAAGGCCTCGCGGTCGAGCGTGCCGGGTCACACACACTGCGCCAATAACACCGAGTCGCATTTCGGTGACACACCCACGATGCGACGAACGAATGATGTGTCAGTGCATGACCGGTGAAGGCGCGGTCTCGGCGGGGACGGCGCCGTTGGACGCCTCGTCGGCGAGCGTGCGCGCGGTCCCGAGGCGGCCGAGCTCGGCGGTGTCGCGGCCGAAGAGCAGGCCGATGTTCCAATCGACGAGCAGCCGCGCGCGGCGGCCGGCGCCGGGCATCATCACGAGGTGGTAGGTGCGGGCGAGCAGCCACGCGGGCGTGCCGCTCCACGTGATCGGGCCGGTCGTCGCAACGGCCTTGCGGCGGCCCATGTCGACGAAGACGCCCCGCGTCTTGTACGTGAACTTCCGCGCACGGCCGGTGCCGGCGAGCGCGGCGGCGACGTTGCGGGCGACAACGCGGCCCTGGCGGATCGCGTGCTGCGCCGTCGGCGGGCAGGGCTGCCCCTTGCGCGCCGGATCGGGCACCGCGGCGCAGTCGCCGATCGCCCAGACGTTGTCGAAGCCGGGTACGTGCAGGCGGCTGTCGGCGACGATCCGCCCGCGATCGTCGAGCGGCAGCCCGAAGCGCGCGACGACCGGGTGCGGCTTGACCCCCGCGGTCCAGACGACCGTGCGCGTCGGGACGACCTCGCCGTCGCTGAGGCGCGCGCGGTCGGCGGCGACCTCCTCGAGCGTCGTGTTCGTGCGGATCTCGATCCCGCGCCCGCGCAGCTCGCGGACGGCGAACTCCGCGAGCTTCGGGCCGATCTCGGGCATGACGCGCTCGGTCGCCTCGACGAGGATCCAGCGCATCCCGGTCACGCGGCAGCGCGGGTAGAGGTCCATGACGTCGGCGGCGAAGTCCTGCAGCTCGGCGAGGCCCTCGAGCCCCGCGTAGCCCGCGCCGACGAAGACGTAGGTCAGGTACTCGCGGCGCGCGTCGCCGTCCTCGAGCGTCTCTGCCATCTCGAGCGTGCGGATGACGTGGTTGCGCAGGGCGATCGCCTCGGGCAGCGACTTGAAGCCCATGCCGTGCTCGGCGAGGCCCGGGATCGGCAGCGTCCGGCTGACGGAGCCGAGCGAGACGACGAGCTGGTCGTAATGCAGGTCCTCGCGGGCGCCGTCGAGCGTGCGCAGGTGCACGAGATCGCGCTCCGGCGAGGCGCCGGTGATCTGCGCGAGGCGCAGGTGGATCGACGGGTCGAGCTCCTCGCGCAGCGGCACGACGACATGGCGCGGCTCGAGCGTCCCCGCGGCGGCGCCGGGCAGCAGCGGCGTGTAGAGCATGAAGTTGTCGGCGGTGACGAGACGGACGTGCGCGCTGTGTGGCTCGAGGACCTTCGCGAGCGTCTTTGCGGTGTAGAACCCGCCGAACCCGCAGCCGGCGATGACGATGTTCCAGGCCATCCCCGGAGGCTACCGGCGGTAGATCCGCTGCTCGTACTCGCCGAGCATGCGCGACGCCGAGTAGGCCGGGATGATCGTCCGCATCGCGTGCTTGACGCGCCGGACCCAGGCCTGCGGGATGCCGGCCTCGTCGCGGTCGTAGAACTCCGGCACGACCTCGGTCTCGAGCAGCCGGTACAGCTCGGACGCGTGGTGAGCGTCCTGGGACTCGTGGTCGGAGACGACGTCGCCCGGCAGCGCCCAGCCGTTCGTGCCGTCGTAGGCCTCCGCCCACCAGCCGTCGAGCACGCTGAGCTGCAGCCCGCCGTTGACGGCGGCCTTCATGCCGCTCGTCCCGCTGGCCTCCAGCGGCGGCCGCGGGAGGTTGACCCAGACGTCGCACCCGCGCACGAGGCGCGCGGCGACGCCGAGGTCGTAGTCCTCGAGGAAGACGACGCGCTCGAACGCGCGCTGCTGCGATCGCACGCTGAACAACTCCTGCACGAGGCGCTTGCCGCCGTCGTCGCGTGGATGCGCCTTGCCGGCGAGCAGGAGCTGCAGCGGGCGATCGCCGCGCAGCATGGCGAAGCTGCGCCGCACGTCGTGCAGCAGGACGTTCAGGCGCTTGTACGTCGCCAGCCGCCGCGCGAAGCCGATCGTGAGGATCCCCGGGTCGAACGACTTCGCGGCCGCCTCGACGTACTCGCGCGGCTCGCCGCGCGAGATCCGGTAGAGCTGGCTGCGGTCGCGGACGTACTCGACGAGCAGGCGCCGCTGCTCGCAACGCACGTCCCAGAGCTCCCGCGGCGGGATCGCGTCGATGGCATCGAAGGTCGCGGGTTCGGCGGCGCGGCGCGACCAGCCCGCCGCGAGGTGGCGGTCGAGCACGCGGCGCATCGGCGCACCGATCCACGACGGGACATGGACGCCGTTGGTCACGTGGCCGATCGGGACCTCGGCGGCGGCGCGGTCCGGCCACAGCGCCTGCCACATCTCCCTCGACACCCCGCCGTGGCGGCGGCTGACGCCGTTCGCGCCCCGGCTCGCACGCAGCGCGAACTGCGTGACGCCGAAGGGCTCGTGCTCGTCGCCGGGGTGCGTCCGGCCGCGGCGGATGACGTCGCCGGCATCGATTCCGGCCGCTGCCGCGAGCGCTTCGATCGCACGGCGCACCTCGTCTGCCGGATACGTGTCGTTGCCGGCGGGGACCGGGGTGTGCGTCGTGAACACCGTGCGCGCGCGCACGTCCTCGAGCGCGGTGTCGAAGTCGCTGCCCCGCTCGAGCGCGGGGCGCGTCATCTCGATGGCGGCGAAGGCGGCGTGGCCCTCGTTGAGGTGCACGACGCCGGGGTCGATGCCCAGCGCGCGCAGCGCGGCCGCGCCGCCGGCGCCGAGGACGACGTACTGCGCGAGGCGCGTGCGCGGGTCGCTGTCGTACAGGCGCGCCGTGATCCAGCGCGCGACGCGCCCGTTCTCGGCGACATCGGTGTCGAGCAGGAACATCGGGATCCGGCCGACGTCGACGCGCCACACCTGGGCCTGGACCTCGTCGTCCTCGATCGGGACCGAGACGCGCAGCGGCGTGCGCTCCTCGCCGGTCGTGACGAGCACCGCGGGCGAGCGCTCGGGGTCGGTCGGGACCCAGAACTCCTGCTGCCAGCCGCTGTGGTCGATGCGCTGGCGGAAGTAGCCGTAGCGGTACATGAGCCCGACCGCGACGAACGGCAGCGCGCGATCGGATGCCTCCTTGACGATGTCGCCCGCGAGCGCGCCCAGACCGCCGGAGTAGACCGGCAGCGACCCGTGCACGCCGTACTCGGCGCAGAAGAACGCGACCGGCCGGTGCTCGCTGATGACCGAGGTCGCCGCCGGCCGCGCGAGGTCCTCGAGCGTCGCCCGCTCCAGGCGCTCGGCGCGCGCGACGAGCGCCGCGTCGCCCGCCGCCCGCAGCAGCGCCTCGGCCGAGGTCTCCTGGAGCAGCCGGACGGGGTTGCCGCCGCACAGCCGCCAGCGCTCGGCATCGACGTCGCGGAAGACGTCCGGCCCGTCGGCGAGCCACGCCCAGCGGTAGTTGTACGCAAGGCGTGCGAACACGCCGAGCGGCCAGGGCAGCCGCGAGGCGAGGGCGGCGGCGGCGCGAACGGTGTCCTCTGCGCCTGCGGTCACCCCGGGATGCTGCCCCCCGCGGGCCGCCGGAAACCGGGAGATCGCCCGGTGACCCTCAGCCCACGAGCGTCAGGGCGGCCCACTCGCCGCTGTGGCGGCGGTCGCGCTCGCGCAGCCCGTGGCGCGCGAACGCGGTCGCGATCTCGTCGGCCTCGCCGTGCAGCAGGCCGCTGGCGACGAGCACGCGCGGCGGCTCGCCGTCGAAGCCGGCCGCCGCGACGTGGGCGAGCAGCGGGCGCACGAGGTTCGCGACGACGGTCGGCGCCGACGGCGCGGGGCCGTCGCGCAGGAGGTCGAAGTGCCGCGCGTCGACGGTGCTCGCGTTGACCTGCGCGTTGTCGAGCGTCGCCGTCACCGACTCGCGCTCGTGGTCGACGCCCGCCACCGGGTCCCAGCCGAGCTTCGCCGCGGCGATCGACAGGACGCCCGAGCCGCAGCCGAGGTCCATGAACGCCCCCGCCGGCTCGAGCTCGAGCAGCGCCTCGAGGCACATCCGCGTCGTGTGGTGCGCGCCCGTGCCGAACGCCTGCGCGGGGTCGATGACGATGTCGAGCAGGCCGGCGGCGGCGGGCGGGTCGCTCCACGGCGGGCGGACGTGCAGGCGGCCGCCGACGGTCAGCGGGCGGTGGAAGTCGCGCCAGCGCGACGCCCAGTCGTCGGCGACCTCGGTCGTCGTGATCTCGACGAGCGCGGCGCCGGCCGCGGCGCGCAGGTCGGGCAGCGCCGGCAGCTCGCCCGGCGCGCCGTAGACGGCGTACTCGATCGTCTCGCCGTGGTCGACCTCCTCGACGCCGCCGGGCGCGAGCTCGAGCAGCTCGGCGAGCGCGATCTCCGCGTCGGCGCGCGCGACACGCAGCGCGAGGCGCAGCACTACGCGCGAAGCGTGCGCTTGAGCTTCGCGAACATCGACTCCTCGGACTTCATGTTCGCGTCGGTCATCGACTCGGCGAGCTCTTCGAGGAGCCTGCGCTGCACGTCGTTGAGCTGGCGCGGGATGACGACGTTCACGACGACGCGCAGGTCGCCGCGGCGCCCCGGGCGGCGCAGGATCGGCATGCCGCGCCCGCGCAGCTCGAGCGTCTCGCCGGGCTGCGTGCCGGGACGGATGTGGAGGTCCTCGGGACCCTCGAGCGTCTCCACCTCGACCTTCGTGCCGAGCGCCGCCAGCGGCGCCGCGACGTCGAGCACCGTGACGAGGTCGTTGCCGTCGCGGATGAAGCGCTCGTGCGGGCGGATCGTGACGCCGACGTAGAGGTCGCCGGACTGCGCGCCCGCCTCGCCGGCGTGGCCGCGGCCGGACAGGCGGATGCGCTGGCCGGTGTCGATGCCGGCCGGAAGGTCGACGCTCACCGCGTGCGTGAGCACCTCGCGGCCGCGCCCGTGACAGCGCGTGCAGGCCTTCTCGGCGACCTTGCCGTCGCCGCCGCAGACGTCGCAGGCGACCGTCCGCGCGACCTGGCCGAACGGCGTGCGGCTGACGGCCTGCAGGACGCCGTTGCCGCCGCAGCGCTCGCAGGTCGTGATCGGGGTGCCGGGCTCGGCGCCGTTGCCGTGGCAGCGCTCGCAGCGGTCGACGACCTCGTAGGTGACGTCGATCGCCGCGCCGGTCGCGGCCTGCTCGAGCCCGATCTCGACCTCGACCGCCGCGTCGCCGCCGTTGCGGGGGGCCGAGAACCCGCCGCCGCCGCCGAAGCCGCCGCCGCCGAAGAACGCCTCGAAGAGGTCGGAGATCGAGCCGAAGCCCTCGAAGTTCGGGCTCTGGCCGCCGCGGCGCAGCCCGTCGTGGCCGTAGCGGTCATAGACCTGGCGGCGCTCGGCGTCGGAGAGGATCTCGTAGGCCTCGGCGGCCTCCTTGAACTTCTCCTCGGCCTGCGGGTCGTGGTTGTTGACGTCGGGGTGCAGCTCGCGGGCGAGCCTGCGAAACGCCTTCTTGACCTCGGCCTCGTCGGCGCTGCGGGCGACGCCGAGCACCTCGTACGCGTCGCGCTTCACGATTGGTCGTAGACGTCTTCGACGAAGCGCGAGAGCTGCAGGGCGGCATCGCGCACGACGCCGATCGTCTCGCCGTAGTCCATCGCGACCGGGCCGATGAGCGAGACGGTCCCGAGGCGGCGCAGCGGCAGCCCGTAGCCGGCGGTGACCATCGCCAGCGAGCGCAGCGCGGGCGCGGTGTTCTCGGTCCCGATGCGCACGATGACGTCGCGCTCCTCGGTCGCGGACTGCAGCATCTCCAGCAGCGCGACGCGGCCCTCGAGCAGCCGCATGAGCTCGTTGATCTGGGAGAGGTCCTGGAAGCGGTGCTCGGACAGCAGCCGGGCGGCGCCATCGACGTACAGCGAGTCCTCGGCGGTCGCCGCGAGCTCGGTGAACGCGGGCCGGATGCGGTCGAGGAAGGTGCGCTCGGTGTGCGGGAGCGTCGGGTCGGCGAGCCGCGTCTGGAGCTTGCGCGCGCCGAGGCCGATCCCGACGAGCTCCTCGTTGAGGAACTCCGCCGCCCACGAGACGAGGCCGTTGTCGACCGGCGACTCGAAGGCCAGGACGCGCTTGGACACCCCGCCCGTCGAGGTGATGATCACGACCATGACGATCTGCGGCTGCAGCGGCAGGACCTCGATGTGGCGGATCGTCGCGGTCTCCAGTGGCGGCGCGGAGACGACGGCGAGGAGGTTCGTGACCTGCGAGAGCGTCTCGGTCGTCAGCCGCATCGCCTCGTCGACCTCGCGGCGCGTGAGCGCGAGCTCGATCGTCGCGCCGCTGCGCGTCGCGGGCAGCAGGCGGTCGACGAAGTAGCGGTAGCCGGAGTCCGTCGGCACGCGCCCCGCGGAGGTGTGCGGATGGGCGAGGAAGCCGTGCTCCTCGAGCTGGGCGAGCTCGTGGCGGACCGTCGACGGGCCGGCCTGCAGCTCGGGATCGGCCGCGAGCGTCCGCGACGCCACGGGCTGCACGGTCGCCTGGTAGGCGAGCACGACCTTGCGCAGGATGAGCTCTTGGCGGGGCGTCAGCATCGACATCGATTGTACGAGGGCGCCCCACGCCCCCCGATTGCACGCAGACCTAGGACTCGACGCGCAGCTGGGCCTCGGCGTTGCGGATGATGAGCTTGCCGTTCTGCTCGCAGTTGCACTCGATCGTCGCGATGCCGTCCTCGACGGAGCGGACGGTGCCGGTGACCGTCAGCTCGTGCTCGGGCAGGCCCATGCCGCGGAACTGGACGCCCAGGCGCCGCAGCGACTGCGGGCCGCCGCCGGCGTCGGTCTGCGCGCGGGCCACCTGGGCCATCGAGTACAGGCCGTGGAGGATGCGGCCGGGCAGCCCGACGGCCTTCGCGAAGTCCTCGTCGATGTGGATCGGGTTGAAGTCCCCGGAGGCGCCGGCGTAGCGGACGGTGAGGTACTTGTCCGGGGTGACCTTCAGCGGCTCGATCTCGTCGCCGGGCGACAGCGCCATCTCAGCCTCCCCGCACGATGTTCGTCCAGCGCCCGACGCACACCGTCTCGCCGCGCTGGTTCTCGGAGGTCGACTCGAAGACGAAGAAGCTGTTGGCGCCCCGCTCGCTGATGTCGCTGACGGCGACGGTCGTCGCGATCTCGTCGCCGGCGACGACGAGCGGCCCCCACTCGAACTCCTGGCCGCCGTGGACCATGCGGGCGAAGTCGATGCCGACCTCGGGATCGAAGATCGCCGGGATGACCGCCGGCAGCGCGTAGACGACGGCGAACATCGGCGGCGCGACGACGTCGTCGTGGCCCGCCGCGCGCGCGGCCTCGACGTCGAGGTGCAGCGGGTTGGCCTCCCCCACCGCGCGCGCGTACTCGCGGATCTTCTCGCGCCCGACGGCGTAGGTCGTGGGCGGATAGGTCTTGCCGACGGCGCCGGTGTCCACAGCCATGAGGCCGGGATTTGTAGCAGGCGGCCCGCGCCGGCTCGCGCTCAGATGATGCTCGCGAACGTCCCGCCGTCGGCCGACCAGGCCGCGCCGGTGACGGTGCTCGCCGCGGCCGAGCACAGAAACACGACGACCGCGGCGATCTCCTCGGGCTCGGCGAAGCGCCCGAGCGGGATCTTCGCGCTCTGGGCCTCGAGCGCCTCCGCGCGCGTGATCCCGCGCGCCGCCGCGGCCTGGTCGGCGAGCCCGCCGTCGGCGGTCCACAGCGGCGAGGAGACGGCGCCCGGGGCGACCGCGTTGACGAGGACCCCGTCTGCGGCGTAGCGGTCGGCGAACACCCGCGAGAGCGACAGCTGCGCCGCCTTCGTCACCGCGTAGGCCGGGTTCGTCAGCGACGGCCGCTTGCCGGCCGACGAGCAGACGTTGACGATCCGCCCGCCGCCCGCCGCCGCCATCCGCGGCCCGGCCGCGCGCATGAGCCGCAGCGGGCCCATGACATGCAGCTCCCACTGCGATTGCCAGTCGTCGTCGGTGAGCTCCTCGAGCGAGCGCACGAAGCTCGTGCCGGCGTTGTTGACGAGCACGTCGAGGGCCCCGAAGCGCTCCTCGCAGGCGGCGACGATCCGCTCGGCGTCGGCGGGCTCGGTGACGTCGGCGCCGAACACCTCGCCCTCGCCCTCGCCCGAGCGCGCGACGCGCAGGACCCGCGCGCCCTCGGCCTCGAGCATCCGCGCCGTGGCCAGCCCGATGCCGCTCGTCGCGCCGGTGACGATGCAGGCCTTGCCGGCGAGCCCGAGGTCCATGGCCGCCCGCTACCCCCGCGCGCGCTTGGCGTCGTAGAGGATCTCGAGGAAGCGCTCGGGATCGCTCTCGTCCGCGCCGCCGACGCGCGGGCGCAGCGCGCCGTCGAGCTGCGCCGCGAGGCGCGCGCGGGCGTCGCCGGCAAGGCCGTCGCGGCGCTCGAGGAACGCGCGCACCGTCGCGAGGTCGCGCGCCGCAACCGCGCTGACGTCCCAGTGCGCGCCCGCCGCGGCGCGGTCGGGCGGCCGCACCGGCGGCCCCCACCGGCGCGCGTCGGCGGCGTGGCGCTCGCGGATGACGACGGTCCCCGCGGCAAGGTCGCCGAGGCGCTGGTTGCGGCGCGTGAGGACGACCGAGACGATCGTCGGCACGTAGCTCAGCGGCAGCCCGTCGACGAGCCGCAGGACGTTGCGGATCATGCTCGACGTGAAGTCCACCGGGCGCCCGCTCGCGCGCACGACGCGCAGCCCGCTGCTGCGCTTGCCCGGCGTGCGTCCGCCGCCGAGCGTCTCGAAGCCGACGTCGTAGAGGAGCATCGCCAGGCCTGCCGCCGGCACGAGCAGCAGCGCGGCGCCGCCGATGAGCACCCCGACGGCGAGCAGCAGCACGAGCACGACGACGGCCTTCAGCACGAGGTCGATCGCCCCCGCGATCGCGCGCGACCCGAGCCCCGCAAGCGTCAGCTCGAGCGCCACGCCTTCCGGTGTCGGGATGGTGATGCGATCCTCGTACTGCATGGGGGTTCAGTGAAGGTAGAGCGTTTCATCAGCGAGCGAGAGCCCGATTGGCGCGAGCTCGACGAGCTGCTGCGCGCACCCCGGCGCGCGCGCCGCAGCGCCGCCGCGGTCCTGCGCCGGGCCGCCTTGTACCGCGGCGCCGCCGCCGATCTCGCGCTCGCGCGCCGCGGCCATCCGGGCGACCCCGTCGTCGGGCGCCTCGAGGCGCTCGTCGCCCGCGCCCGCACCGCCGTCTACGCCGAGGAGCCGCGCCGCGGCTCGCTGCGCACGTTCTTGGGCCGGACGTACTGGATCCGCGTGCGCGAGCGCCCGGGCCCCCTGCTGCTCGCGATCGCGCTGCTGCTCGTGCCCGCCGTGCTGGCCGGCCTGTGGGCGCTGAGCGACCCGAGCGCGGCGGTCGGCATCGTGCCGGGCGAGTTTCGCGACGCCGTCGAGCCCGTCGGCGACACCGGCATGACGACCGCCGAGTCGGCGGCGTTCTCGACCGCCGTCATGACGAACAACATCCAGGTGACGTTCATCGCGTTCGCCGCCGGGATCCTGCTCGGGCTCGGGACGGTCGTCGTGCTCGCCTACAACGGCGCGATCCTCGGCGCGATCACCGGCGGCGCGATCGCCAACGGCAACGGCGCCGGGATCGTCGAGTTCGTCACCGCTCACGGCGTCATCGAGCTCAGCTGCATCGCCGTCGCAGCGGCGGCGGGGCTGCGGATCGGCCACGCGATCGTCGCGCCCGGCCCGCGGGCCCGCTCGCGCGCGCTGCGAGAGGAGGCGCGCCCCGCGATCGCCGTCGTCCTCGGCACGGTCCCGTGGGTCGTCCTCGCCGGGATCATCGAGGGCTTCGTGACGCGCGCGGGCTTCGGCCTCGTGCCGGGGATCGTCCTGGGCGTCGGCGTCGGAACGCTGTTCTGGTCGCTCGTCGTCGTGCGCGGGCGCCCGCGGCTCACAGCCGCGCGCGGGACTTCGCGCTGAGGTACGCGCCGACGCAGGCGTGCGCGAGCGCCGACGGATGGGTCTCGAGCACCCGTGCGCCGGCGCCGCGCACCCGGGCCGCCGCGCGCTCGCGGGCGGCGAGGACGTCGAGGACGGCCGCCGAGCGAAAGACGTCGAGCGCCTCGGCGGGCGGCGTGCGCAGCACCGCGTCGAGGTCGGGGTCGACGACGCCCGCGACGACGACCTCGTGGCGGCGGGCGAGCACGGGCACGGCCATGACGAGCGAGCGCGCCGCGACCTCCTCGACGAGGTCGGTGAAGACGATGACGAGCGCGCGCTTGGACGACGCGATCGTGCGGAAGGCGAGCTCGTAGTCGGAGTCCACCGCCGCCGGCTGGAGGTCGAAGACCGCTCGCACGAGCGCCTCTCCCCCGCGCCGGCGCGGCGCCAGGCGCCGGCGCACCGTCGCATCGAAGGCGACGGTGCCGCAGCGGTCGCCGAGCTCGTCGGCCACGAGCCCGACGGCCGTGGCGGCGTCGACCGCGGCATCCAGGCGCGTCGCGCCGCCGTGCAGCGGCGCCGCCATGAGGCGCCCGCAGTCGAGCACGCAGATGACGTCGCGGTCCTGCTCGATGCGGTACTGGTTGCTCATCGGCCGCCCCATCCGGACGGTCGCCGGCCAGTTGACCTGCCGGATGTCGTCGTCGGGGAGGTAGTCGCGGATCGACTCGAACTCCGTGCCGAGCCCGAGCGGCCCGCGCGGGCGCCGGCCGGACTCGCGGAAGCGCCCGGCTCGCACCGCGAGCGCCAGCCGCCGCGCCGCCGGCAGGTCGGGATAGACGAGCAGCTCCTGGTCCTCGCCGGCGCGCGCGTCCCAGCTCGCGAGCCCCAGCGGCCCGGTCACCCGGACGGCGGCCGCCGGGAGCGTCCAGCGCCCGCGGCGGCGGCCGGTGACCTGCGCCGCGAGGCCGCCGCGCGCCTCCTGCGGCTCGATCTCGACGTGCGCGGGGCGCGGCTGGCGCACGCGGGCGCGGCGGCCGACGGTCGCGGGGATCTCGACCGTGAGCGCCGCCGGCACGCCGCGGGCGACGATCGACGCCATCCGGCGGCGCGCGGGCGCCACGTCACGGGCGCCACGGGCGTCGGCGAACACCGCGCCCGCGAGGGCCGCCGCCAGCATGGCCGCCGGGAGCGGCCCGAGCGCGACCGCCACGAGCGCGATCGCCCCGAGCAGCGCCGCGGCGCGCGGCGTCGGGCTCATCGCGGCACGGGCACCGACTCGAGCGCCGTGCGGATGGCGTCGGCCGGCTCATAGCGCTCGAGCTCGGCCTCGGGGCGCAGCACGAGCCGGTGCGCGAGCACCGCGACGGCGAGCCCGGCGACGTCGTCGGGGGTGACGAAGCCGCGGCTGGTCAGCCGCGCCCGCACCTTGGCCGCCGCGAGCAGATGGACGGCGGCCCGCGGGCTCGCGCCGAGCTCGACGCTCGGCAGCTCGCGGGTCTTGCGCACGACCGCGACGAGATACGCGGCGACCTCGTCGGAGATCGTCACGTCGTCGACGTGCGCACGGGCCGCGCGGACGTCCTTCGCATCTGCCACGACGGCGACGTCCTCCAGCGACGCCGGCCGCAGCCCGTCGCGGGCGAGGCGCAGCATCCGCAGCTCGCCCGCCTCGGGTGGATAGGAGACGACGATCTTCATGAGGAAGCGGTCGAGCTGGGCCTCGGGCAGCGGATAGGTGCCCTCGTACTCGATCGGGTTCTGCGTGGCGATGACGAGGAACGGGTCGGGCAGCGCGCGGCTGACGCCGTCGACGGACACCTGCCCCTCCTGCATCGCCTCCAGCAGCGCCGCCTGGGTCTTCGGCGGCGTGCGGTTGACCTCGTCGGCGAGCAGGAGGTTCGTGAACACCGGCCCTTCCCGGAACGCGAGCTCGCCGCCGCGCAGCGTGCTCGTCCCGGTGAGATCGGACGGCAGCATGTCGGGCGTGAACTGGACGCGCCGGAACCCGAGGCCCAGCGCGCGCGCGACCGCGCTCGCGAGCAGCGTCTTGGCGACGCCGGGCGGGCCTTCGAGCAGGACGTGACCGCCGACCGCCAGCCCCGTGACGACGCCGCGCACGACGTCGTCCTGGCCGACGACGACCTTGCCGACCTCCCCCGCCAACCGCTCGTAGAGCCCCTTCATCGCCGCCCTCCCGTCGCTGCGCGCCCGCGCCGGGGCCCATCCTCGCCGACGAGCGCCACGACCTCGTCCTCGCCGTAGCCCAGCACGCCGGCACGCGCCGCGGCCCGGACGGGAGCGATCGCCGCCTCGGGGTCCTCCACGCCGCGCAGCGCGAGCGCCAGCGCGTCCACGTGCTCGAGGCGGGCGGGCACGGGATCGGCCTCGTCCTCCTCGGCCGGTCCGAGCCGCCGCGCCTGCGACAGCAGCCAGAGCAGGCCCGCGAGGCCGGCGATCGCCAGCGCGAAGCGCCAGCGCGCCGGGATCGCGGCAAGGCCGGAGGCCTGTCCGAAGCCGTGGACGGACTCCGCGAAGACCACGGTCCGCCGCGGCGGGCCGGCGAGCGCGAGCCCCAGCGCGGCGTTGTCGGTGCTCGCCAGCAGGCGGTTGTGCAGCGGCGAGGAGTCCGCGAGCAGCAGCGCGCGGCCGCGCCCGGCCCGAGCGACCGCGAGCAGCACGCGCCGCTCGCCGAGCGCGCCCACGGCCGCGCCCAGCGAGGCGAAGCCGCCGCCGCCGTCGCTGGACACGAGGCGCACGTCGCGCGTCTCGGGCAGCGCGTTCGTCGGGCCCGCGAGCTGCCGGCCGTCGGGGGTCCACACCGGCGCGCGAACGACGATCCCGCGGCCCGCGTCCTGGCCGCCGGCGACGAGCCGGCCGCCGCGGCGCAGGAAGCGCCGCAGCGCGGCGCGCTCGCCGCCGCCGATCCCCGGCGCGTCGAGCACGACGACGGTCGCGCGCGGATCCAGCCGCGCCTCGTCGAGCGGGTCGCGCAGGTAGCGGACGCGATGGCCGTTTCTCCGCAGCAGCTCGGCGTAGGCGGCGACGCCATGCGGCTGCGTCGCGTAGGCCGACGCGTCCTCCCCGCTGGGCTGCGGGCGCACGCTGTCGACGAGCAGCGCGACGGCGTTGATCGCGACGAGGAACACGATCACGCCGAGCGCCAGCCGGCCCGCCGCGCTGCTCGGCAGCAGCTCCCTCACCGCGATCGCGCCTCGTCGGGAACCCGCGGCCAGCCCTCGCGCGCGTCGCGAACGTCCTCGGGCGCCGCCGGCCGCCCGCCGTAGGCCACCGACTCGAAGCCGCTGACGAGGCCGGCGAGCGTCGGTGACGGGACATCGCGCAGCAGCTCGCGGTTCGTCAGCGCCGGGCGCAGCTCGATGAGCTCGCGGCTGTCGAGCTCGGCCAGGCCGGCGCGAAAGCGCAGCCGCAGCGCGAGCTCGAGATCGCCGTCGCGCTCGGCGCGGTCGGCCTGCGCGCGCAGGCGCGCCGCGCTGACGCGCTCGGGACCGTCGCCCTGCGCGCCCGCAGCGGTCTCGGCGGCTGCCGTTCGCCGCGCGACCCGTGCGGCCGCGATCGCGAAGCCGCCGAACACGAGCAGCCCGAGCAGCGCCCACAACGCGGCGCGGCCGCCGGGCAGCCAGCCCGCCACCCATTCCAGCGCCCCCTCGAACGGGCGCCCGAGCGCGCGCAGCGCCGCGCCGATCCGCTCGCGCACGCTGCGCAGCGGCGCGCCGATCTCGGTTGGCTGGAAGCGCGGCTGGGAGAGCACGTCGCGCGCCTGCTCGCGAGCGCGATCGGCGACCCGCGTGTCGCCGGGGGCGCCCGCCGCCGCCGTGGCGGGCGGCGCGCCGCAGGCCAGCAGGGCGCATGCCAGCAGCAGCGCGCAGGCCGGCCTCACCCGTACGGCACCCCGGGCAGCCGGGGCGGCTCGTCCTCGTCGCGCCGGCGCCCGTCGACGGCCTCGGGCTCGCCGGCCGGCGGCCGCCAGCCCGGCGGCGGCGGCCAGTACGGCGGCGCCGCGGACTCCGGCGCGGGCTGCACCGCGGCGTCCTCGTCGGGCTCGGGCGCCTTCCAGCCCTGCGGCGGCGGCCAGTACGGCGGGGCGTCGCGGTCGCTGGGCGCGGCGGCCGTCGCGATCGGGGCGAACCCCGCCGATCCGGCCGGAACCTCGGAGCCGATCTCCTCGGCGAGCAGCTCGAGGTCGAAGCCCTCCTTGCGCACGCGCAGGTCGAAGTACAGGACCGTCAGCAGCGCCGCCTGAAACGGCGTCCCGATCGCGAGGCCGACGATCCCGGCGATCGTGCTGAGCACGAGCACGAGCAGGGTGTTGTCGGAGCCGAACAGCAGCCCGGCCAGGAAGACCGCCTGCACGAGGAAGGAGACGATCGCGGCGAGGATGAAGCCCACGACGACGACGCCGAACGTCGACCACCAGCGCCCGCGGACGAGCTGCAGCGAGCGCCGCAGCGCCTTCGTGCCGCGGCGGCCCTCGATGAGCAGCACCGGCATCGCGAAGGCCCAGCCGATGTAGAGCCAGATGCCCGGCAGGACGAACAGCAGCGTCGCGAACAGCAGGCCGACGCCGTAGAGCAGCGTGAGCCAGACGAGCGGCCCGGCGTGACGGACGGCATACGACAGCGAGCTGCGCCAGTCCGTCGGGTGGCCGAGGTACGCCTGCGCGATCGCGCGAAAGCACGTCGCCATCGCGAAGAGCACGGCGATGCCCTGCAGCAGCGACGAGATGGCGAGGCCGCCGAGGGCGCCGTCGAGCTCGTCGAGGCTCTCCTCGGCGGTGTCCGACGAGCTCGACGTGAAGTCGAAGGAGTCCGCCGTGTAGTCGGCGTTGACGACGGTGTCGATGATCTGCAGCGGCACGACGACGATGAGGACCGCGACGAGCAGCGTCCGCCAGTGCGCGAGGCAGATCTTGATCGAGACGTCGAGGATCTCGCCCAGCGACAGCGGCCGCAGCCGCGGACGGGTCTCCTCCGGCGTCGTCGTCACGCGGTCAGCCGACCGGGTAGGCGTCCGTCGGCACTACGACGGCGTTGGCCATCTTGTCGTGCCACGTCTGGTTTTCCTTGTCCCACAGCATCCAGAGATAGCCGAGCAGCAGGACGATGGCCGACACGTACCGCCCGAGGTAGCGGATGAACGCGCGGGGATAGCCGATCGGCCCGCCCGTCGCGAAGTCGATGACGCGGATGCTGAGCGCGCTCTTGCCGGGGGTCTGTCCGCGCGGCCCCCCCTCGAAGTAGACGTAGTAGGCGATGCCGGCCGCGATCGAGAGCGCGTAGTAGAGCGCGGTCGGAAGCGCCACTCCCAAGAGAGCACCCACGATGGCGAGGAGGATCCCGTCGAGGAACGCAGCCGCGAACCGCCGCCAGAAGCCGGCACGCGGGCCGGAGGGGCCGCCCGTGGTCGGCGGTGGTCCGCCGAAGGGATCGGGCTGCTGCGTGGCTGTCATGTGTGACCTCCGGATGAGTCAGTCGGTCCCCGCCAGCAGGACCGTACTCGTTCTGCGCCAACATCAGAAGGCATGCGATCTCACACCGTCTACCGCACCTTCACCACGAAGCAGCGCCGCCAGTTCGTCCGCATCACCGACGACGTCGAGGCGGCCGTCCAGGAGTCGGGCGTCCAGGAGGGGATGGTGCTCGTCTCGGCGATGCACATCACCGCCGGCGTCTGGGTCAACGACGACGAGCCGGGGATCCTCGAGGACACGCTGGAGTGGCTCGACAAGCTCGCGCCGCCGTCGTGGCGGCCGGCCGCCAACGACGTCGCGGCCCAGCTGTCCCCCGAGCCCGGTGACTTCCGCCACCACCGCGGCGGCGAGGACAACGGCGACGCGCACTGGAAGAACCTGCTCGTCCACCACCAGGTCGTGCTGCCGATCACCGACGGGCGGCCGGACCTCGGGCCGTGGCAGGCCGTCTTCTACTGCGAGTTCGACGGCGGCCGCCCGAAGCGGCTCGTCATCAAGGTGCTCGGCGAGTAGGTCCGCGCAACGCCGCCGACACGCGGCTGGCCGTGCAGGGGACCTCGAGCTGCCTGACGCCCTTGGCATGGAACAGCGCGTCGACGACGGCATTCGCGACGCACGGCATCGAGCCAGCGCCGGGGCACTCGCCGACGCCCTTGGCGCCGATCGGGTGATGCGGGCACGGCGTCACGGTGGTCCCGAGCTCGAAACCGTGCTCCGGGCACTCCAGCGCCGAGGGCAGGAGGTACTCGGAGAACGAGGCGCTCTGGCAGCGGCCGCGCTCGTCGAAGGAGATGATCTGCATGAGCGCCTGACCGATGCCCTCGGTGAGGCCGCCGTGGATCTGGCCCTCGACGACCATCGGGTTGATCTGCACGCCGCAGTCGTTGACCGCGATGAAGCGGCGGACCTTCACCTTGCCGGTGTCCGCGTCGACGTCGACGACGCAGAGATACGCGCCGAACGGGTACGTGAGGTTCGGCGGGTCGTAGACCGCGTTGGCGTCGAGGCCGCCCTCGAGGCCCTCGGGCAGCTCGTTGTCGGCGTAGGCGTACTCGGCGATCGCGCTGATCGTCGCGCCCCGCTCGCGGTCGCCCCTGACGTACCAGCGGCCCTTCTCCCACGCGAGGTCCTCCGCGCGCGTCTCGAGCATGACCGCCGCGAACCGGCGCGCCTTGTCGCGCACCTTGCGCGACACGACGGCGACCGCGCCGCCGGACACCGGCGTCGAGCGGCTGCCGTACGTCCCGAGCCCGTAGGGCGTCTTGTCGGTGTCGCCGTGGCGGACCATGACGTCGTTCGGCGAGATGCCGAGCTCCTCGGAGACGATCTGCGCGAACGTCGTCTCGTGGCCCTGGCCCTGCGTCTGCGCGGAGATGCTCACGAGGGCCTTGCCGGACGGGTGGACGCGCAGCTCGGCGCCGTCGTTCATCGCCAGGCCGAGGATGTCCATGTAGCGCCGCGGGCCGGCGCCGACGCCCTCGGTGAAGAACGAGCAGCCGATGCCCATGACCTCGCCCTTGGCGAGCTTCTCCTGCTGCTCGCGGCGCAGCTCGTCGTAGCCGGCGATCTCCATCGCGAGCTTCAGGGCCTTGTGGTAGTCGCCCGAGTCGTAGATCCAGCCCGTCGCGCTCTCGTAGGGGAACTGCTCGGCGCGGATGAAGCTCTGCATGCGCAGCTCCAGCGGGTCGACGCCCATCTCCATCGCCAGCGCGTCGACCATCCGCTCGACGACGTAGACGGCCTCCGCGATCCGGAACGAGCAGCGGTACGCGACGCCGCCCGGCGCCTTGTTCGTGTAGACGGCCTTGACCCGGCAGTGCGCGGCCTGCAGGTCGTAGGAGCCCGTGACGATGTGGAAGAACCCGGCGGGGAAGCGCGTCGGCTGGGCGGTCGCGTCGAAGGCGCCGTGGTCGGCGATCGTGTCGACGCGCAGGCCCGTGATGCGGCCGTCCTTCGCGCACATCTGCGCGCGATGGCTGTAGTCGCGCGCGAAGCCGGTCGTCGCGAGGTTCTCGGTCCGGTTCTCGATCCACTTGACGGGCTTGCCGGTCATGATCGACGCCGCGATCGTGCAGACGTAGCCGGGATAGACGGCGACCTTGTTGCCGAAGCCGCCGCCGATGTCGTTGGAGAGGATGCGGATGTTGTGCTCGGCGAGGCCCGCGACCTGCGCGTAGACCGTGCGGTGCGCGTGCGGGGCCTGGTTGCCGTTGTAGATGTTCAGCTGCCCCGTGTCGCGGTCCATGTCGGCGACCATGCCGCACGTCTCCATCGGCGCCGGGTGCACGCGCGGATGCACGAGGTCGCGCGTCGCGACGACGTCGGCGTCGGCGAAGACCTGGTCGCAGTGCAGCTTGTCGCCGGCCTCCCAGGCGGGGCTGGCGAGGTTGTCGGTCTGGCCGATCTTGTCGTCGCGGATGAGCGGCGCGTCGGAGTCCAGCGCCGTGCGGCAGTTCACGATCGCGGGCAGCACCTCGTACTCGACCTGGACGAGCTTCATGGCGTCCTGGGCGGCGTACGCGTCGGTCGCGATGATGAGCGCGACCTCCTGGAGGTGAAAGCGGACCTTGTCGCCCGCGAGGACGGCCTGCGTGTCATAGGACAGCGTCGGCATCCAGGCCAGGCCGAGCGCCGAGAGGTCCTTCGCGGTGATGACGGTGACGACCTTCGGATGCGCGAGCGCCTCGAACGTGTCGATCGAGAGGATGCGCGCATGGGCGTGCGGCGAGCGCAGCAGGACCGCATGCAGCATGCCCGGAAGGCGGACGTCGTCGCAGAAGTTGCCGAGGCCGCGCAGGAGGCGCGCGTCCTCCTTGCGCTTCATCGGGCCGAAGCCCGTCGGCGCGTCGGCGATGGCTCCGAACGCGTCGCCGTTGGCGTGACTCACCCACGCGGGATGACGACCGGGGGTGATTTCTGTCACAGCCATATGCACGGGATCCTGCCAGAGACCGCGGCCGGAGGAACTCCCAACCTAGACTTCTATCCAAGTATCGAGTTTCGCCTTTGGAACGGGTTGGGTACCAGCAGCTCGACGTTTCGGTCTGCGGGGCGACCCTCCGCACCCTTTGCTATGCCCGCCTGAGGGTCGTTGTATGCGAACTCGCGCCCCAGCGCGGCGAGCGTCTCCGGGCTGAAACCGAACGCCGGCGTCCCGGCGGCCGGCGTCCCCAGCGCGCCGCCGTGGTCGACGAGCGTCGCGAAGATCGACAGCGAGCCGTCGCGGTTGTCCATGACCTCCAGCAGCCGCGACTGGATCGGCCAGTCGATCTCCGACGCGGTCTCGATGCCCCAGAAGCCGCCCCCGCCGGTGCGCTCGAACCCCGTCACCCGGTTCTCGTGCGTGTGACCGGCGACGTAGGCGATGACGTTGCGGTGCCCGAGCAGCAGCGCGCGCAGGTCGGGGCCATGGCGCAGGGGCCGCGAGTCGCGCGGGTCGAGGTCGCAGCCCGGGCCGGTGACCGCCCGCAGCGCACAGTCGCCGGCCGCCTCGTCGCGCGCGCTGTTCGTGAGGCTGCGGATCGGGTGGTGGCCGAAGACGATGACGAGCTGCCCACGCTCCGCGGAGGCGTCGAGCTCGCGGGCCAGCCACCGGAACTGCGGGTCGTCGAGGTTGCCGGTGGACTCCAGCGTGTCGCCCTCGGCGACGGTGTTGATCGCGATCATCCGGATGCCGCGCTTCGGCGTGAACGCGTAGTAGGCGGCCTGCCCGCGCGATGCGCGCAGCTCGGCCGCGTCGACGTGCGCGAAGCCGTGGGCGTCGGCCTGCGCGCCGGTCGCGTGCAGCGCCTTGTAGGTCGGGCGGTCGGCGAAGGCGCGCTCGGGGTCGGGCGGCACGAGGATCGTCCGCAGCGGGGTGCTCAGGAGCGCCTGCAGGCCGGAGATGCCGGTCGCGGCGAGCGGCTTGGCGCACCCCTGCGCGATGTCGTCGAGCGCCTGCAGCGCGTGGATGTTGCCCTGGACCGTGCCGTCGTGGTTGCCGAGCGTCACGTAGCTCGGGCGGCGCAGGCCCTCGGCCTCGAACGGCTGCTGCGCGCGATCCATGAGACCGGGGTAGCGCGGCCACGCCGCGAACGCGCCCGACGGGCGGTCGGGGTCATAGAAGCGCCCGGACTCGAAGACGTCGTCGTCGTCCTGCACGCCGGTGTAGCGCCCCGCTTCGCCGGGCGGAGAGAGCGGCGCGCAGGCGCCGCCCTCGACGCCGGAGTTCGGATCCAGGCGCCCGCCTTCGAGCAGCCGCACGACCCACTTCGTCTCGTTGATCTGCTGGTTGTCGGCTGAGTCGCCGGTCGTGATCGTCAGCGCCATGCGCGCGTGGCGGCGGCGGCGGTTGCGGAGGGGGCTGGAGTCGAAACGGTTGACCTGCCGGACGACCTGATCGACGGTGAAGGGCTCGAGCGCCTCCTGCGGGCGCCAGGCCGACACGAACGGCGACCTCACGACGTCGAGCGCCTCCGCGCGCACCGTCGACTCCTCGTCGGCGAGCTGGAAGTCCGAGAGCTGGGCGAAGTACAGCAGCGACCGCCGCCGCGCCTGGCGCCCGGAGCGCGCGC
The DNA here is from genome assembly GCA_963797025.1 of uncultured Actinomycetes bacterium. GTDB lineage: Bacteria > Actinomycetota > Thermoleophilia > Solirubrobacterales > Solirubrobacteraceae > CADCVQ01. The sequence goes on from CAWCNU010000003.1 coordinate 1,491,227, forward strand.
TCGCGCCGAGCTCGTCGCGGATGACGCGCTTCCACCCCGGCAGGAGCTTCAGGCGCGAGTAGGGCGCCTGCGGGTCGCCCCCGAGCGTGACCGATGACGTCGTGGGCGGCGGCGCAGCCTGGGCGGACGGCGCCGCGAACGTGACGGCGAGCACGACGGACAGGGCGAGGAGCCTGCGCACGGTCAGCCACGGTATCCGCCCTGAGTACGCTCGGTGGCAGTGCCGCAGACGCTCCCGATCAAGCGCAACACGATGCTGCTGTCCGCCTCGCTGGCGATGAACTCGGCGACGCTGCAGCTCGCCGCCGCGGTCGCGTCGCTGACGCTCGCGCGGGTGCTCGACGTCGAGGGGCTGCTCGGCCTCGGGCCGGCGATCGTGCTCGCCTCGGCGGCGTTCGTGGCGCTGCCGGCGGGGCTGCTCATGGATCGCGTCGGGCGCGTGCCCGTGCTCGCCGGCGGCTTCGGCGCGGGCGTCGCAGGCTGCGTCATCGCGGCGTTCGGCAGCGCGGCGTCCTCGGCGCCGCTCGTGCTGGCCGGCCTGATCCTCGTCGGCGCCGCGAACGGGACGGGCCTGCTCGCGCGTATCGCGGCCGGCGACATGTACCCGCCCGAGCGCCGCGCCCGCGGCATCGCGCTCGTGCTCTTCGGCTCGGTCTTCGGCGCGATCCTCGGGCCGGGGGTCTTCAGCCCGCTGCTGGCCGGGCGCGAGCTCGACGGCGAGGCGCTGCGGACGCTGTGGCTCGCGGCGGCCGTGTTCATGGCGGCCGGCTGCGCCACCGTGCTGGGCGTCCGCCCCGACCCCAAGCGGATCGCGGCCCTGCTCGCGCTCGAGCCCGAGCCGGCCGAGCGCGCGTCCGCGACGCCGCTGCGCGAGCTCCTGCGCCGGCCGGGCGTGCCGTCGGCGATCGTCGCGGCGCAGGCGAGCTTCGCCGTCATGGTCGCGCTCATGACGCTCACCGGCGCGGTCGTCGTCGACCATCACCACCACGGCGCCGACAACGTCTTCCCGATCATCGGCGCGCACGTCATCGGGATGTTCGGGCTCATCGTGATCGTCGGCGACCTCGTCGATCGCGTCGGGCGCACCCCCTCGCTCGCGGGCGGCTTGCTGCTCATGGCGCTGTCGGCGATCAGCCTGCTGTGGGTGACGGGCGTGGCCGCGTCGGCGCTCGTCCTCTTCGCGCTCGGGCTCGGCTGGAACTTCTCCTTCGTCGCCGCGACCGCCGTCCTCGCCGACGCCGCGACCGCTTCCGAGCGCGGAAAGCTCCTGGGCTTCAACGACCTGCTCGCGGGCGCGACCGGCGCCGGTCTGGCGCTCCTCGGCGGTCTCGCGCTCACCGCGATCGGCGTCGCGGCGCTGGCGATCGGGGGCGCCGCGCTCGTCATCGCGCCGGCGCTGTGGATCCTGCGCAGCGGCCCGCCGCTCCTGGCAGCGCCGAGCGAGACTTGACCGCCCGCGCGCGCTCGGATACGCATAGGCGGTGCGCCCTCTCCGTCTCGCAGCTCCGGCTGCCCTGTCGCTCGCCCTTCTCGCCGCCACCCCTGCGCTCGCCGATCAGGAGATCGTCGCCGCGCCCGTCGACCGCTACGTTGCGACGGAGGTGACGATCGCGCCCGGAGAGCGCCTGACCTTCGCCAATCGCGACCTCCTCCCGCCGCACAACGTCACCTCCAAGGACAACGACGCAAGCAACGTGCCGCTGTTCTCCTCGGCGACGATCGGCGCCGGCGACACCGCGCCGGTCAGCGGCACCGAGAAGCTCGGCCCGGGCAGCTACGCCTTCTACTGCACGATCCACCCGACGCAGATGAACGGGACGCTGACCGTCGCCGGCGATCCGGTCGAGCGCGACACGACACGCCCGGGGCTGTCCGCGCGCGTCGACTCCGGCAGCCTGCGCGCGCTCGAGCAGCGCAAGGCCCTGATCGCGACGCTGACGTCCGACGAGGCGGTGACCGGCGACGTCACGGTCCGGGCCTTCGGCGTGACGCTCGCGAAGCGCGCCGTGTCGCTCGGCTCGGGCGCGACGGCGGTCGCGCTGAAGCTCACGTCGAAGGGCCTGCAGGGCATCCGCAAGCGCTCGCGGGTGAGCCTCACGATGACGTTCACGGCGGCCGACGGCGCGGGCAACACCGGCTCGGCGTCGGCGAAGAAGACGCTGCGCCGCAAGAAGTAGCGCGGCGTCAGTCGCCGAGCTCGAGGACCGCGAGGAATGCCTCTTGCGGCACCTCGACGCGGCCGACCTTCTTCATGCGCTTCTTGCCCTCCTTCTGCTTCTCGAGCAGCTTGCGCTTGCGGCTGATGTCGCCGCCGTAGCACCCGGCGATGACGTCCTTGCGGAAGGCCTTGACGGTCTCGCGCGCGACGATGCTCGCGCCGATCGCCGCCTGGATCGGGACGTCGTACTGCTGGCGCGGGATCTTCGCCTTGAGCTTCTCGGTCAGCGACCTGCCGACCTCGTAGGCCTTGTCGCGGTGGACGACCATCGACAGCGCGTCGACCTGCTCGCCGGCCAGCAGGATGTCGAGCTTGACCATGTTCGAGGCCTGCATGCCCCGCAGCTCGTAGTCCAGCGACGCGTAGCCGCGGGTGCGCGACTTCAGGGCGTCGAAGAAGTCGATGACGATCTCGGCGAGCGGCAGGTCGTACTGGAGCTGGACGCGGTCGGCCGAGAGGTAGTGCATCCCCTTGTGCGTGCCGCGGCGCTCCTGGCAGAGCTCCATGATCGGCCCGATGAACTCCTTCGGGCTCAGGATCGACGCCTCGATCATCGGCTCGCGGATCTCGGCGATGCGGCCGGGATCGGGGAAGTCCGACGGGATGTGGACCTCGATCTCCGAGCCGTCGGTGAGCGTGACCTCGAAGCGGACCGAGGGCATCGTCGCCATGAGGTCGATGTCGTACTCGCGCTCGAGGCGCTCGCGCACGATGTCCATGTGCAGGAGGCCGAGGAAGCCGCAGCGGAAGCCGAAGCCGAGCGCCTCGGAGACCTCCGGCTCCCACGACAGCGCAGCGTCGTTGAGCGTGAGCTTCTCCAGCGCGTCGCGCAGGTCGGGGTACTCGTCGGAGTCGATCGGAAACAGGCCGCAGAAGACGACGGGCTGCACGTCGCGGTAGCCGGGCAGCGCCTCGAGGCCGGGGTTGCGCGCCCAGCCCTCCTTCGTCGTCAGCGTGTCGCCGACGGCGAGGGCCGAGACCTCCTTGATGCCGGTGATGACGAAGCCGACCTCGCCGGCGCTGAGCTGCTCGGTGACGACCATCGCGGGCGTGAAGAAGCCGATGTCGTCGATGTCGGCCTGCGTCCCGGCCGCCATCGCCTTGATGACGTCGCCCTTGCGGAAGGTCCCGTCGACGACGCGGATATAGGCGATGACGCCGCGGTACTGGTCGAACTCGGAGTCGAAGATCAGCGCGCGCGGCGGAGCGTCGGGATCGCCGGCGGGCGGCGGCACCTTCGCGACGAGCTCCTCGAGGACGTCGACGACGCCGTCGCCGGTCTTGCCGGAGATGCGCAGGATGTCGTCGGTGGGCTCGCCGAGCAGGTCGGCGACCTCCTCGGCGACGCGGTCGGGCTCGGCGCCCGGGAGGTCGAGCTTGTTGAGGACCGGGATGAGCTCGAGCCCGTTGTCGATCGCGAGGTACGTGTTGGCGACCGTCTGCGCCTCGACGCCCTGTGAGGCGTCGACGACGAGCAGTGCGCCCTCGCATGCCGCCAGCGAGCGGCTGACCTCGTAGGTGAAGTCGACGTGGCCGGGCGTGTCGATGAGGTGCAGCTGGTAGGTCTCGCCGTCGCGGGCCTCGTAGAGGACGCGCACGGCCTGGGCCTTGATCGTGATCCCGCGCTCGCGCTCGAGGTCCATGGAGTCCAGGACCTGGGCGCGCATCGCCCGCGGGTCGACCGTCTTCGTCATCTCGAGGATGCGATCGGCGAGCGTCGACTTCCCGTGGTCGATGTGGGCGATGATCGAGAAGTTGCGGATATGGGCCTGGTCTGCCACGCACTAGAGACTAGGGCCACCACGAGTCCAGCCAGACGAAGGGGCCCGGCGGTGCGGGCCCCTCCGTCGCGACGGGTCGAGGTTCAGTGCGTCGTCTGCAGGTACCCCGCCGTCGAGCCGTCGCCGTCGAACGCGACGGCACCGTTGACGCTGCGGACGCAGAGGCCGACGACGTAGAGCCCGGCCGGCGGGGAGACCGTCCCGGCGACCGTCACGGGCGTCCGGCCGGGACCGACGGGCACCGTGAGATGGTGGATGAGGTGAAAGGGCCCGGGTGCATCGAAGCCGGCGCCGTGACACAGGGAGATGCGGACGTCGCCCGGCACGTTGTTGGCGGGGTGCAGCACGGCGCTGATCGTCCCGGTGATCTTGTCGCCGTCGGTGAGCGAGGCGAGCTGGGGCTGGCCGATGAACTGCCACTCGTCGGTCGTCGTGAACGCCGGGATCGTGCCGTCCATCTGCGCGGTGCTGACGACGCCGTCATCGCCGGTGTCGCCCTTGTCGCCCTTCGGGCCCTGCGGCCCGGTGTCGCCGGTGTCGCCCTTCGGGCCCTGCGGCCCGGTGTCGCCCGTATCGCCCTTCAGGCCCTGCGGCCCGGTGTCGCCCGTGTCGCCCTTCAGGCCCTGCGGCCCGGTGTCGCCGGTATCGCCCTTCGGCCCCTGCGGGCCGGTGTCGCCCTGCAGGCCCTGGGGACCGGTGTCGCCCTTCTGCCCCTTCTGGTTGAAGGCCAGCGCGGCCTCGCCGTTCTTGCACGCCTGTCCGTCGGGGACGACCCGCAGCCCGCCGCTGGTCGTGTTGTAACAGCCGTGGATCGTGCCGTCGGCGTCCGGGATGGACGTGACCGCCAGAGCCACGCCACCGGAGAGCGCGAGGGAGAGCGCCAGCGTCGCCGCGACGTTGGCGGGGCTGACGTGGCGTCGAAATCGAGACATCGTGCGGCCTTCCTGCCGGTGTTCTCGGGTGCCGGCCATGCGTCCTGTCCCCGGAACCGCGCCCGGCGCCCCCTGTGCCGGGCACCCTCTCCGAGGCCGCCGCCCCCGGCATAGAGCACTCTTCGCAGCCGGGGCGTGCGAGCTTTCGCACTCCGCGGTACGGCTGACCTCCCTGCGGGGTGCGGCTACCTCTAGGTCGCCGGCGGGCGCCGGCGCGCCCGGACGAGTTCGCGGATCTGCTCCGCCTCGGGGACCCGCAGCGCCAGCACGACGGCCGCATAGGCGCCCAGGCCGGCGGTCAGCCCGCCTCCGACGGAGACGATCTGGGCCGGCAGCGACCGTCCGAGCGCCTCGTCGAGCGCGCGCCACAGCGCGTACGCGATCGCGGCCAGCGCGACCGACGCGACGAGCATCCGCGCGATCGCGGCGACCGTCGCGGCGACCTCGAGGCGGCCGCCGAGCTCGCGCCGCAGCGCCCGCAGCTGGCCGACCGTCATCGCGGCGCTCGCGACGGCGGTCCCGATGACGATCCCCGCGACGCCGAACGGCTTGTAGAGCGCGAGCGCCACCACGACGTTGACGACGAGCGTCGCGCCGCCGAGCGCCGTCGGCAGCCACGGGCGCTGCAGCGAGAAGAACGTCCGGGTCAGCAGGAGGTTGACGCCCGCGAACGGGAGGCTGAAGGAGAACCAGAACAGCGCCTCGGCGACGAGGTCGGTCGAGTCGGGCCCGAACTCGCCGCGCTCGTAGACGAGGCGCGTGATCGGCTCGGCGAGGACGAGCGTGCAGACGGCGGCCGGGATCAGCAGGAGGAAGATCTGGCGGGTGCCGGTCGCGTTCAGCGCGCGCAGGCCGTCGAAGTCGCGCCGCGTCGCGAGGCGCGCGAGCGCCGGAAACAGGACGGTCGCGACCGCGACGCTGAACATCCCCTGCGGGAGCATGTAGATCCGGAACGCCGCGTCGATCGCGCGCGGCGCGCCCTCCGAGACCGACGAGCCGAGCGTCGAGTTGATGATGAGGTTGAAGTTGATGAGGCCGAGGCTCAGCGTCACCGGCAGCATGAGCGCGAGCACCTGCTTCACGCGCGGGTCGTGGATGTCGGCCTTGAAGGCGAACTCGAAGTCCAGCCGCCGCAGGACCGGGATGCACATGACGAGCTGCACGAGCGTCCCGGCGAGCACGCCGATGGCGTACGCGTAGAGCTCGTCGGGCCCGTCGAACAGCGGCCGCACGAGGACGAGCACGACGATGATCACGAGGTTCCAGACGAGCGGCGCGAGCGCCGGGATCGTGAAGTGGTCGTAGGCGTTGAGGATCCCGACGAGCAGGCCGTTGAGGCCGAGCAGCAGGACGATCGGGAACAGGACCTGCGACAGCCCGACGGTGAGGTCGTCGAGCTCGGAGCCGAACTCGTCGCCGGTCAGCAGCGGCATGACCCACGGTGCGACGAGGATGAAGAACACGCAGATCGCCGTCAGCGCGCCGAGGATGAGGAAGACGAACGTCGAGGCGAGCTGGTAGGCCTCGCGGCGCTTGCCGCGCTCGAGCAGCTCCGTGAAGACCGGGACGAACGCCGCGCTCAGCGCCGCGTCGGCGAAGAGGCTGCGGATGAGGTTCGGAACCTGGAATGCGAGCGTGAAGGCCGAGAACGGGCCGCTCGTGCCGAAATAGCTGGATGCCACGACCTCGCGGATGAGACCGGCGATCCGCGACAGGCCCGTGAGGATCGAGAAGATCGCGGTGTTGCGGGCGATTCCGCCGCCCCCACCGGGCGTGCGCCCTCGTGTCGGGCGTGTCTCGGCCGCCATGGGTGCGCTACTCTAGGGACCGCCGCGGCTGATCCCGCGGCGCTTTCACGCTGATGGCAAACATTCACTCACAGAAGAAGCGGATCCTGCGTTCCGAGCGCGAGCGCCTCGAGAACCGCCACTACACGTCGGCGATCCGCACGTACTTCCGCCGCCTCGAGGCCGCCGTGACCGCCGGTGACGACAGCGCCGCCGACACCGAGCATCGCGAGCTCGTCAGCCTCATCGACAAGGCCGTCAAGCGCGGCGCGCTGCACCGCAACACCGGCGCGCGCAAGAAGTCCCGCGCCTCGCGCGTGCGCCGCGGCAGCGGCGACGCGGCCTAGCGCCCTCCCGGCACCGGCCCGGTGGTGTCCGCCTCGCGCTGCGCGCGGTGGACCGATTCGACGACCTCGTGGGGGCTCGCGACGCCCGCGAACTCGAAGTCGTAGTCGTCGCCGGCGGCGGTGTCGAAGTTCACGTTGCCGATCATGAGCATCCGCTGCAGGACCGACTGGTGGGTGTTGACGTTCTGCACCCTGTTGATCTGCGTCTGCTGCTCGGCGCGGGCGACGATCCCACGGCGGATGTGCAGCCGGTGGTTCGTGATCGTGTAGGTCGTGAACAGGCGCGTGAGGTAGCCGCCGAGGAGCACGATCGCCAGCAGGACGATCGCGACGAACGTCGCGAGCCCGGCGTCCGCCGCGACGGCCGCGATCGCCGTGGCGACCGCCACGACGAGGATGCCCTTGATGTAGAAGCCGAGGATCGAGCGCCAGGACGGATGGCCCTCGAAGATGAGGTGCTCGCCGCTCTCCAGTTCCATTGCGGCGACTTTACCCCGCGCGCTCGGCGCTGCGCAGCCCGCCGCGGGCCCACAGCACCGCGCCGGCGAACATCACCGCGAGGCAGGCTGCGGTGATGCCGACCTTGTCGGGCTCGCCGGAGACGAAGCCGCGGGCGGCCTCGAGGAACGCCGTCGCCGGGTTGTAGGTCGCGACGTCGTGCACCCAGCCGGCGACGAGGTTCAGCGGCACGTACACGGGCGCGAGGAACAGGAGGATGAAGACCGGCATCTGCATCACCGGCCCGGCCTGCATCGTGCGCAGCCGCATCGCGATGCCGGCCGACCACAGCGTCGTCGTGGCGCTGACGGCGAGCGCCAGCAGCAGGAGCGCGACGAGGTCGCCGACGGAGCCGTCGAGCCGCATCCCGCTGACGAGGCCGGCCACGAACACGACGGACACGACGAAGACCGCGCGCACCATCGCCGAGAGCATGTACCCGATGACGATCCCGCCGCGGTTGGGGGCGGCCAGCATGAGCCGCCGCGCGAAGCCGAACTCGAAGTCGGCGGCGATCGAGAAGCCGGTGAAGACGCCGCCGAAGGCGGCCGCCTGGATGCAGACGAACGCGAACTGAAACGAGGTGTAGCCGGACCTGAAGTCGAAGTCCGGCGATTGCTGCAGGCCCGACAGGCCGCCGGCGAAGGCGATGAAGAAGAACAGCGGGAACATGACGCTCGGCAGGAGGAACGCCGGGTTCGTGAAGGCGTTGTGGATCCCCCGCCAGGCGACGGCGAGCGCGACCGACCGCGTGCGGCGCAGCGAGCTCATGTCCGCACCAGCCGCGTGCGCAGCGCGCGGGCGCTCAGCATGATGAAGAGCGCGACGGCGATCGCCGTGACGCCGAAGGCCTGCGCGAGCGCCTGGCCGTCCCAGCCGGTGATGACGAGGCTGCGGATCCCCTCGACCATGTAGGAGACCGGGTTGTACGTCGCGATGACGCGAAACCAGTCCTGCTCGATGAGGTTGCGCGGGAAGAACGCGGAGCTCAGGAACAGCAGGACGAAGAACAGCGGGAAGAAGCCCTGGACGGCCTCGCCGGTGCCGGCTCGCAGGGCCACGAACGTCCCGAAGCAGGCGAAGGCGAACGAGATCGCGACCGCGAGCACCAGCAGGACGAGCGCGCCGGCGACGCCGGAGGCGATGCCGACGCCGAACACGAGGCCGACGACGAGGTAGACGACCGCGCTGACCATGCCCATGAAGAGCGCGCCGCCGAGCTGTCCGGCGAGCAGCGCGGTCCCCGACATCGGCGTGAGCGCGAGGCGGTCGAGGAAGCCGTTCTGGATGTCGCGCGCGAGGTCCTGGCCACCGTTGAGCGCCGCGAACAGGGCCCCCTGCATGAAGGGGATCGCGAGCGCGAAGTCGAGGTAGCTCGCCGACGGGAACCCCGGGAGGTTCGTCGCGGCGTCGAGGCCCGACGCGTTGACGGCGAGCAGGATGAGCGGGAAGAGGATCGGGAAGACGAGCTGCGCCGGCTGGCGCAGGATCTTCTTGACGGCGCGCCCGGCGAGCAGGCCGACCTGCGAGAGCAGCGCGGAGCGCGAGGCGACGGCGGCGGACATGGTGCTACGCGGGCGCTCCCGCCGGCGCGGGCTCCTCGGCCATCGGCTCGGCGCTGCCCTCGAGGCTGCGGCCGGTCTTGGCGAGGAAGACGTCGTCGAGCGTCGGCTCGTGCAGCGCGAGGTGCGCGACGGCGACGTCGGCGGCGTCGAGCGCGCGGACGATGTCGGCGAGCTGCTCGGCGCCCTCGTCGAGGCGGACGGCGACCGAGCCGGCGCGCCGCTCGGTGACGAGCTCGCCGAAGGGCTCGAGCGCGCGGTGGACCGCGCCGCAGTCCTCGGCGTCGCGCGGGATGACCTCGACCGTCGGCTTGGACACCTGCGCCTTGAGCTCGGCGGGCGTGCCCTCGGCGACGATCCTGCCGCTGTCGATGATCCCGACGCGGTCGGCGAGGACGTCTGCCTCCTCGAGGTACTGCGTCGTGAGGAAGACGGTCGTCCCCTCCTCGCGCGCCAGGCGCGCGACCTCGTCCCAGAGCGCCGTGCGCGACTGGACGTCGAGGCCGGTCGTCGGCTCGTCGAGGAAGAGGATGCGGGGGTTGTGCAGGAGCGCCAACGCGAGGTCCAGGCGGCGGCGCATGCCGCCCGAGTACGTCGAGGACTTGCGGTCGGCGGCGTCGCTGAGCCCGACGCGCCCGAGCAAATCGTCGCCGCGGGCGGCGCGCTCGGCGCGCGGGATGCCCTGCAGGCCGGCCTGGAGCTTCATGTGCTCGCGCCCGGTGAGCATCGGGTCGAGCGCCACGTCCTGCAGCGCGACGCCGATCGAGGCGCGGACCTTCGCGCCCTGTGTGGCGACGTCGAAGCCGGCGACGCTCGCGGTGCCGGCGGTCGGCGGCAGCAGCGTCGTGAGGACCTTCACCGTCGTGGACTTGCCCGCGCCGTTGGGGCCGAGGAAGCCGTAGATCTCTCCGGCGGCGACGTGCAGGTCGATGCCGTCGACGGCGCGGATGCCGCCCTTGAACTCGCGGACGAGCCCCGCGACCTCGATGCCTCGTTCTTCTGTCATGCGGGGCAGAATAGGCGCAGGTACTTGAGGTTGTCAACTGTTGCCTTCGTCAGCTATCCTTGGTGCTGCGATGGCTTCGGACGTCAAGCGGCGCACGCCCGCGCAGGAGGCCTGGGGGCTCTTGTCGCGCCTGTTCTGGGAGATGCGCCCGCGCATGCTGCGGGTGGCCGGCGAGTTCGGCCTCACCCCGCCCCAGCTCTTCGCGCTGCGCCAGCTCGACCCCGAGCAGCCCGTGCCGATGCGCGCGCTCGCCCAGGCGCTGCACTGCGACAGCTCGAACGTCACGGGGCTCGTCGACGGCCTCGAGGCGCAGGGCCTCGTCGAGCGCCGCGAGGCCGAGCACGACCGCCGGGTACGGATGCTCGTCGTCACGCAGCGCGGCGCCGAGGTGCGCGACCGCCTCTTCGAGGCGATGCAGGAGGTGCCCGAGCCGATCGCGGCGCTGAGCGCCTCCGACCAGCGGGCGCTGCGCGACATCCTGCGCCGCGCGATGGCCTGAGCGCCGGCCGCGGCTCGGTAGGTTTCGGCCGCATGCCGCTGCCCCCGGCCCTCCGGCGCCTGACGCCCGATCGCGTCCGCCACGACCCGCGCCTGCGCGCGCTCGCCGTCGGCTCGGGGCTCATCCCGCCGCGGACGATGCACACCTCCGCTGAGGCGCAGCTGCTCTCAGACCTCGCGCGCGGGTGCTCGCAGGTCGTCGAGATCGGCGTCTACGAGGGGTCGTCGGCGCTCGTGCTGCTGCGCGCGCTCGGGCCCGAGGCGACGCTGCACCTCATCGACCCCTTCGGCCACCAGCCGGGCGCGCTGCGGGCCGGGTGGGCGGCGACGGAGAGCGCCACGCGGCGGGTCGTGGCGCGCGCCGGGGGCGCCGGCACACCGCGCGTGGAGTGGCACATCGACCGCAGCGCGGACGTCGGGGCGCGCTGGACGCAGCCGGTCGATCTCGTCTTCGTCGACGGCGACCACACCGAGGAGGGCTGCGCGGCGGACTGGGAGATGTGGCACGGCCACGTCGTGCCCGGCGGGCATGTCGTGTTCCACGACGCGCGCTCGGCGCCCGGGTCGCCGGAGGGGATCGCGGGCCCGATCGCCGTGGTCGACCGCCTGTTCCGGGGCGCGGGCACGCCGGGCTGGGAGATCGCGGCCGAGGTCGACCGCGCGGTTGCCGTGCGGCGCCGCGGCTAGCACCCCCGGCGCCGGTCCGCCACGCCGGGATGAACTGCGGCTTTGAAAAACAGGCGAGGCGCGGGGGCGCGCCGCGCGGTCGCGCCGGGGGTTGGGCCCAGAACGTCCCATATCGCGTCGTTCGGGACCCAACCCCCCTTCGGAGCGGGGGTTTGGCACCAGACGGACGTATGTGGTCTCGTTCAGGCCAAACCCCCCGCGCGCAACAGGCGAACCGGACTCATGCCCTCAAAGACGCCGGTCACCGGCGTCGGCAGCATCTCCGCCGAGCAGGGTCACACGAGCGCCGGCTGCACGCGATACCCGTCCGCGGACCGGGTGGCTCATACGCGAGCCTTAGGGCTAGCTCGGGCAGCGCGGGCCGTCGGCCTGCAGGCGCGCGAAGACGGCCGCGTGGAGCTTGGCGCGGCTGACGATGAAGACGTCGGGCTGGTCGGCGGGCACCCGGCGCCGGGCGATGAACGCGACGAGCGGCGGGCCCGTCCAGACCGCTGCGGGCGGGCAGCGCGTGGCCCGCGCGACGAGCCGGTCGATCTCCGCGTCGGTGTGACCGACCTTCCAGCCGGGGCTCGACGAGCCCGGCCGGTGAAACGGGCGCGGGTTCTCCGGGTCGGCGAGCAGCGAGGCCGACTGCGCGAGCATGAGCGCGCCGAGCAGGCCGCCGGCGATCGCGGCGCGGACGCGCAGCGGCGTCTGCAGTGCCCACACGAGGCCTGCGACCGCGAGCGGCGCGAGCAGCGGCTCGCTCGGCACGAGGACGTTGAGCCCGGTTCCCGGCTTGAGGATCGTCACGGTCGTCGCGAGCGACCCGAGGGCGGTCGCGGCGACGGTCAGCACGAGGCGCGGGTCGCGCGCGCGGTCGCGCAGGACGAGCGCCGCCGCCGCGAAGCACAGGAGCGGCAGGAGGTTCCAGCCGGCCTGGACCCAGGAGCCGATCTGAAGCTCGAGGCCGTCGCCGGCCTGCACCTGCGCCTCGACGATCTGGCGCCAGAAGCCGGTGCCGAACAGGGCCGTGAACGCCACCGCCTGCAGCGCGATCGCGCCGGCCGCCCAGCGCGCGGCGGGCCCGCGTGCCGGCGACGCGGCGATGAGCAGCGCGGCGGGCAGCGCGAACGGCAGCTTCGCGAACACGGCGACCGCGGCCAGCACGCCGGCCCAGCGCGCGCTCGCCGGCCGCGCGGCCAGCAGCGCGGCGCCGAGCAGCAGCGGCGCCCCGAGCTGCTCGGGCAGCAGGAGCCCGTGCTGGTGCGTGGCCCACGGCAGGACGACGACGAGCGGGACCGCGACCGCCGCGGCGAGCCGCTGGCGCGTGAGCCGCCAGACGACCTCGCCCGCGAGCAGGCCCGTGAGGATCTGCAGCAGCCCGCAGGCCAATCGCAGCGCGTCGAGCGAGTCGTGGATCCAGAGCGAGACGGCGCCGAAGAGGTAGACCCACGGCGGCTGTGAGGCGACGAGCCCGCCGTAGAGGTCGCCGCCATCCAGCAGCAACCGCGAGGTCAGCGCGTAGACGCCCTCGCTCGGGCCCCAGTCCCCGTGACCGCGGAGGATCTCGAGGGCGACGACGAGCGCGAGCGCGACGAGGCCGGCGGCGAGCCGGTCGCGGGCCGGCGGCCGCGCGCCGGGCTCGGCGGACACCGCCTACGCGGCGATCCGCGCGATCGCGCGGATCGCCTCGGTCGCGTCGCTGAGCTCGCTTCCGCCGTGGGTCGCGAGCTCGAGATCGGCGAGTGCCTCCAGCGCGCGCGCGAGCCGCTCGGAGTCGGTGCGGCGGGCCTCCGCGATCCGGCGGTCGGCGGCCCACGGGCTGCCCTTGATCGAGGCCTTGATCGCGGCGGCGCTCTCGCCCGCCTCCAGGCGCGTGGCGATCGCCAGGACGTCGCGGACGCGCTTCGCGAGGAGGCCGACGAGCCGGCCGACCGTCTCGCCCTGGGCCTCGAGCTCGAGGTACGCGCGCGTGGCCGCGGGGCCGTCGCCGGCGACGAGCGAGTCGACGAGCCCCCAGACCTGGCGCTCGGAGGAGTGCGACGCCGCGGCCTCGACCTCCTCGATGCCGATCCGCGCATCCGGGCCGAGCTCGAGCGCGAGTTTCTCGATCTCGCGCAGGAGCCGCTGCTGCCGTTCGCCCACGAGCGCCACGAGCGCCTGCGCGCCGTCGTGCTGGAGATCGACATCGAGCTTCTTGGCCTCCGCCTGCAGCCAGCGCGGCAGCTCGCGGGACTTCAGCGTGCGCTCGGCGGCGACGGTTCCGCCCGCGGACTCGACCGCCTTGGCGAGCGCCGGCGGGACCTTGAAGCGCCCCTCCTCGCGCCCGAAGAACGCGATCGTCGTCTCCGGCGCGATCGCGGCGAGCGCCGGTGCGATGTGCGCCGCGACCTCGGCCTCCTTCCAGCGCTCGGCCCCGTCGACGACGATGAAGCGCCGCCCGATCGCGAACGTCATCGACGCCAGGGCAGCGGCGACCGCGGCGGGCGTCGCGGCGTCGCCCTCGAGGCACTCGACGCCGCCGGAGTCCGACTCGCGCTCGGCCAGCGCGCGCAGCGCCGCGCGGCGCTCGCCGATGCGGCCGTGGTCGTCGCCGTGGATGAGGTAGGCGGGCTGGAAGCTGGCCATCGGCCGTCGAGTGTAGGTGGCGCGGCGGGTGGCTTCAGCCGCCGCCCGCGATCGCGATCCGCCCGCCGCGGACGGTGAGCCGAACCGTTCCGTCGCGATCGGTGCGCCGCACGACCGCCACGGCGCGCAGCGCCGCGAGGGTGGCGGGCGCCGGATGGCCGTAGCTGTTGTGCCGGCCGGCCGAGATCACCGCCACCCGCGGGCGCAGGCGCTCGAGCAGCCCCGGCAGGCCCGGGTCGTCGCTGCCGTGGTGGGCGACCTTCAGCGCGTCGACGACCGGCAGGTCGAGGCCCGCCGTGACGTTGGACTCCGCGTCGGCGGTCAGCAGCAGGTCGAACGCGCCGTCGCGCAGATGGATGACCGTCGCGCGGTCGTTGGGCTCGGAGCCGGGGGGCGCCGCCGGCACCCGCCGCGGCCACAGCACCCGCAGCACGAGCGGGCCGACGCGCAGCACCTGTCCGGCGTCCGAGGCCAGCCGGCGCACGCGCCGCGCCGCCGTGAGCTGCGCCACCGGCGCCGCGGCGCGGGCGCCGTAGGGGCCCGGCGCCGGCGTCGTGCCGGCCTCCTCGCCGTCGAGCACGAGGTCGACGGGCAGCTCGTCGAGCACCGCCCGCGCCGCACCGTCGTGGTCGAGCGCGGCGTGCGTCAGCACGAGCACGTCCAGCCGCCGGACGCCGGCATCGCGCAGGCGCCGGAGGATCGGCCCGTCCGGCGGGCCGGTGTCGACGAGCACGGCCGCGGCGCCGTGCTGGACGAGCGTCGCGTCGCCCTGCCCGATGTCGAGGAAGGAGACCGTGAGGTCCGCCGGCGGCGAGGGCGGGCGGGCGGCGATCGCGAGCGCGCCGCCCGCCGAGACCGCCGCTGCGACCACCAAGGCGCCCAGCGCCCGCCGCCGGCCGGGCCGCCGCCGCCACGCCAGCACGAGCAGCCCCGCCGCCGCGTAGAGCGCGGCGACCGCCGCCGGCCCGGGTGAGCCGACGGCCGCCTCCGCGAACGGCAGCTCGGCGCAGCGCTCGGCGAGCCACGTGAGGTACGCGAGCGGCAGCGCCGCGAGCGCTGCCACCGGGGCCGCGAGCGAGGGCGAGACCTGGCCGACGGCGCTCGCGATCGTCCCGAGCCACATCACCGGCGCCACCGCGGGCGCCGCCAGGAGGTTCGCAGGCACCGAGACGAGCGACAGGCGCTCGAAGTGCAGCGCGATGAGCGGCGCCGTGCCCGCGGTCGCGGCGAGGGTCACCGCGAGCACGTCGGCCAGCGCGCCCGGCAGCCGCGCGCGCCGCAGCGCGCGCCCGATCGCGGGCACGAGCGCGAGCATCGCGAGCACCGCCGCGAAGCTCAGCTGCCAGCCCGCGTCCTCGGCGGCGCGCGGGCTCCACGCCAGCGTCAGCGCGGCGGCCAGCAGCAGCGCGTACCAGCGCGACGCCGGCCGCCCGGCGAGCGCTGCCACGAGCCCCGCCGCGCCCATGATCCCCGCGCGCTGGATCGACGGCCCGGCGCCGGCCAGCGGGACGTAGGCGGCGACGAGCGCGAGCGCGAGCGCCAGCCGCGCCGTCAGCCCGAGCCCCGCGGCCGCCGCCAGCGCGAGCACGAGCGTCGCGAGCAGCACGACGTTCGCGCCGCTGGCGGCGACGAGGTGCGCGAGGCCGGTCGCGCGGAAGTCCTCGCGCACCGCATCGGTGAGCGCCCCGTCCTGGCCGAGCACCATCCCCCGCGCGAGCGCGCCCTGCGGCGCCGGGACGCCGCGGGTCAGGACGCGCTCGGTCCGCGCCCGGACGCCGTCCAGCAGGCCGAGCACGCCACCGCGGCGCCGGCCCGTGACGGCGATCGCGCCGGCGCGCAGGACGGCGTGCGCATCGCGCCGGCGCTCGTAGGCGTCGAACGGGCCGAGCGGAACCAGCCGTCCGCGGGCGCGCAGCTCGGCCCCGGGACCGGCGCCCGCGGGCCAGCGCACGCGCGAGGAGGCGCGCAGGAGGACGCGCTCGCCGCGCCCCGGCGACGACAGGATCCGCACCGGCGCGACGCGGGTGCCGAACGAGCGCAGGCGCGGATGGTCGAGCAGCGTCGCGCGCACCCCGACCTCGCGGTGCATCGCCGGGCCGAGCGTGCTGCGGTCCAGCGCCGCCAGCCGCGCGTCGGCGATCACCGCGCCGAGCAGCACCATGAGGACGGCGCCTGCCGCGAGCGCGGCGCCCGGCGCCAGCGCGATCGCCAGCAGCGCGAGTGCGACCACCGCCGGCGGCCAGCGCGGGCCTGCGAGCAGGCCGCCCGTCAGCGCGGCCAGCAGCACGTGGCGCGGCTGCTCGCCGGCGCGCCGGGAGACCGATCCCAGCGCCGCACGGGCCGCGGCGGTCACACCGTCACCAGCGGCGTCAGCGTCGCGAGGCGCTTGGCGCCGATTCCCGGCACCTCGCCGAGCTCCTCGACGCGCCCGAACCCGCCGTGCTGCTCGCGGTAGTCGAGGATCCGCTGCGCGATCCCCGGCCCGACGCCGTCGAGCGTGTCGAGCTGCTCGATCGTCGCGGTGTTGAGGTTCACGGGCGCGGCCGGCGGCGCAGCGCCGCCGGCGGCCGCGGGCGCGGCGCCCGGTGCCCGCGCCGCCCCCCGCATGGGCACGAGCACCTGGCGGCCGTCCTCGAGCTTCGCCGCGAGGTTGACGGCATCGAGGTCCGCGCGCGCCCGCGGGCCGCCCGCCCGCCGCAGCGCGTCGTCGATCCGCGACCCCGCGGGCAGCCGGTAGAGCCCCGGCCGGCGCACCGCCCCCGCGACGTGCACGGTCACGCGGCCGCCGCCGGCGCGACCGACCGCGACGCTCGCCGCCGGCGCCGCCGCCGGCGCCGGCGCGCCCCGCGCGGGAGCCGTCTCCTGAGCGACGCCCGGGACCGCGGCGGAGCCGCCGCCGCGCGCCACCTGCGACCCGAGGTGGCGCGCGCCGAGAAAGCAGATGACGGCGCCGAGCGCCACGTAGAGCGCCAGCCGCGGGCGGTCGAGTTCGGACACCACCCGAGGCTAGGTCGCGATCAGCGCGCTGCGGCACGCGGAACGTGACGATCCAGCGCAACCCCTGCCTCGAGTTTGGCGCAGGCCGCCACCGTCCCGGCGCGGCGCAGCGAGGCGATCCCGCGCCGGGCAGTCGTCACACGCCGAGCGCGAGGGCCACCGCGTCCGCGGCATCGGCCGCCGCCAGCACGCCGGGGATCTCCCAGCCCCCGAGCCCGACGACGCGCTTGCCGGCCTTCAGCGCCAGCGCGATCTCAGACAGCGTCCCGTGCCCGCCGCCGATCGCGATGAGCGCATCCGCGCTGCGCACGACGAGCCCGTTGCGCAGCTCGCCCAGGCCGGTCGCGATCGCGACGCTCACCCACGCGTTGGCGGCGCTGCGGTCCTCCCCCGGCAGGATGCCGATCGTCGTTCCGCCCGCCGACCGCGCCCCGCGACAGGCCGCCTCCATGACCCCGCCGAGGCCGCCGCAGACGACGACCGCACCGAGCCCGGCGAGCCGCGAGCCCACCTCGAAGGCGATGTCCAGCCGGTCCTGCTCGACCTCGCCGCCGGCGCCGGCGACCGCGACGTACGGCGCGCCCGCCACGCCGGCGTCAGCGGACGACGACGTTGACGAGCTTGCCGGGCACGACGATCTCCTTGACGACCTCGTGGCCGTCGAGGTACCTCGCCATCCGCGGCGACGCGCGCGCGAGCGCGAGCAGCTCGTCGCGCGACGCGCTCGACGGCGCCTGCACGCGGTCGCGGACCTTGCCGTTGACCTGCACGACGAGCTCGAAGCTGTCGGACTCGAGGAACGCCGGGTCGGCGTCCGGCCAGTCCTGCTCCCAGACGCGGTCGCCGGTCAGCAGGTGGTAGGCGTCGGTTGCCGCGTGCGGCGCGAACGGGAACAGCAGCGACGCCGCCGTGCCGAGCGCGAAGCGCACCGCGCCGGGCGACGCGTCGCCGCGCTTGGCCGGCGTGAGCTCGTTGCAGAGCTCCATGACCGCCGCGATCGCCGTGTTGAAGTTGAAGCGCCCGCTCATGTCCCTGGAGACCTTGTCGATCGCCCAGTGCGCCTTGCGCATGATGCGCTCGTCGTCGGCGTTGAGGTCGTCGGGGACCGGCCAGTCGGGCAGCTCCTCGGCGGCGTCGGCGGCCGTGCGCCAGAGCCGGCCGAGGAAGCGGAACATGCCCTCGACGCCGCTGTCGGACCAGTCGGCGTCCTGGTCGGGCGGGCCGATGAAGAGGATGTACGCGCGGGCGGTGTCGGCGCCGAAGCGGTCGACGATCGACTTCGGCGACACGACGTTGCCCTTGTTCTTGGACATCTTGTCGCCGTCGCGCAGGATCATCCCCTGCGTGAAGAGCGCGGCGAACGGCTCCTGGATGCTCGCGGGCAGGTGGCCGAGGTCCGACAGCGCCTTCGTGACGAAGCGCGCGTAGAGCAGGTGCAGGATCGCGTGCTCGACGCCGCCGATGTACTGGTCGACGGGCATCCACATCGCGACCGCCGCCGGATCCCACGCGGCGGCGTCGTTGTTGGCGTCGCAGTAGCGCAGGAAGTACCACGAGGAGTCGACGAAGGTGTCCATCGTGTCGGTCTCGCGCTCGGCCGGCCCGCCGCACTGCGGGCAGCTCACGTGCACCCACTCCTCGGCCGTCGCCAGCGGCGAGCGACCGCGTGGCTTGTAGTCCTCGACGTCGGGCAGCACGACGGGCAGATCCTCGACCGGCACCGGGACGGCGCCGCAGCGGGGGCAGTGGATGATCGGGATCGGCGTGCCCCAGTAGCGCTGGCGTGAGATGAGCCAGTCGCGCAGGCGGTAGTTGACGGACTGGTGGCCCGTGCCCTCGCGGTCCAGCCAGCGCACGATCTCCTCGAGCGCCGCGCGATTGTGCTTGCCGTCGAACTCCGGCCCGCAGTTGACGAGCGGGCCGTCGCCGGTGTACGGCAGCGGGCCGTCGGGGTCCTCCGGATCCTGGATGACGCGGCGGATCGGCAGGCCGTAGGTCTCCGCGAACGCGTAGTCGCGCTCGTCGTGGGCGGGGACCGCCATGATCGCGCCGGTGCCGTACTCCATGAGGACGTAGTCGGCGACGTACATCGGCAGCCGCTCGCCGTTGACGGGGTTCGTCACCGTGTGGCCGAGCGGCACGCCGGTCTTCGGCTTGTCGACGTCGCCGCGCAGCTGCTTGTCGGCGGTCAGCGCCCTGGTGACGTAGTCGCGGACCGCCTGCTCGTGCTCGGTCCCCTCCGCGAGCTTCAGGACGTCGGGGTGCTCGGGCGCCATGACGAAGAACGTCGCGCCGAAGAGCGTGTCCGGCCGCGTCGTGAAGACCGGGTAGTCGATGCCGACGTCCTCGCAGGCAAAGACGACCTCGGCGCCCTCAGAGCGGCCGATCCAGTTGCGCTGCATCGTCTTGACGTGCTCGGGCCAGCTGATCGTGTCGAGGTCCTCGAGCAGGCGGTCGGCGTAGTCGGTGATGCGAAAGAACCACTGCTCGAGCTGGCGGACCTCGACGAGCGCGCCGGAGCGCTCGCCGCGGCCGTCGACGACCTGCTCGTTGGCGAGCACGGTCTCCTCGACGGGGTCCCAGTTGACCGCCGCCTTGCGCTGGTACGCGAGGCCGTGCTTGAAGAGCTCGAGGAAGATCCACTGCGTCCAGCGGTACACGCGCGGCTCGTGCGTGCCGAACTCGCGCCGCCAGTCGATCGAGACGCCCCAGCTGCGGAACTGGCGCTGGAACTCGGCGATCGCGGCGTTCGTCGAGTCGCGCGGGTGCTGGCCGGTCTTGATCGCGTGGTTCTCGGCCGGCAGCCCGAAGGCGTCGTAGCCCATCGGGTGCAGGACGCGGCGGCCCGTGCGGCGGTGGAAGTGCGCGACGGCGTCGCCGACGGAGTAGACCTTCAGGTGCCCGATGTGCGGCTCGCCGCTGGGGTAGGGCAGCATCTCGAGCACATAGGACGCCGGCCTCGGGTCGCTCGTGTCGTTGTCGACCTCCCACGTCCCCTCGTCGGCCCACACCTGCTGCCAGCGGGGCTCGATCTCGGTCGGGTCGTACTGCTGTGAGGCCATCGGACCGGCAAGGATAGAAGCCGGGGCCCCGGCGGCCGGATCGGCGCGCCGGGGTGAGCCGCCTCGTGCCGCTACGCCACGCCGGCGCCGAGGCCGGCGGCCTCGCGCAGCGCTTCGGCCTTGCCGGTCTGCTCCCACGTGAAGTCGGCGTCCTCGCGGCCGAAGTGCCCGTAGGCAGCGGTCTTCTGATAGATCGGCCGATGCAGGTCAAGCTCCTTGCGAAACGCGCCCGGGCGCAGATCGAAGAACTCATCCACGAGCGCCGCGATCGTCGCCTTGCCGACCTTCTCGGTGCCGAAGGTCTCGAGCATCACCGACACCGGATGCGCGACCCCGATGGCGTAGGCGACCTGCACCTCGCAGCGGTCCGCCAGCCCGGCCGCGACGATGTTCTTCGCGACCCAGCGCGCCGCGTACGCCGCCGAGCGGTCGACCTTCGACGGGTCCTTGCCGCTGAACGCGCCGCCGCCGTGACGGGCCATGCCGCCGTAGGTGTCGACGATGATCTTGCGGCCCGTCAGGCCGCAGTCGCCGACAGGCCCCCCGATGACGAAGCGGCCGGTCGGGTTGACGAGAAACTCCTTGCGAAGCGCGTTCGCGTCATACATCTCCTGCGGCAGGATCGGCAGCACGACGTGCTCCCACAGATCGTCGAGGATCCGCTCGCGCGTCGCGGACTCCGCGTGCTGGGTGGAGATCAACAGCTTCTCGATCGCGGTCGGGACGCCGTCGACGTAGCGCACCGAGACCTGGGTCTTGCCGTCGGGGCGCAGATACTCCAGCGTGCCCTCGTGGCGGACAGTGGCGAGCTGCTTGGCGAGGCGGTGGGCGAGCGAGATCGGCAGCGGCATGAGCGACTGCGTCTCGTTGCTGGCGTAGCCGAACATCATGCCCTGGTCGCCGGCGCCGGCAAGATCAAGCTCATCGTCGTCATCGGCGTTCGTCTGCACCTCATAGGACTGATCGACGCCCTGCGCGATGTCCGGCGACTGCTTGTCGATCGCGTTGAGGACCGCGCACGAATCGGCGGAAAAGCCCAGCTCGGCATCGATGTAGCCGATCGAGCGCACCGTCTCGCGCACGACCGCCTGGATATCGACGAACGTCTCCGTCGTGATCTCACCCGACACCACGACCAGACCCGTGTTCACCAGCGTCTCGCACGCCACGCGCGACGTCGGATCATCGCGCAGACAGGCGTCCAGGACACCGTCGGAGATCTGATCGGCGACCTTGTCCGGATGACCCTCCGTGACGGACTCGGAGGTGAAGAGGTACTCGTTCTCGGCGAATTGGCTCATATGGCGCGACAGGCTACCGGCCCTCGGAGCGTCTGGGCTTGCGCTCGTTGAAGTCGATGATGAGCGGCACGCCATCCATCGCAAAGCGCGCGCGCAGGCGGTTCTCGAGGAAGTAGGCGTAGTCGCGGGTGACGCGGTTGCGCGAGTTGACCTGGATCGCGAAGCGCGGCGGGCGCGCCCCGATCTGGGCCGCGTAGAGGAGCTTCAGGCGGTGTCCCTGCTTGGCGGGCGGCTGGCGCGCCTGGACGACCTCGCCGAGGAAGCGGTTGAGCTCCGGGGTCGGGATCCGGTTGGACATCCGGTCGCCGAGCGCGAGGACCTCCTTGAGCAGGCGCTGGACGTTGCGGCCCGTCAGGGCGCTGGCGGTCAGCACGCGCGGGCGCAGGCGCAGCTTGTTGGCGACCTTCGCGCGCTCGTGATCGAGATCGGCCTCTGTCATCTCCGCGATGTCCCACTTGTTCAGGACGATCGCGGTCGCACAGCCGGACTGCATCGCGAGCTCGGCGACGCGCATGTCCTGGGCGGTGACGCCGTCGGCCGCGTCGCAGACGACGAGCGCGACGTCGGCGCGCTCGGCCGCCCGCTGGGAGCGCAGCGTCGTGTAGTACTCGACGGACTCCGAGACCTTCGACTGGCGCCGCATCCCCGCCGTGTCGACGACGACGAGCTTGCGCCCCTCGACCTCGAGCGGCAGGTCGATCGCATCGCGCGTCGTGCCGGCGACCTCGGAGACGATGACGCGGTCGGAGCCGACGAACTGGTTGACGAGCGAGGACTTGCCGACGTTCGGGCGCCCGATGACCGCCAGGCGGATGACGTCCTCGTCGACCTCCTCGTCGTCATCGGGCAGCAGCTCGACGAGCCGGTCGAGCAGGTCGCCCGTGCCGAGCCCCTGCGCGGCGGAGACCGCCATCGGCTCGCCGAAGCCGAGCCGATGCGCCTCGGCCGCCAGCGGGATGTCGGTCGCGGCGTCGATCTTGTTCGCCGCCACGACGACCGGCATCTTCGAGCGCCGCAGCAGGTCGGCGAGCTCGTCGTCGCCGGGGCGCAGGCCGGCCTTCGCGTCGTAGACGAAGAGCGCGACCTGGGCGTCGGCGAGCGCCGCGCGCGCCTGGTCGCGGATCGAGCCGGAGATCGGATCGGGGTCCTCGCTGTCCATCCCGCCGGTGTCGATGAGCGTGAAGCGCCGCCCGTTCCACTCCGTCGAGAGCTCCTTGCGGTCGCGCGTGATGCCCGCCCGCTCGTGGACGACCGCCTCGCGCGAGTTCGTCAGCCGGTTGACGAGCGAGGACTTGCCGACGTTCGGATAGCCGACGACCGCGACCTTCATCGCACGGCCCTCGCGAGGTCCACGATCTTCGCCGTGACCTCCTCGACGCTCAGCCCGTCGGTGTCGACGCGCAGCGCGTCGTCGGCGGCCAGCAGCGGCGAGTGCTCGCGGGCGGTGTCGCGCGCGTCGCGCTCCTCCTGCTCGCGCAGGACCTCCTCGACGTCGGCCCCGGTCTGCTCGGCGCGGCGGCGAGCGCGCTCGCGCGGCGAGGCGGTGAGGAAGACCTTGAGCTCGGCGTCGGGCGCGACGACCGTGCCGATGTCGCGCCCCTCCGCGACGTAGTCGCCGCCCGCGATGAGCTCGCGCTGGAGCGCGACGAGCTGCGAACGGATGTCCGGCCTGGCGGCGACCTGCGACGCGCGCGCCGTGACCTGTGGCGTGCGGATCTCGTCGGTGACGTCCTCCCCGTCGAGGGTGATCCGCTCGCCGAGCCCGATCGCGCTCGCGGCGGGATCCTCGGCGCCGCGCAGGTCGGCGAGCGCGACGGCGCGGTACATCGCACCCGTGTCGAGGTACGTGAAGCCGAGCGCGTCGGCGACGGCGCGCGCGACCGTGGACTTGCCGGCGCCCGCGGGGCCGTCGATGGCGATGAGCATCGCCCTGAGCATAGGTCCCGGCCGGGCCGGCGCTACGAGCGGCACGATCGCGGCGCCGATCCCTAGGGTCCGCAGCTTGCACGCATCTGCCTCCCACGCCGGTTCTGACGCTACGACGCCGGCGCGCCCCGGCCGTTGCGCTGTCCGCGCGCCGGCGGGGGTCCGCCGATGAAGCGCACGGGCGCGATCGCGAAGCGGACGCTGCTGGCCTTCTACGACGACCAGATGACCCAGCACGCCGCGGCGCTGACGTACTACGGGCTCATGTCGCTGTTTCCCGCGGTGCTGCTCGCGCTCTCGCTGCTCGGGCTCTTCGGTCAGTACCCCGGAACCTACGACGCGATCATCGGCTACCTGCGCGAGGTCGCGCCGCCGTCGATCCTCGTGCCGCTCGACAGCTCGCTGCGCGGCGCGCTGCGCAGCCAGGGCACGGCGACGACCGCCCTCGTCATCAGCGTCGTCGTCGCGCTCTACGGCACGACCGGCGCGCTGGAGGCGATGCGGCGCGCCATGAACGTCGTCTTCGAGATCGACAGCGGCCGGCGCTTCCTGCGGCGCAAGGCGACCGACATCCTGTCGACGTTCGTGCTCATGACGCTCGTGCTCTCGAGCCTCGTGATGATCTTCGTCGGCGGCCCGTTCGCTCGCGACATCATCGGGTTCGTCGGGCTCGGTCCGGAGGCCGCGAACATCTGGGACCTCGTCCGCTGGCCGGGGGCGGTCGCGTCGGCGATGCTCGTCTTCGGCTTCATCTACTACGTGACGCCCGACGTGCGCCAGCGCTCGTTCCACGCCATCCTGCCGGGAGCCGCCGCCGGCGTGGCGCTGTGGTTCGCGGCGTCGTTCGGCTTCTCGCAGTACGTCACGAACATCGACGGCGTCGGCGCGATCTACGGCGCGTTCACGGGAGCGATCCTGCTCGTCGCGTGGCTCTGGCTGTCGAGCGTCGCGCTGCTGTTCGGCGCCGAGCTCAACGCCGAGATCGAGCGCGAGCGCGAGCTCGACGAGGGCGTGCCGCTCGAGGAGACGCTCAACCGCCCGCCGCGCGGGCGCTGACGGTCGCCGACGGCCGCCGCTAGGGCCGCAGCCGCGCGAGGTCCTCGGCGAACCCCGGATAGGAGACCGCCGCCGCGTCCATCCCGACGACCTCGACGCCCTCCTGCGACGCGAGCCCCGCCACCGCGCCGAGCATGGCCATCCGGTGGTCGCCGCGGGCGTCGAGGACGCCGCCGCGCAACCCGCCGCCGCCCGTCACGACGAAGCCGTCCTCCGTCGCCTCGATCTCGGCGCCCAGGCCGCGCAGCCCGTCCACGACGCCCGCGATCCGGTCGGACTCCTTCAGCCGCAGCTCGCCCGCCCCCCGCACGGCGGTCTC
This sequence comes from uncultured Actinomycetes bacterium, assembly GCA_963797025.1. GTDB lineage: Bacteria > Actinomycetota > Thermoleophilia > Solirubrobacterales > Solirubrobacteraceae > CADCVQ01. The sequence goes on from CAWCNU010000003.1 coordinate 1,515,814, forward strand.
GCCCTCGGCGAAGCAGCCCAGCAGCGCGACGAGCGGCAGCTCGTCGATCGCCAGCGGCACCTCCTCGGCCTCGACGACCGCGCCCCGCAGCGGCCCGGCCGTGACGTCGAGGTCGGAGATCGGCTCGGTGAGCGCCACCTCCTGCGATGGCTGCTCGAGCTCGCCGAGGACGATCGCGCCCATCCGGTCGAGGATCCGCAGGAAGCCCGTGCGCGTCCAGTTGACGCCGACGCCGCGCACGACCAGCCGCGAGCCCTTCACGAGGACGCCCGCGGCGATCATGAACGCCGCCGAGGACAGGTCGCCGGGCACGACGATGCTCTGCGCGTCGAGCTCGTCGGTGCACGTGACGCGCACCGTCCGGCCCTCGCGGCGGACCCCGACGCCGGCGCCGGCGAGCATCCGCTCGGTGTGGTCGCGGCTGGGTGAGGGCTCGACGACCGTCGTCGTGCCGTCGGCGCCGAGCCCGGCGAGCAGGACGCAGGACTTCACCTGCGCGCTGGCGACCGGCAGCTCGTAGTGCATCGCGCGCAGCCGCGCGCCGTAGACGACGAACGGCGGGTAGCGGCCGCCGGTCGGCTCGATCCGCGCCCCCATGAGCCGCAGCGGCTCGGCGATCCGGTCGACGGGGCGGCGGCGGATCGAGCTGTCGCCGTCGAGGACGAAGACGAGGCCTTCCTGCGCCGCAAGCCACCCGGGCAGCAGGCGCATGAGCGTCCCGGCGTTGCCGACGTCGATCGGGCCGCCGGGCTCGCGTGCCTCGCGCAGCCCCGTGCCGCGCACGACGACGTGGTCGGCGTGCTCCTCGACGAGCGCCCCGACCGCCCGCAGCGCGTCGAGCGTCGAGATCGTGTCCGCCGCCATGAGGTAGTTGGAGATCCGCACCGGCTCGGCGGACATCGCGCCGAGCAGCGCCGCGCGGTGGGAGATCGACTTGTCGGGCGGCGCGGCGACCGTGCCGCGCAGCCGGCCGGAGGGCTCGAAGCGGACCGTGCTCATCGCGAGGACCTGCCTCTTGGCTCGCCACCGGCGGTGGTCGGCCGATCGCGCGCCGTCACGCCGCCGCCGGGTACCCGAGCGCGCCGACGAGCTCGATCGCGCGCTCGGCGTCCTGCGCCCCGACCCAGAGGCCGATGACGCCGGTGCGGTTGTCGGCCTCGGGCGCGAGCGACATGTCGGAGATGTTGATGCCCGCGCGCCCGAGCGCGAGCGCGATCTGCGCGACGACGCCGGGCTGGTTCGGCACCGACGCCCGGATCTCGCGCATCGCGCCGCGGCTGCCCGCGAGGCCGACCTCGAGCAGCGCCCGGCGCTGGCGGAGCGCCTCGGCCTGCCACGCGGCGAGCTGCTCGCCGCCGGCCTCCAGCAGCGAGCGCACCTCCCCCAGGCGCCGCACGAGATCGTCGATCTGGCTGCCGAGCGCCTCGCGGTTGGCCGTGTAGATCTGCGCCCACAGCGCCGGGTTGGCGCCGGCGACCCGCGTCGCGTCGCGGAAGCTCGGCCCCGTGGCGGGCAGCGTCTCGCCATCCAGGGCCTCGGCCGCCTGCGCAACCATGAGGTTCGCGACGACGTGCGGCAGGTGCGAGACGGCGGCCATGAGCCGGTCGTGGTCGTCGGGCGCGATCGCCGTCGGCACCGCGCCGAGGCCGGCGACGAAGCGCGCGAGGCGCTCGTAGAGCACGCCCGCGGTCTCCTCGCGCGGCGTGAGGTACCACGTCGCGCCCTCGAAGAGGTCCTCGCGCGCGTGCGCGACCCCCGTCGTCTCCGCACCGGCGAGCGGATGGCCGCCGATGAAGTTCGCGCAGTCGGACACGGCCCGTACGAGCGCGCCCTTCGTCGAGCCGACGTCGGTCACGACCGCGCCGGGCAGCGCCTCGCACAGCGACGCCACGATCGCCGGCAGCGCGTCGACCGCGACGCCCGCCACCGCGACATCCGCGGTCCCGATGTCCGCGATGCTCGACACCGCCTCGTCGATCGCGCCCATCTCCAGCGCCGTCTCCAGCGCCGCCGGCGAGCGGTTCCAGCCGACGACGTGCGCGCCGCAGCGCTGCCGCGCGGCGAGGCCGATCGACCCGCCGATGAGCCCGACGCCGACGAGCGCGACCCTCATCGGGCGGCGCTCACGCCGCGGCGCGGCGGGCGCGCACGGACTCCGCGAGCCCGTCGAGCACGCCGACGGTGGCCTCCCAGTCCATGCAGGCGTCGGTGATCGACTGCCCGTAGGTCAGCTCGGCGAGGTCGCCGGGCTCCTGGCGGCCGGCGACGAGGAAGGACTCGAGCATGACGCCGACGATCGTGCGGTCGCCGGCGGCGACCTGCGCGCCGATCTCGGCGGCGACCGCCGGCTGGCGCTCGTGGTCCTTGCCGCTGTTGTCGTGCGAGGCGTCGACGACGAGGCGCTGGGCGAGGTTCGCGGCCTGCAGCCTGGCGATCGCGGCGGCCACGCCGGCGGCGACGTGGTTGGGCTCGCCGCGGCCGCCGCGCAGGATGACGTGGCCGTCGGGGTTGCCGGTCGTGTGGAGGATCGCCGGCGTGCCGCTGAAGTCCACGCCGGCGAACGCGTGCGGCGCGGCGGCCGCGCGGACGGCGTCGACGGCGACCTGGACGTTGCCGTCCGTGCGGTTCTTGAAGCCGACGGCCATCGAGAGGCCCGAGCCGAGCTGGCGGTGGATCTGGCTCTCGGTCGTGCGCGCGCCGATCGCGGCCCAGGCGACGGTGTCGGAGATGTACTGCGGGGTGATCGGGTCGAGGAACTCGCAGCCGACGGGCAGCCCGAGGCGCAGGACCTCGAGCAGCAGCTCGCGGGCGGTGCGCAGGCCGGTGTCGACGTCGCCCGTGCCGTCGAGGTGCGGGTCGTTGATGAGGCCCTTCCAGCCGGTCGTCGTGCGCGGCTTCTCGAAGTACACGCGCATCGCGATGACGAGATCGTCCTCGTGGCGGCGCGCCTGCTCGACGAGCCGCCGCGCGTACTCCAGGGCGGCAGCGGCGTCGTGGACGCTGCACGGTCCGACGACGACGAGCAGGCGGTCGTCGCGCGCGTCGAGGATCGCATGGACGTCGGCGCGCCCGTGCAGCACGACGTCCGCGAGCTCGGGCTCGAGCGGCAGGCGGTCGAGCAGCTCGGCGGGCGTCGTCAGCGGCGAGACCCGCGCGATGCGCCGGTCACGGACGCCTGCGACCTGCTCTTCGCGCGTCGGCACCACTAAACGACCGCTCCCGTGTGCTTGCCCGCGATCGCCGCCACCTGCTCGACCTTCGCCGCGAAGGCGGCGAACTCCTCGCAGCGCAGCGCCTGCGGGCCGTCGCAGATCGCCTCGTCGGGATCGGGGTGCACCTCGACGATGATGCCATCAGCGCCCGCCGCGGCGGCCGCCAGCGACAGCGGCTCGACGAGATCGCGTCGCCCGGCGGCGTGGCTGGGGTCGACGACGACCGGCAGGTGGCTGAGCTCCTTGAGCACCGGGATCGCCGTGAGGTCGAGCGTGAAGCGGTAGGCGGTCTCGAAGGTCCGGATGCCGCGCTCGCAGAGCACGACGTTCTCGTTGCCCTCCTTCAGCACGTACTCGGCGGCCATGAGCAGCTCCTCGAGCGTGCTCGACAGCCCGCGCTTGATCATCACCGGCAGCCCGGCGCGGCCGACCTCGGTCAGCAGCGTGTAGTTCTGCATGTTGCGCGCGCCGATCTGGATGAGGTCGGCGACCTCGACGATCGCGTCGAGGTCGCGGACGTCCATGAGCTCGGTGACGATCGGAAGTCCCGTCTCGGCCTTGGCCTCGGCGAGGATCCGCAAGCCGGCCTCGCCGAGTCCCTGGAACGAGTACGGGCTCGTGCGCGGCTTGTAGGCCCCGCCGCGCAGCATCGCGGCGCCCCCGTCACGCACGACGCGGGCGGTCTGCAGCGTCTGATCGCGCGACTCGACGGTGCAGGGCCCGGCGATGAGCGCGAAGTGCTCGCCGCCGAGCTTGCGCCCGCCGATGTCCAGGACGCTGCGGGTCGTCTGGCGCAGCTCACGCGAGGCGAGCTTGTAGGGCTTGAGGATCGGGACGACGCGGTCGACGCCCGGGCTGCCCTCGAGGCCGAGGCGCATGACGTGCTCGCGGTCGCCGATCGCGCCGATGATGTCGACCTCCTCGCCTTGCACGCGATGGGCGCGGGCGCCGACCGACTGCACCCGTTCGATGACGGCGTCTATCTCCTCGGGGGAGGCCGTCGCTTTCATGACAATCAACATGGCTTTCGAAGATCCTTTCGCAAACGGAGAACGCCTGGAGACGGGGGTCCTGCGGGGCGCTCGGCGAAAGGTGCGGAAAGAGGGTGCTGAGCCGAGCGCCTAGATAAATCGCCAGGCGAAATAACGACGCGCGAAGAAGTCGAAGCTGCGGGCGCTGTCGTTCATTCGGCTCATGCAGGGCCGAGCTTAGAGCACTTGCGCGAGCGCGTCGAGGAACCTGGCGTTCTGTCCAGGCGTCCCGTACGTCACCCGCAGCGCCCCCGGCCGCCCGAGCGCCGCGCCCGCGCGCACGAGCACGCCGCGCTCCGCCAGGCCCCGGACGACCTCCGCCTCGTCGCGATCCTCGGGCAGGTCGAACCAGCAGAAGTTCGTCTGCGACGGCGCCGGCTCGATCCCGAGCTCCTCGAGGCCGGACGCGACCTCGACGCGGGCGACGATCGCCCGCTCGACGCGCTCGGCCACCGCGTCCTGGTGCTTCAGCGCCTCGATCGCCGCCGCCTGCGCCGCGGCGTTGCAGAAGAACGGCTGGCGGACCTGGTCGACCGCCCGCGGGAAGTCCTCGCTGCCGCAGAGCGCGAAGCCGACGCGCAGGCCGCAGAGCCCGTAGACCTTCGAGAACGTCCGCAGGAGCACGAGGTTCGAGTGGCGGGCGAGCAGATCGAGCGTCCGGTCCGGATCGTCGAGCATGTTGAACTCGCAGTACGCCTCGTCGACGATGAGCGCGACGTGGCGCGGGACGCGCTCGGCGAAGGCCGCGATGTCCTCGAACGGCAGCGCCGTCGACGTCGGGTTGTTCGGGTTGCAGACGATGACGAGGCGCGTGGCGGCGGTGATCTCGGCGGCCATCGCGTCGAGGTCGTGGAAGTGGTCGTCGCGCAGCGCCACGGTGATCGCGCGCGCGCCCGACGCCGCGGCGAGGTGCGGGTAGACGCTGAACGACGGCCAGGCGTAGACGAGCTCCGCGCCGGGCTCGAGCAGCGCCTCGCCGGCGGCGAGCAGGATGTCGCAGGAGCCGTTGCCGATCGCTATGCGCGCCGGTGAGATCTCGTAGCGGTTGCCGAGGGCCCGCCGCAGCGCCGAGTTCGACGGGTCCGGGTAGCGGTTGACGCCGCCGAGCGCTCGCTGCGCGGCGGCGACGACCTGCGGCAGCGGCGGGTCGGGCGACTCGTTGGAGGCGAGCATCGCGACGTCGTCGCCGAGCGAGTAGCCGTCGGCGACGGGATAGACCGGGATGCGCCGGATCCGCTCGGAGAACTCGATCGCCATGCCGGGAACGCTACTGGGCGCCCTCGAGGTCCTGGCGCAGCCCGCGCGCCTCGCCGAGGTACACGTGGCGGGGGCCGTGCGCGTCGGGCGCGTGGTAGTGCATGAGGACGCGGATGATCCGCGGCATCGAGCCCGGGACGGGAACCTCGCGGGCGCAGAGCAGCGGCACCTGCGAGAAGCCCATGTTGCGCGCGGCGACGGCCGGGAACTCGGCGTCGAGGTCGTCGGTCAGCGTGAAGATGCAGCTGACGACGTCGCTGGGATGCAGGTCGTTGCGCTTCAGGATCTCGCGCAGCAGCCACTCGGTCGCGCCGAGGATGGCCTGGGCGTCGTTGCGGTCCACCGACGAGGCCCCGCGCAGTGCGAAGAGCCGCATGGGCGGCGACTTTACTCAGACAGGGCGGCCCTGGCCTCGCGCGCCGCGCCGTCGAACGTCCGGCGCAGGTTCTCGACCTCGGAGGCCTTCAGCCGGCGGTGCGCGCCCTCGGGCAGGTCGTCGAGGCGCAACGGGCCGAAGCGCACGCGCTGCAGGGTCCGGACGCGGTGGCCGACGGCCTCGCACATCCGCTTGACCTGGTGGTTGCGGCCCTCGTGGATCGTGAGCTCCAGCACGCCCGGCTTGATCTGGCGCACCTTCGCCGGCGCGGTCCGGCCATCGTCGAGGTCGACGCCCTCGCGCAGGGTCCGCAGCGCATGCTCGGGCACCGGTGCCGGGCGGACGGTCGCGCGGTAGACGCGCGGGACCTCGAAGGACGGGTGCGTCATGCGCTGGGCGAGGTCGCCGTCGTTCGTGACGAGGATGATCCCGGTGCTGTCGGCATCCAGGCGGCCGACGGGGTACAGCCGCGCGCCGCGGGCCGGCACGAGGTCGATGACGGTCCTGCGCCCGTGCGTGTCGCGCGCCGTCGACAGGACGCCGGGCGGCTTGTGGACGACGAAGACCATCCGCTCCTCGACGCCCTCGAGGAACTTGCCGTCGACGGCGACGCCGCTGTCGGCATCGACGTCGCGCGCCGGATCGGTGACCGTCTGCCCCGCGACCTGCACGCGCCCGTTGCGGATGATCTCCTCCGCGCCACGACGGGAGGCGACGCCGGCGTGGGCGAGGAACTTGGCGAGGCGCACGCCGACGATGGTCGCAGGTGGTCGTCCGACGCCTTCTACGATGGGCTTGTGGACCTCGAGCTCTTGCGCACGACGCTGGACGAGGCCGGGCAGCCGGCCTTCCGCGCCCGCCAGGTGTGGGCGTGGGCCGCGCGCGGCGTCAGCGGCTACGAGGCGATGACCGACGTGCCGGCGGCGCTGCGCGCGCGGCTCGCCGCGGAGGTGCCGTTCTCGACGCTCGAGCTCGTCGACGAGGCGCACGCCCGCGACGGGACGGTCAAGGCGCTCATGCGCACGCACGACGGGCGCCCGGTGGAGGCGGTGCTCATGCGCTACCCGGCACCGCCCGCGTCGCGAGCGAAAAGCTCGACGCAGGCGACGTCGCGGGTGGTGGGCCGCCGCTCGCTGTGCCTGTCCTCGCAGTCGGGCTGCCCGCTGACGTGCACGTTCTGCGCGACCGGCGCGATGAAGTTCGGGCGCAACCTCACGGCGTCGGAGATCCTCGACCAGGCGCTGCACTTCCGGCGATTGCTTCGGACGGCCGGACGACGGACGACGTCATCAGGACGCGGGGCCGGATGCCCCGCGGAGGACTCCCCCGACCATGTCGTCTTCATGGGCATGGGCGAGCCGATGATGAACCTCGACAACGTTCTGCAGGCCTGCCGGCGGCTGCCCGACGTCGGCGTCACGCACCGCCGCACGGCGATCTCGACCGTCGGCTGGATCCCCGGGATCGACCGCCTCGCCGAGACCGACATGCCGATCCGCCTCGCGCTCTCGCTGCACGCCGCCGACGACGCGCTGCGCAGCGAGATCATGCCGGTCAACGAGCGCTACCCGCTGGCCGACGTCCTCGCGGCCTGCCGCCGCTTCCACGCCGCCAAGCGGCGGCTCGTGTTCGTCGAGTACGTCATGCTCGCCGGCGTCAACGACCGCTACGAGCAGGCGGTCGCGCTCGCGAAGGTGCTCGATCCGAAGATCTTCAAGGTCAACCTCATCCCGTACAACCCGACCGGCTCCTACGACGGCTCGGGGCCCGACGCGATCGCGGCGTTCCGGGCGGTGCTCGAGGAGCACGGCCTGCGCGCGACGGTGCGCCTCACCCGCGGACGCGATATCGCGGCTGCGTGCGGGCAGCTCGCGGCGACGTCGGCGTAGCGCCGCCCGCGGCGACCTCGTCGAGCACCGTCGCCAGCCGTCCCGCGAGCGCGGGCCAGGCGTAGCGCCGCACCGCCGTCGCGCGCGCGAGCGCTCCGCGTCGCGCGCGCTCGGCCGGATCGGCGACGGCTTCGACGAGCGCCGCCGCGAGCGCCCCGGCGTCGTCGGGCTCGACGAGCCAGCCCGTCCGCCCGGGCTCGACGATCTCCGCCGGGCCGAAGCGATCGACCGCGACGAGCGGCAGCTCGGCCGCCATCGCCTCGACGAGGACCTGCCCGAACTGCTCGCGCACGCTGGCGAGCGCCAGGACATCGGCGGCCGAGAGGTACGCGGGCAGCGTGACGTGGTCGTGCCAGCCGGCGAGGAACACCTGCTCGGCGCCGACGCGCTCGATCGTCTCCAGCGGATGCTCGCCCTCCCACTCGCCGGGATGGCCGCCGAGCAGGACGAGCGACGCGGGCTCGGCGAAGCGCGGGCGCGCGGCGGCGAACGCCTCGATGAGCAGCGGGACGCGCTTGACGGCCGTGAAGCGCCCGACGGCGAGGATCACGGGCCCGCGCGCGAGCGCCGCGACCTGCTCGGGCTCGTAGCGCACGCTGCCCGGGTCGCCGCCGGGCCGCCAGCCGCGCGGGTGCTCCACGAGCTGCTCGTGCCAGTGCCGTACGCGGTCGACCGGCATGCGGCGCATGGCGCGCGGGTCGAAGCCGTTGGGCATGACGATGCAGCGCGCGGGATCGATGCCCAGCAGCCGCCGCGCCCGCTCGATCTGGCTCGGCGACAGCACGACGATCCGCGCGCACGCCCGTGCCCACGCGCCCATCCGCCGCGCCCAGGCGTCCGCGTGCGGCCACGGCGCCCCGGCCGCGATCTCCTCGAGCATGAGCAGCTCGGTCCCGTGCAGGTGGCCGAGCACCGGGACGGCCGGCGCGACGCGCGCGGCGGCGGCGTTCAGCGCGGTGAGGTGGTGCAGGTGCAGCACGTCGGCACGCGCGGCGCCGGCGTCGTCGAGCGCCTGCGCCCAGGCCTGCACCTGGCGCTCGAAGGCGGCGTCGTCGAGGGCCGCGAAGACGCGGTCCGGTGCGCCGGGCCGATCCTCGTAGGACGGGTGCAGCGGCGCGTGCCCGGGCGGCGGGTCGAGCGGATCGGCCGCGCGCAGCGCGGTGTCGAAGTCGACGGCGCGGACGTCGAGGCCGGCGTAGAAGCGCCGGGCGTCGGCGTGGCCGTCGAGGTCGCCGCGCGAGCCCGAGACGACCGTGACGTCCCAGCCGTGGGCCGGCAGCTCGCGCGCGAGCGAGCGGGCGACGTGGGCCGATCCCCCGCGGGGGAAGAACTGCAGAGCGCTGACGACGCGGCCGGGCATGCCGCGACCCTGTTACCCGCCGTGGCCGCGCGTGCGTCAGGCCGCTCGCGGCGCGAAGACGAACGCCGTCGCGATCGCCCGCCCGCCGGGCAGCGGTACGCCGTGGCCCTCGCGCGGGACGTTGCGCAGCAGCCCGTCGCAGACGAGCGACGCCGAGCCGCCGCCGTCGAGGTTCAGCGCGTCGCGCGCGCCGAGCGCGAGCAGCGCCTCGGCGAGCTCGCCGAGCGTCAGCCCCGCGTCGGCGTCGGCGCGCCCGTCGCAGGCGACCGCGAGCAGGCACGGCCGCGGCCCGCCGGTGATGGCGAGCGCGGCGCGCGGGTAGCGGCCGGCCGTGATGTCGGAGTCGAACTGGTGCGCGCCGGCCGAGAAGCCCTCCGCGTCGATGCCGTCGAAGCACGCCCGCTCGCCGTCGCGGACGAGCAGCGGGCCGGCTTGGAGGAGATCGCCGCGCGGCGCCGGGCCGAGCTGCGGGCGCGTCGCGATCCGGACCTCGCCGCGGAAGACGTGCACGCAGGCGCGCGCGGCGTCCCACGGCGCGGCGAACGCGACGTGCGCGCGCGCCATCCCCCGCGTCCGCAGCTCGCCCAGCGGCTCGCCGCCCGGGCGCACGTAGAAGCCGCCGACGAGCGCCTCGTCGACGCCGGCACCGGCGCACCACGCCACGAGCGGCATGTGCCGGCGCAGGCGGACGACGCGCAGCAGGGTGTCGGCCGCGGCGTAGCTTGCGACGTGCAGCGTCGTCGTGGCGCCGTCGCGCAGCCGCACGCGGATGCGCCGCAGGTGGCCGGGCCGCGGCTCGGCGACGCCGAGGGCGACCTGTTCGTCGAAGGGCATGAGCGACCGCACGCTATGGCGTCGGCAGGACGCCCGTGTGACGGACTCGTTCAGGCCCGGGCGGTGGACGAATCGGCGAGCCGCTCGAGCAGCGGCGCCTGGCCCGCGACGGCGATGACGCGCTTGCCGCCGCGCTGGCGGATCTCGCCGAGCTCGGACACCGTGCCGTCGGGTGCCGGATGGCCGAGCTCCTCGGCGAACTCGCGCCGTGCGGCGGCCAGCGGCTCCTCGCCGTCGAGCAACTCGCCCTTGGGGATCGTCCACGCGCGCTCGTCCTTGCGCGCCCAGTACGGACCGCCCATGTGCCCGAGCAGGACCTCGATCTCACCGTCGCCGCGGCGGCGGAACAGCAGGAGGCCCGCGGAGACCATCTACGTCGTCGTCGGATCCCCCGCGCGCTGCTCGCCGGCGCGCAGGAGACGGTCGCGCAGGTCGGCCTCCTCCTCGGGCGTCGGGTCCCATTCCGCGACGCTCGGCAGCGCCGTCAGCGAGTCCATCCCGAAGAGCTTCAGAAAGAGGTCGGTCGTGCGGTAGAGCACGGCGCCGAACTGCGAGCGGCCCGCCTCCTCGATGAAGCCGCGCTCCTCGAGCGTCGACGTCGCCGACTCCGCCGCCACGCCGCGGATGCGCGTGATCTCCGGGCGCGAGACCGGCTGCAGGTAGGCGACGATCGCGAGCGTCTCGGCCTGCGCGGGCGTCAGCGGGGGCGTGCGGGGCTTGGCGAGCAGGCGCCGGGCGGCCTCCTCGGCGACCGGGTCGGTGGCGAGCGCCACGCCGCCGGCGACGCGCTTGAGCTGCAGCCCTCGCGCACCGGGGATGTACGCGCGGTCGAGCTCGCCGAGTGCGGCCGCGATCTCGTCCTCGCCGCAGGCGGCGGCCTCGGCGAGGTCGGCGACGGAGACCGGGTCGGGGGCGAGGAACAGCAGCGCCTCGACGATCCGCGCGAGCTCGCTCACGAGACGAGCCTCGCCGGGGTCGCGGGGGCGATCGCGATCGCGCCGAAGGCCTCGTCCTGCGTCCACGTCGCCTCGCCCTGCTTGTAGAGCTCGAGCAGCGCGAAGAGCGTCACGGCGACGGTGACGCGGTCGGCGCCGCGCACGGCCTCGTCGAACGTCGTCGCGCCGCGGCGCAGGAGGCCGCGCAGGTGCGTCAGCCGCTCGGCCGTCGTCACGCGCGGGACCGTGAGGTGGGCGAGGCTGAGCGGCGGCGGCGTGCGCAGCAGGCCGCCGAGCGCCGAGCCCAGGCGCCGCGGCTGGTAGACGGCGCCGGCATCGGCGAGGTTCGCGCGGCGCAGCCCGCGCGGCAGCGGCGCCGAGCGATAGCGCACGCCCTCCTCCCCCGCCAGCCGCCCGGCGAGGTGGTCGGCGGCGCGGCGGTAGCGGCGCGCCTCGAGCATCCGCGCCAGCAGCTCCTCGGCGGCCTCCCCGGGCTCGAAGTCCTGCAGGTCGTCGTCCGCGCGCGGGAGCATGAGCCGCGACTTGAGCTCCAGGAGCGCCGCGATGAGCACGAGGAACTCCGTCGCGACGTCGAGGTCGAGCTCGCCGCGAGCCTCGAGATGGTCGAGGTAGGTCAGCACGACGTCGGCGAGCGAGACCTCCAGCAGGTCGATCTCCTCGCGCAGGACGAGCGTGAGCAGGAGGTCGAACGGGCCTGAGAAGACCTCGAGGTCGAGCTCGAGCGAGGCGACGGTCATCGCAGCAGGCTAAAGCCGACGGAAGACATCACATCGTGTGCAGGCCGCAGGTTGCGAGCTACAGGGCGATGAGAAGCGACAGGCCGAACAGGAGGACGATGATCAGCAGACCGAGGACGAGGTCGAGTCCGCTGAGGGCGCCATCTTCGTTGCGCAAGGACATGCGGCGACCCTATACATCGCGCTCGCAGCATGCGTCCGGGCGCGTTCCCGCTCGGTGGCGGTGGCGCCTGAGCACGAGGACCCCAGCCGCGCGCTACCGCGAGCGCGGCGGCCCGACGCCCATGGCCTCGCGAACGTCGGCGAGCGTGTTCCGGGCGATCGCCCGCGCCTTGCCGGCGCCCGCCGCGAGGATGTCCTCGAGCGCGCCCGTGTCCTCGCGGATCTCGCGGTAGCGCTCCTGGACGGGCGCGAGCTCGGCTGACACGGCCTCGGCGACCGCGACCTTGAGGTCGCCGTAGCCGCGGGCGCCGCGCATCTCCTCCTCGACGGTCTCATGGCTGACGCCGCGGACGGCCGCGAGGATGTCGATGAGGTTCGACACGCCGGGCTTGTCGTCGCCGCGGACGATCTCGGTGCCGGAGTCCGTCACCGCGCGCTTGAACTTCCTCAGCACGACGGCGGGCTCGTCGAGGACGTAGACCCTGCCCTGCTCGGTGCCGGCGGTCGTCGACATCTTGCGCGTGGGCTCCTGGAGGTCGCGGACGCGCGCGCCGATCTCGGGGATGCGGTGCTCGGGCACGACGAGCGTCTCGCCGAAGCGCGCGTTGAAGCGCTCGGCCATCCGGCGCATGAGCTCGAGGTGCTCGCGCTGGTCCTCGCCGACCGGCACCTCGTTGGCGCGGTAGGCGAGCACGTCGGCCGCCTGCAGGACCGGATAGAAGAGCAGCCCGGCGGAGACGAGCTCGCGCTGCGCCGCGGACTTGTCGCGGAACTGGTGCATCCGGCTGAGCTCGCCGAGCGGCGTCACCGAGCTCAGCAGCCAGGTCAGCTCGGTGTGCTCGTGGACGTCGCCCTGGCGAAAGAGGATGCAGCGCTCGGGGTCCAGGCCCGCCGCGATGAGGATCGCCGTCGTGTCGTGGACGCGCTCGCGCAGCTCGGCGGGCTCGTAGGGCACCGTCGTCGCGTGGAGGTCGACGATGCAGTAGATCGCCGGATCTCCCCGCTCCTGCCCGGCGACGTACTGCTTGATCGCGCCGATGTAGTTGCCGAGGTGCTTGCGGCCCGTCGGCTGGATGCCGGAGAAGATGATCGGTGCCACGGCCGCGCAGCGTACTGCCGCGGCGGTGGCCCTACGGAGCGAGCGCCTTCTGGAGGTTCACGCGGCCGAACCCGAAGACCGGGTCGCGACCGGGCGGGCCGGCGTCGTCGACGGCGCTGTCCAGGCGCGAGCGCCAGGCCGCCGGACCGGCCGCCGGGTTGCGCGCCGCGACGAGCGCGGCCACGCCGGCCGCGTGGGGGGTCGCCATCGACGTGCCCGACAGCGAGCGGTAGCCGCCGTCGAGCCACGACGAGAGGATCCCGACGCCGGGCGCCGCGACCTCGACGTCCTCGTTGGAGGTCGAGAACCCGGCCTTCGCGCCGTTGTCGTCCAGCGCGGCGACCGACACGACCTGCGGATAGGCGGCGGGATAGTTCAGCTCCGTGCCGCCGGTGTTGCCGGCGGCGGCCACGACGAGCGAGCCGGCGGCGGTCGCGGCGGCGACGGCGTCGGCGAGCGCCCGTGAGTTCGACGCGCTGCTCAGCGACATCGAGATGACCTTCGCGCCCTGCCCGCTGAGGTACGTGACGCAGTTGGCGACGCCGGCGAGCGAGCCCGCGCCCCTGGCGTCGAGCCCCTTGCAGATCGCCAGCGGCGAGTTGAACGCGACGCCGGCGATCCCGCGGCCGTTGTTCGCCCGCGCCGCCGCGATCCCGGCGACGTGCGTGCCGTGGCCGTTGTCGTCGGCGCAGCGCCCGGGCGCGATCGCCGGGTCGAGCAGGATCGGCAGCGTCAGGAGGCTCAGGACGCTGACGCCGAAGGAGCGCACGCCCGCGCAGGCGACGACCTTGCCGGCGAGCTCCTCGTGGCCTGCCGCGATGCCCGTGTCGACGATGCCGATCGTCGCCCCGCCCTGCGCGGGGAAGCTGCCGAGGCCGCCGGCGTCCCAGCCCGCCGGGGCCGCGATGGCGGCCAGGCCCTGCTGGCGGGCGAAGAGCGGGTCGTTGGGCGCGGCCTGCGCGCGATAGATGAAGTTCGGCTCGGCGTAGAGGACCGCCCGCGAGCGGTTCAGGCGCGCCGCGACGGCGGCCGGATCCCCCGTGACCCGCACGACCTGCGCGCCGGCGCCGGTCACGCGGCCGAGCGTCTCGAGCACCCCGGCGGTGCGCGCCGCCAGCGAGCGCTGTGCGGCGGGGGCGCGCGCGGCGTACTTCACGACGACGGTGCTCGCGTCGTAGCGCGCGGGTGCGCGCGCGGCCGCCGCCGCCGGCGCGCCCGACAGCGCCGCGGCCAGCACGAGCGCCCCGGTCCCCAGCACGTTTCGCATGCGCCCGCCGCCGATCACCGGCGCCGGACGTTACGCAGGAGTCCGGAGCGTCGCAACACGCAACCGGCTGGATGTCAGCAGCATGAGCGCCGCGAGCGCCAGCAGCGGGACCCAGTCGCTCGTCGCGTCGGCGAGCGCGCCGCCGCCGCCCGCGCCGGCTGCCGCGCCGGCGCCCCACGCCATGTTCGCGAGGCCGAACGCGAACGCGGCGTCGATGCCGCGCGCCTCGGCGCCGTCGGCGAGGATCGTCATCGCCGGCGTCCAGAGCGTGCCGACCGCCGGCGCGGCGACGACGATGACGGCCGCGAGCAGGAGGGCGCTCTGCGGCAGCGGCAGCAGACCGATCGCCAGGCCGCCGGCGGCGAGGCCGGCGCGCGCCGGCCACAGCGCGCCGCGGCGGTCGGCGACGCGGCCCGCGACCGGCGACGCGACCGCCTCCAGCGCGACCGCGCCGAGAAAGACGGCGCCGATCGCGATCGCGCCCGCCCCGAGGTCGGAGAGCCGCAGCGTCGCGATGACGTTCAGGGCGCCGAACGCGGCCGACGGCAGCGCCATGAGCCAGATCCCCTGGCGCATCCGCGGCTCGGCAACGGCGGCGCGGATCGCCTGCAGCGTGCCCGACGGCTGTGGCTGCGGGCCCGGGATCCGCCAGCCGGCGACGATGAGCCCCACCGGCAGGACGACGAACGCCCCGAACACGACCTCCGTGCCGATCGACGCCGCCGCGGCGCCGAGCGCCGGCCCGCCGAGCGCGCCCGCGATCGCCGCCCCGACGGCGGTGCCGATCGCCTCCGCCCGCCGCTCGCGCGGCGTGACGGCCACGACCCACGCGAGCGCTCCGGCCCAGATCGCGGCCGCGCCGATGCCCTGCAGCAGGCGCGCCGCGATGAGCGCCGCGGGCGACGAGGCGAGGCCGAAGGCGACGCTCGCGACGGCCAGGAGGGCGAGCGCGCCGAGGACCGTGCGCTTCGGGCCGATCCGCGAGGCCAGCCAGGCCGCCGGCAGCGACAGCGCGAACGTCCCGATCGCGTAGGCGCCGGTGAGCAGCCCGGCGATCGACTTCGAGAGGTCGTGGTCCTGCGTGATCTGCGGCAGCAGCGGCGCGATCGTCGCGTAGGCGGCCGTGTCGACGACCATCGCGATCGAGATGAACGCCAGCAGCCGGCGCGAGCCCGCGGGTGAGGTGATGGCGGCCGACAGATCTCCCATCATCGGTGACGCGCGCGTAGGCTGGCCCTCACGATGTCCGGCGCCCCCACCGCGATCGTCGGTCGCGAGCACGAGCTCGAGGAGCTCGAGGCGGCGCTCGACGCCGTCGCCGGCCGGTCGCCGGTGCGGCTTGAAATCTGCGGCGTGAGGCTCGCCGCGTCCGCGCGCGTCGAGGCCGCGCGGGCGATGGAGCGCGCGGCCGGGGCGGCCTGACGCGATGGCGAAGGTCATCGTCCTGGGCGCCGGGATCTGCGGGCTCGCGGGCGCGTTGATGCTCACGCGCGACGGGCACGTCGTGACGGTGCTCGAACGCGATCCGGCGCCGCCGCCCGTCTCGCCCGAGGCGGCATGGGACAGCTGGGATCGCGGCGGCGTCAAGCAGTTCCGCCAGGCCCACTACCTGCAGCCGAGCGGCCGCGCTGTGCTCGAGCAGGAGCTGCCCGACGTCTGCGACGCGCTGCTCGCGGCGGGCGCTGTCGTGTTCAACCCGCTCATGCTCATGCCCCCGTGGATCACCGATCGCGCGCCGCGCGACGGCGATCTGCGCTTCCCGACGATCACCGGCCGGCGGCCGACGCTCGAGCTCGCGGTCGCATTGGCGGCCGAGGCCGAACCGCGCCTCGAGGTTCGTCGCGGCACCACCGTCGACGCGCTGCTCAGCGCCCCGGGCGACGACATCGTCCACGTGACCGGCGTGCGCACCGAGGACGGCGAGGAGCTCACCGCCGATCTCGTCGTCGACGCGCTGGGCCGGCGCTCCCCGTCGTCCGCGTGGCTGGCCGCGGCCGGCGCGGACCCGCTGCACGAGGAGGCCGAGGACCTCGGCTTCGTGTACTACACGCGCTTCTTCCGCGGCGAGGGGCTTCCACAGCCGCGCGGGCCGCTGCTGCAGCACCTCGAGTCGTTCTCGCTGCTGACGCTGCCGGGCGACTCGGGCACGTGGTCGGTGACGGTCGTCGCGGACGGCGGCGACCGGCAGCTGAAGCGCGTCCGCGACACGGACCGCTGGAACGCGGTGGTCGCCGCGTGTCCGCTCGCGGCACCCTGGCTCGAGGGCGAGCCGGCGACCGACGTCCTCGCGATGGGCGGGATCCTCGACCGCCACCGGCGGGTCATGGTCGACGGGCGCCCGGTCGCGACCGGGATCGCGCTCCTCGCCGACGCCTGTGCCTCGACGAATCCGTCGCTCGGCCGCGGGATGGGGCTCGGGCTCACCCACGCCCGGGCGCTGCGCGACGTCCTTCGCGAGCACAGCGGCGATCCGCGCGACCTCGCCGCCGCCTGGGATGCCGCGACGGAGGCCGAGCTCATGCCCTGGTACCGCGAGACGGTCCGGGAGGACACCGCGCGGATGGCGCAGATCCGGGCCGCGCGCGACGGGGCCGAGCCGCCCGCGCCGGCCGGCCGCGAGGATGCCGTCTTCGCCGCGCTGACGGTCGCCGGGATCCAGGATCCCGACCTCTTCCGCCTCCTGCTCGCCCAGCGTGCCTGCATCGGGCCGCCGACCGCGGTGCTCGACGACCCGGACCTCGCCGAGCGCGTCCTCGAGCTCGCCGCCGCCGCCGAGCCGCGACCGCCGCTCGGGCCCAACCGCGAGGAGCTGCTGGCGCTGCTGGCGTGACCCCTCCTTCGGTGTCCGCAATCGCCCGCGCCGCCGCGGCCGCCGAGTCAGTCGAGCGTCTCGCGGACCTTCGGCCGCTTCGCCGCCCCGGCCTCGTCGAGCCGGCGCACCGGCGTCGTGTACGGCGCGTTGCGGGCGATCTCGGGATCCTCGGCGGCCTCGGCCAGGATCGCGGCGATCGCGTCGGCGAACTCGTCGAGCGTCTCGCGCGTCTCGGTCTCCGTCGGCTCGACGAGCAGCGCCTCGTCGACGACGAGCGGGAAGTAGACCGTCGGCGGGTGCATGCCGTGGTCGAGCAGGCGCTTGGCGAGGTCGAGCGTCCGGATGCCGAGCTCCTTCTTCATCGGCGCGCCGCTGAGGACGAACTCGTGCATGCAGCGCTCGCCGAACGCGAGCGGCAGCTTGTCGCCCACCTTCTCGCGCAGCCGCGCGAGCAGGTAGTTCGCGTTGAGCACCGCGACCTCGCTGACGTCCTGCAGGCCCGCGCCCCCGAGCGAGCGGATGTAGGCGTAGGTCCGCACGAAGACGCCGTAGTTTCCCTGGAAACCGCGCAGTTTGCCGATCGACTTCGGCCGGTCGTCATCGAGGTCGTAGGTCGGCGGGCCGCCGTTGGACGGCTCGCGCCGCACGACCTGCGGGCGCGGCAGGTATGGCTCGATGCGATCGCTGACCGCGATCGGGCCGGCGCCCGGGCCGCCGCCGCCGTGCGGCTGCGTGAACGTCTTGTGGAGGTTGAAGTGGACGATGTCGAAGCCCATGTCGCCGGGCCGCGAGTAGCCCATGATCGCGTTGAGGTTCGCGCCGTCGTAGTAGAGCGTCGCGCCGGCGCCGTGGACGATCGAGGCGATCTCCTCGATGTTCGGGTCGAAGATCCCCAGCGTGCTCGGGTTCGTGAGCATGAGGCAGGCGACGGTCTCGTCGGTCTTCGCGCGCAGATCGTCGAGGTCGACGCCGCCGCCCGCGTCGAGGCCGACCTTCACGACCTCGTAGCCGGCCATCGTCACGGTCGCCGGGTTCGTGCCGTGCGCGCTGTCGGGCGTCAGGACCTTCGTGCGCTCCTCCCCCCGATCGGCGTGGTAGGCGCGCGTCAGCAGGACGCCGGCGAGCTCGCCGTGCGAGCCGGCCGACGGCTGCAGCGAGACGTGCGGCAGCCCGGCGATCTCGGCGAGCGCGCCCTGCAGCTCGTACATGAGCTCGAGGGCGCCCTGCGCGCGGCGCGGGTCCTGCAGCGGGTGCAGGCGCGCGTGGCCGGGCAGCGCGGCGACGCGCTCGTGCAGGCGCGGGTTGTGCTTCATCGTGCACGAGCCGAGCGGATAGAAGCCGGAGTCGAGGTCGAAGTTGCGCTTGGAGAGGTTGACGTAGTGGCGGACGATCTCGGGCTCGGTCGCCTCCGGCAGCCGCGGCGGCTGCGCCCGGCGCAGGCCCTCGGGGATGAGCCCGTCGACCTGCGGCACGTCGAGCGCCGGGGCTGCGAACGCGCGGCGGCCCGGGGCGCCCTTCTCGAAGATCGTCCTCGCGCGCTCGCGCTGCTGGGGCGTCGCGCCCTGCTGCTCGGCGGCGCTCACGAGCGGACCTCCGCGGCGACGCGCTCGGCGGCGATCGCCTCGGCGAGCACGCCCGCGAGCCGGTCGATGTCCGCGCGAGAGCGCTGCTCGGTGATCGCGACGAGCAGCCCGTCGGGGTACTCGTCGTACTCGCGGCCGAGCGGGAAGCCGGCGTTGACGCCCTTGGCGGCGCAGCGGTCGAGGACCTTGGAGATCCCGTCCCGCCCGCCCACGTCGATCCGCAGCGCGAACTCGCGCACGACCGGACGGTCGTGGAGCTTGGAGACCCCGTCGATCGCCGCCAGCGTCTCGCGCGCGTAGTGCGTGCGCTGGAGCATGAGCTCGGCGAGGTCGACGATCCCGCTGCGCCCGAGCCAGGAGAGGTACACGACGCCGGCGAGCGCGTTGAGCGCCTGCGAGGTGCAGATGTTCGACGTCGCCTTCTCGCGGCGGATGTGCTGCTCGCGGGTCTGGAGCGTCAGGACGAAGCCGCGGCGCCCGTCGGCGTCGGTCGTCTCGCCGGCGATGCGGCCGGGCATCCGGCGCAGGTGCGCCTCGGTTGCGGCGAAGAAGCCGAACGACGGGCCGCCGAAGTCCAGCCGGTTGCCGAGCGTCTGGCCCTCGCCGACGCAGACGTCGGCGCCCTGGTTGCCGGGCGCCTCGAGGACGCCGAGCGTCAGCGGGTCGGCGGCGCAGATCGCGAGCGCGCCGTGCTCGTGGGCGGCGCCGGAGATCGCGGCGACGTCCTCGACGGCGCCGAGGAAGTTCGGCTGCTGGACGATGACCGCGCCGACGTCGTCGCCGAGCCGTGCGCGCAGGTCGTCGAGGTCGGTGACGCCGTCGTCGAGCGCGATCTCCTCGACGGTCGAGCCGTAGCCGACGGCGAGCGTCTCGAGCGTCGCGCGGCTGTGCGGGTGCACGCCGCGGCTCACGAGGATGCGCGGGCGCTTCGTCGCGAGCTTCGCGAGGTAGGCGGCGGCGCCGACGGCGCTCGGGCCCTCGTAGACGGAGGCGTTGGAGACCGGCAGGCCCGTGAGCTCGGAGATCGCGGTCTGGTACTCGAACATGACCTGCAGCCCGCCCTGGCTGATCTCCGGCTGGTAGGGCGTGTACGGGGTGAGGAACTCCGACCGCGACATGAGCATGTCGACGATCGCCGGGACGTAGTGGTCGTACATCCCGGCGCCGAGGAACGTGATCTCGTCCTCGGCCGAGACGTTGCGCGAGGCGAGCCTACGCAGCTCGGCGTAGACGGCCTGCTCGGGCTCGCCCGGCGGCAGGTCGATCGGGCGGCGCAGGCGCACGCCGGCCGGGATCGCGTCGAAGAGCTCCTCGATCGAGCCGACGCCGATCGCGCCGAGCATGATCTCGAGGTCCTCCGCTGTGACGCCCGTGTAGCCGGCCACTACGACAGGCTCTCCGTGTAGGCGCCGGCGTCCATGAGGCCGTCGGCCTCCGACGGGTCCGAGAGCTTGACCTTCACCATCCAGCCGGCGCCGTAGGGGTCGTCGTTGATCGACTCGGGCGCGTCGGCGAGCGCCGTGTTGACCTCGACGATCTCGCCCGACAGCGGCGCGATGACATCGGACACGGCCTTGACGGACTCGACCTCGGCGTAGAAGTCGCCGGCGGTCACCGTCGTCCCGACCTCGGGCGGGTCGAAGAAGACGACCTCGCCGAGCGCGTCCTGGGCGAACCAGGTGATCCCGAACGTCCCGACGCCGTCCTGCACGAGCGCCCAGTCGTGATCGGGGTGGTACAGCCGGTCGTCCGGGTAGCTGGCCTCAGCCATCGGTCTCCTCGCTCGGGGGTTGGTACAGGGGTTTGCGCGCCACGACGGCGGGGCGGATCTTGCCGCGCACGTCGATCTCCAGGGCGGTGCCCGGGGTCGCGGACCCGGCCGGCACGTAGCCCATGCCGATCCCGACGCCGAGCGACGGCGACATCGTGCCGCTCGTCACCGTCCCGCCGCCGACGACCGGGTTGCCCTGGCGCGGGATGCCCCCGCCGGTGAGCTTGAACGCGACGAGCTTCTCCGCGGTGCCGCTCTCGCGCGCGGCGCGCACCGCGTCGGAGCCGATGAAGCCCGTGTCCTCGGCGCAGGCCCAGCCCAGGCCGGCCTCGATCGGGTTGCGGTCGGGCGAGAGGTCGTTGCCGTAGAGGTGGAAGCAGACCTCGAGGCGCAGGGTGTCGCGCGCGGCGAGGCCGCAGGGGACCGCTCCGCGGCGGACGATCTCGTCCCACAGCGCCTCGGCGTCCCCCGGGTCGACGAGCAGCTCGACGCCGTCCTCGCCCGTGTACCCGGTGCCGCAGACCAGCGCCTGGCGGCCGCAGACGATGCGCGGGGCGGCCCGCATGCGGGGCGGCAGCGGGCTGTCGGAGATCGTCTGGACGATCTCGCGCGCGAGCGGCCCCTGCACGGCGAGCATCGCGTAGCTGCCGGCGGCGTCGGTGACCTCGACGTCGAAGCCGCCGGCGTGCTCCTCGAGCCACGCGGCGTCGGCGTCGTGATTTGCCGCGTTGGTGACCGTCAGGTAGCGATCGGCGTCCAGCCGGTACGTGAAGAGGTCGTCGCGGACGCCGCCGTCCTCGTTGCACAGCAGCGCGTACTGGGCGCCGCCGACGGCGATCTTCGCGACGTCGTTGGAGTAGACGTGCTGGAGGAAGTCCTCGGCGCCGGGACCCGCGATCTCGACCTCGCCCATGTGCGAGACGTCGAAGATGCCGCTGGCGCGGCGGACGGCGAGGTGCTCGGAGCGGATCCCGCCGGCGTACTGGACGGGCATCTCCCAGCCGCCGAACGGCACGAGCTTGGCGCCCGCGCGCACGTGCGCATCGAACAGCGGAGTGCGCTTCAGGGTGGGCGTCGTCACGCCCCGGAGGCTAGCGAAGGGCCCGGGCCTCCCCGGGGCCGTCAGCCCGTCAGCGCAGGAAGGGCGGGATCTCGATCTCGTCGTCGGGGATCTCCAGCGACGAGCGCTGGCGATCGTCGTAGCGCGGGCCGCGATCGCGCTCGCGAGCGCTGGACCGGGTCTCCTCGCGGGCGGTGCGCGGGCGCGCGCGGCCGTGATCGAAGCCCGTGGCGATGACGGTCACCCGGACCTCGTCGCCCTGCCCCTCGTCGATGACGGCTCCGAAGATGATGTTCGCGTTGCCGGCCGCGGCCTCGCGGACGATCTCGGCGGCCTCGTTGACCTCGAAGAGGCCGAGGTCGCGACCGCCGGTGATGTTCAGCAGGATGCCGGTGGCGCCCTCGACGTTCTCCTCGATGAGCGGGCTGGAGATCGCGATGCGGGCGGCCTCGGCGGCGCGGTTCTCGCCGTTGGAGGTGCCGATGCCCATGAGCGCGGAGCCCGCGTCCTGCATGATCGTGCGCACGTCGGCGAAGTCGAGGTTGATGAGGCCGGGGATCGTGATGAGGTCGGTGATCCCCTGGACGCCCTGGCGCAGGACGTTGTCGGCCTCGCGGAAGGCGTCGAGCATCGTCGTGCGGCGCTCGATGACCGAGAGCAGCTTCTCGTTGGGGATGACGATGAGCGTGTCGACGACCTCGCGGAGGCGGTCGATGCCCTCCTCGGCCTGGCGCGTGCGCTGACTGCCCTCGAACTCGAACGGCTTCGTGACGACGCCGACCGTCAGCGCGCCGATCTCGTTCTTCGCGATCTCCGCGATGACGGGCGCCGCGCCGGTGCCGGTGCCGCCGCCCTCCCCCGCGGTGACGAAGACCATGTCGGCGCCCTTCAGCGCCTCCTTGATGTCGTCGCGCGACTCGGCGGCAGCGCCGAAGCCGACCTCCGGGTTGGCGCCGGCGCCGAGGCCCTTCGTGAGGTCGTGGCCGATGTTGAGCTTGATGTCGGCGTCCGTCATCTGCAGCGCCTGGGCATCCGTGTTGGCCGAGATGAACTCCACGCCGCGCAGCCCCGCGTCCACCATGCGGTTGACCGCGTTCGTGCCGCCGCCGCCGACTCCGACGACCTTGATGACGGCGAGATAGCTGCTGCTGGATTCCATGAGGAAGCGTCCGACCCTTGAGTTAGCGTTGAGAGATTTGGCTCTCCGGCCCGGTGCTGCGGAAACCACAGTAAGCACGGGGCTGAACGGATGTCAACGCGAAGTCTACCGCCGCAAGAACGATTGCAAAACGCGAGACTCTCGACCTCAGCAGGAGAAACCGGTTGACGGTGCCATCAACCTAAAGTTGAGGTTGAGATTGCTCGTCTCGCGGTTTGAACGGGCCCGCCACCGGCCGTTCCGGGACGCGGAGGTCGATGTAGCTCGCGCCCCTGGCGCTGCGGTGCGCGAGCACCTGCGCGGCCGCGCCCCACTTCGCCACGAGCTGCGCGGCGCCCCCGAAGTAGAGCTTCGGCCCGTCGAGGACGGTGGCCGCGAGACCGCGAGGACCGCGGTACACGCGCACGACGCGCGCGCGTAGGGCCGGCGGCGCGGCGGCGAGGACGCCGACGGCGCCGAGGGTGTCGCGGTCCTGGATGCGGCTGGCGCCGGGGGTCGTGCGGACGCGCACGACGGGCAGGCCGCGGGCGGCCGTCCCGCGCAGCAGCGTCCCGTCGAACGCGACGGCGGTGAGGCTCGAGCCCGACTGCAC
The DNA here is from genome assembly GCA_963797025.1 of uncultured Actinomycetes bacterium. Taxonomy (GTDB): domain Bacteria; phylum Actinomycetota; class Thermoleophilia; order Solirubrobacterales; family Solirubrobacteraceae; genus CADCVQ01. The sequence continues at coordinate 1,538,971 of CAWCNU010000003.1, forward strand.
CGCGGCCACCGGCTCGTAGGCGTTGACGGTGATCGTCAACCCGTGCGGGAAGTCGGTCTGCGTGCGCAGGCTGCGCACGACGGGAAAGGGCTCGACGGCGGTGCGCAGCGCGTCGCGGCGGACCTCGAGGACGGTCATGTCGCGGGCGGCCTGCGTCAGCGCGCCGCGGATCGCGGCGGCCTGGCGGCCGTCGATGCCGGTGACCGTGACGTGCTCGACGGCGACGAGCGAGCTCGAGCGAAACCAGAAGCCGAGCGGGGCGAGGACCGCGAGGGAGAGCGCGATGCCGAGGACCACGCGCAGGCGGCGGCGGGCGAACGAGGCCATCCGGTCGGAGTTCGCCACCGGTGCCGCGGACCCTGCCGCCTGGACGGGTGGGCATCATGGGCGCGTGCCCCCGCCCCTCAGCGAGCTGACGACGCTGCGCCTCGGCGGGCCGGCGCGGCGCCTCGTGCGCGTGGAGCGCGACGGCGAGCTGCTCGAGGTCGTGCGCGCGGCGGACGCGGGCGGCGAGCCGCTGCTCGTGCTGGCGGGCGGCAGCAACGTCGTCGTCGCCGACGAGGGCTTCGACGGCACGGTCGCGCTCGTCGGCACGCGCGGGATCGAGCGCCCGCGCCGTAGCGACGGGCGCGTCTGGCTCGACGTCGCGGCGGGCGAGGACTGGGACGCGCTGGTGGCGGCCTGCGTCGCCGAGGGCCTCTGCGGCGTCGAGGCGCTGTCCGGGATCCCGGGCTCGGTCGGAGCGACGCCGATCCAGAACGTCGGGGCCTACGGGCAGGAGGTCGCGGACGTCGTCGTCGGCGTGCGCGCGCTGGACCGCGCGAGCGGCGAGGTCCACGTCCTCGACGCCGAGACCTGCCTGTTCGACTACCGCTCGAGCGTCTTCAAGCGCGACCCGGGACGGTGGGTCGTCCTGCGCGTGACGTTCGCCCTGGAGCGCTCGGAGCTCTCTGAGCCGGTGCGGTACGCGGAGCTCGCGCGGGCGCTGGACGTCGAGCTCGGCGAGCGCGCCCCGCTGGCCGACGTGCGCTCGGCCGTGCTGGAGCTCCGCCGTGGGAAGGGGATGGTGCTGGACGCCGCGGACCCGGACACCGTGAGCGCCGGGTCGTTCTTCACGAACCCGCTGCTGCGGATGGCGGATGCCGCGGCGTTCGCGGCGCGGGTGCAGGAGCGGCTGGGCGCCGGCGCCGTGGCGCCGACCTGGCCGGCGGGCGATCGGCGCGTGAAGACGTCGGCGGCGTGGCTCATCGAGCGGGCCGGGTTCACGCGCGGGTACGGGCGCGCCGAGGGGATCGCGATCTCCTCGAAGCACACGCTGGCGCTGACGAACCGCGGTGGCGGGACGGCGGCGGAGCTCGTGGCTCTGGCGCGCTCGATCGCTGCGGGCGTCGAGGAGGCGTTCGGGGTGGTGTTGGTGCCCGAGCCCGTGTTCGTCGGGCACTCGTGGTGACTCGTGCGGCCGGCGGGGCTACCCGCGCCGGCGAACGGCGGCTTTGAAGGACGGGTGCCGCGGGCGGCGAGGCGGTCCTGTCATCGGGGGGTGTGACGAATGATGCACGCATAGCGACACCCATTCGACCCACCCTTGCCACCAGCGATCAAACCCGATCCCTCGATCCCGCTGTTCACCAGCGCCGGGGCAGGAACTACGCCGACGCCAACCGCCGCGCCAGCGCATCGACGTCTCCGGCGCCCATGACGAGGCAGACGTCACCGGCGCGCAACCACGCGCGCAGCACCCGCTCGGCGTCGTCGAACCCCGGCGCCCAGGCGACCGGGCGCCCGCCCGCGGCGTCCGCGGCCGCCTCGGCCACGAGCAGGCCCGACACGCCGGGAAAGTCCGAAGCCGCCTCGCGCGCCGGATAGACATCCAGCACGCACGCCGCGTCGGCGGTCGCCAGAGCCGCCCCGAACTCCCGCCCCAGCAGCTGCGTCCGGGAGAACAGGTGCGGCTGGAACGCCGCGACGACACGCCCGAACCCGAGCGTCCGCGCGGCCGCGATCGTCGCGCGCAGCTCCGTCGGATGGTGGGCGTAGTCGTCGATGACCACGGCGCCCGAGCCCGTCGAGCCGACGCGCTCGAAGCGCCGGCCCGCCCCGCGGAAGCCCGCGAGCGCCGGCGCGAGCTCCGCAGGCCGCGCCCCGGCGATCGCGCAGGCGGTCAGCGCGGCGGCGGCGTTGGAGACGTTGTGCAGCCCCGGCACGGACAGCGACACCTCGACGCCCGCCCAGACGAAGCGCGACCCGCCCTCGTGCAGCTCGATCTCCGAGGCGCCGAAGAACGCGGCCTCGACGATCCCGACGCGGTCGAGGAACGCCTCGGCGCCGGCGGTGTCGGCGACGACGCGGCGCAGCCCGTGGCAGAGGAACTCGCCGAACGTCCGCTCGAGCTCGTCGTGCGAGCCGTACGTCGCGTGGTGGTCGAGCTCGATGTTCGTCACGACCGCGATCTCCGAGCGCAGCTCGAGGAACGACCGGTCGGACTCGTCGGCCTCGACGACGAGCCACTCCCCCGCCCCGGCCGCGGCGTTCGTGCCGGTCGTCCGCAGCTCGCCGCCGATGACGTACGACGGCTCCCACCCGAGCGCCAGCAGCGCGTGGGCGGCCATCGACGCCGTCGTCGTCTTGCCGTGCGTGCCGCCGATCGAGATCGTCCGCCGCAGCCGGCTGAGCTCGCCGAGCAGCGCGCCGCGGTGGATCTCGCGCAGCCCGCGCGCGGCCGCGGCCGCCCGCTCGGGATTGGACGCGGGAATCGCCGTCGAGACGACGAGCTCGACGTCGTCGCCGGCCGGCACGTTGGCCGCGTCATGGCCGACGACGGGAACGACACCCGCCGCCCGGACGCGCTCGAGGTACGGCGACTCCGCGCGGTCAGAGCCGGTCACCGCGGCGCCCAGGGACGCGGCGACGAGCGCCAGGCCGCTCATCCCGGCCCCGCCGATGCCGACGAAGTGCAGCCGCCGGCCGCTCCAGTCCGCGCTCACGAGCGCGCCGCCGCCGCGAGCACTTCGTCGGCGACCGCCTGCGCCGCGTCCGGCCGGGCGAGCGCCGCCGACGCCGCTGCCATCGCGTCCAGCCGCGACGGGTCGCCGAGCAGCGCCCCGACCTCCTGGCCGAGCCGCGCCGGCGTCAGCTCCTCGTCGGGCACGACGACCGCCGCCCGCGCGCCGGCCATCCAGCGCGCGTTGGAGGTCTGGTGGTCGGCGGTCGCGTGGGGGTAGGGCACGAGGATCGCCGGCTTGCCCGCCGCGGCGATCTCGAAGATCGAGCCGCCGGCCCGCGCGACGCAGAGATCGCAGGCCGCGAGCGCCTCGGCGAAGTCCTCGATGTACGGGCGCAGGTCGTAGCGCGGCCCGCCGACGCGGTCGGCGAGCGCGGCGTGGTCGCGGGTGCCGGCGGCGTGCAGGACGCGAAACGGCGCCGCGCGGAAGGCCTCGACGGCGGCCTCGTTGATCGTCCGCGCGCCCAGCGAGCCGCCGAACACGAGCACGCACAGCTCGCCCGGCTGCAGCCCGAAGCGGGCGCGCGCGGCGACCGGATCGCTCGCGGGCGGCGGCACCGGCCGGCCGGTGACGCGGTAGCGCGGGCCGCTGCGATCCTCGATCGGGAAGGCGAGGCAGACGCGCCGGGCGCCGCGCGCGAGCAGGCGGTTGGAGATCCCGAGGTGGCTGTCGGCCTCGGTCAGCACGAGCGGAATCCGCCGCGCGAGCGCGGCGAGGCCGACCGGGCCGGCGACATAGCCCCCGCCGCCGAGCACGACGTCGGGCCGCAGCTCGCCGAGGATCCGGTGCGCGGCGCGCACCGCGGCGCCGGCACGCAGCACGGCGCGGGCGGCGCGCAGCGGGTTCGTCCGGCTCAGGCCCTCGACACGGATCGTGCGCAGCTCGTAGCCGGCGGCGGGAACGAGCTCGGCCTCCGCCCGCTCGCCGCCGACGAAGACGACGTCAGCGCCCGCCGCCCTCAGCCGCTCGGCGACCGCCAGCGCGGGCACCACGTGCCCGGCCGTCCCGCCGGCTGCGATGAGGACTCTGGGCATCGCGGGATCCTCGCGCATCGCCGTCGCCCCAGGCATCCGGCACCGGCAGCGACGCGAGGTGGCTCGTGCTGCGCGACGCGACGTTCAGCAGCAGGCCCATCGTCGCCAGCAGCACGAGCAGGCTGCTCGAGCCCGACGAGATGAACGGCAGCGGGACGCCGGTCAGGGGGGCGAGGCCGAGGACGGCGAAGACGTTCAGCAGCGCCTGGCAGAGGATGAGCGCGGTGAGCCCCGCCGCGAGCAGCTGCGTGTAGCGCGTGCGGGCGGCCTTCGCGGTCCGCAGCCCCGCGTAGCCGATGAGCCCGTAGAGGAACAGCAGCCCGCAGACGCCCGCGACGCCGAGCTCCTCGCCGATGACCGCGAGGATGAAGTCCGTGTGCGCCTCGGGCAGGTAGAAGACCTTCTGCACCGACTCGCCGAGGCCGACGCCGAACAGCCCTCCGGAGCCCAGCGCGATCTGGCCCTGGACGGATTGGAAGCCCGAGGAGTCCGCGTGCGCCCAGGGGTTGACGAACGCCGTCAGCCGCGCGGCGCGGTAGGGCTCGACGAGGATGAAGAGCACGACGAGGACGGCGCCGATGCCGGCGATCTTGCCGAGCAGCCCGATCGGGACGCCGGCGACGAGCAGCAGCGCGAAGATCGAGAACGCGATGACGAGCGCGGTCCCGAGGTCCGGCTGGGAGGCGACGAGGACGATCGCGGCGCCCGTGACGACGAGCACCGGCCCGGCCGCGCCGTGCTTGATGCGGCGCAGCCGCGACGGCGTCGTCGCGAGCAGCCCGGCGGCGTAGAGCACGAGCGCGAGCTTCATGAGCTCGGAGGGCTGGAACTGCAGCGGGCCGGCGCCGATCCAGCGGCGCGCGCCGTTGATCTCGACGCCGATGCCGGGGATCTTCACCGCGACGAGCAGCAGGAACGAGACGACGAGCAGCGCCGGCACCAGCCGCGGCAGGAGCTCCAGGCCGCCGCGCGCGAGGACCTGCAGCGCGACGAGGCCGACCGCGCCGTAGGCGAGGTACTTCACGAGGTACAGCGTGCCGTCGCCCTGGCCCTCGAGCAGCGTCCGCGCGGAGGACGCGCTGTAGACCATGACGGCGCCCGCGGCCAGCAGGCAGAGCGTCGCCGTGAGGAGGATGTTGTACTCGACCGGCTTCGGAGCCCGCCGGGGCCTCGTGTCGGCGACTTCTTGGCGCGAGCGCCGGGCGGCGATATCCATCAGATCCTGCGTTCGACGGGAGCCGGAGGACTCCTACCGTCCCGGACACCCCGCCGATGTGCCACATGTCACACAGCCGCCCCGCGCCGGTGCGCGATGCTCGCAGGCATGGCCACCCCAGCATTCATCCTCGCCGGCGGCACCTGGGCGTTCCTCGCGTTCATCCTCGTGCTGTTCTTCGCCGTCTCCCACGGCTACTACTCGCGCACCGGCAGCGCCATCAACCAGCATCCCTACGCCGACGGCGCGGGCGACGCCCCCGGCGCCGCCATCCCGAGCACGATCGGCCGCGACGTCGACCGCAGGGACTACTCGCGCGGCACGCGCTGATCCGCCGCCGCAGCGCGGCGCCGCGCAAGCGCCGAGCTTCGCACTAACTTCCTCTTCTTCGGCAATCTTTTTGCCGAAGTCTTGACAAAGTCATGTGAGCTTTGTCACAGTCGCGCCGTGGAATCCTCCGGCGCCGGCTCCCTTGGCTCGCTGCGAGAGCGCAACCGGCGCCAGGTGCTCGACGCGTTGCGCCGCCGTGGCAGCGCCAGCCGCGCCGACCTCGCCCGCTTCACCGGCCTCTCCCGCTCCACCGTCTCGACGCTCGTCACCGATCTCCAGGCCAGCGGCCTCGTCGTCGAGCGCGAGCAGAACGACCGCCCCGCCCAGCAGGGCCGCCCGCCGACGCTTCTGACGCTCGACCAGTCGGCCGGCCTCGTCCTCGGCATCGACTTCGGCCACGAGCAGGTCCAGGTCGCGATCGCCGACCTCTCGCGGACGATCCTCGCCGAGCGCGTGCAGCCGCTGGACGTCGACAACGCCGCCGAGGAGGCGCTGGACGCCGCGGTCGCGCTGACCCGCGGGGCCGTCGAGGAGGCGGGCCTGGACGCCGACCGCATCCTCTGCGCGGGCGTCGGCCTCTCGGGCCCGATCGACCGCGACGCCGGCACGGTCCACCCCGGCAAGATCCTCCCGGGCTGGGACGGCATCCGCCCGGTCGCCGAGCTCTCCGCGCGGCTGGACCTGCCGGTCCACCTCGACAACGACGCGAACCTCGGCGCGCTCGCGGAGGTCACGCTCGGCGCCGGCATCGGGGCCCGCGACGCCGTCTACCTCATGGTCTCCGGCGGCATCGGGGCGGGGCTCATCATCAACGGCGAGATCTACCGGGGCGCCGGCGGCACCGCGGGCGAGCTCGGCCACGTGCTCGTCGACGAGAGCGGCCCGATCTGCCGCTGCGGCAACCGCGGCTGCCTGGAGACCTTCGCCGGCGGGCCGGCGATCCTCGCGCTGCTGCGACCCGGCCACGGCGCCGACCTCACGCTCGACGGCGCGATCGCGCTCGCCGAGGCCGGCGACTCCGGCGCGCGCCGCGCCATCGGCGACGCCGGCCGCGTGCTCGGCCGCTCGGTCTCGGTCATCGTCAACGCCTTCAACCCCGAGCTCATCGTGGTCGGCGGATCCCTCGGGGCCGCCGGCGACGTTCTGCTCGATCCGCTCCGCGAAGCGATCCATCGCTACGCGATTCCATCCGCGGCACAGGACGTCCGTATCACGGGCGGGGTCCTGGGCGATCGGGCCGAGGTTCTCGGCGCGCTCGAGCTTGCCGCGCGCCAATCCGACGTCCCAGTTCCGGCGGCGTCAAACCCGGTCGTATGACCAAGACAGAGGAGGACACGCCCATGAGGGCACAACGACATATCTCTCGGCGGCTCGTGCCGCTGACCCTTGCCGCCGGCATCGCGGCCCTGGCGCTCGTCGCCGCGGGCTGCGGCGACGACGACTCGTCCGACACCGGCGGGGGCGGCGGTACGAGCACGAAGGCGGGCAAGGTCGCCGTCCTGCTGCCCGACTCCAAGTCCTCGGTCCGCTGGGAGACGGTCGACCGTCCCTTCCTGAAGGCCGCCTTCGACAAGGCCGGAGTCGAGGCGACGATCCAGAACGCCGAGGGTGACAAGAGCGCCCAGCAGCAGCAGGCCGAGCAGGCGATCACGAACGGCGCGAAGGTCCTGCTGCTCGTGAACCTCGACAGCGGCAGCGGTGCAGCGATCGCGGCGAACGCGAAGTCCCAGGGCGTGAAGGTCATCGACTACGACCGCCTGACGCTCAAGGGCGACTCGGACTACTACGTCTCCTTCGACAACGAAGAGGTCGGGCGCCTGCAGGGGCAGGGTCTCGTGGACTGCCTCGCCAACGCCAACAAGCCCGCCGTCGCGGTGCTCAACGGCTCGCCGACGGACAACAACGCCACGCTGTTCAAGAACGGCTACGACTCCGTCATCAACCCGAAGTTCAAGTCGGGCGAGTGGACCGAGGTCGCCGATCAGTCCGTGCCCGACTGGGACAACCAGAAGGCGCTGACGATCTTCGAGCAGATGCTGCAGAAGTCGTCGAACAGGATCAACGGCGTGCTCGCCGCCAACGACGGCCTCGGCAACGCGGCCATCTCGGCGATCAAGCAGCGCAAGCTCGACCAGATCCCGGTCACCGGCCAGGACGCCACGCTGCAGGGCATCCAGAACATCGTCAACGGCGATCAGTGCATGACCGTCTACAAGGCGATCAAGAAGGAGGCCGACGCAGCAGCCGCGCTGGCGATCTCGCTCGCGAAGGGCGAGAGCCCGTCCGGCGTCAGCGCCACGGTCAACAACGAGACGAAGGACGTCCCGTCCGTGCTGCTCAAGCCGGTCGCGGTGACGAAGGAGAACATCAAGGAGTACCTCGGCGAGCCTGACTTCCCGAAGCAGACGGAGATCTGCGCGGGCAAGCTCACGTCGAAGTGCAAGGCGATCGGTCTGTGATGACCGCCACCGCTGACGTCGGGGGGCCGCAGGCGCGGCCCCCCGAGGCGGGTTCCCTGCTCGAGCTCCGGGGCGTGTCCAAGCGCTTCGGGGCCGTGCGGGCACTGCACGAGGTCGACTTCGCCGTCAACGCCGGACAGGTCATGGCGCTCGTCGGCGACAACGGCGCCGGCAAGTCGACGCTCATCAAATGCGTCGCGGGGATCTACCCGATCGACGACGGCGAGGTCTGCTTCGACGGCAGTCCGGTGACGATCCACGGGCCCAAGGACGCGGCCGACCTCGGCATCGAGGTCGTCTACCAGGACCTCGCCCTCGCCGACAACCTCGACGTCGTGCAGAACATGTACCTCGGTCGCGAGGAGACGACCGGCCTGCGCGCGCTCGACGAGACGAAGATGGAGCGGCGGGCGAGCGAGACGCTGACGTCGCTGTCGGTCACGACGATCCGCTCGGTGCGCCAGACGGTCGCCGGGCTGTCGGGCGGCCAGCGCCAGTCCGTCGCGGTCGCCAAGGCCGTCATGTGGAACTCCAAGGTCGTCATCCTCGACGAGCCGACGGCCGCGCTCGGCGTCGCGCAGACGCGCCAGGTGCTCGACCTCGTGCGCCGGCTCGGCGAGCAGGGCCTCGCCGTCGTGATCGTGTCGCACAACCTCCACGACGTCTTCGAGGTCGCCGACGACATCACGGTGCTGCGCCTCGGCCAGGACGTCGCGCGCTTCAAGACGAGCGACACGACCCAGCGCGAGGTCGTCGAGGCGATCACCGCCGGCAAGCTCAGCACGATCCCGGGTCAGGAGGAGGTCCCAGCGTGAGTGCCATCACCCCCCCACTTCCGACGCCCGCCGCCGCGCCCACCGCGACGCTCGGCGCCTACGCCCGGCGCTGGGCCGACAACGTCAAGGGCGGCGAGCTCGGCAGCCTGCCGATCATCCTCGGCCTGCTCATCATCGCGATCGTCTTCCAGGTGCAGAACGACCGCTTCCTGACGGCCGGCAACTTCGTGAACCTCATGGTGCAGGGCGCCGCCTTCGCGCTCGTCGCGATGGGCATCGTCTTCGTCCTGCTGCTCGGGGAGATCGACCTCTCCGTCGGCTACGTCAGCGGCGTCGCCGGCGTGCTGACCGCGCTGCTGCTGCTGCCCGACGGCTCGACGGTCCCGACCTCGGTGGCGATCGTCGCCGCGCTGGGCTCCGGCGTCCTCATCGGGACGCTGCACGGCCTCATCATCACGAAGATCGGCATCCCGTCGTTCGTCGTGACGCTCGCGGGGCTGCTGGCGTGGAACGGCGTCGTGCTGCTGCTCATCGGCAGCCGCGGCACCGTCGTCCTGCAGGACGACTTCGTCATCGGCTTCGCCAACGACTTCGTGCCGCACACGACGGCCTGGGTCCTGCTGATCCTCGCCGTCGCCGGCTACGCGGGCGTCCAGCTCATGGGCCTGCGCAAGCGGACCGCGGCCGGCCTGGAGAACGACCCGCTCATCATCGTCGCGCTGCGCATCGGCGGGCTGTTCGTGGCGCTCGCCGCGGTCGTCTACATCGTCAACCAGGACCGCGGGCTGCCGTACGTCGCGCTGCTCGTCGGCGCGCTGCTCGTCTTCTGGACCTACATCCTGCGGCGCACGCGCTTCGGGCGCCACGTCTACGCCGTCGGCGGCAACGCCGAGGCGGCGCGGCGCGCGGGCATCAACGTCGACCGCATCCGCATCATCTGCTTCGCCATCTGCTCGCTCATGGCGGCGGTCGGCGGCATCGTGCTGGCGTCGCGCCTGCGCTCCGTCGACACGAACGCCGGCGGCGGCGCGATCCTCCTGTACTCGATCGCGGCGGCCGTCATCGGCGGCACGAGCCTCTTCGGCGGGCGCGGGCACATCAAGGCCGCGCTGCTGGGCGCGCTCGTCATCGCGAGCATCGACAACGGGCTCGGCCTGCTCGGCCTGAGCTCGGGGACGAAGTTCGTCGTCACCGGCTGCGTGCTGTTGCTCGCCGTCGCCGTCGACTCGATCTCCCGCCGGGGTCGGGAGCAGTCGGGCAGAGCCTGAATGGGCGCCGTCGGCTGGGGGCTGCTCTCGACAGCCCGGATCAACGGTGCCCTCATCGCGGGCGCGAAGGACTCCCCGCTCGCCGACGTCGTCGCGGTCGCAAGCCGCGACGACGAGCGGGCGCGGTCCTACGCGGCGACGTTCGGCATCCCGCGCGCGCACGGCTCCTACGAGGCGCTGCTCGCCGACCCCGAGGTCGAGGCGGTGTACGTCTCGCTGCCCAACGGCCTGCACGTCGAGTGGACGATCCGCGCGCTGGAAGCCGGCAAGCACGTGCTCTGCGAGAAGCCGATGGACCGCCGGCCGGCCGCGGTCGCGGAGGCGTTCGACGTCGCCGAGCGCGAGGGCCTCGTGCTCAGCGAGGCGTTCATGTGGCGCCACAACCCGCAGACGCGGCGCCTGCGCGAGCTCCTCGACGAGGGCGCCATCGGCGACGTGCGGCTCGTGCGCGCGTGCTTCGCGTTCGCGCTTCCCGAGGCCGACACCGAGAACGTCCGGCTCGACGCCGCGCTGGACGGCGGCGCGCTCATGGACGTCGGCTGCTACTGCATCAGCGCCGGCCGGCTCGTCGCGGGCGAGCCGGTGAGCGTCACCGGCGAGCGCGTGACCGGCCCCAGCGGGGTCGACCTGCGCTTCGCCGGGATCCTGCGCTTCGCGGGCGACGTCGTCGCGACGTTCGACTGCGGCATCGACGTGGCGCCGCGCCACGAGCTCGAGATCGTCGGCTCGCGCGGCCGTATGGTGCTCGCGGACCCGTTTCACTGCCGCCGGCCGGGCATCGCGCTCGAGCGCGACGGCGCGTCCTCGATCGTCGCGGTCGAGGCCGCCGACAGCTACCGGCTCGAGGTCGAGGACGTCTCGCGCGCGATCCGCGGTGACGGCCCGCCCCTGCTCGGGCGCGAGGACGCGCTCGGGCAGGCTCGCGCGATCGCGGCGCTCGAGCGCTCGGCCGACGAGGGCTGCGCGGTGAGGCTCGGATGACAGCGTGCCATTGCTCGACCGTCGCCCGTGGGGTCCCGGGAAGCGGGTCCTCGCGATGACCGACCTGCGCGTCGCGATCGCCGGCTTCGGCCTCGCCGGCGAGGTCTTCCATGCGCCGCTCGTCGCGGCGACCGACGGGTTCGCGGTCGCCGCGGTCGCGACGGGCAACCCGGCGCGCGCGGCGCGCGCGCGGTCGCAGTACCCGGGCGTGCAGGTCGTCGCGGACGCCGATGCGCTGCTCGCCGACGCCGACCGCATCGACGCGCTCGTCGTCGCGACCCCGAACCGCCTGCACATCCCCATCGCGCGCGCGGCGCTGCACCGCGGCCTGCCGGTCGTCGTCGACAAGCCACTGGCTGCGAATGCCGCCGACGCCGAAGCGCTCGTCGCGGACTTCGCGGCGGCGGGCGTGCCGCTGACGGTCTTTCAGAACCGCCGCTGGGACGGCGACTTCCTGACGGTGCGGCGGACGATCGAGTCCGGCACGCTCGGTGAGATCACCCGCTTCGAGTCGCGCTACGAGCGCTTCCGCCCGCACGTGCGCGAGGACGCCTGGCGCGAGCTGCCCGAGCCACTGGAGGGCGGCGGGCTGCTGCTCGACCTCGGCGCGCACCTCGTCGACCAGGCCCTGACGCTCTTCGGTCCCGTCAGCGGGGTGTACGCGGAGATCGACCGCCGGCGCCCCGGGGCGCAGGTCGACGACGACGTCTTCGTCGCGCTCGAGCACGAGGGCGGCGTGCGCTCGCATCTGTGGATGAGCGCGCTGGCGGCGGTCGGCGGCCGCTCGCTGCGCGCCGGCGGCACGGCCGGCGGCATCCAGACGCCGGGCCTGGATCCGCAGGAGGACCAGCTCGCCGCCGGCGTGCGCCCGGGCGACCCGGGGTGGGGCGAGGGCGAGCCCGCGCGGCTCGTCGACCGCGACGGCGAGGAGCGACGGGTCGCGATCGCCGCCGGCGCCTACGAGCAGTTCTACGCCGGCGTTCGCGACGCGCTGCGCGGTGAGGGCGAGATGCCCGTCGATCCGCGCGACAGCGTCGCGGCGCTGCAGATCATCGACCTCGCGCGCCGCAGCGCCGAGGCGTCAACCGTCATCCGGACAGCAGGAGCTGACACATGAAGACGAGCCTTGGCATCTGGGCGATGGGCCCGATGGTCACCCGTTTCAACCCCGGCGGCTACAAGCCCGACCTCGCCGGCCGCAGCACCGCCGAGCAGGTCGACACCGCGGTGCGCGGGCTCGGCGACCTCATCGACGACTACGAGTTCCACTACCCCGAGGAGCTGTCGCCGTCGAACGTCGACGAGGTTCGCGACGCGCTCGACGGCCACGGGATCTACGCGATCGCAAGCGGCCTGCACCTCGACCCGCGCTTCGCCCGCGGCGGGCTGTCGTCGCCCGACGAGCAGACGCGCGCAGCGGCGGTCGGGCTGACGCTCGACGCCGCGGACTTCGCCGGCAGCCTCGGTGCGAGCTTCATCATCTGGCCGGGGATCGAGGGCTACAACTACCCCTTCCAGACGCCCTACGCGAAGAGCTGGGCGGGGCTCATCGACGGCATCGGCGAAGCGGCGAAGCGGATGGCCGAGCACGGCGGCATCGTCCTGCTCGAGCACAAGAACTCCGAGCCCGCGATGAAGATCCACATGGGCAACGTCGGCATGACGCTGCACGTCATCCACACGCTGCGCGCCCGCGGGATCGACAACGTCAAGGTCAACATGGACTGGCAGCACCTCATCATGAACGGCGAGAACCTCGCCGAGTACGCGGCGCTGCTCGCCGCCGAGGGGCTGCTCGGCCACCAGCACGCGAACTCCGGCTGGGGCACGTTCGACGACGACAACATGGTCGGCGCGACGGCGTTCATGGAGACGCTCGAGCTCGCCGTCGAGCTGCGGCGCGCCGGCTACGGCGACAACGGCGAGCGGCTCGGCTTCGACCTCTATCCCTACACCGAGGACGCCGTCGGGATCGTGCGCCGCAGCGTCGAGCAGTGGCGCTTCATCGACGCGGCCGCGTCGCGGATCGACGACGCCGCGCTGCGCGAGGCCCAGCAGGAGAAGGACGCGATCCGGGCCTACGAGCTCGTCTACGCCGCGCTCGGCGCCGCCGCGTGACGCTGCTCGCCGGCCTCGACGTCGGCACCTCGTCGGTGAAGGGGCTGCTCGTCGGGCCCGACGGCTCGGTCGTCGCGCGGGCCGAGGTGCCGCACGCGCTGTCGACGCCGCGAGCGGGCTGGGCCGAGCAGGACCCGGAGGACTGGTGGGCGGGAGCGCAGGCGGTGCTCGCTGCGCTCGCTCGCGCGGGGCCGATCGCGGGCATCGGGCTCGCCGGGCAGATGCACGGGCTCGTGGCGCTCGACGCACGCGATCGCGTCCTGCGCCCGGCGATGCTGTGGAACGACGGCCGGACGGGCGCCGAGTGCGCGGAGATCGAGGCGCGGCTCGGGCTCGAGGAGCTCATCGCGATGACGGGCAACCGGGCGCTGCCGGGGTTCACCGCGCCGAAGCTCCTGTGGCTCGCGCGCCACGAGCCGGAGGTGTACGCGCAGATCGCGCACGTGCTGCTGCCGAAGGACTACGTGCGGCTGCGGTTGTGCGGCGAGCACGCGACCGATGTCGCGGATGCCTCCGGGACGCTGCTCTTCGACGTCGCGCGGCGGCGCTGGAGCGCGCAGGTCGTGGAGGCGCTGGACGTCGATCCGGCGTGGCTGCCGCGGGCGCTGGAGTCGCCGGACGTCAGCGGCCTCACCGCGGAGGGCGTGCCGGTCGCGGCCGGCGCGGGCGACCAGGCGGCCGGCGCGCTCGGTGTCGGCGTCGACCGGGCGGGCGGGCCGATGTCGGTGGTCCTCGGGACGTCGGGCGTCGTCTTCGCGGCCGCCGACGAGTTCGCTGCCGACCCCCGGGCGCGGGTGCACGCGTTCTGCCACGCGCGCCCGGGCGCCTGGCACGCGATGGGGGTCATGCTCTCGGCCGCCGGGTCGCTGCGCTGGCTGGCCGACGCGGTCGCGGCGGGTGACGACGTGGCGGCGCTCGTCGCCGAGGCGGAGCGCTGGGAGCCGGGCGTCGAGGGCCTCGTGTTCCTGCCCTACCTCGCGGGCGAGCGCACGCCGCACTCAAACCCCGACGCCCGCGGCGCCTTCGTCGGCCTGTCGCTGCGCCACGACCGGGGCGCGCTCGTGCGCGCCGTGCTCGAGGGCGTCGCGTTCGGGCTGCGCGACGGCTATGACCTCGTCGCCGGGATGGCCGGGCGACCGGAGATCGGGCGGGTGTCCGGCGGCGGCGCGCGCAGCCGGCTGTGGCTGCAGATCCTCGCGTCGGTGCTGGAGCTGCCGCTGCAGCGGACCGCCGTGGACGAGGGCGCGTCCTTCGGCGCCGCGCTGCTGGGCGGCGTGGCCGCGGGCGTGTTCGCCGATGTCGGCGAAGCCGTGGCGGCCTGCGTACGGCCGGGCGAGGTCATCGAGCCTGTGGACGCGTGGATCGAGCCCTATCGCGAGCTCCGGCAGCGCTTCGGCGTGCTCTATCCGGTGCTGCATCGGTGACGGTCCTGCTGTGCGACCTCGACGGCGTGCTCGTCGACTCGACGGCGGCGATCGCGCGGGTCTATCGCGCGTGGGCTGCCCGGCGCGGGCTCGACGGCGACGTGGTGGTGCGGACGGCGCAGGGCACGCCGTCGCGCGAGGTCGTGGCCGCGCTGCTCCCGGAGGTCGACGCGGCCGCCGAGAGCGAGGCGATCGAGGCGGCGCATGTCGCCGACCAGGAGGGCGTGGTGGCCGTGGCGGGCGCGCGCGAGGTGTTGCTGGGCGATCGGGTGGCGGTCGTCACGTCGTGCTCGCCGGCGCTCGCGGCGGCGCGCCTGGAGGCGGCGGGATTGCCTGCGCCCGACGTGCTCGTGACGACGTCGGAGGTGTCGCGCGGGAAGCCCGATCCCGAGGGCTATCTGCTGGCGGCATCGCGGTTGGGCGCCGCCGCCGGGGAGTGCGTCGTGCTCGAGGACGCGCCGGCCGGCGTGGCGGCCGGGCTCGCGGCGGAGATGCGCGTCATCGCGGTGCTGACGTCGCACTCGCCCGCGGAGCTGGCCGGCGCGCATGCGTATGTCGAGGATTTGCGGGGGGTTCGGGCGCTGGCTGCGGAGCTCGTCGCCGGCTGAGGCGCGACGCCGCCCACACGGACCGCAGGAGAGCCTGGTGGGTGGGCCGCGGGACGACGGGGTACGTGCGTCGCATCCGCCCACGCCGGAGAGGGGACGCACGATGGGGTTTGACCAGTACCACGAGCCGCCCGAGGAGCTCAGCCCGGAGGCGCGGACGTTCGCGCGGATGGTCGTGTCCCTCCAGGAGGAGGCCGAGGCGATCAGCTGGTATGACCAGCGCATCGCCGTCGAGACCGACGAGCAGGCCAAGGCGATCATGCAGAACGCCCAGCAGGAGGAGTTCAAGCACTTCGCGATGGACCTCGAGTTCCTGCTGCGCCGCACCCCGAAGTGGCAGGCCGCGATGAAGGAGGTGCTCTTCACCGAGGGCGACATCGTCGAGCTCGGCGAGGAGGCCGAGGAAGCCGCCGACGAGGCGCCGGAGAGCTGAGCCCGAGTCAGCCGGCGACGAGCGCCCTGAACGCCCGCCCGCGCGCCTCGTAGTCCTCGAACTGGTCAAAGCTCGCGCAGGCGGGCGACAGCAGCACCACGTCACCTGACACGGCGGCCGCGCGCGCCCGCGCGACCGCCGTCTCGAGGTCGCCGCACACCTCGCCGCCGACCTCGGACGCGAGCTGCGAAGCCACCTCACCGATGAGGTACGCGTGCGCCGCGCGCCCGCGCAGCGGCGCGAAGCTCTCGCCCTTGCCGCGCCCGCCGAGGATGACGTGCACCGGCGCGCCGCCGAAGCTCGCGAGCGCGACGAGCGTCGACGCCACGTTCGTCGCCTTGGAGTCGTTGACGTACGTCACGCCGTCCACCACCGCGACCTCCTCGAGCCGGTGCTCGACGCCGGCGAACGACCGCAACCCGGCGCGCACCGCGTCGCGGTCGATCCCGCGCGCGAGCGCGACGGCCGCTGCCGCCGCCGCGTTCGCGCGGTTGTGCGCGCCGCGCAGGCGGATCTCGTCATGAGCGATCAGCGGCTCGTCGTCCCACCACAGCAACCCTGCCCGGTCGTCGAGCTCGCCGCCCGGGCCGAACGGCACGCGCCGCGCGCAGCCGCCGAGGTCTTCGATCCCCAGATCGACCGGCGCCACCGCCACGTCGTCGTTGCCCTGCAGTGCAAAGACGCGGAGCTTCGCCGCGACGTAGTCCTCCATCGTGCCGTGACGATCGAGGTGGTCGGCCTGGATGTTCAGCAGCACCGCGCCCTCGGGCGCGAAGTCCAGCGTGTCCTCGAGCTGAAACGAGCTCGTCTCGCAGACCACGACGGCGCCGGGGTCCAGGGAGGACCCGACGAGCCCGCTGACCGCGTCGCCGACGTTGCCGGCGACGGCGACCGCCAGCCCGGCCTCGCGGTGGATGTGCCCGAGCAGCTCGACGGTCGTCGTCTTGCCGTTGGTCCCCGTCACCGCGATGAACTCGTTGCCCAGCAGCCGCCAGCCGAGCTCGAGCTCGCCGAGCACGGGAATCCCGCGGGCGCGCGCGGCGGCGATGACCGGCGCCTCGCGCGGAACGCCCGGCGACTTCACGACTGCGCGCGCGTGCGCGAGGAACGTCAGCCCGTCGCTGCGCAGGTGCGCCGCGATCCCCTCCGGGACCGGCGGGGATCCGGAGTCGACCGCCACGACCTCCTCCCCGCGCGCGAGCAGCGCGCGCGCCGCCGCGACGCCCGATCGCGCGAGGCCGACGACGAGCCACGGCCCCGCCGGCAGCGGCGGGCGAGCGCGCTCAGACAACGGACTGCTGGTACAGCGTGAAGCCGATCGCGCTGCAGATCGCGGCGACGATCCAGAAGCGCAGGATGATCTTCGTCTCCGACCACGCCATGAGCTCGAAGTGGTGGTGGATCGGGGCCATGAGGAAGACCCGCTTGCGGAACGTCTGAAACGAGAAGACCTGGATCAGGACGCTCAGCGCCTCGACGACGAAGATCCCGCCGATGAGGATGAGGAGCGTCTCGGTCTTCGTCATGACCGCGAGGCCGGCGATCGCGCCGCCGAGCCCGAGCGAGCCGGTGTCGCCCATGAAGATCGTCGCGGGAAAGGCGTTGAACCACAGAAAGCCGACGCAGGCGCCGACGAGGCACGCCGACAGCAGCGCGAGGTCGTGCTGGCCGGACGTGATGAAGGTGATCCCGATGTACGTCAGCAGGACGATCGCCGCGCAGCCGGCGGCGAGGCCGTCGAGGCCGTCGGTGAGGTTCACCGCGCTCGTCGTCCCCGCGACGACGATGTAGATCAGCACGAGGAACGGGATCCCGCCGAGGAAGCTCAGGTCGACCTGGTAGTCCACGACGCGCAGGCGCAGCGTCTGCGGCAGGCCCGCCTGCTCGGTCGCGATCCACCACAGCCCGATCGAGATGAGGATCGTCAGGCCGAGCTTCATCCGCGCGCTGAGGCCCAGCGAGCGGCGGCGCACGATCTTGATGTAGTCGTCGGTGAAGCCGATGAGCGCGCAGCCCATCGCGGCGCCGTAGACCCCGACCGCCCGCCAGTCGTACTCCGACAGGATGAGGAACGGGATCGAGATCGCCGTGAAGATGATGATCCCGCCCATCGTCGGCGTGCCCGCCTTGACGTGATGGCCCTCGGGCCCCTCGGCGCGGATGAACTGGCCGAACTCGCGGTCGCGCAGGAACTCGATGAACTTCGGCGACAGGAAGATGCAGATGAGCAGCGCCGCCGTCCCGGCGATGAGGACCTCGCCCATCTAGCGTGCCGCCGCTTGCAGGCCCTGCGCGACGACCTCGAGGCCGACGCCGCGCGAGCCCTTGACGAGCACCGTGTCGCCCGGGCGCAGCAGCTCGCGCACGAGCCGCGCCGCGGCGGCCGCGTCATCGACGCCGTGCAGCTCTCCGCCGCCGAACTCCTCCCCGATCGTCGCCGCCAGCGGCCCGACGGTCACGAGCACGTCGACGCCGCACTCGATCGCATAGGCGCCGATCTCGGCGTGGAAGCGCCGCTCGTCGGGCCCGAGCTCGAGCATGTCGCCGAGCACGGCGACGCGCCGCCCGGGGGCGGTCGCGGCGAGATCGTCGAGGGCGGCGCGCATCGACATCGGGTTGGCGTTGTAGCAGTCGTCGATGACGACGACCGGCCCCGGCAGCTCGATCCGCTGGCCGCGCATGGCGCTGAGGGTCACCTCCAGCGGGCCGTGCGGCTGCGCGCCGAGCGCCCGCGCGGCGGCGAGCGCGGCGAGCGCGTTTGAGCGCATGTGCGCCGATGCGAACGGCAGCTCCACGTCTCCGAGCTCGCAGACGTCGCCGCCAGGGCCGAAGGTCACGACGCGCAGGTCGTCGCGGATGTGGGCGTCGAGCAGCGACTCGCCGGCGGGCAGCACCGCCACGGCGCCGGGGCGCAGATCGGCGAGCAGCTCGGCCTTCGCCGCCGCGATCGCCTCCAGGGACCCGAGCAGCTCGAGGTGCACCGGCCCGATGTTGACGATGACGCCGACGTCGGGCTCTGCGATCGCCGCGAGCTCGGCGATCTGCCCCGTCCCGCGCATCGCCATCTCGAGCACGAGCGCCTCGGTGCCGGCGGGCGCGGCCAGGATCGTCAGCGGCAGGCCGATCTCCGTGTTGAGGTTCTGCGTCGTCGCGACGACGCGCCGGTCCTGGGCGAGCATCGCGGCCAGCAGGTCCTTCGTCGAGGTCTTCCCGGTCGAGCCCGTGATCCCGACGACCGCCGCGCCGAGCGCGCGCCGCCAGCTGCGCGCGAGCGCCTGCAGCGCTGCGAGCGGGTCCTCGGCCGCGATGCGAACACCGGGCGGCGTGGCGGGCAGGTGCTGCGGGGCGGCGAGCGCGCCCCAGGCCCCGGCGTCCAGCGCGGCGGCTGCGAAGCGCCCCCCGTCGACGCGCGCGCCTGGCAACCCGACGAAGAGGTCGCCCGGCCGGACGTCGCGGGAGTCGATCGTCACGCGCAGCGGGCCGGGCGGGTCGGAGACGACCGCCGGCGGCGGGTCCGCGAGCCGCGCGCCGGCCGCGGCGGCGACCTGCTCAGGCGACCAGTCGCGCACGCAGCGCCTCGCGGGCGACGGTCACGTCGTCGAAGGCGATCTTGCGCCCGCGCTCGAACTCCTGGCCCTGCTCGTGGCCCTTGCCGGCGATGACGACGACGTCGCCCGGGCCGGCCGCCGCCACGGCGCGCTCGATCGCGGCATGGCGGTCGACGATCGCATCGACGGTGCCGTCGTCGTCGACGCCGGCGAGGATCTCGGCCACGATCGCGGCCGGGTCCTCCGAGCGCGGGTTGTCGGAGGTCACGATCGTGTGGTCGGCCAGCCGCGCGGCGATCTCGCCCATGAGCGGGCGCTTGCCGCGGTCGCGATCGCCGCCGCAGCCAAAGACGCACAGCAGGCGACGCTGCGTCAGCGGGCGGGCCGCGCGCAGGACGTTCTCCAGCGAGTCCGGCGTATGGGCGTAGTCGACGAGCACGGCGAAGTCCTGGCCCTCGTCGACGGGCTCGAAGCGGCCGGGCACGCGACCGGCCTGCGGCAGCGCAGAGACGATGGTCTCGTCGTCGACGCCGAGGGCGCGAACGAGCGCGACCGCCCCGAGGACGTTGAGCACGTTGAAGCGGCCGGGCAGCGGGGAGCGCAGCGCCAGCCCGCCGGCGACGAACGTCGAGCCGCTCATGTCGCTGTGGACGTCGGTGGCGCGCAGGTCGGCGCCGGAGGACTCGATCCCGACGGTCACGAGGCTCGGCATGGCGACCTCGCCGGCCAGCCGCGCGCCGTAGGGATCGTCGACGTTGACGACCGCGACCTCCGGAGCCGCTTCGAAGAGCATCCGCTTGGCGGCGAAGTAGTCCTCCATCGTCGGGTGGAAGTCGAGGTGGTCCTGCGTGAGGTTCGTGAAGATCGCGCCCGCCCAGTGGATCGCGTCGGCGCGGCCGAGCGCGAGCGCGTGGCTGGAGACCTCCATGACGCAGTGGGTGTCGCCCGCGGCCAGCATCGCGGCGAACGTCGCCTGCAGGTCGATCGCCTCGGGGGTCGTGCGCGCCACCTCGCGCTCCTCGCCGCCGATGATCGACGTCACGGTCCCGAGCATCCCCGTCGGGTGACCGGCCGCCTCCAGCAGCGCGCGGACGAGGTAGGCGGTCGTCGTCTTGCCGTTCGTCCCGGTGACGCCGATCGTCCGCAGCCGGGCGGTGGGATCGCCGTGCAGCCGCGCGGCGGCCGGCGCCATCGCGGCGCGCACGTCGGCGACGACGATCTCCGGCACGCCGAGGTCGAGCGCGTGGTCGACGACGAGCGCGGCAGCGCCGCGCTGCACGGCGTCGGCCGCGAAGTCATGCCCGTCGCGGGTGAAGCCGCGGACGCAGAAGAACACCGTGCCGGGCCGCACCTGGCGGTTGTCGTAGGCGAGCGCCGTGACGTCGACCGGCGGAGCATCGGAGGCTGCGTCGCCGAAGAGCTCGCGCAGGTTCACGGCGTCAGGATAGTCCCGCGCCGGTCAGCGCCCGGAGGAGATCCCGAGATACGGCAGCGCGAAGCGCATGATCTCCTGGAACGCCGGCGCCGCGACCTCGGAGCCGAAGATCTCGCCCTTCGGCTCGTCGACCATGACGGTGACGAGGAGCTTCGGGTTGCGGGCCGGCGCGAAGCCGACGAAGGAGGCGATGTAGCGCGTCTTGGAGTACTCGCCTGTGGCCGGCTCGACCTTCTGGGCGGTGCCGGTCTTGCCCGCGAGCGAGTACCCGTCGATCGCCGCCGACTCGCCCGTCCCGCCGGCCTCGACGACGCCCTCGAGCATCCGCCGGACCTGGGCCGCCGTCTGCTCGGAGATCACGCGGCGCCCGAGCGGCGCCCGCACGCGGTCGCCGCCGACGCGGTCGATGAGCCGCGGGCGGCGCATGATCCCGCCGTTGGCGATCGCCGCGTAGGCCGTCGCGAGCTGCAGCGGCGTGACCGACTCGCCCTGGCCGATCGGCAGGTTGCCCATCGACGACCCCGAGTACTTCTCGAGCTTCAGCACCTGCCCGGACTCCTCGCCGCTGAGCTCGACGCCGGTCGGGCGGCCGAAGCCGAACGTCCGCACCCAGTGGTCGAAGCGCGGCGCCGTGAGACGCAGGCCGATGCGGACGGTCCCGACGTTGCTCGAGGTCTTCAGGATCTGCGCGGTGGTGAGGTCGACGGTTCCGCGGACGTGCGCCTCCTTGATCTCGCGGTCGGCGACGGTGATCGAGGGCGGGAGGTGGAAGTACTCGCCGGGATCGACGACGCCGTCCTCGAGCGCGCCGGCGACGGTGAAGGCCTTGAAGGTCGAGCCGGGCTCGTAGTTGAAGCCGACGGCGCGGTTCTGGCCGGCGTAGGCGGGCGCTCCGCCGAGGTCGTTGGCGTCGACCCGCGGCCAGTTGGCGAGCGCGAGGATCTTGCCCGAGTGCGGGTCCATGACGACGGCGGTCGCGCCCTTCGGCCGCCATGCGAGCCCGACCTGCGCGAGGACGTCCTCGACCTTGCCCTGCAACTGGGCGTCGAGCGTGAGCTGGACGTCCTTGCCGGGCTTGGCGCGCGCGGTCTCCTGCAGGACGATCGGCTCGCCGAGGGCGTCGTTGACGATTCGCCGCTTGCCGTCGCTGCCGCGCAGGACGTCGTCGCGCGCGAACTCCAGGCCCGTACGGCCCTCGCCGTCGATGCCGACGACGCCGAGCACCTGCGAGGCCAGCCAGCGGCGCGGGTAGTCACGGCGCGAGCTCGGGATGAACTGCAGGCCTTCCAGGCCGAGCTTGCGGATCTTCTCGGCCTTCGTCGCGGGGAGGTTGCGGGCGAGGTAGACGAAGCCGCCGTCGGCGCTGAGCTTGCGCAGGACGTCGGCCTGGCGCTGGCCGAGCAGCGGAGCGAGGCGCTTGGCGACGGCGAGCTTCGACGTCACGAGGTACGGCGTGGCCGCGACGTCGTCGGCCGGCTGGGAGACCGCGAGCTCGATGCCGTGGCGATCGGAGATCGCTCCGCGGCGGGCGGGCACCTCGACCTCGACGACCTGCTGGGTGCTCGCCACGCGCTGCAGCGAGCTGCCCTGGACGCCGCCGAGCCACGTCACGCGGGCGCCGGCGACGAGCAGGAGGCTCAGGAACAACGCGAAGAGCAGCCCGATGCGCCGCTCGGTGATCCCCATCTGTTACGGACCGGTGGGCGGGGCGACGCCGCCGGCCGGTGAGGCCGTCGTCGCGGCGACCGGGGCGGGCGCCGTCGCCGCGGCGCCGCCGGAGACCGCGGGTGTCGCTGTGGGCGGCGTGACGGCGACGGGCGCCGGCGCAGGCGCTGTCGCGGCGGTCGTCGTGGCCGGGGCCGCGATGGCGGGCTGCGTCGTCGCGGTCGTGGCGGCCGCGGCGGGTTGCGTGAGCGTCGCCGGGACCGAGCCGGCGAGGCCGGCGCTGCTGCCCGGGTCGGGTGCCGTCATGCGCTTGGCGGCAAGGGCGCCGTCGCTGCGGAGGTTGCCGGCGCGCAGGTAGGTCACGTCGGCCGGGGCGGGCATGACGAAGCCCTTGACGGCGGCCATCGACTGGATGCGCCCCCCGTCGCTGAGCCGCGAGATCTCGCCGCGCAGCGACGCGTTCGTGCGCTCGAGCGTGTTGACGGTCTCCACGGCGCGCCCGATGCCGGCGTTGAGCTTCAGCATCGAGACCTGCATCGCGACGATGCCGATGAGCCCGAAGCCGACGATGAAGATCCACGCGCGGCTGCGCACGAGTCGGTCCATCGCCCGGCTGCCCGAGACGTTGACCGCGACGTCGGCGACGCGCAGCGCGATCTGCGCGCCCCCGGCGACGACCCGCAGCGGCGGGCGCGACGGCGCGCGCTGCGGGCGCGGCTGCGGGTAGGCGACGGCCTGCGCGGCGGCGGCGGAGCCGGAGCCCTGCGAGCGGCGGACCGGCCCGGAGATCCTGCGCGGGTGCCGCGGCGCGGGCGCGCGCGGCGGCGCACGGTGCCGTCCGGCTGACGTTGCGGCTGCTGAGCGGCTCATCCTTGATCCTCCCTGAGCTTGGATGCGACGCGCAGGCGCGCAGAGCGCGCCCGCGGGTTGGCGGCGATCTCGCCGGGTGTCGGTGCGATCGCGCGACGGCTGACGAGCTCTGCCTCCGGCTCGCGGCCGCAGGCGCAGATCGGCAGGTCGGGCGGGCAGATGCAGCCCTGCGCCCGCGCGGCGAGAAAGCGCTTGACGCGCCGGTCCTCGAGCGAGTGGAACGAGATCGCGGCGAGGCGCCCGTCGGGCGCCAGCAACGACCACGCCAGCGGCAGGGCGGCGTCGAGCTGGCCCAGCTCGTCGTTGACGGCGATCCGCAGGGCCTGGAAGACGCGCTTGGCGGGATGGCCGGCGGCGAAGCGCGCCGGCGCCGGGATCGCCGACGAGATGACCTCGACGAGCGCGTTCGTCGTCGCGATGTCCCCGCGCCCGCGGGCGCGCACGATCGCGCGGGCGATCGGACGGGCGTAGCGCTCCTCGCCGAGGTCGCGGAAGATCGTCTCGAGGTGGCGCGGCTCGGCCTCCATGACGAGGTCGTGGGCGGTGCGCTGCAGGCCCGGGTCCATGCGCATGTCCAGCGGGGCGTCGTAGGCGTAGGAGAAGCCGCGCTGCCAGGTGTCGATCTGCATCGAGGACATCCCGAGGTCCATGAGCACGATGTCCGCGCGCACGCCCTCGTCGTGCAACTGCTGCAGCCCCTCGACGAAGGAGGCGCGGATGAAGCGCGCCGTGCACGGCAGCTCGGGAGCGAGCTCGGCGAAGCGCTCGGCGGCGATCGGGTCGCGGTCGATCGCGATGAGCGTTCCCTCCGCACCGATGCGCCCGCCGAGCAGGCGCGCGTGACCGCCCGCGCCGAACGTGCAGTCCACGACCGTCTGGCCGGGCTGCGGATCGAGCAGCTCGATCGCCTCGCCGGCGAGCACCGGCACGTGGGGAAGGGTCATGTCAAGCAGTGTGGCCAAGGGATGCGGTGATGTCGTCGACGTCGGATGCGAGTGCGGCGTTGTAGTCAGACCAGGTCGCGCGGTCCCAGATCTCCAGGGCGTCGCCGGCGCCGGTCACGACGACCTCCTTCGACAGGCCGGCGTGGTCGAGCAGAAACGACGGGATGCCGATGCGGCCGGCGCCGTCGAGCTCGGTGTCCAGGGAGTTGGCCGAGAAGAAGCGCTTGAGCTTCTGGGCCTGCTTGGAGAGCGGGTGAAAGCCCTCCAGCGACGCGCGCGTGTAGTCGTCGTAGCCCTTCGGCGTCCAGAGCGCGACGCAGCTCTCGAGCCCTTTCGCGAGCACCACGCCCTCGGACAGCGCAGCCCGAAAGCGGGCGGGAACCGTCAGCCGGTTCTTTGCGTCGAGGGAATAGTCGAAGGTGCCGCGAAAGACCATGTGATGCGAGGGCGAGGAAAAGAACCGAGCCGAGGTGGAGGGGTGGGAGGAGCCCCTCCACCCCGGCTCGCTGCGACGAAGCTATCCCACTATTCCCCACAACGCAACCCAAGATGCATCGTTTCTCCCACTCTACCGGCGAGTCGGACGGATGTTCGACCAGAATCGCGCTCTCAGCAGGGGTTTTTGTGGTGGGAGGCAAAAGCCCTGGGCCGCCCGTCTGCTGCAGGCGGCCCTGCAGCGCGCCGTTCTGGGCGCGCTCTTGCGGTTCGGGCAGGATTCCGCCGCTCGATGTGCATGGGCGGCGGCCGGGAGTCGTGGGTCAGCCGGGCGGCGCGAGTGTCTGCACGAGCACGGCGGCCAGCAGCAGCATGACCGCCGGCACGAGGACGAGCGCGACGACGAGCTGGATCTTCGGTGCCGCGCGGGCGGCGTCGTCGCGCAGGCGGCGCTCGCGCGTGGCGCGCGCGTCGGACGCGAGTGCCTGAAGCGCCGGCGCCAGCGGCGAGCCGTGGCGGTCGGCGCGGGCGACCGCCGCGCAGAGCGCCGCGACGCCGGGCGCCGGGAGGCGGCGCTGCAGCGTGGCGAGCGCGTCGGGGCGGGTGGCGCCGAGCTGCATGCGCATCGCCGCGGCGCCGAGCTCGGCGGCCAGCAGCCCCGGGCAGCGCCGGCCGACCTCCGCGAGCGCGCGTCCGGCGGGCAGCCCCGCCTCGACGGCGACGCGCAGGAGGTCGAGGACGTCGGCGAGCTCGCCGGCGATCCGGTCGGCGCGCGCGCGGGCGCGGCGCGCGAGGACGACCTGCGGCGCGAGGTGGCCCCCCGCGGTCGCCGCGAGCACGAGCACGACCGAGAACCGGCCCGGCAGGCCGGTGGCGAGCACGAGCGCGAGCAGCAGCCCCGCGAGCGCGCCGGAGCGCTGCAGCGCGACGACGTCGGCCGGCTGCAGGCCGAGCGGAGCTCCGGCTGCGTCCAGCCGAGCCTCCAGGTCGCGCGGGGCGCTGCGGACGCCCGAGCGCCCGGCGAGCCTCGCGAGCGCCACGGCCATGTCGGCGATGCGCGGCGCGCGGGCCGGGCGCGCGCGCCGCGGGATCGCGGCGAGCTCGACGATCGCCGCCGCGGCGCAGGCCCCCGCCGCGAGCGCGAGCGCCACCGCGGGCGTCATCGCGCCTCCCCCACCCGCGCGATCCGGCGCACGCACACGAACGCGACGACCTGCAGGACCAGGGCGCCGGCGGTCAGCAGCCTCGGCAGCGGCGCGGTGACGAGCGACATGACGAGGCCCGGCCGGGCGAGCTCGCCGAGCGCGATCCCCGCGACCGGCATGACGCAGACGAGCAGCGCGGTGAAGCGCGCCTGGGCCGTCGCCGAGCGCGCGTCGGCGACCGTGCGGACGCGATCCTCGAGCGCGCGGGCCAGCGACCGCAAGAGGCCGGCGAGGTCGCCGCCCGCGTCGCGCTGCAGCAGCACTGCGGCGACGAGCGTGTCGAGCGGTCCCGGCCCGCTGCGGCGGGCGAGCCCGACGAGCACGTCCTCGGTCCGCTCGCCGAGCTCGAGCTGCGCCGCGACGAGCGCGAGCTCCTCGCCGGCGAACCCCGGCACGCCGCCGGCGCCGGCGACGGCGGCCAGCGCGCCGCGCACGGAGTGCCCGCCCGACAGCGCATCGGCCAGCGCCCGCGCGATCGCCGGAGCGGCCGCGCCGATCGCAACCCGCCGCCGGCGGCGGCGCACGCGCAGGCCGGCCCGCAGCGCCCACGGCGCCGCGGCCGCCAGCGCGAGCCCCAGCGGCAGGCTGCCGAGGAGCCAGCCCGCGCCGACGAGCGCCGGCAGCCCGACGAGCACGAGCCGGCGCAACTCCCTGTTCGTCGGCTCGTGCCCCGCGCGCAGCGCCCGCAGGCCGGGCGCCAGCCACCGCGCGGCCGAACGCACGAGCCGCTGCTCCTCGGCGGCGGCGATCGCCTCCCAGGCGGCGAGCACCGCGCAGATCCCTGCCAGCGCCGCCAGGCCGCTCGCCGGCACGACGCCCTCAGGCCGCCGCCGACAGCCGCGCCGCGAGGCGGTCGCCGAGCGGCGCGCGCCACGTCGGGCGGCCGTCGCGCAGCGCGTAGAGCTCGCGCGTCGCGGCGCCGCCCGCGACGCGCACGACCTCGCTGACCGCGACGACCCGGCGCGCGCCGTCGCCGCAGCGCGCCTGATGGACGACGAGGTCCAGCGCCCCCGCGACCTGCTCGCGGATCGCCTCGTGCGGCAGCCCGAGGCCCGCCATGAGCGCGAGCGTCTCGATCCGCCGCAGCGCCTCCTCGGGGCTGCCCGCGTGGACGGTCGACAGCGAGCCGTCGTGCCCGCTGGACATCGCGCTGAGCATGTCCAGCGCCTCGCCGCCCCGAACCTCGCCGACGACGATCCGGTCGGGCCGCATCCGCAGCGCGTTGCGCACGAGCCTGCGAACGGTCACCTCGCCGCGCCCCTCCAGCGACGCCGGCCGCGCCTCGAGGCGCACGACGTGCGCGTGGCGCAGGCGCAGCTCGGCGGCGTCCTCGACCGTCACGATCCGCTCGCCGTCGCCGATGAACTCCGTCAGCGCGTTGAGCGTCGTCGTCTTGCCCGATCCCGTGCCGCCGCTGATGAGCACGTTGCAGCGCGCCCGCACGGCACCCGCCAGCAGGTCGCGCAGCGGCGCCGCCCACGTGCCGTTGGCGACGAGCTCGTCGGGGCCGAAGCCGCGCGGGCGGAAGCGGCGGATCGTGAGGATCGGCCCGTCGAGCGCGAGCGGCGCGACGACGACGTTGACGCGCGAGCCGTCGGGCAGCCGGGCGTCGCAGAGCGGCTCGGCCTCGTCGACGCGGCGCCCGAGCGGCGCGAGGATGCGCTCGATCGCGTGGCGCAGGTCGGCGTCGCCGGCGAACCGCGCCGCGGTCGGCTCGATGCGGCCGGCGCGCTCGACCCACACCTGCGCAGGGCCGTTGACCATGACCTCGTCGACCGTCGGGTCGGCGAGCAGCGCCTCGAGCGGGCCGAGGCCGAAGGAGCGCTCGGCGATGCGCGCCGCAAGGCGCTCGCGCGCGGTGGCGTCCAGCAGCCCCGCCTCGCGATCGACGAGCGCGCGGATGCGCTCGTGGACGTCGCCGCCGCTCGCGGCCTCGGCGAGCAGCCGGTCGCGCAGCGAGCCCGCGAGCTCGTCGAGCGCCTCGTCGCGGTCCATGCCCAGCACAGGCGCCGGCGCGCCCGCATTCGCCCCCTTCGGGACCGAGCTGGATGTAGTTCGTGTGACCCCGCTTCGACTGCGGTACTGCCGACGCCGGCGACCAGCATCTCTGACGGCATGAGTCCGGTTCGCTTGCTGTGCGCGCGAGGGTTGGGCCCGAAGGAGACCACATACGTCCGTCTGGGGCCCAACCCCCCGCTTGGATGGGGGGGGTTGGGCCCCAAACGACGCGATGTGGGACGCTCTGGGCCCATCCCCCCGCCGGCGACCGCGCGGCCCGCCCCCGCGCCCCGTCCGTTCCTCAAAGCTGCAGGTACATCCCGCCGCAAGCGCGTCGCGGCACGAGCGCCATTCCCGAACATGGTGCATCGGCCACAAGCCGCCGATCGCTCGCCTCCACGAGCAGAACACCCTCCTCGGGTCTCCCGGCTAGACGAGCTTTCGCGTCGTGAGCTGGCCGCGGACCGAGCCCGCCGGGTACGTCGCGGTGTGGACGTCCGCGTAGTAGTCGCCGGGCCGCGCGAGGATCCGGTCGATCGTGGTGCGCGCCACGTTGCTCGCGCAGCCGGTGACCTTGCCGCGGCCCGCGCCGGTGGGCGTGCCGAAGAGCGTCACGACGATCGGCCCGTCCTTGTTCTTGCGGCCCTTGTGGATGTGCGCCCTGGTGGGCGTCTCGAGCTTGAACTTGCGCAGGTCGAAGCAGACGCGGCGCGCGCCGCGGTCGAACGTGAAGCCGATGCGGGCGTGGCCGTCGGTGTCGCCCTGGCGCGTCTCGGCCTCGCCGTCCATGAACGCGTAGAGCCTCGGGCTCGCGGCCGGCGCGCCGCTTGCGAGCACCGCCGCGGCCGCGGCCGCCACGGCGCTGGCGACGGCAAATCGAGCTCTGGTCATCGGTCTCGGAGCCTATCCGAGGATTCAGGGCAGCTGCGCGCCTGCCCGCAATCCGGCGCTGCCGCGCCGGCGGTCGCCGGCGGCGCGCGGCAGCAGCCGCAGCTCGCGCCCGAAGTCCTGCGCGGCCGCGAGGTAGACCGCCTGGCGCAGCGTCACCCGCAGCGCCGCCGCCACCCGCGCGCCGGGCGCGGCCCCGCGGCCGGGCTCGCCGGCTGTCGCGGGACCGGCGTCGAGGACCTCGACGTCCTCGAGCGCGAGGACCGCCGCGCCGTCCTCGCCCGATCGCGGCTCGGGCGTCACGAGGACGTCGACGCGGCTGCCCGCGGTCACGAGCTCGGGCGCCGCGAGGGCCACGACCTGCGCGACGCGCTCGCCGGGGCGGATCGGCGGCCCGCCCGGCCCCGGCGCGGCGCGCCCGCTTCCGACCATCGCGGCGACGAGGTCCGATCCGGCGGCGATGTCGACGGCGGCTCGCAGGCCGCGCAGCTCGCGCGCCGACGCGATCCTGCCTTCGGGCGCGAAGCGCGCCGGTACCCGGCGCACGGCCAGCTCGTTCGCCCTCACCGGCTCGCCGGCGGCGATCGGCGCGCGCGCGACGACGACGTCGACGAGCCCGCCGACCTGCCGCGCCAGCGCCGCCTCACGGCCGGCGACGTTCGATGCGGCAAGGCCGCCGAGGACGAGCGCGAGCCCGCCGAGCAGCAGGGCCCGGCGACGGCGGCTCATGCAGCGCGGCGCGCGATCGGCAACTCGAGGCCGACCCGCGCGCCGTGACGGGCCGGAGCGGCGACGATCCGACCGCCGTGGCGGTCGGCGATCTCCGCGGCGATCGCCAGGCCGCGCCCGCGGCTGCCGCGGCCGGCACGGGCGCGCTTCGTGAGCACCGAGATCGAGGTCGGCAGCCCCGGGCCCTCGTCGATGACCTCGATGCGGACGTGGCGCTGCCCGACGAGCCGCGCGGCGATCTCGACGCGGCCGGTCCCGTGCTCGAGCGCGTTGGCGACGAGGTTGGAGATCGCCTGCGCGAGCCGCAGCCGGTCGCCGTGCACGTAGGCGCCGGGCTGCAGGCTGCCGAGCAGCAGCGTGCTGCCGAAGGCGCCGGCGACGACCTGCCAGCTCGCGACCTGCTCCTCGAGCAGGTCGTCGACCTCGACGGGCTCGTCGCGGTCGACCGTCCGGCGGCCGCTGCGGGCCGCCGCGAAGTCGTCGAGCGCGAGCCCGGCGCGGCGCAACTCGAGATCGAGCTGCGCGAGGCGTTCCGGCGGGGCCTCGCCACGGCGCTCCATCGTCGCGAGGCCGAGCCGCAGCGCGGTGAGCGGCCCGCGCAGCTCGTGACACGCACGGGCGACGAGCTCGCGGCGACGGCGCAGCTCCCAGCAGGCGAGCAGCGCCGCGGCGAAGCCGCTGCCGGCAAGGATCCAGGTTGCAGTGAGGGTCGTCATGGGTGCGGGTGGTGACCGGTGAAACGCGGTCTCCCACAGCACATAGGCGCGGGCCGGCAGAAGTTCGCCCCCCTACCGCGAAGCGCCCTCGCTGCCAATCCGCCTCCCCGGCCGCGAGGCACGCCGCGCCTGCGCCGGTCGGCGGTGTCAGACCGACTCGTCGCGGGCGCGCCGGTAGCGCTCGTAGACCACCCGCGAGCCGAACGTCCTGGTCTCGACGAGGTCCAGCGGGATGGCTTCGGTGACCGGCGGCAGCAGCGGCGTGCCGCCACCGACGACGACCGGATGGCGGAAGATGCGCAGCTCGTCGACGAGGCCGAGCTCGATCGCCTGCGCGACCAGGCCGGCGCCGCCGATCTCGACGTCCTTGTCGCTCGCGTCGAGCGCCGCGGCGACCTCTTCGGCCAGCGACGCCTCGGCGAGCCGGGCGTTGCTGCCCTGGACGCTGTCGAGGGTGCGGCTGAAGACGACCTTCGGGAGCGCGCACCAGACGTCGGCGAACGCGGCCTCGTCCTCGGTGCCGCGCAGCGAGGGATCGGTCTCCCACACGAGCATCGTCTCGTAGAGCCGGCGGCCCAACAGCACGCCGCCGAGCTCGCGCACCCGCTCGAGATGGAAGCGGAACAGCTCCTCGCTGGGTACCCCCCACCCGAAGCCGCCGTCGCGGTCGTTGATGAAGCCGTCGACCGAGACGCTCATCGAGCACATCAGCAAGGCCATCGGCTCCCCCACCTTCTGCAGTCAGCTCTGCCACTCGCCGGTCGATCGCACAGCGCGGATTCACCGCCGGGGCCGTCCGGGAGATCCTACGGCCATCGCCGGCGCCGCAGTGAGCGCGTCCGACCCGATCCTGCGCTCCTGGGCCTGGTGCAGGACCCCGTCGACGAGCCGGTAGCCCACGCCCCAGACGTTGACGATGTAGCGGTCTCCGCGGGCGGCGAGCTTGTGGCGCAGCCGGCAGGCGTGGGAGTCGAGGGTGCGGGTCGAGCCCATGGCGCGAAAGCCCCAGATCGAGCGCAGGAGCTCTTCCTTCGTGAACACGCGCGTGGGATCGGAGACGAGCGTGCGCAGCAGGGCGAACTCCTTCTGGGAGAGCTCGACGCGCTCGCCGTGCAGGCGGACCTCGCGCGACGGCGGGTCGACCTCGAGCGGGCCGGCGCGCAGGCGGACGCGGGTCGGGGCGCGGTCGGCACGGCGCAGGAGCGCGGCGACGCGGCCGCGCAACTCGGGGTAGCTGAAGGGCTTGCAGACATAGTCGTCCGCCCCGCGGTCGAAGCCGCGGACCCGGTCGAGCTCCGTCGCCCGGCCGCTGACGACCATGAGCGGCGTGTCGGGGTCCAGCCGGCTGGCGACGCCGTCGGAGGCGCGCACGCGGCGCAGGAGCTCGAAGCCGCTGGCATCGGGCAGGCCGAGGTCGACGAGGGCGAGGTCGGGGAACTTGCGCTCGAGGAGGCGCAGCCCGTCCGCGGCGCAGTCGGCGACGAGCAGGTCGTAGCCGTCGGCGGCGAGGTTGTCGGCGAGAAACGTCCGCGTGGCGTCGTCGTCTTCGACGACGAGGATGGTGGAGGCGTCGGCGTCGGTCATGCCTGCTTAACCGCCGCGGCGCCGGAGATTCGCCCCCGCTCAGCGCACGGTGCGCGCGATCTGCAGCGCGCGCCTGGACCCGACGCCCTCGAGGCGCAACAGCAGCGGGCCGCGCTGCCACAGCAGCGTCGCCCCGGCGGTCCGCGCGCGGTCCTCGACGATCTCGCCCCGCGCGTCGCGGTAGAGCACGACGTGCGACCCCGCGACGTAGAGCGCGGGCTCGCCGCCGACGAGCTCGTCGCGGATCGCCGTGTCCGGCGGCGTGAGCTTGCGGACGAGGTCGGTCGCGGTGCTCCCGCGCAGCTGGGTGAGCGTCACGTCGCCGCCGTCATAGACGAGCGTCACGCGCGCCTGCCCGCCGGCCGTGCGAGCCAGGTGGACCGCGTCGGGCGCGCCGAGCCGCGCGTCGTGCGCGAGCACGAGCCGGAACCCCGCGGCACGGCGGGCCGCGGCGAGGGTCACCGCCGGGCCGAGGTCGCGCCCGGCCGTGGCGGGCGCCGGCGGCGTCCGCGGCACGCGCTGGACCGTCGCGCCGTCGAGGCCGAGCAGGTCGCCGACCGCGTCGCGCAGCCCCGGGACCGCCGCCGTGGCGGCCCCCGCACCCAGCAGCGTCGCGACGAGCGCGAGCACGATCGTCCGCCGCGACCAGCGCGGCGCCCGCCGGCGCGGCGGCTCGGCCGCCAGGCGCGCGCGCACGGCGCTGGCGAGCTCCGGGGTCGGCGGGTACGCGACGTGCGCGGCGAGGTCGGCCAGGCGCTCAGACATCGCCGCCCACCTCCTCGCGCAATCGCTGCAGCGCTCGCGACAGCCGCGACTTCACGGTGCCCGGCCGGCAGTCCAGCGCCGCCGCCGTCTCGGCCTCGGAGAGCTCCAGCAGGTGGCGACAGGCGATCACGAGCCGGTCGCGCTCGGGCAGGCGCTCGATCGCCGCCAGCAGCGCGGCCCGCTCGCTCGCGGCGAGGAGCGCGGCTTCGGGGGACGGAGCCGCGTCCGCGCGAAGGCGCTCCTCGCCGGCCCGGAGCTCGAGCGCGGCCCGCCGTCCCGCGGCACGCCGGCGGTTGCGGGCCTCGTTGGCCACGATGCGCAGCAGCCACGGCCGGAACGGCGCGCCCGAGCGGAAGCGGTGCAGCGCGCGGTAGGCCTTGAGGAAGCCGTCCTGGGCGGCCTCGTCGGCGTCGGCGGCGCTGCGGGTGATGACGTAGGCGGTGCGAAACGCGATCTGGGCATGGCGATGGACGAGCTGTTCGTACGCGTCGACGTCCCCGCGCGTGGCGCGCGCGACGAGGTCCGCGTCGTCGTCGAGTGGCCGGCTCACCACTGCGAGCCCTACACCATCCGAGCCCGACCGGTTCCGGGAACCGATTGCGCGCGGCGGGTGTAGAGCCGACATCCGAACCTGGAGGACCGCGATGCCCCGCCGCCGCCACGCCCTGCCCGTCGCGCTGCTCGCCGCGCTCGCCGCGATCGCGGCGACTCCCGCCGCCGAGGCCAAGCAGGTCAACGGGGTCACCGCCTGCGGCGCCGACGGCTGCAGGAGCATCAGCCGCGCCGTCGGCCAGGCGATGCATGACATCGGCGGCCCGGCGATCGCCGGCTCACCGATCGCGGCGCGCTACTTCCGGCTCGCGATCCACATCGGCGACGGCGAGCGGACGTTCGGCACGTCGCGCATGATCTACGTCCCGAGCTCGCGGACGATCGGCAACGACAGCGGCTGGAGCCTCGTCGCCGCGGGGACCGCGAGGAAGCTCGACCGCGCGCTCGCCGGCCGCGCGCCGCTTCCCGCCGCGGGCTTCGAGGCAGCCTCCGCCGCCGCGCTGGCGCCGCCGGAGCCCGAAAGCCGTCCGGCCGAGGTCTATCCGCCGCCGGACAGCGCGATCCGGGCAGCGGCGGCCGTCGCGGCCGCGGAGGCGGATTCCGGAAGCGCCCCGTGGTGGCCGTTCGCCGCCGGCGCGCTCGCCGCGATCGGGCTGCTTCTGCTCCTGCGCAGGCTGCGCCGCGGCCGGCTCACGCTCGCGCAGCACTGACGGCGAGTACGAGCGCAGCGGGTCGGACGTCATGCAACATCGCGTGCACCCGGGGTGACGGGAAGGACTCGCGCCTACGATGCCGACGCGTCATGGACGAGACACAGCGACGCGGCAACTACGACTCGGGGGAGGACTTCGTTCTCGAGTACGGAGAGCTGCGCTTCACCTTCAACGAGCGCGACTTCGGCGAGCGCTGCGAGCAGGCTGCGCTGAAGCTCGGCTTCGTCAACGGGCGCCTCGGCGAGAACGAGCTCGACGATCTCGTCAACCTCGCCGTCAACGGCGAGATCCAGGCGCCTGCGTCGCCGCTCGGCGAGCACGTCAACGACTGCTGGCCGGAGCTCTGCGGACCCTCCGACCGCTCGCTCGTCCACTGGCTGCGCCGGCTCGTCTTCCGGTCGGCGTGGCTGGACCAGCGCGTGAAGGAGGGCGAGCTCGACATCGCCTTCGACGTCGACACGCAGACGTTCGGCTACGTCCAGCCCGACCGCGCCGGCGAGGCGATCGAGCTGTCCCCCGAGCCCTCCTGGGGCCGGGTCGCGTACATGCCGCGCTGAGCGCGGGACGCCGTCAGCCGACGACGACGACGACGTCGAGGACGCGGGGACCGTGTACGCCCTCGACGCGCTCGAGCTCGATGTCGGACGTCGCGGATGGCCCCGAGATGAGCGTGATCGGCCGGCGCGTGGCGTCCTGGCGGCGCAGTGCTGCGATCGCGTCGGGCACGTCGGCGACGATCTGCTCGGCTCGCACGACGCAGACGTGATGGTCGGGAACGAGGGTGAGTGCGCGGCGTCCGCACGCCGCAGACCCGTCGAGCACGATCGTGCCGGTCTCGGCGACGGCGAACGCGCAGCCGGTGAGCGTCGCGTCGGCGCCGTCGAGCTCGGGCGCCGTCAAGGGTGGCTCGTCATGGACCTCCTCGTAACCGTGCGCCTCGCATGGCGGCGCGGCCGGAACAAGGACGCGGCGGTCGGCCAGCAGGCCCGCGACGACATCGTGCAGCGACGCCCCCGTCGCGCGATGGACGCGCGCGCGGTACTCCCCAACGCGCCGGCAGAAGCGCTCGAGCAGCGCCTCCGGATCGGCCGGGCGGTCCGCCTGCCGGTACGCGCGCGGGATCGCGACGGGGGCGGCGGGCGCATCCGGTCCGCCCAGCGCGGCATGCACCCGGGCGAGCACGACATCGCGCGCATCGCCGGTCACGAGCGAGATCGCCACCAGTCGCGAAAGCTCTGCGCCGGGATCGCCGGCAGGTCGCGCATGTCCGTCCAGGCCGACAGCGGCCCGCCGCGCAGCTTCGCCACCGGCCCGCGGCCCAGGCGGGCCAGCCGCTGTGCGCGCTCATAGCGCGCGCGGGAGGCGAACACGGCGCCCATCGCGCGCATCGCCGCGCGCTCCGGATCGGACCGCGGGCGCTCCTCGCGCACGACGCGCCCGCGCAGGTGCACGAGCACCGACGGGATGTCGATCTTCACCGGGCAGACCTCGTAACAGGCCCCGCACAGCGACGACGCCCACGGCAGCGTCGGCGCGGCACCGAGGCCCCGCAGCTGCGGCGTCAGGATCGCCCCGATCGGCCCCGGGTAGACGGACTCGTAGGCGTGGCCGCCCGTGCGGGTGTAGACCGGGCACGCGTTCAGGCAGGCCGAGCAGCGGATGCAGTGCAGTGCCTGGCGGCCGACCGCGTCGGCGAGCACGTCCGTGCGCCCGTTGTCGAGCAGGACGAGATGAAACTCGCGCGGCCCGTCGCCCTCGTGGACGCCGGTCCACAGCGACGTGTACGGGTTCATGCGCTCGCCGGTCGAGGAGCGGGGCAGCAGCTGCAGCATGACCTCGAGATCGCGGAACTCCGGGATGACCTTCTCGATCCCCATGACCGTGATGAGGACCTGCGGCAGCGTCGTGCAGAAGCGCCCGTTGCCCTCGGACTCGACGACGACCGTCGTGCCCGTCTCGGCGACCGCGAAGTTTGCGCCGCTCACGGCGACCGGCACGGTCATGAACTTCTCGCGCAGGTGCAGGCGCGCGGCCTCGGCGAGCGCCGCCGGCTCGCTCGTGAGCGCCGCGCCGCCGGTGATCGTGCGCTGGAACAGCGCGCGGATCTCTTGACGGTTGCGGTGGATCGCCGGCACGAGGATGTGCGACGGGCGGTCGCCGCCGAGCTGCAGGATCAGCTCGGCCAGGTCGGTCTCGATGGCCGCGATCCCATCGGCGGCGAGCGCCTCGTTGAGGCCGATCTCGTCGGTGGCCATCGACTTGACCTTGATCACCTCGCGCGCGCCGTGGCCGCGCGCGATCCGCGACACGGTCGCGTTGGCCTCCGCCGCGTCGCGTGCCCAGTGCACGGCGCCGCCGGCGGCGGTCACAGCCGCCTCCAGGCGCTCGAGCTGCTCGGGCAGCGTCGCCATGGCGTGCGCCTTGATCGCCGCGCCGGCGTCACGCAGCTGCGGCCAATCGGGCAGCTCGGCGACGACCGCCGCGCGCTTGGCGCGGATCGTCGTGGTCGCCGCGCCGACGTTGCGGCGCATCTGCGCGTCGGCGAGCGCGAGCCTGGCGGCCGCCGGAAAGCCGTCGCGGCTCATGCGGTGCTCGCCAGCACCTCGGCGAGGTGCATCGTGCGCACGCCGGCGCGCAGCCGCGTCAGGCCGCCACCGATGTGCATGAGGCACGAGTTGTCGGCGGCCACGCAGACCTCGGCGCGCGTCGCCGTGACGTGGCGCAGCTTGTCGGCCAGGATCGCGCCGGAGACGTCGGCGTTCTTGACGGCGAACGTGCCGCCGAAGCCGCAGCACTCCTGCGCATCGGCGAGCTCGACGAGGTCGATGTCGCGGACGGCGCGCAGCAGTCGCAGCGGGCGATCGCCGACCTCCAGCAGCCGCAGCGAGTGACACGTCGGGTGATACGTGACGCGGTGCGCGAACGTCGCGCCGACGTCCTCCACGCCGAGTTCGTCCACGAGCAGCTCGGAGAGCTCGAACACGCGCGGCACGATCGCGGCGACGTCGCCGGCCAGCCGCGCGTCGCCGGCGCGCTCTGCGAGCCGCGGGTAGCCGTCGCGGACCATGGCGACGCACGACGCCGACGGTGACACGACGACCTCGCAGTCGCCGAACACCCGCACGAAGCGGCGCGCGAGCGCCGTCGCCTCCCGGGCATAGCCCGTGTTGCCGTGCATCTGTCCGCAGCACGTCTGCTCGTCCGGGAAGTCGACGGCGTGGCCGAGACGCTCGAGCACCTCGACGACCGCCCGCCCCGTGCCGGGAAACAGCGTGTCGTTGAAGCAGGTGACGAAGAGGGCGATGCGCACGCGCGCCGAGGTTCTACCGCGAGTACGCGGCCGGAACGCCGCCGTCGACGTTGAGCACGTTTCCGGTGCTCTTGCCCGACCGCGCCTCCGACGCGAAGTGCAGGACGGACTGCGCGATGTCGTCCGGGTAGATGTTGACCTTCAGCGTCGTGCGCGACCGGTAGTGGTCCTCCAGGTCGCCGGGATCGATGCCATACGCGGCCGCGCGCTCCTCGCGCCACGTCGAGCCCCAGATGCGCGAGCCCTGCAGGACGGCATCGGGGTTGACGGTGTTGACGCGGATGCCGGCGGCGCCGCCCTCCTCCGCCAGGCAGCGGCCGAGGTGCAGCTCGGCCGCCTTGGCCGACGAGTACGCAGCCGCGTTCTTGCCCGCGACGAGCGCGTTCTTCGACGCGACGAAGATGATCGAGCCGCCGGTGTCCTGCTGGCGCAGGATGCGAAACGCCTCGCGCGAGACGAGGAAGTAGCCCGTCCCGAGGATCGCGTGGTTGCGCTCCCACTCGCGCAGCGTCGTCTCCTCGATCGGCGCGCTCGAGGCGACCCCGGCATTCGAGACGAGGATGTCGACGCCACCGAACGCGAGCACGGCGGTGTCGAAGGCGGACGACACGGAGTGCTCTGCGGTGACGTCGCCGCCGTACGCGGCGCCGCCGTCGCCCAGCGACTGCACGGCGGCGCGGGCTCCTTCCTCGTCGAGGTCGAAGCCGACGACGCAGGCACCCGCGCGCGCCAGGCTGTCGACGATCGCGCGGCCGATCCCGCCCGCGGCGCCGGTCACGAGCGCGACCCTGCCCTGCAGTTCGCCGGGTGCAGGCGCCTGCGCGAGCTTGTAGAGCTCCAGCGGCCAGTACTCCACGGCGAAGCTCTCCTGCGCCGAGAGCGAGGTGAAGGCGCCGAGCGCCTGGGCGCCCGCCATGACCTCGATCGCGCGGTGGTAGAGGTCGCGCGACAGCCGGCACGCCTTCGGGGTGGTGCCGACGCCGACGAGGCCGACGTGCTGGATGAGCACGACGCGCGCGTCGGGATCGGCTGGAACCGTCGTCTCGTCGGCGTAGGCCTCGACGTAGGCGCGGTACTCGTCGCGATAGCGCGCGGCCCCCTCGCGGATGCGGGCGCGCAGCGCTTCCACGTCGTCGGCCTCGGGATCGAAGCCGATCCACAGCGGGACGCGCTTGGTGTGCACGAGATGGTCCGGGCAGGCGGCGCCGACGTCGGTCAGTGCGGGGGCCTGCTCGGAGGCGACGAACTCCAGGGCCCGTGGCGACGTGTCCACGACGAGCACCTTCGCGCGCTCGCTGGACACGGCGCCGCGCAGCGCCGGCAGGATCTCGCGCAGCAGTCGCGCGCGCCGGGCGTCGTCGATCGCCCCCGCACCGGCGGCGGGCCCGCCGAAGCGCGCCTGCCCGGACGTGCGCTTGTTCGTGAACTCGACGGCCTGGTTGATGACCTCGATGGTGCGCCGGTAGGCCTCCTCGGCGGTATCGCCCCAGACGACGAGGCCGTGCTTGGCGAGCACGATGAGCCGCAGCGCGGGGTTCTCGCGCACGGCCTGGCCGACCTGCCTGGCGAGCGTGAAGCCGGGGCGGATGTAGGGGATCCAGGCCGCGTCGTCGCCGAAGCACGCTGCGACGAGCCGCTCGCCGTCGACGGTGCCCGCGAGGACGTTGATGCCGTCGGGGTGCGTGTGGTGCACGTGCGGCGCCGGGACGAACGCGTGCAACAGCGTCTCGATCGACGAGCGCGGCGCGGCCGGGTCGACCTGACAGCGGGCGAGATGGGCGACCATCTCCTCGTCGGTCATCGCCTCGCGCTCGAAGAGCGGCAGCATCTCGTCCATCCGCAGCGGCGTGAAGTGCTGCGGCCCCATCGTCGCGAGGTCCGAGCCCGACCCCTTGACCCACATGACGTCGACCTCGCGGCCGACGTGGTCGACCGCGCGGCCCTTCGCCGACGTGTTGCCGCCGCCGAAGTTCGCGACGGCGCGGTCGGAACCGAGCAGGTGCGACGCGAGGACGACCTGGCCGAGCGCGTCCGCGGGCACCTCCGCCGCGTCCGGCCAGCGGTCCTGCGCCATGGCGATCATCTCGTGCATCGTGCTCACTGTCCCCATCCTCCGGCCACGGCTTCGGTGGCTCCTCGTTCGTTGATCGTGGTCTCGACGTAGCCCGACGCGCGCAGCGCGGCGATCGGGTCCTCGGCGCCACCGCCGGCCACGCGAACACGCGCGCAGAGGGGGCGCACGTCGCTGCGGTAGGCGTCGAGCAGCACCTCGTGCGCCCCGAGCACGTCGCCGGCGGCCTGCGCCGCCGCCAGCGCGTCGCGGTCGACGAGCAGCGCCTTGGCGTAGGCCTCCTGGATGTTCACGACGCTCAGCACCATCGCCTCGATCTTCGCCTCGACGTTGTGTGCCTGATCGATCGTGAGGCGCGGCAGCGTCCGTCCGGGCGCCGCCAGCTCGACGAAGATCAAGAACAGCTCGAACGGGTTGACCGAGCCGACGATGAGGTCGTCGTCGGCGTACTTGCGGTTGTTGAAGTGAAAGCCGCCGAGCCGGCCCTCGTCGTCGAGGATCGCGACGATCTGCTCGATGTTGACGCCCTGGGCGTGGTGGCCGAGGTCGACGAGCACCCGGGCGCGCTCGCCGAGCTTCTGGCACACGAGCAGCGCCGAGCCCCAGTCGGCGAGGTCGGTCGCGTAGAACGCGGGCTCGAAGAGCTTGTACTCGACGAGCAGCTCCTGGTCGTCGGGCAGCGCCGCGTACACCTCCCCGAGCGCGCTGGTCATCCGCCGCCGGCGCGCGACGAGGTCGCCCTGGCCGGGGTAGTTCGTGCCGTCGGCGAACCACAGCGACTGCGCGGTGGCACCCAGGGCGGATGCGATCTGCACGCACGCGAGAAGATGTTCGACGGCCTTGGCGCGCACGCGCTCGTCGGTGTGCGTGATCGAGCCGAGCTTGTAGTCGGGGTCCTGGAAGAGGTTGGGGTTGACGGCGCCGATCCGCAGCCCGAGCGAGGCCGCGTGGTCGCGCAGCGCGGCCGGGTCGTCGACGTGGTCCCACGGGAAGTGCAGCGCGACGGCGGGCGCGCAGCCGGTCAGCCGGTGCACTTCCGCGGCGTCCTGCAGGCGCTCGAAGACGTCACGCGGCCGGCCAGGTTGCCGGAAGGTGGCAAAGCGCGTGCCCGAGTCTCCGTAGCCCCACGACGGGGTCTCGATCTCGAGCCGGGCGAGGGCCTGTTCAGGCGACGGGTTCACTCGTGGTCCTTTCGACGAAGCGTTCGAAGATGCC
Source organism: uncultured Actinomycetes bacterium (assembly GCA_963797025.1). Lineage (GTDB taxonomy): Bacteria > Actinomycetota > Thermoleophilia > Solirubrobacterales > Solirubrobacteraceae > CADCVQ01. The sequence goes on from CAWCNU010000003.1 coordinate 1,579,263, forward strand.
GGCGGCGTCGCCGGGCTCGTAGATGTCGGGCTGTGCCGAGGCCGCGGCGACCGCCCGCAGGTCGGCAAGCGAGCCGAGCTCGCCCGTGGCGCGCGCCTGCACGAGGACGTTGCCCAGTGCGGTCGCCTCGACGGGGCCGGCCAGCACCGGGATCGCGAGCACGTCGGCCGTCAGCTGACACAGCAGCCTGTTGCGAGAGCCGCCGCCGATGACGTGGACGACGTCGACCTCGCGGCCGCTCACCCGCTGCAGCCGATCGAGCACGACGCGGTACTTGCACGCCAGCGAGGTCAGGATGCTGCGAGCGAACTCACCCTTCGTCGCCGGTGCCTCCTGCCCGGCGGCGCGGCACGCCGCGGCGATGCGGGCGGGCATGTCGCCAGGGGCCAGGAAGCGCTCGTCGTCGGGATCGAAGAGCGGGACGTCGTGCGGCGCCTGCTCGGCCAGCCGCGTCAGCTCGTCGTACGTGCACGGGTCCCATGCGCGCCGGCACTCCTGCAGCAGCCACAACCCCATGACGTTGCGCAGCAGGCGGATCGTCGCCTCGATGCCGCGCTCGTTGGTGAGGTTGTAGGCGGCCGCCTCGGGCGTCAGGACGGGCGCGTCGAGCTCGAGGCCGAGCAGCGACCACGTTCCCGACGACAGCACCGCGGCGTTCCTGCCGTGGATCGGCGCCGCCGCGAACGCGGAGGCCGTGTCGTGCCCCGCCACGGTGTGGACCGCGACATCGCCCAGCCCATGCTGCTCGAGGACCGGCGCGAGCAGCATGCCCGGCTCGAACGGATCGCCGGCGAACGGGCCGGCCGGCAGCCCGAGGCGGCCGATCAGCTCGCGCGACCACGTCGCGCTGCGCGCGTCGAGCAGGCCCGTCGTCGAGGCGACCGTGGCCTCGTTGGCGAGGACGCCGGTCAACCACAGCGCAAGCAGATCCGGGACGAGCGCGATCCGCTGCGCCGCGGCGAGCGCCGGCGTCCCCTCGTCGGCGAGCAGCTGAAAGACCGTGTTGATCGGCAGCGTCTGGATGCCCGCCGACGCGTAGAGCTCTTCGCGCGAGACGCGGGCGTGGGCCCGATCGATCATGCCGTCCGTGCGTGCGTCGCGGTAGTGAAAGGGCAGGCCGAGCACGCGATTGTCGCCGTCGAGCAGTGCGTAGTCGACGCCCCAGGCGTCGATCCCGATCCCGTCGATGCGGCCGGCGAACCCGAGCCCTGTGAGCGACTCGGCGAAGAGGTTCATGAGATTCCAGTGCATGCCGTCGGGCAACCGCACCGGGCGGTTGTGGAAGCGGTGCACGACGTCGAGCGCAACGCGCTCGCCGTCGAGCCGGCCGACGACGACGCGGCCGCTCTCGGCTCCGAGGTCGATGGCCGCGTAGTCAGGCAAGGTGGAAGATCTGCTCGAGGCGCTGAAAGGACTCGTCTGCGCGCTCGCCGAAGAACTCGGTCATCTCCGCCTGCCAGCGCTCGTTGACGTCGGTCGCCGCCATCGCGCGCTGCGCGGCGTCGAAGTCGTCGGTCTCGAGGTAGCCGACGAGCAGGCCGTCGCCGCGCAGGAACAGCGAGTAGTTGCGCCAGCCGGCGTCACGCAGCGCATCGAGCATCTCGGGCCAGACCGCGCGGTGGCGCAGCTTGTACTCCTCCAGCCGGTCGGGCCTGACCTGCAGCGCAAAGCACACGCGCTCCATGCTCAGCTCCCGACCTGCGCGCACTCGAGTCCGAGCATCGCGGCGACGCGGCGCACCTCGGCGCCGACGTGACCGACGCCGAGTGCCACGTGGTGGGTGGGTCCCTCGGCGCAGAAGTCCTCCAGGAACTGCGCGGGCGCGGTCCCGAAGCGCAGCCGCGAGTTCGTGTTGCCGATCCGGAACGTCGCGCCCGGGATCGACTCGCCCTCACCGATGATGAGCTTCAGCCGGCCCTCGGCGGTCTGCGTGCAGCCGACGATCGTGACCGGGCCGTAGCGGACCTTGAACTCCACGCTCAGGCCGCCGCCGGACTTGCCGTGGTAGAGCTTCAGCGCGCGCAGCGTGGGGCGCTCCTGCGCGATGGCGACGTGCCCGGGACCGTCGTGGCCCATGAGGACGAAGTCGTCCTGGAAGTCCAGGCCGTAGAACTCGGTGAACGACCCGCCGGCGCCGAGCCGGTCGAGGACGAGCTGGGCGATGTTCGTCTTGAGGTCGCCCTCGCCGGCGGTGATGACCCCGCGCGCCGTCAGCAGCGAGTTGCCGACGATGACGCCCGCCCCGAGCTGCTCGGCCTCGTTGCCCTCGACGCCGCGGTAGTAGTAGGTCAGGGCGTCGAGGTGGAAGTCCGCGGCGAGCCGGTCCAGGCCAACCGCGACGCGCGCCGCCCACGCCAGCTGCTCGCTGGTGATCGGCCCCGCGATCGGATCTGCGGAGGGATCGGCGAACGCGAACATCGCACGGATCTCGGCGTCCTTGGCGGCGATCTCGTCGCGTGTCGCGGCCGCGGTGCGGGCGGCGAGGTCGTCGATCTCGAGCACCTCGACGTGCGCGCCGATCTGCGCGTGCACGGCCGTGAAGTCGGTGTACATGTCGAGCATCCCGGGATACGTGTGCCCGAGGAAGCCGATGCGCGAGCGGCGCAGCTCGCGGGCGGCACCCGCGGCGCGCACCCATGCGGCGATCTTCGCCCAGGCCCGCTCGTCGTCGTCGATCGTGCCCGCGACGGTGTCGTAGGGGATGCCGGCGCGGGTGCAGGCGCCCGCGATCTCCGGGACGCAGCACGCTGCGCAGTTGGCGAGCCACTCACCGGTGTCGGTGGCGGCGTAGTCGAGCGTCGGCGTGGGCTGCAGGCCGAGCAGGACGACCGGAACCCCGGCCGCCTGCAGTGCCGGCAGGACCTGGCTGGACGTCGCGTACGTGACGGCGTGACAGAAGACGATGTCGACCTGCGCGGCGGCGAAGCGGTCGCCGGCCTCGCGGGCCTTCGGTGCGGTGTCGACGAGGCCGGCGCTGACGACCTCCGCGCCGAGCTCGCCGATGCGCGCCTCGACGCGCTGCTGGTAGCCGGTGATGCGCTCCTTCAGGCCCTCGAACTGCGCCCAGTAGGCCTCCAGGCCGATGCCCAGGACCCCGGCCCGCGCGCGAGGCGCGGGCCGGGTGCCGGCGACGACCGGCTGGGTCGTCACTTCGACCATGACTAGAAGTCGAAGTCGTCGATGTTGGCCTTGTTGAAGCGGGTCGGCGGGCCGAGGATGACCTCGCCGTTCTTGCCGATCGTGTGCTCCCCGAGCTTGCCGGTCTTGAACGTCTCGCCTTCCTTGCCGCTGATGACGTTCGAGGCCAGCGCGGCGCCCGCGTACGCGGCGAGGTAGCCGACGTCCGCCGGGTTCCAGAGGGCGAACTCGGTGACCGTGCCGTCCTTGACGAACTTGCGCATCTGGTTCGGCGTGCCGAGGCCGGTCAGCTTGACCTTGCCCTTCTTGTTGGACTTCGACAGGTAGCGCGCGGCGGCGGAGATCCCGACGGTCGTCGGCGAGATGATGCCCTTGAGGTTCGGATAGGCCGACAGCAGGCCCTGCGTCTCCTGGAAGGACTTCTGGTCGTCGTCGTCACCGTAGGCGACCTTGACGAGCTTCATGTTGGGGTGGTTCTTCTTCAGCTCGTCCTTCATGAACTTGATCCAGGTGTTCTGGTTCGTGGCGTTCGCGGTTGCCGACAGGATCGCGACCTCGCCCTTGTCGCCGATCTGCTTGGCGAGGATCGTCACCTCGTCGCGCCCGATCTGCTCGGAGGACGCCTGGTTGACGAAGACCTTGCGTGCGTCGGGAGCGACGTCGGAGTCGAAGCCGACGACGGTGATGCCACGCTTGGCCGCGTTGCGCAGCGCCGGGGCCACGGCGTTGGGGTCGTTGCCGGCGATCCCGAGGACGTCGGGCTTCTTCTGGATCGTCGAGTTGATGAGCGGGACCTGCGAGGACGCGGAGGCGTCGGTCGGACCGACGAGCTCATGCGTGCCGCCGAGCTCCTTGACGGCCGCCTCGAAGCCGCCGTGCTCGATCTCCTCGTAGGGGTTGCCGAGCTGCTTGGGCATCGATACGAACTTCAAGCCCTTCTTGATCGTGCCCCCGGCATCGGCGGCGGCGTCCGTGGTGGCGGCGGCGCCGCCGGAGGAGGACTCGTCGTCCTTGGTGTCGCCACAGGCGGCGAGAGCGAACGTCATCGCCAGCAGGGCGACGATCAGCGCCCACGGCGTACGGATGCGATGCATGGTGGTGTTCTCCTCCTAGTGCTGTGGCGCATTCGGTGTTGCCGGCGGGCGAGACGGCCACATGCCGCGCCAACCGGTTTTCGGGCCACCGCGCGTCTCTCGCGCGCGGCGTACGAGATTGGGTCCGAGCACGGACCCGATCAGCAGGGTTCCGACGACGATCTGGACCCAGTACGACGAGATGCCCTCGGCGAGCGTCAGGGACTTCTGGATCGCGCCGAGCAGGCACAGCGCGAGGACGACGCCGAGGATCGACCCCTTCCCGCCGAAGATCGACACGCCGCCGAGGACGACCGCGGCGACCGCGATGAGCTCGAAGCCCTGGCCGACGTTGGCGGCGGCGGTCGAGTTGCGCAGGCTGATGACGACGCCGGCCAGCGCGGCGACGGCGCCCGACATGACGAAGAGCCACATCTTGATGCGCTTCACGCGCAGCCCCGAGAAGCGCGCTGCCTCCTCGTTGGCGCCGATGGCGAACACGCTGCGACCGAACGGCGTCGCGTGCAGCAGCACGCCGAACGCCACCGCGAGGAAGGCGAACAGGATCATCGTGTTCGGGACCAGGGTGCCGGCGAAGTTGCCGAACGCGCGGTCGGTCCAGGCGACCGGGAAGTCGGTCACCGATGCGTCGCCGATCACGACGAAGGCGAGGCCGCGAAACAGCGCGAGCGTGCCGATCGTGACGGCCAGCGACGGCAGCCCCAGGCGCGTGACGAGATAGCCGTTGAAGGCACCGCAGAGCGCACCGACGGCGATGCAGATCGGCATGATGAGCTCGAGCGGCAGGCCGGCGTTCCACAGCTCGGCCATGACGGCGCTCGAGAGCGCGAGCACCGATGCGATCGAGAGGTCGATCTCCGCGGCGACGACCACGAGCGCGAGGGCGAGTGCCATGAGGGCGACCTCGCTGAGGTCCAGCGACGCCGTCGTGAACGAGTCCGCGGTGAGGAACTCGCTCGACAGGCTCTGCCCGACGACGCATGTCAGCACCAACAGGCCCGCGACGAGGACCTCCCAGCGCCCGAGCAGCTCGCGGGCGCCGGTGAGGCGGGAGGACTTCTGGGTGACGGTCTCAGCCGGCACGGCGTGAGCTCCTCTGTCGTAGGGCGGCTTCGAGCCGCAGGCTGACGAAGCGGTCGATCGCGATCGCGAGCAGCAGCAGCCCGCCGATCGCGGCCAGCTGCCAGAACGCGTCGACCTTCAGGACGATGAGCGACGACGTGATCGAGCCGAGCAGCAGCGCGCCGAGGGCGGCGCCGTAGACGCTGCCACTGCCACCGAAGACCGCGACCCCGCCGACGACGGCGGCTGCGACGACCGTCAGCTCATAGCCCGTCCCCGCGGTCGCGTCGACGGTGCCGTAGCGGGCGGTGAACAGCACGCCGCCGAGGCCGGCGAGCGCTCCCGAGATGAGAAACGCGGTGTTGACCCGGCGGTCGCTGCGCACGCCGGCGAGCCGGGCGGCCTCGGGGTTGGATCCGATCGCATAGAGCTCGCGGCCCCAGCGCAGGTCGCGCAGGCACTGCCCGACGACGAGCACCACGACGAGGGCGAACACGACGAGGATCGGGACGCCGAGGACCGACTCGGTGCCGAGGTTCAGAAAGCGGTCCGGCAGCGTCTCGGCATTGACCTGGCGCCCGTCGGTCCAGAGGAACGCGAGCCCGCGGAAGATGTACAGCGTCCCGAGCGTGACGACGAGCGCGGGCACGCGACCGTACGTCGTGAGCACCCCGTTGAGCAGCCCGCAAGCTCCGCCGAGGGCCATGCCCATGACCATGACGAGCGGGATCGGGAGGTCCGGGTTGTTGGACATCAGCGTCCCCGCCATGAACGCCGCGAGCCCGAGGATCGAACCGACGGAGATGTCGATGTTGCGCGTGAGGATGACGAGCGTCTGTCCCACCGCCAGGACCGCGATGATCGAGGCGTTCAGGGCGAGGTCGCGCAGGGAGCCGGCGCCGACGAAGCGCGGCTCGAGGATCCCCGTGACGAGGATCAGCAGCCCGAGCGCGAGGACGATGCCGAGCTCGCGGACGCGGAACACGATCTCGGTGACGCGGCGCGCGCGCTCGCCGCTGCGCGCGGGCGCGGCCGGCGTGCCCGGTGTGACGACGGTCGATTCGGCGGGAGTGCTCATGCCGCCACCGCCGCCTGGCCCGTCGCCGCGCGCATGACCGACTCCTCGTCGGCCTCTGCGCGGCTCAGCTCGCCGGTGATCCGGCCCTCGTGCATGACGAGCACGCGGTCGGCCATCCCGAGCACCTCGGGCAGCTCCGAAGACACCATCAGCACCGCGAGCCCCTTCTGGGCGAGCTCGGACAGCAGCCGGTGCACCTCGGCCTTCGTCCCGACGTCGATGCCGCGCGTGGGCTCGTCGACCATCAGCACCTTCGGGTCGGTCGCCAGCCATTTGGCGAGCACGACCTTCTGCTGGTTTCCGCCGGAGAGAAATCCGACCGGGTCGTCGAGGCGGTGGTACTTCAGCTGCAGGCGCTTGGACCACTCCGCGGCCAGCGAGCGCTCGGAGGGCCCGCGCAGCAGGCCGAACGTCGCGAGTGACTTCAGCCGCGTCAGCGTCACGTTGCGCTGGATCGAGTGATCCATGACAAGGCCCTGCTGGCGGCGGTCCTCGGGGACAAAGCCGATGCCGGCCCGCATCGCGGCCAGCGGCCGGCCGCGCACGAGGCGCTCGCCGGCGACGTCGACGGTTCCGGCGTCGGGCTTGTCGATTCCGAAGATCGCTCGGGCGACCTCGCTGCGGCCGGCGCCGACGAGGCCGGCGAGCGCGACGATCTCGCCGGCGCGGACCTCGAAGGAGATGTCGGTGAAGACGCCCTCCCGGGTCAGGCGATCGACGCGCAGGACCGGCGCCCCGACCTCGCTGTCGAGCTTGGGAAACAGCGCGGTGAGCTCGCGGCCGACCATCTTGCGCACAAGCTCGTCGGTGGTCAGGTCGGCGGTGTCGCCGGCGTGGACGACCTCGCCGTCGCGCATGACGGTCACCGTCGAGCAGATCGCGAAGACCTCCTCGAGCCGGTGGGAGATGAAGAGCACGGCCGCGCCGCGCTCGCGCAGGGAGCGAACGACGCCGAACAGCCGCTCGACCTCGGGACCCGACAAGGCCGCGGTCGGCTCGTCCATGATCAGCACGCGAGCGTCGAAGCTCAGCGCCTTGGCGATCTCGACGATCTGCTGATCGGCGATCGAGAGGCCGCGAACCGGGCGCTCGGCGTCCAGACGCACGCCGAGACGGTCGAGCAGGCCCTGGACGTGCGCGCGCATCGCCTTGCCGTCGATGCGGCGGCCGCCTTTCAGCGGGTGGCGGCCCATGACGACGTTCTCTGCGATCGAGAGGTCGGGGAAGAGCGTCGGCTCCTGATAGATGACCGCGATGCCGGCGGCGCGCGCATCGGGCGGGGCGTGGAAGTCGACGGGCTCGCCGTCGACGAGCATCTCGCCGCCGTCGCGGCCGATCACGCCGGCGAGCAGCTTGACGACCGTCGACTTCCCCGCGCCGTTCTCGCCGACGAGCGCGCGGACCTCGCCGGGCCGGAGGGCGATCGTGCCGTGGCGCAGCGCGCGAACGGCGCCGTAGGACTTCACCGCGTCCCGCAACTCCAGGATCGGCGCGACGTCGTCGGCCACACGCAGCTGTGGCTGTGCGGCTTGAGTCACCGGACCTCCTCCACCGTGATGCCGCTGCGGCGCAGCGACGTGATGTGCTCCCTGGCCGTGTCGGCGACCAGGACCCGGGTCACCGTCTGAACGGGCGTGATCGCGTTCAGCCCCGTGGCCTCGAACTTCGAGCCGTCGACGACCAGCAGCGACTCGCGCGCACGCGAGACCATCGCGGCCTTGACCTCGGCCTCGAGGGCGTCGGCCTCCGTGAGCGTCCCGTCGGGCGTGACGCCCTTGACGCTGAAGATGAGCTTGTCGGCGAAGTGACGCGCGATCGCGTCGATCGTCTGCGGCCCGACGAAGGAGCGGGTCGCCGCGCGCAGCGAACCCGAGAGCCCGATGAGCGACGCGTTGGGGGCGTCGGTCTGCGCGACGAGGTCCATCACCGGAATCGAGTTCGTGAGCACCGTGAACCGGCGACCGGCGGCGAGGAGGCTCTCGAGGGCGGCGTACGCGGTCGTCGAGCTGTCGACGAAGACGGCTTCTCCGTCCGCGACGTGCGCGGCGGCGGCGGCGCCGAGGCGCTTCTTCGCGTCGGCTGCCTGCTCGAGGCGGAAGCGAAACGAGTCCTCCCTGCGCGTGGTCTGCGGGGAGACGGCGCCGCCGTGGGTCCGGCGCGCGCTGCCTTGGCGCTCGAGCTCGTGCAGGTCGCGCCGCGCGGTCATCGCGGACATCCCGTACTCGCTCTCGAGCTCGGCGATCGTGACGCTGCCCGTCGCTCGCAGCCGCTGGGCGATGAGCGCCCGCCGTTGCGCCGGAACCAGGCCTCGCGCCGTCGGAGTGTGATCGGCCTTGGTCATTCTCTCCTCTGGAATGAACATATTCGAACACAACCGCACATGTCAAGCACGGTTCCGCAGATTTATCGATCGGCCCCGAAAATCCCCGTCCCTGCTCGTGCTAGGAGTTCAGGCGACGACGACGTCGAGGCCCGCCGCGCGAAATCGCGCCAGCGCCGCGGCGTTGACGTCGGCCGCGATGATCGTTCGAACATCGCTCGTCTCGGCGACGACCGCCAGCGCGGTGCGGCCGAGCTTCGTGCCGTCCACCAGCAACACCGCGTGCTGCGCCCGGGCGACCATCGTCCGCTTCAGCTCGGCCTCGAGCGGGTCGGGATCGGTCAGGTGGCCGTCGTCGCCGACGCCGCGCACCGAGAACAGGACGTAGTCGGCGAAGTGCGCCCGGACGCACTGCACCGCCTGCGGGCCGACGAAGGAGCGCGTGAGCGCGCGCAGCGTCCCGCCGATGCCGATCGTTTCCACCGCCACAGCGGCGTCGGACTCGCACACGAGGTCGATCACGGGCAGCGAGTTCGTGAGCAGCGTGCACCGCAGGTTCTCCCGCAGCAGCCGCCGCGCCGCGATGTACGCGGTCGTCGAGCTGTCGACGTAGAGCGAGGCCCCTGCGGGCAGCAGGCCGAGCGCCGCCTCGGCGAGGCGCTCTTTGGCCGCGACGTCGACCTCGAGGCGCTGGGCGAACGAGTCCTCGTGACCCGACATCGCCGGCAGGACGGCACCGCCGTGCGTTCGCCGCAGGTACCCGACGCGCTCGAGCTCGGCGAGGTCGCGGCGCGCGGTCATCAGCGATATCCCGAACTCGGCCTCGAGCTCGGCCACCGATACACCGCCCCGAGAACGCACGAGCTCGACGATCATCCGCCGACGCTCGTCGGGCAGGAGGAGGCGGCGGCTCACGAGTTCTGAATATCGCACGGCGCCCGCGCGACCGCAGCCGCACGGGCCACCGCGAACGCCCTACGCCATCGCGGCCGCGCGCGCCTCGGCGATCGCCTCGGCGCCCTTGTTGCCGACGAGCAGCTCGGGCTTGATCGTCCCGCTGGCCGGCAGGTCGAGCGCCGGGATGCGCCCGCTCGCCGCCAGCGCCGCGTCCAGGGCGATGACGGTGGTCTCGCCGCCGAACGCCTCGCGGGCGGTGGCGACGATCGTCAGCGAGCCGCCGTCGACGATGTTGCGCGCGGCCGCGAGCGCACGGCGCGCGAGCGGCGCCGGAACGTACTCGAGCGTGTCGACGAGCAGGACGGCGTGCCCGCCGCGCGCGGCGACGCGGCGACCGGTCTCGATCGCGCGCTCGATCGCCTGCCCCTGGGCGTCGGGCGCGGCGGCGAGGTTGAGCTCGGCGATCGGCTGCAGCGTCTCGGACCTCCAGCCGGCGATCTCCTCCGGGCGCACGCCGGCGAGCACGACGCTGAGCTCGAGGTCCTCGCGGCCGGTCAGCGCGCGCGCGAGGCGGCGCAGCGCCTCGGTCTTGCCGGCGCGCGGCCCGCCGACGATGACGACGCGCGAGCCGCGGCCGAACGGCGTGAGCCACTCGATCGCCTTGATCGTCGCGTCCTCGGAGTCCAGCGCGATGCGCTCGGTGGCGTAGGTGCACGGCAGGTCGTCGTACTTCGTGCCCTCGGCGACCTCGTCGGCCGAGCGGCCGTTGATCGTGTCGACGCGGATGAGCGACGGGTAGCGCTCGGAGCGGCGCGGAGCACGCACCGGCCCGCTGACCTCGTCGCCGGCGACGAGCTCGCAGCGGCGCACCTGCGCGGCGGAGATGTAGACGTCGTCGTCGGACGGCTCCGGCGGCGTGACGCGCAGGAAGCCCGAGCCGTTGGGCAGCAGCTCGACGACGCCGCCGGCGATCTTCTCCTCGGCAGGCCCGCGGTCGCGGTCGCCACGGTCGCGGTCGCCGCGGTCGCGGTCGCGGTCGCCACGGTCGCGCTCGCCGTTCTCGGACGAGCGTCCGCCGCGGGCCGCGCGGGCCGAGCGCCGCGGCGGCGCCTCGGCCTCCTCGGCGCCGGCCTCGTCAGCGTCGGCGTCGCTGTCGCCCGGGTCGCGATCGCGAGCGCGGCTGCGCCCCCGGCCACCGCGCCGCGAGCGCCGAGCGGGCTTCTCGGCATCCGCATCGGCGTCGCCGTCGGTGTCGGCGTCGCCGTCGGTGTCGCCCTCGGCGTCGTCCTCGACTTCGGCGTCGGCGCCATTGACCGCGAGGTCGATGACTGCGCCGGCGTCGTCGGGCTCGAGCTCTGCCTCACCGCCGTGGCGCTCGATGATCGCGCCGACGAGATCGGCCTTGCGCAGGCGCCGGTAGCCGTCGAGGCCGAGCTCGGACGCGATCTCGTGCAGGTCGGCGAGTGAGCTTGACTCCAATGCGGAGCGAGAGATGACGGGCATGTGGTCCTCCAGTGGGTGGATCGTCGGTGGGCCCCGGCCGCGTTGCGCAGCGGCCGGCGACTTGTCACATGAACACTAGTACACCGGTACTGGCGCGCGAGGTGGATCGCTAGCGGGCGTGGCGGATCGCGTCGTCGAGCGCGAGCGCCTCGTCGACCTCGACGTCGCCGCGCAGCGCTGCCCGCACCGCGAGGAAGTCGGCCGCCGCGGCGACGTCGTGGACGCGCAGGATGTGCGCGCCCGCATCGACGCCATGGCCGAGCGCCGCCAGCGTCCCGGCCAGCCGGTCGCCCGGCGCCCGGCCGGTCAGCGCGCCGACGAAGTCCTTGCGCGATGCCGCGAGCAGCAGCGGGCGATCGAGCGCGTGCAGCTCCTCCAGGCGGCGCAGCAGCGCGATCGTCTGCGCGGGCGTCTTGGCGAAGTCCGGCCCCGGATCGAGGATGAGCTGCTCCTCGCGCACCCCCTGCGCGACCGCCGCCTGCACCCGCTCGCCGAGAAACGCGACGACGTCGGCGACGACGTCGTCGTAGAGACCGGGGTCCTGCAGGCGCTGCTTCGGCGCCGCCCGCGTGTGCATGAGCACGAGCGCCGCGCCCGTCCGCGCGCAGACCGCCGCGAGCTCGGCATCGCGCAACCCGCTGACGTCGTTGACGATCGCCGCCCCCGCGGCGATCGCCGCCTCGGCCACCGCGGGCTTGTAGGTGTCCACCGAGACGACCGCGCCGAGCTCGCCCGCGACGCGCTCGACGAGCGGCACGACGCGCGCGATCTCCTCTGCGACCTCCACCCGCGGTCGCAGTGTGATCCCCGACTCGCCGCCGATGTCGATGATGTCGGCGCCCGCCTCCAGCAGCGAGCGCGCGCGCCGCACGCGCGACTCGAGGTCCGGGTAGGCGCCCGCGTCCGAGAACGAGTCCGGCGAGGCGTTGACGATGCCCATGAGCCACGGCCGCTCGCCGAGCGCGAGCGTGCGGCCCGCGGCGGCGACGGCATGACGGCGCACGGGAGCGCCGACGCTATCCGACACGCACCCCGCGGCGGTACGTCGCGACGTTGCCGGACTCGTCGGTCGCGGTGATGAGCAGCGGATACGTGCCGGGGCCGGGGTAGCGGTGGCGCGCCTTCACGCGCGCGACGCCGCGCGCGCCGGCGCTCCGGTCGCCCCACGAGACCACGACGCTCGCGATCCCCGACGATCGGCGCCCCGCGCCGCCCTGGTCGGCGCCGCGCGCGGAGATCGTGACGACCCGCTTCGCGCGCTTGTAGCTCACCGAGAGCTTCGGCGCCAGGTCGTCGATGCGCAGCAGGCGCGTCCGCGAGCGCCGCGTCTGGCCGCGCTGGTCGATCGCCGTGACCTGCCAGCGGTGCGTCGCGCCGCTGATCGGCGTCGTGAGCGTGACGTTCGTGGCCGTCGTCGCCGCGACGAGCTGACCGTCGATGCGCACCTCGTAGCGCTGCGGGCCCCAGAGCCCGAACGACGGCTGCCAGCTCAGCCGCGCGAGCGCCGGCTGGCAGCACTTCTGCGACGTGAAGCCCGCGAAGAAGCCGGGCTCGCGATCGAGGTAGCCGGCGACGAGCCGGCGCTCGTCCTCGGCGCCCTGGATCCACGCGATGACGCCGCCGCTCGCCCGGTCCACGGCCGCGTCGAAGCCACGCGCCGGGTCCACCGCGCCGAGCTCCGGCCGCGAGATCGTCGTCTCCTTGCCGGGCTTGCGGTCGTCGTAGGTCAGGACGCGCACGAACGACGGCTCCCCGGGATTGGTGAGGACGCTTGCGACGAGCCCGTCGTTGTTCTCGGACATCGCCGGCGCGACGAGCGCCGGGATCGCGCTGAGGCCGAAGATCCGCGCGGGAACGCCGAACGCGTCGCGCTCGAAGACGCCGTCGACCATCGGCTGGCCGCTCGCCGCGCCGACGGTCGTCGCCAGCCCGACGCCGCGGCCGTTGATGTCGATGTCGGGCTCGAGGACCGGCTCGCCGTCGGGCACCTCGACTGCCACCGGCGCGTCGAAGATCGTGCCCCGCTGGCGGCGGGCGAGGATCCGCGTCGAGCCGTCGGGGAAGCGCTGGCGAAAGACGACCCAGGCAAAGCTCGAGTCGTCCTCGGCATCGACGTCGGGGGCGTCGGAGGTCGAGGTCGCCCGCTCCTCGAAGACGTCGGGCGTGAGGTCCTGCGGCGCGCTGGACAGCGCCGCGCCGAACATCTTGCGCGCGTAGACGTGGCCGCCCTCGCCCCAGGTCACGACCCCGACGCCGTCGGCGGCGATCGCGACGCGCGACCGCGCCGTGCCGACGCCCGCGGCCCGTGACGGATCGATGTCGGCCGGCTGCTCGAGCAGGCCCCAGGTGTTCGAGCGGCGGTCCAGGCGCGCGATCCGCACGTCGCCGCCGGAGGTGAAGCTCGTGTAGGCCGTGCCGTTGATCGAGAGGTCGACCGAGGGATCGGAGCCCAGCGCCAGCGGCACCGGCGCCGCATAGCCCGCGCCGGCCGGGCGCACGACGCCGTAGACGACCCCGCCGTTGACGAAGACGACGACGAGCCGCTCCGTGTCGGCGGCCGCGACGACCGGCTGCGAACTCGGGCCCGGCAGGCCGGTGTCGACCCGCTCGCCCGCGCCGAAGGCCCCGTTGGCAAAGCGCGCCACGAAGATCTGGTCGAGGCCGTCGACGCGTTTGACGTACGTCAGCGCGCCGGTCCCGTCGCGCGCGAGGTCGACGTCGCCGAGGCGCTGGATGTCGGCGCTCGGGCCGTCGATCGGATCGCCGGGGAACAGTCCCGCCTGCGCGGTTGCGGTGGGCATCGTGAGCAGCACGGCGGTGAGGATCAGCAGACGACGCATCGGGGCGCGAGGCACTCCTTCTCGGACGGGGATGGACGAGGCGGACGTGTCCCCTCAGAGCAGTTTCAACCGGTGAGCGGCGGCAAAGTTACGCGCTGCCGGTGACGCCTTCCGCGCGCGCCTCCGCGCGCCAGGCCTCGCGCTGGGCCGCGACCTCGCCCGCATCCCAGCCGAGCTCGCGTCCGAGGGCTCCCGCGACGCGCTGCACCACCGGCCCGTCGGCGCCGAGCTCGCGCGCCGCCAGCAGGCCGAGCCGCGTGCGCCGCAACAGGACGTCGCCGAGCGATCGCGCCTGCTCGCGGCGGGCCGCGAAGGTGACCTCGGCGAGCAGGTCGGGAAGGTCCGACACGATCGGCGCGGCGAGCTCCGGGTGCTCGCGGGCGACCGTCAGGACGTCGTGGGCGGCGTGGCCGTAGCGCCCGGCGAGCGCCGCGTAGGCCGCCTCGTGGACGCCGTCGACCTTGGGCAGGTCCGCGACGTCGACCGGCGCGCCGAGCGGGATCGCCTGCGTGCGACAGGGCGCGTCACGGGCCTCGCGGTCGACGAGCCGGTCGACGGTCATCTTCGCCATCCGCCG